>CBDAPQ010000005.1:1575000-3662500 GCA_965198485.1 Beijerinckiaceae bacterium
CTCAACTCATGCCAAACGTGGTACAAACTCGCCGCGGGGTGGAGCAGCCCGGTAGCTCGTCAGGCTCATAACCTGAAGGCCGCAGGTTCAAATCCTGCCCCCGCAACCAACTTTTCAACAAGCCTCGAAGCTAAGACTGCCGTGAACTTGGCAGTCTGTGCGCGATGCATGGTAAGTCGGTGGCACTCGTCTCGCCGTCTTCACGTAAAAAAAGCCGTAACCGCGATTTGGGCGTCCGTGCAATCACTCGGCTCCATCGCGGCGTCGGCGATGACACCTGGGTCATCAGCCCCACCCTCGATTCAATCGCAAGCGAGACGTTGCGTTCATTTAGATCTCCTATCGTCACAGGGATTAGAAGACCGCGCGACATCATCTGACTGGTTCGTATCACGGCTATGCTACGCCCCGCGGCACCAAGCTTTAATCTTTCGGCTTGGAGCAGAGCGGTGTAGGATCAAGGCGCGTCTTGATCCGGAGAGCGGCGCTTTTGTTGTCATCGCTCGGAGATTCGATCGTGCGGCCTGACCCCGCAATCAAGATCAAACTCTTCTGCTTCTCCCACCTGCGTTGGCACTTTGTGACCCAGCGACCACAGCACCTACTCAAGCGTGCGGGACGGGTCTTCGACGTGACCTTCCTTGAGGAACCCGTCTTCGGCGCGCCGGGCGCCGAACTGCGTCTTGAGCACCTCGACGGCATCCGCCTCGCCGTTCCGCACCTGCCTCACGGCTTGTCCGAGCAGGGCTTGGATGACGCCTTGGAAATGCTTGTCGCGCCGCTGCTCGCCAGCAGTCCGTCCGCGATCTTCTGGTTCTACACGCCCGCCGCCGTCGTCTTCACGCGCCGTTTTCCGCGTGGGCTGACGGTCGTCGATATCATGGACGAGCTGTCGGCCTTTCGCGGTGCGTCGCCTGAGCTGCTGCGCCTCGAACAGGAACTGCTCGACCGAGCCGACTTGGTGTTCACCGGCGGATGGAGCCTCCACGAAGCCAAGCGCTCACGGCATCCTTCTGTGCATTGCTTCCCATCGTCCGTAGACGTGGCGCATTTCAAACGGGCGCGCGAGGGAGAGTGGGCCGACCCTCCCGACCAAGCAAACCTGCCGCGTCCGAGGCTCGGATTCTTCGGCGTCATCGATGAGCGCATGGACCTCGACTTTGTCCGAGCGGTCGCGACGCTGCGACCCGACTGGCATCTCGTGATGCTCGGGCCGGTGGCGAAAATCGATCCAACACAGCTCCCGCAGCAGCGCAACGTCCATTGGCTCGGCATGAAGCGCTACGACGAGCTTCCAGCCTATCTCGCGCGGTGGGATCTCGCCCTCATGCCCTTCGCGCTCAACGAATCGACCCGCTTCATCAGCCCGACCAAGACTCCGGAGTTCCTCGCCGGCGGGCTTCGCGTGATCTCCACGCCCGTTGCCGACGTGGTCCGCGCCTACGGCGGCGTCGATGCGCTCGTGGCGATCGTCGCGACACCTGCCGAAGCCGTGGCTCGGGCCGAGGCCATCCTGCATGAACCAACGCAGGCCTGGCTCGCCCGGGTCGATGCCCGCTTGGTAACGGAATCGTGGGACCGGACTTGGCGCGCCATGCTCGACCTCATCGACGCGGCACTGCCGAGCTTGCGTGACGACGCGGCCGCGGACGTCCGACGCGAGTCCGATCCGGCGTTTTCGAGCGCTGAAGCCTGATGTCGCCTCTGATCTGGATGCTTCGATGACGCACGCCGCGACGCTGCCCGACGAAGCGCCCTCGCCAAGGCTCGCAACCTTGCCCTGGATCGCCGTCGCCGAAGGCGCTCCCTATTTCGTAACCGATGTGGGCGATGCCTGGACTCCGATCGGCCAGAACGACGGCATCGGTTGGGTCGACCTCGAAGGGCTGTTTTGCCGGCGCGACCTTCCCGCGGTAGAGGCCTACCTGACCGAGCTGGTCGCCAACAGGGTCACCTGCCTCAGGCTGATGCTTGAGCATGCGCAGGTCCGACATCGCTATTTCGAAAAGCCATTCGGCCGTTTCGCCTCGAACATGGTCACGCTGTGGGACGATCTCTTTGCGCTCTGCGAGCGCCTGGATCTACGCATCCTGCTGACACCGTTCGACACGTTCTGGGCCTGGATGCACTGGCAGCATCATCCCTACAATAGCCGCAACGGCGGCATTGTCGACCAGCCCAATTGCTGGCTCACCGACGAAGGCTTCCGCGTCGCGATCAAGGACCGGCTCACTTTCGCCGTCCGACGCTGGGGCGGCAGCGGCGCGCTCTTCGCCTGGGACCTTTGGAACGAGATCCACCCCGCACACGGCGGCGACAGCGCCGAGGGCTTCGACGCTTTCATCAGCGACATCAGCCAGCACGTCCGCGCGCTGGAACAGGAGCTTTACGGCCGCAGCCACCCGCAGACTGTTTCGGTGTTCGGCCCCGAGCTGACGTGGAAGCCGCACATGGACATCGCGGGTCCGATTTTCCGCCACCCGGCGCTCGATTTCGCGACTATTCATATTTACGAGAAGGGAACGATCGATCTTCCGGACGACACGGTCGCGCCGGCCTTGGCGATGGGACGCATCGTGCGCGAGAGCCTCGACGCCATCGCCGACGGCCGTCCTTTCCTCGACACCGAGCACGGACCGATTCACGGCTTTAACGATCGCGGGATCACGTTGCCGGAAGCCTTCGACGACGAATACTTCCGCCACATGCAATGGGCGCATCTGGCCAGTGGCGGCGCCGGAGGCGGGATGCGCTGGCCCTATCGTCACCCCCACCGGATGACCCCGGGCATGCGGCACGCGCAGCGCGCGCTGGCCGGCTTCTGCGACCTCGTGGACTGGACATGCTTCCATCGTCGCCCGCTCGACGTCGCGGTCACCGACGGACACGAGATCACGGTGTTCGCCTGTGCCGACGATCGACAAGCGGTGCTCTGGTGCCTGCGGCGGGACACACTGGGATGTGATGGCCGCATGCGCCGTGACGTTGCGCCGATTTCGCCTTCGCTAAGGCTTGAGGGGTTCGCGCCGGGGCCGGCCATCATGGTGTCCTGGGACACGGCCACCGGCTCGCTCCGCTCACAGAACGAGGTGATCACGCATGACGACGCTTCGTTGCACTTGGAGCTGCCATTCTTCCAGGCTGATATCGCCATTGCCATTCTTCGGAACAATAGCAAATGACACGTTGCTTGTTTTGAGAGACACTTCGCTGCCTGATCTAAATTCATTGCAGCATTGGCCGGAACTTTGCCCTAATTCGCGAACGTCTTGTTAAGGAATGTGAAAAATGCCAGTGTCGAAGGGGACTGTACTCGTTGTCGGCGCCGGTCTCGCCGGCGCGGTACACGCCCGCGGCCTTGCCGAAGCTGGCTTCCAAGTCGACGTCATCGATCGCCGTGCCCATGTCGCCGGCAACGCCTTCGACGAGATCGGACCAGACGGCATCCGCGTCCACCGCTACGGGCCGCACTTGTTTCACACCGCCAACCGAGATGTGCTCGAGTGGATCGTTCGCTTCGCGGAATGGGTGCCCTACACGCATCGCGTACGGGCGCTGCTGCCTTCGGGCGCGCTGGCACCCCTGCCGATCAACCTCGACACGATGAACGCCGTCTTCGGTACGGCGCTGGCGGACGAAGCGCAGGCGCGGCAGCACCTCGCGGCGGTGTCGGTGCGGATCGCCGAGCCCGCGAATGCCGCGGAGTACCTCGCTTCCAAGATCGGCTTCGAGCTGCGCGACCTGTTCTTTCGTCCTTACACCCGCAAGATGTGGGCGATGGAACTGGAGGATCTCGATGCTTCGGTCGTCAAGCGCCTGCCTCTCCGCTTCGATAGATGCGACACGTATTTCCCAAACAACGAGACGCAGCTGATGCCGCGCGACGGCTACACAGCCTTTGTCACCAACATCCTCGACCACCGGAACATCAATGTTTCGCTCTCGACTAACTTCGACCACGCCATGCTCGCCGAGACTTATCATTGTTTCGCGTCGTTGCCGATCGACGAATACTACGACTTCTGCGAAGGCGCGCTGCCATATCGCTCGATCCGCTTCCACCATCGCGCCGACCCGCTTCCCAATTCTATCGGCGTGTGGAAGGCGCACGACGGCGCGAACTTCAGCGTGGTCAATTTCACCGACGACGGCCCCTTTACCCGCGAGACGGCATGGCATCGCATCCCTCACCATCAATGCCAGGACAAGGGCAGAGCCACGATCACGCGGGAGGAGCCGTGCGACTATCGCGATAACGATCTTGAGCGCTACTATCCGGTGAAGACTGCCGACGGCGCGAACGAAGCCACCTACCAGCGCTATCGGGAGCTCGCGCAGGGCGAAAGCTCCCGCCTCACCTTTATCGGTCGTTGCGGCACATACCGCTATCTCGACATGGATCAGGTCATCAACCAGTCGCTGATGAGCACGGCGCGTTGGCTCCGCACCCAAGTCGCCATGGTGTGACTCGCCGCGCGGGTGATCGCCTCTCTCGAGAACGAGCGCCATGACAAAGCATGAATGCTTGCTTAAACAGAGGAGCAATCAATCCCCTGATGCGGAATGCGGATTTATCCCATGGAACGGCTTGATCCTGGCGTGCATGCCCTTGTCGGGTGAGTCGTGGCCGAGCACGGCGGCCTCGGCGTAGCCGGTGATGAAATCACCTTGAGGTCGGCTCGCAGCACGCGTTCGGGTATCGGCGAGCAGCCGCCCGTTCGTGCCGCGGGCAGCGTCACGCGAGCGCCGCCAAGGTTCCGCTCGCCGCGGTCTTCATCTAGAAGGCGCCAGTCCGGCGACAACTTCCATGTTCCGGGCTTGCAAGAGCGAGGCGGATATGAACGCGGAGCAGGTCAAGGCGGAGTTGGACGGGGTCTTCCAGGACGTCTTCGACGATCCGGCGATGAAGATCGAGCGCGACATGACGGCCGACGATGTCCAAGGCTGGGATTCCGCCCGGATGGTCGAGATCATCATCGCCGCGGAGGCCCGTTTCGGTATCACCTTCACGACCCGCGAGACCGATAGCCTCAGGTGTGTCGGCGACCTCATCGACGTGGTCGCGCGAAAGACCAGCAAGCCCGCTTCCTGATGAAGGCCGTGCCGCTCGAGGAGCATCGATAAGCGTGATGCAGCCTTCCGCCCTCCACTGGCTCGAGTATCGCGAAGATTGGGACCAGCGCGTCAAGGCCTTGCCTGACCTGGCGGGTCGCGCCGCACAGTGGGACGAACTGATCGCGCTCGCCAAATGCCGCATCGATACGGTCCAGACCAATCGCCTCGATCGCGTGCTGCAGGCGCGATTCGGCGTACTGCCCCCGGAGCAGACCGTGGGGCGTCCGGTCCGGCTCGCGATCCTCGCGTCCTCCACGGTGACGCATCTCCTTCCGGGCCTCCGCGTCGGAGCGCTGCGTCGCGGACTTTGGCTGCAGACGTTCGTCGTCGATTACAATCAGTACGTCCAGGTCCTCCTCGATCCTCCGACCGAGCTGATGGCCTTTACGCCGAGTGAGGTTCTCTTCGCGTTCGACGCTGTCCACATGACACTCGGTCTCGATCCGCTCGCCGGCAAGGCGGTGGAGTCCCTTCGGGCGGAGAAGCTCGCGCACCTCGAGCGGGTCTGGCGATTGTGCCGGGAGCGTTTCGGCTGTCCGATGATCCAGCAGACGATCCTGCCGATCTTCGATCCGCTGCTCGGCGGGAACGAGCATCGCCTCCCGGGCTCGCCGCAGAGGTTCGTTGCCTCGCTCAACGAGTCCATCAGGAACGCCGCGCCCGCGGCGGGCGTCGACATCCTCGGGATCGACGAACGATGCGTGCGCCAAGGCCTCGAAGCGTGGCACGAACCGATGCTGTGGCTTAAGGCGAAGCAGGAGATCGCGCCGGGCGCGGCGCCTCTTTACGGAGATCTCGCCGCCCGTATCATCGCCGCGCGCCAGGGGCGCTCGTTCAAGGCGCTGGTACTCGACCTCGACAATACGCTTTGGGGCGGCGTCATCGGCGACGACGGCCTCAAAGGCATCGTGGTCGGGCAGGGGAGCGCGACCGGCGAGTCCTTCCTCGCGCTGCAGGCCTACGCCAAGGCCATGTCGCGTCGCGGGATCATCCTGGCTGTGTGCTCGAAGAACGACCGCGCCAACGCGCTGCTGCCGTTCAAGGAACACACCGAGATGGTTTTGCGCGAAGACGACATATCCGCCTTCGTTGCCAATTGGGACGACAAGGCGCTGAACATCCGTCGCATCGCTGCCGAACTCAACATCGGGCTCGATGCGCTGGTCTTCGTCGACGACAACCCGTTCGAGCGCAATCTCGTGCGTGCAGAACTGCCGATGGTCGCCGTTCCCGAGGTTCCGGAAGAGCCGGCGCTCGTCGCGCGCTGCCTCGCCGATGCCGGCTACTTCGAAAGCCTCGGCTTGACGGCGGATGATCAACAGCGCGCGGCGCAGTACCAGACCAACGCGGCACGAGCCGCCTTGGCCGCTGAGACCTCGGACCTCGAGGGCTACCTGCGCAGCCTCGACATGCGTCTCGTATGGCGGCGCTTCGATGCCGACGGTCTCGCCCGTATCGTGCAGCTCATCAATAAGACGAACCAATTCAACCTGACGACCCGCCGTTACACCGAGCAGGAAGTCGCGGCGGTCATGGAAGCGACGGACGCCTTCGGGATCCAATTTCGGCTTATCGACCGTTTCGGGGACAACGGGATGATCGCGGTCGTCATCGGCCGTCGCGAAAGGGACGATCTCGCTCTCGACACGTGGCTCATGAGCTGCCGCGTGCTTGGGCGGCAGGTCGAGGCGGCGACGCTCGCGGTTGTGGCGCAGGAAGCACGCTCGCACGGTGCGCGAGCCCTCGTTGGCCATTTCAGGCCGACCGCGAAGAACGCGATGGTGCGCGACCATTACCGCACGTTGGGGTTCATGCTTCAAAGCGACGACGAGCATGGCAATGCGGTCTGGCGGCTCGAGCTGGAGAGCTTCGATCCGAAGTCGGTCGCAATGGCCGTCGTCGAAGGTTGACTGAGGGCGACCGGGATGGGGTGAGCTCTACGCGCAGACACAGCCATCTTTTAGCTTTACAGACATAAAGATATCCTTATATCTCGTCGCATGACGCGGTCTGGTGAGATCTTCGCTCCCTTCGACGATGTGCTGGCGTCTCTCGCCGCTGCGGGAGAGCCGACTCGCTTGCGCCTGCTAGCTTTGCTCAGCGACGCCGAACTGACCGTGAGCGAGCTTGTCGCCATCCTCGGCCAATCGCAGCCGCGCATTTCCCGCCATCTCAAGCTTCTTGTGGAGAGCGGGCTGGTGGAGCGCCACCGCGAAGGCTCCTGGGTGTTCCTGGTGGCGGCGCAAGGGGGACCGTCGGCGCGGATCGCGCGCGATATCGTCGGCGCGATGGCGGTCGAGGATCCGATCCTGCATTCGGATCGCGTGCGTCTCGAGGAGGTGCGGCGGGCTCGCGCCGGGCAGGCGGCGCGCTATTTTGCCCACCATGCCGCCACCTGGGACGAGGTGCGAGCGATGCATGTTGCCGAGGAGAAGGTGGAGGCGGCGGTGCGCGACGCGCTGGGCACGCGGCCCTACCGCAGCCTTCTCGACGTCGGCACCGGCACCGGTCGCATGCTGGAGATGCTGGCGCCCGATGCCGAGCGCGCGCTGGGGATCGACCAATCGCCGCAGATGCTCGGCATGGCCCGTGCTCGCCTCGAGAAAGCTGGCCTGCGTCATGCCCAATTGCGGCAGGGCGACATCTACGCCTTGCCCGTCGAGCGCAACGCGTTCGACCTCGTCGTGCTGCATCAGGTTCTGCACTACCTCGACGATCCGTCGCGTGCGTTGCGCGAGGCCACGCGGACGCTGTCGCCCGGCGGACGTCTGCTCGTGGTGGATTTTGCGCCCCATGCGGAGGAAAGCCTGCGCGCCGCCCACGCGCACCGGCGCCTGGGCTTTTCGCGAGAGGAGATCTGCGCCGTCATGGCGGATGCCGGCCTCGACGTGACGCTGACGCGCCAACTCGCGCCCGACGGTGCCGGCACGCTGACGGTGTCGCTCTGGATGGGGCGGGATCGGCGTCTGCAAACCGATCTCGTCCCCCTGTCTTTTGAGGAAATCGCCTGATGCAGCCCGTCGCCACGCAGCGCCTCAGCCGCGGGTCGCGTCCCCGCTTCAACGTCTCGTTCGAGTTCTTCCCGCCCAACACCGGCGAGATGGAAGCGACGCTGTGGGAGTCGGTGAGCCGGCTGGCGCCGCTCAATCCTCATTTCGTGTCGGTGACCTACGGCGCCGGCGGCAAGACCCGCGAGCGCACCCATGCGGTGCTGGAGCGCATCATCCAGGAGACGCCGATCCGCCCCGCCGCACACCTCACCTGCGTGGCGGCAAGCAAGGCCGAGGTCGACGCCGTGGCGCGCGATTACTGGAATACCGGCGTGCGCCACATCGTGGCGCTGCGCGGCGACCCCCATACCGGGCCGGGCACCGCCTACGAGGCGCATGCCGACGGCTACCAGCATTCGACGGATCTGGTCGCCGGCCTCAAGAAAATCGGCGATTTCGAGATCTCGGTCTCCGCTTATCCCGAGGGACACCCGGAAGGCTCGATTGACCAGGATATCGAGCACCTCAAGGCCAAGGTCGACGCCGGCGCCTCGCGGGCGATCACCCAGTTCTTCTTCGATAACGAGATCTACCTGCGCTATCTCGACAAGGTCCGCGCGAAGGGCATCACCATCCCCATCGTGCCGGGCATCGTGCCGGTGCAGAACTTCAAGCAGGTTGCGAAATTTGCCAAGGGCGCCGGTGCGTCCATGCCGTCGTGGCTCGCCGACCGTTTCGAGGGACTCGACGACGATCCCGCGACGCGGCGTCTCGTCGCCGCGACCGTGGCGGCCGAGCAGGTGCTCGATCTCGTCGACCATGGCGTCTACAACTTCCACTTCTACACGATGAACCGCGCCGACCTTGTCTACGCGATCTGTCACCTCCTCGGCATGCGCCCGGTGTACCGCCAACAGAAAGCCGCCTGATGACCGCTCTCTCACGCGACGAGCTTGCGAAGAAGGGGCCCGAGGTCCGCGCGGCGCTGCAGGCCGCGGCGCGCGAGCGAATCCTCGTGCTCGATGGTGCGATGGGCACGATGATCCAGGGACACCGCTTCACCGAGGAGCAGTTCCGCGGCGAGCGTTTTGCAGACTGGCCGCGCGACCTGCGTGGCAACAACGACCTGCTGGTGCTGACCCAGCCCCGGGCGATCGAGGACATCCACTACGCCTACGCGATGGCCGGCGCCGACCTCGTGGCCACCAACACCTTCTCTTCGACGACGATCGCCCAGGCCGACTACGGCATGGAAACCATCGTCGACGAGCTGAACCGCGAATCCGCCCGCATCTGCCGCGCCGCCTGCGATCGCGCCACAGCCGAGGACGGCCGTCGCCGCTTCGTCGTCGGCGCGCTAGGCCCGACCAACCGCACGGCGTCGATCTCGCCCGACGTCAACAATCCCGGCTTTCGCGCCGTGACCTTCGACGAACTCGCCGAAGCCTATCGCGAGGCCGCCGTGGCACTCGTCGAGGGCGGCGCCGACATCATCATCATCGAGACCATCTTCGATACGCTGAACGCGAAGGCCGCCTATGCCGGCGTCGAGCAGGCTTTCGGGGAACTCGGCTGCGAGCTGCCGATCATGATCTCGGGCACGATCACCGACCTCAGCGGCCGCACGCTTTCGGGCCAGACACCAAGCGCGTTCTGGGCCTCGATGCAGCACGCCAGGCCGCTCTCGATCGGCCTCAACTGCGCGCTGGGCGCCCGCGAGATGCGCGGGCATCTCGCCGAGCTGTCGCGTGTCGCCGACGTGATGATCTGCGCCTACCCCAATGCCGGCCTGCCCAACGAATTCGGCCTTTACGACGAGAGCCCGGAATACATGGCCGGCCTAGTCAAGGAGTTCGCCGAGAGCGGCCTCGTCAACATCCTGGGCGGCTGCTGCGGCACGACGCCGCCGCACATTCACGCCATCGCCAAGGCCATCGAGGGGATCAAGCCGCGCCAGGTGCCCGAGATCGAGCCCATGCTGCGGCTCTCGGGCCTGGAGCCGTTCGCGCTGACGCCGGACATTCGCTTCGTTAATGTCGGCGAGCGCACCAACGTTACCGGCTCGGCGCGATTTCGCAAGCTGATCAAGGAGGGTGACCTCACCGCCGCCCTCGATGTCGCGCGCGACCAGGTCGCCAACGGTGCCCAGATCATCGACATCAACATGGACGAGGGCCTGCTCGACTCGCGGAAAGCGATGGTCGACTACCTTAACCTCGTCGCCGCCGAGCCCGACATCGCGCGCGTGCCTGTGATGATCGACTCCTCGAAGTTCACGATCATCGAGGCCGGCCTGAAGTGCGTGCAGGGCAAGGCGATCGTGAACTCGATCTCCATGAAGGAGGGCGAGGAGAAGTTCATTGCCGACGCCCGCACCGTTCGCCGCTACGGCGCCGCCGTCGTCGTGATGGCCTTCGACGAGCAGGGCCAGGCCGACACCAAGGATCGCAAGGTCGAGATCTGCAGCCGCGCCTACAAGATCCTGACCGAGCAGGTCGGCTTTCCGCCCCAGGATATCATCTTCGATCCCAACATCTTCGCCGTGGCCACCGGCATCGAGGAACACAACAACTACGGCGTCGACTTCATCGAGGCGACGCGAGAGATTCGCCGCCGCATGCCGCTCGTGCACATCTCCGGCGGCGTCTCCAACCTGTCCTTCTCGTTCCGCGGCAACGAGCGCGTACGCGAGGCGATGCATTCGGTGTTTCTCTACCACGCCATCACGGCCGGCATGGACATGGGCATCGTCAACGCCGGCCAACTTGGCACCTACGAGGACATCGACCCCGCCCTGCGCGAGGCCTGCGAGGATGTAGTGCTCAATCGCCGCGAGGATTCGACCGAGCGGCTGCTCGAGCTCGCCGAGAGCTTCAAGGGCAAGGGCGCCGAGAAGGTCGGCAAGGACCTAGCCTGGCGCGAGGGCTGCGTCGCCAAGCGCCTGCAGCACGCGCTGGTCAACGGCATCACCGAGTTCGTCGACGAGGACACCGAGGAGGCCCGCGCCCAGTCGACCCGCACGCTCGACGTGATCGAAGGCCCGCTGATGGACGGCATGAACGTCGTCGGCGACCTGTTCGGGTCGGGCAAGATGTTCCTGCCGCAGGTGGTGAAGTCGGCGCGCGTGATGAAGAAGGCGGTGGCCTACCTCCTGCCGTTCATGGAGGAGGAGAAGAAACGCGCGGTCGAGGCCGGCACGGACACCGGCGGGCGCAAGGGCGCCGGTAAGATTCTCATGGCGACGGTGAAGGGCGACGTTCACGACATCGGCAAGAACATCGTCGGCGTCGTGCTGGCCTGCAATAACTACGAGGTCATCGACCTCGGCGTGATGGTGCCGGCCAAGAAGATCCTTGAAGTCGCCCGCGAGGAGAACGTCGACGCCATCGGCCTCTCTGGCCTCATCACGCCTTCGCTCGAGGAAATGAGCTTCGTCGCCGCCGAAATGGAGCGCGAGGGTTTCGACATCCCACTACTGATCGGCGGTGCCACCACCAGTCGTGTGCACACGGCGGTGAAGATCCACCCGAACTACAGCCGAGGCCAGACCGTCTACGTCACCGACGCCTCGCGCGCGGTCGGCGTGGTGCAGCAGCTGCTTACGCCGTCGATGAGCGACAAGTACGTGGCCGACATCCGTGCCGAATACCAGAAGGTCGCCGATACCCACGCCCGCGGCGAGCGTGACAAGCAGCGCCTGCCGCTGGCCAAGGCCCGTGCCAACGCGCCTAAGATCGATTGGACCTCCTACGAGCCGCCTAAGCCTCTCTTCACCGGCACCCGCGTCTACACCAACGCCGACATCTCCGAGCTGGTGCCCTACATCGACTGGACGCCCTTCTTTCACACCTGGGAGATGAAGGGTCGCTACCCCGCCCTGCTCGACGATCCCGAGAAAGGCGAGGCCGCCCGCGCGCTGTTCGACGACGCCCAAGCCATGCTGAAGAAGGTGGTCGAGGAGCGCTGGTTCGATCCCAAGGCGGTGATCGGCTTCTGGCCGGCCAACAGCGTCGGCGACGACATCCGCCTCTACAAGGGCAAGTCGCGCAGCCAGGAGCTCGAGACGTTCTTCACTCTGCGCCAGCAGCTTTCCAAGCGCGACGGCCGCCCCAACATGGCATTGTCGGACTACGTCGCGCCCGTCGACAGCCTGAAGCCGGATTATCTCGGCGCCTTCGTCGTCACCGCCGGCGCCAACGAGGAGAAGATCTCCGAGCGCTTCGCGCGCGCCAACGACGATTATTCCTCGATCATGGTCAAGGCGCTGGCCGACCGCATCGCCGAAGCCTTTGCCGAGAAGATGCACGAGCGCGTGCGCCGCGAGTTCTGGGCCTACGAGACGGGGCTGCAGGCGACGCCAGAGGAACTGCTGGAGGAGACCTACCGTGGCATTCGCCCCGCGCCGGGCTACCCCTCGCAGCCCGACCACACCGAAAAGGTCACGCTGTTCAAGCTTCTCGAGGCCGAGAAGCGGGTCGGCGTAAAGCTCACCGAGAGCTACGCCATGTGGCCGGGATCCTCGGTCAGCGGCCTCTACCTGTCGCATCCGCAGGCCGCCTACTTCGGCGTCGCCAAGATCGAACGCGACCAGGTCGAGGACTACGCCGCGCGTAAGCGCATGGACGTCGAGACGGTGGAGCGCTGGCTGGCCCCAATCCTCAACTACGATCCGCTGGCCCATCGTCCGCAAGCCGAGGCGGCGGAGTAGAGAAACGTCGATCTCCGGCTTGACGCTGATTAAGCCGGAGGAGCAATCCCGCTACCAGCGACTAAGGAAGCAGGTGCCTTCGAGAATGCAGTAATTGGCATCCTCGGTAGGTCGAACCCAAAGGTGCACCTACTCCCTGCCCAGCTGCCCAAGCGAAGACCTTAAGAAATCTAGAGCAGATTCCTTTCAGGTAGCATCGTAGCCTGCTGCGGTGAACATGTTGGCGCATTCGGCTGGCGTGATCTGGTCGACGAGGCGGCCAATGGCAGCCCAGAGCGCGTCCTTCGTCCGTTCCGCCGCCTTGCGTAGCAGAGCCTTGAGCTTGGCGAAGGCGTTCTCGATGGGGTTGAAGTCGGGGCTGTAGGGCGGCAGCAGGCGCAAGCTGGCACCGGCGGCTTCGATCAGGGCCTCGACCTGCTTCCCTTTGTGCGCCGGCAGGTTGTCCATGATGACGATGTCGCCGGGTCGCAGTTCGGGAACGAGCACGTGCTCGATGTAGGCCTCGAAGCAGGGCCGGTCGACGGCGCCGTCGAGCACGAACGGCGCCACGATGCCGCGCAGGCTCAGGCCGGCCACCAGCGTCGTCGTCTTCCAATGGCCGTGCGGCACGCCCATCCTCAGCCGCTCGCCACGCGGGGCGCGTCCGTGCGTGCGGGCCATCTTGGTCGAGGTGCCGGTCTCGTCGATGAAGATCAGCCGGTCGGGATCGAGATCGAGTTGGCCCTCGAACCACTCCTGCCGCGCCTGGCGGACGTCGGGACGGTCCTGCTCGGTGGCGTGCGCGGCCTTTTTTTACGCGTGATGCCGTGACGACGGAAGTAGCGCCAAAGCGCCGTGACGCTGACGAAGGCGCCCTCGCCAGCCAGGCGCGCCTTCAGCTCCAGCAACGTGATGTCGGGCACGTCGGCCAGTGCCGCCGCGATGAGGCTGGCGTGCGCCTCGGTGCGGCGCGACAAGCGATCTCCTCCCTGCGGCTTGGCCCGGCCGTCGCCGCCAGCGCGCCTCAGAGCGGCCCAGCGGATCGCGCTCGACGCACTGACGCCGAAGCGCGCCGCAGCCTCGCGGCAGGACAAGCCCTCCTCGACAGCCAAGAGGACGCGGGAGCGAAGGTCGTAGTGCAGCGATCGGGGCATCGGGCCTGGCCTCCTCGCCAGACCAGCCCTGAATCACAGCGCGGCGCCGTGCGCTACTCCTCACGAGTCAACCGGCGAGGAAACTGCTCTAGGAACGCATCGGTAATCAACGATCGCCATGAACAGACGCAAGTTGCGGGTGAGGAAGGTGAGACACCTCGGCAATACAGCGCATCAGGTGCGTGTAGCGCATAATGGGAGCATCACTGGCCGACCTGATGCAGACCAGCTTAGGCTTGCCGGGCACGATCCGCGGCCACCAGTAGCGGAGAGCGCCCAAAGAGGCGTGCTCTGTTTCCACGCAATTGGGCACAGAGATCGCACCGTCGCATTCGGCGGCGATGTCGAAGGCCGGGATCGCAGGCAGCTTTTGAGCGGCGGTGAAGAGTAAGATCGACGCGATAGAAGCAAGCATAAACGCTCCCTGTTGTGTCGACGGACAAACGTAAGTTCCAGCTCCGTTGTTGCGCGATAACAGCCTTGTGAAAGCTCCCGAGGAAACTGACTTCGGATGATCGTCGTTTTTCGAGCACCTGCAAATCGGAGAGGTCTTATGAAGAGCTTGCTAAAAAAGGCTGCCGTCGGCGCTGGTGTCGCAGCAACCCTCACCTTTGCCGCAATCCCTATGGCCACCCAGGCTGATGCCCGCGGGTTTGGCGGCGGCGGATTCCACGGAGGTGGGTTCGGCGGTCGAGGCTACGGCGGCGGTCGCTACGGCGGCGGTTATGGGCGCGGTTTCCGGGGCTACGGTGGCTACGGCTACGGCCGTGGTTTCGGCTACGGATTGGCCGGGTTTGGACTCGGGCTGGCAGCAAGCGGATACTACGCCTGTGGCTACTACGGCCGTTGCGGCTACCCCTACTACGGATATGGTTACGGCTATCCCGGTTACGGCTACGGCTACGGGTACTGACGGACAGGGCACCTTCGGGTGCCCTTTTTCACTTCACGACCTGGCGATCAGCTTCAGAGTATCGATGCCGATCTTTGATCGAAGACCCAACATCTTTCTCACAAGGCCACGTGAGCCGTTAGCTTCATGACCCCTGATGTCGGGCTCAGCTTGTCCGCTACCGAGGTGCCTGGAAGCTCGAAGCTCGGCATGGTACGGAGATCGAGGCTAGTCCCGGTAGCTCAGCAGGATAGAGCAACGGTTTCCTAAACCGTAGGTCAGGGGTTCGAATCCCTTCCGGGACACCATTCTACGTCGATGGATCAGAAAGTCAGCTCGGGAGATTGCCGGAAGCTAAAATGCTGCGCTTTTTCGATTTCAACGAAATTGCGGCAACGATCGAGGTGCGGATCATGGAGAGCTCAGGGCTTTGACCACGAAGACTTGAGTGAAATCCCGCCGAGCGCGTTCCTACAACGACGACGTCTTTTAAAGCCCGACCAATTTCGAAAGCCCGATCGGTGCTGAACTTACGATCGCCAGCTTTGGTTTGTTCCACAAGCCTGCCTTGCTCAAAAAGCGAGATGTTCGCGCCTCCCGCGATCGTAGGCGTTTTCATACAAACGAACCGCTCAGTTTAGATGCTCATGGATCATCCGAAAAGCGTGCCGTCAGCTAATTCGGATGGTCTGGCTCCATCTTCCAGAGCAAAGGCAGAATGGCCTTGCTCGAAAGCAAGGCTTTTCAAGGAGGTTCGACAAATTTCGTGCGTTTCATGAGAGATAAAAGGCGAATTCATCCTCGAACATCCATTCCAAAGTGTACAGTTTAGACAGCGTAACAATCGGTCGGCGTAAACTTCGACGAAGTGTCGTCCATCGTCTCCGATCTGGCTCAAGCTCAAGACGGTTGTCTCGATCTTCGCTGCCTCGGCTGTTTGCTCGAGATACCTTTAAATTCTCGTCTTCGACGTCTTCCATCGAGGCGAAATGGACGACCCCAATCGTCAACCGTTTCCATCGATCGACAAGTATCGAGTTAACGGTCTTGATCCATCGTAGGAAAAATCAAAGCGGCCGTAGAGCGTTTTGTCGCCACGTTCCCAGCTCTCGACAGCAAGTTCCACCATCCGCGGAGATCGATCGAAATTCGACAGGAGTTTTTCGTCCTCCATAGCCCTGCTGACCGATCGAGACAAAGAGCAGCAAGCTCGTTTGTCGGGTCTTCAATGTCGTTCTCGATTTGCTGAAGCGTAAGCTGTAGCAAACCGTCTCGTCCCTGTAAATCGCCCCGTCTTCAGCTACCGCAAAATCAAAGTTGAATTCGATATGATCTCTGGCAGTGAACGACGTGGAGCGATCGTAATCCGCTTCATCCACCGCTGCCACGATGGCCTGTGCCGGCCCTGCCAAAACCGCCTCGCGTAATGCCAGCGGCGCCATATCTTTGATTTTGCGCCTCCGGTCCCGCAAAAGCGAATTTGACTTGTTGCCGTCGGCGTTTGGGCATCCATTAGGTGCATCATTGCAGCGTTGACCTTGTCCATGAGCGGGCATCGATGTCGCGCAGACCGCAATCAAGCCAGCCAACCTGCTTCTCTTCAGCATCTGTTCTTTCGCCGCCCGCGGCGCTCCCTTGTGAGGGAGCCGCGCCTAGTTGAAGATTAACACAATTCTACCTTGTGCACGACTCACAACTGTAATTTGCTGAAAGAGCTATTTAGCGCAACGCACCTCCAACAACGCTGTCTACCCGGAGGTGGATTCGCAAGCGAAAGAGTGTGATTGCAAGCGCAAGCCTTGCGGCGTCGCATTTATCATGCGAGCAGTCGTTTTGGAGGTTCCGGTGCGCCTGCTCCAAAGTCTTCTTGCAATGCTTGCCCTTATGTCCGTGGCTTTGTTGCCCGGTCCGTCCCATGCGCTTGCCGGGACGGTGACGGGGCACGACGGCGTTGCCCGCGCTGGGCATGTTCATACCGGTCATCAGGAAGCTCACGGGAATGCTCCTTTAACGCAATGCGACCACGGCCGCTCGCCACGTCCCAAGCCTCCTAGGGGATGTTCACTGACTTGCTGTGCACCGGCAGCGATCGCGACCTCAGCGCCTGTTACAGGTCTTTCTGGCCTCGCTCGCCGCATACGAAGCTTGCCTCTTGCGGCTGATCGCCGCCGTTCGGATGCTGCGCAGCAGCAAATGTTGAAGCCTCCGACTATCGTCTCCGCCTAGGAGCGGCTCGCCGCCGCTGTCGTCCAAGCCGCGCTGACGCGCGGGCTTAGTTGCGGAGCTTCAGATGTGTGTCTTGACCTTTACCGCCCTTGCGTTCGGGTCCGGTTGCGTTGTCGGCGCGCCGGGCGGCTTGCTCGCGCCTGCGGATCCCCGGCTCGAGACGCGCTTCCATCCGCCGCCTTCACCGCTGGCGGCGATGAAGCACTACCAGCCCGTCGAGGCTCGTACCGATTGGGGTTCGGCCCCCCTTTCGCCGCCGGCGCAGGGAGGCAAGCGGACCGGCCCTACGGGCGAAACGCCGGGAATGAGGGGCATGGACATGCCCGGCATGAACATGGGTGGAAAGCCGTGATCGCCGGCAAGGTGACAGGCGTCGCTTCGCTGGCGTTCGTTCTCGCAGGCTGCGTCGGATTTTCGTCGGATGGCGGCATGGGATCGGTTTCGACGCTTACCGCCGAGCGCCTCGGCACGCCGGCTGCCAAGCTCACGGACGACGGGGGGGCGTTGGCTGCTATGGAGCGAGTGGCGGCGCTGCTTCGCAAGCCGCTCACCGCTTCGCACGCAGTGGAGGTGGCGCTGCTTTCCAATAAGGAGTTGCAGGCGACCTTCAACGACCTTGGTGTCACCGAGGCGGACTACGTCCGCGCCACCCTGCCGCCGGACGTCTCCCTGTCGGCTAACATCCTTACGGGTGAAGGCGACTTCGAGATCGTCAGCCAGGTCGCCGTGCAGCTCTACGCGCTGGCGACGCTGCCGGCCAGACAGGTCATTGCCGCCGAGGCCTACCACGCCGCGCAGCTCCGCGCCGCCGGTCGAACGGTGGCGCTCGCCGCGGCCGTTCAGCGGCAGTACTACGTCACGCTCGCTGCCGTCGAAGAGATCAGCTTCCTCGACGAGACGGTGTCAGCCGCTCAGGCCTCGGCCGAATACGCCAAGCAGCTTGGCCTCGCCGGCAACCTCTCCAAGCTCGAGCAGGCCCGCGAGGACGTCTTCTACGCGGAAGTCGGCGCGGGGCGCGGCGACGCCAAGCTGCAGGCGCAGGCCGAACGCGAGAAGCTGACGCGACTGATGGGATTGTGGGGTCGCAACGCGACCTTCATCCTGCCGAAGGCCATGCCGGCCCTGCCCAAGCATATCGCCTCTTCGCGCGACATCGAGAGCATCGCCTTGACCAAGCGCCTCGACATCGCCGCTGCACGCAAGGAGCTCGACGCCTTGGCGCTGCAGCTCGGCCTGGTCAAGGCAACCCGATATGTCAGCGACTTCAATCTCAGCGCGCAGAACGACTACGAGACCGCGGGAGACACGACAGGCTCGAAGCTCGCCACCGAGAATGGCCGGCGCGTGCTCAACCGTTTCGGCGCTGTCGCCGATATCAAGATCCCGATCTACGACTTCGGCGAGAGCAAGGTCCGCGGCGCACGCGAGACCTACCTCGGCGCTGCCAACCGCTTGGCTCAGCGTGCCATCGATGCCCGCTCGCAGGCCCGCGAGGCGTGGCTGCGAGCCCGCGGCAAGTACGATCTCGCCAGATACTACACCGAGCGCGTGCTACCCCTGCGTAAGACGATCCTCGATCAGACATCCCTACAGATCAACGGCATGCTCGCCGACGTGACGCAACTGCTGCTCGATACGCGCGGCGGCATCGGCTCACATATCGCGGCCATCACCGCGCGGAGGGACTACTTTCTTGCCGCCGTCGACCTTGAAGCCGCGCTGACCGGCATTGGGCCGACCTTCGAAGCGCCGTCCGGCATCGCGCCGTCTTCCGTGACGCAGGCGGCGAACTGATGCGCTGCTCGTCACTCCATTCCTTGAAGGGACAGCACCATGACTTCAGATGGAACCACCCGCCGCGGCCTTCTCGGCGCCGGAGCCGCGCTGGTCTCAGCGGCGGTCGTCTCCGGCCGCGTGCAGGCCGCCGCTATTCCCGAGGCACCGATCATGCGCGAGACGGTCATGCAGCCGCCGCTGCATCCCGCCGCAGGACCGGATTACAACCCCGTGGCCACGCTGAATGGCTGGACGCTGCCGTTCCGCTTGACCGGCGACTGGAAGGAGTTCCACTTGCTTGCCGAGCCGGTGCGCCGCGAGATGGCGCCGGGCATGGTGGCAAATCTCTGGGGCTACAACGGTCAGTCGCCCGGCCCGACCATCGAGGCGGTCGAGGGTGACAAGGTCCGCATCTTCGTCACAAACCATTTGCCGGAGCACACTACGGTGCATTGGCATGGCATGCACATCGTCAACGGCATGGACGGCGTTGTCGGGCTGACTCAGCCCGGCATCCCGCCGGGCAAGACCTTTGTCTACGAGTTCCAGCTACCGCGCTCCGGCACCTTCATGTACCATCCTCACGCTGACGAAATGACCCAGATGGCGATGGGCATGATGGGCTTCTTTGTGGTTCATCCCAAGGATCCGAGCTTCCGCCGCGTCGACCGAGACTATGTCTTCCTCATGAGTGCCTACGATATCGACCCCGGCGCCTACACGCCGAGGGTTAATGAGATGCTCGACTTCAACATGTGGACTTTCAATTCTCGGGTGTTCCCCGGCATCGATCCGGTGGTCGTCGGCCAGGGCGAGACGCTGCGCATCCGTTACGGCAACCTCACCATGACCAACCATCCCATCCACATCCATGGACATAGTTTCCACGTGTCCGGCACCGATGGGGGCTGGGTTGACGAGCGCGCCTGGTGGCCGGAGGTCAGCGTAGACTGCGCCGTAGGCCAGATGCGTGCAATCGAGTTCGTCGCGGAAAATCCAGGCGACTGGGCGATGCATTGCCATAAGTCGCATCATACTATGAATGCCATGGGACACCAGGTGCGCACGGCGATCGGCGCCAACGTCAGGAGTAGTGCCGGCTCCATCGCGCGGCTGGCACCTGGATACATGCCGATGGGCAACAAAGGCATGGCCGGCATGGGCGATATGGCGATGAGGCTGCCCGAGAACACCCTGCCGATGATGTCTGGCGACGGGCAGTTCGGCGCGATCGAGATGGGCGGCATGTTCACCGTGTTGAAGGTGCGGCCTGGCCTCGTTGCCGGTGACTATCGCGATCCCGGACCCTACAAGAACCCGCCGGGCACCGTCGCCTACGAGTGGAAAGGCGAAACTCCGTCCACACCCGCGAAGGCGAAGCTCGCACCGGAAAATGCCAGCTATACGGTTTTCGACCCACACACCCGCAAGTAAGGCATGCACCACGAATAATCGTTGACATGACAATCGAGCCTCTGGATGCGTGCAGCAACCATCCGACGCAATGGGATCACTTATTGCAACACCGGCGCGTTATTGGATAAATCTGCGTGTTCGCGCGGACGGCGAGATACCGGTGCAGCGCACCGATGTCTGACATTGTTAGAGCGTGCCTGAGAAAGATTCCTTTGGTGGGTTCGGCGTGATTCAGATGACCGGCGCACGCCCGAGGCGGCAGCTCTCCGGCGAACTCCTGCGCCGCATGGTCATGCATCGGGTCCAGGAGCAGAGGCTCGGTAGTCTCGATCGTCCGACGGCCAGGATGCTCGACCGGCTGGCTGAGGGCGGCGAGGTCGTACCGACCCGACTCAAGATCGGGACGGTGCTCGTGCGCGAACACGAAGGCGTCATGCACCAGGTCATGGTCGTCGAGGGCGGGTTTGCCTGGAACGGCCAGGTGCTGCCGAGCCTCTCCGCCGCCGCGAAGGCCATCAGCGGCACGATATGGAACGGCAACCGCTTCTTCGGGCTGCGCAAGCCTGCCTCAGATCGGCAGGCGCCTGGGCGCGGGCGATCTCGAGATGCACTGGCGCGAGCTCCAGCCCAAAGGTCGAATAGCGAGGCGAGCGCATGAGGCCGCACCAGCCCAAGCCTCAGCGCTGCGCGATCTACACGCGCAAATCGACCGAGCATAACCTCGACCTCGCCTTCAACTCGCTCGACGCGCAGCGGGAGGCCTGCGAGGCCTACATCAAGAGCCAGGCGCACGAAGGCTGGCGCCTGGTTGCGGGACGCTACGACGATGGCGGCCTGTCCGGCGCCTCGCTTGATCGCCCCGCGCTGCAGAGGCTGCTGGACGAGATCCGGGCAAAGCGCATCGACATCGTCGTGGTCTACAAGGTCGATCGCCTCACCCGCTCGCTCGCCGACTTTGCCAAGCTGGTCGAGCTGTTCGACGCTCATGGCGTGTCGTTCGTATCGGTGACGCAGTCGTTCAACACCACGTCGAGCATGGGGCGGCTCACGCTCAACGTGCTGCTCTCCTTCGCGCAGTTCGAACGCGAGGTGATCGGCGAGCGCGTGCGCGACAAGATCGCCGCCTCCAAGCGCAAGGGCCTCTGGGTCGGTAGGACCGCTGCCGCTCGGCTACGGCAGCAAGGACAAGGTGCTGTTCGTCGTGCCCGAGGAGGCCGCGGCGGTGCGGACCATCTTCGAGCGCTATCTCGCGCTGAAGTCCGTCGGAGCGCTGGCCGCCGACCTCCGCTCGCTGGGGATCACCTCGCGCGGCGGCGGCTTCTTCGGCGTCGGCGCCCTCGCGCACCTTCTGCGCAACCGCTTCTACGTCGGCGAGGTGGTCTATCGCGGCGAAGTTCATCGCGGAGCGCAGGAGCCGATCGTCGATCGCGCGGTCTTCCAGGCGGTGCAGGATGGCCTCGACGCCCAGACGACGCTGCGTCGCGCGCGGCTGGCCACCTCCTCGGCCTTGCTTGTCGGCCGGCTCTACGACGATCGCGGCACCCGCCTCACGCCGAGCCACGCCAACAAGCGCGGGCTGCGCTACCGCTACTACGTCTCCCAGGCCGTGCTGCAGAACAGGAAGGACGCCGCGGGATCGGTGACCCGGATCGCGGCGCCAGATCTGGAGGAGGCCGTTGTCGGCGCCTTGCGATCAACGATCGGATCTCTTCCGGAGCTTTCCGATCGGGAGTTGGTCGACGCGCATGTGCGATCCGTGGTGGTCGGAGCCGGCACGGTCACGATGGAGATCTACGAGAACAGCATGGCCGTCGGCGGTCTCGGACCATCCGAGTTCGCTGAGTCGGAAAATGATGAGGAGGACGCAACGGAACGGCCCGTGCGACTGCACTCGATCGCCTGGGCTCCACGCCAGGTCAGGCGAGCGAAGAGCCAGCATGACGATGGTCGGTCTTGCTTGTCGGATGCGGCGCAGGGGCAGCTCCTCCTCGCGATCGCCAAGGCGCGACACTGGATGCGAGATGTCGCTGCCGATATCCGCTCGTTCGAGGACATCGCGAGGGAAGAAGGATGCGGCGAGCGTCACGTGCGCTTCCTCGCGCCGCTCGCCTTCGTGTCACCGACGATCGTCACAACGATTGCTGAAGGACGTGCGCCCGCGGATATGACCATCACATCGCTTGTACGATCCCTGCCGCTCGAGTGGTCCGCACAAGAAAGCTCGATCCTCCGGTAAGATAAAGAGTACCGATCCAAGCGCATCACGACGATCTTGCCGCCGACAATCCGCTCGAGCTTCGTAGTGCGCCTGCCGATTGGGTGCGTACGTAGGCAGCAATCGCAGCGGTGGCGCCCTACGATGCGAATGCATCATCCTGTTTTGGAGATTGCATTTTGGGCGGCGCAGACCGGACGCGCTTTGCGGCCAAAAAGGCGGCGGAAGCGCGCTCCTCGGCGCCTCGCAGACTGGTAGCCGGGTGCTAAGCCCCCGTGAACACGCGACTTCCTTGCGCAACCGCAGAAATCTCGAGTCGAGCGGACTGGGTGGCTGGGGCGGGAGGATTCGAACCTCCGGATGGCGGAATCAAAATCCGCTGCCTTACCGCTTGGCGACGCCCCAAGGTCCTGCGGTGTGCGGATGGAGCAGCTATAGAGGGCCGCCAGTGCGGCCGCAACGGTCCGATCGCGGGTTGCGGCGCCAAGGCTGCAGAAGCAGGGACATGATCGGATGCGGCAGGTGGCCTTGGACCATGCTTTCGATCTTAGCGGCTTGAGTTGCCGCTTCGCGGCAACTCGACGGTCCCATTGGGGTTTTGGCGTTAAGCCAGCATTAGTGCTTGATCGGAGCATGGCCTTGAAACCTAAACGCCCATCCCTGTTCTCGGTCCTCGTCGGAGCCGGGACTCTCGCTTTCGCGTTCCGGCGCACGGGGAAGCAAGATCGTCTCGCTCTCGCGCGGCTCAAGCCGCAAGCGCTGCCGCCAGAACAACCGGCGGCTTCGAGCGCGGAGCCGGCGCTCGCGCCGCGGGCGCAGGGGCGAGATGCCGCAACGCCGACGCAGATCCCGCCACGCGGCTGGTGGGCCATCGCCAAACGCACGGCAAGCAAGTTCGGTGAGAACGAGCTGATGTCGGAGGCGGCCAGCGTTACGTTCTACGCGCTGTTGTCGCTGGTACCGGCGATTACCGCTCTCGTCTCGCTCTACGGCCTCGTGTCCGACCCCTCGACCATCGCCAAGCAGCTCGACGCGCTTGCCGGCGTGATCCCTTCCGGCGGCATGGAGATCATCAGCGAGCAGGTGAAACGGCTGACGCAAAGCCCTTCCGGCGGTCTCGGGATCGGCCTGGTGGTTGGCCTGGCGACGGCGCTGTGGAGCGCCAATGCCGCGACCAAGGCCATGTTCTCGGCGCTGAACGACGTCTACGGGGAGCGCGAGAGGCGCAGCTTCTTGCGCCTCACCGGCACGTCGCTGGCTTTCACTCTCGGCGGCATCGTGACGATGATGCTTGGCCTCGTCGTCGTCGTGGCGCTGCCGGCCCTGTTCGCTGCCATTGGGCTCGATGCCGCCTTCGCGCTGGCCGTGCGCATCGCGCGCATCCCGCTGATGCTCGCGGTGCTCGTGGCGGTGCTGGCGTTGCTGTTTCGCTACGGGCCCAGTCGCCGACCGCCGCAGTGGCGCTGGGTGACCTGGGGTGGCGCCTTCGGCGCTATCGGCTGGGTGGCGCTGTCGGTCGGCTTCTCGTGGTACGTCAGCAACTTCGGCTCCTACAACAAGACTTATGGGTCGCTGGGCGCTATCATTGGTTTCATGACCTGGATCTGGCTCTCCGCCACCGTGCTGCTACTCGGCGCGCAGCTCAATGCCGAGATGGAAACGCAGACGGCGCACGACACCACGACGGGGGCGAGCAAGCCGCTCGGGCAGCGCGATGCCAAATCAGCCGATACGGTGGCGTGACGCCCGCCGGGATGGACACAGTGTCGGGGCGTCCTACATCATTTTTGTCGCGCGAGGGATGTGCCCTCGCCAGACCGACCTAGAAAGATCAGCTCGCCGCATGACCTTTGCCTTAAACCTCACCATCAACGGCGAGGCTCGAGCCATCGTGCTCGACGATCCCCGCATAACCCTGCTCGACCTGCTGCGTGAACGGCTTGACCTCACCGGCACCAAGAAGGGCTGCGACCGCGGCCAGTGCGGCGCCTGCACCGTCCTCGTCGATGGACGTCGGATGAACGCCTGCCTCGCCTTGGCCGTCAGCCATGATGGCGCCTCGATCACCACCATTGAAGGATTGGCCCGCGGCGACATCCTGCACCCGATCCAGGCCGCCTTCATTGAGCATGACGCGCTGCAGTGCGGCTTCTGCACGCCGGGCCAGGTCATGAGCGCCGTCGGCTTGATCGCCGAAGGCCATGCCGGTAGCGATCCCGAGCGCATCCGCGAGGGCTTGAGCGGCAACCTGTGCCGTTGCGGTGCCTATGCTGGAATCGTCGAGGCGGTCGTCGAGGCGAGCGCGCGCATGAGCGAATCACGCGGAGAGGCGGCATGATCGATTTCGAATACATCCGCGCGGCGACACCTGCCGAGGCGGTCGCCGCCGCGGCGCAGCCCGGCGCCAGCTATCTCGGCGGCGGCACCAACCTTCTCGACCTGATGAAGGGAAATGTGGTGCGGCCGACCCGGATCGTGGACGTCACGCGTGTGCCGGGCCTCGACGCGATCGAATGGGACGTCGACGGCGGCGTCCGCATCGGTGCATTGGTACGCAACGCCGACCTTGCCTACGAGCCACGCTTCGCGAGCAGCTTTCCCTCGATATCCGAGGCGCTGCTGTCGGGTGCCTCGGCGCAGTTGCGCAACGCCGCTACAACAGCCGGCAATCTCCTGCAGCGTACCCGCTGCGCCTACTTCTACGATGTGGCCAGTCGCTGCAACAAACGCGAGCCGGGCGCCGGCTGCGACGCGAAAGGCGGCTTGACCCGCCTCCACGCGATCCTCGGCTGGAGCGAGCAGTGCATCGCCACCAATCCTTCGGACTTCATCGTGCCGCTGGTCGCGCTCGATACCATCGTCGAGATCGAGGGCAAGCAGGGCCGCCGCGAGGTGCCGCTGGAGGCTCTTCACCTCCTGCCCGGCGACGCGCCGCAGAAAGAGACCGTGCTGGAGCCGGGCGACCTCGTCGTCGCGATCCGTATCCCTCCCTATAGCGTGCATTTCGCCGCCCACTCCCGCTACCTCAAGGTTCGGGAGCGAACCTCCTACGCGTTCGCCGTGGTATCCGCCGCCGCATCGCTGCGGCTGCAGAGTGACACGATCGAGGAGGCGCGGCTCGCGCTCGGCGGCGTGGCGATGAAGCCGTGGCGTTGCCGCGAGGCCGAGGCCGCGCTGGCCGGCAAGCCGGCTTCGGTGGAAAGCTTCCGCGTCGCCGCCGATGCCGCTTTGGCCGACGCCAAGCCGTCGGGCGACAACGGATTCAAGATCGAGCTCGCCCGCCGCATCGTGGTCCGGGCATTGACGCTGGCCGCCGCCGGCACGCCGGAGCGCATGCCGGCGCTGCCCGCTTCCCTCTTCGCCTCCATTCAGGGAGTTCCCCTCCATGCCTGAGACCCGCGTTCGTCACGGCTCCTCCATGGGCCAGCCGGTGCCCCGCCGCGAGGGCTTCCTCAAGGTGACCGGCTCTGCCACCTACGCCGCCGACAACCACCCCGAGGGCATGCTCCATGCGGCGCTCTGCGTCGCCGGAATCGCCAAGGGCCGGGTCACCCACCTCGACGTGGCTGCCGCCAAGGCGCATCCCGGCGTCGTCGAGGTCATGACCCCGGACAACGCACCGAAGCTCGAGCGGCACCCGCACCAGAACGACGGCCGCTTCGAATTCAAGCTGGACCTGCTGCAGGACGACCGTGTGCTCTACGCGCATCAGTCGATCGCCGTGGTGATCGCTCAAACCCTCGAGGCGGCGACCGAGGGCGTGGCGCTTCTGGCGCCGCGCTACGAGGTCGAGCAGGCTGTGATCGGGTTCGACGGCGAGAGCTTCGAGCCCGAGGCGATCGGGCCGGGCATGCCGCCCAAGGCCGGCACCGGCGACGTGGCCGCCGGCCTGGCTGGTGCCGCCAAGAGCACCGAGACGGTGTTCGAAACGCCGCCGCAATACCACAATGCGATGGAGCCGCATGCCATCGTCGCGCGCTGGGACGGCGACCAGCTGTTCCTCGATACGCCGAGCCAGGGCATGCCGATCGCCCAGGCCCGGCTTGCCGGATTGTTCGGGCTGAAGCCGGAAGACGTCCACATCCGCACGCCTTTCCTCGGCGGCGGCTTCGGTTCGAAGGGCCTTATCTCCGGGCCGCAGGTTCTCGGCGTGATGGCGGCCAAGATGATGGGCAGGCCGGTCAAGCTGGTGCTGCGTCGCGAGCAGATGTACGGCCCGGTCGGCCATCGCGGCGCCACGCGCCAGACGGTGAAGCTCGGTGCCGATGCCGATGGCGCGCTGACCGCGATCGACCACCACACCATCGCGCCGTCGAGTTCGTTCGATCTCTTCATCGAGCCCGCAGGCACGATTACGCGGCACCTCTATGCCAGCCCGGCGATCTCGACCACCCACGCCGGCGTGCGCAACGATGTCGGCACGCCGCTCTTCATGCGGGCTCCAGGCGAGGCGCCGGGCAGCGTTGCCCTGGAAGTGGCGATGGACGAGCTCGCCGAGAAATACGGCATGGATCCGATCGCGTTTCGGCTGAAGAACTACGCCGAGGTCGAGCCGATCACCGGCAAGCCGTTCTCGTCGAAACAGCTTCGCGAGTGCTA
This sequence comes from Beijerinckiaceae bacterium, assembly GCA_965198485.1. Lineage (GTDB taxonomy): Bacteria > Pseudomonadota > Alphaproteobacteria > Rhizobiales > Beijerinckiaceae > RH-AL1. The sequence continues at coordinate 1,602,071 of CBDAPQ010000005.1, forward strand.
TCGCGTCGGTGCCGAGCGCTTCGGCTGGAAGGACCGACCCTTGGAGCCGCGCCGGATGCGCGATTCCGATGGGCTGCTGGTCGGCTGGGGCATGGGCACGGCGCTGTTCCCGGCCAACCAGTTCCCGGGCGCCGCGAAGGCGACGTTAAGGGCCGATGGATCGGCGCGGGTCGAGTGCGGCTCGCACGATATGGGTCAGGGAGCCTGGACCGCCCTGTCCCAGGTCGCGGCCGATGCGATGGGGGTCGACTACGATGCGATCGACTTCGACATGGGCCATTCCGAGCTGCCGAGCACGACCATCACCGGCGGTTCGGGCGGCATGTCGACGGGCGGCCTGGCCATCTACGAGGCCGGGCAGGATGTGGTCCGCCAGCTCGGGGCGCTGGCCACGAAGGACGAGCGCTCCCCGCTGTTCGGCGCCGGCAATGCGGATTTGATGCTGCACAAGGGGCGGCTGGTGCGGCAGGACGACGAGAGCCGCGGCGAAGCCGTGACGGCGATCATGCAGCGCGCCGGCGTGGCTGAGATCAACGGCAAGGGCGAGTCCGGCCCCGACCAGGCGATCGCCAAGACTTATGCGCTGCACGCGCACGGTGCGGTCTTCGCCGAAGTGAAGGTCGATCCCGACCTGGGCCAGATCCGTTGCACGCGCCTCGTCGGCGCCTTCGCGACCGGGCGCATCGTCAACCCGCGCATGGTCGATAGCCAGCTCAAGGGCGGCATGATCTGGGGCGTGTCCTTCGCGCTTCACGAGCACGCCCTGTTCGACAAGCGCTCGGGGCGGCCGATGAACCCCAACCTCGGCGAGTACCATGTGCCGGTGAATGCCGACATTCCGCACATCGAGGCGATCAGCGTGGCGGAGGACGACCCTTACGTGAACCCGCTGGGGATCAAGGGCGTCGGCGAGATCGGCATCACCGGCACGGCCGGCGCGGTCGCCAATGCCGTGTGGCATGCCACCGGCGTACGCGTCCGGGAGACGCCCATTACATTGGACAAGCTGCTGTAGCCGCTGGGCAGGCGGAACCTCGGCGCCCGTTCGGGCGTCTTGTCGGCGCGCCATATGGCGTGCTGATCCGGAGCGGGTCTTGCGTCATACAGTCTTTGCCGTCGCCGCCGTCCTCGCTTCGCTGGTGTCCGCCGCCCGCGCCCAGGCCGTCGGTGTGCCGGGCAATTCGGAGGTCGCGAGTCCCGCGGCTGCCGCGGCCCTCTCGGATCGCAGGACGCCGGAGGAGATGGTCGACAAGTCGGCCCACGACCTGCGGCAGGGCGATGTCACTGCGGCGGTAAAGGACGACGTCACTGCCCTGCGCCGGGGTCCGTTGCTGGTCCACGGCAATTATTGCGGCATCGGCAATCGGCCCGGCACGCCGCCCATCGATTTGCTTGACGAGGCCTGCATGCACCACGATGCCTGCATGCACTCCGGAAAGCTCCCCAGCTGCGCCTGCGACAACCGTCTGCACGACGACGCGGTGGCGATCGCACGCGACCCGCGCACGCCGGTGAACATCCAGGTGCTGGCGACGAGCGTAGCGGCCAGCATGGTGGTGCTGATTTGCAGGTAAGGCGACGGCCTTAGCCGAGACACTCCAGCATTTCTGACCGTCGGCACCGGGCGCCTCCCTAACCGAAGATTGCCAAGAAAGAGCAGGGCCATGCTGGAGGCAAGAGCCCTGCTTCGTCACATGTGGATCGCGCGCTTCTCCACGGCCATGGCCGCCTCCTTGACCGCCTCGGTCAAAGTCGGGTGCGCATGGCAGGTGCGGGCGAGATCTTCCGAGGAGCCGCCGAACTCCATCAGCAAAGCCGCCTCGGCGATGAGGTCTCCGGCGCCGACGCCGATGATGTGGACGCCGAGCACGCGATCGGTCTGCGCATCGGCCAGCACCTTCACGAAACCCTCGGTGTGGCGCATGGCGCGCGCGCGGCCGTTGGCGCTGAAGGGGAATTTGCCGACGTTGTAGACGATGTCGGCGGCCTTCAGCTCCTCCTCGGTGCGACCGACGGCGGCGACCTCGGGCGAGGTGTAGACCACGCCGGGAATGACCCCGTAGTTCACGTGACCATGCTGGCCAGCGAGCATCTCGGCCAGCGCCACGCCCTCGTCCTCGGCCTTGTGGGCCAGCATCGGGCCGCGGATCACGTCGCCGATGGCGTAGATGCCCTCGATATTCGTGTCGAAGCTCTCGCCCACCGTCACGCGACCGCGATCGAGAGCGACGCCGATGGCCTCAAGCCCAAGCCCCTCGGTATTCGGCTTGCGACCGATGGCGAGCAGCACGACGTCGGCCTCGAAGGTCTTGGCCTCGCCGCCGTCCTTCGGTTCCACGGTGACCTTGGCGCCAGTGTTGGTGCGTTCGACGCTGGCGACCTTGTAGCCGAGATGGAAGGTCAGCCCCTGCTTCTCGAGCATGCGTTGGAACTGCTTCGACACCTCGCCGTCCATGCCGGGCAGGATACGATCGAGGAAGTCGACCACCTCGACCTCGGCGCCGAGCCGCTTCCACACCGAGCCGAGCTCCAATCCGATATAGCCGCCGCCCACCACCAACAGCTTCCGGGGCACGCTCTCCAGCTTCAACGCGCCCTCCGATGACACGACCACCGTCTCGTCGACCTCGACTCCGGGGATCTTCGCGACCTCCGAGCCGGTGGCGATGCAGATCGCCTTGGTCTCCAGCGTCTGCGTGGTGCCGTCGGCGGCCTTCACCTCGACCTTGCCCGGTGCGGGGATCGAGCCGGCACCGATGAAGGTGTCGACCTTGTTCTTCTTGAAGAGAAACGACACGCCGCTGACGTTGGCGCCGACGGTGTCGTCCTTGTGCTTCATCATCGCCTTGAGGTTCAGCTTCGCCTCGCCGACCTCGACCCCCAGCGCCGGGAAATCGTGCGCGACCTCCTCGAACTTCTCGCTGGCGTAGAGCAGCGCCTTGGAAGGGATGCAGCCGATGTTCAGGCAGGTTCCGCCGAAGGTCTCGCGCTTCTCCACCACCGCCACCTTGAGGCCCAGCTGCGCCGCGCGGATGGCGCACACGTAGCCGCCGGGGCCGGTGCCGATGACGATGAGATCGTAGGTCATGATGCTCGCTTGTTGTTCGACGGCATTTCGCCGTGCCTGTTAGCGCCGATGCCGGCAAGGGGGAACCGCCGGGCCTCCCTCCGTCCGACCTGCCCGCCAGGATGTCGCCGTCCGGCGACATGAACCTGCCCCCCCCCCCCCGGGGGGGGGGGGGGGACACACTCCCCGACGATCAACCACCCGCATTTTGCGTCGCGATGCGTCGCGCACCAGCCGGTCCTTGGTAGAATGACCGGCGCTTGGGCGAGTTCCGATGCCTTCCTGCGCCGGCGGATTTGCCGCTTTCAGCCGGCGGCGGTCCACCGCGTGTGCTGCCCCGCCGCGATGGCCAGCGCCGCGCGCGTGCCTTCCTCGAAGGCGCCGTGCGCCGTCGAGAAGAAGTGGCGTGAGGTCGCCTCGCCGGCGAAGAACAGGCGGCCGTCCACCGGCTTCGCCAGCACCCCGCGGGAGTCGGCATGGCCGGGCGCGGCGTGCGAATACGAGCCCATCGCCAGCGGGTCGCCGGCCCAGCCGGTGGCGACGACGGGCACCAGCGCGCCGGCGAAGTCGTGGCCGTAGGCCTCGGCGATCTCGCGCCGCGCGGCATCGGCGAAGGCCGGGAGGCCGCCCTTCTCCAGCTCGCGGGCGTAGTCGCCGCCGAAATAGCCCTCGACGAGATCGCGACCGCGCGGGCGCAACGTATAGGCGCCTGTGTCGCGCGTCTTCACGGAGCCCATCAGCCGGGTGTCGGGCGCGATCGCCTCTAGGCTTGCCAGGCGCATGTAAAGCTTGTCGGCGAGGCCGAGCGGCAGGTGCGAGGCGGCGTGGAGGTGATCGTCGAGCGCCGGCGAGAAGCGGATCGCGCCCGCCGCCAGCACGTTGGTCGGCACCGTGACGACGACGTGCCCGGCCTCGATCGTGCCGGTGCTCGTCTCGACCCGGATGGTCGAGCCGGAGTGGTCGACCGCCGTGACGTGGCAGCCGAGCCGCACCGGCAGCCCCGGCGCCGCCTGGGCGAACATCGCGCCGTAGCCGCCCTCGACCCGCCAGTCTTCCTCGGTGTCGGTGTAGCGGCCGAAGTCGAGCACCGACACGCGCTCGAGGGGCGCGCCGTTGTAATAGGTCGAGATCGCGTCGGTGAGGCCGTTGAAGCGCGCGGCGGGATCGAGCAGCTCCGATGCCGGCCGGTCGCGGCCGGTGATCTCGGCCACGGCCGCGGCGTCGTCGAGCCGCTGGGTGAAGCCGGCCTGCTCCTGAGCGAAGGCGTCCTGGTCCTCGAAGCCGAAGCCGCGTTGCGGCTGCCGCTTCCGCCACGGCGGGGCGCGCTTGTCGAGCTTCAACCCGAGGTCGCGGGCAAGCCCTGCGCAGACGTTGCGATCGGCCGAATGCAGCCATTCGCAGCCGAGATCGAGCGCGTAGGGTGTGCCGCAGCTGTCGGTGTGGGCGCGGCCACCAACCCGGTTGCGGGCTTCCAAGAGAAGAACGGAGAGGCCCTGGGCTCGTGCGGTGCGTCCTGCCGCGATGCCGGCGGAGCCCGCGCCGACGATTACCACGTCAGCCCAGGAGGAATGCGAGGTCATGAAAGAGAGATGGTGGGGACACCCCCCTTTGTCATCTATAAATCGGCGCTCTTTCCGGGACGATCAGAGCAGCTGTGTCTTGACCGCATGGTGCTCGGGCAGCCGGCAAGTTCGAAGCGGCTTGCGGCAGAAGATGGCGCCAAGCGCCGGTCGAAAGGTCGCTTGCTCCTGCCGAACCCCATACGACTCCGGCACCTTCTCCCGCGAGGGAAAAGCGGAATGCCGACATCCAAGACCGGCCTTACGCCGCCTCGTCGATCTCCACCGCCTCGGACTCTTCCAGCGCCGCGTCCTCCGCTTCGAGCGTCGCCTTCTCGGTCTCGGTCAGCCCGAACTGGGCCGCGACGTCGGGGGCGTAGCGCAGCATGTCGGGGCGCAGCCGGATTAGCGCCATGTCCTTGACCTTGGCTTCCAGCATGACGTCGAAGGCCAGGTCCTTGGCCTCGCGCATGAAGCTCATGAACTCGAAGGGATGGATGTAGTCGGCGTGGCCGGTCCAGATCGGGGCGATCTGCACCGTCTTGAATTTCGGCTTGCGCGCCGGCTTCTTGCCGTCCTTGGCCGCCGTCTTCTTCGGCTTGGCATCGGCCGGCGGCTCCTTGAGCCTGCGCTTCACCTCGCGCAGTTCCGTGCGCGGCGAGGAGAAGTGGATCTTCGGGCGCTGCCCTTCCGGCCAAGTCCGCAGGATGGCCCGCACCGTCTCCATCATGTCCAAGCTATCGGGGTTGAGGCACCAGAAGTGCTGGTGGTCGAAGATCAGCCGCACCCCGGTGTGCTCGTGGATCCAGAGGATGTCGGAGGCCGAGAAGCGGATATCGTCGTGTTCCAGCACGAGGCGGCGGCGCACCGGCTCGGGCAGCGTCGCCCAGGTCTCGACCCAGCGCGCGTTGGAAGCCTCGCGGTCGCCGTAGGTGCCACCGACGTGGATCACCATGACCGCCTCGGGGCCAAGCTCCATGCGGTCGAGCATCTCGGCCTGGCTCAGCAGGTCCCAGGCACTCTTGCGCACCAGCTCGGGGTCGGGGCTGTTCAACACCACGTATTGCGAGGGGTGGAACGACAGGCGAATGCCGAGCGCCTTGGCCTTGGCGCCGACCGAGCGCAACTCGGCGTCGCTCTCGGCCACCATGCCGTGAAACTGCGGCATGTCCGGGTGGGTCGCATAGGGCGCGAGGTCCGACGACATGCGGTACATCTCGATCTTCTTGGCCGCGAGATGGTCGAGAGTGTCGTCGATGTACTCGAGCGAGACCTTGAGGTGCGGGTTCTGCTGCCAGCGCCGGGTGTCGTTGCTCTTGAGGTCGGGCCGCGTCATCACCTTGACAGGGAAGCCGAGCCGGCGGTGCGCGGACGTGTCGAGCGCGTTTCTCATGCCGCCGCTCCCGCCGTCGCCTGCGTCGGCAGCGCCCGGCCGTCCTCGCCGAAGCCGATGTTGCGTAGAAACAAAGGCCAATCCTCGGTACGCAAGGCGCCGCCCGTCGCCTGTTCGTGGCCATTGCCGTAGTTCTCGTCGGCACTCGGCGGTGCGACGTCGCGGAGAAAAGCGATCAGGTTGCGACCGGTTGCGGAGCGCGTCGCGAAATGCACCCAGCCCGGCCGGTAGCCGCGATTGGCCGCGATCACGATCTTGTCCTTGAGCCGAATGCGCCAGGCCTGCGCCACCAGAGGATGAACTTGGCAGGGGGTGTCGAGGCCGATCAGCGCGACGTCGCCGCTGACGCGCGGCGGCACGCGCTTGGCGACCTCGAGCGCGGCCTTGACCTCCTCCCGCGCAGCCTGCAGCGCCGCCAGCTCGGCATGCCGGCCCGAGAGCAGGTCCTTGGCGCCATCGGCCTTCATCAGCAGATCGAAGGCAGGCTGGGCGTTGCCGCCGCCGGTCCGCCGCGGCGCGTTGACCAGCGAGGTGGCCTCGCGCAGCGCCGTGGCCGTGTGCAGCTTCTTGGCTGCGGCGAGTTCCTCGAACGGCGCCTTGTCGCCGAGGTCTCCGATCAACCCGACCGCTGCCAGCCACAGCCAATCCTCCGCCGCGCCAAGCGCGCAGGCGCAGCGCCACGCCAGCAGGCTGGTGGTGGGGATCGGGTCCTCGCCGAAGCCGGAGATCACGGCGGCATCTCCCGCCTCGCCAGTGGGAACGTGATGGTCGACCACGATCGTCGGCGTGCCGGGCAGGATCGCGCCCTGGCGCAAGCCGAGATCTGCCACGATCAGCCCGCCGATATCGCGCCCCGCCAGTTCCGCGGCCATCGCCTCCGACCACGGGTTCTCACCCCGCCCGAGGATGCGCACCTGGCGCCGCCGCCCGGCGCGGTCGAGCGCCCGCGCGAAGATGGCGCCGGCGGAGAGACCGTCGGCATCGTTGTGGGTGAGGATCAAGGTGTCCTTGCCGGGGTCGAAGAGCGCGAGTGCGGCCAGAAAGGCAGGCTGTCGGGTGTCGGCGGTCATGGTCCGCGAACCGGGATTTGGCGGGTGCGGTTCCGGCGACTTCGCACCGCGTCCGCCCGATGCCACACTCTTACTCATTGGCTGGCGCGAGCCGTGTCGCCTAGGACGGTACAAGCGGCCCTGCCGCAGCCCTCGGACGAGGCCTCATGGCGCGACCGACCTGGAAGCTCAGCGAAGACCGGAAGTCCGTTATCGTCACCTTGCGGGGCAATCCGACAGTGGCGTTTCTCCGTCTCGTTTACGCCCTGAGCGCCACGACCGCGTCGGCTTCCGGTCGGCGTCCGCTTGGGGCGCCTGGTCATTGCTCGGTCTCACCGCTGCGCATCAAGAAAGCACACTTCGGCGACATGGCGGTGACGGTGCGGGCGACCTCGCGCGAGGGTAGCTCGCGAAAGAGTAGGCAAGACTATCGCCTGCCGCTTGCGATTGATCTTTTATCCAAAAAGGCCCTCGATGGTGGGCGCACACAGGCTCGAACTGTGGACCCGCTGATTAAGAGTCAGCTGCTCTACCAACTGAGCTATGCGCCCATCGAAGCTGCCTAACGAGCGCAGGGACTCGGGGCATGACGGGTGCTAACAAATCGGCTTGAGGCTGTCCACCCCGATCGATCGTGGACCATCATCGCGGCTCGCGCCCATGCACACATTTGCAAGTTCTGCCTGAGACGGTGCGCGAGCAATGGCTTGGATAATGAAGTGAAGCAACGTCGTAAGCGCCATGGCCGCGATCGCGGTGCGGATCACAGAGGCATGTCCGCATTGGCTTTGATCTACATGGCCGTGGCGACGGCGTTGCTGGTGCCTGTCTTCGCGCCGACGATGGACCCAGCCTCTCTGCTTGCCTTGACGGTGATCCCGGTCGTCCTCGCCTTGTTTGTTAGCGGCGCCGATGCTCTGATCCAAGCCGCGCAACATCGCGCGAACGCGAACCTATCGGCAACAGCACCTCAGAAGGTCGCTCGGCACGCTCAGGACGATCTCGTCGACCTGCTGCTGGAGGGTGCCACGAGTGCGGCCGGCGACTGGCTGTGGACGTGCGACGAGCGCATGCGCCTTGATGGCGATCTCGATCGCTTTGCGGCGATCGCCGGCCTTCCGGACGTCTCCGGCGGGTTTCTGGCAGGCCTTCTCGCCGAAGGCACGCCTGGCGCCGCAGCGATCGGCGAGGCAGTCGCTGGCCGCTTGCCGTTCCGCGACATTGTCGTGGAAGCCAAGCGAGCCGATGGGACAGCGGCGTGGTGGCGGCTGAGCGGTAAGCCGGTGTTCGACGCGCATGGCCGGTTCGCCGGCTACCAAGGACTTGGATCGGACATGACGGCGCTGCGCGAGGCGCAGGCCCGCATCGCTTATCTCGCCACGCACGACGCCCTGACCGGCCTCGACAATCGCGAGACCTTCCAGGCTTGCGCCACACGCGTCTGCGCCGCAGCCGCGGCGGGCGCCGCCGCCCAGGCCCTCCTCATCCTCGATCTCGACGGCTTCAAGCAGGTCAACGACGACCTCGGCCACGCGGTGGGAGACTCTCTGCTGGCTGCGGTCGCCGCGACGCTCGAGCGAGTGGTCCCGGAAGGCGCCGCTGTGGCACGCCTCGGCGGCGACGAGTTCGCCATCCTCTACGCGCCCACCAAATCGTCCCGCCCCGAGACGTTGGCGCTCGCGATCATCAAGGCCGTGTCGTCCCCCTTCAGGCTGGGCGCTCATCAAGCGCGCATCAGCGCGAGCATCGGCATCGCATGGGCGCCCGAGCACGCGACGAGCCCGGGCGAGCTCACGCGCAAGGCGGATCTCGCGCTCTATCGCGCAAAGCAGGCGGGTCGCGGGCGTCACGTCGTCTTCGTCGAGGCCTTCGAGCTGGAACGCGCGGAGCGGGCCCGGCTCGAGGCCGACATCGGGCTCGCGCTCGAGCGCGACGAGTTCACGCTGCACTACCAACCATTGCTCGACCTCGCCGAAGCGCGGATCGGTAGCTTCGAAGCGCTGCTCCGCTGGAACTCTCCGTCTCGCGGCGCGGTGCCGCCGGTCGCCTTCATCCCGGCCGCGGAGGGCACCGGGCTCATCGTCGAGATCGGCCGTTTCGTGCTCGCCCGCGCCTGTCGCGACGCCGTAACCTGGCCGTTGCCCGTGGCCGTTGCCGTCAATATATCGCCGCAGCACCTGCGCAACCCCGAGTTCAAGGCAGACATCGTCGCCGCACTCAAGGCGAGCGGCCTGCCGCCGTCGCGGCTCGAGATCGAGATCACCGAAGGGGTCTTCCTCGACACTTCACGCGCCTCGCTCGAGGCGCTGACCTGGCTGCGCGAGCGCGGGATCAAGGTGGCGCTCGACGATTTCGGCACCGGCTTCTCTTCGCTGAGCTACCTGATCGATTTCCCCGTGGACAAGATCAAGATTGATCGCTCCTTCGTCGCCGGCCTGATCGCGAACCACAAGAGCCGGGCCGTCGTCGACGCGATCCTGACGCTCGCGCGCACTCTCGGAGTGCGGGTCGTCGCCGAGGGCGTCGAAACGGCCGAGCAGGCCTTGGCGCTGAAGCTGCGCCGCTGCGACGACCTGCAAGGATACCTGATCAGCAGGCCGCAGCCTGCCGACGCGGTCGCCGGGCTGCTCATGGGCCTGCCCGGCGCGTTGCGCGCCCGAGTGCCGGCGCTGCTCGAATCGGCGCTCGCCGCCGCTCTCGCGATGAAACGCTCCGCCTAAGCAACGGCAATCACGCTTCTCGCGGGCGAATAAACTAATCTCAGCAGACGATTTACGTACTGCGCCGGGTCGTTCGCAAGTCCGAACTTAGGTCGGGATCGGCTTCGCCGAGGCGCTTGCCTTGGCAGACGGCAGCGTGTGCGCGTGACGACAGCCACCGTCGATGGCGCCGGACGATTGGTGGGCGACAGCGTCCAGGCCGGCGGTCGCACCTACGGCACATCGTTTTCCGGTGACAAAGGAGGCGGAGCATCCGGTGGTCGCGGCGGCCGTCCGGATGGCAGCCGCGACCATGGTGGTGGAGTGACGTAGGCCGCGCACCGATGCACTTGGGGCACGACAACCGCGGCCCGGAAGGCATCGGCAGCCCCGGCGGCGCAGAAGACCCGTGCGCCGTTGCACCCGGCGGCATCGGTAGTCCGCCCGGTAGCCCCGGCGGCGGACGGCCTGGCGGTTCGGGCCGTTTCGACGAGCGGCGAATTGCGGTTCTCACGCGAAGCGCGCTAGAGCGGGCCATATCCACGGAGCGACCATGAAGGCCCGCGTCACCGTCACGCTGAAGACCGGGATCCTCGATCCCCAGGGTAAGGCCATCGAGGGCGCCTTGCGCGCCTTGCAGGTGCCCGGTATCGCCAGCGTGCGCCAGGGCAAGATCTTCGACATCGAACTCGCCGACGGCGTCGATGCCGACACCGCCCTGAAGAGCGCCTGCGAGAAGCTCCTCGCCAACATGGTAGTCGAGAACTACCGGGTCGAACTGCTCTAGCTGCTAAAGTGCCCTTAACCATTCTGCCTTCAATCTCTCCGCCTGCGATGCTTCGTGGAGAGCTTCTAGGTGAAGACGTTCGATGCCCTCGTTATCGGGGCCGGTCCGGCCGGTCTCACCACGGCCTATCAACTCGCCAAGGCCGGACGCAGCGTTCACATCATCGAGCAAGATGCGACCTACGTCGGCGGCATCAGCCGCACGGTGGATTACAAGGGCTTCCTGTTCGATATCGGCGGTCATCGCTTCTTCTCGAAGTCGAAGGAGGTCGTCGACCTTTGGAACGAGATCCTGCCGGACGATTTCATCGACCGGCCGCGATTGTCTCGCATCTACTACAAGGGCAAGTTCTACGCCTACCCGCTCAAGGCGTTCGAGGCTCTGCGCAACCTCGGCCTGCTCGAGAGCGCCGCCTGTGTCGCCTCCTACGCCTTGGCCCGCCTGACCCCGATCAAGGCCCCCAAGACCTTCCATCAATGGGTGCGCAACCAGTTCGGCGAGCGGCTCTTCTCGATCTTCTTCAAGACCTACACCGAGAAGGTGTGGGGCATGGGGTGCGACGAGATCTCCGCCGATTGGGCGGCGCAGCGCATCAAGGGCCTCTCGCTCTCCGCCGCGGTGATCGACGGCGTGCGCCGCTCGTTGAAGCTCGGCAAGGGCAAGGCGCCGTCCTCCGGTGGAGCCAAGTCGCTCATCGAGAGCTTCCGCTATCCGCGCCGCGGCCCGGGCATGATGTGGGACGCCGCCGCCGCGAGGATCAAGGCGATGGGCGGCACGATCGCCATGGGCACCACGCTCGATCAGCTCGCGCTCGACGAGGCCACCGGCCTTTGGACGGTGAGCGGGCTCGATGCCGCTGGCCGTCGCCAGAGCTGGCAGGCCCGCGACGTCGTCTCCTCGGCGCCGGTCCAGGAGCTGATGGGTAAAATCTCGCCCAAGCCGCTGTCGCTGTTCCAGGCTCGCTCCTTGAAGTACCGCGACTTCCTCACCGTCGTGCTCATCGGCAGGCCGCAGAAGGAGCTGCCCGACAACTGGATCTACATCCACGATCCGAGCGTGAAGGTCGGCCGCGTGCAGAACTTCCGCTCCTGGTCGCCCGACATGATCCCCGACGGGGTCTCGACCTGCCTCGGACTGGAGTATTTCTGCTTCGAGGGCGATGGTCTCTGGACCATGGCCGACGAGGATCTCGTCGCACTCGGCACCCGCGAGATCGCCCGCATCGGCCTCATGGCCCCGGAGGCGATCTACGACAGCTGCGTGGTGCGTCAGAAGAAAGCTTATCCCGTCTACGACGAGGACTATGCCACGCACCTCGACGTGATCCGCCGCGAGGTCACGCTGCGTTACCCCGGCCTGCACCTCGTCGGCCGGAATGGCATGCACAAGTACAACAATCAGGACCACGCGATGATGACGGGCATGCTGACCGCCCGCAACATCTGCGCCGGCGAGACGATCTTCGACACCTGGCAGGTCAACGAGGATGCCGAATACGGCGAGGCCGGCCTGTCCGGCGTGGAGGAGGCGCTGAAGAGCGAGCGCCTGGTGCCGCGCAAGGTTGCGGCGTGACACCGCTGGACCTGCTCGCCGCAGAACCTTGCCGATCCGCCGCGGCGCGGGTGCCGCGTACCCAAATCGAATTGAAGGCCTACGGTCTCGTCAGCGCCGCCGCACTGGCCTGTGATTGGCGCCTGCTGGTCGGGCTCGCCGCCGCAGGCCTGCCTTGTCTCGCCGCCTCCACGATCTCCTTCATAAGCGGCATGGCGGTCGCTTATGCCCTGTCGATCCGCTTCGTCTTCGCGACCCGCCGCGCCGTCTCGCGCGAGGCCGAGGCCGGCGGCTTCTTCGCCGTCGGTCTCGTTGGCTTGCTGTTGACCCGAGCGCTCCTCTTTGGGCACGTCTCGAACATCGGCGCGCCCGCCGGGCTGATCAAGGCGCCGGCGGCGGCCGAAGTGTTCCTGTTCAATTTCGCACGCCGACGCGGGCTCGTGTTCGCAGCTTCGCCACGGAGCTGATCCATGCGCGCGTCGACGGAAGCATCCTCGATATCGTCGGCGCCTTGGGTGTCAACACCTTCGATTGGAAAGGCGGCCGATTACTGCCTGGGCGCCGCCATCGCCATAGCAGCGTTTCTGAACCATCCCTACGGCGGCATCACCGGCGACGTGCGGATCTACATCGGTCGCGCCCTTGCCGACATCGACCCCGACCACGTCGGACGCGATCTGATGTTCCGTCTCGATGGACAATCCGGCTTCACCATCTTTCGCCCCCTAGCGCGATGGCTCGTCGCTCACCTCGGACTGGAGACCGGGACGTGGCTTCTGTCCGTCGCCGGTTTGCTGGTCTATTCCGTGGCGATCTACGTTTGCGCACGGACTTTCCAGAAAGGTCGCGCTCTGGCGATCGTCGTGGCGGCTGGACTGCTGCTTCCCCGATTTTATTCGCCGTTCTACATATTCTCGGCGGGCGAGGCACTCGCCATTCCTCGTCCTTGGGCGGAGGCTTGCGTGCTGTTGGCGGTCGCGTGTCTCGCCAAAGGCCGGAGCGGCGCCGCCATCGCCCTGATCGGCTTGGCTGCCGTCTTCCACCCGATCATGGCATTGCCGGGCGCTATCCTGCTCATGTACGCCCTGAGCGTCGACAATAGACGGTGGGTCTACGCGGCGGCCGGCGGCGCAGTGGCGGTGTTCGCCGCCGGCGCTTTAGGGGCGCCAATCATCTCGCGCGCCTTCACGCGAATCGATCCGGTCTGGCTTGACATCCTGCGCTTGCGCAACGCCTACCTCTTCATCTCGACATGGGACGCGGACGTTTGGAGCAAGATTGTCGTCCAAGCCGCGACCCTCTTTATTGCCGCCCGTTATGTTCCGCCGATTTGGTCGCGGATTTTTCTCTGCACCCTTCTCGTCGGACTTTCCGGTTGCTTGGCGTCCTTCGTCGGCGTCGATTTGCTCTCCTCCCTGCTCCTTACGCAGATCCAGCTCTGGCGCTCGCTTTGGCTCCCGGCGGCCCTCGCCCCTGTTGCCGCAGGCGTCTGCCTCGTCGCCATCCCACGTGACGATTGGAGGTATAGAGCCGCCCTCGCGTCCCTGGCGGCCGCTTGGATGACGTCGCTTCTCGCACCGACCAACGCCATGATGGCGCTGACCGCTGTTGGGCTTGCCACCTTCGACCATCCCGGGCTCGGCGCACGCACTTACAAGACCGTGTGCCTGGCCGTCGCCCTCATCATCGCCTTCGCGGCAGTGGCGAGTGCACGGCTCGCTTTGACCTTTCTCGCAGTCCTTCCATCCGACATGTACATGCCGACATCCGCCATCTTGCAGTTCTCGTTGGCAGCCTTCTGCGTGGTCGGGGTCGCCTGGTGGTGCGCAACGCATCGCGATCCTGCATTGCGTCTCTGCGTCGCCCTTTGTCTATTGACGATCTCGACCCTGTCGCTGGCGCGATACGATCAGCGTACTCCGGCCAAGATCGATGTTGATTCTGGCGCTTCCAAGCCGGATCTTATCGCGATGCTGGCCTCGCGCGCCGGCGAGGTGCTTTGGCTGGATGGCGACGCGCTGTGGTACTGGACGCGTCGGTCGAACTGGAGCGAGCCGGTCCAGGGTGCCGGCCTCGTCTTTTCCCGCGATTTGGCTTTGACTTGGCACGATCGCACGAAAGCGCTGGTTGCCGCTCATTTCGGCGAAGAGGATCTTCTCAATCCCTGGAAGGGAGGAGTGGCCCACCCCCTCCATGCTTACGACGCGGGTCATGTCGCTGAGCTTTGCCATCGGGACGATGCGCCAGCGTGGATCGTCATGCCTCTCGACGATAAGGTTTCGGCACCGTCCGATCGCAGCATCAAGATTTGGACATCCCCCGTCGATGAGCGGGAGATCATTCTCGATGGTGAAAAACTCGTGCTCCGATCCAGCTCGCGACGGCTGTTGATCCCGTGCGGTCGCGCACACTCGGATATAGCAAGAGCAAGTCTAAGCGAAGTGCCGCGGTCGCCTTGAATGAAGGGATGTGGCCTGACACCGACATGATTGATTTCGATCCTCGGCAACACCTGCATCACTGCGTCAGCCTGCGTCATGCCAATCGGCAAAAATCTCTGCTGATCGGCGAAAGATCCTGCAGAGCCGCAGTGTTGGCGCGCTGTGGTGATCACCTTTTCGGGGGCGAAGGCGGCTTGACAGGCTCCCCCGGCGGGTCTTCGCAAATTTGTTTGCTGGCCGGCGGGTCACGAGGCTTTCCGGCCGCACCCGGCCGGTACTCGAGCGATCGAGCGCGGCAGATATCAATGGTATGTTGCATCTCGGACGATCGAAGCACTACGCTTTCGGTGGCAGTCAGTCACCTCGGTTAGGCGTCCCCGTCGGGTCGAGCTTGGCACTATGTCTTTTCGATTTACGGCAACCACAGGGTGACTCCTGCCGCTTGCGAAAAGCTTCGGGCGGTGACACCTATTGAGTCAAGCAAGGCCGGAGGGTTCGGACATGTCCGCGGAAGATACCATCAAGAGCGCCGTCGAAGGCAATGACGTGATGCTTTTCATGAAAGGGACGCCGCAGTTCCCGCAATGCGGTTTCTCGAGCCAGGTCGTGCAGATCCTGAACTATCTGGAAGTGCCCTATCACACGGTCAATGTGCTGGAGAGCGATGAGATGCGCCAGGGCGTCAAGGCCTTTTCGAACTGGCCGACGATCCCCCAACTCTACGTCAAAGGTGAGTTCATGGGCGGATGCGACATTGTCCGCGAGATGTTTCAGTCCGGCGAGCTCGCCTCGCACCTCTCCGAGGCCGGCGTTCCGGTGAAGCAGCCTACCCAGGCCTGATCGAGGTCCCTGCGGGCGACACCACCCAGCTCGCTGCCGGCGTCGTGCACCCCGCTGATAGCAGCTTCCTCGGCGGCGGTGCCATCGGCGATTCGCTCCATCGAGCCGCTGGCAAGGGTGTCGAATTCGCTTGCTGGTTGCAGCATCATTCCAAAGTGATGCTGGCCGCTTGCCTCGGCGCTCGGTCTGGCAGCAATCGAGCAAATTTCTCGATGCCCGACGTCTCTTCTGCTCGCGGGAAGGCGCGCGTCAGGATCACCGGTGACCGCGGCGGCAAGACCGCCTTCTTGGCGACTTGCGAACCAAAGGCTCGCTGAAGTCCGTCGGAGCGCCGCTTCGAGTTCGATGCGGTAGGCGAAGCCCTGCGGCAAGTCGGAAGCGACGAGGGGTGTTCCCTTTCGGCGAGGACCGCTGCCTGGCATGTTGGCGCTTTGCCGCTCACGGTGGGCGAGACAGATGGATCAGGACAGATCGGCGGCGTGGGCCTTGAGGTCGGCCAAGCCGCAATGGGCGAGCGCGCCTTCGTGCGTTGCCCTGAGACTTACCCGCGGCGCGTAGCCGGCGGCAAAGGCTTCCTGCCAGCGCGCCGCGCACAGGCACCAGCGATCGCCCGCCTTTAAACCGGGGAAACCGAAGTCAGGCATAGGCGTCGAGAGATCGTTTCCGCGCGCGCGGGAAAACGCCAGGAACTCGTCCGTCATCGATGCGCAGACCGTATGGTTGCCGCGATCCTCCGCGCTCGTGTTGCAGCAGCCGTCGCGGAAGAAACCGGTCATCGGCGCCGTCGAACACGTCTCCAGCGGCTCGCCCAGCACGTTGCGGGCAGCGCCACCGCCGCCATCGCCTCGGCTCGTTTTGTCGCGGAACATGGATGATCCCTTCGCTTGCCTGACCAGACCGTCCGAAGCCTACAGCGAACGTGCCGGGACAGCGAGCGTCTTTGCCGAAGCACTGTGTCGTGGCGGACACAGACACAACGGCGACTCCTTGCTATCAACCTCCCAAGCGCTGCCGGCTGACGAAGCTTCTTCGGGGGAAAAAGCTTCCATGACCCGGCAGGGTCGAGGGGTAAGGGGTCTGGTTCAGCGCTTCGCAGCGTCGAGCCGGGCCCCTTTGCCGTTCCAGCTCGCCTATCCCGCCAGCGCCGCCATGGCTGTCGTCATGGAAAAGAAGTGCCAAGGTCTCGAGGAATCGTCTAAACGCCGCTCGCAGCCGCGTCAGCAGCGGCATCGGGGAGGGTTCCGCTTGCGTATCGCGATGATCGGCTCAGGCTATGTCGGACTGGTATCGGGAGCCTGTTTCTCCGACTTCGGGCACCGCGTGACGTGCGTCGACCTCGATGCACGCAAGATCGCGTCCCTCGAAGCGGGCGTGATGCCGATCTTCGAGCCCGGCCTCAAGGATCTCGTCGCCCGCAACGTGAGAGAGGGGCGCCTGCGCTTCTCCACCGACCTCGCAAGCTCGATCGCCGATGTCGAGGCGGTATTCATCGCGGTGGGAACCCCTTCGCGGCACGGCGACGGCCATGCCGATCTCTCCTACGTCTACGCCGCCGCTGCCGACGTGGCCCTGGCGGCCAAAGGCCCGCTCGTGGTCATCACCAAGTCCACGGTCCCGGTCGGCACCGGCGACGAGGTCGAGCGCATCTGCCGCGCCAAGCGCCCGGACCTGGTCGGTGACCTGGCCATCGACGTCGTCTCCAACCCCGAATTCCTGCGCGAGGGCGCGGCGATCGAGGACTTCAAGCGGCCGGATCGCATCGTGGTCGGCTGCGAGAGCCAGCGCGCCCGCGAGGTGATGGCGGCGATCTACAGGCCACTCCACATCAACCAGTCGCCGATCGTCTATGTCGGCCGTCGCACGTCCGAACTGATCAAGTACGCCTCGAACGCCTTTCTGGCGGTCAAGATCACCTTCATCAATGAAATGGCCGATCTCTGCGAGAAGACCGGCGCCAACGTCCAGGACGTGGCGCGCGGCATGGGGCTCGACGGGCGCATCGGCGGCAAGTTCCTCCACGCCGGCCCGGGCTACGGCGGCTCTTGCTTTCCCAAGGACACGCTGGCCTTGGTCAAGACCGGCCAGGACTTCGAGGCGCCCATTCGGATCGTCGAGACCGTCGTGGCGGTGAACGACCAGAGGAAGCGCGCGATGGGTCGCAAGATCATCGCGGCATGCGGCGGCAGCGTGCGTGGCAAGACGATCGCGATCCTCGGCCTCGCCTTCAAGCCCAACACCGACGACATGCGCGAGGCGCCGGCCCTGTCGATCATTGCCACGCTGCAGGATGCCGGCGCGAGCGTGCGCGGCTACGATCCCGAAAGCATGGAGCAGGCGCGCCCGCTGCTGCCCGGCGTCGCCTTCGCCGACAGCGCCTACGATTGCGTCGCCGGCGCCGACGCGGTGGCGATCCTGACCGAATGGGACGAGTTCCGCGCCCTCGATCTCGCCCGCCTCAAGGCATCCCTCGCCACGCCGATCCTGGTCGATCTACGCAACATCTACCCGCCGGAGGACGCCCGCCGCGAAGGGTTCAGCTATTCGAGCGTGGGACGGCCGCAGCCGGCGTGACGCGCCTGCCGCTGGGTTAAGGCGATCGCCGGCACGAGCCGCGGTGCGCGAAAAGGCTTGCCCATTCGCAGGAGCCCCCGCATTCTAGCCGCGTGCGGGCGTGAGGGTGCGCGCATGCGAGATTTCCCGGGACGAGTTCGAGATGGCCGAGACCGGCGACCTGAGGCGATTGTCGTCACCCCAGATCTTCCTGGTGCGGATCATCGTGTTCCTGATCCTCGTCGGGTTCATGGCGCTCATCCTCTACAAGACCATCGTCAAGGCCTTCCTCGCCAATCCCGGCCTCAACGCGCTCATCTTCTTCGTCCTGTTCATCGGCATCGTCTTCGGCCTCCGCAACGTCTTCCGCTTGTTCGGCGAGATCCGATGGGTCAACGCGTTACCCCAAGGCAAGGCCGCCGAGGTCAAGCCGCCGATCCTGCTGGCCCCGATGGCGACGCTGCTCGGGGACAAGCCGCCCACCGCCGGCCTTTCGCCGCTGACGCTGCGGGTCATCCTCGACTCCATCGGCACCCGGCTCGACGAGGCTCGCGAAGTGTCGCGCTATCTTACCGGTCTGCTGATCTTCCTCGGCCTGCTCGGGACCTTCTGGGGCCTGGTCAACACCGTCGGCTCGCTCGGCAACGTCCTGAACTCGCTGCAGACCGGCGGCGATGCCGGCTCCATGTTCGACGAGCTGAAGACCAACCTGGCTCAGCCGCTCGCCGGCATGGCGGTGTCGTTCACCTCGTCGCTGTTCGGTCTGTCCGGCTCGCTCATCCTCGGCTTCCTCGACCTGCAAGCGGGGCAGGCGCAAAACCGCTTCTACACTGAACTTGAGGACGCACTGACCGCCCACACGGCCATCGACATGTCGAGCGAGCGCACCGGCACGCCCGACCTCAAGGCCGCTCTCGACAAGCTCTCCTCCGGAACCGACCTGATCCAACAGCGCGCCAGCCAAGTCGCGATGGCCAACCTGGCCGACGGCATCCAGGCGCTGGTGCAGCACATGCGCGCCGAGCAGCAGCAGATCCGCGATTGGGTCGAGGCCCAGGCCGAGCAGAACGGAGAGATCCGCAGCCTGCTCCGTCGCTTGGCGTCCGAGTCGGAGCGCAGCTGATGCCGCCGGTGCGACGCGGCCGGCAGCGCCAGATCGACTATTGGCCGGGATTTGTCGACGCGCTGTCGACGATGCTGCTGGCCATCATCTTCCTGCTCTCCGTGTTCATGCTGGCGCAGTTCTTCCTCGCCCGCGAGGTGACGGGCAAGGACACCGCTCTCACGAAGCTCAACCGCCAAGTCCAGGAGCTGACCTCGCTGCTCGCGCTGGAGCGCGCCGGCAAGCAATCCGCTGAGACGAGCCTGGTTAGCCTCACCGCTACGCTCGCGACCGCGACCAAGGAGAGGTCACGGCTCCAGGGGCTGATCGAGACCACGAACGCGCAAGCCACCGCCGGCGGCGGTGTCGCCGCCGCGGCGAACGCCGAGCTCGGCAAGGAAAAAGAACTCTCGGCTCGCGCCGCCTCGCAGATCGACGTGCTCAATCAGCAGATCGCGGCGCTGCGGCGACAGCTCGCCGCCATCGAGAGCGCCCTGTCGGCCTCCGAGAACAAGGACAAGGAAAGCCAGACCCGGATCGCGGACCTCGGCTCGAGACTGAACGTCGCGCTGGCGCAGCGGGTCCAGGAACTGAACCGCTACCGGTCCGACTTCTTCGGTCGCCTGCGCCAGATCCTCGGCGACCGGCCGGGCGTGCACATCGTCGGCGACCGTTTCGTGTTTCAGTCCGAGGTTCTGTTTGACAGTGGGCAGGCACAGATCAATCCCGTCGGCGACGGCGAACTCGATCAGCTCGCCGCCGCGCTGATCCAGCTCGAGCGCGAGATCCCGCCCGACATCAACTGGGTCATGCGCGTCGACGGCCATACCGACAGCAAGCGCATACGCTCGGCCCAGTACAAGTCGAATTGGGAGCTGTCGTCGGCCCGCGCGATCGCCGTGGTGGAATATCTCGCCTCCAAGGGTGTGGATCCGCACCGCCTGTTGGCTGCCGGCTTCGGCGAGTTCTCGCCGATTGACACCGGCACAAGTGACGATGCGTTCCGCAAGAACCGTCGTATCGAATTGAAGTTGACCGAAAAATGACGACCCTCGACGATCGCCTGCAAACCCGCAATGCCGACAAGGCCCAAGCGCTCGGAGAAGTCGCGGCGGTGCTCGCCATGATCGATGCCGAGCACCGTGATCCCGACGCTTGGGAGCGTCTCTGCCTGCTCCGGGCCTTCAGCCTGATATCGGCCGGTTGCTATCTGCTTGCCGTGATGGAGGCACGCGACGCCTCGTTGAGGCCATCAGGCTCGATCGAGGAAGTTGCTGCCGAGCCGACGATCCAGCGCATCGACCTGCCGACGCTCTTCGAGGCGCTGAAGGAAGCGATGGCCGAGGACGCTCGCCTGTACCCGCACCTCGGTCCGATGGCGCTGGGCTGAAGAAGTGCCGGCTCGCCGGTCGAGCGCCCCTGCGTCGTCCTGGCCTGTGACGACATGAACAGGCTCATTCGCCAGCGTCGTTCACCTCCACAAACCATATTTCGATGCCGAGTCCACCGGCTTCCGTTCAGATCATGGCGACAGCTTTGTCAGCTCACGCGTTGCAACCTTGCCGCGCCCAAGTCGCGGCGCTGCCCGTACGCTATGGCCCGAACGGGCCCGAAGTCATGCTTATCACGTCGCGGGAGTCACGCCGCTGGATCGTTCCGAAGGGCTGGCCGATGAAGGGTCGCAAGGATCATGAGGCGGCGGCGCATGAAGCGCTCGAGGAGGCCGGCCTCGAGGGACGGATCCATAAGCGGCCGATCGGCGCCTTTACATACCACAAGCGCATCGACCAGATCGTCGAGCCGTGCCGCGTCATGGTCTACCGGCTCGACGTGGCGAGCGAGCGAAGCTCTTGGCGTGAGTGCGGCCAACGCGAGCGACGTTGGTTCTCGCCCGCGGAGGCTGCGTTTCTTGTTACCGAACCTCGCTTGGCGTCGATGATCCTCGAAGTCGCGGACGCGCGTCAACGTACGTGAAGTCTGGTAAGGTCGCTGAGCACATCTTGAAAGAATGCCATGACCCACGGCCTCACCGAGTTCAGGGCTAGCGAGATCATCGAGAAGGCTCGCGGCGTGCTCGACCTTATGGAAAGACACTTCGACGGCGATGCGGGAGCCGACGCCAGACACGAGGGGCTGCGGGTCGCGCTGGAGAACCAGATGAAGATCGCCGAGACCCTCGACCTCATCAAGCAGGAGTTCGACAAGTTCGAAGAGGGCTTGAACAAGATCCTTTAGGGAATGTAGCGCTCCGGCTGTCGAGGCTCGACATGAGCATCGCCTGACGAATCCAGGGCATCCCTGGACCAACAGCCGGGTCGAGCGGACGAACCGGACCGTCTAAAGCTCGCCCCCGCGCAGGCGAAGGGAAGCCACGGTGAAACGCTTCCAACGTGGCGCACGAACAGTCGCGTTAACACCTCGCCGACGTCGTCGACGAGGCCTACACGCTTCCCCGCTGTAAGCCCGCTGATTTGACATGCCGTGCACGATCAAGGCGGAAGGGGTCTGCCGCTATGGCTTCCACGGCCGGCCGTCGTGAAGGCTGGGCTCGCCGAGACGGCGCGGGCGCTGGTCGGCGCCGGCCGCCGATCGCGGCCAGACGAGAGCAGTCGACCTGCGGCGCTCGCAGCCGCTGTACCTCGGTGTGACGCATCTGGCAGCCGACAAAGGCGTGGTCGCCACGGCCCTGTTCCGGCGGCACGACATCCCGCTCGCCGACGCACGACACTACCTCGTCCTCTCACGGGTGCGACAGCAGGCGATCTTCACAGCTTCAGGTTCCTCAGGCGCAGCGCGTTGGAAATCACCGACACGGAGCTGAGCGACATCGCCAGCGCCGCGACCACCGGGCTGAGCAGGAGACCGAAAGCCGGGTAGAGAACGCCGGCTGCGATCGGAATGCCGACGGCGTTGTAGGCGAAGGCGAAGAAGAGGTTCTGCCGGATGTTGCGCATCGTCGCCCGGCTGAGCGTGATCGCGCGCTCGATACCGGCCAGGTCGCCTTTCACCAGGGTGACGCCGGCGCTTTGAATCGCCACCTCCGTTCCGGTGCCCATGGCGATTCCAACGTCGGCTTCGGCGAGCGCCGGGGCGTCGTTGACGCCGTCCCCCGCCATGGCGACAATCCGCTTTTCGGTCTTGAGCCGCGTCACGACGCGGTGTTTGCCCTCGGGCAGGACGCCGGCCTCGACCTCGTCGATGCCAAGTCGCCGCCCGACCGCCTGCGCGGTCACCGCATTGTCTCCGGTCAGCATGATGACGCGGAGACCTCTCGCGCGCAATGATCGGACCGCTTCGACCGACGACGGCTTGACGGGGTCGGCGATGGCGATCACGCCCGCCACCTCGCCGTCCACGGCGACGAAGAGCGCGGTCGCGCCCTCGGCACGCTGCCGATCGGCCTCGGCCCCGAGCGCGCCGAGTGACACACCGAGCCCCGACATCAGCGTCTCGTTGCCGAGCGCGATCCTGCGCCGGCCGACACGGGCCTCGACCCCCATGCCGGTGCGGGAGGAGAAGTCCCGCGCGTCGGTCACCTCGAGGCCGCGCTCCTTCGCGGAAGCCACGATCGCCGCCGCCAGCGGGTGTTCGCTCGAACGTTCGACGGCGGCGGCGAGCGCCAGCAGGTCGTCCTGCCGGTAGCCTTCGGCCGCGACGACCGCGACGACCTTCGGCTTGCCCTCGGTCAGGGTGCCGGTCTTGTCGACGACGATCGTGTCGACCTTCTCCAGCCGCTCCAAAGCCTCGGCCGACTTGATGAGGATGCCCTCTCCGGCGCCCTTGCCGATGCCGACGCCGATCGACATCGGGGTGGCGAGGCCGAGCGCGCAGGGACATGCGATGATGAGGACGCTGACGGCGGCGACGAGCGCGTAGGCCAGCGCCGGCGCCGGGCCGAGCAGCGCCCAGGCGGCGAAAGCCGCGATCGCGCAGGCGATCACCCCGGGCACGAACCAGCCGGCCACGCGGTCCGCCGTGCGCTGGATCGGGGCGCGGCTGCGTTGCGCCTGCGCCACCATGGTCACGATGCGCGACAGCATGGTGTCGGACCCGACCTTCTCCGCGCGCATGGTCAGCGCGCCCGTGCCGTTCACGGTGCCGCCGATGAGCTTCGCGCCGGCCGTCTTCTCGACCGGCATCGACTCGCCGGTGACCATCGACTCGTCGACGGCGCTGCGCCCCTCCAGGACAATGCCGTCGACGGGAACGCCCTCGCCGGGCCGCACGCGCACGATGTCGCCGGCGACGACCTCGTCCAGCGCGACGATCTCGTCGTCGCCGCCTTCGCCGACCCGCCGCACGGTCTTGGGTGCGAGCTGCAGCAGCGCGCGGATGGCCCCACCGGTCTGTTCGCGGGCGCGCAATTCGAGCACCTGGCCGAGCAGAACGAGCACGGTGATGACTGCCGCCGCCTCGAAGTAGACGGCGACGGCTCCGTGGGCGTCGCGAAAGCCTGCCGGGAAGATCCCGGGCGCGATGGTCGCCACGGCGCTGTAGAGATAGGCGGCACCGGTGCCGAGCGCGACGAGGCTGAACATGTTGAGGCTGGCGTTGACCACCGACGCCCACGCCCGCTCGAAGAAGGGCCAGCCTGCCCACAGCACGACGGGCGTCGCGAGGACGAACTGGACGAAGGCGGAGATCCGGTCCGGGACCATAGCTTGGATGCCGAGCCAGGGGATGTGGGCGCCCATTTCCAGCACGATCACCGGCACGGCCAGGGCAACGCCGATCCAGAAGCGTCGGCGCATGTCGACGAGTTCGGGATCCGGGCCGGTCTCCAGCCGCGGCGTCTCCGGCTCCAGCGCCATACCGCACTTCGGACAGCTGTTAGGGCCCTCCTGCCGCACCTCGGGATGCATCGGGCAGGTGAAGATCGTCCCGGGCGCCGGTGGCGGCTCGGCCGGCGCGTCGGGATCGTCGCGCCGCAGGTACTTCTGCGGGTCGGCGGTGAACTTGCCTCGGCACCCGGCCGAGCAGAAATGGAAGGTCGTTCCGTCCAGCTGGGCGACGTGCTTGCCCGAGGAGGGGTTGACCTTCATGCCGCAGACCGGATCGGTCGCGGTCTTACCATCGGAGCGAGCGTCTTCACCGACGGAAGCGGAGTCGTCCGGAAGGGCTTCTGTTTTGGTCAAACGATCATCCTCTTCGGCGTCGGGCGGCCTCGCCATAGCTGGCCATCGGCACTCGTAACGGAGAGAACGCGGCGAAGAACGGCGCAAGGGGGAGAATGACGGCGTCCCGCATGCGCCATGATCCTGCCTCGCTTGGCATATTTAAAAAGACCAGACGGTACGGTTAAGTTCCGTTCAGCACGGACACGCCTCATGAAGCGTTTGGTTAAGACCCTCATCTTCGTCGGCGTTTTCGTGATCCTCGGCGGCCTGTCCGCCGGGCTCTACCACTTTCATTACGACGTGAAGCCCGGCATGATCAAAGGCTTCATCGCCGCCGCGATGACGTCGCCGCCGGCGAGCGTGGCTGCCACCACCGCCAAGGAAGATCGCTGGGTGCCCGGCCTCTACGCGGTGGGCAGCGCCCGCGCCTTCCAGGGCATCGACGTCTCCTCCCAGCTCGGCGGCGTTGTCGCGGCGATCCACATCGGCTCGGGCCAGGACGTCGCGAAGGGAGCACCGCTCTACGACCTCGACACCGGTCCCGAGCACGCCGACCTCAAGAGCTTCGCGGCCATCCTCAAGAACGCCGACATTGCGCTGACCCGCCAGCAGCAGCTGATCACCGGCGGCAACACCGCCCGCGCCAACCTCGATACGGCCGAGGCGGCGCGCGACCAGGCGCAGGCCTCGGTGGAGCGGGTCAAGGCGATCATAGCGCAAAAGACTCTGATCGCGCCGTTCGCCGGCCGGCTTGGCATTCGCAAGCTCGACGTCGGCCAGTACGCCGGTCCCGGCACCAGCCTCATCACGCTGCAGCAGCTCGATCCCATCTACGTCGATTTCCCGATCCCCGAGCAGTCGCTGGAGAAGCTCAAGAACGGCGAGGAAGTCGACGTGAAGGTCGATGCCTATCCCGGCACGATCTTCAAGGGCAAGATCGACCTCGTCGACGCGCGCATCGCCTCGGAAAGCCGCAGCGTCATGGTGCGTGCGCTCTTCGCCAACCCGGACAAGCGGCTGCTGCCCGGCATGTTCTCCAACGTCGAGGTCATCGCCGGCCAGCCGGCCGACACGGTGGTGCTGCCGCGCACCGCCGTCAGTTTCTCGCTCTATGGCGACAGCGTCTACGTGTTGAGTCCGAAACCTCCGAAAGCCAAGCCGGGCAGCGCGCAGGCTGCCGAGACGTCGGGTGAGATCCCGAAGGACGCCTCGGGCAAGCCGATCATGGTTGCGACGCGCCGCTTCGTGCGCACCGGCGAGGTCAAGGGCGACCAGGTCGCGATCCTCGAAGGCGTCAAGCCGGGCGAGACGGTGATCGCGGAGGGCCAGATCAAGCTGCAGAACGGGGCGGACGTGGTGATCGACCCCAACGCCCGGCTGATCGCTCCCGCCATCATGCCGAAGGAGTAGGGCGATGCGCGGCTCCTTCACCGACCTTTTCATCCGCCGCCCCGTGCTGGCGAGCGTGGTGAGCCTGCTGATCCTTTTCGTCGGCATCGCCGCGTTCTCGAAGCTTCAGATCCGGCAATATCCGCAGCTGGAGTCGACCTCGATCACGATCACCACCACCTATCCCGGCGCCAACGCCGACCTCATCAAAGGCTTCATCACCACGCCGCTGGCCCAGGCCGTCGCCTCCGCCGAAGGCGTCGACACGCTGGTCTCGAACTCGCAGCAGAACGCCTCGACCATCACGCTGAACCTGCGCCTCAACGCCAATGCCGACCGCGCGGTGGCCGACGTCCTCTCCAAGATCGCCCAGGTCAAGTACCAGCTGCCGCGCGAGTCGCAGGACCCGGTGGTGGTCAAGAAGACCGGCGATTCGACCGCGCTCATGTACCTGTCGTTCAACTCCACGCAGCTGACGCTGCCGCAGATCACGGACTATCTCACGCGCGTGATCCAGCCGCGGCTGCAGACGATCGACGGCGTCGCGTCCGCCGACATCCTCGGCGGCCAGACCTTCGCCATGCGGGTGTGGCTCGACCCGACCAAGATGGCGGCGCGCGGCATCACCGCCAACGACGTCAAGAACGCGCTGGCCGCCAACAACTTCACCTCCGCCGCCGGCCAGGTGAAGGGCGACTTCACGCAGACCTCGATCAACGCGCTGACCTCGCTCGACTCGGCCAAGGCCTTCTCGCAACTGGTCATCGTCAATCGCGGCGACGCGCTGATCCGTATCGGCGACGTCGCCACCACCGAACTCGGGCCGGAGTCCGTCGATTCGTCCTCGGTCTTCGATGGGCAGAAGGCGGTGTTCATCGGCATCAACGCGACGCCGACGGCGAACCCGCTCGAGGTCATTACCGCCGTGCGCGCCGAGCTGCCGGCGGTCCAGGCCGACCTGCCGGCCGGCCTCACCGCCGCGATCGGCTACGACGCCACCAAGTTCATCCGCGCTTCGATCTCGGAGGTCGAGAAGACGCTGGCCGAGGCGGCGATCATCGTCGTCGTGGTGATCTTCCTTTTCCTCGGCAACCTGCGCTCGACGCTGGTGCCCATCGTGACCATCCCGCTTTCGCTCATCGGCGTCATGATCATGCTGCTGGCGCTCGGCTACTCGATCAACCTCCTGACCCTGCTGGCACTGGTGCTGGCGATCGGCCTCGTGGTCGACGACGCCATTGTCGTGGTCGAGAACATCTATCGCCACATCGAGGAAGGGCTGACGCCCTACGACGCCTCGATCAAGGGCGCGCGCGAGATCACCGGTCCTGTGATCTCGATGACCATCACACTCGCCGCCGTCTACGCGCCGATCGGTTTCGTCACCGGACTCACCGGCGCGTTGTTCCGCGAGTTCGCCTTCACGCTTGCCGGCGCCGTGGTGGTCTCGGGCGTCATCGCGCTGACACTGTCGCCGATGATGTGCTCGAAGCTGCTGAAGCCACCGCCGCCCGCCGGGACGTTCTCCTTCGCTCGGGTCCTCGACCGCGTGTTCGACTTCTTCCGCCGCATCTACACGCGCGTGCTGGCGCGCTCACTGAATTTTCGCGCGCTCACCGTGCTGGTGCTCTGCGGCGTGCTGGTGCTGACGGCGATCCTCTTCTTGACCACGCCGCGCGAACTGGCGCCGGAGGAGGACCAGGGCGTCATCTTCGCGCTGATCAAGGCGCCGCAGTACGGCAATCTCGACTACATCGAGAAGTCGACGGCCAAGCTCTGGGACTTTTCCAAGAGCCTGCCGGAGACGGACCATCTCTTCGCCATCAACGGCTACCAGGGCGTGACCTCGGGCTTCGGCGGCATCATCTTGAAGAACTGGGAAGACCGGCACCGCTCGCAAAAGCAGGTACTGACCGCCCTGTCGCCGAAGTTCGGCGAGATCACCGGCGCCAAGGTCGTCGGCTTTTCGCCGCCGGCCCTGCCGGGCTCGACCGGCGGTCCGCCGCTGCAGTTCGTCGTGCGCTCGATCGGCAACTACAAGGACATCGCCGACGTGATGGCCAAGATCGAGGATGCCGCAAGGAAGAGCGGCCTCTTCATCTTCACCGATTCCGATCTCAAGTTCGACACGCCGCAATACGACTTCAAGATCGACGCCGCCAAGGCCAACCGACTCGGCATCTCGATGCAGGACATCGGCTCGACGCTGGCGACGTTGCTCGGCGGCAACTACGTCAACCGCTTCAATCTCTACGGCCGCTCCTACGAGGTTATTCCGCAGGTGCCGCGCGAGTTCCGCGTGTCGCCGGACTGGCTGACCCGCTACCAGCTGCGCACGGCCGACGGCGCGCTGGTGCCGCTGTCGACCGTCGCCACCGTCTCGCAGACAGTGCAGCCCAACTCGCTGCCGACCTTCCAGCAGCTCAATTCCGCGACGCTGCAGGGCGTACCGTTCCCCGGGCGCACGCTTGGCGAGGTCATCGAGTTCCTGAAGGTCGAGGCCAAGAAGGTCCTGCCCGAAGGCTTCTCGATCGACTTCCAGGGCGAGAGCCGGCAGTTCGTGCAGGAGGGCAACACGTTGCTGCTGACGTTCGTCTTCGCGCTGATCGTGATCTACCTGGTTCTCGCTGCGCAGTTCGAGAGCTTCCGCGATCCGTTCATCATCCTCATCGCGCTGCCGACCTCGATGTTCGGCGCGCTGCTGCCGCTCAACGCGCTCGGGATCCTCGGGATGGGCTCGATGAACATCTATTCCGAGATCGGCCTGGTGACCCTGATCGGGTTGATCTCGAAGCACGGCATCCTGCTGGTCGAATTCGCCAACCGCCTCCAGGAGGAGGGCATGAGCCGCCGCGCCGCGATCGAGGAGGCGGCCGGCGTGCGCCTGCGCCCGATCCTGATGACCACGGCCGCCATGGTGGTCGCCATGCTGCCGCTGATGATCGCGGAGGGCGCCGGCGCCCGCTCGCGCTTCGCGATCGGCATCGTGATCGCCTTCGGCATGTCGATCGGCACCCTCTTCACGCTGTTCGTGACGCCGGCGGTCTACACCTTCATCGCCCGCGATCACTCGCGGGGGCGGATGGTGCGGGAGCGTCCGGAGACGGTGACGCTGGTGCCGCACCGCGCCGCGGCGGAATAGGTCTGGATCGAAGGGTCGGGCGATACCGTCTTGATCGCGCCATCACCTGGCCTCGGCCCCACCGCGGCGAGATCGTCGGCCATGAACGCCCGCCGCATCCTCCTCGTCGCCACCATGCGCAACGAGGGCCCCTACATGCTCGAGTGGCTCGCCTACCACCGCGCGATCGGCTTCACCGACGTGATCGTCTGCACCAACGATTGCGTCGACGGGTCGCCGGCTCTTCTCGACAGGCTCGAGCAGCTCGGCTTGCTGGTGCACCTGCGAAGCCAGCCGGCGAGCCCGCACGAGGCGCAGCTCGTCGCCTATACGCTGGCCGCGTCCCATCCCCTGACCGTTGCCGCGGACTGGGCCATGGTGCTCGATGCTGACGAGTTCCTCAACGTGCACGCCGGCACCGGTCTGGTCACCGACCTGATCGACGCCGCGCCGGGCGCCACCGCCATCTGCGTGAACTGGCGGCTGTTCGGCAGCTCGGGGCACCGTGAGTGGTCGCCCGGCCTCGTCACGGAGCGCTTCACCCGCGCCGCGCCGCTCGAGCACGGCGTGAACTGGCCCTACAAGACGCTCTTCACCCGTCTCGACGCCTACGGCTGCAAGCTGCTCTCGCACCAGCCGCGTTTTCCCCACGCCCACGAGCTCCAGGATCTGCGCTACGTCGACGGAGCCGGCCTCACGCTGCCGTCCTGGGTCTACGACGAGAGCCGCGACACCTTCCTGCAATCCGAGCCGGGAACGGTCAGCTGGGCGCTGGCGCAGGTGAACCATTACAACACGCGTTCGCGCGACGATTACTTCGCCAAGCATCGTCGCGGCGGCGGCATCCCCGTCGACTGGGATCGCGAGAGTTGCTGGCCGGTCTTCGACCGCAACGAGGACGAGGATCTGACGATCTCGTCCAAGCTTCCGGCGATGAAGGGCGCGCTGGCCGCGATGCGCGAGGATGCCGAACTGGTCGCGCTGCACGCGCGCTGCTGCGAGCTTTACGGCGCCCATGTCGAGGCGCTGAAGCGCGAAGCCGGCGTTGCGCCGGAGCCGGCGTGAGCGCCGAGCCCTTCACCTTCGGTATCCCGCTCATTGCGCGCTCCGTGGCGGCCGATTGGCAGCTTGTCGAGAGCTTGCTGACGCTCACCCTTGGCTCGCTCGCCGGGCAGGGCGATCACGACTTCCGCGTGATCGTCGCCGGGCACGATCGACCCGCGATCGAGGCCGCCGCGCCTTTCGACTTCCTTCGCATCGATTGGCCGGTCGAGGCGGTGCGCGCCGACAATCTCGATCGCGGCCGCAAGGTGCAGGCGATCAACGAGGCCGTGCTGGCCGTCGGCGGCGGCCTGCTGATGATCCTCGACGCCGACGACTGGGTCGACACCCGCCTCGTCGCCACCGCACGCGCGACGATCGCGCCAGGCAACATCGGCGCCGTGATCGAGCGCGGCTACGCCATCGATCCCCGCAGGAGGCGAGCGCTGCCGATCCCGCACGCCGCCTTCGATAGGAGTTTCGACAGGTTGTGCGGCTCCAGCGTGATCGCGCGGCTCGATCCGCTCGCTCCGGACGCGCTGCATCGCGATCCCTACGCCGTGCTGCACGAGCACTACCGCTTCGCCGACTTGGCCCTCGAGGCCGGCGCTGTTTGCCGCACGCTCGACGTCGCTGGCGCCTACGTGGTCAACACCTCGGCGAACCATTCCGAGGTGCATGGGCCCTTCGCCGGATGGCGCCGCAGCTTCAATGACGCCGTCGCCCGCGATGGTCTTCCTACCGACGAACTCTTCTTGTCGCGTTTCGGGCTGTACGCGTTGGACTTGGCCGACTCCGCGGTCGATTAGAAGACTTCGGGCCGCTGGTCTTCCCTCGCCAGCTCCGCCAGCCAGGCCGCCGCCGTGCCGTCGGAGGGCGCGCGCCAGTCGCCGCGCGGCGACAGCGAGCCGCCGGCGGCGACCTTCGGTCCGTTGGGCATGGCCGAGCGCTTGAACTGGCTGAAGCCGAAGAAGCGCCGCACGAAGAGTTCGAGCCAGTGCCGGACCGCGTCGCGGTCGTACGAGCGGCGGCGCTCCTCCGGGAACCCCGGCGGCCAGGCGCCGGCCTCGACGTCGCCCCAGGCGTGCTCGGCCAGGAAGGCGATCTTGGAGGGGCGGAACCCGTAGCGCAGCACGTAGTACAGATTGAAATCCTGCAGCTCGTAGGGGCCGATCCGCTCCTGCGTGCTCTGCGGCGGCTCGCCGTGCTCCACAGGCACCAGCTCGGGCGAGATCTCGGTGGAAAGGATGCGGCGCAGCACGGCGCCGGTCTCGGCCGAGAACAAATCGGTGTCGGCGACGAAACGGATGAGGTGCTGGATCAGCGTCTTCGGCACGCCGCCGTTGACGTTGTAATGGCTCATCTGGTCGCCGACGCCGTAGGTGCACCAGCCCAGCGCCAGCTCGCTGAGGTCGCCGGTGCCCAGCACGATCGCGTCGTGCTGGTTGGCGAGGCGGAACAGGTAGTCGGTGCGCAGGCCCGCCTGCACGTTCTCGAAGGTCACGTCGTAGACCCGCTCGCCGGCCGCGAAAGGATGCGCCATGTCGCCGAGCATCTGCCTGGCCGCCGGGCGGATGTCGATCTCGGCCGCCGTGACGCCCAGCGCCGCCATCAGCGCGTGAGCGTTGGCCTTGGTGTCGTCGCCGGTGGCAAAGCCCGGCAGCGTGTAGGCCAGGATGTTTGTCCTAGGCAGGTCGAGGCGGTCGAAGGCGCGGGCGGCGACGATCAGCGCCTGCGTCGAATCGAGCCCGCCGGACACGCCGATCACCACACGCGTCACGCCGATGGCGCCGAGCCGCTGCTCGAGGCCGGAGACCTGGATGCTGTAGGCCTCGAAGCAATTCTGCTCGAGCCGCGCCGGATCGGCCGGCACGAAAGGGAAGCGCTCGAGCTTGCGGCGCAGCGGAAGCGCGTCGTGCGGCGGCGCCACGGCAAACGGCACGCGGCGGAAATCGACGTCGATCAGCCGCCCGGCCAAGAACATGGCATTGTCGTCGAAGGTGCCTTGGCGCAGCCGCTCCTGGCGGAGTAGGTCGAGGTCGACGTCGGCTATGACGTGCTGCGCTCCCCGCGGAAAACGCTCCGAGGTGGCGAGGTTCGCCCCGTTCTCGTCGATCGTGACCTGCCCGTCCCAAGCGAGATCGGTGGTCGATTCGCCGGCGCCGGCAGCGGCGTAGATGTAGGCGGCGAGGCAGCGCGCCGATTGCGAGCGCGTCAGCAGGCGGCGCGTCTCGGCCTTGCCGACGGTGATGTTGGAGGCCGAGAGATTGGCGAGCACGGTGGCACCGGCCAGCGCGCCGACGGAGGAGGGCGGCACCGGCACCCACAGATCCTCGCAGACCTCGGCGTGCACGACGAAGCCGGAAAGGTCGGTCGCCTCAAAAAGCAGATCGATGCCGAAGGGCGCCTCGTGCGTGCCGAACCTCGCGGTCTGGCCGAGGATTGTGGCGCCCGAGGCAAACTGGCGGTGCTCGTAGAACTCGCGGTAGTTCGGCAGGTAGGTCTTGGGCACGATGCCGAGCAGGCGGCCGTTGCCGATCGCGACGGCGCAATTATAGAGCCGATGGCGCCAGTGCACCGGTGCGCCGACGAGGAGCAACGGACGCAAGGTGCGGGATGCCTCGACGAGCCGTTCCACGGCCTGTGAGACCGCGTCGAGCAACGCGTCCTGCATGAAGAGGTCGTCGATGGCGTAGGACGACAGCGCGAGTTCGGGGAACACGGCCAGCGCGGCGCCATCGTCGTGACACGCCCGCCACGATGCGAGGACGGCGT
This sequence comes from Beijerinckiaceae bacterium, assembly GCA_965198485.1. Classification (GTDB taxonomy): domain Bacteria; phylum Pseudomonadota; class Alphaproteobacteria; order Rhizobiales; family Beijerinckiaceae; genus RH-AL1. The sequence continues at coordinate 1,634,552 of CBDAPQ010000005.1, forward strand.
CGGCGTTAGCCACCGGATCGCCGACCCGGCCGACCGCCGTACATGCGGCCACTCGGACGAAACCATGATCGTAGAGGGAGCGCGAAGCCATGCGTTTCTCATACCACAGGCTCCATCGGGCGTGCGCGGCCGCGCCGCCGCAAGATAGCAAGCCTTAAGCGAAGCACGACGGGCGCGTGGCACCACGGGCGGACGACGTTCTGGATCATAGATCCGGTGCAATAGGCGAGAGCCTAGTGCCGCGGTGAGGCTCAGGTCCCGCTGAGGTTCTCGAAGAAGTCCTTCATCTTGCCCAAGAACCCCGAAGCCTCCGGTTGGGTCTTGTGCGAACTCTCCGTCTCGAATTCCGCGAGGAGGTCGCGCTGGCGCCGCGTCAGGTTCTGCGGCGTCTCGACGTTGGCCTGAATGTAGAGGTCACCAACATCGCGCGAGCGCAGCACCGGCATGCCGCGTGAGCGGACCTTGAACTGCTTGCCCGATTGCGTGCCTTCGGGGATCTTCACCTTGGCCTCGCCGCCGTCGACGGTGCGCACCGAGATCTCGCCGCCAAGCGCAGCCTGTACCATCGAGATCGGCACGCGACAGAAGAGGTCGGCGCCGTCGCGCTGGAAGAACGGGTGCGGCTTGGTTGAGACGAAGATGTAGAGGTCGCCCGATGGCCCACCGCGGGTACCGGCCTCGCCCTCGCCAGCAAGGCGGATGCGGGTGCCGTCCTCGACGCCGGCGGGGATGTTGACCGAGAGCTGCCGTTCGCGGGTGACGCGCCCTGTGCCGGAACAAGCCTGGCACGGATTGTCGATCATCTCGCCGCGGCCGGCGCAAGTCGGGCAGGTCCGCTCGATGGCAAAGAAGCCCTGCTGCGCGCGCACGCGACCGTGGCCATGGCAGGTCGCGCATTGCTTGGGCTTGGCGCCAGGCTTGGCGCCGGAGCCGGAACAGACCTCGCACGAAACCGAGGTCGGCAACTTGAGGCTTGCCGCCTTGCCGTTGAAGGCCTCCTCGAGCGTGATCTCCATGTTGTAGCGCAAGTCGGAGCCGCGATTGGCGCCGCCCTGGGCGCGACCGCCACGCCGCCCAGTCATCTCGCCGAAAAGATCGTCGAAGATGTCAGCCATGGAGGAGCCGAAGCCCTCCGCCCCGCTGAAACCGGCGCCGCCGCCGTTCTCGAAGGCGGCATGGCCGAAGCGATCGTAGGCGGCGCGCTTCTGCCCGTCCGAGAGGACCTGGTAAGCCTCGTTCAGCTCCTTGAACTTGGCCTCGGCCGCCGTGTCGCCGGGATTGCGATCGGGATGGCAGACCATGGCGGCCTTGCGAAACGCCGACTTCAGTTCCCCGTCCGACGCGGTGCGGGTCACGCCCAGAACTTCGTAATAGCAGGTCTTGGTGGCCATCGATCCGGTCCTGCGCGGCCCACGCTGCCCCAGGCAACGGCCTACGCTCAAGAACAAAAAAGCGTCTGCCCGCCTTTTGTCACAATTCGTCCGACACGTGAAAGCGATAAAGCGAAGCCGTCGATCGCTCGACGGCTTCGATGTCTTGTGTTCAAGAGGCCTTCTTATGGTCTTCCGGCCCGACTTCCTTGAAGTCGGCGTCAATCACGTCGTCCTTTGAGGGATCGTGCGCCGGGCCTGCCTCGCCCGGGGCGGCACCCGCCTCGGCACCGGCCTTGTACATGGCCTCGCCGAGCTTCATCGAAGCCTGCACCAGTTCGTTGGTCTTTGTCTTGATCGTCTCGGCTTCCTCGCCTTCGAGCGCGGTGCGCAGTCCGGCGACAGCCGCCTCGATCGCGCTTTTGTCGGCCGCGGAGACCTTGTCGCCGTAATCGACCAAGCTCTTCTCGGCGGAGTGGATCATGGCCTCGGCCTGGTTCTTGGCATCGACCACCTCGCGGCGCTGCTTGTCCTCGGCAGCATTGGCCTCGGCGTCCTTCACCATCTTGTCGATGTCGGAATCGGAGAGACCACCCGAAGCCTGGATGCGGATCTGCTGCTCCTTGTTCGTCGCCTTGTCCTTGGCCGTGACATTGACGATGCCGTTGGCATCGATATCGAAGGTCACTTCCACCTGCGGCACGCCGCGCGGTGCCGACGGGATACCGACAAGGTCGAATTGCCCGAGGATCTTGTTGTCCGCCGCCATCTCGCGCTCGCCCTGGAAAACGCGGATGGTGACGGCCGTCTGATTGTCCTCGGCGGTCGAGAAGACCTGGCTCTTCTTCGTCGGGATCGTGGTGTTGCGATCGATCAGACGGGTGAACACGCCACCCAGCGTCTCGATGCCAAGCGACAGCGGCGTCACATCGAGAAGCAGCACGTCCTTGACGTCGCCCTGGAGCACGCCGGCCTGGACGGCGGCGCCGATAGCGACGACCTCGTCCGGGTTCACACCCTTGTGCGGCTCCTTGCCGAAGAAGGACTTCACCACCTCTTGGACCTTCGGCATTCGGGTCATGCCGCCGACCAGGACCACCTCGTTGATTTCGCCAGCGGTGAGGCCGGCATCCTTAAGCGCCTTCTTGCACGGCTCAACCGTGCGCTGGATGAGGTCATCGACCAACGATTCAAACTTGGAGCGGGTGAGCTTCAACGTGAGATGCTTCGGCCCGGTCGCGTCCGCCGTGATGTAGGGCAGGTTGATGTCGGTCTGGCTCGCGGAGGAAAGCTCAATTTTCGCCTTCTCAGCCGCCTCGCGCAGGCGCTGGAGAGCCAGCTTGTCCTTCTTGAGATCGATGCCGTTCTCTTTCTTGAATTCGTCGGCGAAGTACTCGACGAGGCGATTGTCGAAATCCTCGCCTCCGAGGAAGGTGTCGCCGTTGGTCGACTTCACCTCGAAGACGCCATCACCGATCTCGAGGATCGACACGTCGAACGTGCCGCCGCCGAGATCGTAAACCGCGATCGTGCCCGAGCCCTTCTTGTCGAGACCGTAGGCGAGCGCCGCCGCGGTCGGCTCGTTGATGATGCGTAGCACCTCGAGACCCGCGATCTTGCCGGCGTCCTTTGTAGCCTGACGCTGGGCGTCGTTGAAGTAGGCGGGAACCGTGATGACGGCCTGGGTGACCTGCGTTCCGAGGTGCGCCTCGGCGGTCTCCTTCATCTTCTGCAGCGTGAAGGCGGAAACCTGCGAGGGCGAATAGGGCTTGCCATCCGCCTCGACCCATGCGTCGCCATTCTTGGCCTTGGTGATCTTGTAGGGAACGAGGCCCATGTCCTTCTTGGTCATAGGGTCTTCGAACGTGCGGCCGATCAGTCGCTTGATCGCGAAAAAGGTGCGCTCCGGGTTGGTCACGCCTTGACGCTTGGCGGGCTGGCCCACAAGCCTCTCACCGTCGTCCGTGAAGGCGACGATCGACGGCGTGGTGCGCGCGCCTTCCGAGTTCTCGATGACCTTGGGCGTCGAGCCCTCCATGACGGCCACGCAGGAATTGGTCGTCCCGAGATCGATACCGATGACTTTAGCCATGTGTCTTATGTCCTTTCGTGTCGCAGAACCGCCGGACCCCGAAGCGGTCCAGCAAGTGGGCGGACGTTAGTGCGCCCGGTCCCCGATGCGGCTGAGATTGGCATTGGCTCAGGTGAGCGCAAGGAGGCTCGTATACAAGAGCCGGTTTCGCTCGGACAACGGGGTTTTCGGAGCCTCTTGACGACGCGTCGGACCTCGCTCACGTCACTGTCCTGCGTAGCGCTTTTCGGTGTCATGCTGTTCGCGGCCGGCGTGGCATACGCCCAGATGCAGCTGCCGGGCGCGGTCGGCGGCGGCGCACCGGCAGCCGAGCACAAGGGTGGGGGAGGGGGCGGGGGCAGCAGCGCGGCACCGTCCTCCTATGCGCCGCCCAAGCCGGTGATCATCAAGGCGCCGGCCGAGGACACCGTGTCGGGCCATCCGTTGAGTCGCGACGGAATGAAGGGCGAAATGGTCCTCGACAAAGCTGGCGACGGTCTCGCGCTGTCCAAGCTGAAGCTCGACGGCGTCAAGATCTCCAAGCCTGGGACGGCCTGCGTCGTGGACGTGTCGTTCGCCGCGCCGCTTGCAGTGACACCTGCCGGCCGGCCCGCCGGCGCAATCCGCTATAGCGTTCCGCTGGCCGCCTGCCCCTTCACGATCGATATCCTGGATGGTGCCGTGCTGCTGACGCGGCCGGAGCCGACATGCGAGTTCGCCGCCGCCGACTGCCGGGTTAGTCCCGTCGGTCTCTGGGGCCCTCGCGCCGTCGACATCACGCCCAAGCGCGCCAAGGATCTGGAACGCGAGCGGGTGCGGCTCGAGACGACGATGCGGGCCAATTTCCACGCGCTGCTGCGCAAGGCCGGCAGGGACCGCATCGCGGTGAAGGCGATCGCCAAAGACCAGGCCGCCTTCTCCTCCGAGCGCGAGATGACCTGCCGGGACTATGCCCAGGAGACGGTTCATGGTTTCTGTTCGACGCAGATCACGCAGGCGCGAGCGCTGGCCCTGATGGCGCAGTTCGGCACGATGCCGGAAGGACCGCACGGGCGACGGTCGAGGCCGCATCCGGCGCCGTCCGCCAAGCCTCAGGATGCGGACCAGTAGCGCGCGGGTGAAGGCTTGTCTGGAACCCGGTCGGGCACAGGCTGGTTTGCGCTGCGAACCCTCCTTCGAAAAGGATCGCAGAATGAAGTCCTCCGCTCTCCTTGCCGGAATCGTCGCATCGGTCTCGCTGTTTGCACTCGCCGGACCAGCGGCAGCAGCTTCTCCCGCCACCGACGCCTTCGTGGCCAATGTCCGCCCCAATGTCGATTATCTCGACAGCTCCAGCCGCCTCGCGCTCGACAAGTCGACCAATGGTGCCGTTCGCGCCTTCGCTCACCGCGAAGCAATGGAGCAGACGATCGCCGGAAACTCGCTTGTGGCCTGGACACAGATCAACACAGCCCGCGGTGAAGACGTCGCGCTCGGCCGTCCGCTCGGCGGAAGTGGCACCTCGGCGGTCGGCGATGTCGTTGGCCTGCCGCTTGTTGTCGTCGGCGACGTCACCAACGGGGTCGGCGATCTCGTCACCGGACGCTCGGTTGCGATCGACCGACCGCTGACGGTCACGCCGGACGTGGATCGCAATGCTCCGACTTTGGGCGGTCAATTGCTTCCCGCCGGCGCGAAGGACTTGTCCAGGCTCAAGGACATGAACGGTCGTCGCTTTGATGCGCTCTACCGGTCGACGCAACTCGACTCCCTGCGACAGCTCTCTATGCTGTACCGCGACTATGCTGCCAATGGTGAGGATCCATCGCTGCGCGCGCTTGCGAGCCGCGAGTTACCTCGGGTCAACGATCGCATCGTTGAACTGCGTAAGTTCTAGGGCGTCAGATCGCGTCAGGGATCGGAAGGCCGTCCGTCGAGCGGGCGGCCTTCGTTGTATCAATCCGTTTCGTGAACCGTATATATCTCCTGCTGGAGTGGTCGTGTGCGACAAGATCGGCGATGAGCGAGAGCCTCGGCAAGCAGAAGCGGCGGGTGCGCGAAGCGCTTGATGGCTATCGCGTGACCTCAGGCAAGCCTCTCGATCTCGACGACTACGAGCCTGACGATTTGCTCAAAGGCATGCCGAACAAGCACGAGGCAAAGACGCTGCTGGAGGACGGCATCGAAAGGATGTCGGCGTTGCAGGAGTTGCTTTACGCCAACAAGACTTGGTCATTGCTGGTGGTTTTTCAGGCGATGGACGCGGCGGGCAAGGACTCTACCATCAAGCACGTGATGAGCGGCGTGAACCCTCAGGGTGTGCACGTGACGTCGTTCAAGGCGCCCGGGCCTGTGGAGCTCGATCACGACTTCCTTTGGCGCATCCATCACCAAGTCCCGCGACGCGGCTGGATCGGGATCTTCAACCGATCGCACTACGAGGATGTGCTCGTCGCGCGCGTCCACGACGATCTCATCCGCGGCAGCGGGCTGCCGCGCGGCCTCGCCGATGGCGACGATCTCTGGCGCGAGCGCATCGCCGACATCGCCGCATTCGAGGCTTATCTCGGCCGTCAGGGCACTCGCATCATCAAGTTCTTCCTCAACGTCAGCCCTGAGGAGCAGAAGAAACGCTTTCTGGCGAGGCTCGAGACTCCGAACAAGACCTGGAAGTTCTCTGCCGCCGATGTGCGCGAGCGGCACTCTTGGGCCAACTATCGCAAGGCCTATGAGGCGGCGATCGCCGGGACCGCGACGGCTGCGGCGCCTTGGTACGTGATACCGGCCGATCGCAAGTGGTACATGCGCCTCGTGGTGGCCGAAGCGATCATTCAGGCGCTCGAATCGTTCGATCTGAAGAGCCCGAACGTGCCGGACGACGTTCGACATGACCTTCAGGCCGCGCGCGACGAGCTCGAGAGCGAGCACGCGTCATCATAGGCGGCGCTGCCGCGGATAGGGCCTCATTATGAAGACGTTCGTTTTGGCGATGCTGGGATGCAGTCTTGCTACTCTGGCGCTGGCCGCGCCCGATGACGCGCCGGCGCCTGCCGCTCCCCCGGCGGCAAGCCCTCCCGCGACGGCCCCACAGGTTCCGGCGCCCGCACCGCTCGCTGCACCGGCGCAACTCGCGAGCGATCCCGTCGAGGCGAGCATCAACAACGCCACGCTGGAGACCAAAGGGATCAAGGACGGCGTCGAGCCCGCGGTCCTGCGTGCCGAGGTGATGCTGGACCGGCTTCATGTTTCGCCCGGCGTCATCGACGGCAAGACCGGCACCAATTTCGAGCATGCCCTCGAGACCTACGAGAAGGAGAACGACCTCGAAGTCACCAAGACGCTCGACAAGGACGTCTGGGACTCGCTGGTGAAACGCGCCGGGGCACCGGTGCTGATCGATTATACCTTGAGCGATGCCGACGTCGCCGGGCCGTTCTTCCCCGACCTGCCCAAGGATTATGCCAAACTCGCAGAGCTGAAGACCATCGGCTACCGCAGCGTCGCCCAGAAGCTCGGCGGCAAGTTTCACATGGGCGAGGATCTGCTCGCCGCGCTCAACCCCGGCGTCGATCTCGGCAAGAGCGGAGCCCACCTCCTTGTGGCAGATACCGCCGGGCCACCGGTGCGCGGCAGAATCGAGCGCATCTTCGTCGACAAGGCCAAGAGCCAGGTGTTCGGCTACGATGCCAAGGGACACGTCCTCATCGCGGTGCCGGCGACGATCGGGAGCCAGGAGCTGCCATCGCCGTCGGGCACCTACAAGGTCAAAGGCGTGGCCTGGAATCCGATCTACTACTACAATCCCAAGAACTTCCTCCAGGGCGACAACCACGGCAAGCTACGTCTGCCGTCCGGCCCCAACAATCCGGTCGGGAGCGTTTTCATCGCGCTCACCAAGCCGACCTACGGGCTCCACGGCACGCCCGATCCATCCGCCATCGACAAGACGGCCTCGCACGGCTGCGTCCGCATGACGAACTGGGACGCGACGGCACTCGCCCACCTGGTCCACACCGGCATCGAGGTCAGCTTCGGCAAGTCGAATACGTGATGATGCAGTCGTGAAAGAGGCCGATGGGCGCCCTGAGAGTCTCCGGGCAACGGTTCGCCGCCTGAACCTCAGCGGTTGAGGCGGTTGTAGATGTCGATGGCATTGTCGACGTCGTCGAACATCATCAACCTGCCGTCGACGAGCACGGCGCCGCGGTCGCAGTAGGTCTTGACCGTCCCGACGCTGTGCGAGACCATGATGACGTCGGCGCGGGATCGGCGGTCGGTGAACGCCTGCTCGCACCGTTTCTGGAAGCGCGCGTCGCCGACACCGGTGAGCTCGTCGATCAGGTAGCATTCGAACTGAATGGCCATGGACAGGCCGAAGGCGAGTTTGGCCGCCATGCCGGAGGAATAAGTCTTCGTCGGCGCATCCAAATAGTCGCCGAGTTCCGAGAAATCCTCGACAAAGTCGAGGACCTCGCGCACGTCCTGCCCGTAGGCGCGCGCGGCGAAGGTGATGTTGTTGCGCGCCGTCATGTTGGGATTGAAGGCGGAAGCGAAGCCGAGAGGCCAGGATATGCGCACGTTTCGCTTGATCCTGCCGGCGTTCGGGTACTCGGACCCGGAGATCAGGCGTAAAGTGGTGCTCTTACCGGCTCCGTTCACACCGAGGATGCCATAGGAATGGCCGCGCTCGAAGATGGCCGAGACGTTGTCGAGCACCATCTTGGTATGCGAGCCGTTCTTGTAGAACTTGAGGACGTTGCGCAGCTCGATCATGATTGTGCCACCGCGCTGCGTACTGCGGGACCAGGGCGCGACGTCGGCGTGGCGCGTGCCGCCGCAACGAAGGCCGCAATCAACTCACCGTCCTTGACGCCGGGCGATCGCTCCACGCCCGAAGACACGTCGATGCCGTCGGCCGACGTCGCCGCGAGCGCCGCCGCGACGTTCCCCGCATGCAGGCCACCGGCAAGCAGCCACGGGCGGCGGACCACCAGGTCATGAAGGAGCGACCAGTCGAAGGCCGAGCCATTGCCGCCGGGACGCGACGCCGCGCTCGGCGCGGGGGCATCGAACAGCAGAAAATCCGCTACGGCATCGAAGGCGGGGATACGCGTAAGGTCGAGCGTCGAGCCGATGGAGAGGGCTCGCATGACCGGAAGTCCGAAGCGGCGCTGAAGCGCCACGATGCGCAGAGGCGTCTCGCCGCCGTGCAACTGTAGGACGTCCGGCCGCGCCGCGGCGACGATCCGCTCCAGCGTGGAATCGTCGGCATCCACGGTCAGGGCAACCCGACGCGCTCGCGATCCCATGCGCGATGCGAGCGCCCCGGCGCGCTCCAAAGACACGTGTCGCGGGCTGCGCTCATGGAAGACGAAACCGATCATGTCGACACCCGCGCACAGCGCTGCATCCAATGCGGTCGGCTCGTTGATTCCGCAGATCTTGACGAGGGTATGAGACAAAAAAAGGACCGCCTAAGCTCCGGTCCGCGCAAGCTGGCGTGACGACGACGGCACGACGACCGGGGGCTGCTCGCGCAGGCGACGCGCTTCGTCGCGCCAACGTTCGGCTTCGTCGCGGGCAGCACGTCCGCGACGCCTAGCGGCACCCTGCGCCAACCATGCGGCCATGCCTCCGAGGAACGTACCCGCGACGAGCACCAAGAACAGAAGGATGAACAGTGGCGCGGTGATCACCGCCGACGAGGCCTGCGGGTCGGAGAACGGATCGAAAGAGATCGACACGCTCTGCCTGTTGGCGATGGCGAAAGCCACGATCACCGCGGCGATCGGAAAGATGATTACGAGCTTCAAGATCTTCGCCACAACCATCTCCTCCTGGCCATCAATCAGCCGAGGTATCCCTCGTTCAGGCGCTCACGCATCTCCTTGCCGGTCTTGAAGAAAGGGACCGCCTTCTCTTCGACTTCGACGTGGACGCCGGTACGTGGATTGCGCCCGATGCGGGCATCGCGCCGCTTCACCGAGAAGGCGCCGAACCCGCGCAGCTCCACGCGATCGCCACGCGCGAGTGCCTGTGTGATCTCGTCGAGGATCGCGTTCACGATCTTCTCGATGTCACGGAGGTAAAGGTGCGGATTTCGGTCGGCGATGCGCTGGACCAACTCGGACTTGATCATGGACCCCCTCCGGAGGAGAAGTAGATGGAACGAGACAGGAACAAAGTGGTTCCCTAGCGTATCGGCCATCGCGACATCAAGCCTTCGTCCGGCATGTCCGGCAGGTGGGCGAGGGCATCGAGCGTCCCTCCAAACGTGTCGGCACCGAAAAGGCGAGCCATTGCTCCGGCCGAACTGAACAGCCGAAAGCCGCTCAGATCCGACGCCGGCTTCCAATCGACGACCGGTAGCGATCTGTTGATGCCGCGCGACTCCTCCAGGTAGGTGATCGCGTCCCGCTCCTCCCCCAGGCCATCGACGAGATGCAAGCCGAGGCCCTGGCGCCCTGTGAACACGCGCCCATCATCCACCTCGGCCAATAAAGCGTCGTCGAGATGACGGCGGTCTTTCACGAGTCCCTTGAACCAATCATAGCTGTCGACCACCAGCGCATCGATCGCCGCCTTGGCCTCCGGCGTCGTCACCTCGAAGCCGTTAGGCGAGGCTTTGAGCGGCGACGACTTGATGGTCTCGACCTTGACGCCGATCTTATCGAGCGCGCCGGCAACATTGGGGAACTGGAACAGCACGCCGATCGAGCCGACGAGCGAGTTGCCCTCCGATACGATGTGATCGGTGCCGATCGCCGCAATGTAGGCCCCCGAGGCGGCGAGCGACCCGACCACGGCGACGGTCGGCATCTTCGCCGACAGCCGCCGCAAAGCCACGTAGAGTCGTTCCGAGCCGGAAGTCGTGCCGCCGGGGCTGTCGATTTCGACGAGCACGGCTTTCGCGTTCGACTTGGCGATGTCGTCGATGAGCTTGATCGTGTCCTTGTCGCCGGTGATGAGGCCGCCGATGTGCAGCCTCGCGATATGAGGCACCAGGGCACCCGGCCCGCCGCGGCCGGCCAGCCGCCATCCGGCGACGACGATGGCAACGGCCAGCGCCGCAAAAGCGAGCCAGCGCCAAAGCGAGATCCGACGCTGCAGGCGCCTTCTGTCGAGCAGCTGATCGGAGCTAAGGGAAGCCATGAGGGTGCCGGTTGAGACAAAGCACAGCGACCCTAGGACCCGCCCCACGTCGAGGCAAGGGCGCGACACTCCTACCCGGTCGGAAACGCTCGCTGCAGAAGCGCGCGCTGCGCGTCGAGCGCGCTCGGCGCGAGGCTCGGCTGCGCCGGCTCGCAAATCATCGTGTCGAGCCTCTGAATGCGGTTCTGCAGGGCGAGTGAGGCGTCGATCAGCGCCAGAAGAGCGGGTGGAAGCTGCGCGTCCTCCAGCGCGGGGGAAGGCACGGCCTGCCAGGCCGAGCGAGTCCGCCGCTTGTCGGCGGAGGCCTCGTCGGCACTCATCTCGCCTTCGTTGACCGCACGCTGTAGCAGCAGCCATGAGGCGATCTGCATGAGGCGGGTCGTGAGCCGCATGCTTTCGGAAGCATAGGCGAGGGCGGCGACCCGGCCGAAGTGTCGTGACTGTTCTCGCCCGTCTCCGTCGAGATAGGCAGCGGTTCCTTCGACGAGCGCCATGCCGTCGCGGAACAGCGCGTCGAACGCGCTCGATGCGGCGAGCTTCTCGCCGAACGACAAGGGGGTGGGGACGGCGACGATGCTAGCCATGGCAATCCTGTACGCGACACTTTCCTAGATCCCGACGGGGCAATCCTAGAGCCAAGCGCCGGGTTTCGAACGTTTCCTTTTTGTTAAAGTTAATGCGGCGCGTTCTTATAGGAAGCACCACGACCTGCGGGGGTAGACGACAGTCCGCCAGCGTGCGGCGGGCCGGATGTCCGCTGGTCCGTATCGAGGCGCGCGTCCCAAGGCGGCACAGGTCAGCGCTTGCCGAAGATCAATCCGGCTGCATCCGGCGCGAAGCGCTTGCGGTCGCGGGCCGCCTCGAGCCTGGCAATTTCCTCGCGCAGCAGCGTGAGGCGCTCGTCGAACTCGTGCAACGACAGCCGGTCGACCGGCTGTCCGATCTCGTGAGCGGGTGCGGTGCGCGGCGGATCGTCCTCCATCGTCAAGCCTCCATTGCCGTCCGGGCGGCTCGTTAGGGTGGCGCCGGCATCAGCGTCGCCGCGCCCGCGGCGAGCGCCGCCCGGGCGCGCGCGGCGTCATCGTGCATTTGGGCGGTCAGAAGCTCCAGGCTCGCGAACTTCTCCTCGCCGCGCAGCCATGCCACGAAGGCGACGTCCATCTCGCGACCGTAGAGGTCCCCTTTGAAATCGAAGAGATGCACCTCGAGCAACGGCGCGCCGTTGTCGACGGTCGGCCGCCGGCCCCAGCTGGCGACGGCGTCGTGGACTTTTCCCTCGACTGTCGCGCGTACCGCGTAGATCCCGTGGCGCAGGCGGCAGCTCGGATCGGCCTGCAAGTTGGCGGTCGGGAAACCCAGCGTACGTCCGAGCTGCTGGCCGGGACGCACCATGCCCACGATGGAATAGTCGTGCCCCAGCAGCACCGCGGCGCGCGCCACGTCGCCGTCCTCGAGCGCCGCTCGCGTCGCCGTGGACGAAGCGATGTCGGCGAGGCCGCCAGGATCGGTTCTCACTTTGTCGACGATCTCAACCGCGAAGCCATGACGTCGACCGGCGTCGCGCAGAAACGCCGGCGTGCCGCCGCGCTTGGCGCCAAAATGGAAGTCGTAGCCGGCGACCACGCCGCCCGCATGCAGCCGGCCGACGAGGATCTCCGAGACGAACGCCTCCGCCGGCATGGCGGCGAGCGCCGCATCGAAGGAAAGCACCGTCAGGCCGTCCATGCCGAAGCGCTCGGCGAGGCGCGCCTTCAGCCCGAGCGGCGTCAAGCGGAAGATCGTCGACGCGCCGGAGAAATAGTCGCTCGGATGAGGCTCAAAGGTGAGCACGGCGGCAGCCGCGCCGCGAGCCTCGGCGATGGCGCGGGCGCGCATCAGCACGGCCTTGTGGCCACGGTGCAGTCCGTCGAAATTGCCCAAGGCGTAGACCGCCCCGGCGAAGCCCCGAGGCGGCTCGCGCGGGTCGATCGAGAGGATGAACCGCGACGTGCGGTCGGTGACGGCCAAGGTCGCGCCAGGCATGCCGATCGAGAGGAGCGATCACGGATGCGCCGCCCGGTAGATCGCGAGGCGGCGGCGCCCGCTAGGGAGCGATGGAACCCTGGCCTTTCGATGAACGCTCGTCAAGCATGTCGGCACGAGCGCCGTTCACGGCGCCCGTCGCCTCGCTTTGCCGCCTGAAACTTAAGAGAATCGAAAGCGCCCTGTCGCCTTATGGTGGCAACCGAGCGTTCTCGCTTCGGTCCTTGCCGCTCCCCACGAGCGCCGGCAGGCGGAGACAGTGATGACCATCGATCCGAACATGCCCATCCTGGTGGTCGACGACTACCAGACGATGGTGCGCATCATCCGCAACCTGCTGAAGCAGGTCGGCTACGAGAACGTCGACGCCGCCGCCAGCGGCGAGGAGGCCCTGCAGAAGATCCGTGACAAGCGCTACAGCCTCATCATTTCCGATTGGAACATGGAACCGATGACCGGTTTCCAGCTGCTCCAGAAGGTGCGCGAACTGGGCGCCTCCAGCGAAGTCCCCTTCATCATGGTGACGGCCGAGTCGAAGACCGACAACGTCATCGCTGCGCGCCGCGCCGGCGTGAGCCACTATATCGTGAAGCCGTTCAACGCCGCGACCCTGAGGAGCAAGATCGACGCGATCTTTACGTCGGCGGCGGCGGCCTGATCACACCGTCCAGGCGAGCCCGCCGAGCGCCGCCAAAGGCGTGATGGCCGCGTCGCCGAGAAACTGCCGCAGCGCCGCGTGATCGAGCGGGCTGTCACGACCGCCGTGCAGCGCCGCACGGTGGATGCCGGCGGTGATCATGAGCGCATCGATGCCTTCCCGCGCGGCGCCCCGCATGTCGGTATGCACCGCATCGCCGATCGCGAGAATGTGCTCGCGCGAGGTCGGCGCACCGCGTGTTTCCGCCGCCATCGCTCGGGCCCTCGCGTAGATCGCGGGGAAGGGCTTCCCCGTCTGCACGACGGTGCCGCCGATGGCCTCGTATCGTTCGGCGATGGCGCCAGCGCAGTAGACGAGCTCGTCGCCCACCTCCACCACGATATCGGGATTGGCGCAGACCATGGTGAGACCGCGTCCGCGCAGTGTCGCCAGCACGGCGTCGTAATCCTCGGGACGATCTCCGGTCGTGTCGAGCGCTATGCACAGCGCCAGCTCGGCCTCGCCGACGCCGACGCGCCGCGGCTTGCGTGGCCCGAGCCGCTCGGCCTCGCCGTAGAGGGCAACGTCGTGGTCCGGTCCGATGTTGAAGACCGGCGGGCAGCCGGCCTCGACCAGCGTTGCCGCCGCCACATCGCCGGAAGTGGCGATGCGGTCGAAGCACTCGCGCGGCACGCCAAGCCGGCGCATGCGCGACCATACCTGGGCCTCCGGCGCCGGCGCGTTGGTGACGAGGATCACCGTGCCGCCGCCCTGCCGGAAGCGGCTGAGCGCCTCTACGGCTGCGGGGTGGAAAATCACGCCGTTGTGGATCACGCCCCACACGTCGCAGAGCAGCAGGTCCTTGCCCGCCGCCAGCTCGGCAAGCCCTTTGTCGAGGTGGGGAAGGGGCGCGGGCGAAGACGTCATGCCCGGCGGCTAGAGCGGCGGGGGCGGCGGGTCAAGCGCGCGAGCGCTAAAGCGGCAGGATCTTCGTCAGGGTGATCACGAGGCCGGCGGTGCCGAACAGGTTCAGCACAATGGCGCCAACGATCCACTTGATGAGTTCGGCCTTGAGGTCGGCGATGTCGCCCTTCAGCTCGGCCTTGAGCTCGATCATCTCGGTGCGAAGCTTCGCTATGTCTGCCTTCACCTCGGAGCGTAGGTTCGCGACGTCGTTCTTGGTGGCGATCGTGTCCTGTGCCGAGGTGGCGAGCGCCTCCGTCAGGGCGGTCGCCTGCTCGCGCGAGAATGGTCCCTCGGGCCGGCGCGCCATCTGTAGCGTGTCGTAGATCATGCCCGGCATCGTATGAGCCTTCGTGGCGGATGCAAGCAGAGCCGCCGGCAGAGGATTGGATCATGTCTCAGCCTGAGCACTGGTGGCAGCGGGCGGTGATCTACCAGATCTATCCGCGCTCGTTCCAAGATACCGACGGTGACGGGGTCGGCGACCTGCCCGGCATCGAGCGGCGCCTCAACCATCTCGCCGCGCTCGGCTTCAACACCGTGTGGCTGTCGCCGATTACCCCCTCGCCGATGGCGGATTTCGGCTACGACGTGGCGGACTACGCCGACGTCGACCCGCTCTTCGGCACGCTCGCGGACTTCGACCGGCTGATCGCTGCCATCCACGCCCGCGGCATGAAGCTGCTTCTCGACTTCGTGCCCAACCATTCCTCGAACCAGCACCCCTGGTTCGTGTCGAGCCGCTCGTCGCGTTCCAACCCCAAGCGCGACTGGTACATCTGGCGCGATCCGGCGCCGGGTGGTGGGCCGCCCAACAACTGGCTGTCGCACTTCGGCGGCGGCGCCTGGGAGTTCGACACCGCCAGCGGGCAGTACTACCTGCATTCTTTCCTCAAGGAGCAGCCCGATCTCGACTGGCGTAATCCCCAGGTGGTGCAGGCCATGTTCGACGTGCTGCGCTTCTGGCTGGCGCGTGGCGTCGATGGCTTCCGCGTCGACGTGATCTGGTGCCTGATCAAGGACGCGCACTTCCGCGACAACCCGCCCGACCCGGACTGGAGGCCAGGGCAGGGCTCGCGCGCCAAGCTGCGTTCCGTGCACGATTGCGATCAACCGGAGGTACACGACATCATCGCCGCGATGCGCCGCGTGCTCGATGGCTTCGGCGACAGGCTACTGATCGGCGAGATCTACCTGCCTCTGGACAAGCTCGTGACCTATTATGGCCGCGACGGGCGCGGCGCGCAAATGCCCTACAACTTCCTGCTGATCAAGGCGGCTTGGAACGCGGCCAACATCGCCGGCATCGTCACCCGCTACGAGGCGGCGCTGCCGCCCGGCGCCTGGCCGAACTGGGTACTCTCCAACCACGACCAATCGCGTGTCGCCACGCGCCTCGGGACGGCGCAGGCGCGGGTCGCGGCGATGCTGCTGCTGACGCTGCGCGGCACGCCGACGATCTACTACGGCGAAGAGATCGGCATGGCCGACACGCCCGTCCCGCCGGATCTCGTGCAGGACCCGGCGGAAAAAAACCAGCCCGGCATCGGTCAGGGCCGCGACCCCGAGCGCACGCCCATGCCGTGGGACGCCTCGCCCAAAGGCGGGTTCACCACGGGCACGCCATGGCTGCCGCTGGGCGAGCACGCCGCTGTCAACGTGGCAAGCGAGGGGGCCGATGCGGGCTCGATGCTGGCGCTCTACCGCGAGCTTCTGCGCCTGCGACGCGAGCGCACGGCGCTGGTCGGCGGGGCAATCACCGGCGTCACAGCCGAGGGCGACGTGCTGCGCTACGAGCGCGGCGATGGGGCAGGGCGGCTCGCCGTCGCGCTCAATCTTGGCGCAAGGGACCAGGAGATCGCGATCGGCAAGGTCCGCGTGCTTCTCTCGACTCTAGCGGGCAGGGCGGGCGATAACATCGAGCCCAAGCTGACGTTGCGCGCCAACGAAGGCGTCGTCTTGGGGATGCTTGAGCCATAAGCGATGCCCAAGACGCATCGATCAGCGGGTCTGCAGAAGGAACGCCTAGGCAGCGGCGTTGACCTGGAAGCTGCCGACGAGATCCGTCAGCCCCTTGGTCTCGGCGGCCAAGGCGCGGCTGGCGTCGTTACCGCTCTCGAGAAGGCGCGTGTTCTCCTTGGTGACATGATCGATCTCGCGCATTGCCGCGTTGAGAGCGGCCAGCGTGTCCGACTGTGTTCGCGCCCCCTCGGCGATCTGCGTCACTTCCGTGGAAACCTTCGTCACCTGCGTCAGGATTCGACCAAGGGCGGCGCCAGTCTGGTCGACCAGCATGACGCCACGTCCGACGTTGGCCATGGAGGTCGAGATCAGCGCCTTGACCTGGTCCGCCGCGCGCTGCGAGCGCTGCGCCAACGTGCGTATCTCGCTTGCCACCACACCGAAGCCGCGACCGGATTGTCCGCCCCGCGACGCCTCGATGGCGGCGTTGAGCGCCAGAAGGTTGGTCTGCGCGGCGATCTCTTCGATGACGCCGATGATCTGCCCGATCTGCCGGGACGACAGCTCGATGTCGCTCATCGCCCGGGTCGCCTGAAGCGCGACCGAGCCGCCCTGCTCAGCCTCGGCGCGCGCATTGCGCACGAAGTCGCTGACTTGCGCCGCCCCATCGGCACTGCGCTGCACTGTCTCGGTGATGAGGTCGAGCGCGGCGGCAGTCTTCTCCATTCTCGCGGCCTGCTGTTCGGTTCGCTTGGCGATGCCGTCGGCGCCGGCAGCGGCGTTCTCGGAGCCGGCGTAGATGCCTTCCGCGCTCTCGGTGACGCTCAGCATCGCTCGCTCGAGCTGGTCGAGTGCGAGATTGTAGTCGGTCCTCAGCTTGGCGAACGCCGGAGGCATGGCATCGGGCATGCGGTAGCTGAGATTGCGCGCCGCAAGTTGGGCCAGGCCATCGGCGACGAGGCCGGTGACGTGGCGCCGTTCGTTTTCGGTCTGCGTTTCGAGACAAACCTTCTCGATCGCCGCGGCACGGAACACCAGCAGCGCCTGTGCCATATTGCCGAGCTCGTCCTTGCGCTCCATCGCCGGCACGGCCACAGTGAGGTCGCCGGCGGCCAGCTGCCGCATAGCGAGCGCCATCGCCCTGATGAGTTCCGTGATCGAACGCATCGTCATCAGGCCGAACACGATGATCGCGATAATGACGAGTACCACGAAGGCGGCGGCAAGGATGAGCTGGAGAGTGGCCGAGCGACGCGTCCGCTCCGCCTGGATCACGAAAGTCTGCAAAAGCTGGTCGCCGACGGCGCGCAGGCCGTCGATGCTGGCCGTAGCGGCGCCAAACCATTGCTCGCTATCGATCCCGGGCACCGGCATGCCCGCGGGCGTCGCCATGATCGTTGCTTTGAGCCGGTCGAGCACGTGCGCGTCAGGCAAGGCCGTCGTGGCGACATAGATTTGTTTGATCGAGGCCGGCGCGTAGATTCCGAAGGATTTGAGGAGGTCGTGCGCCTCGCCATCGAGGCTGGATAGCTGATAAAGCTGGTCAGGCGTGAAAACCCCGATCGCCAAGGCGCCACTGCCGATCGCGCGCATCAGGCCGAAGCGTTCGGTGGCGCCTTGCAGCGCGCTGAGGGCGAATTCGAAGTTCTTGATGTCGGCATGATCCGTATCACGCGAGATCAGCGATGAGAGATCGAGCGCGCGCGTCACGATCGCGGAGTAGCGCTCGATGGCCTGCTTGGGTGACAGCGTGAGGTTCGTGACCGAGGCGCGCAGCGGCGTGAGGTCCTGCAGGGTCTCGGCCAACTCGTCGGCGCGCTTGAGCACCTCGACGCCGACTTTGGCGACACCGGCCTGGTGAACCGTCGCCACGAAGAAGCCGACCTTGAGATCGGAGACTTGGCGCTGCGCTTCGAGCTCCGCCGCGTTCTTCGCGCCTTTAGAGCTGATCAGCAGCGTCGAGCGACCGCGTTCTTTTTGCAGCGAGCCGACGAGCTCGCTCAACGCCTCGATGACCGAGCAGCCCGTCATGAGGCGCTGCATCCGCTGGTCGAGCGTCCAGCGATCGACCAGCGTCCAACCGGAGAGGCCTACCAGCGCTCCGAGCGACACTAAAATCAGCAGGAGGATACGGCTGGTGATCGACATCGGACCCACGCACAAGCCCCCTTGGGGCGAGAGGGTCCCCGTCGCATCGCCCCTAGACCTGGGAACCCTGCCAGGGTGATAGTAGGTCGGCGATCCTAACGTGCGGTTAAACCTCTCCAGAGATGGGCCGCTCCGATCAACGATCAGTCAGTGTCGGAACGTTGCTACCAAGAAGTGCCGAACTCCGCTGCGGAGGTTCCAGGCTGCCGATCGCTTTCACTCTGACGACGCGCTGTTCCTGAGATCGTTAACTTGATTCGATGATCATGCGCTTCCGCCGAGCCCGTGCTTCGCCACGACGGGGCACCGGAACGCCTGGATCGCTGAGCCACACGGGATGAGACGAGTCTTGCCGACCCCTATGCTACCGTCCCGTTTGTTGGCCGGTGCGACACCCGATGGGAGCAGGGATCTCACACGTGCCGTGAGAACGACAGCGTCCTTGCTCTTCTTCTACGTTGCCGCCGCGGCTTACGCGACGGCGGCGTTGGGTGCGGCGACGAAGAACCCTTTCTGGAGCGACGAAATTCTGGCGGTCTGGGCCGCCCGCCTGCCGAGCGTCCACGAGATCACGACGGCGATCTGGCATGGTGCGGAATTCTCCCCGCCGACCTACGACATCCTTCTGCACTTCGTCTTCCGAGGCTTCGGCTCGAGCCTGCTCGTTGCGCGGACCCCCTCGATCATCGCCGTCTTCTGCACCGCCGTCGTCCTCGCGTGGATCGTCGGGCGTCGCCTGGGCAGCCTGGCATCCGCGCTCGCGTTCGGTCTCGTCCTCAACTCGCCCCTGTTCGCCTTCGCCGTTCAGGCACGTCCTTACGCGATCCTGATCGCGCTGATCTCCATCGTCTTGCTGCTCTGGAGCGACTACAAGCAAGGCGTCTGGCGCCCGACGATGATCGGCCTGCTGCTCTTCGCCTGCGTGAGCCTGCACATCTACGCGGTCGTCGCCTTCGCGGTCTTCGCGCTCGCGGAGGCGCTGTCCTCGCTTCGATCGCGGACCATCCGGCCGGCGGTCTGGCTCGCCCTCGCGAGCGCCGCTTGCGGGAGCGCGGTCTGGCTGCCGCTTGTGCTGCATCTCGCCGTTTTCAACAGCGGCGACACGGGATCGCCCGATTTCTACGGTGCCCCGACGCTCACGCATCTCATCGGGGATTTCGATGCCCTGTTCCGCGGGACGCAGGTGTTCGGCCTCTTCCTGCTGGCCGCGCTGGTCCTGGTCGCGGGCGCCTGCGCGGCCTCAAGCGTCATGCGGACAAGGCCCGCACTCAGGCGGCCGCCGGACGGCGATTCCGACATCGCGATCATGGCGAGCGCTCTTCTGGCAAGCCTGCCCGTCGGCTTCCTGCTCGCGCTCGGCGTGACCCACGTCTTCAGCGCGCGCTACGCCCTGCCCGCGACTCTGGGCGCCATCCTCATGCTGGTGCTTGGACTGACGCGAGTGGCTTATCCCCGCCTCGTCGGCGGCGCGCTCTGCGCCTTGCTCGCCGTGCTGCCGCTCCTTCGCGGAAATCCGCCGGCCGACTCCGCTCGTGCGATCACGCTTCTGGGAGACACGCCCGGCCCGGTCGTCGTCAGCGACAGCGTGCTGTTCATGGAAATGCTGGAAAGTGCGGCGCCGGCGCTGCGAATCCGGCTCGTGCACCTGACGAAACCGCCGGGCATCGCGGACGGCGACCCGACCAACGATCACCAGCTGCAGCGTCTGGTCACGTCCTTCAGGCCGGATCTTCCCGTCTTCGAGCCCCTCGCCTTCATGGCCGCACACGAGCATTTCACCGAGGTGTGCCGGCCCAGCCTGGTCAGAGACGCCTTCTGCGCGTGGCTCATCGCGCAGGGGCGCGTTCAAGGTGTCGTGGGTCTCGAGCCGCTGGTCGCCGTATTGGATGTGAAAGCAGGGTCGCATGCTGAACACCCTTGAGGCTCCAGTCGCGGAACGCGCGGTATCGGAGGTTGAACTCACCATCCTCATGCCCTGCCTGAACGAAGCGGAGACGCTTGGCCGCTGCATCGCCAAGGCTCGAGCCTTCCTCGCGCGCACCGGCGTGGTCGGCGAGATCATCGTCGGCGACAACGGATCCACCGACGGTTCGCAGGAGCTCGCGCGCGCGGCCGGCGCCCGCGTCGTCGACGTCGCGGTGCGGGGCTACGGTGCGGCCTTGTACGGCGCAATGTCCGCGGCGCGCGGTCGCTACTGCATCATGGGCGACAGCGACGACAGCTACGATTTCGCCACCCTCGACGGCTTCCTCGACAAGCTGCGCGAGGGCTACGACGTCGTCATGGGCGATCGCTTCGCCGGCGGCATCGAAGCCGGTGCCATGCCGTGGAAGAACCGCTACATCGGCAACCCCGTGCTGTCCGGGATCGGACGCCTGTTCTTCAGGTCCAGCGTCGGCGACTTCCATTGCGGTCTGCGCGGCCTTTCGGTCGAGGCGTTCCGCGCCCTCGATCTGCGCACGACCGGGATGGAATACGCCTCGGAGATGGTGATCAAGGCCACGCTGCTCGGCATGAGGATCGCCGAGGTGCCGACAACACTCGCCGTCGACGGGCGGTCGCGCCCGCCGCATCTCAGGCCCTACCGGGACGGCTGGCGCCACCTGCGCTTCATGCTCCTCTTCGCGCCGGACTGGCTGTTCCTGTATCCCGGCCTGGCGCTGATCTCGCTCGGGCTCCTGCTCGGTATGCTTCTCCTGCTCGGCCCGGTCACCATCGATCACGTGCGCTTCAGCCTCAACACGATGATCTACTGCAACGCGATGATCGGCCTCGGCATGCAGGCCGTGCTTTTCGCTGTCCTGTCGCGCAACTTCGCGGTCCAGGAAGGGCTTCGGCCGCGCAAGGCGGGCGGCGAGTTCCTGGTTGACGGGGTCACGCTGGAGCACGCCCTGATCGTCGGCGGCGCGATGATCGCCACCGGGGTCGCCGCGACCATCTACGCGCTCGCGCTGTGGAGTGACCAGCGCTTCGGCATGCTCGATTTCGAGCGTGTCGCGCGCATCGTCGTCGGCGGGTCGCTGGCCCTGACCGTTGGGACCGAGATCATCTTCTCCGGCTTCCTTCTCTCCACGTTCCGTTTGAACACGCGCAGCTATTCGCCGTCCGGCCGCGCGTCGAGCCGGCCGTGACCGGGCTGCCGGACATCGTCATCGGATCCGGCCCCTCCGGCGTCGCCGTCGCGGGGGCGCTGCTCGCCGCCGGACGCAAGGTCGCGCTGATCGACGCGGGAGGCCTGCTTGCCGCCGATGGGATCGCCGGCAAGCGCAAGCTCGCCGCGTCCGATCCCGCATCGTGGACGTCGGCGGACCTGGCGTTCCTGAAGGCGCCTCCGGCGCTCCGGGGCGAGGTGCCGGAGAAACGCTCGTTCGGCTCGACCTACCCCTATGCCCCCGCCGTCGGCGCGACGGCCCTCGAGGCCCATGGGGTGGGCCTCAAACCCTCCTACGCGATCGGCGGCCTCAGCTCCGTGTGGGGCAGCGCGCTGCTGCCGTTCAGGGAGGCGGACATGGCGGGCTGGCCGATCACGCCGCTCGACCTGCGCGAAGGCTACGCCGCCGCCGCACGCTCAATGCCGCTCTCCGCGAGGATCGACGATCTCGCGACCGATTTTCCCCTCCATCGCGCGACCGGCCCTGCGCTGCCGCGGAGCCGGCAGGCTCGCGTCCTGCTCGATCGCCTGGCGGCAAACCGCGACCGCCTGAGAACGGAAGGCATAAGCTTCGGTCAGTCCAGGCTCGCCGTCGAGGCTGCGGGATGCGTCAGGTGTGGCCTGTGCCTGGAAGGTTGTCCCCGCGATCTCATCCATTCGACCCGCACGACGCTCGGTCGGCTACGCGAGGCAGGCCTCGCCTACGAGGCCGGTCTCGTCGCCAAGAGCGTGAGCGAGGGCGACGAGACCGTCGAGGTGCAGGCGATCCGCTCGGATCGCTCGGTGCACGTCCTGCGAGGCCGGCGCGTCTTCGTTGCGGCGGGCGTCCTGAACACGACGGAGATCATGCTGCGCTCGATGCGCTGGCGCGACAGGACGGTGTCCGTCAAAGATTCGCAATACCTGCTTCTGCCGATCGTCCAGTGGCGCGGCGTCGCCGACGTCCGGCGCGAGCCCCTGCATACGCTGGCGCAGGCCTTCATCGAGCTGAACGATCCCAAGGTCAGTGCCTACACCGTGCACATGCAGGCCTACGGGTATAATTCGCTCATCGAAGACATGGTGACGGCGAAGCTCCACGGGCTCGCGCGCGTGCTCCCGATCGAGGCGATCCTCGGTCGCCTCATGGTCCTGCAAAGCTACCTGCACTCCGACGAATCCGGCACCATCGAGGTCGCTCTCACGGGCGGCGTCGGCGACGAGCGCGTCGTCCTCACGGGACGACCGAACCGGGCGGTCGCGGGCACCGTCGCCCGCCTGACGGCGAAGCTCGGCCAACTCCGTCCGGAGCTCGGCTTCACCCCGATCCGTCCGCTGACCGAGATCACCGCGCCGGGGCGCGGCTTCCACGCCGGCGGCAGCTTCCCCATGTCCAAGCGTCCCTGCAGCGGCGAGACCGATCTGCTGGGACGACCCTCCGGCTATGCGCGCGTTCATCTCGTCGACGCCTCGACGTTCCCGACGATCCCCGCGACCACCATCACGTTTGCCGCCATGGCAAACGCCCATCGCATCGGCGCCGCCGTCGCCGCCGCCGGCCTGTCGTGACGGTCGCCCTCACCGGCGCCTCGGGCTACGTCGGCTCGATCATCGCCACCGGGCTTCCCCCGGACCGAAACCTCGTCCGCCTCGAGCGCCGGCCGTCGCGCGCGGGCGACATCCCATGGAGCCTCGAAGCCCGGGACGCGGCGCTCGCGGATCGCTTGGCGCACGACAATGTCACCGACCTGATCCATGCCGCCTGGGACATGAAGCAGAGCTCGGCGGATGCCGTCGAGCGCGTGTGCGTCGAGGGCTCGCTCGCGTTGCTGCATGCGGCGCGCGCGGCCGGAGTCCGGCGCTTCGTCTTCATCTCGACGATCAGCGCGTTCGACGAGGCGCGCTCGGTCTACGGCCGCGCCAAGCGGAAGGTCGAACGCGCCGTCCTGAACGATGGCGGGATCGTCCTGCGGCTCGGCCTCGTGCACGGGCGCGTCGGGGATGCGGCCGAGGGTGGCATGCTCGGCAAGCTTCGCCACACCGTCACGACCTCGCGCTTCGTACCGATGATCGGCGGCGGCGCCGCGAAACAATATTGCCTCGACGCGGCCAGGCTGCGCACGACGATCTGGCGTGGTCTTGCCGGCGAGTTGGACGATCTCCGCAAGCCCGTGACGCTCGCCGATGAAGTCCCTTCGTCTCTCCGCGCGCTCGTTCTCCGGATCGCGGCAGAGGAACAGCGCCGCCCCGTCCTGGTCCCGGTGCCCTGGCGCCCTGTCCATGCCGTTCTGGCCTGCCTGGAGACGATCGGCATCGAACCGCCACTGCGCAGCGACAGCGTCGTCAGCCTGGTCTTCGCCGACGAGGCACCCGATTTCAGCGAGACTCGCAGGCTCCGTCTCTGACGGGCACGTGCCGGACGCCGTCAACCTGGGAGGTCGCGTTCTCCTCGCCCCCAGGGCCACGCAACGCGCTCTCGGCCTGGCCGATCTCGGCGAGCACGCGACCCAGAGCGCCTTGCCGTGGGTTGTTAACGTTTCGTCACAGAGGCGCACTACGGAAAGCCCAGAGTCCCTGATCCACATTGGAGTTCCGCTTGGCCAACCCGTTCACCCCCGGCGATCTCGTCGTCAGCGTCTACGGCGACGGCGACGGCAGCGGCACCTATACCGACAACCAGGCCGGCCCGATCGTCCTCCAGGATTATTCCACGTCGGGCGTGGCCGGCGGCTCCCTCGTCCTGCCGCAGACTACGACGGTCGTGAACGGCGTCACCGAGAACGCGATCTCCGGCGAGTACGGCTCGTCCTCCGAGGGCACGCTGCAGTTGTCGGCCGACGGCCAGTCGCTGACCATCGCCGGCTACGGCGTGAACGCCAAGACCTACAACGCGGCGGAAGCCGCCAGCGGCTCCAACGCCTATGGCAACGCCGCGCTTGCGCAGTCGACCAGCCTCACCAGCCAGACCACCTACACGCCGGTGGCCCGCGTGATCGCCGACGTCAACGCCAACGGCACGGTCGACACCTCGACGGCGCTGTTCAACGTCTTCAACACCAACAACCCGCGCAGTGTGGCCACCGTGAACGGCACGTCGTTCTACGTCGCCGGGCAGGGGGTCAAGGGTGACACCACCCAGGGCGTCTTCCTGGCGCAGGACGGCGCGTCGGGCGCCACCGCCATCAACACCAGCGACGACGCGCGCATCGCCGAACTCTCCAACGGCCAACTCTACGTCTCGCAGGACAGCAAGCAGCCTTCCACCGGCGGCACGTCCAACATCTCCACCGTCGGCACGGGGCAGCCGACGGGGAACGCGACCGAAGCCGCGCTTCCCGGCATCAGCCAGTCGGTGGCGCTGAACGGGACCAACGGCAACAACGTCAACGCCTCGACGGGCACGGTCAACATCAGCCCGGAGAACTTCTACTTCGCCAATTCCACGACCCTCTATGTCGCCGACGGCGGCGCGCCCAAGCAGGGTGGCGCGGGCGATGGCGGCCTGCAGAAGTGGAGCCTGGTCAACAACACCTGGAAGCTCGACTACACGCTGTCGTCCGGCCTCGCCCTGCAGCAGGCCAACGCCAACGCCACCGCCGCGACGGCGTCCTATTCGACCGGGCTGATCGGCCTCACCGGCCAGGTCAACGCCAACGGCACGGTGTCGCTCTACGCCACCACCGAGCCCGACTTCGACACCAATTCGACCTCTCTCGTCGGCATCACCGACACGCTCGCCAACACCACGGCGGCCCAGAGCAGCGGCGAGAGTTTCAGCACGCTCGCCACCGCCGCGCCGGACACCGTGATCCGCGGCGTGGCTTTCGCCCCCGTGTGCTTCGCCCAGCGCACCCGCATCCGCACCGCCCGCGGCGAGGTTGCGGTGGAGGCGCTCGCGGTCGGCGACATCGTGCTGACGGCGGCTGGCGACGAGCGGGCGATCCGCTGGCTCGGCCATCGCGAGGTAGAGTGTCGCCGCCATCCGCGGGCGACCGACGTGATGCCGGTCCGCATCGCCGCCCAAGCCTTCGGCGAGGGGCGGCCGGTGCGTGACCTCGTGCTGTCGCCGGGTCACTCGATCTGCGTCGACTTGCTGGGCGAGGTGCTCATCCCGGCCTCGGCGCTGATCAACGGCACGACCATCGTGCAGGAGCATATCGAGCGCATTACCTACTGGCACGTCGAGCTCGAAGGCGGCCACGAGATCGTGCTGGCCGAGAACATGCCGACGGAAAGCTACCTCGAGATGGGCAATCGCGGCTTCTTCGCTGAAGCGGAGGCCATCGCGCTGCACGCAAGCCCCGATGCCCGCGTCGCCACCCACGCCGACTTCTGCCGTCCCTTCCACCAGGATGGGCTGGTGGTGCAGTTCGTGCGCGAGCGCCTCGCCGCCCGTGCGCTGGTCCTGGGCTGGGCCCTCCAGCAGGTGCCGCTGGCCAATCTCCACCTGCTGGTCGATGGTCGACGCGTTGAGGCGCAGACGAGCGGATGGTCCGCCCGTTTTCTCGTTTCCGCCGGCTCCAAGGACGTGTGGCTCATGTCGGATACGAGCGTACCCGCCGAGGTCGGCTCAGGCGCGGATTCGCGCGCGCTCGGCGTCTGCGTCGGCAGCCTCGTCGCCGACGACGGCTTCGGAGCACCGGCCACGATGGCGGCCGACGACCCGCTGCTCAGCGTGGGCTTCCATGACATCGAGGAAGGCCCGCAGCGCTGGACTTGCGGCCGCGCTCGCCTTCCCTCGATTCTGTGGGATGGCTGCCGCGGCAGCTTCTTCCTGCGGGTGGACCTGACACGGCCGGCTTTGCCAAGGTGGGTCGCCCCGTCTGTCGCTCGGCGCGACGAAGGCACGCTCAGGCTTGCCGGCTGATCTGCATTCCCTCGCCGCCGCGAACCCGCGGCGGCTGTTCTATTGGTGCCACACCACGTCGCGGCAGCCGTTCGAGACCGGCATCCAGCGCGTGACGCAGCGGCTCGGCCGCGCCTTGGGCGACCACGGCTTCGACATCGTGCCGGTGGGTCGCCACGAGGACAGCGGCCTCATCGAAATCATTGGACGAGGTGCCGCCGCCTTCGAAGCCGTCCTGGCGAGATCCGACAGTCGGCCGCTGCTCTTCATCCCCGAGCTGACCGCGGACCTCGTCGCCCGGGGCGTCGATCCCGCCTGCATGGGCCGCGCCTACGGCATGCGGACCCTCACCCTCGTGCACGACCTCATCCCGATGAAACTGCGCGAGCACTACACTGCGGACGCCTTGGCGATGTTCACGGCATATTACGAGAGCTTCGCCCGCACCGACGCGGTGCTGGCAACGACACATGGTGTGGCGCAAGAGCTGCGCCGCTTCCTCGAAGACCGCGCGCTTCGCGTGCCGCCCATCACGATCGTGCCTCTTCCCGCGCAATTGGGTGACCGGGTCCGCGTGGTGGAGGTTGCACCGGTCCGTGGCGAGGGAGAGCCGCTGAAGCTCCTGACCCTGGTCTCGTGGGAGCGGCGCAAGAACCTGCTCCGGCTTTTGCGGGCGCTGGCGCGGGCGCAAGACGACGTCGCGATCGAGCTGACGCTCGTCGGCCGGCGCGGGCTCGACCTCGCCTACGACAGCGAGGTCGAGGCGCTGCTTGCCGCAGCCCGGCATGTCACCGTCACCGGGTCGCTGCCCGACGCCGCGCTCGTCCCACTGATCGCGGCGAGCCACGCCACGATCTATCCTTCCTCGGAGGAAGGCTTCGGATTGCCCATTGGCGAAAGCCTCTGGCTCGGGCGCCCCTGCGTCTGTCACGACGCCTCCTCCCTAGCGGAGATCGCACCTGGCGGGGGAACGCTCATGATCGACATGCTTGACGAAGAGGCGATCGTTCACGCCCTGGTCTCGATGGCCCGGCAACCCATGCTGCTGACGCGTCTCGCCGAGGAAGCGATCCGCAGACCGCTCGCGTCGTGGCAGGACTATGCAAGGCTCGTAGCCGCCTCGTTGGACCGGCTCGGCTTGGGTGTCGAAGCAGGGTCTTCCTCCTGAAAGCGCTGCGTTCACGCGCACCAAGCCCCCTTTCCAAAAAGGCCGGATGGTTCGCCGTGCACGGACGAGCGGGGCATCTCCTTCTCCCGGCGGACGATTGCTTCATGTCGGCGAACGACCCCCGAGATCCGGGCCTTGTCGCGGTACGCGCCGATGGCACGGTTTTGTGTCGTGGTGCCCTGACACCGGCCCGGGCAATTGTCGCCGTACCCTGACTTTGGCAGGGTCACATGTCAGGGCCAACGGCGAGCCGTGTCGGCGTTCCGCCTGCGATGACAGGGGTTTACGCGGTTCACTCTCCCAGGTCTATCACTATACGGAGATGCGGCAACGAACAAGGCCGTCGCCGAGGGGGCGGGCTAAAGCTTGCGCAGGGCGACGTCCTCGATCCGGTGGTTCTCCCCCTTGGTCAGCACGAGGCTGGCGCGGGCCCGGGTGGGCAGCACGTTCTCGTGGAGGTTGGCGAGGTTGATGTCGTGCCAGATCTGTCGGGCGCGGGCCTCGGCGGCGGCATCGTCGAGGTCGGCATATTTGCGGAAATAGGAGCGCGGATCGCGGAACGAGGTCTGGCGCAGCCGCATGAAACGTTCGACATACCAGCGCTCGAGGTCGTCCTCCGCCGCGTCGAGGTAGATCGAGAAGTCGAAATAGTCCGAGACGAAGGCCACCGGCCGTGTCTCGCGCGAGCGGCGGCCGGGCAGCAGGACGTTCAGCCCCTCGACGATGAGGATGTCGGGCCGGTCCACGGTGACGCTCTCGCCGTCCACGATGTCGTAGGTAAGGTGAGAGTAGACCGGCGCCGCGACGTCGTGGCGGCCGGCCTTCACGTCGGAGATGAAGCGCAGCAGCGCGGCGCCGTCGTAGCTCTCGGGGAAGCCCTTCTTGCCCATCAGCCCCTCGCTCTCCAGCACCGCGTTGGGCAGCAGGAAGCCGTCGGTGGTGACGAGCTCGACCCGCGGGGTGTTGGGCCAGCGCGCCAGCAGCGCCTGCATGACGCGGCAGAAGGTCGACTTGCCCGCCGCCACCGAGCCGGCGACGCCGATGATGTAGGGCACCTTGCCGTTGTCGGCGCCGAGGAAACGCTGAGTCGCCTTGAACAGCCCCTGGGTGGCGGCGACGTAGAGCGCCAGCAACCGCGACAGCGGCAGGTAGATCGCGATGACCTCCTCAAGTGTGATGGGCTCGTTGATCGACTGGAGCCGGGTCAGGTCCTCCAGCGTGAGGGTCAGCGGTGTGTCGGCGCGCAGCTCCGCCCATTGTGCGCGGGTGAAGCGATGGTAGGGCGAGAAGGAGAGGGCGGCGCGCTCGTCCATCAAGGGCGCGGCGCGGACGGTGTCTGAGCGGCCATCGGCGCGTTCCTCGGCTGGACCTTAGGTCGGCGAAGCCGTAGCCGATGTCAAGAATGCCGCTCATCCCGACCACGGGGCGGGCGCGTCAGGGCCGCGCCGCCTTCTCCTCGTGGCCGGAACGCGCGGTCCGGCGCTCGAGCTCGCCGAGCACGTCGGCGAGCGGCACGCCGAGGCTCTCGAGCAGCACGAGCAGGTGGTAGAGCACGTCGGCGCTCTCGCCGACGACAGGCCCCAGCTCGCCCTCGGCCGCGGCGATGCAGAGCTCTACCGCCTCTTCGCCGAACTTCTTGGCGACCCGCGCCGGACCCTTGTCGAGCAGTGACTTGGTGTAAGAGGCCCGGGCGTCGCCACCGCTGCGCTCGCGGACGACCGCGGCCAGCGTCTCCAGGGTGAAGGCGCTCACGCCGCCGCTCCCGCCGACGCGTCGTTGTCGGCCCCTTGGCCGCTCCCCCGGCCGGACACGTGGCTGCCGAGCCCGTCGAGCCGCACGGCGAGGCCCGCCGCCGCCATCGCCCGCTTGGCCTCGGCAATCGTGTGCTCGCCGAAATGGAAGATCGAGGCGGCAAGCACGGCGGCGGCGCCGCCGTCGCGGACGCCCTCGACGAGGTGCTCGAGCGAGCCCACCCCGCCGGAGGCGACCACCGGGACTTCCACCGCGTCGGACACGGCGCGGGTCAGCGCGAGGTCGAAGCCGCTCCTGGTGCCGTCGCGGTCCATGGAGGTCAGCAGGATTTCGCCGGCGCCGATCCCGACCACCTCCCGGGCGTAGGCCACCGCGTCGAGACCGGTGGGCCGGCGCCCGCCATGTGTGAAGATCTCCCACCGCCCCGGTGCCACGGCCTTGGCGTCGATCGCCACCACGATGCACTGGTTGCCGAACTTCTCCGCCGCGCGACGCACGAAGTCGCGATCATGGACGGCCGCCGTCATGATCGAGACCTTGTCGGCGCCGGCGAGCAGCAAGGCGCGGATGTCGGCCTCGCTACGCACGCCGCCGCCCACCGTCAGCGGAATGAAACAGGCTTCCGCCGTGCGCCGCACCACGTCGAGCAGGATCCCGCGCGCCTCGTGGCTGGCGGTGATGTCGAGGAAACAGAGTTCATCGGCACCGGCAGCGTCGTAGGCCACGGCCGCCTCGACCGGATCGCCGGCGTCGCGCAGGTCGACGAAATTGACCCCCTTGACGACGCGGCCGTCCTTGACGTCCAGGCAGGGGATGACGCGCGCCTTGAGCATGGCGAAGGTCATCATCCTTCGCGCCCGCGAGATCAAGGCCTCACGCGACATCGATCCAGGTCGGTCTCTCCGCGGCCGTGGCCTCTTCGACCAATCCTACTCCGCCGCGACAGCCAGACGCTGGTCGTAGTAGGTCTCGACTTCTGCGGCCGCGGCGCCGAAAAGGGCGATGCCGTGCAACACCAAATCTTCGATCCGCTTGGAGGAGCCGGAGTCGTCGTAAGCCCTTGCGAAATCCATCACGATCTCCTCGTGCGAAGGTTCGCCGTCATGGGGCAACGTGTGCACCTCCATCCAGATCGCGCGACGCCGTTCGAAAAGGTTCGTGTAGCCGGGCGAGGCCGCCAGCATCGCGCCAAGGGCCTCGGCGATGAACTCCGTCGAGGCGAGCGCTCCCGCGAAGAATTCGACCAGGTCTCCGGTCGTTGTACTATCGATCAGGCGCTGCACCAGCGGGAGCGCGGGTTCCGATTGAAGCACGTTGAAGCTGATGCCGAGGTTGCGCGCATCGGCTTCCCAATGCTTGGAATGCCTAAACTCGTCCTTTTGCATCTCCATGAGGTTCGAGCGGGCCTCCTCGAAGATGCCGACAATCTCGCTGTCCTGGAGATTCTTGATGGTCCTGGCAGACCCGGCCAGGGTCTCCCTGGCTTTGCTGCGGCCGAACTTTGCATAGAGTGGTTCACGAGGAAGGTTCGCCGAGTTCGCGCGGCGATCGATGGCCTTCTCGAAATCCCGCGTGAACGGCCAAAAGCCTCTGCTGAGCGCCACCGCCGCTGCACGATCGCCATCGCGAGCGCGGCATATAAGTGAACTACTTGAGATGGTTTCGTAGGCGACGTTTTCGAGGCGAGTCATATCGAAGTATGCTTGATTGTCGAAGTAAAAAAGAGACATCGACTAACCCCCGTTTTGCCGTTAAAAGACTATTAACCAGGAACCTAAAGCTGGCAAGGGGGCGACGGCGAAATCTCATCATTTTGTCTAAGAGTCTCTCCATCCTCTTGCAACCTTGGTTAACCGTGGTCGCGCGTCGCCTCGCGCGCGAATCATATCGTCCAAACGATCGACTGGAGTGCGGTAGGCAGATCGAAGAACGGCCGGGCTCAAACGCCGTTCGGCCATCGTCAGGGAGCTAGGCGCTCAGGCGCTCAGGCGATCGTTGGAAAGCGCCCTTGATGCCTTCGAAGTGGGCGTCGAAGGGCACTGGGGCGGCGATGCCGAAACCCTGCCCGTAGTCGACGCCTATGTCACGCAGCACTTCCGCGAGAGCTTCCGTCTCGACGAACTCCGCTACGATCTTCTTGCCCATGATATGTCCGACATGGCTGATCATCTCGACCATGGCTCGGTCCGGGCGATCGAAGAGCATGTTCTTGACGAAAGCGCCGTCAATTTTGAGGTAATCGACGGGCAGCTCCTTGAGATAATTGAAGGACGACATGCCGGATCCGAAATCGTCGAGGGCGAAGCTGCAGCCGAGCGCACGCAAGTCGTGCACGAAGGCGCGGGCCGCATCCAAATTCACGATCGCGGTGGTCTCCGTCACCTCGAAGCAGATCGTCCGAGGCGCAATATGATAATCGGCGAAAGACTTCTTGAGGAAGTCGAGAAAAGCATCGTCACCGATCGTCGAGCCCGAAAGATTGATGGCGCAGCAGGTTACGGGTCTCTTATCCTTGAGCGATCGGCGTTCGGCCAGGACATGGAACGCCCGGCTCACCACCCAACGATCGATCGACTTCATGAGACCGAAACGCTCGGCGGCGGGAATGAAGCTAGACGGTGGCACGAGATCCTCGGCCTCGTCGCGCATGCGGATCAGCACCTCGAGGTGGAGTCCCTCGTCGTTCGCGCCCGCGAGAGGAACGATCTCCTGGGCGTAGAGGCAGAAACGGTTGTCGCTCAAAGCTTCCTGTATGCGTTGAACCCAATTCATCTCGCTCATGCGACCGAGCAGTTCCTGGTCCTCGTCGCGGTGCGAGTGCACACGGTTACGCCCCTTCTCCTTCGCCATGAAACATGCCATGTCGGCCTTGGTCATAACGTCTTCGGGAGAGACGGCGCCCGATCCGCTATGGACCAATCCGATGCTGGCCGTGACATTGAATCGTCGTCCTGCCCAGATGAAGTCGACCCGCTCGACGGTGGCTCGCACGGATTCGGCCATCGCGGTCACCCCCGCCAAGTCGATGCCAGGCATCAGAATGCTGAACTCATCGCCGCCGAGACGTGCCAGAAGATCATCGGCGTCTAATAGCATACACAGCGGTGAACAGATCCGGCGAAGCAAGGCATCTCCGGCCGCATGCCCACACGTGTCGTTGACGATTTTGAATTGGTCGAGGTCGATGTAGAGCAGACCAAAGGCAACCGCGCGATCGCCCTTGTTCATCGCCTCCGACAGGCGTTGCAGGAAGGCGCGGCGGTTGGCGATACCGGTGAGTTCGTCGTGCGACGCCAGGTATTCGAGAGCCTCTTCCGATTGACGACGCTGGCGCAAGACCTTGCTGACACGCCAGATGGTGACTGCCGCCAGCAAGCCCGCCATCGTAAAGTTCGCGATCAGCAAAAGCCGCTCCACCACGCGGGCGGCGTCGACGAGTGCCCGGGCGAAGGCGTTGGCCCGCGGCGTGATGGCCCGATCGATCTCTTCGAGGCGAGCCCTGAGCG
This sequence comes from Beijerinckiaceae bacterium, assembly GCA_965198485.1. Lineage (GTDB taxonomy): Bacteria > Pseudomonadota > Alphaproteobacteria > Rhizobiales > Beijerinckiaceae > RH-AL1. The sequence continues at coordinate 1,667,258 of CBDAPQ010000005.1, forward strand.
CAACGGGGTCGAAGCCAGGCTGTTGCGTGCCGATCGTGTCGCCGAGGCGTGCCAATTCCAGCACGAGATGGTCCGTCTCCTTCCATCGCGCGAAAGCCTCTTCGAGGAACGGGAAGCCATTGAAACGCTCGATCATCCAAATGCCGCTTGGGATGTCCTCAGCCGCGCTTCCGCCTGCCGCGAACGCGCGACGGGCTACGCCCGGCTCCGAAGGTTTTTGCTCAAGCGCGTCTCGGCCCTTCTCATAGGCGAGTGGAACGCCGATCGCCTTCTTGAAGCTCGCGAGGTTCTGGCGGTTTCCTGTATCGATGTAGAGGTTCAGAAAATAGATGGCTTCGTGCTGGCCCTTGGACCAGAGGCTTTCGCCCGCAACGAGGGTGCGGGTCGCCGATAGCAGGTAGACGCTGAAGCCCCCGACGGTCATCTGCATGAGAATCACGGCGACGAACGGCCACGCCGAAAGCGTGGGATTGCGCCGGGCGACCTCCCGCCAGCTGAGATGTTTCACTAGGCGGAAAATCGCTCACTATCCTTCTGGAGGCTTTAAAACGATTGGGTTTAGCAGCCGTTCCTCTGCATCAAAGCCTTGGTCCAGACTATCCAGCCATAGGTTAATCCCAATTGAATATCGGGGCGCAGGTTGAGGCAAGAAGGCGATCCCGCGAGCCTCGGCCGAGGTTTCGCACATGGTCGGCGCGCCGCGACGCGGGCCAATGCTTCGAAGGGTAAGCTTTCGGCGAAGGCTCCGCTCGACGATGCGCTGTTTGAGGCGCCGGACCCGGCTTTCCGCCTTCTTCGCCTCTCGTCGTCGCGAGCTTCGCCGATCTCAGAGCGACCGTCCCGCCAAAGCCGCGGCGATCGTGTCGAGCGTCGCCGGATCCTCGATGGTCGCCGGCATGGCGTAGCTGTCGCCATCGGCGATCTTCTTCATGGTGCCGCGCAGGATCTTGCCCGAGCGCGTCTTGGGCAGCCGATCGACCACCAAGGCGGTGCGGAACGAGGCGACCGGGCCAATTTCGTCGCGCACAAGGCTCACCGCCTCGTTCTCGATCGCCTCCGACGGCCGGGTCACGCCGGCCTTGAGGACGAGGAAGCCGCAGGGCACCTCGCCCTTGACCGCATCGGCCACACCGATCACGGCGCATTCGGCGACGTCGGGATGGTGCGCCAGCACCTCCTCCATTCCGCCGGTCGAGAGGCGGTGGCCGGCGCAATTGATAATGTCGTCGGTGCGCCCGAGCAGGAAGACGTGGCCATCCTCGTCGACGAAGCCGGCGTCCGAGGTCTTGTAGGCACCGGGATGGTCGTGGAGGTAGCTCTCGCGCATCCGACCGTCGTTCTGCCACAGCGTCGGCAGGCAGCCCGGCGGCAGCGGCAGCTTGATCACGAAATCGCCCATGGTGCCGGCTGGGACCGCGTGGCCGGCTTCGTCCAGCACTTCGAGCGCGTAGCCCGGCATCGGCACGGTGGCGGAACCGGGCTTGATCGGCAGCAGTCCCAGCCCCTTCGGATTGCCGGCGATGCACCAACCGGTCTCGGTCTGCCACCAGTGATCGATCACCGGCAGGCCGAACGTCTCCATCGCCCAGTCGACCGTCGCGGCGTCGGCGCGCTCGCCGGCGAGGAACAGCCCGCGCATCTTCGTCATGTCGTGACCTTGCGCGAGCGCGCCCGCGGGGTCCTCCTTCTTGATCGCGCGCAGCGCGGTGGGCGCGGTGAAGAGCGAGACCACGCCGTGCTCGGCGCAGACCCGCCAGAATGCACCGGCATCGGGTGTGCCGACCGGCTTGCCCTCGTAGCAGATGGTCGTCGCGCCGATCAGCAGTGGCGCGTAGACGTTGTAGGAATGCCCCACCACCCAGCCGACGTCGGAGGCGCACCAGAACACCTCGCCGGGGTGCACGTCGTAGAGCGCGCGCATCGACCAGGCCAGCGCGACGAGGTAGCCGCCGGTGTCGCGCACGACGCCCTTGGGCACCCCGGTCGTGCCCGACGTGTAGAGGATGTAGAGCGGGTCGGTCGCCGCCATCGGCACGCAGGCGACCTCGCGGCCCTCGGCGGCCTCGACGAGCGCTTCCCAGTCGTGGTCGCGGCCCTCGATCATCTCCGCCTGCAGCCGCGGGCGCTGCCACACCAGCACCGCCTCGGGCTTGGCGCTCGCCATCTCGATGGCGGCGTCGATCAGCGGCTTGTAGGGCACGGTGCGGCTGGCCTCGATCCCGCACGAGGCGGTGAGGATGAGCTTGGGGGCGGCATCGTCGATGCGGGCGGCGAGCTCCTTCGACGAGAAGCCGCCGAACACCACGGAATGGATGGCGCCGAGGCGGGCGCAGGCGAGCATGGCGATGTGCGCGCGCGGCAGCATCGGCAGGTAGACGATGACGCGGTCGCCCTTGCCGACGCCGAAATCCTGCAGCACGGCGGCCATGGCCTGCACCTCGTCGAGCAGCTCGGCGTAAGAGATGGCCTTCTTGAAGGCGATGACGGGCGCGTCGTAGATGATGGCCGCCTGCTCGCCGCGCCCGGCGGCGACGTGCCGATCGAGGCAATTGTGGCAGGCGTTGAGCCGGGCGTCGGGGAACCAGCGGCCGTAGATGCCGGCGGCGGGATCGAAGATCGCGCGCGGCGCCTCGATCCAGTCGATCGCCCCGGCCGCCTCGCGCCAGAAGCCTTGCGGGTCGCGCTGCCAACCGGCGTAGACCTCGGCGTAGCGGCTGCCCATCGTCGTCTCCCGTCGGCTCTTCGGCGGCCTTCGAGACGCCTTGCTCCACGTTTGGCGGCAATGCATCCCGCGCGCAAGCCGCAGGAAGGCGGTCAGCCCTTTTGCGGCAACGAGGTCACACGCTGTCCGCCTAGCTGCTCGTTGACGCGAAGCACGATCTGGCGGAGCCGCCGCGTGTCGCTGCCATCGAGGCGTACCCTGACGTTGGCGATGATCGCCGCGCTGTTCCACGGGGTGGGACTGGCGAGATCGGGCAGGATGATCCGCTCGATCGCGTGCAGCAGGTCGTCGTTGACGAAATCGGTCGAGAGCGCCGCGCGCTCCAGGTCAAAGATCGTGCGGATGCCGAGCTTCCACAATTTGAAGGTCGCGTCCGGGCCGACGCTGGCGCAGAGTTGCGCCTGCGAAACCCAGTCGAGCGTCTGGTAGAAGCCGTACGGGGTTTCGACGAAGAGCATGAGCGGGTTGGCCGAGGCCAGGTTCTGGACGCTTTCGATGTGGAAATCCGACAGGCGGTAGCGGACCTTGCTGTCGATGCCGTCGAGCACCTCGATGGGGATGCTCTCGATCTCTCGCCCGAAGTCGGAGCGTTCCTGCTTGAGCTGGCGGATAGAGGAGAGGCTGAGGAAATAGCGCAGGATGTCGTCGGGCATGTAGGCGCCCACGAAGGCCGTCACCATCAGGAGGCCGGTCGCGGTTGATGCGCCTGCGGCGGCTTTGGCCAGGTAGAAGATCGCGATCTGCGTCACGATGATGGCGAAGACGAAGTTGCTGGCGGCGCCGAAGAACGAAGCGGGGGCGAGGTCGAAATTCTGGATGGCTTGATGGAAGGCGCGGAACAAGTAGGTGTAGGCGCCGAGGATCGATGCGAGCAGGGCGAGGCTGACGGAGGAATTATGGCGAACATAGGCCTCGAAGCAGAAGGCGTCCGCGCGAAGGTGTTTGCAAAGCAGGTTTTCGGCTATGACGAGCGCAAGTGTCAAAACCACAAAAAGAAGCAGGAAAAGCAATATTCCTGAGAGAAGCCAGGCTTCGGGATTGATTTCGCGACGATCCGGATCGTATTTGAATTTCAGAAACTCCAAAGAGCTGATCGGGTTTTCGTCCGGATCGATTTGCGTGCCGTTTGGATCAGGTATGATTGCTCCAGGTCGAGCCGCGCCGGCCTGCTGCTTGGCTCCTGCTTCCGGGTCGACCGCAGCTGAGGATGGGCGGCGTGCGAAGAACAGCTTTAGTCTGTCGACGTATTCCCACCGAGAGCGTTTGACGGTCCCGCGAACGACGATGCTGAAGACCAGAGGAGCCAAGGCAAAAAACGCCGCGACGATGACGATGGATGAGAGACTGTCCATGACCAACGCACAACCTGGACACTAAGATACTACCTATGAGCGCATTAGGGGCGTCAATCAACAGCTCATACAGCCGGCGGTCTCGGCCGTAGCGGCGCAGGGATGAGGCCTCACGGCCAATTGCGGAAGCGCAGGCCCTGTGTTGAAGGGGCGACGCGGGGGAGATGGGGTCATGTCGGCGACGGGATCGGTCGAGGAGAAGTTGATCGAGACCTGCGTGCCCGCGCGGCTCGACGCGCTGCGCTGGGGCCGCTTCCACACGCTTGTCATCGTCGCGCTCGGGATCACCTGGATCCTCGACGGGCTGGAGGTGACCTTCGCCGGGCTGATCTCGGGTGCGCTCAAGCATGACAAGATGCTGCATTTCACCGACACGCAGATCGGCATCGGCAACAGCTTCTACCTCGCCGGCGCGGTCGTCGGCGCGCTGGTCTTCGGCTGGGCCACCGATCGACTCGGGCGGCGCAAGCTGTTCTTCGTGACGCTCGGCCTCTATCTCGTCGCCACCGCGGCGACGGCGTTCTCCTGGGACCTCTTCTCCTACTCGCTTTTCCGCTGCCTGACCGGCGCCGGCATCGGCGGCGAATATTCCGCGGTGAATTCGACGATCCAGGAGTTCATCCCGGCGCGCTATCGCGGTCGCACCGATCTCGCCATCAACGGCTCGTTCTGGATCGGCGGCGCCATCGGTGCCGCCGCCTCCCTGGTGTTCCTCGATCCGCAGATCATTCCGGCGCAGTACGGCTGGCGCGCGGTGTTCTTCGTCGGTTCGATCCTGTCGATCGGGATCATCTTCCTGCGCACCTTCATCCCGGAGAGCCCGCGCTGGCTGGCGATCCACGGCCGCGAGCGCGAGGCCGAGAAGGTCATGGGCGACATCGAGGACGAGACGAGGAAGCACGGCGGCACCGTGCCCAAGCCCGACACGCTGAAGCCGATCAAGCTCCACGCGCGTGACCACACCCCGCTGGGCGTCGTCTTCAAGACGATCTTCGTCAAGTATCGCGAGCGTGCCGTCGTGGGGCTGGCCCTGATGAGCGCGCAGGCCTTCTTCTACAACGCGATCTTCTTCACCTTCTCGCAGGTGCTGGAAGCCTATTACGACGTGCGCATCGAGAACGTCGGCTGGTACATGCTGCCCTTCGCCATCGGCAACGCGCTCGGGCCACTGATCCTCGGGCCGCTCTTCGACAGTTTCGGCCGCAAGCCGATGATCACCATCACCTACGCCATCTCCGGCGTGCTGCTGATGGGCACCGGCCTGCTGTTCGCGCTCGGCATCCTCACCGCCGCGCAGCAGGTCATCGCCTGGTCGGTGATCTTCTTCTTCGCGTCCGCGGCGGCAGGCGCGGCCTATCTCACCGTCAGCGAGGTTTTTCCCGTCGAGATCCGCGCGCTGGCGATCGCCATCTTCTATGCCTTTGGCACCGGCATCGGCGGCATCGTGGCGCCGCTGGCCTTCTCGTACCTGATCGGCACCGCGTCGCGCTGGGCGCTCTTCGGCGGCTACGTCTTCGCCGCGCTGCTCATGCTGGGCGCGGCGGCGCTCCAGGCGATCTGGGGCGTGGCGGCCGAGGGCAAGTCTCTCGAGGACATCTCCGAGCCGCTGTCGGCGGCGTGACCCTTAAGCTCTCGCTCATCTCTCCATGTCATCCTACACTTGGAGAACGATCATGCAGCACCGATTGGCGGAGTTCTGGCGCGATCGGCGCGGTGCGACGTCGATCGAGTACGTGCTCATCGCCGGTCTCGTGTCGATCCTCATCGTCGTCGGCGCCACGCGTATCGGCAGTAATCTCACCACCAATTACTTTACGCCCGTCGCGAAGGGCTTCAGCTAAAGCTCTACTTTTTGCAATCGCCGAGATGCTTCTCCTCGATCGAGAACACATCGCCCTCCTTCACGGCGACGTCCTGCACCGTGCAGGTCCGGCCTTTGGCATCGGTGAAGCGCGCCGCGTAGGTGCCGCTCGGCACACCCACGATCTTCAGGCGCTCGTCGTGCTCGACCGCGCCGTCCTTGTCGTTCTTGGCCTGGTCCGGCCCGAAGGTCTCGGAGCCAGCCGGCGCCAGCTGGAACTTGGTGATGGTGTTCTCGGTGAGGTTCCAGAAGCGCGTCGCCTTCGCCGCGTGGGCCGTCGAACCGGCGGCGAGGATCAGGATGGTGGCGAAGGCGACGCGCATGGGTCGGGTCCTTGGTCGTCTGAAGCAGTGATGCCGGGCGCATCCTCCCCTTGCAACGGGTCGGATATCAGAGTTGCGCCTGGATGCGCTTGGCCACCTCGTAGGCGCGGCGCTCGAGCAGGCTCGGCGTCTCGCATACGTAGGTCAGCGCCTGCTTGCGCTCCTTGAAGATGCGCTGGTCCCAGGCGAAATCGCGGTTCTGCTGCGTGGCGGCGATGCCGGTCGGCCCCTGGACATCGGTCAGCTTCTCGCTGATGGCGTCGGCCTCCTTGCGCATGCGCTCGGCGAGGCGCTCCTGCCCCCGCGCGTAGCGCATGATGCCCTCTAGGATCTCGCCGCGGTTGGTGTTGATGGTATCAAGCACGCCGACGAAAAGCTCGGTGAGCTTCTTGTCCTTGTCCTTGCCGGCGTCCTTGGCCAGTCGCGCGACGAGCGGATCGACCTCGTCGAGCGCCAGCCGACGCGAGGCCAGCTTCTGCGCCAGCGCGGCGACATCGTTGTCCTGGTCCCAGTCCTTGCCCTCGTCGAGCGAGGGGCCGGACCACAGGGTGCCGGCGCTGATGGTCGGCACCCGGCGCTGCGCGCAGGGCCATTGCACCGCCGCCTCGGCGGGATCGGCGGTGAAGGTCTCCGTGGTGCCGGAGTTGGCACCGGCCTGTGGCATGGCGGTGCCGCTCTCGCCCGCCGAGCCGGGCGCGCGCGCCGGCTCGTTGCCCTGCTGCGGCACCGTCAATTCGGGCTGCTGCTGCAGCGTCGGGACGGCCCCGGCGGCGGGAGGAGCGGCCTCTGTCGGCACCCCGCCGACGCCTTGCGAATCGGCCGGCAAGATGCAGAGCATCGCCGCCGCCGCCGCGGCGAGGACGAAGCAGGGGAGGCGGCACGTCACTCGCATGATCAATCTCCGGGACCGCCGCGGCGTGCCAGCATGCCCCGGCCGGGGTCGTAGGCGAGCACGGACAGGGTGAAGGTGACGATCGTCGTGCCGGCCACGACGACGAAGGACAGGGGATCGAACTGCGCGTAGAGTGCGAAGCGCACGAGTTCGACGGCGTAGTTGAAAGGATTGTAGACGCAGACCCAGTAGACGATCTCGCTTTTCTCGCGGACCTTCCACAATAGCTTCAGCGCGGAGGAGGCGAAGAACATCGGAAAGATGATGAAGTTCATCACGCTGGCGAAGTTCTCCATCTGCTTGATCTGCGAGGAGATCAGCAGGCCGATGGAGCCGAGCATCAGGCCGGTCATGACGAAGGCGGGCAGGGCGGTGAGATAGCCGATTCCGGGAAAATCGTTGCCGTAGATCCAGGTGATCAGCAGGAAGACGTAGACCTGCATGACCGAGACGATGACGCCGGCGAGCAGCTTGGCGAACAGCAACGACCAGCGCGGAAACGGGCTCGTCAGCAGCACGCGCATCGATCCGACCTCGCGGTCGTAGACCATCGAAAGCGAGGATTGCATGCCGGCGAAGAGCTGGATCATCGCCGCGATGCCCGGCATGATGTAGATCTCGTACGGCTCGTAGGTGACGTAGGGCGGCTGGATCGAGGTGCCGAGCGCGTCGATGCCGACGGCGAAGAGGAACAGCCAGATCACCGGCCGCACCATCGCCGAGAGGAAGCGCTCGTACTGGTTGACGAACTTGCGCAGCTCGCGGTCGACGATGCCGCCGAAGCAGATCGCGTAGCCGGCCGGCCCGAGCGAGCGCTTGATCCGCGCGCCGCGGAAGCCGGTGCCGTCCAGGGTCATGTCGCTCATCGCGCGAGCTCCTTGGTGGAGGTGTCCAGCGTCATCGCCTTGAAGGCGTCGACCAGCGTGCGGCTCTCGCTGCCGGCGGTGATCTCCTCGGAGCGGCCGTGGGCGATGATCTTGCCGGCGTGCAGCACGTAGACTTTGTCGCTCGCCTCGACCTCGTCGAAGATGTGGGTCGACCACAGCACGGACAGGCCTTCCTCGCGCACGAGATCGCGCACGATGCGCACGATGTCCGAGCGCGACGCCAGGTCGAGCCCCACCGTCGCCTCGTCGAGCAGCAGCAGCCTCGGCCCGTGCACCAGCGAGCGGGCGATCTCGATACGCCGCGACTGACCGCCCGACAAGGTGCGCACCTTGTCCTTGGCACGGCTCGTCATGCCGACGCGATCGAGCAGCCGGTCGATCTGCCGGCGCGCCTCGCGTCCGCGCATGCCGTGCAGGCTGGCGTGGTAGTTGAGGTTCTGGCGCACGCTGAGGTCGCCGTCGAGCGTCGGCTTCTGGAACACCACGCCCATCTCGGCCAAGGCGAGCGAGGACTCGCGCTGCAGGTCGCGCCCGAACACGCGGACCTGGCCCTCCTTGTTGTTGTAGAGCCGGGTGATGATGGCGAATAGCGTCGTCTTGCCGGCGCCGTTGGGGCCGAGAAGCGCGGTGAAGGCACCACGCTCGACGCGCAGCGACACGTGGTCGAGCGCCGTGCGGGCACCGAAGCGGTGGGTGACGTCGGCGACGTCGAGGGCGGGGCTGTCGACCATCATGGCCGGGTCTGCGCGAGAGGCATCAGTTCGGCGAGACCGCCACCCCCCAGGGATAGGCGCCGACCGGTACCGAGCGCGTGACCTTCTGGTCCGCCACCTCGATCACCGAGACGTCGTTGGTCACGCCGTTGGTGGTGAGCAGGTACTTCTGGTCGGGGGTGAACGCCATCTGCCAGACGCGCTGCCCGACGAGCAGGTACTTCTCGACCTTGAAGGTCGCGGTGTCGACCACCGCCACGTGGTTGGCCGGCCCGAGCGCGATGTAGGCGGTCTTGCCGTCCTTGGTGATGCGGATGCCGACGGGCTGGATGGCATCCTTGTTCACGCCCGGTATCGCGAACTCGATCTTGTGCACGATCTGGTGGGTCTTGTCGTCGATCACCGCCACCGTGCCGCCGACCTCCGAGCTGACCCACAGACGGTCGCCCGAGGGCGAGAACATCGCGATGCGCGGGCGCGAGTCGACGAGCACGTTGGCGACGATCTTCTGCTGCGCCGTGTCGATGAACGAGGCCATGTTGGTGGTCTCAGACGTGTTCACCAGCGTCCTGCCGTCGGGGCTGATGCCCTCGCCCTCCGGCTCGACGCCGACGGGCACCTGGGTGATCTGCTTGTTGGCCGCGATGTCGATCATCGTGACCATGTTGTCGTCCTCGTTGGACACGTAGAGCGTCTTGCCGTCGGGGCTGATCGTGAAGGTCTCGGGGTCGGGACCCGAAGGCAGGGTGCGCAGCTGCTGCATGGTCTTGGCGTCGAAGACCTGGATGATGTCGTCGTCCGAGGCGCAGACGTAGAGCTCCTTGCCGTCGGGATTGATGACGATGCCGCGGGGACGGCGACCGACGTCGACCGTCTTGGTCACCTTCCAGGTGTCGGTGTCGATCACCGAGACGGTGTTGTCCTTCTCGTTGGTGACGTAGGCGGTGTAGGCGCGGGCCGGTACCGCCGCGGTGAGGCCGAGGCCGATGGCCAATAATTTCAGCGCGGTCATACCGGGGCTATGCCCTTCTCCCCTTGCGAGAGAAGGTGGCGCGAAGCGCCGGATGAGGGGTCGCCCGACCTTAGGGAGATGCCAGCCGCCACGGCAAGGGGAACCGGCGAGGTTTCCCGACCCCTCATCCGCCCTTCGAGCACCTCCTCCCGCAAGGGGAGAAGGGGTCTCCGAACGCAGATTCGAGCCTGATAGGGCAAAGCGAGAACCTGCGGCGCCCCGGAATGACGAACGAAGAGCTTTCAAGACTTGCCTCCGGCGGCGAAATGGCAGGCGGTCTCGGGCTTGTCGAAACCGAGCGTGTCGAGCGGGCTCACGGGATTGAGGAAGCCGGGCTCGGGCGCCACCGAAACCAGCATCTTGGGCTGTACCAGCAGCACCGGCTGGCGCAGCTGGTGATCCCAGGCGCGCACGGTGACCGGCACGCCCTTGAAGGCGGCGATCTCGAAATCAGGCCGCAGCATGTAGGCCGTCACCGCCGCGGCATCGCCGGTCTTGGCCCGCGTCGCCGCCTCGCCGATGGCGCGCACAGCCACCCAGGCCTGGTAATCGAGCGGGCGCATGGTGCGCTTGTTGGTGCGCACGAACCGGCTCTGCAGCTGCGCCGAGCCCCACGCGTCGAGCACGTGCGACCAGGTCGCCGGCACCAGCCCCTGCGTGCCGGTGACGAGCTTAGGCTCGGAGGTATGATACTGGATGTAGTCGCCGAAATTGCCGGCTTCGTCGGCCACAACGATCACGTCGGCGCTGGTGCCGCGCGTGAACACCAGCGCGTCGGCCTGGGTCGGCCCATCGGCGCGCTCCTTGGCGAGATTGCCGAAGGTCCAGGGCTTGTCGCCGACGAGCTTCATGCCGAACTTCTTTACGGAGCGGCGCACGGCGTCGGCGTAGAGCGTGTCGTCGGGGTCCTTGCCGGTGACGAGGAAGACCTTGCGCCATTGCTTCATGAAGAGGAACTGCATCAGCGCGTCGGTGAGCATCGAGCGCGACGGCACCACGTGGGTGACGTTCTCGCGGCAGTCGCCCTGACGCAGCGCGTCCTCCTCGGCCTGGATGTTGAAGAGCTGCGCCGGCGTTCCCTTGAGAGCATCGGCGACGGCGAGGAGGTCCTGGGCCGGCAGGTCGGCGATGATCAGGTCCTCGCCCTTGGCGACCAGGGCCTTGGCGGCGTCGACGGCCGCCTCGCCGCGTCCGAGGAGATGCTCGTCGAGCTGGAAATCTTGGCCGGTGAGGCGTCCCGTGGTTTTCATGTCGCGCATCGCGATCTTGGCGCCGGCGATGCCGGCATCGGCCGGCAGGCTCTCGTCGTCGTAGATCGCCGGCTCGGGACGCCGTTGGCCGAGATAGGCGATCCTGACCTGCTGCGCCTGCGCCGGCATGCCCGGGACCGCCGGCGTCTCCGATGCCGGCTTCGGCGCGTCGGCCGTTTGGGCGTAGGCCTCGGGAACAAAAACGCACGCCGCCAGGCCGGAGATCACGACGAGGCGCAACGAACGCGCGACCGGCGTCAGAACCATGCCTGGGGTTTCCTCTTGCCGCTCACTGCGGGTCGCGCCGATCTCGAGGATCTCCCCTCGGAAGCACGTTGCGGAGAGGCTAGCAGTCCGCCATGCCGCCTTCAAGCATGCTGAACTGAGAGGTTCATAAGATGGCCGCCGCCCCGATTGCGAGATCGTCATTGGCGCATCCTGCGCCACCTCTAGCGGGGCAATCCGAAATCGATCTGCTCCTTCAAACCTTGGATCGTTTCTTTGGCGTTGCTAATATCCTGCCTCATCCGCTTAATGGTTTTGTCTCTTGCCTCGAAGACAAGATGGAGCTCCCCTGCTTGAAAGGAGCCGATCATCGTCTCCATATCCAGGATCAAGTCTTCCTGCTCGTGAATCATCCGCAAGACCGTCTCTTTTGTACCCAAGAATCGATTGATGCGGCTTTGCCAGCCTTCTCCTGTCTCGCGAAAATAAGAGATGACGTGCGGGTCTAGGCGCAGCGTGACCTGCTTCTTGGCCCGATCGCCAAGCGCCGGCCGACCGCGCACCGGCACGCCGCCCTTGTTCACAATCGCACGTGCGAAATCCTCGTCGGTGCCCTCGGGGATTTCGTCGTAGTCGACGGTGGTGTTGCGATATGTGTCGACCTTAGCCAAGTCGCTCCCGATAGCGTGTCTGCTCCCGCTCATTGGCTTTCCTCATGCTGAAGACGTGGCGATCCGCGCCACGCGGGGTCCATGCGATGACGACCATGCGGCCATGGAGATGGCCGTAGCAGATGAAGCGGTCTTCACCGTAGTCATGGCGGAGATCCTCGAAGTCCATAGTCACGCCATCGAACACGAACTGCGCATCGAGAAAGTCGAGACCGCGTTCCGCCAACGTCCTGTCGCGCTTCAAAGGATTGAAGGTGATCGCCACCCTTTTAGCGTAGCTACATCAAATGAGAGCGTCAAGAACTTGCGTAGTTGCGAGACGGTCGATCTACGAACGTTGTCTGCGGCTCGATAATCCGCGGTTCTCTCGCGGGCGAAAAGGCCCTACAAAGATTCCGGCTCGCAGAAGCGCCCCGGCGCTCAAGAAGGATCATGACGCAGCACGTCGAACAGCAGGACGGGACGAACGCTCCCGTGGCGCAGGGGCGCCGGAAGGTGTTCGTGAAGTCCTACGGCTGCCAGATGAACGTCTACGACGCCCAGCGCATGACCGACCTGCTGGCGCCCGAAGGCTACGACGAGACCGCGGCGATCGAGGATGCCGACCTCGTCGTGCTCAACACCTGCCACATCCGCGAGCGGGCGACGGAGAAGATCTTCTCCGAGCTCGGCAAGGTGCGCATGCTCAAGGCCAAGCGTCGCGCCGCAGGCCTCGACACCCACGTCGTTGTCGCCGGCTGCGTCGCCCAGGCCGAGGGTGGTGAGATCCTGCGCCGCGCGAAGGCCGTCGACGTGGTGGTCGGCCCGCAATCCTACCACAACCTGCCGCGCCTGCTGGCCGAGGCCGGAACGCGCCGCCAGGTCGACACCGACTTCGCGCTCGACGACAAGTTCGCCAGCCTTCCGCGGCCGACGCGGCGCCAGGTCGCGGCGCGCGGGCCGGCTGCCTTCCTCACGATCCAGGAAGGCTGCGACAAGTTCTGCACCTTCTGCGTCGTGCCCTACACCCGCGGGGCCGAGCTGTCGCGGCCGGTGGCGGCGATCCTCGACGAGGCGCGCGAGCTCGTCGCCCACGGCGTGCGCGAGATCACGCTGCTCGGGCAGAACGTCAACGGCTACCACGGCGAGGATGGCGACGGTCGTCCCACGGGTCTCGCCGCACTGTGCCGGCGCTTGGCCGAGATCCCCGATCTCGCCCGCATCCGCTACACCACGAGCCACCCCAACGACCTCGACGCCGACCTGATCGCGGCGCACCGCGATCTGCCGGCGCTGATGCCGTTCCTGCACCTGCCGGTGCAGTCGGGCTCGGACCGCATCCTCAAGGCGATGAACCGCCGGCACACGGCCGAGGCCTACCTGGAGGCCGTCGCCGCGCTGCGCGAGGCGCGCCCGGATCTCGCGCTCTCCTCCGACTTCATCGTCGGCTTCCCCGGCGAGACCGATGCCGACTTCCAGGCCACGCTCGACCTGATCGCGAAGGTCGGCTTCGCCTCGACCTTCTCCTTCAAGTATTCGCCGCGGCCGGGGACGCCCGGCGCCGACATGGGCGACCACGTGCCGGAGGCTGTGATGCGCGAGCGCCTCGCCGCGCTGCAGGGGCTGGTCGAGGCGCAGCGCCAAGCCTTCAACGCCGCCACCTTGGGGCGCACGCTCGACGTGCTGCTCGAGCGGCCCGGCCGTCACCCCGGCCAGGTGACCGGCAAGACGCCCCATTTCCAGCAGGTGCAGTTCGACGGACCGGCCGCGCTGATCGGCACCGTGCAGCGCGTGGCGATCGTCGCCACTGCGCCCAACTCCCTCTTCGGGTCACTCGACGGCCCATCCCTCGCGCGAGGTCTCGTGGCTTGAGAGCGCCCAACCGCAACGTCCCGCCGCCGCAGGCGACCTTCTCGGCCTCGGTGCCCGGCGAGGTCACGCTGAGCTTCCCCGACAATCGGCACGCCTCGGCGCTGTTCGGCCAGTACGACCAGAACCTTGCCAAGATGGAGCGCGGCCTTGGCGTCGTGGCCAATGCCATCGGCAACCAGGTCATCATCAAGGGGCCGCCCGACGCCTGCGAGCGCGCCCGCCACGTACTGCAGCTGCTCTACGATCGTATCAAGCTGGGCCAGGCCATCTCTCTGGGTGACATCGACGGCGCGATCCAGGAAGGCATGCTGCAGGGCGTGCTGTTCCCGGCCGGCGCCGCCGACGAGACCGCCGGCAAGATCTCGTTCGACCAGATCGCCACCCGCCGCCGCGGCCCGGTGCGCGCCCGCAACGTCGCGCAGAACACCTACCTGCGGGCCTTGAAGAAGCACGAGCTCGTCTTTGCCGAGGGGCCGGCCGGCACCGGCAAGACCTGGCTCGCCGTCGGCTATGCCGTGTCGCTGCTGGAAAGCGGCGTCGTCGAGCGCCTCATCCTGTCGCGCCCGGCGGTCGAGGCCGGCGAACGGCTCGGCTTCCTGCCCGGCGACATGCGCGACAAGGTCGACCCCTACCTGCGCCCGATCTTCGACGCGCTGAACGACTTCATGGACCCCCGCCTGGTGGAACGCGGCATGCAGACCGGCATGATCGAGGTGGCGCCGCTGGCCTTCATGCGCGGGCGCACGTTGGCCAATGCCTGCGTTCTGCTCGACGAGGCGCAGAACGCCGCCTCGATGCAGATGAAGATGTTCCTGACGCGGCTCGGCGAGAACTCCCGCATGATCGTCACCGGCGATCCCACGCAGATCGACCTGCCGCCGGGCCAGAAGTCCGGGCTTTCCGAGGCCATCCACCTGCTGTCGGGGCTGGAGGGCATCGGCCACGTCATCTTCAAGGAGGGCGACGTGGTGCGCCACGACCTCGTGCGCCGCATCGTCGGGGCCTACGAGGGCGCCACCCGAGGGCGGATTAATTCTCGAGGTGCCAGCCCGGCTGCCGCGGCGCCTGCGAGCCAGCCCGCCGCGGCACCTGCCAGCCAGGCCGCTGCCGGAGGTGGAACAAAGGTCTGATGGGCTTGGCCATCGACATCGCCGTCGAGCACGAGGCCTGGCACGCGCTGGGCGACCTCGACGCCTTGGCGGCCCGCGTCGCCGCCGTCACGTTGGCCGCGAGCGGGACATCCGTTCCCGAGGGCACGGAGTGGAGCATCGTGCTCGCCGACGACGCCTTCGTCCGGGACCTCAACGCCCGCTGGCGCGGCAAGAACCGCTCGACCAACGTGCTCTCTTTTTCCACCGACGCGGCCGCCCGCGGCCACGCGCTCGGCGACGTCGTGGTCGCCTGGGAGACCAGCGCCGGCGAGGCGGACGAGCGCGGCTGGCCGATGGAAGACTACCTCAGCCACCTCCTCGCCCATGGCCTCTGTCACCTGCTCGGCCACGACCACGAGACCGACGCCGAGGCCGACGCCATGGAGCGGCTCGAGGCGCGCGCCCTGGCGGCGCTCGGCATCGCCTCGCCCTTCGAGGCGGTGCAAGAGACGACGGCGGAGGCGGCGCCATGAGCGACCCCGCCCTCCACGCCGACGACGCCCGCACGCCGCGGCTCATCGAGCGGCTGCGGGCCCTGTTCGGGCTCGGCGCCGTCTCGATCCGCGACGACATCCAGGACGCGCTCGAGGACACCTCCGCCCAGGCCGACTTCTCGGCCCAGGAGCGGACCATGATGAAGAACGTGCTCGCCATGCACGAGGTCGGCGTCGCCGACGTCATGGTGCCGCGCGCCGACATCTTCGCCGTGTCGCTCACCATGACGCTGGCCGAGGTGCTGGCGATGTTCCGCACCGCCGGGCACTCGCGCCTGCCGGTCTACGGCGCCACGCTCGACGATCCCCGCGGCATGATCCACGTGCGCGACCTCGTCGACCATATCGCCGCCGCCGAGGCGCCCGTGCCGCGCGAGGAGATCGCGCCGACGCCGAGCGAGGGTCCGGAGCCGGCGCAGGAGAAGATGGTGCGCTCGCTCGGCTCGCTCGACCTGACGCAGCCGCTCTCGGCGGCCGAGATCCTGCGGCCCGTGCTGTTCGTGCCGCCCTCCATGCCGGCGCTGGACCTGCTGGTGAAGATGCAGACCACCCGCACCCACATGGCGCTGGTGATCGACGAGTACGGCGGCACCGACGGTCTCGCCTCCATCGAGGACATCGTCGAGATGATCGTCGGCGACATTGAGGACGAGCACGATTTCGGCGGGGAGCCGCAGATCGAGGCCGGCGAGGATGGCTGCTTCCTCGTCGATGCCCGCGCCCCGCTCGACGACCTTTCCAAGGAGCTCGGCACCGACCTCGAGGAGATGCACGACGCCGAGGACGTCGACACCGTCGGCGGCCTCGTCACCGCGCTCGCCGGCCACGTGCCGGTGCGCGGCGAGATCGTCGCCGAGGGCGGCTTCGAGTTCGAGGTCCTCGACGCCGATCCCCGGCGGGTGAAACGCCTCAAGATCTACCGGCAGGCGGCGAAGGAGCCGGCCGACGCGGCGTGAGCTTGCCTCATCGCTCTAGGTAAGATAACCGTTGCGGCGGACGCGTCAAGCCCTCCGGGCCGCGCTTGACCCGCGTCGCGTGCCCTGACATCTGGCCCTGCCAAAGTCAGGGTACCGCGACAAACAAGCGGGCCGCTGTCGCGGTACGGCGACATGTTGTCGGGTCGATGCCGCGTACGCCGACAAGGCGCAAAATCGCAGAAATCGGCGTGGCCGTACGCCGACATCCGTCTTTCCGGGGCGCCGGGCGCGAGCCCGGAATCCATGACAACGCGGATGCAGAATGAGGCGGCGGCGGTGTCGCTCTTGCCGACTAATTCGTTGTCATGGGCTCCGGGCTCTCGCTGCGCTCGCCCCGGAAAGATGGCGTGCCCCTTCACCGGCATCCGTCTTTCCGGGGCGCCGAAGGCGAGCCCGGAATCCATGACAACGCGAATGCAGGATGAGGCTGCGACGGTGTCGCTCTTGCCGGCGAATTTGAATTTGTTGTCATGGGTTCCGGGCTCTCGCTCTGCTCGCCCCGGAAAGACGGCGCCTCAGCGGCTCCATGAGCTTGGCCTCGGTCCACACGTCTTTCGCCTCAGCCTGCTTTTTCGCAGTCCGAGGCGCGAGGACCGGTTGCGTCAGGAAGATCTGGCCGCCCTGTCCGCGAAGCCGTCCGACCTTGCCGGCATCGAACAGCTTGTCGCGAGCGGCGAAGAAGACCTCGTCGTCGACAGAGCGCTCGAATCGTCGCGCGAGCATCACCCGCATGACGCGGTTGAGAACGGGAGTGCCATCCTCCGGCAAAGTGCCAGGATGCCAGTCCTCAGATCCTCGTCAGGCATCTCGATCGGCACGGTCAGCTTGGTGCTCGCTTGACGAACGTCACCATCTATCAAGCGTGAGTTGCGACTTACAAGGTTTACTACTCGAGATGTCGTGTCTTTCGCGTGCCGCTTCGCCCGTCATAAAACCTTCGCGCTATCCCGTTCTTTGAGCCGGGCACCACCCGCGAGCCCCCCCATGCACCCCACCCGCGTCCCAGCCCTCGGCCCGCGCTACTGGACCGCGCTCGTGCTGGCGAGCGTGCTCGGCACCAACACGGGCGACTTCGCGGCGCATGATCTCGGGCTGGGCCACGTCGGCGGGCTGCTGCCGCTGGCCGGGCTGTTCGTCGTCATCCTCCTCGCCGAGCGGCGCACCCGGGTGTCCACCGAGGCGTTCTACTGGGCGGCCATCCTGACGCTGCGCACCGCCGCCACCAACCTCGCCGATTTCGCCGACCACGACCTCCATCTCGCCCCGCTCCTGGTCCTCGCCCTGCTGGCGCTCACGCTGGCGGCCCTCGTGCTCACCGACCGGACCGCCTTCTCCCGATCCGGCGGCGGCGGCGAGGGGCCGGCCGTCGACGCGCGCTACTGGGCCACGATGCTGACCGCCGGCGTGTTCGGCACCGCGCTCGGCGACTATCTCGCCGACGACCTCGGCCTGGCGCCGGGGCTGGCCGCCCTCCTGACCCTGCCGGTCGCCGCCGCGATCATCGGGCTGCGCCGCCGGGCGTGGTGGCGGGCCAAGGCGGCCTATTGGGTCACCGTGCTCGCGGTGCGCACCGCCGGCACCAATGGCGGCGACTGGCTCGCCAGCCGCGACGGCCTCGGTCTCGGCCTGGCGGTGGCCACGACGCTGTCGGCCTGCGCCTTCTGCGCGACCCTCGCGCTGTGGCCGCGGCCGGCGCCGGCGCTGGCGGAGCGCGGCGCCTGAGCGGGCCGGCGCCCGAGCACCGCCGGCTCGACGGCCCGGCGCTGTGGCAGGCGACCCGCCTCGTCGGTGCCTGCGCGCTCGCCTTCCTCACGGCGGCGGCGAGTGGGCTGCCGGAGCGCTACTGGGCGCTGATCACGGCGGTCGTGGTGACCCAGCCGATGCTGTCGGACACGCTCGGCGCCGGCCGCGACCGCGTGCTGGGCACGCTGGTCGGGGCCGCCGTCGGCTTTTTGGTGCTGCTCGCCGAGCAGCACGGCTGGCCGGCGCCGCCGCTGTTCTGGGTGGCGCTCGCTGGCCTCGCGCTGCTGATCGCCGTGTACCCCTACCTGCGGCTTTCCGCCGTCACCCTCATCGTCGTGGTGCTGGTGCCGGGCGCGGGAGCCGGAGCCGGCGCGCTCTACGCCCGCCCGCTCGACCGCGTCGTCGAGATCCTGATCGGCACGCTGGCGGCGGTGGTCGCCGCCGCGGTGGTGCGGCCCAGGTTGTGGCGGCGCGGGATGGATTCTCTGGCGGCGAGGGCGCGGGCCGAGGCGGAGGTGGGGGAGTAGGGGGCCTTCACCTCGAAGGCGTCATTCGCCCGTCGTGGATCGCGTGGCGCGAGCCTTGAACGACACGACATGACGGCAGGGCAGGCGGCTTGGGTGTCGCCCTTCCTGGCAAGCGCGTTGTCATGGGTTCCGGGCTCTCGCTGCGCTCGCCCCGGAAAGACGGCGTGGGCAATACCCGTCTTCCGGGACGCCGCAGGCGGGCCCGGAACCCATGACAACGCAGATGAAGAATGAGAGCGATCGCCCCGCTCTTCTCGGCGGCCTGTTGCTACAAGTCCCGGGCTCTCGCTCCGAATGGACGGCGTGACACGCCCTTCGCGGACCGCGCGGGTCGGCCGTTCCAGCTCAGCCTGGCTCCGTCGTTCCGACCGGCGCTTTCGCGAGTGGCCCTGGCGCCGCACCACTCTCCTGCAGATGCGCCTCGCCTTGTGCCGCCACGCGCGCTCTAGTATTTTCCCGCCATGACCCATTCCCCGGACGCCCGCGCCCCGTTCGACATCGGCGCCATCCTCGCCGAGCGCGAGCCCGACCGTTACGGTCTCCATACCGCGCACCTCAACGAGCAGATGGTGCGCGTGCTGCAGACGATCGGCTACGACGTCGGCTTCCGCGCCGGCTCGGGCCAGTACCTGTGGGACCGTAACGGCGACAAGTACCTTGACCTGCTCTCGGGCTGGGGCGTCTTCGGCATCGGCCGCAACCATCCCACGCTGCGCGACGCGCTGAAGGCGGTGCTGGGGTCCGAGCTGCCCAATCTCATCCAGATGGACGTCTCGGTGCTCTCGGGCGTGCTGGCCGAGCGGCTGCTCGCCTACACGCCCTGGCTCGACAAGGTGTTCTTCTGCAACTCCGGCGCCGAGGCGGTCGAGGCGGCGATGAAGTTCGCGCGCTGCGCCACCGGCCGGCAGGACATCCTCTACGCCGACCACGCCTATCACGGCCTCACCTATGGCGCGCTGTCGCTGACCCCCGACCCGCAGTTCCGCAACGGCTTCGGCACGCTGATGCCGGGCTGCCGCGAGGTGCCGTTCAACGACCTCGCCGCGCTGGAGAAGGCGCTGGCGGGCAAGCAGGTCGCCGCCTACATCGTCGAGCCGATCCAGGGCAAGGGCGTCAACCTGCCCGACGACGGCTACCTCGCCGGCGCCCAGGCCTTGTGCCGCAAGCACGGCACGCTGTTCGTCTGCGACGAGATCCAGACCGGCCTCGGCCGCACCGGCAAGTTCCTGGCTCTCGAGCACTGGGGGCTGGAGCCCGACATGGTGTTGATCGCCAAGGCGCTGTCGGGCGGCCACGTTCCCGTCGGCGCGGTCATCGCGCGAAAAGCCGTGTTCGCGAAGGTGTTCTCGCGCATGGACAAGGCCGTGGTGCACGGCTCCACCTTCGCCAAGAACGACATGGCCATGGCCGCCGGCCTCGCCACGCTCGAGGTGATCGAGCGCGAGGATCTCGTCGCCAACGCCGCAGCAAAGGGCGAGCGGCTGATGGCGGCATTTCGCGATATGGCCGGGCGCCACGAGTTCCTGAAGAGCGTGCGCGGCAAGGGGCTGATGATTGGGCTCGAGTTCGGCTCGCCGAAGTCGCTGAAGCTCAAGGCGGCCTGGTCGCTGCTGGAGACGGCCAATGCCGGCCTGTTCAGCCAGATCATCGTGATCCCGATCTTCAAGGACCACAAGATCGTGGTGCAGGTCGCCGGCCACGGGCTCAACGTGATCAAGCTGATCCCGCCCCTGACCATCACCGAAACCGATTGCGACTGGATCGAGAGCGCCTTCGACGACGTCATCGCCGACTCGCACAAGGTGCCGGGCTCGGTGTGGACGCTGGGCAAGACGCTGGCCGGCCACGCCATGAAGGCCCGCGCCGGCGCGTGATGCGGGCGCGTCCTCTTCGCCGCCGCGAAGGAAGCCGGTGGGCGGGTTTCATCGTCTCGTGGAGATGATCGTAAGCCCGATCGCGGCGCCGTAGGGCACGAGCATGCCGGCGGCCGCGAGCCGGCCCTGGACGCCTCCGCCGAGCCAGTGCAGCGCCAGGCTCGCCGCCGCCAGGTAGCAGGCGGTGACCGCGCCGATCGCCGCGACGCGGCCGAGCCCGCGCGATACGTAGGCCGTTCCGAACAGCGCGATCCAGACCGCGACGACGGCGGTGGCGGCGACGATCAAGCTTCATCTCCGGAAGGGTGCGGCGCCATGGACCGCCGCGCCTCCCGTGACGAACGGCCCGTCTTGGACAATGGTCGCGCGTCGGTGACGGCGCCATGTGTCGCGCGGCCGGCACCGCTTTGCAGGATACGCCCATGACCGATCAGTGGAAACACCAGCTTCGCGTCTACCTCGACGACGCCATGGCGGAGAGGGCGTTCCGGGACGGCGACGATCCGGCGCTGCAGCCGCTCAAGGCCGTGCTGCAGAAGCACGACGCGCGCATGATCAGCCAGTGGCAGGCGTTCACCGACTATGTCGCAGAGACCGAGGCGGCGGGCGGCGAGACCCCGCTGTCCAAATGGACCAAGGCGACGCTCGCCGACCCGGCGATGCGCGCGCGGCATCTCGGCGCGTTCGCGCTGCGCATCGGCGGCGCCGAGGTCTATCCGCGCGAGGCCGCCGACGCGCTCGAGGCGGACCTGCGCCCGCTTGTCGGCGGCGACCTCGTCACGCGCATGACGCGCCACGACACCGATCCCGCCAAGAACATCCCTGTCCCCGAGCAATACCGCACCTGAGCACCGGACGGGGGTCGAAGTCGCAACGGCGGACGCTGCCCAGGGCCACGGAACCTTGGGCGCGAACCCGCGCTAGGCACGCATGCCACGCTTCACCGTCGAGATCGATCATCTTCAGGAAGAAGCCATCGAGGCGGAAACACCGCGGGAGGCGGCGCGCGCCGTCGCCGTGCTGATCCGCCAACGGCCGACGCTGCAGGCGCTGCCGGACGATGAGGCGGTGCAGATCAAGCGCCCCGATCGCCGCGCGTGGGGCCGCAACCTCTCGCTCGGCGATTTCCGCCACGGCGACGTCGCGGCCGAGGGCGACGACGAGGAGGGGCCGACGCGCGAGCCCAGCATCGCCAACTATCACGGCATCGCGCCCACAACGAAGAGCTGACTCTACGCTGCGGCAGCCTCCGGGAGGTACGCGCCCCTCGTCCGGCGCTTCGCGCTCCCCTGTCCCGCAAAGGGAGAAGGGAACATCCTGCCGGGCTACGGCCCGTCCCACACGTGGTCTACGAGAGAGAACCGTCTACTGCACCACCGCAGTGGTGACCGGCATCGTGGCCGGGCCGACGGAGACCCATACGTTGGGGTCGGTCTGCGACTGGCGCTTCACGAACTTGTAGCCGGTCTCGTCCCAGAAACGAACCTCGCCGACCATGTTGTCGAGGACGTAGTCGCCCCTGTCGGTCTTGACCGTGAGGATGGTGTGGCCGTTGCCCTCGAGGTCGCGGACGATCGTCATCAGCAGCGCCTGGCGGGGAAAGCCGCGGTCGAGCAGCTGCCTGCGCTTCCACAGCGCGTAGATCTTGCAATCGCCCTTGCCGTCGGTGGGATAGTCCCAGTGGTCGAGTAGGGTGCCCCAGTGCTCGAGGTTCGAGACCGGCTCGATCTCGGCATTGACCTTCGCGTTGACCTCGGACAGCACCTTCTCGACCTTGGCCGTCATCACGACGTTGACGGGATCGAGCACGTCGACGCGGCACTCCTCGACGCGGCGAGTGCAGAAATCGGCCCAGCCGTAGGGCACGCGGGTGACCTCGCCGACCGGCGCGGCGTGAACCGGCTGGAGGAGGCTCTCTATGGCGTCCTCGTGGATCGTGGCGACGGCGGCGCGGAGAGCACGCGTGTGGCGATGGGCGGCATGGCTTGCGAGAGTTTGGCCCACGAGCGGCTGAGCCGAGAAAGCGACGACGAGCAGCACTGCCGTGGCACCCAGACGTCGCAACCGCTTCAACATGCCGTCTGCCCCCCGCTCCGACATGAACAGTTTCCCTGACAGGACCGCCGTGGGTCAAACGATTGGTTAAGAGGTAGTTAACGGCGTAGGACTGAACTGGGCAATCAAACGCGCGGGAGGCGCTTTGGTGCCGCCTTCGATGTCCGATGACGCCGGCTTTTCACCCTGTCGCCCGAAACGGGTCGCGCCTGCGGGGCGTGCTTGCTAAGAGGGCGCCGACTTCGGAGCCCGACCTTGAACGCCCCCGCCGCGCCGCTTCCTTTCGCCGACGATCGCCAGCGCCAGGACGCGCTGCTGTCCCATCTCGTCGAAGCCGGCTACGCGCGCTGCGAGCCGCCGATGCTGCAGCCGGCCGCCGCCTTCTTCGAGTCCGGCGAGGAGATGCGCGGGCGGCTCTACCTAACCCATTCGCTTTCCGGCGAGGAGCTGTGTCTGCGGCCGGAATACACGATCCCGGTCTGCCGGTTCTACCTCGACTCGCCGCAGGCCGGGCGCCCGGCCGCCTTCTGCTATTGCGGGCCCGTCTTTCGGCTCCGGCGCGACGGGCCCGGCGAGTTCGTGCAGGCCGGCATCGAGAACCTCGGCCGCAACGACCGCGAGGCGGCCGACGCCGAGATCCTGGCGCTGTCGCTCGAGGCCGCTTCGCTGGTCAAGCCGGCGCAATTCGTGACGACGATCGGCGACGCCGCGCTGTTCTCCGACCTCGTCGGCGCGCTCGCCATCCCGCCGCAATGGCGCCGCCGCATCATCCGCGGCCTCGGCCAGGGCAAGAGCCTCGCCGGGATCCTCGATGCGCCTACGGACGGCAGCATCGACCATTCCGGCGTGCTGGCGGCGCTCGAGGGCGTCGACAAGAACGGCGCGCGGGCGCTGGTCGAGGACCTGCTCGCCATCGCCGGCATCAGGAGCGTCGGCGGCCGCACCGCGGCCGAGATCGCCGACCGCTTCCTCGAGCAGGCGGCGCTGAAGGGCGGCCACGGCGTCGATCCCGACGCGCGCGCCGCGCTGGAACGTTTCCTCGCCGTCGAGGGCGACCCGGACGAGGCGGCCTGCGCGCTGCGCGGCCTCGCCGAGGACGCCGAGCTGGACCTCGGCCCGGCGCTGGACCGCTTCGAGCGCCGCGTCAGCTTCATCGCCGCCCGCGGCGTCGACCTCGCCGGGCTGCGCTTCTCCGGCCGCTTCATCCGCAACCTCGATTATTACACCGGTTTCGTCTTCGAGACCCGGGACGCCGCGCGGCTCGACGATCCGCCGCTCGTCGGCGGCGGTCGCTACGACCGCCTGATGGGCACGCTCGGCGCCAAGATCGACGTGCCGGCGGTGGGCGCGGCGCTCTGGGCCGACCGGCGCGCTGCGGGAGAGATGCCGTGAGCGCCTCGATCTCGGAGGGCCGGGCCGACCTTGTCCTCGCGGTGCCCTCGAAAGGGCGGCTGCAGGAGAACGCCGCCGCCTTCTTCGCCCGCGCCGGCCTGACTCTGAAGCCCAACCGCGGCGCCCGCGACTATCGCGGCACGCTTGAGGGAGTCGACGGCATCGAGGTCGCGTTCGTCTCCGCCTCCGAGATCGTCGGCCTGCTCGCCGCCGGCCACGCCCACCTCGGGATCACGGGCGAGGACCTAGTGCGCGAGACGCTCGAGGAAGCCGACACCAAGCTCGAGCTTCTGACGCCGTTGGGCTTCGGCCGCGCCGACGTCGTGGTGGCGGTGCCGCAGGCCTGGATCGACGTGCGCACGATGTCCGACCTCGAGGACGTCGCCGCCGCCCACTTCACCAGGCGCCGCGAGCGCATGCGGGTCGCCACCAAATACGTCAATCTGACGCGGCGCTTCTTTTCCGCCAACCACGTCGTCGACTATCGCATCGTCGAGAGCCTCGGCGCCACGGAGGGCGCGCCGGCGGCGGGCCAGGCCGAGCTCATCGTCGACATCACGACGACGGGCGCGACGCTGGCGGCCAACGCCCTCAAGGTGCTCGACGACGGGGTGATGCTGCGCTCGGAGGCCAACCTCGTGGCCTCGCTCGCCGCACCGTGGCGCGAGACGGCGCGGGAAAAGGCGCGGCAGGTGCTGGCGCGCATCGCCGCCGAAGAGGCGGCGCGGCTCAACCGCGACGTGATCGCCCAATTCGATCAGCGTCGCGAGGGGTTGATCGAGGCGGCTGCGGCGCAGTTCGGCTCAGAGCTGCGTTCGGAAAACGTGGCCGGGCGCTTGACCTTGACCTGCCTCAAGGACAAGGTCGCGCCGCTCGCGGACTGGCTCGTGGCGCAAGGCGCGCGTCACGTCACGGTTGCGGCGATGGACTACGTGTTCTCGCCCGCCAATCCGCTGCATGAACGCCTCGTCGCCCGCCTCGGGTAGGCCGGGCGACGCGGGCAAAAGGTCGATCGGCGATGGGCAAGGGGCGGCGTCCCTTTGAGGGCGCGACCCGCGGAGTGAAGTTGTGGACGGTGCGGCGGCCCAAGACGATCGCAAGGCCGAGGACGCCGAGCCGCAGAAGTCCGACGCCGAAATGCTGGCCGAGGACGAGAAGCGCGACAAGCTGACCACCAAGGTCCTCAACGCCGTCATCCCAGACAGCGTCGTGAACAAGCAGCAGGTCCGCAGGCGCATCGGGCGCCTCGTCGCCTACGGCCTCTCCATCGGCATCCTCGCGCTGGCGATCTTCGTGCTGGTGCGCACGTTCATGGCGATCGATCCGAACGCGCTGCGCGGCGCCATCGCGGCGACGAGCGGCGAGCGGATCTTCGGCGCCGCCGCCTTCACCGCTCTCTCGTTCCTGGCGCTGACCGGCTATGACGCTCTCGCCTTACGTCAGCTGAAGGTGAAAGTGCCCTATCCGACGACGGCGCTGGCGTCCTTCACCAGCTACGCGATCTCGTTTACGCTCGGCTTCCCGGTGATCACCGCAGGCACTGTGCGCTACTGGATCTATTCCGGACGAGGGCTGTCCGCCGGCAAGGTGGCGAGCCTCACCGTCATCGCCGGCCTCACCTTCTGGCTCGGCATGGCGCTCGTCATCGGCATCGGCTTCACCGTCCGCGCCGGCGGCGTGTCGCACATCGACCACCTGTCGCCCCTGCTCAATCGCATCATCGGCCTCGCCATCGTCGCCGCCCTGTGCGGCTACCTGGTCTGGGCCGGCAAGGGCCACCGGCAGGCCAAGATCCAGGGGTTCAAGCTCGAGCTGCCGGGGCTTCGGCTGACGCTCGGACAGATCTGCCTCGGCCTCATCGATCTCTGCTCGGCGGCCGCGGTGCTTTACATCCTCATGGCCCCGCCGCGCGACATCGACTACCTGACCTTCGTCACCGTCTATGTGTTCGGCTCCCTGCTCGGCATCGCTTCCAACGCGCCGGGCGGCATCGGCGTCTTCGAGGCGACCATGCTGAAGACGGTGCCGGCGCATTCCGAGGCCGCGCTGTTCGCTGCTCTGCTGCTGTTTCGCGTCATCTACTACCTCGTGCCGTTCGTCCTCGCGCTCGCGCTGCTCGGCGCGCACGAGAGCATGAAGCGTTGGAAGGGCCTGCGCGAGGCGATGAGTGGCAACGAGGAGGACGATCCCGGGGGTGACACGGTGGGGTAGGGTAAGATCCTGAGCTACCCGCCGGCGGTGCGGCGATGGCTGCGTGGCGCCAGCCGCGTCAGGATCTCGTAGCCGATGGAGCCGGAGCGACGGGCGAGGTCGTCGATGCCGATGTCCTGGCCGAGGATCTCCACCGTATCGCCGCGCTCCACGGTGGGCGCCTCGGTGACGTCGATGACGATGAGGTCCATCGAGATGCGGCCGATGAAGGGGCACAGCGCGCCATCGACGCTGGCATGGCCGCGCGGCTCGACGTTGGTGCCGATGGCCGAGCAGGGGATTCCGTCGGCGTAGCCGACGCTGAGCGTCGCCAGTCGGCGCGGCGAGGGCGCGATCCAATGCGCGTCGTAGCCGACGCTCTCGCCGGCGGCGACCTCGTGGACCTGGATCACCTTGGCTTCGAAGCCCACGACCGGCCGCATCGGGTTGTCCAAATCCGGCGTCGGGTTGCCGCCGTAGAGCGCGTAGCCGGGCCGCACCAGGTCGTGCAGCGCGCCGTCGCCGAAGAAGATGCCGGACGAGTTCGCTATGGAGGCCGGCACGTCGGGCCAGCTGCGGCGGGCGTCGTCGAAGAGCGCGAGCTGCCGCTCGACGCGGTCGCGCTGCTCGGCCCGGCCCGACCAGACGAAATGGCTCATCACCAGCGCCACGTCGAGCCGCATGGAGAGGCGCACGGCGGCCGCCACCTGCTCGGCGATGAGCCCGAGTCGGTTCATGCCGCTGTCGAGCTGCAGCGCGCACGGGCTGCGGGTGCGCGCGGTAGCCTCGATCCAATCCTCCATCTCGAGCAACGAGCCGAGCACCGGCCGCAGCCGCGCCTTGACGAACAGCGGCGCGGTGCGCGGCATCAGGCCGTTCAGCACGTAGATCGTCGCCTCGGGGCAGAGCGCGCGCAGTCGCTGCCCCTCGAAGACATGCGCCACGAAGAAGGTGCGGCAGCCGGCGCGTCGCAGCGCCGGCGCGACGGCGGCGAGTCCGAGGCCGTAGGCGTCGGCCTTGACCACGGCGGCGCATTCCGCCCGGCCGGCCTTGTCGGCGAGTAGCCGCCAGTTGGCGGCGAGCGCGGCGAGATCCACTGTCAACGTCGACCCGGCCTGCTCGGCCTCGACGTCGCGCCATTCCGTCACGGGAGCGAGAAGCGGTCGCAAGATCTGGTTCCGTCGTTGCACGCTGCACTGTCTCCCGCGCCGGCGAGGAGGACAAGACACACGCCGCCGCTAAGTGCGATGGAGTTCCAGCGCTTTCCGGACCTATGCGCCCGGCATGACGATGTTGGCGAAAAAGGGCAGGATGTCCTTGCGGAGGATAGGAGCGTCCAAGAGCCGGGTCGGAGCGGCGCATCGACGTTGCGCGTGTCCAATGTCGAACCTCAAACAAAGGCTACACTATTGCGAGCGGACACAGCGGCCCGCGAACACGCGGTATTTGCGTGGACGCACGAGTTGTCCCGCGCGCGTTCAGGTCAATGCTTCAAAGCAGCGTCATGATCTTGTCGTTGTCCATTTAACGGCGTTGAAACCTTCGGCGAGCCATGATGCCATGAAGTTTGGACGCTCCTTGGTCATGCGTAGTAAAATCGAAATTATCGAAGCATCGCAGACGAGGCGATCGTCGCGCGTGGACGGCGGATCACCCAATGGCGTCTACGAGGGGTCGTCGAGCTTGGGTACGTGCCGGATCGACCTGCAGCGGAGACTCGAGACAGCCCTCGACAATATACCGCATGGCATCTGCCTCTACGATGCCGACCAGAAACTGCAGTTCGCTAATGATCGCTACTTCGAGATCTACGGATTCACGCGGGCCAGCCTCCCGCTCGGCACATCGTTTCTGGACATGTTTCGGGCTAGCGTGGCCGCGGGGAACTATCAAGGTTGGACCGCAGAGGCTCTCTGGTCGCGGATAGCGCCGCGATTGAAAGCCGGGACGCGCGTCACCACCGAAAACATGGTGAGAGACGCCAGACTGGTCGCCCTTGATATCCAGGTTCTTGAGGACGGCAGCTGGGTCGCGGCGCACGAGGACATCACCGAACGCCGTCGTGCCGAGGAGGAGATCCGCTTCCTGGCGCATCACGACCCCCTTACCAGGCTGCCCAATCGGCTGTTCTTCGGTGAGCGGATCCGCGTTGCGCTCGAGCAGGCGAAAACGGCGTCGTGCGCCCTTCTGTTGATGGATCTGGATGGCTTCAAGCTCGTGAACGATCAACTCGGTCATCTGATCGGAGACACGTTGCTGGTGGCCGTCGCCGACCGTTTGCGGCGTCTCTGCCGCGGCAACGACGTGGCCGCCCGAATTGGTGGCGACGAGTTTGCCGTACTGTTGCCCGCCATCTCCAGGCTGGAGGCGCTGGCCGCGGCGCAACGCATCGTTGCTGCGGTCTGTGCCCCTTATGAGCTCGGCCAGGATCTGAGTGCGCGCGTCGGGGCCAGCATCGGCGTGGCCTGCGCGCCGGAGGACGGGTTGCAGCCCGACCTTCTGATCTCGCGAGCCGACCGCGCCTTGTACGCGGCCAAGCGTGCGGGAGGCTTGAGAGCGCTATGTCCCAGCGACGGTGCGCCCTAACGAGGGCCGCAAACGCGACTTTGACGACAAGCGTATTTAACTCAGGCTAATTCTGACGCGGCCAAGGCGGCGAACGAGACCTCGGCCGTTCGTTCACGCGACACGTTGTCTAAGGGTTTTCGGCGCGATGTCCTCGCTCGTCACGCCTGCGTCGGCGACCGAGAGACCAGTCGCATAGTAAAACCCCGCGTTTACCAAGGTGACTTGCATCTACCGGTCCCCACCGCGATGCACCTACAGCACAAGGCAGCTTTGTCGCCGACGCTCGGATCGTGACGCCTAATGAGGCACCGGCATGTGGTCCTCGCGGGCCAGGTTGGAGAAGCGGGTGAACTCGCCCTCGAAGGCGAGTTCCACCGTGCCGGTCGGACCATGGCGCTGCTTGCCGATGATCACTTCGGCCTTGCCGTGGATACGCTCCGATTTATTTTGCCACTCGGGAAAGCCTACTGTTCCTTCCTCTGGTTTCGTGCGCTCGTGATAGTATTCCTCACGAAACACGAAGATCACGACATCGGCGTCCTGCTCGATCGAGCCGGATTCACGCAGGTCCGACAATAGCGGGCGTTTGTCTTCGCGCGACTCGACCTGCCGCGAGAGCTGCGACAGCGCCACGATCGGCACGGCCAGCTCCTTGGCCAGAGCCTTGAGCCCGGTGGTGATCTCCGTCAGCTCCTGCACGCGGTTGCCGTCACGCGTCTTCGAGCCCGACAGCAGTTGCAGATAGTCGACCACCAGCATGTCGAGCCCGCGCTGGCGCTTGAGGCGTCGGGCGCGGGCGGTGAGCTGGGCGATCGAGATGCCGCCGGTCTGATCGATGTAGAAGGGGATCTGCTGCATCTCGCGCGCCGCCTCGGCGACGCGGTGGAAGTCCCCCTCGGTGATGTCGCCGCGGCGAATCTTGTTGGAGGCCACCTGGCTCTGCTCGGCGATGATGCGGGTGGCGAGCTGCTCGGCCGACATCTCGAGCGAGAAGAAGCCGACGATGCCGCCGTTGACCGTCTCGTGCGTGCCGTCAGGCTTCTGGCGGAATTCGTAGGCCTTGGCGATGTTGAAGGCGATGTTGGTGGCGAGCGCGGTCTTGCCCATGCCGGGACGCCCGGCGATGATGATGAGGTCGGACGCCTGCAGGCCGCCCATCTTGAAGTCGAGATCGCTCATGCCGGTGGCGATGCCCGACAGGCCTCCGTCGCGCTCGAAGGCCTTGGCTGCCATATCGACGGCCGATGTCAGCGCGTCGGAGAAGCGCTGGAAGCCGCCGTCGTAGCGGCCGGACTCGGCGATCGAATACAGCTTGCGCTCGGCCTCCTCGATCTGCTCGCGTGGGGACACGTCGACCGGCGCGTCGTAGGCGCCGTTGACGATGTCCTCGCCGATGAGGATGAGATCGCGGCGCGTGGCGAGGTCGTAGACGGTGCGGCCGTAGTCCTCGGCGTTGATGACGGCGGTGGCCTGCGCCGCGAGGCGGGCGAGGTATTGCGGCACGGTGATGCCGCCGAGATCGCCGTCGCCGAGAAAGGTCTTGAGCGTGATCGGGGTCGCCACCTTGCCGGCGCGGATCAGCTGCGAGGCGACGTCGTAGATGCGCTTGTGGATCTCCTCGGAGAAGTGATCCGGGCGCAGGAAATCCGAGACGCGGTCGAAAGCGTCGTTGTTGATGAGAATGGCGCCGAGCAGTGCCTGCTCCGCCTCGAGGTTGTGGGGAGAGACGCGGAATTCGGGCTGACCGCCGCGAACCAGCGGCGACACGCGTCCGGCCGCGTGATCCACCAGGGTCATGCAAGATAATCCAACACTGACAAAGGTTTGCGGACCGATGACGCTGCGCCGTCCGCTCCGCCCTTTGTGGCACGTCGCGCCGCCACACTCAACGGAAACACTGCTGCTGAGCGAGCCTGTGGATCGTGGGGAAACCAGCCGACGTCATCGGAGTCGCGCGAGCCACCGCGATCAATCAGGCTTCAGCCGGCGCCCAGGCAGGCTCCCAAAGATCGTCGGGATCGACCAGGCATAGCGCGCTATGCCCCTCGCTGGCCGCCGCGATCGCCCGCACCACCGCCACCGACGCCCGCATGCCTTCGGACTGCGGCAGATAGGGCATATACGCCCCGTGCTTCGTCAAGGCGATCGGTCCGACGTACCAGCCGCAGACCTGCCCGCACTCGCCGCGGAACAGGTGTATTTTCACGGCAAGATCGTCGGCATCAAACGAGGCGCGAACTTTTTGGATCTGAAAACCAAAACCGCTCCGGCGGATTGATGAACAACTCAAGTGGGGAAAGACTCCTTTAACTTTCAATTCCTATCATATGATAAGATCATGCGATATGATTATTGGAAGCTGCTGCGACGCGCCTCCGGCAGGGTATCAGGCACAATGAGGTGGGGCTTCGAGTAGCGCCGATCGTAGAAGGGGCTGTAGGCCTCGTCGACCATTGTCTTGGTGGTGTGACGCTCCTGCAACCGCCCGGCCTCGACGCGCAAGCGCGCGGCGTTCCCACCCTCGGCATCGCTGCCGCGCGAGACCGACTCGTGATGCGTAAGGGTGGCGAAAGGCGTCCATAGCGTGCGGAACCCGGCCGCGCGCGCGCGCAAGCAAAGATCGACATCGTTGTAGGCGATCGGGAAGGCGACCTCGTCGAAGCCGCCGAGAGCGTCGAAGCAGGCGCGAGTCACCAGCATGCAGGCGCCGGTGACGGCACCGATCGTCTGGCGCACGGCGAGCCGACCCATCGGGCCGGGCGTATCGGCCTTCTCGGCGACATACCAATGGCCGGCCGCCTCGCCGAGCCCGACGATGACGCCGGCATGCTGCAGGCTGCCGTCGGGATAGAGCAGCCGCGCCCCGACGATCCCGGTCTGCGAGAAGGCGAGGCACTCGACCATCTCGTCGAGCCAGTCCGGCGCGACGACCTCGATGTCATTGTTGAGGAAGAGCAGCGCCTCGCCGCGGGCGAGACGCGCCCCGCGGTTGCACATGCGCGAGAAGTTGAAAGGTTCGACGACGCGATCGGCCGTGACGCGTTCGCTCCGGGACGCTTCGTAGAAAGCGAGCACGGCGGGATCGCCCGAGCCGTTGTCGACGATGACGATCTCGAGATGGGGATAGGCGGTGCGATGCAGCAGATCGTCGACGATCCGGGTGATCAGGGCCAGGCTGTCGCGATTGGGGATGACCACCGACACCAGCGGGCGCGGCGCGTCGGGGAACCTCACGCGATGGACGTCGGGGCTGCCCGGCGCCGGCTCGACGGCAATGTGCCGGCCGGTGTCGGCGTAGGCCGCGCGCAACGCCTCGCGGGCGTTGGCGACGGAACGCTCGCGGAACCGGGTCGAGTAGCTCTCCTCGCCACGCCGCCAGGTGTAGGCGAGGAACGGCACGTGGACCACCGTTCCCGGCCTGGCGTCCTCGAGATAGCGCAGGAGCATGTCGTAGTCCTGCGAGCCCTCGCGATCGAGACGCAGGCCGCCGAGCGCGGCAAGCCGCTCGCGCCGGAACACCGAGAAATGATTGATGTAGTTCAGCCCTGACAGCAGCACGCTATCATAGGCCGGCTTGCAGAAGGACCCGATGGGCTTCAGCGCCGCGTTGGTGACGATCTCGTCGGTGTAGAAGAAGTGCGCGTCGGGGTGATCGGTGATGGCGCGCGCGATCATCGCGATCGCGCCGGGGACAAAGGCGTCGTCGTGGTCGATGAAGCTCAGCCATTCGCCGCGCGCCGCGGCGATGCCGGCGTTGGTGGCGCAGGCGATCCCGCCATTGGCATCCTGGGTCACCACGCGGACGCCGGGCGTCGCGACGAGCCCCGCCAGCGCCTCGCGGGTCGCCGCGCCGCGCGAGCCGTCGTCGACCAGGACGAGCTCGGCGTAGGGCGCCGCCTCCTCGACGAAGGACCCGACGAGGTCGCGCAGGAACTCCGGCCGGGTCTCGTAGACCGGCGCGATGAAGCTGAGAATCGGTGCGCCGCGATCGGCGAAGCGCGCCGCCATCTCAGCCTGCACCGGCTGGGCTTGCACCGTCTGGGACAGCTTCAGCCTCGCCAGCACGTCGTCGTCGGCCTGCTGCACGCGGATGCCGCCGCCCGACGACACCGTCGAGAAGAAGGTCCTGATGCGCGCGACGTTGCTGATGACCGTCGCCCAGCGGCCGCGCCGACCTCCTGACGCCGGCGCGACGAGGCCGATGTTCTGATAGCGCAGGTTGAAGAGGAAGTGCAGCACGGCGACAAGCAGCGGCTGCCCGCATTCGAACGCCAGAAAGCGGAAGGTGACGGGACCGACTTCGCAGGCGCGGAAGCGGAAGCGCCGCGCCGTGCGCAGGCTCGCAAGCGGAATGTGGTAGAACCCGAACGGAAAGCTTCGAAAGACCAGCGCCGAAATGGTGTTGAAGCCCTCTCCGGCGTCGAAGCTGATCTTGGGCGCGGCATGGTCGCCGGCCTGCACGAACACGCCGATGAACGGCTGGCGGATCGCTGTCGCGTCGAACACGAAGGCGCCTTCCTCACCCTCGCAGCGCCACACGATCGGCGACAGCTGTGTCAGGTCGCCTTCGGTGGCGATCGGCCGGAGGGCACGCACGCGGTTTGGACCTGCCGCGCGCCGCCTCAGGCGGCGACGGCCTCGGTGATACCGTCCTCGTCGAGCTTGGTCAGCTCTTCCTTCGAGACCTTGCGTTCGGTCACCTTGGCCTTGGACACGATATGGTCGACGACCTTGTCCTCGAAGATCGGCGCCTGGATCTGCGCCATCATCTGCGGATTGTTGCGGAAGAAGTCGTAGACCTGCTTCTCCTCGCCCGGGTACTGACGTACCCGCTCCATCAGCGCCTGGGTCATCTCCTCCTGGGTGACCTTGACCCCGGCCTCCTCGCCGATCTCGGCCAGCACCAGGCCGAGGCGCACCCGGCGCTCGGCGATCTTGCGGTAGTCGGCGCGCGCCGCCTCCTCCGTGGTGCCCTCGTCCTCGAAGCTCTTCTTGGTCTGCACCTGTTCCGCCTGGACCTGTTTCCAGATCTGCTCGAACTCCTGGTCGACGAGACCCTGCGGCAGGTCGAAGTCGTAGCGCTTGTCGAGGGTGTCCAGCAGGCCGCGCTTCCACTTGGCGCGCGAGGCGGAGCCGTACTCGCGCTCGATGTTGCCGCGTACCGTCTCCTTGAGCTTGTCGAGGCCGTCCATGCCGAAGCCCTTGGCGAACTCGTCGTCGATGGCAAGGTCGCCCGGCGCCGCGATGCTCTTGAGCGTGACGCCGAAGTGGGCCGCCTTGCCGGCGAGCGCGGGCGCGCCGTAATCGTCGGGGAAGGTCACCGACACGGTGCGGTGTTCGCTCGTGGCCATGCCGACCAGCTGGTCCTCGAAGCCGGGGATGAAGGAGTTCGAGCCGAGCACCAGGTCGACGCTCTCGCCGGAGCCGCCCTCGAAGGTCTCGTCGTCGATCCGCCCGACGAAGTCGACGGTGACCTTGTCGCCCTTCTCCGCCGTGGCGCCGTCGCCCTTGGGCGCGTAGACGCGCTGCTGGTCGGCGATCATGGCGATGAAGCGGTCGACCTCCTCGTCGGGCACGTCGGCGACGAGCTTCTCGATGGCGAGATCGTCGAGCGCGCCGATCTCGACCTTCGGCAGCACCTCGAGTGCCACCTTGAACTTGAGGTCGCCCTTGAGTTCGAGCGCGCGCTCCAGCACCTGCTCGTCCTCGCCGCCGTCGAGGTCGAACTTCGGTTCGCCGGCGACGCGCAGCTTGTTGTCCTCGATCATTTTGGCGCGCGCCTCGCCGATGGCGGTCTGCAGCACCTCGGCCATGACCTGGCGGCCGTACACGCGCTTGAGGTGGGCCACCGGCACCTTGCCGGGGCGAAAGCCCTTGATGTTGGCCTT
Organism: Beijerinckiaceae bacterium; assembly: GCA_965198485.1. Lineage (GTDB taxonomy): Bacteria > Pseudomonadota > Alphaproteobacteria > Rhizobiales > Beijerinckiaceae > RH-AL1. The sequence goes on from CBDAPQ010000005.1 coordinate 1,701,876, forward strand.
GGCCGCCATCTCGTCGAGTTGGCCGTTCAGGCGGCTGGCGAGGTCCTGCGCCGGCAGCACGATCTCGAACTCGCGCTTCAAGCCGTCGGCGTGGGTCTGGGTGACTTGCATGGACCTTGGAACCTTGGTGGCGGCGGGGCGGACCCCGCGGACGTAACGACGGCGGAGCCAGAGGATGGTGCGGGCGGAGGGACTCGAACCCCCACGATTTTCACCACTGGAACCTAAATCCAGCGCGTCTACCAGTTCCGCCACGCCCGCGCGGCCGGCCGATGCCGACGCCCGCTATCCCTGCCGATGGATTGGTGCCTATAGCAACGACGCGCGCCGGCCGCAGCAAAAAAGTGCCGCGGTCGCGCGCCGTGCCGGAGCCTATCGGGTCTCCTTGGCGTCCTTCAGGTGCTCCGGCGTGCTGCCGCCGCGCACCGCGGTGTGGGCGGAGGAACCGCCCTCGGCGATATTCTTGGCCGCGTCGCGATTGCGACCCTCTTTCAGGCTGCGCAGATACACAAAACCGACGATCAGGACGACGAGGGCGAGCGTTCCCAGAGCGAGAACGCCGAGGTTGGCTTCGAACATTGGTTTTCTCCTCACAAAACCGACAAACAGGCCTTCAAGGATTTCGATCCACGGTCATTTGGCGGGGCCGCGCGAACGCAGGAACAGCGCGCCCCTCAGATCGCGATCTGCCGGCCGATCTCGACGACGTTGTCGTTGGGCAGCCGGGCGAAGGCGGCGTAGTGCACCGTGTTGCGCTCCATCAGCCCGAAGATCATCTCCTGCCACAGCGGCATGCCGCCGCCGTCCTCGCGATGGATCACCGTCTCGTGGGCGACATAGTAGGTGACGTCGTCGAGGTCGAAGGCGAAGCCTTGGCCCGCGCAGAGCTTGAGCAGCGCCGGGATGTTGGGCCGCTCCATGAAGCCGTAGGAGGCCTCGCCGCGCCAGATGTCGGGCGCGATCTCCCGGATGGTCAGGCGCTCGCCGTCGCGCAGCCACGGCCGCGACAGCACCGTCACGTTGATGATGAGGCAGCGCTCGTGCAGCGCCCGGTTGTGCTTGACCTGCCAGGCCATGACCGGCGGCGTGTCGGTGGCGGTGCGCGTCAGGAACACCGCGGTGCCCGGCGTGCGCGGGATGGAGCGGCTCTTCAGCAGCGCCACGAACTGCTCGATCGGCACGACGGAATCGCGCATCCGCGCCGCCATCGCCATGGCGCCGCGGTGCCAGATCAGCATGATCCCGTAGATGCCGGCGGCGAGCAGCAGGGGCACGTAGCCGCCTTCCAGGATCTTGGCCAGGTTGGCGGCCACGAAGGCGGCGTCGACGATGAAGAACACGCCGGCCACCGCGGCGGCCGCCACGACGTTCCAGTGCAGGATCTCGCGCATGGCGATGAACAGCAGCACGGCGGTCATCAGCATCGTCAGCGACACTGCGATGCCGTAGGCGGCGGCGAGGTTGTCGGACTTGCCGAAGCCGATCGTCAGCCCCAGCGTCACCAGCATCAGCAGCCAGTTCACCACGCCGACGTAGATCTGGCCGTAGCCCTCGGCCGAGGTCTGCTTGATGCGCAGCCGCGGCAGCCAGCCCAGGATGATCGCCTGCCGCGTCATCGAGAAGGCGCCGGTGATGATGGACTGGCTGGCGATGATGGTGGCGAGCGTCGCCAGAAGCACCAGCGGCACCAGCAGCACGTGCGGGCACAGCTGGTAGAAGATGTTGCCGGAGATCGGCGCACCGTCGATCACCAGCGCCGCCTGCCCGGCGTAGCAGAGCACCAGCGCCGGCAGCACCAGCGCGAACCACGCCAGCCGGATCGGCCTGGCGCCGAAATGCCCCATGTCGGCGTAGAGCGCCTCGGCCCCCGTCACGCAGAGGAACACGCCGCCGAGCACGAGAAACCCGCTCCAGCCGTGGTGCGCGAGGTAGTCCAGCCCGTAGGCCGGGTTCACCGCGGCGAAGACGGCGGGATGGTGGACGATGCCGGAGACGCCCATGAGCGCGATGGCCGCGAACCACACCACCATCACCGGGCCGAACGCCTTGCCGATGACGTGGGTGCCGAGCGGCTGGATGGCGAAGAGGCCGAGCAGGATCACCACCGCGATCGGCAGGATGTAGGGCTTGAAGATCGGCGTCACCATGTCGAGGCCCTCGAGCGCCGACAGCACCGAGATCGCCGGGGTGACGGCGCCGTCGCCGTAGATCAGCGCCGCGCCGAAGAGGCCCAGCGCCACGATCAGCGGGCGCTTGTGGGCCTTGGCGCCGAGCAGCGACATCAGCGCAAGGATGCCGCCCTCGCCGTCGTTGTCGACCCGCATCGCCACGCTGACGTACTTGACCGCCGTGACGATCACCAGCGTCCACAGGATCAGCGACAGCATGCCCAGCACGACGGCCGGCGTCGGCGCCGCGCCGGCGAGGTCGAGCACGGTCTTGAAGGTGTAGAGCGGGCTGGTGCCGATATCGCCGAAGACGATGCCGAGCGCGGCGAGGCCCAGCGCGAGCGGCGCGCCGGCCGGGGCGTGGGTGGCGGCGGATGGGCGGATGGCGGCATCGGTCAAGGCAGGCTCCCGAGCGAGGGTGCGGGGGTGGAGCAATGGGCGGGCCAAAGGCGTACGGGTGGGCAACACTCGTCTGCAAGCTTCGACATATCTCGACCAGCGATGCCAACAGCATTAGACAAGCCTTATGGAACTCTTTGCGGCTGCCGGTATCTCTTTGCCACCAAGCGGCGGCCGCGGTCGTCCCGGGCGCAGCATGCCGCGCCTTCGTATTCCCCTGTTCAACTACAAGGTGGTGCAACAGGCGCGCTCGCTCAGCGCCTTCTCGCCGTCGGCTGAGCAGGTGAAGGCTGCGGAGGATTACGCCCGCAAATGCAAGACGGCGAAGTTCGTCAACCTTAAAGAAACAGCAGTACGACCGGTCTTCATCCAAGAAATACTGCAAAAGGTGCTCGGCTACAGCCCCGTCGATCCGGAAGGCCCTTTCACGCTGGATCAGGAGCGCTCCATCCGCTTCGGCGCAGTCGATGTCGCGATCGGCCGATTTAACAACGATGGCGAAGAGGATCGGATCTTTGCGCCCTTCGAACTCAAAGGCCCCTCGTACGCGGATCTTGACCGCATCGAAGGCGGGCGCGGACGGAGCCCCGTCCAGCAGGCCTGGGACTACGCGATCGACGCACCGGGTTCGAAATGGGTGCTGGTCTCGAACTGCTTGGAGATCCGCCTCTACGCTTTCGGCCGCGGCGAGACGCTTATGAACTGTTCGATCTGACGACCCTCGACGATCCCGAGGAATTGACACGTCTTTGGCTCGTCTTGGCCGAGGCCAATCTACTTGGCGTCGTGACGGACGCACTCCTGCGCGAGACGGACAGCGCCTACAAGGACGTCACCGACGATCTCTACCAACAGTACAAAGCGATTCGCGAGCGACTTGTCGCTTTCCTCACCGGGTCGAGCGAAGGGCCAAAGCTCGCGACCCTCGCCGCGATCGAGCCGGCGCAGAAGATCCTCGATCGCATCCTCTTCATTGCCTTTGCGCAGCGCAACGGTCTGCTACCTGATCGGCTGCTGGAAGATGCGGCCAAGGAACAGAACAAGTTCAATCCCGAACCGATCTGGACGAATTTTCAGGCGCTCTTCCGCATGGTGGACGGCGGCAACAATCGTCTCGCCATTGGGGCCTACAACGGCGGCCTTTTCGGGCGGGACGCGATTGTCGACGATGTCGTGCTGCCCGATACTCTCGCGCAGGACATCGCCGCTCTGGGACAATGGGACTACCGGCGCGAAGTCCCCGTGACGATACTCGGCCACATCTTCGAGCAGTCGATCACCGACATCGAGAAGATGAAGGCCGAGAGCCGCGGGCAGGCGCCTCCGGCCGTCACGAAGCGGAAGCGCGAGGGCGTCGTCTACACGCCCGACATCATCACGATTTCTGGTAGAGCGCACGATCGGCCTCGCACTGGATGAGCGTCGCGAGCGGCTGTGGAGCGAGCACGGCCTCGGCACCGATGCAACGCCCGAGCGGGAAATCGCCTACTGGCAAGCCTATCTGGGGACCCTACGCGGCTTCACCATCGTCGATCCCGCCTGCGGTTCCGGCGCGTTTCTGGTGGCGGCCTTCGACGAGTTGGCCCGGCGCTATCGTGCCGTGCAGGGCCGCCTCCTCGATCTTGGCGTCGAGCCCGCTTTCGACAGCTTCGACGAGATCGTCACCAGGAACCTGTACGGCGTCGATCTCAATGCCGAGTCGGTCGAGATCACGCGTCTGTCGCTTTGGCTTAAGACGGCGCGCCGCGACCACCGGCTGCAAAGCCTGGCGGCGACGATCCGCTGTGGCAACAGCCTCGTCAACGATCCGAGCCTCACGGACCGGCCGTTCGACTGGCACGCTGACTTTCCCGACGTCGTCGCGGGGGGCGGCTTCGATATCGTGATCGGCAATCCGCCCTATGTGCGCATGGAGCTGCTGAAGGCGGTCAAACCATACCTCGCGCGGCACTATAGCGTAGCCTCGGATCGTGCCGACCTCTACGCTTACTTCTTCGAGAAGGGCGCCACGATCCTGAAGCCGGGCGCCCGGCTCGGCTTCATCTCCTCCTCGACGTTCTTTCGCACCGGATCGGGGGAGAACCTGCGCCGTTTTCTTGCCGACGGCGCAGCGATCGAGAGCGTCGTCGATTTCGGCGACCTTCAGATCTTCGAAGGTGTTACGACCTATCCGGCGATTCTGACGCTGCGAAAGGAAGCGGAGGCGGGAGGCAGCCCGCTTTCCTCGAAACCAAGGACAAGCTGCCGAGCGATCTAGGCCGCGCCTACTTGCAGGACGCCAGACCGATGCCGCGCTATCGCCTCGGCGTCGGCTCATGGCGCTTCGAGGAAGAGCCTATGGCGCGTCTTCGCGAGAAGATCGCAAGGGGGCGGCCGACGCTCGGCGAGGTCTATGGTGCGCCGCTCTATGGGATCAAGACCGGGCTGAACGAGGCATTCGTAATCGATCGCGCGACCCGCGACAAGATTGTCGCTTCTGATCCACGTAGCGGAGCATTGCTGGTCTCTTTCCTGCGCGGCGAGGATATCAAGCGCTGGGCGGTCGCGAGCGACGACCTATTCTTGATCAACATTGCGAAAGGCCAATTGAACATCGAGGACTATCCCGCGATTTGGGATTGGCTGCTGCCTCAGGGATGGCCTTGAAAGGCGCGCAACTCGCCAGCAATGGTGGGAGCTGCAACAGTCACAGTCGGCTTATCAAGCGCGCTTTTTAGGTCCTTGCATTTCCTACCCACACTTTCAAAACAGCTCAATGTTCTGCAACAAACCATTGAATACCTTATCGAACGATAAAAGTTATGCAATATCAGCGTCTGATTTCGAGCTTTTAGGTCTTTTGAATTCGAAGCTTGCTTGGTCTTTCCTCGCTCCATTGCGCCTTTTGCAAAACAGATGGCACGAAATGCGCGTTCAGTACGTAGAACTTGCCCATACCGTTCGACAATGCTTTTATGCTCGGTCAACGCCAGATATTGTGATAGCTGCAATGCAAAAGGCTAGGCTCAGGACCTATTAACGTCGGCAGGCTTTCGGCCAGGTCGAGCTGATGATTCCATGCGGTTGGGAGGTGCGCTGCATGAATGATTCGTTCTGGCTTTCGGACGCGCAGATGGCGCGGATCGAACCTTACTTTCCGCTGTCGCACGGCATCGCCCGCGTGGACGACCGACGTGTTCTCAGCGGCATCGTGCACGTGATCCGCACCGGCATGCGCTGGCGCGATGCGCCACCTGACTATGGTCCGCACAAGACGCTCTACAATCGCTTCGTCCGTTGGAGCCGGCTCGGCGTGTTCGACCGCATCTTCGCCGCCCTCGCGGGCCGGGCCGGGGAGCCCGATCTTCTGATGATCGATGCCACCCATCTCAAGGCGCATCGCACTGCAGCGAGCCTCTTCAAAAAGGGGCTTTACCCCGCCGTATCGGGCGCACGAAGGGCGGCCTGAACTCCAAGCTGCACGCGGTCTGCGATGGCCAGGGCCGCCCCGTCGCCATGCTGCTCTCCGAAGGTGAGATGAGCGACCACGCCGGCGCCGCCTTCCTGCTCGACGCGCTGCCAGCGGCCGACGTCCTCGTCGCTGACCGCGGTTACGACAGCGACGGCTACCGCGCCGCGCTCGAAGACAAGGGCATCAGGCCCTGCATCCCACCGCGCAAGACCCGCAAGGTCCAGCACGCCTACGACCACAAGATCTACAAGCTCCGCCACAAGGTCGAGAACATGTTCGGCCGCCTCAAGGACTGGCGCCGCGTCGCCACCCGCTACGATCGTTGCGCCCACACCTTCATGTCAGCCATCGTCATCGCAGCAATCGTCATCTTCTGGCTGTGACAAGAATGAGTCCTGAGCCTAGAGCTAGATTCCTTTCAGGTAGCATCGTAGCCTGCTGCATGAACATGTTGGCGCATTCGGCTGGCGTGATCTTTCGACGAGGCGAGCCAATGGCAGCCCAGAGCGCGTCCTTCGTCCGTTCCGCCGCCTTGCGTAGCAGAGCCTTGAGCTTGGCGAAGGCGTTGCTTGATGGGGTTGAAGTCGGGGCTGTAGGGCGTGCAGCAGGCGCAAGCTGGCATCCGGCGACCTACCGATCAGGGCCTCGACCTGCTTCCCTTTGTGCGCCGGCAGGTTGTCCATGTTGACGATCGACGTCGCCGGGCGCAGTTCGGGAACGAGCGCCGTGCTCGATGCTTTAGGCCTCGAAGCAGGGCCGGTCGACGGCGCCGTCGAGCACGAACGGCGCCACGATGCCGCGCAGGCTCAGGCCGGCCACCAGCGTCGTCGTCTTCCAATGGCCGTGCGCACGCCCATCCTCAGCCGTCGCCACGCGGGGCAAACGTCCGTGCGTTCGTGCCATCTTGGACGAGGTGAAAGGTCTCGTCGATGAAGATCAGCCGGTCGGGATCGCAGATCGACTTTGGCCCTCGAACCACTCCTGTGCCAGGCGACGTCGAGACTCCAGCTCGGTGGCGTAAAAACGTGTTTTTTATGCCGCATGCCGTGGAAGACGGAAGTAGCGCTGTTTGACGCTGCGAAGCCGCCTCTCACCAGCCAGGCGCGCCGTTGGTCAGATTTACCAGCTGATTAGGCGCACGTCGGCCAGTGCCGCCGCGGCGAGGGCTGACGTGCGCCTCGGTGCGGCGCGACAATGCCGTCGCCGCCAGCGGCCTGACGGGCACGCCGCGTTCCCACGCCGATCGCGCTGGCTTCGACGCCGAGCGCGACATCGCGATTCGCGGCAGGACAAGTGATGTAGCGACGCCGGACGAAGGTCTGCAGCGATCGATGTCGGCATCGGATCGCCTGGCTTGGGAGGCAGGTATCGAACAGCGCTCGCGCCGTGCGCTACCCCTGATCGAGCGAGGCGGCCGAAGCTGCTCTGGTCTCGATTGGTGCATGTCGGTCGCCGAATTCTCGACTTGGCCCCTGCCGGTAAGCGGACACTTTCGGGCAAGCTTGATACTTGGTATGCTCTCGACTTCACCGCTTTCCGAGCGGCTGTCAAAGATGCCTTTCACGTCGAGATTCCGCTGCGCGAGCGTGGCGACTGGGAAGCCTATCTCGCCGACAATGCGGTGCGGGTCAGATCTCTGTCCGACCACATCGCGTCCGCCGAGGGCGAGATCGATGCCATTGTCTATCGCCTCTTCGATCTGTCGGCTGAAGAGATCGCTCTTCTCGAAGCCTCGATCTCGTCGTGAACGAAGGTTCGCCTTAGGCGCGACCTGAAGACCCGGTCGTGCGCCGGCCTTCGGAAGCGGATCGCTGGATTCACTTTCATCCATGTCGCCGTACGCCCACCCCGATTCAGCCCTTGTCAGCGTACGCGCCGATGGCGGGGTTTTGTGTCGGGGTACCGCGACACCGTCCCGCTCGTGTGTCGCGGTACCCTGACTTTGGCAGGGCCACATGTCAGGGCTCGCGACGCGCCGCCAACGGCTCCCCGAGGCCGTGGAGGGGTGGACACCGGGCGACATTCAGGTTATGTTACCTAGATGATGCGGAGCCGGCGAGCAAGCCCGGAGGCGGACCGGGAGGGATGGCGGCTCACGTCCCGGCGACCACCAGGAGCCGGCGGACCTGGCCGGCATCGTAGGCGGCGAGGAAGGCGGCGTAGTTGCGGAACACGACGCAGCCGTTGGAATCGCCGCGCGGCCCCAGCATGAAGGTGTGGGCGAGCAGCCCGCCGCGGCCGAAGGTGGTGCCCTCGAGCAGCGGCGTCAGGCGCAGCGCGCGCACGCCGTGGAACAGCGCCTCGCGCGGGGTCAGCTCGTAGATCGTCGGCGGGGTGGCGCCGCGCATGCGCTCGGTGACGCTGCCGGGATCGTCGAGGTGGGTGCCGAGCCCGGAATGGGCCTCGAGCTGGGCGCCGCTGGGCAAGGTCACGGTGTGCTTGGCGATGTTGTAGACGGCGGTGCCGCTGCCGGCGGACGTGGCGGCGCCGCTGCCGAAGAAGCCGCCGCCGGTGTCGCCGGGCGTGGCATAGGCCAGGGCGGGGTTGGCCGCGGGGGCGGCGGGCGCGCCGAACATGCGCTCGAGCAGGGTGCGGCCGTCGCTCGGCGGCGCGATCGCCTCCGGCGTCGGCGCCGCGGCGAGCGAGGCGAGGCGGCGGGGCGCGGCGGGAAGCGGCCTGGCGGCGAACGGGCGCGGCGCCGGCAGCGGCACGTCGCGAGCGGGCATCGCGGCGTCGGCCGGCGCCATCGCCGCGATGGGAGCCACGCTTTGGGGCAGGTCGCTCTCCAGCGCCGCCTCGACCACGACCTGCGGCGTCTCGGCATGCTCGAAGCGCGAGCGCAGCGGCGCGCTGCGGCCGAAGGGCGCCGGCTCGTAGCCGCGGGTCATGGCGGGATCGAGCAGCGCCATCTCGTGGCGCACGAGCGCGATCCGGGCGGGCGTGGGCCGCAAGGCGGCGGCGGTGACGACGATCCTGGGCGTGTCGGGCGTGGCGTAGAGCAGGCCGAGGCCGATGGTGGCGCTGCACAGCAGGCCCAGCGCGCAGACCAGCGCCTGCAGGGACGGGCCGCGCCGCCGGTTGCGAACCCGCGGCTGCCAGCCGCCGTCACGTCCTCCGAAACCCCGTTGATCCACTCGTCCGCCCCGCCCGACAGAAGCCCGCATGGTAGGGCGCGCCCCGCCCGATCCATGCGCTATTGACGCCCGTTTTGGTTAAGCCGCGCTTAAAGGGTTAATTGGGGCATACCGACGGCGCCAGGGGGGCGGGCGCTCAAGGCAGGCTCGGTGTGGCATCGGGAGCGGCGCCGCCGACGTCTCGCGCCTCCGCGTCGGCCGCAGCACGGCGAAGAAGGCCGGGATCGCGACGAGGTAGGCGGCGGCGCCGACGTAGAGCACGGAAGCCAGCCCGAAGGCGGTGGCGACGAGCGGCACCAGCGCCGCGCCGATGACCGAGAAGCAGCCGTTGATGCCCCAGGCCCAGAGGAACATCGTGTCCTTCCGCAGATGCGCCAGCGTCGCCATGGCGGTCGGCATCGGGAAGCCCATCAGGAAGGCCGGCGGGAACACCAGGAGGAAGGAGAGCAGCAGGCGCAGCCCGTAGGGGTAGCGGCCGATGGCGTCGAGCGGGACGTGCAGGAAGAGGCCGTAGGCGACGAGCAGCGCGGCGATGGCGGCGAAGACGAAGGGCATCGCCGCGCGGGCGTGCGGCAGCAGCCGCTCCGAGGCGAAGGCGCCGAGCCCGGAGAACACCAGCATGCCGGTGATCATGATCGAGGCGGAAATGGTGGCGTTGGCGAGCGCCAGCACGAACTCGGCGATGAGGCCCACCTCGACCATGATGTAGCCGAGCCCGAGGCAGGCGAAGTAGACGATGGTGAGCGCCTTGCCCGGCGTGCGCGAGAACACCGTGCGCCAACCGAAGACCACGGGGATCGCGATCAGCGTCGAGGCGGTGGCCGTCGCGATGGCGAGCGTCGCCCACAGCAGCAGGTAGCCCCACTCGTCCTGCACCGCCTCGAGCCGGTCGGCGACGCGGCCGAGGTCGCCCGGCTTGATGTAGGCGGCGAAATACGGCCGGTCGTTGGTCAGCGGCCGGACGTCGAAGACGTAGCGCCGAGACAGGTCCTCCCAGCCGCCGGCGACCAGCGATTGCCAGGCCAGCCGCCCCAGCGCCGTCGCCGGCAGCACGCTCGGCGCGACACCGGGCGCATCGTCCAGCGGCGTGTCGGCGTCCGCCGCGGGAGTCTGCGCACCGGCGCCGGGCAGCGCCGGCTGCGCGCCGAACAGCTGGGCGTTGTAGTCGGCGAAGAGCTTGTCCGTGTTCGTCGCGTCGACGGCGATGCCGGGATAGTAGATCTCGTCGAAGGACATCTTGCGGGTGTGGTCGCGCAACGCGGCGATCTCGGCGTCGCTGAAGCCGCCCTGCCGGTAGAGCACCGTCGCCGAGGACAGGTAGCTCGAGACCACGAAGAAGGATCGCGCCAGCGTCGCCGGATCGTGCCGGCGGGCCGCCGCCTCCATCGTGGCGTAAAGCTTGAGCACGCTCTTGGGCGGCTCCTCCTTGTTCCACATCGTGACCGAGAGCACGCCGCCGGGCGCCAGGGCCCGCATGTAGCTCTCCATCGCCTCGCGCGTGTAGGCGAACTTCTCCACGATGGGGAAGCCGCCTGGCGAGGACAGGCCGGCCGAATCGGCGAGGCTCAGGTCGACGACGTCGTAGCGCTCGTCGGTGTTGGCGAGGAACAGCCGGCCCTCGTAGTCGACAACGTCGAGGTTGGGCCGCGCCAGAATGCCGCCGGTGAAGCGCTTCAGGGCCGGATCGGTGCGAAAGGCGGTGAGGATGGCGGGATTGCCCTCGGCCACGGTGACGTGCCGCGAATTGTGCAGGGCGACGCTGGTCGAGAGGCCGCCACCGAACTGCACGACGAAGGTCGACGGGTCCTTCTTGATGACGAAGGGGTAGATCATCGGCAGGTAGCGGAAATAGTCGGTCTCGGCCGCCGGCAGGTCGCGGAGGACGGCGATCGGGCCCTCGCCGTCGACGTACAGGCCGAGATAGGCGTTCTTGGGCATCTCCTTCAGGTTGAAGGCGGCGTTGTCCGAGAGGCCGGGCGCGAAATGCAGGTAGGAGGAGGAATACACCTCCAGGAAGCCGAACGGCGTGTCGCGCGCGTAGACGCGCTGCGAGTCCGGGAACTTCCGCGCGTAAGCCACGCCCTTGTAGTCGGAGGTCGCGAGCTTGGTCAGGCCGAACACCGGCGGTACGGCGAAATGCGCGACCACGGTGAGGCTCGCCACCGCGGCGAAGGCGATGCCGGCGCGCGGGCTCGCCATGCCGGCGAACCAGAGCAGGCTGCCGATGCCCCACAGGAGGAGCGGCGCGACGATGAGGTCCTGCGGCCAGAACACGTACATGGCCGCCAGGAAGAGGAGGCCGCACAGGCCCGAGCCGGCGAGGTCGGCGAAATAGACGCGGTTGAAGCCTTCGGCCGCGCGCAGGAACACCGTGCCGAGGAATGTGGCGCCGGCGAGGAAGGGCAGCAGGTACAGCATGAAGTTGGCGACGAGCCGCCACTTCTGGCTGGGATCGGAGACGAGGAAGATCGCGTTGAACGGCAGTTGCTGGGCGGCGAGGTTGGCAAAGACCGCCAGCGGCCCGAAGGCCAGCAGCGCGGCGGCGGCAACCCCGCGCCAGTGCCGCTCGAACCAGGGCCGCGCCACGCACATGACCGCCGACGCCAGGCCGAAGCCGAGCATGGCGAGCGAGACGACGAGCGAGCCGAAATGCGCCCAGGAGCCGATCTGGAAGATGCGCATGATCGCGATCTGCAGCGCGATGATCGCACCGGCGACGAGACCGATCGCGACGTAGACGAGCGCCGATGCGCGAGGCGAGGTGGCCAGGCCACCCGTCACTTGTTGTGGGTGCCTTCGATCTTGCCGTCGTCGGCGAGCTTGGTGAAGGGCACGAAGGGCACGATGCGGCCGTTGTAGATGTCGCTGCGCGCCACCGAGACCTGGCCGTCCTTGTCCTGCGACTTGACGATCTTCAGCACGCGCTGGGCGCCGGGCGGCCCGACGGGAATGACCATCACGCCGCCGACCTTGAGCTGCTGCAGCAGCGGCGGCGGCACGTGGTCGATGCCGCAGGTCACGATGATCTCGTCGAAAGGCGCGGCCTCCTCCCAGCCGAAGTAGCCGTCGGCGTTCTTGGCCTGGATGCCTTTGTACTCGCTATAACCCTTCTTGATGAGGTCCTGGCGGATGCCGGTGGTGCGCTCCTCGAGCGGCTTGATGATCTCGACCGTCCACACCTTGTCGGTGAGGTTTGCGAGATAGGCCGACTGATAGCCCGAGCCGGTGCCGATCTCGAGCACCTTGTCGCCGCGCTTGACGTCGATCACCTGGGTCATGCGCCCGACGATGTGGGGGCCGGAGATCGTGACGCCGTAGCCGATATCGAGGAAGGCGTGATCGTAGGCGCGACCCTCGTTCTGCTTGAGCACGAAGTCCTCGCGCGGTGTCATCAGGAAGGCGCGCTTGTCCTTCGGATCGGTGACGTCGCGATTGCCGACGAGATGACGGAAGCGATCGAAACGCTCGCTGAGGAATTTCGGGTCCTCCCCGCGGGTCTTCACGCCCCAGGCGACGAACTTCTGCTCGGAGTCCATCGGCGGCATGTCGTCCCAGGAGTAGGGGGCGCTCACATCGGCCAGGACGATGTTCGGCAGGGCCGCAACGACCGAACCAGCCCCTAGGGTCGCGATGAAGGAACGCCGGTCCATGGAGCCTCCCGGAAGATTTCTTGCGCGCTCAAGCCAAGCCGCGGTGCTCGCAGCCAAGCGAGATCGTGCCGACCGGACCAAGGCCCGCACCACCGCCGCATCCCGCAGCGGCGACGTTTGGCGAGTTACAGCTGAACCACGTTGGATAGGTCGAAGGTCTGCCCCGACGGGTTGTCACCGACGCGGATCGTCTTGTCGCTGGTGAACGTGTAGGGCGGGACCGGCAGGTTATAGGGTGCGGGCACGCCACTGTAGACACGGCCGGACAAGTCGTACTTGGAGCCGTGGCAAGGACAGAAGTACCCGCCGGGCCAGCTCGCGTCGACCGAACCCTTGTCGGGCTGGAAGGTGGGAATGCAGCCCAGATGCGTGCACACGCCGACGAGCACGAGGTACTCGGGCTTTACCGAGCGATGCCAGTTCGAGGCGTAGTCCGGCTGCTGGACGACCTTGGAATGAGGGTCGGCGAGTTTGGAGACCAGATCCTGCTCCTGCAGGACCTTGAGTGCTTCCGGAGGCCGATTGACGATGAAGATGGGATGGCCACGCCACTTGACCAGGATCTGCTGCCCGGGCTGCACCTGGCTCACGTCGACATCAATAGGCGCACCGGCTGCGATGGTCGCCGCATCCGGCTCCATTTGAGTCACGAGCGGCACGATCACGCTCACCGCACCAACCGCCGCGACCGCGCCAGTGGCGATATAGAGCATGTCCCGACGCGACGGTTGTTCCGAGGGTGCAGAGGACGAGGCGGGAGCGGAAGCCATTCGAGACCCTGAAGCGAAGCGTTGCAGCGCTGCGTACTAGGCTTGCGACGGCTTGTCGAGAAAGCTTACCGCCTCAACCGTCAGGCATTGCTCAGGTTGGCCCAAAGCAACGTCGCGAGGCCGATGACGCCGAACAATCCACCGATCGGAAGCGGGTTCGCAGGCACCCAAGCTTGCCAAGAACCCGCATGCGAGACGCCGAGGACGAGCGTTAGGCCGGCAAACCAGAAAACAGCGCCTATGCTATTCAACGCGGTCCACTTCATGACCGAACCCGTAAGCTGGAACCGATACGATCGTCTAACACCCGATCGACGGACGAGTTCATCATTTTGTCGAAGATGCGGCGGAAATCGCGTCAGGTCGGCGCAGGGTTGTTGCGCTTGCGATGCCGCCGGTCCGGGATCGGCATGATGACCTTGCCGCAGGCCGGCGACAATTGCTCCCGCTTGCTCTCCAAACAGGCGAGGATTTGCGGCTCGTTCGGGATCTCGGCGCTGCACAACCGGAAGACGTCGGGCGTGCACGCCTCCTGTTCCTCGGCCGTCCCGCGTTCGGGCAGCCTTGTCGCACCGGTGCAAAGCCAAGCGGCAGCGATGACGCCGAGCAGGCGTATGCGACGGCGTCGTCGTCCGAAGGCAATCGTCATGAATGATTCCAAGAGTTTCGATCATGATTGTGATAGCATTCTCAGCGCCCACACCTCACACCGACTTCGCCGCGAAAGCGTCGGGTAAGGGGCGGGCGTGCCTGACGGGATACAGTCAGGTGGCGCGCAGCCAAGTCGGATCGGCCGCGCCGATCCGGACCGCGAGCTTCGCGTCGAGCGGCACGTAGACGCCATCCTGCAGGACGAACAGGGGATCTGCGACCTGCGTCGCATCGTAGCCGGCTCGCATGAGGTCGGCCTTCTTCGGCCTGAAGGTGCCGGTCGTCGCGAGGTCTCGGCAGAAGCGCAGGAAGACCGGTCGGGCGTAGCGCGGCAGGCTCGCGACGGCCTCGAGGATCGCCGCCGGCGTGACCAGTGGACCGGCCACGAGCGCGGCCATTCCGGCGCGCCCGTCGGCACCGGGCACGGCGACGCCGTAGACCGAGGTTTCGGCGACGCCGGAGCAACGGCGCAGCGCCGCCTCGACCTCGGCGGCGGCGACGTTCTCACCCTTCCAGCGAAAGGTGTCGCCGAGCCGGTCGACGAAGCGGTAGAAGCCCTGGGCGTCACGCGCCATCGCATCGCCGGTGCGAAACCACCGGTCGCCGGGCTCGAAGACATCCCGCAGGACCTTGGCCTCGCTGTCGGCGGCGTCGGTGTAGCCCTCGAAGCGCCCCGACAGCCCGTTGCCGAGAGTCCCGAGCCGTCCGATCGCCTCGCCGGGTTCGTCGTTCGCGCAGCGCAGGCAGAATCCGTCGGCGCCCCGGGCCGGGCGCGCCGTGGCGGGATCGTGGCGGACCAGCGCGACGGGCGATCGATGCGCCAAGAACGGCGGCAGCCGTCCGATCGCGCCGGGCATTCCTTCCAGGTTGAAGAGCGAGAAGCTGCCCTCCGTGGCGGCGTAGAACTCGAGGATGCGCGGCACGGCGAAGCGCGCGGCGAAGGCGGTCCAAACATCCTCGCGCAGACCGTTGCCGCAGCACAGGCGAAGCCGGTGCATGGGCTCGGCCTCGTTCGCCGGGGCGGCGACGAGGTAGCGGCACAATTCCCCGATGTACTGAAAGATGGTGGCACCGCTCGCGACGATGTCGGGCCAGAAGCGGCTGGCGGAGAAGCCCTCGCGGACGATGACGGCGCCACCGGCGGCGAGCATGGCGCCGACGGCGACCACGCCGCCGACGGAATGGTACATGGGCAGGCAATCGTAGAGGCGATCGTCAGGCCGCGCGTCGGTGACGGCGGCGAACCATTCGCTCCACATCGCCACGCGATGATGGCTGACGCGGGCCGCCTTGGGCAGGCCTGTCGTGCCGGAGGTGTAGATCAGCAGGGCAAGATCGCGGAGAGTGACGCTCGTCACGCCCTCGTCGAGGGGCGTATCATCGAGACCTGCGACGGCGTCGTCCAGGCGGGGTGCGGCCGGCCGGTCCGCGCCCCAGCTCCACACGCGGACGCCTTCTTCGAGCGCGATGCTGTCGAGCAGAGGCAGGCAGCTCGATCCGGCGACGATGTGGCGCGGCGCGGCGGCGTGCAGGCAATGCGCCAGTCCCTCGCCCGCCAGCTGCGTGTTGATCAGCGCCGTGACGATGCCGACGCGCGACAGCCCCAGCCAGATCGCGGCATAGGCCGGCGCGTTCGTCATCACCAGGGCGACGCGATCGCCCGGCACCAGGCCTTCCGCCAAGGCCCAGCGCGCCGTGCGGCGGATGAAAGAGGCGAGTTCCGCGTAGGTGAGCGTCCCGCCCGGGCCGATCAGCGCCGGGCTGTCCGGCGCGACGGCGGCACGCTCCTCGACGGTGACGGCAAGCGTCCGGCGCGAGTCGGGCGTGACGGCGGCGGTGCGTTCGAGTGCCCGCAGCCAGTCGGCCGAAGCCGAGCGGAGAGGCGGCGCGGATGTTCGCGTCAAAGCCGGTCGAGCAGGCGCGCCAGCGCTTCCATCGACTGGAAGTTGGCCGGTGTCAGCTCGCGCTGCGGGATGGTGACATCGAAAACCGACTCCACCGCCAGCATCAGGTCCACCATCGCCATGGACGTCATGCCGCGGTCGACCAGGTAGTCCGTCGGTGCAAAGGGACCGGAAAGCTTGTGCTGGGCGGCCACCGCCGCGACGACCGCTTCGATCCTGTCGAGTGTCGTCGTCGAAAATGAAGTCGTCACATCAGAACTCGCAAATTCGGCGAACACGCAATACGCGACGCAGGGCTTTCTCGCCAGCGCTCACCGTAGTAAATAGCGCACGTGGTCTTCTTGGCAATTCGCCAGTGACGACAGCGTAAAATTAAGGAGTTTTGTGCTTCCAACTTAACATTTCGTTTACCGCGACGTTCGGCTCCTCATGCTTCCGCCCAGAAATTCATTTAAATCCCACGATCGTCGTCAACTAGGTTTTGCGATCCAACCATCATCGAAGGCCCTCCGTGACGCTTCTTCGCAGCCTGCCTCTCACGCCCGCCGAGGTTCTGGCACCCTCGCTCGGCTCGCGCGCCGAAGCCGTGGCGGCTGTTGCCTCGGCCCACGCCGAAACGGTGGACCGCGACGCGACGTTCCCGGCCGCCGCGATCGCCGAGGCCAAAGCGCAGCGACTCTTCTCGGCGATGATCCCGCGCGCGCTGGGCGGCGACGGGGCGTCGCTCTCGGACCTTGCCGAAATCTGCTACATCCTGGGCCAGGCCTGCGCCTCCACGGCGATGATCTTGGCGATGCACACCGCGGCGCTGGCCTGCGTGATCCGGCATGGGCAGGACGAGCCCTGGCACCGTGATCTCCTCCAACGCGCCGCCAGCGAACAATGGCTGTTCGCCTCCTCGACGACCGAGGGCAACGCGGGTGGCAACGTGCGCGCCAGCGAGGCCGCCATCCTGCGAGAAGGAGAGCGCTTGCGCCTCTCGCGCGCCGCCACCGTGATGTCCTACGGCGCCGAATGCGACGGCATCGTCTCGACGGCGCGGCGCTCGCCCGAGGCCGCCGTTTCCGACCAGGTCGCGGTCGTGCTGATGAAGGAGGCAGGCTGCGTCCTGACGCCGATGGGCGGCTGGGACACGCTGGGCATGCGCGGCACCGGCTCGTGCGGCTTCGCGCTGGAGGCCGGTTGCGACGCGGCGGCGATCCTGCCGCTCGGCTATGACCGCATCCACCCGCTCACGATGGTTCCGGTGTCGCACATCGTGTGGGCGGCGGTGTGGACGGGGATCGCCGCGGCGGCCGTGACCAAGGCGCAGCGCTTCGTGCGTACTGCCGCGCGGCGCGCCGGCGGCACCATGCCACCGGGCGCCGGCCAGGCGACGCGCGCCGCCGCCACGCTGACCGCGCTCAGCCGGATGGTGGCAGGGCAGGCCGCGGCGCTCGACGCCATGGGCGAGACGGAGACCGCGGCCATGGCGACCCAGGCCGGGCTGAACCTCTTCAAGGTCGAGGCGTCGGAGCACGCCGTGCTGGCCGTGCAGCAGGCGCTGCGCGCCTGCGGCCTCGCCGGCTACCGCAACGACGGCGAGTTCGGCATCGGCCGCCACCTGCGCGACGTGCTCTCGGCGCCGGTCATGGTCCACAACGAGCGCATCCTCGCCAACATCGGCAGCGCGGCGCTGATGAGCGGCGTGCCTTCCGCGCTACGCCAGGGATGGGACGCCTGAGATGACCCGCGGCTTTTCCCACGAAGCCCCGACCGACCGCCAGGAGGAGCTACGCGCCGCGCTGTTCCACCCGATGGGCGCCGAGGGGATCTACGCCCGCACCGCCCTCTACGAGGACGTGCTGGAACGCCTCGGCGCGCTGATCACGTCGCATCGGGAGGAGGGCACCGAGGTGTTCCGCTTCCCGCCGGTCATGAGCCGCCGCGACTTCGAGCGCTCGGGCTACCTGAAGAGCTTCCCCAACCTCATCGGCTGCTGCTGCGCGCTGCACGGCTCCGAGGCCGACATCCGCGCCGCGGCCGACCGGCCCGACGGCGCCTGGACGCAGGCGCTCAGCGCCACCGAGATCGTGCTGTCGCCGGCGGCCTGCTATCCCGTCTACCCGATCGCCGCCGCGCGGGGGCCGTTGCCGAAGGGCGGTTTGCGCTTCGACGTCGCCGCCGACTGCTTCCGCCGCGAGCCCTCGCCCGACCTCGACCGGCTGCAGAGCTTCCGTATGCGCGAATACGTGGCGATCGGCGCGCCGGACGAGATCTCGGCCTTCCGAGAGCGCTGGATCGCGCGCGCCGGCGGCATCGCCGAGAAACTCGCGCTGCCCTGCTGGATCGATCAGGCCAGCGACCCGTTCTTCGGCCGCGTCGGGCAGATGAAGGCCGTGGCGCAGATCCAGGCGGCGCTCAAGTTCGAGCTGCTGGTGCCGCTGCACTCACGAGAGAAGCCGACGGCCTGCATGAGCTTCAACGCGCACCGCGACCATTTCGGGACCACCTGGGACATCCGCACACCCGACGGCGCCGCCGCCCACACCGGATGCGTCGCCTTCGGCATGGATCGGCTGACGCTCGCGATGTTCTGGACCCACGGCCTCGACACGGCGGCCTGGCCCGAGAGCGCGCGCGCGGCGCTCGGCCTGTGAGCGGCAGAGTTACGCCGCAGGTCGCCACCCGTACGGCGGCGGAGGCGCTGGTCGACGGGCTGGTTGTACAAGGTGTCACCCACGTCTTCTGCATCCCCGGCGAGAGCTACCTCGCCGTGCTCGACGCCTTCGTCGATCGCGCGATCACCGTGGTGGTGTGCCGGCAGGAGGCCGGCGCGGCGATCATGGCGGAAGCCTGGGGCAAGGCCACCGGCCGTCCCGGCGTGTGCTTCGTCACCCGCGGCCCCGGCGCCACCAACGCCATGCACGGCATCCACATCGCCCAGCAGGCGTCCTCGCCTATGATCCTCTTCGTCGGCCAGGTCGCACGCGGCGTGCGCGGGCGCGAGGCATTCCAGGAGCTCGACTATCCCGCCGTGTTCGGCTCGATGACCAAGTGGACCGACGAGATCCGCGATGCCGAGCGCATCCCCGAACTGCTGACCCGCGCCTTCTCGGCGGCGATGAACGGGCGCCCCGGGCCGGTGGTGCTGAGCCTGCCCGAGGACATGCTCACCGATCGCGTCTCTGTCGCCGATGCACCGCGCGTCGAGCCGGCGGAGGCGGCACCGACGGCGGCCGACCTTGCGCGCATGATGGCGCTGCTGGAAGGCGCCCGCGCTCCTGTGATTGTGCTGGGCGGCAGCCGCTGGACCGAGGCGAGCTGCGATGCGATGCGCCGGTTCGCCGAGCGATGGGCTCTGCCGGTGGTGACAAGCTTCCGCCGCCTGCCGCTGTTCGATGCATTGCACGAGGCCTACGCCGGCGATCTCGGCATCGGCGCCAACCCCAAGCTGCTGGCGCGGCTCAAGGCGGCCGACCTGCTGCTGGTTCTCGGCGGCCGTCTCGGCGATGTGCCTTCGCAGGGCTACGAGCTGCTCGACGTTCCGCGGCCGGCCTGCCGGCTCGTTCACGTCCACCCCGAGCCGGGCGAGCTTGGCCGCCTCTACGCCGCCGACCTCTCCATCGCCGCGACACCGGTTGGCCTCGCGGAGGCGCTAGAAACGTTGTCGCCCGCAGCCGCGCCCGCATGGGCCGGCAGCGCCGCCGCCGCGCATGCCGAGTATCTCGCGTGGTCGGAGACGGCGACGCCGCAACCCGGCGGCGTCAACCTCGGCGAGATCGTTGTGTGGCTGCGCGAGCATCTGCCGCCTCAGGCGGTGATCGCCAACGGCGCCGGCAATTTCGCCGCCTGGGTCGGCCGCTTCTTCCGCATCCGCCGCCTCGGCAGCCACGTCGCGCCGATGTCGGGATCGATGGGCTACGGCGTGCCCGCCGCCGTGGCGCTGCAGATGCTCCATCCCGACGCGCCGGTGGTCTGCTTCACTGGCGACGGCGACTTCCTGATGAACGGGCAGGAGTTCGCCACCGCGGTGCAGTACAACACGCCGATCGTCGTCATCGTCTGCGACAACGGCCTCTACGGCACGATCCGCATGCACCAGGAGCGCGAGTATCCCGGCCGCCCCTCCGCGACAGCGCTGCGCAACCCCGACTTCGCCGCCTACGCCCGCGCCTTCGGCGGCTTCGGCGCCACGATCGAGACGACGGCCGAGTTCCCCGCGGCGTTCGAGGCGGCGCGCAAAAGCGGCCTGCCCGCGATCCTGCACCTGAAGATCGACCCTGACGCGATCCTGCCGGGCACGACGCTCGGTGCGATCCGTCAGGCCGCTGAAAGCCGAGCAGCGTAAGGGATCGTCATTCCGGGGCGCCGCAGGCGAACCCGGAACCGGTGAGCGTCGATGCTTCGTGTGGAAGCGAGGCGCACCGGGTCCGGATCTTCGCTGCGCTCGTCCAGATTGAAGCGCCTCACATCGTCTGCACGCTGCCGCCGTCGACCCGCATCGCCGAACCATTGACGTAGCTGGCGTGGGCCGAGCACAGGTAGGCGACCGCCGAGGCGATCTCGTTGACCTCTCCGCGGCGCCTGATCGCGATGCCCGGCCGCTCCTCCTCGAGGAAGCTCGCCACCGCCTCGTCGAAGGAGACGCTCTTCTCCTTGGCGCGCCGCTCCATCATTTTGTCGGTCATCGGCGAGGCGACGAAGGCCGGCAGGATCGAGTTCACGGTGAGGCCGTGGTGCCCGTAGGCCTTGGACAAGCCCTTGGCGAGGTTGATGATCGCCGCCTTGCAGGCGCAGTAGGGCAGATCCTCGACATAAGGCTGCACGCCGTCCTCCGACGAGAACAGCACGACCCGACCCCAGCCGCGCTCGCGCATGCCGGGGATGAAAGCCCGGCACAGGCGTACCGCGGCCATGAAGTTGATGTCGATGGTCGAGATCCACTCCTCGTCGCTGATGTCGAGGAAATCGCCGACGGGGCCGGTGATGCCGGCGGCGTGGACCAGGATCTCGGCCCGGCCGAAGGTACGCTCGACCGCCAGCCGCAGCGTGTCGACGGAGCCTTTCTCGGTCAGGTCGGCTGGGTGGGTGGCGATCTCGCCCTCGCCCCGGAGCTTGTGGCCCTCGGCGGCGAGCGTCTTGGCTTCGCGATCGGTCATCATGACCTTCACGCCCGCCTCGACGAGGAAGCGGGTGACGGCGCAACCCATGCCCGAACTCGCGCCGGTGACGACGGCCACGCGCCCCTTGATACCGAGATCCATGGCAGTTCCTTGATCGAGCGCGCAGCGGTCGAAAGCGCGCTTCAACGAGAAAGGGCGCCCGACTCTCGTCGGACGCCCTCGGAGCGACAGAAGCTGGGAGGGGGGACCAGCTTGCAGATCGAACGGTCCGAAACGGGGGGATACGGACGGTCGACGTTTTCGCTCTCGGTCCTAGAAGTGGGAACCCCCCTTCTTAGTTCAACCACATGGACGATTTTTCACGTCGTCATTTCTTGGGGGCGTCGATCGCGCTGATCTTGAAGAGCTTGGGATCGGGCTTCTGCTGAAAATCGATGTTGTAGAGCGTCACCAGCGTCTCATAACCCTGGGGGTCGCGCACCTGCCAGCGGTTCAGCTGAAAGCTCTGCGCGTCGAAGATCAGCCGGATGCGCGAGGTGCCGCCGAAGGTGGTGCGGTCGTCGAGGAGGATCATGACCTCGTCGGGTGTCTTCAGCACGTTGAGGATCTGCGTGTCGGCCTTGAGGTCGATCTTGTCCTGCAGAAGGAACTTGAGCGGCGTGTTGCCGATCGAGTAGGTCTCCTGCGTCTTCATCTTGCGATCGTTGACCGCGACCTTGTTGCCATCGGCGATGACCTCAAGCGTCGCCGGACTGGCATATTCGAAGCGCAGCTTGCCGGGCTTCTGTATGTAGATCTTGCCTTCCGACTGCCGCCCGTCGGTGCTGTTGGTCTGGACGAAGTCGCCGACCATGGTCTGAGCCGAGGACAGGAATGCGTCGGCGCGCTTTATGGCTTCGTCCTCGGCGTTGCCGGTCAGCTCGGTCGGTACTTCGGGTTTTACCGCAGGATCAGCAAAGGCTCCCGGGGCAGCCCATCCGAATAAAACAACATAAAACAGGCAAAGCGCTGATTTCTTCATCATTTTTCGGCGTTCCAACCCGCAACGGGGTTAACAATTCGGTGTGGCGGCAATGGGACGCCGGTGCGTGTCACGGCTCGGCGCCCTGAAGCTCGAAAGCGCCGCGTTCGATGCCGCCACCCACGAGGATCGGACGCTTGCCGGCATGGTTCGGGGCGCCGACCACACCCTCGCGTTCCATCCGCTCGACCAGCGAGGCCGCCTTGTTGTAGCCGACCGAGAGGCGGCGCTGGACGTAGGAGACCGAGCACTTCCTGTCGCGCAGCACGATGGCGACGGCGCGATCGTACATGTCGCCGCTTTCCTCCGCGTCCATGCTGCCGGCGTCGGGGATCGCCCCGGCCTCGTCCTCGCCGCCGTCGTTCTCCTCGGCGGTGATCGCGTCGAGGTAGTCGGGCTGGCCCTGGCTCTTGAGGTGGGCCACCACCTTCTCGACTTCGCCGTCGGAGACGAAAGGCCCGTGTACGCGCGAAATGCGCCCGCCGCCGGCCATGTAGAGCATGTCGCCTTGGCCGAGCAGCTGCTCGGCGCCCTGCTCGCCGAGGATGGTGCGGCTGTCGATCTTCGAGGTCACCTGAAAGGAGATGCGCGTCGGGAAGTTCGCCTTGATGGTACCGGTGATGACATCGACCGAGGGACGCTGCGTCGCCATGATCAGGTGGATGCCGGCGGCGCGCGCCATCTGGGCGAGGCGCTGGATGGCGCCTTCGATATCCTTGCCGGCGACCATCATCAGGTCGGCCATTTCGTCGACGATCACCACGATATAGGGCAGGGGGGCGAGGTTCATCGCCTCGTGCTCGTAAACCGCCTCGCCGGTCTCGCGGTCGTAACCGGTCTGCACGGTGCGCATCAGCTGTTCGCCTTTGGCCAGCGCCTCGCCAACGCGGACGTTGAAGCCGTCGATGTTGCGCACGCCGAGCTTCGACATCTTCTTGTAGCGGTCCTCCATCTCGCGCACCGCCCATTTCAGCGCGACGACGGCCTTCTTCGGGTCGGTCACGACGGGCGTCAGCAGGTGCGGGATGCCGTCGTAGACCGAGAGCTCCAGCATCTTGGGATCGACCATGATGAGGCGGCACTGGTCCGGACGCAGCCGGTAGAGCAGCGACAGGATCATGGTGTTGATGGCGACCGACTTGCCCGAGCCGGTGGTGCCGGCCACCAGCAGGTGGGGCATCTTGGCGAGGTCGACGATGATCGGCTCGCCACCGATGTTCTTGCCCAGCGCGATCGCCAGCGTCTGCTTGGACTTGTCGAAATCCTGGCTGCCGACGAGCTCGCGCAGGAAGACGGTCTCGCGCCGCTGATTGGGCAGCTCAATGCCGATGGCGTTGCGGCCCTGCACCACGGCGACGCGAGCCGAGATCGCCGACATCGAGCGGGCGATGTCGTCGGCCAAGCCGATGACGCGGGACGACTTGATGCCCGGCGCCGGCTCAAGCTCGTAGAGGGTGACGACCGGGCCGGGGCGCACGTTGATGATCTCGCCCTTGACGCCGAAATCCTCGAGTACGCCCTCGAGCAGGCGGGCGTTCTGCTGCAGCGAGTCCTCGGACACCATCGCGCCGGCCGGGCGGCGGGCTTCCATCAGCATGCCGAGCGGCGGCAGCTGCCAGGCGCCGGTTGGCGGGCGCTCGGGCCGGGCCGCGCTCTCGCGCAGCGCGCGGGGGCCCGGCTGCGGCGCCTCCGCCGGCGGGATCACGCGGGCGACGGGCGGTGCTGCCGGTTCGCCCTGGTCGCTCCTGTCGCGTGCGGCGGCCCGCAGGGCCGGCGGGGCGTAGGCGTGGGCGTCGAAGATCGGCTCCGCCGAAGGCTGCGGCAAGGTCGGCTCGGCGGCGAAGGAGAGATCGAAGGGCACGTCGAAGCCGCGTTCACCGAAACCTCGCTCGCCAGGACCGCGCGCGGCGAAGCTCGGGTCGCGCGGAGCTTCCTTGTCGCCGTCGCGGGCGAGCGGCGCGCCGAGGCGGCGGAGGCGACGCTTGAGCGCGCCCTTGAGGCTCAGCGCGGCGTGGATCAGGGCGCCGAGCGAGAGCAGTCCCAGCCCAGGTTCGCCATCGGCATCGTCCTCGTCGAACTCGCGGCTGGCGCGCGCGGACGACCGCGGGCGCACCGGCTCGTCGTCCTCGTCGTCGAGGTGGAGCGGCACGCGCTCGCGCAGTCCGACGGAGGCGGAGAGCAGCAGTACCGCGCCGAACCCGAGCGCGGCGGCGACGGCCAGCAGCGCCGGCTTGAGGGCGGAGAACAGCCTGCGCGGCACTGTCATGACCGCGTCGCCGAGCACGCCGCCGAGGCCCGTCGGCAGTGGCCAATGCGTCGTCACCGGCAGCACCGCGGCGACGCCGGCCGCGCAGACCGTGCCGAGCAGCAGCAGGAGAAGGCGCATCGCCGGTCGCGGCAGGCTGCGCTGCGTGAGCAGCCGCCACGCCCAGAACAGCGGCGGTATCAGCATGGCGAGCGCCGCGATGCCGAAGACCTGCATCATCAGGTCGGCGCAGATGGCGCCGTAGGATCCCAGCCAGTTGTGGACGCGCGCCGACGTCGCGTGGTTGAGGCTCGGATCGGCGATCGACCATGTCATGAGCGAGATCGCCAGCGCGGCCAACCCGCCGAGCAGGGCAGCGCCGATCAGTTCGGCGAGACGCCGCGTGGCGAACACGCGAAGCGCTTCCGGAATGTGGTCGAAAGCCGAGTGGCTGGTCGTCGTGCGCATCCGGGCCTGCTGGCGGAGAGGCGGACCTGCCTCCGTTGAACGCTAGCGAGTCTCAGTTAATGCCGGTTTAACCTTGTATCTCATGCCTTGAAGCGCCGTCGTTCGCGGGCCTGGACCGAAAAAAAGACCCCGCCGTCTCGCGATGGGAGGCCAAGGCGGGAGAAGACTTGAGGATCAGATGTTGTAGGCGCGCTCGCCGTGTTCGGCGATGTCGAGTCCTTCGCGCTCGGCGTCGACGGAGACGCGTAGCCCGATCGTGAGATCGACGAGCTTGTAGAGGATCGCCGAACCAATACCCGACCACAGCAGGGTGAAGCCTACAGTCTGGCATTGGATCAGGACCTGCTTGCCCATCTCGTAGGTACCGGCGGCAGCGGTGCCGGGCTTCAGCGTGTAGTCGGTAAGGCCTACGCCGCCAAGGGCGGGCGCCACCAGGATACCGGTGCCTATGGCACCAAGGATGCCGCCGATACAGTGAACGCCGAAGACGTCGAGCGAGTCGTCGTAGCCGACCTTGTTCTTCACCACGGAGACGAAGAAGAAGCAGACGGCGCCGACGACGAGGCCGAGCACGATCGCGCCCATCGGGCCGCAATAGCCCGAAGCTGGGGTGATGGCCACGAGACCGGCTACCGCGCCCGAGCACATGCCGAGCAGCGAAGGCTCACCCTTGACGAGCCATTCCGCGAAGAGCCACGCCAGCGTCGCCGCCGAGGTCGCGACGAAGGTGTTGACGAAGGTCAGCGCGGTGACGCCGTTGGCCTCGAGGTTGGAGCCGGCGTTGAAGCCGAACCAGCCGACCCAGAGCAGCGAGGCGCCGATCATGGTCATGACGAGCGAGTGCGGCGGCATCGGTTCGCGCGGGTAGCCGACCCGTTTGCCGAGGATGAGCGCGCCGACGAAACCGGCGATGCCCGCGTTGATGTGCACCACGGTTCCGCCGGCGAAGTCGAGGGCGCCGAGCTTGTAGAAGTAGCCGGCGTTAGCCGAGACCTTGTCGAGGGCGGCCTGGGCGGCGGCCTTGCCGGCCGGGGCTGCGTCCGCGAGGGCCTTGGCGGCATCGCCGAGCCCGTCGGGACCCTGCCAGAACCACACGGCGTGCGCGATCGGGAAGTAGATGAAGGTCACCCAGAGCAGGACGAACATGATCAGCGCCGAGAACTTCATGCGTTCGGCGAAGGCCCCCACGATCAGCGCCGGCGTAATGCAGGCGAAGGTCATCTGGAAGGCCATGTAGACGTACTCGGGAATGACCACGCCATTCGAGAAGGTCGTCGCGGTCGAGGCCGGCGACACGCCTTTCAGGAAGACCTTATCGAACCCGCCGATGAAGTTGTTGAGCATGTCGTTGCTGTTGCTGGTGAAGGCGAACGAATAGCCGTAGACGCACCACACGATCGAGACGAGTGCCACGATCATGAAGACCTGGCTGAGAACCGAAAGCATGTTCTTGGAGCGGACGAGGCCGCCGTAGAATAGCGCGAGACCCGGTATCGACATCATCAGCACCAGCGCGGTGGAGATCAGCATCCACGCCGTGTCGCCCTTGTTCGGGACCAGCGCGGCGGGTGTCGCGGGGGTCGCCGCTGCGGCGGCTTGCGCGGCGGTCGCAGGCTCGGGCGCTGCTGTCTGCGCGTACACCGCACCCGCGGTCAGGGCGGCGACGACGAGGCCGAGCCCCACCGCCTTCCACGCACCTCTAGAAATCTTGAAGCTCATCGATTGCTCCCACTCGAAAATCGAGCCACCTTGGATTGGGGGTTCAGAGCGCGTCGAGGTCGCGCTCGCCGGTGCGGATGCGCACCGCTTGCTCGACATCGGTGACGAAGATCTTGCCGTCGCCGATCTGGCCGGTGCGCGCGGCATTGGTAATGGCGTCCATCACCGGACCGAGGAGCTCGGGGGAGACGCCGACCTCGATCTTCAGCTTGGGAAGGAAGCTCACGGCATATTCGGCGCCGCGGTAGATCTCGGTATGGCCCTTCTGGCGGCCGTAGCCCTTGACCTCGGTCACGGTCATGCCGTGAACGCCGACGGCAGTCAGGGCGTCGCGCACCTCCTCCAACTTGAACGGTTTGATGATGGCCATCACGAGCTTCATCGAGACTTTCCCCCTCCACACACACGAAGGAACGCGACCCGTAACCCGGATTCGGCCGTCGAACGTGCTTCGCTACAGCTTTTTGCAAGAGCCGGGCCGCTTTACAAGCGATCACCAGGCGGCTGGAACTTTGCCGGGGCATGAGCTTTACACGCGGCTTACCCGTCGAATGGTTTAGTTTACGACGTTATCGCCGCGGCGAAGGACGCCTCGCCGACGGCGACGATCTTGCACGATCAAGGTAGAGCCAGGGGCATCCACCCGATTTGACCCTGGAGCGATGTCCACCGTCCTGGACTTGCTCCAACAAAGAAAAACGTGGCGTGCAAAGGTACATAGGTGTCGCAAAGCGGCTCTGACTCGACGTTCAGATGCTCTGAATCTATTTACGGCCTCTGCGGCAAACCTGAAATCTAGCGCCGCGGGTCTGCGCCGGCCCCGGAGCGGTTCGCCGGCGGCACGACGCGTCGGCTCGGCTTGCGCTCAATGATGACGGTACGTACGCCGCCGCCCTTGTCGCGCGTCGGCGCGATCACGGCCGCGAGAACGCGCCGATCCGGCGCAAGCCGACGCAATTCGGCCTTGGCGTCGGCGATGGGAACGCCCATCAGTTCAGCCGCGATCTCCGCCTGGCCGTCGCGGTCGTCTGTAAAGCCTTGAGCGGCGGCGAGCGCCTCCGCCAACGTCGGCGGATCATGCCTGACCCGGCGCGCGCCCCACTTCGTGTTCCAACTGGCCGCCATGGTCGGCTCCCTTGCATCGCGAGCATAGGAGCGTCTTTGCTGCACTGCAATATGGTGGGGCGGCATTCCCGATGGCAGTGCGCGCCTGGCTCACCCGCGCCATCTTATGCTAGAGCTTCGCCTTGAGATCGCGCGCGACAGCGAAAGCGACGCGCTTGGTGGCTTTGATCTTTATCGGCTGGCCGCTGGCCGGATTGCGTCCCTTGCGAGCGGCGCGTCTCTTCACCTGGAACACGCCGAGCCCGGAGATGCGGACCTTATTGCCTTTTCGCAGATTCTTTCCGATCAGCGCCACCGCCGCGGCGAGATAAATCTTGGCATGCGCCTTCGGCATGTCGAAAGTCGACGCGATATGGTCGCCGATATCGGTCAGGGTCAACAAGACCGGCGCCTTCTTCTCCGACAGTCTCGTTGCCGTGATGGCAGCCTCGACCTTTTTCGGCTTGGAAACATCGGTCGCCGAGATGTCGGCCACGACCGCCGTTGCCTTCTTCGCCATGCGAATCATCTCTCTTCTTGAGGAGCTCTTCGCATGTTGCGTCTCGGTGGCAGGGTGGCAACACTTTGGCGGCGCTCGTCAACATCAATCCCGAAAGGATTTCGGTATTCGCATGAGCCTAATGATATAGTATAACATCTCGCAAACGATGTTCTTTCGCGTCAAAAAACCTTCAGCTGGAATCAGCGCTGTTGGAGGGGTAAGACCGCCGCGTCGAACCTCTTCGACTACGGTCCGGCTCGAAGCATCGCGGCGCGTCGACGGTAACATGACTTGCGCCGCATGAAACACCTTGAAGGAAGATCTACCCATGGCGACCCCCTCGCTTCATCCGATGATTGACAATGGACTGCAGAAGGGCGCCGGCAGCTTCGCCGGCGGCAAGCTGCATTGCCACTGCCCCTCCGACAAGGTCGAGGTCACGATCACCGGCAACGTCGTCCACAACCACGCCTGCGGCTGTTCCAAGTGCTGGAAGCCGGCAGGCGCCGCCTTCTCCGTCGTCGCCGTGGTGCCGGTCGACCACATTAAGGTCACCGCTCACGAGGAGAAGCTGCACATCGTCGACGAGAGCGCCACGATCCAGCGCCACGCCTGCAAGCAGTGCGGCGTCCACATGTACGGCCGCATCGTCAAGGATCATCCCTTCAAGGGTCTCGACTTCGTCCACGTCGAGCTGTCGGACGACAAGGGTTGGCAGGAGCCGCAGTTCGCCGCCTTCGTGTCCTCGATCATCGAGCAGGGCCACGACCCCAAGGATATGGACCACGTCCGCTCCAAGCTGAAGTCGGTCGGCCTCGAGACCTACGACGTTCTCTCGCCGCCGCTGATGGATGCCATCGCGACCTATATGGGCAAGAAGTCGGGCGCGCTCGCTGCCTGAGGCCGCTGCAAATAGGATGCGATCGATGGGCGGCTTCGGCCGCCCATTTTCGTGCCGCCCGCGGTCTTGATCGGCTTGCGACGCCAGCGGTGTGTCTCACGGTGTCCCAATCTGCTGTGACCTCGTTCTGGGATGTCCATCGCGAATCTGGATGAACGGCCTTGGCCAAGCCATCGAGCACGTGAGCGCGGACGCGGCGTCATCCTCCCTCATGCGACGTTGCTCCCCCACGGAGACGTCGTCCGCGCATCAGCTCTTCTGGTCGAGAATCCGCACGACGGTACGGGTTCGCGGATCGACGACGACGATCTTATGGTCGACCGAGACGAAGAAGCCGAAGCGCTCAAGCGAAGGCTGCCCTTCGAAGCGGCGCAGCGCACCGCTTCCGGCAGGATGCTGCCCGGCCGCAGCGTCATATGCTCTTCGATGATCGGTGGCGGCTCGGGGATGGTGCGAACGTAGCGCTCGACAAGCACCGTTTCACCCGGCGAAATTTCGATGACGTCATCGGCGCTGGCCGCGAACGCGACAACGGAAAGTAGGGCAGCCCCCGCAAACGTCAGTGATCGGATCATGGTTCGCGCCCTCACTCTTTGGCCGGTGCCATCTAGGCGAGACGTCCGCGTCCAACAGCGCGAACCCGGATGACCGACTTCGTCCTTCATCTCGCGAATTGGCCTAGGCCGTCGCGAGGGCGTCCGTGATCTTGTCGAGCATGCCGATGAGGCGGGGCTTCGAGGCGCCGACAAGCTTGTCGAGTTCTTCCTCGTGCTCGCGCGCGCGGACATGAAGCCGATCCAGCACGCGTTCGCCTTTCTTGGTGAGGACGAGCGTCACGCTTCGGCGATCGTTGGGCGAGGGCTTGCGGCTGATCAAACCGTTTTTCTGCAAATCCTTGATCAGCGGACTTACGGTCGACTTGTCGCGTGCGATCGCGCGACCCAGCGCACTCTGCGAGATGCCGGGATTGAGATGGATGATCGCCATTGCCGGGAAGCGGCCGGGCTTGATCAGCTCCTTGTCCTTGAAGCGAGCGAAGGCACGGTAGGAAGCGTCCTGCGCGAGGCGAAGATGGAAGCCGACGAAGTCGGAGAGGAACCCGAGTTTGATCGGCGCGCACGTATTGTTCGCGGCCGGCTTGGCGGCGGGCTTCGCCGTCGCTCTCGCCGAAGGTCTGGCGGCGATCTGCGGTGCAGGCGCGCCCTTGGCTGTAGTCCGCGCCTTTTGCACCGCTGGCGAGAGCCGTGCCGATTGACTCTTGTCGCCAGCTTTCGCGACATTCTTGACCATCGGCGCCTTCGCCGCCGAAGAAGCCTTGACGCCGGCGGACCTGGGCTTGGCGGCAGCCGCCTTCACGGGCGCGGCTTTGATCGGAACGATCGCGTCTGACGCGACATCGGGCGCTGTCTTCGCAGCGGCTGGTGCCTTCGCATCCGCCGGTGTCTTGACAGCGACGGTCGCCTTCGGAGCGGGGGGCGTCTTGGCAGCGACGGTTGCCTTCGGATCGGCGGGCGTCCTGGCAGCGACGGTTGCCTTCGGATCGGCGGGCGTCCTGGCAGCGACGGTTGCCTTCGGATCGGCGGGCGTCCTGGCAGCGACGGTTGCCTTCGGAGCGAGGGGCGTCCTGGCCGCGACCGGTGCCTTCGGATCGGCGGGCGTCCTGGCAGCGACGGTTGCCTTCGGATCGGCGGGCGTCCTGGCCGCGATCGGTGCCTTCGGAGCGGCGGGCGTCTTCGCAGCGACAGGTGTCTTCTGAGCAGCAGGTGTCGGAGCGGCAGGCGTCTTCGGAGCGGCAGGCGTCTTCGGAGCGGCAGGTGATCGAGCGGCTTTGACCATAAGACCCTTGGCTCCTCCGACGCCCTCGCTTGATTTCGCATCGCGAAGGGGTATGTTCCGTCTGCACGTTAGGCCGTCAAGGCGCCGCGCGATGAGCTTGAGTTTGGTATCAAACTATAAGGCATGCGCGCCTCGATAAGGGCTGGTGCAAACGGCAGTGCCTGTCAAGAATTTTCTTTCGGATCGGCGCTTCGGCCTGTGCAGAAACGCCGATCGATGCCGACGTCGGTTTGTCCTTCAGTAGTTCAAGCGAGAGAGGCCGGGTTCGAGCTCGGGTCCTTGCGGCAAGCCTCGTCGGAACGGCCGTGGAGTTCTACGACTTCTACGTCTACGCCACCGCCGCATCGCTGGTCTTCGGACAGTTCTTTTTTCCCACGTCTTCGGCGCGGCTCCTCGCCGCCTACGGCAGCTTCGGTCTCGGCTTCGTTGCCCGGCCGCTCGGCGCTGCCGTCTTCGGGCATTGGGGCGACCGCATCGGACGCAAGTCGACCCTGGTCGCCTCGCTGTTGCTGATGGGCGCCTCGACGACGCTCATTGGTTTGCTGCCGACTTAGGCCGACATCGCTTGGCTGGCGCCGCTGCTGCTCTGCGTGCTGCGTTTCGGTCGGGGGTTCGGACTGGGTGGGAAATGGGGTGGAGCGGCGCTGCTCGCGGTTGAGAACGCGCCTGCCGGTTTTCGCGCGCGTTACGGGATGGTGCCGCAGCTCGGCGCGCCGGTGGGCTTCATCGCCGCCAACGGCCTTTTTCTCGTGCTCGGCGCAACGTTAACCTCCGCGCAATTCGCCGCCTGGGGCTGGCGGCTGCCGTTCCTCGCCAGCGCGATCTTGGTCGGGCTCGGCCTATGGGTCCGCCTCAAACTCTCCGAGACGCCGGCCTTCGTCGCGGCGAAGGCCGGCCACGAGACCGTCGCCGTGCCGATCCGCGACGTGCTCCGCAAACACCTGCGCGAAACCATCGCCGGCACCTTCGCCGTCATCGTGTGCTTCGCGCTCTTTTACCTCTCGACGGCCTTCGTGCTGGGCTACGCCACCGCGACGCTCGGCTACGATCGGCGCGCCGTGCTCGCGGCGCTGCTCGTCGCGATCCTGTACCTCGCGGCCGGAATCGTCGCCGCCGGCTTCTGGTCGGACCACAGCTCGCCGCGGCGCGTGCTCGTCGCCGGCTCCGGCGCCACGCTGGTCGTCGCCGCGCTGCTCGCGCCGATGCTCGGTTCCGGCTCGCTGCTCGTGATCGCGTGTTGGCTGGCGCTGGCGCTCTTCACCATGGGCTTCGTCTACGGCCCATTGGGCGCTTGGCTGCCGGGACTTTTTCCTGCGCCGGTGCGCTACACCGGTGCCTCGCTCGCCTTCAATGTCGGCGGCATCCTGGGCGGCGGCATCGCGCCGATCCTGGCGCAGGCCTTGGCCGACCGCGGTGGGCTTGCATACGTCGGCATCTATCTCGGTGGCGCCGCGCTGATCAGCCTCGTCGCCTTCGCATCGGCGCCGCCGGCCGCCGCTCAGACCGCCGCGTAGGCAAAGCCGGCCCTCTGCAGCTCCGGCAACGTGCCGACGATGCTCGGTGCCAGCACCACGCCTCGAACGAGATGGTTGGTGAGGTCCGCGGCGAGCTGACCGAGCTCGAGCTTGTCGGCGTTCGCGCCCTGCTTGATCAGCATCTCGGCATGAGCCCAGATCGCGTTGTGGCAGGCCATGAAAACGACGCCGCGGTGCTGCAGCGTGGGAATGGAATCATCGGCGGCGGAAAACAGGCCATCAGGATTCTGGAAGTCGCGCGCATCACCGGTCTTGTCGACGATCAGCGTATTCGAGGCGAACTTGCCGTTGAGCAGTTTGGTGATCTGGTATTTGTCCCAGGTCGCCTGATCGTAGTGCCCGAAGCCGGAGGAGCCGCGCGTCGCCGACACCACCAGGAAGTCGGGATGCTTGAAGCCCCAGACCTGTGTGTAAGCGCGTTGCGCATGACGGTTAGTCAGTAGCCGCCGATCTCCGTGTTGTTCCACGCTTGCCGCGGTTTGGCGCGGCTGGAGAGGACGATGGCCAGCGCTTCGGCGTCCCACTGGTCCGGCGTCGTCAGGATCATCGGCACGTTCCTGGGTCGCGGCGGCGCGGCGCGACGGCAAGCCTGGCTTCGAGGTAGCGCAGCGTATCCGATCCGGGCTCGAGCAGGTCGGGTGCCGGAGTGATCACAAGGCTTCCCGCCGCCGCGGCGCGGCCACTGACCCCCGCACCGGCCAACGCTAGCCCAGGGTCTGCAGAAACCTGCGGCGAACCGGCGAGTTGGTCATGATAACGTCCCTCCCGGACCGTCGCACCACGCGTCGCGTCAAGGCGCCGAAGGTCCAGGTCTGCGCATCATCAGCGTTGCCCAACCCTCCAGGTCGCGCCGCCGCGACAGCGCGAAACCCTGCGCGCGATAAGCCGAGACGACGCCCGGAACGTCGCCGCCGAGCAGCCCGGAAAGGATGATCTCGCCGCCTTGTGCGACGAGCGGGCGCAGCGCCGGAGCCAGCGCCCTGAGGGGGCGTGCCAGGATGTTAGCCAAGACGAGATCGTAAGGGCCGCCTGCGCGCAGACGAGGCTGCGCCGTGCCTTTGGCCAGAACGGGCCGCACGAGCCGGCCGGCGCGATTGGCACGGGCATTGGCCGCGGCGGTGCTCACGGCGATGGGGTCGATGTCGCCCGCGGCTACGCTACGCTTCCAACGTAGCGCCGCGGCGATGGCGAGCACGCCCGTGCCGGTGCCGACGTCGAGGATGCGGTGCGGCATCCTCCGGCGCCCCACCACATTCAGCGCGGCAAGGCATCCGCGCGTCGTCCCGTGGTGACCGGTGCCGAAGGCCAGCGCCGCCTCGATCTCGATGCCGATGTCTCCGACGCCAACCCGGGACCGACCGTGCGAGCCATGGACGACGAAGCGACCTTCCCGCACCGGCTCCAATCCTTCGAGCGATGCCGCGACCCAATCGCGCTGCTCGACGCGGGCGAACGTCGCGGTCGCGGCAATGTCGTCATTGCAGGCCGAGGCGACGAGGCGGCGAACCTCGATCTGGTCGGGCTCGTTGCCGAAGTAGATCTCGACGAGCCAAGGCTCGCCGTCCCTCCAAGTGCGAGTGGAGATGGTCTCCTCGAAGGCGGCGGCGGCAGTCTCGGCCGGGTCGAAGAACTCCGTCACCACGTCGACGACGCGGCGCGCATCGTCTTCGGCGCAGCGGAGCCGCATGACGAAGGCGGCATTATTGGGCGGCAGGCCTTCGAGCATGAGGCTGGCTACACGCCTGGGCGCCGGCCCGCAAACATCACGCCTTGTGCGAGACCCGCGGCGTGGCGTGCTTGTCGTCGAGGGACGCCTTGATCACGCAGTAGCCCGTGGCGCCGCGGTAGGCGAGGTAGGATCCGCTAGCCAGCGCGAGCATGCTGAGGAAGACGTTGGGCCGGGGCTGGGCGGCCATCGTCGTCAGGCCAAGGCCGACAATCACCGAGAGCAAGCGCTCGCCCGAGGACAGGTGCGGATCGGTGTTGGTATATTGCGACAGGTCGAAAGCCATGGCGGCCCTCCGTGGTTGAAGGCGGCTCGGGCCGCCTGGCGAAATGCCCACCCGGTGCAAGGGGTTCCTGTCGCGCATAGCCGGGGTTGGCATCGTTTTACAACGTGCACGCCCCCTAGCGTTCGCCTATGGTCGAGCGCGTCGGGCTGGCAAGGCATCGTCCCGGGGAGAGACAATGCTGAAAACGTTGATGCCGCCGACCGAAGGTGCCGTTGGAGAACGGGAGTTCCGCGATGCGCTTCGGCTGTTCGCCAGCGGCGTTACCGTGATCACAACGCCGGACGGCGCCGGCGGCGTCCACGGGATGACCGCGACAGCCTTCTCGTCGCTATCGCTGCGTCCGCCGCTCGTGCTCGTCGCCGTCTCGCGGGAAACGCGGTGTCACCGCCATATCAACGAGGCGCGGCGGTTCGGCGTCAGCATTCTCTACGATCATCAGACCGAGGTGGCGCGCCATTACGGCAAGCAGGGGCTGGCGGCGAGACCACCCGCGATCACGCTGCTGGACGGCGTACCTGTGATCGAGGGTTCCATGGCGACGCTGGCCTGCGCCCTCGAACAGCCGATTGAGGGCGGCGACCATTCCATTTTCGTCGGGCGCGTCACTGCGGTCACGGCACGACCGGGATCGCCGCTGCTTCACTTCGACGGGCGATATCGAACGCTGAGCGACCTAAGCTAAGGATGAGACGAACCCGGGTGGGCACGGTCGCTCGCGCGTCAATCATGGATCTCCGCTTGCAATCGTCACGACGGCCGATCGAACAAACCGAATGCGATAGGGAGCCGGTTCACATCCCCGGTGCCATCCAGCCGTTCGGGGTCCTGGTCGCCTTCAGCCTCCCGACCTGGGAGGTCTCGCACGTCTCGCTCAACGCTCCCGCTCTATTCGGCGCCGCGTCGGCCGAAGACATGATCGGCGGCGCGATGGAGACCGTGCTGCCGCCGACGATCATTCACGACCTGCGCAATACCTTTCAGGCGGCGATGATCTCGGGCTTCGCCGAACGCCTCGCCGGCCAGCCGATCGGTATCAAGGCCGAGGTGCACGACATCCTTATCCATGCCTCCGGCCAGATCGCCGTTGCGGAGTTCATCCCTTTGGCCGGTGCCGACACGATCCGCACCGACCCGGCGACCCTGGTGAAGACCATCATCGAGCGGCTGCGGCGCACCACCTCTTTGAAGGCCTTTCTCGTCTCGGCCGCCCGCCAGATCCGCGCCGTGACCGGCTACGATCGGGTCATGATCTACAAGTTCCTTGAGGACGAGAGCGGCGAGGTGGTGGCCGAGGCGTTGCGCGCCGGCATGCCGCCGTTCCTCGGATTGCACTATCCCGCAAGCGACATCCCGGCGCAGTCGCGCGCGCTCTTCCTGCGGCAATGGTTGCGCATGATTCCGCAGGTCGAAGGCGTGCCGATCCCGGTCACGCCGACGCTGACGAAGAAGGGAACGCCGCTCGATCTCAGCCTGTCGACGCTGCGCGCCTCCTCGCCCATCCACCTGCAGTATCTGCGCAACATGGGCAGCGCGGCGACGCTCACCGTCTCGATCGTCGATGGCGACCGGCTGTGGGGCATGATCGCCTGCCACCACGACACGCCGCGACGCATCTCCTCCTCGATGGCGGCGGCCGTCGAGCTTTTCGCACAGGTGTTCTCGGGCCTGATCGAATCCAAGATGCAGAAGGACGAGCTCGCCTATCACGCCCAGGCGCGCGAGGTGCTGGATGCGCTCGTCACCAGCATGGAGCCGGAGGAGACCATCTTCCAGAACCTGCGCGGTTTCGCCGAACCGTTGAAGGCGATGATTCCCTGCGACGGCATCGGCGTCTGGACCGAAGGATATTTCGAGAGCGACGGCGTCGTGCCCCCGGACGACGCGATCGAGGAGCTGATCCGCTTCCTCGACTTGAAGAGGGTGGACCGTTGCTTTTCCACCGACAGGCTCTCCAAGATGCTGCCCGACGCGATGCGTTACATCGACAAGGCTAGCGGGCTAATCGCCGTGCCGTTCTCGCGTTCGCCCAAGGACTACGTGCTGCTGTTCCGCCGCGAGGTGGTGCAGACAGTGAACTGGGGCGGCGACCCGCGCAAGGCGATCAAGAAGGACGGTGGCGGCCTGAGCCCGCGCGAGAGCTTCGCCGCCTGGAGAGAGCAGGTCGAGGCTCAATCATTGCCGTGGCGTCCGGCCGAGCTCGAGATGGCGGAGACGCTGCGAATTGCCCTGCTCGACGTCATCCTGCGACGCGCCAACCTGGTCGACCGCGAGCGGCGCGTCGCTCAGGAAAGCCAGCTCCTTCTGGTGGCCGAGCTGAACCATCGGGTCAAGAACGTGCTGGCCGTCATCCGCTCGCTGGTGCGCCAGAGCCAGCAGGTCGCGACCTCGTTCGAGAGCTTCACCGCCGATCTGCAGTCGCGCATTCACGCGCTCGCCAAGGCCCACGACCTGCTGACCCAGGCGCATTGGAAGCAGGCCCCGCTGCGCGGGCTCGTCGAGGTCGAGGCGGAAGCCTGGACCGAGACCAACGATCCGCGCCTCGTGCTCGAGGGACCTCCGGTGATGGTCGAGGCTCGCGCCTACCAGTCGCTGGCCCTGGTGCTGCACGAGCTGATGACCAACGCCGCCAAATATGGAGCGCTGAGCGTCAAGGATGGACGTCTGACCGTGGCTTGGGCGTTGGAGAAGACCGGCGACCTGATCCTGACCTGGACGGAGAGCAACGGCCCGGAGGTCAGTCCCCCGACGCGGCGCGGTTTCGGCACGATCGTCATCGAGCAGTCGATACCCTTCGAACTGCAGGGCGAGGCCGCGATCGCCTATCCGCCCGAGGGCGTGCGTGCGCGTTTCAAGATCCCCTACGATTTCATCGAGCGGGCCGACGCGGACGTGGCGCGCGTCCAGGCGGCGCCGGCGCAGCGTGCCGACCTCAATGGCAAGAGCCTGCTGCTCGTCGAGGATTCCATGATGATCGCGCTCGACGCCCAGGCGATGCTGCAGCGCTGCGGCGCCGAGGTCGAACTGGTCGCCACCACCAACGACGCGCGCCGTGCCATCGAGCTCAACACCTTCGATGCGGCCATACTCGACGTGAACCTCTACACCGAGACGAGCTACCGCATCGCCGAGGAGCTGCAGGATCGCGCGATCCCCTTCGTCTTCGCCACCGGCTATGGCGAGCAGATCATCGTGCCCGAGCGCTTCAAGCACGTGCACGTGATTTCGAAGCCTTACGCCGAGGACGCGCTGCGGGCGGCGCTGGCGGCTTAGGTCTCGGCGTTGCGAGCGAACTCGGGCTCGACGGCGCTCAGCATGCCGCGGCTCGCCAGTCGTCGCTGGTGCGCCCAGACCGCCAGGCACAGCAGCGCGACCGGCAGACCGATCGTCGAGGTCGAGGCGAAGAAGGTGGGAAACCCCCAAGCCGCGACAGCGAAGCCGGAGAGACCGCCGATGATCTTGCCCGGCAGGGCATAGAGCGAGCTGAGCAGGGCATATTGGCTCGCCGCCATGGCGGGCGAGACCAGCGAGGACATGTAGGCGATCAGCGCCGTGCCGGCGAAGGAGCCGGCGAAGCTCTCGACGCAGACGGAAAGCACCAGGAGGTCGTGGCGCTGGCCGTTGGCGGCGAGCAGTGCCAGGCAAAGATGCGAGGCCGAGGCGGCGATTCCGCCCACGAGAAGCGTCGGCATCAGGCCGAAACGTGCGATGGCGAGGCCGCCGCCGAACGCGCCGGCGATGCTGATCCAGATGCCGAGCACCTTGGTGACGTTGGCGATCTCGACCTTGGTGAAGCCCAGCGTGATATAGAGCGGGTTGGCCATGACGCCGGTGAGGAAATCGGGAAGCCGGTAGAGCGCCACCAGCAGCAGGATCGCGGCGAGCCACCACCCGAAGCGCCGCCCGAGATCCGTGATCGGCTCGATGAAGCTGGTCCCAATTGAGAAGCCTTTGCGCCCGGCCGACCTGCCGCGGTCAGGCAAACGCGGCGACAGGATGCCGGCGATCACCCCCACAAGCATGAGCGTCGCCATGACGGCGTAGGCCTGCCGCCAGCCGGAATATTGCGCGAGGTAGAAGGCGCCGGCGCCGGCGGACAGCAGCGCCAGCCGGTAGCCGAGCTGGTAGGTCGCGGCCATAATGCCCTGCCGCTCAACCGGTGCGGCATCGATGCGCCAGCCATCGACGACGATGTCCTGCGTCGCGCCGAAGAAGGCGGTGAAGGCCGAACAGGCAATGATGAAGGTTAGGGACTTGGTCGGATCGCTATAGGCGAGACCGAACAGGCCGAGGATGACGCCGCATTGCGCCGTCAGCAGCCAAGCGCGGCGTCGCCCGAGAAGGCCTGCCAGCACCGGCACGTCGACCCGATCGATCAGCGGCGACCATAGGAACTTGAGCGAGTAGCAGAGCGCCACCCAGGAGATCAGCCCGATCGACTCAATGGGTACCTTGGCTTCCGCCAAACGCGCCGACTGCGTGGAGAAGACCAGAAGGAATGGCAGGCCGGTGCCGTAGGCGAGCCCCAGCATCAGCGCGAGGGTGCGGTCGGTCGCGATCGCGCGGAGGCTCGGGCGGGGCGGGCTGGATGTCATGCTCGCGGGAGTGTCGCACGAGGTTCTTAACCAACAAAGTGATCGCCGTGCGCCATGACTTCGTCACAGCGCGCGCCCACATCGCCGCCGGACGCCGCGGTTCCGCGGTCGCGCCGAGAGATGCATGTCACGCACCCTGAAGACCGTGGCCTTCGTGGTGCTCGCGCTGATCCTTTTCGTCGGCGGCCTGATCGCCTGGCGCATCATGGTGCACGCAACGGGGACCACGTCCGAGGGATTCGCGATGCTGACGCCGGTTCCGGGGGCCGCCGGCTTCGAGCCGAAGGATCGGCCGAGCGGTCCCGTCCTGCAGAATCATACGCCAGGGTCGTTGGCTGTCGATTTCGGCTACAAAGTCGGTGGCGTGGCCTACGGTTACTCGCTCGCGCTCACCTTCGCGCCCGGCGCGGAGCAGGGCAGGGCCGCCATCGCGGTCCATCACGACGGCCGCACCGCCTCGACCGACAGCGAGGCGGTGCGGCGCTACGACGAACCGCGCAAGGCCTATGCCGTGGCGCTCTCCGACAGGTTCATGATCTCGCCGCCGGTCCCGGCGCTGTGCATCAAGGCCGTCGTCGGTCCCGACCTCGCCCGCTACGACCTCGCGGACGGCACGATCTGCGTGGCGCAGCGCGACGCCGGCGGTGCCTGCCATCCCGAGACGCTCGCCTGCGGTTTGCTGCGTTAGCTCTTCGGGCAAAAAGAAAGCCGGGCGCACTATGAGCCCGGCTTCCGTGATGGTGTGACAAGCGCGTTGCGTCAGCCCTTGATCGTCGTCTCCGCCAACTCCGACATGCAGGTGTCGTAGGCGGTGAAGTCGATGCGGTCCGAGACGGCGAACAACGTATAGGGCGAGTACAGGAACAGCGCCTTGGCGTTGTCGTAGCAGTAGCGCTCGACCTCCTTGACGACGTCTTCCTGTGCCGGCTGCTGCACGGTGGCGAGCAGCTTATCGTAGAGCGCGTCGAACAGCGGATCCTCCGGTGCTTGGCGCAGGATGCCGCTCTTGCCGAAGAACTCGCGGTGCACGACCCCGACCGGATATTGCGGAGACCAGTCGAAATACCACTCGAGCTTGATGTCCCAGCCTTCCGGCGGCTCGTCCTTGGTGACGACGACTTTGCCCTTGAGCCCGACCTGCTCGAGATCCTTGCAGATCTCCTTGATCGGGTTCTCGTAGGTCGGCGACGTCACGATGACGATCTCCTGTCCCTTGAGGCCGCCGGCCTCGACGAGCTTCGTCGCGGTGCCGAGGTCCTGCATGATTGGCTTGAGGCTGCTGTCAAACCCGTAGCGGCCGGTTTGGATGAAGACCGGCATGACCTCGCCGTAACCGTAGGCGCCTTGCTTCACGATGCGCTCGCGGTCGATGGCAAGGTTCAGCGCCTTGCGCAGCTCCGGCTTCACCCAGGGCGAGTTCGGCTTGTTCTCGTTGAACACGCCGACGAGCACGCTCTTCGAGCGCTTCGCCTGGATCTTCGCCTTGTCCGACCTGAAGGCGAGGGCGGCATCGGGAACGATGTCGAACACGACGTCGACGCGACCGTCTCCGGCAGCGACGGACTCGATGGCTTCCGACTTGCCGATCTTGTTGTCGTAGACGATGCGGACCTTGGGCTTGCGCGCAGGATTCCAGTACGTCTCATTGGGCTCGAGCACGACCTCGTCGGTGCGCTCGGTGATGCGCGAATAGCCTTCGGTAAGCACGAACGGACCGGTCCCCCACGGACCAGGAGCGTCGATGACTCACCAATGACCTTCGGCGGATCCCGTCACTGGATCGCGAAACCCCATTCGTTCCAGAAGCGCGTCGAGGGCAGGTGCATGCCGCGCAGCTTCATCAGCGCCGCGGAATCCTTCTGCGGGAAGGTCATGCGGATCTTATTGCCCTCGACCACCTCGCAGGTGACGTCCTTGGCGAAGTTGAGGAAGGCGCCCGGCGGATGCGGGTTGTCCCACTCCTGCACCTTGTCGAAGCCGAGCTTGAACATGTGCGCATCGTACTTCTCGCCGTCCTGGTAGACGGCGTCGCGCATGCCCATCTCGAGCGTGTGGTCGTCGACCCAGGTGAAGTCGGTGGCGAGCGAGGGCTGGCCCTGCCCGGCGTGGTCGACGCGATTGGGCTCCTCCATCGTGTTCCAGGTGATGCTGAGCCAGTTCACCGGAGAGGGATCGACCACCCTCACCGTGTTCTGGGCGCTCCAGCTGTTGCCGCCGGAGCCTCCTTCGGATTGTGTCATGGATCCCTTCCTTGGCCGCGGTCTTCATGGCCGCGATGGAAGAGCACCTAGGACACGATTGGCAGGCAGCAACCCGAACGCCTTAACTAAACGGACATTAATCGATCGTGCGCGAGCGACGTTCGCTTGAACGAAGCTTGGCCACGTGCGTTTTTCTTGCGCCTTCTCTACTTCGGAGCAGCGCTCTTCAAGGACGGTTTCTCATGCTCAAGGGTTTTATCGTATCGGCCGCGCTCGTCGGCCTCGGTCTCACCGCCGTATCGGCTCAGGCCGAAATGCTGCAGACCGGCCGAAGCAGCTACATGCGCCACCATCATCACATGATGGTCAGCCACCATCGCCGTGGCGGCATGTCCTACGGCGTCGGTAGCCGTGAGCCGCGCACCACCGCGACCGGCGGCAATGCCGGCGGCTACTCGACCCGCAATTAAGCTGCACGCTTCGAATAGGATGGTCCGCATCGAAGATCTTGAGGGGCTCGCCGAGCGGTGGGTCCCTTTTTATATAAGCGGCGGCTTGGCTTCAGGATCCAAGCTTCGCATTGTCCGGGACTTCGAGAGGCGCGGGTGTCGGTAAGTCCGCTTTCCTTCCAGGCTCCCGCCGCCTAGAACACGCGCCTCATTCAGGGACGAGCAGGCAGCGGGACAGGAATGGCCGGGCACAGTCAGTTCAAGAACATCATGCACAAGAAGGGCAAGCAGGACGCGATCCGCTCCAAGCTCTTCTCCAAGTTGGCCCGCGAAATCACGGTGGCGGCGAAGATGGGGTTGCCCGATCCGGCGATGAACGCGCGCCTGCGCTCCGCCGTCATCGCCGCGCGCGCCGAGAACATGCCGCGCGACAACATCGAGCGCGCCATCAGAAAGGCCTCCGGCGCCGACGCCGAGAACTACGACGAGGTGCGATACGAGGGCTACGCGCCCGGCGGCGTCGCCGTCATCGTCGAGGCCCTGACCGACAACCGCAACCGCACGGCGGGCGAGGTGCGCTCCTACTTCACCAAGGCCGGCGGGGCATTGGCCGAGAGCGGCGCCGTCGCCTTCATGTTCGATCACGTCGGACTGATCGAGTTCGACAAGAAGGCTGCCTCCGAGGACCAGATGATGGAGGCGGCGATCGACGCCGGTGCCGAGGATGTGGCGACGGGCGACGAGAGCCACGAGGTCATCACCTCGCTCGAGGGCCTTCGCGAGGTGGCGCAGACGCTGGAGGGCCGTTTCGGCGAGCCGCGCCAGGCGAAGCTCGTGTGGAAGCCGCAGAATACGATCCCCGTTGACGACGAGGCGGCGGAGAAGATCCTCAAGCTGGTCGACGCTCTCGAGGAAAACGACGACGTCCAGACCGTCTACGCGAACTTCGAGCTGTCCGAAGCACTGATGGCCAAGCTCAGCGCGTAAAACCGGGCGCTATCCCGTTTCAGAGGTTACCGGGCGCCGCGACCTCCGACGCCAGACCTCGCGGATCTGCGAAGGGAACAGGGCGGCGGCGGCGAGCGCGTAGACACTCGCGCCTGCCATGACGTCGAGGGCAATGCGGATCGGAGGAGCGATCGGCCAAAGCGTTGTCGCGGCGAGCACCAGCGCCATGATGGCGCTGGCCGCGCCGATGCGCAGGCCCGCGGCCCAGGGGAAATCGAAGCCGGCGACGCGCTTGGCGAGCGCCACGCCGCCTGCCGAGGTCAGGCAGGTCGCCGCCAGCGCGCCGGCCACCGTGCCAACGAGGCCGCCGAGCCGCAGTCCGAGAGCGCAACCCGTCACCATGATCGTCGCGTCGACGATGTTGAGCGCCATGGTGATGCGGGGACGCTCGACCAGCAGGAAGATCGGGTCGGCGATGTGCATGCGGATGTTGCGGATCGCGCCGGCGGCCGCGGCGAAGGGCAGGACCGCGATCGTGGTCGCGCGGAACGGCGCGGCGACGAAAAGCGCGGTCAGCGGTTCGGCCAGGAAGCACAGACCGACGGCTGCCGGTACGGTCAACCCCATCAGCAGGATGCCGGCCTGCGCGATCTGGCGATAGGCGGCGTCGCGCGATCCGTCATGCAGGCTTTGCACGGCAAGCGGAAACGAGGCGGCGATGACCAGCATCGCGAGCGTCGCCGCGAGCCGTTGCCCCAACCCCCAGCCGACGGCGATCAGACCCAGTGCGTTCGCTCCTGCCCCGTGATCGACCACCACGCGAATGCCGTTCTGCGCCACCCAGGCGAAGCCGCCGGCGACGAGCAGCGGCGCGCCGTACTCGAGCGCCGCTGCCAGCA
Organism: Beijerinckiaceae bacterium; assembly: GCA_965198485.1. GTDB lineage: Bacteria > Pseudomonadota > Alphaproteobacteria > Rhizobiales > Beijerinckiaceae > RH-AL1. Next base: position 1,745,540 of record CBDAPQ010000005.1, read on the forward strand.
CCTCGCGGCCCGGCAACAGCCCGCCGCCGGCGATCCCGAGCATGCGCCACATGAGGGCTAGGCCTACGATCTGGGCGGCGGCGAAACCCCAGAGCACCGCCTCCGGACTTGCCGCCACGAGGACCACCGCGGCCAGCGCCATGGCGAAACCGACGATCGAGCCGGCGAACTGGCCGATCGTGTAGATCGTGATGCGTCCCTGGGTGCGTGCCCGCTCGCCGAGATGCATCATCAGGGAGCGCGTGACCACGTAGGCAACGCCTGACGCCGCCAGCCCTGGCGTCACCGGCTCGCCGAGCAGGGCGAACACCAGGAGCGTGCCGACGACCTGGACCAGGGTGCCGAAGAGGAAGATCGGCGGCTCGCTTCGGAGGAAGCGCCGTCGCGCCGCCTGGTCGAGGCCGCCGAGATAGCGCATCGTGTAGTGGGTCCACCACGACATCGAGACCAGGAACACCAGTTCCTGGCTGGCGATCAGGAAGGTCAGAAGACCGTAGGGCGCCGGCTGAAGCCAATGGGTCCAGACCAGCGCCGCCACGACCTGGGCGAACGGGCCGAGGATCTGGGCCGGTAGGTAGGCGATTGTCTGGCGAAGCAGCATGCGGTCCGATCATGAGGCTTGCCCGAGGAAACGTGACGACTTCCGGCCTCGGCAAGACGGGTGTCGGTATACGACGAATCCGCCATGGCCGCGGCGGAGATCCGCGATGCGTTCGCCGGCACGTCCGTCGCCCTATCAGGCGGGGTCGTGCCTCGCTTCCGCCCGACACTCTCGCCATACGGCAGCGGGTTCTGCGACGGGACAAGTGTCGACGATGAGGCTTTGCCGAAGGACGGCGCGATCCGGCGTCACGCTGGCCGTGCTGGTGTGTCTGGCCGACCCGGCGGTCGCCCACCCCCACGTCTGGGTGGAGGCGCGCGCCAAGGTCGTCTTCGGCAAGGACGGCAAGGTCGACGCGATCCGCAACGACTGGGTCTTCGACGAGATGTATTCGGCCTTCGCCGTCCAGGGGCTGGAGAAGGACGGCAAGCTCGCCTCCAGCGCCGATCTGGCGCCGCTCGCCAAGTCCAATGTCGCCGACCTGAAGGAATACGATTATTTCACCTATGCCAAAGCCGCCGGTCAGAAGGTCAAATTCGCCGCCCCGACGGACTATTCGCTGGAGGAGCGGCCCGACAAGCGCGTGGTGCTGCATTTCACGCTGCCGCTCGCCGAGCCGACCAGGACGGGGCGCTTCATGAGCGTCCAGATCTACGATCCGACCTATTTCGTCGACTTCGAGCTGGCACCCAAGGATCCGCTCGAGCTGAGCGATGCGCCCGCCGGCTGCTCGAAGACCGTGCTCGGCGCCAATCCTCTCGTCATCGCCGATGGCCAGAAGCTCGCCAAAAGCTTCGACACCGGATTGACGCCGTCCGACGATTTCGCACTCAAGATGGCGGGCCGCGTCATCGTGGCCTGTCCATGAGCCGCGCGTCGCTCCGTTTCGTCGCGCTCGCGCTCGTGCTCGCCGCCTGCGGCTGCGCCACCGCGGCGGCGCTGGCGCAGGGCATGCACCACCCGTTTGCGGTCGGTGCGAGCGAGGGCGCCGTCGGGCCGCAGAGCGGTTTCGGCGCCTGGCTGATCGGCGAGGAAAGCGGGTTCTACAAGGCCCTGACCGGCGCGGTTCGGGCGACGCGCGCCGGCTTTGTCGGAGCTGCAACCTTGGTGGCACTCTCTTTCGCCTACGGCATCTTCCACGCCGCCGGTCCCGGCCACGGCAAGGCGGTGATCACCTCCTACATGGTCTCCAACGAGGTGGCGCTGCGGCGCGGTCTCGTGATCGCGCTTTTCGCAGCGCTGCTCCAGGCGTCGGTGGCCACGGCGATCGTCGGCATCGCCGCTTTCGTGTTCAACGCCACGGCGCCAAAGATGACGGCGGCGGCGCAGGTCATCGAGTTCTTCAGCTACCTGTGCATTCTGATGCTCGGCGTCTTTCTCTGCTGGCGCAAAGGCTGGGCCCTCGTCGCCTCGTTCTGGCCGGAGCCGGCGTTCTCGTCGCTGGCCTTCGTCGGGCACTCCGGCGACATTGAGGCGCTGGCCCGCAGCGCGGGAACGCACAGCCGTTTCGTCGCCGACGATGGCAGCGCGCCGCGCGTCCACGGCGTCGATTGCGACTGCATCCATATGCCGGATCCGCGCCTGCTGGCGTCCCGCCGTTTCGACGCGCGCGCCGCGACCTTGGCCGTGATCACGGCGGGCGCCCGGCCGTGTTCGGGCGCGATCCTGGTGCTGGTGTTCGCGTTGTCCCAGGGCATCTTCGCCGTGGGCGTCGGCGCCGCCTTCGCGATGGCGCTCGGCACGGCGGCGACAACGGGCGGGCTGGCCTGCGCCGCCGTCTACGCCAAGGGACTGGCGCAACGCGTCTCCGGCACGGCGACGCGGCGCGCCGCGGTCGTCGGTCGGGTCGTCGAGCTGCTCGCCGCGATCTGCGTGCTGGTTGCCGGCGCGACCTTGTTCTTCACCACGGTCGCGCAGATGCACGCGTTGACCTGAACGGAGCCGGCCTGAACCATGATGCCGACCGCGGATTGGCACCGCTCGACAGAGAGGATCCCATGCGCCTTCCCAATGATACCCTGGTCGCGGTCGCCGACGGCGAGAAGCTTCATCTCTTCCGCATCGCTGGCAACGAGGAGCCCCCGCATCTCAAACCCGCCGGGCAGCCGCACGTGGAAGGCTCCAACCACAGCTCTGGTTCGCGCCACAAGAGCAGCGCCTCGAACCCGGACGAGAAGCAGGACGCGGAGGACATGCATGCCGCCGCCGTCGCCGAGTTCCTGAACAAGGCCGCCCAGCGCAACGAGTTCGAGCACGCCGTGGTCGTCGCGCCGGCGAAGATGCTCGGCGAGTTGCGCAAGCACTACCACAAGGCTTTCGAGGGCAAGATCCTGACGGAGATCAGCAAGGACATGACGGGGCAGGGCAGCGAGGTCATCGCCAAGGCGCTCGCGGCGGCCTGAGGCATCACCTCTCGATCTGGGCGAACGTGCATTGCACCGGCGCCTTGTCCGGGCGCCAGCGCACGAAGCCGGAGCCGTGACGCAGGCGGCGGCCGGTGACTTGGTCGAACGAGACCTCGACGACGAGCTCCGGGCGCAGCGGCGTCCATGCCGCGCTTCGGGTCGAGGCCCAGCGGCTCGGCTTGCCCGGAACGTTCTCGTCGAAGCCGCCGGCCTCGTCCGCCAGTGTCTCGAGCCGGGCGGTCAGCTTGCCGCGATCTTCCTTGGGTGGGTTGGCGGTGAAGCCGACGTGGTGGAGCCGGTCGCCGTCGTAGAGGCCGAGCAGCAGCGAGGCGACTTCGCGGCTGCCGGCGCCGTAACGGAAGCCGCCGACGACGCAATCGGCGGTTCGCTTGCGCTTGATCTTCAGCATGGCGCGCTCGCCGGCGCGATAGGGGTCGGCGAGGCGCTTGGCGATCACCCCGTCGTAGGTGGCGCCGGCCTCGGCGAGCCAGCGCTCGGCCAGCGTCGCGTCGGCGGACGCCGGCGCCAGGGTCAGGCCGTGATCGTCGGCATGGGTGGAGCAGAAGGTCTCGAGCCGCGCGCGTCGTTGCGACAGGGGCTTGCTGCGCATGTCGGTGCCGCGCGCGTCGACCAGCAGATCGAAAGCGGCGAGTAGCGCCGGCGTCTCCTTCGACAGCTTGGCGATCCGGCTGGCGGCGGGATGGATGCGCTGGCCCAGCGCGTCGAAGGAGAAGCCGGTGCCGTCGGGCACCATCAGCTCGCCGTCGAGCACGAAGCGTGACGCTTTCAGCCCAAGGAGATGCGCGACCACCTCGGGGAAGTAGCGCCCGAGCGGCTTGCCGGACTTGGCCTGCAGCGCGACGGCGTCGCCCGCCTTGAAGGCGATGCAGCGGAAGCCATCCCACTTGGGCTCGAACTGCCAGCCCTCGCCCGAGGGCAGCGTCGCGACAGCCTTGGCCTCGACCGGCGCGAGCGCGCCGGGCCGGAACGGCAGAGCGGCGTACGGGTCTTGATCGAACGATGAATCGGACATGGCGGCTCAATTCATCGGTCGGCGTGGCGATCCATCGACTTCCGTGCGCGGAATGCTGGACTTCGTTACGGCGTGTCTACTGTTTCGACTAGGTCATAGAGTTCGGCGGGCATCCCGGTGCGATCTCTGCACGACATCTCCGGCGGATAAGGCTCGCGCCGACGCTGCGGGGCAGGTCTGCGAGTGGTAGTCTATGCCGATGAGCATGAAGCACGGTCTGGAGGTTCCCCGCGCTCAAAGCGCCGCCGAAGGCAAGCCGGCAGCGGCCGCCGCCACTCTACGCGGCGCGCCGCCCCCGAGCGGCGGCGTTGGCTTCGTGCACCTCCACGTCCATTCCTCCTACTCCTTGCGCGAAGGCGCGATGGCGGTCGGCAAGCTGATCACCTTCGCCAGCGCCGACTCGCAGCCGGCGCTGGCCATCACCGACACCAACAACCTGTTCGGCGCGCTTGAGTTTTCCGAGAAGGTCGCCAAGGCCGGGCTGCAGCCGATCATCGGCATCCAGCTGGACGTCGGCTTCGGCGACGGCTCGATGCTGGCCTCGAGGGGGGGCGAGGACGGCGCCGGTCGCGCGCCCCTCGTGCTGCTCGCCAAGGATGAGCGCGGCTACATGAACCTGATGCATCTGGCCTCGCGCGCGTTCCTCGATCCGACGCCGGGCGAGGCGGCGCATGTCGGACTGCACCGACTCGAGGGCCGCACCGAGGGGCTGATCGCGCTCACCGGCGGCCCCGGCGGCCCGCTCGACCGCTGCTACGGCTACGGCCGGCCGGAGGTCGCGCTGGAGCGGCTGATGACGCTGGAGACGCTGTTTCCGCAGCGCCTCTACGTCGAGCTTCAGCGCCACGGACTGGCCAAGGAGCGCGAAGTCGAGGGTGCGTTGATCGAGCTGGCCTACGACCGTGGCCTGCCGCTCGTCGCCACCAACGAACCCTATTTCGCGGCGCTGTCGGACTACGAGGCGCACGACGCGCTGATCTGCATCGCCGAGGGCGCGGTGATCGGTCAGGCCGAGCGCCGCCAGCTCTCGCCCGAGCACCGCTTCAAGACGCGCGCGGAAATGATGGCGCTCTTCGCCGACCTGCCGGAGGCGACCGCCTCCACCGTCGAGATCGCCCAGCGCTGCGCCTATCGCCCGCGCACGCGTAAGCCGATCCTGCCGGCCTTCACCACCGGCGCGGCCGCCGACGAGGCGGCCGAGCTGGTGCGCCAAGCCGAGGAGGGGCTCACCGTTCGGCTCGCGGCGCGTGGCACGGCGCCGGGGCTGGACGAGCAGGTCTATCGTGACCGCTTGGCCTTCGAATTGACCGTCATCACCAACATGAAGTTTCCAGGCTACTTCCTCATCGTGGCCGACTTCATCAAATGGGCCAAGGAGCACGGCATTCCGGTGGGACCGGGCCGCGGTTCCGGTGCCGGCTCGCTCGTCGCCTACGCGCTCACCATCACCGATCTCGACCCGCTGCGGTTCGGGCTGCTGTTCGAGCGTTTCCTCAATCCCGAACGCGTCTCGATGCCGGACTTCGACGTCGACTTCTGCCAGGACCGGCGCGAGGAGGTGATCCGTTACGTGCGCGAGCGCTACGGCGCCGACAAGGTGGCGCAGATCGTCGCGCTGGGTTCGTTCCTGGCGCGCGGCGTCGTGCGTAATGTCGGCCGCGTGCTGGAGATGCCGCTGGGCCAGGTCGACAAGCTGGCGAAGCTGATCCCCGCGATCCCCGGCAAGCCCATCACGCTGAAGCAGGCTATCGCCGACGAAACGCGCCTGCGCGAGGCGGCCGAGGCCGATCCCAAGGTCGAGCGCCTGCTCGCCATCTCGCAGACGCTTGAAGGTTTGTACTCCAACGCGTCCACCCACGCCGCCGGCGTCGTCATCGGCGACCGGCCGCTCGACGAGCTGGTGCCGCTCTACCGGGACCCGAACGCCGAGATGCCGGCGACGCAGTTCAATCTCAAATGGGTCGAATCCGCCGGCTTGGTGAAGTTCGACTTTCTCGGCCTGAAGACGCTGACGACGCTGGCGACGGGGGCGAGGCTGCTCGCTAGGCGTGGCGTCGTCGTCGACTTCGAGGCGATTGGTCTCGAGGACGAGGCAACCTACACGATGCTGGCGCGCGGCGAGACCCTCGGCGTGTTCCAGCTGGAATCGGCGGGCATGCGCAAGGCGCTGGTCGAGATGCGCGCCGACCGCTTCGAGGATATCATCGCGCTCGTCGCGCTCTACCGTCCCGGCCCTATGGCGATGATCCCCGTCTACTGTGCGGTGAAGCTCGGCGAACAGGAGGCGGACTACATCCACCCCAAAATCGAGGCGGTGCTAAAGGAGACCCACGGCGTCATCATCTACCAGGAGCAGGTGATGCAGATCGCGCAGATCCTGTCGGGCTACTCGCTCGGCGAGGCCGACATGCTGCGTCGCGCGATGGGCAAGAAGATCAAGGCCGAGATGGACGCGCAACGCGAACGCTTCGTGTCGGGTGCGGTCGACGGCGGGCTCAAGGAGAAGCAAGCCTCCGAGATCTTCGACCTGCTCGCCAAGTTTGCCGATTACGGCTTCAACAAGAGCCACGCCGCGGCCTACGCCGTCATCACCTTCCAGACCGCCTGGTTGAAGGCCAACCATCCCGTCGAGTTCCTCGCCGCCTCGATGACGCTCGACAAGGGCAACACCGACAAGCTCGCCGAATTCGCCAACGAGGCGCGGCGCATGGGCGTCACCATAGAGCCGCCTTCGGTGCTCCATTCCGGCGTCGATTTCGAGGTCGGCCCGGCAGCCGGCGGCAAGCTCGCGATCCGCTACGCGCTCTCCGCCGTCAAGGGCGTCGGCGAGGGACAAGCGCTCGGCATCGTCACCGCGCGCGGCGACCGGCCGTTCAAGGATCTCGCCGACTTCGCCAATCGCCTCAACCCGCGCGACGCCAACAAGCGCGTGCTGGAGAGCCTCACCGCCGCCGGCGCCTTCGACGATCTCGATCCCGACCGCGCCAAGGTGCATGCCGGCATCGAGACGATCCTGGCGGTGGCGGCGCGCCGCGCCGACGAGCGCACGCAGGGGCAGTCCGCGCTCTTCGGCGCCGACACGGCGGAGACGCTGGCGCTCCCCAAGGTGCCGGGCTGGCCGTTCACCGAGCGGCTGCAGCGCGAGTACAATGCCGTCGGGTTCTTCCTCTCCGGCCATCCGCTCGACGCCTACGCCAGCGTGCTGAAACGCCTCGGCACCCAGCGCTGGGGCGATTTCTGCCGTCAGGTGAAGGCTGGTCACGAGGCCGGTCGGCTGGCCGCCACCGTGCTCGACCGCGCCGAGCGGCGCACCCGCTCCGGCTCCAAGATGGGCATCGTCCAGCTCTCCGATCAATCCGGCCAATACGAGGCGATCCTGTTCCAGGAGGGCCTGAACCAGTTCCGCGACCTGCTGGTGAAAGGCGCCAACCTGTTGCTGGGCATCCAGGCGCAGCTCGAAGGCGAGGACGTGCGCGCGCGCATCGTGTCGGTGCAGGTGCTGGAGGAGGCGGCGCAGCGGGTGCAGAAGGGTCTGCAGATCTTCGTCCGATCGGCCGAGCCGCTCCCCTCGATCGGCCTGCATCTGGGAGAAAAGGGCGAGGGCGAGGTGTCCATCATCGCGATGACGGCGGATCGCGCCGAATGCGAGATCAAGCTGCCCGGCCGCTTCAAGATTTCGCCGCAGATCGCCGGTGCCATCAAGGCCATCCCCGGGATCGTCGCGGTCGAGCACGTCTGACGCTGCCGCCCGGCTGGCGCGTCCGGCCGAGATCGCTTCACGGCGCTTCTATCCGGCATCACCATGCTTCGTTTGTCGGGGCAAGTCCGCGAATGCGGACGGTGCCCTGGAGCGACGGCCGACGTTGCGGGCTTGCTTTGGTCGACAGAACTCGACGAGAAGCACGTGAGCGTCGCGATCCATTCAAATCGCCGTCCGATGCTCTACCGGCGGGAGTGGCTGGCCTGCTCGTAGAGGAAGACAGCCTTGTCGGCGTCGCTGTCGACGCCGATCGCGCCATACTGGGTGTTGGTCAGCGGGTTGTACGTGTCGGCCAGCGCCCGGGTCGCCGCCGCACCGCCGCGACTTCGGAGCACCTCTCGCGCCTGATCGATGTTGCCGGAACGAATAAGGGTCTTGGCCTGCGCGATCGTTGCGCGTGAATCATCATGATTGCCACCCGGTGTCTGCAACGCGGAGAACCGACCTGGCGCACGATCGACCGGTTGCGGCCCGGTTGCCGCCTCGCGTGCGCGCAGCAGCTGTCTGTCTCGACGCCGAGCCGCTCGCCCCTCGGCTGGTGGCAGACGCATATCGGGCGCGGTCTGCACGGTCTCGTTGCGGGCGTTGCGGTCGGGCTCACGAATGGCCTGCGATCTGCGGCCCCTGCGTGAATGGTTCAGGTTGGCCGCCTCTACCCTGAGGCCTTGCAGTTCCTGGTGCATCTGTTCCCGCCGCAAGGCCGAGAGCTCGCGGACCAAGCGCTCGTGGTCGCTCGTGCGGCTCGCGGTTTCGGCGCGGCCGTGACGATAGATCTCCTCCGGTGGCGCCGGCTGCCCCATGCCGACCTGCAGGGCGGCGAGCTTATCGGCGAGCAGCTTGTTGGCCGTCCGCTGGCTCGTCAGCTCGCGTTGCAGCACGCTGTTTTCCCGCCGCAGGGTGTCCTCTCCGCGGCGGGCTCCCGCGAGGTCGGCCTGAAGACTCGTCAGCGCCTGCGGATCGGGCGCCTTGGCGCTGTTGCCGGCCCGCGCGTCCTGCTGCAGGGCGGCGAGCTTGATGCCGAGGTCTTTCTCGCGGTCCTCTGACGCCGCGAGCTGTTGCCGGAGGGCGGCGGCCTGCGAGGCGGACGCCTGAGCCTGCTTGGCGCGGGCCTCGGCATCGGTCGCGCCGGCCTGCAGCGCGGCGAGCTTCACATCGAGAGCCTGCTCCCGCAGGCGCGAACTTTCCAGCTGCTGCTGCAGGGCGGAGGCCTTGCGCACGGCGGTCGTCTCCGCGCCCTGAGCTCGGGCCGCTTCGGCGGCGCCATCCTGCAAAGCGGCGACCTGACCTTTCAAGGCGTCCTCACGCTGGCGGGCCGCGTCGAGATCGGACTTGAGCCTGTCGGCGGCGTCCGCCCTGGACACGACGAGGCTCGCGGCGGACTTGTTTGCCGTCAATTCGGCTTGCAGGGCCTCGACCTTGCTGCTGAGATCCTTCGCGCGGGCCTGGGTGTCGGCGAGGGCGTGTTCCGCAGCTGCCTTGGTCGCGAGTTCGGCCTCGAGCGCGGCGACCTTGTCCACCGAGGTCTTGGCCCTCGCCTGGGCTTCGGCAATTGTGCGCTCCGCCATCGCGAGCTTGTCGTTCGCCATCCTGCCTGCGGCAATGCCGGCTTGGAGAAACGCCACCTGGCTTTCGAGCTGGCTGGCGCGATCCTGGGCCGCGATGCGCGCGTGCTCGGCGGCCGCGAGCTTGTCGGCGGCCTCTTTGCGGGCCGCGTCGGTCGGACCGGCGGCCTGCGCGGCCGACAGCGTCGCGCGAAGCGCGTTCTCGCGCTCGCGGGCATCCGACAGCTCGGCCATCGCGGTGGCGGTCTTGGCCTCCGCCGTCGCAGCTGAGCCGGTCGGCTGCGCGGAGGCGGCGTCGAGCTTGGTGCGCATCTGCGCGATCTGGTCGTTCAGCTCGGCCTTCTGCCGCTCGAACTCGGCCTCGGAGGCGTGCTGGGCGGAGATGGAGGCCTGCGTCACGTCAAGGACGTCCTGCTTGGCCTTGGCGGCCTCGTCCCTGGCTTGCTGCAGAGCATCGGGAGCCGATGCGGCGGCCCGATCGGGGGAGACCGCGGGGGCGCCGTCGCCGTCGGCGTCGAGGCTGGCCCCGCCGGTGCCGAGAGCGTATCCGGTGAGGGTCTGACGCGTGCCGTCGGCGGTCTTGCCGACGCTTCGCCCCACGATGGCCGTCGGCTCCGGATCCTGTGCAACAGCGGTCGGGAGGCTCGTCGCAGGGCTTTCCAGTCCAGCGGCGCTCATCGCCGTCTGATCGCTCGTCGAGGGAGCAGCTTGGCTCGCGCCGGCGTGCACCGAAAAGGTCGGCTCCGACGAGCCGCCGTCGAACCAGTCCGACTGTGCGGCGACGATCACCCCAATCGCGACCACGATCGTCAAAGGGACCAAGATAGGACCTAGCCGCATGGTCGCTCCCGAGACAGCCGCGCGCCGCGGTTCGCACTCTTCACTTGCGGTCTATAGCCGATCCGGGGGCTGACGAACAAGCTTGATCGTGGCTCAAGAGCAACGCTGCCCCGCGGAGGTTGCCGCTCGCTCGTTCACTCCCGCTCGATGCGGATGACCTGCGGCGTCTCGGCGATGTGCCCGTCCTCGACCACGGCGGCGATGGCGGCGCGGATGGCGCGCTCCGGGGTCGGATGGGTGATGAAGGTCACCGGCACCGGCGCGTCAGAGGCGACACCGCGGCCTGAGGGTCGCGAGCGCTGCACGATGCTCTCCAGCGAGATGCCTTCCTGCGCCATGCGCATGGCGATCGCTGCGGCGGCACCGGGCCGGTCGTGCAGCGCGAGGCGTATGTAGTAGCCGCCCTCGTGGGTGTCGATTGAGGCGCGCTCCAGCGGCACCAGCGCCGCCGCCGGCAGACCGAAGGGCGGCGAGCGGTCGCCGCGCGCCACGTCGGCGATGTCGGCGACGACCGCCGAAGCGGTCGGTTCGCCGCCGGCGCCAGGGCCGGCCAGCGTCACTTCGCGCACCGCGTCGGCGTTCACCACCACGGCGTTGGTCACGTCCATCACCTGGGCGATGGCGGAGGATTTGGGTACCATGGTGGGGTGCACGCGCTGCTCGATGCCGGACGCGGTTCGCTTGGCGACGCCGAGCAGCTTGACGCGGTAGCCGAGGTCGTCGGCGGCCTGCAGGTCGGCCAGCGTGATCGACTCGATCCCCTCGATGCCGATGGCGTCGGCGTCGACGATCGTGCCGAAGGCGAGCGAGGTCAGGATCGCGAGCTTGTGGGCGGTGTCGAAACCGCCGATGTCGAAGGTCGGATCGGCCTCGGCATAGCCGAGCCGCTGCGCCTCGACGAGGCATTCGGCGAAGCCCAGCTTCTCCGCCTCCATCCGCGAGAGGATGTAGTTGCAGGTGCCGTTGAGGATCCCGTAGACGCGATCGACGCTGTTGCCAACGAGCCCCTCGCGCAGCGTCTTGACGATGGGGATGCCGCCGGCCACCGCCGCCTCGAAGCGCAGCGCCACGCCGGCCTTCTCCGCCGCCGCCGCGAGCTCGGCGCCATGATGCGCGATCATCGCCTTGTTGGCGGTGACGACCGCTTTGCCGGCGGCCAGCGCCGAGCGCACCGCGGCGAGCGCCGGGCCGGAGTCGCCGCCGATCAGCTCGACGAAGCAATCGATGTCGGGGCTCTGCGCCAGAGCCACGGGGTCGCTGTGCCAGGCGGCGGCGCCGATGTCGCGCGCCTTGCCCTTGTCCCGCGCCGACACGCCGACCACTTCGAGCGCCCTGCCGGTGCGGAGGGCGAGGCCATTGCCCTGCCGGGCCAGCAGCCGCAACACCGCCGCCCCGACGGTGCCGAGGCCGGCGACACCGACGCGCAGGGGAGACGACATGGCGGGTTCCAGATGGTGGATCGCGCGCTTACTGCCTTATCCAACGGGTGAAGCGCAACTCACCCGCCGCGCTGGCCGCCCTTTAGCGGCATTCACTTTGGACATAGGTAAAATAGCCAATGTGAGGCAGGACGTCAAGGCCCTCGATGGGCAGGCGGACGCGGACATGGACGGCCGCAAGTCCTGACATCTTGGCCTGCCAATGTCAGGGTACCGCGACAAGAACGCGGGCCGGTGTCGCGGTACCCCGACAAAAAACCCTGTCACTGTCGCGTACCGCGACAAGGCTCGATTCCAGGTGGCCGAACGACGACATGCCGGCAAACGGATGAATTCCGAGCCGGCTTTTACTGGCTTTAGTGCGCACCGGCTGCGCGGCGGTGGTAAGCGTGAGCGAGCAGACCGTTCGGCGCGCGCCAATTGAGCGACGTCGGCCGCGAACGAAGGCATCGCGGCTTGGACGGTTCGGCACCTTCTTGGGCGCTCGCCTGCCACGTCCGGAGGATCTGCGCCGCTCGATAGCAGCCGAAGACTACGATCTGGAAGCTCGATTGCCCCGAGTCACCGACTTCTCCACCCTGGAGCCCCTCGACGCCGGCATCCGTCGCGCGGCCGGCTTCTATCGAACCTATGGTGCCACATGCCGTTGGACATCAAGCCATTGGTGCAAATCGCCGTTCCCTCCTAGCCGAGGTGGAGGCATCTGGAGGAGATTTCGATGGACGACATGACGAGAGACAAGACCTTCACCGAGACCTTCGACATGAAGGGCAAGTGTCCCTTCGGTGGCGATCGGATCGGAGGGGCGTTCGGCACTCCGCCGACACTGGAAACCTGGTATCCGGATCGGCTGCGGGTCGAGCTTCTTCATCAAAACGGCATCGCGGCCGACCCCCTCGGCCCGGATTTCGACTACGCGGCCGAGTTCGCGAAGATCGACTACGACGCGCTGAAGAGCGACATCAAGCAGTTCCTGACGACGTCGCAGCCCTGGTGGCCGTCGGACTACGACAATTACGGCCCGCAGATGATCCGCATGGCGTGGCACTCGGCCGGCACCTACCGGATCGCGGACGGGCGCGGCGGCGCCGGCACGGCCATGCAGCGCTTCGCCCCGATCAGCAGCTGGTGGGACAACGGCAACACCGACAAGTCGCGGCGTCTCTTGCAGCCGATCAAGCACAAGTACGGCAACGGCCTGTCCTGGGGCGATCTCATGGTGTTGACAGGCAACTGCGCCCTCGAGATCATGGGCTTCCCGACCTACGGCTTCGGCGCCGGACGGCTCGACGCCTGGGAAGCGGACAATTCCACCTATTGGGGCCCGGAGATCTGGGACCCGAAGGACGTCAAGAGCTTCGATAGCATGGTCACGCGCGACAAGCGCTGGCGCGGCCAGAACGGCGATGCGGATTACGATCTCGAGAACCCGCTCGCCGCCTCGCACCAGGCGCTCATCTACGTCAATCCGGAAGGCCCCTACGCGAACGGCGACCCGATGGGCTCGGCCCGCGACATCCGGGTCACCTTCACGCGCATGGCGATGAACAACGAGGAGACGGTGGCCCTGATCGCCGGCGGCCATGCCTTCGGCAAGAGCCACGGCATGGTGTCCGCCGACGAGGTCGGCCCGCCGCCTGAAATCGCGCCGATGGAGGCCATGGGCCTCGGCTGGCACAACCCCAAGGGCCCCGGTTTCGCGCAATACACGATGACCAACGGCATCGAGGGCAGCTGGACGCCGAACCCGACGCAGTGGGACAACAGTTATCTGGAAAACCTGTTCAAGTTCGATTGGGAGCAGACCAAGAGCCCGGCCGGCGCGCTGCAGTGGAAGCCCAAGGACCCGAACGCGCCCAGGACGCCCGACGCGCATGTCGCCGGTCAGATGAACGACCTCATGATGATGACCAGCGACATCGCGCTGAAGGTCGACCCCGAATACCGCAAGGTGTGCGAGAAGTTCCTGGCGGACTTCGATGCCTTTACTCAGGCGTTCTCCAAGGCCTGGTACAAGCTCACCCATCGCGACATGGGACCCAAGCACCGCTATCTCGGTCCGGAAGTGGCGATCGAGGACGGTCTGCTCTGGCAAGACCCGCTTCCCGAGCGCAAGTACGAGCTGGTCGGCAACGCGGAGGTCGCCGCGCTGAAGCAGGTGATCCTGGCGACGGGTCTATCGGTGTCGGACCTGGCCTTCGCCGCTTTCTCCGCCGCGTCGACCTACCGCGACAGCGACAAGCGCGGCGGTGCCAACGGCGGTCGCCTCGCGCTCGCGCCCCAGAAGGACTGGGCGGTCAACCGCCGGGCCGCGCCCGTGGTCGACAAGCTGCGCGCGATCATGGCCGACTTCAACGGCAAGCAGGGCGCCGGCAAGAAGATCTCGCTGGCCGACCTGATCGTGCTGGGTGGCTGCGCCGCCGTGGAAAAGGCGGCGCGCGATGCCGGGGTCGAAGCCTCGGTGCCGTTCACGCCGGGCCGTGTGGACACCACGCAGGACCTCACCGACCTCGAGATGTTCGAATGGCTGAAGCCTGTCGTCGATGGCTTCCGCAATTACATCGGTGACGAGTTCCGTCAGGTCTCGAAGGGCGTCTCGCCCGAGGAGCTGTTCCTCGACAAGGCCAACCTAATGAAGTTGACTGCTCCGGAATGGACGGTTCTGACGGGCGGCCTGCGCGTCCTGAACGCCAACCATGACGGGTCGGATCACGGCGTCTTCACCGACAAGGCCGGTGTGCTGACGAACGATTTCTTCAAGAACCTGACCGATGTCGACCTGGTTTGGGAGAAGGATGACCTCGAGGGAACGCACTTCACTCTCAAGGATCGCGCCACCGGCACGACGAAGTTCAAGGCGACGCGCAACGACCTCGTCTTCGGCTCGAACTCGCAGTTGCGTTCCATCGCCGACGCCTACGCCGGGAGCGACGGCCATCGGCGGTTTGTCAGAGAGTTCATCAAGGTCTGGGACAAGGTCATGATGCTCGACAGGTACGACGTGAAGGGGCACAAGCGTTACGCGTCGATGGCGGCATAAATCCGAGCCACTAGACCGCCGCATCCGTCTTTCCGCGGCGCCGAAGGCGAGCCCGGAACCCATGACAACGCGGTTAGAAGAGCGGCGGGACGATGCCGTTCAACTGATTAAGCGCGTGGTCACAGGTCCGGGCTCTCGCTGCGTTTGCCCCGGGAAGATGACGTTACGTCATCGGCTCCACTTTGCCGGCATCGGCTCAAGAGCGCATCCTGGTAGGAATGCTCACGGCACCCAGCGTCCGTCTTTCCGGGGCGCCGCAGGCGAGCCCGGAACCCATGGCAACGCAGTAAAAGGAGAAGGCGGTATGATGCTGCTTGATCCCGCAAGCGCGTTGTCATGGGTCGCTGGCTCTCGCTTCGCTCGCCCCGGGCAGACGACGTCAGGCTCTCGGCTCCACATTGCAGGGACCGTAGAGCGCAGGGCGAGCTTTACGCCCTCATACCGACGCGCCTGCTCCTACAGCGCCGCCTTGATCCGCTCGGCCTGCTCCTTCAGCACGCCGGAATCCGCCATCCCGCCGGCGTGCGGCTTCAGCGCCACGCCTTCCATCCGCGGCACGACGTGGAAGTGCAGGTGGAACACGCTCTGGCCGCCGGCGGGCTCGTTGTACTGCAGGATGGTCAGCCCGTCGGCGGCGAAGGCCGTCTTCACCGCCGACGCCACCTTCTGCACGCGCACGATCAGCGCGGCCAGCGTGTCCGGCGCCACGTCGAGCAGGCCGCGCGCCGGCGCCTTGGGCACGACCAGCGTGTGGCCCTCGGCCTGGGGCATCACGTCCATGAAAGCCAGAACGAGGTCGTCCTCGTAGACCTTGGCGCAGGGGATCTCGCCGCGCAGGATCTTGGCAAAGATGTTCTGGTCGTCGTAGGCGGCAGTCGGGACGGGAGGCACGGTCACTCGCTTTCGGGGGCGGAGGACGGCATCTTCTTGAAAGGCGCCAGCTCTCCGTATTCCTCGATGGCCTCGTCGACCGCCGCGCGCTCGCGGGCGAGGTAGTCGTCGATGGCGCGGTGGAAGCGCTTGTCGGGGATCTCGTGCGCCGAAAAGGTCGGCACGGCGCGGTAGCCGCGGGCGAGCTTGTGCTCGCCCTGGGCGCCGGCCTCAACGCGCTTGAGCTTGTGCGTGATCGCCCATTCGATGGCCTGGTAGTAGCAGACCTCGAAATGCAGGAACGGGTGCTCCTCGATGCAGCCCCAGTTGCGCCCATAGAGCGCGTCGTCACCGATGAAGTTGATGGCGCCGGCGATCCAGCGACCCTCGCGCTTGGCCATGACCAGCAGGATGCGCTCCGCCATGGTGCGCCCCACCGTCTCGAAGAAGCCGCGGGTGAGATAGGGCCGGCCCCATTTTCGCGAGCCCGTGTCGATGTAGAAGTCGTAGAACGCCTTCCAGTGCTCGGGCAGGATCGCCGCGCCGGAGAGGCACTCGACCGTGATCCCGTTGCCCAGCGCGTCGCGGCGTTCGCGGCGGATCACCTTGCGCTTGCGGGACGCGAGGCTCTCGAGGAAATGCTCGAAGTCGCGGTAGCCCTCGTTGACGAAGTGGAACTGCTGGCCGGTGCGCTGCAGGAAGCCGCACTCGGCCATCGCCGCCGATTCGGCCGAGGTCGCGAAGGTGACGTGGACGGAGGAGGCCTCGATCTTGGCGCGCCAGGCTTTCAGCCCGGCGATCAGCGTCTCGGTCGCCATCGGGTCGGCATCGGCGGCCACCAGCAGGCGGCGGCCGGTGACGGGGGTGAACGGCACGCAGACCTGGAGCTTGGGATAATAGTCGATGCCGGCGCGGTGGTAGGCGTCGGCCCAGGCGTGGTCGAAGACGTATTCGCCCATCGAATGGGTCTTGATGTAGCAGGGCGCCACCGCCTCGAGCCTGCCTGACTTGGTCTCGACCACGACATGCGTCGGCACCCAGCCGGTGCGCCCGCCCACCGACTTCGAGCTTTCCAGCGCGAGGAGGAAAGCGTGCGTGATGAAGGGGTTGAACCGCTCGCCCTCGCGGTTGTCGGCGACAACGCCGCCGTCGTCGGCAACGGAAAGCCCGTTCGCCGGGATCTCCGGGTTGGCGCAACGGTCCCATTGCGCGGGATCGAGTTCCGCGATCGATTGCACGATGCGCACGACGGCAGGCGTTTGCATGAGGGGCAGCCTACCCCGATCGAAGCGCCGCGCCAATCGGCCAGGTTGGGCGTGATGACGCGGTGGGGTCACGGTTGACGCCGCGCCGCGGGCGATCCTAGATCGCACTCGGCCCGCTCGGCCGTGAAGGCAGCCTTGGACGCCACCACCCTCGAAGTGCCCCTCGACGCCGACTTCCTCGCCGCGGCCGAAGCGGCGCAGCGCGAGCCCTCCGCCATCGTCGCCGACCTTATGCGGGAGTTCGTCGAGCGCGAGCGCAGCGCCTATAAGGATTTCTTGAGGCGGAAGGTCGAGGAAGGTCGAAGATGCATCGAGCGAGGGGACACGCACTCCGACGAGGACGTTTCACCAGAATAAACGACGACGCGACCTGCGCTCGCGATTGAGGCTGACGACCACGGGCTGTGATCGTCCGCTGGAGCAGCGACGCGCCGACGCCCCCGACGCGCTCGCCTGGCTCTCGGCCGCGCAGCGTGATCGCTGCTGCTACTGCGGCTGCGAGACCTGGCTGCCGTGGCAGCGCAAGCAGGAGGCGCGGCTGCGCGCCAGGTGGGACATGCCCGGCGCGCGCTCGATGGCCTGCCAGCTCGCCTTCGGCTACCGCATGGCCAGCGTGGAGCACGTGAGGCGGCGCTCGGAGGGCGGCGGCGACAAGCCCGGCAACCTCGCCATGGCCTGCGCCTACTGCAACTCGTCGCGGCGCGACGCGTCGCCGGAGGATCATGCGACCGCGATGCAGGCGCTGGTCAAGGCGGGGCGGCACCCGTGCTTCCCGCGCTGACCGTTTCTCCTTCCCCCCTCCCGGGGGGGGGGGGTTAAGGGGGGCGGCGCGGGAGGACGATCACCCCCGCCCGCGGTAGATCCAGCAGGCGGCGCCCAAGCGCACCACACCATCGGCCCCGACGTGGTCGGCGAGGTGCGCCCGCAGCAGCCGTTGTGCCTCGTCCTGCTCGGCCGGCGCCGCCTCGCGGATCGCGCCGGCGGCGGGGCCGGTCTCGCCGAGCATGGCGACGGCCTCGTTGAGGTCGGCGCCGATGACGATGGCGCCGTCGAGCCTGTCCGCCGACACGGCGGCGAAGCCGGCGCCCTCCAGCATGGCGCGGGTGCGCGCGCCGTCGGCCAGGCCGAAGGGGCCGGGCTCGCCGTCGGTGAAGTCGGGCATCGGCAGCACCGGCGCCAGCCATTCCAGCGGCTTTTGCATCCACTCCACTTCATTGCGTTTGCGCCAGGCGACAAGGGCGAAGCGGCCGCCGGGCTTCAGTGCGCGGCGGAGATTGGCGAAGGCGGCCGCGGGATCGTCGAAGAACATGACCCCGAAGCGCGACGCCATGAGGTCGATCTCCGGCGCGAAGGCGTGGACCGAGGCGTCGGCCTCGATCCAGCGGATCGGCGCGCGATCGCCGGCCGCCAGCTCGCCGTCACGGCCGGCGGCGTGCGCCAGCATCGGGCGCGATACGTCGATGGCCGTGACGCGGCCATCGCGGCCCACTGCCGAGGCGAGGCGCAGCGCAAGGTCGCCGCAGCCGCAGCCGATGTCGAGCGCGCTCTCGCCCGGCCGGGGCGCCGCCGCCTCGATCAGTGCCTCGCTGAGCGGTGCCATCAGCCGGTCGAGGCTGACTTGGTTGCGCGCCCATTTGGCGCCGGCGACCTCGTTCCAGTAGGTGATCTGGTCGGCGTTGGCGGTCACGGCAGCATCTCCAGGGCGAGCCCCGGCGGGGCGTCTCGGGTCATGATGCCATCCAGCACATTTTGTCCCGCCGCGGCGACCTTGCGCATCAGCGTCGGCAGCGCCTCGTCCGACAAACCGGCCTCCGCGACCCAGCGGCAGCCGGCCGGCGCCGCGGTTCGGGGGGAGACTATTGCGGCGTAGACGGTGAGCCGCAGCGGAAAATGCGTGAAGCCGTGCTCCACCGGTGCCGTCGCCCCCGCGTAGCGCGCCGCGAGCGGTCGCGCCGCGCCGTCGGGATCGCCCTCGGCCGTCCAGGCGCTGCCCGGGAACTCGGTCATGCCGCCGAGCAGGCCCTTCTCCGGCCGGGTGCGCACCAGCACCTCGGCGCCGCGGCGCACGTAGAACACCGAGCCGAGCCGCTCCGGCCGCTCGACCTTGACCGTCTTGGCCGGCAGCTCGTCCTGGCGGCCGGCATTCCGCGCGGCGCAGCCCGCCGCCAGCGGGCACAGCGCGCAGGCCGGCCGACGCGGCGTGCAGATCGTCGCGCCGAGGTCCATCATCGCCTGGGCATAATCGCCGGGTCGCGCCTGCGGCGTGCGGGCCGCGGCGTGGACGCGGATCGCCGGACGGCACGCCTTGATCGGCGCGGCGAGGGCGTGCAGCCGCACGATGACGCGCTCGACATTGCCGTCGACCACCACAGCCGGCCGGCCGAAGGCGATCGCCGCGATGGCGGCGGCGGTGTAGGCGCCGATGCCGGGCAAGGCGCGCAGCGCTTCCTCGGTGTCGGGGAAGGTGCCCGCCGCCGCCGCGACCTGCCGGGCGCAGGCGTGCAGGTTTCGCGCGCGGGAGTAGTAGCCGAGGCCGGCCCAGCACCGCATCACGTCCTCGACCGACGCCGCGGCGAGATCCTGCACGCGAGGCCATCGCTCCAAAAAGGCGGCGAAATAGCTCTTCACGGCCGTCACCGTGGTCTGCTGCAACATGACTTCGGAGAGCCACACCGCATAGGGGTCGGCGTGCTCGCCCGGCTTGGCGCGCCAGGGCAGGTCACGGCGATGGCGGTCGTACCAGGCGAGCAGGCGCGCGGCGTCGTCTTCCGTCGCCGGTTCCGGCCTGCTACGCTGATCCGCCATGCCGCCCCATCCCAAGTCTCGCATTCGTACCTGGTCGCGTCCGCTCGCCGATCTGGTCGGCGCGGTCGTCGATCCGGTGTTTGCCCGGCAGGGCTTCTCCGAATCCGACCTCATCCTGCACTGGGACGACATCGTCGGCGAGCGGCTCGCCGCCGCCTCTCGCCCGATCAAGCTGCAATGGCCGCCGCGCCCCGCGGGACGGCACCCCGACGCCGCGCCGCAGCCGGCGACGCTGGTGATCCGCGTCGAGAGCGGCATGGCACTCGAGATCCAGCACAGCTCCGATCAGATTCTGGCGCGGGTCAACGCGCATTTGGGTTGGCGCTGCGTCGGCAAGCTGTCGTTTCGCCAGGGCCCGATCGAGCGCGCCGAACCCGAGAACGGGCGCCGCAAGCAGCCGTCCGCGGCCGCGCTCCTGGCCGCCGCCGATCGCGTGCCGGGAATCGAGGACGAAGCCCTGCGCGCCGCGCTCGCCCGCCTCGGCGCTCACGTCGCGCGCTGACGAGCGGAGCCGTGTGTAGAGGTCACGCGGCGACCCGCCTGTCCTCCGGCACGCGGACGTGACGTGCGGCCTCGCGCAGCACCTCCAGCCCGGCGCCGCGCTTGACGCCCTCGACGGAGAGATGACGGCGAAAGGCGCGGGCGCCGGGCCAGCCGTTGAAGAGACCCAGCACGTGCCGGGTCATGGCGTGGAGCGGCACCCCGGCGGTGAGCTGCGCCTCGACGTAGGGACGATAGTCTTCAAGCGCCTGCACGCGGCCGCGCGGGGGCTGGTCTTCGCCGAACATGCGGGCATCCACCTCCAGCAGCATCGCCGGCTCGCCATAGGCGGCGCGGCCCACCATCACCCCGTCCACCTGCGCGGCGACCGCCTCGATCGCCGCCCAGTCCGCCAGCCCGCCGTTGAGCGCCACCGGCATGGCGGGCAGCCGCCGCTTCAGCGCGAACACCTGCGCGTAGTCGAGCGGCGGCACGTCGCGGTTCTCGCGCGGCGACAGGCCCTGCAGCCAAGCCTTCCGAGCGTGGACGATCAGCGCGTCGGCACCGGCGGCGAGCACGGCATCGACCAGGGCTTCGAGCGCCTCCGGCCCCTGCTCGTCGACGCCGAGGCGGCACTTCACGGTCACCGGCACGGCGACGGCCGCCTTCATCGCGGCCACGCACTCGCCGACGAGCGCCGGCTGCCGCATCAGGCAGGCGCCGAACGCGCCGTTCTGCACGCGGTCGGACGGGCAGCCGACGTTGAGGTTGATCTCGGCGAAGCCGCGCTCGGCGCAGGTCCGCGCCGCCCGTGCGAGATCGGTCGGGTCGCTGCCACCGAGCTGCACTGCCACCGGATGCTCGGCCGCATCGAAGCCAAGCAGCCTGTCGCGATCACCGTGCAGGATCGCCGCCGCGGTGACCATCTCGGTGTAGAGGCGCGCGCGGCGCGTGAGGACCCGGTGGAAGGCGCGGCAATGCCGGTCCGTCCAATCCATCATCGGCGCAACGCTGAAGGCGAAACCGGCGAGTGCTTCCACGACGCTCCTCATTCACGCCCGTCTTCTAGCAAGACGAGGACGGCGCGTCAGAGGCTTACTGTCAGATTTAGGCGCTTCAGAGCTTCGGCGATGAAAGGATTAGGAGATCGTCGGCCGGGTCGGTATCTTCGGTCGCCACCACGACGCCTGGCGCTCCGGCGCTTCCGCCTCGAACAGTTGGGCGAAGCGGCGCGCGAACATGTCGGTCAAGGCGGCGGCGAGGCCGGTCAGGAAGGTGGGACCGAGCCGGGCCATGGGACCGTGCGAGCTGGCTTCCAGCTGATAGCTGAGGCGGCAACCGTCGGGGCGCTCGGTGATGCGGATCATCGCCGTGCCGGAGGCGGCTCCCGCCAAGCCGCTGCATCCGCGCCCTGTCAGGGCCAGGCGTGCCGGGACCTCGTAATCGCTGACCTCGACCACGCCATCGAAGGCGACGTGCACGGGGCCGAAGCGGACCGAGGCCGTGACGAGATAAGCATTGTCGCCGTCGCGCGTCACCGTCCGGCAGCCGGGCACGCAAATGGCGATGCGCTCGACATCGTGCAGGGCGGCCCAAACGGCTTCGCGCCGGGCCGTCACGCCGATCGAACCACTCGTCGTCACGATCATCGAGCCAAGCTCCTCGTGACCCCTCGCTTACCCCACGTTGCCCCGCAGATGGACATGATTTCCACCGCTGCGAAAGCGCAAAGGACCGTCTCTGATACCTTTTTGTCCGGAAATCTTCTAAAGGAGCCCGATGAGAAGGGACGTTGCGCCAATGGACGAACTCGCAATCGAGGGATGCACCATGAAGGTGCGGGTCGAGGGCGAGGACACCGCGCCGGCGCTGGTACTCTCGCACATGCTCGGAACCGACCTGTCCTTGTGGGACAATCTCGTGCCCGAGTTCACCAAGCATTTTCGCGTGGTGCGCTACAACACGCGCGGCCACGGCGGCAGCGGGCTCGGCGACGCCCCCGTCACGATTGCCAGGCTCGGCCGCGACGTGCTGGCGATCCTCGACGCGCTCGGGATCAAGCGCGCGCATTTCTGCGGCCTCTCGATGGGCGGAGCGGTGGGCCAATGGCTGCTGGTCCACGCGCCAGCGCGCATCGAGCGCGCGGTGATCGCCGGCAGCGCCGCCAAGCTCGGCGAGCCGGCGGTGTGGAACGCGCGCATCGCGGCGGCGCTGGCCGACGGCATGGAGCAGGCGGTGGAGCCGACGCTCAAGCGATGGTTTCGCCCCGCCTTCGCCGAGCGCGCGCCCGAGCCGGTGGAGGCGGTACGGGCGCTGGTGCGCGCCACCTCGCCGGAAGGCTACGCCGCCTGCTGCGCGGCCCTCCGCGACATGGACCTGCGCGAATCCTTGCGCGCCGTCGCCCACCCGGTGCTCGTGTTGCGGGGCTCCGACGATCCTTCGGTTTCGGCCGAGGCTGCCGGGCACCTCGTCGAGGCCATGGCCAACGCCACCGCGGTCGAGGTCGAGGCGCGGCATTGCGCGTCGATCGAAGCCGAGGCCGAGTTCTCGGCGGCGGTCGTGAAGTTCCTCACCGCCAGGAGCGCGCCGCGGCGCGCTGCGGCGCGGCCGGCTGCCAAGCCGGCCAAGACACGCGATAAGCTCTCGGCGCGTCGCGGCGGCCAACGCGGTCTCGTCGCCGCACGCCGGCCCGTCGCCCAGACAGTGCCGGTGTCCGGCAAGGCGGTCGCCAAGGCCAGCGCCACCCGCAAGACGGCCGCGCGCGCCTCGCCGCGACCGCCGGCTCCCTCGCGCCGCGCCGCCGCGGCCAAGGCGACTCGCGCTTCCGCGCGGAAGAAGGACGCCTCGGTCGAGAGCAGGCCTGCGGCTAAGCCGGCGCCAGGCAAGGCCTACAGGGCGTCGCAGGTGAAAGCGCCGGATCGTGCCAAGCTTGTTCCGAGCCGCAAGCCCGTTGCCGGCAAAAAGGCCGTTGCCGAGAAGGCGGCGAGCCCGCCCGCGCGGCGTGCGGCCGTCGCGGCCAGAACGCCCGCCGTCAAGGTGAAGCCGCCTACCGCCGCGGCGCTGCGGGCGGCTGCCAAGGCGGGTGCAGCCAAGGCGGGTGCAGCCAAGACGGCGAACCTGAACAGGGCAAGCGCCAAGACGGGGGCCACCGATAAGAAGAGCGTGGGGACAACCGCCAAGCGCGCGGGCAAGACTTCGGCGGTGGTGTCGGTCAAGGCCGCCGCCGGACGGACGAGTCCGAAGGCGGTCAAGGCGAGCGCGAAGGGCGCAGGAGCCAAGCCTGCGTTGGCCAAGCCCGCCTCCATGAAGCCCGCCTCCACGAAGCTAGCCGCCACGAAGCCCGCACCGGCCAAGCCGGCGGCGAGCCGTCGCGCGGCGGCGCCAGCTTCCAAGCCGCAGCGGGCGGGCGGGCGCGGCCCGGCCAAGTCCGGACGCCGCAAGCCGTGAGACCCGCCGCCGTCCGCGCCGCTCTCCTGATCGGCCTCGCCGCTTGGACGCCCGGTGCGCTCGCGCAGGCGGTGCGGATCGGCGTCGGCGCGCCGTTCTCCGGGCCAGACGCGGTCTACGGCAATGCCATTCTGCTCGGGGTCGAGCAGGCGACCTCCGACCTGGGTGAGGGTTTCGCCGGCCGCCGCGCGATCCCGGTGCCGCGCGACGACGGCAACGACCCCAGAAAGGGTGCCGAGGTGGCCAGGCGTTTCGTCGCCGACGGGGTCGGCCTCGTCGTCGGGCACTTTTCGTCCGCCGTGACGGTGCCGGCCTCCGCCATCTACGCCGAAGCCGGCGCGCTCGACATCACACCCACCGCCGCGGCGCCGCTCGTCACGGACCGCGGGCTCAGAACCGTGTTCCGCACCTGCGGTCGGTCCGACGGCGAGACCACCGTCCTCACCCGCTTCATCGCGGCGCGCCGCGTCGCACAAGTGGCCATCGTCCACGATCGCAGCGGGGCGGGCAAGGATTTCGCCGACGATGTCCGCCGTCGTCTCGGCCAGGTCGGCGTCAAGGATGTCTACTACGGATCGTTCGACAAGGGCGCGCGCGACGTTGCCGCCCTGGCCGTGCGCATCAAAGCGGTCGGCGCCCAGGTCGTGGTGTTCGGCGGCGCGGCGGCGGACGCCGGTCTGCTCGCCAGGCAGATGCGGGACGTCGGCGCGCGCGCCACGCTCATGGGCGGCACGGCGATGGGTTCGGATGAGTTCGCCACCGTCGCCGGCGCCGCCGCCGACGGCGCGCTCGTCGTCTTCCCCGAGGATCCACGCACGCGGCCGGCCGCGGCCGACCTGCTGCGCCGCCTCCAGGCGAGAGGGATCGAGCCGGACTTCGCGGTGTTCTACGCCTATGCCGCGGTGCAAGTCATGGCGCAGGCGGCAACGGCGGCCGGCTCGATCGAGGCGGGCAAGCTCGCCGCCGCCATGCACGAAGGTCGCACCTTCGCCACGGTGCTGGGCGATCTCGAGTTCGACGCCAAGGGCGATCTCGTCGCGCCGTTGGACTACGCGGTCTACGTCTGGCACCGCGGCGCCTCGGGCCGCATGGCTTTCGACGAGCAGGCGCGCTCGTGAGGGTCATTCCGCGGGCGGCAACGAGTTCTTATGGCGCGCGCGTTATGATCGGTGCTCGATGGGCGCGCCGAAGCTGACGAAACTGAGGGAGCCGCGGCGCGCATGAAGGTGCTGATCGCCTTCTTCCTGAACGTCGCCTTCAATTTCGTCGTCGGCCTGCTCGTCGCGAAGTTCCTCGGGCCGGAGGAATACGGCCGCTTCGCGCTGGCGCTCGCCACCGCGGTCGCGGTGCAGACCGCCTTTCTCGACTGGCTGAGGCTGGGGGCGACGCGCTTCTACTCCGAGCGATCGCGCGGCGAGGATCCAACCCTGCGCGCCACGCTGGACGTCGCCTTCGCGCTCATCACGATCGGCATGGCGGTCGGCACGACGCTGCTGTTCCTGACCGGCATCAAGTTCCCGCTGTCGCACGGCATGATCGCGCTGGCGCTCGGCGCGGCCGTGGCCAACGGCCTGTTCGATTTCAACACCGCGCTGGTGCGCGCCCGTTTCCACGACGGGCTCTATGTCAAGCTTGTCATCGTCAAAAACCTGTTCGCGCTGGCCTTTACAGGCGGTGGCGCGTTCTGGTTCGGCTCGGCCCGCATGGCGCTGATCGGCGGCGTGATCTCCCTCGCCGGCTCGGTGGTCTGCGCCCGCGCCGCGCTGGCCGACCCCGGCGCCGAGGCCTGCCTGGCGCGCCGCTCGGTCGCCGCCTCGCTGCTGCGCTACGCCCTGCCGATCGTGGCCGCCAACCTGCTCTACCTCTGCATCCCGCTCGCCAACCGGGCGCTGATCACGGTCTACTACGGCTTTGCCGAGACCGGGCAGTTCTCGCTGGCCTGGGACATCGGCTCAAAGGCGGTGCAGGCGATCGGCTCCACAGCGGACGTGCTGCTGTTCCAGATCGCCGTGCGCGCCCACGACCGCCACGGCCACGAGGGCGCCCGCCAACGCATCGCCGACAACATGGCCATCGTCATCGCCGTGCTGCTGCCGGCCTGCGCCGGCATCTGGCTGGTGCTGCCCTCCATGCAGGCCTTGATCGTGCCGCAGCAGTACCGCGGGCCGTTCGAGGGGCTGCTGACCTTGATGATGCCGGGCCTGTTCTGCTTCTCGATGATCCTCTACGCGATCAACCCGATCTTCCAGATCGCCAAGCGCACCGCACCGCTCATCGCCGCCGCCGCCGCCGCCCTCGTCGGCGATCCGCTCATTCTCTTCCTGATGCCGCACGATGGCGACCCCTCGCGCCTGGCCATCGCCCAGTCCGGCGCCTTCGCGCTGGCGTTGGCGACCTTGGTCGCGCTGGCCTGCCGCTCGCGCCCGGCTTGGCCGCGCCTGCGCGACCTTGTCGGCACCGTGCTGTCGACGGCCGCGATGGCCCTGGTGCTGCTGCCGCTGCGCGCCGAGCCGCCGAGCCTGGCGCTGCTGCTGGTGCAGATCGCCGCCGGCGTGCTTGTCTACGGCGGCTTGGTGGCGCTGTTCGACATCGCCGCGATCCGCACGATGGCGAGCGAGCGTCTGTCGCCGACGATCGCGCGGTTCCGAACGGGCTGATCTGTTTATCACCGACGATGAGAGCGGTGGTGATGGCCATGGCGACCACGACCATGCGGCGGATGATGTCGTGACGATGATGGGACTGGATAGAGATCGATCCGGCCGGCATGTCGGCGCCGATCACGACGGCAGCGTCATGCCAGGACGAGGAACAGGCCGCCCGCGATCGCGACTGTCATTGGCAAGGTCAGCACCCAGGCCAGCGCGATCTGCCAGATGACCTTGCCCTGCACGCCGGCGCCTGAGCCAACCATGGTGCCGGCGATGCCCGAGGTCACGACATGCGTCGTCGACACCGGCAGGCCGGTCACCCCCGCGCCGCCGATCAGGGCCGCCGCGACGATCTCCGCGGCGGCGCCCTGCGCCGGCACCAGGTGCTGCTTGCCGAGGCGTTCGCCCAGCGTCTCGACAATGCGCTTGTAGCCGATCATCGTGCCCACGCCGAGGGCGATGGCGCTCAGCACCCTCACCCACCAGGGCGCGTAGGTGACGAGGGTCCCGGTCTCCTTGTGGAGGGCTTTCGCCTTCTCCTGGTCCGGCTTCGGCACGTGGCTCGTCTCGCCGATCGTCTCCAGCTCGGCGAGGACGCGGTAGACGTCGTTGCGCAGCCCAATACGCTCCGCCTTCGGCAGCGCCTCGATGTCGTCGAGCGGCGCGAGCCGCGCCGCGATGCTGCCCGCGGCGTCGACGCCGAGAGTTTTCTTGTCGTCGCCGTAGCGCTCGATCAGGGTCTTGGCCTCGCCCATCCGCTCGCCGAGCGCGTGCAGGTCCTGGCGTGGCGTGTCGAGGTTCAGGCCGAAGGTCGCTGGCAACAGTCCGATGATCGTCAGCATGATGAGGCCGATGCTCTTCTGCCCATCGTTGGTGCCATGGGCGAACGAGACGCCGGTGCAGGTGGCGATCAGCAGGCCGCCCATCCACCAGATCGGCGCTTTGCCTTCCTTCGGCGGCGCGAACAGGTTCTTGTCGTGCAGGAAGCGCTTGGCGAGTTGGAACAGCAGCAACGCCAGCACGAACCCGAGCAGGGGCGAGAAGAGCAGCCCCTCCAGCACCTCGAAGATCGCCTTCCACTGCACGCCCTGGCCAAGGTGCCGGTTGCGGATCGAGCTCGCCAGCGCGATGCCGACGAGCGAGCCGATGAGCGCGTGGGAGGACGAGTTCGGAATGCCGAAGAGCCAGGTGACGACATTCCAGCCGAGCGCCGTCACGAACAGCGCGATCAGCATGCCGACGGCGGTGCCGCCGTTGGGCGGCGACAGCACTTCGGGCGGGAGGATCTCGACCAGGGCGTAGGCGACCGCGATGCCGCCGAGGACGACGCCGAGGAAGTTCCAGGTAGCGGACCAGACGACCGCCTGCACCGGCGTCAGCGAGTGCGTGTAGATAACGGTCGCGACCGCGTTGGCGGTGTCGTGGAAGCCGTTGGAGAACTCAAAGGCGAGAACGAGAATGAAGCCGACGCTGAGCATGATCAGCGTCGGCGCGGATCCAATGGCGAGGTGCGCGAACATTCTCCAACCTATCGATGGCCTTACGACGAGCTTATGACACCCCGGAGCTCGGCTTTGCCAAGCGTGCCGGCATCATCGCGCATGCTCGCGGCGCGTTTGGTCTCGGCAGGGTCGCAAGGCGGGGCCACGCGTCGCCTTGCAGCCATCGTCGGCATCGTTCGACACGATCGACGACGTTCGGCAGGTTGCGACCTTCAGGGACCTGTCAGGCCTGCATCCTCGTAGGCATCAAGCTCCGGCGGATGCTTCACGGCCTCCAAGAGCGCGAAGGTGAAGAACGCCAGCAGGAGCAGCGTGAGCAGCGTCGCGGATCGGTCTCTCGGCGTACGTTCGAACCGTCTTTCTGGCGGACTTGGAGCTCTGGTGAGCATGACCGTCTCCTCTTGCGAGAGCGTGCAGAGAAACCGGAACGACGATCGGCCGCATCACCCAAATGGATGCGACGCAGCTGAAATCTTAATCCCGAGAAAGCCACCGGATCACGCTGAAGACCCCATCCATGGCGGGCGTCAAGCGCCCAGACCTCCTACTCAAGTCCAAGCTTGCCTGTGACGATTTCGCATGCGCCGACGGTCGCTTTCGCTATGATGGGTCCGGCAATCGCCGCCTCAATCAAGAGCGACGCCGAGACGGTCCGTCATGGTGCACCCACGGCGGTCGCCCGCGGACCCACCGAGGAGACATTCAATGAACAAGCCGGAATTTCTAGGCCAGAACCAGGCGCTGAAGCCGCCCTTCCAGTCGCGCTACGGCAACTTCATCAATGGCAAGTTCACCGATCCGGTGAACGGCCGCTACTTCGAGAATACCTCGCCCATCACCGGTCACGTGATCTGCGAGATCGCCCGCTCCGACTCCGCCGACGTCGATCTGGCGCTCGACGCTGCCCATGCAGCCAAGGACGCCTGGGGCAAGACCTCGCCGGCCCATCGCGCCGTGATCCTCAACAAGATCGCCGATCGTTTCGAGGAGAATCTCGACATGATCGCGCTGGCCGAGACCTGGGACAACGGCAAGCCGATCCGCGAGACGACCTTTGCCGACATCCCGCTCGCCATTGACCATTTCCGCTACTTCGCCGGCTGCATCCGCGCGCAGGAGGGCGGCATCTCCGAGATCGACCATGACACCGTCGCCTATCATTTTCACGAGCCGCTCGGCGTCGTCGGCCAGATTATCCCCTGGAACTTCCCCATCCTGATGGCGGTTTGGAAGCTGGCTCCGGCGCTGGCCGCCGGCAATTGCATCGTGCTGAAGCCGGCCGAGCAGACTCCGGCCTCGATCCTCGTCGTGATGGAGCTCATCGGCGACCTGCTGCCGCCGGGCGTGCTCAACATCGTTAACGGCTTCGGCCTGGAGTGCGGCAAGCCGCTGGCCTCGTCCAACCGCATCGCCAAGATCGCTTTCACCGGCGAGACGACGACCGGCCGGCTCATCATGCAATACGCCTCGCAGAACCTGATCCCGGTGACGCTAGAGCTCGGCGGCAAGTCGCCCAACATCTTCTTCAAGGACGTCGCCGACGAGGACGACGACTTCTTTGACAAGGCGCTGGAGGGCTTCACCATGTTCGCCCTCAACCAGGGCGAGGTCTGCACCTGCCCGAGCCGCGCGCTGGTGCACGAGTCGATCTACGACCGCTTCATGGAGCGCGCCATCAAGCGCGTCGAGGCGATCACGCAGGGCTCACCGTTCGACATGGCCACGATGATCGGCGCCCAGGCCTCGTCCGAGCAGATGGAGAAGATCCTCCAGTACATCGACATCGGCAAGCAGGAGGGCGCCAAGGTGCTCACCGGCGGCGAGCGCAACATGAAGGCGGGCGAGTTCGCCGAGGGCTTCTACGTGCAACCCACGGTGTTCCAGGGCCATAACAAGATGCGCATCTTCCAGGAGGAGATCTTCGGGCCGGTGCTGTCTGTCACGACGTTCAAGGACGACGAGGACGCGCTGTCGATCGCCAACGACACGCTCTACGGCCTTGGAGCCGGCATCTGGACCCGCGACGGCACCCGCGCCTACCGCTTCGGCCGCGCCATCCAGGCCGGCCGCGTATGGACCAACTGCTATCACGCCTACCCGGCCCACGCCGCCTTCGGCGGCTACAAGCAGTCTGGCATCGGCCGCGAGAACCACAAGATGATGCTCGACCATTACCAGCAGACCAAGAACATGCTGGTCAGCTACTCGGCCAAGAAGCTCGGCTTCTTCTAGGCCGATGTGAAGTCCTTCCCAGTAAAAAAGGGAAGGATGACCGCCGAAGGCGGCGGAGGGGCCGCCAGTTGCGGCCCTTTCTTCGATTGGCGGCTTACCTATAGAACGGCGAGGCGGCAGCCCCTCCACCATGCTACGCATGGTCCCCTTCCGCTGCGCGGAGGAGGATCGAACGGAGAATACCATGGACAGGCAAGAGGTCGTGCGGGTGAAGGCGACGCCGGCCGCGCTCGCGCTGATCAAGGCGTTGCAGGAGGAATACGGTGAGATCCTGTTCCACCAGTCCGGCGGCTGCTGCGACGGCTCGGCGCCGATGTGCTATCCGAGCAGCGACTACATGGTCGGCGACCGCGACGTGCGCCTCGGCCCGATCGGCGGCGCGCAGGTCTACATCAACCGCGACCAGTTCGAGTACTGGAAGCACACCCAGCTCATCATCGACGTCGTGCCCGGCCGCGGCGGCATGTTCAGCCTGGACAACGGCCGCGGCCAGCGCTTCCTGACCCGTGGCCGCGTGTTCACCGACGATGAGGTGGCCGAGCTAGAGCCGGTGTGAGCCGGCCGGCGTGACGCGAGCGCTCAACCGTAGCTGAAGGCGAGCCAAAGGCTCGTCGCGATCGATCCGAAGGCGAGAAGGGCGGCAAGGCGGCGGAACGCCGTGGGCGCGGCGCGTGCCCTCGGGATGGTTCCTGACGATGCCGCCGGTTCGATGCTGTCGGCGAAGGCTCCTGGCGGCGGCCAGCGAAACGGCAGCACCAGTCCCAGCAAAAGTCCCGCGCCGGCGCCGATCAGGTGGGTCGCCGAACTCACGTGCGGGATGGTCGCGTCGATGGCGAACTGCAGGGCGAGGAAGGCGACGACGATCAGTAGCCTGCGCCCGAACAGCGGCGAGCGGGTGGCGATCCAGTTGCGCAGCGTCGAGCCGGCGACCCCGCCGACCAGCCCCATGATCGCACCGGAGGCGCCAACGATCAGCTCGGCTCGTAGCCAGCCGGCGTCGGCGAGCAGGACGCAGCCGACGTTCGCCGCGAATCCCGAGCCGAGATATAGCAGCAGGAAGCGCCATGGTCCGAGCATGCGCTCCACCGATGGCCCCAGCACCAGCAGGCTAAGCATGTTGGCGCCGATGTGGATCGGGCCGGAATGGAGGAACATTTCGGCGACGAGCCGCCACGCGTCGCCCGGCCAGGCGAAATGAACGGTCGGCAGGGCACCGAGCGCGTAGAGCGCGTCGCTGTCGGTGGTGCTGCCGGCTAATGCTTCGGCCGCAAAGGTCGCGAGATTGAGTGCGATCAGCCCGAAGCTCATCGGCGCGCGCCACCAGGGCCGGCGTCTCGGCAGCGCCGCAATCACCACCTCGAGCCGATCGAGAAAGGCGGCCCGCCCAGCATCGAGCGGCGCGACCCGGGCGGGCGGCGCGGCCAGGCACAGCGCGGCGCGGCGGCGGACCACGCCGTCGCCGCTGCCGGCCTGCTCGCGCAAGATGGCGAGCGCAGCCGTGCCCCCGTCGCCGCCCGTCGCCAGCGTGGCATAGGCGAGGTGGAACGCCCGCGACGCCGGGCTGGTGTCGGCTCGCGGCCCGCACGCGAGCGCCGCCACGCCGCGCGGCCGCCCGGCGTACATGAGGACGATCACCGCGCGCGTCGACTCCTGCGACATCGGCAGTGCGGGGCGCCGCGCGAGCAGGGCGCGGTAGAGGTCGACCATGGCATCGATCCGCCTTGTCATGCCGAGCGCTCGCAGCCGGAACGTTCCCGTGGGCTCGTCGAGGCGAGGATCGTTTAGCAATGGCGCTCCGTTCGCACCGCCATCGTGCAGCTGTAGTCGCGCCAGAAATCCGACGTATGTCGGATTGCTCGTCAGCGTCCGCAGCCGCGCCAAAGCCTGCGTGTCGCGCCCATGTTGGAGCGATGCCATCGCGCCGCAGTAGCGAGCCAGCGCAAAGGCATCGCTGAAAGGATGCAGCGCCGCCCGCGCCAGCGCCCAGGCGAAGGCGATGCGGTAGCGCTCGGCGCGGATCGCGGCGTTGACGCGCAGACCTGCAGCGCCCGGCGCGAACAGGAACAGCGCGACGGGCAGCGCCAACCACGCGCTCTTGGCGGGCGCGGCGGCGAGGAGGATCGGACCGCCGACGAGCACCGCGGCCGCCACCATCGCGAAACCGCGGCTGACACCCGGCACGAGGATCGCGGTGGCGGCGACCGTCAGGGCCGACCAGTAGAGGATGGGGTCGAGACCGTCCAAGCCTGCTCTCCGAGATCAACGCGCGGGACCATGCCCGCCCGCTCGCGGCGCGGGAAGCCTCGGGCGACGGGCAAAGCGCCGCCGTCACGCGTTGCTGAAACGCGGCTCCAGCTGGCGGTATGTTACGCCGGTCAGTTCTTCCGAGACGCTCCACAGGCTCGCTGCGAGCTGCGGGTCCCGCGCCTGCGCCGACAGTGCCGCACGTTTCACGTAGCCGCGAACCTCGCCGACCCCGTCGGGTCCCCAATAGTCTCCGCCCTTCACGTCGGGCATGGTCGCGGCGTAGAGGCCGGGCAGGGCGCCGCGTGCCGCGCTCTGCCCGGCGATCTTCATGCCGGCCTCGGCGATCGTGCTGATCAGCCCCGGCAGCCCGATGGCGGCGATGAAGCCGGTGGCGGCGATGCCGGGATGGGCGGCGACGCTGACGAGCCGTGCCCCAGCGGCTTTGGCGCGCCGGTCGAGCTCGAGCGCGAACAGCACATTGGCAAGCTTGGACTGGTTGTAAGCCTTGCCGCCGCCGTAGCGCTTGGCGCCCTGGAGATCTCCGAAGTCGATGGTGCCGCCGCGGTGCGCCAGCGACGAGATCGAGACGATCCGGGCCGAAGGCGCCTTGAGCAGGGCCGGCAGCAGCAGGCCCGTCAGCGCGAACTGGCCCAGATGATTGGTGCCGAACTGCCGCTCGAAGCCGTCGACGGTGACGGCCCGCGTGCGCTGCATGCCAAGGCCGGCGTTGTTGAGCAGGATATCGATTTGCGGCAACGCGCGATCGGCTTTGTCGGCGAACTCGCGAACGCTGGCGAGATCGGCGAGGTCGACGATCATCACCCGCGCCTTCGCGCCGGGATGGCGCCGCAGCATGGCCTCCAGCACGCGCTCGCCCTTGCCGGCGTTGCGCACCGCCAGCACCACCTCGGCGCCTTTGGCGATCAGCGCGTCGGCAGCGGCTTCACCGATGCCGCTCGACGCCCCCGTCACCACCGCGATCCGTCCGGTAAGGTCCGGAATTTCCGCCGCCGTCCACTTGGTCATCGTCGCCATCCCTCGCCGTCGTGTACTTCCTTAGGTGGGCCGCTGCGGGGCCGGAAACAACGCGCGGAGCCGCGAAAGCGGGTTGGCCGTCCTGGTCATGGCTGACGTCCCATGGAGCTGGTCATGCCTGCTGCAAGGACTGGCTGCATGGCCTCGTCGCGTGCGGCCTTCATTTCGCCACGGCAGGCTCCCGCGAGCCGAGCGGAATGCTCAGCTCCGCAGGCCGGGCGCCTCCTGGCCGGTGCGCGCCACGTATTCTGTATAGCCGCCGCCGTACTGGTGGATGCCTTCCGGCGTCAGCTCGAGGACGCGATTGGAGAGCGCGGCGAGGAAATGCCGGTCGTGCGAGACGAACAGCATTGTGCCCTCGTATTGCGCCAGCGCCCGGATCAGCATCTCCTTGGTGGCGATGTCGAGATGGTTGGTCGGCTCGTCGAGCACCAGGAAGTTGGGCGGGTCGAACAGCATCTTGGCCATGACGAGGCGGGCCTTCTCGCCGCCCGAGAGCACGCGGCAGCGCTTCTCGATATCGTCGCCGGAGAAGCCGAAGCAGCCGGCAAGCGCGCGCAGCGAGCCCTGGCCGGCCTGCGGGAACGAGGCCTCGAGGTCCTGGAAGATGGTGGCCTCGCCGTCGAGCAGGTCCATGGCGTGCTGGGCAAAATAGCCGAGCTTGACGCTGCCGCCGAGCGCCACCGTGCCTTCGTCCGGCCGCGTCGAATGCGTCACCAGCTTGAGCAGCGTCGACTTGCCGGCGCCGTTGATGCCCATCACGCACCAGCGCTCGCGGCGGCGCACCGAGAAGTCGAGCCCCTCGTAGATGGTGCGAGGGCCGTAGCGCTTCACAACCTTCTTCAAGGCGACGACGTCGTCGCCCGAGCGCGGTGCCGGCGGGAAATCAAAGGCCACGCTCTGGCGGCGGCGGGGCGGCTCGACACGCTCGATCTTGTCGAGCTTCTTCACGCGGCTCTGCACCTGCGCGGCGTGCGAGGCTCGCGCCTTGAAGCGCTCGATGAACTTGATCTCCTTGGCGAGCATCGCCTGCTGGCGCTCGAACTGCGACTGCTGGTGGGTCTCGGCCAGCGCGCGCTGCTGCTCGTAGAAGGCGTAGTCGCCGGAATAGGTGGTGAGCACGCCGCCGTCGATCTCGACGACCTTGCCGACGATGCGGTTCATGAACTCGCGGTCGTGCGAGGTCATCAGCAGCGCGCCCTCGTAGCCCTTGAGGAAGGCCTCGAGCCAGATCAGGCTCTCCAGGTCGAGATGGTTCGAGGGCTCGTCGAGCAGCATGATGTCGGGGTCCATCAGCAGGATGCGGGCGAGCGCCACACGCATCTTCCAGCCGCCCGAGAGCAGGCCCACGTCGCCGTCCATCATTTCCGGGGCGAAGGAGAGCCCGGCCAGCACCTCCTGGGCGCGTCCCTCCAACGCGTAACCGTCGAGTTCCTCGAAGCGCGCCTGCACCTCGCCGTAACGCTCGATGAGCGCCTCCATCTCGTCCAGGCGCTCGGGGTCGGCGAGCGCCGCTTCCAGCTCCTTCAGCTCGGCGGCCACCGTGCTGACCGGGCCGGCCCCGTCCATCACCTCGGAGACGACGCTGCGGCCGGCCATTTCGCCGACGTCCTGGCTGAAATAGCCGATGGTGACGCCGCGATCGGTCGAGACCTGTCCCTCGTCGGGCGGCTCCTCGCCGGTGATCATGCGAAACAGCGTGGTCTTGCCGGCGCCGTTGGGGCCGACAAGCCCGACCTTCTCGCCTTTCTGCAGCGCGGCCGAAGCCTCGATGAAGAGGATCTGCTTGCCGTTCTGCTTGCTGATCTTGTCGAGGCGGATCATGGGTCCGAGGGGCACGAGGGACGGTCCCGCTTAGGTCATTCCGCGCGTCGGAGAAAGGCAACGCAGCCGGCCGCGTAGGATCACGGTCGCCCACGCGTTTGATGATCGGGGTTGGGCCACGACGGCGGACATGGTGGCGGAGGCGACGGATGACGAGCTCGTCGGGCAAGCGGGGCGCGGCGACA
The DNA here is from genome assembly GCA_965198485.1 of Beijerinckiaceae bacterium. Lineage (GTDB taxonomy): Bacteria > Pseudomonadota > Alphaproteobacteria > Rhizobiales > Beijerinckiaceae > RH-AL1. The sequence goes on from CBDAPQ010000005.1 coordinate 1,780,763, forward strand.
AGGCGGCGTTCGGCCAGCTGGTGGCGCGTCATCAGCGTCGCCTGATGGCGGTGGCGATGCGCTCGGTCGGCAGCCGGGCAGCGGCGGAGGACGTGGTGCAGGAGGTGTTCACGCGGGCCTGGGTCAAGGCGCCGAGCTGGCAGTCGCGGCAGGACGGCGGCGGGGGCGCCAGCTACGCGGCGTGGTTGTCGCGCGTCGCGGTGAACCTCTGCATCGACGGCGCTCGCCGGCCGCGCACCACCACCCTCGACGAGGCGCCCGATGCGCCCGACTCCGCCGCCACTGCCGACGAGATCCTGCTTGCGCAGGAGCGTGCCGCCCGGGTGCGCGCCGCTGTGGCCGGGCTGCCCGAGCGCCAGCGGCGGGCGATCAGCCTCTCCTACGACGCCGAGCTCTCCAACGCCGAGGGCGCGGCGGCGATGGAGACGTCCGTCGGCGCCTTCGAGCTTCTCCTGGTGCGCGCGCGCCGCGCGCTGCGCCTTTCTCTCGCTGAAGGGTCGGAGGACCCATGATCGACCTGCAGACCTTCGAGGACAATCTGGACCGTTGGGGCGGAGCGCTGGAGCGTTGGCCGACGCAGGCGCGCGTCAGCGCCGAGGCGCTGCTCGCCGCTTCCGCGCCCGCGCGCGCCCTGCACGCGTCCATGATCGAGATCGAGCGCGCGCTGGCGCTGCCCGGTTTCGCCGGCCTCGATCGCTTCGCGGCGGTCGCGACGCAACGGCCGCAGGAAAAGGCCTCCGTGCTGCGGCGCGCCCCGCCGATGCTGCGCCGCGCCGGCTGGGGCGCGGCCATCGCGGCGGCGCTTGTGCTCGGGATCATGGTCGGCGACGTCACGCGCGTCGTCCACGACGACAGCCCCGACCAGGTGCTCGCCAGCGCCCTCGGCCCATCGGTGGGGACCGTCGATGTGGACTGATCGCCGCGTCCTGGCCGCGGTCGCCATCGCCTCGCTCCTGCTCAACGTCTTCCTCGGCGGCGCCGTGCTCGGCCGCGTCTTCGGCGAGCGTCGGCACAATGCCGAGCCGCCCAGAGTGGCTTCGGGCGCTCTCGTGCCGCCGGCGCACGTCCAGGCGCTGCCGCAGGAGGATCGTAAACGCTTCCGCGCCGCGATGGCGCCGCACCGCCCGGCGATCCGGGCCGCACGCCAGGCCCACCGCGACGCTCGCCTGCAGCTCGAGACCGATATCGCCGCTCCGACCTACGATCAGGCCAGGATCGACGCCGATTTCCAGGCGCTCCGGCAGAGCAACCGGGACGCCGACGAGGCGGTCGACGCGGCGCTGATCGACGCCCTGGCCGGGTTGAGCCCGGAGAGCCGCGCCGCGCTGGTCAGCCACGCGCTCGCCGGCAAGCCCGTCCAGCTGCCGCAGCCCTGATCAGGTGTAAGGATCGGCGCCTTCGCCCGTTCTCCCGGAGGCCGTCCCGTCAGACGGTCGCGAAAGGGGACAATCCATGGCAATCGCCCGCATTCTCAGCCTCGCCGCGCTGTTCGGCACGCTCGGCCTCGCCGCGCAGGCTCAGACTTTCGACCAGACCCATCCGCGGCGCGCCGAGGTCAACGCTCGGCTCGCCAACCAGAACGCCCGCATCACCAACGGCGTGAAGGACGGCCAGCTCAGCCGCGGCGAGGCCAAGGCGTTGCGCGCCAACGACCACGCCATCCGTGCCGAGGAGCGTGCCGATGCGGCGGTCAATGGCGGCCACATCACGAAAGCCGAGCAGTTCCGGATCAACCGGCAGGAGAATGCCGACAGCCGCGCGACCCACGACGGCCGTCACCCCTGATCGGGTGAGACCGCCTGTCGGCCGCTAGGCACGCGTCCGATCAGGGCGATGAGCGGGTCGCTGCGGCAGCCGTCGGCGAGGACGCGGGTTTCGATGTCTACGAACCCGGCGCGCTCGAGATAGAGCCGCACCAGGTTGGCGTGGCCGCTATCGTCGAGCGCCCGCCAGATCGCCACCGCCTTGGTCGGGAAGCAGCGATTGGAGAAGCTGACGACGAAGGGCGCACCCGGCCGCAGCACCCGCGCGACCTCGGCGAAGACCGCCACCGGCTGCTGCAAATATTGCACGCCGACGCAGCACAGCGCCGCGTCGCAGCGCCCGGCATCGAGCGGCAGGTGCGGCGCGCGGTTGAGGTCCTGCACGAAGAAGCGGGCAAGGCGCGGGTTGGCGGCGAGCTCGGCCTCGTTCATGCCGTGGCCGATCACGGCGGCGAACCGCACATCCGGCGGCAGGTGGCTGACCCAGCTCGACATGAGATCGAGCACGGTACCGCCGGCGGGTAGCACCTCGCGGTAGAAGGCGGTCAGCGCCGCCGTGGCGTCCTCGTCGATGTGGGTGACGAGGCGGGGCGGCGTGTAGAAGCCGGCGTCGTCGCCCGCGTCCACCTTGTCGAAGGCGCCGTCCGGCAGTTCCGGCAGATCGTCGGTCATCGCGCATCCCTCTCAGCCGCGCGGCACGGCCTCGCTTGGCCCGCAGCCATCGCGGACGAGAGGGTAACAGTCCGGCGCGCCTTTCCGCGCCGGCGCCGATGTCGCGGGGGCCTCGCACGCCGCTCGCACCTCTCGGCCTTGCATCGGCGCCCCCGAGCCGCTACCTCCCCCTCGACCCTTCGAGCGCGTAGCTCAGCCGGTAGAGCATCTGACTTTTAATCAGAGGGTCTCGGGTTCGAACCCCGACGCGCTCACCAATCCCTGAGACTGGCCAGCTGGGCGCGTTCCGGCGCGTCCATAACGGTTTGACGCAAACCGGAATTGCGTCGCGAAGGGAGCGAAAGCTCGATGGCCGCTCCCGCCATGCTCCATCGCCACCCGAGCCCTTCAGCTCTTCCGTTCGGCGGCCTTGATACGCTCTTCCGCCTTGCGCGCCATTTCGATGCGTTCGGCCGTGGGCGTCGTACCACCGGCTTCGTCGTCGGTGCCGAGCGGCGACGCCGCAGGCGCCGGTAGCGACGTCGAAGAGGTCTCTTCCTCGCCGTCGGAGCCGATGAGCCGCCGCAATTGCTCCATCGTCGAGGGCTTGTCGTCTGCCATGGCCATACCTGCTCACATGTGATCTGCCGCCGCCTCGAGGCGGTGCGATGCAGCGTGAACGAACGAACCCTCGAATGGTCGGTCGAGGCCGCTGCGGCATCTTCTCATCGGCAGGCGTGCTGCCCCACTGCCGGCGGTGCAGCCTTAAGCAGGGCAGGGAACGAGACGGCGTGCGCCGGCCTTGAACGACGTCGAGGGACCTGGCCGCGCGGCCCACCGACGCGCATCGTACTTCGCAGCAAGGACGGCACTCCATGGCACCATCGTCCACCGTGCTCGACGCCACGCGCCAGCTGATGCGCGAGCTCGGGTTGACGGTCGTCTTCGGCAATCCAGGCTCAACGGAGGAGCCTTTTCTCGAGAATTGGCCGTCGGACTTCACCTACGTGCTGGGGCTGCACGAGGGCTCAGTCGTCGGCATGGCGGACGGCTACGCGAGGGCGATGCGTCGGCCTGTCATGGTCAACCTGCACACCGCAGCGGGCGTCGGCAATGCGATGGGGGCGCTGGCGACGGCCTGGCACAACAAGGCTCCGCTCGTCGTCACGGCCGGCCAGCAAACCCGCGAGATGTTGCTGCTGGAGCCGTTGCTCACCAACCTCGAGGCCACCACGCTGGTACGTCCCTACGTCAAGTCCGCGATCGAGACGGCTCGCGCGCAGGACGCGCCGGCGGCGCTGATGCGGACCCATGCCATGGCGATGCAGGCGCCGACGGGTCCGGCTTTCCTGTCCCTGCCGATGGACGATTGGGACAAGCCGGCGGGCGTACCAGTCATGCCGCGCAGCATCGGCACCCGCCTGCAGGCGACGCCCGGGATCCTGCGGGACCTCGCCGACGCGCTCGTGCGGGCGCGCAAGCCGACGCTTGTGCTCGGCGGCGGCGTCACGCGCGGCTCGGGCTGGGCCGACGCGGTGGCCCTGGCCGAGCGTTTGCGCTGCGCCGTCTTCGCCGCGCCGGAATCCGAGGCGTCGAGCTTCCCCGAGGACCACGCCCTTTTCCAAGGTGAGCTCCCGCCGGCCATCGGCCCGCTATGCGAGGCGCTGCAGGGCTATGACGTCGTCGCGGTACTCGGCGCTCCGGTGTTTCGCTACTACCCCTACGTTCCAGGCGACTACCTGCCGGGCCGCACCAGGCTGTTCCAGGTGACCGATGATGCCGCCGAAACGGCGCGGGCGCCGGTTGGCGACAGCGTGCTGGCCGATCCGGTCCTGGCGCTGCGCGTCCTTCTCGACATGGTGGGTTCGTCGGAGCGCACGCCACCGCCGCTGCGGCCGAATCCCGCGGATCCGGCCGCGACGGCGACGATGACCGCCGACTCGCTGTTTTACGCGCTGGCGCAAGACAGGCCGGCCGAGGCGGTGCTGGTGCAGGAATCGCTCTCCAACCTGAAGCTGCTGAAGCGGCGTTGGCCGGCGACGCGGCCGGACTCGTACTACACTTTCGCCAGCGGCGGCCTCGGCTACGGCCTGCCCGCCGCCGTCGGCATCGCTTTGGCCGAGCGTCATTCCGGCCGCGACCGCCCCGTCGTCGCGATCATCGGCGACGGCGCCTTTCAATACGCCTCGCAGGCGCTGTGGACGGCGGCGCAGCTCCAGCTTCCGGTCGTGTTCGTGGTGCCGCGCAATGGCGAATACGCGATCCTGAAGAGCTTCGCCGAGCTTGAGCAGACCCGCGGTGTCCCGGGTCTCGACCTGCCGGGCCTCGACATCACGCTTATCGCGCGCGGCTACGGCTGCACGAGCCTGGACGTATCGACGCCCGGCGCCGCGCGCGAGGCCTTCCGCGAGGCGCTGGCCAGGCCGGGACCGACGGTCATCGTCGCAGCAATCGACCCCAAGGTGCCCGACCTTCTTTAGCCCGGCCGGGGGAAGCCGCCTGCCCGGCGCAGCCGAGGCGTTTCTCGCGCGAAAAGCACGCGCGTCCTCGTTCGTAGCCCGGCTCAGCGCAGCGCGCTGACGTCGTTTGGGCAAGGGCTGCCGCCGCAGGCGCCATGGAGGGCCGGCCAGCGGGCGTCCGGGAGGTCGACCTCCACGCTTGGCCCGTCGGCCAGCGCGTTCGGGCGCAGGCTGACGCGGTATCGCCCGGCAGCGACGTGCCAGCCGTGCGCTGCGGTGTCGTAGCGCGCCAGCAGGCGGGGGTCGGCGGTGACCGTGAGCCGCCGGCTCTCATGCGGGCGCAGCGTCACGCGATGCCAGCCGATCAGCCGGCGAGTCAAGCCGGGACCCTCGAGATAGACCTGTGGCGTGTCGGTGCCGGGGCGTTGGCCGGCGTCGCGCACGTCGAACGACACCGACAGCGTCCCCTGGCCGGGCGTCGCGCGGAGGTCGCCGCGCTCGAAGCGCGTGTAGGCGAGCCCGTGGCCGAAGGCGAAGAGCGGCGTGCGCTGCTCGCGCAGGAACCAGCGATAGCCGACGTCGGCACCCTCGATGTCGTAGACCACCGTGAACCACGGCCCCTTGGGCTTCTCCTCGGCGTTGTTGGCTGTGGTCTCGTGGTCGGGCAGCGTCGGGCGCGGCAGCTGCGTCTCGGCGACGGGGAAGGTCACGGGCAACCGGCCCGACGGGTCGACGCGGCCGGTCAGGACATCGGCGATGGCGCGGCCACCGCGTTCGCCGGAATACCAGGCCTCCAGAACCGCAGGAACGGCCGCAAGCCAAGGCATCGTGACCGGGCCACCGGTCTGCAGCACCACGATCGTGCGCGGGTTTGCGGCGGCGACCGCAGCGATCAGCGCGTCCTGCCCATGCGGCAGAGCCAGGTCGGGATGGTCGAGCGATTCGTTCGACCATTGCTCGGCGACCAGCACCACGACGTCGGCCTGCCTGGCGGCCCGCACCGCGGCATCGGCGTCCGAGCCGTCGACAAAATCGACCGTCGTGCCGGGCATGCGCTCGCGCAAGGCGTCGAGGGGCGAGGACGGGTCGTAGACCTTGGGCTGCCCGAAGAACATGCGTTTGGGCTCGCCCTCCGCGCGGATGGCGCCGTCGGGGACCACCTGCGAGGAGCCGCCGCCCGAGAGCACGCCCCTGTCGGCCTTGCGCCCGATGAGGAGGATGCGCTTCAGGCCGGTCGCCAGCGGCAGCACGCCACCGTCGTTCTTCAGCAGCACCATGGCCTCGCTCGCGGCGCGTCGCGCCAGCGCAGCGTGAGCGTCCCTGTCGGCGATGGGGCCGCGCCGCGGCGGATCGTCGAAAAGTCCGGCGGCGATGCGCGCGGCGAGCTGGCGGCGCACCATGTCGTCGATCCGCGCCTGCGGCACGCGGCCGTCGCGCACCGCCGCCGCCAAGGGCGCGCCAAAATAGACCTCGCGGTCGTTCTCCTCGCCGGATTCCTGGTCGAGGCCGGCCAGCGCCGCTTCCACCGTCGCGTGCAAGCCGCCCCAATCGGAGAGCACCCAGCCGGGAAAGCGCCAATCGTCCTTCAGGACATCGGTCAGCAGGTGCGCGTCCTGCGACGTCCAGGTCCCGTCGACGCGGTTGTAGCTCGTCATCACCGCGCCGGGCCGGCCGGTCTCAAGCGCGATCTCGAAGGCGAGCAGGTCGGACTCACGCGCCGGCGCCTCTGCCAGGCGGGCGCTGTACATGACGCGCCCGTTCTCCTGGTCGTTGAGCGCGAAATGCTTCAGCGTGCAGTTGGTCCTGGCCGACTGGACGCCGCGGATGTTGGCGCCTGCGATGACGCCCGTCAGCAGCGGATCCTCGGAGACGTATTCGAAATCGCGACCGCCGCGCGGCTCGCGGATGAGGTCGGCGCCACCGCCGAGCACGACCCCCAGGCCACGGTCGCGGGCCTCGGCGCCGACGGCTTGGCCGACATCCTGCGCCAGCTCCGGATCGAAGGTGGCGCCGAGCGCCAGGGCGGACGGCATCGCCGTGGCGTCGAAATGCACGTTGGCGGGATCGGCGATGCCCAGCCCGGCGTCGGTCTCCTCCAGCGGCGGGACGCCGAGGCGCGGCACGCCCGGCGCCACGCCGGCCGACATCAAGGCATCAGGCGGCGCCGGCTTGCCCGACGTCGGCGTGCCGAAACGGCTGTGGAGCAGCGCGATCTTCTCGTCGAGGGTCATGGCGGCGACGAGCCGCGCGGCGCGCTCGGAGGCGCTCGCTGCGGGTTCGCAGGCGGCTGGTCGCGCTGCCAGGATAAGGCCGACCGCGAGAACTGCCGCGACGAACGGAAACGCCGAGGCCAGGACGGCCTGCGGCGATCTCGATCGGTTCTGAAGCGCGTTCGAGTCCAGCGGGATGCGCTGTCAGCCCTTGAGGTGCGCGGCGAGATGCTTGTTCATCTCGAACATCGTCACCTTGTCCTTGCCGAAGACCGCCTTGAGCTTGTCGTCGGCGAGGATCTCGCGCTTGTTCGCCTCGTTCTGAAGCTTGTGTTCCTTGATGTATTCCCAGACCTTGCTGACGACGACGGTGCGGGCCAGGGGCTCCTTGCCCACCACCTCGGCCAGCTCCTTGGATGGGGTGAGCGGCTTCGAGAACGCGCTCGGTGGCTGGTTGGCGGGCTTCGCCTTCGGCTTCTCGGCCGTCTTCGGCGAGGCCTTGGTGTGCTCCTTACCCGTCGACGTCCCCTTGGGCGCCGACTTCTTGGTCGTTTCCTTCATCCAAACTCTCCCGATCCGGTCTCAAGTGCCGGCCGTCGCACGGGCCGCGCTCCCGCTCGGGATCAGACGAAACCCAAGGGGAAGCCGCCGTCAAGCTGCGCGCAGTGGGAGAGGGACATCCGCACACCTAAATCGACCTATTTCGAGCTTTGTCGCCCTCAGGATGGCTCGGAGGTGGCTCTCGCGACCGCCAGGACGAGAGCGGCCGTCTCGTCGTCCGCCAGACCATCGACCTGGCTCGGGCGCCAACGTCGCTGGAACGCGCGAATCGCGGCACGCGTGACGTCGTCAGTGCCCGCGGTGGGGCAGTCGTAGCCGATCGCCGCGAGGGCGGCTTGCAGCGCGCGTCGCGACAAGCGTGCGCCCGGCCCGGGCGCGGGCATCGCCACGCGCAGCGCGACGTCGGCCTCCATCAGAGCCTGCCACGGGAAAAGCTCGCCGGGATCGTCCTTGCGCTGCGGGGCCACATCGGAATGGCCAAGGACGCGGGCCGGCGCCACGGCGCGCCGGGCGCAGATGTCGCGCGCCAGCTCGGTCACGGCGGCGACCTGGGCGGCGGGGTAGGGCGGCAGGCCGAAGTCGTGGCCGCCGTTGACGATCTCGATCCCGACCGACACGGCGTTCATGTCGCGCTCGCCAGCCCAAAACGAGCGGCCGGCGTGCCACGCGCGATCCGCTTCGGCGACGAGCTGGTCGATGCGCCCGTCCTCCCAGACGAGGTAATGCGCCGACACTTCGGATCGAGGCTCGAGCAGGCGCGCCAGCGCCGCCTCGCCGCTGGCCATGCCGGTGTAGTGCAGGATCAGCGTATCGACGGCACGACCGCGCCGGTCGCCGAAGTTCGGCGACGGCAGCACGCGATCGACCAGCCGGGTATCGGCCTCAATAAGCGTAGCGGACCCGGCAGTAGGTGCGCCCATAGCCGTCCTCGGCGAACTCGGCGCAGCGGCCGGGCGGCGGCGGCGCGTAGACGTAGCGCGGCGGCGGGGGAGGCGGCGGCGGAGCCGTGTTGGCGCCGACGAGGGCGCCGGTGCCGCCGCCGAGCAGCGCGCCTGCGATGACCGCGCCGGGGCCGCCGCCTGCGGCGCTGGCGATGGCGGCTCCCGTGCCGGCGCCGATCAGGCCGCCCGACGTCGCCCTCTGTTCTGGCGTGTAGCCGCAGCCTGCCAGGCCCACGCTCATCACCACCGCCGCCGCTATCGGCGCGACGCCCACCCTCATCGTTCGCATCTCTTCGATCTCTTTGGAGAGCCCCGGGCGCCCAGAGCGCCGGCAACGGTGGCGACCTCAAGGCATCGCGACGATGGCCACGTCGCGCTGAGCTTTTGGTTTACGGGAGCGGCATTTTGGGCACGCCGGTTGGGCCGCACGGATCATGGTTGACGAACGGTGCATTTGACCGCGCCGGGTCCCGCGTCCTAGGAGGCGCAGGCCAGCCGGCCGGACGGCCGCTGCTCTCTGGCGCGAGCGCGAGGGTGGAGGAAAGTCCGGGCTCCAGCGAGACACGGTGCCGGATAACGTCCGGCGGGGGCGACCCCAGGGAAAGCGCCACAGAAAACAAACCGCCGGCTCTCGGGCCGGTAAGGGTGAAACGGTGCGGTAAGAGCGCACCGCGCTGCTGGCAACAGGAGCGGCACGGCAAGCCCCACCGGGAGCAAAACCGAATAGGGGTGGCACGGCTCCCCCGAGAGGTGGGGCCAGGTCGGTCTCACGACCGTCGCCCGGGTTGGTTGCTCGAGGCGGTCGGCAACGACCGTCCCAGAGGAATGGCCGTCACGTGCGGGGTCTCGGCCCCGCGCCGTACAGAACCCGGCTTAAAGGCCGGCTGGCACCTTTCAACACCGCCAAGATAAGGCGGAGCGGTTCAACTCGCGTAGCCGGGCAGATTGCGGTCGAGCCGGCGCAGAAAGCCGGACCAGGCGAGCGAAGCCAGGCCGGCGGCTCCGCTGCCGCGGGTCTGTTTCTCGACCTCCAGCCGGCTCTCCTCCGGCGCCTCCAGCACGCCGCCGCGGCCGGCGCTGAGCGCATCGATCTGCATGCGGCAGGCGCGCTCGAGGAAGAACATGTTGAGCCAGGCGGCCCCGGCGCTTGCGCCGAGGCCAAGGGTACCGTGGTTGCGCAGCAGCATCAGGCTCTTGGCGCCGAGGTCGCGCACCAGCCGCTCGCGCTCGCTGAGATCCAGCGCGATGCCCTCGTAGTCATGGTAGGCGAGCTGCGGCAGCACCACCAAAGCGGTCTGGCTCAGCGGCAGCAGGCCGTGCTTCTGTGCCGAGACGGCGACGCCCTGATCGGTGTGCAGGTGCATGACGCAATGCGCGTCCTCGCGCGCGGCATGCACGGCGGAATGGATGGTGAAGCCGGCGGGATTGATCTTGGAGGGCGTGTCCTCGACGATGTTGCCGTCGAGGTCGACCTTGACCAGCGCCGAGGCGGTCATCTCTTCGAAGAAGACGCCGTACGGGTTGATGAGGAAATGATGCTCGGGGCCGGGAACGCGCATCGAGATGTGCGTGAAGACCGCGTCATCCCAACCCTGGAGCGCCGCAAGTCGGTAGAGCGCCGCGAGATCGACGCGAGCGGCCCATTCTGCGGGCGCCACGCGGCCGCTGGCCGGCACGACGTCCATCGCCGATCCTTTGGTCATCGCCTGCTCCTCGCTCCATGACTTCGGACACGAGGATGGGCTTAGGCCGCCGCCGGTGAAAGGCGTCGAACGATGGATGCCGATTCGTTTGTAGGAAGCGCTACGCCGCCGCAGCGAGGCCGCGACCACGCGGACCGGCCGCCGCCACCTCCGCCGAGACGTGCTCGGTGAAGCCGACGAAATTCGTCTCGAACGCCGCCACCAGCTTCTCCGCCTGGGCGGCATAGGCCTGCCGATCGGCCCAGGCGCGCGAGGGGTCGAGCACCTCGTTCGGCACGCCAACGACCTCGGCCGGCACGCTGAGGCCGAAGAACGCGTCCGTGCGGAACGTGCCGGCATCGAGCGAGCCGTCGAGCGCGGCGTGGAGCAGGGCGCGGGTGTGCGCGATCGAGATGCGCGTGCCTGTGCCGTAGGCGCCGCCGGTCCAGCCGGTGTTGAGCAGCCAGCAAGAGGCGCCGGTCGCGGCGATGCGCTTCAGCAGCAGCTCGCCGTAGACCTCCGGGCGGCGCGGCAGGAACGGCGCGCCAAAACAGGTCGAGAAGGTCGCCTGGGGCTCCTTGCCTAGGCCCTTCTCGGTGCCGGCGACCTTGGCCGTGTAGCCCGAGAGGAAGTGGTACATCGCCTGCTCGGGCGTGAGCTTGGCGATCGGCGGCAGCACGCCGAACGCGTCGGCCGTGAGCATGATCACCGTCTTGGGCACGCCACCCTGTCCGTCGCGCTTGAAGTTGGTGATCGCCTCCAGCGGGTAGCAGGCGCGGGTGTTCTCGGTCAGCGAATTGTCGTCGAGGTCGAGATGGCCGTCGGCGTCGGCGACGACGTTCTCGAGCACTGTGCCGAACCGGTGCGTCGCCGCCCAGATGCCGGGCTCCGCCTCCCGGCTCAGCGCGATGACCTTGGCGTAGCAGCCGCCCTCGAAATTGAAGATGCCGGTATCGGTCCAGGCGTGCTCGTCGTCGCCGATGAGGTCGCGCGCGGAATCGGAGGAGAGCGTGGTCTTGCCGGTACCCGAGAGGCCGAAGAAGACCGCGGTGTCGCCGCCGACGCCGATGTTGGCCGAGCAATGCATCGGCAGCACGCCGCGGCCGGGCAGAAGGTAGTTCATGACGGTGAAGATCGATTTCTTGATCTCGCCCGCGTATTGCGTGCCGGCGATCACCACCAGCTTCTGGGCGAAGGAGAGCGCCACCGCCGTCGAGGAGCGCACGCCGCAGCGCGCCGGATCGACGGCAAGGTCGGGCGCGTGCAGGATCACGTAGTCCGGCTCGAAGCTCTCGAGCTCCGCCGCGCTCGGGCGGATGAACATGTTGCGGGCGAAGAGCGCGTGCCAGGCGTTGGTGGTGACGAGGCGCACGCGCACTTGATGCTCCGGCGCGGCGCCTGCGAAGAGGTCCTGTGTGTAGAGCTCGCGACCGGAGAGATAGCCGCGGACGTCGCTTGCCAGCATGGCGAAATGATCGAGCGCGAGCTTCTGGTTGACCTTGCCCCACCAAATGTCGGCGGTGGTCGCGGGTTCGTCGACCACGAACTTGTCCTGCACCGAGCGGCCGGTGTGCACGCCGGTCAGCGCGATCAGCGCGCCGTCGGCCGAGAGCCGGCCTTCGCCGCGGCGCAGGGCTTCGCCAACGAGCGGCGCGGCGTGGAGGTTGGCGTGGATCTGTCCCTCGCCGACGACGCCCGTTCCTGCCAGCGCGTTCGAGACGTTCCGATGCCCAGTATCCACCACAACCCGCTCCCTCAAAATCTTTTCGTCCTTTGTAAAAAGGAATTAGCGAATCCCAAGCCGTTGACCTCTACGCCTTTCGCAAGGCAGCTCGGCGCAACATGCATCGGCTGCATTGATGTGCCGATCGCCTGATGCCATTGATCAGCGGTGCCAGCGGCTCCGGAGGTCGAGGAGGTGCGCGACAAGGGCGCAGCCGAGGATCGCGGCGATGGCCGCCTGCAGGCCGAGCGTGGTCGGCCCGCTCGCCAGCGCGATGCGCACCGCAAGAGCCAGCAGGAAGCCGGCGGCAAGGTTCGGCCACAGCGTGGCTAGCGCTACGCCGCGTCCGGTCTTCCGGTAGAAGATGGTCAACGCGACACCTTCGACGACAACGAGTACCTGGATCGCGTCGACCGCGATCGCGATCATCCGCGCACGACCGGCACCGCGAGTTGAGGGCTCCGCCGCTCGGCCGCGACGCTGTCGAGCCGCGCCGCCATGAGCGCGGCGACGGCGAACACCGCCGCCTGGGCGGTGAAGACGGCGGCGTAGGTCGCGGCGTGCTGCGCGCCGGCCCCGCGCACCGCGTCGCTGAGCGCGGTGGCGCCGAGGCCGCCGCAGCCGAAGGCCACGGCTTGGGCCGCGCCCCACAATCCCATGCGCACGCCTTCGCGGTCGCGGGCCGACCCGGGATCGCCGGCGCCGCCGATGCGCTGCATCATCGAGCCGATGGCGGCGATCGCGTAGGCGCCGTTGGCAAGGCCCAGCGCGAACAGCAGTGGGCGCAGCGCCGTCGGCGAGGCGGCGAGTCCGGCGGCGGCGAGCCCGGCCAGGGCCATGCCCGAGCCCAGGCAGCCGCCGGCCATCCATAAGCGCAGCTTGCCCGCGCCCGTGCGCGAGAGGCAGGTCGCGACCAGCGCCACGAGCACCATGCCGAGCAGCGAGCCGACGTGCAGCACGCCGGACAGCTTCGCGGTCTCGCCGGGTGACATGCCAAACAGCGCGCCGGCGAAGGGCTCGATCATCAGTTCCTCGCCGCCGTAGGCCAGCATGGAGACAAAGACGAACAGTGCGAAGCGTCGCGCTTTAGGCTCGGCCCAGACCTCGCGCAACGCCCTGCCGAAGGCACCGGGCGCGGCAGGCTTGGCCGATACAGGCTCGGCGATGGCGCACCCCTCGACGCCCCTGACTGCGGCGAGGGTAACCAGGAAGCCACTGCCGGCGATCGCCGCCGCGACGGCGACAAGGCGCTGCGGCGAGAACGGATCGAGCAGCCTGCCGGCGACGCCTGCGGTGACGATGAAGCCCATGATCATCATGATCCAAGCGATGCCGGCCGCCGCGGGGCGCCGCGCCGGCGCCGTGCGCGTGGCGAGAAGCACGAGGAGCGAGGTGCCGCAGGCACTGACGCCGATGCCGATCACGATGAAGGCGACGATCGCCAGGGCGACGCCGGGCCAGAGCTGCCGCGTCATCGTCGCGGTGGCGAGGGCGGCGAGGAGGCCGCCCGCGGCCAGCACGGCCATGCCGCCGATGATCAGCGGCGTGCGCCGGCCGCCGACGTCCGAGCCGTGGCCGAGGCGCGGCCGCAGCACCTGGATGAAATATTGCAGCGCGATGAGCAGGCCCGGAAGGATCGCCGGCAGCTCGAGCTCGATCTTCATCACGCGGTTCAGCGTCGAGGTCGAGAGCACAAAGATCGCGCCGAGCGCGGTCTGCACCAGGCCGAGCCGCACGATGCCTAGCCAGCCGAGAAAATCCTCCTCCGCGAAGCGGGGGAGGGGAACCATGCGAAGCATGGTGGAGGGGGCCGCCTCCGCCTCGCTGCCGGGGCAGTTCTCGCGTGTCGGACCTTCGCCGGAGGATGAAGCGGTGGCCACCCCCTCCACCGCCTTCGCCGGTCCCCTTCCGCCGCTGCGCGCAGGAGGATATCGTGATCCGCTCACGCGTCCTCCTCGATGCCTGGCTCGGCAAGGCCATAGCGCCGTAGCTTTACATAAAGGCTCTGGCGGCTCAGGCCGAGCACCTCGGCGGCCGAGGCGCGGTTGTCGCCGGTGAGCTCAAGAGCCGCTTCGATGCACAGCTTCTCGATGACGTCGGTGGTCTCGCGCACCATCTCCTTCAGCGGCACGCGGCCGATCATGTCGGTGAGCTGATCGGCAGAGCGCGGCAGCTCCCTCGAACGCGTCTGCGGCATGACGCGGCGGCCGACATCGCGGATGGCGAAACCGAAGCTTGCCGCCTTGCCGCGGCCGAGCGCCACGGCGGAGGCCTCGATGTCGATCGTCGCGCCGGCCTCGCCGCGCAGCGTGGTCGCGTAGAGCCGCACGATGCCGTGCTGGCGCAGGTTGGCCATCACCACATCGAGGTCGACGCCGGCCCGGCCGAACCACTGCTCGAGGGGCAGGCCGCGCAGGGCGTCGGCGTCCTCGACCTGGATCATGGCGGCGAAGCTCGAATTGGCGGAGAGCACCGAGCCCGACGAATCGGCGAGCACGAAGGCGTCGGGCGAGATGCGCAGGAAATCGAGCATCCGGTGGTCCGGCTCCGCCGTGTCCACGCCCGCGGCCGGTGTGGACGCCACCGGGAGGAGCCGCGCGAGGATCATCGTGGCGCCCTCCTGCCGATAGACGGCGGCGTGCACGCCGACCGGCCTGCCGCTCTCGAGCACGGCGGTCGTCTCCTCCGAGCGCGAGGCGCCGCGCAGCTCGACGATCATGGCCTGAATGCGCGCGCGCGCAGTGGCGGCGAACAGCTCAACGAAGGGACGTCCGACCATGCGGCCGCCGCGCTCCTCCGCCAGCGTCGCCGCCGCCGGATTGCCCTCGACGATCTTCTGCGTGGCCGCGTCGACGATCAGCACGGGCTCGTTCGCGGTCTGGAACAGCAGCCGGTAGCGGGTCTCGGCGAAGCGCAGCTTGGCGTAGTCGCGCTCCATCGACATCTGCGCGTCGACGAGGCGTTGCTGCAGCGCCGCCACGGTGCGCAGGTCGCGACCGAGTGCAACGATGTGACCGTTCGAGCCGAGCTTCACCGCCGAATAGAGGATCGGCAGGTCGCGCCCGGCGATGGTCTGGTGAGTCAGCTGGCGCCAGGTCGAGGCGGGACGCGTGTCGGCCTCGTGCAGCAACGTCTCGACCTTGCGCTGGCTATCGGCGGAGACGGTATCGCTCCAGGGCCGGCCGAGCCAGCGGCCGAAGCCTTCCAGCTCCATCGAGAGATCGGAGGTCTGCACTGACATGTCCTGGATCACGCCGTCGCGATCGAGGACGAGGGCGACGTCGGCGGACGTGGCGACGAGCGTCGCCGCAGTGGTCGCGTCGAGTCTGCCGATGGATTCATCGGGGTCGTGGAACGGCTTCACCGGCGTCTCAGGCCTCCAAGGGCCGAGCGCCGGCGTCCTGTCCCGAGCGACCTAAAAGCGGACGCTAGGACAGGAGCCGGCGCTTGGCTCCGTGCGCTACGAGGTGCTTGGCTTCCGACAGGCTGGACAGGGGATCCGCGGCCGAACGATCGGCTCCCACCATCCGGACGAGTTCGGGATGATCTTGAAAGACGCGGCCGCAGGCGATGACGCCCACCTCCGGGTTGGGCGACCCACGGCGTATGAGCCGGATCCCCGACGCGATCGCGTCGAGATCGCGATCGCTCGTCGCCAGCACTTCCACAAGATCGAACCATTCGTTGATTACCGTATCGCGGAACGTGCCGCCCTTGATCTCGCGCTCGGCCCGGGCATCCCAGCCTTCGCGGCGGAAGAACTCGGACATAAGCAGGAGGCCGAAGACCGGCAGCCCGGGGTCGGTGCCGTCCTGCGTGGGGGCTATGAGCAGCGCGCGCAAGCCGGAGTCGGGTTGACCCTTCTCGGCGCAGAACTCGGCCGCGTAGAGCCGCAGCAGCCGCTGGAGATTGAAGTAGGCGAGCGTCGTCTCGGCCAACCCGCGGAGGTCGGCGGCGAGCTGCTCGGCGAGGTGGATCGCAGTCGGCATCAGCCATTCGAGGTAGACGCGCTCCAACGACAAGCCGCCGCGCCGCGCCGCATCGATGCGCGCGCCGATGACGTCGTCGTCGGCGACGACGAGCTTGTCGGCGAGCCATTCCACGTCGGGTGCCGCATGGGGCTTGGATCGCGCCAGCGGGGCCGCTGGCATCTCGGCAAGGCGCGCCGCCAACGCTTCGCGCAGTCGCGGGATCACCTGGGATTCCACGGTCGCGCGCATGTCTACGGTCGGCGAGAGACGACCGCACAACGGCACCGCTACGGCGGACCCGTCGGATAGACCGTGCTCGTTGAGGAAACGCAGCATCTCGGTGATCATCTCGTCTTCCCCGGGAGTGTTGGCGGTTTATCCGTCGAACGTCAAGCTGGGTTTACGTCAGGCTGAATTGACACCTTAGGCATCCACGCCTACGGTCTTTGTGCTGAGGCGCCCATACGGAACGTCGAGACAAACGCTTCAGCGTCAAATGATCGATCGAGACGACAATCGCTGTCACGACGTATCCTGGAGGTCGACTTGGTTTCGACTGGTAGCGGACGGCCGATATCGCAACAGGGCACCGCATCCTTGTCAATCAAGGTGGATGCCCGCCGAAGGGCTCAGTTTACAAGCGCGTCGGCCTCATGCTTCCCTCTCTACACCTACGAGCAGCGCCAGCGACGCGACGCGACGCCTTGGACGCTCGTGCAGGGCGTGCTCGCCCCAATTCAGTTCCTCATCTTCCTCGTCAGCCTCGGCCTCGTCCTGCGCTCGCTCTCGGCAGGTGGGGGCGTGGCACTCGCCGAAGGTTCGGTCGTCGTCAAGACGCTGGCGCTTTATGCCATCATGATAACCGGCTCTATCTGGGAGAAGGTGGTCTTCGGCAGATATCTCTTCGCACGCGCCTTCTTCTGGGAGGACGTGTTCTCGATGCTTGTGCTGGCGCTGCACACCGCCTATCTCGCGGCGCTGTTCACCGGAGTACTCGGATCGCACGCGCTGCTCCTGCTCGCGCTCGCCGCCTATGCCACATACCTGATCAATGCCGCTCAATTCACCTTGAAGCTGCGCGCTGCCCGGCTCCAAGGACCTTCTCTCGCCGTCGCGGAGGCGGCATGAACGGCCCCCTGAAGGCACCTCTCGCCGGCTGCGAGAGCGCCGAGCGGCCTGTGCTTCGCGAACGCGGCCAGCGCGAGGTGTTCTGCGGCCTGACCGGGATCGTTTGGCTGCACCGCAAGATCCAGGACGCCTTCTTCCTGGTGGTGGGCTCGCGCACCTGCGCCCACCTCATCCAGTCCGCCGCCGGCGTTATGATCTTCGCCGAGCCGCGCTTCGCCACCGCCATCATCGACGAGCGCGACCTCGCCGGCCTCTCCGATGCCAACGCCGAGCTCGACCGCGTGGTCGACCAGCTGCTCGCGCGCCGGCCCGACATCAAGATGCTGTTCCTCGTCGGCTCCTGCCCTTCCGAGGTCATCAAGCTCGATCTCTCTCGCGCCGCCCTGCGTCTCTCGCGCACCCACGCCCCCACCGTGCGGGTGCTGAACTACTCCGGCAGCGGCATCGAGACGACCTTTACGCAGGGCGAGGACGCCTGCCTGGCCTCGCTGGTGCCGGAGATGGCCTCCACCGAGGCCTCGCAATTGCTTGTCGTCGGCACGCTTGCCGACGTCGTCGAGGATCAGTTCCGCCGGCTGTTCGCCGGGCTCGGCATCGCCGACGTCGCCTTTTTGCCGCCGCGCCGTGCCGCCGAGCTGCCGGCCGTGGGCCCGGGCACGCGCATGCTGCTGGCGCAGCCCTTCCTCAACGACACCGCGCGGGCGCTCGAGGCGCGCGGTGCGACACGCATCGCCGCGCCGTTCCCGCTCGGCGCCGAGGGCACTGCCTCGTGGTTCGCCGCCGCGGCGCAGGCTTTCGGGCTCGATGCCGCCCGCACCGCCGCCTTACTCCAGCCCTACCGCGAGCGCGCGGAAAGGGCCTGCGCGCGCTATCGCCCGGCGCTCGAGGGCCGCAGCATCTTCTTCTTTCCGGACTCGCAGCTGGAGGTGCCGCTGGCGCGCTTCCTCCACCGCGAGCTCGGCATGCGGCTCGTCGAGGTCGGCTCGCCCTACATCCACCGCCAGCACCTCGCCGCCGACCTCGACCTGCTGCCGGCCGACACTGTCCTCAGCGAGGGCCAGGACGTCGAGCGCCAGCTCGACCGCTGCCGCGCTGCCGCGCCCGACCTCACCGTCTGCGGCCTCGGCCTTGCCAACCCGCTGGAGGCCGACGGTCTGACGACCAAATGGTCGATCGAGCTGGTGTTCACCCCCATCCAGGGCTTCGAGCAGGCCGGCGACCTCGCCGAACTGTTCGCCCGACCCCTGGCGCGCCGCGCCAGATTGGCAGCCTGACATGCAGCTTACCGTCTGGACCTATGAAGGCCCGCCCCACGTCGGCGCCATGCGCATCGCCACCGCGATGAAGGACGTGCACTACGTGCTGCACGCACCCCAGGGCGACACCTACGCCGACCTACTCTTCACCATGATCGAGCGGCGCAAGACTCGCCCGCCGGTGACCTACACCACCTTTCAGGCGCGCGACCTCGGCGGCGACACGGCGGAGCTGTTCAAGCGCTCGGTCAACGAGGCCTACGAGCGCTTCCGCCCGCAGGCGATTCTCGTGGGGGCCTCCTGCACGGCCGAATTGATCCAGGACGACCCCGGCGGTCTCGCCGAAGCCTTGAAACTGCCGGTTCCGGTGGTGCCGCTCGAGCTGCCCTCCTACCAGAAGAAGGAGAACTGGGGCGCGGCGGAGACCTTCTACCAGCTGGTGCGCGCCTTCGCCGGCCCGCACGCGCTGAAGCCCGGGTCCACGCGATCGCCACGGCTGGAGGGGCGGGCGCCGTCCTGTAACATCCTCGGCCCGGCCGCGCTCGGCTTTCGCCACCGCGACGACCTCGTCGAGGTGAAGCGCCTGCTCGCTCGTTTGGGGATCGACGTGAACGTGGTGGCGCCCGAGGGCGCGACCCCGGCCGACCTCGCCTGCCTCGGCGCCGCCGACTTCAACGTGGTGCTTTATCCCGAGATCGCGGGGCAGGCGGCGAGATGGCTGGAGCGCGCCTTCCAGCAGCCCTCGACCAAGGTCGTGCCGATCGGCGTCGGCGCCACGCGCGATTTCATCGGTGAGGTGGCCGCGCTGTGCGCTTCGGCCGAGGTTCACGCCAACGCCGAAGCCCTCCTCGCCGCCGACGAGTCGCGCCTGACCTGGTACTCGCGCTCGGTCGATTCGACCTATCTCACCGGCAAGCGCGTCTTCGTCTTCGGCGACGCCACCCACGCGATGGCCGCCGCCCGCATCGCCAAGGAGGAACTCGGCTTCACCGTCGTGGCGATCGGCACCTACACCCGCGAATACGCCCGCGACGTGCGCGACCTCGCCGCGCGCTACGAGGCCGAGGCCATCGTGTCGGACGACTTCCTCGCGGTGGAGGAGGCGATCCAGCGCCTGCAGCCCGAGCTGGTGCTCGGCACGCAGATGGAGCGCCACGTCGCCAAGCGGCTCGGCGTCCCCTGCGCGGTGATCTCGGCGCCGGTGCACGTGCAGGATTTCCCCGCGCGCTACTCCCCGGTGATGGGCTTCGAGGGCGCCAACGTCATCTTCGATACGTTTGTCCATCCCCTCATGATGGGTTTGGAGGAACACCTTCTGGGCATGTTCCGCGACGACGGCGAGTTCCACGACGGCGCCGCGCCCTCGCACCTCGCCACCACCGGCGCCGAGGTCGCGGCCGGCGCGGCGCTTGTCGAGCCGGTTGCCGCGGAACTCCCGATCGCTGCGGACATCCCGACCGCAGCGCTCGCAGCCGAAACCGCCGTGCTCGAACGGCCCAAGACGATGACCTGGTCGCCCGAGGGCGAGAAGGAGCTCGGTAAGATCCCGTTCTTCGTTCGCGGCAAGGCGCGCCGCAACACCGAAGCCTATGCGCTCGAGCGGGGCGTGAGCCTCATCACGATCGAGACCTTGTACGATGCCAAAGCCCATTTCTCGCGCTAGCGGACCCCGCTCATGAACGCCCCCTTCAAGGCTCCCGGCCCGACCTCCTGCCGCGCCGCCGGCTTCCTCGACGGCGAGGGATCGGTGCAGGTGCAGCTCGATCCCACCGACAAGATCGGCAGCGCCAAGGTCTTCGCCGTCTACGGCAAGGGCGGCATCGGCAAGTCCACCACCTCGTCAAATCTGTCCGTCGCCTTCTCCCGGCTCGGCAAGCGGGTGCTGCAGATCGGTTGCGACCCCAAGCATGATTCGACCTTCACGCTGACCAAGAAGCTGATGCCGACGGTGATCGACATCCTCGAGACGGTGGACTTCCACACCGAGGAGCTGCGCACCGAGGATTTCGTCTTCGAAGGCGTCGGCGGCGTGATGTGCGTCGAGGCGGGCGGTCCGCCGGCCGGCACCGGCTGCGGCGGCTACGTCGTGGGGCAGACGGTGAAGCTGCTCAAGGAGCATCACCTGCTTGACGACACCGACGTCGTGATCTTCGACGTGCTGGGCGACGTCGTGTGCGGCGGATTCGCCGCGCCGCTCCAGCACGCCGACCGCGCGCTGGTGGTGACGGCCAACGATTTCGACTCGATCTTCGCGATGAACCGCATCGTGGCGGCGATCGAGGCCAAGGCCAAGAACTACAAGGTCCGCTTCGGCGGCGTGATCATCAACCGCTCGGACGGGACCGATCAGGTCGACAAGTACAACCAAGTCGTCGGCCTCAACAGGGTCGCGCATTTCCCCATGCTCGACGCCATCCGCAAGTCGCGCCTGAAGAAGCAGACACTGTTCGAGATGGATGAGACGCCGGAGATCCTCGCGGTGCAGGCGGAGTACATGCAGCTCGCCGAGACGCTCTACGCCGGCACCGAGCCGCTGACGCCAAAGCCGATGAAGGACCGCGACATCTTCGACCTGCTCGGTTTTGACTAGGATCGGATGATCGATGCAAAACGCCTCCTACGTCGCCCGCCGCGGCCAGCTCCACACCTACTTCGACCGCACCGCCGCCGACGCCTGGGCCAAGCTCACCTCGGATGCGCCGTTGTCGAAGATCCGCGCCACCGTGCGTGCTGGCCGCGACACGACTCGCGCGACCATTCTCGGCTGGCTGCCGGCCGACCTCACCGGCAGGCGCGTGCTCGACGCCGGCTGCGGCACCGGCACGCTCGCCGCCGATCTGGCACGGCGCGGCGCCGACGTCGTGGCGATCGACCTCTCGCCGACGCTTGTCGACCTCGGCCGCGAGCGCATCGACGCGCATTTCGGCCTGGAGGGTCGCGGCAGCATCGAGTTTCGCTCGGGCGACATGCTCGATGCCGCGCTCGGCCGCTTCGACCACGTCGTGGCTATGGATTCTCTGATCCATTACCGCGCCGCCGACATGGCCGAGGCGGTGGCTCGCCTCGCCGCGCGCACCTCCGCCTCGATGGTGTTCACCTTTGCCCCGCGCACGCCGGCGCTGACCCTGCTCCATGCGGCCGGCCAGCTGTTCCCGCGCGCCGATCGCTCCCCGGCGATCGAGCCGATCCGCCCCGGCACGATCCGCCGCCGCCTCGGCCGCGTGCTGCCTCCCGGCGCGAGCCTCGGCCGCACCAATCGTGTCGCCACGGGTTTCTACATCTCGCAGGCTCTGGAGGTCGTGACCGGATGACCCATGGCGCTTTCTGCGGCGAGACGACAATGCTGGCCTCGACGCTCCATTCGTACACGCCCGATGATTACATCTTCAAACCATCGTCGGTGGGCTTGCAGAAGACTGTCGCCACGCAATGGATGAAGCTCGGCGCCGACCTGCTGCCGTTCGCCGACGCCGCCTCGGCGGAGCTGCAACTTTCCAAGCTGCTGCGCCTGTCGCTGTTCCAGGTTACCGTCGGCATGGCCGTCGTGCTGCTCATCGGCACGTTGAACCGGGTCATGATCGTCGAGCTCGGCGTGCCGGTCTGGCTCGTCGCCTCCATGATTGCGCTGCCCCTGGTGTTCGCCCCGTTTCGCGCCCTCATCGGCTTCAAGTCCGACACCCACAAGTCCGCGCTCGGCTGGAGGCGCGTGCCTTACCTCTGGTTCGGCACGATGCTGCAATTCGGCGGCCTCTCGATCATGCCATTCGCGCTCATCCTTCTCGGCGGCGATACGTCGGCGCCGCCGGTGGTGGGGCAGGGCGCAGCGGCGCTCGCGTTTCTGCTGATGGGTGCCGGGATGCACACGGTGCAGACGGCTGGCTTGGCGTTGGCCACCGATCTCGCCCCGCAGCGCTCGCATCCCAAGGTCGTGGCGCTGCTGTGCGTGATGATGATGCTCGGCATGATGGTCTCGGCGCTGCTGTTCGGCGCGCTGCTGGCGCATTTTTCCGAGGTTCGGCTGATCCAGGTCGTGCAGGGCGCCGCCTTTCTGACGATGGCCCTCAATCTTTTCGCGATCTGGAAGCAGGAGCCGCGTGGGCGCCGCGTCGCTCCGGTGGCGCATTCGACCTTCCGAGAGGCCTGCCGCGTGTTTTCCAAGCACGGGCGGCCGGCGCGCCGGCTGATCTCGGTCGCGCTCGGCACGATGGCCTTCTCCATGCAGGACGTGCTGCTCGAGCCCTACGGCGGCCAGGTGCTGCACCTCTCCGTCGGCGCCACCACCGGGTTGACCGCGATGCTCGCCGTCGGCGGCCTGTTCGGCTTCATCTCGGCCGCCCGCTGGCTCGGCCGCGGCGCCGATCCCTATCGTTTCGCCGCCGTCGGCCTCGTCACCGGGCTCGTCGCCTTCACCGCCGTGATCTTCGCCGAGCCGCTGCAATCGACCACGCTTTTCGCCGCCGGCGTGACGCTGATCGGCCTCGGCTCGGGCATCTTCGCTCATTGCACGCTGACCGCGGCGATGGGCATGGCGCAGGAGGGCCAGAGCGGCCTGGTGCTCGGCGTCTGGGGCGCGGTGCAGGCCTCGGCGGCGGGCGTCGCGGTGGCGGGCGGCGGCCTCATCCGCGACGCCGTCTCCGGCCTCGCCGCCTCGGGGGCGCTCGGTCCGACGCTGGACCAGCCGGCGACCGGCTATTCCTTCGTCTATTATTGCGAGATCGGGCTGCTGTTCGCGACGCTGATCGCGATGGGCCCACTGGTGCGTGCGCGCGCCAAGGTGGCACGCCAAACCTACAAGCTGGCCGAGCTGAGAAGCCAGAGCTGAGAAAGCTGCAACGGAAGGGAGGATCAGATGGTCGGAGCGCTCACTGGTTACATCGACATCGCACAGGTCGTGCTCTACGCCTTCTGGCTGTTCTTCGCCGGGCTGGTGTTTTACCTGCATCGCGAGAACAAGCGCGAGGGCTACCCGCTCGAGACGGAGCGTGCGCCGGGCTCGCGCGTCTCCGTGCGAGGCTTCCCCGAATTGCCGCCGGCCAAGGTCTTCCATCATCACGACGGCAAGGAGTTTTCAGTGCCGCTCTATCGCAACGACCGACCCGATGTGGCCCTCGAGATGGGTGCGGAATGGCCGGGCTCGCCCTTTGCGCCCACCGGAAACCCGATGCTGGACGGCGTCGGCCCGGCGTCTTACGCCGCCCGCGAGGATGTGCCCGAAGTCGGCATCGAGGGCCGCCCGATTATTATGCCGCTGCGTCTGGCCCATCACCATTCGATCGCGGCCGACGGGCCGAATCCGATCGGCTACCGGGTGCTCGGCGCCGACGGACTCGAGGCCGGCATCGTCCGCGACGCCTGGATCGACGAGGCGGAATCGCTGATCCGCTACCTCGAGGTCGAGGCCGGCGCGCGACGCGTGCTGCTGCCCATGGCGATGAGCCGAGTGCGGGCCCGCGAGGGCGTCATCAAGGTCGCCTCGATCTTGGCGTCGCAGTTCACCGACGTGCCGGCGACCAAGTCGCCCGATCAGGTGACGAAGCTCGAGGAGGATCGCATCGTCGCCTATTTCGCCGGCGGCCACCTCTACGCCACGCCCTCGCGCATGGGGCCGCTGCTGTGAGCCGCGCTCGCCTGCATCCGGAAGGCTCGGAGATCGTCGGCCGCGACGAGCGCATCCTTTGGGAAGGCCGTCCCGCAGTTGCCGGCCTCGCCTGGCGCCTGTTCCAGCTCAAGGCCCTGCTCGGGTACTTTGTCGTGCTCGCGATCTGGGATCTCGCCTCGGCCTATGGCGCGGGCTTCCGCGCCAACGCCGCCTTCCTCGGCCTCTGGTGGGTCGCGCTTGCGGCGACCGCCGTGGCCGCGCTCGTTTTCGGGGCGGCCTGGGTGGTGGCGATCACCACGCGCTACACGCTGACCGACAAGCGCCTCATCCTGCAGATCGGAGTCGCCCTGCCGATCGCGCTGACGCTGCCCCTGAGCCGCATCGCCTCGGCCGACCTGCGGCTCTACGCCGACGAGAGCGGCGACATCCCGTTGGCCCTGGGCGACGGACAGATCGCCTACATGCTGCTGTGGCCGCATGCGCGCCCCTGGCGCTTCAAGGTGTCGCAACCCATGCTTCGCAGCGTGCCCGACGCGCGCGAAGTCGCTAGCGTGCTGGCGCAGGCGCTTCTCGTGGCTTCGCCCTCCGGAGAGGCGATCGCGATCGCCGCGGCGCCCGGTCCGGCATCGCGCCGTCCCGCGGCAGAGCCCGCCGCAGCATGAGGAACGCCATGCCGACCGAGATCAGTCGACCCGTGGAGGCTCGATCCTCCGCGCCGGCGCCGCGCCCGATCATACCAAGAGGCGTGATCATCGCCGCCGGCCTGCTGATGCTCTTCACCGTCGTCGTCGCGGCGCTCTCGCACCGCGCCGGTATCTACCACGTGACCACGCCGCCCACGACGGCGGTCGCCAGCCGCGACCTGTTCTTCGCCGACCAACACAACGGCGGTGTTCTCGTCACCGACGCCAAGACGGGCAAGCGCGTGGCCATGATCGAGCCGACGACCGGCGGCTTCCTCCGCGGCATCATGCGCGGCCTCGTGCGCGAGCATCGGTTGAACGATCTGCCGAGCGGTACCGCTTTTCGCTTGACGCACTGGGCCGACGGGCGATTGTCTATCGCCGATCCGGCGAACGGCGAGAGCTTCGACCTGGAGGCGTTCGGCTCGACCAACGAGCTGGCCTTCGCCAAGCTTCTCGAGGACGACGAAACGAAGTCGAGTGCTCCCGCGGCGGCGAACCAGATGCCGGCGGGTCAGACCCCGGCGAACAAGGTGTCGCAGGATGCCGCGGCGAAGACGGGAGCGCACGCGCAATGAAGGCTGGCTGGTCGGGATCGCGTTCGACGATCGAGGTGCCGTGCACGATCGATCTCGAGCAGACGCGCGACAGCCTTCACGCCTACGTCGACCTCGACGGCATCGCTCCCGGTCCGGGCGACGAGGTGATCATCCACGACGCGCCCTCGGGCATTGGTTTCGGCGAGAAGACGGTGGTGGCGCGGCGCGCGACGCTCAAGCGCGCCGGACCGTTCGGCCGCTTCTGGGCACATGTCGAGGGCTACCTTGAATTGACCGAACTCTACGAAGTCAGTTTTTCTGAAGGAAAGGCGCCATGATCGCGATCGAAGGCGGCGGCAACCGCGGGCTCGCGCCGGCGCAGGCCATACCCGGCACGTCGGGCGACTCGCTCGAGGCGGCCAAAGAGGACACGATCCTCTCGCCGCGTTTCTACACCACCGATTTCAAGGCTATGGATAAGCTCAACGTCGATCTCGTCCGGCCCGAATGGGAACGGATGATTGGCGAGATGCGCGCCGATCACAACAAGATGCACTTCCGCCGCGAGGGTCCGATGGACGCCGACATCGAGGCGCTGCCGCCGGAGCTGCGCCGCGAGTTCAAGGATTTCCTGGTGTCCTCGCTGACCGCCGAGTTCTCCGGCTGCGTGCTCTATTCGGAGATCAAGAAGCAGATCAACAACAAGGACATCCGCGAGCTCTTCACCTTCATGGCTCGCGACGAGTCGCGCCATGCCGGCTTCATCAACGAAACGCTCAAGGATGCCGGCATCGGCGTCGATCTCGGCTTCCTGACCAAGGTCAAGAAGTACACCTACTTCAAGCCCAAGTTCATCTTCTACGCGACCTATCTCTCGGAGAAGATCGGCTACGCCCGCTACATCACGATCTACCGCCAGCTCGAGCGCAACCCCGACCGGCTGTTTCATCCGATCTTCAAGTACTTCGAGAAATGGTGCAACGACGAGTTTCGTCACGGCGAGGGTTTCGCGCTGCTGATGCGCGCCGATCCCAAGCTGACCGCCGGCCGCAACAAGCTGTGGATCCGCTTCTTCCTGCTTGCCGTGTTCGCGACGATGTACGTGCGCGATCACATGCGCCCGGCTTTCCACGAGGCGGTCGGCATCGATCCGACGGACTACGACTACAGGGTCTTCGCGATCACGCAGGAGATCGCCAAGCAATGTTTTCCCGTCGCGCTCGACACCGACCATCCGGTGTTTCGCGCCGGGCTCCACAAGCTGTGGCGCATCACCGAGTCGCTCGCCGCATGCAAATCGCAGCGCGGCATCGGCGGCTTTCTGAAGCGCGCGGGCCTTAAGGCCTCCGCCGCCATGACCTTCGCCCGGCTGTTCATCCTGCCGGTGAAACGCACGCCGCTGCCGGCCACGACGCTCCTCGCGCCGGCGTGGTAGGTTGATGGGCGCGAATGCGATCGCTTTCGTCTACGCCCTGTTCATCTGGTGGTTCTCCACCGGTCTCGTCTTCCTCGTGGTGCTGCGCCGCCCGGCGGCGGCGCGCATCGGCCTGATCGGCGCGGCGATCCTCTACCCGCTGTGCCTCGCTGCCCTGGCCCGCACCGCCGTGGTCTCGAGCCTTCCGACGACCTACGCCGCCTTCACCGCCGCCATCGTGCTGTGGGGCACGCAGGAGATCGCTTTTCTGACCGGCGCGGTGACGGGACCGCGTCGTCTTCCCTGTCCGCCCGGCGCGGACGGGTTCCGGCGCTTCCGCTACGCCGTCGCCGCGATCCTGTGGCACGAGTTGGCGCTCGCCGGCACGGGGCTTGGCGTGCTCGCCGCGACCTGGGGCCAGCCCAACCAGGCCGGTGCGCTAGCCTATGCCGTGCTCTGGGTGATGCGGGTCTCCTCCAAGCTCAACCTCTTCTTCGGCGTGCCCAACCTCAATGATTCGATCATGCCGGCACCGATCGCCCACCTGCGCTCGTACTTTCGCCGCGCGCCGGTGAACGATTTTTTTCCGTTCGCCGTGCTCCTTGCGGCGATCGTCGGCGGCGGTATGGTGCTGATGGCGTTCGACCCGGCGGCGGAGGCGCCGAGTACGGCGGGCTACGCTTTGGCCGCCTCGTTGCTCGGTCTCGCCATCCTCGAGCACCTCTTCATGCTCGTAACGCTCCCTTTCGATAAGCTGTGGCGCTGGAGCACGCGGTCGGCCGTCAGCTAGCTGGTGGTTCCACAATCGTCATTGCGAGCGTAGCGGAGCAACCCAGCAGCCACCTGGCACAGGCTATTTCATCGGCCCGCCGGATGGCTTCGACTGCGGCTCGCGAAATTAGCGATCTCCGGCGAGGTACATGCTCGCGCGCTTGCCGTTAATCCGATGCCGCAGGTCCGACGCGTGTAAATCCGACATCGTCCGAGCGTCAGATCATGTGCTGGCCGCCGTTGATCGAGATCGTGGTGCCGGTGATAAAGGCGGCGTCGTCGCTCGCCAGGAACACCACACAGCGGGCGATCTCCTCGGGCTCACCGAGCCGGCCGACGGGGATGTGCGGCAGCACCTTGGTGTTGAGTATCTCCTCGGGGACCGCCTTCACCATGTCGGTGGCGATGTAGCCCGGTGCGATGATGTTGACCGTGATGCCTTTGGCCGCGCTCTCGTGCGCGAGCGCCTTGGTGAAGCCGATGTCGCCCGATTTCGCCGCACAATAGTTGGTCTGGCCGAACTGGCCCTTCTGGCCGTTGATCGAGGAGATGTTGATGACGCGGCCCCAGCCGCGCTCGCGCATGCCCTCGATGACCGGGCGTGTCATGTTGAAGAGCGAGTTCAGGTTGGTGTTGATGACAACGGACCATTGCTCCGGCTTCATCTTGTGCAGCGGCACGTCCTTGGTGATGCCGGCGTTGTTGACCAGCACCTCGACCGGCCCGAGGTCGCTCTCGACCGTCTTCAGGCCGGCGGCACAGGCCTCGAAGTCGGAGACGTCCCACTTGTAAACCGCGATGCCGGTCGCCTCCTTGAAGGCGTTGGCGGCCTCGTCGTTGCCGGCGTAGGTCGCGGCCACCTTGTAGCCGGCATCGTGCAACGCCTTGCTGATCGCCGCGCCGATCCCGCGCGATCCTCCACTGACAACCGCCACCCGCGCCACCATGAATTCCTCCCTGAAACGGGCGGACCTTTATCGGCCCACCTCGTCCTTGACATCACTTGACGTTGATAAAGCTGGCGCGGCGCCTCCGACAAGCGCCGCGTCATCGTGCGAAAAGGCCTAGCGCAGCGCGCCTTAATCAGCGCTCCAGGCCTGTCAGCGCTCCACGCACATGGCGACACCCATGCCGCCGCCAATGCACAGGGTGGCGAGGCCCTTGTGGGCGTCGCGGCGCGCCAGCTCGTGGAGCAGCGTCACCAGCACGCGGGTTCCCGAGGCGCCGATTGGGTGCCCGATGGCGATGGCGCCGCCGTTGACGTTCACGATGGCCGGATCCCAGCCCATGTCCTTGTTGACCGAGATGGCTTGCGCCGCGAAAGCCTCGTTGGCCTCGACGAGGTCGAGGTCCTTGACGCTCCATCCGGCCTTCTCGAGCGCCTTGCGCGACGCCGGAATCGGGCCGGTGCCCATGATCGCGGGATCGACACCGGCGGTGGCCCACGAGGCGATCCGCGCGAGCGGGATCAGGCCGCGGCGCTTGGCCTCCTCGGCTGTCATCAGCACCACGGCGGCGGCGCCATCGTTGATGCCCGAGGCGTTGCCGGCCGTCACCGTGCCGTCCTTGGAGAAGGCCGGCTTCAGCTTGGAGAAGTTCTCCATGACCGCGCCCTTGCGGATGTATTCGTCTTCGTCGACGAACGTGTCGCCCTTGCGGCCCTTCACGGTGAAGGGGATGATCTCGTCCTGGAAGCGGCCCTGCTTCTGCGCCGCCTCGGCCTTGTTCTGGGATTCCAGCGCGAATTGGTCCTGGTCCTCGCGCGAGATCTGCCACTTCTCGGCGATGTTCTCGGCGGTGGCGCCCATGGCATAGCCCTGGAAGGCGTCGATCAGGCCGTCCTTCATCATGGTGTCCACGAGCTTGGTGTCCCCCATCTTCACGCCGCCGCGCAGGTAGCTGGCGTGGGGCGCGAGCGACATGCTTTCCTGGCCCCCGGCGACGATGATGGCGGCGTCGCCATTGGCGATCTGCTGCATGCCGAGCGCGACCGAGCGCAGCCCCGAGCCGCACACCTGGTTGAGGCTCCAGGCGGTCTTCTCCTTCGGCACGCCGGCGGCCATCGCCGCCTGGCGCGCGGGATTCTGTCCCTGCGCGGCGGTCAGCACCTGACCGAGGATGACCTCGTCGACGTCGCCACCCTCGACCTTGGCGCGAGCCAGAACCTCCTTGATCACCGCGGCGCCGAGCTCGTGCGCCGGGATCGCGCCGAACACGCCGTTGAAGGAGCCGACGGCGGTGCGTCCGGCGGCGACGATGACGATGTCTTTGGACATGAGCGGTTCTCCTTCTGCGCGGCCTCGCCGGTCGCTCGCGGCGTTTACGATACCAACGTGGATGTCGGGTCAATCGGCTGGTCGGCGAGGCGGCCTGAGCCGGTTGGGGGAATGCGCCGCAACACGAAGTCGCTTTCGCATCTGCGCAAAGAGCCTATGCTGATGTGAAACGACAACCCGCACGAGAGATCCGGGATCGACGAAGCCTCCACTCCAGAGTTTGGTCCATGACGAGCGAGAAACCTCCGACGGTCATCAAGAAATACGCCAACCGTCGGCTCTATAATACGGGGACGAGCGCCTACGTCACACTGGAAGATCTCGCCGTCATGGTGAAGCGCGGCGACGATTTTGTCGTCTACGACGCCAAGAGCGGAGACGACATCACGCGCTCGGTGCTGGCGCAGATCATCTTCGAGCAGGAAGGCAAGAACGGCCAGAGCTTGTTGCCCATCACCTTTCTGCGCCAGCTCATCCGCTTCTACGGCGACAGCATGCAGATGCTGGTGCCCTCCTATCTCGAATTCTCCCTCGACAAGCTTACGAAGGAGAAGAGCGGTTTCGCCGACGTCTTCGGCGCGAGCAAACTCGCTGCTGGCATGATGAAGAACCCGATGGCCAGTGCCGCCGCGCCGATCTTCACCCAGATCGAGGAGCAGGCCCGCCAGAACGTGGCGATGTTCCGCCAGGCGCTGTCGATGTTCACGCCCGTCGCCGGGGCGATCGGCGCAGGCCTTGCGCCCAAGCCAGCCGCGCCGTCGCCGGCCGAGTCGCAGCCGCCAATGCCGCAGATCTCCGAGCCGCCAGCGCAGGAGGCTCGCGGCGAGATCGACGACATGCGCCGGCAGCTAGAGGAGATGCAGCGCCGAATCGAGAGCTTGGTGCCCAGGAGCTGACCTTCCAGCGGATGTGCCGACGCGAGTGACTGCGGCTTACGCGCATGTGTCGCCAGGGCGCATAGCGCAAGCATAACAGATCTCCCATTTGGAGTGCCGTCATCTACCCGAGTTCTTCGCGATGCTTTTTGCGCAGGAATTGCAGCATCTCTCAGAGCTTTTGCGGATTTCTGCCGAGACCATCGTGCGCATAGCGCGCGCTCGAGGCTTGGATGAGGTTCAGCTCAATGTGTTGGCAATGGAGATCGACCTGCTGGCTGATCGGCTTATGAGGATCGGCTTGCGCTCTCAGCAGACAATGCCGAGTTGAGACGCGTCATCCCCAGCGGTATCGGCTCCTCGTCTTCTCCGTGGCCGCAAGCGCCGCTATAGCCCGTCGATGTTCACCCTCGCCACCTGGAACATCAACTCGGTGCGCTTGCGCATCGATCTCATCGAGACGTTCCTCGTCGAGAACGCGCCGGACGTGCTCTGCCTCCAGGAGACCAAATGCCGGGACGCCGAATTCCCTGTCGCGCTCTTCAAGCGGCTCGGCTACGCGCACCTCGCGATCAACGGGCAGAAGGGCTACCACGGCGTCGCCATTGCATCGCGGCTGCCTTTCACCCGCATCGAGCGGCGCGGCTTCTGCGGCAAGAACGACGCCCGCCACCTCGCCGTCGGCCTCACGCCAGGCGGCCGCGCCCTCGACGTGCACAATTTCTACGTGCCTGCGGGGGGCGACGAGCCCGACCCCGCGATCAACGAGAAGTTTGCCCACAAGCTTGCCTTCCTCGACGAGATGGCTGCCTGGACCGTGGCCGACGCCGTCGCCACCGGCGACTCGATCCTCGTTGGCGACCTCAACGTGGCGCCGCTCGAGCACGACGTGTGGAGCCACAAGGCACTGCTCAAGGTCGTCAGCCACACGCCGGTTGAGGTCGAGCGCTTCGGACGGGTGATCGCCGCCGGCCGCTGGGTCGATGTGTTGCGCGCCCACGTGCCGGAGCACGAGAAATGCTACACGTGGTGGAGCTATCGCTCGCCCGATTGGGCGCAAGCCGATAAAGGCCGCCGCCTCGACCACGTCTGGGCGAGCCCGAGCCTCGGCGGCACGCTCGCCGGTATGACGATCCTGAAGCAGGCGCGCGGCTGGGCGCGGCCGTCGGATCACGTGCCGGTGATCGCGAGATTTGCGTTTTAACGGCCTCCGCCGCGGGGCTATTCCAGCGCCGTCAGCCTGACGCCGGCATCGCGGCCGACCTGCCAGACGAGGTCGGCGCGAAAGAGCGAGCGGGCCGCGCCGTCGGTGAGGACGAAGCTCTTGGGCAGCGGACGGTCCTTCTCGAGCTGCAACCGCGCGCCGCTGCGCGAGCGGTCCTTGATGCGGCAACCGGCGATGGCGCGGTGCTTGCGCTCGCCAATGACGGCGTCGCGCAGCCTCGTGCGCAGTCGCTTGTCGCCGCGGCGCTCGATCCCGGCCCAGCCCGCGGGCGCCAGCTCGACGACGCTGTAGGTGAACTCGCCCTGCACGCGTTCGCCGCGATCGACGCGACGGCCGAGCACCTCTTTCGTCAGGTCGCGTGTCGTCAACGAGGCCTCGCCCTTGGCGGCGAAAACGTGCCGTTGCCGAGCCGCGCGTCGGTCAGCGCCGATGCCAATGCCAGCGTCCCCTGCGCCGCGCTCGTCGGCTCAATCGGAAACCAGACGCGGCGAAGGGCGACGAGCCCCTCGTGGCGTTCGAGAACGAGGGTGAAAAATGCGCTGACCGCGCTGCCCTGGAATTCCATCTCCAGCGCGATCGACGGGCAGCTCTCCCAATCGAGCGCGTAATCGGCCCCGCAGGCGAAGGTCAGCGCATCCTCCTGGAAGTAGAGTTCCGCCGAGGAATGTACGAGATCGGCGATGTTGGCCCATTGCCCGGCCCGTATGTACCCGATGATGTCGCCCGGATCGATCAGGCGCAGCTCGGCGACCGTTTCCCCGAGCGCAGCCGCAAGGATGGCGGCGCGCTGGCGCGCGACGTCTGTGATGAGATCAGGCATGAGGCGCTTTCGCGGCGGGGCGGCGGGCGGATCCGCGCGCCTGAAGAAAATGAATCAATTCGGCGACTGCCTTGTAGAACTCAGCCGGGATCAGCTGCGACACCTCGACATGATCGTACATCGACCTTGCGAGAGCCTTGTCCTCGATCACGGGAATTCCGGCACCTTCCGCGATCTCGCGGATCTTGAGCGCGATCAGGTCCTGCCCCTTCGCGAGCACGACGGGGGCGCCGCCTTCCTCGCGGACGTAGCGCAGCGCGATCGCGTAATGCGTCGGGTTGGCGATCACCAGCGTGGCCCTGGGCACGGCGGCCATCATGCGACGGCGGCGGCGGTCCAGCGCCAGGCTGCGGCGCTTGGCCTTGAGCAGCGGATCGCCCTCCGACTGCTTCATCTCGTCCTTCATTTCCTGGCGGGTCATGCGCAGGTCGCGGCGCCATTTGATACGCGTCCAAACGAGATCGGCGCCGGCGAGCAGCGTGTACGCGACGAGCGACCCGGCGAGCAGCCGCGCGACCAGGCTCAGCATCAGCGGGCCGAGCTGGTTCGGCTCGTAGAACAGCGTGCCGATCAGCGTCTGCGTCTGTCCCCGGAGGATCAGGCCGACGACCGCGCCGACCAGGACGAACTTGAAGAGGTTTTTCGCGAATTCGACTTGGCCGTCGCGGCCGAGCAGTCGCTTCAGTCCGGCGGCCGGCGACAGCTTCGACCATTTCGGTGCGATGCGCTCGAGCACCAGCCGCGGCAGGCCCTGCGACATGCCGGCGACCAGGCCGGCCGAGGCAAGCAGCAGTAGCAGCGGCCACAGGAAGGCCGCCGCCGCGCTCTCCGCGACATGGAAGACCGCCACGGTATCGGCGGTCGTGGCGAACGGGTCGCGCATCGGATTGGCGAACAGGCGCGTCAGCGTCCCGGCGAGCGGGCGCACCCCGTTGGTCAGCATCAGCGAGCTGATGACGAGCATGGCGCCGAGCGAGAGGAAGACGGAAGCCTCGCGCGAGAACGGCACGTTGCCCTTCTCGATGGCGTCGAACCTCTTCTTCTCCGAGCCTTCCTCGGTCTTGTCTTCGCTGCCGCCGGAATTTTCCGCCATCGCGCGCTAGCCCTCGCTCTCGCGCAGCTCGACGTCGCCACGTTCGGCCATCGACAGCAGCGTGTCGACGATGCCTCGCTTGGCGGCGGCGACGTCCTTGGCCGGGGCTCCACCGGCGTTGGCCAGTTCGTTCTCGACGAGGCGGCGGGCACGGGCCGTCAGCGCGGACAGGATGTTGGCGCGGAAATCGGCGTCGGTATCGGAGAGCGCCATCACGATGC
This sequence comes from Beijerinckiaceae bacterium, assembly GCA_965198485.1. Classification (GTDB taxonomy): domain Bacteria; phylum Pseudomonadota; class Alphaproteobacteria; order Rhizobiales; family Beijerinckiaceae; genus RH-AL1. Next base: position 1,814,624 of record CBDAPQ010000005.1, read on the forward strand.
GCTCGCTCGGCACGCTCTCGAACAGGGCCTGGCGGGTCTTGGCCGGCAAGGTGAGCAGATCGTCGAAGGAGAACAGCTTGGCCGAAAGCGCCTCGGCATCGGCGGGACGCTCGACGCGCAGCGCCTCCATCACGTCGGCGGCGTGCTCGGGCGCCATCTTGTTGATGATCGAGGCGATGCGCGAGGTGCCGGCGCCGGGAGCGGCGGGCGGGTTGAGGATAAGGTCCTGCTTGATCCGGGTCTCGAGCACGCGCAGGGCGGCGTCCGCCACCGGGCTCAGCGCCAGCAGGCGCCGCGTGGCGGCGTTGCGGGTCTCGCGCGGAAGCAGCTCCATGAGCGCTGCGGCGAGCTGCGGCGTCAATCGCGAGAGCGCAAGCGCGAGCACCTGCGGATGCTGGCGCACGAGGTAGTCGACGAGCGCCTGCGGCGCGATCGTGGCGATCTGCTCCCAGGTGCTGCCGTTCGAGCTGCCGCGCACGTCGGACATGATGTCGGCGACCTGCTCGGGCGGCAGCACGCCGGTCAGCAGGTTCTCGGCCTGGTCGAACGAGCCGAGCAGCTCGCCGGCGGTCGCGAACTGGTCGGCGAACTCCTCGACGAGATCCTCGATGACGTCCATCGGGACCGCGCCGAGCTGCGCGGCCGAGCGGGTGATGGCCTTGAGTTCGGCGGGGTCGAAGTGTCCGAGCAGGCGGCTCGCCAGCGGCTTGCCCATGACGAGCAGCAGGGCCGCGACCTTCTCGGATCCCTTCAGCGGCCTGTAGGTGTCGTAGCTGCCATCGGGCGTCATGGCGCTTACGCTGCTGGGTCGGGCAGCCCGACGATCTCGACGAGCTTGACGCCGATTTTGGAGGGATCGTCGTCGAGCGCCACGAGCTCGCCCCGCGCGATGGTGCGCCCGTTGACGACGATGTCGACGGGATCGGAAATATCGTGGTTGAGCGCGATCACGGCGCCGCGATCAAGCGCCATCAGGTCGGCGATCGGCATCGAGGTCGAGCCGACGAAGACCTGCACCAGGACGGGGATCTTGAGGATCGAAGCGAGGTGGGAGGAGGGCGGGCCTCGCTCGGCCGGGGCCGCGGCGAAGGGGTTGCTGGTCGCAGAGGGTGCGGGTGACATGGGATCAGGCCTTGATCAGGTCTTTGAGCGGGCTTGTGCGGAGGCGGAGGGCGGTGTCGACCGGCGGCGCCGTGTTCGGTCGTGCGAGGGGCGCGATCTCGTCGATGCGCAGCGTGTAGCGATTGTCTTCCTGGCCGATCTCGCCGCGGTAGAGGCTGCGCCCGTCGCAGACGAGCGACGCTCGCGTGCGCGCCTCGGGCCTCAGCGCCAGCACCTGTCCGGGCTGCAGCTCCGAGAGCTGGCGAAGCGACAAGGGCATCGCGTCGAGCACCACGTCGATGGAGACGGCCGCGCTCGCGATCTGCTGGCGCAGCTGCGACGACCATTGCGGATCGGTAGTGGGCGGCGGCGCCTCGATCCTGTCCTCGCTGGCGAAGGCCTGCAGCGCCGCCGGCGGCAGCGCCAGGGTGAGGAGCCCGCGCAGGCCGAAGATCGCGACAGCGAACGTGACGACCCCGACCTCGCGGGTCGCGGCGCCGCAAACGTCAGGTTGCGGCGGGCCCTCGATCCGTACCGGCTTCGTGCCGGTGAACCCGCGCTCCTTCCACTCGCCGGCGATGGCGGCCGCGGTCAGCGCCGCGATCGTGTGGGCGTATTGCGCGTCGATCGCGGTCGCCGGACGCATCTCGTCGGGCCGGCACTCGTCGCCGTTGCCGCCGCAGAGCAGCTCGACGACGGCGTGGACGAAGCTCGTGTCCAAGCTCGCCAGCATGATGCAGCCGATTCCGGCGCATTCCAGCGCCGAGGCGACGGCGCCGGGCCGCTGCGTCGCGAGATGATCGCGCAGGGGCACCTGGCGGAAACCGACCAGCGCGCCCTCGACCGTCGTTGCCGTCCCCGCCATCGTGCCGAGGCTCTTCACCAGGGCCGCGAGGAGACGCTCGGCGGCGTCCTTCAACGACGGCGCGCCGTTGAAGGCACCGGCTTCGCCCGTACGGACGGCGCTGGGCCGGGCGGCCGGGCGTGGGGTTGCGGAGGCGAGCGGGAACATGTCAGGCCGCCGCCTTCATCGGCTCGCCCTTGCCGGCGCCGGCCATCGTCTCGTTCTCGACCGCGTCGATCGAGGGACGATCCTTCGACGAGATCGTCTTGCGGCCGTGCTCGAGCGCGATCAGCGGCATGGCGCCGTTCATGAAGGCGAGCAGCGACTGCTTGATGATGACGTAGAGCCGGTAGCGCTTCTCCCGCGTCACCTTGATCTTGGAGGCCAGCGGGCCGGCGAAGCCGTAGGACATGAAGATGCCGGCGAAGGTGCCGACGAGCGCCGCGCCGATCAGCTCGCCGAGCAGCTCGGGCGACTGGTCGAGCGCGCCCATCGCCTTGATGATGCCGAGCACCGCGGCGACGATGCCGAGCGCGGGCAGGCCGTCGGCGACGCTCTGGATTGCGCTGTAGGGCTTGAGACGGTCGCGCTTGATGGTCTCGATCTCCTCGTCCATCAGCGCCTCGATCTCGTGGGTGCGGGCGTTGCCGACGAGGATGAGGCGGACGTAGTCGCAGATGAAGGCCGTCATGTCCTTGTCGGCGAGGGTCTTGGGGAAGCGCTGGAAGAGCTCGGATTCCTTGGGATTGTCGATCTGCTCCTCGAGGGCGTTACGGCCATTGCCGCGCAGCTCGCGCATCAGGACGTAAAGGAGACCGAGAAGGTCGAGGTAGTCGCGCTCCTTAGGTGAAGCGCCCTTGATCGCCTCGAGGATCGCCTTGCCGGTGTCCTTGATGGTGGGAAGCGGGTTGGCGACGATGAAGGTGCCGAGCGCCGAGCCGCCAATGATGATGAACTCGTAGGGCTGCCACAGTACGAAGACGTGCCCGCCCGCGGCCACGAAGCCGCCGAGCATGCAGCCCAAGGCGACGATCAAACCTATGGCGAAGCTCAAGGCGGCTCTCCTGCTGAACGAGGTCAGTTCAACAGGAAAGCCTTGCCCGAGGCTGGCGGAACGCTCTTCCCGGCGGCGTCATCCGGGGCGCCGAAGGCGAACCCGGAACCGCTGAGCGTAAGCGACGCCACCAAGCGCGAGGTGCACCGGTTGCGGGTTCTCGCTATGCCAAGGCATTCACACTTTCGGGTCCGCCCCTGCGAAACGATGCGGGGTAAGCCCTTCTTCCCTTGCGGTAGAAGGGGGCGCGAAGCGCCGGATGAGGGTCGCTCGATCTTGGCGGTTGGACCTGCGGCAGAGATGAGCGGCGACGTTACCCGACCCCTCATCCGCCCTTCGGGCACCTTCTCCCGCAAGGGGAGAAGGAAGCCCCGCACTTCTCCGAAAAAATTTGTCAATCCGGTAGACGCTTCGCGAGCCCCGGAATGACGCCACTCGGGAGCGGATGCGCTACCCCCGTATGTCGCTCACCTTGGGCACGATCACCGCGAAAAGGTCGGCGAGCGCGGCGAGGCTCGCCTGCTGCAGCGCGGCGGCCGAGACCGTAGCGCCGTCCAAACCGGGCAGGCTGCGCGTCGCCGTGGTCGAAGCCACGACTGTCGGGCGGAAGCCGAGGTTGAAGGCCGCGCGAGCCGTCGAGTTCACGCACATGTGCGTCATGAAGCCGGCCAGGATGAGATCCTTGGTACCGGCGGCCGACAGCTTCTCCTGCAGTTCGGTGCCGACGAAGGCGGAGGGATAGTTCTTGACGATGGTCTGCTCGCCGGCACGCGGCGCGACCTCGTCGGCGATGGCGCCGCTGCGGTCCTGCAGGTCGTAGGGCGAGCCGGCGCCGGCGTCGTGCTGCACGTGGAAGATCGGGATGCCGGCCTCGCGCGCCCGCTCGAGCAGGGCGGCCGCCTCGACGATCGCGGGCTCGACGCCCTCGAGCTTCATCACGCCCTCGCGGTAGGTGTTCTGCAGGTCGATCATGATCAGCGTCGCGCCCGTGAGGCTCGGAGCCTCGCTGCCGAGGCCGGACACGTCGCGGAGAGTCTTGAGCTGGCTCATGGTGGCCCTCGGGCGTGACGCGGCGAGGCGTCGTTTCGGTCAGAACTCCACTTGCAGCCTGGCCGTGAGTCGGCAAGCCCGACATGCGGCTGAGATCGGTCACTCAGACCGACCCGTTCACGAGCAGTTCGGACGTCCGTAGATCACGCGTGTCCGCGCCGTTTGCTTCAGTCCGCGTCCGACCTCGATGACGACCGGGCAGTGCGGCGGCGAGGGCGGCACCGGCGGCTGCGTCAAGGGCGGCGGACCGCCGACGAATTCGGGCGGGGGCAATGGAGGCCGCGGCGGCAGCACGCCGAAGCCATCGTCGACGACGCCGACCTCGCTGGGAAAACCGTAGAATTGCGCCGAAGCCGAATTCGGCAAAAGCACAATGCTCAACACGAAAAGCGTGAGTCTAGACGAACGACACATGAATACTCCATCGACGCGGCCTTGGGCCTCTTATACGTTGTGCCCGATTGATCGGCCGGCTGTTCCGGATTGCGACGGATGTCGTAGCTTGGGACGGCGAAGCGCATCGAGATAGGCACCTGGCCCATCACAGCAAGTCGCGAACCGTCTCGATGCGGTGCAGCGAAGGAACGGCGGTCCTTCAGGCCGCGGCGGAGGACGTGACGTGAGTGGACGTGAATTCGATGGGGTCGACGGCGCGACACGCGCCATGTTGGCCAATCCTACGTTCCAGAAATTGACACGTTCGCGGGCCACGCTCGGATGGACGCTGTCGGCGATCATGTGGATCATCTACTTCGGCTTCATCCTCCTCGTCGCCTTCGACAAAGGCTTTCTCGCCACGGTCGTCGCCGGCCAGGTCACATCGATGGGGATCGTCATCGGCCTCGGCGTGCTGATCTCGGCCTTCGTGCTCGTCGCGATCTATGTCGTGATCGCCAACACGAGGTTCGATCGTCTCACGCGCGACCTGCGCCGCGAGGTTGGGTTGTGAGCGCCGCTCCGGCCAAGCGCCGCTTCCCCAAGGCCCTCTTCGCGAGCGGTGTGCTCGTCGCCGTCGGCGGCACCGTCGCGCTCGCCGCGGAAGGCATCCAGGGCCACGTCGATCAGGCTCCGCTGAACATCGTCGCGATCGTCATGTTCTTCGCTTTCGTGCTGCTCACGCTTTTCATCACCTATCGCGCGGCGATGGGCACCAAGACGGCGTCCGACTTCTACGCGGCCGGCGGCGGCATCACCGGTCTCCAGAACGGTCTCGCCATCGCCGGCGACTTCATGTCCGCCGCCTCGTTCCTCGGCATCTCCGGCCTGGTCTACACGTCGGGCTTTGATGGGCTGATCTACTCGATCGGCTTCCTCGTGGGCTGGCCGATCGTGCTGTTCCTGATCGCGGAACGCTTGCGCAACCTGGGCAAGTACACCTTCGCCGACGTCGCCTCGTTCCGCCTGGCGCAGACCCCGATCCGGGTGCTCTCGGCCTGCGGCACGCTGATCGTGGTCGCGTTCTACCTTATCGCGCAGATGGTCGGCGCCGGTAAGCTGATCCAGCTCCTGTTCGGCCTGCCGTACTTCTACGCCGTCATTATTGTCGGCGTGCTGATGATCGTCTACGTCGCCTTCGGCGGCATGAAGGCGACCACCTGGGTGCAGATCATCAAGGCTGGGCTGCTCTTGGCGGGCGCGTCGCTGATCGCGCTATTGGTTCTCATCAAGTTCCACTTCAACCCGGACGAGCTGTTCACCGCCGCCACCAAGATCCAGCCCAAGGGCCTGAAGATCATGGCGCCGGGCGGCTTCGTGGCCGATCCGATCTCGGCGGTATCGCTCGGCCTCGCCCTGATGTTCGGCACCGCCGGCCTGCCGCATATCCTGATGCGCTTTTTCACAGTGCGCGACGCGCAGGCCGCCCGCAAGTCGGTGCTCTACGCCACCGGCTTCATAGGCTATTTCTATATTCTCACATTCATCATCGGCTTCGGCGCCATCGTCTTCCTGATGAACGATCCGGCCTACTTCAAGCTCGGCGCCAACGGCGCCTACGACAAGATCAAGGACCTGCTCGGTTCGTCCAACATGGCCGCCGTCGATCTCGCCAAGGCCGTGGGCGGCGACCTGCTCTTCGGCTTCATCGCCGCCGTGGCCTTCGCCACCATCCTCGCGGTGGTCGCCGGCCTGACCCTGGCCGCCGCCTCCGCGGTCAGCCACGACCTGTATGCCAACGTCTTCGCTCGCGGGCGCTCCACGGAGAAGACCGAGGTCAACATCTCGAAAGCCTCGGCGGTGGCGATCGGCCTGATCGCCATCGTGCTCGGCATCGTGTTCGAGAAGCAGAATGTCGCCTTCATGGTCGGCCTCGCCTTCTCCGTGGCGGCGAGCTGCAACTTCCCCGTGCTGGTCATGTCCATTATGTGGCGGGGCTGCACGACCACGGGCGCCCTCGTCGGCGGCTGGCTCGGCCTGATCAGCTCGGTGACGATGGTGGTGCTCTCGAAGGCCTTTTGGGTCACCTCGCTTGGCCATAAGGCGGCAATCTTCCCCTACGACAACCCGGCGATTTTCTCGATGCCGATCGCCTTTGCCGGGATCATCGTGTTCTCGATGCTCGACAAGAGTCGTCGCGCCGAACGGGAGAAAGCTTCGTTCGACGCGCAATACGTCCGCTCCGAAACCGGCATCGGCGCGCTCGGCGCCCACGCGCACTGAGGCGTTCCGGCAGGCCTCGACGGAAGCCCGGCCTCGTGCCGGCCTCTTCGCCTTGGCGGTTGGCTCCCTCGTGACGTTGCGCCATAGCTGGCGCATGCAACGGGATTACCTTTGACCTCGGCCCGCGATGGCCCCGCGTATTCCGCCGCTTCCGCGGATCGCATGCGCGCCGTCGTGGCGCGCCTGCGCAACACCGTGCGTGCCGGCGAGAGCGGCCTCATCGTCCTCGCCGTCGTGATCGGCATCATCGCCGGGCTCACCACGACCACCCTGTCGCGGCTCGCGGCGGGGCTTCACCACCTGCTTTACGGGCGATCCGCGCTCAGCGCCTCCGACCACCTCGCGAATACATGGCTGGCCTTGGTGCCGGCTTGTGGCGGCCTGCTGCTCGGCGTCTGCAGCCGCTTGCTTCTGCACCGCCGTCACCGCCCCGTCGATCCCATCGAAGCCAACGCGCTCGCCGGCGGCCGCATGTCGGTGCTCGATTCCCTCATCATCGGCGCGCAGACGCTCTGCTCCAACGGATGCGGTGCCTCCGTCGGGCTCGAGGCCGGCTACACCCAGCTCGGCTCGGGCCTGGCCTCCTATCTCGGCCGTTTCTTCAACCTGCGCCGCGCCGACCTGCGCATGATGGTGGGCGCGGGCGCCGCCGCCGCCATCGCCGCCGCCTTCGGCGCGCCGCTCACCGGCGCCTTCTACGGCTTCGAGATCATCATCGGCACCTACACGCCCTTCGGCCTGGCGCCGGTGGTGGCGGCGGCGATTTCCAGCGTGCTGGTGGCGCGCTCGATCGGCATGGGCGAGGCCTTCATCGGCCATCTCGCCTCCGACGCGACGCTCGATGGCCGCAGCATCGCGCTGCTGCTGCTGTTGTCGCTGGCCTGCGCCGGGCTCGGCATCGCCATCATGCGCGGGGTCACGTTGACCGAGAACCTCTTCAAGCGCAGCCGCATTCCGGCCTGGCTGCAGCCCGCCGTCGGCGGGCTCGGCCTCGGCGTCATGGCGCTGATCACGCCGCATATGCTGTCGGCAGGCCACGGCGCGCTGGCGGCGCTGCTGCATGCGCCGCCGTCCGTGCTGTTCGTCGCGGTGACGCTGCTGCTGAAGTCCTGCGCCTCGGCAATCTCGATCGGCAGCGGCTTCCGCGGCGGCCTGTTCTTCGCATCGCTCTATCTGGGCGGCCTCACCGGCACCCTCTTCCACGGGGTCGCGGCGGCCTTGGCGCCCGGCGTCCCGCTCGATGCCGTGACCTGCGCCGTCGTCGGCATGGCCGGCCTCTCCGTCACTGTCATCGGCGGCCCGCTGACCATGAGCTTCCTCGCCCTGGAGGCGACCGGCGACTACGCCCTCTCCATCCTGATCCTGGCCACGACGACGCTCGACTCCGTGCTGGTGCGACGCCTCTTCGGCTACAGCTTCGCCACCTGGCGCCTGCACCTGCGCGGCGAGTCGATCCGCTCGGCACAGGACGTCGGCTGGATCCGCTCGCTGACCGTAGGCCGCCTGATGCGCCGCGATATCGAGACCACCTATGCCGACGCGACGCTGAGCAGCTTCCTCGAAAGCCACCCGCTCGGCAGCGACTACTGGATCGTCGCCACCGATCCGTTCGGGCGCTACGCCGGAATGGTCTCGCTCAACGAGGCGCACACCATGACCTTCGACGACGTTCGCTGCCGACAGCCGCTGACCGCACTGCTGCGCCACATCGACGTCGTGCTGACCCGCGACATGAACATCCAGGAGGCGGCGCGGATGTTCGAGGCCATCGAGGGCGAGGCGCTGGCGGTGGTCGAGAGCGCCACCAACGACAGCGTCGTCGGCCTGCTCAGCGAAGCGCACGTCCTGCGGCGCTATACCGAAGAGCTCGACCGCGCGCGCCGCGACCTCTCGGGCGAAGCCTGGATCGGCGAGTGCTAGGCCGGCGCCGACGTGCTCGGAAATATTTCATTGAAACAGGCTTCCACTGCGTCAGCCTGCGTCAGGCGTCATGCCAACTTCGGCGCGGAGCGAGTTTATTCTACGCCTCGACGTTGGCCTTTGGCGCGATCACCTGGCGGCCCTTGTACATGCCGGTCTTGAGATCGATGTGGTGCGGCCGGCGCAGCTCTCCCGAATCCTTGTCCTCGACGTAGGTCGGGGCCTTGAGGGCGTCGGCAGAGCGGCGGAAGCCGCGCTTCATCGGAGAGGTTTTTCGCTTGGGAACGGCCATGAAATCAGACTCTTCGAATTACGTCTGCCCCTCGATAAGGGACACGCGGGGACGGGCCGCCCGCCTTACACAAAGGGGAGACGGGTGCCTACACGTTTCTCACCGGCTTGGCTAGGCTGCGAAGCGATATCGCCATCAGGCTGCCTTCTGCAGCCGGCTCGACACCTGCTCCCGCAGCGTCTGCAGATCCGCCGCGAACAGCCGGATACCGTCGGCGAGCTTCTCCGTCGCCATCGCGTCCATATTGAGCATGAGGCGGAAGGTTTTCTCATCCATGTGGATCTTAGCGGGAGCGTGCTTGGCCGCCCTATCCGGGTCCATCTTGCGCACCAGCTCGCCCTGATCGTCTGCGAGCTTCTTCAGCAGGTCGGGAGAGATGGTGAGTCGGTCGCAGCCGGCCAGTTCCTCGATCTCGCCGATGTTGCGAAACGAGGCGCCCATGACGACGGTCTTAATACCGTGGCCTTTGTAGTAATTGTAGATCTCATGGACGGACTTGACGCCGGGGTCCTCGGCCGGCGCGAAGTCGCGGCCTTCCTTGGCCTTGTAGAAATCCATGATACGCCCGACGAAGGGCGAGATCAGGAAGGCGCCGGCGTCGGCGGCGGCGATGGCCTGGGCCAGCGAGAAGATGAGCGTCATGTTGCAGTCGATCCCCTCCTTCTGAAGGATTTCGACGGCGCGTATCCCCTCCCAGGTCGAGGCGACCTTGATCAGGATGCGGTGCTTGTCGATGCCGCGCGAAGCGTAGTCGGCGATGATGGCTCGGGCCTTCTCGACCGTCGCTTCGGTGTCGAAGGAGAGGTCGGCGTCGACCTCGGTCGAGACGCGGCCGGGCACCACTTTGGTCAGCTCGGCGCCGAAATTGACGGCGATGCGGTCCGTGACCTGGCTGGTGTGCGCTTTGTGCGAATGGCCCCACGCCACGGCTTCCTCGATGAGACGGTCGTAGTTCGAGAGCTTGGCGGCCTTTAGAATCAGCGACGGATTGGTCGTCGAATCGGTGACGCCGAACGCGGCGAGGTTCTCGAAGTCACCAGAATCAGAAACAACGGTCGTCATGGTCTTGAGCTGTTCGAGCTTGGAGGGCATGGACTTCCCTTTCGTCGCGTCTCGAGATGATGGCCAAGCGTTTGCACGGCTTTTCTACATCTTTGCCGCCGCAAACGCGACCCGGCGCCGCATCGTTGCATGGCGGCTTCGGCTCCCCTCTGCAAGATTATGGCCGCGGACCGCTCCGCCACAGCGCGACGCCCGATCGATCTACCTCGCCGGCGTCGTCGCCGACGCGGCGGCCAGCGATGACGAGGTCGGGTGCGATCTCGGCCAGCGGCACCAGCACGAAGGCGCGCTCAAAGAGGCTGCGGTGCGGGATGACGAGATCGGGCGCGTCCACGCTGGCTGCGGCGTAGAAGAGGATGTCGATGTCGAGGGCGCGTGGACCCCAGCGCTCACCCTCAAGGCGCCCGAGCAGCACCTCGACTGCCTTGACCTCGGCGAGCAGGTCGCGCGGTGCGAGGTCGGTGGTGCCGAGCGCGCAGGCGTTGGCGAAGTCCGGCTGGGCCACCGGTCCCCACGGCGCCGTGCGGTAGAGCGAGGAGATGGCGTCGATGCGCACGTGGCCGCGCGCGCGCAGCGCGGCATAGGCGCGCGCGATGGTTGCCTCGGGATCTCCGAGGTTGCCGCCGAGGCCTAGCCCGATCACGGTCCACTCAGCCATCGGCGATGGCCCGCGTGACCGTGATGGCGTCGCGGTGCTCGGCGCAATCGTGCACACGCAGCACGCTCGCCCCGCGCGCGAGCGCGGCGAGGTTGGCGGCCAGCGTGCCCACCAGGCGATCCTCGACCCGTCGAGCCCCGATCAGCGCGGCGAACAGCGACTTGCGCGAGCAGCCGATCAGGACCGGCAGGCCGTACGTCTCGCGCAGCGCGGCGACGCCGGCGCCGAGCGCGCGGATGTTCTGCGCCTTGCTCTTGCCGAAGCCGACGCCGGGGTCGAGCAGGATGTGTTCGCGCGCGACCCCTGCGGCGTCGGCGAGGGCGAGCGAGCGATCGAAGAAGCGGCGCATGGCGTCGATCACGTCGGCCTCGTCGAGGCCGGCGCGATTGTGCATCAGCACGACGCCGGCTCCGGCCTCGGCGACCACCTCCGCCATCCCCGGGTCGCCCTGCAGTCCCCACTGGTCGTTGACGAGTGACGCACCGGCCTCGAGCGCCATCCGCGCCAGGGCCGCCTTCGTGGTGTCGATCGAGACGGCCACGTCGAGCCCCGGCACGATGGCGGCCAGGACCGGGCGGAGCCGCGCCAGCTCGTCGGCTTCCGCTACCGGGACATGACCGGGCCGGGTGGATTCGGCGCCGAGATCGACGATCCCCGCACCGCCAGCGACGTGCCGGCGAGCCTCGGCCAGCGCCGCCTCGGGCGCGATGAAGCGACCGCCGTCCGAAAAGGAATCCGGCGTTGCGTTGACGATGCCCATGAGTTGCGGGCCGGCGGCGAGCGCCGCGAAAAAGCGGTCGCGTTTGCAACGCGCCAACTCGCGCACCTACGCCGGCCTGTGTCGGGCGATGGCGATCCCGACGGCGCCTTCGATCACGTCGAGCTTCTCGACTTTGACGGTCACCATTTCAAGGTCTGAATGGGCGAGGAGCGAGGCGGCGACATCCTCGGCCAGGGTCTCGACGAAGGCGACATGGCCGCGCTCGGCCAGCACGCGGATCGTCTCGAGGATGACGTCGTAGGAGAAGACGTCGCGCATGTCGCGCGGTGGCCCGGCCCGGCGCGCCACCTGGGCCTCGACGCTGAAGCGCACGCGTTGGCGCGCGCGCTCCTCCGCCTGGTAGGCCCCGATCGAGAGCGCCACCACGAAGTCGCGCACGAAGATCGTGTCGTGCACGGTCGTGCCCCCCGGCTCCGCCTCGGTCACGCCTTCGCGCGGGATCAGGGCGCGGATGGCGTCGAGGAGGTGCGGCAGCAGCTTACCGTCAGCCCGGTGATTGCTGCGCACCGCCGTGTCGAAGCCGAGCACGTCGGGCCGCAGCAGCAGCAGCCGGGCGATGTCGGGCGCCTCGAGGCCACCGGAGAAGCCGAAGGGCAGGCTGCTCGAACGGCAGGCATCGGCCAGCGCCGCGAGCTGGGCGATGCCTGCGCGATCGAACAGCCGGGTAGCGCGCCCGCTCTCGATCATGACCCGCTCGACCCGGTGGCGCACGCGCTGCAGGGCCTCGGCGGTGTCGGGTGCTACGGCGAGCCGTGCCACGGCGGTGAGCTTGGACGGGCGTTCGGCGTCGACCACAGGAATCGAGGAGGGCGAGGCATCGATCGTCATCGCCAGTTCGTCGGCGCCGACGGAGAGCGCCGCCTCCACCGCGTCGACGGCGAAGGCCAAGCCGTCGAGGCTGAGACGAAGCATTGCGGGGCAGGCGAGGCGGACGGCGCGGGCGACGGCAAGGTCAGGGTCATGAAGATGATCGAGCCGCAGCTCCACGATGTCGAAGCCGGCGGCTGCCGCAACTGCGGCTTCTCCGGCATCGGCGACGCGGACGAGAAGATGGGTCACCGGCGGCAATCCTCGACGGCCGCGGCATTTAGCGAGGAGGTGAAGGGGATTGGCATGCGGCGAGCCTCATAGCCGAGAACGCGGCACTGTACCAAGCCTGTGTCCTACGTCGGCGCGTGGAGGCGCAACCAGAGGTACCATCCAACAGCGCCGACGATCATGAAGAAGGCGATCGCGCCCAGCAGGTCGATAAGAAAGGCGAACACGATGCCGGCCCAGCGCAGCGGTACTGCTCGCTTCGGTGCCACCGGCTTCGGCGCGGTGGCGATGGATGCCGAAGAGACGACGGACGCGGCCGGGACGGGTCCAACCTCGCGCCGTGGACCGCGCGCGGCCTCTTGGCGTGGGGGCGCCTTGATCTCGGACAAGGCGCCGACGGTACGGGCGCGCGCGTCGGAGGCGAGCGCCTTGTCCCGCTCGAGCAGCCGCCGAGCGACGTAGTCGGTCACGGCATCGATCATCGTCTCGAGCGACTCACTCTCCGCCACGCGAATGCGACCGTGCCGCGTGTCCTGCTGCAGGATGTAGCTGCGCGCGTCGCGGGCCATCTCGACAAACCCGATCATGTCGATGAAGAGGCGCGGCTCGGAACTCGGCACCAGCGCGATGTCGAACATGTCGACGTCGGCCGGGATCTGGGCGAGCAGAGGCTGCAGCGCATCCTGCAGAAGCTCGAGACGGCCGAGACGCGCTGCGCGCAGCTCGGCTCGTGCGCCCGCGCGTTCCGCATCGTCGGCGCGCGCACGGCGCATTGCCAGCTTCAGCGTATCCACGGCGGTGGGCGGATGATCCGGCAGCGGCGCCGTTTCATCCGGAGTGAAGAGGGGCGGAATGTTCTGAGTCATGCCGAGCGACCCTTCCGCAGCCGGAGCGCGCCAGTCTAAGCCAACACGCCCGCGAGATCACGCTTCTTGGCGGCTAGGCCTGCTGGATGGCCGAGAGTACCCAAGCCTGAGCGCCGGCGCCGGTCGGCCGCGTGAAGGTCCAGACCTCCGTCACATTCTGCGGCGTAGTGGCATTGCCCGACACGATTTGATTGGAGCGCTGGTCGAGCGTCACGTCGACAAGCGAGAAGCGCATCGCGACGGTGGCGTAGTCGCTGCTTCCTTCGCGCCAGGCCTCCGAGAGGTCACCGCTCACGAGATGGACGTCGCTGATCCTGTTCACGACGCCTTGGCGCTGGTTGCCGCTTAGCTCCTGCTCGAAATTGCCTGCCATCTCGACTGTCGCGAGGCGCCTGAGCGTCGCGACATCTCCGTTCGAATAGGCGGCCTGGCTGTCGACGAGGCAACGCTCGAAAGCCTGGTAGTCATCCGGGCCGATGGTGATCGGCACGCCTGTCGGCCGCGCGGGACCGGGACTGGGCGCAGCGCCATTCCCCAGAGGTGTTCCGCCGAACAGGCTGCCACCGCCCGACCCGCCGAACGCCGGCTGACGGTTGCGGAAGAAGCCCATGATGAAGCGGAACGCGAGGTAGAGCAGGCCGATCTGCAGAATCAGGCCGATCAGCGAGAATCCGCCGCCGAGTCCGCCCGTGAAGCCGCCGCCGAACAGCATGCCGAACAGGCCGGCACCGAGGAAGCCGCCAAGCAGCCCGCGTCCAAAGCCGCCGCCGCCGAAGAAGCCGGGGCGGGCGCCACCGAAGCTGGATGCCCCATTGAACGGCGCCGCGGTCTGGGAGCGCTGGATCGGGGACGTGCGCGGAGCCGTCGGCGTTGCAAACGGCGTGGAGAACGTCCGGCCACCTCGGCTGCCGAAGGACCCGCCGCCACCGAGACGGGCGTCGGCAACTGTGGGCGCGAGCGTGGCGCCGGCCAACGCGATCGCGGCAAGCATGGCGAAAGCGCGTGTGCTGCGGAAGAAGGGAAACGAAACGCGGGTCGTCATGGACGGTCCTGGAGATGGCGATGCCGGATGCATCGTACTATTCATGTGGGTAGTGCCGCCATCGCGCGAAAGGCCATGTTCGCGAGCGTCAGTGATCTCATAGACGCCAATCGGAGAACGGCGGCGCCGCACGTTTTGGGAGACCCCAGGTCTGCCGCTCGCGTGAGCGGCGAGCGACATTCTACCGAGCCGCTTTAGGTAACCTGCGCTTCCAGCGTTCGCCGGGCCGAAGACCGGCTCGCTTCCAATTGAACTTCTCGTTGCGACCACGCGATCGAAGCATAGGTTGCTCCTCGTCCACCGTGCCGACTGCGACCGTAGCGTCGTCTTCGATCTCGACGTGCTCCGCCTTAGTGAAGAAAGCATCCGCATCGAACACCGGCGAAGGTCTTGCCTGCAGAGCCGGCGCCGTCACCATGGCCGGCTTCTCGAAAGCGGCCGTCCAGTCGTCGCCCGCGACGATCTTTGGCTTATTCTTGGACCCCGGTTTGCGGCCGCGGCGCTTAGGGGCGCGCTCCGCTTCGAGTGCGGCGAAGCGATCCTCGGAAGGCGGCTCGATCGCCTGCAGGATACGGCGAGGCGCCGATGCCGAGTGCCGTTCGGCCTGCTCGCCCACCATACCGGCGTCGTCTTCCAACGACACTTCCCGGCCGCTCTCGTCCGCCGGCACCCGAAATATCGAGGCGGCTTGCGATGGCTGTAACGTTGTCCGCGGCTCTGAACCGCTGGCCGCTCCTTTGTCGTGCGTCGGCTCGGCTATGCCGGGCCACGCATCGAAGAGCGCGTCCGCCGCACGCAGGGCGGCTTCGTAGGAGTCATCCTGCCCATCGCCGTGGAACAACTTGTCGGCTTTGGCGAAGGAGCGGCTGCGCGGCGCTTGTACCTCCTGGTGGAGATCGCCCGAAGGATGAAGGTCTTTGCTGCGGCGAGGGCTGCCGCGATATTCCGTGACGAAAGGCTTGACCTGACGACGCATCTTGTTCTCGTCGAAACTGAAATAGCGATAGAGCGGTGCAAAGAAAGCCAGCTCGACTCAACGCTTAGACCTCCTCGCACTGCAATTCTAGGACTCGCGCCGATACGATTGCAAATGGGCGATGGTTGCTGCGAAAAGCCTGTCCGCGCAGCCTGCAACCCGAAAGCGAGACATTACGATGAGAGACAGACTGAGCAGCGAGCTGAAAGCGGCGATGAAGGGAGGCAAGAAACGTCGCGTTGAGACTATCCGCCTGATCAACGCTGCGCTGAAGGACCGCGATATCGAAGCCCGCAGTGGTGGCCAGCCGGTCGGCGAAACGGAAATCCTGTCTCTCATGCAGAAGATGATCAAGAGCCGCCAGGAATCAGAGGCGATCTACATAAAAGCCGGGCGCGACGACTTGGCTTTGCGCGAAAGTGAAGAGATCGCGATCATCTCGGAGTTCTTGCCGCATCAAATGGATAATGCCGCCGTCGTGGACGCGGTCGACGCCGCCGTAGCCAGCGTTGGGGCGACGAGCATAAAAGACATGGGGAAAGTCGTGAGCGCGCTGAAGGCGAACTACGCCGGGCGTATGGATTTTGCCCAGGCCAGCGCGATGGTGAAAGCTCGTCTCGCCAACTCAACTTGAAGAAAGGCCGCCGTTGCGATCAACGGCGGCCCTATGGCGAAGAGACGATGCCGCCTTCAACGAGCCGCTTGGAGACGCCTCGAGGGCCGCACGGCCTCCGATTCGGGAAGCTCGTAGCTGGTCTGCAGCATTTCGATCGTGCTGCGCGCGGCGCGAAGAACGGTGTTGGGTACGCGCGGCCGCACGGCGGCAAGGGTCCAATTCGTCCCGCCTTCGAAGGTCTCGCGTGGTTGGATCATGATTTCGCTGACGTGCTCGAAACCGGGGCATGCCTTCAGGTTGTCGAGACAGATATCCTGAAGCTCGGCGCTGTTACAGACCTTGCGAGTCATCGTGTTCATTCTCCTGAGAAAACTGCTGGTACCACCGAGACGTCAGCCCCGACTGGCCATCCAACCGGCGAGATACCCGAGCGCGCCGGCCAAGAGTAACGCTTCGACAGGCTGCTTGCGCACACCGTGGTCGATGCGCCGACGACCGTGCCGCATCATGCGCCCTCTCAACAACGAAATGTCTGATAGCGTCGCGGGCAGCTCGTCCAAGGTGTCCCGCACCCGCTTTGTGCCCTGGGCGTAAAGACCACCAGTGTGCCCACTGGCATGACTGACCTGTTGCGATGCGTGGTCCGCAAATTCTTCCATGGGTGGCGACAGCTCTCTTGCAACCTCGCCCGCCCGCCCCGCAACCTCAGACGTCGCAGACGCCGATAAACTTTTGATGGTCTCGTAAGCCATTGTTTCGCTTCGTATCCCGCAGGCCCGGTCAGGTAACGCGAGGTCGAAAATTCTGTTCCTCGTACAGATGGTCTACAGCCTGCGGCAAAGCTTGCGGAGGCGATGAATGCTCAGTTTCTATGGATCGGGTACGAGAGGCATGATCGATGCGGGATCCGATCCGGCCAACCTTTCCAGCGATATTCACTGGATCGATGCCTTCGAACCAACCGCCTCCGAGATGGCCTTTCTGCGCGTGGCGATGGGCGTGCGCGTGCCCTCCCTCGACGATCTCGTCGAAATCGAGAATTCGTCGCGTCTCTCGCAGGAGGATGGCGGGCTGATCATGAGCCTGCCCGCGTTGGCCAAGGACGCGGACGGCTACCCTTTCGCGACACCCATCGGTTTCGTCGTCACGCCGGCGCGCGTTGTCACCATCCGCTTCGCGGTCCTGCCCTCGTTCGAGAAACTGGCCAAGCAGGTCTGTTCCAGGGGCGACCTGTCGAAAGGCGGTTACGGCGCCACGGTGAGTATCCTCGAGATCATGGTGGACCATATCGCCGACCTTCTCGAGCGGATCGGCGGCGACTTCGACGACATGTCGCGAGCCGTCTTTCAGACCGGTCCGCTCGGGCATGAGGAGCGTCGCCCAAGGAACGCCAACACGCGGCTGGCAACGATGCTCAAGACGATCGGGCGCGACGCCGACCTCATCTCGAAGGCGAGCCAGAGCATGCTCGGCCTCACCCGCATCGTCGTCTACATGATCAGCAAGGGCCAGAACGCGATCACGCCGGAGCTGAAGGAGCGGCTCGACATCGTAAGCCAGGATGCCAAGTCTTTGCATGAGTTCCAGGAGCATCTCGATGGCAAGAGCCAGTTCCTGCTGGACACCTTGCTCGGTTTCGCCAACATCGAGCAGAACAACATCTTTCGGGTCCTGACGGTGGTTTCGGTGATCGGCATCCCACCCACCTTCATCGCCTCGATGTACGGGATGAACTTCAAGACTATGCCGGAGCTCGACTGGCATTACGGCTACGCCTACGCGCTGACGTTGATCGTCCTCTCGGCCGCAGGCCCCGCGATCTGGTTCAAGGTGAAGGGCTGGTGGTGACGCCCGCGCGCTGAGTCTCACCATATGAGCCTCCTGTCCGCTCAGGAGAGAGAAGCTTGCCCGAACTGCCCGAGGTCGAGACCGTGCGTCGCGGTCTCGCGCCCGTCCTCGTCGGGGCGACGATCGAGGTCGTCGATCAGCGCCGCCCCGACCTGAGGTTTCCGTTCCCGGAGGCTTTCGCGGCGCGTCTGACCGGACGGCGGGTCGAGGCGCTGGAGCGGCGCGCCAAATACCTCTGGGGCCGCCTCGACGACGGCACCGTCCTCGTCATGCATCTCGGTATGTCCGGCTCGTTCCGCATCGAGGCGGCGAACGCGGTGGGTCTGCCCGGCCTTTTCCACCATCCGCGTGGAGCGCCCGGTTTGCACGACCATGTCGCGCTGACGCTCTCCAACGGAGTGCGCATCGTCTACAACGACCCTCGGCGCTTCGGCTTCATGCTGCTCGTCTCCGCCGATGCCTTGGACAAGCATCCGCTCTTCGCCGGGATCGGCATCGAGCCGCTCGGGGAGGATTTGAATGGCGAGCGGCTGGCGCGGCTTTTCGCCGGTCGCACGACTCCGCTGAAGGCCGCGCTGCTCGACCAGAAGCTGATCGCTGGGCTCGGCAACATCTACGTATGCGAGGCGCTGCATCGCGCCGACTTGTCGCCGCGTCGTGCCGCCGGCACGCTGGTGCGGCGCGACGGTGCACCCACAGCGCGTGCGGCGAAGCTCGCCGCCACGATCAAGGAGGTCCTGCTCGAAGCCGTCGCTGCCGGCGGCTCGACGCTGCGCGACCATCGCCAGGCCGACGGCAAGATGGGCTATTTCCAGCACAGCTTCCGCGTCTACGACCGCGAGGACGATCCCTGCCCGAAGCTCACCTGTCCGGGCGTGATCAAGCGCATCGTGCAGAACGGCCGCTCGACGTTCTTCTGTCCGGCCTGCCAGAAGTAGGCGCGTTCCCATGGCGCCAAGGCGTTGACCCGCTACGGCGACGTTGCAATCACTCCGGCATGAGCGGTGCCGGTTGGGCGAAGAGGCGGGCGATCCTGCGGCGTCGCCGCTTGAGCCCGCTTCGCCGACTTGGAAGCCTCGATTGAGCACATCGAGCGCGACACCGCCGACATCAAGGCCGATATTCGCACTATGCGCGCCAACGCCCGGGGCGACCTCCGCCTCATGTTCGGTGCGATCAGCTCCGCGGTCGTCGGGCTCGCTGCCAACATGGGCGAGGGCTTCCAGTGGTTCTGAGCGGCTGCGGATCGTTCAGGCCGCTTGCCTGTTCTCCTAGCCGAAGGAGACCATTGATGGCCGACGACAAGCTGGCGCAGAAGCGCAACACCGGGCCCGAGCCGATGAAGGCCGAGCCCAACCAGTACCGCGAAAAGACATACGAAGCGCCCAACCCGCCGGAGAAGGTCGTGGAGGAAAACCAGAAACTGCCGGAGAAAACCGCCGAGGCCAAGGTCGAGAGCGACATGGGCGCAGCCGTCGACGAGGTGAAGAAGCGGCTCTGAGCATTTTTCCCCTGCGCCGCGAAGCGGAGCGGGGGAATTGCCTGCCTCAGAGCACCACCACCCGCGTGCCTTCCTTGACGCGGCCGTAGAGGTCGATCGCGTCCTGGTTGATCAGGCGGATGCAGCCCGACGAGGCGTTGGTGCCGATCGAGTGCGGCTCCAATGTGCCGTGGATGCGGAAGTACGTGTCCTTGTTACCCTGCCACAGGTACATGGCGCGGGCGCCGAGCGGGTTGCGGTAACCGCCGGCGACGCCGATGCCGCTCTGCAACTTGTCGAGCTGCGGCTTGAGTTCCGGATGGCGCTCGATCATCTCCTTGGGCGGGTACCAGTCCGGCCATTCCTGCTTGGTCTTGATGACCGCCTCGCCTTTCCAGGCGAAACCGGCCTTGCCGACTGCCACGCCGTAGCGCATCGCCCTGCCGTCGCCTTCGACGAGGTAAAGGTAGTGCGCCTTGGGATCGACCACGATGGTGCCGGTGGGCTCCTTGGTGGCATAGGCCACCTCCTTGCGCTCGAAGCCCTTGCGCACAAGCGCGGGCGTGACGCCCGGCACCTCGAACTTGTCCCTCATCGGTTGGTAGAGCGCGGAATAACGCGTGTCTAGCGCGGCCACGGCGACCGGCTTGGTCGCGGCAGCCATCGCGTCGGCGACGGGCACCATCACCGGCGGCTGCGGCGCCGCCACAGCGAGTGTCGGCGTGTTCACGCCGCCGCAACCGGCGAGTCCGAGCGAAGCGACGGCAATGAGGAGCAATGCGAGCAGTGCGGGTCGGCGGGACATCGGGCGGGCAAACCTCGAACGCTTTGCAAAATGTCCTTGCTTCTACACCAATTCCGGCACCGAAGCTGTAGCCGCCGCATCACGACAGCGCCAAGCCCTTCGGCAAAATTATGGCACCGCTACCGTGGGCCGCTACTTCTGCGAGACCAGCTTGCCGGAGGCGGCGTAAATCGCTTGGCGGAAGGCACCCTCGATCGTCACGGCAAAGTTGTAGTGCGTGCGCGAGAACGGCATGGCCTTGAAGGGACGGTTGGAGCGCCAGCCCACAAGGATCGCGCCGACACGCGCCATGTCCGCATCGAACATCAGCGCGCCGCCCGAGGCGCCGTCGCCGGTGTCGCAATCGAACGAGAATTCGCGCGTGCCTTCCTCGCCCTCGGAGAGCTTGTCGTGCAGCATGCACTGCTGGAAGGACAGGTGCTTGGCCTCGCCCCAGTCGATGTGCCCGCGTGACACGAAGGTCACCGGCGCGTCATCGTGGATGTCGCTGGCGAGGCCGTAGGGGCGCACACCGGTCACCGCGTGGGTGAGCCGGGCCACAGCCCAATCGTGGGACACGGCGGCATCGTAGGGCTTGGTGCTGCCGGCGACGATGCTGGAGAGATCGATCGGCACGTGGGTCTCGCGGCCGTTCAGCGTGATGTCGAAGGTGCAGGTACGCGCCCGCGGCATGCCGTTTTCGTCGTAGAACACGTGCGCGGCGGTGGTGATTACGTCGTCGCTGAGCGTCAGCTGGCCGGCACCGTGCGCGTTGCCGCACTGGATCAGGCCAGAGGCCATATGATTGCGGACGAGCTCGGCGTCGTTGATGTCGTGCTCGGCGGCGAAGGCCTCGGCCTCGCGCCGCGAATCACGGCCGAAGACCACGACCGGCACGACGGCGGCCGTCGCGGAGCGAGGCGTCGCAGGAGACGAGGATGGGAGGGGAGTGGCGAGGCAAGCAGGAGCGGCTAAAACAGCCGGAGCGGAGACAAGAAAGGCAGCAGCGAGCGTCGACCGACCCCAATTCCGCATCCCCGCCCTCGCCTCGCTGACCTTGAGTATCGGAAACTCTGCCGGCAGCTTTGGCTCAAATCAAGGCGGAGCCCCTTGAAAAGCCGAGCACCGACACGGTGTGGCAGCGTTACCATGATGCACTTTCCGGAGCTTGCGGCCCGCGCCCGGCGATTGCTAAGCCGGATGATCCCAGGAGCCGCTGCCGCCCATGCCGATCCGCGATCTCTATGAGGCCAGGGTGCGGGAGGGGCAGATCGAGCGCGATGCGGCGCAGGAACAGGTCGTCGGCCGCCTCGACGACCTCTGCGACCGGGTCGACGGCTACAGCCCGGCGCGCAAAACCTCGGCGCTGGGCTGGCTGTTCGGCAGCAAGCCGAACAGCGGGGCGCCGAAAGGCCTTTACATTTGGGGTGGCGTCGGGCGTGGCAAATCCATGCTCATGGACATGTTCTTCGAGCGCGCCAACGTCGGCAAGAAGCGCCGCGTGCACTTTCACGCCTTTATGGCGCAGGTGCACGCCGACATCTTCAAGTATCGCCAGGCGCTGAAGCGCGGCGAGGTCAAGGGCGAGGACCCCATCGAGCCGGTGGCCGAGGCCATCGCGCGGACCTGCGCGCTGCTCTGCTTCGACGAGTTCACCGTCACCGACATCGCCGACGCGATGATCCTAGGCCGCCTCTTCAAGGTGCTGTTCGCCCAAGGCGTGGTGATTGTGGCGACCTCTAACGTCGAGCCCACCGACCTCTACCGCGACGGCCTCAACCGCCAGCTGTTCCTGCCCTCGATCGACCTGCTGCTGCAGCATATGGACGTGGTGAAGCTCGATGCACGCGCCGACTACCGCATGGAGAAGCTCGCCGGGCAGCCGACCTTCCACGTGCCGGCCGGGCCATTCTCGCGCGAGGCATTGACCGCGACATTCCGCACCCTGACCGGGCGCGACGCCGGCAAGCCGTCGAGCGTGAAAGTGCTGGGGCGTGAGGTGGCGGTGCCGGAGGCGCGGGGATCTGTGGCGCGTTTCGGCTTCGCCGACCTCTGCGCCAAGCCGCTCGGCGCCAACGATTACCTCGCCATCGCCACTACCTTCCGCTCGGTGATCGTCGACGACATTCCCGTGCTGAAGGCCTCGCAGCGCAACGAGGCCAAGCGCTTCATCGTCATGATTGACGCCTTTTACGAGGCCCGCACCAAGTTCTTCGCCTCCGCCGCCGCCAGGCCAGCGAAGCTGTTCGAGGCCGAGGAGGGCAGCGAAGCGTTCGAGTTCCAGCGCACGATCTCGCGGCTGAACGAGATGCAGTCGGAGGAGTACATGGCTCTGCCGGCGCCGACGGGCGCGCGGGACCACGCGGGGATCGTGGATACTTAGACGGACTTATCCTCCATCGCGAAGCGGAGGAGGGGGACCATACGCAGCATGGTGGAGGAGGCTGCCGCGCTTCTCGGCTGGGCTGATGCGCTCGCCTCGACACTGAAGCCGAAACGCTCGTCCGCTCCCTCCACCGCCTTCGGCGGTCCCCCTCCCCCCACGGAGAGCATTAGCCCTACGCCGCCAGGCTCTGAAACAGCGGCAGGCCGTCGATGCCGC
Organism: Beijerinckiaceae bacterium; assembly: GCA_965198485.1. Taxonomy (GTDB): domain Bacteria; phylum Pseudomonadota; class Alphaproteobacteria; order Rhizobiales; family Beijerinckiaceae; genus RH-AL1. The sequence goes on from CBDAPQ010000005.1 coordinate 1,837,296, forward strand.
CGCAGAGCGGATCGACCAGGTTCTCCGGGTGCGGCATCATCCCGAGTACGCGAAGATTTTCCGAGTAGATGCCGGCGATCTCGTGCATCGAGCCGTTGGGCGAGCCCTGATCCTTCACGTGGCCGCTCGCGTCGCAGTAGCGGAACGCCACGCGCTTCTCGTCCTCCAGTCGCCGGATCGTGTCGGGATCGGCGGTGTAGTTGCCCTCGCCGTGGGCGATCGCCACCTCGATCGTCTGTCCTGCATTGTAGCGCAAGGTGAAAGCCGTATCGGCGCGCTCGACGCGCAGGTGCTGCAGGCGGCAGACGAAGCGCAGGTTGGCGTTGCGCATCAGCACGCCCGGCAGCAAGCCGCTCTCCACCAGGATCTGGAAGCCGTTGCAGATGCCGAGCACCAGGCCGCCGCGGGCGGCGTGCGCCCGCACCGCATCCATGATCGGCGAACGGGCGGCGATGGCGCCGCAGCGCAGATAGTCGCCGTAGGCGAAGCCGCCCGGCAGCACGGCGAGGTCGATGCCCGACGGTAGGTCGTGATCGGCGTGCCAGACCGTCGTCGCCTCAAGGCCGCCCCGGCGCAGTGCGCGCAACGCGTCGCCCTCGCGGTTCGAGCCGGGGAAGACGACGACGGCGGCTTTCATGGGGGCGTCCGAACAACAAGATGGCGGCTAGGGCTAAGGAGTTCGGACGTCGACCGCAACGCAGCAATCACCTCGGCCGGCATGTCGTCGCGCGCCGTGCTTCATACTCGTCTCCGGCTGACCATGCACGGGCATGGAAAGATCCTGGCCGTTGTCGAACGAGGCTTCAGTCGCGAAGGCCGACTTTCTCGACCCTGGTCGTCATCAGCTTGTCGTTGCCGTTGACCATGAAGGTGCGACTTTGCCCTTGAACTACTCCAGAGAGGCCATCTGGTCGTTCATGTCCTGAACGAGGTGGCATCGCCGACCGGCCGACCGGTTGAGTCGGCGCGCACCGTGAGTATCGCCACAGTGCCGGCGACCAGAGCGGCAAGGCACGAGATCATGGTAGCGAGCTTCATCAATCCAATCCCTTGGTGATCAAGGCTGGGGTGTTCGCGGCTTGGTTGCGCGAGGCACCGGCCTCCAGAGACGCGAGCCGCGAGGGCGGTGTCAGGGCGGAGGATTTGATGCCGGCCGCCTTGTCGAGCGCCGCTGAGACGTCGCCCTGGTCGAGCAGTTCCGGCAGCACGATTCCGCCGGGCGCCGCCGGCCCGTAGACGATGTTGAAGGGGATGCCATAGCGGCCGTAGCTCGCGAGGTAGGCGCCGATCTCGGGGTCGGGCCGCGTCCAGTCCGCCTGCATCGGCACCGAGGTCGAGTTCAACCGCTTGGCGATGGCCTCTTTGGAGAGAACGAAGCGCTTGTTCGCCTGGCAGGTCAGGCACCAGTCCGCCGTCACGTCGACGAACACGGTCTTGCCCTGAGATACGAGGCTGCGGATCCGATCGCGATCGAAGCTCTTCCAGGCGATGACGTCGCCGGTCTCGACGCCGCGCTTGGCGTTGGCGGCGGCGATCACGTCGGGCAGCGCGATCGCCACGACCGCCAGCGCCGCGACGGCCGGGAACACCAGCCTGCGCCGCGCCTCGGGCAGGCGCTCGCGGAAGGTCACCATCGCCACGATCACGATGAGCAGCGCCGCCAGTACGGCGGCGGCGGCGACGCCGACCTGGGAGGCGAGGATGCCAAGCAGCCACAGTGCGGTCAGCGCGAGCGGCAGCGCCATCGCCTGCTTCACCCAGAGCATCCAGCGGCCGGGCCTGGGCATCTTGGCCGCGAGCCCAGGAAGGGCCGCCACCAGCAGGTAGGGCAGAGCGAGGCCGAGACCGAGCGCGAAAAAGATCGCCAGCATCTGCCAGGTCTCGCCGGCGAGCGCGAAGCCGACGGCCGTGCCGAGGAACGGCGCCGAGCAGGGTGTCGCCAGCAGGGTGGCGAAGGCGCCGGTGACGAAATGGCCGGCGAGGCTCTCGTCGGGGCCGGTCCGCGAGGAAGCGGCGTTGGCGATGAAGCGCGGCAGCGGCACCTCGAAGAAGCCGGCGAGGTGGCAGGCGAAGAGGGTCACCAGCACCGCCATGGCCGCGATGAACGCCGGCTCCTGGAACTGGATGCCCCAGCCGATGCTGTGGCCCGCCGCCTTGACCGCGATCAGGGCGCAGGCGATGGCGAGGAACGAGGCGATGATGCCCGTCGCCGTCGCCAGAAACCCGGCGCGCACCGTCGCCGGCGCCCGCCCGCCCTGGCTGACGACAGAAATGAACTTCAGGCTCAGCACCGGCAGCACGCAGGGCATGAGGTTGAGGATGAGGCCACCGAGCAGCGCCACGCCGAGCATGGCGAGGAGCGAGGGGCCGGGCGTCTCCTCTAACGCCGACGCGCCCTGCGCGATCCGCGGCACCACGGCTTCGAGCGCGCGACCGCCGTCGACCAGCGTCAAGGTCGCCGCTCGGCCCGCGAGGTGGGCGCCGACCGGCAGGTTGCGCGTCAGGGGCAGCACGAAGGTGGCCTCGCGCTTGTCGGTCGAGAGCGTGACCCGCGGCGTGCCGAGCTGGGTCTCCGGCCTCAGCTCGGGAATGAGGTCGGGTTTTTCGAAGGGCGGGAGCGAAGTCGCGACGACCTGCAGCGCGGCGTTGCCCTTGTCGGAAACCTCTTCGACGCTCTTGATCACGAAGCCGGAGGTGCGGCTGTCGCTCGGCACTGCCGCGCTTGCCTTGGCGATGAGCTGGGCGTCGATGGGATCGGAAGTCGCCGCACCGACCGGGACGCTCAGCGCGAGGTCCAGCGTCTCGGGGATGCACTGGTCGGCGCAGATCAGGATGTCGAGCTTGAGTTTGAGATCGAGCGGCTGGCCCTTGTCGGCGAGCTTGAGGTCGAGCGGAAACACGACCTCGTGCTTGTAGCCGAAGGTCTGGATGCCGAGCACGGTGACGCGCTCGGGCGCGGGATAGAGCAGGTCCGCCGCGCCTAGATCGTGCGAGCCCTGCCAGTCCAAGGTCGGCGGAAGACCGGCATCGCCCGGCGAGCGCCAATAGGTCTTCCAGGCGTTGTCGAGCTTGATCTCGAGGCCGGCCGGCATCGTCGCGAGATCGCCAGTTCCTGACACGGCCGTCAAGAGGCGCGCCGCGACGTGGTCGCTCTTGACCCACGGGCTGGAGGCGGCCCAGGCCGGCGCGTTGCAGCCGACAGCGAGGGCGATGAACGCGATCACCCGGCAAAAAGTCCGCCATCCGACCGAAGCGTGCCCCATGTCCCTCATAGTCGACGCCTAGCCCGAAGACATGTCCTGCGCAATCTAGCAAAGGCGCAACGCTCGCTGTGTGGGGTCATGCGGCTGCCGTGAGTTTCGCGCGGCGAAGCGGCCGACGCAAAAGCCCGCCCGGCGGTGCCGAGCGGGCCGGATAGACCTGGATCGTTAAGGACGCGATCAGGCGCGGTAATGCTGCAGCCTTGTCGTGCGCAGGCCGGCGAGGCCGTGCTGCTCGATCGACATTTGCCAGGAGAGGAACTCGTCCACGGTTAACGTGTAACGGTTGCAGGCCTCCTCGAGGGACAGGAGGCCTCCGCGCACAGCGGCGACGACCTCGGCCTTGCGTCGGATGACCCAGCGTTTCGTGCTTGTAGGCGGCAGGTCGGCAATGGTCAGCGGACTGCCATCGGGGCCTATCACGTACTTGACCCTGGGGCGGAACGACTCACTCATGACGCTTTACTCGCAGACGCGGCGGGCACTGCCTCACACTAGCCACGCTGGTTTAAGATTTACCTAAGCCAGCGTCGTGGATTGCAACAACAATCAGCTTCCGGCCAAATCTTATTGCCAACTTGTCAATATCAATGGTCGGGTTGTTTGATAATGACACATCCGCCTGCCCAGGGTTGCGCGCCGCCGGTCCCCTTCATAGATCGGGCGCTCCGCAAAGTGCCCGAGCCCCTTCCGCATGATTGATCTTTCGTCGCAGCCGCGCAGCTGGCACGGCACCACCATTGTCATGGTGCGCAAGGCCGGCCGCACGGTGATCGGCGGCGACGGCCAGGTATCGTTCGGGCAGACGGTGATCAAAAGCAACGCGCGCAAGGTGCGCCGGCTCGCCAAGGGCGACGTCATCGGCGGCTTCGCCGGCGCGACGGCCGATGCCTTCACGCTCTTCGAACGGCTCGAGGCCAAGCTCGAGCAATACCCCGGGCAGTTGATGCGCGCCTGCGTTGAGCTCGCCAAGGATTGGCGCACCGACCGCTTTCTGCGCCGGCTTGAAGCGATGATGTTGGTCGCCGACAAAGAGGTCGGACTGGTGCTGACGGGCAACGGCGACGTGCTCGAGCCGGAGACGACGCCGGAGGGCAGCGTCATCGCCATCGGCTCGGGCGGCAACTATGCGCTCGCCGCGGGGCGCGCGCTCATCGGCTACGAGACCGAGCCCGAGCAGATCGCGCGTCGCGCGCTGGCGATCGCCGCCGATATCTGCGTCTACACCAACGGCAACATCGTGGTCGAAAGCGTAGGGGCGTGATCTCGGAGCGCGCGGTCCGTGTGGCGCTGGAGCGGGCGGTCCTGACTTTGGAGCAGGTCGAGCGTCTGCGCGCGATCGACGCCGAGGTCGCCCCCGGCGTCGTGCCGGAGCCCACCGACGACGAGAGCCTGCGTTTCGTCACCGGTTTCGCCGACATTTTCGTAACGATCGGCGTCGTGCTCTTCACCGGCGCGCTGTTCTTCCTGATGAGCTCGGGGACGGGATCGACGCTGGCCTACGCCGGGGTGGCGGCCTGCGCCTGGCTGCTGGCGGAGTTCTTCACCCTGAAGCGCCGCATGGCGCTACCCAGCATCGTGCTGCTCGTCGTCTTCGTCGCCGCGGTCTTTGTTCTGGCGGCGCAGATCTTCGCGACGCTGCTGCCCTCGGCATCGGCGGGCAACCGAGGATCGTCGATCCTAGGCATCATCCCGCTGGACCTGCTGCCGCTGGGCCTGGCGGCGCTCGTGACGGCCGGTCTCGCCGCGTTGCATTACGTCCGCTTCCGCGTGCCGATCACCGTTGCCGCCGGAACCGCGGCTCTGTGCGTCCTCGCGCTGACCTCGGTTGTCGGTCTCGTCAACCCCGTGAACGAGACGGTGCTCAACGTCGTGCTGTTTGCCTGCGGGGTCGTGGTGTTCGCCCTGGCGATGCGCTTCGACATGTCGGATCCCCAGCGCCTGACGCGGCGCACGGACATCGCCTTCTGGCTGCATCTCCTCGCCGCGCCGCTGATCGTCCATCCGTTGATCCGCGGCTTCCTGCACGGGCTCGACGATCGCCTGACGACGGCTGCTGCGGTCGGCATTCTCTGGGTGTTCGTCGCCCTTGGTATTCTCGCCGTCGTGATCGACCGCCGCGCGATCCTGGTCTCGGGCCTCGTCTACGCCGGCTTCGCACTTTCGGCCCTGATCCGCGCTGCCGGCCTCACCGGTTCCACTTATCTCGTGCCGCTCGTGGTGCTGGCGCTGGGCGCCTTCATCCTGCTGCTCTCGGCCGGCTGGCACCCGCTGCGCCGAGCCATCTTCCGCCGCCTGCCGCGCGCGCTCGCCGGCCGGCTGCCCCACCCCTTGGTGACCTCGACCACATGAACGATTTTTCCCCCCGCGAGATCGTCTCCGAGCTCGATCGCTTCATTGTCGGGCAGAAGGACGCCAAGCGCGCGGTGGCAATCGCGCTGCGTAACCGCTGGCGCCGCCTGCAGCTCGAAGGCCCGATGCGCGAAGAGGTGCTCCCTAAGAACATCCTCATGATCGGGCCGACCGGCTGCGGCAAGACCGAGATCTCACGGCGGCTCGCCAAGCTCGCTAACGCGCCGTTTCTGAAGATCGAGGCGACCAAGTTCACCGAGGTCGGCTACGTCGGCCGCGACGTCGAGCAGATCGTGCGCGACCTCGTCGAAACCGCCATCACCATGGTCAAGGACGGCAAGCGCAAGGGTCTCGAGGCGCGCGCCGAGCTCGCCGCCGAGGAGCGCGTGCTCACCGCGCTCGTTGGCGCGCAGTCCTCGCCGGCGACGCGCGACAGTTTCCGCAAGAGGCTGCGTGCCGGCGAGCTCGACGACAAGGAGATCGAGGTCGAGCTGCAGCAGGGCGGGGGCGGCATGCCGATGTTCGAGCTGCCCAACGTGCCGGGTGCCTCCGTCGGCGCGATCAACATTGGCGACATCTTCGGCAAGGGGATGGGCAAGCAGGCCAAGCCCAAGCGCCTGCTGGTGCGCGAGGCTCACGCGCCGCTGTTGGCGGAAGAGAGCGAGAAGCTGATGGACAACGATGCCATAGTTCAGGAGGCGATCCGCCAGGTCGAGAACAACGGCATCGTGTTCCTCGACGAGATCGACAAGATCTGCGCGCGCGAGAACCGCGGCGGTGCCGACGTCTCGCGCGAAGGCGTGCAGCGCGACCTGCTGCCGCTGATCGAGGGCACCACGGTCAACACCAAGCACGGGCCGGTGAAGACCGACCACGTACTGTTCATCGCGTCCGGCGCGTTTCACGTCTCGAAGCCCTCCGACCTGCTGCCGGAGCTCCAGGGCCGACTGCCGATCCGCGTGGAGCTGCAGCCGCTGGGCGAGGACGATTTCCGTCGCATCCTCACCGAAACCGAGGCGAGCCTACTCAAGCAGTACCAGGCGCTCATGCTGACGGAGGGCGTGACGCTCGATTTCACGCCCGACGCGGTCAACGCGCTGGCCGAGGTGGCGGTGCAGGTGAACGCGTCGGTCGAGAACATCGGCGCGCGGCGCCTGCAGACCGTCATGGAGCGCGTGCTCGACGACGTCAGCTTCACCGCCTCCGACCGCGGCGGCGAGACCATCGTCGTCGACGGCGCCTTCGTCGAGAGCCACATCGGCGACCTCGCCCGCAACGCCGACCTGAGCCGCTTCATTCTGTAGCGAGACAGGCCGCGGCGACTCGGTGCGCCCCTCGGACCGGCCCGGCGTGTTCCAGGACCCGCGGCCGGCTCGTCGGCATCTACTACGCTCGGCCGACGAAATGCTCCGTTGGTAGGCCGGGAGGGACTCGAACCCCCAACCAGACCGTTATGAGCGGTCGGCTCTAACCATTGAGCTACCGGCCCGTCGGTGCCTCGGAACGACCGCGGTGGGCGGCATTAAACGCGTTTTGCACCGGCTGGCAACGGCACGTCAGGCATGTCGTTGGGGGCCAGTGCGCCGCGCAGGGTCCAGGCGCTCCCGGTGCCCTGCGGCTCGGGCACGAAGCTCAGCAGCGCGGCGAGCGCGATGAAGGTCGTGGCGGCGGCGATGGCGAGGCTGGAGCTCGCCACGCCTACAGGAAGGCGCGTCCGCAGCGGTGCGTAATCGGCCTTCTCGCTCGCCATGGCCCACCCGTCTTCACGTCCGAGCACTAGGAAAGACCGACCGGCATGAACCCGCTCTTGCTGAAGTCGCGCGAATTGCGCGGAGATAGCCGGATTATCGCGGCCGTGCGGGGGCGGATGTCGGCATGGTAAACGAAGCCTTACCGGAACAGGAGAGGGCGCGGGCGACCGCCTGCCACAGCCGTGGGCCTTGCCGCCGCCGCACGGCTGTGCCGAAGTGGCGGCAGGACCACGACAAACGAGGACGCGCCCATGTTCATCGCGATGAACCGCTTCAAGGTCATGAAGGAAGAGGCTGAGGGCTTCGAAGCGCTCTGGCTCGGTCGCGATTCCTTTCTGAAGGATTCGCCTGGCTACCTCGAGTTCCACATGCTGCGAGGCCCCGAGCGCGAGGACCACATCCTCTACTCGTCGCACACGGTCTGGGCCTCGAAGGCGCAATTCGAGGATTGGACACGCTCCGAGCAGTTCCGCGCCGCGCACCGCAACGCCGGCGACAACAAGCGGCGCACGCTCGGCCATCCCGAGTTCGAAGGCTTCGAGGTGATCCAGACCATGACCAACCCGGCGCTGAAGGCGGCCGAATAGCTCAGGCAACTGCCGCGCCGGCGAACGATTAGACCTGTTGAAATAAGGAGCAGGCGATGGTTGCGGAAGTGCGAGCGCTCGAAGCCGACATCCCGATGGGCATGACGCAGGTCGAGGACGGCGAGAGCAAGGTTCTGTTCATCCGCGACGAGCACGGTCTGCGCGCCTTCCAGGCGAAGTGCCCGCATTACGGGGCACCGCTTGCCAAGGGCGAGATCTGCGGTCACACGCTGTACTGTCCCTGGCACAAGGCCGCCTTCGATATCGGCGATGGCGCGCTGGTCCAGCCGCCAGCGCTGAAGGCGCTCGACCCGTATCCCATCCGCACCGAGGGCGGGCACGTCGTCGTCACCCTTGAAGCGACAGCCAAGGCAGGAGCCAGGCCGCAAGCGCACGATGCCCGCACCTTCGTGATCGTCGGCACCGGGGCGGCGGCCGTCGCGGCCGCGATCACGTTGCGCGACGAGGGGTTCGAGGGCCGCCTGGTCATGATCGGGCGCGAAGCGGGCCAGCCCTACGACCGACCAAAACTGTCCAAGAACTTTCTCGCCAAGAAGACCGATCCGGCCGCGATGCTGCTGGAGAACGACTTCTACGCCGCGGTGAAGGCCGACTTCCTCGCGAGCGAGGCCAAGACCATCGACGTTTCGACGCGCAAGGTGACGCTCGCCGACGGCACGGTGCTGACGCCCGATGCGCTGCTCGTCGCCACCGGCAGCCGCGCCGTCGTGCCGCCGTTCCCCGGCCGCGAACTCGGCAACGTGTTCACCTTGCGCTCGCTCGCCGATGCCGAGGCGATCAGCTCGGCCGCCGAGATCGCGAAGACGCTGGTGGTCATTGGTGGCGGCTTCATCGGGCTGGAGGCTGCGGCCTTCCTGACCAAGCGCGGGCTCTCCGCCACCATCGTTTCGCCGGAGCCGCTGCCACTGGCGGCGCGGATGGGCGATGATATCGCCCGCGCCCTCAAGGTGCACCACGAGGGTGCCGGCGTCCGCTTCCTGCAGGGCAAGGTGGCGAAGATCGAGGGCGAAGAGCGTGTCGCCCAGGTTCGGCTCGACAGTGGCGACGTGCTTCCGGCCGACATGGTGCTGATCGGCGCCGGCGCCGCGCCGGCGACCGAAGCGATCATCGGTGTCGCCAAGCGCGACGACGGCGGCATTGAGGTGGGACCCGACCTCACCTGTGCCCCCGGCGTCTGGCTCGCCGGTGACATCGCCGCGTTCCCCGAGCCCCGCGGCGGTGGCACGGCGCGCATCGAGCACTGGCGTCTCGCCCAGCAGCACGCCGTTCACGCCGCGCGCGGCATGCTCGGGGACAGCAAGCCGTTTAAGGACGCGCCGTTCTTCTGGAGTAACCAGGGCGACAAGCGGCTCGACTATGCTGGCTACGCTGCGGACTGGGACGAGATCGTCACCCGCGGCGATTGCACCAAGCTCGATTTCATCAGCTATTACATCAAAAACGGCCGGGCTCTCGCCGCCTGTGCCGTGGGACAGGGTCCGCAGATGATCGCCTTCCTCCACCTGCTCGACCAGGGGCGAGTGCTGCAGGCCGACCAGTTGGCCGACGCCGACCTTATGCGAGTGGCGGCGGAGTAAGGCGCGAGCATCAAGTCGGTAACAGGCGGTTCTAAGCCGCCGCTCGCCACCTGCTCTCGCAGGCGCCTCAGCGGGCGATATCGCCCTCAAATCCGGCGAGCGCCGCGCCGACCTCGAGGCCGAGATCGTCCATGTTGTCGCGCTCGACGATGTTGACGTCCTCGCCGCGAGCCTGACGTTCGGCTTCCTCGGCGGAACGCGCGACATTGATCTTGACGTGCACCTCGACCTCCGGATGAAGCTGGATCGGTAAGGTATGGACGCCGAGCGTCTTGATCGGGTGGGTCAATACGACTTGGTTGCGGCCGACCTTGGTGCCGCCCGTCGTGACCGCGTCGGCGATATCGCGGGTCGAGACTGACCCGTAGAGATAGCCCGTCTCGCCGGCTTGGCGGATGATCATGAAGGTCGAGCCGTCGAGCTGTCCGCTCACCTCCTCCGCCGCGCTGCGCGCCTCGACGTTGCGAGCCTCGAGATCAGCCTTCTGGCCCTCGAAGCGCTTCTTGTTCGCCTCGGTGGCGCGCAACGCCTTGCCGCCGGGCAGGAGGCAGTTGCGGGCGTAGCCGTCTTTGACGCGGACGGTTTCGCCCATGTGGCCGAGCTTGGACACGCGTTCGAGCAGGATCACTTCCATGGGGATTTCCTTTCTGATTGCTTCTTGATGACCGGCCTTTGCCGGTCGCGGAAGGAGAAGGCGACGTCGAGGAGACCGAGCAACGCCCAGAGCACCAGCGGCACGAGGAGATAGGTGAAGACCAGCGCCGGCATTCGCCAGGTTCGGCCACGCGTGAGCGCATGGATCACGGCCAAGCCCTGGAACGCGAAGGCGGCGATGAACGCTGCGCTGACGATGTGGCTGACGAGGCCGATCAAACCGGTGGTGAAACTGAGGCCCAACGATATGGCGAGCGCCAGCGCGGCGAAACGCGGGAGACGCAGGTTGCGCGGGATATCCGGCCAGTCCAAACCGAACACGCCCGAGGTCCGCGCGATGCGCGCCGCGAGCCAGAGATTGACGAGGAAGAACACGACCTTCGACGAGGCCTTCACCCAAGACCCCAGCGCAGCGAAGATAACGGCGGAACTATGCAGTTGCTCGCCGCTCAGGACCGACTGGCCCCTTTCCGCCAATTCCCTGACGTACTGCTCCGACTTGGCAACCAAAGCCGCATCGACCTTGCTCAGCCCGCCTTGAGCCACGATCTCGAGGCCGAGTTGCAGCGACACAGCGGCGATGGCGAATAGCACGGCCGCCATGACGACACGCGACAGCCTCAGTTCGTCGGGCCGCATCCGCGGCGGAGCAACGCCGGCGCGCGGCGGACGAGCGGGAAGGCGGGCGAGAAAGGTCAGGAGCCACGCGGGGATGCCGAGCCCGACGAGGAAGATGAGGCTGTCGGCGAGGGCAGCGGCGTCAAGGGGGCTGGCGGCCATGACAAGGTGGCCGAGCTTCAGGTCGAAAGTGGCATCAAAGAGCGTACCGACGAGGACGGCCAGGCCGCCGGCCCATGGACCGAACGCGAGCGCGGCGATCATGATCGGCAGCGGCGCGACAAAACCCAAGGCGAGCGTTAGCGCCTGCTGCTGCTGCGTCATCATCGACAGCAGCGCCGCGGCCACCCCGGCGGCGGCACCGGCAGCGAGCCCCGTGCCGGACAGGCTGAGGGTGGGCAGAGTGAGTTTCAAGAACGCTGTCCCGCGCGAAAGCGGTTAGGGGCGCGTCGTTGCGCGCCTCAACTGAAGGGATGCCGAACCGTATAAACAATCCAGCGATAGGTGTGGGCTCTGGGCCCTAACGGATCACGTAGGGCAGCAGGCCAAGGAAGCGGGCGCGCTTGATGGCCTGGGCGAGTTCGCGCTGCTTCTTGGCCGAAACGGCGGTGATCCGCGAGGGCACGATCTTGCCGCGCTCGGACACGTAGCGCGAGAGCAGGCGGGTGTCCTTGTAGTCGATCTTCGGCGCGCTCGGGCCGGAAAACGGGCAGGTCTTGCGACGGCGAAAGAACGGGCGCCGCGCGCCGCCGGTGGTGGTGACGGTCATCAATAGGCTCCTTCGTTGAGGCCACCGGCCGGCGCGTCATCGCGCGGGCGACGCGGCGGACGGTCGCCGCGCGGGCCGCCACGGCGATCACCGCGGTCGTCGTCCTCGCGCTTGCGCATCATCGCCGAGGGGCCTTCCTCGTGCTCTTCGACCCGCACCGTGATGAAGCGCAGCACGTCTTCGGAGAGGCCCATCTGCCGCTCCATCTCGGCCACGGCCGCGGACGGCGCGTCGATGTTGACCAGCGTGAAATGCGCCTTGCGGTTCTTCTTGATGCGGAAGGCGAGCGACTTGACACCCCAGTACTCGACCTTGGCGAACGTGCCGCCTAGCCCTTCCACCACCTGCTTGAAGGTCTCCGTCATCGTCTCGACCTGCTGCGCGGAGACATCCTGCCGTGCCATGTAGACGTGCTCGTACAGAGCCATTGTGAGCCTTTCTTCTGTGTTGTTCCGGCGCGAAGCCCTTCGAGCCCCGGAAAGGCCCGACGTGTTCCACGAAGGCGGGGACACGGGACGACGGTGCGCCCGTGCGCGACCAGCGCGACAGGCGACCCGCCCGGAAAGACCGGACCGTCCGTTCAGCCCCCGGCCGAAACGAATTGCGCGTTTATAGGGATTTCCACCCGACGCGCAACAAGTCTCCCGGTGACAGCCTCCAAGAGGTCGCAAGGGGCCCGCGCGCCTTGCCAGCCTCCCGGCCCTTCACTATACCCCGTCGCAGGTCCACGGCGCTTCGGCTCCGGCCTCCGCGCCCATCGTCTAGCGGTCTAGGACGTCGCCCTTTCACGGCGGAGACACGGGTTCGATTCCCGTTGGGCGTGCCAACGATGCGGCGCCCTTTTGACCGATGAGTCAGTGTGGAGCGAGGCGCGCTGCCATCATTATGGCTGGACCATCGAAGCAGGCGCTTCGACGTCGACCGTGTCGCACTTGACGACTCGCACCTTGATCTCGTCGCTGCGGCCGAGCGCGTCGACGACGGTCACGCGCGAAAATCCTTCGTCGGGGTGCCAGGAGGTTTCGCGCGCGAACGGCAGGCTCTCCACGGGGTGCCCGTCGACGATCCAGCGATAGGGTCGGCGGCCTCCTTCCGCGGCGAGCCGCACCTCAGGCGTTGCGCCGTCGACGAGGAGACGGGCCTCGGCGAACGGGAAGGTGATATGCGGCGAGTCGCGCGCGACCGGCACCGATGCGGCGCCCACCCTCACCAGCGAGACCGGTGGCGGACCGGCGAACAGAGGTGTCAGGCTTCGCGGCGCGAGTGGATCGGGCGATAGCAGGTCGAACAGCCGGAACAGGATTCCTGCGGCGCCGGCACCCACGCAGGTCGCGCAGGCGACGCCGTCCGCCCGGCCCATCCAGACGCCCACAACGCGGCTGCCGTCGAAGCCGATCGCCCAGCCGTCGCGGAAGCGGTAGGACGTGCCTGTCTTGTAGGCGACATGCCCGGAGCGCGAGGCGAAGCCTTTGGGGGCCGGCAGGCCGGAGAGGATGTCGACCACCGCGTCGGCCGCGGGCCGCCTCATCAGCGCCGGGTCGGGTCCGCGCGCGTGCTCTGTGCCGTAGCGCTCGACCAGCGGCTTGACCGTGCCGCCGTCGGCTAGCGCGGTGTAGGCGGCGACGAGCCGCTCCAGCGTCATGCCGGTGCCGCCGAGCACGATGGGCAGGCTCGGCGCGACGGTCATGCCGCCGAAGGCGAGCGGCAGCCCGGCCTCGCGGAAGCGCTGCGCGAAGACGACCGGACCGAGACGCTGCAGCACGACGACCGCCGGCAAGTTCAGCGAGGCCTGGAGGGCACGCCGGATCGTGACGTCGCCGTCGAAGCCTCCATCGAAGTTGTGCGGGGCGTAATCGTCGAAGCGGGTGGGTTCGTCGCGCACCAGGCTGGCGGGGTGGGCGAGCAGCGCGTCGAAGGCCATGCCGTAGACGAAGGGCTTCAGCGTCGAGCCGGGCGAGCGCTCGGTCAGCGTCATGTCGATGCTGCCGCGGCGCGTGGCGTCGCGGTAGTCGCCGCTGCCGGCGCGCGCCAGGACCTCGCCGGTGCGCCAGTCGGCGACGATCGCCGCGAGGTTCACCGGCCGGGGCAGCTCGTCGAGCGTGCCGCGCAGCAGGCGCTCCACGGCGACCTGCAGCTTCGCGTCGAGCGCGGTGCGGATCGGCTCGGCCGTGCCGGGGTCGGCGGCGACGAGCCGCTCGGCGAGGTGCGGCGCCAGGAAGGGTAGGGCGAGGCGTCGTACCGACACCGGCGCGGCCATCGCCGCCGCCTCCATGGAGTGGTCGATCAGCCCGGCGTCTAGGGCTCGCGTCAAGAGTCTGTCGCGTGCCGCCTTCGCTCGGAGCGCGTGAGCGTCGGGGCGCGTCGTGCGGGGGGATTGTGGCAGGGCCACCAGCAGCGCCGCCTCGGGTTCGGACAGCAGCCGCGGCTCCTTGCCGAACCAGGCCAGGCTGCCGGCGCGCACGCCCTCGAGGTTGCCGCCCATCGGCGTCAGCGTGAGATAGGCCGAGAGGATCGCCGGCTTGCTCATGCGCGCCTCGAGCTGCAGCGCGCGAAAAGCCTCGATAACCTTTGAGCGCGGCGTGCGCGGGCGCGGCTCGAGCAGGCGCACGACCTGCATGGTCAATGTCGAGCCGCCGGAGACGACGTGGCCGCGCGTGGCGAGCTGCCAGGTCGCACGCGCCAGCGCGAGCGGATCGACGCCGTGGTGCGACCAGAACCGTTTGTCCTCGATGGCGACGAGCAGGCGCAGGTAGTTCGGCGACACCGCGCGTAGGTCGACCGGCAGCCGCCATTGCCCGTCGGCGGTGCGGAAGGCGCGCAGCATGGCGCCGTGCCGGTCCTCGACCACCGGGGAAGGCGCCAGCCGCGACAGGACCGGCGGGAAGGCGCGGTCGAGCATAATGGAGCCGCCGACGGCGGCCGCGCCACCCGCCGCCAGGATCGCGGCCCCTGCAGATAGAGTGCTGCGCCACCTGCTCAAAGCCATGCCGCTCACGACTACGGCGCCGTTGGCGCGGCGGGCTTACGCGCCGGCTTGACCTCGAGTGAGGTCGTCGCACCTCGCGCGTGGTAGTTCGGAGCGTACATGTCCTCGACCTGCGGGCCGGGGTTGACGAAGGTGCCCGGCGACACCGCCCGCACGACGTAGGCGAATCTGAACCCGGGCTGGTTCTCGTAGAGGTCGAGGCCGGCCATGTAGCGATCGTCGCGCAGGGCGAAGAACGTCGGTTCGGTAAGGCCGGTCAGCCATTTGAACTGACCGTCGTCGCGGTCGCCGGTCAATCCGATTGTCTCCGGCTCGAGGCCGGCCGGCAGCATGTCGACCGCCAGCACCTTGCGCTGAACCTTCTCGGTCATTGCGCCGTCGATCACGATCACCAACTCGTCGTTCTGGTGCACGTCGGCGAGATCGATCGCCGAGCCGTCGAGCCGGTGGTAGGAGCGCGACACCGTGAAGCCGTTGGCCTCGGCCGGCTGGAGCCCGGTCGGGATGCCGGTCGTCGAGAGGGCGGCGAACATCGGTTCGCTGCCGCGATTGACCAGGACGTGCGCGGCCGTGGCGGGAAAGGCGGCATGCAGGCTGTCGCTGCCCGCCGCGTTCGACCTGCCGTCGAGCGTCACCTTCAGCGGCGTCGTGCCGTGGAGGTCGAAGGCGGCGCGCAGCAGCCACGCTTCTTCCTGCGTCGAGAGATAGCCCTTGCCGCCGGTGGCGCGGGCGAGATCGAGCGCGCGAGCGAACAGAGCCTCGCGCGGCACAAGCTTCTCCTCGGCCATGAGCGAGAGCACCATGGCGGCATCGCGCAGCGGGCTGCCGTAATCGTTAAGCCAGAACCGCGGATTGCGGTGGACCAGCGGTGCGGCGACGATGGCCGACGCCATGTCGCGTTCGCCGACCCGCGCCAAGGCCGAGGCGAGCTGCACACGGGCGATGTCGCTGGGCATGCCGCCCCTGACGCGAGTCGCGACGTAGCGCAGTTGCGACAGGTCGAGCTTGTCGGCCCGCGACAGGACGATCGAGGCGTAGGAGGCGCCGGCGACGTCGTCGGGCGAGAACGAGATCGAGGCGAAGCGGCCGGTGAGCCAGGCCGTCGCCCGGCTCTCCATGTCGGGCGGCACCGACAGGCCGGCGGCACGCGCGTGCTGCATGAAGTCGAGCGCGTAGGCCGTCAGCCAGAAGTTGCCGTTGCCGATATCGTTGGATGTCCAGTAGCCGAAGGAGCCGTCGCCTGCCTGCAGCGACAGCAACCGCTGGATCGCGCCCTGGCCGGTCACCGTGTCGGCGACGGGCACGGGGAGCTTGGCGCCGAGCCGCTTGGCGAAGAGCTCCGGGAAGGCCCGGCTGATCGTCTGCTCGGCGCAGCCATAGGGGTACTGACGGAGGTCGGCGAGCAGCCCGGTGACGTCGATCGCCGGAACGGTGGCGGCGGTGACGTCGAGCTTGGCCGTGTCGGGCACCAGGCCGGCGGCGAGCGCGTCGTCGATCGTCAGCTTGCCGCCGGCGGCGACCTCCACGATCTGGCGTTGGGTGACGTAGGCGTTGGGCGTGCGCACCGAGAGCTCGAAGTCGCGCTCGGTGGTCGAGCCGTCCTCACCGGTGACGATCATGTGGATGCGCCCGACGCCGGGCGTGGCGGCGGCGGTCAGCATGCGGTCGACATAGCGGCGCTTGTCGCGCTTGATGTCCTTGAACAGCGCGTCGGTGCGATCGAGCGACACCGCGCCCTTGGCCGTCATCGCGACCGTGTAGGTCCCCTCGGGCGCCTCAAGGTCCGTCAGCAGGATGCGGGCGCGCGTGGTGTCGCCGGGCGCGAGGAAGCGCGGGAGGGTCAATTCGGCCAGCATTGGCGGCCGCACCGTGACGAGGGCCTCGGCATGGCCGAAGCGGGTGCCGGTCCAGGCCGTCGCCATCAGGCGCAGCCGTCCGGAGAAGTCCGGCACCGCCAACTCCACGCGGGCATGGCCCGAGGCGTCGAGCTTCACCGGTCCCTTGAACAGGGCGACGGTCTTGAAGGTCTTCACGTCGAGGCCGCCGGTGTCGACGTTGGCGTTCTTGCCGTCGCCGCCCTCGTGAAGCTGACCGGGGTTGCCCTCGGGATCGATGAGCGAGGCGTAAGCGTCGCGGATCTCGAAATCGGCCTCGCGCCGGCCGAGGTAGTGATCGGCCGGGTCCGGCGCGGCGAAGCTCGTCATGCGCAGCACCGCCTCGTCGACGGCGGCGAGCGTCACGTAGGCCTCCTCGCCCGGCGCGGCCCCGGAGGCGGTGACGTCGACGGCCAGCGTGGTCTTGGGCTGGATCTTGGCCGGGGCGGCCAACGTCACCTCGAGCTTGCGCGCGGCGGCCTTGCCCGGGACCCAGGCGAGGCCGACGGCGCGCACCGGTAGCCGCGGGATCACGGCGCCGGCCGGCGACACGGCCATGGCCAGCACGTAGCCGCCGGAGGCCGGCACGTCGGCGGCCTCGAACTCGACGGCGCCGCCGCCCTTGGCCATCTCGATCTCCTGGACGCCGTGCAGGCCGTTACCGTCGAGCATCACCAGCACGCGGCCGGCGAAGGAGGGCTCGACCATCGCCCGGACCTTGCCCTCCGGTGGGTTGGCGTCGATCGTGACCGGCATGGTCTCGGGCTTGCGGTTCTCCGACTCGTCGGCCGCCCACCATCCGGCGTAGAACCTCACGCTCGAGGCGGTCTTGCCGGCGGCATCGTAGACCTCCATGCGCCAGCGGCCGTTTCTGACGGGAGCCGACAGCGCGCCGCGGCCTTTGGCGTCGAGCATGACGTCGCCGCCGTTGACCCGGGCGTCGATGACGGTCTCGTGCGACTGCCAGCGACCGTCGCGGTAGAAGTAGTTGTAGCTGTAGTCTTCCTTGACGAGGCTCCACTTAAGACTTTCGCCGGCGATCGGTGTGCCGTCTCCGTCGACCAGCGCGACGTCGAAGCCGGCATTTGCGCCGTCGGACAGTGCCTGGAATTGGCGGCGAATGCCGACGAAGCGGTCGCCGGTATGCAGCGCGCTGATCGCCTGAGCGACCGCGGGGCGCCCGTCGACGTCGTCGACCGTCGCGCGCAGTGCGACCTCGAGGGGGTGCGACGTGTCCGGCAGCGCCTCGGCCTTCAGCTCGACGTCGGCTTGGCCCTTAGCATCGGTGGTGAAGTCCTCGGCCTCGAGCGCGCGGGGCAGGAACGGCTCGTTAACGAGGCCGAAGTCGAACCCGTCGAGCCCCTTGAACGGGTGCGCGGCAGGCTGCAGCGTGGCCTCCAGCGAGCCGGTAAGGTCCGCTCCGGGGCTGCCGTAGAAATAGTCGGCCGAGACGTGGGCCGGCAGCGCGCCGTCGGCGCCGAGCGCGGTCGCCGCCGCCTCGACCTTCGCCTCGAGCCGTGGCGGCACGAAATCCTGAACCGCCACCTCGGTCTGGCCGACGGCGCGCTTGTCGCCCGCGCTGACCCAGAACCGCCAGGTTCCGGAGACCGCATTGTCGGGCACGTGCCAGTCGAGCGTGCCGCCGGCGGCGGCGGAGAGGTCGATCGGTCTGGCTTCCACCTCGATCTCGTCGGGTCGCACGATGTGCACGCTCGCCGGCAGGCCGTTCACCGGCATGGTGTTGCGGTCGCGCAGCAAGGCGCCGAGATGGATCGTCTCGCCGGGGCGGTAGACCCCGCGATCGGTCCACACGAAGGCGTCGTTGCCGGCGGGCGCGGCGCGGCCCTTGATGTCGAGGTCGCTGAGATCGAGCGAGGGCGCGTCGACCTGCAGCCAAGCGAAGCCGCCGCCGACGTCGTAGGCCGAGAGCACCTTGGCCGCCTGACCATGCTCGCCGCGCAGCAGGCCGCCGGGAACGCTCACGCGTCCGTCGGCGTCTGTACGGTAGCTGCCCAGGATCTCGTTGGCGCGCGAGAACAGCTTCACCACGACGCCCTTCTTCGGCTTCGCCGTAGCCAGCGACCTTGCGAGGACGAGCAGGCCGCTGTCGGTCTTCACGCTCGTCAGCGCCACGTCGGAGACGCTGAACCATTGGGTCGCGCTGCGGCCCTCGCCGCTGCCGCCGTCGATCGAGGCGACGGCGACGTAGACGCCGGGCTCCAGCGTCTTCACGAAGCTCGCGATCGGGATGGTGGTGGAGACCTCCTTGTTCGAGACCGAGGCGATATCGAGCGAGCCCTCGAACACCTTGGTCGAACTGTCCTCGACCTGGTAGATCCCGTCGAGATTGCGCCCGAACCAGTCGTCGGCGAGGTGGTCGACCATCGCGCGATCGTTCAAACGGTAGAGCACGACATGCGCCTTGGCGACGTTGATGCTCTTGAGCGGCAGCCCTACGCCCTTGGCGAGCGGCAGCAGCGTCTTGTTGGAGAATGAGACCTCCCTGCTGCGATCCGGGACCTTGACCTCGACGGCGGCGTCCTTCGGCAGGAATGTCCCATCCGTGCCCGGCAGCCCCGACTTAATTGTGACGTTGTAGCTCTCGCCGTAACGGAGACCTTCGATACAAAGGTCCTTGCCGCGCAACGTGACGGCATGATCGATGGCGGGCGTGATGCGCACGAAGCTGCCGAGCACCTGCGGCGCCTCGTGCCTCAGCATCGTCGAAAAGGAGAGGCACGCGCCCGGCACCGCCTTGTTGGGCTGAACCGTGACGTTCAGGTAGTCGAGCGCCAAGGCTGGAAGCGCTGTTGCGAGGGCCGGGAGCAGCACGAGCGCGGCAAAAGCGCGGCGCAGAGACCTGGTATCGGCAAGAACGAAGGACGGACAATGCATGGCGGGCCTCTCGACCAGGATTTGCCGACATCCTACTGCGCTCTACATGCCCTACAAGACGTCCTCTTCGGCACAAGCCGTCATCACCCGTACAAGTCCTCACCTATGCTCGGACGGAAGCTCCACGACCGATGCCGGCGGGGCGGCTTAATCATCGGGGTAGGGCTCGGCCAGCCGGCTCTTCGCCGGAAGGTGCGAGCTGCGAGGCGCCTTCCTTCGCGGCGGGATCGGTTCGGCTCAAACGGATCTTCGACAACAAATCGCGCAGCGGGTCGCGGGCGTAGGCCTGCGTCACGAAATCATTGTGCACCGCCGCCGGCGCATCCTGGAAGACGACGTCGCCCGAGCCGATCGTCGTCGGAACGGATCGTCGGATGGAAACGTGTTCTGCAACGATCTGCTGTCTCAACCGGGCGTTCGACTCGGCGGAGCTTTGGGAGAAAGCACTGACGAAGAAGGTGCTCGCGTGGGTCGCGATGATCCATTTCGCGAACTTTGGCTCTTCCCCGAAAAGCGCGTCGAGAAGGAGGATGCCGGCGATGCGGCCGTACCCTCTTGCCATTTCGTCCTTCAGCGCGAACGCGGTCGGCAAATAGCCACCGCTGTAGGCGACGATGACGACGGGCAAACGGTCGATCTGCGAGGCCTCGAAACGGCCGTTCGACATGGCAGCGAGACGCTCGGCCGCGGCATGAAGATAGGTCTCGAGGAATCCCGGCTCGTAGAAGTGGCCGGCGCTCGAGTCCAACGCATCGACGGCGAGCTGGGGTGCGACCAGGACGGCGTTGAAGCCTGAGGCTTCGACTTGGGCGGGGACATGCTGCCGCTGTTCGACATCCCTGGAGAGGGTCGCGAGGTTGCCATGCAGGAAGAGCACGATCGCCGCCGACCTCGTCGCGTCGAAGTGGCTCGGGATGAACAGCAGCGAGTGACGGTCGGCGTAGGTCTTATCGGCGTAGAGCTTGCCGCCCCTCGGCGAGAGATGGAAGGCGCGGCCATCGGGATCGCGCGCGAGGAAAGGCGTGCCCGGCTCTCCCGTTTCCGGGATCGCGCCTTCGAAGGGAAAGGCCGAGACGCCGAGCTCAACGATCGACGGGCCGCGCGCGCCGGTCTTCGAGGCCAATCTCCTGCAGCTCCCGCCTAGTGGTGCCGGGTGCGCTCGCAGGATATTACCTCCCACCACAGCCAAGGCCGCGACGCCGAGTTGCCGACGTGACGGCAGGCGAAATACTCGAGGACGACGCACCGCACGTCCTTAGCGTTTGCGGTACGCCATCACAATGCTGGCGCCTCTCGACATCGAGATTGCCATTCTCCATTGGGTCGAGAGTGTCGGGCGTAGAGACGTTCGAAACGGTGCGCAGAGACAAGTTTGGCAGACGCAGCTGTGCTGATCAACGCGGCCGTTCGAGCGGCACTGAGCGGCAGATCAGGCCACCGAAGATGCAGCCTCGCGTCAGCAAACGCGACCCCGCTGCAGTCATGTTGCCGGCGTATGTGCGGCCATCCTCGGGATTGAAGGCCGAGCCGGTCCAGGTGTCCTCGGCGGTGCGTCGCATGTCGAACAAGACCTCCTCACCGACGCGAGCCGGCGTGCTCGTGTCCCGCAGCCAAACGATGCGTCCGCATAGCGCGTCGCCGCAGCGTCTGATGTCGATGCCGCCGAGACCGTCTTCACGATCCCAGCGGCCGATCGGCTCCGCAGCTGTCGCGTACACGACAGCGGGTACGGACAGGGCGAGGTACACGCCGAGGCAGGCGGCTGAAGCGGATTGGCGCACAGCGTGCTCCTCGTCAGGCCGACGCCTTCAGGGCGTCTCGGTCGCTGTTCTATCGTCAGGGCGGCGAATTCGAACCGACTGCTGCGAAGAAACTGGTAACGTCGCCCTCCGGCAACGCCGCCTGCGCGATACACGTCGCAGCCGAAGGGCAGTGGACGGCCAGCGCTCTGTCCTCATGGAAACGAGCGCGAGCGTGCTATCAAAGCCGGCGGCCTGATGCGGCATTTGCTCACGACAAGGCCTCAATGGAGCGATCTACCCTGACGTCGACAATCCTCGTCCTGAAGTGTCGGCGTTGACCGATTGGCTCGCGGCGTTGCGGGCTGGCCGCCTGACGCATGTCCGCGAGCTGAGGCTCGCCGGGCTCGGCCTGACCGAGGTGCCGGACGAGGTGTTCGGCCTTGCCGAAACGCTCGAGGTGCTTGATCTCGGCGGCAACGCGCTGACGCGGCTGCCCGGCGATTTCGCCCGCCTGACGCGGCTCAAGGTCCTGTTCGCGTCCGGCAATCCGTTCGTTATGTTGCCGCCGGTGCTCGGTGATTGTCCCGAACTCAGCCAGGTCGGGTTCCGCGGCTGCGGGCTTAGCGAAATCCCGGCCGAAGCACTCCCGCGCAAGCTGCGTTGGCTGACGCTCACCGACAACGCTCTGGAGGCGGTGCCGCCAACGCTCGCGGAACGACCGGCGCTGCAGAAGCTGATGCTCGCCGGCAACCGTCTGCGGGATCTGCCGGAGTCTCTGCAGCAGGCCCGGAACCTGGAGTTGATCCGGCTCGCCGCCAATCGTTTCGACGTCCTGCCGCCTTGGCTCGCGTCCATGCCGCGCCTGGCATGGCTGGCCTGGTCGGGCAACCCGCTCGACGCGTTACTCGACGCGCCGGCTCCGAGGGCGGTCCCCTGGGCCGAGCTCAACCTCGGTGCGCTTCTGGGGCAGGGCGCCTCCGGCCATGTTCACGCCGCCACGTGGCAGCCGGCCGACGACGTGGCGCAAGCGTTCGCGGTGAAGCTTTTCAAGGGCGTCATGACCAGCGATGGTCTGCCGGAGCGCGAGATGGCCGCTTGTCTCGCGGCTGGCGGACATCCCAACGTCGCCGGCGGGATCGGCCGCGTGACGGGCCATCCCGACGGCATGGAGGCCTTGGTGATGCCGCTGCTCGCGCCGCATTGGCGGATCTTGGCGGGGCCGCCGAGCGCGGCGAGTTGCAGCCGCGACGTCTATGAGGACGAGTTCCATCTTTCGACCGAGGTGGCGTTGCGGATCGGCGGCGGCATCGCCCGTGCGGGCGCCCACCTCCACGGGTGCGGCCTGCTTCACGGGGACCTCTACGCCCACAACATCCTTTGGGACGGCACCGGCGGCGATGCCGTGTTGAGCGACTTCGGCGCGGCCTCGTTCATGCCGCCCGGCGCTGCTCCGGCGCTCGAGAAGCTGGACGTCCTCGCCTTCGGCCTGCTGCTCGGCGAGCTGCTCGATCGATGTCCGTCCGGCGAGGAAGCCGCCGGCGCGCTGCAGCGCGCCTGCGTCGCGCCCGACCCTGCCGCGCGCCCGCGGTTCGACGAGCTCGTGGATGCGCTGCCGCGCTGAAGTTCACGACAGCGGACTTGCCCCTAGCGCATCGGACGATGATTCAGGGTCGCGTCCGACACCTATGTGCTGACCTCGCAACGTTTTTCTTTGTCGGAGCAAGTCCGCAACAGCGGAGGTCGCTCTAGAAATGGTAGTTCAGCCCGGCGCGGATCAGGCTGATGTTGGCGCCCGCGGAGATGGCGTCACGCGTGCCTGAAAAGTACTGGTGCGCGCCGAAGCCGGTGAAGAGATATTCGCCCTTGATCGAGATCTTGGTGGTCAGCGCGTATTCGATGCCGGCGCCGACGGTGTAGCCGTTGAGGTAATGCCCCTCGTTGAGCACGTAGTTCGGCGAAAAGGCGTAGTCCGAGATCTTGCCGTTGAGCACGGTGCCGGCGTAGCCGCCGGTGGCGTAGATCAGCAGGCGCTGGTTCCAGATGTAGCCGACGCGGGCGCGGATGGTGCCGAGACCGTTCATTACGCCCGAGCTGTTCGTGGCGCGACCGAAGTTGCCGTTGCCGGAAATCGAACCGAACGATGCGTCGGCCTCGGCGCCGACCAGGAGCTGGCCCTGCTGGTAGTTGTAGCCAAGCGTCGCGCCGCCGAGACCGCCGATGGGCGAGCCGAAGAGCTGGCCGCCGCCTTGAGTGAAGCTGCCCAAGCCGAGCTGGCCGTTGATGCCGGCGTAGATGCCGCCCCACGCGAAGATCGGTGCGGCATCGTAGTAGGGCGCAGGCGCGTAGCGCGAGGGCAGGTCTGCCGCGAAAGCGGAAGAGGTCAGGAGAAGGCCAAGGGTGGAGGCGAGGCGAAAGCGGCTCATGAGGATCTCCAGGCAAGGTGCCGTGTGCATCCTCAGATACGTTGCCGTGGTTATTAAAAGTTGAGCTGTTATCCTTTACAAGTTCTAAAGTCGCTACCGAGGCCGGTGTGGTTGGAAGGCCTGCGCACTTTCGGATCTTTGCATGAGAGGAGCCGAGTATAGATCCAAGTTCCGAAGAATTCTGTCTTCTACGAACAATGCGACTTGGTGAAGAGTTGGTTATCGTGCACCGTGAGCTATAAAACAATGGTAAATCGAGGAGGCAAGGCCGGCGATGAGCAAAGGCGCAGCGCTGGTGACGGGAGCTTCGACCCGCATCGGGCTCGTGATCGCGCAGCGTCTCGGACAGGCCGGCTATGCTGTCGTCCTCCACGCCAGCCCGCGTTCGCTGTCCCGTGCGCAGGCCGAGGCGGAGGCGCTCGTGGCCTCGGGATTTCGCGCGAGCGCGCTGTCCGCCGATCTCGTCGATGCCGCGAGCTGCGCCGATCTCGTCGCGCGGGCCGGTGCGGCCGGGCCGCTGCGTCTCCTCGTGAATAATGCCGCCATCTTCGAGGCCGACACGGCGGAGATGCCCGACATGGCCTTGTTCGAGCGCCACATCGCGGTGAACCTGCGTGCGCCGGTGCTGCTCGCCTCGGCTTTCCACGCCCAATGCAGCGGGATGGGCAATGCCTGCGTGGTCAACCTGATCGACCAGCGCGTTATGCGACCGGATACGACCTTCTTCTCTTACACGCTGGCGAAATCGGCTTTGTGGACCGCCACGCAGGTCATGGCTCAAGCCTTTGCGGCGAAAGGCGTGCGGGTCAACGCCGTCGGGCCCGGACCGGTGCTGCCCAACCGGTTCGAAGGCCAGGAAGGCTTCGCCAGCGAGGTCGCGGCGGTGCCGCTCCGCCGGGCCGTGGCGCCGGAGGAGGTCGCGGCAGCTGTGCTCTACCTCGCCGAGGCGCGTTCCGTCACCGGGCAGTTCCTCGCCGTCGATGCCGGGCAGCACCTCGGGCCGCGCCCGTAACACCTCACGGCTTCTCGGCCAACTCCGCCCGAGCGACGGCTGGCAGAAGGTCCTTGCGGATCGTGTCTTCCGTCAGAGGGCCGACGATCTTGGCCGTGATGGTGCCGGTGCCGTCCACGACGTAGGTCTCGGGGACGCCATAGACGCCGAAGTCGAGACCGGTGCGCCCCGTGGTGTCGGCGCCGATGGCGCGGAATGGGTCGCCGTCGTCAGCGAGGAAGCGGCGGGTGTTCTCCGGCTTGTCCTTGTACGCGATGCCGACGAGCGGCAGGCCCTGCTGGGAGAGCTGCAGCAGCGCTGGAGCCTCCTCGCGGCAGGGGCCGCACCAGGACGCGAAGACGTTGACCACCGTGACCTTGCCGGTCTTGAGGTCGGCCGCCGCGAGGCCGGGCTTGCCGAGACCATCGACCGCCGCAAGGGCGAAGGCCGGCACCGACTTGCCGATCAGCGCTGAGGGCAGTCGGGAGGCGTCACCGGCGCCGAGCCGCAGCAGGAACAGTCCGGCAATGACCGCGAAGACTGCGAGTGGCACGAACACGATCCAGGCGCGGCGCGTGCCGCCTTGCTCGGGCGCGATCTCGTCGTCGACTTCGCTCACTCGCGATCGAGGCCGCGGGCGCCAAAACGCGCCAAGCCGCGTCGCAGCGCGCGGTTGTCGGACACGATGACGGTGATCATCGCGACGATCACCACCGCGGCGACGACGTAGGCGGCGACGATGAAGCCGGTATGAGGATCGTGCTCCATCGGGTCAGACTGCCGTGCCGACAGAGGCGCCGAACGCCGGCTCGTCGCGCTCGGCGCTGCTCGCCTCCAGGATCGACAGGCGACGCAGGCGGCGGCGCAGGATCTCGTTGCGGATCGCGGCGAGATGAAGGGTGAAGAACAGCGTCGTGAATGCGAGCACCATGGTGAAGAGCGGCCACAGCATCGGCTTGGCCACCGCCGAACCGTTGAGCCCGAACGAGGCCGCCTGGTGAAGCGTGTTCCACCATTGTACCGAAAAATGAATGATCGGGATGATTACGACGGCGGTCAGCGTGAAGATCGCGGCGGCCTTGGCGGCACGGCCCGGATCCTCAAAGACCTGCCAGATCGCGACAAGGCCGAGGTAAATCAGGAACAGGATGAGGACGGACGTGAGCCGGGCATCCCAGACCCACCAGGTGCCCCACATCGGCTTGCCCCAGAGCGAACCGGTGGCAAGGCAAATGAAGGTGAAACCGGCGCCGAGAGGCGCTGCCGCCTTCTGCGCGGCATCGGCGACGGGATGGCGCCACACCAGGGTGCCGAGCGCGGCTGCGGTCATGACCATGTAGACCATCATGGCGAGCCAAGCCGCCGGCACGTGCAGGTACATGATCATGACGGTGCGACCCTGCTGATAGTCGTCGGGGCCGAGATAGGCCAGCGCCAAGCCGACCACGAAGAGGAAGGTGGTCAGGCTGGCCAGCAGCGGGACCAGGATGCCGGCGAGGCGCAAGAACCGCGTCGGGCTGGCGAGAGCGCCCAACCAGGACAACGAAGAGCGGGCGAGACGCAGGGACTTCGCAGGCATGCCCAATGTCTACGTCCGCAGAGAAGCTAGCGCAATCGTGCCGGCTTGCTCGACGCCCCTTCCGATCGTCGCAGCGCGTTCAGATCTGCTGGTGACCCACGTGCTTCTCGATGATGGCGAGGTTGCGGACGTTGGCCTTGAACCAGGTGTCGGCAAGATCGCCGAGGATCGGCGTGACACCGAGGATGAGGTCGAGCGCAACGTTGCCGGCCATCTCCGCCAGGGCTCGCTTGGGTAGGCCGAGACGCTTACCTTCATAGACGAAGTAGCAGGCGATGCCGGCCGTGGCGAGATCACCGACGCCCGGTGCCAGCCCGATGATGGTATCGGCGCCGAAGCGAAAGCCGCCGGGCAGGCGCACGGCCGTGTCGAGGAAGTTGGCGAGCCAACGTAGGCGCTTCATGGTGGCGGCGACGTCGATGTCGCGCGCAGGCTGGTAGGGTCCGGCGAAACCCGATGCAGTCGCGGTCATGGTCATCATCTCCGGCCGCTAGCTCGGCCTGGCCAAGAGATGGGAAACGCCTCAAGGCTCTTCAACGGGGCGGTCGCGCGCCACCGCGCCGATCGGACGGGCGACCAGCGCCGGCTGGATCGCCGGCGTCATACGCCGCGCCAGCTGACGCCGCAGGATCGGGCGATAGAGCTGCTTTTGCGCCTCCACGACCAGCACGCCCGCGCCGGGCAGGGCGAGCTGCGCCCCGATGCGCTCGAAGGCCGGTGCCGAGCGCAGAAAGAGCTGCCGCCCGATCGGCGGCATGTAGAGCGCCTCGGTCCAGTGCGTCGGCGAGAACAGCGTCTCCCGCATCAGGTCGCGCAGCTGCGAGCGGGAATAGGGCTGGCCGTGGCCGAACGGCGTCGAGTCGACCCTGGCCCATAGTCCGGCGCGGCTCGGCGTCACGGCGACGACGCGACCACCCGGCGTCAAAACACGCCAGACCTCGGCAAGCAGATCGCGGGGATGCTCGGTGATCTCCAGCGCGTGGATCAGCAGAACACGGTCGACGCAGCTGTCGGGCAGAGGGAGGGCGCTTGCGTCGACCAGTGCGGAGGCCGAACGGCCGGCGGCGGGCCAATTGACCACGCCCTGCTCGGCCGGCATGAACGCCAGCACGCGCACCGCTTCTTCACGATATACGTCGAGAAAAGGGGCGGCGTAGCCGATGCCGAGCACGGAAGCGCCGCAGCACGAGGCGAACCGCTCGCGCACGAGCCGGCCGACAAGGCGCCGGGTCAGCGCGCCGAGAGGCGTGGCGTAGAAGGTCCGCAGATCGACAACATCGAGGGCCATGGGTCGACAGAATGCCACAACAGGCGCCGCCTTGCACCTGCGGCAACCTCGTCCGTGATCATATCGTTAGCGGGCGCTTCCTCGCGTTTCGGAGCCACCGCATGCCCGCCCAAGTCCACCAGTTCCCCTGCCTCAGCGACAATTACGGCGTGCTGCTCCACGATCCCGAGACGCGGGCGACGGCCACGATCGACGTCCCGGAGGCGGCGCCGGTCCTCAAGGCGCTCGCCGACAAGGGCTGGGAGCTCACCGACATCCTCGTCACGCATCACCACGCCGACCATACGCAGGGTATTCCCGAGGTGAAGAAGCGCTACCCGCACGCCCGAATCGTTGGTCCGGCCAAGGAGCAGGCGAAGATCGGCAAGCTCGATCTCGCGATCGGCGAGGGCGACTATGTCGGCGTCGGCGCCCTCACGGCCAAGGTGCTGGAGACGCCCGGTCATACGAGCGGGCACATCGTGTACTGGTTCGAGGCCGAGGACCTGCTGTTTGCCGGCGACACGCTTTTCGCGCTCGGCTGCGGACGTCCCTTCGAGGAGCCGCCGCGTGTTCTCTACCACTCGCTGATGAAGCTCGCCCGGCTGCCCGGCTCGGTGGAGGTCTATTGCGGGCACGAGTATACGCAATCCAACGCCAGGTTCGCGGTCGGCATCGACAAGGGTAACGAGCTGCTGGTCGAAAGAGCGGCGGCGATCGACGCGCTGCGGGCGAAGGGCGAGTCGACGCTGCCGACAACGATCTCGATCGAGCGTGCCACCAACCCTTTCCTGCGAGCGGGCGAGCCCGAACTCAAGGCGGCGATGGGGATGGCCGACGCCGATGGCGAGGATGTCTTCGCCGCTTTGCGCGAACGCAAGAACCGGGGATGAGATGGCCGTCGGTTGCGTCAACCCTAAAGGAATCTTAGGACAAGCTTCTTACCGTACTCCAACAGTGTTGCTGCCACGGAGACCAAGGTGCTGATTTCGGGCAATGCACTCGGCTTGAGCCTTGGGCCAGACGCGTTGTTTCCGGAGGATCCTGCCCTCGTCCCGACCTCGGAGGTCGTCTATGACTGGGATCTCGCCACGGACGAGATCACCTGGTCGCCGAGCTACACTCTCGTTCTGGGCCTTCCGCCGCTCGAATTGGTGTCGACGGGTCTCGGCTATGCCGAGCATCTCGCCGCAGAAAGCCCGTCGTCTCGTTACGAGGCGATCATGGCGCCAGGAGGATGCGACGCTGGCGGTGGCGTGGT
This sequence comes from Beijerinckiaceae bacterium, assembly GCA_965198485.1. GTDB lineage: Bacteria > Pseudomonadota > Alphaproteobacteria > Rhizobiales > Beijerinckiaceae > RH-AL1. Next base: position 1,865,903 of record CBDAPQ010000005.1, read on the forward strand.
GTTCAAGGCGGTCTACGGTCTTGTCGAGCACAAGCGGGCGCAAACCCCGCCGGTATGGGTCGAGGACACGGGGCGCTGGTTCGCCGATGCCGGCGATCGGCCCTCGCGCGTCCACGGGATCATCCGCGTCGTCACCGAGCGCTTCGAGGCGGAGCGCCATCAGACCGTCTCGGCGCAGCGCGATCCGGCGACCGGTGTCTTCAACCGCGCCTTCTTCGTCGAGCATCTCGCCCGCCAGCTGTCGCTCGCGGCGCGTAAGAACTCGACCTTCGCCGTGCTCCTGATCGGCCTCGACATCGTCGGTTCATCCGAGCCGGCCCCGGAGGACCAGCTCATCGAGGCGGTGGCGCGCATGCGCCTCCAGATGCGCTCGCACGAGGCGATCGCCCGGCACGCCGGCGCCAAATTTGCCGTGCTGCTCGAGACGTGCAACGAGGTGCAGGCGGCGGCGGCGGCAGAACGACTGATGGCCTCCATCAGCGAGGGTAAAGTGGGCACGCCGCGGCTGCTGCCGCGCATCGGCGCGGTGATCGCGCCGGCTCACGGGCGCACGCCCCAGGCGCTGCTGCAATTCGCCGAGGAGGCGCTTGAGGCGGCACGCCAGCCCAACGGCCCCGACTACGTGCGCCACGAGCCCGGCATGGGGCGCAGCACGTCGCGTCAGCCGGCCCGCACCTCCGACGAGATCCTGCTCGCACTGAAGGAGGGGCGCGTGGCGCTGGCGCTGCAGCCGATCGTCGATGCCCGCACCCGCGAGGTTGCCTTCTACGAAGGACTCGTGCGCATCGTGCGGCCCAACGGGCCGCCGATGATGCCCGATGCGCTCATCGCCAGTGCCGAAAGGGACGGGCTGGTCTCGCTCATCGATCGCCGCGTCATCGAGATCGCCTTCTCGCTGATGACGGCCGATCGCAAGCTGAACCTCTCGATCAATGCCTCCCCTGCGAGCCTCGCTGAGCCGTGCTGGTTCGAGCACCTGCGCACCGCCTCGCGGCTCCGTCCCGACGCGGCGCGCCGCCTGACCGTCGAGGTCACGGAGACCTGCGCCATCGGCGACATAAAGGCGACGGGAGTGACCCTGGCCGCGATCAAGCCGTTAGGCGTGAAGCTCGCGATCGACGATTTCGGTTCCGGGCATTCCTCGTTCAAGACCCTGCGCCAGCTGCCGGTCGACTTCCTCAAGATCGATGGCGCCTTCTGCCAGAACCTCGCCTCTTCGCAGGACGACCGTTTCTTCATCCGCACGCTGATCGATCTCGCCCGCAACCTGCAGATCCCGACCGTGGCGGAATGGGTCGAGGACGAGGAGACGGCACGCATCCTCACCGAATGGGGCATCACCTACCTGCAGGGTCACCTGCTAGGGGCAGCGCAGCTGGCCGTGACGCCCAAGGCGGGGCGGACCGGCCAGCTGCGCTGAGGCTGGCGCGGGAGCGGCGTGAGATCCGCCGCCCGAAATCACGACGATTCGTGAGCCTCATCGATAGGATAATACCCGGCTTCAGCTGCCTCGTGCACACCGCTACGTCTGGCGTGTCGGGGCGTCGAACTACTCGACGTTCTGCACCTGCTCGCGCAGCTGCTCGAGTTCGACCCTCAGCTCGAGGCCGATGGCGGTGAGCGCGGCGTCGTCGACCTTGGCGCAGAAGGTCGAGGCCTCGCGGCTCATCTCCTGTGCGAGAAAGTCGAGCCTTCGCCCGATGGGTCCACCTTCTGATAGCAGCTGACGTGCCGCGGCGAAATGGGCCTGCAGCCGGTCGAGTTCCTCGCGCACGTCCGCTCTGGCGGAGAGGATCAGCGCCTCCTGATGCAGCCGGTCCGGATCAAGCGCGTGACGTGCGGCGAGCGTCGCGATCGTTGCTGCGAGCTTGGCGCGGATGGCCGCGGGCGTGCGCTGCGGCGCGTCGTCGGCGGCGGTGGTGAGCTGGGCCATGGCGGTGAGGCGGGCTTTGAGCATGTCACGGAGCGCCGCGCCTTCGACCTCGCGCATCGCTACCAGTGCGTCGAGGGCGTTGTCGAGACCGGCGGCACAATCCGTCTTCAAGGTTTCGACGGCGACCGGATCGTAGACGCGCTCGGCGGTCTCGACCATGCCAGGTAGCGCCAGCAGGCCATCGAGGGTTGCCGGGCCGATGCCGTAGGGCAGCGGCACATCGGCCAGCGCCTGCGTCAGCGCCGCGAGCTTCTCGGTGTCGACGCGCAGCCGCACGGGCAGTTTCTCGCGCGTTATCGTGAGTGCGGCGTGGCAGGTGCCGCGGGCGAGACGGGCGCCGATGCGCTTGCGCGCTTCGATCTCGAGCGCATCGAAGCCCGGCGGCAGGCGCAGCCTAAGGTCGAGGCCCTTGGCGTTGACGGTCTTGAGCTCCCAGGTCCAGCGTGCCGCGCCGCTGTCGCCGGCGGCCTGGGCGAGCCCGGTCATGCTGCGCACCGCGGCCGTGCCGGAGGCTGGCAACGGCGTAAGCTCAGTAATGGACAAGGTCGGTGGGGATCGTCTTGGCGGTGTTGAGGTCGTAGCTCTTGTTGCGCAACGGATCGAAGGGCGTGTTCTCGGAGGCGTCGAAGATCCGGGGATGAGCCGGTGGCACCTTCGTCGGTGCGGCCGCCGTGGCGTCGCCGTCGGGGTCGGCGAAGAGGTCGGGATGGTCGGACCCGCGCACGTCGAGCGAAGCGGCGCGCGTCTCACGGGTGGCGACGGGGTGCGCCGCGAGCGTCGCCGCCGGCATCGTCGCGGCGGTCGGCGTCTGGGCCACGTCGGTGGTTGCCGCAGCGGAGCTCTCGGTGATGGGCCCGTCGAGAAGATCGACTTTCGCGGTCTGCTTGGCCTGTCCATCGGAGAAGGCGAAGCTCATCGCATCGAGGTCCGCGTAAGGCGGCGGTTCCTGGCGGATCGCAGGCGACCTGGTGCCAAGCGGTACCGCCGACGGCACGCCGCGCTCTTCCGCGGCGGCGATGCGCGCGATGTCGTGGTTCGCCGTCGGATCCATGAACAGCACTCTCTGCCCCAGGCTCATGCTGGCCACCGCCGTCGGCAGACCTCCGAAAACCGCGTCGTCGCTGGCGTCGCTGCGCTGGTCGCCCGGCTTGCCGGGAGGCGGCGGCTGCGTCGCCGTCGGAGACAGCTTGTCGACGTCGACCTTGTCCTTGGCGACGCGCTCGATCTGGCGCCAACGCTGGACGTTGCGGTTGTGCTCCTCGACTGTTCCCGAGAAGGCGTGGCCGCCGGACCCGTCGGCGACAAAGTAGAGATCCGAGGTACGCGAGGGATTGGCCACCGCCTCGAGCGCGGCGCGGCCGGGATTGTCGATCGGCCCGGGCGGCAGCCCATCGATCTGGTAGGTGTTGTAGGGCGTGCGGCGATCGAGTTCGGAGCGCGTGATCGAGTGGCCGAGCGTGCCCTGTCCCGCGACGAGACCGTAGACGATGGTCGGGTCGGACTGCAGCCGCATGTGCTTGCGCATGCGGTTGATGAACACGCCGGCGACGCGCGAGCGCTCGTCGGCCTTGCCGGTCTCCTTCTCCACGACGGAGGCGAGGGTGACCAGGTCGTAGGGCGCGTGCAGCGGCAGGTCGGGGGTGCGACGCGCCCAGATCTGCTCCACCATCTTGCGATCGGCCTCCTGCATGCGCAGGATGACAGCGGCGCGGGTTTCGCCGCGGTACACCTTGTAGGTGTCGGGCATCAGCGATCCCTCGCGCGGCACGTCCTTCACGTCGCCGACGAGCAGGTCGCTCTCTTTCAGCCGCTGCACGATCTGCTGGCTGGTGAGACCTTCCGGCACCGAGAATGGATGCAGGTACTGCTTGCCGGAGACCAGCGTGTCGATGACTTCCTGCAGGCTGGCGTGGGCTTTGAAGAGGTATTCGGCGGCCTTGACCTGGCTGCGCTTGCCGGTCCCGGTCAGTACGACGTTGAGGGCAAGCGGGCTGTCGATCACGCCCTCGCTCGCGAGCTTGTCGATGATGTCGGGCAGGTCGGTGTGCGGGGCGATGTAGACGATCTTGTTGGCCGTCAACGGTCCCGGCTCCTGCAGGCGAGCCCGACCCCACGTGAACAACGCCAGCGCGCCAACGGCAACGATCGCGAGGAACGAGATGAAGCCTGACAGCATCGAGAGCGTCGGACGCCGCTTTTTCGGCGGTCTGGGCGGCGGAGGCGGCGGTGCCTCCGGCTGAAGCGCTTCGTTGGGGCTTTGCGGCGTCATCGCGCGGATCGGTTCCTCAAAGCGTCAGAACTTCGGCGCCGCCGAGAAACGCCCGATGAGGCTGCTCTACGGCTAAGCCGTCAATATGGCAAAAGCGGGAAAGAGCAAGGACGGTCGCGGCTCACGACGCGTGGGTGAGGATAAGGCAGGCGTTGGTGCCGCCGAAACCGAAGGAGTTCGACAGCACGAATTCGACGTCGCGCTTGCGCGCCTCGTGCGGCACCAGGTCGATGCGGGCGAAATCGGGTGGGTTGTCGAGGTTGATCGTCGGCGGCACGATCTGGTCGCGCAGCGCCAGCACCGAGAACACCGCCTCGACCGCGCCGGCGGCGCCGAGCAGGTGGCCGATCGCCGATTTGGTCGAGGACATGGACAGCGAGTTGGTGCCCTCGCCGAGCAGCCGCTGCACGGTGCGCAGTTCGATCTCGTCGCCGAGCGGCGTCGAGGTGCCGTGGGCGTTGATGTAGTCGATGTCGCGCGGCTCGATGCCGGCGCGCTTGATCGCCGCCTGCATGGCGCGAAAGGCGCCGTCGCCGCTCTCCGCCGGCGCGGTGATGTGGTAGGCGTCGCCAGACATACCGTAGCCGATCACCTCGGCGTAGATTCTCGCGCGGCGCGCCTTGGCGTGATCGTAGGCTTCGAGCACGACGGCGCCGGCGCCCTCGCCCATGACGAAGCCGTCGCGGTCGCGGTCGAACGGTCGCGAGGCCTTCTCCGGCGCGTCGTTAAAGTTCGTCGAAAGCGCCTTGCAGGCAGAAAATCCGGCGATCCCGATCCGGCTGATCGTCGCTTCGCAACCGCCGGCGACCATGACGTCTGCGTCGCCCAACGCGATCAGACGCGCTGCATCGCCGATCGCGTGCGTGCCCGACGCGCACGCCGTCACGCAGGCGTGGTTGGGTCCGCGCAGCTTGTGTTTGATCGAGATGTAGCCGCCGGCGAGGTTGATCAGCCGCCCGGTGACGAAGAACGGCGAGACGCGCCGAGGCCCCTTCTCGTGGAGGATGATGGCTTGGTCGGCGATGCCGTTGAGACCGCCGATGCCGGCGCCGAAATACACGCCTGTCGCGATCTGGTCCTCGTCGGTCGAAGGATGCCAGTCTGCGTCGTTGAGAGCCTGGGTCGCAGCCCCTACCGCGAAAAGAATGAAATCGTCGACCTTGCGCTGGTCCTTGGGATCCATCCAATGGTCGGGATTGAAGGTCCCGTTAGTGCCGTCGCCACGGGGCACGTTCATGGCGATGCGGCAGGCGAGATCGTCGGCCCTGAAGGCGGTAATGGGCTTAGCCGCGCACTCGCCGGCAAGCAGGCGCTTCCAGGACGCTTCGACGCCGCAGGCGAGCGGCGACACCATTCCAAGTCCTGTGACGACGACCCTACGCATCCATAGCCCATGTCGGATTTAAGTCGGCCAACGCCGAAGGCGCCGTGCGTGAGCAAGCCGGCGCCGTTGTGAACAGAATGCCGATTAGGTTTGCGCGGCGGTGGCCTTGTCGAGGAACTTCACGGCGTCGCCGACGGTGACGATCGTCTCGGCGGCATCGTCGGGGATCTCGACGCCGAACTCTTCCTCGAAGGCCATCACCAGTTCCACCGTGTCCAGCGAATCGGCGCCGAGATCCTCAATGAAGTTCGCGTTGTCGGTGACCTTGTCGGCGTCCACTCCGAGGTGCTCGATCACGATCTTCTTCACGCGGTCGGCCACATCACTCATCGTCTTCGATCCTTATCTTTCGCGGTCGGTCCGACCGTCATCGCCGGAGCGCAACCGCGTTCCCGGCAGCTTCACTAGAGTTCACGTCGACGTAAGTCGAGCGCTACACTCCCGTTTTCACGCCGAACGCATCGTACAAGCGGCGCTGCCTAGCACAATCGCCACAGCAGTGCGAGTTGGCGGGGCGAGCTGCGGATCCGACCTGCGGACTCAGCCTCAGATCATGGCCATGCCGCCGTTCACGTGGAGCGTCTGTCCGGTGACGTAGGCGGCCTCGGTGCTGGCGAGGAACACGGCGCAGGCGGCGACATCCGACGGTTGACCGAGCCGGCCCATCGGCACCGCGCCCAAAATCGCGCTCTTCTGCTTGTCGTTGAGCACGTCGGTCATCGGGGTCTCGATGAAGCCCGGCGCGATGCAATTCGCGGTGACGTTGCGCGTCGCCGCCTCTATGGCGAGGCTCTTGGTAAGCCCGACCGTACCCGCTTTCGAGGCGGCGTAATTGGCTTGCCCGGCGTTGCCGGTGGTGCCGACGACCGAGGTCACGGCGATGATGCGGCCGTAGCGGCGGCGCATCATGCCCTTGAGGCAGGCGCGCGCCAGCTTGAAACCGGTGGTGAGATTGACCGCGATGACCTGGTCCCACTCCGCGTCGCTCATGCGCATCAGGAGGTTGTCGCGGGTGATGCCGGCGTTGCTGACGAGGATGTCGACCGGGGCTCCGGCCGCAGCCTCGGCCGCCGGCACCAGGCCGTCGACGGCGCCTGGATCGGAAAGGTTGCAGGGCACGACCTTGACGCGCTCGCCCAGTTCGCCGGCCAAAGCGTCGAGCGCGTCGCGCCGGGTCCCGGACAGGACCAGTGTCGCGCCCTGCCCGTGAAGCGCGTCGGCGATGGCGCGGCCGATGCCGCCGCTGGCCCCAGTGACCAGCGCGGTCCGTCCTGTCAGATCGAACATAACGTCTCCTGGCGCCTCAGTCGGCGCTCTTGTAGGCTTGGACCTCCGCCGGGACGCCGACCGACACGCCAACGGCACCGGGCGCGACGCGCTTGACGAGGCCGGACAGCACGCGGCCGGCGCCGCACTCGACAAATTCGGTCACGCCTTGCCCGGCCATGAAGGTCATGCACTCGCGCCAGCGCACCGTGCCGGTGACCTGCCGCACGAGCAGGTCGCGGATGATGGCAGGGTCGGTGACGGGCGCGGCGGTGACGTTGGCGACGAGCGGCACGCAGGGCGCCTGCAACGACGCCTGGGCCAGCGCTCGCGCCATCGCCTCGGCCGCCGGCTGCATCATCGCGCAGTGGAAGGGCGCCGACACCGGCAGCAGGATGGCGCGCTTGATGCCGCGCCCCTTGGCGATCTCGATGCCGCGCTCGACCGCCGCCCTGGCCCCCGAAATCACCACTTGGCCGCCGCCGTTGTCGTTGGCGACCTGGCAGACCTCGCCCGGCGCGGCGGCCTCAGCGGCGATCTGCGCAGCCGTTTCCGACTCCGCGCCGAGCAGTGCCGCCATCGCGCCGGCACCGACGGGCACCGCCGCCTGCATCGCCTCCCCGCGCAGCCGCAGCAGCCGCGCGGTTGCGGCCAGCGGCAAAGCACCGGCGGCGGCAAGCGCCGAATACTCGCCCAGAGAATGACCGGCGACGAAAGCCGCGTCGCGAGCGAGATCGAGCCCGGCTTCGTCCCGCAGCACGGCGAGGACCGCGAGGCTGACCGCCATCAGCGCCGGTTGGGCATTGGCGGTCATCGTCAGCTCCGCCTCGGGCCCCTCGAATATCAGGGTGGAGAGAGACTGCCCGAGCGCCTCGTCGACTTCGGCGAAGATCGCGCCGGCTTGCGGGAAGGCGTCGGCCAGGGCCTTGCCCATGCCGACGGCCTGCGATCCCTGGCCGGGAAACACGAAAGCCCTCATCGGGTGGAGCGGGGAAGGAACGGCATGGGCGCGCGTGCTCGCATCAGGGTAGGGTGAAGTCAAGCAATTGACGGCCTCTTGTCGGTCGCAACGCCTCCAAGCAGGTCTTGCAGAATTTGGCTTGCGAGCACGTGCCACCAGCTCCGATGTTGTCGGGCTCCGCCGGACAGCTCGATCTGTCACGCTTCAGGGCAGGTCGGCTTAGGCGGGTCGATCAAGCCGCTTCACGCGTCTCCAGTCGGGTCAGGCTGGTCGCGAGTCCGAGGGCCACCGCGATCAGCAGTGCCACGAGCCCCATAATGCCGGGCCAGCCGAAGCGTGACCAGAACAGGCCGCCGAGCGAGCCGAAGAGGCTAGAGCCGACATAATAGGCGAAGAGGTAGAGCGAGGCTGCCGCCGCTCGCGCCTTCTCGGCGCGCCGGCTAACCCAGCCGCTGGCGATGGCGTGAGCGCCGAAGAAACCGCAGGTGAAGATCGCGATCGCGGCAATCGAGATGACGAGGCTCGGCGTCGCCGTCAAAGCGAGGCCCAGCGCCATCAAGACCATGGCCGACGCCATCATGCGGCCGCGCCCGTAGCGGCCGCCGAGGCGGCCGAACCAGGCCGAGGCCGGGCCGCCGAGCAGATAGACCAGGAAGATGGCGCCGGCGAAGGCCTGGCTGAGATCGAACGGCGGCTCGATCAGCCGGTAGGAGAGATAATTGTAGGCGGTGACGAACCCGCCCATCAGCAGGAAGCCGACGGCGAAGAGCTGCGCCAGGCCGGGATCGCGCAGGTGCCCGGCGAAGGCCGGGCCGAGATGGCGCAACCAGACGTCCGACTCCGGCTCAAAACGGCGGGAGGGCGGCAGCAGGACCGTGAACAGCGCGGCGGCGGCGACGCCGAACAGGCCCATCACGCCGATCGCGATGCGCCAGCTCTCTGTCTTGTCGATCAGCACGCCGCTCAGCACACGGCCGAGCATCCCGCCGTAGGCGTTGCCGGCGATGTAGAGTCCCATGGCGACGCCGAGGTCGCTCGGGTGCACCTCCTCGGCGAGGTAGGCCATCGCGACCGCCGGCACGCCGGCCAGCGCCACGCCGGTCAGCGCGCGCACGGCGAGCAGGGCGCCCCAACTCGGCACGAAGGCGCAGGCGACCGTCAGCAGGCCGACGGCGAAGAGCGAGGCCGCCATGATCGGCTTGCGCCCGCGCGCGTCCGAGATGCGGCCGGCGACCAGCATGGCGACGGCCAGTGTCGCGGTGGTAACCGAGAGCGACAGGCTCGACACCGAGGGCGAGACGCCGAGCTCGCGCGAGAAGACCGGCAGCAGCGGCTGCACGCAGTAGAGCAGCGCGTAGGTCGAGAAGCCGGCGGCGGCGAGCGCCAGCGTCACGCGGCGGAACTCGGGCGTCTTCGCGCGCAGGAACAGGTCGGTGGAGCCGGCGAGCGCGAGCGTCTCGACCTCCTCAATCAGGGTCTCGTGCGGCGGCGTTCCGTCGATCATTTCTCAGCCTTTGAAACGCGTCTCCTCGAAGCTCGGCACCTCGGCGGCGAAGGCCGCGAGCCACGCGACCAGCTGGGGGTGGTCAACGCGCCAGCGGCCCTCCATGCGCAGGTCGAGAAAGCCGAGCGCGCTGGCGAGCGCGATGTCGGCCACGCTGCGCGGCCCTTCCGGCTGGCGCCGCTCGAAGGTATCGAGCGCCCGTTCCATCTTGCCGGCCTGACGCTCCACCCAGAACGCCTCGCGCTTGGCCTCGGGCCGGAAGCGCACCTCGTAGACTTGGAGCACGACGGCATCGAGCATGCCGTCGGCCAGCGCCTGATCCGCGAGCACGCGCCAGCGCGCCTCGCCGGGCGCCGGGATGAGGCGGCCGCCACCGGCACAATGGTCGAGATATTCGAGGATCACCGCGCTGTCGTGCAGGACCAGGCCATCGTCGAGCACCATCGTCGGGATCTTGCCGAGCGGGTTGCGCGCGTAGAGCGCGTCCTGCAGATCCATGAAGTCGGTCGGCACCAGCTCGATCCGATCGCTCAAGCCCAGCATCGCGGCGCCGAGGCGCACCTTGCGGACGGCCGGCGAGGTCGGCGAGACGTGCAGCTTCATCATGGGCGGGTCACTCCGGTCAGGTGGCGCCGAGCCGCTCGACCAGCGAGCTCCCCCGTCCGGCGCCGAGCTGTCGGGCAAGGGCCGGCAGAAGGCAAGCCGCCTCGTCGTGGAGGACGTAGGGCGCGTTGACGACCATCAGGCCGCTGGCGTTGAGCTGTCCGTCGCGATCGCCGCGCGGACCGACGACGAGCTCCAGGCGGAGCACGTCCTCGACGCCGGCGGCGACCAGCGTCGCGGCGAGCTGCTCGGGCCCGCGGCGGTCTTTTACCGGGTACCAGGCGAGATAGGTGCCGCCGGCCCACTTCTTGTGGGCGCCGACGAGCGCGTCGGCGAGCCGGGCGAACTCGTCCGCCGCCTCGAAGGGCGGATCGATCAGCACGAGACCGCGTCGCTCGACCGGCGGCACGAAGGCGTTGAGCGCGGTGTAGCCGTTGAGCTCGATGACCTTGGCGCGGTGATCCTTGCCCAGCGCGCGTTCGAGCGCGACGCGGGCCTCGGGGCGGATCTCGCAGCAGATCATGCGATCGAACGGCCGCAGCAGCGCCCGCGCGACCAGCGGCGAGCCGGGATAGGGCGCTCGGCCCAGCCCCGCCGCGCCGGTTACCGCGAGGTAGGGCGCCAGAAGCTCGCGCGCCGCCCGGTCCATCGAGGCGGTATCGATGCGCCCGATGCCGTCGCGCCACTCGCCGGTGCGCGCGGCGGCCGAGCCGCGGAGGTCGTAGGTCCCGCTGCCGGCGTGAGTGTCGATGACCCGGAACGGCGCCGGCTTGCGCGCGAGATAGACGAGGATGCGCGCGAGCACCGCATGCTTGAAGACATCGGCGTGGTTGCCGGCGTGGAAATCGTGGCGATAGTTCATCGTCGGCCAAGGGCGATGGCGGGCGGCGGGGCCGGCTTCAGCTGCCGCGGCAGCCCGGCGGTGACGAGCACCACGCCGTCGCAGGCCGCAGCCATGGCCTGGTTCAGCCGGCCCTGCGCATCGCGGAAACGACGACCCAGCTGGGTCTCCGGCACGATCCCGGCGCCGACCTCGTTCGACACGAAGATGGCGGGGCCGGCGAGGTGCGGCACGAGCGCGGTCAGCGTAGCGCCGGCTTCCTCGACATCGTCGCCGCGCAGCATGAGGTTGCTGAGCCAAAGCGTCAGGCAATCGACCAGCACGACGTGCCCGGGCCGGGCGGTCTCGATCAGGGTTGCGGGGAGATTGTAGAGCGCCTCGCGCGTCGTCCAGGCCACGCCGCGGGCCGCGACGTGGAGGCGGATGCGCTCGCGCATCTCTTCGTCCCAGGCTTCCGCAGTGGCGACGAACAGCGGGGCCAATCCCGAGGCTTCGGCGAGCCGCTGCGCGTAGCCGCTCTTTCCCGAGCGGGCGCCGCCGAGCACGAGCAGGCTGGCCGTGCGGTCCTTCGCCCTTCCGTCCATGGCGGGTTCATCCATCGCCGTCTATGTCTCCGCCCGATGCTCATCCCGCCCGGCATCGCTAGCGCCCTCGGCTCGACACGACAAGAAACGGCCCCGCCATGCTCTCGCGACGCAACCTCCTGAAGCTTGCCGCGGCGCTGCAGCTAGGGTCGCTGACGACGGCCGCTGCGAGCGCCGACACCGCCGCGCCTGAGCCGAACCCGCCGGGCGTCAAGCTGGGGCCGCCGCAGCCTTTCAGCTTCGTCATGCTGAAGGCGCGCGCCAAGGCACTGGCGGCGAGCGTCTATCAGGCGCCGCCGATGCCCGACCCGGCCGTCGTCAAGACGATGGACTACGACGTCGCCAAGGACACCAAGTACGATCTCGACCGGGCGCTCGATGCAAAGGGGCCCTATCCCGTGACCTTCCTCGCCGTCGGGCTGCTGTCGCCCAAGTCGGTGGCGATGTATGCGCTCGAGGGCGGTGACGCGCGCGAGGTGATCTTCCAGCCCGAAGACTTCATCACTCCTGCCGCCAGCCCGCTGCGCAAGCTCGGCCCGCAGCCGCCGCCTTTCGCCGGCTTCGAGCTGCGGCAGGCCGCCGACAAGCCGGAGCAGCGCGAGCACGAGGGCTGGGCGCGTTTCATCGGCGGCTCGTACTTCCGCGCGGTCGGCGAGTCGAATCAATTCGGCCTCTCCGCCCGCGGACTCTCCCAGAATTCAGGCGTCGCGATCCCAGAGGAGTTTCCCGATTTCACCCATTTCTGGATCGGCGAGGGCAAGACCGATCAGGACCCCGTGGAAGTCTACGCGCTGCTCGATGGGCCGAGCGTCGCCGGCGCGTACCGCTTCGTGATGCACCGCGGCTTCGCCACGACGATGGATATCACCTGTCAATTGCACCTGCGCAAGCCGATCGAGCGGCTCGGCATCGCGCCGATGACGTCGATGTACTGGTATTCGGAGACAGAAAAGGCCAAGGCGGCGGACTGGCGGCCGGAGATCCACGATTCTGACGGACTGGCGATCTGGGCCGGCACCGGCGAGCACCTGTGGCGCCCGCTGATCAACCCGCCGACGCTGCAGATCTCCAGCTTCCTCGACCAGACGCCCAAGGGCTTCGGCCTGATGCAGCGCGACCACGATTACAATCATTACCTCGACGCGGTTTATTACGAGCGGCGGCCCTGCGCCTGGGTCGAGCCGCTCGGCGACTGGGGCGCAGGCTCGGTACAGCTCGTCGAGATCCCGACCAACAACGAGATCTATGACAACATGGTCGTGATGTGGGTGCCCGCGGCGGAGAAACACGCCGGCGAGCAGCTCGACTTCCGCTACAAGCTCTACTGGCGCGACAAGGACCCGTTCCCGGGCGACCTCGCGCTCTGCGTGGCGACGCGGCTCGGGATGGGTGCGGTGCAGGGGGCGCCACGCTCGAAGGTGCTGCGCAAGTTCCTCCTCGAGTTCAAGGGCCCGATTCTGGCGACGCTCGACGAGGGCGAGACGCCCGAACCGGTGGTGACAGTCTCGCGCGGCACCTTCTCGCATTTCATCACCGAGCGCTCGCCCGACGGCACCAAGGATCTCTGGCGCACCATGTTCGACCTCGACCCGCAAGGATCGGAGCCGATCGAGATGCGCTGCTTCCTGCGCTACAAGGACCGGCCGCTCACCGAAACCTGGACCTACCGCTACATTCCCTTCGAAAGCAGCGAGCGCTGATCAGAGCTCCTCGACGGCGCGCGCGGCGCCGTCGAGGATTGCTGTGATGCGGCTGAGGTCGGCACTCTCGCCGCGATCCATGCGCAGGCGAAGCGCTGTCTTCAGGTTCTCCATGGCGCGAAGGATCTCCGGCGCCGCGCCGCCTCCCATGCGCTGGCGCAGCTCACTCATACGGGCGAAGACGCGCTCGATGTCGGCACTGCTGCGTTCCAGTTCGGCACGGCCTTCCGCCGTGAGGCCGTAGAGCCTTCGAGGTCCGTCGGTTTCGACGACGGCGATCAAGCCTTGCTCCTCGAGCAGGGTCAGCGTCGGGTAGACGATCCCCGGGGACGGCGCGTAGGCGCCGCCGAACCGCTCCTCGACCATGCGGATGATCTCGTAGCCGTGCGCCGGTTTTTCCGCGAGCAGTTTGAGCACGACGTAGCGCAGGTCGCCCTGCTCGAACATGCGTGGACGGCCGCCGCGTGGACCGAAGCCGCGACCGCCGAAGCGCGCTCCGCCTCCACCGCGCCCCATGCCCGTCGGGCCGTGACAGCGCATCGTATGATGATGTGAACCAAGCCACATGGCACGATCTCACTGGGCTCGAAGATATATCTCAGAAAGATACATCTTGGCAAGTCTCAGAACGATCCCATTCGAAAAAGGCGCCGGCTCGAGGCTTGCGCCTTCTATGTGTCTGCGGCTCGGCGATCAGTCCTAGGAATGAAGCGCTGGCGCCATGGTGTGATGGCCGACGCCCATGCTCTGGAGGAAGGCGGCGATGGCCTGGGTGCGGCGGTCGCAGCCGAGCTTCTCGAGGATCGCCGAGACATGGCTCTTGACCGTCCCCTCGGTCACGCCCAGCTCCCAAGCGATCTGCTTGTTGAGCAGGCCGCGGGTCATGAGCTCCAAAATCTCGACCTGGCGACACGAAAGCTTCGACATCCCGCTTGGCGGGCAGACGCGGCCTTCGGTCTTGAACCAAGTGCGACCCTCGGCGAGTTCGGCTACGGCCTGTTCCAGATCGGCGACCTCGCAATCAGGCGACACGACGCCAGACACCCCGCGGAGTTGAAGTAGGCGATGGGCGCCCGAATCGGTGTTGGCCAAGAGCAGGAACGCGATCTTCTTTTCGCGAACATGCTCGCGTAAGCCGGTCGTGTCTTTCTCCAACGCCGTCCAGGCGTTGGTATCGCAGACGAGTAGGCCGCTGTCGCGAGACTGAAGGATCGCGTTCTCGACATCGGCCAAACGGGCTCCGTGGTGGATCACCTGGCCTTGAAGGCTGGCTTGGATCCGAAGCGCGCTGACGATGCCGAGACGGACGAGCGCGCCGGCGTGGACGACGATGATGGACGAAGCGTTGCCGGCGACTTCTATGGTCGCGGTGTCAAAGCTCTTGAAAGGCATTGAGCATTTCTCCCGTATGCCTTTCGATAGGTAGCCCCAATCGGGGGATATGGCAGCGACAATCAGGTGCACCTGCAACGTTTTTGCAAATCGCAATTGCAATGTTACAAACTTCGATGCGCCAGAAGATCTTTGTCGGTCCCAAGATTCGCCAGCTGCGCGAGGCCGGCGGCCTAAACCAGGGCGCGTTCGCGGAGCGTCTTGGTATTTCGGCGAGCTACCTCAACCAGATCGAAAACAACCAGCGTCCCTTGACTGCCCAGGTCATGGTGGCGCTGGCGCAGACATACTCGATCGATGTTGCCGCTTTCGCGCAGCAGGACGATGACAAGGTTGTGAGCAGCCTGCGCGAGGCGCTCGCCGATCCTGTCTTCGGTGGTCTCGCAGCCAACGGCCAGGATCTGAAGACGATCGTCGCCAACGTGCCGTGGTTCGCCCACGCCTTCCTCAACCTGCACCTCGCCTTTCGCCGCACCGACGAGAAGCTGCATGCGCTCGATGAGCGATATGCCGTGAATGACGAGGACCGTCCGCATGCCGTGCTGATGCCCTACGAGCAGGTGCGCGACTTCCTGCACTATCGCAGCAACTACTTCGAGGATCTCGATGCCGCCGCCGAGGACCTTGCCGAGCAGACCTTCGGCCTCGTCGCTGCCCGTCCGGATACGGTGGCGAACTACCTGTTCACCAAGCACCAGATCCGCATCGAGTTTAGGCCGGTGGAGCCGAACTCGCGCTTCATGCGCCAGCTCGATCGCAAGGCCCGCGTGCTGTGGCTGCGCGAAGGCATCGACCCGTCGTCGGCGACCTTCCTGATGGCGCAGCAGATCGGCCTCCTCGAACAGGGCGAGGCCATCGAGCGCATCGTCGTCTCCGCCGATTTTCGCTCGGAGGATGCCGCCGCGATCACCCGGCTCGCGCTCGCCAACTACTACGCCGGCGCCGTTCTGATGCCCTACGATCGCTTCCTCGAACAGGCCCGCAAGACCCGCTACGATGCCGAACGGCTGTGCTTCACCTTCGGCACCTCGTTCGAGCAGGTCGGGCATCGCTTCTCGACGCTGCAGAAGCCCAACGCCAAGGGCGTGCCGTTCTATTTCGTGCGATTCGACAGGGCCGGCAACATCATCAAGCGCCACTCCTCGACGCGCTTCCAGTTCGCCCGTTTCGGCGGCACCTGCCCGTTGTGGAACGTCCACGAGGCCTTCGAGGCGGCCGGCCGCACGCTGGTCCAAATCGCCGAGATGCCCGACGGGGTGCGCTACCTTTGCGTGGCGCGCGCGGTGACCAAATCCGGCGGCAGCCACCTGGCACCCCCGCGGCACTACGCGCTCGGGATCGGCTGCGAGGCGGCGCATGCCAATGACGTCGTCTACGGCGACCTCGTCGATCTCAAGGCGCCGCCCGTGCTGATCGGGGTCAGCTGCCGCATGTGCGAGCGCCACGAATGTCCGCAGCGCGCCGCGCCCCCAATCGACCGCGCGCTCTTCGTCGACCCGGACCGCCGCGACTTCGTGCCGTTCCGCTTCGCCTGACGCTCAGGCGCTCTCGCGCTCGGCCGCGTCGAGCAGGCGCTCCTCGTGCCTCTTGTAGAAGCGCCACAGCAGGACGCCACCGATGACCGCCAGCGCCAGCGCGATCCAGCCCAACGGACCCGCGACGCGTTCGAGACCCTTGCCGAGAAGGTAGCCGCCAAAGCCGAAGAGGCACGCCCAGGTGATCCCGCCCGCGGCATTCCAAAGGAAAAAGGTCGCCGGGTGCAGGCCGTTGGCGCCGGCGAGCAGCGCGGCATAGGTGCGGAGCAGCGCCACGAAGCGGCCGAAGAAGACGATGGCGCCGCCGTAGCGCTTGAACAGGAAGCGTCCGAGCTGCTGCTTGCGCTCGTCGAGTCCCACCCTCGGTCCGTGGCGCGTCAGCAGGCCCTGGCCGTAGCGCCGCCCGACCCAGAAGCCGAGGTTGTCGCCGAGGATCGCCGCCGCCGCCGCCGCCAGCACGACCAGGCGGATGTCGAGACCATGCTTCGCGCCGGCATAGATCGCGGCGCTGACCAGCACCGTCTCGCCGGGCATCGGCACGCCGGCGCTCTCGAGCGCGATCACCAAGAAGACGGCGTAATACCCATAGCTGGCGACGATGCCGGTCAGCGCCTCGGAACTGAAGATGTGCAACGGCCGGCGTCCCCCTCTGATATGGGGCGCCAACGCGCGAGCCGGCGCGATGGTCACCTTCGCGCTCGGCACCGCCGCCCTTGAAATGAGCCCTCGTTTGCCGTGATGAAGCGCAACCGGCACGACGCCGGCCGGGATTCTCGTCACGTGCAGACGCTCGCCGACCTTTACGGCCCTTTACGCTTCAAGGTGCTGCCGCCGCTGCTCGTCGCGCTGGCGATCTGGGCGAGCGCCCACGCCTTGCTGCGCAAGCGCGATGTCGGCTCGGCGCTCGGCTGGATCGGCTTGATCTGGCTGGTGCCGGGCGTCGGAATGCTCCTCTACGTTCTGCTCGGCATCAATCGGGTGCAGCGCCGCGCCGAGAGGCTGCGCCGTCCGCAGAAGAATCGCACGCCTAAGAAGACCGATACCCGGCACGAGATGAACGAGGATCTCGAGGCGCTGCAACGCGGCATCAGCCGCGTGTCACGCCGCTCGCTGGAGGCAGGCTGTCACCTGACCATCTACCAAAACGGCGACGAGGCCTACCCGGCCATGATCGCGGCCATCGAGACGGCACGCACGAGCATCGGCATCACCAGCTTCATCTGGCGCACCGACGAGAACGGCATGCGCTTCATCGAGGCCCTAGCGGCGGCCAAGGCGCGCGGCGTGGACGTCCGCGCGATCGTCGATGGCATCGGCGGCAACTGGGTGTTGTCGCAGGCCTATCACGCGTTGCGCCGCCGTGGCGTACCGGTCGGGCGCTTCCTGCATTCGCCGCTGCCGTGGCGCATGCCGCTCGTCAACCTGCGCTCGCACAAGAAGATCCTCGTGATCGACGGCACGATCGGCTTCACCGGCGGCATGAACATCGCCGATGAGAACGTGATGCGCATGAGCCCCAAGCATCCGGTGCAGGACACCCACTTCAAGGTCGAGGGCCCGGTGGTGGCGCAGCTCTCCGACGCGTTCGCCGACGATTGGGCCTTCGTGATGAAGCAGGAGCTCGAGGGGCCGGCCTGGTTCCGCGAGATCAAGGCTTGCGGTCACGCCAAGGCTCGCGTCATCACCTCCGGTCCGGACCAGGATCTCGAGAAGATCGAGTTCTGCGTCATGCAGGCGGTCGCCTGCGCGCGCACGTCCCTCTACGTGATGACGCCATACTTCCTGCCGGACGAGCGGCTGCTCACCGCGCTGTCGCTTGCCGCCATGCGGGGCGTCGTCGTCCACGTCGTCATGCCGCGCCGCAGCAACCATCGCTTCGTCGATTGGGCGGCGCGACACAATATCGGCAACTTGCTGAAGGACGGCGTCAACGTCTGGCTCGGCCCGCCGCCCTTCCGGCATACCAAGATCATGGTGATCGACGGCCAATGGGCGCTGATCGGAAGCGCCAACTGGGACATGCGCTCGTTCCGGCTCAACTTCGAGCTTTGCATGGAGGTCTACGACCAACAGATCGCCCAGACGCTGCAGCATTTCGTTTCGAGCCACCGCGGCGAGCCGCTGACCAACAAGGAGCTCAAAGCACGATCGCTGCCGACACGGCTGCGCGACGCCGCCGTGCGGCTGGCGATGCCCTACATGTGAGTAGAGAGGAGAGGCGAGCTACCGCGCCAGCGCGGGCAGGACCGTTCCGATGAGGATTGCCGCCCAGTGCACGCCGGCGGCGGCGACAACGTGGCCGTGCCAGATCGAGCGGGAGAAGGTCACATTCTCCCTCACATGCCAGATGATGCCGGCGCTGTAGACCAGGCCGCCGAGCACCAGCAGCACGATGGCGGGAGTGGAGAGCGCTTGGACGACCGGTCCAGCGGCCAGAACCACGATCCAGCCTAGCGAGAGATAGAGCGCGATCCAGAGGCCTTCGCGCAGTTGCGGAACGAAGATCTTGCCGAGGATACCGAGCCCGGCGATGGTCCAGACCGCGGTGGTCATGCCCCAGGCCCAGCCGCCCTTCAGCGCCAGCGTGGTGAAGGGGGTGTAGGAGCCGGCGATCATGAGGAAGATGCCGGAATGATCGAGCCGGCGGTACAGCGGCCTGAGCTTGCCGCGTGAGAAGTTGTAGGCGGCGGAAAAGGCCAGCATCAGCACGAAGCCGGCGGCGTAGATGCCGATGGCGGTGGCGTATGCCGCACCCAGTGCCAGGGCCAGGGAGAAGATCACGGCGCCGCCGACCAGCGCCAGCGCCATGCCTACGGCGTGGACCGCCACGTCCGCACGCCAGGCCGCTGCCGTCGGATAGTGATACATGGCTTTGACGCGCTTGCTGATCACGATCATATTATGCCGCCGGCCCAAGGCAGAATTAAGCCAAGCCTACGCTTTGATCAAATGGCAAGCTGCCGCCGCTATAGGTGTTGAGCGATGGGCAACTGGCCTGACTAGCCTTTCGGTATCGGCGCCGTTTGCGCGTGGAGTTCGCGCTCGCGGCTTGCTCGATCATGACGAGCCGAAACGATTCCAGAAGCCGTGCTTGCGCCCGTAAGCCTTCCGCAAGGCCGCGCGATACGCCTCGTGCGGCTCGAGCGTCGAACCTGCGATCTCCGCGGCCATAAGGTCGAGTTGCGCGAGGTGCCGCGCGGCGTGACCGTAAGCTTGCGATCGCCCCCTGGACAGAACATCGTCGATGAGCGCGCGGTAGAGGATCGTGGCGGCGACGGCATGGCCTTCTTCCAGCGCCTCGGCGGCTGGCGCGAGAACTTCGTAGTGAGCGAAGGCTTCGTCGAGTGCCTCGTCATCCTCGAAATCGGGCAGCTTGCCCACGTAGGCGCGCAGCATCTCGGGATCGAGCTGGTCGCGAAAGGTCTGCAGACGAAGACGCTGAGCGGCCTCGTTTTCGCTCATCGCCTCGAGCACCTTGAGGTTCGAGCCTAATCCGTCGAGACGCAAAGACATCAATATCGAATTGATGGTCGGCCAAGTCTTCGTAAGAGGCGACCTTCAGCGTGCGCGTGAGCGGCCGACGCACCTCGGCCAAGGCCTCCGCTAGGCGCCCGGCTTTCAGGAGCCGCTCCGCGATACCGACGGTGTCGCGTTGCGACTCGGGTTTGCTCGTCTCGACGGCGATGTAGGAGTCGACGTCGTCACCAGCGTCGGCGACCGCTTGCTGCACCTTACGCAACTGACTGCGCCGGAGCGCCTGTCGCCAGCCGCCCGACGAACCCGCGTCCACTGGCGACAAGGACTTGCGGCAGGCTTCACCGATCGACGCGTGTTCCGCCGCTTCGAGCGACGGTATCAGATCGATGACGGCAAGGCCGACGACGCCGACGGTGTCGCCGAGCATGGCCGGGATCAATCGGCCGATCACTCGCCTGCGTTCCAGGCCCATACGCAGGATCAAGTCCGGGAGCTTCAGCGCCGCCTTTTCGTAGAGCGCGAGCATCGATCCGGAGGGATCATCGACCCTCTCGAGGACGCTGGCGGCGCCGCCGAGGAATCGCAGCAGCCGGTCGCTCGAGGCGCCAGGATCGACCCTTCCGAGTTCCTCGGTGATCACCGCGACCAGGAATTCGAGGTCGGCCAGAAAGGCCTTGCGTCGGTCGTAATCCACGACGCCGCGCTAGCCGCGACGGCGTCGGGCCCGTCGGCGGCGGCCAGGGCTGCCGTCGCGATTCGCTTGAACGGCGGGTTGCGCGAGGCTTCCTCGATAATAAGCCGAGCCAACCGCTCGGCGCCCAGCTCGACAAGCGTTTCCTGCTTCAGCTTTGCACGCAGTGCCATGAGTTTTCTTTCCTCGGTGCACACACCTCGCGCTAAGCGCCGCGAGTGCATCGCGCAAGGCGATCGCGCGTGCGCAAACCCGCTCCGTTCCGCGCATGCATGACGAAGGAGCGCGGACCATCCTGGCGTCGCCGCACCAACGGGGCAAGCTGGTCCGCTCGGCCACGCCTTTTAGCCCTATCCGGACGCTTGCCGATGATCCCGTTTTGTTCTAATCCTCGGCGATGGTAAAGCTGCGCACCTCTTACGTCTGTCAGGGCTGCGGCAACATCGCGCCGCGTTGGCAGGGGCGTTGCGAGGCTTGCGGCGCCTGGAACTCGATGACGGAGGAGGGCGGCGCGGCCGGTATCGGCGCGCAGGCGGCGCGCGGGGCTCGCAAGGGCAGGGTGTTTGCGCTCAGCGATCTATCGTCCGCCGAGGTGCCGCAGCCGCGGCTGAAGACGGGCATCGAAGAGTTCGATCGCGTCACCGGCGGCGGTTTCGTCGCCGGCTCGGTCCTGCTGCTCGGTGGCGAGCCGGGCATCGGCAAGTCGACGCTGCTGATCCAGGCCTGCGCGGCGCTTGCGCGACGCGGTGAACGAGTCTGCTACATATCCGGCGAGGAAGCCATGGACCAGGTGAGACTGCGCGCGAGCCGTCTTGGCCTCGCGGATGCAGCGGTGGAGCTCGCGGCGGAGACCGGCGTCGAAGACATTGTCGCGACCCTCGCGCAGGGGCGGCGCCCGGCACTGGTGGTGATCGATTCCATCCAGACCATGTGGACCGATTCCATCGAGGCCTCGCCCGGCACCGTCAGCCAGGTCCGCGGCGCGGCGCAGGCGCTGATCCGGCTCGCCAAGACCAGCGGCGCCGTGGTAATCCTCGTCGGCCACGTCACCAAGGATGGGCAGATCGCCGGCCCCCGCGTCGTGGAGCACATGGTCGACGCCGTGCTCGGCTTCGAGGGCGAGGGCGGGCGCGACTTCCGCATCCTGCGCGCGATCAAGAACCGCTTCGGCCCCACCGACGAGATCGGCGTCTTCGAGATGACCGGCAGCGGCCTCGCCGAGGTGCCAAACCCTTCCGCCCTGTTCCTCGCCGCCCAGGGCGACGGGGCCACGCCCGGTGCCGCCGTCTTCGCCGGCATGGAGGGTACGCGACCGCTGCTGGTGGAGATCCAGGCGCTGGTGGCGCCGACCTCGCTCGGCACCCCGCGCCGCGCCGTCGTCGGCTGGGAGCCGTCGCGCCTCGCCATGATCGTCGCCGTGCTCGAGGCCCACGCCGGGCTGAAGCTCGGCCAGCACGACATCTATCTCACGGTCGCCGGCGGCCTCAGGGTCAACGAGCCTGCGGCCGATCTGGCGGCGGCGGCGGCGCTGGTGTCGTCGCTTTGCGGCCGCGCGCTGCCGGCGGACGTGGTGTTCTTCGGCGAGGTCGGGCTCTCGGGCGCGGTGCGTCCCGTGGCCCATGCCGCCGCTCGCATCAAGGAGGCCGCCAAGCTCGGCTTTTCCCGCGCGGTCGCCCCGCGGATCGAGGCGAGCGTCGAGGGACTGAGCCTGCTCGCCTGCGAACATGTCGGCGCGCTGGTCGCCCGCATCGCCGCCCCGGCGAGCGAGGCACGGGTGCGCGGCGAGGCCGCTTCGCCGGCGCGCGGCGGGACGACTGGCCCTGTGCCGCTGCGCCCCTCCTCCAAGCCTGGTGTGGACAGCCGGCGCAGCGCGTGACGGGCGCGGCAACCTTCGCTATAGACTGGCTTGCACAGTAAGCTGGCGCGCTCGTCGAGACGGCGCGGCACACGCCACCTCAAGGTCCGGGCATGCCCTCCTATCTCGATATCGGCCTGCTCGCGGTGATCCTCGTGTCCGCTCTTCTCGCCATGCTGCGGGGCTTCACGCGCGAAATCCTTGCCATCGCCTCCTGGATCGCGGCGGCGGCGGCGGGCATCTTCCTGCACCCCTATCTCGTGCCTTACCTGAAGCCCTATTCCTTCTTCGCCAAGGATTGGATCGCCGCGCTCGCCGCCGGGACGATCATCTTCTTCGTGGCTTTGATCTTAGTCTCGATCATCACGGTGAACCTGTCGGATGCCGTGCTCGACTCCAAGGTCGGCGCGCTCGACCGAACGCTCGGCTTTCTGTTCGGTGCCGCGCGCGGTTTCATCCTGTGCGTCATCGCGTTCGTATTTTTCGCCAAGCTCGACACCGCGTCCGACAAGTGGCCCACGTGGGTGCGCAACGCGCGGTCGCGTCCGGCGCTGCAGAGCGTCGGCGACGAGCTGCAAGCCATGCTTCCGCACAATTTGTTGGACAAGTACATCAAGGACAAGACCGCTCCGGGCGAGGAGCCGCCGCCCGAAGGCGCCGCCGGCAAGCCCGACAACAGCAAGGCCGATGCCGAGCAGGACTCTCCTGCGCCGTTGCCCCCGGTGCGTGACCGTGGGGTTGCGAACGGTGGGAAAGAGCCCTAGCCCGACACCTATCTGTTCGACCATCATGCCGTGCACGACATCGATCATAGAGGCACGTTGACGCTCACGTCTTGAAGCGTGCGGCTAATGAACACCTTGAATAAACCCGTTTTTTCTCGCCTAAAATGAGGCGCATCAAGACTCCGCAATCAAGCTTTGAGTTTTTATAGCTCCGAACCGAGGCATGTCAAAGGATAGAATTATAGCTCTTGCTCAACGATCGGCAGCGCACTTGTCAATCTTTGTCTTGGTCGTCGAATGCGCCAGCAAATAGGAATATAAGGGAATGACCTCGGCCAATCTGCTATGGATCACCTGCGCCATCATGACGGTCGGAGGCTTGATCATCCTCTTGATCGGAAAACAGCGAACGACGACTGAGCAGCTGCAAACCGTCAACCACGGCATCGTGCCGCTCATCGCGGCCTGCTCCTACTTCGCAATGGCCACGATGCAAGGCGCCGTCACGCTGCCGGTCGATCCGTCGGCGGCTGCGCTCCTCGGCGATCATCGGACATTCTACTGGGCGCGCTATGTCGACTGGACCTTCACCACGCCTCTCCTGCTTCTCTCGCTGTCGATCACGGCGATGCGGGCCGGGCCTCGCAATCCAGGCTCCATCCTCGGCGTGATCCTGGCCGACGTCATGATGATCATCACGGCTTTCGCCTTCGGACTTTCGGTCACCCCTTGGATCAAGTGGAGCTGGTTCGGGATTTCCTGCGCCGCTTTCTTGGGGGTCTATTACGTCCTCTGGGTGCCGAACCTCCAGGCCAACAAGCTCGAGCGCGATGACGTCCGGAGGGACTATCGGATCAACGCGAGCATGCTGTCGGTCTTATGGTTCCTCTATCCCTTCGTCCTAGCCGTTTCGCCCGATGGTCTTGGCCTGATTGGCGACGCCACTGCAATTCTGGGTATCGCTGTCCTCGATGTCCTGTCGAAGGTGGCCTACGGTCTGCTTGCCGTTGCCTCGGATACGAAGGCGACCGATCGAGATCTCGGCGAAGGTCTGATCGAAGGGGGAGGCCGACGCGTCAAGCCAGCCGCCGCCGCGGCCTGATCGCGATGTCTTCGGGACAATCCTTCTGGCCGTGATCCTTCTGGCCGGCACCTCCGTCTTGCGTTCCCGGAGCAAATCTGATGCAGCTTGGGGCCATCCTCGCCCTGAGCGTCCCGCAGGGCGCCTTGGATGGCGAGGCCGCGAGCACAATGTTGCGACCCGGCTTCGGCAGCGTCTGGTCATACCTGGATGTCAGCATGGTCACATGCCCATGACCTCGGCACGTATCAGGCACACCTGCGGCAGCCTGCAAGTCTTCGACATGATGGCGAGCGTGACTAGCGGCATGGCTCTCATCCACCGACGAAAGTATCGGCCCGCCGTCGGATCGCTCAGCGGCGCACGAATCCGATAAGTCGCCTGCGAGATCCGCCTTGACCCGAGCAACGAGCGATATGTCTGCGTGGCATCAGGCTGAAAGATCCGCTTTCATCGAGCTGTGACCCTTCAGCCATCGGCAACCAAGGCAACGGTCACCCATTACGACAACGTAAGGTCTTGAGGGCTGCCCGATGTCCGACGTCAGTTTCCCGACTCAAGCGCGGCTCGCCCTGCGCCTCGACATCAACGGTCGCACCCACAACCTGGATCTCGATCCTCGTACGACACTGCTCGATGCGTTGCGCGAGCATCTTGGCCTAATGGGCACCAAGGTCGGGTGCAACCGTGGGACCTGCGGTGCTTGCACTGTGCATGTCGACGGGCGTCGTCAGCTGAGTTGCCTGATGCTCGCCGCCATGGCGGAGGGTCGCGAGATCACGACGATCGAGGGCCTCTCTGACGCCGACGGCACGCCGCACCCGATGCAGGCAGCGTTCGTCGCCCACGATGCGATGCAGTGTGGCTATTGCACCCCGGGGCAGATCATGGCTGCGGTGGCTTGCGTCGCGGAAGGACATGCAAGCAGCGACGATGAGATCCGCGAATACATGAGCGGCAATCTATGCCGCTGTGGCGCCTACCCCAACATCGTGTCGGCGATCCGCGATGTTGCCGACCAGCGGTCCGCCACCGGACGGAGCGCCTGAGATGCAGCCTTTCACTTATCACCGCGCCACCTCGATGGACGATGCCCTTCGCGAGGCGGCTCTGCCCGGCGCGGCCATCCTCGCTGGCGGTACCACTATGGTCGACCTGCTGCGCGGCGAACTCTGGGCGCCGTCTCGGCTCATCGACATCAGTCGTCTCGACGAACTATCCGCCTTCGACGCGAGCGGTCCCGTGCTGCGCTTCGGCGCCTTGGCCAGGATGGCCGATGTCGCGGAAGACGCCACGCTGAAGGCAAACTATCCCGCCCTCGTGGAAAGCCTGCAACTGGCCGCCTCGCAGCAGTTGCGCGTCGCGGCAACGGTCGGGGGCAACATCCTGCAGCGTACTCGCTGCCTCTATTTCCGCGACGGCACATCGGCCTGCAACAAGCGTCGGCCCGGCAGCGGTTGCGCGGCGCTTAAAGGTGACACGCGGGACATGGCCCTGTTCGGCGCCTCGGAGAGCTGCATTGCCACTTATCCTGGCGACTGGGGCGCGACCCTGGCCGCGTTCGACACGAGCGTCGAGATCGCCTCGGCCAACGGGCGGCGGACCATACCGTTTGCCGATCTGCACCTGCCTTACGGCGAGGATCCGGCGGTTGAAACCATTTTGAAGCCGGGCGAGATCATCACCGCCATCCTCGTGCAGGCGACGCCGGCCGGACGGCGGTCGACTTACCTCAAGGTTCGCGATCGGCGTTCCTACGCCTATGCCGTTGTGTCGGCCGCCGTGGCCCTCGACATGGACGGCGACACGATCACCGACGCGCGGGTTGCCCTCGGCGGTGTCGCCAGCATGCCTTGGCGCTCCGTTGCCGCCGGTGACGTCCTCAACGGGCAGACGCTGACGCGAGAGCTTGCGTTTGCCGCCGGCACCGCCGCGTTTGCCGATGCGCAACCGCGCGGCGATAATGCCTTCAAGATCGCACTCGGCCGCAACGCGGTCGCGAAAGCGGTGCTCGTCGCCGCAGGGAGACATTGATCATGGCTGCAACATCAGCATCCATCCAGGCCACCGGCACCGTGCGCCGGGATGCCTCGCTCAAAGCCGCCGGTACGGCCCGCTATGCCGCCGATTTCCCGCACGCCGGAACCGCCTATGCCGCGCTGGTGCGTTCGACATGCGCCAGGGGCGCCATCTCGAGCATCGACACGACGGCGGCCGAAGCCGTGGCGGGAGTCGAACTCATCCTTACCCATCGCAGCTTCAATCGCGGCATGGGAGAGGAAACATTCGCCATGAAGGGTGGACACATGCAGTCCTCCTTCATGCCGTTGTCCTCCGACGCGGTGCATTATTCCGGGCAGATCGTAGGGCTTGTGCTCGCCGAGACGCTGGAAGCCGCGGAGGAGGCGGCCGCTAGCGTCAAAGTGGGCTACAAGGCCGAAGCGGCGTCTGCCGACATGGACAAGTCCCGCAGTGCGCCCGAGGTGAGCGACGACGCATCGCTGAAGAAGGGCGATGCCGACGCCGCTCTCGCAGCTGCGCCGGTGAAGGTCGACTTGCGCTACGACACGCCGGCGCAGCATCATAATCCCATAGAGCTCTACGCCACCACGGCCGTATGGTCGGGCGACAAGCTGACCGTAAACGTGCCGAGCCAGTGGGTCGTCGGAACTCAGGCCGGCCTTGCCAAGATCTTCGGCGTGCCGATGCGCAACGTTCACGTCGAATGCCCCTACGTCGGTGGCGGCTTCGGCTCCAAGGCGACCATCCTGCCTCATGTCGTGTTGATCGCCGAGGCGGCTCGTCGGCTGGGACGACCGGTCAAGCTCTACGTGCCCCGCGATGCCATGTGGACGGTGGGCTCCTTCCGTCCAGCGACACGCGCCCGCGTCGCTTTGGGAGCGGAGCGCGATGGCACGCTCACGTCGATCATCTTCGAGGAGACCGGGCAAAGCGCGGCCATCGACCATGTCGCGTTTCCGGGCTCGACGGCAATCTCGCGCATGTACGATTCCACCACGCTGCGCACCAAGCAGGGTACGATCGCGACCGACGTCAACACGCCCGGCTTTCAGCGCGCGCCTGCCGAAGCGTCTTCATTTTTCGGGTTCGAGAGCGCCATCGACGAACTCGCAGTTGCGCTCGACATGGACCCGATCGCGTTGCGTCTGAAGAACGAGCCGGCGGTCGACCCGATGAAGGGCGTTCCGTGGTCGAGCCGCTCCCTCGTCCAGTGCTTCGAGCGCGGCGCCGAGTTGTTCGGCTGGAATAAGCGCTCGGCCAAGCCCGGCACCACCACCATGCAAGACGGCACGCTGATCGGCTACGGCTGCGCCACCGCGACCTATCCCTCGGCGATGGCGCCTTCCGCCGCGCGGGTCACTCTGAACAGAGACGGATCGCTGCTGGTCGAGACGGCGGCGCATGACCTTGGCACAGGGGCCTATACCGTACTTGGCAACGTCGCGGGCGCCGTGCTCGGTGTTCCCGACGCCCTCATCACCGTGAAGCTCGGCGATACGATCCTGCCGTCAGGGCCGATGGCGGGCGGCTCGATCACCACCGGTTCGGCCGGTTCCGCGATCCACAAGGCTGCGACGGCACTGCGCAAACGGTTGTCGACGGCGGTGACAGCCAGTGACGGGGCGCCCTTCGCCGGGGCTGAGCCTGCCGCCATCGGCTTCGCCGAGGGGCGGATCACCGGACCCGATGGACAGGGTCATGCCTTGGCCGAGGTGTTGGCGGCGATCGGCTGGAGCGAGGCCACCGAATACGCGGAATGGAAGCCGCGCGGCATGGACGACGAGAAAGCCCAAGGCGGCCTCGACGGTGGCATGGCGATGACCGGACCCGTGTCGGACGTCTCGAGCTTCTCCTTCGGAGCGCAGTTCGCGGAGGTGCATGTCGATCCCATCCTGCGCACGATACGCGTCGCTCGCATGGTCGGCGTCTTCGCCTGCGGCAAGATCATCAACGAGCGCACAGCGCATTCTAATCTCGCCGGAGGGATGGTTTGGGGCGCCGGCTTCGCCCTGCTCGAGCAGAGCAAATTGGACGGCCCGCAAGCCAAGTTCGCCAACGCTGACCTCGCAAGCTACCATATTGCCACCGGCGCCGACATCGGCGACGTCGTTGTGGAGACCATCAACGAGACGGACACGGCGATCAACCTGATCGGAGCCAAGGCGGTCGGTGAAATCGGGATCGTCGGAATGCCGGCAGCGATCGCGAATGCGGTCTACAATGCGACCGGTATTCGCGTGCGTAAGACGCCGATCCAAGTCGAAGACCTGCTGGAGCGATAATCTAAAATAAGTCCGCACAGACCGGCTGGCTCGCATGAAGTGCAACTTATGCTTCTACGGTCCAAAGACCGTAGAAGCATATTGAGGGTCGAGTGGCAGGGTCGCACGTGGTATGCAGCGCGTGTCAGGCGATGCTTGACCAAGCTTCCCGCTGTTGAAAACCTCTCCACCGCTTACGGCGATGTTGAAGTGGGTCCAGCCGTCGATCCATAGAGTTGGCTCAGCGTTCTGTCCGCCGAGCGATCACAGCGGCAAGGTCGCCGACATCGCGTAGGCCGTCGATGTCGGCCGATGTGAACCTGATCCCAAAATGCTGTTCCGCGGCCATGATGATTTCGACTTGCTTGAAAGAGTCCCAGTCTGCCACGTCCTTGGCTGACGTCTTCGACGAGAGCGAGATGTCGTCACGCGTAAATACATCGGCAAAGATATCGCTCAACGCCGCGTAAATAGTTGCCTCGTCACGCACCCTCCCGCTCCTTTGTTCGATAATGGTCGGCGTGTTCAAGAGCAACGCCGCAATCATCGTCCGATGATCCAGCTCCCAATGCCGTGAAGCCGAGCCTTCCGGCACGATCGACCGACCTCGGCATCACAGCTACGGGCACAGGCCGCGGCAGATGGCAACCCAATCGTCGTAAGCGATGTTCCAGAACCCTTGCGCGCCGCCGAGCCTGCTGATGAAACCGATATACAGACCTGGTCTTATCTCGCGAACTTCGCCCGCTGAACCTGTAAAAGGATCCGGCGCCGCAGGATCTGCGACGACGACGCAGAGGAGACGAACCGGACCGAAGCGCCGCAACCCCAAGTGAAGCGCCGTGAGATCATCGACAGCGATGTTCTTCGTCTTGAAGACAAAGGTCTTCTCGGCCGCCACCAAGTCATCGATCAGTTTGTCCCTGAGATAGGCAATGCGTTTGCACATCTTCGGGAACAGCGCGTCTTGATCGGTCGTCTTCGAGGAGAGAAACGTGTGCATCGCAAAGCCCCAGCGCTTGTCCTGGAGATAGAGTTCCGCAGCCTGCCCAGGCCAAAACTCCGTCTGATCGGGGTCGCCCATACGATCGAAGCGGGCGGCCAGTGCCGCGATCAGGCTTTCCAATGCGACGGCGTTCCACCGAAGCAGTCCCAGCGGCTCCGCGCCGTAGCGACGTTGAACCATACCGAATTCGCAATCCGCACCAAGGCTTTCGAAGCCGAGCAGCAGCCTGCGGATGTCCTCGTCCTCGACGCGCCCTACCTCGACCGGGCGGTCGTTGGCGGCGAGACGGCCCTGGTCGATGTCCGACAGATGTTTGGACGTGAGGGTTTTGCCGAGGTTCTCCCACCCCGTCGCGTCGTCCGGAAAGCGGACGCGGAACGCTTTCCATATCGCAAGTGCGCCATCCCAATCCTCTCGTGCCATCGCCAAACTGCCGGAGACGGCCATCAACGCGCGATCGGCTGGGTACTTCGTGAGCGCCGTCTTCAGGACGGAGCCGGCCTCGTCCAGTTGTTTCAACTGAATGAGGTTGTAGGTACATCCCCGCCAGAATTCGGCGTTGTCAGGATGTTTGGAAAGAAGCTCGCGCCAGAGGATCAGGGCTTCGGCCGGCAGACCGCGGTAGTCGTGCAGGCGCGCACCTTCGGCGACGATCTCGACATGGCCTGGGAAGCGTCTTGACGCTTCCGCAAGCGTAGCCGAGGCCTCGTCGAATTGGCGGTGCTCCATTTGCAGCCTGGCAACCAAACTCCAGGCTTCCGGAAGATCCGGGCGCCGATCGCGGATTTGCTCCCAGAGGAGTTTAGCGCGGTCGTGCTGCTGGCGATGGACCGCGATGCGGGCCTGGATCAGTATTAAGTCGAAGTCTGTGGGAAACAGAGCGATGCCGGTCTCGATGACGTCGGAAGCCTCGATCAACTTCATATCGCGCAGCAATTGTGCGGCGACGCGCGCGTAGACGCGCGCCGCTGCCGAGCCGGCCTCGATCCGGCTCAAACGACGACGTAGGATCAGCGCCTCGATCGGTCGGCGAAGTCTAAGCTTCGCTGAGAACGACACGAACGTCTACCCGTTGGAAGCACCTGCCACTTCGCCGGATCATCACTGCAAGACCCGTTGTAATTCGCAAAGCTCGGTCCCGGTGACGGTTGCGAAGGGAAGGGCCCTGTCGTCTTCCGGCAGCACGATGGCGCGATCGAGCACAAAGGACGCAATGAATCGCTCGACGATCTCGAACAGGACCAGGTCGGGCTTTTCCTGCTCCAGCAGATCGAAGTGGCATGTCAAGGAACTGACCGCCACCACCCGCGAAAAGCTCCGCATGAGGAGTGGGATCATCGCGTTCGCAAACGAGTCGCGAAACAGCACGCAGCTCGGCAGGTCTCGACGCTCGCTTTCGTAGACGTGGACCGCGCCTCGGCCGAAGTTGCCGTTCTCGAACACCAGATTAAAGGGAACCGGCGGTTCGACGAGGAGCGCGAGATCGCCGCGCTCCGGAAAAAAGCGAACTCCGATGTCGCCGATGACATGGCGTTCCCGGAACACCAGTTCGTCTTCGCCGACCGTCTCGAGTTTCAGGTCGGATGCCAAACTGTCGACAATGGCGCGGTAGCCGACAAAAGCACCATATCCCGTCCAATGCGTATCGGCTTTGTAAAAGGTGTCGTGGCGGCGTCGCGCCTCGCGCAGCGCCGCCGCGATGTAAAGAACCTTCGCTGCAAGCTCGGGGTCCAAGGCGTCGCGGAGCTGGATGGCCGGTCGCCGCGGTGAAATCCTCATCCCAGCCGGCAGCTTGTCGGCGTAGACGATGTGTTTTTCAGGGATGATCAGCATCCGGAATTGGCTGCCGTGCGCCTCGCACCAAGCCTGTCGCGCGGAGAGTGCGCGTGTCCAAACGGCAAGCTGGCGCTCACGGAAGACGATCCCACCGTCGAACTGCTCGATGGCATCATGATCACGATGGAACAGCACGTCGTCTTTACCCTCGATCGGCAGGTTCTGGTACCACATGCGCCCGTCGAATGGGAGAAGCGCCTCGACCTCCGACGTGGTGAGCTTCGTCTTGAGGCGCAGTATCGTTCCGTAGAACGTCGGCTTCAGCAGATGGAGCCGCGTCCGGACGGCTCCGAGAAGCCGCAGCAAAAACAGATGCATCGTCAAATCCAGATAACATTCGGCCGTCGTAGCAAGCCGGGCCGTGTTCCGGCAACGAGGCGCGAGACGCTCTCTTGACAGCGCCAAGCGGGAGAGCGCGGCCGCCTGGCTTCTCCGACGCGTTTCGATCAATGCAAGCGCAGCTTCGACGGAGAGGCTCGTCTCGATCACGGATCGGACTGCGACCGACGTTGCGCGACCGGAATCGGCATGAGGAAAGTCGTCTTGCGGGAAACTCGAACGATCTGTGATGCATGCGGCCGGCTGGCGTTTCCGACCACGCTCGTCGCCGCTTTGCCGCTGGCTCGACTTCAAGCGTCAAGCAATCCGAGCTAAGGCCTAGCTTTTGCAGGAACCTCGAGCCAGGACTGGAGCGGGTGAAGGGAATCGAACCCTCGTATTCTGCTTGGAAGGCAGTTGCTCTACCATTGAGCTACACCCGCGCGGTGCTCCTTATGCCGCAGAACGAGGGTCGCGGGAAGGGGTGAGCTGCGCGAGCAGCGCGTCGAAATCCTTGTCGGACGGGTCGCGGGCGAGCACGGCCACGCGGACGCCGGGGCAGAATGCGGCCAGCGTTTCGCGGGTGGCGGCGGCGGGCACGCCGGCGCCGGCGCTCTCCACCAGGAGCAGGGTGGCGGGCGCGAGGCCGCGGCCGGCGAGCGCCGCCACCGCCGTCAGCGCATGGCTGATCGCGCCGAGTGCCGTCGGCGACACCAGCAGGATCGGCAGTCCGAGCGCGGCCACGAGGTCGAGCACGGTGTGGCGACGGTCGAGCGGCACCATGAGGCCGCCGATGCCTTCGACCAGCGTGAGGCGCTCGGGCGCGAGCGCCTTTTGGCAGCAGGTCGCGACGGGATCGAGGCCCGGGGCGTCGCGGCCTTCGGCGGCGGCGGCCATGTCTGGTGACAACGGCGCGGCGTAGCGCCAGGGCGACATCGCCGCCACGGTGTCGTCGTCGAGCGGGAGGCCGAGGGCGGCGAGCAACCGGCCGGCGTCGCTCTCGGCGGCGGTGGCGGGATCGTAGCCGGTCAGCACCGGCTTCAGCGCGGCGACGGGGCGACCGGCGCGGCGGGCGGCGCGGATCAGCCCGGCCGTGACGTAGGTCTTACCGACCTCCGTCCCGGTCGCGGTCACGAAGAGGCCGGGCACAGGGTCCTTCCTGCGTCGATCGATGCGGTGGCGTCGAGCAGGCCGCGGAGCGCCTCGACGAGGCGCGCGATGTCGGCCTCGTCATGGCCGGCGCAGAAGGCGAGGCGCAGCCGCGCCGTTCCCGGCGGCACGGTGGGCGGCCGGATCGCCACGACGAGAAAGCCGGCGGTCTCGAGTCGCGCGGAGACCTCCAGCGCCACCTCGGCGGCCCCGAGAACCACGGGCACGATCGCGCTCTGCGCTTCCGGCAGCCCCATCAGCTGGGTGAACAGCCGCGCCCTGGCGAGCGGCGCGCGCGTGAGCGCCGGCTCGGCGGCGATGATGTCCAGCGCCGCCGCCGCCGCCGCGACCGAGGCCGGGGGCAGGGCGGTGGAATAGACCAGCGAGCGGGCTCGGGTCTTCAACAGGTCGACCACCGCGCGCGACGCGCAGCAATAGCCGCCGTAGCTGCCGACCGCCTTCGACAGCGTGCCCATCGCCAGGGGCACCTCGATCTTGGCCGACGCGTCGGGCGCCAGGCCCAGGCCGTGCGCGTCATCGGCCATCAGCCAGGCGTCGTGCGCGCCGGCGAGGCGGGCCAGCGCGGCGAGCGGCGCGCGATCGCCGTCCATCGAGAACACGGTCTCCGTGACGACCAGCGCGTGGCGGTGGGCGCCGCGATGCGTCGCCAGCAGGCCGGCCGCCGCGTCGACGTCGTTGTGGGGGAAACGGATGATGGTCGCGCCGGACAGCGTCGCGCCGGCGTAGAGGCAGCTGTGGGCCAGCGCGTCGATCAGCACGAGGTCGCCGGGGCCGGCGAGCACGCCGAGCACGCCGATGTTGGCGAGGTAGCCCGAGCCGAACACGCAGGCCGCCTCGCTGCCCTTCATCGCCGCAAGCTGGGCTTCGAGCGCCTCCAGCGGCGGATGGTTGCCGGTGACGAGCCGCGAGGCGCCAGCGCCGGTGCCCCAACGCTCGATGGCGGCGGCGGCCGCCGCCTTGACGCGCGGATCGGTTGAGAGGCCGAGATAGTCGTTGCAGGAGAACGACACCAGGCGACGTCCCCCGCGGATCACATGGGGAAAGTCGCCGCGGTCGGTCGCCACCAGGGTGCGGCGGAGCGCGCGCGCGTCGAGGGCGTCGAGCTTGGCGGCGGCGTGTTCGTCGAGCGAGCGCATTGGCCTCCCTGTCTGGCGCGAGCGCCGCCAAAATGCAAAAGCGGAGCGATGACGAGAGACATCGTGGCCCTGGATCCGTCTTGGCTCGAAGCCGGACAGGCGCACCTGTGGCGGCCTTACTGCCAGATGAAGAACGCGGCGCCGGCGCTCGCCGTCGCGGCGACTCGAGGCTCGCGCATCCACCTCGCCGACGGTCGCGTGCTGATCGACGGCATCGCCTCGTGGTGGACGGCTTGCCACGGCTACAACCATCCCCAAATTGCCGACGCGGTGCGCCGGCAGCTCGAGATCATGCCGCACGTGATGTTCGGCGGGCTCACGCACGAGCCGGCGGCGACGCTGGCGGCCCGGCTCGCGGCGCTGCTGCCGGGCAATCTCGACCACGTCTTCTTCTCGGAATCCGGCTCGGTCGCCGTTGAGGTCGCCATGAAGATGGCGATCCAGGCGGCGCTGAATCGCGGCGAGCCCGAGCGCACGAAGATCCTGGCGTTCCGCGGCGGCTATCACGGCGACACGCTGGCGACGATGGCGGTGTGCGATCCGGAAGAAGGCATGCACGCGCACTTCGCCGGCGTGCTGCCCCGCCAGATCATCGCCGGACTGCCGCGCGACGAGGCCGGCCTCGCGGGTTTCGAGACGCTGATGGAACGCGAAGGCCACCGCGTCGCCGCGATCCTGGTCGAGCCGCTGGTGCAGGGCGCCGGCGGCATGCTGTTCCACGAGGCCGCCACGCTGGCGCGGCTGCGCGCGGCGGCGACGCGTCACGGCTGCCTGCTGATTTTCGACGAGATCTTCACCGGGTTCGGGCGCACCGGCGCGATGTTCGCCTGCGAGGCGGCGGGCGTGGTGGCCGATATCGTGACGCTGTCCAAGGCGCTGACCGGCGGCACGATGGCGCTGGCCGCCACCATCGCGTCGCGGTCGGTCTTCGAGGCCTTCCTCTCGGACGATCCGACCCACGCGCTGATGCACGGGCCGACCTTCATGGCCAACCCGCTGGCCTGCGCCGCCGCCAACGCCTCGCTCGACCTTTTCGAGCGCGAGCCGCGCTTGGCCCAGGCCAGCGCGATCGAGGTGCGGCTGCGCGAAGGCCTGGCGCCGCTCGCCGGCCGTCCCGGCATCCGCGACGTGCGGGTGAAGGGCGCGATCGGCGTGGTCGAGCTCGAGCGCATCGACGACCTCGACGCGCTCAAGGCGCGCTTCCTGCGCGCCGGCGTGTGGGTGCGGCCGTTCCGCACCATCGCGTACCTGACACCGGCCCTTACGATCGCGGCGGAGGACCTCGATGCGCTGATCGACGCCATGGTCGAGGTGGCGTCGGCGCACGGGCGCGGCGCGTGACCCGGGGCACCAAGAAGGCCGACCTGCCGAGCAAGATCTGCCCGGTGTGCCACCGGCCGTTCGCCTGGCGCAAGAAGTGGGAGCGCAGCTGGGACGAGGTGCGCTACTGCTCCGAGCGCTGCCGCCGCAACGCCAAGGGGGCGAAAGACTAGAGCACGCCCGAGGGAAACCGCTTCCGTCATTGCGAGCGGAGCGAAGCAACCCCAAGAGCCACCTGGCAGGATTGCGTCGTTCGCCCCGGGGTTGCTTCGCCTTCGGCTCGCAATGACGGAACTTGCGTCACGGCAGGGTCAGCGCCTTCGGGCTCACCACGGAGGCCGTCCTCGTCGGCGTAGACCCAGTCGCCGGATGGAAAGGTGGCGCTGCCAAAGCTCCGGAAGGGCAGGGCGCAGCTCTGCAGGATCGCCTCGCGGGCGTCGACGAGGTCGGCGGTCGCGTACATCGGCACGAAGGGAAAACGCAGGTTTTCCGCGCGTCAACTCGCCACGGACGACGCCAAAAGAATAGGGTGGGGCCGACTCAGCCGGAACCGCCATGCGCCTGCTCGACCATCTGCCTCGTTCGAAGCTCGCCGAAGGCCCTGTCTGGGATGCTGGGAGCCGATGCCTGTACTGGGTCGACATCGTCGGCCAGGGCATCCACCGCTACGAGCCGGCGACGGGCGCCTGCGCCAGCCACCCGCTGCCCGATCTGGTCGGCTTCTGCGTCGTCGCCGCCGACGCCCGCCTGGTCGCCGGGATCGGCGGCGGGCTCTACGATCTCGCCTTTGGGACCGCCGGCGAGACGCCGCTGGTCCGCCCGGCGATGCACGCGGCCAACCGCTTCAACGACGGCAAGTGCGATCCGCGCGGGCGGCTGTGGGCCGGCACGATGCATGTCGAGGCCAACCGCGACCATGAGGCGACGGGCGCGCTCTACCGCTGGCGCGGCGGCGGGCTCGAGGTGGCGCAGGCGCCGGTGTCGCTGTCGAATGGCCTGGGCTGGAGTCCCTCCGGCGACACGATGTACTTTTCCGACACCCACGCCGGCACGGTCTGGGCATACGATTACGACCTCGCCACCGGCGCCATCTCGCATCGGCGCGCCTTCGCCACCGTGCCGGTCGAGGAGGGCGTGCCCGACGGCCTCGCGGTGGATGCCGCCGGGCGCGTGCTCGTCGCGATCTGGCGCGGCGGGCGGCTCAACGTCTACGCGCCGGATGGCTCGCTCGAGGCCGAGCTGCCCGTGCCGGTGCGCAACCCGACGAGCTGCTGCTTCGGCGGCCCCGGTCTCGCGACGCTCTACGTGACGACGATGCCGTCCTCGAACGAGGACGATCCGCGCTCCGGCTCGCTCTTCGCCGATGCACGCAGCACGCCCGGCCTGCCGAGCGCAAGGATGGACCGCGGGCTGTGAGACACCAGTCAAGAAGGGCGTCTTTCCGGGGCGCCGCAGGCGCACCCGGGACCGGAGAGCTTGGGCTTTCCCGGAACGAGCGAGGCGCACCGGTTCCGGGTTCTCGCTGCGCGAGCACTGGAATGACGAGCTGCGGATCGCCCGAAGCAGACGGTGCCCCTGCTATCGCACGAACATCCGCACGATAAGGAAGAACAGCGAAGGGCACAGCAGGCAGCCCAGGCCGGTATGGAAGGTCGAGGTCAGCGCGCCGTAGGGGACCAGCCGTCGGTCGGTCGCCGCCAGGCCGGCGGTGACGCCGCTGACCGAGCCCATGACGCCGCCGTAGATCATCGCCGAGCGCGGGTTGTCGAGGCCGATGGCGCGGGCGACGAGCGGCGTCACCACCATGACGAAGACCGCCTTGAGCACGCCGGTGGCGATCGAAAGCGCGATCACCGGCGAGGCGGCGCCGAGCGCCGTGCCCGTCGCCGTGCCGATGATGTAGGCGTTGGCGCCGGCCCCGATGGTGGTGAGGCTGACCGCGTCGGTGTAGCCGAAGCTCCAGGCGCAGGCGGCGCCGACGGCGAAGGGGATGGCGGTGCCGAACGCCACGGCGACGAAGGCCACGGCGCCGGCGCGCCAGGCCTGCGCGACGTCGACCTCGAAGGCGGTCGAGACCACGGCGAAGTCGCGCAGCATGGCACCGCCGAGGAGCAGGATGCCGGAGAAGGGCACGACGTCGGCGATGCCGTGGTGGCCGTGTGTGATCCGCCCGCCGAGATAGGCGAGCGCGAGGCCGAGCGCGATGGCGAAGGCCGAGGCGTGGACACGACCGCGCGTCAGCCCGCGCGACAGCCCGCTGGAGACGAGCATCAGCAGCCCGACCAGCGCGAAGGCGACGACCAGCGCCTCGCTCTTGGCCATGTGGGTGAAGATCTCGCTCATCGCTGCAGGCCCTCCGCCGGCTCGAAGCCGGGCGCGGCCTCTCCGACGCGCTCGCCCAGGCGGGTGCGGCCGAGGACGGCGGCGAGGCCGAGGCAGAGCACGAAGGAGACGAGGCTTGCCAGCAGCACCATGGGGCCGCTTCCGATGGCCGCCACAACGTCCTGCTGCGCCGCCATCGCCACGATGATGGGGATATACATAGCCGACCAGAACTCGACGCCGCCGGTGACGCCCTTGCCGAGCCAGCCGCGCGATTTCAGCGCGGCGCGCGCGGCGATCAGCGCGATCATGGCGAAGCCGACGCCGCCGATGTCGGCGCGGATGCCGAGCGCGACGCCGAGCATCTCGCCCACGAAGGTGCCGAGAAGCGTGCAGGCGGCGAGCAGCGCGACGCCGTAGATGATCATAGAACCTCGCGGGTGGCAGGAGGGCGCCGCGGCAACGGAATGCGGCGACCTGTGCCGCCGCTCTGCCCAAAGACTGGGGCGAGAGCGTGGGGGATGCCGCAAAGAACCTTGCGCTCGTGATGATCGCCTGCAGGTTCCCGCTTCTGCCCGATCCGTTCCGACCCGTCGCCCTGGCAGCGCTTCGCCGGCTCGCGCAACATCAGCAGGCACGCCCGTTCGATGCCGTCTCGGGAGGCGCCGACGTCCGGCGGCGCGGCCAGACGCGGGACGCCTGCCCTATTGTTTCGCGCTCGCGCGAATGGGACGACGGGATCGAGGGCTGCGACGGCCACGAAATGCCGACGGACCTGCCGCTCGACTCGACGGGCTGAGCCCCATTCCCAAATCCGCCGCGATGCGGTAGATCGTGTCGCAATGCGGCAGGCGCGCGACGTGCGTCGGATCACTGCGCCCGCTCCTCTCCAATCTTCGGCCCCTTCCCATGAAGCTGCGAAACATCGCCATCATCGCTCACGTCGATCATGGCAAGACGACCCTCGTCGACTGCCTGCTGCGCCAGTCCGGCGCGTTCCGCGACAACCAGCGCGTCGCCGAGCGGGTGATGGACTCGAACGACCTCGAGAAGGAGCGCGGCATCACCATCATGGCGAAGGCCACCTCCATTGCCTGGAACGACACCCGCATCAACATCGTCGACACCCCCGGCCACGCCGACTTCGGCGGCGAGGTCGAGCGCATCTTGTCGATGGTCGACGGCGCCATCGTGCTGGTCGACGCCGCCGAGGGACCGATGCCGCAGACCAAGTTCGTGGTCGGCAAGGCGCTCAAAATCGGCCTCAAGCCGATTGTCGCCATCAACAAGGTCGACAAGCCCGACGCCCGCGTGACCGAGGTGGTCAACGAGGTGTTCGACCTCTTCGCCGCGCTCGACGCCAGCGACGAGCAGCTCGACTTTCCGATTCTCTACGGCTCCGCCAAGCAGGGCTGGATGGCGATGGCGCCGGAGGGCCCGCAGGACGGCATGGGCCCGCTGTTCGACCTCGTCATCAAGCACGTGCCCGAGCCCACCATCGAGGAGGGCGGCTTCCGCATGCTCGGCACGCTGCTCGAGGCCAACCCCTACCTCGGCCGCATCGTCACCGGCCGCATCTTCGCCGGCTCGGTGAAGCCCAACCAGTCGGTCAAGGTGCTCGACCGCACCGGCAAGGTCGTCGAGCAGGGCAGGGTGTCGAAGATCCTCGCCTTCCGCGGCATCGAGCGCACGCCCATCGAGGAGGCCGAGGCCGGCGACATCGTCGCCATCGCGGGGCTGGAGAAGTTCAACGTCGCCGACACGATGTGCGAGCCTTCGGTCACCGAGCCGCTGCAGGCCCAGCCGATCGATCCGCCGACCCTGTCGATGACCTTTCTCGTCAACGATTCCCCGCTCGCCGGTACCGAGGGCGACAAGGTCACCACCCGCGTCATCCGCGCCCGGCTGATGAAGGAGGCCGAGGGCAACGTCGCCCTCAAGATCGCCGACGATACCAAGTCCGACGGCTACATCGTGTCGGGCCGCGGCGAGCTGCAGCTCTCGATCCTCATCGAGGTGATGCGCCGCGAGGGCTTCGAGCTCGGCGTGTCGCGCCCCAAGGTGGTCTACCAGAAGGCGGAGGACGGCTCGCTGCTGGAGCCCATCGAGGAGGTCGTGATCGACGTCGACGAGGAGCATTCCGGCGTCGTCGTGCAGAAGATGTCCGAGCGCAAGGCCGAGATGATCGAGATGCGGCCCTCCGGCGGCAACCGCCAGCGCATCGTGTTCCACGCGCCGACGCGCGGCCTCATCGGATACCAGGGGGAACTACTGACGGATACAAAAGGCACGGCCATCATGAACCGGCTGTTCCACGAATATGCGCCCTTCAAGGGCGAGATCACCGGCCGTCGCAACGGCGTCCTGATCTCCAACGACCAGGGCGAGAGCGTCGCCTACGCCATGTGGAAGCTGGAAGACCGCGGCCCGATGATGATCACGCCCGGCATCAAGGTCTACCGAGGCATGATCATCGGCGAGCATAGCCGCGAGAACGACCTCGAGATCAACGTGCTCAAGGGCAAGCAACTCACCAACATCCGCGCCGCCGGCAAGGACGAGGCGGTGCGCCTGACCCCGCCGATCCAGATGACGCTGGAGAAGGCGCTGGCCTACATCGAGGACGACGAGCTGGTCGAAGTCACGCCGAAGTCGATCCGCCTGCGCAAGACGTTCCTCGACCCCAACGAGCGCAAGCGCGCCGACCGCAGCAAGGAAGCGCTCGCGGGGTGACAGATCTCTTCTCTCCTCGCGTGAGAAGGTGCCCGGCGAGTTGAAACCTTGGATCTTCGGTGTGGCGCATAAGCCACACCAGTGCTACGCTCTTTCACATGAGCCCGGAACCCGATGATCTCGTTCTTCAGCGCCTCCGCGCGGTGCGCGAGGAGATGGCCACGAAGTCCGACCTTGCCGATGTCGGGTCCAACCTCGCCAATCTGAAGTTGAAGTTGACATTCCTCCGCGCCGACGTCGCGTCCGACTGATCGCGATGGAGGCGCGGCAGATGGTGGAGCCCAAGCAGACCCGCGAGCAGATCGGCGGGCTGCGTCGCGCGGTGGTCGAGTACCACACATCGGTTATCGGCCACGGCATCCTCATCAGCGAACTGGAAGCCCGCGTCCGCCGCCTGGAACAGCACCTCGATCTGCCGCCGGCGGAGACGCATTGAGGCCGAAGCTCCGTGCGCCCGTAGCCCGACCCTGGGAGCCTCGCCCTTCAGCGGCTACGCGGGCCATCGGCCACGGCATCCTCATCAGTCGATCGGGAGGATGGGTGGAGTCCGCAACCATCGCCAGGGGTGAGTTTCACTGCCATGGACACGATCATCCGCTTCTTCCCCTTTGCTTTCTCTTTGTTGGCCGTCGTAGCCTTCGTCTTCATGCTGTGGGTCCTGATCGGCCGTAGAGACCGATAGATCGAAAGCCGGACCCGCTCTGCCTGATGCACCAATAATGCGAAGGCTGCGATCCCGAACCCGCAGGCCTCGTCTTCAGCTGCCGCGCAAGACGGGCGATACGCGTGCGAGATGAGGAGAGGCGAGGGAATAGACGAAGAGCTGCGTTGAGCCAGATGGTTGGAACCGCTGCTTTGGGTGTGGCAAGCGGTCGTTCGCGGCTGATTGGACCGGGTCGGCTTCGCGCCCTTTGTCGTCGTTCCCCGATGCAAGAAGCGGTTGTCTTCGCGGACGAGCGATGTGATCCGCTCCGCGCAATGGCGCCTGGTCAGGGACGCTGCCGCACAAGTCGCACCCCGCCGGAAAGCCGCGCGGCCAGGTCCGCTCTGTCGCCTGCGCGGAGATGTCGGCGACGAGCCGGAACGCGGCGCTCCCGGCTGATATCGCTGCGCCTTCTCTTCGGTCAGGATCGCGCCGGCAGCTTCGCGCTGCTGAAGAAAGACATCATGGACATCTCAAGCAGCACACCACTTCGGCCGGGCTTGAACCTGTCGCTTTAGGAAGGCCGATGGGGTGGACAAACGAACTGACAGGCGACCCGCTTCCGGCTAAGGCCGACCCTGGATTACGTGGCGCGATGTCGCCGTGGCGGCGGACATGGACCAGATCGTTTATGCTTAGGCCTGCTTCATCTCAATCGGCCACGGATGCATCATCGACACGGCGGCTGATTCTAGATGCTGCCGCCAAGGTTTTCCTGGCCAGGGGTTACCGAGGCGCCAGCATGGAGCTGGTGGCGCTCGAGTCCGGGGCCGGAAGGCGGACCGTCTATAATCATTTCAAGAGCAAGAAGATCTTGTTCGACGCAACGATCGCTGTCCTCTGGGAAACCATGCCGGTCGGCGGAATCGTCGGCCGAGAAGAGACTTCGAGCCGTCCCGAGCACGTGCTTCGTGAAATCGGCAACGCAATCGCTGATTTCTGGGCGCCGGAAGAAGCCGCGGCCTTCTTGCGGCTGATCATACGCGAAGGCAGCCAATACCCGGAGTTGGCTGAGAGTTTCTTCACGTTCGGCCGCGATCCCGCGCGGAGCACCGTCAGCGATTACATGCGACGACTCGCCGAGGACAAGGTCCTGGACATTCCCGATCTCGATCTCGCGGTGACGCAGTTCATCGATCTGATCATCGGGCCCGTGCTGTTCGACCGTTTGGTTGCGGGCAAGAAACCGCCTTCGAAGAAACGACAGCGCTACGTCGTCGAGGAGGCCGTCGAAATGATCCTTTGCCGCTATGGGCGGAAGGACTGAGCGGCACGCCGGCGTTCGGTTGACGCTTGCTCGCGACCAGCTGGCCGCTCTGGTGCGCCGCGAACCTCGGCGCCGGGTCCTACGATGCCGGGTCGAGGACCGAAGTCCGGCGCCATGCCGGAGCAGCCTGCAGCCGACGCCCTCGCGGCCGAACGGCAAGTCCTAGAAGTCGCCCTTGATTGTCGCCACAAGCGCCTTCTTGACACGTTCGCTTCAACCACCACATTGGCACTGCACAGTGTAGTGCCAATTGGAGTTCGATGGCAGGGAGGGCGTGGTCGCGGCGCTCGGTCTTCTTCCTGAGGCCCCAGAGGGCTTTGCCGCGCGCCTGCTCGTGATGGAGGTATCGATGAAGCTTGCTTTTGAAGACGAGTCCTTCGCGTTCGAATTCGTTCGCAACCTAGGATTCACGTATTACGGCGGCGCCGATATCGGCGAGATGTTCGCGACCGCGGCCCTGATCAAGGAAGGGGATTTCGAGAGCTGGTTCACGCAGTGGGAAAAGCGGGCGCGAAAGACCTTGGCCCGGGCTGACGCCGATCTCGCAGGCGGTCATTCGGAGAGCGCGCGCGAAGCGTATTTGCGTGCGTCGACCTACTTCCGGACCGCGGAGTTCTACCTGCACTGCGACCCCGACGACGTGCGGATCATGACCACGTCCAAGGCGTCGGAGCAGGCCTACGCGAAGGCGGCGGAGCTTGCCGGGTCCACCTGGGAGCGGGTGGAGATCCCTTACGAGGGGACCACCCTGCCGGGCTACTTCTACAAGGTCGACGAGTCCGGCAGACCGCGCCCGACCGTCATCTTCCACGGCGGCTACGACTCGAGCCTGGAGGAGCTGTTCTTCTTCGGGGCTGCTGCGGCGGTCCGGCGCGGCTATAACTGCCTCACGTTCGACGGCCCCGGCCAAGGAATGCCTGCCCGCGAGCAGAAGCTGTTCTTCCGGCACGATTGGGAGAAGGTCGTCACCCCTGTCGTGGACTACGCCCTGACCCGGCCCGAGGTCGACGGCGACAATCTCGCGTTGATCGGGATGAGCCTTGGCGGCTACCTCGCGGCGCGCGCGGTCGCGTTCGAGCACAGGTTCCGCGCGGCCGTCTTCTTCGACGGCGTCTACGACGCCTTCGGCGCCTTTCACCACATGTTCCCCGCGGAGGCGATCGCCGCATACGCCGCCGGGGACGGCCAAACGTGCGAACGGATCATCTCCCAAGTCATGGAGCACGCGACGGGTGTTCGCTGGGCCGTGACGCAGGGCCTTTGGTGCTTCGACGCCGACAGCGTCACGGCTTTGCTCGACAAGATCAAGCTCATGACGATGGAAGGCACCGTCCAGCAGATCCGCTGCCCATGCCTGGTCCTCGACGCCGAAGGGGAGCAGTTCTTCGGTGGTCAGCCGCGGAGGATGTACGACGCCCTCGTGTCACCGAAGACGTTCTTCGAGTTCACCCGCGACGACGGGGCGGAGAACCACTGCCAGTCCGGCGCCTTGGCGTACAAGGATGAGGTCGTCTTCAATTGGTTGGACGACATCCTGAAACCACATCGACATCGTACATAGCTGGACGCTTCCGCTTACTTCAGCCTCGAACGTGGCCGGTCTTCTTCCGGCAGGTATCTATCCGATCACGTAAGCTCGCGCCGGTCTCCACAAACGATTCAGCGTCGCCGACCTGCTTCGTGCAGCGGCCATCGCTATGTCGGATCTCGTCTCTGTCGCCGCATGAAAATTCCGTCATGTGGCCGTACGGCAGCGCGTTTCAGGCCCTTGTCGCGGTTCGCGACGATGGCAGGCTTTCCTGTCGCGGTACCCTGACAACCGCCCCTCATTGTGTCGCGGTACGGTGACTTTGGCAGGCCCAAATGTCAGGGCTCAAGACGTGCCGGCGCCGGTTTCACGAGGGCGGACCACGGTGGACGCGGCACGTGATACCGGTTAAGATACCTACCTGGTCGACAGGTGACGATCAAGCGGCGAGGCGGACGTCTCCCGCCCCGT
This sequence comes from Beijerinckiaceae bacterium, assembly GCA_965198485.1. Classification (GTDB taxonomy): domain Bacteria; phylum Pseudomonadota; class Alphaproteobacteria; order Rhizobiales; family Beijerinckiaceae; genus RH-AL1. Next base: position 1,909,797 of record CBDAPQ010000005.1, read on the forward strand.
ACCGGCGAGGCCGACGGCGAGCAGGATGACACCCGCGATCACGATCGGGGCGATGGCGAAGAGCCAGGCGTGGGCGGCGGCGAGGGCGGCGGCGCCGGCCAGCGAGACCGAAAGGAAGGCCTCGGCGAAGGTGGCGAAGCGCGACGAGGTCTGCCGGCGCCGGAAGTTCGAGCGCTTGGCCTGTTTGCGGAAGATGTACTGCACCGTGCCGGCCCCCGCCGTCGCCGCGGCGGCGCCGGCGAGGGTGACCACGGCGATGAACGGCTTGGCGAAGGCCAGGGCCAGGACGATCGGCAGGACCGGCACGCAGACGGCGAGCGCCACCGCCTCGACCTTGGCGCGCAGGATGGCGCGGGGCGGCACGGGCGCGGTGGCGATGAGGTCGGGCGCGTCCTCGCCCGAGACGGCCAGCCAGGCGAAGCCGCCGGCGAGCTGGCCCGCGGCCATGACGAGGATCGGCACCAGCACCACCAGCCCGTCGCCGGCGGCGCCGTAGTCGCGCCACAGCAGGAAGGCCGGCGGCACGAGGTAGAGCACCTGCATCAGGCTCTGCGAGACGAGCCAGGGATCGCGGCGAAGCAGGATCAGCTCCTTCCCCCGCAGCACCTGGGCGGGCGAGCGGCGGCGGAAGGTGGCGCGGCTCGCCGCGGCCGGCGCGCGCCGCGCGTCGGCATCCCCCGAGCGCATCGCGCCGGCGGCGAGTGCGGTGGCGGTCCCGGCGACCGCCGCGACGAGCAGAGCGAGGCTGGCGGCGAGGATCGCGGCGAGCGGCAGGGCCTCGCCGAGCGCGGCGCGGGCCGGCCACCACACCGGGCTGTCGAGGCCCGGCGCCGCGGCGATCCAGGCCGGCGAGCGCAGCATCAGGCTGCGCGACAGGGTACCGTAGGAAAGGATCGCGCCGACCTGGATCGCCACGACGAAGCCGGCGCCGAGCACGGCGGCGACGACCTGCGCCGCGAGCCGCGTCCGCGCCGGGCCGCACAGCCGGAACAGCAGGGTCACCAGCGCCGCCGCCGCCGCCGTCGCCGAAAGCGCCATGGCGACGAGGACGCCGTAGCCCAGGAGGAAGCGCGGCCCGCCGAGCGAGGCCAGCACGTCGATCGCCGGGCCGACGAGCAGCACCGCCATGGCGACGGCGGCGAGGGCGTTGGCGGCGAGGCGCACGCTGAACAGAAGCGGCGCCGGCGCCGGCGAGGACAGCACCAGGTCGAGATCGGCGCGGGCGTAGAACGCGCGGGTGACGCTCTCCACGGCCTGCGAGAGGATCAGCATCCAGGTCAGCAGCGCCGAGCCGGTGAGCAGCAGGAACACGCCCTTGTCGGGGTGCGCGAGGCCGGCGACGGCGGGGCCGAGCGAGACATAGGCGACGCCGTGCAGTACGGCGACGAAGACGGCCAGGGCCACGAGCGCCGCCGCGCCGCGCCCGCGGCGGCCGCCGCGCAGCATCGCCGCCGCGTCGCGCCACGCCAGCCGCAGCTCGTGGCGCGCGAACCAGGCGAGCGAGCCCTGCCTCATGCCGCCGCCCGCGCGTCGCCCGGCGCAGCTTCGACGAGATCGAGGAACACGTCCTCGAGGCTGGCGTCGGCGGCGATCGCGCCGGAGCGGGCGCGCAGCTCGGCCAGCGTGCCCTCGGCGACGAGCCGGCCGCCGGCGATGATGCCGATGCGCTCGGCCATGCGCTCGGCGACCTCGAGGATGTGGGTGGTCATGACCACGGTGCAGCCGGCGGCGACGCGGGCCAGCAGCACGTTCTTGACCTGGCGCGCGGCGCCGGCATCGAGTCCGGTGAGCGGCTCGTCGAGGATGATCAGGCGCGGGTCGTGCACCAGCGCGCCGGCCAGCGCCACCTTCTGGCGCATGCCCTTGGAGAAGCCGCCGCAGCGCTCGTGCGCGTGGGGGCCGAGGCCGAGCAGCGCGATCAGCGCCTCGGCCTCGCGCCGGGCCGCGGCGGGCGCGACCGACCAGAGGCCGGCGACGAACTCGAGGTATTCCACCGGGCTCAGCTTGTCGTAGAGCATCGGCTCGTCGGGCAACCAGGCGGTGATCCGCTTGGCCTCGATCGGGCGTCTCAGCGCGTCGATGCCGAAGATCGCGATCGAGCCGGCGTCGGGCCGCAGCAGGCCGGCGGTCATGCGCAGGGTGGTGGTCTTGCCGGCACCGTTGGGTCCGAGCAGTGCGTAGAACTCGCCGGCGCGCAGCGTCAGGTCGAGGTCGCGCACCGCCGGCCGATCGAAGCTCTTGGCCAATCCCTTGATCGTGAGTGCGTCCACGCCGTCGCTCCGCCGCGCCCGAGCAGCGCCGCCGCAAAGATAAGGCGGGCTGCTTGCGTTTTGCTGAACGGAACAAGGATTTTCGCCAGGCGCCTTTTCGATCGCGATGATCGGCTGGAGCACGGTGCGCGGGACACCGGATCCTCATCTGCTCGAGCCTCGTGCGGCATGTCGTCTGCGCCTCGGCGATCGTAGGATCCGTCCTTCCGATCGTGCGAAGGGCCGAGAAGGATGAGTCTCGTCTTGAAGAGACAGACCGCTTCCGGCCCGCTCACGTCGTAAGGCAATAAGGCGGTAGTCCGCCAGGCTACGCCATGTCATATCGGCAGCGGAAGTTCGCACGAAAGGGTGGTCGAGCGTAGCATATCGAATGCCAGCTGCCTCACCCACTTACGATCGCTTCTCTCACCCCGCGAAGGACACCGCCGCCTGTTCCGCACCGCGTTCGAAGGGTGTCGCGTCGGACCAGAACCTGGCGGCGAACTTGCTCGCATCGACCCGGTACGGGCGATCCCAGGTGAAGGCGACGTCGGCGACCTCGCGCAGGAACGGCGACACCAGCCCGAGCAGCGGCAAGCTCCGAAGCGGGATCGTCGTCACCCTCGCCCGAACACCAAGGGCCTCGGCGCCCAGGGCCAGGATCTCGCGCGGCGTCCGCGTCGGCGCGCACGGCATGTTCCAAGCCTGGCCATACACATCGTCGGGCGCGTCGAGCAGCGTCACCACCGCCCGCGCGACATCGGGCACGAAGGCGAAATCGTGCGGGGTGTCGGGCGGCGCGACCAGCAGCGCCGCCTTGCCTCGCGCGAGACGCCCGAAACCGGTGTCGCCGATATGAGAGCCGCCCACATCGGGTCCGTAGAAGTCGGGCACGCGCAGGGCGGCGACCCGCACCCGCTCGCTCGCCGCGAGCCACAGTCGCGTGACGGCAGAGCGGATGGCCGGCTTGGCGCCCCTGCCCGTCAGCGGCATGTCCTCGCGCAACGGGGTGTCCTGCGGCCCAAGCATGTAGAGATCGTCCACGAACACCATGCGGGCGCCGGCGCCTTCGCAGGCCGCAAGCGCGTTGGCCATCGCTTTGGGCCAAGCCTTACGCCACACGTTGCTGTCGTAGGGGAAGCCGACCGCCAACACGACCTGGCTCGCGCCCTCGACGGCACGCGCGAGCGCCTCGGCGTCCAGCACGTCGCAGGGCACGAAGGTCGACCCTGCCGGCAGGTCCGCAGGTCGGCTCCGCTGCGCCACGCGGACGCTGGTGCCGCGCCCGGTCAAGGCGCGGGCCGTGGCTCGCCCCACGGCACCATACCCGATGATCGTGATCAATCCATTCATGACATCCGCCTCTTGCCGGCCGCCTGTCGGCCGCGGCATGCAAGATGGCGAGCCGCTGAACGGAAGAAAATCGGCTAGGATAGTGGGGTCATTGCACGGAAACCTATGAACGAGCCGGACTGGGACCTGTACCGCACCTTCCTCGCTGTGCTTCTCGACGGGACACTCTCCGGCGCCGCGCGGCGGCTCGGGCTGGCGCAGCCGACGGTCGCGCGCCACGTCGAGGCTCTCGAAGCTGGCTTAGGTGTCGAGTTGTTCCTGCGCTCGCGGCTCGGGCTTATCCCGACCGACAAGGCGTTGGACTTGAAGCCGCTCGCAGAGACGTTGGCGGCCACGTCCGCCGCTTTGCTCCGCTCAGCAAAGGCAGGAACGGACGATGTCGCCGGCATCGTCCGCATCAGCGCTAGCGAGATGGTGGGTCTCGAACACCTCCCGCCCATCCTCGCGCGTCTGCGCCGGGATCATCGCCACCTGGGTGTCGAACTGGTCCTGTCGAACGCGGCCGACGACCTGCTCCGCCGCGATGCCGACATCGCTGTCCGCATGTTCGCGCCCGAGCAGGAGGTCCTTGTTGCGAGACGGCTCCCGTCCATTCCCATAGGTCTCTACGCGCATGCCGACTACCTCGCCCGACGCGGGACGCCGTTCACGGTCGAGAACATGAACGAGCACGACTTGATCGGCTTCGATCGGGAAACGCCCGCGCTGCGCGCCTTCGTCGAGCGCTATCCGTTCCTGTCGCGACCGACCTTCGCCCTGGCGAGCGACAGCGACTACGCCCAGTTCGCCGCGGTCCGCGCCGGCCTCGGGATCGGCGTTTGCCAGGTGCCGATCGCACGACGTCACCCGGCCCTCGTCCGCGTGCTGCCCAGCGTGTTCGACCTGCCGCTGGATCTGTGGGTCGTGATGCACGAGGACCTCAAGCGCAGCCGCCGCGTACGCGTCGCCTTCGAGGCCCTGGTCGAGGGCCTCGAAGGCCTCGGCAACGGTCTTTAGTGCGTCCTTGGCGGCCGTTTCGCCGAGCCGCGACGCTCCTCGGAAGCGTGGACTTGCCTGGTTTGGACTTGCCTGGTTTGGACTTGCCTGGTTTGGACTTGCTTGGTTTGGAACTCGCCCGGTGCGGACTCGCCCGGTGCCGGCGGTGCCGCGACGCTCGCTTGATGGTTGACGTAGTCGTCGGCGAACAAGGCCATGACGGCCGTTAAGTCATGGGCGGCGAGGGTGGCGGCGAAGCGTCCGACGACCATGGCGGCACGCCCGGTCTGCGCCGTCCGGCTCGCGGCGAGGGTACCGGCCGCGGCCAGGCTCGCTCCGGCCGCGCGCGTCATCACCTGTCATCTGAGCATGGCATGTCTCCTACGCTCGGCATCGAACCTCCCCGCGGAAGATAATGGGCGCGGGATCAACGGAGCCTCTCACCCGCGCGCGAACTCGGGAACGCCCGTGACCTGCGCGACGAACGATCGCGGATCACCGTAGCAGCCCTCGTGCGCCAGGCGCTGGAGGATGCCGTCGCGCTCCAGCACGAAGCTCGGGAAGCCGCGCAGCCCGTGCCGGCGCATCGTCTCACGGGTGTCCCGGATGTGCGTGTCCACCGCGACCGCATCGAGCGCGGCGACGAAGGGAACGGCGGCGAGTCCGATCGCGCCGGCCAGGTCGGCGAGCACCGCGGTCTCGACGACGGGCCGCCCGTCGACGTAGTGCGCCCGCTGGATCGCGGCCAGCATCGGCAGCGCCGCGTCGGCCCTGAGCTCCGTGGCGGCGAGGATCGCGGCGATCGTCGGGCGCGAGTGGAAGATCGTGTCGGGATCGTCCAGCAGTCCGTCGAGGTACGCCGCCCCGAAGACCTGGCCGGTCAAATCGTGGATGCGGCGATCGGTGACTTTGATCTGCACGCGCTTGCCGTCCGGCACGCCACCCGCCGGCTCCCAAAGGCCGCCGCCGTGCAGGACCACGGTCACCTCGGCGGCGGCAGCTTGCACGAGCGGTTCGGCGGCGTAGCACCAGCCGCAGAGGGGGTCGTGGTAATAATGCAGGATCGGATTGGTCATCGGGATGCTCGTTTTCAGGAGTGACTTAGGGGTCGCGTCAGTGCGCCTCGAGCGCGGCGGCGATGCTCGCGGTGAGCGGCGTCGTCGGGCGCCCGATCAGCCGGCTCAGCTGGCGACTCTCGTCGAAGAGGGCGCCGCGGGCCGCCGCGGCGTCGCTGTCGGCGAGCAGGGCCGCCAGGAAGCCCGGCAGGCCCGCGCCGAGCAGCGCCGCCTCGTAGTCCGCCGGGGGCAGGTCCTTGTAGACGATGTCCTCGCCCGACTGCCGCGCGACTGCGGCGGCGAGTTCGTCAAGGGTGTAGGCGTCGTCGCCGGCGAGTTCGAGGACGCGGCTCGACCTATCCTCGTCGCCGGTCAGCACCGCGGCCGCGGCCGCGGCGTAGTCGATGCGGGCGGCGGAGGCGATGCGCCCCTGTCCCGCGCTGCCGAGCAGGGCATGGTGCGCCAGGGCGGCGGGAAGCGCGGCCATGTAGTTTTCCGTGTACCAGCCGTTGCGCAACAGCACGAAGGGTACGCCGGACGCGCGCAGCAGCGCCTCGGTCTCGCGGTGCTCGCCGGCGAGGCCGAGCGGCGAGGCGTCGGCGTGCAGCAGGCTGGTGTAGGCGAGCAAACCGACGCCGGCGCGCCTGGCCGCCTCGATGACGTTGCGGTGCTGGGCGACGCGCGCGCCGACCGCGCTGGAGGAGATCAGAAGGACGCGCTCGATACCGGCCAGTGCCGAGTCCAGCGTATCGGGACGATCGTAGTCGGCGACGCGGACGGCGAGGCCATCGGCCGCGAACGTGGTGCCGGCCTGCGGGCTGCGCACCATCGCCGCCACGTCGCCGGCGGGCATGTCTAGAAGTAGCTGTTTGATCACCAATCGGCCGAGTTGGCCACTGGCGCCGGTGACGAGGACGCGAGGTCGAGTTGACATTGAAGGCTCCACGTAGGTCTCAAATCGAGACCATGTCTTGTATAAAGACCGATTTGGCGGCATGTAAGGAGGCAGTTTTTCGTGCTCAGGGCACCTGGAGGGAACCTCCATGACCACCGGCGACTCCATCGACCCCGTCCAGCTCGCGACGAGCTTCGCCGACTGGCGGGCAGCCGGCTTCGACGCGGACGCCTGCCCGGTGCGCAATGTGTTGGACCGTATCGGCGACAAATGGACGATGCTGACACTCGTCGCGCTCGCCGAGGCTCCTCGCCGCTTCAGCGAGCTCCACCGGATCATGCCCGACATATCGAAGCGCATGCTGACGCAGAGTCTGCGCGCGCTGGAGCGCGACGGCTTGGCGACCCGCCACGTCTTTCCCACCAAGCCGCCGAGCGTGGAGTACCGCCTGTCAGCGCTCGGCCGGTCGGTGCTGGCTCCGCTCGCCGGGCTCGTAGACTGGGCCGAGCGCAACGTTGCCGCGATCCGTCAGGCCCGCGTGCGCTTCGACGCCGCGGCCTGAGACGGTCACGGGCGGGCAGCTTGGCGCCAGCCCGCGGTCGTCGCCGTCGACGCCGCAGCGAGGTCGACGTAGCTGGTCGTGCGCCCCGAGCCGCGCGTCCCCAATATTCAGCGTTGATGCTTCGGGAGCGAAGCTTTCGCAGAGGAGCGCTCGGTGCTAGACAGGACCGACACTCCAGAGAAGTCGACCCGGATACTTCCGCCCAGGCAGTCGTTCGCAATGGAAGGCATGGTAGCGGAGGAGGGACTCGAACCCCCGACACGGGGATTATGATTCCCCTGCTCTAGCCAGCTGAGCTACTCCGCCGAGCGGGCGCGTGCGCCATCGCCTGAGCGCGGGATGTAGGATGGGCGGCGGGGCGAAGTCAAGGAACGGCGGTGAGGCAATCCGCCGGTCGCCGGGCGGGTCGGCGGCGGCTTATGCCGGGGCTCCCACGAGGTGTCGTCCCATGTGCCCAGGCCTCTCCCCCTTCCTCGAGGCGCTGCGGCTGCCGGCCCACGTCTGCGCCAATTGCGGGTTCTGGCAGCGCCACTTCGAGGCGCCCGCCGCCTGCCCGATGTGCCTCGATGCCCGCCACGTCGTGCCCGGGGCGGGCTGGCGCTTCCTCTCCGAAACCGCAGCGCGGGCGGCCTGGCCGACGCATTGGGAGGAGCTGGAGCCCGGCGCCTGGCGCTTCTGGAACGAGCCGGTCGAAGGCATCGGGCCCAACGGCTACCTGCTGCGCGCCGACGACGGCCGCAACGTGTTCTTCGAGGGCGCCACCGTGTTCAGCGCGGCGGCGCTCGAGCAGATCGCGGCTCTCGGCGGGATCGACGTGCTGTCGGCCTCGCATCCCCATTCCTACGGCGCGCTGTGGCAGCTGCAGGAGCGCTTCGACCCGGAGCTGGCGCTGCCCGCCGCCGACTTCGCCTGGTCGGCGGCGCTCCAGGTGACCTGGCCCTGGGACGACCACCTGGAGATCGCCCCCGGCCTGACGCTGCACCGCACCGCCGGGCATTTCGACGGCCACGCCGTGCTCCACGATGCCGCGCGCCGGCTGCTGCTCTGCGGCGACGCCCTCAAGTTCGAGCTCGACCCCGCCGACCGCCGCCGCGCCACCACCATCTCCGCCCACAAGGCCTTCGTGCGCGGCGTGCCGCTCACGCCGGCGGAGCTGCGGCGCTACCGCGACACCTTCGCCCCGCTCGACTTCACCGCGACCTGGACGCCCTTCGAGCAGGTCGCAAACAGCGGCCGGGCCGAGGCGCTGGCCCTCATCGACGCCCAGCTCGCCACCCGCCCGCACCCGCGCCAGGTGCCGCTGGCCGAGCTTCAGTCTTCCTTGGAGAACGCCTCGAAGGCCTCGGCGTAGTCGGGGTGCCAGCGCGACAGCGGCGGGCGGTTTGCGACGATGTCGCCGGCGGCCCAGAGGATGCGCCGCTCGTCCTTGGCGCGGGGCACGTCGTTGTCGGGGCACAGGATGTAGAAGTCGCCGCGCTCCAAGCTCTCCAGCAGGAAGTCCACCGTCTGCTCCGGCGTCCACGCCGCCGCCGGCTTCTCCGTGCGGCCCTTGGCGGTGATCCCGGTGAAGACGAAGCCCGGCACGAAGAGGTGCGCCGTGATCTTGCAGCCCTCCGTCTCGCGCAGAGAATGCTGCAGCGCCTCGGTGAAGGCCTTCACCCCCGCCTTGGCGACGTTGTAGGCGGGGTCGCCTGGCGGGGTGGTGATGCCCTGCTTGGAGCCGGTGTTGATGACCAGCCCCGGCCGCCCCGCGGCGATCATGCCCGGCACCATGATCTGGCTGCCGTGGATGATGCCCATCAGGTTGGTCGCAATGATCGCCTCCCAGTTCGCCGCCGGGCCGAAGATGTCGCTGCCGGGCTGGATCCCGGCATTGTTCATCAGCACGTCGATGGGCCCGAGCTTGTCGCGCACCGTCGCCTCGAGGTGGCGCAGCTGCTCCGGCCGGCTCACGTCGGTCGGCACCGCCATGGCGACCCCGGCCTGGCCCAGCGCCGCCTCCGCCGCCGCGAGCCGCTCGCCGGGCAGGTCGGCGATCGCCACCCGCATTCCCAGCCCGAGGAACTTGTGCGCCGCCGCCAGCCCGAGGCCGGAGGCGCCGCCGGTGACCAGGGCGACGTTGCGGGGCGCGAGGACGGGATGGGGCATGGGTTTCTCTCCAAGCTTCGGCAAATGGACCGGAAACGCGCGGGCTGTTGCCGGAACGCCGCCGTTGATCTAGGTATCCTAACCGGTTTAAAGAGGCGCGTCCATCCCCGGCCGCCCTCGGGAAGCCGAGTCCGCCGCGTCGCGTGCCCTGACATGTGGCCCTGCCAAAGTCAGGGTACCGCGACAAGGGCACGGGACGTTGTCAGGGTACGGCGACACAAAACCATGCCATCGACGCGAACCGCGACAAGAGTTTATTTGCGAGGTCGTCCGGCGACGTGACGATTTCTTCATTTGAGGCGCCTCCCAGTTGACCCCAACGCGTCTTTGCCAATCGCCGCAGCCTCCCGGTAGCCTCACGATGAGGAGGTGCGCGGCGCCGTCTCGAACCACGAGGCGGTCCACGAAGGCCCGATGCAATGCGCCACGGCGGCGCCCGCGGCCGGAGCGAGGCTAACGAGCCCTTGTGGTCGCGACGCGCCTGCGGCGCTCCTCACCATGAGGGTGTTGGAGCGCTTTAAGGTCTCATCTGGTCAAGTGAGCGAAGCGGCACTGGAACACAGACCATCTCGCGAGAGAACTGGCAAAAGCGGGGTGCAACCCCTCATCCGTCCCCGCTGCGCGGGGCCACCGTCTCCCACAAGGGAAGAAGGACCCCCCAACGAGGCGCCCGCTAGCCATGGGGCGCCGGGTTCTATAGGCCTGCCGCCCTCATCCCGGCATTCCGCGCGTTCACGCGCAGCCCGCAAGGCTCATGGTCAAGCTCTACCACCACCCGCTCGATCCGCAGTCCCGCTTCGTCCGCCTGCTGCTCGCCGAATACGGGATCGAGCCCGAGCTCGTCGAGGAGCGCACCTTCGAGCGGCGGCACGAGTTCCTCGTGCTCAACCCGGCCAACACGCTGCCGTTGCTGGTCGAGCCCGGCGGCGCGATCGTGCCGGGGGCCGGGATCATCGCCGAGTACCTCGACGAGACGCGCGGCCACACGCTGGGCGAGCGACGGCTGCTGCCGGAGGCGCCGCTGGAGCGCATCGAGGTGCGCCGCCTGCTCGACTGGTTCAACGGCAAGTTCTTCACCGAGGTGTCGAGCTGGCTCGTCACGGAGAAGGTCTACAAGCGCTTCATGTCGGCCGAGCAGGGCGGCGGCGGCCCGGAGATGGAGCTCGTGCGCGCGGCGCGCTCCAACCTGCGCCACCATCTGCGCTACATCGGCTGGCTGGCCTCGCGCCGCAACTGGCTGGCCGGCCGCGAGCTCTCCTGCGCCGACCTCGCCGCGGCGGCGCACCTCTCCTGCGTCGACTTCCTCGGCGACGTGCCGTGGCACGAGGACGAGGCGGCCAAGGGCTGGTACGCCCGGGTGAAGTCGCGCCCGGGTTTCCGCGCGCTGCTCGCCGACCGCGTGCCGGGGATCACGCCGGCCGACGCCTACGCGGATCTGGATTTCTGAGGGAGCGATATCCCCGTTGCGAAGCGCTACGAGCGGCGATGGCCGCATTTTCGCCGGGGCGTTCCCTTCTCCCACAAGGGGAGAAAGGCGTACCCCGATGGGTGTTCCCGCGGCGGATCCGAATTCCGACGAGCTTCGCGCAGACGTGTCGCCCCCGTGCCGTCCCTGAAACCCGCCATCGCCGCCCGCGCCCGCGCGCTGGGCTTCGATATCGTCCGCGTGGCGGCGCCCGACGCCATCCCCCGCGCCCCCGAGCGCTTGCGCGCCTTCCTCGAGGCCGGCATGGCCGGCACCATGGCCTGGCTCGCCGAGACCGAGCCCCGGCGCGCCGACCCGCGGGTGCTGTGGCCGCAGGTGCGCGCCATCGTCATGCTCGCCATGAACTACGGGCCGGCGAGCGACCCGATGGAGAACCTCGCCGACGGCAGCGCAGCCAACGTCTCGGTCTACGCGCGCGGCCGCGACTACCACGACGTGCTGAAGGGCCGGCTCAAGGAGGTGGCGCAGGGCATGGAGAGCATGGGGCGTCGCCGCGGGCTCGCCTCGACCTCGAAAGTCTTCGTCGACACGGCGCCGGTCATGGAGAAGCCGCTGGCCGAGGCGGCCGGGCTCGGCTGGCAGGGCAAGCACACCAACCTGGTGTCGCGCGACTTCGGCTCGTGGCTGTTCCTCGGCTCGATCTTCACGACGCTGGAGCTCGAGCCCGACCCGCCCGAGGTCGACCATTGCGGCACCTGCCGCCGGTGCCTCGACGTCTGCCCGACGAACGCCTTCCCCGCGCCCTACCGGCTCGACCCGCGCCGCTGCATCTCCTACCTCACCATCGAGCACGACGGGCCGATCCCGGAGGAGTTCCGCCGCGCCATCGGCAACCGCGTCTACGGCTGCGACGATTGCCTCGCCGTCTGCCCCTGGAACCGCTTCGCGCGCGAAGCGTCCGAGATGAAGCTGCAGGCGCGCGTCGACCTCGCCGCGCCGCGCCTGGCCGACTGGCTGGCGCTCGACGAGGCCGGCTTCCGCGGGCTGTTCGCCGGCAGCCCGGTCAGGCGCCTGGGACACGCGCGCTTCCTGCGCAACGTGCTGGTGGCGGCGGGGAACTCGCGGGACGCCGGCCTGCTGCCGGCGGTGCGACGGCACGCGGCCAGCGCGGACGCGGTGGTGCGGGAGGCGGCGGCGTGGGCGCTGGGCGAGCTGTCTCCGGCGGGGACGGGCTCGTTCTAGATGTGCTCCGGCGCGTCCTCGGCGGCCTCGCCTTTCAGCTCGTGGCGCAGGATGAGCGGCACCTGGGCGAAGGTGAAGACGAAGATCAGGATCACCGTGCCGGGGAACTTGAACAGCACCCAATGGTCCCAGGTCATGGTGCGCCGCACGATCTCGTTGAGCACGGCGAGGAACAGGAAGAACACGCCCCAGCGCAGCGTCAGGATCGACCAGCCGCGCTCGGTCAGCTTCATCGCCTGCTCCAGCATGATCGGCAGCAGCGGACGGCCCAGGGCGAGGCCGCCGAGCAGCGCCGCGCCGAACAGCGCGTAGAGGATCGTCGGCTTCATCTGGAAGAAGGTCTGGTCGTGCAGCCACAGGGTGAGGCCGCCGAACACCAGCACCAGGACGGCGGTGACGAGCGGCAGCATCGGCAGCCGCCGCGTCTTGGCGAAGAAGACGACGAGCGCCGCCACCGTGGCCACCATCAGCACCGCCGTGGCGCTGAAGAGCCCCGCCTGCTTGCCCTCGAAGAGGCTGGCGGGGAAGAGCAGGCGCAGCGTCGGCTCGAAGATCTTGGGACGGAAGTTGGCGAGGAGGAAGAGCGCCAGGGGGCCGTACTCGAGCACCAGCTTCAGCCCCGCCGGCATGGTGCGCGCTGGCAGGGTCGCGCTGGCGGCGAGGGGAGTGTCCGATGGTCGGCTCTTCGTCATGACGTCCTCTCGCAAATGCCTGCGGCGGCAGCAAGGCCTGCCCGCGGCAAGACTGGCCGCGCACCTCGCTCCTTCCAAGGTCAGGACAAGCCCGGCCGTGACGGCGGGACGTCGCGTGGCGGTCCACCGCGTCGAACCGCTGCCTCCAGTCCCGCCAGGTAGATCGCCACGAACCCCTCCAGCTCGGCGTCGATCGCCTCCACCGGCATCTCGACGAGCTTGCGCTCCAGGCCGAGCGCGACGATGCCGTGGACGGCGCTGAACAGGGTGCGGGCCTGGCGCTTCACCGCGGCGTCGTCGCGCCCCGGCACCAGCGCCGCGAGCCGGGCCTCAAGGCGCAGGAAGAGGCGCAGCTGGTCGGCGGCGAACCAGTCCGGCAGCTCGGCGCCTTCGACCATGCGGAACTCGAAGAGGGCGCGCCAGAGGTTGCGGTTGGCGGCGGCGAACGTGGCATAGGCCTTGGCCCAGGCGACGAGCTGCGCCCGCGTCTCCTGCGCGCCCGACGCCTCGACCGCGTCGAGCTCGGCATCGAGCGCGGCCAGCGTGCGCCGGCTCACCCGCAGCACCAGCTCGTCGAGGTCGGCGACGAGGTTGTAGATGGCGCCGAGCGAGCAGCCGACGCAGGCGGCGAGGTCGCGCGCCTTCAGCGCCGGCAGGCCGCCGGCCGCGATCGCCGCTTCGGCGCAATCGACCAGGACCTCGCGCTGCGCCTCGCGCCGCGCCGCGAAATCGACCATGTCGTCCCTTCATCTTGAACAACGTTCAAGAACGGCGTAGAAAGCTTTTTGAACGCCGTTCGTAGCAGGTCGCCGGCCCTTCGCAAGACGGCCGGCGCCGGCTAGAAGCAGTCATCGACGAGGTTTTCATGAGCGCCCATCTCCTCCGCAGCCGAAAGTTCGCGCCGCTGTTCTGGTGCCAGTTCTTCGCCGCCTTCAACGACACCTATCTCAAGTCGGCGCTGACCTTCATCGTTGTCGCCAAGCTGGCGCCCGCGGCGGCCAACACCCTGACCCTCGTCGGATCGATCCTGCTCACGGCGCCGCCGTTCCTCCTTGCGGCGCTCGGCGGGCAATGGGCCGACCGCTACGACAAGGCCAAGGTGGCGCAATGGCTGAAGCTCGTCGAGTTCGGCGCCGTGGCCATCGCCGCCGCCGGCTTCGTCCTCCAGTCGGTGCCTCTGCTCTTCATCGCCCTGGCGATGTTCGGCGTGCTCTCGGCGCTGTTCGGGCCGGTCAAGTACGGCATCCTGCCCGACCACCTCGCCAAGTCGGAGCTGCCGGGCGGCAACGCGCTCGTCGAGGGCGCGACCTTCCTCGCCGCGATCCTCGGGCCGACGGCCGCCGCCATCGCCACCCGCACGACCCACGACATGCGCTGGGCGGCGGCGCTCTGCATCCTGTTCGCGGCCATCGCCTACATCGCGGCGCGGTTCATCCCCGCAACCGGGCAGGCGGCGCCGACGCTGAAGGTCGAGGCCAACCTTTTCGCGTCGACGTGGCACCTGCTGAGGACGCTGCACGCGGACCGGAGGCTCTGGCGCGGCGCCATCATCACCAGCCTGTTCTGGTCCATGGCGGTGGTCGTCTACACGCTGCTCACGCCCATCGTGGAGCTCGGCCTGGGCGGCGACCCCATGGTCTTCAACATCTACAACGCGCTCTTCGCCATCGGCATCGCGGCGGGCTCCGGCCTCGCCGCCTGGGTGCTGGCCGGCCGCACGCTGATGCTGCCGACGCCGATCGCCGCGGCCATCCTCGGCCTGGTCTCGCTCGATCTCGCCGCGACCCTCCACGGCGCCGTGGCGTCGGGGCCGCTGCTGGGCCCGGCGGCCTTCTTCGCGACCTGGCGGGCCTGGCACGTCGGCCTCGACCTCGTCCTTCTGGCGGTCGCCGGCGGCCTCTACATCGTGCCGGCCTTCGCCGCGGTGCAGGCCTGGGCGCCGGTCGACCAGCGCGCCCGCGTCGTCGCCGCCGTCAACGTTCTCAACGCCGCCTGCATCGTGGCCGGCCTCGTCGCGACCATCGCCCTGCAGCGGCTCGGCGCCAGCTTCTCGACGATCTTCCTCGTCCTTGGCCTCGCCAGCCTCGGTGCCGCGGCGTGGATCTTCGCCGTGCTGCCGACCAACCCGCTGCGCGACCTCGGCGTTATGGTGTTCCGGATCTTCTACCGTCTCGAGGTGCACGGCCAGGAGAACCTCGAGGCCGCCGGGCCCAACGCGATCATCGCGCTGAACCACGTCAGCCTGCTCGATGCGCCGATCGCCTTCTCCGTGCTGGACCAGGATCCGATCTTCGCCGTCGACACCGGCTGGGCCAACAAGTGGTGGATGAAGCCGGTGGTCCGCTACATGAACGCGCTGCCGCTTGATCCGACGCGGCCGCTCGGCACCCGCCAGCTGATCCAGACGGTGAAGGCCGGCGCCACGCTGGTGATCTTCCCGGAGGGACGGCTGACGCGCACCGGCAGCCTGATGAAGGTCTACGACGGCCCCGGCCTCATCGCCGACAGGACCGGCGTGCCGGTGGTGCCCGTGCGCATCGAGGGCGCCGAGGCGACCCGCTTCTCCTATCTCACCGACCGCCAAGTGAACCGGCGCTGGTTCAAGCGCATCAAGGTCACGATCCTGCCGCCGCGCCGGCTCGAGCTCGCGCCCGAACTGAAGGGCCGCGCCCGCCGCCAGGCCGCCGGCGCCGCGCTCTACTCGATCATGTCGGAGATGGTCTTCGCGTCGACAAACACCAACCGCACCGTGTTCCAGGCGGTGGTCGACGCCGCGCGCGAGCACGGGCCGAGCCACAAGGCCTTTGAGGATCCGGTGACCGGCACCATGACCTACAAGCGCGCGCTGATCGGCGCCCGCGTGTTGGGCGGCAAGCTGTTGCCGTTGACGGTCGAGGGCAAGGCCGTCGGCTTGATGCTGCCGAACTCGATCGGCGCGGTGGTGTCGCTGTTCGCGTTGATGTCGGCCGGGCGCGTCGTCGCGATGGTCAACTTCTCGGCCGGCGCCGCCAACATCAGGTCGGCCGGCATCGCCGGGCAGTTCGACACGATCGTCACCGCGCGCAGCTTCATCGCCCGGGCCAAGCTCGACAAGCTGGTGGCCGAGCTCTCCCAGACCTTCAGGATCGTCTACCTGGAGGACGTGCGCGCCACCGTCGGCACCGCGGACAAGCTGAAAGCCGCCCTCGCTTGGCGCAAGCCGCTGGTGACGCGCCACGCCGACGAACCCGCGGTGATCATGTTCACCTCCGGCTCGGAGGGCCGGCCCAAAGGGGTCGTGCTGTCCCATCGCAACATGCTGTCGAACTGCGCCCAGGCCCGCGCCGTCATCGATTTCGGCCGCGACGACAAGGTCTTCAACGTGTTGCCGATGTTCCACGCCCTGGGTCTGACAATCGGGACGATCGTGCCGACAGTGTTCGGTGTGAAGGTCTATCTTTATCCCTCGCCGCTGCACTATCGGATCATCCCGGAGCTGATCTACTCAAGCAACGCCACGATATTCTTCGGCACCGACACGTTCCTCATGGGCTACGCACGCACAGCAAACGCCTATGATCTCCGCTCTTTGCGCTACATCGTGGCTGGCGCCGAGCCGGTGAAGGAGTCGACCCGCAAGGTCTACCTCGAGAAGTTCGGCGTCCGGGTCCTGGAGGGCTACGGCATCACGGAGATGGCTCCGGTGCT
Source organism: Beijerinckiaceae bacterium (assembly GCA_965198485.1). GTDB lineage: Bacteria > Pseudomonadota > Alphaproteobacteria > Rhizobiales > Beijerinckiaceae > RH-AL1. The sequence continues at coordinate 1,926,081 of CBDAPQ010000005.1, forward strand.
CTCTTTCAACACGCCGATGTTTAACAAGAACGGCACCGTGGGACGGATGATGCCCGGCATGAAGGCGCGGCTCGAGGCGGTCGACGGCATCGACGAGGGCGGCAAGCTCGTCGTGTCCGGCCCCAACACGATGCTCGGCTACATGAAGGACGACCAGCCCGGCGTGCTGCAGCCGCCGCCTGACGGTTGGCACGACACCGGCGATATCGTCACCATCGACGACAAGGGCTTCATCACGATCAAGGGCCGCGCCAAGCGTTTCGCCAAGATCGCCGGCGAGATGATCTCGCTCTCCGCCGTCGAGGCGCTGGCCGCCGAGCTGTGGCCGGACGCGATGTCGGCCTGCGCCACGCTGCCCGACGAGCGCAAGGGCGAGCGCGTGGTGATGATCACCCAGCATCCCAACGCCAGCCGCGGCGAGTTCTCGGCCTTTGCCCGCCAGAAGGGCGTTTCCGAGCTGATGGTGCCGGCCGAGGTGACCACGCTGCCGACGATCCCGCTTTTAGGCAGCGGCAAGCTCGACTACGCCGGCGTGACGCACCTCATCGAGGAGCGGGCGAAGAAGGCCGAGGCGGCGTAGTGGAAATGGCTTCTGCTTCGAAGATTTTCGCTCTCGCCAGCTTGGTAGCGCTCGGCGCCAGGACGGCCTCGGCCGCGTCCCTCGACGCGCAGATCGCCGCGCTGCCGTTCACCATCGGCGACAAGGCGGATTTTCGGCCGGTATCGACGGCCGACGGCGACGCGATCCTCCTGACCGACGGACCGCGCGATCAGGATCCCGCCTTCCGCCAGCCGATCGTCGTCGTCGACGCGGATCGCACTCTCCGGGCGGCGCCTCCGGAGCGCGATCGCGAAGTCTTCGCCCGGGCGCGTTTCCTCGAACTGGCCAGCCGGCACGTCGCCGATGTCGCGATCCTCGGGGCGACGCTCTCGAGCGAGGATGGCGAGGACGTGGTGCGCATCGACGCCACCGGCGTGAAAATGCCGTCTCAGAAGCCGGCGGCGCTGATCGCCACCCTGCATTTCACCAAACGCGGCTTGATCCGGACGCTCTGCGTGCTGCCGCGCATGACCCACGCCGAATATGCCGACCGTTGCTTGCAGCTCGCGCGATCGATCCACGAAAAATGAGCCTTGCAGATCCTTTCCGACCATCCACATGGATGGTAAGGAGACGCTGACATGCAGGGCGACGAACGCAGGAACCGCGTGGCCGACAGCGAGAAGATCACGCTGAACCTCGGCCACGTCGACCTCGGGCGCATGGACCTGCTCGTGCGCGAGGGCTTCTACTCCAACCGTACCGACGTCATGCGCACCGCCATCCGCGCGCTGCTCGACCGCCACGACGACGCCGTCCGCAAATCGGTGGCCCGCAGCGACCTCGATCTTGGCATCCGGCATTTCGGGCGCGCCGAGCTCGAGGCCGCGCGCGCGGCCGGCCGTCCCTTGGCGATCCGCGTGCTCGGCCTCGCCACCATCGCCGCCGACGTCGATCCCGATCTCGCGCGCGCCGCGATCGCCAGCGTCGAGGTCCTCGGCACGCTTCAAGCCGATGCCGCCATCAAGGCGGCGCTGCGCGACCGCATGCTCTGACCAGATCGACTCCTTTGATATCAAACCAGGATGCGAACCGATGACGATCATGCCGGCGATGAAGGACGTGCTGCAGCTGACCAGGGCCGGTCGCCTCGCCGAGGCGACGGCGCTGCTGCGGGGCAGGCTGCCTGGATCCAAGGGCGAGCCGCGAACCGAGTCGTCACCGAGGACGCGCGACCTCGCGGCGCCCGGCGCCGCCTGGACCCTGCCGACCGAGCCGGCGCCGGGTCGGCAACAGCCCGGCCGTTTCGAATGGCGCGAGATCACCCACGCCGGCGGGCGCCGTCGCTACAAGCTCTACGTGCCCGCGGGCGTCGCGACGGCGCCGCGGCCGCTCGTGCTGATGCTGCACGGCTGCACCCAGTCTCCCGACGATTTCGCCGCCGGCACGGCGATGAACGCCGTCGCCGACGAGACGGGCGTGCTCGTCGCCTATCCCGAGCAGACCGCCGCGCATAATGCGTCGAAATGCTGGAACTGGTTCAGGCCGGGCGACCAGCGCCGCGGCACCGGCGAGGCCTCGCTGATGGCGGCGATCGTCGCCGACGTCGCGCGCGACGTGCCGGTCGATGCCGCGCGCGTCTTCGTCGCCGGCCTCAGCGCCGGCGGCGCCGCCGCGGCCACCCTCGCCCGCGAATATTCCGACGTCTTCCGCGCCGTCGGCGTCCATTCAGGCCTCGCCTGCGGGGCTGCGCACGATCTCCCTTCCGCCTTCGCCGCGATGAAACAGGGCGCGCCGGCGCGGCGCGCCTCGCCCGGTGGCATACCCACCATTGCCTTCCACGGTAGCGCCGACCGCACCGTCGCCCCGGTCAACGCGCGCCACGCGCTCGCCGACGCTGTCACCGGCCTCGCCGCGCCGGCGGTGGAGCGTGGCCGATCCCCCGGCGGCTCGGCCTACACGAGGGAGACGTGGCGCGACAGGCAGGGCCGCCCGCGCGCCGAGGCCTGGACCATCGAGGGCGCAGGCCACGCCTGGTCCGGCGGCAGCCCCGCCGGCTCCTACACCGATCCGCGCGGTCCGGACGCGTCGCGCGCGATGATGCGCTTCTTCCTGAGCCTCTAGCCGCCGGGTGGCCTTGCGGGCCGGCTGGCCTTTCGCCGCGCAACATGGGAAGCCCCACGCTCCGCAGGCCGGCCTCCCATGGAAATCGTCACCGTCGTCCTCGCCCTCCTCTTCGCCGTGCTCGTCGGCGGCTGGATCACGCGCTTCGCGCCGGTTCCGCCGCCTCTGGTGCAGATCGTGCTGGGTGTCGTGCTCGCCCTGGCGCCGGTGCCCTCGGTCGAGCTCGACCCGCACATCTTCTTCCTCGTGTTCCTGCCGCCGCTCCTCTTCCTCGACGGCTGGCGCATCCCCAAGCGCGACCTCCGACGCGACGGCGCCACCGTGCTCGCGTTGGCGCTGGGCCTGGTGCTGTTCACCGTCGCGGGCATGGGCTTCTTCATCCACTGGCTGATCCCGATCATGCCGCTGGCGGTAGCCTTCGCGCTCGCCGCCGTGCTCGCGCCGACCGACCCGATCGCCGTGGGGGCGGTCGCGGCGGGCTCGCCGATCCCGCGGCGGCTCATGCACATCCTCGAGGGCGAGAGCCTGCTCAACGACGCGTCCGGCCTGGTGTGCCTGCGCTTCGCCATCGCCGCCGCGCTCACCGGCCACTTCTCGCTCGGCGAGGCCTCGTTGTCGTTTCTCTGGTTGGCGCTGGGCGGCATCGCCGTCGGCGTGGCGCTGACCGTCGCCATCACTTTCGTCGAGGACCGCCTGCTGAGAAGCGGTGGCCGCGACCCCGGCGCGCAGACTTTGTTCTCGCTGCTGATCCCCTTCGCCGTCTACCTCGTAGCCGAGGCGGTCCACGTCTCCGGCATCCTGGCGGCGGCGGCGGCCGGTATCGCCATGAACTACGTGGAGAATTTCGGCCAGGCTCTGGCTCCCACCCGCATTCGTCGCACGGCCGTGTGGGACACGGTCCAGCTCGCCGCCAACGGCGCGATCTTCGTGCTGCTGGGCGAGCAGCTGCCCGGCATCCTCAAGCATGCCGCCTCGAGCGTGAACGCCGGCGACCGCCACGCGATCTACGTTCTGCCGCTCTACGTGCTGGCGATCACCGCCGCGCTCATGGCGCTGCGCTTCGTCTGGGTCTACCTCGCCTTGCGCCTGGTGCTGCTGCGCGCGCGGCACAGGGGCGAGGACCCGCAGGGCCTGACCTGGCACCTCGTCGCCACGACGACGGTGGCCGGCGTCAAAGGCGCGCTCACGCTCGCCGGCGTGCTGACGCTGCCTTTCGCCATGCGCGACGGCACGCCGTTCCCCGCGCGCGATCTCGCCGTCTTTCTTGCCATGGGCGTGATCCTGCTGTCGCTCGTGCTCGCGACGCTGCTGCTGCCCGGACTGCTGCGGCGCCTGCGCCTGCCGGCGGAGCCGCCGCGCGACGCCGAGGAGGACCGTGCCCGCGCCATCGCCGGCCAGGCGGCGATGGACGCCATCGAGGCGCTGAAAGTGCGGCTGCTCGCCCGCGCCACGAAAAAGAACGCCGACGTCGACGACAGCCTCTACGTCGAGGCCACCGAACGCGCGATGGAACGCTACAGCCGGCGTGCCGCGTTCATCGAGGGCAGCGAGGAGGCGCGCGCCAGATCGCGCGAAGTGACTCGCGTCGAGCGCCGCCTGCGCATCGCCGGGCTGCGCGCCGAGCGCGATGCCCTCTACCAATTGCGCCGGCAGGCCCGTTTGGAGGACGGCATGCTGCGCCGCATGGTCCGCGAGGTCGACCTTCTCGAAGCGCGCTACGCGGAATAACGATCGATCGAACCTGCCGCTGCCGGCGCACCAAAGACGCCGGCAGCGATGCGTTCACGCCTCGGCTTTGGCGGATTCGGCCATGTGGCCTACGGCTTCGCCGAGCGCCTTGATCTTGTCGGCGTGCTTGTCGTCCGCCTTGCCGGCGACCCGCACGGTCTCCTCGCCGAGCTTCACCATCAGCTCCTTGACCTTGGCGCCGTCGATCTTCTCGGCCTGCAGGAGCTTCTTCAGCTTCTCCAGATTGCCGTGGATCGTCTTGACGCCGGTCACGTCCGACTTCTCGAGCGTGGCTTCCCAGCCCTCGATGTTCTTGATCGCGGCAGAGACCGTGAAGCCCTTGATGCCCTCTTTAAGGTGCTTGATGGTGGCGTCGAACTGCGGCATGTCTCACTCCCTAAATTCGCCGTCCGCTGACGGTCCACCGCCAAGCTTCGGACTTCGCGAAGGTTCTGCCGCCGCGTCGACTGCGCTGCCTTGTCGCAATCCTACGGCGAGGCGAACGCTCAGTCGGGGATACGGCTGAGCCGCGGCCGCCAGATCCCCAGCACGACGTTGACGGTCGCCACGGCCAGCAGCACCCAGAGCACGGCGCGTTCCGAGCCGATCGACCCTCCCAAGGTCGCGGGGTCGACGTGCCCGGCGAGCGCGGAAGCGCTCTGCTCCGCTTCGTCTTGCATCGGACCCTGCAGGCCTTGCAGGCTGCCCTCGAAAAGCAGCACGCCGCTGCCGAGCTTGACCCAGGCCCAGCCGGCATCGTGGTAGGCGCGGTTGAAGGCGATCGCCAGAAGGCCGGCCATCAGGCTGAGCCCGAGCGAGGGCAGGAAGATCCAGCTGGAGATCGCGCCCATCGCGCCGCGCACCGCGGCGTAGGCCGCGAGCGAACTCCGAGGCGGCGAGACGCTCGAGAGGACGAGCAGGGACGCCATGGCTCCCATGAGGCCGATCGCGCCCATGGTGTGAAGGAACTTGAGAAGTCGTCGCAACTCGTTCGGACCCGCTTTCGTCGTCTGGCCGGACCCTAGCGAAAACGCACGTCGCGAGGTAGCGGCATCGCCGTCGTCGAAGACCGTCGTGCGGCTATGGCGCGGCTTCGCCGACGCGCTTCAATCCACGACGTGCATCGTACCGGCGACGCGCTGCTCGGGCGTCATGTCCAGGCGCATGACCCGGACCGTCCAGCCGCCGTGGTCGCCCTTGTCGTCGCGGTAGAGTCAGTCGACCGCGACGCTGCGGGCGGCGTGGTAGGACGATCCCTCGTGCAGGTCGGAAATATGAAGCACCTCGCCGGTGACGATGCCGTCGTAGCTGCCGTCGGGGTTGCGGCGGACGTCGGTCAGCCAGAGATACTCTTTGCCGCTGGTGCCGTAGGGCACGCGCACGTTGAGCAGCGCGCGCTCGATGTGCCGGCCGAGCGCGGCGTCGAAGTCCGGCAGCGTCGCCTGGCCCTTGGCCATCGCCGCGTTCATCCGCTCGTCCCGCTTGGGCGGCGTAGCCATCCCGGGTGAAACGGGACCGGGCGGCGTCAACGGTCGCTTGCCGGCTTCCGCTCTCGCCCGATCGGCTGCCGCGCCGGGCGATCGCGACCATGCCATCACTCCCGTCGAACATCAGGACCCCCAACGTGGAACTTTAGATATCAACGTCTGTTGATATAGCAGCAGCCTGCTCCGACACCGATGGTGAGCGCCGAAGCGGCACCCGATGGATCGGTCCAGGTCGTCGGCTGGCATGGCGTGACCTCACCGTCCATCGAGGCGGCTCGAAGGCAGGAATGGCACATGGACCGCGGCGACAAAGTTTTCGTACCATCCTATCCCTACGAGGCAGGGCGCGAACACGGTCTCTTCAGTCCCTTCGATCCCGGGACGCGGGTCTTGTCGGCGGGCTCTCGGGTCGAGCCCCGGTTCCGACCCTTGCCGGTCGATATCGTGTTTGAGAAGGACGTCGCCGTCACCCTTCGCGACGGCGTCACCATCTACGTCGACGTATTTCGCCCCGCCGGCGTCGAGAAGGTGCCGGTCATCGTCGCCTGGAGCCCTTACGGCAAGAGCGGGGGAAGTTCACCCAAGATCGCGTCCCTCTTCGCCATGCTCGGCATGGGGTCGGACCTCGTATCGGGCCTGGAGAAGTTCGAGGGTCCCGACCCGGCGTACTGGTGCGCGCACGGCTACGCGATCTGCAATCCCGACGCCCGGGGCGTCGCCGACTCGGACGGCGACAGCGCCATGTTCGGGCGCCAGGAGGGCCAGGATTGCCACGACCTGATCGAGTGGCTGGCGGCAAAGGATTGGTGCACCGGCAAGGTCGCGATGAGCGGCACCTCGTACCTCTCCATCGCGCAATGGTTCACCGCCGCCGAGCAACCGCCCCACCTGACGGTCATCAACCCGTGGGAAGGCTTGAGCGACGTGTATCGCGACCTCGTCATGCGCGGCGGCATGCCGGACCTCGGTTTCGCCGAGCGGCTCCAGCACAACTACGCCGGCAAGAACCGGCGGGAAGACGTGGTCGCGGAAGCAGAGCGCCATCCGCTGATGGACGGCTTGTGGGACGACAAGATCGCGCGCTTCGACAGGATCACCGTGCCGGCCTACGTCGTCGCCAGCTACTCCAACACGCTGCATACGGCGGGCACGTTCCGCGCGTGGCGGCGGATCGCTTCCATTGAGAAGTGGCTGCGCATCCACAACACCTTGGAATGGCCCGACTATTATGCGCATGTCGAGGACCTGCGCCGCTTCTTCGATCACTATCTCAAGGGCGAGGACAACGGCTGGGATCGGACGCCGCGCGTCCGCTACGCGGTCCTCGACCTCGAAGGCGGTGACCGGCTCGATCTACCCGCGGGCGCGTTTCCGCCGGAGGACGTCACCGCCACGAACTATTACCTCGACGGCCGCTCGCGCACCTTGAGCCCCGAATTGCCCGCCCAAGAGGCGACGGTGGCTTATGACGTGGAGACGGAGCCGGGCCTGGTCTCGTTCACGATCCGCTTCGACAGGGAGACCGTGATGGTCGGCTACCCCAAGGCCCGTCTCTGGGTCGAGGCGAGGGACGCCGACGACATGGACCTGTTCGTCCTTGTCCAGAAGCTGAACGCCAAGGGCACCCCTCTGCAGCAGTTCAACGCGCCGGCCGAGGGCGCGATGATGCAGGACGTGACCGAGCGGGGCGCCTCGGTCCTGCGCTACAAGGGCTCCAACGGCCGCCTGCGCGTCTCCGCGCGACATCTCGACGAGACGCTGTCGACCGACGCCGTCCCCGCCCACAGCTTCGACCGGGTCGAGACGCTGAAGCCGGGCGAGATCGCGGACGTCGAGATCGACCTGTTTCCGCTCGGTCTGGTTTTCTACTCCGGCGAGCAACTCCGGCTGGTCATCAGCGCGCGAAACGCGCTGGGGCCTATCATGCCGGGTGTGGCCGACTACGTGCCCCAGAACAAAGGCCAGCACGTCATCCACACGGGTGGCTCGTGTGCCTCTTATCTTCAGCTGCCTATCCAGGCAGCGTAGCGGTGCCTGCGATGAAGACTGTCTCGCGTCGCACAAGGGGACAGCTGGCGTCACGTTGACTTCGCCCTTCGTCCGCGCGACCACCCATCCATGACCTCATCCGCGCTCCCCAACGCGCCCGCGACGACCCGGCCGGCGGCGCAAGACCCCGTCGCCCGGCGGCGGACCTTCGCCATCATCTCGCACCCGGACGCCGGCAAGACCACGCTGACCGAGAAGCTGCTGCTGTTCGGCGGCGCGATCCAGCTCGCCGGCGAGGTGCGCGCCAAGGCCAACCGCCGGCAGACCCGCTCCGACTGGATGGGAATCGAGAAGGAGCGCGGCATCTCCGTCGTCACCTCGGTGATGACCTTCGAGTACGGCGACTGCGTCTACAACCTGCTCGACACGCCGGGCCACGAGGACTTCTCCGAGGACACCTACCGCACCCTCACGGCGGTGGATTCCGCGATCATGGTGCTCGACGCCGCGAGGGGCATCGAGGCGCGCACGCGCAAGCTCTTCGAGGTGTGCCGCATGCGCGACATCCCCATCGTCACCTTCATCAACAAGCTCGACCGCGAGACGCGCGACCCCTTCGACCTGCTCGACGAGATCGAGAAGACGCTGGCACTCGACGTGGCGCCGATCACCTGGCCGCTGGGGCAGGGCCGCGGCTTCGTCGGCACCTACGACCTCGAGCGCCGCCTGGTGCGACGGCTCGACCACGAGGCCGAGGCGGTCTCCGTCACCGGGCCCGACGACCCCTACATCGAAGCCCTGATGAAGCCGCAGGACTTCATCGACACCGTCGAGCAGATCGAGCTGGCCGCCTCCGGCCTCAAGAAGTTCGACCGCCAGTCCTTCCTCGAGGGGCACCTGACGCCGGTGTTCTTCGGCTCGGCCCTGCGCAACTTCGGCATCCGCGACCTCATCGACGCGCTCGCCGCCTTCGCGCCGCCGCCGCACGGGCTGGAGGCGGCCAGCCGCACGGTCGAGGCCCACGAGATCAAGATGACCGGCTTCGTGTTCAAGATCCAGGCGAACATGGACAAGAACCACCGCGACCGCATCGCCTTCATGCGGGTGTGCTCGGGCAAGCTGTCCAGGGGCATGAAGGCCAAGCTGGTGCGCACCGGCAAGATGGTGGCGTTGAACGCGCCGCAGTTCTTCTTCGCGCAGGACCGCCAGCTTGCCGAGGAGGCGTGGCCCGGCGATGTCGTCGGCATCCCCAACCACGGCCTGCTGCGCATCGGCGACACGCTGACCGAGGGCGAGGACCTGGTGTTCCGCGGCGTGCCGAGCTTCGCGCCCGAGATCCTGCGCCGGGTGAAGATCGGCGACTCGATGAAGCAGAAGAAGCTGCGCGAGGCGTTGAGCCAAATGGCGGAGGAGGGCGTGGTGCAGCTCTTCATCCCCGCCGACGGCTCGGGGTCGCTCGTCGGCGTCGTCGGCGCGCTGCAGCTGGACGTGCTTGTCGATCGTTTGAAGGCGGAGTACGGCCTTGAGGTCTCGTTCGAGAGCACACGGTTCACGTTGTGCCGCTGGATGACCGGCGCCAAGCTCGAGATCGAGAAGTTCGCCCGCGCCCACGGCTCGTCCATGGCCGCCGACCTCGACGGCTCGCCGGTGTTCATGGCGCCGGCGGTGTGGGACCTGACCTACGAGGCCGAGCGCTGGCCCGACATCGCCTTTGCCGACGTGAAGGACTACCAGAAAGAGCACGCGTAGACGGACCACTCCGCGTCGCTGTGGCCGGGTTTGTTCGAACGAGCCCGACCATGACGGGGAATGGCGGCCAGCGCCGGCTTGAGCCATTCTCGCCCTTCCGGCATGTGCCTGCGTAACGCCCTGACCCGGAGCCCGCCATGACACGCCACGGCACCATCGCCGCCCTGATGCTCGGCGCCGCGGCGCTCCTCGCCGTCCCCGCCGGCGCCGCGGACGCCCCGAAGCCCGCGCCCACCAGCCCGCTCACCCCCATCAGCAACGATGCGATGATGCTCGGCAACGATTTCGCCGCCCTCTCCACCGTGCTCGGCCAGGACAACGCGCAGCCCGGCCCGCGCACGGTACCGGGCCGCGTCATCCCGGTGCCCACCACCACCAGCCCGCAGTTCGAGGCGCAGGTGGCCGCGCCCTACCGCACGCCGGACTGGAACGCCGATCCCAAGAGCAAGGACGAGTGGAACGCCCTCGTCGCCAAGCTGGCGGCCAAGGGCGCGGCCAAGCTGCCTGCGTTGCGTGAGAAACTCTCCGTAACCAGCGACCCGGCGACGCTCGGCGGCGTCAAGGCCTTCCTGGTCAAGGCCAAGACCATCCCCGAGGCGCATCGCGGCAAGGTCATCCTCGCCATCCATGGCGGCGGCTTCGTCTACAATCCCGGTGAGGCCGGCACGCTGGAGGCGGTTCTCATGGCCGGCTTCGGCGGCTACGAGGTCTATGCCGTCGACTATCGCATGGCGCCCGATCACCCGTTCCCCGCCGCCAACGACGACGTCATGGCGGCCTACAAGGCCCTGCTCGCGGACCACAAGCCGGGAGACATCGCGGTCGTCGGCACCTCGGCGGGCGGCGAGCTGACGCTGGCGCTGTGCCTGCGCGCCAAGGCCGAGGGCCTGCCGCTGCCGGCCGCCATCGCTCCGGGCACGCCGGAGGCCGACATGACGAATGCCGGCGACACGATCCGCACCAACGAGTGGCTCGACAACGTGCTGGTCAGCGCCGACGGCTACGTCGAGGCGGCGCGCAAGGTCTACGTGCCGGCCGGGCACGACCTCAAGGACCCGCAGCTGTCGCCGATTTTCGGCGACTTCTCCGGCCTGCCGCCGGCGATCATCACGTCCGGCACGCGCGACCTGTTCCTGTCCAACGCCGTGCGCGTGCATCGCAAGCTGCGCCAGGCGGGCGTCGAGGCGCAGCTGCAGGTCTTCGAGGGGATGAGCCACGCGCAGTACCTCTTCAACGCCGACGCGCCGGAGACGAAGGAGGCGTTCGACGAGATCGCGGCCTTCTTCGATCGGCACTGGGCGCGCTGAGCTCTCCCCTTCTTCGCTCGCGCCAACGAAAAAGCCGTCCGGGAGGGCGGCCAAGTGTTCGGAGGATCGCCACCGAGGCGACGGTTCCAGATCATCGCCCGTCGCCGGGCCGGAAAGGGCGCAACTTCCCGATCTCGGCGGGAGCGCGTCCCTGCCGTCTCGCCGGGGAAGGTGGCTCTCAAAGCTTGGCGATGAGCTTCTCGGCGCTGGTCTCGTCGGCCTGGCCGGGGTTGGCCTCGACCGCCATGCTCTGCACCACGCCGTCGTCGACGACCATGGCGTAGCGCTTCGAGCGGGTGCCCAGCCCGCGCTCGCCCAGGTCCAGCGTCAGGCCCATGGCCTCGGCGAACTTCGCGCTGCCGTCGGCGAGGTAGGTCACCTTGCCCTCGCCGCCGGTATGCTTGGCCCAGGCGTCCATGACGAAGACGTCGTTGACGCCGGTCACCACCACCTCGTCGACGCCTTTGGCCTTGAACTCGTCGAATGCTGCGATGTAGGGCGGCAGGTGGTTCATCGAGCAGGTTGGGGTGAAGGCGCCGGGCACGGCGATCAGCACCACCTTGCGGCCGGGGAAGATCTCCGCGGTCGTGCGCGGCGCCGGGCCGTCCTCGGTCATGACGAAAAAGGTGGTCTCCGGGATCTTGCCGCCGACTTCGATGCTCATCGTTCGCTCCGTGTGTTGCAGCGAACGCCTTACTTCGCCGGCGCGCCTACGTCGAATGTTTCGGAGACGCTCGTCGAACCTTCCGGCCGCGCCAGCACCAGGGTCACCGGAACGGCCGGGGACTTCGGCGCGGTGACGCTCTGCTGCGCGACGATCGTCCACGTGGCCGGCCCGGACTTCCTGGAATCGAAGAAGAAGCCTTCCGGCGCATCGGGGAAGATATCCGTCGGCGCATCCGCGCCGCTCCAGCTCAGCGTCCAGGTCGGGTTGGTCGTGTCCTTGACGCGGGAGAGGCCGAGCTGCGGCGCCCTGGCGACGGGCTGCGGCACCTTGCCGAGCGCCTTGGCGAGATCGTCGCCGCCCACCGGAGCGCCGCGCGGCGTCAGCGTCAGCGTCGCTTCGCTGTGCCCCGGGAGGCAGATCCTGTTGCAGACGGCGTAGGTGACGTCGACGTGGAGCACGGCGGGTTTGCCGCGATCGACGGGCGTCACGGCGACAGGAAAGACCACGCCGTCGCTGTAGCCGAACGCGTCGATGCCTTCCTCGCTGATGCGCGAGGGGACGGGGTAGCTCACCGTGGCGGATGCGACATTGTCGGACCCGTTGAAGGTGAAGACCGGCGGAACTCCCGCCTCGCCCGGGATCTTCCAGTAGGTATGCGACCCCGGCGCCATGGTGAGATCGACGCCGGCCTCATACCGGCCGTCGTGGAGGCCACCCGCCGAAACCAGCCGCAGGATCGACATCTGGTCGCCCGTATGTGGCATTACTTTCGGTTGGGCCCTGGCCGAGAAGGCGCCGGCAGCGATGCCGAAAACACACATCGACGCGCAAACCGCGTGCCTCGCCCGATCGGATGCAGATGGATGGAGGGATTTTTGCTTAGATGTCATCGAGGGGTTCGCCACAGGTGAATCGCTGGGGATAGCAGGGACGGCAAGGACGGCGAAACGACGATACAGGGCTCGGGATCGAGAGGCCGCTAGCATGAGACATTCGACCGGAAACCACGAGGCGCAGGACTGCACCGGCGCCGAACCGACGTCGGGGAAGCCGCCCGAGCTGCCTCCCGCGGTCCCCGAAGCCGATCGCGTTCACAGTCACGGTGGGTTCCTCGACGGACAGATGCTTGTCGCGATGCCGGGTATGGAAGACGAGCGTTTCGCCCGCTCGGTCATCTATCTCTGCGCCCATTCCGACGAGGGTGCGATGGGCATCGTCATCAACCGTGCCGCACCCAAGGTCAAGTTTCCGGAGCTGCTGGTGCAGCTCGACGTGATCGAGCAGGATGAGGCGATCCGGCTCCCCGGCAAGGCCGGCTCGATGCAGGTCCTCAAGGGCGGCCCGGTGGAGACGGGACGCGGCTTCGTGCTGCATTCTTCCGACTTCTTCATCGACAATTCGACCTTGCCCATCGATGCCAAGGTGTCGCTCACCGCGACGATCGACATCCTGCGCGCCATCGCCAACGGCGACGGGCCGGAATGGGCGGTCCTGGCGCTCGGCTACGCCGGTTGGCAGGCCGGCCAGCTCGAGGCCGAGATGCAGGGCAACGGCTGGCTCAACGTGCCGGCCGATACCTCGCTGATCTTCGACCGTGCGCTCGAATCGAAATACGAGCGCGCTGTCAAGACGCTCGGCATCGACCTGACGCGATTGTCCAGCGAGTGTGGGCACGCCTGATGCAGAAGCCCCTTCTCCCCTTGCGGGAGAAGGTGGCGCGAAGCGCCGGATAAGGGGTCGGGAAACCTTTCCGGTTAGTTTTTCCCTAAACCTTGCGCACGTTCGGCTCGGACGGATCGACCGGATGGAACGTGATCGGGCCGATGCCGCAGATCGCGATCACGGCCGACTCCGTGCCGCTGGCGACGACGCCGTCGTAGTGCCGCGTGCGGGCAACACGGTGCACGAAGGAGCCGGCGGTGACCGGGACGGTGCTCATGGGATCGAACAGGTCGCCGCTCGTCACCCACCAGGTGCCGCTGACCACCACGCAGAGCCGGTCGGTCTCGTACCAGTGCGGCGCGCTCATCCAGCCGGGATACCACCGGGTCAGGTTGAGGTAGATTCCCGGCTGCAACGACTTCGAGAACAGTTCGGCTGATTCGACGCTCTTGGGCGGACCGCCGATGTGCGGCTCGAAGTCGATCTTGTCGGCCGGGACGATGATCGTCTGGCTTGGATCCGGCGCTGCCTCGGCGCTCGCGGCGGCGAGAAGCTGGGGCAGGACAGCGAGGAGCGGTGCGGCGGCGAGGAGGCTGCGGCGGTCGAGGGGATTGTGCGTCATGGGGTTCTCCTGCGGGCGGATCATGGGGCTTGCAACACGACGGACCAGGGTCGTGACTACGGTCAAATTACCTTATGAGGAGCTGGTAGCTGGTCTTGTGAAGAGCTTCGACGGAGGCCGCTGCCGCGAGACTTGGCATGACGCAGGCTGACGCAGTCGAAGCGTGCATCGCGGATAGCAGCACTGAACCGCCGCCGTTGGCCCTCGGCCTCAGCTGTGCCAAAGGAAGCGGCCTTCCGCAGGATCTTCTGCCCGCATGCACGACCTCAGATGGATCCGCGACAACCCGGAGGCGTTCGACGAGGGTCGGCGTCGGCGCGGGCTGGAGCCGCTGTCGGCGACGGTCGTGGCGCTGGACGAGCGCCGCCGCGCCGCCATCGCCGCCTCGCAGGCCTCGCAGGAGCGCCGCAATGCGGCCTCCAAGGAGATCGGCGCGGCGATGAAGGCCGGCGACGCCGCCGGTGCCGCGGCGCTGAAGGGCGAGGTGGCCGACCTGAAGCTGCAGCTGCCGGTGCTGGAGGCGGAAGAGAAAAGCGCGGTGGGCGCGCTCGACGCGCTGCTGTCGGAGATCCCCAACCACCCGCTCGACGAGGTGCTCGAGGGCCGCGACGAGACCGACAACGTGCTGCTGCGCAGCTGGGGCGAGCCGCCGCGCCTCGATTTTGCTCCGAAGGAGCATTTCGCGCTGGGCGAGGCGCTGGGCGTGATGGACTTCGAGGCGGCGACGCGGATGTCGGGCGCGCGTTTCGTGGTGCTGAAGGGCGGGCTGGCGCGGATGGAGCGGGCGCTGGCGCAGATGATGCTCGACCTGCACACCGACCACCACGGCTACACCGAGGTGAACCCGCCGATCCTGGTGCGCGACGAGGCGATGTTCGGCACGGCGCAGTTGCCGAAGTTCCGCGAGGACCAATTCCTGGCGACGCGCGAGGGCAAGGAGGAAGGCGGCCGCGACCTCTGGCTGATCCCCACCGCCGAGGTCCCCCTCACCAATCTCGCGCGCGAAACCATCCTGGACGAGGCGAGCCTGCCGCTGCGCTACACCGCGGCGACGCCGTGCTTCCGCGCCGAGGCCGGCGCGGCCGGGCGCGACACCCGCGGCATGATCCGCCAGCACCAGTTCACCAAGGTCGAGCTGGTCTCGATCACCACGCCGGAGCAGTCGCAGGCCGAGCACGAGCGCATGCTGGGCTGCGCCGAGGCGGTGCTGCGCAAGCTCGAGCTGCCCTACCGCGTGATGACGCTGTGCACCGGCGACATGGGCTTCGCCAGCCAGAAGACCTACGACATCGAGGTCTGGCTGCCGGGGCAGGACCGCTACCGCGAGATCTCGTCGTGCTCCGTCTGCGGCGAGTTCCAGGCGCGGCGCATGAACGCCCGCTTCCGCGCCGCCGGCGCCAAGGCCACGCGCTACGTGCACACGCTGAACGGCTCCGGCGTCGCCGTCGGTCGCGCGCTGGTGGCGGTGCTGGAGAACTACCAGCAGGCCGACGGCTCGATCCGCGTGCCCGAGGCGCTCAAGCCCTACATGGGCGGGCTCGAGCGGATCGTGCGGGCATGACGGCCGGCGCGTCCCCCGCGAGACTCATGCAGGACGTTCCCTTCTCTCCTTGCGGGAGAAGATGGCGCGAAGCGCCGGATGAGGGGTCGCTCGATCCTGGGGATGAAAGCCGCGGCAGGGACCTCTCCGAGGTGTCCCGACCCCTGATTTCCCCTCCGGGCACCTTTTCCCGCAAGGGGAGGGTACGTTCTGCATGTCTCTCTGGATCGTCCAGAAGTGTGGATCCACTCGCCCGCGAGGGGATAGGAAAGCGCCTTCCGACCAGAGTTCGATCCAGCGGAACTCGTCGCTGTCCCGGTTATTCTACCAGGAAGGCGGGGGTTAAGCCGCGCCGCGCGACGCATCGCGACGCAAAAAGCGCATGTGCGATCGAGAGGGGGTGTGTCCCCCGGTGCGCGGTGTCGCCGTACGGCGACATGGCGCGCGACCAGGCAGGATTCGGACGGATGGCATGAAGATCCTCATCACCAACGACGACGGCATCCACGCGCCGGGGCTCGCCGCGCTGGAGCGCATCGCCGCGCAGATCGCGGACGAGGTTTTCGTCGTGGCTCCGGAGATGGACCAGTCCGGCGTGGCGCACTCGCTGTCGGTCAACGACCCCCTGCGGCTGCGCAAGATCACCGAGACGCGCTACGCACTGAAAGGCACGCCGACCGATTGCGTGATCATGGCGCTGCGCCACCTTCTGGAGAACCAGAAGGTCGACCTCGTGCTGTCGGGCGTCAATGCCGGCCAGAACGTCGCCGAGGACGTGACCTATTCGGGCACGATCGCCGGCGCCATCGAGGGTACCATTCTCGGCGTGCCGTCGATCGCGCTCAGCCAGGCCTATGGCCGCCACGCCTACGGCGGCACGCCCGGCGGCCGCGAGGGGCTCTCCTTCGACTGCGCCGAGGCGCACGGCGCGGCGGTGATCCGCAAGGTGCTGAAGGCCGGGTTCGAGAGCGACGTCGTCATCAACGTCAACTTCCCGCCGTGCCCGCCCGACGAGGTCGCCGGCCTCTCGGCGACGATGCAGGGCCGGCGCGACGCGCAGATCGTGCGCATCGACCCGCGGCTCGACGGCCGCGGCAACCCCTATTACTGGATCGCCTTCGGCCGCAACAACGTCCAAGTGCGACCCGGCACCGACCTCGAAGCCCTGTCGCAGCGGCGCATCTCGGTGACGCCGCTGAAGCTCGACCTCACCGACGAGCCGACCGTCACCCGCTATGCCCAAGCCTTCGCCGACAAATAATTCTTCCGCCGAGATCGACGACGCCGAGGCCAAGGCCGCCTTCCACCTGCGCCTGCGCGCCCGCGGCGTGCGCGACCTCGCCACGTTGCGTGCCTTCGAGATCGTGCCGCGCGCGTTCTTCGTGCCCGCGCGCTACGCCGCCTTGTCCGCCCGCGACCTGCCGCTGCCCCTCGCCTGCGGGCAGACCACCCACGAGCCTTGGCGCTACGCGCTGGCCGTGGAGGCGCTCGGCGTCGAGCCGGCGCACCGCGTGCTGGAGATCGGCTCGGGCAGCGGCTACGTGACGGCCGTGCTGGCCCAGCTGGCGGGCGAGGTGCTGAGCCTCGAACGCTGGGCCGGTCTCGCCGAAGCGGCCCAGGCGCGGCTGGGCAGGCTCAATGTCGGCAACGCCGTGGTGGCCTGGAGCGACGGCCTCGCGGTGCCGGCCGATGCGGGACCGTTCGACCGCATCCTGGTCCACGCCGTGCTTCACGACACGGTGGATCTGACCGTGCACCTGGCGCCGGGCGGCCGGCTCGTCGCCGGGCGCGGCGGTGACCTGGTCGCCTGGGAGGCCGGCGGATGCCGCAGCCTCGGCTCGTGCCCTTACGCGCCGCTCGTCGGTGGGCTCGCCGGCGGGTAGGTCGGCGAGGGCCGCCCACCTTTGTCGTCCCGCTCCCCGACATGGTTCGCCTTTTGCTCGCTCGTCCGCGTGACAAAACAGGACAAGAGGGCGGCGCTCGCCGCCACCGCCGAAGGCACCCGCCTCAGGGCCATCGAGCGCGGCGTCGGCTGGCGGCGCTGGGGTCCCTACCTCAGCGATCGGCAGTGGGGCACGGTGCGCGAGGATTACAGCGCCGACGGCGAGGCGTGGAACCACTTCACCCACGAGCTGGCGCGCACCCGTGCCTACCGATGGGGAGAGGACGGCATCGCCGGCTTCTCCGACGCCAGTCAGCGCTGGTGCCTCGGCGCTTCGCTGTGGAACGGGCGCGACCGCATCCTCAAGGAGCGGCTGTTCGGGCTGACCAACGGCGAGGGCAACCACGGCGAGGACGTCAAGGAGCACTATTATCACCTCGACGGCCTGCCCTCGCACGCCTACATGGCGATGCTCTACCGCTACCCGCACGCCGCCTACCCCTACGAGCAGCTCGTCGCCGAGAACGCCCGGCGCGGCTACGCCGATCGCGAGTACGAGATCGAGGACACCGGGATCTTCGCCGGTGACCGCTTCTGCGACGTGACGGTGGAATATGCCAAGGCAATCCCCGATGACGTCCTGATGCGGGTCACGGTCGAGAACCGCGGGCCGAGCCCGGAAACGGTGTGGCTGATCCCGCAGTTCTGGGGGCGCAACACCTGGTCCTGGGTCGCCGGCAGGCCGCGCGCGCGCATCCGGTTCGACCCCGCGGGCGGCGGCGGGCTGATCGCGACGCGCCCGCTGGTGATGCCGCTGGCGCTCGATTGCGACGGCGCCGACGAAGTCGTGTTCTGCGAGAACGACACCAACCTGCCGCGGCTCTACGGCCTCGCCGCGCCCGGCCCCTTCAAGGACGGCTTCCACGATTATGTCGTGGGCGGTGACGAGGCCGCGATCTCGCGCGAAGGCGGCAGCAAATGCGCCTTCATCCGCACCGCACGGCTGGCGCCCGGACAGCGAATGACGATGCGCCTTCGCCTGCGCCCGAAGGAGATCGCGACGCGGCCGCCCTTCGACGATTTCGACGAACTGTTCGAGCGCCGCATCGCCGATGCCGACGCCTTCTACGCCGCTTTGCAGTCTGGCGTCGGCGATGCCGAGCGCGCCCTGGTGCAACGCCGCGCCTTCGCCGGCCTGCTCTGGACCAAGCAGTTCTACCTCATCGACATGCCGAAATGGATCGCGGGCGATCCGGCGTTGCCGCCGCCGCCGCCGCGGGTGCGCAACCTCGACTGGGAGCACGTCAACAACGCCGACATCATCGCCATGCCTGACAAGTGGGAGTACCCCTGGTACGCCGCCTGGGACCTAGCCTTCCACGCCATCGCCTTTTTGCCGATCGATCCCGCCTTCGCCAAGGATCAGCTCGTGCTGCTGACGCGCGAATGGTACATGCACCCCAATGGCCAGCTGCCGGCCTACGAGTGGAACTTCGGCGACGTCAATCCGCCGGTGCACGCCTGGGCGGCGTGGCGCATCTACGAGGCTGGGCGTGACGAGAACGGCAGGGGCGACCGCGCCTTCCTCGAAGGCATGTTCCACAAGCTGCTGATCAACTTCACCTGGTGGATCAACCGCAAGGACGCCGACGGACGCAACATCTTCCAGGGCGGCTTCCTCGGCCTCGACAATATCGGCCTCTTCGATCGCTCCAAGCCGCTGCCGACCGGCGGCAGCCTCGACCAGTCCGACGGCACGGCATGGATGGCGATGTATGCGCTGACCATGCTGCGCATCGCGCTGGAGCTCGCCGCCGACAACCCGGTCTACCAGGATCTCGCGACGAAGTTCTTCGAGCACTTTCTCTCCATCGCCGGCGCGATGACCGACGTCGGCGGCGCCGGCATCGGCCTGTGGAACGAGGAGGACGGCTTCTTCTACGACGTGCTCAAGTTCCCCGACGGCCGCAAGCATTCCATGCGCATCCGCTCGATCGTCGGGCTGATCCCGATGTTCGCCGTGGAGGTGCTCGGTCCCGACATCTTCAACGGCCATCCCGAATTTGCCGAGCGCTCGCGCTGGTTCCTCGGCTACCGCAAGGACCTCGCCGCCTTGATCTCGCGCTGGACGGAGGAGGGCGTCGGCAAGCGCCACCTCCTCTCGCTGCTGCGCGGGCACCGGCTGAAGAAGCTGCTGCGCCGCACCCTCGACGAGGACGAGTTCCTTTCGCCCTACGGCATCCGCGCGCTCTCCAAGGCGCACGCGACCGAGCCGTTCGTGCTGGAGGCCGCCGGCACGCGTTTCGAGCTGCGCTACGCGCCGGGCGAATCCGTTGACGGGTCGTTCGGCGGAAACTCGAACTGGCGCGGGCCGGTGTGGCTGCCGATCAACTTCATGCTGATCGACAGTCTCCGCCGTTTCCACGCCTATTACGGCGATGATTTCCGCGTCGAATGCCCGACCCGCTCGGGCCGCATGCTGAGCTTGGCCGAAATCGCCGACGAGCTCGCGCGGCGGCTGCAGCAGCTTTTCCTCAAGGACGAGAACGGGACGCGCCCGGCGCAGCCCGCGCGCGAGACCCCGCTACCGGACGGCTCCGACGGTTTGCTGTTCCATGAATATTTTGACGGCGACAGCGGGCGCGGGCTCGGCGCCAGCCACCAGACCGGCTGGACGGCTTTGATCGCCATGCTCATCGGCGAGGGCACGCCGGAGGCGACGACGGAGAAGACGCCGGCGGATGCGGCGCTCATCGATCCTTAACCGCGGCGAGAGAAGCTGCAATCGTCGCGAGAACTGTTCAGTGCTTTGTTACCCGACTCATCGAGCTAGCCATGTTGCCTTATGCCCGCATCCTCATTGTCGATGACAGCCGGGTCACGCGGCGGATCATACGCACGATGCTGGAGCGAGCCGGCCATCCCAACATCGATGAGGCCGCCGACGGGCGCGAGGCGCTGGCACTGCTGGCGCGGCGCAGCTACGCGCTGGTGATCTCCGACTGGAACATGCTACCGATGTCGGGGCTCGAGTTGCTGACGACGATGCGCGCGTCGCTGATTTGGCGATCGATTCCGTTCGTCATGGCGACGGTCAGATCACAGAAACACTTTAGCGGGATCGCGCGCGACCAGGGCGCGACACTCTACCTCGAAAAGCCGTTCAGCGCGGACACGCTACTGGCGTGTATCAGCTCGATTCACTCCAAGCTCAAGCTCGGTGCCTAAAGTATCGGCCGACGAGCCGGAGTCGTTGCGCGACGTCGCTATGCCTGTCTTCGCTACCCTCTTCTTCGTTGGAGCAAGTCAGCGACAGCAACCGTTGCTTGAGCAATCCCTTCTTCCCAGGCGTCAAGATATGAAGCGATCCGCACGGCGAGGCAGGCGCCATTTCAGGGATAGCGATGGGGCTCGGGCGGCGGGGTGAAGGGCGCTGCGGGGCGCCAGTCCAATACCGCATCGATGCGCGCGGCGAGCGCGAAATCCTTGTCGGTGATGCCGCGCGGCTTGTGAGTCGAGAGCTTCACGCACAAGGTGTTGTATCCGACCACCAACTCCGGATGGTGCCAAGCCGCCTCGCAAAGATGGCCGATCGTCGTCACCAGCATCAGGGTCGCTTTGAAGCCGGAGGTGCGGAAAGTGCGCTGGAGCGCTTCCTCCGCGTAGGTCCAGCTCGGCAGCGTTGTCAATCGCGCGGCGATCTCCTCGGCGCCATAGACGGGCAGGCTCGCCTGATCCGTCAAGCTCAGGCGATCTTGCGAGCGCGGCGATCCTGTGTCGGCTGATAGGCCATGCGGCTGTGAAGGGAGCAGTACGGACCCTCGCCGATCGGGGCCTTGCCGCCGCAGTAGCGGAACTCCGAAGACGAGGGATCGCCGACAGGCCAGCGGCACATGGATTCGCGCAGCTCCATGATGGTCACGTTCTCGGCCATCGGCACAACGTTGTCGCCATGAGACCGATAGAGTTGCGGCGCCGGCATCGACCGGCTCTGCAGGGCTACCGCGAGGTTGCCGCGCATCGGCATGGCCGTCGGGCGCTGCAGCGGCTGCCGGGTGGGATCGGCGGACGGTTTGCCGGGGCGCCGGGCACCGATCGGCATGGCGGTGGGCGCCTTGACCCGACCGGACATGCCGAGACGATGCACCTTGCCGATCACTGCGTTGCGCGTGACGCCCCCCGCGAGCTCGGCCGCGATGCGGCTCGCGCTCAGACCCTCGAGCCAGAGCTTACGGAGAAGCTCCACGCGCTCTTCGGTCCAGGACATCACCCCTTCTTTGCCAATGCTACTGTCCGCCATGGTGTGGTCCGCCTGCTTGGGTCCGTGGTCGTTTCGTACGGCCAGCCCCGGTCCCGGTACGCGGATGCGCGTCCGCATACCGGAAAAGACCGGCCGCGGTGAACGCAGGCACGCTGGAAATTAGGCTGTCGCACGAGATGTCGTGGCCGACAGGTGAGAAGCTACACTAGCGCTTGAATCGCACGCAAGAGTCGTAACGGCTTGTTAAGTGTTTTCAACAAGAGCCTGCGT
Organism: Beijerinckiaceae bacterium; assembly: GCA_965198485.1. Classification (GTDB taxonomy): domain Bacteria; phylum Pseudomonadota; class Alphaproteobacteria; order Rhizobiales; family Beijerinckiaceae; genus RH-AL1. The sequence continues at coordinate 1,947,910 of CBDAPQ010000005.1, forward strand.
CCGGATCAACGCTCGAATGAACAGGCGCGAATCGAAGCGGGAACAAAGCAGAATCGCTCTGCATAAATGTTCGGTGCTTGCGAAAACCATTGACAATCCGCTTTGGATTGCACGCGGATCGAGGCCTCTGAAGCCTCGATGGAAGGTTGCCTTCGCTCAGGCCTTACCGTGGTGCGCGGCCTCGCCCTGGGCGTCGAGCGGCCAGCGCGGCCGGGCGGCGAAGGTCATGTCGTCGGTCAGGCCGAGCGCGAGCCGTTCGAGTCCGGCCCACGCGATCATCGCGCCGTTGTCCGTACAAAGATGCGGTGGAGGGATCACCAGTCTCAGCCCGGCCTCGCCGCAGAAGCGGGCCATGGCGCGGCGGATCGCATCGTTGGATGCGACGCCGCCGGCCGCCACCACGGCCTCGCACGGGCCGACCTTCTCGCGGAACAAGCGCGTGGCCACGCGAAGGCGATCGATGATCGTGTCGACGACCGCCGCCTGGAACGAGGCGCAGAGATCGTTGACGTCGGTCGCGGTCAGCGGCTTGATCTCGTCGGCGGCGAGTCGCACGGCGGTCTTGAGGCCCGATAGCGAGAAGTCGGGCCGGGGCCGCCCCAGCATCGGACGCGGGAAGGCGAAACGCTCGGATTCGCCTTCGGCGGCGTGGCGTTCCACCAGCGGGCCGCCGGGATAGGGCAGGCCGAGCATCTTGGCAATTTTGTCGAAGGCCTCGCCTACGGCATCGTCGAGCGTGGCGCCGAGCCTGACGTAGTCGCCTACGCCCTTGACCGCGACGAGTTGCGTGTGCCCGCCCGAGACGAGCAGCAGCAGGTAGGGGAAAGGCACGTCGTCGATGAGCCGCGGGGTGAGCGCGTGGGCTTCGAGGTGGTTGACCGCGACGAAAGGCTTGTGCAGCGCCAGCGCCAGCGCCTTGCCGGCAGTGAGCCCGACGATGACGCCGCCGATGAGGCCGGGGCCGGCGGCGGCGGCGATGGCATCGACCTGCTTGATCGTCATGCCGGCCTTCTCGACGGCGCGCAGGATCAGGCGGTCGAGCACCTCGACGTGGGCGCGCGCGGCGATCTCCGGCACGACGCCCCCGTAGGCGGCGTGCTGGCGTATCTGGCTCATCACCTCGTTGGAGAGGATCGCTGCCGTGCCGTCGGGACGCCGCTCCACGATCGCCGCCGCCGTCTCGTCGCAGGTCGTCTCGATCCCTAGGACGCGCATTCCGGTCTCCGCTCAAGTGGGGAGCATAGGAGGTGTGGGCAGTCTTGCCCACCCTCGCCGTCACGGCCGTCAGCCTGCCAGCAGGCGCTCGACGGCCGCGCGATCCGGCAGCGCCGGGATGGCGCCGCGCTGCGTCGTGGCGAGCGCGCCGGCGGCAGCGGCGAAGCGCACGATGTGGACCAAAGCGGCGCGGTCGAGCGCGTCGAGGTCGCGCTGCGCGACGAGGCCGGCGAGAAGCCCGGCGGTGAAGGCGTCACCGGCGCCCGTCGTGTCGACGCTCATCACCGCGAAGCCCGGCTCCTCGCCTTCTTCCAACGTGTCGAGCCAAAGACAGCCGCGGCGGCCGCGCGTCACGGCGATCAGCTCGAGGGCGGGGTGCCATAGGGCCCGCGCCGCCTCGATCAGGTCGCAGCTGTCGCCCTGGAGGAAACGCACCTCGTCCTCGGCGAGCTTGACGACGTTGGCCCGGGATAGACCGAGCACTATGCCTTCGCGCGCCGCTTCGATATCCGGCCAGAGCGCGAGGCGAAGGTTGGGATCGAAGCTGACGCGCACGCCGTAACGGTGGGCGAGGTCGACGGCGTGGAGCGTGGCGGCGCGCGCAGGCTCGGCGATGAGGCTGATCGAGCCGAAATGGAGCAGCTTGGCCTCGCGGATCATCGCCTCGTCGATGTCGCCGCGCGCCAGCATCGTATGCGCCGCCGGGTGGCCGTAGAAGCGGAAATCGCGTTCACCATCGCTGCCGAGCGACACGACGGCGAGCGCGGTGGGGGCGGCCTTGGTGATGCTGATCCCCGCCGTCTCCACACCCTCAAGCGCCAGGGTAGAGGCGAGAAAGCGGCCGAACGCGTCGTCGCCGACGCAGCCGATGAAGCCCGCCGACGCGCCGAGCCGCGCCAGACCGACGGCGACGTTGGCCGGCGCGCCGCCCGCCGCCTTCACGAAGGTCTCGGCCTCGGCGAGCCCGACGCCGGTGCGCGTCGGCACCATGTCGATCAGCGCCTCGCCGAGGCAGAGCACGTCGGCCACGCTCAAGCCTCGTGCAGCGCGTGGTAGAGGCCGCGGGCCTCGAGCAGCTCCTCGTGGCGGCCGATCTCGGCGATGCCGTCGGCCGTCATCACCACGATGCGGTCGGCGTTGCGCACCGTCGCCAGCCGATGGGCGATGACGAGCGTGGTGCGGCCCTCTTCGAGCTCGGCAAAGGAGCTCTGGATCTCGCGTTCGGTCGCCGTGTCGAGCGCCGATGTCGCCTCGTCGAGGATGAGGATCGGCGGGTCCTTGAGGAAGATGCGAGCGATGGCCAGGCGTTGCTTCTGCCCCCCGGAGAGTTTCACGCCGCGCTCGCCCACCAGCGTGTCCATGCCTTCGGGCAGTGCCGCGATCATCCCGCCAAGCCGGGCGCGGCGCGCGGCGGCGGCGATCTCGGCCTCGGGTGCGCCGAGCCGGCCGTAGGCGATGTTGTCACGGATGGTGCCGCCGAACAGGAAGACATCCTGCTGCACGATGCCGATCTGGCGGCGCAGCGAGGCCAGCGTCATCGCGCGCACGTCGAGACCGTCGATGGTGATGCGGCCGGCCTCGACGTCGTAGAAGCGCGGCAGCAGCGAGCACAGCGTGGTCTTGCCGGCGCCGGAAGGGCCGACGAAGGCCACCGTCTCGCCCTTGCGGATCGTCAGGTCGAACCCCTGGATCACCGATCGGCCGGCGGCGTAGCCGAAGCCGACGTGCTCGAAGCGGATTGCCCCGGCGAAGGCCGGCGCCTCGACCGCACCCGGCGTTTCCACGACATCGGGCTCGGTGGCGAGCAACTCGCGGTAGCGTCGGAAGCCGGCGACGCCCTTGGGGTAGGTCTCGATCACGGCCGAGATCTTGTCGAGGGGGCGGTAGAACACGCCGAGCAGCAGCAGGAAGCCGACGAAGCCGCCGATGCTGAGCCCGCCGCGCACCACGAAAAACGTGCCGGCCAGCATCACCACGATCTGCACGAGCCGCATGCCGAGATAGTTCACGGTGATGGCGCCGGCCATGATCTTGTAGGCCTCGAGCTTGGCATCGCGATAGCTGCGGTTGTCGCGGGCGAACAGCGCGCGCTCATGGTCCTCGTTGGCGAAGGCCTTCACCGCGCGGATGCCGCCGATGTTTTCCTCTAGGCGAGCGTTGAAGGCGCCGACGCGGGTGAACTGCGCCCGCCAGTTGCGCTCCATTGCGGCGCCGTAGCGGGTGCCAACTCCGAGGCCGACCGGCACCACCGCGGCCGTCACCAGGGCCAGAGGCCAGTGCACGAAGAGCATCAGCACGAAGGCGCCGGCGAGCGTCATCACGGCGATGAAGAGGTCCTCGGGGCCGTGATGGGCGACCTCGCCGATCTCCTCGAGATCCTTGGTGACGCGCGCCACGAGGTGGCCGGTCTTCTGCCCGTCGTAGAAGCGAAACGACAGCTTCTGCAGGTGGTCGAAGGCGCGCCGGCGCATCTCGGTCTCGATCTCGATGCCGAGCACGTGGCCCCAGTAGGTCACCACCACGTTGAGCCCGGCGGCCGCGGCGTAGATGACGACGAGGCCGATCACGGCGAGCCAGATCAGCCCCCAGTCCTGGCGCGGCAGCAGCGTGTCGACGAAGGTCTTCACCGCCATTGGGAAGCCGAGCTCGAGCAGGCCGGAGATCACGGCGCAGCCGAAGTCGAGCAGGAACAGCCGGCGATGCGGGCGGTAGTAGGCGGAGAAGTCTCTGAGCACGGGTGGGGTCTACAGGGTGGGGAGGGCGAGGACCAAGCGGCATGGTGTCGACCTCGAGCCTTGGCGCTGAAGCTTGCGCTGGGACTATGACCGGCTGACTGGATCCAATTCCCTCGAGCGAGACCGTACGATCGAGGGCTGTTCAAACCTACCGTGGGCGGCTGGCCGACCGCCGGCATCGTCTGCTCCGAACACAAGCCTTCCAAGACCGACCGTGACCTCGCGGGTCGCATTCCGCCGTTCGACGAAGCCGCCGCTCTGCATCGGGCCGTGTTGATTGCCGAACGCGCGTGGCGCGTGAGGGCGCGAGGCTCGGCGGCACCAGGTCGTCCAGCTCGAGGCTTATGCCGCGCCTGACGCCGTGCGCTTCATCGCGCCGGCCAGCACCAGCGCCGCCGCGCCGTAGAGCGGCACGGCGAGGGAGAAGAATAACGGCCAGCCGAGCGCCGCCGCCAGCATCGGGCTCGCGACGCGCAAAGGGAACGAGACGAGAAACGCGGTGCCAAACAGCACGGCATAGTCCCCGGCGGCGTGCTCGCCCTCGGCCCAGCGGTACATGACGTTGAAGACCGGCACGCCCAGGCCGGCTTCGAACAGGATCGTGAGGAGCGCGGCACCGATGCCGAGCGACGCGGAGTGGCCCGCGGCGGCGGCGGCGAAGAGCAGCCCGCCCAGCGCGACGCCGCCCGCGAGGGCGACCACAAGCCGATGGGCCGCAAGCCGCGTGAGCGCCCATCCCGAGAGCAGCATCATCGTCATGCTGAGCGCGGTCGTCGCCGGCCCGGTGATCAGCCCGACGACTGGCAGCGGGACGCTGAAATCGAGCAGGGCGAGGCTCGGGGTCGAGCCGAGCATGATCGCCGGGGCGAAGTAGAGGCCGACGATCGCGCCGCGCCCGGCGACCAGGCGCAGTCGCGACCAGGACGCTCGGGACCGCTCCTGTTGCGGACGGGCGAGCCGCCGTACGGCCTCGCGATAGCGCAGGATCGGCAGCAGCAGCAGCGCGTCGGCGAGGGCGACGATCAGCACCGCTCGGCCGAGATCGATCGTCCGCGGGAAGGTCGTCACGAGCGCGATCCCGAGCATGGTGCCGAGCGACGAGCCGATCAACTTCGTTGTGGTCACCGACGGACGTCGCTCGCGCGACACGGTATCGACGACGAGCGCCTCCAGCGCGACGTCCATCGTGGCGACGGCAACGCTCGCGGCGAGGGCCAGCGCGAACAGCACGCCGATGGAACCTTCGATCGCGCGGCTCAAGGCGAGGAGCAGCGCCACCGTCGCGAGCTGCGTCGCGGCGATCCAGCCGAGGCGGTGCGGCAGGCCGGGAAGCCGGACGCGGTCGAGCATCGGCGCCCACAGAAAGGTGACGCCGATCGGAATGGCGATCAGCTGCAGCCAGCCGATCTCGCCGAGCGGCATGCCGCGGGCGCGAAACACCAGCGGCGCCCCGGTGCCGAGGACGCTGAAGGTGGCGCCGAAGCTCACGTAGAGGCAGGCGAAGGGCGCGAGCCCACCAAGATCTCGCGCCAGCCGAGCAAGGCGCGATTGTGCCTCGCGCGCGTCCCAGGCGTCCTCGCGCAGGCTCACCATCTGTAGGCGAGGCTGAAGGTCGCCGTGCGGCGGATGTCGTAGAAGCAGGCGTTGGTCGTGGAGCAGGTGGCGATCACGCTGCGATCGAACACGTTGCGCACGTTGAGGGCGGCGCGCCAGTGCTCGCGGTCGTAATGCAGGTTGGCGTCGGCCACCACGTAGCCGGGAATACCGTAGACGTTCTGCGTGTCGGCAAACGAGCCGCCGACGAAGCGCGGACCGGCACCGCCGCCGAAGCCGACGAGCGGCCCGTTTTGGATGGTGTAATCGATGAAGGCCGCACCGAAGTTCTGCGGTGTGTTGGTCGGGACTTTGCCGACGTTGGCCGCATTGAGATCGCGCGTGTCGCGCAGGTTGAAACCGGTGTAGGAGCCGAGGACCTTGAGGCCTGGGGCGATGTATCCCGACGTTTCGAGTTCGAAACCGCGGGAGCGCTCTTCGCCGGTCTGCAGGACGTTCTCGACATTGTTCGGGTCGGTGGTCAGCACGTTCTGCTCGGTCAGGTTGAACAGCGACGCGGTGACATTCAGCGGAATGAAGGTCGGCTGGTACTTGACGCCGACTTCTTCGAGCTCACCGGTGGTGGGAACCAGTGGCTGCAAGGTGGCCGAGTTGGTACCGAGCTGCGGATCGAACGAGGTGGCATAGGTCGCGTATGGCGCGAGGCCGAATGGTGTCGTGTAGATCAGGCCGACGCGGCCGGTGAAGGCGCTGCGGAAGCTCTCCGTGGAGGGACCGGTGCCGTAGGCCGTCGGCCTACCGTATTGCGACTGATCGAGATTATCGTGGCGACCCGACAGCACCAGCGTGAGCGGGCCGTACTTCGCTGATTCCTGGAGATATTCGCCGATCTGATCCTGCACGTTGAAGTTGTTGAGGTAGAGCGGTGCCGTCGTCGTGTTGGATTGGAGACCGGTGAAATAGGCGGGCCGCAGCAGATTGAAGTCGGGCCCGAGCGCGGCGCCTTGGATGTCCGACAGCGTGTAGTGTTTGTAGTCGAGACCCAGCAACGTCGTGTGGAGCAGGTCACCGGTCTTGAAATGACCTTCGAGCTGGTTGTCGAGCGCGACTTCCTGGACGTGGGGCGTCGTATCGTAATTGATGCGCAACAGTTCGCCATTGGCCGCTGCGCCGTCGTAGCCGTCGCCGTACAAGGTCTTCTCGTTGATGCGCAGGTCGGAGAAGCGCATGTTCTGGCGCACGGTGAATGTGTCGTTGAAGCGGTGCGAGAACTGGTAGCCGATCAGGTTCTGATCGCGCTGGAAGGTATCGAGGCCGGGATCGCTGATGAACAGCGAGGACGAGATCTTGCCGAAGGGCGCGGGCACGACGCTGCCGACGTAGGGCAGGAAGTTCACGCCGCGCGTCGAGTCCTTCTGGAAGGAGCCGAGCACCGTCAACGTGGTGTCGCGATCCGGACGCCATGACAGGCTCGGGGCGATGGTGCCGCGGCGATCGTTGACGAAGTCCACCTGCGTGCCGCCGTTGCGCATCAGGCCGTCCAGGCGATAGTAGAGCGTGTTGTCCTTGGACTTGCTGACGGGGCCGCCGAAGTCGAAGGCGCCATAGGCGCTGCCGTAATTGTCGATGCCGGCTTCAAGGTAGCCGAAGGCCTTGTCCGTCGGCACCTTGCTCACCGCGTTGATGATGCCGCCGACGTTGGAGCCGCCGTAAAGCACGGAGGCCGGGCCCTTCAGCACTTCGACACGTTCGAGGCCGAACGGTTCGACGCGGAACGTCGCGAACGGATTCGAGTAGAGCTGAAGCCCATCGAGGAAATAGCCGCTGACCTGGCCGGGAAAGCCGCGGATGAGGTAGAAGTCGTTGCGCGTGTCGAAACCAAAGGTCGAGGGCAGCACGCCCGAGACAAATTCCACCGCCTGGCCAAGGTTCTGCTCGTCGAGGTCGCGGATCTGCTGGGCGCCGACGACCGATACCGCCTGCGGCGTCTCGATCAGCTTCGCTCCTGTCTTCGTCGCGGTGTAGCTGTCGCGCGCGACATAGTCCTTGACCGGGCCGGTATCCGGCAACGCGGTCACCTCCGGTGAGGGCTTGGCGGCCCCGACCACGACCTCGTCGAGCTGGACGGTCTCGGCGACGGGTGCGGCGGCGGCGAAGGAGGGAAACGCGCAAGCCAGGAGGGCGAGACGCAAGTTGGAGCGGGCCATGGCATTCCGGGACAGGTGCAACCGGCGTCCGGGAGCGACGCCGTCGCGTTGCCGCTACCGCCCGGTAGGTCCCGGCGCCAAGCGCCGCATTTTCGACTTTCTCTAATTAAGAATTGGAGACGATCTAAAATGAGGATCGTCGCGAGAGGCAAGTGTTGCCCGCGTTCCGGTTGTCGCCTGACTGGCTCAGGCTACGCCCAGCTTCTTCTGCAGGCTCGTCGAAGAGGTCGTATATTGGAAGGTCAGCCGCTTTTCGGGATGGACGTAGCGGTGGATGCGCTGCGCCGCCAGCGCGCCTTCGTGGAAGCCCGACAGGATGAGCTTCAGCTTGCCGGGATAGGTGTTGATGTCGCCGATGGCGAAGATGCCGGGCGTCGAGGTCTCGAACTTCTCGGTGTCCACCGCGACCAAGTTCTCGTCGAGGTTCAGGCCCCATTGCGCGACGGGGCCGAGCTTCATGGTGAGGCCGAAGAACGGGATCAGCCGCTCGCAGGCAATGCGGCGCTCGCCGTCGGCGCCCTTGACGTCGATCGCCTGCAACACGCCGTCTTCGCCGAGCAGCGCCGAAACCTGGCCAATGACGAGGTCCATTTCGCCTGCGGACACCAGCGCCCGCATGGCGTTGACCGAGTGCGGCGCGCCCCGGAACTCGTCGCGGCGGTGCACCAGCGTCAGGCGCCGCGCCAACGGCTGCAGGTTGAGCGTCCAGTCGAGCGCGGAATCGCCACCGCCGACGACCACCACGTCGCGGTCGCGGAACTCGTCCATGCGGCGCACCGCGTAGTGCACCGACGTGCCCTCGTAGGCCTCGATGCCGGTGATCGGCGGCTTCTTGGGCTGGAACGAGCCACCGCCGGCCGCGATCACGATGGCCTTGCATCGCAGGCTCTTGCCGTAGCTGGTGCGCACCAGGAAGAGCGGCGTCTCGGGCGTGCCCAGCAGCTCGATCGCCTCGACCAACTCGCCGAAGTGGAACACCGGCTTGAACGGCTCGCCCTGCGCCATCAGCTTGTCGACAATCTCCTGGCCGGTCACGCTCGGGTAGCCGGGGATGTCGTAGATCGGCTTCTCGGGATAGAGCTCCGTGCACTGCCCCCCGGGCCTGGGCAGGATGTCGACGAGGTGGCAGCGGATATCGAGCAGCCCGAGCTCGAACACGGCGAACAGCCCGACCGGCCCGGCGCCGACGATCACGACGTCGGCGTCGATATGCTGGTGGTCCCCGGTGTCGTGGGTCACGCGTCTTGTCCCTTGCTGAGCAAGGTCGTTTTAGAGGCGCACCGGCGGAAAACCGCAAGCCGGACCGCCGCGCCATAGCCGCGCGTGACGAGTTTACCCCTGGCGGTCGGGCGTGGTCACCTTGAGGCCGTCGAGCGCCGGCGTGACCTTGATCTGGCAGGACAGCCGCGACGTCGGCTTCACCTCGTAGGCGAAATCGAGCATGTCCTCTTCCATGCCCGACGGCTTGCCGACCTTTGCCATCCAGGCCTCGTCGACGTAGACGTGGCAGGTGGCGCAGGCGCAAGCGCCGCCGCATTCGGCGACGATCTCGGGCACCTTGTGTCGGATCGCCGTCTCCATCACGGTGGATCCGTCCTCACCCTCGACGGTGCGGGCGGTGCCCATGGAATCCGTGTAGGTGATGGCGGCCATGTCGGGTCCTGATCTTCGCGCCCAGGCTGGCGCGTGCGGCTTTGTAGCCAAGCCTCGCGGCGATGAACAGGGGCGTCAGGTCGCGTCGAGCTGCGTCGCGATGGCGAGCTCCACCTCGGCGAACGCCGTCACGAGCTCAGGATAAAGCGTGCGGCGGCCGGCCGCGTCGGCGTCGCCGTAGCGCTGCATCAAATCGGCCCCGACGCGGGCACCGATCCCTTGGCATGAGCCCTTGAGGAGATGGGCGGTCGCGGCCTGCGCGGCGGGATCGAGATCGGGCAGCCTCGGCAACAGCCGAGACGCCTGCTCGACGAACATCACCACGACCTCGCGCGCGAGTGCCGCGTCGCCGAAAGTCTGAGCGTCGAGGAAGGCGAGATCGAGCGCCGTATCGGCGCCGCTCACGACCGGGACATGGTGAAGGCTCCGTTAACGACGTTTGGCAATGCGTTGCCAAGCTTGGTTTCTTTCAAGCAGCGCCTTCTGTAGAGTGATGTTGGTTAACAGGTTGTGTTTGGGTCGGCGCACCGCGGCGGGGTGCGCGCGGCCGGTGTGACGAGGCGCGGAATGGCCAACCCCTCAAAAGCTCAGGATCCTGCGGCTGCGGCTCTCTCGGCGATCGAGGAAGCCCTGAACCTCGGCGCCATTCACGATGCCGAGGTGCCGCCTTTGACGGCCGAGCGACCCGATGACAAGGCGAAGGACGATCCGGCGCTTCTCTCGAAGCCTGCCGGGGAGGGGCGCGGCCTTGAGATCTCCTCCAACGACCGCATGCATCCGCTGCTCGCCCCCAGCACGCGCCGTCGCGAAACCCGCGCCCGCTTGCCGTCCGCCGAGAACGACGCCGAGCTTTTCCCCCGCCTCGATGCCCCATTGGCACCGTCGCCGGAACCCGTCGCCGCGCCCGCGCCACCGTCGCTCGACATCGCGTCAGACCGCCGCCCCGATCGCCCGGCCGTGCGGCCCGCCGTGGCGCCCGCCAACGACGACAAGGAGAGTGTCGGCGCTATCCTGCGCACGCTTCAGGCGCGTCCCTCGGACACGCCCATGATCGTCGCCGGGCTCGCCGCCGTCCTGTGGATCGCGGTCTGCGGCATCTACCTCTACGCCGATCGGGGCGAGTTCGCCGGCTCGAGCCTGCTGCAGCCCAAGGTCGCGCTGGTGCTGCTCGCCGTGGTCGGTCCGCTGCTGTTCTTCTTCATGACCGCGGCGCTCGTGCGCCGGGCTCAGGAGGTGCGGCTCACCGCCCGCTCCATGCTGCAGGTCGCCATGCGCCTCTCCGAGCCGGAGGCCATCGCCACCGAGCAGGTGGTGACGCTCTCCCAGGCCATCCGCCGCGAGATCGCCTCCATGGGCGATGGCATCGAGCGGGCGCTCGCCCGCGCCGGCGAGCTGGAGACGCTGGTGCGCTCCGAGGTGTCCAACATCGAACGTTCGTTCGGCGACAACGAGCGCCGCGTGCGCTCGCTCATTGACGAGCTCTCCTCCGAGCGCGAGGCCATCGTCGGCAATGCCGAGAAGGTGCGCGGCGCCATCGCCGGGGCCCACGAGACGCTCTCGCGCGACCTCGAGGGCATCCAGGGCGCGCTCGCCACAACCCTCTCGGAAGCCGGCGAGCGCGTCGCCGCCTCGCTCGGCGGCAAGGGCGAGGAGATCCGCGCGGCGCTGATCGGTGCCGGCGACAGCCTGACCTCGAACATCGGCGCGAGCGGCGAGGATCTCCTGGCGCGCCTCCGGGCCGCCACGGACGGCGTCGCCGCCGCGATCGACGAGCGCACCGACGCCATCGAGGGCAAGCTCGCCGCCGCCGGGGAGACCCTCGTCAACGACCTCGGGCTGCGCACCGACGCGATCGTCGCCCGCCTCGACGAGACCGGCACCCGCATCTCCGACGAGATCGTCTCGCGCGGCGACACCCTCGCCGTCCGTCTCGCAGAGACCGGCGATCGCCTCCACGACGTGGTCGCCATCCACGGCAACGAGCTCCACGGCAGCCTCGGCGAGATGGGCGAGCGCATTGCCGGCATGATCGGCGAGCGCACGGAAGCCGCGCGCGCCCTGTTCGATCAGTCGCACGGCGACCTTGCCAGCCTGCTCGAGGAGAGCCACGGCAAGGTGCACGCCCGCTTCGAGGAGCACGGTGCCGCGCTGCACGGCCGTTTCCAGCAGACCGCCGACGAGATCGCCAACACGCTGACCTCTCACACGGAGGGTTTGAACGACCAATTGGCGGCGACCGCGGCGCACACGACAGGTGCCCTCGACGAGCACGGCGAGGTTCTCCAGGCGCGTTTAGCCGAAGCTGCCGCGGCGTCGCTCGCCCTGCTGGCGAGCCACACGGACCACCTGCACGAGCGCCTCGCCGCGACCACCGACGAGACCGCTTGCGCGCTGACCGCCCATGGCGACGCGCTCGGCGAGCGGCTTGCCGCCGCCAATGCCGCGCTGACCGCCCATCACGAGGAGATGCACGGCCGCCTCGCCGCCACCGCAGAGGACGCTGTCGCGACCCTGAACGCCGGCACGCAGCATCTGCACGAGCGCCTGGAGCAGGTCGCTGCCGAGACGGCTGGCGCACTCGACTCTCACGCCGCCGGCTTCCACGAGCGCATGGTTTCTGCGAACGCCGCGCTCGTCGCCCATCACGAGGAGATGCACGGCCGCCTCGCCACCACAGCAGAGGATGCCGTCGCGGCCCTGACCGCCGGCACGGAGCACCTGAACGAGCGAATGGAGCAGGTCGCGGCCGAAACGGCCGGCGCGCTCGACTCCCATGCCGCCGGCTTCCACGAGCGCATGGAGACCGCCAACGCCGCCCTTCTGGCGCACCAGCAGGAGCTTCAGGGGCGCATCGCCGCCGCAACCGCCGAGACCACGGAGGCTTTGTCGGCGCACGGCACCGACATGCACGAGCGCCTCGCCGCCACCGCCAGCGACGCCATCGCCGCGCTGGCGCAGCACACCGACACGCTGCAGGAGCGGATCGGCGGTGTCGCGCACGAGGCCTTGGCCGCTTTCGCCGGACACACCGACGCGGTGCACGACAGGCTCAACGCGCTTTCCGCGGAGACGACGGCGGCGTTGGACGAGCACACCGGAGCCATGCACGAGCGCCTGGTCGACACGGCGCAGCAGACCATCGGCGCGCTGACCGAGCACACCCAGAGCATGCACGAGCGCCTTGAGGCCACGGCCGCCGACACCTTGGCCGCGCTCGACCATCATTCCGGCAGCGTCGTCGAGCGCCTGGACACCGTGTCACGCGAGACCATCGAGGGCCTTGGAAGCCGCACCGCCGAGCTCGAGGCGCTGCTGCTCGCGACCTCCACCGGTGCGGTTGCCGCGCTGGACCACCATTCCATCACCCTGCACGAGCAGCTCGCAGCCCGGACGGCGGAGACCACGTCCGCGCTCGACGCCCATCGCGAAGCATTGACCGCCCAGCTCGGTGGCGTGACCGGCGACACGCTGGCCGCGCTCGACGGCCACGCCAAAGCCATGCACGAGCGCTTGAACGAGGTCGCGGAAGGCGCGGTGCAGAACCTTTCCGGCCACCTCGACGCCATGCACGAGCAACTCGCCGGCAATGCCGAGGCGACCGCCGGCGCGCTGGGGCAGCATGCCGAAGCGCTGCAGGAAGGCTTCGTTGCCAACACCCGCGCCGCTATTTCGAGCCTAGCCGGAGAAGTCGAGGCGATCAACGCTCGCTTCGCCGACATCGCGGCCGAGTCGATCGCCGCCATCGCCACCCACGGCGAGCGTATCAACGAGGCGCTGTCGACGCGCCTGCAAGCCTTCCACGACACCTTCGTGGGCGAGGGCGGGGCCGCCGCCGACCGGCTCGGCGGCCATGCCGAGCGCTTCAACGCGACGCTGGCCGATCGGCTCGGCGCCATCGAGAACACCTTCTCGATCCAGGGCACCGAGCTGCACCAAAAGCTGGGCGTACGTCTCGAGGAGGCGACCGGCGTCGTCGAGCGCCAGATCGCCGAAATCGAGGGCCGCGCCGTGGAGCGCGCACACACCATCGCCGCGACGCTCGAAGGGCTTGTCGCGCGCATCGACACCGGATTGGAGGCCCGCGGCAAGTCGATCAACGACGCGCTCGCCGCCCGCACCATCGAGATCGCCCGCACGCTGTCCGACGGTGGCCGCGAGGTCACAGAGGCGCTCGACGCGCGCCACGCCGATATCGGCGAGGTCTTCTCGTCGCGTTCCGCCGCCATCGGCGAGCAGCTCGACGGCCATATCGCGCGGCTCAACGAGCGGGTCATCGGGCCGCTCAGCCTGATCGCCTCGGCGCTCGACGAGAAGGGCAGGGCGCTGACCTCGAGCCTCATCGACCGCGCTGGCGCCATCGACGGCATGCTGACCCAGCACGCCGGGACGCTGTCGGCCACGCTCGATCGCGAGGCGAGCGAGCTGCGCACCCTCGTCGCCAAGGGCGTCACCGAGATCGACGAGCTCCTCGCCGGCCGCGCCATGCAGATCGGGACGACGCTTACCGGGCGCGTCGCCGACATCGCCGCGGCACTCGACGCCCGCCTTGCCGCCATAGAGGAAGCGCTGGGTCGGCGCGGCCAACAGCTCGTGGACGCGCTGGCGGAACGCGGCGGCGCCGTGGCGGCCGAGATGACCAGCGTCGGCGAGATCGTGTCTCAGACCATCGCTCAGCGCGGTCAGCTCATCGTCGAGCACCTCGGTCAGCGTCAGGCCGACCTGACCGGCGCGCTCGACCGCTCCGCCGCCCACATCAAGACGGTGGTGGACGGCAGCGTGAGTCATTCGGTTCAGTCGCTGATCGATCGCCAGCAGAGCTTCTCCGAGACGATCGACGGCCTCGCCGCGCGACTCAGGGAGCGCGTCGAGGGTAGCGTCGCCGGCGCGCTGCAGCATATCGAAAGCCGCAACGCCGCGATGATCGAGGCGGTCGAGCGTTCGCGCTCCGGCCTCCAGGAGACGGTGGAGGGCAGCGTCGGCGGCTCCGTGCAGGCGTTGCTCGCCGCTAACGACACGTTGCGCACGCAGCTCGGCGGCGTGATCGACCGGCTCGGCAGCTCCAGCGCGCAGCTCGAGAAGATGATCGCCAGCGCCAACGACAACGTCGGCGTCTTCGATCGCACGCTCGGCGAGCGCGTCGACCAGCTCCAGGGTGCGCTTGAGCGCGTCACCGGATCGGTTGCGCAGATGAACGAGGACGCCGGCCGCACGCTGGCCGACGCCGGCGGCGTGGCCGACCGGCTCGCCGGGCAGCACGACGCGCTGCGCGTGCAATCGCAGGCGCTCGCCGCCACCGGAGGCGACCTCGAGAAGCGGCTGGGCGAACGTCACGTCCAGCTCGCCGCGCTGCTCGTGACGGTCAGCGCGAAGCACGAGGACTTCGAGGCGGTAATGACCTCGTTCGCCGGGCTGATCGAGGACAGCTTCCGCAAGGCCGAGTCTCGAGCCCGCGACATCGGCACCTTCCTCGCCGAGAACTCGCAGTCCTCAACCGCGATGATCGACGAGCAGTTCAATGCGATCCGCACCAATTCCGGCAAGGAGCGCGAACGGCTGGCGGCGGCGCTGCGCCAGGCCTACGATCAGGCGGCCGAGGAGATCGAGGGCATCTTCGGCCAGTCGACACAGCGCTTCCAGCAGGCTTCGGAAGAGATGCGCGGCCTGTCGCGCACCATCCAGGAGGAACTCGCGGCGACCCGCGAGGAGGTGCGCCGCAACGCCGCCGAGCTGCCGCGCGAGACGGCGGAGCAAGCGCTGGCCATGCGCCGCGTGATGGCCGACCAGATCAAGGCGCTCGCCGAGCTTACGGAGATCGTCTCCCGCTCCGGTCGCTCGCTGGACCTGGCGCTTCCGGAGACCAGTGCGCCGGTGTATGAGGCGCGCGCGAACGTGGCCACTCCCGCGCCTTCGTCATTATTGCAGTCGGCTGAGCGTCAGATCGAGCGCCGGCCCGAGGTGCCCGCGGTCGCCGAGGCGCCGCCGCGCCAGGCGGAGGCCGTGCGCGAGCCGGAGTCGCTGCGGCCTTCGCTGGCGGAGGAGGTGCCCGCCTCCGCCAAGAAGGCGCCGCCCCAGGCGCGCCTCGAAGCACCCCGCCCGCCCCCGATTTCCGACGCGGCGCGGACGGGTGGCCGTACTCAGCAGCAGGGTTGGCTCAGCGACCTGCTCGCCCGCGCCTCGGCGGAGGAGGAGCGGCGTCAACCCGCGGCACCCGTCGCCCGCCCCAACGGGAGCAGCGGCAACGGCGCCGCTCCGCTGGAGGCGATCTCCACCGATATCGCGCGGATGATCGACGGCGCGGCCGCCAACGACGCCTGGGAAAGATATCGCCGCGGCGACGACGACGCCTTCGACGCCTCGATCTATACCGGCCGCGGAGCACAGACGTTCGAGGAGATTGGTCGCCGCTACAAGGCCGATGGCGAGTTCCGTACGACGGTGGACCGCTACGTCCAGGAGTTCGAACGCCTGCTCTCGCAGATCCAGCACGACGACCCGGATGATCGCATGCTGCGCGGCTACCTCGGTTCGGACAGCGGCAAGGTCTACACTATGCTTGCCCACGCCTCGGGCCGCCTGGCTTAAGATTGCCCTATGGTGAGCCGCGTGTTCTCGGGATTGTGCACAATGTAGGCAGATTGCGCTTGCTCCATTCTGCGGCATCCCCCTCCTCGTGGTGAGCATCCGTCACCGCTTTTAGGAGGGGCGAGATCGTCGGGCGCGCCTGGCCCGAGCGTGGTCTATCGGAGTGCGATATCCAGGGAACCTCGGCCGACGAGCTGCTCATCACCGCGCAGATCTTCGACCAGGAGGCGCGGCGGCGCTCATCTCACTCGTCGCCGACGCGCGCGAGAGTTTGGGAGCGCGACGCGCGGCAGCGTGATCGAGCCCCGGCATGCATCGAGGTCGGCTCGATCGCATCACGCGGCTCGCGCCGCAAACCACGGGACCATCCGCGCGATCGCGTCCTCGACCTCCATCGTCGAGACGGCGAAGCTGAAGCGGACGAAGCGATGGCCTTCGACGGGATCGAAGTCGATGCCGGGTGCGACGACCACGCCGGTGTCGGTCAGGAGGTCGCGGCAGAATGCGAAGCTATTTCGCGTCATGTGGCCGATGTCCGCGTAAAGGTAGAAGGCGCCGTCGGGCGGCGCGACCTCGCCGAGGCCGAGGCGAGGCAGCGCGTCGAGCATCAGCGCGCGGTTGGCGCGGTAGCTTGCGACGTGGCCGTCGAGTTCGTCCGCGCAATCCATGGCGGCGAGCCCTGCGTGCTGGCTGAGCGAGGGCGCGGTGAGGAAGAAGTTGGCGCAGTAGGCGCGGGCGCGGGCACTCTCGTCGTCCGCCGCGACGAGCCAGCCGAGCCGCCAGCCGGCCATGGAGAAGTATTTCGAGAAGCTGTTGATCACCGTGGCGCGCGGCTCGAACTCCAGCATCGAGTGGGTCGTCTCACCGTAGCTCAGCCCATGGTAGATCTCGTCGGAGATGATGCGAATGCGGCGCGCGCGGCAGATATCGGTGATGGCGGAGAGGCCGGCTGCGGGAATGATGGTGCCGGTCGGGTTGGCCGGGCTCGCCACGATGACGCCGGCCGGCGCCGGCTCCAGCGCCGCGATCTGCGCCGCATCCAGGCCGAAGCGGGTCTCGACCCCGCAGGCGATCTCGACGGGCACGAGGTGCAGCGCGCGGAGCACGTTGCGGTAGGCGACGTAGCCCGGCCTGGCGAGTGCCACGCGGTCCCCCGGGTGGAACAGCGTCGAGAGCGCCAGCAGCAGCGCCGGTGAAGCACCGGCGGTGATGAGGATGCGCTCGGGCTCGATGGCGAGACCGTGGAGGTCGTGATAGCGCCGCGCGATGGCCGCGCGCAGCGGTGCGCTCTCCCAATAGCCCATGCCGTCGCTGGCGAGCACACGTTGCGCCGCACTGATCGCCGCGGCCGGCGCGCCCGTGGAGGGTTGGCCAAACTCCATGTGGATGATCGAGCGCCCCTCGGCCTTCAAATCGTGCGCGAGCCGGCTGAGCGCGATGGCGTGGAACGGGGCGACCTCGGCGTCGCGAAAGTCGGCGGCTCCGGGCTCGCTGGTCTCCTCGGACATTCTCTCAACCTCGGCCCCGGGCTCGGCGAACAACATTCATCCGCTGCACATGTGGCGAGACAAACCTCAGGAGACCATCATGCGCAACCTTCTCACCGCCTCCACCATCGCCGCAGCCGTTCTCGGCAGTGCCGCCCCGCAGGCTTTCGCCGGGACATACGAGGCGTGAGGCGACACCTTCGTCACGAGCGGTGAGGACGTCCCTTTCGCGGCCGCGGGCACGGCTGTCCGCGCGCTGGGTGAATTCGGTGTCCCAGGCCCTGGCGCCCCAGCATCAGCCGCTTCGCGTCAGGCTGCCACTCGGTCCACTCGCACGCTGATGACATGGCTCGATTGATGATCGCCGAAGGGAGACCGTCGGCGATCCTCGCGCTGGTGTCTTCACCGTCAGGCGTCTTCCTCCTCGGGCAGGCCGGAGATGACGCGGGCGCGGCTGTGGGCGAGGATTTCGCGCTTGCCGGTATGGCTGGCCGGCCCGAGGATTCCCTCCTTCTCCATGCGCTCGATCAGCGATGCGGCCTTGTTGTAGCCGACCTGCAGTCGGCGCTGAACGTAGGAGACCGAGCTCTTCTTGTCGCGCAGGACGACCTTCACCGCTTGCTCGTAGAGCGAACCGTCGTCCTCGGCGCCGCCAGGGCCGCCCATCGCGGTCTTGTCGAAGACGGCGGCATCCTCCGCCTCGTCCTCACCGCCCTCCGGACCCTCGCCTTCGAGATCGTCTGTGACGCTGTCGAGGTAGTCGGGCACGCCTTGCGTCTTGAGGTGGGCGACGACGCGCTCGACGTCCTCATCCGAGACGAAGGGACCGTGAACGCGGTAGATGCGGCCGCCGCCGGCCATGTGCAGCATGTCGCCCTGGCCGAGCAGCTGCTCGGCGCCCTGCTCGCCGAGGATGGTGCGGCTGTCAATCTTCGAGGTCACCTGAAAGGAGATGCGCGTCGGGAAGTTCGCCTTGATGGTACCGGTGATGACGTCGACCGAGGGACGCTGCGTCGCCATGATCAGGTGGATGCCGGCGGCGCGCGCCATCTGGGCGAGGCGCTGGATTGCGCCTTCGATATCCTTGCCGGCGACCATCATCAGGTCGGCCATTTCGTCGACGATCACCACGATGTAGGGCAGGGTGACGAGGTCGAGCGGCTGCTCTTCCGTGACCGGCTTGCCGGTCTCGCGGTCGAAGCCGGTGGTGACCTGCAGCTTGATAATCTCGCCGTTGGCCTTGGCCTGGACCACGCGGGCGTTGAAGCCGTCGATGTTGCGCACGCCGAGCTTCGACATCTTTCTGTAGCGATCCTCCATCTCTCGGACCGCCCATTTCAGCGCCACCACGGCCTTCTTGGGGTCGGTCACGACGGGCGTCAGCAGATGAGGGATGCCGTCGTAGACCGAGAGCTCCAGCATCTTGGGGTCGACCATGATGAGGCGGCATTCCTCCGGCTTCAAACGGAATAGCAGCGACAGGATCATGGTGTTGATGGCGACCGACTTGCCCGAGCCGGTGGTGCCGGCGACGAGCAGGTGGGGCATCTTTGCAAGCTCGGCGATGACCGGCTCGCCGCCGATCGTCTTTCCCAGCGCGATGGCGAGCTTGTGCTTGGAATCGGCGAAGGCCTCGCATTCCACCATCTCGCGGAAGAACACGGTCTCGCGCCGCTCGTTGGGCAGCTCGATGCCGATGGCGTTGCGGCCCGGCACCACGGCGACGCGGGCCGACAGCGCCGACATCGAGCGGGCGATGTCGTCCGCAAGCCCGATGACGCGCGAAGATTTCATGCCGGGCGCCGGCTCCAGCTCGTACAGCGTCACCACAGGGCCGGCTCGCACGTGGATGATCTCGCCGCGGATGCCGAAATCCTCCAGCGTGGACTCGAGCAGGCGGGCGTTCTGCTCCAGCATGTCGGCGGTAAGCGCCGTGCCCTCGAGCTTGCGCATCTCGCCGAGCAGCTCGACGGAGGGGTATTCATACTCGATCGTGGGGGCAGGGCGCCGCGGCAAGACGCGCACCGGCTCGGCCTGCAGGCTGACGCGGGCGCAGATCGCGGCCGGCGAGGCCGTCGCCTCCGCGACCGCCGCCGTCCCGGCCACCGGTGCGGACGCTTTCAGCTTGGCCCGCACGGAGACGGCGAAGGCCGACTTGGTCGCGGACTCCACGGGAATGGGCAGGCGCGGCGCGAGGTCGTTCGCCGGCAACGGCACGGCAACCTCGAAGCCGCTCAGGAGGCTCAGGCGGCGAGAAGCGCCGGAGCGGATCGGATTAGGGGCCAACTGGTCCTCGATATGCAAAGCCTCAACCTCGTCAATGAAGTCGGTGTCAGGGGGGGACGCGCCGCCGGCCGTGACGATGGTGTCGTCACGAACGTCGTCGCGGGCGTCTTCGGGGACGACGGCGTCCTCGAGAGGACTGGTGTCCTCGGGTCGTGCGATCTCGCCCTGCGGCTCAATCGGGGCGATCGGGTCCTCGGCGCCGACGCGAGCACGGCGCAGCAGGTGGTCGGGCGTGCGCATGTAGCGGACGCCCGGCGCGGCGAGGAACGGGCGCTGCCATATCGGTATGGCGGCGAGCGGGTCCGGTGGTGGCCGGGGCGGCGTCGGCCGAGGCGCGGTGGTCGCCCTCGCCCCCGGGGTCCGAGGCGGCGTGGCCGGCTGCGCCGGCGCGGGCGCCGGGCGTGCCGCGGGGCGCGCGAGAGTCGGCGTGAACGCCGGCGCCGGGCGCGGCTCCGCTGCTTGCGGAGGTAGCCCGGTCACGGCATCGCGCGGGGCGTGCACCGCCGCCGGACGCGCCGCCGCCGTGACGCGCTCGATCTCGGCGCCGAGCGGCGTCGGCCCGAAGGCCGAACGCATCGTGCCGTGCGGCCAATCGCCGGGCGACCGTCGACCGGCTTTGTCGTGCTGGCCGAGGCTCTCGATGAGGGCGACCAGGAGGCGGCTGAGCGCGCGAGCTCCGGACAGCCCCGCCTCGCGGATCCGGGTCTCTCGCGGGGCAACGGGGACGGCGCGGCTGGAGGAAGAACGCATGGGACGCTGGACGCTCGGCAACGCGGGACAGGTCGAATGGTAAAGTTCGAGCGTTAAGCAATTCCTCCCCTTCAGCATGCCCTGACCGCCGTATGGCGCAGGCCTGACGGAAGACCTTTGATTCACCGTTCGCGCCTATGCTTCTCCTGGTTTAGCGATGAGCGACTATGGAAACGATAGGCGATACCGATACACGGGAACTCGACGAGGCTGCTCGGCCGTCGTGGCGCATGCGCTTTGCGCCCGCCCTCGAGCGACGCTACGAGGACGAGGTCGCCGCAGAGCGCTGCCGCCGATTGATTACGCAGAACTGGATCGGGCTGGCGATCTACGTCGGCTTCCTGGCCGGCGACTGGATCCTCGTCCGTGACGTCTTCTGGATCTCGGTCGCGCTACACCTCTTCTTCATGCCCCCCATCACGATGGCTATGAACGCGACGCTCGCGCGATGCCCGCCGGTCTGGCTGCGCGAGAGCCTGCTGGCATCGAGCATCGTCATTGCTACCGCGGCCATCCTGGGGCTGATGCTCGTCAGCCGATCCGCGCTGCGCACCAGCGAGCCCCAGTCGGTGGTGCTGGTGATCCTGTTCGCCACCGTGGTACAGCGAATCCGCTTCGGTTACGTGCTCGTCACCTGCGTCGTTTCTGCCGTGCTCTACGTGGAGGCCGTGTCGCAGATCTCCGACGGTGCGTCGTGGCAGCGCGAGTGGATCGCCGACGCGGTGTTCTGCGGCGTGGTTCTGTTCTCGATCATCGGCTGCTGGAACATGGAGCGGGAGCAGCGCTCCAACTTTTTGCTTCGTCAGCGCGATCGAATGCGCCACCGCGAGCTTGAGGCGTTGAGCCGCCGCGATCCGCTGACCGGCGCCGGCAACCGCCGCGCGCTCGACGAGGCACTGGCGCGCTGCCTTCCGACCGCGGGCGCCACGCCGATGGCGGTGGTGCTGTTCGACATCGACCACTTCAAGACCTTCAACGATGTCCACGGCCACCTCGCCGGAGATGTCTGCCTGCGCCGCGTGGCCGAGGTCATTGCCGCCAACGTGCGCTACGGCGACGTCTTCCGCTTCGGCGGTGAGGAGTTCCTGGTGCTACTCGAGGGTTTCGATCTCGCCGACGCGTGCGCCGTGGCGGAGCGTGTGCGGCAGGCGCTTGCAGCGGCGTCGGTCCCGCGGGAGCAGACGAGCGATAGCGCCGCGGTGACGCTCTCGGCCGGAGTCGCGGCGGCGCTGCTGAGCGGGCCCGAGACCATCCACAGTCTCGTCGCCGAAGCCGATCAGGCGCTTTATGCCGCCAAGCGCGGCGGGCGCGATCGGGTGCGTGCGGCGCCTGCCGTGGATGCACTTGCCTCGGCCGTGTATGACCAATGGGCAGCCTGACTGACAGCGGACACGGCTCCAGCCGCGTGACCTAGCCCAACGCCGAGCCGGGCCGCGCTTCGGCCACGGCGCGGGCGACCGGCGCCTTGTCGGACTCGGCCGCGGCGATGCCGCGTCGGCCGGTCAACGCCGCACCGGCGTCCGACGGCAGCCGCACGAAGGCAATGACCGAGGCGGCCGAGACCGAGGCGACGACAGCGAAGGCCCAATGGAAGTCGACCAACCCGAGCGCGCCGCCCCCGTGCGCCGCGCGAGCCACCTGCACGACGCCTGCGCCCAGCGCCACGCCAATCGACAGCGCAAGTTGCTGCGCCACCGAAGCGAAGGAGACAGCGCGGCTCATCCGTTCCTGCGGAATATCGGCATAGGCGATGGCGTTGATGCCGGTGAACTGCAGCGAGCGAAAATAGCCGCCTACGAGTAGCACGCCGAGCAGCAGCGGCATCGGCGTCGTCGGGAAGAACAGCGCGTTGACGGCGATGAAGCCAGAGCCGACCAGGGCGTTGAAGACCAGCACGCGCTTGAAGCCGAGACGATCGAGGATCGGTCCGGCCGTGGCCTTCATCGCCATTGCTCCCACCGCCGCCACGAAGGTGGTGAGGCCCGAGCGCAGCGGGCTCATGCCGAAGCCGAGCTGCAGCATCAGCGGCAACAGCAGCGGCACGGCGCCAACGCCGATGCGAAACAGTGAGCCGCCGGTCACGCTGACGCGGAAGGTCTGCACTTCGAGCAAGCTGAGATCGATGATCGGGTTCTCGACGCGCCGTGCGTGGCGCACGTAGAGGGTGATCACTGCGGCGCCGAAGCTCATCAGCGCCAGCACGCCTCCCGTCGGCAGGATATCGCGGCCCAGGATGGTGAGCCCGAATACCAGGCTGGCGAGACCGACTGCGGAGAGGAAGAACCCCGAAACATCGAGCCGCCGGACGTCCGTGTCGCGAACGTTCTCGATGTAGAGCGTTACCAGCGTCACGCCGAGCACGCCGATGGGCACGTTGATCCAGAAGATGTAGCGCCAATTAAAGAAGGTTGTGATGGCGCCCCCAACCGGCGGCCCGAGCATCGGACCGAGCAGGGCGGGGATAGTCAGGAAGGCCATCGCCCGCACCAAGTCGCGGCGCTCGACGGTGCGCAGCAGCAGAAGGCGCCCGACCGGCACCATCATCGCGCCGCCGGTGCCCTGCAGCACGCGCGCAAGGATGAAGCCGGGGAGTGAGGACGACAGCCCGCAGCAGACGGAGCCGAAGGTGAAGACCACGATGGCGGCGCGAAACACCGTACGGGTACCGAACCTGTCGGCCACCCAGCCCGACGCCGGGATGAACACCGCCAGCGCCAGCAGGTAGGAGGTCAACGCCAGCTTGAGTGCGATCGGATCCTCGTGGAGATCGCGTGCGATCGCCGGCAGCGCCGTCGAGATCACCGTCCCGTCGAGATTTTCCATGAAGAGCGCGCAGGCGACGATGAGGGCGGTGAGCGCGTAGCGTGGCAAAATCGGGAGGTCTCCGACCGCCGGCGCTGGCAGGCCGGGACAGCCCGGACATAGGAGGGCAGGGCGGCCAAATCGAGGTCCGGCGGGTATGGCGCGTTCACCGCCCCGCGATCAACGCGTCACATCTTATTGACGGGCGGCCTGCCGAACGGCTGCCGCTTCGGGATCCCCTGCTGCTTGAAGGCCGCTGCCGAAGACTTCAGCGCGGCGGCGCCCTCTGCCGTCAGACTATAGGCGCCGGCCACGCTGCGTATGACAAGCGCCTGCTCGATCATGTCCTCGAGGGCCAACTCACTCCGATCGGGCTCGCCGCAGGCTCCCGAGAATGATTTGGCCGAGAATGATTGCCCCTCGTAGATGCAATTCATCATTCGGCAGCGATTGAGAATGATGCGGATGTCGCCCGAGATTTCCATGACCAGCATCCTGAAGCCGAAGGAATAAAACTGCGAAGGCCCCCTGTTGTCTTGCTTCGAGAGGGGCGCAGTTCGATGTGGTACGAAACGAAAGGAAGCACAAGATCACCGAGCTATTGTAAATCTATTATGCCATATGTTAACAGAAGGCATCGCCGAGCGGCTTACAGGCAGCGGCGACTGGGAGATGTGTGCGCTTTCGCCTTGAACGGAGCCGCCCGCTATGACTTCCGGCAAGCTTGTACCGGCCCTCCAAGCACGGCAGGTGCTACGGATCGCACAGGTTGCACCGCTCTACGAGTCCGTTCCGCCAAAGCTCTACGGTGGTACGGAACGCATCGTCGCCCACCTCACCAACGCGCTGGTCGATCTCGGTCACGAGGTCACCTTGTTCGCGACCGGTGACGCCGACACGCGGGCGACCCTGGTGCCGGTGCGCGACGAGCCCATCCGGCTCGACGCTTCCACCCTCAAGTCGGACCTCGCCTCGCACCTCTCCATGCTTCACGAGGTGCACCGCCGGCGCGCGGACTTCGACGTCATCCACTTCCATACCGACATGCTGCATTTTCCCCTTTTCGAGGCCTGCGCGGCACGCACGGTGACGACACTGCACGGGCGCCTTGACATCAAGGATCTGGCACACGTCTACGAGCGCTGGCCCGGCTTTCCCCTCGTTTCGATCTCCGATCACCAACGCTTGCCTCTCGCAGGAGCCAATTGGGTCAAGACCATCCACCACGGCGTGGCGCCGTTCGCGGTGCTGCCCGCCGCGATCGATCCGGATCGGACGCCCTACCTGCTATTCCTCGGTCGCATTTCCCCGGAGAAGCGCCCCGACCGCGCCATCGCCGTTGCCAAGGCATGTGGGATCACGCTCAAGATCGCGGCCAAGGTCGACGCCGCCGATCGCGCCTATTTCAAGCGGGACATTGAGCCATTGCTCGACGATCCGCTCATCGACTTCATCGGCGAGGTCGGCGAGGCCGAGAAACCAATGCTGCTCGGCGGTGCCAAGGCGCTGCTGTTCCCGATCGACTGGCCCGAGCCATTCGGCCTCGTCATGATCGAGGCGATGTCCTACGGCACCCCGGTCGTCGCGTGGCATTGCGGTTCCGTTCCTGAGGTGATGGAGGACGGCGTGACCGGATTCATCGTCGGGAACGAGGCGCAGGCGATCACGGCCGTGGAACGCCTCGACACGATCGATCGCGCCCGCGTTAAGGCCGTCTTCGCGCGCCGCTTCGCGGCCAATATCATGGCGGCGAGCTACGTCACGCTCTACGAGGCGCTGATCCTCGCCGACATCCTCCGCCTGCCCGCCGTTCCGCTATCCCTGGGGACGGCCCTATGATGTCGCAGACCGAGTCGCCTGGAGGCGCCGAGGCCGCCGACATCGCCGGCGATCCGAGCCAGTACGTACTCAAGCACGGCGACATGTTTCTGGTCTGCGATGCCATCGGTAACGTGTGGGGCCCCGCTGAAGGTTTGTTCTACGACGACACCAGGTTGCTCTCGCGGTTCCGGCTACTCGTCGGCGGGCGTGCGCTGTCGCTGCTGGGCGCGGCGATCGGCCAGGACGACGTGACGTTCCAGTCGAACCTCACCAACAAGCCGCTGCCGCCGATCGGCGGCACGGCGAAGACGCCCGAGGGCATCATTCACATCGAGCGCACGCGCATACTCTGGCAAGTGCGGCTCTACGAGCGCATCCGCGTCTCCAATTACGGTCGACAGGCCGCCACGTTGACCCTGCGCCTCGATCTCGGTGCGGACTTTCGCGACATGTTCGAGGTCCGCGGCGTCGAGCGCAAGGCGCGCGGCGCGATGCAGGGTCCCGTGATCACGAGCCATACCGTCGCCTTCGGCTACGTTGGCCTCGACGACATCCTGCGGCGCACGGTGATCAGTCTCTCGGCAAGACCCTCCCGTATCGATTCGACTGGCATCGACGTCGAACTGGCGCTGAGCTCGGGCGAGACGCTCGATTTCTTCCTGGAGGTTGGCGTGGACGACGCGCCGCCGCCCTCGAGCGAGCGCTTCCAGGACGCCATGACGCGCGCCCGGGGGCAGGCTCGCGACCTGCGCGACATGGGCGCCGCCGTCGAGACCAACGGCCGGCTCTTCAGCGAGTGGCTCGGCAAGTCGCGCGCCGACATCGCGCTGCTGACGACCGAGCTCGACACCGGCCCCTATCCCTACGCCGGCATCCCTTGGTTCTCGACCGCCTTCGGTCGCGATGCCATCGTCACGTCGCTGCAGATGCTGTGGCTGGATCCTTCGCTGGCGCGCGGCGTCCTGCGGTTCCTTGCCGCCAATCAGGCGACGGAAACCTCGGCGTTCTTCGATTCCGCGCCCGGCAAGATCATGCACGAGATGCGCAAAGGCGAGATGGTGCGGCTCGGCGAACTGCCGTTTTCGCGCTACTACGGCGGCGTGGACACGACGCCGTTGTTCGTGCTGCTGGCCGGAGCCTACGCCGAACGCACCGGCGACCTCGCGCTCATCGATTCGCTATGGCCTAACCTGCTTGCCGCGACGGGTTGGATCGAGCAAGCGATGGAGAGGGATGGCTTCCTCGCCTATGCCCGCGGCGCCGCGACGGGCCTCGCCAACCAGGGTTGGAAGGACAGCGAGGATTCTGTTTTCGATGCCGCCGGCGACGACGTGCCCGGCCCGATCGCGCTCTGCGAGGTGCAGGGCTACGTCTTCGCCGCCTTCAACGCCATGGCCGATCTGGCGGCTCGGCTCGGCTCGCCCGACGAGAGCGCGGAATGGCACGGTAAGGCCGAGCGACTGCGCCGCGCTGTCGAGGACAGCTTCTGGCTCGAGGATCTCGGCACCTACGCCGAGGCGCTTGATGGCCGCGGACGAGCCTGCCGCATCGCCACCTCCAACCCCGGCCATCTGCTTTACTGCCGTCTGCCGGCTCCCGAGCGCGCGGCGCGCGTGACGCGGCTTCTAAGCGGGCCGCGCTTCAACTCGGGCTGGGGCGTGCGCACGCTGGCGGCGGGCGAGAGCCGCTATAACCCGATGTCCTACCACAACGGCTCGACCTGGCCGCACGACACCGCGATCTGCGCCGCCGGCATGGCCAATTATGGCGAGCGCGACCGCGTCGTCGACCTACTCGGCAACAGCTTCGAGGCGGCGGTGAAATACGAGATGCGGCTACCCGAGCTGATGTGCGGCTTCGAGCGCCGCGAAGGGGAGCCGCCGATCGGCTATCCCGTCGCCTGCCGCCCCCAAGCCTGGGCCTCCGGCGCCGCCTTCATGATGCTGCAGGCGGTGCTCGGCCTCACCATCGACGCCTGGCGCGGCGTCATTCACATCAACCACCCGAGCCTGCCGCACGGCATCGACCACCTCGTCCTGCGCGACCTCGCCGTCGGCGAGCGCACGATTGATTTGACCTTTCAGAAGGCCGGCGCGCGCATCGCGGTCTACCCGCAGGCGGTCGGGCCGGATCCGATCCCGGTTCTGATCTACGGGTGAGAGGTGGCGAGGCTAAGCCGCCGACGTCATGGCGGGCCTTGTCCCTGCCGTTACGTAGGGCCGGCCCGATGACCGCGACGCAGGTCGAACTCATTTCGTAGGAGGACCTTCGCGTCCTCACCTGCCACCAACGACTCCTTGAACGGGGTCAGGTCTGCCGTCGAGGGTTGCCTACCTTGCGCCGACCGACTTTCGAAGGGGGCCGCGCTGGCGTACACGGGCGTCATGACCAAGGGCGATCCTTTCACTGAAACCGTACCCGAGTTGCGCCGCATCGCCGAAGCGCTCGAACGGCTGGCGCCGCGACCTGCGCCGGCACCCGACTTCGCCGCTGCCGACGCCTTCGTCTGGCACGCCGAGGCCGGCGTGCTGCAGCCGGTGCCCCAGGTGAGCCGAGTCGCGATCTCGCTGCTGCAGGGTATCGACCGTGTCCGCGACATCCTCGTCGACAACACCGCGCGCTTCGCCCGCGGACTGCCGGCCAACAACGTGCTGTTGTGGGGCGCGCGCGGGATGGGCAAGTCCTCTTTGGTCAAGGCGGCGCACGCCGAGATCAACGCCACGCACCCGCTGAAGCTCGTCGAGATCCAGCGCGAGGACATCGACAGCCTGCCGCGGCTGCTGGCGCTGACGCGGGGCGCGCCGCACCGCTTCCTGGTGTTCTGCGACGATCTCTCGTTCGACTTCGACGACACGTCCTACAAGTCGCTGAAGGCGGTGCTCGACGGCGGGCTGGAAGGGCGTCCGGCCAACGTGCTGTTCTACGCTACCTCGAACCGCCGCCACCTGATGCCGCGCGACATGCTCGACAACGAGCGCGCCACCGCCATCAACCCCGGCGAGGCGGTCGAGGAGAAGGTGTCGCTCTCCGACCGCTTCGGCCTGTGGCTCGGCTTCCACAAGTGCTCGCAAGAGGAATACCTCGCCATGGTGACGGCCTACGCCGCGCATTTTGGCCTGCCGGTGGAGGCGGAGACGCTGCGCGCGGAGGCGCTGGAATGGGCGGCGACGCGGGCCAACCGCTCCGGGCGCACGGCGTGGCAGTTGATCCAGGATCTGGCCGGGCGGCTGGGGGTGGCACTTTAGTGCGTCCCATATCGCCAGCTGAGAGATGGAGCGAGACGTCTGTCAAGACAAAAGGCTAGTCTGGCTTCGTCTCATCCGACCGCTCTACCGAGAATGGAAGGTGCGGATTTGCTTGAGCCACTTTTGCAGATCAAAGGATTGTTTTTTTTCATGCGCAAAGGCCGACACGGCGGCGAAGATGTCCTCGTCCGACGCCGCTTGCATCTTGTCCATGTGGTCCATCATGTCATCGTAGGACAGGTGCGCGATCTCGGACAGCGGAACGCTTTCGCCTTGCCGAAAACGTGATCTCCATAGAACCGTCTGGCCGTGACCCGTAAAAGTCCGGTAGTCGAAGTCTTTCATGATGGTCCCCACGAACAAGACCACCTTGAAAACGTCACCCATCCACGACCAGTCAGGATTTCCAACGGCGCGGCGTCGCCTGAAGCACTCCAGCTCATCGGGCAAAGCGGCATAGACGTCGTTGGGGACGGTATCGTCGAGGATCCAGACGGTGCGGTTGTGCGCTAGCCGCAGCGAGTTCATGAAGTCTCGCAAGGTCTGTTCGTAGGTATGAAGACCGTCAAGGTAGATGAGATCGAAGCTTTGATCTGACGCGCTCGCGAAGAAGTCGTCGCTCGAAACCTGATGAAAGGTCGTTTTAGCGGTCGCTCTCGCCCGGTGATCGAATTGGAACACCGGATCGACAGCGACCTTTTCGGCCACGTCCACTTCGAAAAAGGTCGTCCCTTCGCAGACACCGACCTCAAGGTAGCGACGAGCCTCGATCAGCTTGGCTAGGCGGTTGATCCTTCCGGGGCGAAGGTGATCCATGCTCTCACCGTCCTTCGATGGAGCGGACCTATCCAGGTCGCGCTGCAGCCTGAGCAAGGGCTTGCACCGGAAGGTGCGCGGGGGCAACAGAGCGAGCGATACTCACGTCATGCCGCCCTCTGCCGTCCGCCTGCATCGGCGCGGTAAGACAGCGCTTCCGCCAGATGGTGTGCCCCAACCCTTTCTACGGCATCCAGGTCCGCTAGCGTGCGTGCCAGCTTAAGCACGCGGTGGAAACCGCGGGCGGAGAGCTGCAGCCGCTCGGAGGCGTCGCGCACCAGCTTCTGTCCGGCGGCGTCCGGCCGTGCCACCTCCTCGATGATCGAGGCGGTTGTGGCGGCGTTGCAGCGGATCTCGGGATGGCCCAGCGCGGCGTAGCGCGCGACCTGCCGCGCCCGCGCCGCCGCCACCCGCGCCGCGACCTCGGCCGAACCTTCCGCCGGCGGCGGCAGCATCAGGTCGGCGGCCGAGACCGCCGGCACCTCGACGTGCATGTCTATGCGGTCGAGTAGCGGGCCCGAGAGGCGCGAGGTGTACTGCGCCACGCAACGCGCGTTGGGCTGGCGGTGGCAGGCGTAGCCGGGATCGATGGCGTGGCCGCAGCGGCACGGGTTCATCGCCGCGATGAGCTGGAAGCGGGCGGGATAGGTGACGCGGTGGTTGGCGCGCGCGACCATCACCTCGCCGGTCTCCAGCGGCTGGCGCAGCGAGTCGAGCACGGTCGGCTGGAATTCGGGCAGCTCGTCGAGGAACAGCACGCCATGGTGCGCCAGCGAGATCTCGCCTGGTCGCGCCCCGGTGCCGCCGCCGACCAGCGCCGGCATCGACGCCGAGTGGTGCGGCGCGCGGAAAGGCCGGCGGTCGGTCAGCTCGCCGTTGGCGAGCGCGCCGGCGATCGAATGCACCAGCGAGACTTCGAGCAGCTCGGTCGGCGTCAGCGGCGGCAGGATGGACGGCAGGCGCGCCGCCAGCATCGACTTGCCCGCGCCGGGAGGACCGTTGAACAACAGGGCGTGTCCACCTGCCGCCGCGATCTCCAGCGCGCGCTTGGCGCTCTCCTGCCCCTTGATGTCGCGCAGGTCTGGCAGAGCGCCGGCCGGTTTGCGCACCGCCGGCCGCGGCCGCGCCAGCACCTGCGTGCCCTTGAAATGGTTGGCGAGCTGGATCAGCGAGCGCGGCGCGATCACCTCGAGATCGGCCGACGCCCAGGCCGCCTCCGCTCCGCAGGCGGCGGGGCAGATCAGCCCGAAGTTCAGCGCGCTCGCCGCCACCGCTGCCGGCAGCACGCCGGCGACCGGCGTGATTGTGCCGTCGAGCGCCAGCTCGCCGAGCACCACGTGCTGGCTCAGCATGTCGGCCGGGATGGCGCCGATCGCCGCCATAATGCCGAGCGCGATCGGCAGGTCGTAATGACTGCCTTCCTTCGGTAGGTCGGCTGGGGCGAGATTGACGATGATGCGCTTGGCCGGCATGGCCAGGCCGGAGGCGAACAGCGCCGCACGCACCCGCTCCTTGGATTCGGCCACCGCCTTGTCGCCGAGCCCGACGACGGCGAAGAACACGTTGCCCGAGGCGATCTGCACTTGGACGTCGACAGGCCGGGCCTCAATACCCTCGAACGCGACCGTCGCGACACGCACCACCATCGCTGGCCTACTCTAAGCCTGAACAACGGCCGAGCTTACGCAGCGCTCTAGCGTGAGGCAAGCGCGCGCTGGCGCTGTCTCACAACCCGACGGCAATATACTGCGCGAGCAGGGAGCCGCCCGGGGGTTGCCCGCGGCGATGACCTGGCGCAAGGACGAAGCGGTCGCGCCGCGGCGCGCGTTGCTCTAGGAGCCGCATGGCCCCCGTTCTCGTCACCGGCGCGGCCGGTTTCATCGGCTGCGCCGTCGCGCTCCGCCTCCTGGCGGAAGGCAGAGACGTGGTTGGGCTCGATAACCTCAACGCCTACTACGACCCCGCGCTGAAGCGCGCCCGGCTCGCCCGCCTCGCGCACCCCCAGTTCACATTTCACGAACTCGACCTGGCCGATGCGGCGGGCATGGACGCGCTCTTCGCCGCGGAGCGCTTCGAGCTGGTGATCCACCTCGCCGCCCAGGCCGGCGTCCGCTATTCGCTGCAGAACCCTCGCGCGTATGCCGTCAGCAATCTCGACGGTTTCCTCAACGTGCTGGAAGGCTGTCGGCACACGAAGGTGGGCCACCTGTTGTATGCCTCCTCGAGCTCGGTCTACGGTGCCGTCACGGCGATGCCGTTCTCGGTCAGCCAGAACGTCGATCATCCCGTCAGCCTCTACGCCGCCACCAAGAAGGCCAACGAGCTGATGGCGCACAGCTACAGCCACCTCTTCGGCCTGCCTACGACGGGGCTTCGCTTCTTCACAGTCTACGGACCCTGGGGCCGCCCGGACATGGCACTGTGGCTCTTTGC
The DNA here is from genome assembly GCA_965198485.1 of Beijerinckiaceae bacterium. Classification (GTDB taxonomy): domain Bacteria; phylum Pseudomonadota; class Alphaproteobacteria; order Rhizobiales; family Beijerinckiaceae; genus RH-AL1. Next base: position 1,979,496 of record CBDAPQ010000005.1, read on the forward strand.
CGAGGCGATGCTCGCCGGGCGCCCAATCCAGGTCTTCAATCATGGCCAAATGCGCCGCGACTTCACCTTCGTCGACGATGCCGTCGAGCTGGTGTGGCGCCTCGCGCAACGTGTCCCGCGCGGCGAGCCGGAGTGGAGCGGCGACGCCCCTACGCCGGGCTCGAGCCGCGCGCCCTACGCGGTCTACAACGTCGGCCATTCCACGCCGGTGGAGCTCGGTCGCGTCATCGCGTTGCTCGAGCAGAACCTGGGCGTAGCGGCGCATCGGGAGGACCTCCCGATGCAGCCGGGCGACGTGCCTGCGACCTTTGCCGATATGGACGCCACGATCGCGGTGACCGGCTACGTACCGACCACGAGCATCGAGGTCGGGATCGCCCGCTTCACGCAATGGTTCCGGGCCTATCATAGCATCGCGAGCGCCTGAGGGAGGCTCGCGATCACCCGTTCATCGCGCGACAAGGAAGCTTCTGGTATCTTGCGAGGCGCATGATCCGCCACCTTGCCATCCTCAGCGCTCTCCTGCTCGCCGCCGCCGCGCCAGCCCGGGCGGGAGAGCGCGGCTTGCTATGGCGTGTCGTGCAGACCTGCCTCGTCGACCATGCCGTCACCGGCGGCTCCTTTCCCTGCCTGCGAGTCGACACCGCGCAGGGCCTCGAGCGCGGCTACGCGGTGCTGCGAGCCCCGTTCGAGAGGCTCCACGTCATCGTCACGCCCACGGTGCGCATGATCGGCATCGAGGACCTGCGCCTCAAGGCCCCCGACGCGCCGAACTATTTCGCCGATGCCTGGGCGGTGCGTCGCTTCGTGTCGGACGACCTCGTCCGCACGAAGCCGGATCGCTCCGATCTCGCGCTCGCGATCAACTCCAGACCGGGTCGCAGCCAAGACCAGCTGCACATCCACGTCGCCTGCGTGCGTCCCGAAGTGAAGCGATCTCTGGCGTCGCTCGCCGCCAGGCTGCAGCCCGGCCATTTCGCGAGCGTCCGCGTGCTGCCGAAGGCGCCGCGCTTCATGGCCATGCCTCTCGCCGGACCCGACCTCGCTGGCCAGAACCCGTTCTTCCTCGTCGCCGATGGGCTCAAGCCCGCCGATATGGCCGATGTCACGATCGTGGTGGTCGGCTTCGGTGACGACGATCACCCCGGGTTTGTGCTGCTCGCCCGTAGTCGCCTGCGGGGCATGTGGGACGACGCGCACGGCGAGGCGTTGCTCGACGGTTCCTGCCGCTCTTTCCGCTGAGCCGCCACGCTTGCGACAGCCTGGCGGTGCCCGATCGGAAAGGCGGTCTGTACCGGCGGAACGCAAATACATGGGTTCCGACGAATACTCACGCTAAAACTACATGCCAGCCTCGTCGATGGAAGGCTACTGATCCAGCGCCAGCTCGAACGCCGCCGGGATGTGGCGGGGCAGTCGCCACGGCGCCAGGAAGAGGGCGTCGGCACGGTAGGTGAGGTCGGCGTGGGCGTGCTGGCGTGACACGAAGGCGCGGGCGGCCCGGGCCATGCGCCGCCGCTTGGTGCCGTCGAGGCTGGCGGCAGCGATATCAAGCGAGGACCGCAGTTTCACTTCCACGAAAGCGAGGGTGCGTCCGCGCTGCGCGACGATGTCGATCTCGCCGCCGTTTGCACTGTAGCGCCGCGCCAAGATGCGCCAGCCGGTCAGTCGCAGATAGAGCACGGCAATGCGCTCGCCGCCGTGGCCGGCGCGATGCGCCTTGCGCCGGCGTCGCGTGACGGCGGCTCGCCGCTCGTCCGCCGTCATTCACCCGCGGCCCTGCGTGGCGGTAAGCTCCAGCGCCCGCGCATACACCTTGCGACGCGGCTGCCCCGTCTCGCCCGAGACCACGGCGGCGGCATCCTTGATGGAATGGGTCTCCAGCGCCGCGCGCAGGCGGGCATCGAGAGCCTCGCCGTCGAGCGCCGGCGCCGCGTCCGGCGGCGGCCCGACCAGCACTACGATCTCGCCACGCAGAGGCTCGCCCGCTGCCAGCTCGGCGGCGAGCGCGGGCAGCGTCCCGCGCTTCACCGCCTCAAACATCTTGGTCAACTCGCGCGCGACCGCGGCGTCGCGGGCGCCGAGTACCGCGGCGAGGTCCTCCAACATCTCTGTGAGCCGGCGCGACGATTCGAAAAACACCAGCGTGCCGGGCACGGTGGCGATCGCGGCGATGCGCTGCCGCCGCGCGGCGCTCTTAGGAGGCAGGAAACCCTCGAAGAAGAAGCGACTGGTTGGCAAGCCGGCCACCACCAGCCCGGCCAGCACCGCCGAAGGGCCCGGCACGGACGTGACGGCGACACCGCGGGCCAAGGCTTCGCCGACGAGACGGAAGCCGGGGTCAGAGACGAGCGGCGTCCCGGCATCGGAGACCAGGGCCAGCGCCTGTCCGGCCTCCAACCGCGCCATGAGCTGGGGGCGCACCGCGTCGGCATTATGCTCATGATAGGCGAACAGCGGCGTGGTGATCCCGTAATGCGCCAGCAGCGTCCTGGTCACGCGCGTGTCCTCGGCCACCACCAGGTCGGCCGCAGCCAGCGTCGACAGGGCGCGGAAGGAGATATCACCGAGGTTGCCGATCGGAGTCGCGATCACGTGGAGACCGGGCCGAATCGGCTCGGCTTCGGCCTTGAGGTCGAAGGCGGTATAGGACGAGGGCTCATCGGTCATGGCGGCACCGCAGCAGCTTTGCGAGGAGCGGGCAAGCCGAAGGTGGCGATTGTCTCCGGTCGCGATACGATGCGCCGGTCGCGTTTCCGGCTTGAGGTCGCTGCGGAGACGAGCTCACTTACCGCTATCCTCACCGGCCATCTTTTGGGCGCAGGATGTTGATCTTTCTTTGGGCCGAACGGTGTGCGACGAAGGTCTTTCCCGTTCATGGGGCTTGTCTGGCGGTGCGGGGCCAGGCTCGAGGATATGACTTGGACCTAGATCGATCGAAGCTGTTCGGCCTCGTCGCCAGCGCCGTTCTGGCGGCCGCGCTCGCTGGCTGCGGCTCGACGGTCGGTAGCGGCCCTGGCAAGATCGCCGGCGATCCCGACGTGTCGCTCAAGGCGCCCATCGGCAAGGTGACGTCGTCAGCGCTGCCGGGTTCGGCAGGAGGAGCGGCTGGCCCCGGTGCCATCGGTTCCGGGCCGGTGAAGGTCGCGTTGATCCTGCCGCTGACGTCGCCCAACGGCCAGCCGAGCCTCGTCGGCCAGTCGCTGCGAAACGCCGCCGATCTCGCCTATGCCGATTCTGCGTCAAACGATGTCACCCTTATGGTCCGCGACGATCATTCCAATCCGGACGGCGCTCGCGACGCCGCCACTCAGGCGCTGTCCGACGGTGCCGAAATTGTCATCGGTCCGCTGTTCGCCCCGGACGTGCGCGAAGTCTCGCAGGTGGTGCGCGGCGCCGGCAAGCCGATGATCGCCTTCTCGACCGACACGTCGGCGGCTGCGCATGGTTCCTACCTGCTGTCTTTCCTGATCGAGAGCTACGTCGATCGGATCGTCGATTACGCCGCCACGCGCGGCAAGAAATCGGCGGCGGCGCTGATCCCCGACAACGATTACGGTCGCGTCGCCGATGCCGAATTCCAGGCCGAGACTGCCAAGCGCGGCATCCGCGTGCTCAGCATCGAGCATTATTCCCCCGCGACCCGCGAGGCGGCGGTGCAGAAGATCGCCGCGCTCGGCGACGGCATCGACACGCTGTTCATTCCCGAGCAGGCCGACGCGATGCCGGCGATGTCGTCCGCACTGACCGCCGCCGGGATCAATCCTAAGCGCGTTCAGATTCTCGGCACCGGATTGTGGAACGACGCCCGCGTGCTGACTTTGCCCGCGCTGCAGGGGGCTTGGTTCGCCGCGCCGGAGAACGGCGGCTTCAACGCTTTCGCCAGCCGCTATCGTGCCAAGTACAACACCGATCCCACTCGGATCGCGACACTCTCCTACGATGCCGTCTCCCTCGTCGCCGCCCTGGCACGATCGCAGGGCTTTCAGCGCTTCTCCGACAACGTGCTTTTGAACCGCTCGGGATTCTCCGGCGCCGATGGCGTGTTCCGCTTCCGCGGCGACGGGCTCAACGACCGCGGTCTCGCCGTGCTGCAGATCAACAACGGAAAAGCCGTCCCGGTCAGCCCAGCGCCCAAGACGTTCCCGCCGTCGGCGACGTAGCGCGGGCGATTGCGGACGTGTCGAACGGCTGTCCGTTCTCGACGAGAGATCACGCCATCTCTCCGCGCGCGATCAGCCCGGCACGGCGGATCGCGTCGATGTTATCGCGATAGCCGGCCGGTCCGTCGCGGAACACTGCGCTGCCGGCAACCAGGCGGTTGGCGCCGGCGGACACCAGCGCCTCCGCGTTGATCGCGTCGACGCCGCCGTCGACCTCGATATCGATGGCACGGTCTGCGATCATCGCGTGCACCGCCCGCACCTTCTCGATGCAGAACGGCAGGAAACTCTGGCCACCGAAGCCGGGATTGACCGTCATGACCAGCACGAGATCGGAGGCGTCGAGCAGGTCGCGCGTGGCTTCGATCGGCGTGCCGGGATTGATGGCTACGCCGGCGGCGCAACCGAGCGCGCGGATCGTCTGCAGCGACCGGTGGACGTGAGGCCCGGCCTCGGCGTGCACGATGATCGAGGTGGCTCCGGCCTGCGCAAAAGCCTCGAGGTAGGGGTCGGCCGGCGTGATCATCAAGTGGACGTCGAAGGGCTTGTCCGTGTGCGGCCGCATCGCCTCTACCACGCCGGGTCCGAAGGTGATGTTGGGCACGAAATGGCCGTCCATGACGTCGAGGTGCAGCACGTCGGCCCCGGCTTCCACCACGGCGCGCACCTCTTCGGCCAAGCGGGAAAAGTCGGCGGAAAGGATCGAGGGGAGGATCTGCAGCGGTCTCATATGCGGCGCCTATCACGCGCCCCGCTTCCAGGCGAGCCCGAGCCAACCTCAGGTGCCCGTCCCGCTATGCCGCGCGTGCGGCTCATGATGGCGGCGGCGAGTTCCGCGATCGGCGCGGGCGAGCTGCGGGCGTGGCGCAGCAGAATGAAGTCGAGCGTTCCGAGATTCGGCAGGGTATCGGGCGGCAGCACGGCGAGGCTCGTCGGCACCAGGCTTTTGGCCAGCACCATGATGCCGAGCCCGGCTTGCGTGGCGGCGACGAGTCCGCTCAGCGAGTCGCTGGTGCAAGCGAGCCTCCAGCCGATGTCGGCGCGCGACAGCGTGTCAAGGACCACGGTGCGCGTCAGGCTGGGCGGCGGGTAGGAGATCAGGGGCAAGCCGCCGCCGCGGATCATGTCCTCGCGCCAATGGCTGGGTCTGCCGACCCAGGCGATGCAGTCGCGCCATACGAGATCGCCGCGCTCTTCGCCCGTCCAGCGCTTACAGAAGACGAGGTCGAGCTCGCCGTTGTCGAAGCGGTGGATCAGCGTTGAGGAGAGCGCGACGGTGAGTTCAAGGTCGATCTCGGGATGGTGACGGGTAAAGCTCTCCAGCACCCTCGGGAGGAAGGTCAAGACCAGATCCTCGGTGGCGCCAAAGCGCAGCCGACCGCGGGCGCGGGTGCCGGCAAAGAACTGCTCCGCGCGTCCGGTGGTCTCGAGAATGAGGCGGGCATAGCCGATCAGGGCCTCGCCGTCAGCCGTCAAGGTCACGGAATGGGTGTCGCGCACGAAGAGCTGACGGCCGAGGTGCTGCTCGAGTCGACGGACGTGGTCGCTCACGGTGGACTGGCGCATGGCCAGCTTGCGACTGGTTTCGGAGAAGCTGTTGCCTTCCGCGATGACAAGGAAGGTCTTGAGGAGGACGGGATCGAGCATAGACCGTCAGGTTGGCAGGCTTATCGAATTTTTCGATGGCCGATAAGTTTATTTAGGGTCTACCAGCCTGCGGCAGCTGGTTCCATCCTCCCCATCAACGCCAACGCTGGGCTGCCGAGCCGAGCGGGTGTGGAAAAAGGAACAACATGGACAACAGCAGCAGACGCGCGTTTCTCGGTAATGCGGCGCTCGGTGCCGGCGGACTCGTCGCCCTGGCGGGTGGCGCCCGCGCCGAGTCCGGGCCAGGAAGCCTGAGCGACAAAGGCAAACCGGGGCAGGGCGGCACAGCATTTGACTCGGTACAGCTGCCGCCGGGCGCGACGGTGGCCTACCACGATCCCGCCGATGTCGGTGCCATGCCCGACTTCCACTACGCGTTGGACGCGACCGCGCCGAAGATCACGTCGGGCGGCTGGGCCAAGGAGGCTACGGTCCACCACTTCCCGATCAGCAAGGGGTTGGCGGCGGTCCACATGTTCCTCGACGCCGGCGCAGCGCGCGAGCTGCACTGGCACGCCATCGCCGCCGAATGGGCCTACGTTCTCGACGGCCAATGCCAGACCGTAGTGCTGACGCCGGAGGGCACCAGCGAGATCAACAACTACAAGTCGGGCGACCTATGGTTCTTCCCCAAGGGTCACGGCCACGCCATCCAGACCATCGGCGACAAGCCCTGCCATTTCCTGCTGTCGTTCGACAATGGCGCCTTCTCCGAGCACGGCACGTTTTCCATCACGGATTGGATCAACGTGACTCCCAAGGAGATGCTGGCGCTCGACTTCGGCATCCCGAAGGACGCGTTCGACGCCTTCCCGAAGGGTGAGACCTACATCCAGGCCGGTCCGATCGTGCCGGTCTCCGAGGCGCTCGACGCGCCCTGGCCCAAAGAGTCGACCCACAAGTTCCGCCTGCTCAACGATCCGCGCGCGGTCCGGGAGTTCGACGGTGGCGAGTTCCGTCTGGCGACCGTGGACGAATGGCCGGTGTCGAAAGGCATGTCGGGCGGACGCATGGTCATCAAGCCAGGCCAGATGCGAAAGCTGCACTGGAATGTCAACGCCAACGAATTCCATTATTATCTGAAAGGCAAGGGCCAAGTGGCCATGTTCGGCTCGGGGGGACGCGGCAAGGTGGCGGAGTTCAACCCCGGCGACGTCGCCTACATACCGCAGGGCTTCGGCCATGCCATCCGCAACGTCGGTACCGAGGATCTCGTCATGATCCAGACCTGGGACAACGGCAAGTTCGAGGAGATCGATCTGAACAAGTGGGTCCAGTCGAGTCCGAAGTACCTGCTGGCCAACAACTTCGCCGGCGTGCCGCAATCGACCATTCAGGAGATGAAGCAGCAGGCCTGATCGTGTTCGGCCCGGCGGACTCCGCCGGGCCTTCTTATTGTTTGCGAGCGGGATCGCGATGGAGAAGCGGGATGCAGGCCGATCGACGCGATGTCCCAGGCGGGTTCGGCTCGCGCAAAGACGAACCGGATCCGTTGCCGGCCTTTCAATACGCGCTCGATGCTACAGTGCCGACGATCACGAGCGGAGGCTGGGCCAAGCACGTGACCGTGCGGCGCTTCCCTGCGGCTCGCGGGATCTCCGGGGTGCACATGTTTCTCGATCCAGGCGGCTCGCGCGAGTTGCACTGGCACTCGCTTGCCGACGAGTGGGCCTACGTGATCGACGGACGTTGCCAAACGGTGGTGCTGACGCCGCAGGGCACGAGCGAGATCAACAATTTGGGCCCGGGCGACCTCTGGTACTTCCCGAAGGGTCATGGTCATTCGATCCAGACGATCGGCGACGAGCCCTGTCACTTCATCCTCGCCTTCAACGACGGCGAGGAATCGCCCGAGTTCGGCACGTTCGGCATCACCGACTGGATCAGTGTCACGCCCAAGGATTGGCTGGCGCAGACCTTCGGCATGCTGGAGGAGCGTTTCGATACCTTTCCCAGAGGGAAGTTTATCTCGAGTCCGGTCCGGTATTGCAGGCGTCCGACGCGCTGGAAGCGCCGTGGCCCAAAGAGTCGACCCATAAGTTCGCGCTCGGCAAAAATCCCGCCGCGGTGCGCGCCTTCGACGGAGGGAGCTTCCGGCTCGCGACGGCGGAGGAATGGCCGATCTCGACCGGCATGTGCGGCGGACTGATCACGATCCGGCCGGGCGCGATGCTCGGCCTGCACTGGCACCCCAACAGCAACGAGTGGAACTACATGCTCGCCGGCCGTGCGGAGGTGGCGCTCTACGGCGCGCGAGGCCGCGGGCCGGTGGAAGCGTTCGCTCCAGGCGACGTGGCCTATTACCCGCGCGGCTTCGGACACGCGATCCGCAACATCGGCAACGAGCCGCTCATAATCGTGCAGGTATGGGACAGCGGCCGTTTCGAGGAGATCACGCTGGCTGGCTGGATCGCGTCGACACCACCGGAATTCCTCGCCGCCAACGTTCCCGGCGTTCCGCCAGCGACGCTCGCGCGCCTTCGGGTGCGGTCCCGTGCTTAGCACTACAGTTGCGGTCCATCCCCATCTCTGAATCCATGAGCTTCCATGATTCGGGGAATCGTGGATGGCGGGCGCATCGATCGAGGAGACGCTCGAGCTCTGGGCTTCGTCGCTTCGGGCGGTGAAGGCTCGCATGCGGCCGCTGTTCCCCTGCAGGAGCGGATGGCGGCGTCGGCGGGGTTGTTCCTGGATGGTCTGCTGGGAGGCGAGCGCCGCAAGACCGGATGGTCCCGGGCGGAGGCGGCGGGCGATCCCCGGCCCGTGGCGCCAACAGGCGATCCTGGGCCGCGGGCAGTGGGATGCCGACGCCCTGCGCGACATCGTCCGCGACTACGTGCTGGAGTTGCTGGCCGATGCCGACGCCGTGCTGGTGATCGACGAGACCGGTTTCCTGAAGCAGGGCAAGGCGTCGTGCGGCGTCGGCCGGCAGTACACGGGCTCGGCGGGCAAGATCACCAACTGCCAGGTCGGCGTCTTCGCGGCCTACGCGTCGCGGCACGGCCATGCCTTCGTCGACCGCGCCCTTTACCTGCCGAAGGCATGGACCGACGATCCCGCGCGCATGGCCGCGGCGCACGTGCCGGCAGATATACGGTTCGCGACCAAACCGAAGCTCGCCGTGGCGATGATCGAGCGGGCGATCGCGGCGGAAGTACCGTTCGCCTGGGCGGAGCTGACCAGAGGCTCCGCGAGCGAAGCTCGATGGAGTGGTCAGCGGAGGGCGCCGCCGACACCGTCTACGGCACCGGCGATGTCGAGATGGCGCTGCGACGCGCGGGCAAAGGCTACGTGCTCGGCACCAACGCCAACCATCCGTTCCGCTCCTGGGGTAAGAAGCAGCGCGTGTCGGGCAGCGCGGAGGCGATTGCGCGCGACCTGCCGGAGACGGCCTGGACCCGCCTGTCGGCTGGAGAGGGCACCAAGGGCGCGCGGCTGCACGACTGGTGCTACCTCCCTCTCGCCGACCTCGACGCCGGCGAGTGCGACGGTCCTCCAGGCCCGTGGACACGGGGCCTGCTCGTACGGCGCCACGTCGCCGACGGGTCAATGGCCTTCTTCTCGACCTGGTGCCCGCTCGGCACGTCGCTCGAGACTCTCGTCGCCGTGGAGGGCCGCCGCTGGACCATCGAGGACGCCTTCGAGACCGCCAAGAATGAGCTCGGCCTCGACCACAACGAGACGCGCTCCTGGCACGGCTGGCACCGCCACGTCTCGCTCGTCATGACCGCTTTCGCCATGCTCGCCGCGATCCGCCATCACGCCAACACCGCGCCCCCTCCGCCCCCAAAAAGATCGGCGACGCCGGCCCGCACGCGCCGCCCCTGATCCGCTGGTCGATGCAGGAGATCCGCCGCATCGCCGTGCGCCTCGCGCAACGACGTATCGAACCCGCGCAGGTGATCGCGTGGAGTTTGTGGCGACGCGCCCATCAAGCCGCAGCACGCGAAGCGCACCTCACAACAAGACGGCAACTGTAATGCTAGAGCCTGACTCAAAAGCTTGTTGCACTCTCCTGAGGTGAGTGATTCAGAGCACCTGGGAGCCTTTGGGCAGGTGCGCGATGACGTGGACGAGGGAACACAGGGCGACCTACAGGCGCGAAGGCCCTGGCTTTCCAAGCAACTTGACGGAGGCGGAATGGGCGGTGCTGGCGCCGCTGATCCCGCAGGCGAGGCCAGGCGGGCGTCCGCGCAAGACCGACATGCGCGAAGCCATGAACGCGATCTTCTATCTGCTGAGGACCGGCAGTCCCTGGCGGTACCTGCCGCGCGACGGCTTTCCGCCGCGCTCCACGGTCTACAACATCTTCCGCAAGTTCCAGGCTGAGGGGACCTGGGAGGCGATCTGGGCGGAACTTTACGTCCTGCTCCGTGAGCGCGAGCGGCGTGAGGCGAGCCCAACGGCGGCCGTGATGGACAGCCAGACGATCAAGTCTGCGGAAAAAGGGGCTGCAGAGCGCAGACATCAGCCCCCAACCAAGCCGACGCAGTGGGTTATGACGCCGGGAAGAAGGTGAAAGGCCGCGATCCACGCCCTGGTGGATACCCTTGGGCCTGCCGATCCGCCTCGTCGTGCATTCGGCCGCCGTGCAGGACCGTGACGGCGCAGCCCTGCTGCTGGACAAGGTGCGCAGGCGCTGGTTGGCATGCGTGTTCGCCGACGGCGGCTATGACGCCCAGCAGACCTATGAAGCCGCCGCAGCCAATCACCCGCTGCGCCTGGAGGTCGTCCGGCGACGCCGTGGGCTTCAAGGTGATCAAGCGGCGCTGGGTCGTCGAGCGCACCTTCTCCTGGTTCGGCCGTAACCGCCGCCTCGCCAAGGACTACGAGAACCTCGCCGCCACCGTCCTCTCCTTCGTCACTCTCGCCGCCGTCCAGTTCGGCCTCAGGCGACTCGCGCGTAAGTAGGCTTTTGAGTCAGGCTCTTAGGTCGTGCTTCAAACGCAAATATAGATAATTCTTGACTACAATGAACGGCGAATGAACAGCCTCTTGTATTGCAAAAATCCTCATATTTCTTGCATCTATCCTCGGCCGAGCGGGCTTCGTATGGAGGTGCAGTCTTCGGCGAGGCGTAGCGTGATGCGTGAACGTAGTCCCAGCAGAATGATCCGGCTCCTGGCGCGGATCGGTCAGCGCGAGCAGCGAAGGCTCAAAGCCGAGGGTAGCAGGCACGAGCCCCAGCGCGGCCCCATCGCGACGTTGCCTTTGCTCGGCCAAGCTCAAATCGATGGTTCAATGCGATCGGCGAGCGGAGCCGACACGATGCGAGACGGTGCTTCGCCCAATTAGCAAGGTCGTCCGACCAGCCCTCGAACCCTAACGGACGCGAACAAGTAGCCATGGGTCCCATCAAGGTGCGGGAGCCGGCAAGCCTGGAATCGACACTTGAGCCATCTGCAGCAGCAGGATGGTGTTCAGCGACAGCACTGCGATCGCACCGAGGACCGCGGCGCCCGTCATCAGCCGGCTGTTGATCAAGGCTCCCATGATCGCCTTGCGGGTCGTGAACCAAAGCAGCGCCAGCATCGGCACGGGCAGCGCGAGGCTGAGCACCACCTGGCTGAGGACCAGCGCCCGCGTCTCGTCAATGCCCAACGCCACCACGACAAAGGCCGGCAGCATGGTCACCGCGCGCCGCACCGAGATCGGAATCGCGAAGCCGACGAAGCCCTGCATGATCATCTGCCCCGCCATCGTGCCGACCACCGAGGACGACACGCCGGACGCGATCAGCGAGACGAGGAACACCGCCGCCGCGCCCGCCCCGAGAAGCGGGGTGAGCGTCACATAGGCCTTCTGGATGTCGGAGACGCCGCTGTGGCCGAGGTGGAAGGCGGCCGATGCCATCATCACCATCGCCATGTTGACGGCACCGGCGAAGGCCAGCGCCAGCACCACCTCGCGGTTGGAATAGCGTGCCAGCAGGCGGCGCTCGCGCGGGGACGGATCGGTGAGCCGCCTCTGGGTCAGCCCGGAATGGAGATAGATCGCGTGCGGCATGACCGTGGCGCCAATGATGCCGACGGCGATCGTCAGCGCGTCGGCATCGGGGATGTGCGGCACCATCGAGCCCAACGCCGCGGCGCCCCAGTTGACCGGCGCGATCACCAGCTCGACAAGGTAGCAGAGGCCGATCACCGCTACGAGCGCGCCGATGATGAGTTCCATCGGACGGAACCCGCGTGTCTCGAACAGGAGTAGCCCGTAGGTGACGGCGGCCGTGATGCCCATTCCGGCGAGGAGCGGCAGATGCGCCAGAATCGACAACCCGATGGCGCCGCCGAGGAACTCGGCGAGGTCGGTCGCCATCGCAGCGATCTCGCTAACCATCCACATCGCCCAGACCATCGGCTTGGGAAAGCCGTCGCGGCAGTGCTCAGCAAGATTGCGCCCGGTTGCGATGCCGAGCTTGGCCGAGAGGGACTGGAACAGCATGGCGATGACGTTAGCCGCGACGACCACCCAGAGCAGCGCGTAGCCATACTTGGAGCCGGCCTGGATATTGGTCGCGAAATTACCGGGATCCATATAGGCGATCGAGGCGACGACCGCAGGGCCGACGAAGAGCAACGCCGCGAACGGCCGCGGTCTCCCGGCGAGCACGTCGCGCATCGCAGCGTCGGTGCGCTGCGTCATCGTCGGCATCGCGATATCCATGGATACGGCTTCGTCTCTGATCAATACGACTTAGATGAAGCTAAGGCTTCATTCGTGTCAATAGGCTTAAATCGTCAGCCTTGCCTTGCAGACGCGTCGGAGCAGTTGCGATTCTTGGCCGCGGCTGCATAGTCGTCACGTCATTCGAGGGGAGGGCTGCTGCTTGGCCGCTCGCAACGCATCAGCTGCAGTGCCGGACCCGGCCCCCGCGCCGGACGAGACCGGCGTCGCGGTTCGTTTTGAACGGGCACGCCATGCTCGCGCCGCGGCGGTGCACGAGGACTATGCCGAGCTCATCGCCGACCTCGCTCAGGAATACGGCGAGGCCCGTACTGCCGACATCGCGCGGCGGCTCGGCGTCACTCAGCCGACGGCCGCGAAGGCGCTGACGCGCATGAAGCGCGACGGTCTCGTCGTGGCCCGGCCGTACCGCGGCGTGTTCCTGACCCCGGCCGGGACCGCTATGGCCGAGCGGGTCAAGGCGCGCCACCAGGTGGTGCTCGCCACGCTCAGGGCGCTGGGCGTGCCGGCCGGAGCCGCCGAAGCCGATGCCGAGGGTATCGAGCACTACGTCTCCGACGTTACGCTCGACGCCTTCCGACGCTTCCTCGCGCGCTAGGCCGTAAGGCAGGAGGTCGCCGGGCTTCTCGACAAAACCGTTTGGACGTCGTGACGTCCTTTCAACTCTCGCATCGCGCCGGCTGCAGGTCGGCAGACGCCTTAACTGTCAGAAAGTTGGCGGACCGACCTCTCCTCGCGACTTGTGATGGAGCATGGAGTGCTTCCGTCCATAAACGAAATAGGCCACCAGCCCGATCGCGAGCCATACCAGCAGGCGTACCCACGTGAGCGGCGGCAGGCCCATCATCAATATCAGGCAAAAGGCGATGCCGAGCAGCGCGACCAAAGGCACGCCGGCACGCGGAACGGGCGGAAGACCGTGGCATCGTTGCGACGCAGGGAGATCACGGCGCCGCACACGAGGATGAAGGCGAGCAGCGTCCCGATCGAGACCACCTCGCTGAGGAAGTCGATCGGCGCCACCGCCGCGACGAACGCGACGAGCACCCCGATGAGCGACTGGCTGAGGTAAGGCGTGCCGAACTTTGGGTGGACCTTCGAGAAGAGGCCGGGCAGCAGCATATCGTTGGGCCATGTTGTAGAAGATGCGGGTCTGACCGAAGAGCGACACGAGGATTGGGTGGTCAAACCCGTCAGCGCCCGATCTTGATCAGCACCGATAACCAGGAGATCCCCATCGCGTCGGTCGCGCGTGCGATCGGATCTGCCACGTCAAGGCTCTTGTAGGGAACGATCCCGGTCAGGACGCCGTCAACGAGCGCGAAGAGCAGCGTGCAGATGACCAGGGTGCCGATGATGCCGCGCGGCATATCGCACTGCGGGTTTTTGGCCTCCTGCGCGGCACAGGAGACGGCATCGAAGCCGATGTAGGCGTAGAACACGACAGAGGCGTATCCCGACCAGCTAACGGCCACCGTCGACGCGCCCATCGCTTATTCGAGGATGAGATCCCACCCGATCATCCAGGCGAACAATTCGCCGAGGGTCGCGTAAGTGTAGGTGTAGCTGGAGCCGCACACCGGCAGCATCGCGGCGAGCTCGCAGTAGCACAGGCCGACGAAGGCGCAGGCGATGGCTCCGAATAAGAAGATCCCCGGGCCGGCGAGCTGCGCCGCCGCGGGGCCGGTGAGCACGAAGATGCCGGCGCCGATGATGGCTCCTATGCCAATGGCGGCAATGCTCGTCAGCCCGAGCGTCTTCGTCATGTGACGGGTATCTTCGGCGCCCGACGGGACGATGTCGTCGATCGACTTGCGCGCGATCAGCTTCTGCATGTCCATCGCCGTCTCCGGGCGGGCGCGTCCGCCGCGGCTGCGACGATCGACCGAGCCAGCCGCGTCGCAAATGAAGTGCCATGGACCACGCGGTTTCCGCCGCCGCGTCAATGCTTTCCAAGCTGCTTTGGTCCCGCTTGCGAGGGCACCTTATTCGCGCTAGCGTCACCTTCAAGCCACAGGGGTGCTGCGTCCAGCGACGCGGCTGAGATCATACCCATCGAACCTGAACCTGGGTAATGCCAGCGCAGGGACCGGCCGCGATCATGCCCTAGTCGCGCCAGGCCTTTGCGCATCTTCTTCCGGAGAACGCGCGATGAACTATCAGCCCAAGCCCGATACCCTCGTTCCGCAGAGCGTCACCACCGGCCCGCTGCCTGGCTCGAACAAGATCTATCATCGCGTCGAGGGGAAGGCCGAGATCGCCGTGCCGTTCCGCGAGATCGCGCTCGATCCCTCCGCCCAGGAGCCATCGGTTCGCGTCTACGATGCCTCAGGCCCTTATACGGAAACGGGCTACAGGGTCGATCTCTCCGCGGGATTGCCGCAAGCTCGCTCCTGGCTCGCCGGCCGCGGCTACGAGCCCTACGACGGTCGCGCCGTGCGCCCCGAGGACAACGGCAACGTCGGCGCCGACAAGCTGGTGCCGTCGTGCCCGGCGGTCACCTCGCCGCTGAAAGCGCGCGCGGACCAGCTCGTCACGCAATACGAGTTTGCTAAGGCCGGCATCATCACCGAGGAGATGGTCTACGTCGCCCACCGCGAGAACCTCGGGCGCCAGCAGGCGCTGGACGGCGCCGAGACGGCGCTCGCCGACGGCGAGAGCTTTGGCGCCGAGCTTCCGGCTTTCGTGACGCCGGAGTTCGTACGCTCCGAGATCGCGCGCGGCCGCGCGATCATCCCGGCTAACATCAACCATCCCGAGCTGGAGCCGATGATCATCGGCCGCAACTTCCTGGTAAAGGTCAACGCCAACATCGGCAATTCCGCCGTCACTTCATCCGTGGCGGAGGAGGTCGAGAAGCTGGTGTGGTCTATCCGCTGGGGCGCCGACACGGTGATGGACCTCTCCACCGGCCGCAACATCCACAATATCCGCGACTGGATCATGCGCAACAGCCCGGTGCCGATCGGCACCGTGCCGATCTACCAGGCGCTGGAGAAGGTCAACGGCGACCCTGTCAAGCTGACCTGGGAGATGTTCCGCGACACGCTGATCGAGCAGGCTGAGCAGGGCGTCGACTATTTCACGATCCACGCCGGCGTGCGCCTGCACCACGTGCCGCTCACTGCGCGGCGCACCACGGGCATCGTCTCGCGCGGCGGCTCGATCATGGCGCGCTGGTGCCTGGCGCACCACAAGGAGAGCTTCCTCTACGAGCATTTCGAGGACATCTGCGACATCATGCGGGCCTATGATGTCTCGTTCTCCCTTGGCGACGGGTTGCGACCGGGATCGATTGCTGATGCCAACGATGCCGCGCAATTCGCCGAGCTGGAGACCTTGGGCGAACTGACCAAGATCGCATGGGCCAAAGGATGCCAGGTCATGATCGAGGGGCCCGGCCACGTGCCGTTGCACAAGATCAAGATCAACATGGAGAAGCAGCTGGCGGAGTGCCACGAGGCGCCCTTCTACACGCTCGGGCCGCTGACGACCGATATTGCACCGGGCTACGATCACATTACGTCCGGCATCGGCGCGGCGATGATCGGATGGTTCGGCTGCGCCATGCTCTGCTACGTCACTCCCAAGGAGCACCTGGGGCTCCCGGACCGCGACGACGTGAAGACCGGCGTGATCACGTATCGCATAGCGGCACATGCCGGCGATCTTGCCAAAGGCCATCCGGCCGCGCAGTTGCGCGACGACGCGCTATCCCGCGCCCGCTTCGAGTTCCGCTGGGAGGATCAGTTCAACCTTGGTCTGGATCCCGACACGGCACGGAAATACCACGACGAGACTCTGCCCAAGGACGCGCACAAGGTCGCGCATTTCTGCTCCATGTGCGGCCCGCAGTTCTGCTCGATGAAGATCACTCAGGACATCCGCGCCGAGGTGCTCGAAATGGAGAAGGCCGCAGCTGAAAAGGGCATGGCAGAAAAAAGCGTCGAGTTCCTGGAGAGAGGCGGCAAGCTTTACATCGAAACTCCCACTCCAGGTGCACCCATCGCCTAATCGACAGCTCTAGCGTGATCTCGCCCGTGATCACGCCGAGTTTTATCGCCTTGGGAGAACACGATCTATCGCTTCGGCGGTCTAGTAGTACCCGTAACCACCACAGAGGCCGGCGGCCAAGCGGATCGGCCCGCAACGATAGCCATAGTACCCTCCGCCATAACCATAACCTCGGCCGCCAAAGCCCCGTCCATATCCGCGGCCATTGAAGCCGCGCCCACCGAAGCCGCGACCACCGCCGAAGCCGCCGTGACCCCCATGACCGCCGCCGCCGTGACCGCCACCACCATGGCCTCCACCGCCACCGCGGGCATCTGCGAGCGTGGGCACCCCGATAACGCCAAATGAAAGTGTCACAGTCGCTGCGGCAACCAACATCTTACGCTTGGTTTTCATCATTTGCTGTCCTCGCTCCGCCGCTAAACCATGCAGTGGCTGAAACGATCCGGCAGAGAGTGCGCATCGTCCAACATGCTTAGCGCATTCGCGACGCGGACGGGGAAGACGCGGCCACGGCCGCCTTTCGTTGTGATGATCAATCTGGCGATCAGCGTCGCATTGGGTCGAGACTGCGGGCCGCCAGCATCGTGACCAACGTCAGCCCAACGGCTACGGCGGTCCACTCGAAAGCGGAAGAGATGCTGACGCGGCCATAGGCGGCCGAGCAGAGTTCAAAGGGGATGAGCGCCACGCTGGCAGCCGTCACGAGGAAGGCGGAAAGACGCACGAGGGCGGCGGCGGACGAGGATGGATGGTGTCGCGAACGGACGTTGATCATCGTGACCTTCCCGAAATCGCACCAGAGCTGGTGCTGCACTGCAATATGCACTCGTTTGTCAATCCTGCCAACAGGATGAGGCCTGCTGCGAGGCGCTGCAGCGCCGTCGTGCGTGCAGCGCAGCATCAGGAACGATGTCGCATGGTCACGACTCGCTTAGCCGCACTACCGTCCCGAGTTGCGCAGCACGATGCAGACACCGCCGGTGGATTGGAGACGCTTGCACAACTGGTTGCTGCTGGTGCGATCGTCCCGCTCGACCTGCGCGACGTAGCGTTTGATCGGCTCGCCGCCGATGCGGCGATGGACGATGGTGGGCGTGATCGGACCAAGAACCGCGCTGTGGCTGGCGCGCACGATCGCCCATTCGCGCAGTACCGCGTCGCGACTGAGCGCGCCGACGATGATCACCGACCAGGGTTTCGGGGGTGGCGTGTTGGGATCGATCGGGGCAGCGAGCGGCGCGGCCCTTCGGCCAGCCTCGCCGGCGAAAGCGAGGCAGGAGAAGCCGGGCTCGGAGGTGAGTTCGGGCGGATGCGGGCCGCGCCAGGATTGGACGTCGTGCCCAGTGATGGTGATGACGTAATCGAGGGTCTCCTGCGGAAGGAACGCGCCGGCACCTCCGGCGAGCCAACGCCCAACGCGGCCGGGGCCGGCGTTGTAAGCCGCCGCCGCCAGCCCCCAATTGCCGAACTGGACGTGCAGGTCCTTGAGGTAGCCGGCGGATTCCTCCAGCGCGCGGGTGGGTTCGAACGGGTCGAGCAAGCCGCGCTCGCCCGCCGTCGCCGGCATGAACTGGGCAACGCCTTGAGCTCCGGCGGGGCTGCGCGCCGCCGGGTCGAAGCGGCTTTCCTGCCAGATCAGCCGGGTGAAGAAGCCGAGCGGCAGGACATCTTTGTGGGCAGCTGCCTCCAATGCCCCGCAGAGAGTGGCGGTGGCGGGTGCGACGGTCGCAGGCGCCATCGCTGCGGCAGTGGTCGTGGCAGGCTTGTCGGGACGTGCAGCCGTGACAGCCGGCGTGGTCTCGGCCCGCGCCGACGCTATCAGGGCTAGCAGGATCAGGACGGGAGCGGCGCGCATCGCGCCCCGCAGAACTCAACTTCGTGTCGGGCGCGAGGCGTCCTCTGCCCAAAGTGGGTCGACCTAATTCGCACGTCTGCCATGTGCTGACTCGCTTCGAGGAAGAAAACGCGAGACTTCCGAAGGAGTTGTGCCGCACCGCCTTTCGAGCCGCCCGGCTCGCCAACCTGCCGAACAGCGTGTACCTGTTCAGTGACACAGGAGCATCGTCCATGGCCGACACCATGACGGCGCCGGCACTCGGCATCACCACCCCGCCGCCCGTCGCCTTTACGCGCGAACAGGAGCTCGAGGCCTACCGCCGCATGCTGCTGATCCGCCGCTTCGAGGAGCGCGCCGGTCAGATGTACGGCATGGGGCTGATCGGCGGCTTCTGCCATCTTTACATTGGTCAGGAGGCCGTCGTGACCGGCCTCATGCTTGAGGCCAAGCCCGGCGACCAGACCATTACCGCCTATCGCGACCACGGACACATGCTGGCCTGCGGTCTCGATCCGAGGGGCGTCATGGCCGAGTTGACCGGGCGTCGCGGCGGCCTCAGCAAGGGCAAGGGCGGCTCGATGCACATGTTCTCTAAGGAGAGGCATTTCTACGGCGGCCACGGCATCGTCGGCGCCCAGGTGCCGCTCGGCACCGGGCTGGCTTTCGCCAATCGTTACCGCGGCAACGGTAATGTCACCTTTACCTATTTCGGCGACGGCGCCTCCAACCAAGGCCAGGTCTACGAAGCCTTCAACATGGCCGAGCTGTGGAAGCTGCCGGTCGTTTACGTAATCGAGAACAATCGCTACGCCATGGGCACGTCGATCCAGCGCTCCTCGGCGCTGACCGACCTCTCGAAGCGTGGCCAGAGCTTCAACATTCCCGGCTTCCAGGTCGACGGCATGGACGTGCGCGCCGTCAAGGCTGCGGCCGACCTGGCGCTGGAATGGTGCCGTGGCGGCCAGGGACCGATCATCCTCGAGATGCAGACCTACCGCTACCGCGGCCATTCGATGTCCGATCCCGCCAAATACCGCACCAAGGATGAGGTGCAGAAGATGCGCGAGGAGCACGACCCGATCGAGCAGGTGAAGGCGCGCCTGCTGCGCGAGAGCGGTGCCACCGAGGACGAGCTGAAAGCGATCGACCAGGGCGTCCGCAAGGTGGTAGCCGAGGCGGCGGACTTCGCCACCCACGATGCGGAGCCGGATGCCTCCGAGCTCTGGACCGACATCCTGCACTAGGCATCGAAGGCGACCATGGCGACCAACATCCTGATGCCGGCGCTGTCTCCCACGATGGAGCAGGGCACGCTGTCCAAATGGCTGAAGAAGGAGGGCGATGCCGTGCGTTCCGGTGATGTCATCGCCGAGATCGAGACCGACAAGGCGACGATGGAGGTCGAAGCGGTCGACGAGGGCACGCTGGCCAGGATCCTGGTGCCGGACGGCACCGAAAACGTCGCCGTCAACACGCCGATCGCGATCATCACGGAAGAGGGCGAGGATGTCTCCGCCGCTCCCTCGCCGGGCAACGGTGCAGCAATGCCCGACCCCTCGCAGGTCGCCGCGACGCGGCCTGGCACCGGAGAAGGCGCCTCTTTGGAGAGCATGGGCGGCGAAAAGCCGGCATCCACGGCCAAGACCGACTCGGATGGTCCTGTCGCGACCGAGGCCGCCGCCGCCCCTGATCCCGAATTCCCGGCCGATGCCAAGATGGTGCCGACCACCGTACGCGAGGCTTTGCGCGACGCCATGGCCGAAGAGATGCGCCGCGATCCCGACGTCTTCGTCATGGGCGAGGAGGTCGCCGAATATCAGGGCGCCTACAAGATCACCCAGGGGCTGCTGCAGGAGTTCGGCGGCAAGCGCGTGGTCGACACGCCGATCACCGAGCACGGCTTCGCCGGCCTGGGCGTCGGCGCCGCAATGGCCGGGCTGAAGCCAATCGTCGAGTTCATGACCTTCAACTTCGCCATGCAGGCGATGGACCAGATCATCAATTCCGCCGCCAAGACGCTCTACATGTCGGGCGGGCAGATGGGCTGCCCCGTTGTGTTCCGTGGTCCCAATGGCGCCGCCGCTCGCGTCGGCGCGCAGCATAGCCAGGACTACTCGGCCTGGTACTCCTCCGTGCCCGGTCTGAAGGTCGTCGCGCCCTACAGCGCCGCCGACGCCAAGGGACTTCTCAAGAGCGCCATCCGCGATCCCAACCCGGTGATCTTCCTCGAAAACGAGATCCTTTACGGCCATAGCTTCGACGTGCCCGAAGGGGACGACTTCACCGTGCCCATCGGCAAGGCGCGCGTGGCGCGCGAGGGCAAGGACGTCACCATCGTCACCTTCTCGATCGGCATGACCTACGCGCTCAAGGCCGCCGAGGCGCTCGCTAAAGAGGGCATCGAGGCCGAGGTCATCGACCTGCGTACGCTGCGCCCGATGGATACCGAAACGATCTTCGCTTCGGTCCGCAAGACGCATCGTTGCGTCTCCGTGGAGGAGGGCTGGCCGCAGAGCGGCATCGGCGCCGAGATCATGGCGCAAGTCATGGAGCATGCTTTCGACGACCTCGACGCGCCCGTGGTGCGGGTCACCGGTAAGGACGTGCCGATGCCTTACGCCGCCAACCTCGAGAAGCTGGCCTTGCCGACTGTCGAGGACGTCGTCGAAGCCTGCAAGGCGGTATGCTACAGCTTGCGGAGGGTGCTTGATGGTTGAAGCCACCAACGAGTTCATCGTCGAGCTGCTGCGGCGCATCCAGGCAGACGTCTTTGATCTCAAGCTCGATGTGCGCGAGATCCGCAACCGTGTCGGCCACATCGAAATACAAGTCGCGAACCTCGAGACACGTATGGCCGACCTTTCGAACCGCATAGATCGGCGTGATGAGCAGATGGAGCGCGTGATGCGTCGTCTCGAACTCACCGAAGCCTCTCACTAGGGTTCAGCCAAGCTCCATGGCCATAGACATTCTTATGCCCGCGCTCTCTCCCACCATGGAGAAGGGCACGCTCTCGAAGTGGCTGAAGAAAGAGGGCGACGCGATCAAGTCGGGCGACGTGCTCGCCGAGATCGAGACCGACAAGGCGACCATGGAGGTCGAGGCGGTCGACGAGGGCGTGCTGGCCAGGATCGTGGTGCCGGAGGGCTCGGCCGACGTGCCTGTGAACCAGGTGATCGGACTGATCGCGGAGGAGGGCGAGGACGTCTCCGCCGCCGTGCCTACGACCAAGTCGACCGCGCCGGACAAGGCGGAGAGCGCGAAGGCCGACGACAAGATCCTGCAATATTCCCGCCCGGGCGTCACACCCGGGGCGCCCGCGCCGAGCCTGCCGCCGCAGGATGCCGCTCGGCCGCGACAAGCGATGAACGGCCACGCTCCGGCCGCCGCGAGCGAGCGTGACAGGGTGATCGCCTCGCCGCTCGCCCGGCGCCTCGCCAAGCAGGCCGGGCTCGACCTTGCGGCTGTCGCCGGCAGTGGTCCGCGCGGCCGCGTCGTCGAGCGCGACGTGCTGGCGGCCGAGAAGGCGCCAAAATCGACAGGCGAGGCACCCGCCGCGCCATCGGTGACGTCGGCCGCCGCATCGCAGGCTCCAGCCGCTATGTCCGGCAAGACTCCTGACGTGCGCAACGCTGCGGCGCCTGCTGCTTCGGACGAGACCATCAAGAAGATGTTCGAGGCCGGCAGCTACACCGAGGTGCCGCACGACGCGATGCGCCGCACCATCGCCCGCCGCCTCGTCGAGGCCAAGCAGACGATCCCGCACTTCTATCTCGAGCTCGACTGCGAGCTTGACGCGCTGCTGGCCTTGCGCTCCCAGGTCAATGCCGCCGCGCCGCTCGAAAAGGACGGCAAGCCGCTCTTCAAGGTCTCTGTCAACGACTTCGTCATCAAGGCGCTGGCGCTGGCCCTGCAGCGCGTGCCCGACGCCAACGCCACCTGGACCGAGGGCGCCATGCTGCGCCACACGCATTCCGACGTCGGCGTCGCGGTTGCGATCCCCGGCGGCCTCGTCACGCCGGTGGTGCGCCGCGCCGAGGTCAAGACGCTCTCGGCCATCTCGCTCGAGATGAAGGATTTCGCCGCGCGCGCCAAGGTCCGCCGTTTGAAGCCCGACGAGTACACCGGCGGCACGACCGCCATCTCCAACCTCGGCATGTTCGGCATCAAGAGCTTCGCCGCCGTGATCAACCCGCCCCACGCCACCATCCTGGCGGTCGGGGCCGGGGGAAAGCGTGTGGTGGTGAAGGACGGCGCGCCGGCGGTGGCGACGGTGATGAGCGTGACGCTCTCCACCGACCACAGGGCCGTCGACGGCGCGCTTGGCGCACAGTTGCTCGACGCCTTCAAGACGCTGATCGAGAGGCCCATGAGCATGCTGGTTTGAGCCGGTCGCGCGAGATGGTGCCGTGCGGTTTCTCTCCCCCTTGCAGGGAGGGGCTAGAGGGGTGTCGTGCCGAGCCTCTTCGATGCAGGATTAGCCGCACCGTTCGAGCTCAGTTTGGAAGCCGGTACGCACGTCCCGACCCCCACCCCTAACCCCTCCCCGCAAGGGGAAGGGGAACCGCCCCGGACGAGATCGTGAGCTTTCCAACCTATCAGCCGATCCGTCCTGCGCAATCTCGACGCGCAAAGTCCATGCGCAAAATAATGACCGAGCCGGAGAAGCGGCTCTGGTGGGCTTTGCGGCGCCGATTGCCAGAGCTGAATTTCAGGCGCCAAATCTTGACCGGCTCCTACAACACCGATTTCTGCTGCCTTGCCGCGCGGCTGATCGTCGAGGTCGATGGCAACCAGCACGCCACGGACGAGGCGCTTGCCTTCGACGCACGCCGCGCCGTGCTGATCGAGCGCCACGGCTTGCGCGTGCTCCGCTTCTCCAACCACGACGTGCTCCGCGTTCTCGACACGATCGCGGCCGCAGCTCATCCCGCGAGCGAAGACGAGGAGATCTCCCGTTATGACTGACACTTACGACGTCATCATCATTGGCGGTGGTCCCGGCGGGTACGTGGCGGCAATCCGTGCCGCGCAGCTCGGGATGCGCACGGCCGTGGTCGAGCGCGAGCATCTCGGCGGCATTTGCCTAAATTGGGGCTGCATCCCCACCAAGGCGCTGCTGCGCTCGGCGGAGATCTACCACTATCTCCAGCATCCCAAGGAGTACGGGCTGACGGTAGAGGGCAAGGTCGGTTTCGACCCCGCGGCGGTAGTGAACCGTTCGCGCGGCGTGTCGCAGCAGCTGACGGGCGGCGTCACCTTCCTCCTCAAGAAGAACAAGGTCGACGTGATCTGGGGCGAGGCGATGGTGCCGCGGGTCGGCGAGGTCGAGGTGGGCAAATCGACTAAGCCGGTGATGCAGCCGCAGAACCCACCGCCCAAAGGCACGCTCGGCGCGGGCACCTACAAGTCCAAGCACATCGTGGTGGCCACCGGCGCGCGGCCGCGCGTGCTGCCGGGCATCGAGCCCGACGGTCGTCTGATCTGGACCTATTTCGAGGCGATGGTACCCAAGCGCTTCCCCAAGAGCCTGATTGTGATGGGCTCGGGCGCGATCGGCATCGAGTTCGCCTCGTTCTACCGCACCATGGGCACCGACGTGACGGTGATCGAGGTCCTGCCGCAGATCCTGCCGGTGGAGGACGCGGAGATCGCCGCGCTCGCC
This sequence comes from Beijerinckiaceae bacterium, assembly GCA_965198485.1. Taxonomy (GTDB): domain Bacteria; phylum Pseudomonadota; class Alphaproteobacteria; order Rhizobiales; family Beijerinckiaceae; genus RH-AL1. Next base: position 2,003,509 of record CBDAPQ010000005.1, read on the forward strand.
CGCAAGCGTTTCGAGAAGCAAGGCATCGTCGTTCTCACCTCGACCAAGGTGACGAAGGTCGAGAAGGGCGAGGACAGCATCACCGCGACGATCGAGGACGTCAAGGGCAACGTCCAGCAGATCAACGCGGAGCGGCTGATCTCGGCCGTCGGCGTCGTCGGCAACGTCGAGAACATCGGACTGGAAGAGCTAGGCGTCTCGATGGAGCGCGGTCTGATCAAGACCGACCCGGTCGGCCGCACGAGCGTCGCCGGTATTTATGCCATCGGGGACGTGTGCGGACCTCCGATGTTAGCGCACAAGGCCGAACACGAGGGCACGATCTGCGTCGAGGCCATCGCCGGCAAGCACCCGCACGCGATGGACAAGGCGATGATCCCCGGCTGCACCTACTGCCAGCCGCAGGTGGCGTCCGTCGGCTTCACCGAGGCCAAGGCCAAGGAGGCTGGGCACGAGCTCAAGATCGGCCGCTTTCCGTTCATCGGCAACGGCAAGGCGATTGCCTTGGGCGAGCCCGACGGGCTGGTCAAGACGATCTTCGATGCCAAGACCGGCAAGCTGCTCGGTGCCCACATGGTCGGTGCCGAGGTCACGGAGCTAATCCAGGGCTACGTCGTCGCCATGAACCTCGAGACCACGGAAGAGGAGCTCATGGCCACCGTGTTCCCGCACCCCACCCTGAGCGAGATGATGCACGAGAGCGTGCTGGATGCTTACGGGCAGGTGCTGCACAAGTAGCGGCGGGCGGCTCAGTTCACTGCCACCAGCACGACGCCGCCGATCATGAAGGCGGCGCCGAGCAGCCGCGGCCAGTTCAGCGCATGCGGCTTGAAGCCGGCTAGGCCCCAATGGTCCATCGCGATAGAGGTGACGACGCCCGCCGTCACCGTGAGGCCGATGAAGATGCCGGCACCGAGCTTCTCGGCGAAGAAGATCGAGGCGAGCACGTAGACGCCGCCAAATACGCCGCCAAGCCAGCCCCACCACGGCACGGCGGCGAAGGCCTGCCGCTCGGGCCAGCTGATGCCGGCGAAGGCACTAATTAGGAGGTAAAGCGCGCCGTTGGCGAGCGTCACGAAGAGCGCGGCTAGCATCGGTTGTCCCAAGGTCTTCGCCAGCGTGACGTTTGAGCCCGACTGCACCGTGTTCAAAATACCGCCTAGGAAAGCCAGCGCGCCCATTACCCAAATCATATTAAACCTCGCGTCAGCATCAGCAGCCTGGAGATGGGCACCGTCGCGTTCTCGAAACGAGGCAAGACAGCGCACGAGACCTTTACACTCGATCACGGTTTCGAGTGCGAAGGGCATGCGCGTGCTGAAAGCCATATGCTGCGAATTCAGTTCGCGCCCGAACGCAGGGTCCAATCCGGCGGCGCCAGAGTGTTCGCGAAGACCCCGCTTCCGGAAGACCCGTTCCAGATGCGGCCTTCGTGCATCTCGGCGAACGTGTTCTGCCCGATCGCTACAGCCGCGGCATTGTCGAGGTACACGCCCCAGTCCAGCATGTAGAAAGAATTGCCGTCGATCCGGCTCTCCATCAGGAAGGTCGAGGGCTTGCGAACGCTCGTCATGTAGACGCCGACCTTCGGAGAGGCTGGCATGGCTATGCCGTCACATGCGTTGTTGGCGACCTTGGCCCACATCGTGGCCTGCGACTGCATCGTGATCGAGAAGCAGGCGTGCCGCGGCGCTCGCGAGTCGCCGACCTGATTGAGCAGGACGTAGCTGCCGAAGACGTCGACGTTGACGATGTTGATGGTCTCGACGCCGTAGTCCGTGACGTTGAAGTGGCTGTCGTTGACTCTCAGCCATGCGCCGTTGTTGTTGCTAGCCTCCGCCTTGACGCCGACGCGACAGGCGACGCAGACCGCCTCGTTGATCGAGACGCCCTGCCAGGTGCCGCTCAGAGCGATGCCCATGTCCATGTAGTAGGTGTTCACGTCGCGCAGGGTCAGCTCGACGGGCTGCGCGTCTCCTGTGATCGCGACGCCCGTCGAGTCCGGCGCGTATCGCCCGCGGCGTCCCTCGCAGTTCACGCCCTGAACCGAGCCGTTGCGCGCATTGTCGAGCCGGATGCAGGTCGGAGCGAAGAAGGGAAGCGCGGTCGGCTTCACCGCGATGTCGCGCAAGTCCAAGGTCGGGTCGGTGGCGCCACTACCTTCCGTGAAGGCGATGTCAAGCGCCGGCCGCGTCATAATCGCGGCGGGCGCCAGGCCCACATCATGAATCACGATCTCCGGCGTGCGATAGAGATCCGGTCGGCCGCCGACGATCCTGAGACCGGCGGTTGGCGCGGCCAGCAAGATCTTACACGATTGCCGTCCGGCGCCTTGAAGGAAGAGGCCGCCGCCCGGCTTCAGCTGCACAATCATCCCGCGCGTGAGCTTGAAGGTGCCGCTGCAGAACAGCGGGCTGCCGCTCCTCAGCCAGCTCTCCACGGCGTCACTGTCGTCCTCGATCGCGTTGCCACGCGCGCCGAACATCTGCGGCGTCAAAGGCAGGCCCTGCGCAATGGCGAGCGCGCGGCCAGCGTCGTTCTTAGGCGCGAAGGCCGAGGCCGGTGGCGCGGTGGCGAGCAGGAGGCCGGCAACGGCGAGTGCGAGGCGATGCATGACGGTCGGGGCTCGAGCGTGGCAGAGCACCATGCCCTGCCGTAGGTGCGACCTCAATCGGCGACAGCGATGTTCCTGCCTTGCGACGGCATGGAGCGGAGATCGCGGCCATCGCTGCGCGGTGGTGGCCCACACCGTTCGGCTGCAATGCAGCAGCGCCATATCCATCTTGATGTGAAAGGTCTAATCAGGTGCGGGTCGCGAAGGGGCAGGGCGTGCTGGACGAAATGGCGGAGGCGGTCGATGCGGCGCGCCCGCGCCATCCCGAGAAGGCGCACCGGCCCGATCAGCCGCAGCTGAAGAAGCCGGATTGGATTCGCGTCAAGGCGCCGGGCTCGGCGCAATACAATGCGACGCAAGCCATCGTCTCCGAACATAAGCTCGTCACGGTGTGTCAGGAGGCGGGCTGTCCCAACATCGGCGAGTGCTGGGCCAAGCGCCACGCCACCTTCATGATCATGGGCGACACCTGCACTCGGGCCTGCGCCTTCTGCAACGTGCGCACCGGCATGCCGCGAGCGCTGGACCTGCGGGAGCCTGCCCGTGTTGCCGATGCGGTGGCCAAGCTCGGGCTCAACCACGTCGTGATCACGTCGGTGGACCGCGACGATCTCGTCGACGGCGGTGCTGGGCATTTCGCGGAAGTGATCCGCGCCACCCGTGCGGCGAGTCCCGGAACGACGGTCGAGGTGCTGACGCCGGACTTCCTGCGCAAGCCGGGTGCCTTGGAGGTTGTGGTGGAAGCCCGTCCCGACGTCTTCAATCACAATCTCGAAACCGTTCCTTCCAAATATCTCACGGTGCGCCCGGGCGCGCGCTACTTCCATTCCGTGCGGCTGCTGCAGCGGGTCAAGGAGCTCAACCCCACGATCTTCACCAAGTCCGGCATCATGGTTGGGCTCGGAGAGGAGCGGAACGAGATCCTGCAGCTCATGGACGATCTGCGCTCCGCCGATGTCGACTTCCTCACGATCGGCCAGTACCTGCAGCCGACGAAGAAGCACCACGCCGTCCTGCGCTTCGTGCCGCCGGAGGAGTTTGCCGGATTGCACGACGTGGCGCTGACGAAAGGCTTTCTCGTCGTCTCCGCCTCGCCGCTGACGCGCTCGTCGCACCACGCCGGCGAGGATTTCGCGAGGCTGAGGGCAGCACGCGAGGAGCGGCTCGCAGCATCAACCGCTCAGTAATTAGCAAATCGTCCATACCGGCCGATCACCTCGATCTGATAGCCGTCGGGGTCCTTCACGAAGAAGAAGCGCGACTTGCCGCCGAGGTCGATGTCCTTGAGGTCGCCGGGTTCCAGGCCCTCGCTCTTTAAGCGTGCATGCTCGGCCTCGAGGTCGTCGACGAGCACAGCGAGGTGGCCATAGCCGTCGCCTTTCTCGTAGGGCTTGTCGCGTTCGCCGTTGACGGTCAGCTCCAGCTCGAAGGGCGACCTCGGATTGCGGAGGTAGACGATGGTGAAATCGTCCTTCGGGTAGCGGTCGGCGACGTCGAGCCCGAACGCTTTTCTGTAGAAGGTCACGGGGCGCTTCTCATCGATCACGCGGATCATGGAATGAATGGTCTTGGCGGTCATGGGCAGCTCCCGGAAGCTCTTGCGCGGCCGACGCCGCGCTCCGGCTTCGGAAGCCTTGCGCGCTCGGATCGTTCGATCTTTCGTCGTTGTGGGAGCGACGGCGTGGCGCCTTTCGCCCCGCGCGGCGCGTGCTAAGGGAGACGATGCCCTCCTTCGATACGACACGACGTGTCCAGCATACGGCCGCGCAGATGTTCGACCTCGTCGCGGACGTCGAGACCTATCCACAATTCCTCCCGCTGTGCACGGCGCTGCGCGTCCTGCGTCGCACGCAGGAGGGCGAGCAAGAAGTCTTCGTGGCCGAGATGCAGGTCGGCTTCAAAGCCATCCGCGAGACGTTCAAGACGCGCGTGGCCTGCGACGGGCCGACGAAGCACATCCTGGTCGAATACATCGACGGTCCCTTTCGCTACCTCAAGAACAGCTGGGCGTTCCGCGACACCGCCGACGGGCACGGCGCCCACGTCGACTTCCATATCGAATACGAGTTCAAGAACCGCATGCTGGGCATGCTGATGGGCTCGATGTTCGATCAGGCCTTTCGCCGCTTCGCCGACGCTTTTGAAAAGCGCGCCGACAGGGTCTACGGCCGGCCGCCGGCTCGGGCGTCAGCCGGCCGCCTGGCGTAGCAGGTCGAGCGCCGTCGTCACCGAGGCCTCGCGGATCCCGTCGCGCCCGAGTTCGCCGAAGCGCCGCTCCAGCGTCACCGTGCGCATGTGCTCGCGGGCGAGCCCGAAGAACACGAGGCCGACCGGCTTGCCCTGCGTGGCGCCCCCAGGGCCGGCGATGCCGGTGATGGAGATCGCGACGTCCGCGTTGGACGAGGCCAGTGCGCCCTCTGCCATGGCCTTGGCGACCTCCGCGCTCACCGCGCCGTGCGTGTTCAGGAGCGAGTGCGGCACGCCGAGCGACTGGATCTTGGCCGTGTTGGTGTAGGTCACGAAGCCGCGCTCCACCACCGCGCTCGATCCCGACACCGAGGTCAGCGCCGCCGAGAGCAGGCCGCCGGTGCACGACTCCGCGGTGGCGATCTTCAGACCGCAAGCCTTGAAGGTCTTCAGCAATTCGCTAACCTGGACCTTCATCTCCGGCCCGATCATGCCGGCACCGGCAGGCGCACGGTGGCGATGGCCAGGGTGGCGATGCCCTCCTCGCGGCCGGTGAAGCCGAGACGTTCCGATGTGGTCGCCTTCACCGCCACGCGGTCGAGCGGAAGATCGACCACATCGGCGATGCGTTGGCGTATGGCGTCGCGGTGAGGCCCGACCTTGGGCGTCTCGCAGACCACGGTGGCGTCGATATGCGCGATCATGCCGCCTCGCGCCCGCACCGCATCGGCGGCCGCCTTGAGGAAGATCGAGGAGGCGGCGCCCTTCCACTGCGGATCAGACGGCGAAAAATGGCTGCCGATGTCGCCGTCGCCGAGCGCGCCATAGAGCGCATCGGTGATCGCGTGCGAGAGCACGTCGGCGTCGGAATGTCCCACGAGCCCTTTGCTGTGCGGCACCTTGAGGCCGCCGAGCCAGACGTGATCGCCGGGGCCGAAGGCGTGGACGTCATAGCCCTGACCCATGCGCACGTCGGGGCAATCGCGGATCAGGCGCGCCTCGGCCGTGGCGACATCCTCGGGTGTGGTCACTTTCATGTTGCCGGGCTCTCCCTCGAAGACGTGCACCGCGTGTCCAGCCCATTCCGCGATGGCGGCATCGTCCGTCAAGCCGCTCGCGCCTGTCGCGGCTGCCGATTCATGAGCGTCGCATATCAGGCCGAAGCGGAATGCCTGTGGCGTCTGTACCGCCCGCAGGGCGGCGCGCTGCGGCGTTGCCACGATGCGGCCGGCCTCGTCGACCTGCTTGATCGTGTCGTGAACCAGGAAGCCCGGCACCGCGGCACCGCTGGCCGCGGCGGCGCTGCAGGCGCGCCGGAGCAGGGCCGGCGAGGGAAACGGGCGGGCGCCGTCGTGAATCAGCACGAGCTCCGGCGCGAGGTCGCCGAGCGCGGCGAGGCCGTTGCGCACGCTTTCCTGTCGCGTCGCGCCGCCGTGCACGCGAGGGCGCAGCAGCGGCGCCGTGGCCGGGGCCAGGTCGGCGATGGCGGCGGCGTAGAAGTCGGCATCGTCAGGGTGGGTCACGACGAGGATCGGCGCGGCCAGCGCGGCCAGCGCATCGAGCGTGCGGCTGAGCAGCGCACGTCCTGCCAGCTGCAGGTATTGCTTGGGCGTGGCGGTGCCGACGCGCGCACCTCGCCCGGCGGCAACGACCAGGATCGCGATCGTAGGGGAAGCGGCCGTCATGCCTGGTACCAAAGGCGGGATCGTGTCTTGATCGTTTTCGCCGCGAGCGTCAAACGCCTGCCGAGGCTCTCTGCGGGCACGCTGCCGCTTCGAGCGGTTCGAGCTTTTCCCTTGCCGAGGCGCACTAAAAGCTTACGCTGCGAATATGGCGTGTTTTGCGCAGATTTTAGGCAGGATGGTCGAGGGCGAGCCGGCGGCCATCCTCGCCCCTATGGCTGGTGTGACCGATCTCGGCATGCGTCGCGCTGCGCAAGATTTCGGCGCCTCGTGGGCCGTATCTGAGATGGTCGACGGAGGTTTCCTCGCGGCCGGCGACAGCGTCAATCGGCAGAAGGCCGGAGCCACGGGGCAGGGCTGCCACGTCGTCCAGATCGCCGGGTGCCGTCCGGCGCTGATCGCGGAGGCGACGCGCGCGGCCGTCGCACTCGGTGCCGACGCGATCGATCTCAACATGGGTTGCCCGGCGCGCAAGGTTGTCGGCGGTCTCGCCGGTTCGGCGCTGATGCGCGACCTCGATGCGGCGGTGGCGATCATCCGCGCCGCGGTCGCCGCAGCAGGTGTGCCGGTCACGGTGAAAATGCGGCTCGGCTGGGACGACTCCTCCCGCAACGCGCCCGAACTCGCCCGGCGCGCCGAAAGCGAGGGTGTCGCTATGGTGAGCGTCCATGGCCGCACCCGCTGCCAATTCTACAAGGGGGAAGCCGATTGGGCGGCGATCCGCGCCGTGGTCGACGCCGTATCGATTCCGGTGGTGGCGAACGGCGACTGTGCCGGCGTTGCCGAGGCTCGTGCCATGCTCGCCGCTTCGGGCGCCGCCGGCGTGATGATCGGGCGCGCCGCCGTCGGCCGGCCATGGCTCGTCGGCGACATAGCTCACGCGCTCTCCTCCGGCTGCGAACGCGAGCCGGTTCCCTTTGGGCGCCGACGTGCTGCGGCGCTGGCCCATTTCGCGACCCTGCTGGGGATGTTCGGGCGGGAGCAGGGTGTCCGCCACTCGCGCAAGCACCTGGCGGCCTACGCCGGCTACGCCGGTGTGCCGGCCTGCGATCCTCGCCATCGCGCGCTCGTCACCGCCGATGATCCTGATGTCGTCGTCCACTCACTCGAAAGGCTCTTCGACAAGGCGCCACTGGAGATAGCCGCTTGAACTCGCCGTTTCGTCTCCTTCCGAAATCCCGGGCCATGGCCAGCAAGAGCAGCATGACAAGCAAGACCGCCAATGCGCATCCGTTCGGAGCGGCGCAGGTCCTCGATGCGCTACCCTACCCGGTTCTGACGATCGACGAGAACAACGCCGTCACCAGCGCCAACCCGGCTGCCGAGGAATTCTTCGGCACCAGCCTGTCGGGCCCGCGACGGCAGAGGCTGGCGGCGCTGCTGCCCGCCCATTCTTCCCTGATGACCCTCATCGAGCAGGTGCGCGAGCGCGGCGGCGCGATCAACGAGCATCGGGTCGATCTCGGGCTGCCGCGGCTCGGCACGGAGCGGCTCGTCGACATCTTCGTGACCTCGCTGTCGCCGGCCGCCGCGGACCTCGTCGTGATGCTCCGCGAGCGCTCGATGGCTGAGAAGCTCGATCGCCAGCACGCGCTGCGGGGTGCGGCGCGCTCCGTCTCTGCGATGGCCTCGATGCTGGCGCACGAGATCAAGAACCCGCTGTCGGGTATTCGCGGTGCTGCCCAGCTGCTCGAGGCCGAAGCCAACGACGGCGACCGTGCGCTTACGCAGCTGATCTGCGACGAGACCGACCGCATCGTGAAGCTCGTCGACCGTATGAAGCCGTTCTCGATGGGGCCGGACGAGACCTTCACCGGGGTCAACATCCACGCCGTGCTCGATCACGTGAAGAAGGTCAGCCAAGCCGGCTTCGCCCGCGACATCCGGATCAAAGAGAGCTACGATCCTTCGCTGCCGCCGGTGCTGGGTAGCCGCGATCAGCTCATCCAGGTGTTTCTCAACCTCGCCAAGAATGCTGCCGAGGCGATCGGGACGGAGCGCGGCGACGGCGAGATCGAGTTCTCGACCGCGTATCGACCGGGTGTGCGCCTCAAGATCGACGGCTTCGAGCAGCCGGTCAGCCTGCCGCTCGAATTCTGCGTCAGCGACAATGGGCCGGGCATCGCGCCCGAGGTGCTGCCGCGCCTTTTCGACCCCTTTGTTACCACCAAGGCCACCGGCACTGGCCTCGGACTTGCTTTAATCGCGAAGATCGTCGGCGACCATGGGGGCATCGTCGAATGCGACTCTCATTCCAGCCGCACGACATTCAGAATCCTGATGCCCATGCACATGCCGCGCGATGGCCGATCGGCGGGCCGGGCCGAATAGGAGTTCCGCTTGCAGCGGGCGTGATGAGGCAATGAGTCCAGGAAACATTCTCGTTGCCGACGACGATGCGGCGATCCGCACGGTCCTGAGCCAAGCCTTGTCGCGCGCCGGATACGACGTGCGCGCTACGGGCACCGCCTCTACTTTGTGGAGCTGGGTCAAGGCTGGCGATGGCGACCTCGTCATCACCGACGTTGTCATGCCCGACGAGAACGCCTTCGAGCTGCTGCCGCGAATCAAGAAGCTGAGGCCCGAGCTGCCGATCATCGTGATGAGCGCGCAGAACACGTTCATGACGGCGATCAAGGCGTCCGAGCGCGGCGCCTACGACTATTTGCCGAAGCCCTTCGACCTTCGCGAGCTCGTTTCCATCGTCGGTCGCGCCATGGCCGAGCCGAAGAACCGGATCAAGGCGCCGCTTCCGGACGATCTCGACGCAATGCCCCTCGTCGGCCGCTCGCCGGCGATGCAGGACATCTACCGCTCGCTCGCCCGTCTCATGGCGACCAACCTGACGGTCATGATCACCGGCGAGTCCGGTACCGGCAAGGAGTTGGTGGCGCGCGCGCTGCACGACTATGGGCAGCGCAAGAAGGGGCCGTTCGTCGCCATCAACATGGCGGCGATCCCGCGTGACCTCATCGAAAGCGAGCTTTTCGGCCACGAGAAAGGCGCCTTCACGGGCGCGAACCAGCGTTCCGCCGGCCGCTTCGAGCAGGCCGAGGGCGGCACGCTGTTCCTCGACGAGATCGGCGATATGCCGATGGAGGCGCAGACCCGTTTGTTGCGCGTGCTGCAGCAGGGCGAGTACACGACCGTCGGCGGCCGCACCGCGATCAAGACCAACGTGCGGATCATCGCCGCCACCAACAAGGATCTGCGCATCCTCATCGCGCAGGGCTTGTTTCGCGAGGATCTGTTCTTCCGCCTCAACGTGGTGCCGTTGCGCCTGCCGCCCTTGCGCGAGCGCATCGAGGACGTCGCCGACCTCGCCCAGCACTTCTTCACGCAGGCGGCCAACGAGGGCTTGCCAGCCAAGCATCTCGAGACCGGCGCGCTGGAACGCATGAAGCGCTATCGCTGGCCCGGTAACATCCGCGAGCTCGAGAACCTGGTGCGACGTCTGGCGGCGCTGTACCCGCAGGAGTCGATCAGCGAGCAGCTCGTCGACATGGAGCTTTCGGCCGATACGAGCTTCGCCGCCGCGCCGTTCGGCTCCGGCAGGATGGCGGCTGATGGCGGCGCGCCGTCTCGCAACGACGAGGATCTGCCGCTCGCCGCTGCCGTCGAGCGCCACCTCGTCAAGCTGTTCGGTTCCTATGGCGACGGGCTGCCGCCGCCGGGTCTTTATCACCGCGTGCTGCGCGAACTCGAACAGCCGTTGATCTCCGCCGCGCTCGCCTCGACGCGCGGGAACCAGATCAAGGCGGCCGAACTGCTCGGCCTCAACCGCAATACCTTGCGCAAGAAGATCCGCGATCTCGACATACGGCTGATGCGCTCGCCGCGCTGAAGCGTGGCTTTTCGGCCGACGAGCGCGTCCGGCCAACGAATTGTCGCAATCTTGCAACAGGTGTGCGGCTCCGGTTGGTGAGGCCGGGATGCATGCGGGCCCGCAGGGGGTTCGTGCCGCGGGGGACTTCTTGGTCCAACGTGGAACGGCACGCAGGACATCGATCGCCGGATGGCAGCACGCAAGACCGACCAGCCGCCGGCATCGCGCCGTCTGCTCGCGCGCTTCGGTCCCGTGGCGGTCATCCTCGCCCTCGCCGTCGCGACCACCAGTTTTCTGATCTTCGCCGAATATACGCCGATCCACGCGTCGGGCTCGGTGGTGCTCGGCCTGTTCATCGCCAACGTCGTCACCATCCTGACGCTCCTGCTCCTGGTGGTGCTCGAAGGCTGGAGCCTGCTGATCGCATGGCGCGCCGGGGTCGCCGGTGCCAGGCTTCACCTGCGCATCGTCGGCCTGTTCTCGATCATCGCGGCAGTACCCGTGATCCTAATGGCACTGGTCGGCTCGATCGCGCTCGACCGCAGCCTCAACCCGGCTTTCCTTAAGGACGTGCGCGGCTTTGTGCAGAACACGATCGAGGCGGCGAGCCGCTACCGCGAGGCCCAGTGCTTCTCGCTGCTGCAGGAGAACAAGCTGACGGCCAAGGACCTCGACAGCGCCAAGGCCTTCCTGACCGCCGATCGCGCCATTCTGCGCGACTACTTTCAGTCCAGGGCCAAGTTCCTGGGCTTCAGCGCGGCCGCGCTGCTGAAGCCCGACGGCACAATGATCGAACGGGCGAACCTCGGCATGACCTTCGGCACCGACGTCGGTGTCATCCGTTTGCCGACCGCGGAGGAGTTCGCCTCCGCCAAGGCCGGCGAGCCGCAATGCCTGCTGTTCGACGGCGAGAAGACCTACGTGGCGCTCCGCCCGGTGACGCTGTTTCCCGATACCTACCTCTACACGGCGCGCCCGGTGGACAGCTTCTCGGTGGAGTTCCCGATCCAGGCCAGGCAGATCGTGACGCGCTACGACGCCTTCGACCGTCACCGCACGTCGATCTCGATCGCGTTTGCCACCATGTACGTTTCCATCGCGTTGATCATGCTGCTCTCGGCGACTTGGCTCGGCCTCTCCTTCGCCAATCGGCTGGTCGACCCGATCCGGCGCCTTATCAGCGCCACCGATCAGGTCGCGTCCGGCAACCTCTTCACCGAGGTCCGCATCGACCGCTCGGAGGGCGACCTCGCCCATCTCGGCGAAACCTTCAACAAGATGACCTCCGAGCTGCGCCTGCAGCAGAATCGGCTCGTTGCGGCAAGCAGTCTCATCGACGAGCGGCGCATCTTCACCGAGGCGGTGCTCTCGGGCGTCCCGGTTGCCGTGATCGGCGTCGACCCCGAAGGCAAGATCACGACGGTAAACCCTTCGGCCGAACACCTCATCGGCAGCGGCGGCGAGGGCTCGATGGAGGCGCTGCTCGGCGCGCCTGTCGAGAGCGTCGTACCCGAGATCGCCAAGACGCTAGCCGAGGCGCGCGTCAGCCAACACAGGCTGGTGCAGGGTCAGGTGCAGCTCGCCCGAAGGGGCCGCGATCGGCTCTACAACGTGCGCGTCACCAGCGAGGGATCGGCCAAGGCCGACAAGAGCGTTGTCGTGACGCTCGACGACATTACCGACGTGCTCGAGGCGCAGCGCTCCGCCGCCTGGGGCGACGTGGCGCGCCGGATCGCTCACGAGATCAAGAATCCGCTGACCCCGATCCAGCTCTCGGCCGAGCGCATCAAGCGCAAGTACGGCAAGCTGATCACGCACGATCGCGAGGTCTTCGATCAGTGCACCGAGACGATCGTGCGTCAGGTCGACGACATCAAGCGCATGGTCGACGAGTTCTCGGAATTCGCGCGCATGCCGAAGGCCTTGCTGGAGCGCGACGACCTCACCGAATGCGTGCGTCGCGTGGTGTTCCTGATGCGCGTCGCCCATCCCGAGATCGCCTTCGAGGAGATCCTGCCGGACGAGAAGGTGGCGATGCGCTTCGACCGGCGGCTGATCTCGCAGGCCCTTCAGAACATCATCAAGAATGCCACCGAGGGCATCGCCGCGCGTGAACCCGTCGAAGGCAAGGGCCGCATCCGCGTGTGGCTCACCGTCGGCGCCGAGGTGGTGATCGACATCATCGACAACGGCAAGGGCTTCCCGAAGGAGGGGCGCCAGAGGCTTCTCGAACCCTACATGACCACGCGCGCCGAGGGTACCGGGCTCGGCCTGCCGATCGTGGCCAAGATCCTCGAGGACCACGGCGGCGGGCTCGACCTGCTGGATGCTCCTGATGGCCACGGTGCGTGCGTGCACCTGCATTTTCCCAACCGCGAGGCGTCGACCGACGCCGCGTCATCTGAAGACACCGCCGTCGTGGCGGTCAACGAAACGGCTTGAACGACCATGGCGAGCGACATTCTCATCGTCGACGACGAAATGGACATCCGGGAGATCGTCTCCGGCATCCTCTCCGACGAGGGCCACGGCACCCGTACGGCCAAGAACTCCGACGAGGCGTTGAACGCCATCCAGTCGCGGCGTCCCAGCCTCGTCTTCCTCGACATCTGGCTACAGGGCTCGAAGCTGGACGGGCTCCAGGTGCTCGAGATCGTCAAGCAGCAGAACCCGCATCTGCCGGTGGTCATGATCTCCGGTCACGGCAACATCGAGACCGCCGTGTCGGCGATCAAGCTCGGAGCCTATGACTTCATCGAGAAGCCGTTCAAGGCCGACCGGCTCGTGCTCATCGCCGAGCGCGCGCTCGAGAACTCGCGCCTGAAGCGTGAGGTCAGCGACCTCAAGGTGCGCTCGGGCACGGTCAGCAAGATGGTCGGCAAGTCGACCTCAGTGAATCAGCTGCGGCAGGTGATCGATCGCGTGGCGCCGGCCAACTCGCGCATCATGATCACCGGCCAGTCCGGTGCCGGCAAGGAGCTGACCGCGCGCATGATCCACGACGCCTCGGCGCGCGCCGTCGGACCGTTCGTCTCGATCAACGCCGCGACCATCACACCGGAGAACATGGAGCACGAACTGTTCGGCTCCGAGGGCTCCGAGGGCCGCTATGTCGGCAAGCTTGAGGAGGCCCACGGCGGCACGCTCTACATGGACGAGATCGCCGACATGCCGCGTGAGACCCAGGGCAAGATCCTGCGCGTGCTCGTCGAGCAGAACTTCACCCGCGTCGGCGGCACCACGCGGGTCAACGTTGACGTGCGCATCATCTCGTCGTCGGCGCGCGATCTCGCCTCGCTCATCACCGACGGCGCCTTCCGCGAGGATCTCTTCCATCGTCTTTCGGTGGTGCCGATCCGCGTGCCGTCGCTCTCGGAGCGGCGCGACGATATTCCCGAGCTCATCACCTTCTTCATGGACCAGTTCACGGCCAATGCCGGCCTGCCCAAGCGCGCGATCGCGGAGGATGCGATGGCGATCCTGCAGTCGCACGATTGGCCCGGCAACATTCGCCAGCTGCGCAACAACGTCGAGCGTCTCATGATCCTCGCTTCGGGCGACCCCGAGACGGAGATCACGGCCGACATGCTGCCGTCCGAGGTCGGCGCGCTGGTGCCGGCGACGCCGACGGGCTCGGGTGGCGAGAAGCTCATGAGCCTGCCGCTGCGCGAGGCGCGCGAGGTGTTCGAGCGCGAGTACCTCATGGCGCAGGTCAGCCGCTTCGGCGGCAACATCTCGCGCACGGCGGAATTCATTGGCATGGAGCGCTCGGCCCTGCATCGTAAGCTGAAGTCCCTGGGGATCGATTGAGCTCAAACCCGCCCGAGGTCGCTGTCGAGGCCCCCACCGCGACTGCGCTCTTCGCCGCTTTCCTCAAGGTCGGCGTGCTCGGCTTCGGGGGCGTTGCGCCGCTGGCGCGCCACGTCCTCGTCGATCAGCGCCGCTGGCTCGGAGAGCGCGACTTCGCGGAAGCCTTCGGCCTCGCCAGCACGCTGCCCGGCGCCAACACCGTCAACCTCGCCGTCATGCTCGGCGACCGCTGGTGCGGTCTCGTCGGGTCGCTGGCGGCGCTCGCCGGTCTGCTCGGCGCGCCAATGGCGATCCTCGCCGGCGCTGCGACGCTCTACGCCCGTTTCGGTGGCAACCCCGACGTACGTGCCGCGCTCGGTGGGGCCGCGGCCGCAGCCGCCGGTCTCGTCGGCGGCACCGCGTTGCGCCTGCTGCGTGAGCTCGATCCCGATCTCGTCGCCGTGCTGGTTGCCGGCGCAGTGTGCCTGGCCTCGGTTTTCGCGCGGCTGCCCATGGCGACGATCCTCGCCGTCGCCGTTCCGCTGACGCTCGCGGCGGCGTTCCTGCGCCGACATCGCGAGCGAACGAGGCGGCCGGCATGAACCTGCTGCTCGAACTCCTCGAGACCTTCGCGTTGCTGTCGGTGCTCTCGATCGGTGGCGCCAACGCGACGCTCCCGGAGATCCATCGCCAGGTCGTCGTGCTGCACCACTGGATGAGTGATGCCACGTTCGCTCAGGTCGTCGCTATCGGGCAGACCGCCCCTGGGCCGAACGTGATGATCGCCAGCATGATCGGCTGGCAGCTCGCCGGGATCGTCGGCCTGCTCGGCGTCACGCTGGCGATCGTGCTGCCCTCGTCGGCCATAGCCATGGCCGTAGGTCGGGTCCTGGCCCAGCATGAGGAGGTCGCCGGCGTGACCCTGGTCCGACGCGCCCTGGCCCCCGTTGCGCTCGGCCTGATGCTCGCCAGCGCCGAGGTCATGACGCGTGCCGCCTGGCAGGGAGCCGGCACGCTGGTGCTTGTCGTCATCGTCGCCCTCGTCGTCGTCACAACGCGGCTATCGCCGCTCTGGAGCATTGCCGCCGGCGCCATCGTCGGGCTGATCGGCCATCGTCTTCATTGGATTTGAGAGGGCAGGTCTTGAGCCGCATCGCTTACGTCAATGGTCGCTACTTGCCGCACGCCGCCGCGGCGGTCTCAATCGAGGATCGCGGCTACCAGTTCGCCGACGGCGTCTACGAGGTGATCGAGGTGCGCAGCGGCGGGCTCGTCGACGAGGCGCCGCACCTCGCCCGCCTGTCGCGTTCGCTGGGCGAACTCCGCATGACGCCGCCGCTCGCCGAGCCGGCCTTGGCTCTGGTCATCCGCGAGATCGTGCGTCGCAACCGCGTGCGCGACGGCATGCTCTACCTCCAGGTCACGCGTGGCGTGGCCCCGCGCGATCACGCCTTTCCGGATCCGGCTTCCAAACCCGCGCTGGTGGTCACCGCGCGTGCCGCCGATCCCTCAAAGGCGGCTGCGAAGGCGGCGGCGGGGATGAAGGTGATCACCCTGCCGGACCTGCGCTGGAAGCGGCCGGACATCAAGTCGATCTCGCTCCTGCCCAACGTGCTCGCCAAGGCCGAGGCGAAGCTCCGCGGTGCCGGCGAGGCTTGGCTCTACGACGAGGCTGGCCTGATCCACGAGGGAGCGGCGTCTAACGCCTGGATCGTGGGTGCCGATGGACGCCTGGTGACGCACCCGCCCGACAACAGCATCCTCAAAGGCGTCACGCGCACCACGCTGCTCGGCCTGATCGCTGCCATGGGGCTCGAGCTGGAGGAGCGCGGTTTCAGTCGCGACGAGGCCTGGGCGGCACGCGAGGCTTTTACCACGGGCGCGACGACGCTGGTCATGCCGGTGGTCGCGATCGATGATCGCCCTGTTGGCGACGGCCGTCCCGGCCCGATCGCCACGCAACTTCGCCAGCGCTTCCACGAGGTTGCGCAGGCTACGCCGCGCTGACGCGCGTCTCTTGTCCTTAAGACAAGGCGTTGGAGATGATCTTGAACTTGTTGTTCATGCCCACGCCGATCTTCTGCAGCGCGCTGAGCACGAAACACGCGATCATGGCCGCAAGCAGCCCATATTCGATGGCGCCGCCGCCACGTTCGTCCAAAGCGAATAATCTGAGGATTTTCATGGCGCGATGAGAAGCCTAGGGCGCACGTGTTAACATCACGTTAAGTAGCTCCCGATCCGAGACGTTCGTCCGTCTCTTGTCGCGCGTGACCGGCTGCGCCATGGCTATGGCATGATCACGAGAGGCAAGGCCGGTCGATATCGGCTCATCCTGCGCGCAATCATCGGCGCGGTGCTGGCGCTCATCCTCGCCTTCGTCGGATTGTTGGCGGTGGACACGCTCGCGCCTCCAGTCTCGATGCTGATCCTCGGTCGGCAGTTCAAGGGCAAGGTCTCGACGCGCGATTACGTCCGCCTCGACGCGATCGCGCCGGTGCTGGTGGCGACGGTGATCAGCTCCGAGGACGCGCAGTTCTGCCGCAACGATGGGGTCGATTGGAGCGCGCTCCACGAGGTCATCGCCGATGCCGACGGGGACGGACCGTCGCGCGGCGCCTCCACCATCACCATGCAGACGGCGAAGAACCTGTTCCTTTGGCCGGGTCGATCGGCGATCCGCAAGGGCCTCGAGATCGCGATCGCGCTGCTGCTCGGGAAGGTTTGGAGCAAGGCGCACACGATCGAGGTTTATCTGAACATCGCCGAATGGGGCGAAGGCACCTTCGGCATCGAGGCGGCAGCCGAGCGCTACTTCGACAAGCCCGCGAGCCGGCTGGACGGGCGAGAGGCGGCGCTGCTCGCGACCGCGCTACCGAACCCTATCTTGCGTAACCCGTCCTACCCGCGGCCATTTCAGCGACGGCTCGCCGCTGGCCTGATGGCGCGGGCGCGCGGCAGCGGCGAATGGCTGGATTGCCTGCCGAAGAACATGCGGATGGCGCGTTGATCATCTCAAACAAACAGGATTGCGGAGGAAGGACACGCCGAACCAGCCAACGCCGAACCAGCCAACGCCGGACTATCCTACGCCGGGCAATCCGCGCATCGTTCGCGAGATCCAGGAGCCCTTGTCCTCGTTGGGACGCAGGCCGCCGTGCTGCAGCAAACCGTAGGACTGTTTGTACCAGTCGGAATTGGGATAGTTGTGGCCGAGTACCGCGGCGGCGGTCTGCGCCTCCTGCGGCAGGCCGAGCGCGAGATAGGCCTCCGTCAGCCGCTCCAGCGCCTCTTCGGCCTGGCGCGTGGTCTGGTACTTGGCGAGAACCACGCGGAAGCGGTTGATCGCCGCCGTGTACTCGCCGCGCTCGAGATAGTAGCGGCCGACCTGCATCTCCTTGCCGGCGAGCTGGTCGCGCGCGATTCCCATCTTGTAGCGGGCGTCGCTGGCATATTCCGAGGTCGGGTACTTGTCGACGATGATCTTGAAGGTCTGGACCGCCTGTTCGGCGCGTCCCAGATCGTGGTTCACGTCGGGGATCTGGTCGTAATAGGCCATGGCCTGGAGATAGGTGACGTAGGGCGTATCCGGCGAGTTCGGGTAGAGGCCGAGGTAGCGCTTCGCCGAACCTACCGCGTCGTCGTACTTCTTGTCCTGGTATTGCGTGTAGGTCGTCATCAGCAGACCTTTGCGCTGGTACTGCGAATACGGGTAGGCTTTCTCCAACTTGGAGAAGGTCTTCGCCGAAGTCTCGTAGTCGCGCTTCTCCATCTCGACGACGCCCTTCTTGTAGAGGTCGTTGGCGGGCGGATCCTGGATGACTTTCTGCTCGTATTTGTCGTTGCCGAACCAATTCATCGGGTTGACGCTGTCCATCCAATCGGCGCGTGCCGCCGGAGCGCCGAGGACTAGGGTCGCGACGAAGGTGCAGATCGCGGGTCGGGCATATCGCAGGGAAGCAGGCATGGACACTCTCACGCGAGGCAGGCCGGGAACCGATGCCGAGGGTTTCTTCGGCGGCGTTCCTTGGTCCGAAGCCGCGGCGGCGGATGTGTGGCCGCGCGTGACCTGAGACGATTTTCCTGATGTTGCGGCACGATTGCAACATTCGCGAGGCGATGCGTGGCTGTGGTGAGACGATCGAGGTGACGCACGAACGGAAAAGGCCGGCACTGAGCGCCGGCCTTGGTCGTCGTCGATCCCGATGGCCTCAATTCGTCTGGCGGCGCAGGAAGGCCGGGATCTCGAGCTGATCGTCGTCGCTCTGGCGTGGTGCCGGCGCCGCGCGACCGTGCTGGTCGAGCGGTTGGCGCTGCGTCGGCAAATGGCCACCTGGCGCTGCCGGGCGCTTGGCATACTCGTTGTGCACGGGCGCGGGCGCCGCGGGCCGATAGCTCGGCTGCTGGGTGTGTGGCGACTGACCATAGCCGAGCTGCGGCATCGCGGGCCGTTCGGGCTGCGTCATCGGGCCGCCGAGCTCCTCGCGACTCTGGCCGAAGGCGGCGAGCCGCTCGAGCAGGGTGCGACGCTTCACGTCCGCGCCGTCGCCCGAGCTGATCTGCTGGCGGATTTGGTTCTGCACCGGCACCGGCAGGTCCTCGATCTGCGGCATGCGCTGCGGACGCATCATCGGGCCCTCGGGCGCCGGCGGAATGTAGGGGCCGGCCTCGTAGCGCTCGGGCTCGCGTGCGGCGGGCCGGGGCGCCTCGTGGTACATTGGTGCCGGCTGCGGCATCACCGGTTGCAGCTGCACGCCGCCGGCGGCCGCCTGCGGTACGTAGGCCTGCTGCGGGGCCAAAGCGTAGGCCTGCTGCTGCGAGGCGGGGTGATGCGCTGCCTGATGGTGCTGGCCCTGCACGGGCGCCGGCTCGTGGTAGGTCAGCGCGGCCGCAACAGGCGGCGCCTCGACGCGGCGCGCTTCGGACTGAGCGCGCAAACGGGCGGCGGCGTCGGCGATACGGGCCTCGGCGGCGGCGATTTCGCGCTGGTCGATCGCCTTGTCGATACCGGTCGCGACGACCGATACGCGCACGATGCCGTCGAGCGACTCGTCAAAGGTGGCGCCGAGAATGATGTTGGCGTCCTCGTCGACTTCCTGGCGGATGCGGCTCGCCGCTTCGTCGACCTCGTAGAGGGTCAGGTCGTTGCCGCCGGTGATCGAGATGAGCAGGCCCTTAGCGCCTTTCATCGAGACTTCGTCGAGCAGCGGGTTGGCGATGGCGGCCTCGGCGGCGAGGATCGCACGCTTCTCGCCGGAGGCCTCGCCCGTTCCCATCATCGCCTTGCCCATCTCGCGCATGATCGCGCGGACGTCGGCGAAGTCGAGGTTAATGAGGCCTTCCTTGACCATGAGGTCGGTGATGCAGGCGACGCCCGAGTAGAGCACCTGGTCGGCCATGGAGAAGGCGTCGGCGAAGGTCGTCTTCTCGTTGGCGATGCGGAACAGGTTCTGGTTGGGGATGGTGATCAGCGTGTCTACTGCCTTGTGCAGCTCGGCGATGCCGCCGTCGGCCGTGCGCATGCGCTTCTGGCCCTCGAACTGGAACGGCTTGGTGACGACGCCGACCGTGAG
Source organism: Beijerinckiaceae bacterium (assembly GCA_965198485.1). Taxonomy (GTDB): domain Bacteria; phylum Pseudomonadota; class Alphaproteobacteria; order Rhizobiales; family Beijerinckiaceae; genus RH-AL1. The sequence goes on from CBDAPQ010000005.1 coordinate 2,023,180, forward strand.
GATGCCCATCTCGCGGGCGCAACGCGCGATCACCGGCGCCGCGCCGGTGCCGGTGCCGCCGCCCATCCCGGCGGTGACGAAGATCATGTGGATACCGGCGAGATGGTCGCGGATTTCATCGAGCGCTTCCTCCGCGGCGGCGCGGCCGACGTCGGGATGCGCGCCGGCGCCGAGGCCCTCGGTCACCTGCAGGCCCATCTGGATGACGCGCTCGGCCTTGGACGAGGTGAGGGCCTGGGCATCGGTGTTGGCGACGACGAAGTCGACGCCGACGAGGCCCGAGACGATCATGTTGTTGACGGCGTTGCCGCCGGCGCCGCCCACGCCGCAGACCATGATGCGGGGCTTCAGCTCCCGCAATTCCGGTGCTTTCAAGTTGATCGTCATCGCATGGCCCCTTGCGTAGGAAAGCGCCGGAGCGCCGGTTTGATTCCAACTGATTCGTGCAAGTTTAGAAATGGCCGCCGCGCCATATTCATCCCTTGCGACATCTCAGAAACTGTCCTTCAGCCAGCGTCCCATGCGGCTGAGGTAATTGTCGTTCGACGCTTCGCGCAGCCCCTTCGAGCTCGCCGGGCGGAAATGCTCGATGCCGCTGACCTGAGGATAGACGAGCAGGCCGACAGCGGCCGAGAAGGCGGGACCCTTGGCAGATTCAGGCAAGCCCTGGATTCCCAGGGGCCGGCCGATGCGGACTTGACCGGAGACGATGCGTTTGGCGGCTTCCGACAGCCCGGCGAGCTGAGCGGCGCCTCCGGTCAACACGATGCGGCGCCCGGAATGGGCGGGGAAGCCGGCCGACTTAAGGCGGTCGCGCACCAATTCGAGGATCTCCTCGACACGCGGCCGGATGATCCGGGTCAGCTGCGACTTCGGCAGGTGGGTGGTGTGGTCCTCGTCCTCGCCGACATGGGTGACGGCGATGCTCTCGCGGTCGTCCGAGGCAGAGGTCAGGCAGGTTCCGTGCAGCGTCTTCAGGCGTTCGGCATCGGCCAAGGGAATGTTCAGGCCGCGGGCGAGGTCCATGGTAATGTGGCGCCCGCCCACCGCGAAAGCATCGACGTGACTAAGGTTGCCGTCGGAGAAGATGCCGACGCTGGTCGTGCCACCGCCGATGTCGATCATCGCCGTGCCGAGTTCGGCCTCGTCGTCGACGAGCGCCGAGAGGCCGGATGCGTAGGGCGTCGCGACGATGGCCTCGACCGAGAGATGGCAGCGCTCGATCGCGAGCATCAGGTTGCGGGCGGCGACGCCGTCCGTCGAGACGACGTGCATGGCGGCGCCGAGTTCGTCGCCGATGAGGCCGCGCGGGTCTCGGATCGCGTCGGCGCTGCCGAGCGTGAAGCCGGTGGGCAGCGAGTGCAACGGCGAGCGCCCCGGCTCGACGCTGGCGTGACACGCCTCGAGGACGCGATGGACCTCGCTGTCGGACACGGCATGGCCGCCGACGGCGATCTTGGCGTCGAAGAAGCGCGACGACAATCGGCCGCCGGTGATGTTGACGATGACGCTCTGGACCTGGACGCCGGCCATGCGCTCTGCCGCATCGACGGCAAGGCGGATGGCGCCCTCGGCCGCTTCCATGTCGACGACGACGCCGCCCTTGATGCCGCGCGAGCGCTGGTGGCCGATGCCCAGGATGCGGCAGCGGTGAGTCCGGCCGCGCAGCAGCTCGGAGGGTTCGATCGGCTGCAGGCGGGCGATGAGACAGACGATCTTAGAGGTGCCGACGTCGAGCGCCGACAGGATCGCGGTGCGTCGGGACGACAGCGGTCGCATGCGCGGCGGCATGGTGGCCGAACTCATGTCGTCGCCCCTTTCTTCTTCGCGGACTTCTTGGCGAGCGCGTCGGAACGTGTGGCAGCGGCGTCGGCGGTCAGTCGCGCGACGACGCGGCCCGGAATGCGCAAGTCGAGCGACAGGACGTCCTTTTCGAGGATGTGACCATCGTGCTCGAGCAGGGCGAGATGGGAGACGGCGTCGGTCGGGTTCTTCTCCGGCAGGTCGATCTCCAATCCGCTGTCTGTCTTCAAGGTCCAGCGTCGTCCGGCGACGTAGATGCCGGCGCGGATGCGGTCGCGAAGCTCGCCGGCCGCATCGAGCACCTCGGCGTATTCCTCAAGGTGCTTGTTGGCGTCGGGCCCGACGACCAGCGGCAGGCGCTGGAAGCGCGGATCCTTGAGGTCGTCGATGGGCGTGCCGTCGGCGGCGACGAGGGCGACGACGCCGTCCTTCTGCCAGAGCGCGGTGGGCTGGCGCTCCTCGACCTCGATCAGGAGCCGGTCGGGATAGAGCTTCGAGACATTGGCGTCCCTGATGAGCGGAACCGCCTTGAGGCGCCTGCGCAGATCGCCGACGTCGAGGAACACCAGCGAGTTGCGCGGGCCGATACCGGCCATCGAAAGGATCTCGGCTTCCGTCAGCTCGTGCGTGCCGGTGATGGTCACGGCCTTGACCGGAAAGCCGGCGGCCTTGGCCGCGATGTCGAGCAGGGAGCCCTGCGTCGCGATGAAGTCGGCATAGCCGCCACCTTGGATCGCGCCGCAGGCGGCGGAGCCACACAGCAGGCTCAACGCCAGAGCGGTGCCAAGGAAGCGGGTCGCGGCGATGCGAGCGAGCACGGCGGACAGCGCCGGATTGCGTCGCCATCGGCGGTGGGGCAGGCGCGGGAAGATGGTCGCGGACGGCGGAGCGTAGGCAGCACCTGGTGTGGCGAGCGTGAAGGATGCGGGCGCCAGCTGCGCCCCGAAGCCGCCTAGCGATCGCAGGAGGCGTCCTCCACCATCCATCGTACCAGCTCGCCGAATGAAAGGCCGACGTAGGCCGCCAACTCGGGCACCAAAGAGGTCTCGGTCATGCCGGGCTGCGTGTTGACCTCCAGGACGACGAGTTCGCCCGTACCTCCGGGGCGATCGTCGTAGCGGAAATCGGCACGACTGACGCCGCGACACCCGAGAGCGCGATGCGCCCTTAACGTGAAGTCTTGAACAGAATGGTAAAGATTTCCTTTAAGATCCGCAGGAAGCACGTGGATCGAGCCGCCTCGGGCATATTTCGCGTTGTAGTCGTACCAGCCCCCGTCGGCAGCGCGTATCTCGATGACATCCAAGGCTTTTTCTCCCATCACGGCGCAGGTCAGCTCGCGCCCCGCAACGAAGCGTTCGACGAGGACGATATCCCCGTGATCCCAGTCGCTTCGGGTCAGTTCCTGCGGTGGATGTTGATGATCTTCGTTGACGATGAGGACGCCGACGGACGAGCCTTCGCTGACGGGTTTCACGACGTAGGGGGGAGGCATCGGGTGGCCTTTGGCAACCTCGAGCCGATGCATGGTCAGCCCCGGGGCAACGGGAATGCCGGCCGCCTGCAGGACGTCCTTGGCCCGATCCTTCTGCATCGCCAGCGAGGACGCCAGCACGCCGGAGTGCGTGTAGGGGATCGCCAGCATCTCGAGGATGCCCTGGACGATGCCGTCCTCGCCGAAGCGGCCGTGCAAAGCGTTAAAGGCAACGTCCGGCCGCAGGTCGGCGAGACGCTGCGACAACGTGCGGTCGACATCGATCGGCGTGACCTTGTAGCCTTGGGCTTCGAGCGCTGCCGCGCAGGCCGCTCCCGAGCGAAGGCTCACCTCGCGCTCTGCGGACAGGCCGCCGTAGAGGACGGCCACGTGCTTTCTCATGAATTGAGCTTTCCTTCGAAGATGGGGCGTGCGATCCGGCAGGCAGGAGGAGGAAGAGCCATCGGCCTCACGCCGCCCGCCCGATGCGCGCGATCTCCCACTCGAGCGCGACGCCGCTGTTCTCGAGCACCCGCGTGCGGACCAACTCGCCCAGCGCCTCGATGTCGGCAGCGGTGGCAGCGCCGCGGTTGATCAAAAAATTCGTGTGCATTGGGCTGACTTGCGCATCCCCGTGCACCAGCCCGCGGCAGCCGGCACGGTCGACCAACTCCCACGCCTTGGCGCCGGGCGGGTTCTTGAACGTCGAGCCGCCGGTGCGGGTGTTGACCGGCTGAGTGGCGGTGCGCGATGCGGTGATCTGCGCCATCTCCGAGCGGATCGCCTCGGGATCTCCGAACCGGCCGCGGAAACGCGCTCGCGTGAAAATCACGTCGGCCGCGATGCCGCTGTGGCGATAGGTGAAATCCATGTCGTCAGCGGTGTAGTCGCGCGCCGCGCCGTCGCGGTCGATGCCGCGTGCCGACGCGAGCACGTCGGCGACCTCTGCGCCGTAGGCACCCCCGTTCATGCGCAGCGCGCCGCCGACCTGGCCGGGGATGCCGCGCAGGAAGGCGAGGCCGGCAAGGCCGGCCTGCGCGGCGGCGGAAGCGAGCTTCACGTCCGGTACGGCGGCGCCGGCCAAGAGCTCCTCACCGTCGACGCTCAGTCCCGCGAACCCTCTGCCGAGCCGCACCACCACTCCGGCGAGGCCGCCGTCGCGCACCAGCAGGTTGGAGCCGGCCCCGATCACCGTCACCGGCACGCCGGACGGGCAACGCTCCATGAAGAGTGCAAGGTCGGTCTCGTCGACCGGGGTGAACAGCACCTCCGCCGGGCCGCCGCACCGGAACCACGTCAGCGGCGCCAGAGGCACGTCGGCCTCCAAAGTGCCGCGGAGGCCGGGGACGGCCAGCACGTCGCGAAGGCTCACGCCCCGTCGCCCGCCTGCAGTTGCCCGGGCAGAGCGTAGGCCCATTGCGTGATCGAGCCGGCGCCGAGGCACACCACGTAGTCGCCCGGCTTGGCCAGCGAGCGGATGATGTAGGGCAGGTCGCCGGGGCTCGCGAGAGCCAACGGGCGGCGGTGTCCGTGCGCCTTGATGGCCGTGACAAGCGCGTCGCGATCGATGTCGGGGATCGGCGCCTCGCCGGCGGCGTAGACGTCGGCGACGAGCACGGCGTCGGCGTCGTTGAAGCAGGTCGCGAACTCGTGGAACAGCGACTGCAGCCGGCTGTAGCGGTGCGGCTGCACCACGGCCACGACCTTGCCCTCGGTCGAGGCGCGCGCCGCGCGCAACACCGCGGCGATCTCGACAGGATGGTGGCCGTAGTCGTCGAACACGGTGACGCCGTTCCACTCGCCGGTCTTGGTGAAGCGCCGCTTCACGCCGCCGAACTTGGCAAGGCCCTCGCGGATCGCGTCGGCGTTCATCCCGAGCTCGTGCGCCACGGCGATGGCGGCGGTGGCGTTCAGGGTGTTGTGGAGACCCGGCATAGGCAGCTCGAGCTCGCCGATGCGGGTCTCGCCGCGGGTCTTGCGGTCGCGGATGATAACGGAGAAGCGCGAGCGCCCGCCGGTGAGGTCGACCTCGACGAGACGCACGTCGGCCTGCGGGGTCTCGCCGTAGGTGACGATGCGACGGTCCTCGATGCGGCCGACGAGCTCCTGCACCGTCGGGTGGTCGAGGCACATCACCGCGAAGCCGTAGAAGGGGATATTCTCGACGAAGGTGCGGAAGGCCTCCTTGATGGCCTCGAACGTGCCGAAGTGGTCGAGGTGCTCGGGATCGATGTTGGTGACCACGGTGACGTCGGCGGGCAGCTTCAGGAAGGTGCCGTCGGATTCGTCGGCTTCGACCACCATCCAGTCGCCGCCACCCAGGCGGGCGTTGGTGCCGTAAGCATTGATGATGCCGCCGTTGATCACCGTCGGGTCGAAATGGCCGGCGTCGAGCAGGGTGGCGACGAGCGAGGTTGTGGTGGTCTTGCCGTGCGTGCCGGCGATGGCGACGCAATGCTTGAGCCGCATCAGTTCGGCCAGCATCTCGGCCCGGCGCACCACGGGCAGGCGGGCGGCGCGGGCGGCCATCAGCTCGGGATTGTCGCGGCGGATCGCGGTCGAAACCACCACCACTTCGGCCTCGGCGACATTGGCCGCGTCGTGCCCGATGTGCACGGTGGCGCCCTTGTCGCGAAGCCGTTGCACGTTGGCATTGGCGTTGGCATCCGATCCCTGCACCTTGTAGCCGAGGTTCAGCAGCACCTCGGCGATGCCCGACATGCCGATGCCGCCGATGCCTATGAAGTGGATCGGGCCGAGCTCCGCCGGCAGTCTCATCGAGAACGTCCTTGTGTAATGAGCCTCATGGTAAGGAGGCCGAAAGCCGTCTCAAACCACGAGGCGGTCCAAGCGTCTCGCCATCTGGAGCCCCTGAGGTCCGAGGCTCGCTTCGCGCCGCTCATCTTGAGAGGCTTGCAGGGGATCAGCTTTTTCGTCACGCCGGCTCCGGCAGCATCAGCTGTTCGACAAGGTCGGCGAGGCGGTCGGCGGCATCCGAGATGCCGGCGGCCTTTGCCGCCTGGGCACGGGCCTCCAGGCCCTCGCGGTCGGCCAAGGCGAGGCGCAGCGAGTCGGCGAGCCAGTCCGGCGTGAAGTTCGCCTGCTTGACCACGAGGCCGGCTCCGGTCTTCTCGAGCAGGGCGGCGTTGGCGGCCTGATCCTGGTCGAGCGCGTGCGGGAACGGCACCAGGATCGATGGGCGGCCGATCGCGGCGAGCTCGGAGATCGTCGAGGCGCCGGCGCGCGCGATCACGAGGTGCGCTTGGGCCATGCGCATCGGCAGGTCGGTGAAGAACGGCTTGACCTCCGCGGCGAGACCCATGGCGGCGTAGGCCTTGCGGACGCGAGCCTCGTCCTCGCCGCGGGCCTGCTGCACGACCACCAGGCGGGCGCGATCGCCTGGCTCGAGGAGGGCGATGGCGGCGGGCACCACGTCGGACATCACGCGGGCGCCCTGCGAGCCGCCGGTGATCAGGAGGTGCAGCATGCCGCCGGAGAACGGTGGATAGGGCAAGGCGGCGGCCTCCATCACCATCGGTCGGATGGGATTGCCGACAAGCGTCGCCTTGGCGGCGATCGCGGGGTTGGCGATGATGAGGTTGTCGAAGCCTTTGGCCAACGCCTGGACGCGTTTGGCGAGAAACTTGTTGGCTCGCCCCATCACGGCGTTCTGCTCGTGCAGGATCGTCGGCACCTTCAGTTGCGTCGCGGCGAGCACTGGCGGCACGGTGGGGTAGCCGCCGAAGCCGACAACGGCACGAGGTTTGATGCGGCGAATGATGCCGCGCGCCGCCCCGGTGCCGCGCAGCAGCGCGACGATCGCCAGCGCGCGCCTGACCGGGTTGCCGCCGGTCGGCGTTGCCGCCTTGACGTGGTGGATCATGCGCGCCGGGAAGTCGCCGCCGTAGCGCAGCGCGCGATCGTCGGTCATGAGCTCGACGGGAATGCCGCGGCGTGCGAGCGCTTCCGCCAGCGCCTGCGCCGGGAAGAGATGGCCGCCGGTGCCCCCGGCAGCGACGAGGACGGGGTGGGCACTCACGCCGGTTGCTCCACGAGGCCGGTGGCGGTAGCCGGCGCACCGCGGCCATCGCGATCGTAGGCGATCTCCGAGCGCGGGCGCCGGCGGGTCACGGCGACAAGAAAGCCCATTTCGAGCGCCACCGACACGAGCGAGGAGCCGCCGTAGGAGATGAAGGGCAGCGTCATGCCCTTGGCCGGCATCAGGTGCAGGTTGACCGACATGTTGATCGCCGCCTGGATGCCGAACAGCATCACGAGACCGGCGCCGGCAAAGGCGCAGAACGGGTCCTCGCTGCGCGCGGCGCGGAACAGGCCGCGGATCACGATGAACGCGTAGACCGAGCAAAGCGCCATGCAGGCGAGGAGACCGAATTCCTCGCCGGTGACGGCGAAGATGAAGTCGGTGTGGGCGTCGGGCAGGATGCGCTTCACCGTGCCCTCGCCCGGTCCCTTGCCGAACCAGCGTCCGGCCTTGATCGTCTCCAGCGCGGTGTCGACCTGGAACGTATCGGTGGCTCCATTGCCGCTGGCCGGATCCATGAACTTCAGGATGCGCGCGCGGACGTGGGGCACGAACTTGTAGGCGGCGAAGACGCTGACGAGGCCGCCGCCGCCGAGCCCGACCATCCAGAACCAGTGCAGCCCGGCCATGAAGAATAGCGCCATCCACACCAGCGTGACGAGCATGGTCTGGCCGAAGTCGGGCTGCAGCATCAGCGGCACGATGGTGAGGGGCAGCAGCAGCACGGCGAAGGTCGTGCCCGGCACGTCGCGGCGCTTGCCGCCTTCGGAAAAGGCCCAGGCGACGAGGATGACGAAGGCGGGCTTCAGGAACTCGGAAGGCTGGATGCCGAAGATCCAGCGGCGCGAACCCTTGACCTCGTGGCCGAAGAGCAGCGCGACCACGATGAGGCCCATGGACGCGACGAAGAGGATCACCGCGGCCCGGCGCACCTGCCGCGGCGAGAGGAACGAGACGCCGATCAGCACGGCGATCGCCGGGATGAGCGCCTCGGCCTGGCGATTGACGAAATGGAAGGTCGGCAGGCCGATGCGCTCGGCGACAGGCGGGCTCGCCGCCATCGTGAGGATCATGCCGGCGACGATGAGGATCCCGAGCGCGGCCAGCAGCCAGCGGTCGACGGTCCACCACCAGTTCGCCAGGGCCGTGCGTTGCGCGCGCGATACCATGTTCGAGGCTCCAGGGAGGCTTAACGTCCCGCCTGTGCGGGGTGCCATCGCCTGGCGCATGCGCCCGGCGTCCGCCCCGATCATGAACACCAACGATTAACCATGCCTTTCACGCGGGCTGGCTTAGCAGGTTTCTCACGCAATCGCGAAACCGCTCGCCGCGCTGCTCGAAGTCGGTGAACTGGTCCTGGGAGGCGCAAGCGGGCGAGAGCAGCACGACCTGATCGGCGCCTGTCCGCTGCGCTTCGGCGCGGGCGTCGGCTGCGGCCCGGCGGGTGGCGACGTCGAGCGTGCCGCATTGCTCCCACGGCACGTCGGCCCCGAGCGTCTGCGCGAAGAGCTTGGCGGCGGCGCCGATCAGGTAGGCTTTGGCGACTCGGCCGAACAGCGGGCGCAACGGCTCGATGCCGCCCTCCTTGGCCTTGCCGCCGATGATCCAATGGACGCGGGGGAACGCCAGCAGCGCCTTCTCGGCGGCATCGGCGTTGGTGGCCTTGGAATCGTTGACGTAGATCACGCCGTGGGCGGCCGCGATCTGCTCCATACGGTGGGCAAGGCCGGGGAACGAGCGCAGCGCCGCCTGCAACTGGTCGAGGTTCTCGGCATCGTCACCGAGCGCGAGGATCGCGGCGGCGGCGTTCTGCGCGTTGTGGGCGCCGCGCAGCGCGGTGATGCCGGCGAGGTCGGCGATCGGCGTGGCGTGCATGTCGTGGTGGCGCATCAGCACCGAGCCGTCGAGCGTGATGCCCTGGACGACGAGGTTGCCGGCGACCGAGATGGCCTCGACGGCCCGGCCTTCGATCGCGATGCGCTGCGCGATGGCGGCGCTGTCGGGATCGTCCACGGAGACGATCGCCGTGTTCGAGTGCGTCACCAGGCGCGCCTTGATCGCGGCGTAGTTGGCCATGGTCCCGTGGCGGTCGAGATGGTCGGGCGTCAGGTTCATCAGGACGCCGGCCGTCGGCTGGATCGAGGGCGCGAGGTCGATCTGGAAGGACGAGCATTCGATGACGTGCACGCGGGTTTCGGACGGCGGCGGCAGCTGCAGCACCGGCGTGCCGATGTTGCCGCCCATCGCCACCTCGTAGCCGAACTCGCGGAAGAGGTGGGCCGTCAGCGCGGTGGTGGTGGACTTGCCGTTGGTGCCGGTGATGGCGACGAAGCGCGCGTTGGGCGCGATCGCCGCGCGCTCGCGGCAGAACAATTCGACGTCGCCGATGATCGCGACACCGGCGGCTCGGGCGAGGGCGACGCTCCAGTGCGGCTTGGGATGCGTGAGCGGCACGCCCGGCGCCAGCACCAAGGCGGCGAACGCGGACCAGTCGGCGTCGTGGAGGTCGATGATGGCGATGCCGTCGTCGGCGGCCCGGTCGCGCGAGCGCTCGTTGTCGTCCCAGGCGGCCACGGTGGCGCCGCCTGCGAGGAGGGCGCGGGCTGCGTCGAGACCGGACGAGCCCAGGCCGAAGAGCGCGACGTGCTGGCCGGCGAAGGAGGTGATCGGGGTCATGGGGAGGGAGGCGCCATGCCGTTCCTCACCGCAGCTTGAGTGTCGACAGGCCGATCAGCGCGAGCACGAAGGCGATGATCCAGAAGCGGATGACGATCTGCGGCTCCGACCAGCCGAGCTGCTCGAAATGATGGTGGATCGGCGCCATCCTGAAGACGCGCTTGCCGGTCAGCTTGAACGAGGTGACCTGCACGATGACGGAGACGGCCTCGAGCACGAACAGGCCGCCGACGATGACGAGCACGATCTCATGCTTGACGGCCACCGCAATGGTGCCGAGCAAGCCTCCTAGCGCGAGGGAGCCGGTGTCGCCCATGAAGATCTGCGCCGGTGGCGCGTTGAACCACAGGAAGCCGGCTCCCGCCCCGATCATGGCGCCGCAGACCACGGCGAGGTCGCCAGCGAACAGCACGAAGTTGATGCCGAGATATTTCGCGAAGATGGCGTTGCCGACGAGGTAGGCGATGAAGCCGAAGGTGCCGGCGGCGATCATCACGGGCACGATGGCGAGCCCGTCGAGCCCGTCGGTGAGGTTCACGGCATTGCCGGCGGCGACGATGACGAAGGCACCGAAGATCGGAAACGCCCAGCCGAGGTTGGCGATGTAGCCGTTGACGCCGGGCACGGCGAGCGCGCCCGCGTACACGGTGCCATAATAATGCATGATGAGGCATGCGACGAGCGCGATGACGCCCTCGAGCGCCAGCCGCGAACGGCCGGAGAAGCCGGCGTGGGTCTGACGCGTCACCTTGAGGTAGTCGTCGTAGAAGCCGATGGCGCCGAAGCCGACCATGACCAGCAAGACCGTCCAGACGAAATGGTTGGCGAGGTTGGCCCAGAGCAGCGTCGAGACGATGAGCCCGGAGAGGATCATCAGGCCACCCATCGTCGGCGTGCCCTTCTTGGTGAGCAGGTGCGAGGCCGGCCCGTCGGCGCGGATCGGCTGACCTTTGCCCTGCTTCAGGCGCAGCGCCGCGATGATGGCGGGGCCGAAGAAGAACACGAAGAGCAAGGCGGTGCCGATGGCGCCGCCGGTGCGGAACGTGATGTAGCGAAACACGTTCAGCGGCCCCGTGTGAGGCGTGAGATCCGCGAGCCAGGCGAGCATGGGAGGTCCTTACGCGGTCGCCCGAGAAACGGGAGTCTGGGCGGCGATGGGCTCGGTGGTCCCGGCCTCTTGCAGGATGCTGGCGTGGTGCTGTTTCAGCGCGCCCACGATCGGGGCCATGCGGCTGCCGTTGGAGCCTTTGACCACGACGACGTCACCGCCGCGTAGGCTACCGAGCACGATCGGCTCGAGCTCGGAGGCGGAATTGCGCCATTCGCAAAGGACGCCGCGCTCGTGGAGCGTGTCGGCGAGCGAGCGCATCATCGGGCCGGCGGCGAGCACCAGATCGAAGTGTGCCGCGACCAGGTCGGCTGCCAAGCCGATGTGCAGCTCGGGCGAGCGCTCGCCCAGTTCGAGCATGTCGCCGAGCACGGCGACGCGACGACCATTGTCACCGGGCAGCATCGTGCCGGCCAGCGCGAGCGCGGCGCTCATCGAGGCCGGGTTGGCGTTGTAGCTCTCGTCGAGCAGCGTCAGCGGTCCGTCGACGGTCGCGATCGTCGCGCGCTCGCCGCGGCCCTTGCCGGCCTGGAAGAAGGCCAGTGCGGTCGCGGCGACGTCGAGGTCGGCGCCGACGGCGTGGGCGGCGAGCAGCACCGCCAGCGCGTTCTCGGCCAGATGTCGGCCCGGCGCACCGAGGCGGAAGGACAGCTCGCGGCCGACGATACGAATCTTGACCAGCGAATGGGTCGGCGCCGGGATGATCTCGAGGAGTCGTGCGTCGGCGTGTTCGTGAGCGCCGAAGGTCGCGATCAGGCCCGCGGGTGACCGCCGCGCCGCGGCGCCGAGGCGCTCGAAATGAGGGCTGTCGCGATTGATGATGGCGACGCCGCCCGGCTCGAGGCCGGAGAAGATCTCGGCCTTGGCGTCGGCGATGGCCTCGACCGAGGGAAAGAACTCGAGGTGCACGGGCGAGACGTTGGTCACGACGGCGACGTGCGGGCGCACCATGGCGACGAGCGGCGTGATCTCACCGGCATGGTTCATGCCGATCTCGGCGACGCAGAAGCGCGTGTCCTGCGCCATCCGCGCAAGGGTCAGCGGCACGCCCCAGTGATTGTTGTAGGAGGCTGCCGAGGCGTGGAGCGCTCCGGCCGGCGTTAGCGCCACGCGCAGGGCCTCCTTGGTCGAGGTCTTCCCCACCGAACCGGTGATGGCGATGACACGGGCATGCGTGCGGGCTCGCGCGGCGCGGCCCAGCGCCTCCATCGAGGCGAGCACGTCGTTGACGACGAGGAGCGGCCCGGTGCCGGCGAGCGCGTCGGCGTGCGTCTCGTCGACGACGCAGGCGGCGGCCCCGGCGGCGAAGGCCTGGCGCACATAGTCGTGGCCGTCGCTCGCGTCGCCCTTGATGGCGAAGAAGAGGTCGCCCGGCTGCAAGGTGCGCGTGTCGATGGAGACGCCCGAGACCGGCCCCGGGACGCCGCCGGAGACGCGCGCGTCGAGCGGCGCGACGAGGCCGAGACCCGTCCAAAGCGGGGGCGCGTGGACACTCATGGCTCGGCACGCTTGATCATGAGGCGTGGTTCTGCAAAGCGCGTCGAGCGCAGTCAAGGTCGGAGAACGGCAGCAACGTGCCGCCGACGATCTGTCCGGTCTCGTGGCCCTTGCCGGCGATGACCAGCACGTCGCCGGGCCCGAGAGAATCGATTGCCGCTTCGATCGCGGCGGCGCGGTCGCCGATCTCGACGATCTCGGCGCGGCTACCGGCGGCGCCGTCGAGGATGGCGCGTCGGATCGCGGCAGGCTCCTCCGAGCGAGGGTTGTCGTCGGTCACGATCACGCGATCGGCGGCGCGGGCGGCGATCTCGCCCATGATCGGGCGCTTGCCACGGTCACGGTCGCCGCCGCAGCCGATCACTACGGCGAGCTTGCCGGTCGTCAACGGGCGCAGCGTCTCCAAAACCTTCTCCAGGGCATCGGGTTTGTGGGCGTAGTCGACGAAGACGGGGGCGCCGTGCTTGCGGCCGACCAGCTCGAGACGGCCCGGCGCACCTTCCAGCGTCGCGAGCGCCGCCAGCACGTTCTCCGCCGGCGCGCCGGCGGCGATGCAGAGCCCGGCGGCGACCAGCGCGTTCTGCACCTGGAACTCGCCGGCGAGCGGCAGGTGCGTCTCGACGCGGTGGCCGTCGATGTCGATCACCAGCACGGCGGCGAGATCGTCGCGCCGCGCCTCGCGCAGGCGAAGGCGGGTGCCGGCCCGGCCGACGGCGAAGACGGGCAGGCCGCGCGCCTGGCAGGCGGCGATCACCTTGGTGGCGGCATCGCTGTCGGCATTGACGACCGCCGCCGCGCCGTCAGGCAGCAGGGTCGTAAAAAGACGAAGCTTGGCCGCGAGATAGTCGTCGAGGCTGGCGTGATAGTCGAGGTGATCGCGCGACAGGTTGGTGAACGCGCCGGCCGTGAGCCGCACGCCGTCCAGGCGGCGCTGCTCGATCCCGTGCGACGAGGCCTCCAGCGCCAGGTGGGTCACGCCCTCGCCCGCCAGCCTGTCGAGGGTCGCATGCAGCGTCACCGGATCCGGCGTCGTCAGCGAGCCGTAGGTGCTGCCGGACGGGGACACGAGGCCGACGGTGCCGAGCGAGGCGGCGGCATGGCCGAGCGTCGACCAGATCTGCCGGCAGAACGCGGCGACGGAGGTCTTGCCGCTGGTGCCGGTCACGGCTGCGATGGTCGCCGGCTGGTGCGGATGGAAGGACGCCGCCGCCAGCGCGAGCGCCCGGCGCACGTCGTCGACGAGGAGGCAGGCGACGGCGGCCGACATCGCGCCGGGCGGCGCTCGCTCCGCGACGACGGCCACCGCGCCTTTGGCGATGGCGTCGGCGACGAAGGCGCCGCCGTCAGCCTTGGTGCCCGGCACGGCGAAGAAGGCGAAGCCGGGACGCACGGCACGGCTGTCGGCGGTCAGACCCGTGACCTCGAGATCAGCCAGTCCCGCGGGGCAGGTGGCGTCCGGCAGCAGGGTCGCGAGCCGTGTCAGTGTTCGCCTCCGGGATGCTGCGGGATGTTGGCCTGCCCATAACCCATCCGGGCCAGCAGCGGGAAGGGCATCGGCGGCAGCTGGATCTGCGGCGGCAGTCCCAGCAGCGGGGTCACGCGCTCGATGATCTGGCCGGTGACGACGCCCGAGTTCATCGCGGCGGTGTGGTAGCCGCCGTCGCCGGCCACCGCCTGCGGCTCGTCCATCAGAGTCAGGAAGAGGTATTTCGGCTTGTCGGCCGGCAGCACCGCCATGAAGGTGGTGAACACCTTGGTGTGGTCGTAGTGGCCGTGCACCAGCTTGTCGGCCGTGCCGGTCTTGCCGCCGATGAAGTAGCCGGGGATATTGGCCTTTTTGGCCGAGCCGATCTCGGCATTGAGCCGCATGAGGTAGCGCAGGCTCTCCGACACTTCGGGACGCACCACGCGCGGCGCGTCGGCCCGCGCCTCGTCCTCGGAGCGCTTGAGGAAGGTCGGCTTGATGAGCTGGCCGCCGTTGACCAGCGCGCCCACCGCCATCAGCGCCTGCAGCGGCGCGACGTTGAGGCCCTGGCCGAAGGCGATGGTGATCGTGTTGAGCTCGCCCCAGTGCCGGGGCACCAGCGGCTCGGCGGATTCCGGCAGCTCGGTGCGCAGGCGCGTCAGCTGGCCCATCTTGCGCAGGAAGGCCTGATGGCCGGTGACGCCCACCATCATCGCCATGCGCGCCGTGCCGATGTTGGAGGAATGCACGAAGACCTCGGGCACGGTCAGCATGCGGTGCGTGGCATGGAAGTCGTGGATGGTGAAGCGGCCGTAGTGCAGCTCGGAGCGTGCGTCGAGCTGCGTGCGCAGGTTGACCTTCTGGGTCTCCAGCGCCATCGCGATCGAGATCGCCTTGAAGGTCGAGCCCATCTCGTAGACGCCGACCGAGAGCCGGTTTATGTTGTTCGGGTTCAGCGCGTCGGCCGGCTGGTTGGGGTCGAAGTCGGGCAGCGAGGCCATGGCGACGATCTCGCCGGTGTTGACGTCGAGGATCGCGGCGGCGCCGGCCTTGGCGTGGAAATGCTCGACGCCCTTGGCCAGCTCGTCGCGCACCGCATAGGTGGCGCGCAGGTCGAGCGAGGTGGTGAGCGGCTTCAGGTCGGTGGCGGCGACCTTGAAGCCCATGCCGGTGAGATCGGAGAGGCCCTGGTTGTCGAGGTACTTCTCGAGGCCCGAGATGCCGACGCCGTCGAGGTTGGCGAAGCCGAGCACGTGGGCGGCGATCGGGCCGTTGGGATAGACGCGCTTGTTCTCCGGCAGGAAGCCGACGCCGGGCAGGCCGAGGTGGAACACCTCCTGCTGCTCCTTTGCGCTGACGGCGCGCTTGACCCAGACGAAGCCCTTGTTGGAGCTGAGCTTGCGGCGCAGCTCGGAGGCGTTGACGTCGGGGAGGGCGGCGGTCAGCAGCTCGGTCGCCTCGTCCTTGTCGATGAGGCGCCTGGGCTCGGCGAAGATGCTCATCACCTTGATGTCGGTCGCCAGCACTTCCCCGTTGCGATCGAGGATGTCGGGGCGGGCGGCGGCGACCTGGTCGGATCCGGCGATGCGCACCTTGTCGACGTCCGGCGGCTTCAACCCGAACAGGAAGAGCCGCGTGACGATGATCGCGAAGAGCAGGGTGAAGGCCATCGCGACCAAGCGGGTGCGGCCGGGCGCCTTGTCGAGCCTTGGCTCGAACAGGCTGCGGAGGAAGCCCATCGCGGAGGAGCGAGCGCGCGGTTTGGTGACGGGACTGTCGCTCATCGCTGCGCTCTCTTGACCGGCTTCCCGGACGAAGGCGTCGCGCTGGCGGGCGAGGCGTCGGCCGGCGTGTTGGTGGGCTCGGCGAGGCCGAGGTCGGCCAGCTCGCGGCCGATCGCATCGACGCGCGGCGCCTTCGAGGGCAGGGCGTCGACGGGCACGATCTGGTCGAGCTGCAGCGGCTGCAGCTGGGTGAGCTTCTCCGCCAGCGCCTGGACGCGCTCGGGCCGGGTGAGATTGGCCCAGTCGGCGCGCAGCAGGCCGATCTTGTCCTGCTCCTTCTTGATGTCGGCCCTGAGGCTCGCCACCGTCTCGGCGTGGAACATCGTCTTGTACTTGATCGAGTAGGCGTAGATCGCCGAGCCGACCAGCGCCGCGATGGCGACGAGGTTGAGGATGCGGATCATGTCGGCTTCCCGGGCTTCGAGGCGGAGGATTTGGGCAGGAGCGAGAGGTTGCGCAGCGCCGCCTCGATCGCCAGCGCCGGATGTTGGGTGCGGAGGCCGATGCGCAGCTTGGCCGAGCGCGCGCGAGGGTTCTCCGCGCACTCGGCCTCGCCCGGCACGACTGGCTGGCGCTTGGGCAGGGTGAAGGAGGGCGGGGTCGCGGCCGGCTCGCCGGGCAGGCGGCGGCCGGCGGCCACGCCCTTGCCGGAGCGGCGGGCGAAGAACAGCTTTGCGATGCGATCCTCGAGCGAGTGGAAGGTCACCACGGCGAGGCGCCCGCCCGGCGCCAGCACGCGCTCAGCGGCGGCCAGCCCGGCGACGAGCTCGCCCAATTCGTCGTTGACCGCGATGCGCAGTGCCTGGAACGTGCGCGTCGCCGGGTGGATCTCGGTCGGCTTGTGCGGCACCACGCGAGCGATCATCTCGGCCAGTGGCCGGGTGGTCGTGTAGGGCACGGCCTCGCGGTCAGCCACGATGGCGCGGGCGACGCGGCGCGACATCCGCTCCTCGCCGTAATGATAGAGGATGTCGGCCAGCGCCTCTTCGGAGGCGGTATTGACGATATCGGCGGCGCTCGGCCCATGCCCTCCCATGCGCATGTCGAGCGGGCCGTCGCGGCGGAACGAGAAGCCGCGCTCGGCTTGGTCGAGCTGCATGGAGGAGACGCCGATGTCGAGCGCGACGCCGTCGAACGGCCCGAGCCCGAGCCGCGCCGCCACGCCCTCGAGCTCGGCGAAGCGCGCCTCGACCAGGGTGAGGCGGCCCCCGGACTGTTCGACGAGGGATGCACCGCCGGCGATGGCGCTGGGGTCGCGGTCGAGCGCCAGCACGCGCGTGCCGTGTCTTTCGAGGACGGCCGAGGTGTAGCCGCCGGCGCCGAAGGTGGCGTCGAGGTAGAGCCCGCCGTCACGCGGCGCGAGCGCGGCCAGAACCTCCTCGCGGAGCACGGGAACGTGTCGGGTTGGTCCGCCAGCGGCGCCCGCATCCTGTGGATGGAGGTCGCCGCCGCCCGCGTTCATTCCCGTGCTCCAGGAGGCCGCGGGGGATCCCCCGCATCCCGGGTGCCGAGCTGGTTCCGCAGGTTGCGCAGGCGAAGCGTGGCCTCTTCGAGATGCGCGCGGAAGCGGCTCGGTTCCCAGATTTGGAACTTCGGCCCCTGTCCCACGAACGTCACCTCGTCCGAGATGTGCGCGTGGTCCCTGATTGTGGGCGAGAGGACCATGCGGCCCTCGCCGTCCACCTTCAGCGTCTCGCTGCGCCCGTAGAGCGCGGTCGAGAACAGGTCCCGCTCCGGCGAGTAGGGCGGCTGGCGCGCGATCAGCTCGGCGATCTCCCGCAGCAGCGCGTTGCCACCGCAGTCCAAGGCCTCGGCATCGAGGGAGGGCGTGACGAACAGCCCCTCGAAGCCGTCGCGCGTCAGCACCGCTCGAAAGGACGCCGGGATCGACACGCGACCCTTGGAATCCACGCGATTGGAGACATGCGCAACGAACAGATCCACGCGATACGCCCCCTGCCGACAGAGCCGCCGCCACGGCGAGCGGGCCGCGGGCTGCGGCGCCGGTCATCGCGAAAGGGGCCCGAAGCGGGATGGCTTGGGATAGCATGGGTTTTTGTGGGACACAATGCTTGGAGGGCAGAGCGCGGGATGCGGCACGCTGGGCCAGAAGACGCCGATAAGGTTAATGCTGGGTTTGCGGGGGTTTGCGTCTGTTGGACGGCGAAGAGGGCAACCAAGACGTCGGTAATGATGGGCGCCGGCCGTCTTTGGTGCGGAATGGCGATCGTCGTAAGCCGCGAACCGTTCACCCGCTGGTGGCGAGCCTTCGTCAGGGCTTGATCGGCGCGGTGTTACCCGGGCGGGGGTGCTCTCGGCGGGGTGTCGCTTGTGGCCCTGGTTTGCTTCGCTGCGCTCGCAAGGACGGAGGAGTGATGCGTCAGCCAGCGGTGTATATCGTGGCGAGCGGGCGCAATGGGACGCGTTACATTGGTGTGACGTCGGACCTTCCGCGGCGGGCGTACGAGTATCGCGAGGGGCTGCGGCCGAGGTTTGCGCGTCGATACGGGTGCAAGGCGCTCGTGTGGTTCGAGCGCTACGCGCTGATGACCAACGCGACCGCGCGGGAGAAGCAGGTCAAGGGCGCGTCGCGGCGAAGACGCTGACGCTGATCGAGGCGGACCCGCTGGGGCGGGACTGTGCCTCGAGCTGAACGCGTGATCGTCCTTGCGAGCGCGAGCGAAGCGACCCAGGAGGTGCAGGCGGTATGTTTGCCGCAGAGGTGCTGCACGCGGCCCCTGGTTGCTTCGCTGCGCTCGCAAGGTCGGGCCATCACTCCGGCTGGTAGCGGTAGTCCTTCGGCGCGGGCGGGGAGGGGCGTTCCTTGCGGGGTTTGGGCGGGCGGTATGCGGCCAGGGCATCGGCGCGCTTGGCGGCGGCGGATGTCAGCGGCACGGTCCAGGGCGGCGGCGCCTCGGTGGCGCGAACGCTGATCTCGAGGCCGAGCGTCTCGAGCGTGCGCATGACCAGGCCGAGCTCGACCGTGGGCTTGCCGTGCTCGAGATCCACGAGCCATTCGCGGCCGACCTTGGCCTCCCTGGCGAGTTCGAGCTGGCGCAGCTTGAGCTGGCGGCGGCGCGCGCGGATCGCCATCGCGACGTCGAAGGGTTGCTGAATGAGCATGTCTGTCCTCCCCCGGCCCACGCAAGTCGTCGCTCGGCCACACGGCCTGTTGCGGCGTGGCCGGTCGCCGACGGCAACGCGATTCCGGCGGGGCCGCTCGCCGAAATCGGTCCCATCCGGTGTTGCCGTCCGCCGAAGCCCTGGGGCCGTTCGACGACGCCGAAATTGGCGGTTCGTGGCCACCCCCGGTTCGGCTTGACCCGGCGACTAAGGGGTATATATACCTAGTCGCGGCCGGCGAAAAGGAAAAGGGCGTAATTTGTCCTGATTGCTGCGCCTCTCATGCCACCGGCACGGCCGACACGTGTTTAGTCGCGATCCCCGACGCGGAGAGGGGCGTCAGAATTCCATCTCCAGCTCCTCGATCTCGACCGGCTCGGCCTTCGCGGCGTCGGTCCACTCGATCATCTCGGGGAGACCGAGGATCGACGCGCAATAGTCCTGGCACGGGGCGTCGAGCGAGACGTGGTAGGTCTTGAACCGCGTGCACACCGGCGCGAACATGGCATCGGCGATCGTGCGCTCCGGCCCCATCAGGAACGGGCCGCCGTGGTCCTTCAGGCAGTTGCGCCAGATCGCGCAGATGCGGTCGATGTCGGCCTGCGCCCGCGACCACACCTTGAAGCTGGGATAGTCGCCGCGCAGGTTCATCGGCAGCGCCGAGCGCAGCGACGAGAAGCCGGAATGCATCTCGCCGCTGATCGAGCGGCAATACGCCCGGCGTCCGATCTCGGCGGGCAGCAGCCCGGCCTCGGGCCTGATCTCGGCGAGATATTCGCCTATGGCAAGGTTGTTCCAGATTACCCGCCCCTCGTGGCGCAGGCACGGCACCAGCATCGAGGGCGAGAGGATCAGCAGCTCGGCTCGCGAGGCCAGGTCCGTCACCGGCAGCACGTCCTCCTCGAACGGGAGACCGGAAAATTTGGTCAGCAACCAGCCGCGCAGCGACCAGGACGAATAATTTTTGCTGCTGATCGTGAGCGTTGCGCGCGACATCGGACCTCCCCCGGCGGATGTCGAGACCCGGCGCCGAGACGGCCGCCGCCGCCTCTATGGCTTGCATGTTGCATGCCGGGCGGCCGTTAAGCCGGTAGGAGTCGTGGATGATCTATCAGGCTTTCCAAGCACAGACGGCCGCCTTCGATCTGATGCGTCCCTTTGCATCCATCGCGGCCACGAATCTCCGGCTGCCCTGGCCGGGTATGCTGCCCCGCACGCTGTCGACGATGGCCGCCAAGCTCGACGTCTTCGCCGCCCTGCGGATCGGCGAGAAGCGGCCGCAGTTCGGCATCAAGCCCGTGGCCGATGGCAACCGACTCGTGTCGGTCGAGGAGGAGGTCATGGCGGCGACGCCCTTCGCGAGCCTGCTCCATTTCAGGAAGGACACCAAGCGAGCGCAGCCGCGCGTGCTCGTTGTGGCGCCGATGTCGGGCCATTTCGCGACGCTGTTGCGGGCCACCGTGCAGACGCTTCTCATCGATCACGACGTCCACATCACCGATTGGCACAACATCCGCGACGTGCCCAAGGCGGCCGGGCCGTTCTCGCTCTCGACCTACGTCGAAGAGGTGATGCATTTCCTTCGCGTGCTGGACGAGGGCACGCATGTGGTGGCCGTCTGCCAGCCCGTGGTGCCGGCGCTCGCCGCCGCCGCGCTGATGGCGGAGGACGATGACCCGGCGCGACCCAGGAGCCTGACGCTGATGGGCGGCCCGATCGACGCGCGCTGCAACCCGACCGCGGTCAACAAGCTCGCGACCGAAAAGCCGATCGAATGGTTCGAGCGCAAGCTCACCGATGCCGTGCCCGCCGGCTACAAAGGCGCCGGGCGCCGCGTCTATCCCGGTTTCATGCAGCTCGCCGCCTTCATCGCGATGAACCCGGAGCGCCACAAGAAGGCCTGGGCCGACATGGCTGTGGCGTTGAGCAACGGCGACGTCCAAGCCTATGCGACGACGAAGGATTTCTACGAAGAATATTTCGCCGTGATGGACCTTTCCGCCGACTTCTACCTCGAGACGGTCCGGGAGGTGTTCCAGCGCTACGCGCTGGCGCGGGGCGAGCTGATCGTGTCCGGCCGCAAGGTCGATCCTGGCGCGATCCGCGATATGGCCCTGTTGACGGTGGAAGGCGAGCGCGACGACATCTGCGGTCTCGGCCAGACCATGGCGGCGCAGGAGCTCTGCCCCAACATCCGTCCCTATCGCAAGGTCCACCATGTGCAGACCGGTGTCGGCCATTACGGCGTGTTCAGCGGCCGGCGTTGGGCGGGCGAAGTCTACCCCAGGGTGCGCGACACGATCGCGATGGCGAACTGAACCGCGGCGCCCGCCGAATGCAAGGCGCTAGCCACCGGCCAGCGGCAGTTTGGTGCCGGTGACCTCGCGCTCGACGAGGACGCCGCGGCGGAAACGGTAGAGCTTGGCCGGCCTGCCCCCGGTCGCGGTCGCCATGGCGCCGGTCTCCTCGACGAGCTCCTGCTGCTCGATGAGGCGGCGGAAGTTTTGCTTGTGAAGGAGGCGGCCGGCGAGCGCCTCGACCGCACGCTGCAGCTGCAGCAGGGTGAACTCCGGCGCCATCAGCTCGAACACCACCGGGCGATACTTGATCTTGGCGCGCAGCCTGGCGATGCCCGTGGCGAGGATGCGGCGGTGGTCGCCGGTCATGCGCGGCCCGGTCGGTGTCCCCGCGGCTCCCGACTCGCCGATGAGACCCGCCTCGAAGAGCAGCTCGTAGCGCTGCAGGACGAGATCCTCGTTCCACCCGTAGGGCGGCAGGCCGAACGCCACGGCGCAGCGCTCGCCGCGGGTGCGTCGCCGCGCGTCATCCGGCGCGGCCTGCGCCCACGCGCGCAATCGCACCTCCAAGGCTCGATCGGCGGCGGAAGGGCCGGCGCGTCGGTCTTCCCAGGGAAAGAACTCGTACCAGTCGCGCCAGGAGGATTCCTCTTCGGCACCGCGCTCGCGGGTCAGCCCGAGATAACTGATCGAGACCATGCGACCGGCGTCGCCGCCGCGATCGCGGTCGGCGAAGGTGTAGAGCTGCTCGACGTAACCGATGGGCTGCCGGGTCTGCTGCTCGACCCAGTCGCGCAGGCCCGATTGCAGCGAGCGATGCATCAGTTCGAACGGGCCGGACGGCAGCGCCCGCCCGCCGATCGTCAGGACGCGCGGGCGCTCGTCGCGCACCGCCACGACCACGGCGATGAGATTGACAACGACGGCTTCCGCCGTGTGCGGCGGCGACGTGGGGGCGGCAGGCATCACGGCAAGGTGCCGGCTCCGCCGCCCGCGTCAAGCGCGCGGCTGGCGCACGCTGCCGGCTACTTGTTGCAGATGTAGGTCAACTCGTTGCCGCCGTTGCCGCCCTTTTGGTTGACGATGAAGCAGGGGCCTGCGGGCTGTGCGACGATCGAGGCTGCGGGCTGCGGCAGCAGACCGGGCGCGGGCTTGGAGGGATCGCCCGTGGCGACCAGTTCGGACATGATGAAGCCGCGGCGGCCTTCGTAGCTAACCTCGCACCAGTCGCCCTTGCAACCGACGATGTCGAAGATCGTCCCCTGAGCGACTTCTCCGGTGACCATGTAGTGCTTGCCGGGACCTTGGTAGAGGTAGGTCGTCCAGGTGTTCTGGCCCTGCTCGGCAAACGCCGGAAACGACGCCATGCCGAGCGTGGCACAGGCCGCCACGATCCCGAGAGCGGTCAATTTCAGGGTCCGGTACGATCGTCTCATGACGGAAACCTTTCTGTGGCGGCTTGCCACGGTTGTCATTTTTGATTGACGACTTCTTCTGTCAGGTCTTATTGACACTCGCAAGCGATCTCGGTGCAGCAAGGCGCCGCAAGACGCGAGTTCGACAGGAGGCCGCGCGGATGTCCATGCTCTCGTTCGAACGCAAGTACCGCGTCGGAGGCGGCACGCTCATCGGCGGCTCGACCTTCGATTTCTGGGTCGGGCCGTTCTGGGTCGGTTTCTTCGGCGTCACGACGATCCTGTGCACCATCGTGGGCACGGCGTTGATCTTCTACGGCGCGGCGATCGGGCCCACCTGGGCTCCCCTCAAGATCTCGATCGCGCCGCCCGACCTCCGCTACGGCCTCGGCTGGGCGCCCTTGAAGGAGGGCGGGCTGTGGCAGCTCATCACCATCTTCGCCACCGGCGCTTTCGTCTCCTGGGCGCTGCGCCAAGTCGAGATCGCCCGTAAGCTCGGCATGGGGCTGCACACGCCGGTCGCCTTCGCCGCAGCGATCTTCGCCTACGTGTCGCTCGAGATCATCCGCCCGATCCTGATGGGCGCCTGGGGCTACGCCTTTCCCTACGGCATCATGAGCCATCTCGATTGGGTTTCGAACACCGGATACCAGTATCTCCATTTCCACTATAATCCAGCGCACATGCTGGCGGTGACTTGCTTCTTCACCACCGCGCTGGTGCTCGGCATGCATTCGGGCGAGATCCTGTCGGCGGCCAACCCCGGCAAGGGCCAGCCGGTCAAGTACGGCGAGCACGAGAGCATCTACTTCCGCGACACGATCGCCTACTCGATCGGCGAGCTCGGCATCCATCGTCTCGGCTGGCTGCTCGCCATCAACGCGTCCTTCTGGAGCGCGATCTGCATCATCATCTCGGGACCGTTTTGGACCCAAGGATGGCCCTACTGGTACAACTGGTACCTGTCGATCCCGATCTGGTCCTCGCAGGGCTGGGTCAACTAGTCCGATGCGAAACGACGTCCGTCCGAATCCCCTAAATCGGCAAGGTGTCTAATGGCGCGTTTCCACACGCTCTACACCGCTCTACAATTCCAGGGCCTGGATGATCGCGGCCTCAATCCTCCGCCGATCCCGCGTGTCGGCGGCAAGCCCTTCATCGCCCATTCCAAGCTGTTCGGGCGCATCGGCGAACTTCAACTCGGCCCCATCCACCTCGGCATTCCGGGCATCATCTCGATCATCACCGGCTTCGTCGCCATCGAGATCATCGGCCTCAACATGTGGGCCTCGGTGGACTGGAACATCCTGCGTTTCGCCAAGCTCCTGCCGTTCCTGGCCCTGGATCCGCCGGATGCCAAATACGGGCTCTCCTTCCCGCCCTTGCACGAGGGCGGCTGGTGGCTGCTGGCCGGCTTTTTCCTCACCGTCTCGATCCTGTCGTGGTGGACCCGCATGTACATGCGGGCACGCGCCCTCGGGCTCGGGACCCACGTGCCCTGGTGCTTCGCCTCGGCGATCTGGCTCTATCTGGTTCTCGGTTTCATCAGGCCGTTGCTGATGGGCTCATGGTCCGAGGCGGTGCCCTTCGGCATCATCCCGCACCTCAACTGGACCGCCACCTTCTCGGTGCGTTACGGCAACCTCTTCTACAACCCCTTCCACATGCTCTCGATCACTTTCCTCTACGGGTCGGCGGTGCTGTTTGGCATGCACGGCGGCACCATCCTCGCCGTGACGAAGTTCGGCGGTGATCGCGAGACCCACGAGATCGTCGATCGCGGCACCGCAGCCGAGCGCGCCGGCCTGTTCTGGCGCTGGACCATGGGCTTCAACGCCACCTACGAGTCGATCCATCGCTGGGGCTGGTGGTTTGCCACCCTCACGACCTTGACGGGAGGCATCGGCATCCTGATCACCGGAACCGTCGTCGACAATTGGTACCTCTGGGGCGTCAAGCACGGCATCGCGCCGGAGTACCCGAGCATCTACCAGCATCTGCCGGCTGAACCCAAAGAGGCGATCGACGTGAAGCAGCCCTTCATCGTGGTGCCGCGATGAAGATCGCCACCGTCATCCTCGGCGTCGGCGCCCTCGGCGCAGCCGCCCTCGCCGTCGCCGGGCCGGACTGGCATCGGCCCTGGTACCACGGCACCCAGATGGGGTACCGCGGAGAGCAGGCGGTTCAATTCGAGAGCCGCGCGTCCAGCGTGCCGATCAACGCGATCGTGCCGGAGCCGCTGCCCCCCGCGGCGGAAGGCGGGCCGAAGGCCACCGAGCAGTTCAAGAACGTCAAGGTCCTCACCGACGTGTCGGCCGCCGAGTTCATGCGACTGCAGCAGGCGGTCACCAATTGGGTGTCGCCAGCGGAAGGCTGCGCCTTCTGCCATAACACCAAGGATTTCTCGTCGGACGAGAAGCCGACGAAGCTGGCGGCGCGGCGCATGTTCGAGATGACGCGCTACATCAACTCGGCCTGGGCGACCCACGTCAACCCGGCGGGCGTCACCTGCTACACGTGCCATCGCGGCCAGCCCGTGCCGGCGGAAGTCTGGTGGCCGCGTCCGGCGGCGCCGGTCAAGCAGTTCGTCGACAAGCGTGACCATTGGAACGAGGCTGCCGATACGGTCTCGACCTTCTTCCCCAACGCCGGCTACGCCGAGTATTACCTGCAGGACAACCCGGTCGCGGCACAGTCGACCACGGCGATGCGCACGCACGACGTAGCCGATGTCGTCGTGCCGACGAAAATCTACGAAATGATGATGCAGTACTCGCTCTCAATCGGCGTGAACTGCGGCTTCTGTCATCTCAACACGTCGGTCTTCGAAGACTGGAAGCAATCCACGCCGATGCGCTGGACGGGATACTACGCACTGCGCCTGATCCGTGACCTGAACCGCAACTATCTGCTGCCGCTCGCACAGATCATCCCGCAACAGCGCATCCTGGTGCACGCGACGTCAATGCCGGTCATCCCCGATCATCAGATGGGGCAGCAGCCCGGCAACGCGCTGCTCACCTGCAGCACCTGCCACTACAGGCTGCCGCAGCCGCTCAACGGCGCGAACATGATCAAGGACTATCCCGGCCTCGTCGGGACGTCGCCGAAGGCGAAGGACGCGGATCCTGAAGGTTCGGCGGCCATCTATCACGACATGGTCCAAGCCGCGATCACCCATCCCATCGAGAACACCCCTGGGACCGAGGGAGCCAAACCATGATCGGCGTCTTCACCACTCAGATCGATCTTGCCCAGGTCCTCATCGCCGCGACCGTCATCGCCTGGTTCGTCCTCGTGTGGTATCTGCAGCGCGAGAGCAAGCGGGAGGGCTATCCTCTCGAGGAAGCCATACCGACGGTGCGCCACAGCATTGTCGGCTGGCCGGACATGCCGCCTCCCAAGACGTACGTCCTGCTCGAGGGCGGCACAACCGTCCTTCCTCAGGAGTACGAGCGCCGCGAGCTTGCGGCCCAGCCTCGCGAGATGCATCCCGGGGCGCCGCTCTACCCCGTCGGTGAGCCGCTTCTCGCCGGCATCGGCCCAAGCTCCTACACGCTGCGCCGCGACGAGCCGTTTCTCCTGCTCAGCGGTGAGCCTTGCCTGCAGCCGCTGCGCAAGACGCCGCATCTCAAATGCGTCGATCCCGAGATGGACCCGCGCGGCTTGCGGGCCCTCGGCTCCGACTTCGCCGACGCCGGGCTGTGCGTCGATGTCTGGTACGACGACGAATCGAAGATCCCACGCTACCTCGAGGTCGAGCTGAACGACGGGGCCGGCCGCCGCCTGGTGCCGATCTTCTACTGCTCGATCCGTGCCGGCTCGCCGGGCTTCCGCTGCAATGCCATCACCGGCGCGCAGTTCAAGCTGGCTCCGACCACCCGCCGGCCCGACGTGATCACCGCCCGCGAGGAAGACCGCGTCAACGGCTTCTGGGCCGGCGGCCACATGTACTCAGCCCCTTACAAGGACGCGATCCTATGAACGCCCTTCTCGAGGAAGACATCCGCAACGGCAACAGGCTCGCCCCCGGCGAGGACGTGATCTGGTCAGGGAAGCCGACTTGGCGCCATGTCGCCCGCGATGCGCTGCACCTGCGCGGCGTGACCGCCTATTTCGGGCTGCTCTTCGTGCTGGACGCCTACCAGGCCTGGATGAAAGCCATTCCGTTCGATCAGGCGGTCCACGACAGCGTGCCGCTGGCGGCGATCACCTGCATCGCGCTGGGGATCCTCGCCACCATCTCCTACCTCGTCAGTCGCTCGCGCTACACGATCACCAACCACCGCGTGATCCTGCGCTACGGCATCGCCATGCCGGCGACGCTGTCGATCCCGCTGAGCCAGATCGCCAGCACCGCCGTGGCGACCAACAGCGACCACACCGCCGATATCGCGCTGGAACTCAAGAAGGGCAACCACATGCCCTACCTCAAGCTCTGGCCGCACGCGCGGCCCTGGCACGTGACCCAGCCGCAGCCGATGCTGCGTTCGCTTGCCCGGGGTGACCAGGTCGCGGTCACGTTGGCTCGAGTGCTGCAAACGGCCGAGGGAGGCCGCATCGCGCCGGCGCCGCGCCGCAAGGAGCAGGAGAAGGAGCTGGTGCCGCAGCTGCTCGGCGCCTGATCGGCTATTTGGTGGCTTCGTCGAGGTCGCCGTACTTGAACTCCGGCGCCGCCCTCATCTGCTCGGGGGTGGCGTCCATCGTCGCACTGTAGCGCTTCGAACCTGCGTCGAAGGCGAGAGCGAGCGCACCGGGCGTAACCGCGACATAGCGCTCGCCGATGCCGAACAGCCCGGCGACCCGCACGACATAGGCGTGGACGCCGCCGTGATCGACGGCGATGTCGCGGATCGTGCCGAGCAACGTACCCTGCTTGCTGTTGACGTCCGTTCCGATGAGCCTGGAGGCCAGCCTTTCGCTGGGCAGCACCGTGGCGAACGTCGCCGAGCCCGTCAATGTGGCCGCGCCATCGCCGCCCGCGGCCGAGCCGCTGTGCGGATCCAACGTCACCACCTCGGTCATCGAGGCGGGGTCGAGCACCATGGCGACGGGATGGCCGGCTTTGTCCTTGCCTCGCACGAACACCGCATTGGGCAGGATCCGAAGATCGGTGAAGCCGGCCTTGCGCAGTGTCGCTTCCATGTCTGTGGAGAGCGCCGCGGGTTTGGGCTGGGCCGGCACGGCGGGCGCCTGTGTCGCCGGTGCGGGAGCTGACGTGCCCTGCGCTGCCGCGACAGCCGGAATGTAGAGAAGCGAAGCCGCGATGGCGAAGGAAATCAGGCGCATGGGTGTCAGTCTCCGCGCATCCGCCCTGCCTGGCAAGCTCGGCCGAGCCGCCGCGCCGCTCATCCGGCGAACCCGACCCGCCCTCGACGGATCTCCATCATAACCTCCGCGCCCGCGATCTGAACGCGTCGGCCATGGCGTGCCAGAGCGGCTTCTTCTCCAACAAGTCATCGTAGGGCAGGGGGCGAGCCAGGCGGGTCGCGCCGTGCGCCACCATCGCCGCTGGATCGTTCCACCACGTATAACGGTCGGAGAGGCCCCAGGTGACGACGGTCGACACCGCGGGCACGGCGAGGACCGCATGCAGGAACGCCGACGCGTAGGCCGCGACCGCCTTGTCACGCGCGGCGACATCGTCGGGGAAGCTCTCGTCGTCGACGTCGAATTCGGTGATGAGGATCTCGACTTTGCGTTCGGCGAGCTGATGCAGGAAGTCGGCGAAGGCGCCGAAATCGTGGGAAAGCTGCGGCAGGACATGACCTTGCAGGCCGACCCCGTCGAGCCGCAGCCCCTTGTCCTGGATGCGGTCGACGAGGTCGAGCAAAGAGTGGCGTACCGCGCGGCCGACGGGATCGTCGCTCTCGGTCCAGGCCTCGTTCAAGACCAGCTTCGCCGAAGGGTCGAGCGAAGCCGTGCGCCGGAAGGCGCGAAAGACGTAGTCGACCCCCATCGCATCGTACCAGGGGCCGGGCCGGAAGGTCCCGGGCTTGTCCTTGCCGAGCCAGAACGGCTCGTTGACCACGTCCCAGGACGCGATGCGCCCGGCGAAATGCGGCACGACGCGCTCGAGATAGGCATCAAAGACGCGGTCCGTCTGGGTATGCGACAGCGTCTTGAGCCAGGCCGGCGGCCAGTCGTTCCAGGCCAGCGTGTGCCCGCGTACGGCGAGACCGTAGCGACGCGCGCCATCGACCAGCGCGTCCGCCGGAGCGAAGTTGAAGACGCCTTCCTGCGGCTGCAGAGCATCGAACTTGAGCGCGTTCTCCGGCGTGATCAGCGCCGCCTGAGCGGTGAAGAGCTGCCGGTAGGCCTCGTCCTTGAAGAGTTCGCTGCCGCCGGCCGAGCCGAAGGCGAGACTGCCGATATCGGCCGTGGATCGAAGAGAGATTTCGCTCGATGCGAGAGCAGGCGAGCGCGTCGCCAGGCTCCCGGTAGCCAGCGTGCCGATGCCGAGGGCCAGGAGCTCGCGACGGGTCGGATCGAGAGCTGACACGTGGATGCTCCGTTCATGGCTGCCTCGCGCCTCGATTTCTGCAGTGGAGATCGGCGAGGCAATGCCGGATCGGGGAAGCCCATCCTGGCGCAGCGGAGAGCGAACGCTCCAAGATGGGAAGCGACGATTCAGACCTCCGCCTCAAACATCGCCGTGTCGAGCCTGAACGAACCGTCGGGTTCGATGGCGAAGCGTTCGATCACCTCGGGCGGCATCTGGGCCTGGAGGGCGCGTATGGCGCGGACCTGCACTTCGGGCGTTCCGATGCGCGCGATCCAGGCGGCGAAGTCGAGCCTCAGCCGACCGGTGACCGGGGCGGACGGCACGAAGCCGGCGGCGCGCAGCATGGAAAGCCATTCGTCGGGCGTATAGTCGCGCACGTGCGAGGGATCGCGAAGGATCTCGATCGCCTGCAGGAAAGTGTCATGCAACGCACTGTCCTGCGGCGCCACCACGTCCATGACGGCGGCGGTCCCGCCGGGTCGCAGCACGCGGCGCATGCCGTCGAGCCCGGCCGCAACGTCGTGCCAGTGGTGCGCGCTCATGCGGGTGAAAACGAAGTCGAAGCTTGCGTCGGGGAAGGGCAGGGCCTCCGCTGTGCCGCGCTCGGTGTGCACGCCCGTCAGCCCTCGCACCTGCGTTTCGGCGGCGACGACGGCGAGCATGTCGGGCGAGAGATCGTAGGCGACCACCTCTGCGGCATAGGGTGCGACGGCGTAGGTGACGTGGCCGCCGCCGCAACCGAGATCCAGCACGCGCGAGCCGGGCCGCGCTGCAACGAGCGCGGCGAAGCGCTGGAGGTCTGCGCCTCGGGCATGATCGGCGCTCTCGACGTAGGCGCGAGCGCGGGGACCGAATTGCGCGGCGACGAGAGCTTCGTGGGCGGCGGACATGGAGCTCCTTGCAGCTGGGCGACGATCTTGCCGCTTAGGCATCGCGACGTCTACATCGGATGCGTGAACCAACCGACGATCCTCGACGTCCGCGGGCTTAAGTGCCCGATGCCGGTGCTGCGGACGCGCAAGGCTCTACGCCGGCTGCCGCCGGGCGCCGCGCTCGTCGTCTTCAGCACCGATCCGCTTGCCGGCCTCGACATCCCGCACATGGCGGCGGAAGACGGGCACAAGCTCGTGCGGCGATGGCAGGAGGATGCTACCAGCGTCTTCCTTCTCGTGAAGAGCGCCGACCAATCTTGAGTGTCGCGGTGGAAGCCGGTCCAGTGCGAGGATCGCGGAGGCTGCCTTGGCTCATCCTCGTCTCACGCCCGCAACGATGTCTCTCGACGATTTCGAAGACCTGCTGGCCGATCAGCCCGAGGACGAGCGCTGGGAGCTGATCTGCGGCCGTGTGGTGCGCATGATGGTCGGTGCGCGCTGGGAGCACAATCTCATCGTCGGCAACATAGCCTCAGGCCTAAACACGCGCTTGCGAGGCGCGGGATCGTCTTGTCGGGCGTTGTCAGGGACCTTTCGCCTGAAAGAGGCCTCGACGCCATCCTTTCTCATGCCCGACGTGCTGGTGTTCTGCACGCGGCCGGTCGTCGGAGCGACGTATCTCGAAGATGCCACCGTCATCTTCGAGGTCCTCCCGCCCGGTACGCAAAGCCGCGATCGTCAGGACAGGTGGCTGGCGTACCAGCGCCTACCGAGCCTTCGACATGATGTTCTGATATCGCGAGACGCGCCCCACGCCGAGCACATCGATCGCGAAGACGGCTGCTGGAGCGGCTTTCGCGTGATCGAAGGGATCGCGGCGGAATTGGCCTTGCCGGCCTTCCGCCTCGTCTTACCGATGGGCGAAGTCTATGCCGACGTACTCGATGAAAGCGCGCCGGACACCCGCGGCGTGCGCAGCACGAACATCACGACCGAACGACCCGTGACCTCGTAGACCTTGTCGAAGGCGAACATTTCACCATCGTCGGCCTTCGGCTGATTGGTATCGAGCAGTCGTTCCCAGGCAGCGCCGCCGGTAACGTCGGGCATTCCGAAGCGGACATTGCCGTGATAGGCGTTGAAGCAGATGTAGAGCGTCCGGTCGCTGCCGCGCTTTCTGATGCCGGTCGGCTGTGCACGGCCGTCGAGCAGCACACCCAGGCTGAGCGCGTTGCCATCAGCCCAATCCTCGTTTCGCATCTCCGCCCCGTCCGGGCGCAGCCAAGTGACATCTTTAACGTCGAGTTCTGCGTTGTAGTGCCCTGTCAGGAAACGCTCGCGTCGCAGGATCGGATATTCATGCCTGAGCCGCGCCAGCTTCTTCGTGAAGGCGAGCAACTCGCGGCCGTTCTCCGTCATGTTCCAGTTGACCCAACCGATCTCGTTATCCTGGCAGTAGGCGTTGTTGTTGCCGCCCTGCGTACGACCGAACTCGTCGCCGGCGAGGAGCATAGGCAAGCCCTGCGACACGAACAGTGTAGTCAGGATGTTGCGCTTCTGGCGCTCGCGCAACGTAACGACATCGGCATCGTCCGTCTCACCCTCAATACCGCAGTTCCAGGAGCGGTTGTGCGAATGGCCGTCGCGGTCATTTTCACCATTGGCAAGGTTATGCTTGTCGTTATAGCTGACGAGGTCGTGCAAGGTGAAGCCGTCGTGCGCCGTCACGAAGTTGACGGAGGCCCAAGCCTTGCGCCCGCGCTGGTTGAAGAGCTCGGCCGAAGCCGTGAGCCGTGTGGCGAGATTGGGCAGTTCGTGCTTGCCGCCAATCCAATATTCGCGCACATTATCGCGATAGCGATCGTTCCACTCCGCCCAACCCGGCGGAAAGCGCCCGACCTGATAGCCGCCCGGTCCGCAATCCCAGGGTTCGGCGATCAGCTTGACCTGCGACAGAACAGGGTCTTGCCGGCACGAGTCCAGGAAGCCGCCGCCCTCGTCGAAGCCGTAGTCCTCGCGCGCGAGAATTGTGCCGAGGTCGAAACGGAACCCATCGACATGCATGTCTTCGACCCAATAGCGCAGGCTGTCGGTGACCATCTGCAGCACACGCGGGTGCGAAAGGTTCAGCGTGTTCCCGGTGCCGGTATCGTTGATGTAGTAGCGGGGCTTGTCCTTGAGCAGACGGTAATAGGAATAGTTGTCGATGCCCTTGAAGGAGAAGGTCGGGCCTAGCTCGTTGCCTTCGGCCGTATGATTGTAGACAACGTCGAGTATGACCTCGAGATCGCTGCCGTGCAGGTGATTGACCATTTCCTTGAATTCTGAAAAGGCGAAATCGTAGACGCTGGCGAAACGGCGATCCGGCGCGAAGAAGCCGAGCGAGTTATAGCCCCAATAGTTCGTCAATCCCTTGTTCAAGAGATGATCGTCGTTGATGAAGACGTGGATCGGCATCAGTTCGACGGCTGTGACGCCGAGCGACTTGATGTGCGCGATGACGTCGGGGTGGATCAAGCCACGGAACGTGCCCTTGAGCAGGTCTGGCACCTTTGGGTGGCGCTTGGTGAAGCCGCGAACGTGCATCTCGTAGATGAGCGACTGGTCGAACGGCGTGCGCAGCGGCTTCTCGTTGCCCCACGTGAAGGCCGGGTCGATCACCCGCGCCTTCATCATGAACTTGGCACTGTCGCGCGTGTCGTAGGTCGTGTCGTCCCCGCTCTCCATGGTGTAACCGAAGACGGCTGGGTTCCAGGTCAGCTTACCCTCGAGTGCCTTGGCATACGGGTCGAGCACGAGCTTGTTGGGATTGAAGCGGTGACCAGCGTCGGGATCGTAAGGGCCGTGAACGCGGTAGCCGTAGACCATGCCGGGGCGCGCGTCAGGCAGGTAGCCGTGCCACACCTCGTCGGTGAATTCCGGCAGTTCGATCCGCTCCACTTCCTTCTCGCTGAAGTGGTTGAAGACGCAGAGTTCGACCTTGGTGGCGTGAGCGGAGAACAGGGCGAAGTTGACCCCTCGTCCGTCCCAGGTCGCGCCGAGAGGATAGGGCCGACCCTCGCGGACGCGGCTTTTGGGATGGGTCGAAGTCAAGGCTTGGGATTCCCGCAGTTGGCGTGCGCAAACGAGGGCTTGCACCCATCGTTCCAGCCGCGACCATCGCTACGACAGGGCGAGACCGCCGGCCGCGGCCATGCTGCGCAGATCGACCTTAGGGCGAGCGCCGAGATGCTGGATGATCTCCGCCGCGGCGAGAGCGCCGAGCCTGGCGCAGGTTCCATGGTCGAGATCGCGCACGAGGCCGGCGACGAAGCCTGCGGCGAAGAGATCGCCGGCGCCCGTGGTGTCGACCACTTGCGCGACAGGCATGGCCGGCACCTCGAGAGCATGGCCGTCGGCGACCACGATGCAGCCCTTCTCGCCGCGGGTCACGGCCGCCAGCACGCGCTCCTCGCGCAGTCGGACGAGCGCTTCGTCGAAGCCCGTCTCGTAGAGGCTCGCGACTTCCGTGTCGTTGGCGAAGAGCACGTCGACCGTGCCGTCGCGGACCAGGCCTAGGAACTCGTCGCGATAGCGGCCGACGCAGAAGGCGTCGGAGAGGCTCAAGGCCACCTTATTGCCGGAGGCGTGCGCGATCTCTGCGGCCTTGAGGAAAGCGGCTTTCGCACCGGGCGGATCCCAGAGATAGCCTTCGAGATAGACGATCTTGGACGCCGCGACCGTCGCCGGCTCGACATCCTCCTCGGAGAGGTCCTGGCAGGCGCCGAGATAGGTGTTCATGGTACGCTGGCCGTCGGGCGTCACCAGGATGAAACACCGACCGGTGGTCGGCCCGCTCAGGGCATGCGTCGTGGGGAAATCGACCCCAGCCGCGCGTACGCCGTCGGCGAAGAGATCGCCAAGCTTATCGTTCTTCACGCGGCCGATGAACGAGGTCGAGCAGCCGAAGCTTGCGGCACCGATCACGGTATTGGCGGCGGAGCCGCCGGCAACGGTGACCGTCGCACCCATCGCACCGAGGAGCATTTCGGCCGGCGCTTCCTCGATGAGCGTCATCGCGCCCTTGGCCATGCGGTGCCGGGTGAGGAAATCGTCCGGCACCTGAGCGATGATGTCGACGATGGCATTGCCCAGGCCGAGGAGATCGTAGCGCGGCTGGGTCATGCGATCCTAAGGTACAGGGAGAGGCCGGCGCGGCTCATGGCACTCCGCACCACAGCGGTCAAGCCGGCCCTCATGCCCAGGAAAGAGCGTCGAACGTTCGCTCGACGCCTTGACTCCAGGATCTGATTCTTCAGTCCAGGCGAGGTTTGATGCGGATCGGTATGAGCGCCGACTCGCCGCGTTGCGCGACGTAGGCGGAAACAGCGGCGCCCGCCGCGATCATGGTGGCGATCAGTGCAACGACATGCATGTCCACGTCCCCGTCCCCGCGCTTCACATCGATGACACGTTCACGAACGCCACGCCCCAATGCGGGTTCCGGTGCATCATAGCCCGTCGAACAGGGCTGTCGAGAGGTAGCGTTCGGCAAACGAAGGTATGATCAACACGATCGTCTTACCGGCGAAGTCCGGCCGTCTGCCGACCTCAACGGCGGCGGCAACGGCGGCGCCCGACGAGATGCCGCCCGGAATGCCCTCGATCCTCGCCAGCATGCGGGCATACTCGAACGAGGTCTGGTTGCCGATGGTGATCACCTCATCGATGACGTCACGGTCGAGGATGGGCGGCACGAAGCCCGCGCCCAGGCCCTGGATCTTGTGCAAGCCTGGCTTGCCGCCCGACAGGACCGGCGAATCCTCGGGCTCGACGGCGACGACGTGCAGGGAGGGACGCCGCGGCTTCAACGTCTCGCCGACGCCGGTGATGGTGCCGCCGGTGCCGACGCCCGCGACGAAGCAGTCGATCTCGCCGGCGGTATCGGTCCAGATCTCCTCGGCGGTGGTCCGGGCGTGGATCGCCGGATTGGCCGGGTTCTCGAACTGCTGCGCCATAACGGCGCCCGGCGTCGCGTCGACGATCTCGTGGGCCCTGGCGATGGCGCCCTTCATGCCCTGCGCCGCAGGGGTTAGCACCAACTCGGCGCCCATCAGCAGCAGCATCTTGCGCCGCTCGATCGACATGCTTTCCGGCATGACCAGGGTCAGCTTGTAGCCGCGCGCGGCGGCGACGAAGGCGAGCCCGATGCCGGTATTGCCCGACGTCGGCTCGATGATCATCGTCTCGCCGGGCTTGATCCTGCCCTCGCGCTCCATCGCATCGATCATGGCGACACCGATGCGGTCCTTCACCGAGGAAGTCGGATTGAAGAACTCGAGCTTGGCCAGCAGCGTGGCGCCGACGCCTTTGGCCTTGGCGATCTTGTCGAGACGCACGAGCGGCGTGTCGCCGATCGTCTCGGTGATCGAGGAATAGATTCGTCCGCGGCCCGGGCGGCGCGTGGCATCATCGAGGGAGAGATTTTGGGTCATGATCCGTCCTGGACGCGAAGGCTCGGCTATCACCTCAATGTCGGCGATCCGGCGCGAAGGACAAGTCCGCCGTCCGTCTCCCCGCTTTGCATGCCGCTCTCCATTGATGTAGGTATCTTAACCGATAGCGATCGTCGCGTCCACCCTTGTTCGCGCTCTTGGCGACGGCCTCGGCGCGTCGCGGGACCTGACATTTGACCCTGCCAAAGTCAGCGTACCGCGACAAAAAAAGGGGCCGGTGTCGCGGTTCCGCGACATGAAACCCTGCCATCGCCGCGAACCGCGACAAGGCCTGTTTCGGTGTCGGCGATCGGCGACACGGGCATTTTCGCCTCGCGCGAAGCGTCGTTCGAGAGCTGGGGAGCCGAAGCCTCACCCCGCCGAAAGCTCCTTCAAGCCGCGCCGGATCAGCGCCGGCGCTTCGGCCTCGTCGCCGAGGCCCTTGGCGGCGGTGGCGACGGCGGCGGCGGCCTGGGGGCGGGCGTAGCCGAGGTTGACCAGGGCCGAGATGGCGTCGTGCACCGCCGGCGAAGTGCCGCGCGCCGGCTCCTCGCCGGCCAGCCTTGCCACGGCGGGATCGACGCTGCCCAACGCCGGCATCTTGTCCTTGAGCTCGGCGACGAGGCGGGCGGCGAGCCGCGGCCCGACCCCCGAGGCGCGGGC
The DNA here is from genome assembly GCA_965198485.1 of Beijerinckiaceae bacterium. Classification (GTDB taxonomy): domain Bacteria; phylum Pseudomonadota; class Alphaproteobacteria; order Rhizobiales; family Beijerinckiaceae; genus RH-AL1. The sequence continues at coordinate 2,059,378 of CBDAPQ010000005.1, forward strand.
GATGTAGGCCTTGTCCTGCAACGCAAACGCCGCCGCCAGCTCGCCCACCGTGCCGACGCCGAGGATCGCCAGCGCCACCTTGGCGCCGACGCCCTGCACGCCCTGGAGCAGGCGGAACCAGTCGCGCTCCTCGTCCGAGCGAAAGCCGTAGAGCTTGATGGCGTCCTCGCGCACGTGGGTCTCGATGGAGAGCGAGGCGGCCTCGCCGGGACGGGGCAGCGCCTGCAGCGTGCGCGTCGAGCAGGCCACGAGGTACCCGACGCCGCCGACGTCGAGCACGATGGAATCGCCGGAGTGGGAGTCGACGATGCCGCGCAGCTTGCCGATCATCGTCGCGCTCTCATCACGCCGCTCTCATCGTGCCGCGAGCTCCGCCAGACGCCGCAGCGCGCCGCGGTGCTGGGCATGGGTGATCGCCACGGCGAGAGCGTCGGCGGCGTCGGGCGAGGCGAAGTCGCACCGCGGCAGCAGCACGCGCACCATCATCTGCACCTGCGCTTTCTCGGCGTGCCCGGCTCCCGTCACCGTCTTCTTGATGAGGTTGGCCGCGTATTCCGCGACCGGAAGCCCGGCCAACGCCGGCACCAGCAGGGCGATGCCGCGCGCCTGGCCCAGCTTCAGCGCCGATTGCGGATCACGGTTGACGTAGGTCTCTTCCACGGCCGCCTCGTGCGGGCGGTGCGCCGCGATCACGGTGGCGAGCCCGTTGTGGAGCGTGCGCAACCGCTCGGCCAGAGCGTCGCCGCCATCGGACCGCACCGTGCCGCAGGCGACGAAGGCGAGCCGGGAACCGGCGGCCTCGATCAGGCCCCAGCCGGTATTGCGTAGGCCGGGATCAATGCCGAGGATGCGGATGGCGGGGGGGATCGGGCGGGCTCCGGGTGTGCGGCGAGTGGCTTTTCTAACGGAAAACGCGGCGGCGCGCGACGCCAGGGTGTCTTTGCCTCGTCACATTCGGAGCGCCTCTGCTGCCGCGCCGCGCTGTGAGCGGCGGCAATCGACGAGAGGTGCCCGTGGCAGACGTCGGCTTTCGTGACTTGCTCGGATCCATCGCGCCGGGGCGCCGCACCGAGCCCACCGTGGCGCCGCCATCCCGGGACATGGCGCCGCCGGTCGAGCACGCCGCGTCTGCCCCGGCGATCGTGACGCCGCCGCCGCCGCCTGCACCGGTCCTGTTCGGCCCCGACAAGCACCCCGCCGACGCGCTCGGTCTCGAGCCGATGTTCGCCCGTGTGGCCGAGGTGGCGCTGCACCGCCGCACCGGCACGCCGCTGACGATCGGCATTCTCGGCGCGCCCGGCAGCGGCAAGAGCTTCGCCCTCGCCCGCGTCCTCGATCGGGTCCACGCCCTCGCCAAGGCCGCCGAGACGACGGCGAATTCGCCGTTCGTGTCGCGCCTCCACGTCGCGACGATCGACGCCGCCGGCCTCTCCGGCGATGCCGCGACCGCGCTGGCGGAGCGCCTGCACGCTAGCCTGCGCGGCCCTTATCCCGAACTCGCCCGCGAGATCGCCCATAATGCCCGCGATCCGCACGCCGCGCTGCGTGAGGCCAACGACAAGCTCGACGAGGTCCGCCGCCGCCTCGATTCCGAGCGGCGCGCCCTCGACGATGCCGGCTCGCGCCGCGCGCGCCTCGTCGAGACGGTGCTCTACGAGACGTCCGGCAGCGCCGTCGACGCCTATGCCCGCGCCAACCGCGCCGGGCTGGAGCGCCGCCTCGCCGGCTTCGGCATCGGCGGTGATCCGGTCCGCAGCTACAAGGATTTCGTGCTCGCGAGCGCCGGCTCCGGCGGCAAGCTCTCGCTGGCGCTGCGCTCGCTCTGGGCCTTCAAGGGGCAGACCAAGCTCATCGTCTTCGCGATCCTGCTCGTGGCAGCCGGCATCGGGCTCGGCATCGCGATCGAGACGCAGGACACCTGGCTCGCGAGCCTGCGCGGCGGGCCGTCAGCCGGTGCCGGCGTCGCCACCTGGTTGGAGGCGCACATCGGCCTGCTCGCCACCGCGCGCACCGCCGTCTTCGTCCTCGCCGCGCTCTGCGTCGTCGCCAACCTGTGGCGCGCCGCCGCCTTTCTGAAGCCGATCCTGCGCGGCACCATGCTGCTCGAAGGCGATCTCGAGGGCCGCCGCCGCGACCTCGACAGTCTCTACGCTCACCAGACCAAGCGCGTCGATGCCCTCGACGGTGACGTCGAGCGGCTCACGCGCGAGGTGTCGGACGCCGAGCGGCGCGCCGGCGGCCGCGAAGATCCCTCGCCGTTCGAGCCCTTTGTCGGAGGCGCGGCGCACGCCATGTTCGCTGCGCTCTCGACGGCAGCGGCTCGCGAGCCGGGCAAGGGTCCGGCCGCGCCACAGCGCATCGTGCTGGCTCTCGACCACCTCGACGCCCTGGCGCCGGAGCGCGCGGACGCGCTTCTCGACGCGGTGCGTCGCAGCGCAGGACCGGGCACCGTGACGATCGTCGCCGTCGCTCCCCGGAGCGACGAGACGCAAGCGAACGTGCTCGAGCGCTGCATCCGCTTGCCCGTCTGCCTGCCGACGCTCGACGGGCCCGGCGCTCTCGTCGAACGTCTGCTCGGCCGTGGACTCGCACCGATTGCGCCGGCCAAGCCGGACGCGTCGCGGTCGGTCCTCGACGAGCCGCTCGATGAGGCCGAGAGCGAGATGGTCGCCGCCGTGGCACCGCTAGCCGGGCAGACGCCGCGCGCGCTGCGCCGATTCGTCGAACTCTACCGGCTGGCCCGGCTCGACGGCGACGTGCCGCGCGGCGCGCTCGCCTTCGATCTGGCGCTGCATCTCGGTGGCACGCGGGAGGAGCAGGAGGCGGTGGCACGGGGGCTCGACTCGGGGCCGAACGGATTCGAGCTGCCCGACGATGCCAGTCCACGACTGCGCGCGGCGCTTGATGCCGTGCGCGCCTCCGGCCACACGCTCGGTAAGGAGTCGCTCCATGCCGCCGGGCGGCTGGTAAGATGCTTCGGTTTCCGGACCTGAGCCGGCCCACGTTGACAGGAAAGGAGAATTCTCTTCTCACGGTTTCGTGGCGCCAAGGCGCTGTCACGGGACCGGAGACCATGGCCGACGACACCAAGCCGCTCGATGCGATCGACAAGCGCATCCTCGCCCTGGTGCAGGTCGACGCCGCGATGGCAATCGGTCAGATCGCCTTCAAGGTCGGGCTCTCGCAGACGCCGTGCTGGAAGCGGCTGCACAAGCTGGAGCGGACCGGCTTCATCAAGCGCCGCGTGGCGCTGCTGGATCAGGCCAAGCTCGGTCTCGGGCTCACCGCCTTCGTGTCGATCGAGGTGGGCGAGCACGGCATCGAGGCGCAGGACAAGCTCGTCGCTGGCATGACGGCGATGAAGGAGGTCATGGACGTCTACCGCATGGCCGGCGACGTCGACTACATCTTGCGCGTGGTGGTGCCCGACACGGCCGCCTTCGACGCCTTCTACAAGAAGCTCGTGGCGCTGGCGCCGCTGAAGAGCGTCACGTCGCGCTTCGCGCTCGAGGGCTTGAAGGCGGAGACGGCGTTGCCGATCCCTTGAGGGCGGCAATCGGCCCGAAGGCTTAAGCGCTGATCGCCTTCATCACCATCGCGACGTGCGTCTCGACCATCGTCTCAGCCGGCTGCTGGCCGAATTCGGGAAAGGCGAGAAGCATTGCGACCATGCCGTGCCACGAGGCTTGGATCGACCGAGCGACCGTATTGGCGTCGGCGCCGCGCGAGACGAAGACGCCGGACTGAAGTCCTCGGGCGATCTTGGCTTCCAGCCTCGAGAAGCAGGCGTCGCCGAGCGCGCGACGCATCGGCAAGCCTTCCGCGACGTCGATGCGCCGTCCGTCGCGAAGCATGAAGGCGAGCCGATACTCGTCGGGCGACTCGAGCCCGAAGCGCATGTAGGCGCGCCCGGCAGCGGCAACCGATTGCAGGGGATCGTCGTGGGCGATGTCGCCCAGCATCTTGCCGAGCTTGGCGAAGGCGTCGGCCATGAGCTGATCGAGCAGGTGCTCCTTGGTCGCGAAATAATTGTAGAACGCGGTTTGCGAGACGCCGACGCGGGCCGCGATCTGCCGCGTGGAGACGCTCTCGACGCCCTTTTCGAGGAACAATTCGCGGGCGGCGGCGAGGATCTCCTCGCGGCGCTCGTGCCCCGAGCCTCTGGCCTTGCGGTTCTCGAGAGAGATCACGAAGCTCTTGGCAGACTTGGTCGTAAACTCCTGGTTTTGCATCGAGGTCCTTGGGGCGCGCATCGCCGTTATGTGTCTAGGACAGATATAGGCGTCCGCCTACTCCATCGACCATCCCCGGTGAGGGAGCCGATCGGCGTAAGCCGTCCGACATGGGCGTCTGATCTGGGCTGCGGCACTGCACAAAAATCTTCAGCAGGCCTTGCAACCTGTGCCGAAATGAGTATGTTCGGTGAACAGTGATCGTTGATAGCAGATCACCGAACGATCGTCCAAGGAGAGTCCACCATGCTTCGCTCCATCATCACCGCCACCCTCTTCACCGGCCTTGTCACCGTCGCCTCGGCGCAGACCATCCCGAGCCCGTCCAATCCGACCCCGGACTTCCCGATCGCCACCGACGGCACGCCGCTCCCCTCGGCGGTGACCGGCACGCCGAGCGCCGTCGCCAGCCGCTCCGACGCGCTGCCGTCCTTCAATGGCTTCTTCGCCGCCCCGCAGACGACCTACAACCGCTGACGGTCCGAGCTGAACCTTCTCGCGAGGGCGCGGCCATTAAAAAGGCCCCGGAGCCGATGCTCCGGGGCCTTTTCCTTGCGGGTTCGACCCGGAGCTACTCGGCCGCGACGGCCGTCGGACCGGAGCGCTTGAGATCGGTGATCGACGTCGACTTGTCGTCTTCCTCATGGTGGAACTGGCCCATGGTGTTGTGGGCGCCGCCCGCCTTGAGCGCGGCCTCGCCGGCGAAATACTCCTTATGGTCGTCGCCGATGTCGGAGCCGGCCATGTTCTGGTGCTTCACGCAGGCGATGCCGTTGCGGATCTCCTCGCGCTGCACGTCGAGCACGTAGCCGAGCATGCCCTCTTCGCCGAAGTAGTCTTTGGCAAGGCTGTCGGTCGAGAGTGCGGCGGTATGGTAGGTCGGCAGCGTGATCAGGTGGTGGAACACGCCGGCGCGCTTGGCGGCATCCGCCTGGAAGGTGCGGATGCGCTCGTCGGCCACCTTGGCCAGCTCGGTCTCGTCGTACTTGATGCTCATCAGCGCGGCGCGATCGTACTGCGAAACGTCCTTGCCGTCCTTCTGCATGGCGTCGAACACCTGCTGGCGGAAGTTCAGCGTCCAGTTGAACGAGGGCGAGTTGTTGTAGACGAGCTTGGCGTTGGGCACGACCTCGCGGATGCGGTCCACCATGGACGCGATCTGCTCGATATGCGGCTTCTCGGTCTCGATCCAGAGCAGGTCAGCGCCGTTCTGCAGCGAGGTGATCGAGTCGAGCACGCAGCGGTCCGCGCCGGTCCCGGGCGTGAACTGGTAGAGGTTGGACGGCAGGCGCTTCGGGCGCACCAGCTTGTCGCCGCGCACCAGGATGACGTCGCCGTTGCGGGTGTTGTCGGCGGTGACCTCTTCGCAGTCGAGGTAGGAATTGTAGAGGTCGCCGAGATCGCCCGGGGTCTTGGAGACTGCGATCTGCTTGGTCAGGCCGGCGCCGAGCGAGTCGGTGCGGGTGACGATGATGCCGTCCTCGACGCCGAGTTCGAGGAAGGCGTACCGCAGCGCGCGCACCTTGGCGATGAAGTCCTCGTGCGGGACCGTGACCTTGCCGTCCTGGTGGCCGCACTGCTTCTCGTCGGAGACCTGGTTCTCGATCTGCAGCGCGCAGGCGCCGGCCTCGATCATCTTCTTGGCGAGCAGGTACGTCGCCTCGGCATTGCCGAAGCCGGCGTCGATGTCGGCGATGATCGGCACGACATGGGTCTGGAAGCCGTCGATCGCCGCCTGCGCCTTTTGCTCCTTGGCGGAATCGCCGGCCTTCTTGGCGGCGTCGAGCTCGCGGAACAGATTGCCCAGCTCGCGCTGGTCGGCCTGGCGGAGGAACGTGTAGATCTCGGCGATCAGCGCCGGCACGGAGGTCTTCTCGTGCATCGACTGATCGGGCAGCGGGCCGAATTCGGAGCGCAGCGCGGCGACCATCCAACCCGATAGATAGATGTAGCGGCGCTCGGTCGAGCCGCCGAAATGCTTCTTGATCGAGATCATCTTCTGCTGGGCGATGAAGCCGTGCCAGCAGCCGAGCGACTGCGTGTACTTCGCCGGGTCGGCGTCGTAGGCGGCCATGTCGCGGCGCATGACGCCGGCGGTGTAGCGGGCAATGTCGAGGCCGGTCAGGAAACGGTTCTGCAAACGCATGCGGGCGACGGACTCGGCCTCGATGCCGTTCCACGCGCCGTTGGCGTCGATGAGCTTTTGCGATTGCGAAATGAAATGTTGATAAGACACTACGAATGCTCCTGAGGTGGCGAGAACCGCGCGCTGTCCCGACCGCACCATGGAAGAAGGGAGAGGCCGCGCCATCCCCCTCGGGACGCGCTTGCGATAGGCGCTAAAATCACCAAACCCCGATCAAACGCAAGGCAACGCTCGACGCAATAGGGTCATTGTGTGTAAAGTTCACACGACGTCTTGTAACACGGTAAACAAATCGACATGGCGGATCCGGCTGTTTCTTCCGCCCGCAAGATCCTCGCGGGTCCGCGCCTCAAGCGTCTTCGGCGCGAGCGTGGCTTGACCCAGGCGCGCATGGCGGAGGAACTCACGATGTCGCCCTCCTACCTCAATCTGATGGAGCGCAATCAGCGCCCTATCACCGTGCCGGTGCTCGCTCGCCTGACCGAGGCCTACGGGATCGACCCGCGCGAATTCATGGAAGACCAGGCCGACGCGGCCGTGGAGGGCGTCGAGCAGATCCTGGCCGACCCGATCTTCCGCGACCTTCCGGTGGCACGGGCCGAGCTGCACGACGCGGCAGAATACGCACCCTCCGTTGTCGCCGCGATGCGGCGCCTCTACGCCGCCTACACGGGCGCCCGCGACACCAACGAGGCCCGCGTGCTCGCGTCGGCCGACCCCGACCGCACCGAAGTGCTCGTCGGCGACGGTCCGATCGAGCGCGTCCGCACGATCCTGCAGGAAAACCGCAACCACTTCCCCGACCTCGACGCGCTGGCCGAGGCCTTCGCTTCCGAGATCGCGCTGGAAGGCCTCGAGCCGTTCCACGTCATGGCCGAGCGGTTGCGCTCGCGTCACGGCATCCGCGTCCGGCTGATGCCGGTCGACACCATGGGCGGGAGGCTGCGCTTCTACGACCTGCACCGTCGTCAGCTGCTGATCTCCGAGATCATGGACCAGCCCGGCCGCGCCTTTCAGGTCGCCTACCAGCTGGCGATCTCCGAGCACGGCCAGCTCGTCAACGCGATCTGCGCGCGGCTCGAGCCCAACGACGACATCGCGCGTCGCCTGCTGCGCGTGACGCTGGCCAACTATTTCGCTGGCGCGGTGATGATGCCCTACGCCCGCTTCCACGAGGCGGCCGAGGCGATGGGCTACGACATGGAGGTGCTGGCGGCGCGCTTCGGCGCCTCGTTCGAGCAGGTCGCGCACCGCCTCACCACGCTGGGGCGGCCCACGGCGCGCGGCGTGCCGTTCTTCCTGGTGCGCGTCGATATCGCCGGCAACGTGTCGAAGCGCTTCTCCGCCGGACGCTTCCCGTTCACGCAGGCGGGGGGCACATGCGGTTTGTGGTCGATCCACGCGACCTTCGCCGAGCCCGGCCGCATCCTCACGCAAATCGTCGAGCTGCCCGACGGTGCGCAATGGTTCTCGATCGCCCGCACCGTGCGTCGCGCCATCAATCCGCATGGCGCCATCGCGCCGCGCTTCGCCCTGGCAGTGGGCTGCGAGATCAAGTACGCGCATCGCCTCGTCTACGCCCGCAGGCTCAATCTCACGACGCCCGAGGCCACGCCCATCGGCATCTCGTGCCGGCTGTGCGAACGCCCGAACTGCCCGCAGCGTGCCGCGCCGCCGGCCCTGCGCCCGCTCGACATCGACGAGACCGCTCGAAGCCTCTCGCCCTTCGCCTTCAAGGAGCTGTGAAATCCTTTTCGATCGGGCCTCATCGCGAACGGAGCGAAGCGGTGATCCGAAACCGGTAAGCTCGCTTCAGAAGGTGAAGCTCACCGGTCCGGGTTCGCCTTTGGCGCTCCGGATGACGCGAACCATGCCAAGGAGAAGGCGCTACGACTTTCGCGCCGCGGCCAGCTGCTTTTCCAGCCACGCGCTCACCGCCGCCATCTCCGATTCGGAGGTCGCGTGAGCCATGCCCGCGTAGGGCGCGAAGGTGACGGCGACGCCGCGTTTCTCCAATGTGTCGCGCGCGTCGATCGCGGTGGGGTAGGCGATGACCTTGTCCTCGCTGCCGTGCGCGACGAAGAAGGGTGGCGTTCGCGCCCCCGGCGGATCGCCGGCGAGGGCCGAGGGAAACAGCAGGCCGCTGAGCACCACGGCGCCGCGGAAGCGGCCGGGCCCGTGCAGTGCGACCTCGTAGGTCATGACCCCGCCCTGGCTGAAGCCGCCGACGAAGACCCGGGCGGGATCGGCGTCGAAGCGCTTGATCGCGCTCTCGACCACGAGATCGATGATCTTGCGGCTGACCGCGATGTCGGACTCCTGCGTCGGACCCTTGCGGTACCAGCGCCACCCGCCGTTGCCGCCGAACGGCCCGCGCGGCGACACCACGACGAACTGCGGCGGCAACTTTTTCCAGAGGCCGATCATGTCCTTCTCGTCGGCTCCGGCACCATGCATCAGCACGATCAAGGGCGGGTGCTGCGAGGCCACCAAAGGAAGATGCGCGAGCATGGTCAAATCTTCGCCGGCGGCAGGAAAAGAGCCGGCGAGTGCGAGCAGGGCGCATGCGGATAAGACTCGCAGGGCATGGCGTGAATTCATTGGAGCGTCCGGACATGGAAAGGCATGGGTTCCGACCTCAGACTAACGCCAGAGGCGTTCAGTCTGGACAAAAGCGCGATCCGCTCGACATGGAGGCCGCGCGACGAGCGCTAAGCTAGCCCGAAACGGGCGACGGGAGAAAACGACCCATGCGTAATCAGATGATCCTGGCCGGCTTCGTACTGGCGGCGGGAACGCTGACGGCCTCGGCCGCCTCGGTGGAGAAGGAAATCAACGTCAAGGCACCGGCCGACAAGGTGTGGGCGATGATCGGGCCGTTCTGCTCGATCGACAAGTGGCATCCGGTCATCGGCTCGTGCACCGAGGCGAATGGTGTCCGCACGCTCAAGACCAAGGACGGCAAGGCCGTCTTCGTCGAGAAGCAGACCAAGAACGATCCCTCGGGCATGGAATACACCTACGAGATCGAGAAGAGCCCGCTGCCGATCACCGATTACAAGTCGACCTTGAAGGTCACGAAGAAGAGCGACGATATGTCGAAGGTCACGTGGTCGAGCACCTACACGCCCGACAAGGGCAAGGACGCCGCCGCTGACCAGGCGATCTCCGGGATCTATCAGGCAGGCCTCGACAACATCCAGAAGATGGCCGGCGGCACGCCGTAGGGTTCGCCCTGCGTCTTGCTCTCCCAGCACTGATCGTCTGCGCCGTCGCCGCGACCCCTGCGGCGGCGGCGCTTCGTTGCAGGGCGCCGCTGAAGAGCGCCCTACGCACGGACCTCTTCTTCGGCGCCGGCAGCGTTGACGTCGCGTCCTGGGCGCGTTTCGTCGCCGACGTCGTTACGCCTCGCTTTCCCGAGGGCCTCACGATCTTCGACGCCCGTGGACAGTGGCGCGGGCGCGCCGGTATCGTCCGCGAGCGGACGCGCGTGCTGGTGATCTATCACCGCGACGACCAGGCGAGCGACGTGCGAGTCGAGGCGATCCGAGCGATCTACCGCCGGCGCTTTTCACAATCCTCAGTCCTGCGTGCCGATAGCGCCGCCTGCCTCGGCTTTTGATCCCGCGGCCTTCGAAACCGGGGCGACGTCCACTGCTGCGAACCTGCTCCAGCAACGACTACCGTAGCAAGACAGGCCCATAAGCGCCGCGAAGCGACATCGGATCACGGTCCGGCATTCCAGGGCCGGCTGATCTCAAGGTTTGGCGAGTGCTACCGTTTCGCCGCGCTCGCGCACGCACATGATCTTGACATATTGCTTGCCAATCTCGGGAACGAGCGAGGTCGGCGCGAGCACCGCCTGTCCCATGAATCCGCATTGCTGCGGGCTCGAGACGCGCATCGATTGGACGATGTCGATCGCCGTGTCGCGGTCGCAATGAGCGTGGTCGACGGCCATCGGGCAGATCAGAACGAGGATCTTCAACATGGAACACCCCTCCGGACCCAGCGTCGGAGCGGCACTCGGGTCCGAAGCGATCCGAGCAAGCATCCGGCCAAAGACAGATGAAGAAGGCACGCATCCGGTACGCTTCTTGTCTATAGAGTGCGATCGTTGCTCGAGAGCAACATTCAGGCTGGTGGATGAGCACCTTTGCCGGCCGGCGCGACCACGAACGGCTCCATGGCAGCATGGACACGGTTCTGGAACTGGTTCCCCAACCCCTCAGCCAACTTGTCGGCATTGTCGGCGATCCCGGCACATAGGGCGTCGCGCCAGCCTTCCTCGTCCCGGCCGAAATTGCCGAGCACGTAACCGAGCACTCGGTCCTTGGAGCCGGGATGACCAATGCCGAGGCGCACCCGGCGATAGTCGTTGCCGAGGTCGGCGGTAATCGATCGCAGCCCGTTGTGCCCGGCGTTGCCGCCGCCGAGCTTCACCCGCATGACGCCGGGCGCGAGGTCGAGCTCGTCGTGGAACACGGTGACGTCGGCGAGCGGGATCTTGTGGAAGCGCGCGGCGGCCCCGACCGAACGGCCGCTGTCGTTCATGTAGGTCTCGGGCTTCAGCAACAACACGCGCTCGGGCCCGAGCCCGACCTCAGTGACGAGGCCCTGGAACTTGGCGCGGAACGGCGGGGCGCGATGGCGGGCGGCGATCGCGTCCATCGCCATGAAGCCGATGTTGTGGCGCTGCCCGGCGTGCTCGCGCCCGGGATTGCCGAGGCCGACGAAGAGACGCATGGCTGCCCGAAGTATGATCGTTGCAGATGGGAGCCCGCGCCAATCGAGGCGCGAGCCTGGTTCCAGTCGCCCTACTTGCCGTCGCCGGTCTTGGCGTCGTCCGCGGCGCGATCGCCACCTTCGGCAGCGCCTTCGCCTGCCGCCCCTTCCTCGCCCTCGACCAGCGTGGTCAGCGCTTCGGGCTCGGGCTCCGGCTCGACGACCGGCGGCTGGATGTTGAGCACCGCGTATTCGGCGTCCGCCTCGTTGGTAAAACGGGCACCGCGCGGCAGCTTCAGGTCGGAAACGTGGATGCCGTCGCCGACCGCCATGTTGGACACGTCGACAAGCACACTTTCGGGGATCGCATCGGCAGGCACCGTCAACTCGACGACGTGGCGCACGATGTTGACGACACCGCCGTTCTTGATCGCCGTCGATTCGTCCTGACCGGTGACGTGGATCGGGATCTCCACCGCGATCTTCTGGCCGGCCTTCAGCCGCAGGAAGTCGACGTGCAGCGGCCTGTCCTTGACGGGATCGAGCTGGTAGTCGCGCGGAATGACCTTCTCCACGTCTCCGTCGACGTCGATATCGAAGGTCGTGGTCATGAAACCGCCGGCGTAGATCAGCTTGTTGACGTCGTGCCAGGACAGCGAGATCGCTGTCGGCTTTTCGCCGCCGCCATATATCACGCCTGGGATGCGACCTTCACGACGTACGCTGCGAGCGGCCCCCTTGCCGACCTTGCTGCGCACCGAGGCCGCCAAAGTTTTCGCTTCGGCCATCTGATGTTCCTAGGATTGATTATCGTAGTCTCGCGCTCACGCCTCCAGGGGTGTCGGATTGCGCGCGAAGGCCGACCTTATAAGGTTCGACGCTTGCCAGGGCAACGGCTCATCGCGTAGAGGTTTTAGAATGCTTAAGAACTAACCCCTCTGCCGAGTGATCGTGCTGCATTGCAGAACGACGGCGGCCGCCGCCCTCTGCGCCGGTCCTCCTATCGGTCGGCACGACGCTTGCAGCCGTCGGAAACCTGACGGCGGCCGGTGCGACGGCCTCACCACATGCCTAGGATTGAAGGACGAGCGATGGGCGGAGATTTCACGTCCGAACAGAAGCGCTATCTCGAAGGCTTCACGTCGGGTATTCAGGTCGGTCGCCTGAAGGCGGAAGGGTCGGGGACCGGCGGCAAGGCCGCGCCGAGCGGCCCAGACGCGCCGATGCTGTTGGCGATGGCGGCGCAGGAAGCCAAAGGCAAGAAGCTCACCGATATCGAGAAGGGCAAGCGCGAGAAGCACCCGCTCGACGATTATGAAAAGCTGAAGGAGCTGGCCGCCAACGACCAGTTTCCGAAGGGCGGCGACACGTTCCGCATCAAGTATTTCGGCCTGTTCTACGTTGCGCCGGCGCAGGACTCGTTCATGTGCCGCCTGCGCATTCACAACGGCATCCTGAGCTATTGGCAGCTGGCCGGTCTCGCCAAGCTCGCCGACGATTGCGCCGGGCACTACGCCCACGTGACGACCCGGGCCAATTTCCAGCTGCGCGAGATCCCCGCGCGCCATGCGGTCGAGGTCGTGGAGCGCATCGTCGATCTCGGCCTCGCCTCCAAAGGGTCGGGTGGCGACAACATCCGCAACGTCACCGGCGACGCGACGGCCGGCATCGCGCCGGGCGAGCTGCTCGACACGCGGCCGCACGCGCGCGACTGGCACTTCCACATCCTGAACACGCGCGCGATGTACAATCTGCCGCGCAAGTTCAACGTCGCGTTCGATGGTGGCGGCCCGGTTCCGACGCTCGAGGACACCAACGACATCGGCTTCCAGGCGGTCGAGCTGAAGGGCGCGCCGGGCATCGCCGACGGCGTGTACTACCGGCTCATGCTCGGCGGGATCAGCGGTCACAAGGATCTTGCGCGCTACACCGGTGTCATCCTGCCGCCGCGCGATGCCACCAAGGTATCGGACGCCATCGTGCGCGTGCTGGTCGAGAGCGGCGACCGTTCCGACCGCAATCGTGCGCGCATGAAATACGTGCTCGATGACTGGGGCTACGACAAGTACATCGAGGCGGTGGAACTGAAGCTCGGCGCGAAGCTGATGCGCGTTGAAGAGAAGTGGATGCTGCCGCGTCCGCAGCAGGATCGGCACGCGCACATCGGCGTGCACCAGCAGAAGCAGCCGGGGCTGAACTACATCGGCGTGGTTCTCCACGTGGGCAAGATGCTCACGGAACAGATGTACGCGATCGCCAACATCGCGCGCGACCTCGGCGATGGCGACATCCGGTTGACCGTCTGGCAGAACCTGCTCATCTCCGGTATCCCCGACGCGAAGGTCGAGGAGGCGAAGGCCCGAATCGAGGCTGCCGGCCTGGAGTGGCGCGCGTCGTCGATCCGCGCCGGGCTCGTCGCCTGCACCGGCTCCCAGGGTTGCAAGTTCGCCAACGCTGCGACGAAGATGAACGCCGAGCAGGTCGCCGCCTGGTGCGAGCCCAGGGTGACGCTCGACACGCCGGTCAACATCCATCTCACCGGTTGCAAGAACAGCTGCGCCCAGCATTATATCGGCGACCTCGGACTTATCGGTGTGCGCGTACCGATCAACGAGGACGGCGACACGGTCGACGGCTACAACGTCTTCGTGGGAGGCGGCTTCTCCGACACTGCCTCCATCGGCCGCGAGCTGTTCAGCAACGTCAAGGCGACCGAGGCACCACAAGTCGTCGAGCGCGTTCTCAAGGGTTATCTCGCCAACAGGACAGGTCCCGAACAGACCTTCCACGCTTTCGCCGCGTCGCATGAGATCGACGCGATCAAGTCCTTCGCTGACAAGGTCGACGCATGAGCTTCCAGGCTCCTACCCCCACCGTCGCTCCGTTCATCCCCGAAAACGCTCCTTTTTCGGAGGACCAGCGGGCCTGGCTGAACGGTTTCTTCGCAGGCTTCGTCGCGCCTCAGGCGGGCGATGCCCAGCCCATCAGCGCGGCCGATGCCGGCATGGAGGAAGACGACGACGCCCCGTGGCATGATCCGGCGATGCCGCTGGGCGAGCGCATGGAGCTTGCCGCGGGCAAACCGATTCAGCGCCGGTTGATGGCGGCGATGGCGCAGCAGGATTGCGGTCAGTGCGGTTACGACTGCCACAACTATTCCAAGGCGATCGCCGATGGCAAAGAGCCGGCGTTGAACCTGTGCGTGCCCGGTGGCAAGGAGACCGCGCGCAAGGTCAAGGAACTGGCCGCCGAGATCGGCAGCGCGCCGGCGGAGAAGTCCGGCGCGGCGACCGAGGCTCAGGTCTCGGCCGAAGTCGTCGATACCACGCCTGGTTACTCCCGCGCCAATCCCGTCGAGGTGACCTTCGCGGGGCGTCGTCGCCTCAACAAGCAGGATTCGGCGAAGTCGACCTTCCACGTCGAAATCGACCTGCGCGAAGCGGGCATTGAATACGTCGTCGGCGATTCCTTCGGCCTGTTCCCGCGCAACAGCGCGGCGCTTGTCGAAGGCGTCATCGCAGCCATCGGCGCGCCGCGCGACTTTCCGATCGGTGACAAGACCATCGTCGAGGTGCTGACCAATGAGGTGTCGCTGGGTACGGCCCCCGACTCGCTCTTCGAACTCGTCTCCTACATCACCGGAGGCGAGCGCCGCGCCAAGGCCAAGGCCCTCGCCAAGGGCGAGGACCCCGATGGCGATGTCGCCACGCTCGACGTGCTCGGCGTCCTGGAGAAGTTCCCGAACGTGCGGCCGGATCCGGAGGCTTTCATCGAGGCGCTCGATCCGCTGCAGCCGCGGCTCTACTCGATCTCGTCGTCGCACAATGCCACCCCGGGCTGGGTGACTCTCACGGTCGACCATGTGCGTTACACCGTCAACGAGCGCGTGCGCCATGGCGTCGCTTCGACTTGGCTCGCCGAGGAACTGCCGATCGGGACCCGCATCAAGGCCTACGTGCAGAAGGCGCATAATTTCGAGCTGCCCAAATCGACCGAAGTGCCGATCATCATGGTCGGGCCGGGTACCGGTGTCGCCCCGTTCCGCGCGTTCCTGCATGATCGCAAGGCCGCCGACTCGAAGGGCGGTGCCTGGCTGTTCTACGGCCACCAGCGCCGCGCCGCCGACTATTTCTACCAAGAGGAGATGGAGAGCTTCCTGCAAGACGGGACGCTGTCGAAGATCTCGTTGGCGTGGTCGCGCGACGCCGATACGCCGAAGACGTATGTTCAAGACAAGATGCGTGAGAACGCCAAGGAGCTTTGGACCTGGCTCGAGAAGGGGTCGCATTTCTACATCTGCGGCGACGCCAAGCGCATGGCGAGCGACGTCGACAAGGCGCTCGTCGAGATCGTCGCCAACGAGGGGAGGTTGGAGCCCGCCGAGGCCAAGGGCTTCGTCGCCGAGCTGAAGAAGACCGGACGCTACCAAGCCGACGTGTATTAGGCGGGGCGGCAGCATGACGGACGCGGTCCGTACCACCTGCCCCTACTGCGGCGTTGGTTGCGGCGTACTGGCGACACCTGACGGCAAAGGCGGAGCTGAGATCGCCGGCGACAAGATGCATCCGGCCAACTTCGGGCGCCTGTGCTCGAAAGGTTCGGCGCTCGGCGAGACGCTCGATCCCGCGACGCGGCTGGCCCATCCCGAAGTGAACGGCCGGCGCGTTTCGTGGGACGAAGCGCTCGATCACGTCGCATCGGGTTACCGGCGCATCGTCGACGCGCATGGCCCGTCGGCCGTGGCTTTCTATCTGTCGGGCCAGCTTCTGACCGAGGACTACTACGTTCCCAACAAGCTGATGAAGGGCTTCATCGGCTCGGCGAACGTCGACACCAACTCGCGCCTGTGCATGTCCTCTGCGGTGAGCGGCCACAAGCGGGCGTTCGGTTCCGACACGGTGCCTGGCTGCTATGAGGATCTCGACGAGGGCGACCTTTTCGTGCTCGTCGGCTCGAACGCCGCCTGGTGCCATCCCGTTCTGTTCCAGCGCATGATGAAGGCGCACGAGGAGCGCGGCGCGGCGCTCATCACCATCGACGTACGCCGTACCGCCACGGCCGAGGATGCCGAGCAGCACCTCGGCATCGCTCCGGGGCAGGACTCGACGCTGTTCTCCGGCCTGCTCGTGCATCTCGCCGACAACGGGCACCTCGATCACGCCTACATCGAAGCCCACACCGAGAATTTCGCGGCGACGCTCGCCTCGGCTCGCGCCATCGCTCCGAACGTGGCCGCCGTGGCGTTGCGCACGCGGCTCCCGGCGGAGGACGTCGCCCGCTTCTACCGTCGCTGGGCGGGTGCTGAGCGTGTGGTCACGCTCTACAGCCAGGGCGTCAATCAATCGGCGCAGGGTACCGACAAGGTCAACGCGATCCTGAACTGCCACCTCGCCACGGGGCGGATCGGCCGGCGCGGCGCCGGACCGTTCTCGCTGACCGGGCAGCCCAACGCGATGGGCGGACGAGAGGTCGGCGGCCTGGCCAACCAGCTCGCGGCGCACATGGGCTTTGCAGAGTCCGACATCGATAAGGTGGGACGTTTCTGGAACGCGCCGAACATGGTGCGCCAACCGGGACTGATCATCACGGAGATGGTCAAGGCGATCGACGCCGGCACGATCAAGGCGCTGTGGGTCATCGGCACCAACCCCGCCGTCAGCCTGCCGCAGACCGAGGATGTCAGGGCGGCGTTCCGCAAACTCGAGCTCTTCGTCGTCTCCGAGAACGTCAGCTCCAACGATACGCTGAACAGCGGCTCCCACGTTCGGCTTCCGGCTCAGGCCTGGGGTGAGAAAGACGGCACGGTCACGAACTCCGAGCGTCGCATCTCGCGGCAGCGCCGCTTCCTCGAGCCGGTCGGCGAAGCGAGGCCCGATTGGTGGGCAGTCGCGCAACTCGGCAAACGGCTGGGCTTCTCCGGCTTCGAGTTCCAGTCCCCTCGCGACGTGTTCGCCGAGCATGCCGCGCTGTCCGGCTTCGAGAATGCCGGAACCCGTGACTTCGACATCGGCAGCTTCGCCGCGATCGGGGAAACGCTCTACGAGAAGCTGGCGCCGGTGCAATGGCCGCAGCCTTCGGGCGGCGGCGGCGTGCCGCGCTTCTTCGCGGCGGGTGGGTTCTACACGCCCTCGCGCAAGGCGCAGTTCGTGGCGCCGGCGCCCCCGCAGCTCGCGGAGCAGGTCTCGGCCTCGTTCCCGCTGCTGCTCAACACCGGCCGCATCCGCGACCAGTGGCACACGATGACGCGCACCGGCCTGTCGACGCGCCTCGGCAGCCATCTGCCCGAGCCTTTCGTCTCGGTGCACCCTTACGATGCCACGCGCTTCGGCCTCGTCGATGGCGGCTTGGCGCGCCTCACCAATCATCACGGGTCGGGCACCTACCGCGTGATGTTCAGCAACGGCCAGGAGCGCGGCGCGGTGTTCGTGCCGATGCATTGGAGCGACGAGACGGCGAGCGACGCGCGCGCCGGTTCGATGGTCCACGCCATCGTCGACCCCTTCTCGGGCCAGCCCGATGCCAAGGCCACGCCGGTCGCCATCGCGCCGCTGGCGATGCGCAGCGCCGGATTCCTGCTGTCCCGAACCCGTCTGCACCTGCCGCGCACCAGCTATTGGGCTTGGACGGCCATCGCCGGAGGCTTCGCCGCGCGCGTCGATACCGACGGCGATGGCGCCGACCTTCTCGCCGTCGTGGCGGGGACAACGGGCGAGGCCGATGTGCTGCGCTACGTCGACGCCCGGCGCGGGATCTTGCGCACGGCGCTCATCGCCGCTGACCGCCTCGTCGGCGGCCTGTTTCTCGCCCCTGCCGCGAATCCGCCGAAATGGTCGATCCTCGCAGAGGCGTGGAACGCCGAGAGCATCGACAGGCAGATGCGTCGCGTGGTGCTGTCGGGCAAGCGGCTGGACGGGGCGGCCGACGAGGGCGCCAACGTCTGCGCCTGCTTCGGCGTCCCGGAAGGGCGAATCCTCGCCGCGATACGCGATGGGGCGACATCGGTCGAAGCGATCGGTGCCAAGCTCAGGGCCGGTACCAATTGCGGTTCGTGCAAGCCGGAACTGAAGCGCCTGATCACCGAGGCCGGCAGCCGCGAGATGACCCGCGCCAAGCAGGGCGCATCATAGGGTCTCGCTGCTCGGAGCCCACGGGCCGTCCTGCGAGCGGGGGCCTTCCCTTCACATTCGCTTTGGACTAGGCAGGTTGCGTCGCCGATCGTGCGGCCGCGGTGAGCTTTGCCGGACAGACCCCCGCCGGCCGCTGGACTGATAACCGAATGTCCTCGGGTCGGCCGTCCCACGGGCGGTATCGACGAGGCCAAGCCGACGAGTGGGAGCCATTGGTGGACACCAACAGTGAGGCCGGCGGTACGAATGCGGCGGTCGACGTCAAGGCGCCGGTTGCGCACGACGAGCTGGTCGAGAAGATCATCGACACGATCGTCACCGAGGGCATGATCGATCGCGATCGGGTCACCCCCGATGCCACGATCGAGAGCCTCGACCTGAAGTCGATCGACATCGTCATGATTCTCACCGCGATCGAGGACAAGTTCGACGTCTACATCCCGATGGACGGTCCGTTCCACGATGCCAAGAACGTCAGTCAGCTGATCGACGCGATCGCCAGCTACATCATAAAAGAAAAGCAGCAGGCCTGATGGTCGACCGCAAGCGGGTGGTCGTGACCGGCTCCGGCGCGGTCTCGTCCGCCGGCGTCGGTGTCGACAAGTTGTGGGCTGCCGTTCGCGACGGTCGCGCCTGCATCTTCCCGCCCGTCTTCCCCTACGAATATCGCGGGCGCATCAAGATCGCCGCGCAGGTACAGGATTTCGATCCGACCCTCTACCTCGACCGCAACGTGCTGCCGTTCTGCGACCCCGTCAGCCAGCATCTGCTCGTGGCGGCGGACGAGGCGATGGCTCAGGCCGGCTACGATCGCAGCACCCGGCTGGGGCCACGCGCCGCCTGCATCGTAGGGACCGGCATAGGCGGCATGATCACGATCGAGGAGGGCATCCACCTCTCGCTGATCAAAAAGGGGCGGCCCCATCCGCTCATGGTACCCAAGCTGATCCCGTCGGCGTGCCCGGCCAACCTCTCGATCCGCTACGGCCTGCAGGGCGTCAGCTTCGCCGTCGCCTCCGCCTGCTCCTCGTCGACGCAGGCGATCGGGATCGGCTTTCAGCTGATCCGCTCGGGCGCGGTCGACATCGCCGTCGTCGGCGGCACGGAGGATCACATCACCAACAACGCCATGCTCGCCTGGGAGGCGTTGCGGGTGATGACGCCGGATTTCTGCCGGCCGTTCTCCAAGGGTCGCAACGGCATGGTGCTCGGCGCAGGTGCCGGCGTCGTGGTGCTCGAATCCGAGGAGCATGCCCGCGCGAGGGGCGCGACGCCGCTGGCCGAGCTTGCCGGCTACGGCACCACGACCGATGCCAAGGACATGGTCGCCCCCGACGTCGCCGGCGCTTCGCGCGCGATGGTCATCGCTCTCGAGGACGCCGGCGCGACGACGGATGAAATCGACTACGTCAACGCCCACGGCACGGCGACGATCGTCAACGATACGGCCGAGTCGGCGGCGATGCATGCCGTGTTCGGCGAACGCGCGCCGCACGTGCCGATCTCCTCGACCAAGCCGATCCACGGCCACGGCCTCGGGGCCGCCGGCGCGCTCGAACTCGTCGTCACGCTCAACGCGATGCGCGAGCAGATCGCGCCGCCGACCATCAATTTCCTCGAGCCGGACGAGAGATGTCCGGTCGATTGCATCCCCAACGTCGCGCGGCCGTTGCGCATCCACACCGCCATGTCGAACTCCTTCGCCTTCGGCGGCGTCAACGCCGTGCTGGTGATCCGCGAGGCGGCATGACGCCGCTCGGCACCTTCCCGGTCGCGGCCACGCACGCCGAGGTCGCGGCGTTTCGCGCCGCCACTGGCCTGGAGCCGGGCGACGGTGTGCCCGCGGCGTTCCCCATCCGCTGGCTCGCCGCCCCGGAGCTACGCGATGCTTTGCTCGCGTTGGCGCCCAGGGACGATCTCGTGCCGGTTCACGAGTCGCAGCTCTTCGAGTATTTCGGTCCGCTGATCGCCAACGAACGCTATGCCATGGAGCTCGTTGTCCGCCGCGAGGCTTCGCCCGAGCGCCTCGTGCTTGCCGGCACGATCCGTGACGCGGCCGGCGCACCTCTCGTCCACGTCGAGACGATCCTGCGCCTGTTCTCCGCCTCGGCGGCGAAGTGAGCGCGGCGCCTCGGCGGGGCGAAGTCGTCCCTTCGCATCGCTTCGGCCCGTTCCCGGCAGCGGCGGTCTTGGCCTACGCCGCCGCCTCGCACGACAGCAATCCGCTGCACACGGACCCCGCGCTCGCCGCCAAGGCCGGCCTGCCGCGGCCGCCGATCCACGGCATGCTGATCATGGGCTGCTTCGAGAGCTATCTCGCGCGCTGGCGGCCCGGCGCGACGATCCGCAAGCTCTCGGCCAAATTCATCCGCCCCGTGCTGGTCGATGAGAGCTTCGAGATCTCGGCCAAGGTCGTGCAAGCGACACCGGGGACCCCCGCTGTGCTGCGGCTCACGGTCAAACGCGAAGCGGCCGCGGGTGCCGAAGCCGATCTCGTCTGTCTCGGCGAGGCCTTCGTCGATCCATGACGCGTTCGCATCGCTCGGTTCTGGTAACCGGCGCCTCCAGCGGCATCGGTCGCGGCATTGCGCTGGCCTATGCGGCGCCTGGCGTCCGGCTCGCCCTGGTTGGGCGCGACGCCGAGCGCCTGGAGGCCGCGGCCGCGGCCGCCCGCGCCAAGGGCGCTGCGGTCGAGATCGCATCGCTTGATGTCCGCGATCGCGTGGCCATGGCGACCTGGATCGCCGCCGCCGACTGTCGCCAGCCCTTCGACCTTGTCGTCGCCAACGCCGGCATCACCACGGGACTCGGCCCGGACGAGTTCGCCGAGGAGCCGGAGGCGGTGCGCGCCATCATTGCCACCAATCTCATGGGCGTCCTCAACACGGTTGAGCCATTGATCGAGCCGATGACGTCCCGCGGCACGGGGCAGCTCGCCATGGTCGGGTCCATCGCCGGGCTGCATGGGCTGCCCTATTCGCCGGCCTATTGCATCACCAAGGCCGGGGTGCACGCCTACGCCGAGTCGATCAGGGCGCGCCTGGAGCGGCGTGGCGTCCTCGTCAGCCTCATCGTCGCCGGCTACGTTAAGACCCCGCTCAACGATTCGATCACCGCGTTCAAGCCGGGAGAGCTCTCGGAGGCGGCGGCTGGTGCCCTCATCCGGCGCCGGCTGGAGCAGGGCAGGGCGACGATCGCCTTCCCCTTCTTCCTCTACGCCGCCGCACTTCTCGGACGCTTGCTCCCGTCGCGATGGTACGACCAGATCATGCTGCGCTTCGTGGCGCATGTCCCGCACACCCGCGAAAGGGTGTGATCCTTTTCCGTCTCGAGCCTGCCTTGGCGCGAGGATCGCCCTGGCCAAAAATGCGCCCGCTTTGCCTCGCTAGATGCCGCATCGACGCCCACCTCCGGACCCGCAAGCGATGAAGTTGCCTCGCGTTCTCTCCGCTGTTTCGCTCGCGATCCCCCTCGCCACGGCGGCGTTGCCGGCGCCGGCGCAGGACTACGACCGGCCGCCACGCGGTTACGAAGAGCCCGGTGCCGGCGATCCCGATTATCAAATGACGCCGCGCAGCCGGGTGGACTCGCCCGATGCCGGGTCGGTGGCCATCCGCATGAGCAAGGCCGAGAACCGCATCCGCGAGATGACCGGACAGATCGAAGAGCTGCAGAACGCCAATCGCAGGCTTGTCGAGCAGCTGCAGAAGTTCCAGACCGACGTCGACTCGCGTCTGAGCGCGGCACCGCCGCGCAAGCGCGCCGAAGCCGAGACGCGGGCGCCCGCGGAACCGGATGCCGTCGCGCAGGTCGAGCCTTCGACGCCGAAGCCGCGCAAGCGTCGTGACGATGCCTTCGATCCCGACGCCGCCGATGCCGGCGCGCCCGGCAGGCCCAAGCCGCTGGGCTCCGCCGCCTCCGCGCAGCCCGAGGATACCGGCGGCGCCCCGATGGATCTCGCCGGCGGCAAGCTCGCCCGCGGCGGCAGCGACGACACGCTGGCGCCGACGCTGCGCCTGCCGTCCTCGACGCCGCGGCAGGTCGGCGGCACCGTGACGTCCAACGGCACCATCATCGCCAACGCCGATGCCGCGGCCGGCGCCGCGCCGACGACGCCGCGCGGCGAGTTCGACGCCGCGCTCGGCCTCTATCGCGACAAGCAGTACGAGGACGCCGAGAAGGGCTTCACCACCTTCATCCAGAAGAACCCGAAATCGAAGCTCGCCGCCGACGCCACCTACTACCTGGGCGAGAGCTTCGCGCAGCGCGGGCGCAGCCGCGAGGCGGCCGAGCAGTACCTCAAGATCTCGACCGATTATTCGAGCTCGTCGCGGGCCCCCGACGCGATGCTTCACCTCGGCATGTCGCTGAAGCTGCTCGGCGCCAAGGAGCAGGCCTGCGCCACCTTCTCCGAGGTCGGCCGCAAATACCCGAACGCACCCGCCTACGTGAAGAGCGGCGCCGAGCGGGAGCTCAAGCGCGCCCAGTGCTGAGCGCGGCCCGTTCCAGCGCGGCGACGGACCACTTCGATCTCTCCAGGCTGTTTGCCGGTCTCGACGCCGCGCCGGCCCTTCTCCTGGCGGTTTCCGGCGGCCCCGATTCGATGGCGCTGTTGCACCTCGCCGTCACTTGGCGGGAGGCTGCGACGCGTAGTCCCGAGCTTCACGTCGCCACCGTGGACCACGGGCTGCGGCTCGAAGGCGCCGCCGAGGCCGCCATGGTCGCCGCGGCCGCTGCCGGACATCGGCTGCCGCACGCGACCCTGACCTGGTCCGGACCCAAGCCCGTCAGCGGCATCCAGGAGAGGGCGCGGGAGGCTCGCTACCGGCTCTTGAGCGAGCACGCCCGCTCCATTGGCGCGCCCTTCATCCTCACCGCGCATCACGCCGACGATCAGGCCGAAACCGTGCTGATGCGGCTCGGCCGCGGCAGCGGCGTCGCCGGGTTGGCCGGCATGCGCCGCGAGACTCTGCTTGGCGAAGGCGTCGCGCTGGTGCGCCCGCTGCTGGAATTGGCCAAGCCGGACCTGCTGGCGATTTGCGCCGCCGGGGGGCTCGCCTTCGTCGCCGATCCCTCGAACGATGATCCGGCCTACCATCGGGTACGCCTGCGCCGACAGGCCGAAGCCGCCGCGGGGCTGGGTCTGGACCGGACGGCGTTGGTGCGCCTGGCGCGACGCATGGCGCGAGCCGAGGAGGCGCTCGAGCAAGAGGTCGCGCGAAGCTTGGCCGAGCTGCAGCCGCTCGCCGAACCGGGCCTCTGGCGCGCCGACCTCGCGGTCGCGCGCGCGGCGACCCCGGAGATCGTCCAGCGCGTCGTCGCTCGCGCGATCCTCCACGTCGGCCAGGCGGGAACGCTGCCGCTCGAGAGGTTGGAAGCGCTGAGCGACGCGCTGCGCGCTGCGCTCGAGGAGCGGCGTCCTTTCCGCGGCACGCTGGCGAGCGCGCTGCTCGCGCTCGACGGCGGTGGGACGCTCACGGTCACGCCGGAGCCGCCGCGACGTCGCGGACGACCGCGCCCCGATTAAGGCCGAATTGACGCGCACGGTGAGGTTCCCTTGGCAAGGGTCGGGGGTCGGCATACATTCGCTGCCACGGTTCACCGGTGGTACACTCTGCTGGACCTATTGCTCTTCGCTTCGTCAGCTGCCCCTCGGGGCTTGGACCCTCAGGTCCGCTCCACCTGGATTGCACATGAACCCGAACTTCCGTAACTTCGCTCTCTGGGTGATCATCTTCCTCTTGGTGGTCGCGCTGGTGATGCTATTCCAGGGCGGCACGAACCAGAAAACGACCTCCACGGAGGTCGCCTACAGCCAGCTCGTGAACGACGTCGATCAGGGTCGCGTGCAGGATGCCACGATCTCCGGCCAGGAGATCACCGGCCATCTCACTGATAATCGCGCCTTCGTGACCTATGCGCCGGTCGATCCGCAATCGACGCTGGTGCAGGCGATGCTCAAGAAGAACGTCAGGCTCAATGCCAAGCCCCCGTCGGACGGAAACGGCTGGCTGATCGCGCTTTTGGCCAACGGGCTGCCGCTGCTGGCGCTCATCGCGCTTTGGATCTTCGTGTCGCGACAGATGCAGGGAGCCGGCGGCAAGGCCATGGGCTTCGGCAAGTCGAAGGCCAAGCTGCTGACCGAGGCTCACGGCCGCGTCACGTTCGAGGACGTCGCCGGTGTCGACGAGGCCAAGGAGGACCTGCAGGAGATCGTCGAGTTTCTGCGCGATCCGCAGAAATTCCAGCGGCTCGGCGGCCGTATCCCGCGCGGCGTGCTGCTCGTCGGCCCTCCCGGCACCGGCAAGACGCTGCTGGCGCGCGCCATCGCCGGCGAGGCGAACGTGCCGTTCTTCACGATCTCGGGTTCGGATTTCGTCGAGATGTTCGTCGGTGTCGGCGCAAGTCGCGTGCGTGACATGTTCGAGCAGGCCAAGAAAAACGCACCTTGCATTATCTTCATCGACGAGATCGATGCTGTCGGTCGCCATCGCGGCGCCGGGCTCGGCGGCGGCAACGACGAGCGTGAGCAGACGTTGAACCAGCTGCTTGTCGAAATGGACGGGTTCGAGGCCAACGAGGGCATCATCCTCATCGCCGCGACCAACCGTCCCGACGTGCTCGATCCCGCGCTGTTGCGTCCGGGCCGCTTCGATCGCCAGATCACCGTGCCGAATCCCGACGTCATCGGCCGCGAGCGCATCCTCAAGGTGCATGTGCGCAAAGTCCCGCTCTCTCCCGACGTCGACCTCAAGGTTGTCGCTCGCGGCACGCCGGGTTTTTCCGGCGCTGACCTCATGAACCTCGTCAACGAGTCGGCGCTGATGGCGGCACGGCGCGGCAAGCGCATCGTCACCATGGTCGAGTTCGAGGATTCCAAGGACAAGATCATGATGGGTGCGGAGCGCCGCACCCTCGTCATGACCGAGGGCGAGAAGCAGCTTACCGCCTACCACGAAGGCGGTCATGCCCTGGTGGCGTTGAATGTGCCGGCCACCGACCCGGTCCACAAGGCGACGATCATTCCGCGTGGACGTGCGCTCGGCATGGTCATGCAGCTGCCCGAGCGCGACAAGCTCTCGATGAGCTACGAGCAGATGACCTCGCGCTTGGCGGTGCTGATGGGTGGTCGTGTTTCCGAGGAGCTCGTGTTCGGCAAGGAGAAGGTGACGTCCGGTGCCCAGTCCGATATCGAGCAGGCAACCAAGCTCGCCCGCGCGATGGTGACCCGTTGGGGCTTTTCCGACGCGCTCGGCACGGTGATGTACGGCGAGAACCAGGAGGAGGTGTTCCTCGGCTATTCCATGGGCCAGAAGAACACCTTGTCCGAAGAGACTTCGCGCAAGATCGATGCCGAGGTGCGCCACCTTGTCGAGACCGGTCTTGCCGAGGCTACCCGTATCATCACGACGAAGCGCCACGATCTCGAGACGCTCGCCAAAGGTCTGATGGAGTACGAAACCCTGTCGGGCGAGGAGATCATCGGTTTGCTCAACGGCAAGACGCCCGTGCGCGACACCGGTGACGATCAGCCGCCGGCGCCGCCGCGCGCCTCGCCCGTCCCGCAGACGGGATCGCCAAGGCCGAAGCCTGGCCCCGAGGCCGGCGGTCTCGAGCCGCAGCCCTCGTAGGCATCGCCTTCGAGAGCACATGAATAGGCCCCGCTCGCGTGGGGCTTTTTTCATGTTTGGACCTGATGGTCTCAGTAGCGGTCGCAGACGCGGCGGGGACGCTCGATATAGGCGCCCTCGTCCTCGTCCCAGAAGCGGACCAGCTCGCGGTGGCAGCGCGGCGGCGGCGGTGGCGCGTAGGCCGGCTCCACATAGACCGTGCGCGGCGGCGGCGGATAGGCGCCGCCCACGGCACCGGCGGCCAGCGCACCGAGCGCAGCGCCACCGATGACGCCGGCGGCGATCGCCCCCGCGCGGTCACCGGCATAGGTCGGCGTCCTCGTGCCGGCGACGGTCGCGCAACCCAGCGCGATCACGAGCCCGGTCTTCACCAAACGTCCCGTCATGTTCGTTTCCCCATGGTTCCACCTGCGCGTCGATCAAGCCGACGCCCCCGTCGCGTTATCCACGAACGCTCCAAGCTATCCGTGGGAACTGCAGAGAAGGTAAGACGAGGAAGCTGAACCCTTCGTTAAGGACGATGCTGCGGACTCGCACGGCGTTGCGGCAAACGCCGACGGCTGCTATCCCTGACATCGGTCGCCGGTTTAGCTCAGTTGGTAGAGCAACTGATTTGTAATCAGTAGGTCGCGGGTTCGATTCCTGCAACCGGCACCAATAAGATACGCCGCAAGCTTAGTTGGTTGATGCACCGGTGCTCGACGTGGGCGAGTTCACGAAATAAGCGGGGGCGACGCGGGGCGACTTGATTCCCGGAGGGTACGGCGTGCGCCAGATTGACGAGGCCAAGAATTTGATTGCCGAGGGCAAGGAGAAGGAGGCTGCCGACGCCCTGGAACGGGTCGTCGCGGCGCTCCAGCCGGACCTCGGGTAGCAGGACGAGAGGGTCCTCGACCTGTTCAGGCGGTCAAAGCTGACCCGGCAGCCGTCCCTTGGTCGAGGCCTTCATGTCGGCCTCTTTCGCGAACAAGGGCATCGAGGTTCGCGACGCCTTGAAGGGACTGGAAGACCTGGGTTGCCAAAGGACGCCTCAAGATGGCCGGTGACGGCTATGTCCTGACCGATGCCGGCTACGAGCACGTGCACTAACATGCTCCTGGCCGCCGTTCTCCTGGCCCAGTACGTCGCCGTCCCGTTCCCGTAGTGGGACGTCGACGGTCTTTGCGGGAAGATGCCGCCCTACGCCGCCAAGCCTGCGTGGAGCGGGAGCAGTCTTCCTACGAGGATCTCAGGGACAAGTGGACCCGGCTGACGGACGCGCAGAGGGAGCGCGTCAAGGGCGACCAAGTCCGGAATTACTGCGAAACCGTCGCTAACCAGATTGCCGCTCATCTCATCGCCATTGAGGAGGCCAAGAAGCCCGTGCAGGTCTCTCGCTTGCAACGGTGACGCCATGGAGACTTGACCTCGAGCCTCGCCGTGGCGGCCATCGGCGGCCTCGCTTGGTCGCCTACAACCACTCTCCTTCGTTCTGGACGCTCGCGACCCTGTGCCGTCTCGCCGCCTTCGCGGCCGTAGCGGCGCTGCTCGGGCACGAGGCCGGCGCGCTCAGGACGCAGAACGCGGGGCTGCTGGCGATGAGTGCCATCTCGGAGGAGGTCGACCTCAAGTCCTACGACGCCGTCCGCGTGGCGCGTCCCGCGACGATACCGAGCGAGACCGGGTCTCTTGACTATGTTTTATTCGCTCCGCCTCGTTCCACAGGACAATGAACGGCCTTTCTCGGTCCTCTTGCGCGACTCCTTTAAGAGCTTTGCACCAAGTGGAAGAGCCGCAGCTCGGTCGCCGACGTTCCGACCGGCCCGAAGGACGCGAAGTCGACGGTCCTGTCGATCGAGGAGGAGGCGATCATCCCGGATCAAGTCCGGGACCGCCTTCCGACGCCATACGCTGCTGCTGCTCGAACCGCGCTCGACGCTGTCGCTAATTGCCGCTGGCGAGGTCAGAGAAATTTAAAGAAATCGTCGTCCGGCAACGGGGGACGAGGGTCGGAGCGGTTCCACCATCCGCCGCCGAGCGCCTGGAACAGGGCGACGGTGTCGACGTATTGCGCCGCCCGCGCCTGGACCGAATTCGCCAAGGCGGAGAGGTAGACCTGTTGCGACAGGAAGACCTGCAGGGTGTTGGCGCCGCCGACTTGTCGCTCCTTCCTCAGCATAGCGAAGCCTTCTGCCGCCGCCTTCTCTGTGGTGGTCGCCGCCTTCACTGCCTGCGCGTCTGATTGCAACGCCCGCAAGGCGTCGGCAACGTTTTGCAGGGCAGCGAGGGCGGCGGACTTGTAACGTGCCTCAGCTTCGAGGAGAGCGTCCTCGCTCGCGCGTTGCCGGTGATACAGCGTCCCGGCGTCGAAGAGCGGCGCGCTGACGGAGCCGACAATACTGTAGAAACCGGCCGGTCCGCTGAAGAGCTGGGTCAGGTTGATCGCGCTCGACCCGGCGTCGCCCGAAATCCGGAACTGAGGCAGGCGATTCGCCAATGCGACACCGACCTCCGCCCCCGCCTGGTGAACCGCCGCATCGGCGGCGCGCAGATCGGGCCGTTGCAGCACGAGCGTCGAGGGAAAGCTGACCGGCAGCTTCGTCGGCAGCCGCAGCGAGGCAAACTTGAAGGTTGCCGACACCTCCTCGCTCGGCGGCCGGCCCGCCAGGTTGGTGAGAAGGTTGCGCTGGATCGCGAGCTGCTTCTCCAACGGCGCGAGCTGCTGCTGCGACTGGCCGAGCGCCGCCATCTGCTGGACCACATCGGTGCGCGCGAGCTCCTTCAGCGCGAACGCCTTCTCGTCCAGCGTCAGGATCTCGGTCTGCGCGTCGATCACCTTGTGGACGGTCGCGATCTGCTCGCGCAGCGAGGCCTCCTGGATGGCGGCGAGGACGACGTTGGTAGTCAGGGTGAGGTAGGTCGCCTCTAGCTGGAAGCGCTGGTTCTCCTGGCGTGACGCGAGCGACTCGATCTGACGCAGCCCGCCGCCGAACACGTCCGGCGCGTAGGACACCGCGATGCGTGGCGTGAATAGCGCGTAGGTGTAGCGGGCCTGGTTCGTCAGCGGGCTCTGCAGGCCGCCGGCCGGCGCCTTTTGGTAGGACGCCTGATCGTTGGTCGAGACGCTCGGGAACAGCGTACCGCGCTGCGCCTGGACGTCCTCGAAGGAGCGATCGAGCGCGGCCTGCGCCGCCTCGAGATTGGGATTGTGGGCGAGCGCCTCCTCCACGATGCGGTCGAGGTCCTTGGAATGGAACAAGCTCCACCAGTGACCCTTGACATCGCCGCCGGGCACGAAGGCCTGGGCGGCTGGGCCGCCCTCCGCGGTGGCGATCCCGCTCGCGCCGCTCGGCTGGCGCAGCGACTCTTTGGTGTATCCCTCGACGAGCGGCGCAGAGGGCGGCGCGTAGTTTGGACCCACGACGCAGCCCGACAAAGCCGCGGCGGCGCCGACTAGCGCGATGGTGCGAAATTGGCGCCTGCTCGCGCACCGGAGCGCTCGGCCGGCAGTCAGGCACGACCTCATCGCGGATGTTCCGCCAGGCGGCCATCGCCAACGGGTGCGGCCCGCGCCTTCCCGCGCTTGGCACGGCGGAACAGATCGCGTAGGCGCAAGTCGGCGATGGCTGGGTAGATCGCCGGCAGTACCACGAGCGTCAGCAGGGTCGCCGTGATCAGGCCGCCGATGACGACGGTCGCCAGCGGCCGCTGCACCTCGGCGCCGGCGCTCGTCGACAGCGCCATCGGGAGGAAGCCCAGGGTCGCCACCATCGCCGTCATCACCACCGGACGCAGCCGCATCTCCGCCGCCTGCGTCGCTGCCGTCCGCGCGTCGGCACCCTCCTTGCGGAGGTGGTCGATGTAGCTCGTCAGCACGACGCCGTTGAGGATCGCGATGCCGAAGGTGGCGATGAAGCCGATCGCCGCCGAGATCGAGAACGGCATGCCGCGCAGCGTCAGGGCCACGATGCCGCCGGTGGCGGCGATCGGCACGTTGAGGAAGATGAGGGCGGCGAGCCTGACGTTGCCGAACATGATGACGAGCAGCAGGAGGATCGCGGCGAGCGCGACCGGCACGACGATCGACAGGCGCGCGGTCGCCTCCTGGAAGTTCTTGAACTGGCCGCTCCACTCGACGGAATAGCGCGGCGGCAGCTTGACCTTGTCGCGGACCGCCGCCTGCGCCTCCTCGACGAAGCTCTGCGCGTCGCGCCCGCGCACGTTGGCCTGGATCGAGATGCGGCGCTGCAGCCGGTCGCGGCTGATCTGCGCCGGCCCGGTCCCGACGTCGACGGACGCCACCATCGACAACGGCACCAGCCGCTTGCCATTCATTCCGGCAGGGAGGCTGCGCACGCGCTCGACGTCGTCGCGGTCGCCGGGCGCGAGGCGGACCACGATGTCGGTGATCGAGTTGTCGTCGCCGTAGACCATGCCGGTGACGCGGCCGCCGATGCTCTCGACCGTGTCGAGGATGTCGGACGCGTTGACCCCGTAGCGGGCCGCCTTGGCGCGATCGATGGCGATGGTGAGGCCGGGCATGCCGGCCTGCGCTTCCGGCTGCGACGTCGGCGGCGCCGCGGACCTGCTCGACCACGTGGGCGATCTCGGCCGCCTTGCTCTCGAGCACCTTGAGGTCGTCGCCGTAGAGGCTGATGGCGACGTCGCCGCGAACGCCCTCCAGGAGGTCTTCCATGCGCATCTGAATCGGCTGCGAGAACGTGTAGGCGACGCCGGGCACGTCGGCCTTCAGCTTCTTCTCGAAGGCGGCGACGAGCCCGTCCTGCGTCGTTGCGGTCTTCCAGGTGGAGGGCGCGGACAGGGTGATGAAGCTGTCGGTCGACTCGACGCCCATCGGGTCGGTTGGGATCTCGGCGCTGCCGGTGAGCGAGACGACCTTCCTCACCTCGGGAAAGGTCCTGAGCGCCGTCTCGATCTGCCGGACGGTGCGCAGCGACGCGTCGAGGTTGATGCCGGGCAGCTTCTCCGACGTCACGACGATCGAGCCTTCCGCGAGCTGCGGCAGGAACTCGCCGCCGAGCCGGGTCGCCAGGACGCAGCTGCCGGCGAACAGGGCAAGGCTGATCGTCAGCGTCACCAGCGCGTGCCGGCCGGCGAGCTTGAGCAGCGGCGTGTACCCGCGCCGGATCGCGCGGATGACGAAGGTCTCCCGCTCGTTGACGCGGACCCCCGAGAGGAACGCGGCCGCGAGCGCCGGGGTGACGGTCATCGTCAGGACGAGCGCGCTCGCCAGCGCGAGGATGACGGTGATTGCCATCGGCCGGAACATCTTGCCGGCGACGCCGCTGAGCGCGAGGATCGGCAGGTAGACGAGGATGATGATGGCGACGGCGAACAGGATTGGCCGCGCCACCTCCGCCGCCGCCTCGCGGATCACGTCGGCCGCCGGGCGATCAGGCGCGTGGGCGCGGGCGCGCAGCACGTTCTCGATCATCACGACGGAGCCGTCGACGATCAGGCCGAAGTCGATCGCGCCGAGGCTCATGAGGTTGCCGGACAGGCCGAGGGTGCGCATGCCGCCGAGCGCCATCAGCATGGACAGCGGGATCGCCAGCGCGACGAGGAGCCCTGCGCGGATGCTGCCGAGCAGAACCAGCAGCACGATCACGACGAGGGCGGCACCCTCGCCGAGGTTGTGGGCGACCGTGTGGATCGTGCGATCGACGAGCGCGCTGCGGTCGTAGTACGGCTTGATCTCGACGCCGGGCGGCAGCTGGCCGGCGACCTTGTCGAGCGTCGCCTTGATCGCCGCCACGACCTCGTTGGCGTTGCTGCCGTACTGCATTAGGGTGACGCCGACGACGGTCTCGCCGGCGGCGTCGTGCGACACGGCGCCGAGCCGGGCGCGCGGCGCCTCCACGATCCTGCCCAGCATGTCGAGGGTGACCGGGATGCCGCCTTCGCCGGTCGTCACGACCGTCTTGGCGAGATCCGCCGTGGTCTTGACGAGGCCGAGGCCGCGGATGACCTCCTGCTGATCGTTGTGGTCGATGGAGGCGCCGCCGCGCGCCGCGTTGTTGGCGCCGATCGCGGCGTAGACCTGGGCGAGGGTCACGCCGTAGCGGCGCAGAGTGTCCGCGGAGACCTGCACCTCGTAGGTCGGCATCTCGCCGCCGTAGACGTTGACGTCGGCGACGCCCGGCGTCAGGCGGAGTTGCGGCGCGATCGTCCATTGCAGCAGGCGCCGCAGCTGCATCGCCGGATAGCCGGGCCCACGCACCTCGAACTGGTAGACCTCGCCGAGCCCCGTCGCCGTCGGCCCCATGTGCGGCTCGCCGACGCCGCTCGGCATCGTCGCCCTGGCGTCCGCCAAGCGCTCGAACACTTGGGATCGCGCGTCGCTCAGCGCGACCGACGCGTCGAAGGTGACATAGACCGCCGAGACGCCGAAGCGCGAAGTCGACCGCACGTCCTTGAGGCCCGGCACCCCGGCCATGGCGTTCTCGATCGGGAAGGTGACGAGGCGCTCGACCTCCAACGGTCCGAGCCCCGGCGACACGGTCAGGATCATAACCTGCTTGGGCGAGATGTCGGGCACGGCGTCGATCGAGAAGCCGCGGAGGTTGACGAGGCCGCCGGCAGCGCCGAGCAGCGCGATCGCGAGCACGATCCAGCGGTGGGCGATGAGCATGCCGAACCAGCGGTTCATCGTCGCGGCCTCAATCCGTCGAGCCGAGCAGGTCGCGCAGCAAGATCGCCTTCAACCCGAAACTGCCGGTGGTCGCGACGGTCTCGCCATCGGCGACACCGTGCTTCACCTCGACCCAGTCCGCGCGCTCGATCCCGAGGGCGAGGTCGCGTCGCTCGAAGCGGTCCGGCGCGACCTGGACGAAGGCGATCGGTCCCTGCTCGGTCAACTGGACGGACGAGGCGGGGATCGTCACGCCGCGCCGATGGAGATCGGCCTCGATGTCGGCTGTAACGAACATGTTTGCCTTGAGCAGGTCCTTCTCGTTCGCGACCTCGATCCGCGCCGTGGCGGCGTTGGTGAGGGGATCGAGCGCGGCGCCGACCGTCAGGATCCTGGCATCGAACTTCGCGTGGTCGCCGGTGGGTGCTTCCACGACGACGCGGTTGCCGGGCCCGACCGCGCCGATGTCGGCACCGAACAGGCTGGCGAGCACCAGCATGCGCGAGGGATCGGCGACGGTGAAGGCGTCCTGGTTGGTGTCGACGACGTCGCCCACCGTCAGGTTGGCGCTGACGACGACGCCGGTCAGCGGCGACACGACCGCGCTGGTGCTCGAACCGGCCTCCGGCGCCAGCCTCTCGTACTGCGCCGTGTAGAGATCGACCTGCGCTTGGTTGGATTGCACGGCGGCCTGCGCCTTCGCGTCCTCGACCTGCCGCCTCTCGACCTCGGCCGGCGAGACGCCACCGATCTTCAAGAGCGCTCCCGCACGCTTCACGGCCGCCGCGCTCGCGACCTTCGTGGCGGTCGCCTCGCCGAGCGCCGCCCGTGCGGCTTCGAGTCCGTTGCGGGCATCCAGAACGCCGCTAGCGTCCAAGGTCGCCAACGTTTGACCGGCGCGTACTTCCTGGTTCGGCTCGACGAGGAGGCTGGTCACGCGACCCTTGGTGCGCGGCTTGAGGTGTGTGACGCGCCGATCGTCGAACGCGACCGTAGCGGGCACCCGGATCGGCTCGACGATCTCCTGGATCAAGGCCCGACCGGTCGCCACGCCGAGCTGGCGTCGCGTCCGCTTGTCGGCGACGACCAGGCCGTCGGCTGGCTTGTCCTGGGTTCCCGCCTTCGCGGCGTCCGAGGGATCGGCCTCACCGGCGCCGGCTTCGCTGCGGTCGGCCAACGACCAGCCGAAGGCGGCGAGCGCGAATGACACGATGGCGACGCTCGTCACGACCTTGGAACGCATGTCGAGTTTTCCCATCACGCTCGCGCGACTGTGCATCTCGAACAGCTTGGCCGACCCAGGAAGTTCGTAGCGCTCACGGCGCGCGCGATCAATATGAAATGACTTTCACGATCATGCCACTCCCGTGCCGGCGGCCGACACCACTCGGCCGAATACTTCAGGATCGTTTGCGAATTCGATTTCATGAATCATCCCAACTGTCTGGCGTGGCCGGACGTCCTCGGAATGACTTGCTTACGTCGCGGACCCTCGTATTGATGCTAGCCTCACGAAGGGGCGCGCGGGGCCGGGTTGTCGAAGATACTGCTCATAGAGGACGATCGCGAGACCGCCGAGGAGATCGCCATGGAGCTCGCGCGGGTCGGCCACGCCGTCACGCGGGCGGCGACCGGCGACGAGGGGTTCGCCCTGGCCCACCACGCCTTCGACGTGATGGTGATCGATCGTCTCCTCCCCGGCCTTGAGGGCCTCGACATCATCAAGGCGCTGCGCGGCGAGGGGGTGCGCACGCCTGCCCTCGTGGTCAGCGCGCTCGGCGGCCTCGACGACCGGGTGCGCGGCTTGCGCGCCGGCGGCGACGACTACCTCGCCAAGCCGTTCGCGCTGGTCGAGCTGGTCGCCCGGCTCGACGCCCTCCTTCGCCGGCCGGTCGAGACGCGGGAGACGCTGCTGCGCCTCGGCCCGCTCGAACTCGACCTGCTCACGCGCAGCGCCAAGCGGGCCGAACGGCCGCTCGACCTGCTGGCGCGCGAGATGGACATATTGGAATACCTTGTCCGGCGGCCGGGCAGCGTCGTCACGCGCTCGATGATGCTTCAGGACGTTTGGGGCTACCGGTTCGAACCCCGCTCCAACGTCGTCGACGTCCACATGAGCAAGCTGCGCCGCAAGGTCGACGCGCCCGACGACGTGCCGCTGATCCGCAACGTCCGCGGCGAAGGATATCGTATTGTCGACCCTCCCTGACCTGGCGCGCACGACGACCGTCCGCTGGACGCTCGGCATCGCCCTCGCCCTGATCCTGCAGTCGGCGATGCTGTCCGGCATCTTCTACTGGTCGACGGTGCGTCACGCGACCGATGAGGTCGATGGGAAGCTCGTCGCGGTTTGCCGCGCGCTGAGGACGCGCGACCGCGCGGCGATCGTCGAGGCTATCGATAACATCGCCGGCGAGGACGTCCACCGCGTGACGCTGGTCGGGTTGTTCGACGCCAGCGGTGCCGTGATCGCCGGCAACATGGCCGCGCTGCCGGCACGGCTGGCGCGAGCCGACGGACCGCTCGTCGCCGACCTGGTCCGCACCCTCCCGCCCGACCCCGTCCCCAACAGCAGCCGTGCCGTCGCCTGCGCGACGAGCGGCGGCGACCGGCTCGTCGTCGCGAAGGACCTCGACGAGCTCGACGGGATACGCGCCTTGATCGGCCGCGCGCTGGCGGTCGTCACGCTGCCGGCGATCGCGATCGCGGCCTTCTTCGGCGTCGTGCTCGGTCTGCGCGGCCAGGGCCGCTTCCGCCTGGTCCAGGGCGTGATCGA
Organism: Beijerinckiaceae bacterium; assembly: GCA_965198485.1. Taxonomy (GTDB): domain Bacteria; phylum Pseudomonadota; class Alphaproteobacteria; order Rhizobiales; family Beijerinckiaceae; genus RH-AL1. Next base: position 2,094,646 of record CBDAPQ010000005.1, read on the forward strand.
CGACGTGGCGGGCGGAAATCTCGGGCGGAGGCTGCCGACGCGCTCGTCCTTCGACCCGTTCGACCGCTTGGGCCAGGCGGTCAACGGGATGCTCGACCGGCTCGAGATCGCGCTGGACGAGGTCCGTGCCTTCGGCGACGACATCGCTCACGAGTTGCGCACGCCCCTCACCCGGTTGCGCGCCCGCCTCGAGAGGGGCTGCCACGACGCGACCAGTCTCGAAGCGTTTCGAGCCATCGGCGAACGCGCGATCGAGGACATCGACCATGCGCTGTCGATCGTCTCCGCAATCCTCCGCATCCGAGCGATCGGCGGGGCGAAACGCGGCTCGGAGTTCAAGCCCGTCGACCTTCGCACGCTGATCGCGGACGCGGCCGACCTTTACAAGCCGATCGCGGACGATCGCGGGATCGATTTGGTCGTCGAACCTGGGCCGGCTGCGACCATCATCGCCGACGGCGACCTGTTGATGGAAGCCTTGTGCAACCTGATCGACAACGCGATGAAGTTCACGCCGCCGGGTGGGCGGGTCCGCTGCTCCACAACCGTGCGGGATGGCAGGCCCATCATGCGCGTCGCGGATACAGGGCCCGGCATTCCGCGGGACCAGAGGGAAGTCGTCCTGCGGCGCTTCCATCGCGGGGCTGACCATGTGGCGACGGATGGCCACGGGATCGGCCTCAGCCTGGTGGCGGCGATCGTCCGCCTCCACCGCTTTGACCTCGAGATCGGCGATGCCCATCCCGGTTGCGAGATGATCATCGCATGCACCAAGCGCACGCAACCCGACGACCTACACGGGGTCCGGGCGCTCGAGCCCGCAAACGTCGCGAGGCGGGAGAGCGCTCCGCTATCTTAACACGAAGTGCAGTCGGACGGCGCCGATCGAAGCTGGCCCTCTTGCGGCGTCATAGCCGGGGTTGGCGATGAACTGTTAGTCGAAGCTCAGCGTGGCGACATTGCTCAAGCCGATCGCGTAGTACGTCTCGAGGATCGACTCCAACGAGCCGTCGCCCAGGTTGATGCCGAGGCCACCGATGCTGAGGAACTTCTGGTAGTTGCCCGAGAACTCGGAGCGCGTCTTGCGCGTGGCCGCGATGTCGGGCGCGCCGCCGTCGGTCGCCGGATCGATCAGGGCGGGGTTGGTGAGGGTGGCGGCGAAGCTGTCGCAGTAGCACTGCGACTCCCATCCGGTCAGACGGATGATGGGTGTCGGAATTGAGGCTGTTCTGCATATCGGGTCAACAGGAAAGATCCGGCGCGGACCGCCCAATCCTTGCTGTTGAGCTCGAGCATCGAAACGTAGGTGTAGCCCCTCTGATCGGCCGAGAAGTCGCAGGCTCCGGCGTCGTTGGACGCCCAATGCATGAAGCCGACGCGGCCATCGTGGGAATAAGCGTTGGCTTCGAAGATGTCCGGTACGGAGAACTTGCCGAAGGTCAGCGTGAGTCGTTTGACGTCGACCGTTCCGGCGACTTGATTTGGGCCGTCGAGAAGATACTCCTGCTCGCCGCCGAGACTCCAGATCTGACGGACGAACAGGCGCGGGTGTTGTAGTGCGGGAAGTCGGAGCCGGCCTTCTGCGCCTCGAGGTTCGAGATACCAGCCAAGCCGTGCGTGTTGCTGAGGCCGAAATCCTGGAACGGCTCGGGATTGAACTAAAGCTCCGTCCCGATCGGTGTCTTATAATCGAGGTACCCGGTCACACTGAAAGATTCGCGGGCCTGGAAGCCGGAGTACAAGCTGTCGACGCCTGAGATAGAGGCCGGAAACGGCGCGTTGGCCTGGACGATCTGCGTCGTCTGGGCGTGGATGCTGAGGTCCTTGACGGTGTCCTCGAACAGGATGCCCACTGGGGCGTCCGAGGTCGCGCCGCTGCCGTCGAAGTGGTAGTTCAGGCCGAAGCGAACCGTCTGGAACGTCAGGTTCGAACCGTAGTGCTCGCCGGCGACGGGAAAGTATGCTGGTCGGGGCGAAGCTGTAAGAGCCATATTGCAGACTGGCGCTGATCTTGGAGGTCAGCAGCGTCTCGACGCCGCCGCTGATGGTGAGCTGATGCGCGTCCTGTAGGTCTGGTCGCTGTTCCCGGCATCGTCCGTGCTCGCGAAAGCGTCAAGATCGCGAACGCTCCGAAGGCTTGGACGTCCAATCCATGGCTGCGTAATCTCTAGTCAAGGTCAGTCGCCGTCATGCTCGCTGTTTAAATTGCGAAGAGCAAAAATCCAGAAGGGTCGGAAGAGCGTTTGCTGGCGTGTGAGGCGCCGCGGCTTCAGTGCTGGCATCGATCTGCGGTGAGGATGCTTCGACGAATTTAGACGGATTGCGGCGGATCGAGCCTGGATGCGGACGGAAGGCGAAAAGCATGCGCGGCCCACCTCTGTCTACTCTCTACAACGATGGATGAGCGTCATCAGCTTGAGCGGCATTGCTGCCGCAGCCAGAATATTAAACCTCTTTCATTCATTGAAACCGAATTTAACATCAGCTAGATGGCGTAAGCCTTCTGTAACCTATACTTCGAAGAACGTATCAAGTCTGCAAGACGGGATCGAGTGAATGGTATTGAGAACCCGACTAGGCGTTTCATCGGCGGTCCTTATCCTGTGCGGCGTAGCGATAATTATCTCCATGCAATGTGGCCCGGCGCTCGCGCACTCCTCTGTGGTTGCGATGATCGCGGTTCCCGCCACCCCGGCGGAGGCGCAAAGATACTCGTTCTTGGATCTCCATAGGGATGCAACGAGTTCGTATGGGCCTGGCGAGGCCTTGCCAAGCACATCATACAGGCTGTGCGATCCGCACGCGGGCCGGCGATTCTGACTGAGGTTTTCTCAACCCAACTCCTCGGTCGTCATGCAAATTGCTTAGAAGGTCTGCGACTTCGCAATCGCCACTCAGCGCGACGAGGGTATTTTCCTCTCTGGTTGGGTTCGCGATGACGCCTTAGTCTAGACCACGGAGCTTCAGGCACGCCTGATCGTCTCCTCGGTGTGACGGGCGATCACCGCCTCTTCGTCCGTCGGGATCACGAGCACCGCTACCTCGCTGTCCGGCGCGCTGATGCGCAGGGCGTCGACCGCGTTGGCCTCTTCGTCGAACCGGATGCCGAGCCAGGCCAGCCGTCTGCATGCTTCGGCGCGCAGCGCGGCGTCGTGCTCGCCGATCCCGGCGGTGAACACCAGGCCGTCCAGGCCCTCCAAAGCCGCCGCCATCGCGCCCACCTCGCACACGAGGCGGTGGACGAAGAGATCGATGGCTTCCTTGGCGCGCGTATCGCCGCTTGCGGAGAGCACCCTGAGGTCGCCGCTGATTCCCGAGACGCCGAGCAGACCGGAGCGGTGGTAGAGCATGTCCTCGATGTCGTGGCGGTCGTGACCCTGCGCGGCGAGGTAGAGGACCACGCCGGGATCTAGGCTGCCGCAACGCGTCGCCATCATCAGGCCGGTGAGCGTCGTGAAGCCCATCGTGGTGGCGACACTGGCCCCGGCACGCATCGCGCAGAGGCTGGCGCCGGACCCGAGGTGCGCGACGACGATCCGCTTGCGGGCCAGATCGGCATCCAGCTCGGCCAGGCGTCCCGAGACGAACTCGAAAGAGAGCCCGTGGAAGCCGTAGCGGCGCACGCCCGCGGCCTGGACGGAGCGCGGCAGGGCGAAGGATTGAGCCGAGAGCGGCATCGTCCGGTGGAACGCCGTGTCGAAGCACGCCACCTGGGCGAGCTGCGGGTGTGCGGCCGCGATGGCGCGGACAGGCGCGAGATTCAGCGGCATGTGGAGCGGATCAAGCGGGGTCAAGGCGTCGAGCGACGCGAGGAGTGCCGGGGTGACGAGAGCCGGCGCCACGTGCTCGAGACCGCCATGGACGATCCTGTGCCCGACGGCGGCAAGACCGTCCGGCCCCAGATGGGCCGTCGTGAAATCGAGGATGGCGCGCAGGTCCGCCGCTTCCGTCACGTCCGGCTCGGCCGACCATCGCCGCTCGGTCACGACGTTGGCGGAGCCGTCGCGGGCGATCAGATGCCGCCCATGGTCGAGGTCCTCGATAGAGCCGCGGACCGTCGCGACGGCCCCCGCGCTCGCGCCGAAGAGCGCGAACTTCAGGCTGGACGAGCCGGCGTTCAGGACCAAGATGGATCCCGCTCCCGCTACGGGGGTTGGATCGCAGGACTCGAGCGCATGCGGACGCCCGGTCACTTGATCTCCCTGAAGAAGATCAGCCTCGCCGAGACACCGTCCTGATCCAAGATCTGAAAGCCGCCCGGCGATCGTGAGCCCCGCCCCATGGTCGGCCAATGGAGGAGCGCTCGGGACCTGGCGTCGGCCTCGGTCGCGCAATCGGTCGTTTCCCGTCCCAAGATGACGATCCCGTCTGCCCGGGCGAGCCGGCTAAGCCATTCGATCAAGACCATCGGTCAAACCTCGCGTCCGGCGACAGCCCGGGAAGGAGCGGCTTCCACGCCGTCGCTCGTCCGCTATGCGCCCCGACATCAGACGGTAAGCCCCGGCATTTACCCATCGCCGCACGGCGTAGCGGCGCTCGTCCCAACGTTCCCTCGCCGGGAGCTCTAACCTTGGGGAGCGTTTCGGAGCCAACGACGCGGGTAGTTTCCGACCCTTCGTCCGCCTTGCGCGGTCCGATACGGTCGAAATATTAGCTACGAGCGAACCTGGGCGGAGCACGATGAGACGTCTCTGGATATGCGTCGCAATCGTGTCGCTGCTGTCCGGATCGGCATCGTCGGAAGGCATCCCCTTCGCCGCCCCTCCAAACCTGCGCCCTTCCAGCAACAACGCGTACGTGCCGAGCTTGGGTGAGATCATGCAGATCGTCCAATCCAAGCACATCAAGCTCTGGCAGGCCGGCTCCGCAATGAATTGGCCTCTCGCGGCTTACGAGGTCGATCAGATCAGCGACACGTTCCTGAGGACGGCGATCTTCTACGAAGACATACCCTCGCGTTACGTCCTCGCGGTGCAGGTGCCGTTGGCAGCCATGAAGAAGGCCGCCGGAGCAGGTGACGGCCCGGGCTACGACGTCGCCTTCGCGATGCTGAACGACGCCTGCAACGCGTGCCATAGGGCGGCGAACGTCGGCTTCGTCGTCATCAAGACGCCGACGTCCTCCCCCTTCGTGGATGAGAAGTTCTGAGAGGATCGATCGCGGTCCTCCCCAAGTCCCGGTGCCATCCCGGCTGATCCGACCGCGGCCGATGCGATGGAAGTCGGAACCCTCGCGACCCGCATGCCGGAGCTGCCGGTCTGGACCACGCATCGGCATGGCGCCGGCGAACGAGAATGGGCGCGGTGCTCTCGAAGCCCCTTCGCGGGTATCGGCCGAACGATCGTGGAACTATCCGTCTCACGTGCGGGAGACCTGGACCTGGCATTCGCGCGGCTCGTGCCGCCGTGGTCCCGCTTTTTGCCGTCGCTTTCAGATCGAGGTGGTGACCGCTCACCGACGTGGTGACCGCTCACCGAAGTGAGTAGTTTCCGTGGCTTCCGCCGCACCGGAGACGATCTCTAGATCACGGCCTTCGCGCTCGAAGAGCAGACATCGATCGAGAGCGAGGGACGGGACCCTGGTCCCGCTCCGCCCGTGCGCCGAGGATCAGTCTCCATGAAAACCCGCAACCTCGCCATGTCCGCCATCCGTGGGATCGGGTCGCAAGGGACGCTCATGCGCAGGGCAAGGCTCGTCGCCGTCGGGCTGCTCGCGCTCGGCTTGGGTTCCTGCGTGATCTCCGACAAGCCGCTGATCGTGGGAACCAAACCGATTTTCGGCGACCGCTTCGACGCGGTCCTGTTCCGCGACTTTACCGAGGGTGCGGGCTATTCCGCGCAGAAGGTCGGCTATCATTGGAGCGACGGCTACTACCTCCGCGCCAGTGCGGGCGGCAAGCACGTGGTGAGGTTTGCCGCCGAGATGTTGTCGGCCACCGACTTCCTGATCGAGCGCAGCCAGGACGACCGCGCCGCGGGCCAGGCCAAGCTCTTCACATACTTCATCGCGCGCAAGGTCGCCGACGGCGCCTACCTCGTCGCCCCGCTGAACGAGAACGATCTCTCGGCCGCGGACCGCGAGGCGATGTGCGACAAGGATCAGCCCGAGGGCTTCTGCTCGATCAAGGACCACGATCAGCTCATGACCTCCGCGCGGGCCACCGAGGGCAAGACCCTGAAGAACGCCTCGGTCGCCGTCCTGACGTTCGGGGAAGAGCTGAAGGCCGCGAGTGCTCCCGTCGTCGGAGCGCAGAAATAGTCAGCGGCGCGCGATGCCGTCTTTCGGGCGCGACGCAGCGCCCGTTAGCCTCTGCGTAGTTTCCGAAGCTGGACCACAAGCGTCAGGAACCGGTGAAGCGTCCCGCCGGCGCCATGACTGTAGGGTGAAGCGTCCCGCCGGCGCCATGACGCTCTCGCTCGTGCGCCGCATGCTTCATTCCGCTTGCCTCGGCGGAAGCCGCGAAAGTGCCCCATGCTGCCGCTGACCTATTCGCTTCTGCCGTTCGTCGTCATCGTCGGCGGGTTTCTCCTCGCCTCGAGCATCAAGATCCTGCGCGAATACGAGCGCGCGGTCGTCTTCACGCTGGGACGCTTCAAGTCGGTGAGCGGCCCCGGCCTCGTGCTGCTGATCCCGCTCGTGCAGAAGATGGTCCGCGTCGACCTTCGCATCCAGGTGATCGAAGTACCGAGCCAGGATGTGATCTCTCGCGACAACGTCTCGATGAAGGTCGACGCCGTCCTCTACTTCAAGGTGGTCGACCCCGAGCGCGCCATCATCCAGGTGCAAAATTATCTGCCCGCCACCAACATGCTCGCGCAGACCACGATGCGCGCGGTGCTGGGGCAGCACGATCTCGACGAGATGCTGTCGGAGCGCAAGAAGCTCTCGACCGACGTGCAGGCCATCCTCGACGCGCAGACCGAGACCTGGGGGATCAAGGTCAGCAACCTCGAGATCCGCACCGTCGAGCTGACCGACAACATGGTCCGCGCCATCGCCAAGCAGGCCGAGGCGGAGCGCGACCGCCGCGCCAAGATCATCCACGCCGAGGCCGAGTTCCAGGCCTCGCAGACGCTGGTCAACGCCGCCAACATCCTCGCCAGCAGCCCGGCGGCAATGCAGCTGCGCTACCTGCAGACGCTGACCGAGATCGGCGCCGAGCAGAACTCGACCGTGGTCTTCCCGATGCCCATCGACATCGTCAAACCCTTCCTCGAAATGTTCGACAAGCCCGCGCGACCCGTCGCCATGAACGGCGTCGACCGCCAGCCGGCACACTCGTGAGCGCGGTCCGTTTCTTCCATCGTCCGACGGTCTGAACGATGGCGCTCGACCCTCTGATGTTGTCGCGGATCCAGTGGGCCTGGGTCATCTCCTGGCACATCCTGCTGCCGGCCTTCACCGTCGGCCTCGCCTCCTACATCGCCGTGCTGGAAGGCCTCGCCTTCTTCACCGGCAAGCAGGTGTGGGCGCGGCTGTCGGCGTTCTGGACGCCGATCTTCGCCGTCTCCTTCGGCATGGGCGTCGTTTCGGGCATCGTCATGCCGTTCCAGATGGGCACGAACTGGAGCCGCTTCTCCGACAGCACCGCCAACGTGCTGGCGCCGCTGCTCGCCTACGAGGGGCTGACCGCCTTCTTCCTTGAGGCCTCGTTCCTCGGCGTGCTGCTGTTCGGCCGCAAGCTGGTGCCGGCCTGGGTGCATTTCTTTGCCGGCTTGATGGTGGCAGCGGGTACGCTGTTCTCGACCTTCTGGATCCTGTCGGTGAACAGCTGGATGCAGACGCCGGCCGGCTTCCGCGTCGCCGACGGCCGCTTCTTCCCCGAGGACTGGATGAAGGTGATCTTCAATCCCTCGTTCCCGTACCGCTACGTCCACAACGTCACCGCCTTCTACATCACGACGGGCTTCGTGGTGCTGGGCGTGGGCGCCTGGCTGCTCCGCCGCGGCCGCTCGAGGGACGAGGCCGCCCTCATGGTGCGGATGGCGCTGAACCTCCTGATCGTTCTCGTGCCGGTTCAGATGGTGGTCGGCGACCTGCACGGCGCCAACACCGGCAAGTACCAGCCGGCCAAGCTCGCCGCCATCGAGGGACGCTACGACACGGTGCACCCCGAGCCGCTCACCCTCTTCGGCATCCCCGACGACAAGACCGGCACCATGCACTACGCCGTAGAGGTGCCGCTGCTCGGCAGCCTGCTGCTGACCCATTCCTGGGACGGCGGCATCAAGGGCCTCGACCAGTTCCCCGCCGATCAGCGCCCGCCCGTGGGGCCGCCGTTCTTCGCCTTCCGCATCATGGTCGGCATCGCAATCCTCATGCTGTTCGTCGCCATCGCCGGGCAGGTGCTGCTGCGCCGCCGGCGGCTCGACCGCTCCGTGTGGTTCCTGCGGCTCTGCCAATGGACGGCGCCGCTCGGCTTCGTCGCCGTGATCGCCGGCTGGACGACGACGGAGGTCGGCCGGCAGCCCTGGACCGTCTACGGGCTGATGCGCACCGCGCATTCCGTGACGCCCTCGCTCACCGGCTTCGACGTGGTGCTATCGTTGACCCTCTACGTCCTGGTGTACCTCGTCATGTTCCCGACCGGGTTCGCCGTCATGGCGGGGATCGTGCGGCGCGGCGTCCCCACGTTCGACGAGGCGCCGGCCCCGATCGAGGCGGGCCGGCCGATGCCACCCTACGTCGTGCCCGCGGCGGGCGCGCCGATCCCCGCCGCCGGAGAATAGGCCCATGTGGCACGCCCTCGTTCCCATCTGGACGGTCATCCTCGGGCTCGGCGTCTTCATCTACGTGTCGCTCGACGGCTTCGATCTCGGCGTCGGCATCCTGCATGGCCTCGCGCCGCCGGCGCAGCGCGAGACCATCATGACCTCGATCGGGCCCTTCTGGGACGGCAACGAGACCTGGCTGATCCTCGGCGGCGTCGGCCTGCTCGCCGCTTTCCCGCTCGCCTTCGCCATCATCATCCCAGCGGTCTACTTCCCGATCCTTGTCATGCTTCTGGCCCTGGTGTTCCGCGGCGTCGCCTTCGAGTTCCGCTTCAAGCACAGGCACCTGCGCCGGTTCTGGGACGCGGCGTTCTGCGGCGGCTCGCTGGTCGCCACCTTCGCCCAGGGCATGGTGCTCGGCAGCTTCATCCAGGGCTTCAAGGTCGAGGGGCGGCTCTTCGTCGGGTCGTCCTTCGACTTCTTCACGCCCTTCGCGTTGCTGACCGGCGTCGCGCTGGTGTTCGGCTACGCGCTGCTCGGCGCCGGCTGGCTGGTGATGAAGACGGAGGGGCCGCTGCAATCCTGGTTTCGTCGCGCCGAACGGATCTGCCTCTTCGGCGTCTCCTGCTGCATCGTGGTCGTGAGCCTGTGGACGCCGCTGGCGAATGCTGCGATTGCGCAGCGCTGGTTCATCTGGCCCAATGCCCTCTATCTCCTGCCTCTGCCGCTCTGCGCCGCGGCGGCCGCCGCCTACACCTGGCGAGCGCTCGATCGCGACGGCGACATGCAGGCCTTCGTCGGGGCCATCGCGCTTTTCGTCGTGTCCTATCTCGGCATCGCGGTCAGCCTGTGGCCGATGATCGTGCCCGGCCACTACACGCTCTGGGAGGCCGCCTCTTCCGAAAGCACCCAGGCCTTCCTGCTCGTCGGCACGCTGGTCCTGCTGCCCGTCGTGCTGTTCTACACGGGCTGGTCGTACTGGATCTTCCGCGGCAAGGTGCGCGAAGGCTTCGGCTATCACTGACGTGCGGCGATGAGTACTTCCCGAGGCTGCACCATGAACGTGCCCGCCGCCATCTTGTCCTTGGACGCAGCAACCGCAGCCCATGCGGCCGTTCCGACCAATTTGGAGAAGACCATGATCAACGATGAAGCCCTGCAGAAGGCCGTGCTGGCGCAGCTGCGCTGGGAGCCCAGCGTCGATGCGGCCCACATCGGCGTCACCGCGGACGATGGCATCGTGACCCTGACGGGGCACGTCGAGTCCTTCGCCGGGAAGCACGCCGCCGAGACCGCGACGCGGCTCGTCAAGGGCGTCACCGGCGTCGCCGAGGAGATGGAGGTCCGCCTCGCCTTCGATTTCCAGCGCGACGACGACGTGATCGCCGCCGCCGCCGTCGATCGCCTAGCCTGGGACGTCTCGGTGCCGCGTGACGCCGTCAAGGTCTCGGTGGACAAAGCCTGGGTCACGCTAACCGGCGAGGTGCTCTGGCACTACCAGAAGGATGCCGCGGAGCAGGACCTGCGCCGCCTCTACGGCGTCGTCGGCGTCTCCAACCAGATCACGATCAAGCCGCGCGTCGACGTGTCGAACATCAGCGACAACATCATGCACGCGATGCATCGCTCGTGGTTCTTCGACCCCAAGACCATCGACGTCAGCGCCACGCTGGGGCGGGTCACCCTGACCGGCACCGCGAGGTCGCCGCACGACCGCAACGTCGCCGCGACGACGGCCTGGGCCGCGCCCGGCGTCACCGACGTGATCAACGATATCCATCTCGCCTGATCGGTCTTGACCGATCCCGCCGCATCGACAAGGAGCCGACATGGGTTACCCGACGCTGATGGTGCACCTCGAGCTCGATCGCGCCAACGCCGGCCTGCTCGCGTTCGCCGGCGGGATGGCGGCACGCTTCCATTCGCGCGTCGTCGGCATCGCGACGGGACAACCCATCGCCTACGCCTCGGGCGACGGCTACGTGCCCGGGGACATGATCCAGCAGGACATCGTCGATTTGGAGAAGAGGATCGACGCGCTCGAGGCCGAGTTCCGCAAGGCCTTCGCCAAGAGCAACATCGCGATCGAGTGGCGCTCGACCGTCACCTATGGGCCGCTCGCCGACTACCTGGCGAACGAGGCCCGCTGCGCCGACCTGATCCTGACCGGCTCGCCCGGCAAGAAAGGATCAACCGGGTCGGTCGTCGCCGACGTCGGCGCGCTGGTCCTCCAGGCCGGCCGGCCGGTTCTCATCGTGCCCGCCGCGGCGAAGGCGCTGAAGCTCGGCAAGGTCGTCGTCTGCTGGCGCGACACGCGCGAGGCCCGCCGCGCCGTCGCCGATAGCCTGGGCCTCCTCAAGCAGGCGGACACCGTCGACGTCGTCGAGGTCACCTCTGACGACCTCATGGCCGCGACCCGGTCCCGTCTGCAGGACGTGGTCGCCTGGCTCGGCCTGAACGGCGTCAGCGCCACGCCACTTGCCACGCCGGCCAACGGCAACGAGAGGGCGACGCTCGCCTCCTTCATCGAGGAGCGTGGCGCCGACATCGTGGTCGCGGGCGCCTACGGGCACAGCCGCATGCGCGAATGGGCGCTGGGCGGCGTGACGCGCGACTTGTGGATGCACTCCGACCATTGCTCCTTGCTCTCGCACTGACGTGGCCGTCTCCCGACGCACTCCTCCTTCACCCCTGCCGACGATCGGACCGACCCTCATGAACATGGGACTGCAATTGGCGGAGGCGATCGCCCATGCCGCGACCGCCCACGCCGAGGAGCTCGGCATCCGGGTGGCCGTCGCGGTGTGCGGAAGCGACGGCCGCATTGTCGTCGTCCTGAAGATGGACGGCTCCGACGTCCTGGCCGGCCATGAGGCCATGCGCCGGTCGATGACGGCCGCTGGCGCCGGTCTGCCCAGCCAACTCGCCCGCGATGCCAGGAACGCCGTGACGTCGGCCTCGATGGAGGGCATCGGGCTGTCTCACCAGGCCGGCGGCTTGCCCCTCCTCTCCGCCCAGCGCTGCTTCGGCGGTATCGGCGTCTGCGGCGGGACTGAGGAGCAGGCCGTCGACTGCGCCGCCGCCGGCGCCGCGGTGATCCCATGCAGGGTCGGCGCCGAGGTCTGAGGCGCCGCGGACGCGATGACGATGGGATGCTGAGGCCTGAGACGAGCGGCGTCGACCCGCGCCTGAGCGTGATCCGCAAGCTCGGCCGGGGCTCATCACCGGCGCCGCCGCCGACGATGCAGCGGCATCGCCACCTACAGCCAGGTCGGGGCGCAATACGGCTATTTCCTCGGGACGATGCTATTTCAGCCTGCCGCTGATGATCGTCATCCAGGAGATCAGCGCCCGCATCGGCTACGTCACCAGTCGCGGCATCGCCGAGAACCTGCGGCGGCACTACTCGTGGGTGGTGCGCGGCATCGTGCTACTGCTGCTCGTCGCCAACTTCTCGACGCAGGACCACGGGTGTTGCTCGAGAGAGGCTCGGGAAGTCGCGACCAGCTTATCGCCGCTAGGGGACGAGCACGGCCGCGCCTTCGAAGCGGCCGGCCCGCAAGTCCGCAAGCGCCTCGTTGGCATGGTTGAGGGCGTATGTGGTCGTCTTCGTGATGATCCCGACCTGCGGCGCCAGGCCGAGGAAGTCGATGCCGTCCTGCCGCGTCAGGTTGGCGACCGAGAGCAGCTGCCGCTCCTCCCAAAGAAGATCGTAGGGAAAGCTCGGGATAGCGCTCATGTGGATGCCGGCGCAAACGACCCGGCCACCCTTGCGCACCGCCTTGAGCGCGAGCGGGACGAGATCGCCCATTGTCGCGAAGATGATTGCCGCGTCGAGCGGCTCCGGCGGCATCGCGTCGGAGCCGCCGGCCCAGACGGCGCCGAGCGAGCGCGCGAAATCCTGGGTCTTGGTGTCGCCGGGACGGGTGAAGGCGAACACCGAGCGGCCCTGCCATCGGGCGACCTGCGCCAGGATGTGGGCCGCGGCGCCGAAACCGTAGAGGCCGAGCTTGCGGGCCTCGCCGGCGATGACCAGCGATCGCCAGCCGATGAGGCCGGCGCAGAGCAGCGGCGCCAGCGAGACGTCGCTGCCGTGTTCGCCGAGAGGGAAGGCGAAGCGCGCGTCGGCGATCGCCGCCGTCGCGAACCCGCCGTCGCGCGTGAAGCCGGTGAAGATCGGGTGGTCGCAGAGGTTCTCGCGCTGGCTCCGGCAATAAGGGCAAGCGCCGCAAGTGTGGCCGAGCCAGGGGATGCCGACGCGTTCGCCAACCGCGAGGCCCGAGACCTCGGGGCCGGTCGCGTCGATGCGGCCGACGATCTCGTGGCCGGGGATGATCGGCATCACGGGGTTGGGCAGTTCGCCGTCGACGACGTGCAGGTCGGTCCGGCAGACGCCGCAGGCCAGCACGCGCACCCGGACCTGGCCGACGCCGGGCTCGCGGTTGGGCAGCTGCGTCCATTGCAGCGGCGTGCGCAGCCGGTTCAGCACCATCGCGTGCATGGCATCCTCCGGTCCGTCCGCCGTTCCCGGCGGCGGCCACTCATGTCCACAGGCGCCGCAGCACGCCGGGCAGCAGGTCGGGCAGGTCCTCGGCGATGAGCCCGGGCCCGAAGTCGGCCGCAGCCGCGCCGTGCATCCAGGCCGCGGCGCACACCGCCTGGAACGGCGCGACGCCCTGCGCGAGCAGGCCGAGGATGATGCCGCTTAACACGTCGCCCGATCCCGCCGTGGCCAGCGTCGCCGGCGCGTTGGCGTTGATGACGGCCAGCCCGGCGGGCGATGCGATCACCGTGTCCGACCCCTTCAGGAGGATGATCGCGCCGCTCTGACGGGCGGCCTTGCGGGCGCGTTCCAGCTTGTTTCCGGTCGCGTCGAAGAGGCGGCGGAATTCGCCCTCGTGGGGCGTGATCACGCAGGGGCCGGTGATGGCGCGGAAGAGCGCGCCGGGATCGTCGCTGAAGGAGGTGATCGCATCCGCGTCGAGCACGGTGGCTCGGCCCGCCGACAACATGGCGAGCGCGCGGGTCCGCGTCTCCGCGCCGGTCCCGGCGCCGGGCCCGATGGCGAGCCCCGACAGGCGATGGTCGCGCAGCAGATCGTCGAAGTCGCCCGGCGCCGCAATGGGCTTGACCATGATGCTGGTCAGGGCGGCGGCGTAGACGGGCAGGGCGACCTCTTCGACCGCGATCGTCGTCAGCCCGGCGCCGGCGCGAGCCGCGGCGCGCGCCGCCATCCGCGCGGCACCCGTCATCGGATAGCCGCCCCAGACCAGCGCATGGCCCCGCGTGTACTTGTTGCCGCCATCGCTGGGGCGGGGAAGGTCGGAGAGCCAGAGCGAGGGCGCGTTCTCGAAGGTGTCGGGCGCGATTGTCTCCAGCACCGAGTCGGGCGTGCCGATCTCCGTCACAACGACCTCGCCGCATAGCGCACGGCCCGGCATCAGCAAGTGCCCGGGCTTCTTGCGGAAGAACGTCACGGTGAGCGTCGCTGCGACGGCGCCGAGCGCGTCGCCGCTGTCTCCCATGAGGCCGCTGGGCACGTCGATGGCCACGATGGGGACGCGCGTCGTCGCGGCCGCTGCCAGGACCTCCGCCGCCGCACCCTCCAGCGCCCGGCTGAGCCCGGCGCCGAACAGCGCGTCGACGACGAGCCGCGAACCGTCGACAACGGCGGGCGTAAGGGCCTCGATAGGGCCGGCCCAAAGCTCGGCGTGGTGGCGCGCCTCGCCCTTCAGCCGCTCAAATTGTCCTAGCAGTGCTAGCCTCACCGGCCAGCCGGCTTCGGCGAGGTGCCGCGCGACGACGAAGCCGTCCCCGCCGTTGTTGCCGGGTCCGCACAGCACGACGAGCGGCCGCACGGACCAGCGCCGGAGGATCTCGCGCGCCACGCTCGCGCCGGCGTTCTCCATGAGCGCGATGCCGGACGTGCCCGCGGCGACCGTCAGAGCGTCGGCCTCGCCCATCTGGCGCACGTCGAGCAGCGCCTTGGACGGGTCGAACTCAAACGCCCCGGGCATGTTGCTCTGTAGCGATCGAAGCCGCCAGGCGATGAATGAGGTGGCTAGGCATTGACACTGAGGATGACCTTTCCATCCGCCATTCGAAAGGCTCGGCAAGTACTCATGTGCTCGCTTGCGTGGTTTCCGATGCTCCCCCGCTGGCGAGCGCGGCGCTATATGTCGCGAACTCCCACAAGGAGGCGTGTCGCGTGCACTTGATTTGGCTCTCAAGGCGATAGCGAAGCGTCAGGAGTGCCGAACCCGGTCGTGCCCGTCTTCCCGTGCCTGCCCCCGTCGTACAGGACGAGCCGCGATGCTGGTTGAACGACCCTCCAGGATGGTCCTGCCGGCGGCGTCGGTAGCCAATACCCTGCGCAACAAGCGCCCGCCGCCGCCGCCCTGGAGCGCGGAGCGCCTGCGCCGGGCCACCGAAGCCGCGGGCGTAGCCCTCTGGTCATGGGTCGTCGACACTGACGAGATCACGATCGACGAGCACGCCTTCGATCTCTGGGGCATGGCAGGAAGCGACGCGTGAGCTTCGCCGACCTGTTCTCACGCATCCATTGCGACGACCGCGGCAGGGTCAGCGCGTCATTCCTCGCCGCGCGTCAACTTTCCGGCCCGTACGAGATCGACTTCCGCATTATGGTCGAGGACAAGGTGAGATGGATCGCCTGTCGCGGCCACGGCGACGACACGGGCGCGAGCGACCGGACCATGTTCGGCGTCTTCCTCGATTGCACGGCCCGCAAGAACGCCGAGGAAGCCAGCGAGCTGCTCGCTGGCGAAATGTCCCATCGCGTCAAGAACCTCCTGGCCATCGCGGCAGGCCTCACGGCGATCACGTCGCGCTCGAGCAAGACGACGGAGGACATGGCGCACCAGTTGACCGTGAGGCTTAACGCGCTCGGCCGGGCCCACGACCTCGTTCGTCCAGTCTCGGGGCGATCGCAGACCACCGCGCTGCTCGCGGACCTGCTCGCGATTCTCCTGACGCCATACGGCGACATGGGCGGTTTCGGAGACCGGACGCGCATCACCGCGCCGCGGATCGCCATCGGGGAAAAGACCACGACGGTGCTCGCGCTGGTCGTGCACGAGCTGGCGACCAATTCGCTCAAATATGGCGCGTTCTCGTCGCCCTCGGGCATGCTCGATGTGTCCTGCCATTCCAAAGACGCGGATGTCGTCGTCGTCTGAAGCGAAAGAGGCGGTCCCACCATTCAGCGTCCAACCGGGCCGGCAGGCTACGGAAGCCGCCTAGTGGACCGCAGCGTCTGCGGGCATCTCGGCGGATCGATCGACCGCGACTGGTGCCCCGACGGCCTCGTAGCGACGCTGCGAATGCGAAGCGACCGCCTCTCGGCCTGATTGAGCAGGGTCGATCGCGATGGGCATCGCCGAGCGCCATCCTTGCTGCCGCTCGAAGTAGTTTCCGAGGCTGCTGAGGCCCGCTCGGGCGATCTAGTCTAGGCTCCGTAGGTCGACCGCATCGGGCCGACGCAGCTCGCGGCCTTTCATAGGGTCGGCGTGTCGATCCTGCCGAAAAGCGACCGATGGTAAGCGTGGGCGTTAGCAAGTGATCGAGATGCGACGAGGCCCTTGCGGACGGCGGTCTTCATCGGACCTCGTCCAAGACCAGTCAAATCGTCGACATCGTCATCGCGCTAGGATCGGACCGGACCCGCTCATGAAAATGGTCCTGCGCGTGCAGGATCGGTTCGGCTGAAGGCCTGCAAGACGATCGCGGCGACGCTCGGCATCCACGTCGTCGAGGTCGAGGCTATGGTCTCGTTCTATGCCTTCCTCGACACGCAGCCCAGAGGCCGCAACCGGATCCGCCTGTCGAAAAGACCGCTCTCCGTCATGAAGGGAGCCGAGGCGGTCGCGCTGGCCTTCGAGCGAGAGCTCGGCATCGCGATGAGGTAGACCAGGCAGGATGGCGCCTTCACGCTCGAATGGACCAGCGACGTCGGCACGGCCGATCAGGAGCCTGCCGCGCTGGTCAATGGTGTGATCCCCACTCATCTTTATGCGGCCGACGTGCCGGATATTCTGCTGCAGTTTTAGAGCTTTGAACTAGAGGCGTCGTCAGAAGAGAGCGCGACGCGCGAACCCGGAGCCGGTGAGCGGTCGACATGTCGATTCCGGGTCCTCGAGTGCCGCGAGCCTTGAGCTGGCGCCGTACCGGTCGGCCATCGACATCGTGCTTGAGTAGTTTCCGAGACTTCTGCCGAAGCCAAAATCGAGAGAGCTTGAAACGGAGACGTCGCGCGCCACTCGATTGGGCCGGAGACCACCGGTCTTCTCGCGACCGAACCCGGAGACTTCGATGACCTACCAGAGCGTCAATCCCTTTGATAACAAGCTCGAGAAGTCGTTCGTCGACATCACCGACGCGCAACTCGAGGAGAAGATCGCCCGCGCCCAGAGCTGTTACGAGGCTTGGCGGCACGTAAGCTACGCCGAGCGCGCCAAGATCGTCCACAGGGCCTCGGTCCTGCTCCACGAACAGGCCGAGCATTTTGCCCGCATCATGACGAGCGAGATGAGCAAGCGCATCAGCGAGGCCCGCGGCGAGGTGGAGTTCAGCTCGCAGATCCTGGCCTATTATGCGCAGAACGCCGAGCGTTTCCTCGCCCCCGTCAAGCTCAACCCGACCGTCGGCGAAGCCCACATGGAGAGCAGCCCCATCGGCGTGATCTTCGGCGTCGAGCCGTGGAACTTCCCCTACTACCAGTTGGCTCGCGTCGCCGGCCCGCACCTGATGGCCGGCAACACGCTCGTCATCAAGCACGCCGCTTGCGTGCCGCAATGCGCCATCGCTTTCGAGAAGCTCTTCGCCGATGCCGGCGCCCCGGCCGGCCTCTACACCAACCTGTTGATCTCGCACGCGCAGTCCGACGCGCTCATCGACGATCCCCGCATCAAGGGCGTCGCCCTGACGGGAAGCGTGCCGGCCGGGCGCAGCATCGCGGCGCGCGCGGGGCAGAACCTCAAGCCCTCATCCATGGAGCTGGGCGGCAGCGACGCCTTCATCGTGCTGGAGGACGCCGACCTCGACCACACTGTGAAATGGGCGGTCTGGGGCCGCATGTACAACGACGGCCAGACCTGCTGCGCGGCCAAGCGCTTCATCGTCGTCGAGTCGATCGCGGACAAGTTCCTCGCCAAGTTCCAGGCAGCCCTGAGCGCGCTGAAGGCCGGCGACCCGATGGACGAGGCGACGACGCTGGGACCGCTCTCGACCGAGTCGGCGCTCACCGACCTCCTGAAGCAGGTCGGCGTGGCGGTGGCCCACGGCGCCAAGGTGGTCATGGGCGGGACCCGGATCGACCGCCCCGGCGCCTTCATGCAACCCACGATCCTCAGCGACGTGAAGCCGGGCAATCCGGCCTTTCGCGACGAGTTCTTCGGCCCCGTGGCGATGTTCTTCCGCGTCAATGACGAAGACGCGGCGATCGCGCTGGCCAACGATTCCGACTTCGGCCTGGGCGGATCGGTGTTCACCAAGGACATCGCGCGCGGCAAGCGCGTGGCGAGCCGCGTCGAGACGGGGATGATGTTCGTCAACAACATCTCCTGGTCGGATGCCGAACTGCCCTTCGGCGGCATCAAGGATTCCGGCTACGGCCGCGAACTCGGCGACATGGGCATCCAGGAATTCGTCAACAAGAAGCTGGTCCGCACGCTGGTCGCCGAAGCCCCGCTCTGAGGCTCGCTGCGACAGGCGACAGGGCGTCCGGCCTTCGCCGAGCGCCATCCAAGGTCTGGGATCGGAACACATGATGTATGTCAACCTCGCCGTCCTCAAGGAGACCCGGCCGCACGAGCGGCGTGTCGCCCTGGTGCCGGACGTCGTGCCCAAGCTGGTCAAGCTCGGCGCCAAGGTCCACATGCAGGCCGGCGCCGGCGAGGCCCTCAAGCTCGCCGACGCCGCCTTCCAGGGTGTCACCATCGTCGCCGATCGCAAGGCGCTGCTCGCCGATGCCGACGTCGTGCTGGCGGTGCAGCCGCCGGCGATCGAGGCGATCGGCGCCATGAAATCCGGCGCGATCCTCATCTCCTTCATCTACGCCGACCATCAGCAGGCGCTGGTCAAGCGCCTGCTTGAGCGCCGAATCACCTGCTTTGCGATGGAGATGCTGCCGCGCATCACCCGCGCCCAGTCGATGGACGCGCTCTCCAGCCAGTCCGCGCTCGCCGGCTATTATTCGGTGCAGCTGGGCGCTACGCACCTTGGCCGCGTGCTGCCCAAGATCACCACGGCGGCGGGCGCCATCGGCCCGGCCAAGGTGCTGGTCATGGGGCTCGGCGTCGCCGGGCTGGAGGCGCTCGCCACCGCGCACCGCCTCGGCGCCGTCACGGAGGGCTATGACGTCCGCCCCGAGACGGCGGAGCAGGCGCGCTCGATCGGCGCCACCTTCGTCGAGACCGACGTCGATGCCCGCGGCAAGGGCGGCTACGCCCGCGCGCTGACCCCCGAAGAAAAGACCAAGGTCGCCTCGGTGCTGACCAAGCACATCCAGGCCGCCGACCTCATCATCACTACGGCGGCCATTCCGGGGCGCGCGTCGCCCAAGCTGATCAGCCGAGCTCAGGTCGCCGGCATGAAGGCCGGTGCCGTCATCGTCGACCTTTCCGCCGAGGGCGGCGGCAATTGCGAGGACACGCGGCCGGGCGAGACCGCGACAGTCGGCCCCGTCACCATCGTGGCGCCGCTGAACGTCCCTTCCCTGCTCGGCGAGGACGCCAGCGCGCTCTATTCCAAGAACCAGTACAACCTGCTGTTGCTGATGATGAAGGACAACATCGTCACCATCGACTGGTCGGACGAGATCCTCGCCAAGACCGTGCTGACCCACGACGGCGCATTGAAGAACCAGGCCGCCAAGCCGCATGGCGAGTCGTCCGCACCATCGCATGCCGCTGTCGGCAAGATCCCGAACCTCGTCACCGCCCGCCCCGTCGCCAAAGTCGCGTGAGCCAGGAAAAACCATCATGTTCGCCATCTCGATCACCGGGTTCGTCGCCCTCTATGTCTTCATGCTCGCCGCCTTCGCCGGCTGGGTTATCATCGGCCACGTCCCGGCAATCCTGCACACGCCGCTGATGTCGGGCTCGAACTTCGTCCACGGCATCGTCGTGGTGGGCGGGATCTTCGCGCTCTTGAACGCCACCAACGTGCTCGAGCAGGCGATCGGCTTCACCGCCGTCCTGCTGGGCGCGGGCAACGCCGCCGGCGGCTTCGCCGTGACGCAGCGCATGCTGGCGATGTTCCAGCCCAGCGCCGCCACCCTGAAGCTGGTGCCGGTGCACGCGAAATCGCACCACGGCCACCACGCCAAGAAGGGCTGAGGGCGCCATGCTCACCATGATCCCCGACCTCGTCATCGGCGTCGCCGATCTCGCGGCCGCCTTCCTCTTCATGTACGGGCTCCAACGGATGTCGTCGCCGGCGGCGGCGTCGTCCGGCATCAACGTCGCCGGCATCGGCATGGCGGCGGCGATCCTCGCCAGCTTCCTTTACGTGCTGACGGTGAGCGCGGCGGCGAGGCCGCATCTTCCCCTCAACATCGGGCTCGTGCTCGTCGCGCTGGCGCTCGGCGGCGGCGTCGCCTGGTGGGGCGGCAAGAAGGTCGCCATGACCGCCATGCCGCAGATGGTGGCGCTCTACAACGGCATGGGCGGCGGTGCCGCCGGTGCCATCGCCGCGGTCGAGCTCTTCGGCGGCAAGTTCGATGGAGCCTCGCAGCTCGTCGTGACCCTGCTGGGCGCATTGATCGGCGCCGTGTCGCTGTCGGGCTCGCTGATCGCCTGGGCCAAGCTGCAGGGCGTGCTTGACAAGCCTCTCAGATTCGAAGGCCAGCAGGTCTTCAACATCGTCGTCTTCGCCGTCACCCTCGCGGTCGGCGGCTACCTGGTCTTCTCTCTTCTGAGCGGCGTGGCGCCGATCCTGCCGATGGCCGGCCTCATCACGTTCTTCTTCGGTCTCGCGCTGGTCTTCGGCATCCTGCTGACGCTGCCGATCGGCGGCGCCGACATGCCGGTGGTGATCTCGATCTACAACGCCTTCACCGGCCTCGCCGTCGGCTTCGAGGGCTACACGCTGCAGAACCCGGCGCTGATGATCGCCGGCATGGTCGTCGGCGCGGCCGGCCTGCTCCTGACGCTGCTGATGGCCCGGGCGATGAACCGTTCGGTGGCCAACGTCCTCTTCACCAACTTCGGCGACGTGCCGCAGCGAAAGCAGGGCCCAGTCACAGGCAGCCTCAAGCCGACCAGCGCCGCCGATGCCGGCATCTTCATGCGCTACGCCAAGGAGGTCATCATCGTGCCTGGATACGGCCTCGCCGTGGCCCAGGGACAGCAGAAGCTCTACGAGTTCGTCAAGCTTCTGCAGGGGGCGGGCGTGATCGTGAAGTTCGCGATCCACCCCGTCGCGGGCCGCATGCCCGGGCAGATGGACGTGCTGCTCGCCGAGGCCGGCGTGCCCTACGACATGATCTGCCAGCTCGAGGAGATCAACGACGAGTTCGCCAACGCTGACGTGGCGCTGGTGATCGGCGCCAACGACGTCGTCAACCCGGCGGCGCGCACCGACAAGTCCTCGCCGATCTACGGCATGCCGATCCTCAACGCCGACAAGGCCAGACAGGTCTACGTCGTCAAGCGCGGCCAGGGCAAAGGCTACGCTGGCATCGTCAACGCGCTCTTCTACGGCGACAATTGTAACATGGTCTACGGCGACGCCCAGGCGGTCCTCGTCCAGATGATCGAGGCCGTGCGCGGCCTCGGCGCCGCCGCCGCTGCCTGATCCGCCAACCGTAATATCAAGGAACCAACAATGGCCAAGACCATGCACGCCGCCGTCGTCGAACAATTCGGCAAACCCCTCGTCTTCCGTGAGGTCGCGATCCCGACGCCCGGCCCCGGTCAGATCCTCGTCAAGACCGAAGCCTGCGGCGTCTGCCACACGGACCTCCACGCCGCGCGGGGCGATTGGCCGCTGAAGCCCACGCCGCCTTTCATCCCGGGCCACGAGGGCATCGGCCGCGTGGTCGCGCTGGGCTCCGGGGTCACCATCGTCAAGGAAGGCGACCGCGTCGGTGTGCCGTGGCTTTACTCGGCCTGCGGGCACTGCGAATACTGCCTCACCGCGTGGGAGACGGTCTGCGCCAAGGCGGAGTTCGGCGGATACACCAAGAACGGCGGCTTCGCCGAATACATCCTCGCCGACCCCGACTACGTGGCGCACATCCCGATGGGCCTCTCGGCCCAGGCGGCGGCGCCGCTGATCTGCGCGGGCATTACCACCTACAAGGGGATCAAGGTCACCGAGGCGCGGCCCGGCGAGTGGCTCGTCGTCTCCGGCGCGGGCGGGCTCGGCCACCTCGCCATCCAGTATGCCAAGATCATGGGTCTCCAGGTCTGCGCCGTCGACATCGAGGATGAGAAGCTGGCGCTGGCCAGGGAGCTCGGCGCCGACTTGACAATCAACGCGACCCATCCTGACGCGTCCGAGCAGGTCAAGACGGGGACGAGCGGCGGCGCCCACGGCGTGCTCATCACCGCCCCCTCGCTCGGCGCCTTCAAGCAGGGCGTGGCCATGACGCGCAAGCGCGGCACCTGCGTGCTGGTCGGCCTGCCGCCTGGCGAGTTCCCAGTGCCGCTGTTCGACGTGGTGGCGAACTGCATCACCATCCGCGGCTCCTTCGTCGGGAACCGCGAGGACATGGCCGAGACGCTCGCCTTCGCAGCCGAGGGCAAGGTCAAGGCCGACATCGAGCTGCAGCCGCTCGCCGACGTCAACGACGTGCTGGACCGGCTGGAGCACGGCAAGGTGGCCGCCCGCGTGGTGCTCGACTTCGAGGGCGCCGCGAAACCGGCAGTCGTCGATCGAGCGTCGAAGAAAGCCGTCCACCCGCGTGAGGCCGGGCTCGAAATCGTCGCCTAAGCGCTAGCCGCCCCTCACGGTGCGTTCGACCATCATGAGCCCGCGAGGTCCCCGACTTGGATGATCCCTACACGACGCTCGGTGTGAACCGCGATGCCAGTCAGGACGAGATCCGGACCGCCTACCGCGGGCTGGCGAAGCAGCATCACCCCGACCTCAACCCGGGCAACGCGTCGGCCGAGGAGCGCTTCAAGGCTGTCTCGGTCGCCAATGAGCTCCTCTCCGATCCTGAGAAACGCGGTCGCTTCGACAACGGCGAAATTGACGCCTCGGGCCAGGAGAAGGCGCCTCGCCCCTCCTATCGCGATCACGCCAATGGCGAGGCCGGCCGCAAGTATTCCCGGTCCGCCGCCTCGGCCGGCTGGGGCAAGGACGATTTCCGCGACATCTTCGGGTCGATGTTCTCTGAAGGCGCGCCGGGCGGGGGCTCCGCGATGCGCGGCCAGGACGAGCGCTACACTTTGGCGACAGCCTTCCTCGACGCGGTCGTCGGCGCGACGCGACGCCTGACGCTGCCCGACGGACGCACGCTCGACGTGAAGATCCCCGCCGGCACGGGCGAAGGGCAGGTTCTGCGGCTGCGCCAGCAAGGAGGCGCCGGATGGAACGGCGGCACCGCCGGAGACGCCCTGATCGAGATCCGCGTCGCCGACCATCCGTTCTTCACGCGGAAAGACCGCGACATCCTGCTGGAGCTGCCGGTCACGCTCGCCGAGGCGGTGCTCGGCGGTCCCGTGGACGTGCCCACGCCGACCGGCCCGGTAAGCATGCGCGTTCCCCCCGGCTCCGACTCCGGCACCAGGCTCCGCCTGCGCGGCAAGGGCGTGCCGGGGCAGGGCGGAGCCGGCCAGGGCAACCTCTACGCCACGCTGCGGGTAGTGATCGGCAAGCCCGACCCTGCCCTTGAGGCCTTCCTGCGCGGCTGGACGCCCGAGCATCCGATCGATCCGAGGCGGACCATGGAGGCGGGCGCATGATCGACGTCGAACTTCTTCTCGCCCGCGTCTCGAACCTCGATCCGCAGGATCTCCAACACTGGGTCGCGATGGCCTGGGTGCGGCCGGAGACCGGCTCTAACGGCTATCTGTTCGAGGAGATCGACGTGGCGCGCGTCGCTCTCATCCACGATCTCACTGAACATATGCGGGTGGGGGAAGACGCTTTGCCGATCGTCCTGTCCCTGCTCGACCAGCTCTACGACGCGCGAAGGCGGATGCGCGAGATCGCCGAAGCGCTCGCCGAAGTAGCATCAGAGGAGCTGCGGACAGATCTGATCCGGTATCTCGCCGAGCGGACAGTGAACGCCTCCGATCGCGACGCGGTGGGCAAGAAGCGGTTCGAGTAGTTTCCGAGCCTCGCTGCTTGCCCGGCGAGGCGCTACCCTGAATAGGTCGTTCTATCAAAAAATCCGGTAATCCGGCTCCGGATCGTGCAAAGCACGTTCGCTTCTGCGGCGCGACGCGGGCGTTTGACAACGAACCATACGAGCGGAGGCGGAGCGAGATGAATACCGACACATCAGCGACCGGTCATGCCGAGGATGGCCGGCAGGCCAAGCCTTTGCCGAACTCCACGAACGGTGCCGCAGGGCTTGAAGCGGAGCTCGCCGAGATGCGAGACCGATGGATTCGCGCCGAAGCAGAGGTCGTCAACGTCGGGACACGCGCCACGCGCGACCTTGCGGACGCCAGGCGCTACGCGGTCCAGAAGTTCGCCACGGACGTCGTGGAAGCGGCGGAAAACCTGCGGCGTGGCTTGGAAAGCATTCCGCCCCCTTCTGACTCCGAACCCGAAGTCCTTGGGCGGCTAAGGGAGGGCTTCCTCGGCGTCGAGCGCGCGTTCGTTGCCTTATTGCAGCGCAACGGCATCGTCCGCTCGGATCCGACCGGCCAAGCGTTCGATCCGGCGCTTCACCAAGCCATGTCGGAGGCTCCGGCCGACGAACGCGGGCCCGGCATCGTGCTGCGGGCGCTAAGCGCCGCCTGGACCCTCCACGGTAGACTGCTGCGGCCCGCGATGGTCGTGGTCTCGAGGTTTGCCGCACCCCGCACGCCCGATACGCAGTCTTCAAACGATCCCATGAAAGGGAGAGCACCATGAGCAAAGTCATAGGCATCGATCTCGGAACCACGAACTCCTGCGTCGCGGTGATGGAGGCCAAGGACGCGCGGGTCATCGAGAACGGCGAGGGCCAGCGCACGACGCCGAGCATCGTCGCCTTCGCCGACAACGGCGAGCGACTCGTCGGTCAGGCAGCCAAGCGCCAGGCCGTGACCAATCCAGCCAACACGATATACGCCGTCAAGCGCCTGATCGGGCGCCGCTATGACGACCCGCTAGTGCAGAAGGATAAGGGGCTCGTAGGCTACACCATCGTTTCCGGCGACAACGGCGACGCCTGGGTCGAGGCGAAGGGGAAGACATTCCCGCCGTCCCAGATCAGCGCCTTCATCCTGGGCAAGATGAAAGCTACCGCCGAGGCGTTCCTGGGCGAGACCGTCACCCAGGCCGTCATCACGGTGCCGGCTTACTTCAACGACGCTCAGCGCCAGGCGACGAAGGACGCCGGCAAGATCGCCGGGCTTGAGGTCCTGCGCATCATCAACGAGCCCACAGCCGCCGCTCTCGCCTACGGCCTCGACAAGAAGAAGAGCGGGCGCATCGCCGTCTACGACCTCGGCGGCGGCACCTTCGACATCTCGGTGCTGGAGATCGGCGACGGCGTCTTCGAGGTGAAGAGTACCAACGGCGACACGTTTCTCGGCGGTGAGGACTTTGACGCACGCATCGTGGCCTTCCTGGTCGAGGAGTTCAAGCGCGAGAACGGTGTCGACCTCAGCAAGGACAAGCTCGCCCTGCAACGCCTGAAGGAGGCGGCGGAGAAGGCCAAGATCGAGCTCTCCTCGGCTAAAGAAACCGACGTCAACCTTCCTTTCATCACCGCCGATGCGACCGGCCCCAAGCACCTGCTCATCAAGATGACGCGAGCCAAGCTGGAAAGCCTTGTCAGCGATCTTATCACCCGCACCATGGAGCCTTGCGCGGCGGCGTTGAAGGACGCGAGCCTGACCGCGGCCGAGATCGACGAGGTGATCCTCGTCGGCGGCATGACGCGCATGCCGAAGGTGATCGAGGCGGTGAAGCAGTTCTTCGGGCGAGAGCCGGCGCGCAACGTCAACCCGGACGAGGTGGTGGCGATCGGCGCGGCGGTGCAGGGCGCCGTGCTGAAGGGCGACGTAAAAGGAGTCCTGTTGCTCGATGTGACCCCGCTCAGTCTCGGCATCGAGACGCTCGGAGGTGTCTTCACTCGCCTAATCGAGCGGAACACCACCATCCCGACCAAGAAGAGCCAGATCTTCTCCACGGCGGCTGAGAACCAGACGTCCGTCACGATCAAGGTTTATCAGGGCGAGCGGGAGATGGCGGCCGACAACAAAGTGCTGGGGAGTTTTGACCTTACTGGCATCCCCGCGGCGCCTCGAGGCGTGCCGCAGATCGACGTCGCCTTCGAAATCGACGCCGACGGTCTCGTCTCGGTCACCGCCAAGGACAAGGCGAGTGGCAAGGAGCAGCAGATCCGCATCGAGGCCAACGGCGGGCTGTCGGACGCCGACATCAATGGCATGGTTCGGGACGCGGAGAAGAACGCGGGGGCGGACAAGACGCGCCGTGCCTTCGTCGAGACGAAGAACCATGCCGACACGACGATAGATCGGCTGGAGAAGGTCCTGGTCGAGAATGCCGGCATTCTCAACGCGCAAGACAAGGCGGCCGCCGTGGCGGCGATCGCGAGCGCTCGGGAAGCGATGGCTGGCACCGGAGAAGATAAGCTGAAGCAGGCCGTCGAGCACCTGGCCCAGGCCTCGAACAGGATCGAGGAGGCGGCGGCGGCCGCACTGAAGGCTGAAGGTGCTCCGAAGGCCGGCGCCGCTGCGCCTGCCAGTGGGCACGACGAGGCGGTCGATGCCGAATTCGAAGAGGTCGGCCATCGCTAGAAGTAGCTCAGGCCACAAGCTGACGACTGTCAGCTTAAATCCCGATCCTTGGTGATTCGGGATAATGAGCAGGATGGCTGGCCCTTGCTAGAAGCTATTCTGACGAACAATCATGCTTGCGGTTGCCATACCCTTATATAATCAACAAAAGGTCGGATGTCATGCACAACAACTTTTGGAACGATTACTTCACGTGGGGATGGATTCTCTGGATGGGTTTCATCTTCCTGATATTTTCAGGGTTCGGAAATTGGGGGTACACCTATAAGGCGCATCAGCGGGTCGACAGACTGCCGCGTAACGGCGCTATGGACATCCTCAATGAGAGATACGCTCGAGGGGACATCAAGCGTGAAGAGTTCAACCAGCTCAAGGCCGATTTTCTCGGGTCTGGCCCCAGCGGGATCGCTGGTCGGGCTTAAATTTTAGAAGGCCGCGCCTCGATCGAAGTCGGTCGAGGCAGACCTTTTAAAATGCCACGCGGTCGAGTGGTCAAAGACACAGTCCTAAGCCTTGAAACGTTCCAGTGTCAGGTTGAAGCTTCCCACGCTCTCCCTGAGCAGCTCGATTGTGCGCGCCCTGTCGTCGCCCGGAGCCGAGGCGGTCTGATCGGCGCCGATCTCTTCAAGATGCCGCTTGAAAGCATCTCGCACATCCTCGAGCTTGCCAAGCAGTCCATCATCGGTCTCCTTCACCACCGACCGGCAGAGCAGGGTCGCGCCGAAGCTGTCCGTGACGAACTGATCTTCAGTGCGCCATCAGCAGCGGGATCTCGGCGTGGTCAAGCACGTGCCGCGTCACGCCTCCCAGGAGGAAGCGGCGGACGCGGCTGTGCGTGTACGCCCCCATCACGAGCATCGTGGCCTCCTGCTGCCGGACCTGGTCGAGTATGGCCTCGCCGAGGCGATCGTCTCCGGTCGAGACGACCGGCAGGCGGGACGTGACGATCCCGTGCCAGCGCAGGTAGTCGCCGAGTTCGGCCGGCCGCTCGCGGTTGGCGAGCGGGCTGTCGACGTGGATGATCGACACGCGCTCGGCGTCACGGAGCATGTCGAGCGACTGGCCGATCACGCGCGCCGCCTCAAGGCTGCCGTTCCACGCGACCACGACGTGGCGGAGCGGATCGTCGGGGATCGAGCGAGGCACGACCAGCACCGGACGACCCGTCGAGAACACCGCCGTGTCGAAGGCGCGCTCGGTGAATTCGACATCCACCTCGGGCTTGTCGACCAGGGTGACGTCGGTGACGCGGCCGGCGACGGCCAGGATGGTCTCGACTTCGCCGACCTCCTCTTCCCAGGTCGCGAACACGGCATCGATGCGGTCGCCGACGTCGTTGCGCTCGACGTGCTTGCGAGTGCACCAAGCGTCGAGATTGGCTCGTCCCAGGCCGGCGGCCGCCTGAAACTCGCGATCGAGGCTGTCGGCGGTCACGCCCGCGGCCTTGACGACGTCGGGCATGGCCGTCAGCAGGCCGTGCGGCTCCCGGCTCATGAACAGCACCCTGATGTGGGCGCCCAGGCTCCTGCAGAGCCTGAGCGCGGTGTCGAGCCGGTGGGTGGCCTCGAGCCCGGGACCGGTCGGAACGAGAATGCAGCGTAGGGCCATGGGAAGCTCGCCTCGCTTTGCTTTAGTAGTCCATGCCGCCTGGCGCCGTCGCGCCGGTCGCGCCCTGGGGCCTCGTCGCGATCATCGCCTCCGTCGTGATGAGCAGGCCCGCCACCGACGCGGCGTTCTGCAGGGCGACCCGCACCACCTTGGTCGGATCGACGATCCCGGCGGCAACGAGGTCCTTGTATTGGCCGCTCTGGGCATCGAAGCCGAAGGCGTAAGCGTCGTTCTCCAACACCTTGCCGCCGACGACCGCGCCTTCATGGCCGGCGTTCTCGGCGATCTGTCGCATCGGCGCCTGCACCGCCTTGCGGACGATCTCGATCCCGAACTTCTGGTCATCGTTGTCGGAGTTCAGCATCGTCAGGATGCGGCTGGCCCGCGCCAGGGCGACGCCGCCGCCGGGCACGACGCCTTCCTCCACCGCGGCGCGGGTGGCGTTCAGCGCGTCGTCGACGCGATCCTTGCGCTCCTTCACCTCGATCTCGGTGACGCCGCCGACCCGGATCACGGCGACGCCGCCGGCGAGCTTGGCCAAGCGCTCCTGCAGCTTCTCGCGGTCGTAGTCGGAGGTCGTGTCCGCAATCTGCGCCTTGATCATCGCGCAGCGGCCTTTCATGGCCTCTAGAGCGCCGGCGCCCTGGACGAGCGTGGTGTGCTCCTTCTCGATCAGCACGCGCTTGGCCGTGCCGAGCATGGCGAGCGTCACGGTCTCGAGCTTGATGCCGAGATCCTCGGCGATCACCTCGGCACCGGTGAGGATCGCGATGTCCTCCAGCATCGCCTTGCGGCGGTCGCCGAAGCCGGGCGCCTTCACCGCCGCGATCTTCAGGCCGCCGCGGAGCTTGTTCACCACCAGGGTCGCCAGCGCGTCGCCCTCGACGTCCTCGGCCACGATGAGCAGCGGGCGGCCGGACTGCATCACCGCCTCGAGGATCGGCAGCATCGCCTGCAGGTTGGAGAGCTTTTTCTCGTGGACGAGGATGTAGGGATCCTCGAGGTCGGCGGTCATCTTCTCCGCGTTGGTGACGAAGTAGGGGGACATGTAGCCGCGATCGAAGCGCATGCCCTCGACCACCTCGAGCTCGGTCTCCATGCCCTTGGCTTCCTCGACGGTGATGACGCCCTCCTTGCCCACCTTCTGCATGGCCTCGGCGATCATGCGGCCGATCTCGCTCTCGCCGTTGGCGGAGATGGTGCCGACCTGGGCAATTTCGGCCTCCGTCGTGATCGTTTTGCTGCGGGTGGCCAGCTCGACGACGAGGGCGGCGACCGCCTTGTCGATGCCGCGCCGCACGTCCATCGGCGCCATGCCGGCGGCGACGGCGCGGCCGCCCTCGCGGACGATGGCCTGCGCCAGCACGATCGCCGACGTGGTGCCGTCGCCTGCGGCGTCGTTGGTCTTGCTCGCCACCTCGCGCACCATCTGCGCGCCCATGTTCTCGAAAGGCTCGGCGAGCTCGATCTCCTTGGCGACGGTGACGCCGTCCTTGGTGATGCGCGGCGCGCCATAGCTCTTCTCGATGACGACGTTGCGGCCCTTGGGGCCGAGGGTGACCTTGACCGCGTCGGCGAGGACATCGACTCCGCGAGCCATGCGGGCGCGGGCGGCTTCACCGAACAGGACGTCTTTGGCTGTCATGGTTTTGTTCCTTACGTTCGTCAAAACAACGTCTGCTGCTGCGGACTTGCTCCAACAAAGAAAAACGTTGCGAGGACAGGCATATAAGTGTCGCGAAGCGACTCCGAACCACCGTCCGATGCTCTAGGCTCAGGCGGAGGCGGGATGGGCGACCGCGGCGTCGATGACACCCATCAGGTCGCCTTCCTTCATGATGATGAACTCCTCGCCGTCGAGCATCACCTCGGTCCCGGACCATTTGCCGAACAGCACCCTGTCGCCGTCCTTGACGTCGAGCGGCTGGACCACCCCGGCTTCGTCGCGCGCGCCCGGTCCGGCGGCGATTACCTCGCCCTCCATCGGCTTCTCCTTGACGGTGTCCGGGATGATGATGCCGCCGGCCGAGGTCTGCTGCGGGTCGATGCGGCGGACCACGACGCGGTCATGCAGCGGGCGGAATTTCATCGGGACGGCTCCATGCAGGACCCGCGGCGCGCGGCAGCTGCGCTCCGGGTCATCAGAAGACCTAAAGTAATTGGCGGCGGGGGAGGGGATCAGGCTCGGAAACTACCTACGGCCAATTGGCAGAGTTTCAGCCGGCGCCGAAATATATCTTCAGACCGTGCGGTCGGGATGGAAGTAGTTTGTAGCATCCGCCACCCGCCGCTGCGATGAAAGCTGTCGCCCATTAGGCTGGTCACGACCTTGGAGCCGGAGAGGACTGCAGTGCGGAGCAAGCCGGGGACGTCTCCGCGGACATGCTCCGCGATGCGGGCGCCACGGCCGTGATCCTCTGCCTCCGAACGCAGGCAGAACCACCAGGAGAAGAATGCGATGAGGCCGCGAAGGTGGCGGTCGCCTGGGCCGCGGACGAACTAAAGCAGCTGACCGCTTTCTTCTATCACTTCTATCGCAATTGTCAGTGGCATGGTCTCAGATGTGACTGACCCTATGATGAAGGTTTTGGCCAATGTTTTAGGAAAACGATTATCTTGCTTGGGGCTGGATCCTGTGGTTCGGATTAGTATGTTTCATGTCCTCAAGCTTCGGTGATTGGAGCTACACTTATCGTGCCCACCAACGACAAAACGATGCAACTTTCAACAAGGGAGCGTTCTAGATCTAAGAGGAACGCTACGATCGCGGACAGATCACCCGAGAGCAGTCCGTGCAGCTAAAAACTATGTAATGGAACATACGGGAATGGGCGGCTCGGCGGCGCAACCTTAGAGTGAGAACCTCGACAGGTTTATTCATACATCTTGACTCTCGTGGGTCGCTGCCGACCATCAAACTCCGCGACTTGCAGGTAGGCTCCGTGCAAAGATGGGGCGGGCTGCGGCAGCCCGATCCCGGTCAATCCTCTGTCTCAAGCGCCAGGGACGGAGCCTGGGCGAGATCGAGGACATGCCCTATCACCGCGCGGGGCAGCTCGGCGTCTCGGGCCTCAGCGGCGACGTCCGCGTACTGCTGGCAGCCCCGACCTCAGGCAGTGGAGGCGATCGACCTCTTCGCCTATCGCATCTCCGTCGAGACGGGTGGGCTGGTCAGCGCGCTCGACAGCCTTGACAGCCTCACGGGCTCGTCTTCACGGCGGCCATTGGCGAGCACGCGCCGGCGATTTGCTCGACCATCGGCGCTCGACTGGCTTGGCTCGGCCTGCAACTCGACGAGGGCGCCTACGCGGTGAACGCCGCGCGCATCTCGGCGCCGGGCAGCGCCATCGAGGTCCTCGTGATCCTTTCCGACGAGGAAGCCGTCATCGCGCGCCACACGCGGGCGATCGTCTGGCCGCCGATCGCCTGAGGCGTTCGATGGGCTGGCGACGCACAGCCGCTCTCGCTGCGCAGCCGTCGAACCCGTTCATTCCGCCTGAGTGTTTTCCGATCCTACCGGCCGAGGCGGAAACCGGCCAACCCCACCGAGGCCTGGCCTTTCAAGGCCAAGGCCGCCGCATGATCGCCGACCCACCGGGCATCGGCCGCCCATCGCCGTCTCGCGGTCTACGATCGAAGTCAGGAATGCTACCAATGGTGAACGCGAGCGTCGCGCATCCCAAGCCGCACCCTGCCATGCGTGCCGCGCCGGTCGGGGCCAAGGACGACCTGAAGACGCTGCCGCTGGCGGAGGTGGAGAAGCGCCTAGGTTGCTCGCTCGACGGCCTGACCGGAGCCGAAGCTGCCAAAAGGCTGACGAAGTACGGTCCCAACGAGATCGAGGAGAAGAAGACCAATCCGCTGCTCAAGTTCCTGATGTACTTCTGGGGGCCGATCCCCTGGATGATCGAGGTCGCCGTCGTCCTCTCGGGCATCGTCCGGCATTGGCCGGACTTCTTCATCATCCTGGTGCTGCTCCTTGCCAACGCCGTGGTCGGGTTCTGGGAGGAGCGCCAGGCCGGCAACGCGATCGAGGCCCTGAAGGCCAAACTTGCCATCACGGCGCGTGTCAAGCGGGACGGCAAGTGGAGCGAACCGCCGGCCAAGGAGCTCGTCCCCGGCGACGTGATCCGCTTGCGCCTGGGCGACATCGTACCCGCCGATGCTCGCCTCCTCGATGGCGACGAAGTCTCCCTGGACCAGGCGGCGCTGACGGGAGAGTCGCTGCCGGCCACCAAGAAGTCGGGCGATGCCGTGTTCTCCGGGTCAATCGTCCGGCGCGGCGAGAGCGGCGCCCTGGTCTATGCCACGGGCGACGACACCTACTTCGGCAAGACCGCCGACCTGGTGCAGAGCGCCCATGTGGTCAGCCACTTCCAGAAGGCGGTGCTGCAGATCGGCAACTATTTGATCATGCTGGCCGTAGCCCTGGTCGCGATCATCATCGCGCTCGGCATCTATCGCGGCGAGCCCATCCTCACCCTGCTGCAGTTCGCGCTCGTGCTGACCGTGGCCGCCATACCCGTGGCGATGCCTACCGTGCTGTCGGTGACGATGGCGGTGGGCGCCCGCCTACTGGCCAGAAAGCAGGCGATCGTCAGCAAGCTCGTCGCCATCGAGGAGCTGGCTGGCGTCGACGTGCTCTGCGCCGACAAGACCGGCACGCTCACCCAGAACAAGCTGACACTAGGCGATCCATTCTGCATCGGCGCCGCCAAGGCGGTCGACGTCATCCTTGCCGGTGCCCTGGCCTCGCGCGCGGAAGACAACGACGTCATCGACCTGGCGGTGCTCGGCGGCCTTCAGGACCACGAGGCGCTGAAAAGTTACGACGTGCAGCATTTCCAGCCGTTCGACCCCGTGCGCAAGCGCACGGAAGCGATGGTCAAGGGCGGCGACGGGGCGACCTTCAAGGTCACCAAGGGGGCACCGCAGGTCATCCTCGCGCTTGGCGCCGATGCCGCTGCGGTGAAGGACGCCGCGAACAAGGCCGTCGACGCCTTCGCCGCTCGAGGCTTCCGGGCGCTCGGCGTGGCGCGGGCGGACGCGGACGGCAAGTGGCGGCTGCTGGGCATCCTGCCGCTGTTCGATCCGCCGCGCGAGGACGCGAAGTCGACCGTGGCCACGGCGCGGCAGATGGGCGTGCAGCTCAAGATGGTGACGGGCGACGCGCTGGCGATCGCGCGCGAGACCGCCAAGGCCCTGGACATGGGGTCCGATATCCTCGACGGCGCGAGCTTGGGCGATTCCAAGCACGACGAGACCGCCGCGGTGGCCAAGTCGATCGAGGATGCGGACGGCTTCGCCCAGGTTTTCCCGGAGCACAAGTTCCACATCGTCGACGTGCTGCAGAAACGCGGCCACATCGTCGGGATGACCGGCGACGGGGTGAACGACGCCCCCGCGCTGAAGCAGGCCGATTGCGGCATCGCGGTCTCGGGCGCGACCGACGCGGCGCGGGCGGCGGCGTCGATCGTGCTGATGACGCCGGGCCTGACGGTCATCATCGACGCGATCAAGGAAAGCCGAAAGATCTTCCAGCGGATGAACAGCTACGCGATCTACCGCATCGCGGAGACGCTGCGGGTGCTGCTGTTCATGACGCTATCAATCGTCGTCTTCCACTTCTACCCGCTGACGGCGGTCATGATCGTCATGCTGGCGCTGCTCAACGACGGCGCGATCCTGTCGATCGCCTACGACAACGTGACCTACAGGAACCAGCCCGAAGCCTGGAACATGCGGACGGTCCTCGGCGTGGCCACGGTGCTGGGGCTCGTCGGGCCGTTGGCCGCCTTCGGCTTGTTGGAGATCGGGGACAAGGTCATCGGGCTCAAGCATCCCGAACTGCAGACGGTGATGTACCTGATGCTGTCGGTGGCGGGCCATCTGACGATCTTCCAGACACGTACCCGGGGACCTTGGTGGTCGACCCGACCGGCCACGATCCTGCTAGTCGCGGTGTTCGGCACCCAGGCCTTCGCGACGCTGGTGGCCGTCTACGGGGCATGGATCGTGGCGCCGATCGGCTGGGAGATGACGGGCTTTGTCTGGGCCTACGCCATCGGCTGGTTCCTTCTCACCGATCCGGTGAAGTTGCTCGCCTACCGAATGCTGAACCATTTCGGTCCCAGTGCTGCGCCCGCGGCGCGAGCCTATGCACGGCTCTCGTTGACACCGGCCAAGGCGCCAGCTGTCCCCAAGCCCGTGGCTACCGCGAGGTCGACGTGAAGACGGCGCCGTTCTGCGACTGGCCAAGGGTCGCGGGCGTGGAGATCTAGCAAGGGTTTCGAGAAAGGCCAGCAGGTCGTAACGCGCATCCGGGTCCACGCACGCTTGCGGCTGGGTAGTTTCCGACCCTGCCGGAGCTCGCAGCATCGCCTTAGCGTCCCGCTATCGATCGCGGATCAGGTTCTGGCTGCGTACGCCCCGGATCCTTGTACGCCATACCCGGCCGATCGGCGGCACCGCCGATGGTTTGACGGCATCCATCGAGGTCACGCCCATGAACATCGCCGCACCGATCCTCGCCCGCCCGGAGGATGAGAAACCCGCACAGCCCGCCGCCGAGATGCCGCTGTCGCAAGAGCTCGAACTGATGGATCGGTACTGGCGCGCCGCCAACTACCTCTCGGTCGGCCAGATCTACCTCTACGACAACCCGATGCTGCGCGACCCGCTGACGCTCGCGGACGTCAAGCCGCTGGTGGTGGGACACTGGGGCACCACCCCGGGTCAGAACTTCATTTACGTGCACCTGAACCGGGTCATTAAGAAGAACGACCTCGACATGTTCTACATCGCCGGGCCCGGACACGGCGGCCCGGCGCTCGTCGCCAACACCTATCTCGAGGGCAGCTACAGCGAGATCTATCCCGACATCAGCCGCGACGAGGAGGGCATGAAGAAGCTCTTCACCCAGTTCTCGTTTCCCGGCGGCATCTCCAGCCACGTCGCGCCGACGACGCCGGGCTCGATCCACGAGGGCGGCGAGCTCGGCTATTCCCTGAGCCACGCGTTCGGTGCCGCATTCGACAACCCCGGCCTGATCGTCGCCTGCATCATTGGCGACGGCGAGGCCGAGACCGGCCCGCTGGCGACCGCATGGCAGTCCAACAAGCTGCTCGATCCGGTCGCCGACGGCACCGTGCTGCCGATCCTGCACCTCAACGGCTTCAAGATCAGCAATCCCACCATCCTCGCGCGCATCGAGCCCGATGAGCTGGAGCAGTTCCTGCGCGGCTGCGGTTGGACGCCCTACTTCGTGGAGGGCGATGACCCGGCGACGATGCACAAGCTGATGGCCGACACGCTGGACCAGGTGATCGCGGACATCGAGCAGATCCGGCTGACGGCGCGCTCGAGCGGCAAGCCGACCCGGCCACGCTGGCCGATGATCGTGCTGCGCTCGCCGAAAGGCTGGACCGGGCCGAAGCTGATCGACGGACTCAAGATCGAGGGCACATTCCGGGCGCATCAGGTTCCGATCCTGGTCGATGCCGCGCATCCCGGCCACGTCGCCGACCTAGAGGCGTGGATGCGCAGCTACCGGGCCGAGGAGCTGTTCGACGCCGGCGGCCGCCTGATGCCCGAACTGGCCGCCCTGGCGCCGGAGGGCGATCGCCGCATGGGCGCCAACCCGCACGCCAACGGCGGCCTGCTGCTGCGCGACTTGCGCATGCCGGACTTCCGGATCCATGCCTTCGACGTGCCCTCGCCGGGCGCCGTCACCGCGCAGGACACGATGGTGCTGGGCAAGTTCCTGCGCGACGTGATCACGCTGAACGAGGAGAAGCGCAACTTCCGCGTCTTCGGTCCCGACGAGACGCTGTCGAACCTGCTCGGCGCCGTCTTCGAAGTGACCAACCGGCAGTGGGATGCCGAGGAGGTCGCCGACGACGAGTTCCTCGCACCCGAGGGCCGCGTGGTCGATTCGATGCTAAGCGAGCACCAGTGCGAAGGCTTCCTCGAAGGCTACCTGCTAACCGGGCGGCACGGCCTGTTCAACAGCTACGAGGCCTTCATCCGCATCGTCGACTCGATGTTCAGCCAGCATGCCAAGTGGCTGAAGGTGACGGCGGAATTGCCGTGGCGACGGCCGATCTCGTCGCTCAACTACCTGCTGGCGTCCCACGTCTGGCAGCAGGATCATAACGGCTTCACGCACCAGGATCCGGGCTTCCTCGACCATGTCGTGAACAAGAAGGCCGGCATCGTCCGGTGCTACCTGCCGGCCGACGCCAATTGCCTGCTGTCGGTGTTCGACCATTGCTTGCGCAGCCGGCACTACGTGAACGTCGTCGTCGCCGGCAAGCACGCCCTGCCGCAATGGCTGACGATGGAGCAGGCGGTCATCCATTGCACCGAGGGGCTCGGGATCTGGACATGGGCCAGCAACGATCAGGACGAGGAGCCGGACGTGGTGATGGCCAGCTGCGGCGACACGCCGACGCTGGAAAGCCTCGCCGCCGTGTCCATCCTGCGCGAGCACCTGCCGAGCCTGAAGATCCGCGTCGTCAACATCGTCGACCTGATGCGGCTGCAGCCCGAATGCGAGCATCCGCACGGCCTGAGCGAGATCGCCTACGATCAGCTGTTCACCCGCGACAAGCCCATCGTGTTCGCCTTCCATGGCTACGCCGGGCTGGTCCACCGCCTGACGTATCGAAGGACGAACCGCAACCTGCACGTCCGCGGCTACAAGGAAGAAGGCACGATCACCACCGCCTTCGACATGCGGGTGCAGAACGAACTGGATCGTTTCCACCTCGTGATGGACGTCGTCGACCAGGTGCCGGGCCTGGGCACCAAGGGCGTCTACCTGAAGCAGCGGATGCGCGACAAGCTCGTCGAGCACAAGCACTACATCGACAAGCACGGGGAAGACCTGCCCGAGATCCGCAACTGGATGTGGAGCCGGCCGTCGTGACGGCCGGGCTCGTCGAGACCGCGCAGGCGCTGGTCGGCGCCCGCCGCGGATTGCTGGCGATGGACGAGAGCAATCCGACCTGCGACGAGCGTTCGGCCTCGTCTTCGCCCATTACGCATATGCGCGTCGGATTGCTGATTTAGCTGTATCGACTTCGGATTCTATGCTGGACGCGGTTTTCGCGAATGCATCTGTCGACGGCAACGTGTCACTAATTTCACTTCCTGAGACGATCTACCACAGAGCTTTTGGAAGTGATGTCAGATCATGATCTTCACCGTTTGGCATGGATTATTAGCTTCAATATAGATCAGACATTCGTGCGCAAAGCCCGTTGTCTGTCAATCAGCTCGGCCGCGCGTTCCGCATGGTAGCCCCGGGTCGTTAGGTGCTTCATGCCCTGTGTTGCTCCTGGTGGCCAATGAGCGCATGGGACTGCCGCAATACGTCGCCGACAGCCGCCTCTGCTTGAAGACTCTGGAGATCATCCGCATGTACGTGCCGGCCGAGGATTATGGAGCCGCTCGCGACAAGGCGGACGAGCTCGAGGCGAAGCGGCACTGGATCATGTGTTCGACAGCCATGTTCTCGACGGGCAGGTGTTTGGACGAGAGAAAGGACGGATCCTGAGCGGCGCAGCCTTCGCCGCCCCTCCTGGGAGCCTGTGGATCAATTCGAGAGTCCCTTGAAGCTCGTGTGCCGAAGCTCGCCCGCGGTGGTCACGCCCGCGATAGGCGATCTCGGGCCCTCAAGTCCGGCGCGACTCACACGACGCCCTTCACCTTGAGTCCCGCGACGGCGCATCAAGCGTGGCGATCCTTTCGAGCGTCTGCCAATCGTGCCCGTTGCGGGTGCGAATCGTCGCCTTGCCATCCTCGACGTAGGCAGAGACCCTGTAGCCGTCCCGCTTGATCTCATGGTCCACTGCGGGCCGGCCGGCGGCACGTCGACGAGCGTGGGCAGGCACGGGCGCATCTAGCCTGGCAGCGGCAGGTCGAAGAGCCCGGCTGGCGCGGGTCCGCAGGCCTGGCCACGAGCGATGCTCCGGCGATCGCTCGGCGA
The DNA here is from genome assembly GCA_965198485.1 of Beijerinckiaceae bacterium. GTDB lineage: Bacteria > Pseudomonadota > Alphaproteobacteria > Rhizobiales > Beijerinckiaceae > RH-AL1. Next base: position 2,132,907 of record CBDAPQ010000005.1, read on the forward strand.
CGTCGTCGGTCTTCCTGGTGCGAGGTGGCGGGCGCCGCGGGAGCTTTAGCATTCGCCGAGTGTGGCAGGCTGGCCTTAAGGAGCGGCGAAGGCCCGGAACGTCGCGGTACGCAGCATGTTGGCGCTCCGTTACCTGGGGGCCGATCATGACGTCCGACGCGCTGAAGAAACTGCACACCGCGATGCTCGACACGCGAGAAGGATACAAGGTTGCCGAGCGGAATGCGGAGACACCCGCGCTGAAAACCCTTTTCGGGCAGATGATCGCGCTTCGGACGAAGGACCACGAGGCGATCCATCATGCCTTCACGCAGAAGGGCGAGAAGCCGGACGAGAGCGGCTCGTCCGCGGCCACAATCCACAAGGCGATGACGACCGCGCGGTCGGCGGTGACTGGCATCGACGCGAACGCGCTCTCGCCCTTCATCAGCGGCGAAGAGTTGATCGTCGAGGAGTACGAGGCGGCCATCAAGGAAGCATCTGCCGACGGCGCCACGCGCAACATGCTCGCCGGGCCGATGAACGCGCTGTCCGCTAGAATCGCCGAGATGAAGTCGATGAAGGCCTCCGCATAGCATCGCGCGGGTGACACATGCGCTCGAGGCCATGCGGCAGTGGATCCTGGCGCCGGACGGGTACGTGCTGAACGGGCAAGTGTTTGTGTTGGAGGAGGCGCCGGCAAACCCCGGTGGCAGAAGCCGCCTTTTCGGCCTCTAAGAAGCTCAGAAGAGGCTCACCTGAACCGGTGCTGGAGGCACCGCTCCCTCCGTGACGCCGGCACCGTCCTCGGTCGAGCCCGTGGCGACGACCCGCATCATCCCATCCGCCAGCGGGCGCTCGAGAGCGGCACGCCGATGAGGCCATAGCCGCCCACGAAGCCGCGCAGAAGGCAGCATGGGCGGAGCGCGGTATCGACGGTGGAGCGACCGGCTCCACGACCCCGAGCTTGCGCCTGAGCCTCGGGCCGTACCAGTCGGGCCAGAGGCCGGGCGCCGCGTGCCAGGCTTCCTGGCCGACGCGGATAAGCCGGTCGACCTCGTCGGCGAAGCGTCGCCCCAAAGGCGCCTGGCCTTGTTCGTAATCAGTAGGCCGCGGGTCCCATTTCCCGCAACCGGCACCACGTGGACTGCAGTAAGCGCCAAGCTAAGCCCCCGCCAAGGCGTCCCAGCTTCGATAGAAGACGTAGGCGGCGACGACGAAGATCAGCCCGGCAAAGAGCCGGCGCAGGCGGTCCTTGTCCTCGCCCAGGCGCGTGGCGAGCCGCATGCCGGCCAGGCCACCGAGCATGCCTCCGCCGACGAACCAGGCTGCGACCGGCCAGTCCACCAGGCCGGAGCGGGCGTAGTTCGCCGCCGTCGCGGTCGAGAAGGCGCAGACCGCGAGCAGCGAGGATCCCACCGCATCGATCATCGGCATGGAATAGGCAAACAGCAGGCAGGGCACGATGAGGAATCCGCCGCCGACGCCGAAGAAGCCCGATGCCGTGCCAGCGAAGAACGCCAGCACGGCGCAGCGCAGCGAGGAGCGCGCGTCGTAGCAGGGCACGGCGCTCGCGGCGCGCGGGCGCAGCATCAGCGCGCCCACCACCACCATGAGCACGCCGAACAGCACGAGCAGCCTGTGCCCATCGACGGCCTTGCCGAATTGCGAGCCGGCGAGCGCACCGGTCACGCCGACGGCGGCGAAGAGGGCGGCGCTGCTCCAGCGCACGTGGCCAGCGCGGGCGTGCGTGCCGAAGTTGAAGAGAGCGGCGACGCTGATCGCGGTCGCACCCGTGCCGATGGCCAGATGCGGGCTGCCGATTCCGACAACGTAGAGCAGGAGCGGCGTCGCCAGGATGGAGCCGCCGCCGCCGACGAGGCCCAACGCGAACCCTGCCACACCACCCGAAAGCAGGGACAGGACCAGCATGCTCATTCCGCGGCGGACCGCAGCGCCGGCAGGAGTTCTGCTTGCCTTTGACCCTGGCCGGCGGTCCCCGCCTTCAGCAGCGTGGCGATGCGCGCGACCAGCACCTCGGCCCGGAACGGCTTGCCGAGCAGTTCCGGCCCCTCGTTCGGTCGGCCGTCGTACACGAGCGGATCGGCGGTGTATCCCGTCGTGTAGAGCACCGGCAGCCCCGGCCGGGCCAACAGCGCCGCCTCGGCAAGGTCGCGACCGGTCATCGAACCCTTGAGCACCACGTCGGTGAACAGCAGTGCGATCTCGGTATCGGCGGCCAGCTCGCGCAACGCCTCGGGTCCCGTCGCCGCCTCGACGACCCGATAGCCGGCCTCGCGCAGGGCGTCGGCGCCAAAGCGGCGGACCCCGTCGTCATCCTCGACGAGGAGCACCGCGGTGCCGGCGGGGGGGTGGTGCATCTCGGTCGCGATCGCGGCTGCGGGCATCGCGACGACGTCGTCGGCCGCTGCGGCGAGCCGCGGCAGCAGGATGCGGATGGTGGTGCCGACACCTTTCGCCGTCTCGATTTCGGCGTGGCCGCCGGATTGCCGGGCGAAGCCGTAGACCTGGGCAAGGCCGAGCCCGGTGCCTTTGCCGACCGGTTTTGTGGTGAAGAACGGTTCGAACGCGCGGGCCAGCACGTCGGGCGGCATCCCGGTGCCCGTGTCGGCGACGGCCACCGCGATGTAGGAGCCGGGCGCCAGGCCGTCCCGCGCGGCGCAATAGGCCGCGTCGAGCTCGACCTCGCGGGTCGAGACGGTCAGCGAGCCACCGCGCGGCATCGCGTCCATCGCGTTGACGCAGAGGTTGAGCACCGCGTTCTCGAGCTGGTTGGGGTCGACCAGGACGCGGTTGGCGGCGGCCTCGAGCTTCAGCTCGATCGCCACCGATTCGCGCAGCGTGCGCGCCAGCAAGTTGCGCATGCCCTCGACGAGGTCGTTGACCGCGAGCGGCTTGGGGTCGAGCGGCTGCTGCCGGGAGAAGGCGAGCAGGCGCTGGGTCAGCGCGGCGGCGCGGTTTGCGCCTTCGATAGCGTTGGCGACCAGCTCGCGATGGCGTGGGTCGGCCTCCCTCATACGCCGGCTCAGCAGATCGAGGTTGCCGATCACCACCGTCAGGAGATTGTTGAAGTCGTGCGCGATGCCGCCGGTGAGGCGGCCCACCGCCTCCATCTTCTGCGACTGGCGCAGCTGCTCCTCGACGCGTTCGCGACTGCCCATCTCGGTGCGGAGCTGCGCGGTGGAGCGGCGCCAGCGCTCGGTGGCGCGCTGCTCCAGGGCGATCCGCCGGATCGCGAAACCGGACACGCCGAGGAGCGTCAGCGACGACAGCGCCGCGACGAGACCGTAGCCCCACATGTTACGCCACCACGGCGAAAGCGCCGACGCCCGCGTGACGCCGAAGCCGATCACCACGGGGTAATCGCCGACCCGCTCGAAGCCGAAGATGCGGCTGACGCCGTCGACCATCGCCGGCCGCACTAGCGCATCGCTGCCGCGGGCGTCGAGCTGCAGCCGGAACATGGCGCGCGGCGGCGTCACGACTGCCGGCAGCATCGGCTCGGAGGCGAGCACGCTGCCATCCGTCCGCGCCAGGATCACGAGGTGAGAATATTCGCGCTCGGTCTGGCTGTAGAATTCCTTGAAGTAACTCTGCTCGATCGAGACGGCGACGACGCCGGCGAAACCGCCCGGCACCGCACTCGCCGCGCGCTCCGCCATGGTGAAGATCGGGGTGCCGCTGAGACGGCCCATGGCGCCGCGCGACACATAGGGCAGCCGCGAGGGTGTCGCCTTGAGCGCGCGGAAATAGTCGCGGTCGGCCACGTTCGGGGCCGCCTCGCCGGCGCGTAGCGCGCTGCTGACGCGCACGTTTCCGGCGGCGTCGGTGATCGTGACGTCGGCCACCTGGGGCAGCAGTTCGCTCAGGTGCACCAGCAGGCCGCGCAGCGCCTCGACGTCGGCCGGCTTCGACCAGTCGAGCGTGCGCAAGTGCTCGTTGATTTGATCGAGCATCAGCTGATGGGTCTCGAAGACCTTCATCGCGTGCTCGTGCAGGATGCGCGTGGTGCGCTCGACGCGACGCTCGGCCGCCTGGATCACGTCGCGGCGGTTCTGCCCCGCGGCGAGGCCGAACAGCATCAGCGGCAGCAGGATGGAGACGGCAAGCAAGGCCAGGGTCGAGCGCGGTACACGCACGGCGACGCGGAACGGCCGCCGGCGAGCGTTGCGGGGAGGGGCGGCGGGAGCGGTCGGCGACGACATGAGCGCGATCTTAGCGCACGTTCGATGTCGGGAAGATGGCTCCCGCTTGCGCCGCGGACGCCGATCGGCGCGAGATGGCGCTCGCGCTGAGCCGCGCTTGATCCCTCGAGCGAGATCGGTCAAGGTTGTCCGGCCCACCGGGCGGTTAGCTCAGTTGGTAGAGCGTCTCCTTTACACGGAGAGGGTCGGCGGTTCGAGCCCGTCACCGCCCACCAGGCCAATCGAGCTCAGACCATTGGACGGTTCGGTGCGGGCGAGGGGCTAAGATGACGCCGCCATGCAGACCCTTGCGCGGCTACGCGGCGACCAGCGCTCGCCCGGTTCGCACCATGAAGCTGCGATCGGCGAAGGCGGCCTCGGTCGACCGAAAGCGGCATGAAACGATAGGAACGCGCGTAATCCTTCTTCAGCGAGTCGGCGATAGCGCTCGCCACGACGAACAGGAAGCGATCGTCCAGCGCCTTCTCCACCGGTGCGGCGTGCCGCAGACCCAATGTCGGAGGTGCTTCACGCCGTCCAACTCCACGGGATCGACCATCTGCACGCAATCGAAGCGGAGAACACGATCAGATCGAACCAGCGTCATGTCTAACCTCTTCCGTAACGCGAGATTAGGAGCGAAGCTTGACGGGGTCTTGCTGCCGACGACCGTCCGCGAGCTAAATAACTGTTTTTGCTGTTCGAGCTCGCGGGTACGACGCGGAGGCCGCATCGGGGTTCGGCGACGGCGAGGACCTTCGCAGCTCGAGTGCTAAATCAGCCCGTCCACCGCCTTGAGGAGCACGCCGACCACACGCTCCTGCTCGGCGGCGGTGATATGTGTGTCGAGCGGAAGCCGGACGAGCCCGGCGGACGCCGCCTCGGTCACCGGCAGCGCGCCGGCGGTACGGCATAGCCGTCGGCCGGCCGGCGACAGGTGCAGCGGTTGGTAGTGGCTTCGCGCGTCGATGCCCTCGGCGGCCAGCGCGGCCAGCACCGACTTTCGCCAGGCGGCCTCACGGAGCTGCACGCCGAAGATGTGGCCATTGTGTCGAGCGTAGTTCGGGACGCCGAGCGGCGTTGCGCCGGACGCCGCGGCCGCGGCGAAGAGGGCGGAATAGCGGTGCCAAGCCGCGCGTCGCGCCGCGGTGATCGCTAGCGTCTCGGCCAGTTGCGCGGTTAGCAGCGCCGCCGTGAGCTCCGAGGGCAAGAACGACGAGCCCAGATCCAGCCATTGGTAGCGATCGACCTTGCCGCGGCCGTAGCGCACGCGGTCGGTGCCTTTCTCCCAGGCAATCTCGATGCGGGGAAGAAGATCGCTGCGCACGACGGTGAGCGCGCCGCCCTCGCCGCAGCTCACGTTCTTGGTGCCGTGGAAGCTGTAGGCGCCCATATCGCCGAGACCGCCGAGCGGCTGGTCGCACCAGAACGCGCCGTAACCCTGCGCCGCGTCCTCGACGAGGGCGATCGCGTGCTCCTCGCAGAGTGCACGCAGGCTCGCCATGTCGCAGGCCACCCCGGCGTAGTGTACGCAGAGAAGGGCGCGGGTGCGGCCCGTGATCGCCGCCTCGGCGGCGGCGGGATCAATGTTGAGCGTGTCGGGATCGACGTCGACGAAGACCGGAATGGCGCCACGCAGGGCGAAGGCGTTGGCGCTCGAGGGGAAGGTCCATGACGGCATAACCACTTCGTCGCCGGGCGAAAGGTCGAGCGCGAGCGCGGCGAGTTCCAGCGCGTCCGTGCAGGACGAGGTCAGGAAGGGGATCGCGTTGGGAACGGCGCGTCGCAGCAGGGTGTGGCAATGTGCGGTGAAGGAACCGCCGCCAGATGTGGAGCCGCTCAAGGCCTCCTTGATAAAGCCGATGGCGGCAAGGCCGAGCGCCGGTCGGTAGAAAGGGATCCGCGGCAGCGCCGCCATGGGCTGCGGAACAGTCTGCTGCTCGTTCAGGCAAGGATCCCCATGCGGTTCGTGGCATCTCCGCCGACGGGACGCAGGTTCGCAGCGGCCCGGGCGCCCAGTTCGGGATCGACCAGTTCTGCGGTGAGGTAGAGGCGCGCGATATCGAGCCCGCGATCGGGGCCATGGACGACGGAGACGAGTTCGAAACCCAGGCGTGGGAGCACCGCTTCCAGCAAGGTGCGGTCGATCCAATGGAAGCGGGTGCAGGGCGCGGGATCGGTGGCAGAGTGTCGTCCGAGATCGCGCATCATCCTGGCGAAACCGCTGTCGCTGCCCGCGTCGGCGAAGGTCGCGAGCAGGCGACCGCCTGGGCGAAGCATCGCCGCAGCGGACACGAGATAGACGAGCGCCGATTGAAAATCCATCATCATCAGGACGTCGATGGCCAGCACGAGATCGCTGTCGCGCCGGTGCCCGCCCGAGCGGAGCAGGCCCTCGTTGTCCGTCCAGTCGATACGGCGCGCGAACAGCCGTCCTTCCGCAACGAAACCGGCGCAGCGCCGCTCGAGACATTCGATGAACGCGTCGCTGATTTCATAGGCCGTGACGTGCGCTGCCGTGTTGCGGAGAAGCAGGTCCGTGTACTTGCCCGCTCCCGGCCCGAGCTCCATGACCTGGCGGAGCTCGGCAGGGCAGCCGTCGCTGATCCAGCGCCAGGTCGCCAAGCGCAACGCGTCGCTGGCCCATTCGTCACCCGGCCATTCCCACAACGCGTTTGCAGCCTGTCGGCGAGCAGGAAAGACGTCGCGCACGTACGCGTTGAAGAAGTCTCGCATCGTTCGGGTCAGCCATCGATCCGGTATGGATTGAAAAAGTCGGAAAGCTTTAAACCAAGACGGTTGGATCGAAAGCTTGGATGCGAGCTTGCCGCGATCCGTCCTCGCGACATATCACCTTCACATGATCGTTTTTACGGGTAAGGTCACCTCGCTGATCAAGCATATCAGCGTCTACGCCGATGCCACGGTGCTGCCGACATCGGCAATCAGGCTATGGCCGACGACCGAAATCCTCGACGACGTCTTCGTGACCTGCTCCGTCTCGGACGTGCTGCTGACAAGCCTCTTTCTGCCGATCGATATCGGCCGCGGGCTCCTGTTTCTCGACCAGAGCTACTCCGGCGTTACCGAAATCTTCCCCATGCGCTTCGAGACGGTCGGCGACGGTTACAGGCTGGAGAGCGATCCCATCGTCTCGCCCGGTCGCCACATCGTGATCGGCGGCCCGGTCGACCTCGTCTGGTACCACTGGCTGTTCAATTGGTGCCCACGCCTGCTGCTGGCGAAATCTGCGCGGCCGGACCTCTTCGAGGCGAAGGACGTGCGCTTCGTGGTGCACCCGAACGCCATGCGTGAACCGTATCGCGCGGTGCTCGACACGTTCGGCCTGGACGATGATCGCTTCCTCGTCGTCGATCCGGAAAGGGACTACCGGCTCGAAGAGGCCACGCTGGTGAGCTTTCCCGACCAGAACAAGCTTTATCCCGCCTTGATCGAGCGCTTCGCCGAACATTTGAGGGAGGCCTTCGGCTTGGAGGCCGCAGAGGTGCGAGCCGGGGTCTTCGCCAGCCGACAGGACTTGCCGCCGTCGAGGCGCCGGATCGCGAACTTCGCGGCGATCGAGCCCGTGATCGAGGCGTTCGATATTCGACCCGTGTCGCTGGGCAAGCTCCCGGCCGCAGAGCAGGCGCGTCTGTTCAACGACGCCGCGATCGTGGTCGGGGCGCACGGGTCCGACCTCTCCAACATCCTGTTCTGCCGCCCGTGTACGCCCGTGGTCGTGATCGAGAACCAGTTCAGCGTCGACCATAACCTCCACGTCGGCCTGCTGAAGCTCGCCGAAGTGTTGGGGCTTGCCTATCACCTTCTCTTGAGCTCGACGACGGACGACGTTTCCCTGGAATCATCGATCATGCATATGATCAATCGCGATTACATAGTGGATCCCGGCCAACTCGAGCAGACGCTACTGCGAGTGACCCACCCTTGAAGTACGAGGAGTGCGCGTCGATTGTCCTCGATCGCGTCTCCCGGTAACGCCTTGGCCCGACGAGCCGACGAAGGTCTGCCAATCGACGTCGGAGGGTGGCGAGGCCAAGACATTCTGCTCCTGACGACACTGCAACGGGCGCCGTCGTTCTGCCCGCTCCGCAATCCCGCCGGCGCTCGACGAAGAGATGAATGTTCTCTCGTCCTCTCCGTGGCGCTCGCTCAATTCCATAGCCCGGCGTGCGTGCCGGCGCGTAGAAGTGAGGGGAACCACACGCGAGCCGTTCCTTGTCCGATATCGCCCTGTCCGCCCCAGTCCCTTCACCGCGTCGGACTTTGACCGAAGATTGGGCCGCGCTCGTCGTGGGTGCGCTCGTCGTCGCCCTCGCGCTCGCGGGTCTCGCCGGCGTCGACCTGCTGGGATGGGTGGTCTCCACCTCCGTGTGGATGGACGTCGCCAAGGCGCTGAAGCCGGCGGCGAAGAGCTACGCAGCACTCGGCGGCGGCGTCAGCCTGGCGCTGACCTACGTGTCGCTGCTCGTCGTGCTCACCCTAACGGGTGTGGCGATGGGCTTCGAGGCCGGCCGCTTCGCGCTGCGCTTCACGGTCACCTTCTTCATCGCCTACGCCGCCTGGATCCTCGGAAGCTGGGCGCATTTCGCCGTGGTGCTGCCGGCCGACTACACGAAGTTCGGCATCGGCTGGTCGCTGCGCCTCACCAACGAGGGCGGCTTCATCGTGGCGCTTCTTGCCGGCCTCGTCGTCGCCAACGTCTTCCCGCGCCTCGCCGAATGGCTTGGCGAGGCGATCCGGCCGGAACTCTACATCAAGGTGGCGATCGTACTGCTCGGCGCCTTCCTGGCGGTGACGATCGGCGGCAAGCTGTCCTTCGCCTCGACCATCGTGCTGCGCGGCGTCGCCGCCATCATCGAGGCCTACCTCATCTACTGGGCGGTCGTGTATTACGTCGCGCGGCGCTGGTTCGGCTTCAACCGAGAATGGGCGGTGCCTCTGGCCTCCGGCATCTCGATCTGCGGCGTCGCCGCGGCGGTGGCGACCGGCGGCGCCATTCGCGCACGGCCAATCATCCCGGTGCTGGTCTCCTCGCTCGTGGTGATCTTCGCCGTGGTCGAGGTGCTGATCCTGCCGTTCCTCGCGCAGGCTTTCCTCTCGCACGAGCCGCTGGTAGCCGCCGCCTGGATGGGGCTCGCGGTCAAGACCGACGGCGGCGCGGTGGCGGCCGGCGGCATCACCGAGGCGCTGATCCTGGCCAAGAACTCGGCGGAAGGCGTCAACTACCAGGTCGGTTGGATCCTCGGCACGACGGCGGCGATCAAGATCTTCATCGACGTCTTCATCGGCATCTGGGCCTTCATCCTCGCCTTCATCTGGACGCGCTACATCAACGTCGTGCCGGGCGAGGAGGCCCGCGCGGTCGAGATCTGGCAGCGCTTCCCCAAGTTCATCCTGGGCTTCGCGCTGACCTTCGGCGTGACGCTCGCCCTGGTGCTGACCCTGCCCAAGGCCGGCGCGGCGCAGCTCACCGCCACGGTCACGTCCGCCAACGCCTTTCGGGTGATTTTCTTCATCCTCACCTTCTTTTCGATCGGCGTGATGTCGAACTTCAACCGGCTGTGGCAGGCCGGCATCGGCCGCCTCGCCGCCGTCTACGTGGTTAGCCTGTTCGGCTTCGTGATCTGGGTTGGGCTCGTGATCTCCTGGATCTTCTTCGCCGGCATCAAGCCGCCCCTGGCCGGCTGAGGAGCACACCATGACCCCTCCCAATCCTAAGCCCGACCTCAAGACCGAGCTCGGCAACGCCGCCTACGAGCCGCTGCTGCCTATCGAGAAAAAGCTGATCGGCTGGAGCCTCGGCATCGGCGTCACGCTGCTGGTGGCGCTGTGGATCGTCAGCAAGCTGTTTCCGGTAGGGTGAAGAGCGTGGTGCGAGGCGACGATGCGAGCCTTCTTGCCGTGTAAGACCTCGTACAACCCCTTATGGTGAGGAGCGGCGTAGCCACCTCTCGAACCACGCACCACCTCGGCGTGCCTACCCGTTCTGCTCGCGAAAATGGTCGTAGACCAGCTTCGCCGTGCCGGCGTTGATGCCCGGCACCTTCTCCAGATCGCCCAGCGTGGCGCGCGACAGCGCCTTGGCCGTGCCGAAGGCGTTGAGCAGCGCGCGCTTGCGGGCCGGGCCGATGCCGGCGATCTCGTCGAGCGGGCTCCTGGTGAAGTCCTTCTTGCGGCGGGCGCGATGCGTGCCGATGGCGAAGCGGTGCGCCTCGTCGCGCAGCCGCTGCACGAAGTAGAGCGCGGGATCGCGCGGCGAGAGGCGGAATGGCTCCTTGCCCGGCACGAAGAACATCTCCCGGCCGGCGTCGCGGTCGCGCCCCTTGGCGATCGCCGCCACGGCAACGTCGGTGACGCCGAGCTCGTCGAGGATCGCGCGCGTCGCATTGTACTGCCCGAGCCCGCCGTCGATCAGGACGAGGTCGGGGCGCGCGGGGAAACTCTCGTCGAGTTCGGGCTGATCCTCCTCCGCGAAGCGGGGCAGGGAGGCCGTGGCAGGCGGTGGAGGAGGCGAGGGCAGGGCGTCGTCCTCGCCGTCGTCCTCGTCGGGCGGGACATCGTCCTGCGGCAGTGAAGCGGTGGCCGCTTGCTGCACCATGCTTCGCATGGTTTCCCTCCCGCGTTTCACGGGAGAGGATTCCTGCTGCGCTTGGCGCTGTCGCATCGTGGCGGGCGGCGCCACGATCCCGGCATAGGCCGGCTTCGTCGCCTCCGCCGCCGGCTTCGGCCTTTCCGCCGCCGGCGCCTCCTTGTTCAGCCGCGCGAACCGTCGCCGCAGCACCTCGCGCATCATCCCGAAGTCGTCGCCCGGCGTCAGCTCCTCGCCTTTGATGTTGAAGGTGCGGTAGTGCATCTTCATGAAGCCGGCGGAGCCTGCCACCACCATGCCGCCGACGGCGTTTGTGCCCATGATGTGCGAGTTGTCGTAGACCTCGACCCGGCGCAGCCGGCGCTCGAGCCCGAACGCCTCGGCGAGCGCCGCCAGCAGCTTCTCCTGCGAGGCCGTCTCCGACAGAGTCCGGCCCAGCGTCTGCTTGGCGTTGGTGATCGCGTGCTCGACGAGGTCGCGCTTCTCCCCGCGCTGCGGCACGGCGATCTCGACCTTCTGCCCGTAGCGCTCGCACAGCGCCATCTCCAGCAGCGCCCGGTCCTCGAAATCGTGGGAGAGCAGCACGAGGCGGGGGGGAGGGCGGTCGGCGTAGAACTGCGCGAGGAAGCCCTCCAGCACCTCGGCGGGCGCCATCGTGCGGTCGGCCTTGGGGAAATAGCCGCGGTTGCCCCAGTTCTGGTAGGTGCGGAAGAAGACCGCCTCGATGCAGAACTGCCCGGCCTGCTCGATCACGGCGAAGACGTCGGCCTCTTCCGTGGTCTTCGGGTTCACTCCCTGCTCGCCCTGGATCGCCGAAAGCGCGGCGATGCGGTCGCGCAGCCGCGCCGCGCGCTCGAATTCAAGATTCTCCGAGGCCGCGCCCATCTCGGCGGCGAGCAGGTCGCGCACCGCCCGGCTCTTGCCGGTGAGGAAAGCGCGCGCCTCCTTGACGAGCACGGCATAGTCCTCGCCCGCGATCTCGCCAGTGCAGGGCGCCGAGCAGCGCTTGATCTGGTGCAGTAGGCAGGGCCGCGTGCGGTTGTCGTAGTAGGAATCCGAGCAAGAGCGGAGCAGGAAGGCGCGCTCCAGCGCGTTCAGCGTGCGATTGACCGCCCAGACGCTGGCGAAAGGCCCGAAATAGTCGCCTTTTCGCGACCTTGCGCCGCGATGCTTAACGATCTGTGGAGCCGCATGGTCGCCGGTGAGCAGGATGTAGGGGAACGACTTGTCGTCTCGCATCAGCACGTTGAAGCGTGGCTTCAACTGCTTGATAAGGTTGGTCTCAAGCAGTAGCGCCTCGGTTTCGGTGGCGGTCGAGACGAACACCATACTCTGCGTCAGCGCGATCATGCGCGCGATGCGGTTGGTGTGCCCGGAGGGGCGCATGTAGCTGGCGATGCGCTTGCGGACGCTCTTGGCCTTGCCGACGTAGAGCACCGACTCGTCGGCGCCGATCATGCGGTAGACGCCGGGACCCTTCGGCGCGTGCTGCCAGAACGAGCGGATCGCCGCCGCCCCGGCCTTGACCGAAGCGGGGGCGGCATCGTCCTCGGGACCCGGGTCGGGAAGCGGCGCCTCGAGCGCATCGATATCGACGTCCTCGAGGTCGAAGGCTTCGGCTTCTTGCGTTGGCATTATCGTGATCTAAGCGCCTCCGACCTAGCTGGGAAGACGCCGGCGGCACCGGCTTCGACGCGCCCGAGGCGCAACAATCCTGCGTTAAAAGCTCTCCTCCGACGGCGCCGGCGTTGCGGCGGCGTCTCTCGCGCGTTAAGGGCTGCCCTGAAAAGGAGTGCCGCCTCGAAGGGCCGCTCCGTCGCGCATCGCGCGAAGCGGCACGCGCCAAGGGAACCCGCCATGAAGCTCTGCTCCATCGTCGTCGCCGCCGGCCTCTGCGTCGCGGCCTTTGTTCCCGCCGCCCAGGCCGCCGGTAACGGCCCCGTTGGCGAATGGACGGTCGAGGACCACTCCGCAGTCGTGCGCATCTCGAAATGCGGCGGCGGCTTCTGCGGCTTCGTCGCCAAGGGGCAGGCCGGCAAGGATTACCGCAATCCCGATCCGCGCAAGCGCAACCGTTCGACCATCGGCATGCAGGTCATGTTCGCGATGAAGCCGTCGGGACCCAACAGCTGGTCGGGCGAGACCTACAATGCCGAGGATGGGCAGATCTACAACGGCAAGATTTCGCTGCAGGGGGCGGATACGCTGAAGGTCGAGGGCTGCGTGCCCGGCGGCGGCATCTGCGGCTCCCAGAACTGGAGCCGGTACAAAGGCTGAGCCTTGACCGCGCTCGGCCTCGACCGGTCGGGGGCGCGTTGTTCCGCCGCGGTGTGGCTGCTAAGAGCCCGCTCGCGGCGGCGAGTATGGCAGAATCATGAAAGTACTGGCGGGCAATTCGAACCGTGCCCTGACCGAGGCCATCGCCGCCTACCTCGGCGTGCCGCTCACCAAGTGTCAGGTCCGGCGCTTCGCCGACATGGAGGTCTTTGTCGAGATCCAGGAGAACGTGCGCGGACAGGACGTCTTCATCGTCCAATCGACATCGTTCCCGGCCAACGACCATCTCATGGAGATCCTGATCATGACGGATGCGTGCCGCCGCGCCTCGGCGAGGCGCATAAGCGCCGTGATCCCGTATTTCGGCTACGCTCGGCAGGACCGGAAAGCCGGCCCACGCACCCCGATCTCGGCCAAGCTCGTCGCCAACATGATCACCCACGCCGGCGCTGACCGCGTGCTGACCGTCGACCTGCATGCCGGCCAGATCCAGGGCTTCTTCGACATCCCGACGGACAACCTCTTCTCGGCACCCGTCATGGTGCGCGACATCAAGGAGAAGATGAACCTTTCCGACGTCATGGTGGTCTCGCCCGATGTCGGCGGCGTGATCCGCGCCCGCGCCCTCGCCAAGCGCATCGACGCGCCGCTGGCCATCGTCGACAAGCGCCGCGAGCGCGCCGGCGAATCCGAGGTCATGAACATCATCGGCGACGTGCGCGGCCGCTCCTGCATCCTGGTCGACGACATCGTCGATTCCGGCGGCACCTTGTGCAACGCCGCCGACGCGCTGCTGGCCTCGGGCGCCAAGGAAGTCTCGGCCTACATCACACATGGCGTGCTCTCGGGCGGCGCCGTGGCCCGCGTGGCCTCCTCCCAGCTCAAGGAGATGGTGCTGACCGACACCATCCAGCCCACCGAGGCGGTGCGGGTGGCGCGCAACATCCGTTGCATCTCGATCGCGCCGCTGATCGGCGAGGCGATCGCGCGGACCGCCAAGGAAGAGAGCGTGTCGAGCCTGTTCGACTGAGGCTCCGTCTTTCCGCAGCTTGCGTCGGTGGGCGCCCGGAATCCATGGCCAACGTGCTTGCAGGATCTGGCGTCGTCGTCCCGCTCGTCCGGCAGCCGCGTCGTCATAGGTGTCGGGCTCGCCTTCGGTGCCCCGGCAGACGCTCCCCATCTCCGGCCGCTTGCGTGGTGGCGGCCGTGCATTATCCTGGCGCGATGGAACCGACCTCCCGGTCTTCGCCCCTGTCCGAAGCGAGTTCCTGGCCTGGGCGGAACCGCGCGACGAGCGGTGCGAACTCGTGGAGGGCGAGATCGTGGTTCAAGCCGGCGCGTCGCGCGACCACGAGCGCGTCGCTAAGGCCGTGTTCGCGACCCTCTACGCGCAGGTGGATCCCGGCATCTTCGACGTCAACAAGGGCGATTTCGGCGTGAGGGTGGGCGAAGGCACCGGACGAGGGACGGTCCTCTGTCCCGACGTGGTCGTCGATCGGCAGAGCGACGACGGCGACGCGCGCGTCACGACGACCGCCATCGTGACCGTCGAGGTGCTGTCGCCGAGCACCGGCCTCGCCCACCACGTCCGTAAGCTCGACCGCTACAGGCGCCTCGATGCCCCTTGGCACACTATCTGGTCTTTGATCAGAAAGCCCCGATCGTCTGGATATGGCGCAAGGGCAAGCAGGGATGGCCGGCGATGCCGACGGTGGTCGACAGCCTCGATGCGGCAATGGACTTGGCGGAAACCAGCGCGACTATCCGGCTCGCGGATGTCTATCGCAGGCCGCCGTTCGAGGACTTGCGACGCTGACACCCACTCAGGGTGGGAGTGGGAGTGAGACGACGCCGCTTGCGGCGTGCGGCGTAGCCTGCCACGTCAAGGTCATGGACCAAGCGAAACGCGCCGCCTCGCCGGCATGATCGTCGGCACCGCCGGCCACGTCGACCACGGCAAGACCTCGCTGGTGCGCGCGCTCACCGGCGTCGACACCGATCGCCTCAAGGAGGAGAAGGCGCGCGGCATCACCATCGATCTCGGCTTCGCCTACATGGCCCTTGAGGGCGGCGGTTCGGTCGGCTTCGTCGACGTGCCCGGCCACGAGCGTCTCGTGCGCACCATGGTCGCCGGCGCCGCCGGCATCGACTTCGCCCTGCTGGTGATCGCCGCCGACGACGGCGTCATGCCACAGACCCGCGAGCACCTCGAGATCCTCGACCTGCTGGGATTGTCCCGCGGTTTGATCGCGGTGACCAAATGCGACCGCGTCGACGCGGGCCGCCGCGTCGTTGTCGCCGCGGAGATCGCGGCGGCGCTCGCCGGCATGTCGCTGGCCGGGGCCGGCACCACCTTCGTCTCGACGCGCAGCGGGGAGGGCGTGGACGCCTTGCGCGCCCGCCTCGCGGCGGAGGCGGCGGGCGCCGCCCCGGCTCGGGCCGGCGGGCTCTTCCGCCTGCCGGTCGATCGCGCCTTCACGCTCGCCGGCGTCGGCACGGTGGCGACCGGCACGGCGTTGCAGGGGAGGGTCGAGGTCGGCGACGAGGTGCTGCTGCTGCCGGGCGCGCGCCGCGCCCGCGTGCGTTCACTGCACGCGCAGAACCGCGAGGCCGAGGCGGGCGGTGCCGGCGAGCGGCTCGCCCTGGCGCTCGCCGGCAGCGGGATCGATCGCGACGCGGTCGGCCGCGGCGGCTGGATCTGCGCGAGCGGCGGCGCCACCGTCACGAGCCGCTTCGATGCCGATCTGCGGCTGCTTTCCGGCGAGGCGCGGGCGCTGCGCGACGGCGCGCCGGTGCATTGCCACGTCGGCGCCAGCGACGGCCTCGCCCGCGTCGTCGTGCTGGAGGGCACGAGCGTGGCGCCGGGCGCCACGGTGCCCTTGCAGCTCGTCCTTGAGGCGCCGCTGCCGCTGCGCCACGGCGACCTCTTCGTGCTGCGCGACGCCGGCGCTCAGCGCACGATCGGCGGCGGCCGCGTGCTCGACCCCCGCCCGCCGCTGCGCAAGCGTCGCGCGCCCGCGCGCCTTGCGCGACTCGAAGCGCTGCGCCCGGCCGACCCGGCGGAAGCCTTGACACGGCTGCTCGCGCTGCCGCCGGGGATCGAGGATCTCGCCGGCTTCCGCGCCGACCGCGGCCTCGCCGAGGCCGAAGGCGCGGCCGTGCGCACGGCGCTCGGCCTGGAGCTGCTGCAGGACGGCGTCGCCGCCTTCGTCATGACGGCGGCGGGTTGGACCGGGCTGCGCGATCGGGCGGAGGCCGAACTCGCCGCCTTTCACGCCGAGCATCCCGAGCTGCCCGGCCTCGCCGGCGAGCGGCTCAGGCTCATGCTCGGGCTCGCCAAGCCGGTGTTCCCCCTGGTGCGCGCGCGTTGTCTCGCCGAAAAGCGCGTGGCCCTGCGCGGCCACTGGCTGCACCTGCCCGGCCACGTCGCCGAGCTCGGCGCCGAGGACAGGCGGCTCGCCGCGCTGGTGCGCCCGCGCGTCGCCGCCGAGCGCTTCAAGCCGCCGCGGGTGCGCGACATCGGCAAGGACATCGGCGTTGACGAGGCCACGGTGCGGCGCACCTGCAAGGCGCTGGCGCGCACCGGCGACTTCGTCGAAGTGGCGCACGACCATTTCTTCCTGCGCGGCACGGTGGCGGAGATGGCCGGCATCGCCCGCGCGCTGAGCGAGGCCGGCAGCACCTTCTCCGCCGCCGACTTCCGCGACAAGCTCGACAATGGCCGCAAGGTCGCCATCCAGATCCTCGAGTTCTTCGACCGCCACGGCCTCACGCGACGGCACGGTGACCAGCGCCGTGTGGTCAAGCCGCCCGAGCTGGTGTTCGGCGCGAGGGAGGCGGGGTGAGTATTTTTCACATCGCGTCATGTCTGTCTTCCCGGAGCGCCGAAGGCGAGCTCGGAACCCATGACAACGCGGCCTGCAGAACAGGCGGAAAGACTCCGCTCGATCCAACTTGCACGTTGTCATGGTCGGGACTCGCCTGCGGCGCCCCGGAAAGACGAGCGTTGCGGATTAATCCTCACCGGAGGTGCGACGCGCTGGCTGCGGAACGAAGATTTCGACGTGGTCATTGCGTCGTCATGACGCCAGCCGCCAAGACCTCCGCCGCCAGCTCCAATGAAACCAAGCCGGTTCGCCCGAAGCGCGCCGCGGGCAAGTCGTCGGACAAGGCCAAGCCTGCCGCGAAGGCCGAGACCATCGCCGAGATCGCGGAGGAGGTGTCGGCGAGCGAGGACGGCGCCGACGAGTATCGCGAGGCGGCGGAGGCGGCGGGGCTCGTCTACGTCAGCGACGAGACACCGGGCATCACGCGTAAGAAGTCCGGCAAGGGCTGGACCTTCACCGACGCCAAGGGCGCGACCATCACCGATTATTGGGAGCGCAAGCGCATCGAGAAGATCGGCGTGCCGCCGGCCTACACCGGCGTGTGGATCTGCCCCGACGAGAACGGCCACATCCAGGCGACCGGCCGCGACGACAAGGGCCGCAAGCAGTACCGCTACCATCCCAAATGGAGCGAGGCGCGCGACGCCGCCAAATACGCCCACATGGCCGAGTTCGGGCAGCTGCTGCCGGGCATTCGCAGCAGGGTCGACCACGACATGCGCAAGCAGGGGTTGCCGCGAGAGAAGGTGCTGGCCACGGTGGTGTCGCTGCTGGAAAAGACCCTGATCCGCGTCGGCAACGAGGATTACGCCAAGGACAACAAGAGCTACGGCCTGACCACGCTGCGCACCCGCCATCTCGATGTCGAGGGTGCCACCATGCGCTTCGACTTCAAGGGCAAGAGCGGCAAGACCTGGAACCTCGACCTCAAGGACCGCCGCGTTGCCAAGGTGGTGCGCTCGATCCAGGATCTGCCGGGGCAGCACCTGTTCCAGTACGTCGACGAGGACGGTCACCGCCAGCCCGTCGATTCCGCCGACGTCAACGCCTACCTCCGCGAGATCTCCGGCGGCGCCGACATCACCGCCAAGGATTTCCGCACCTGGGCCGGCACGGTGCTGGCCTCCATCGCGCTGCAGGAGTTCGAGGCGGTCGACAGCCAAGCGCGCATGAAGAAGAACGTCAAGGCCGCCATCGAGAAGGTCGCAAAGAAGCTCGGCAACACCGTCACGATCTGCCGCAAGTGCTACGTCCACCCCCACGTGATCGATTCCTACCTCGACGGCTCGCTGCTCGACGGCATCAAGCACGAAGCGGAAGAGACGCTGAGCGCGGGCGGCGCCGACTTGAAGCCGGAGGAGGCGGCCTTACTTGGCCTACTCAGCCGCCGCATCGGCGCCGACGTGAAGGCGGGCAAGGTCGCCTAGCCCAGCCCAAGAGGATCATCGCATGGCCAGTCTCTACCCCGTCGCCGGCGCGGCCATCGCGGTGGCCGGCGCCGACAAGCTCGTCGGCAATCGCGGCTACGCCGGCATGTTCCGGCAGCTCGGCTGGTCCGACGACGCCATGCGCGCCGCAGCCACCGCGGAGGTCATCGGCGGCGCGCTGATGGTGCCGCGCTCCACCCGCCGCTTCGGCGGGATCGTCGTGGCGGCGGTCTCGGCCGTGGTGCTTCTCAGCGAGATCAACGAGGGCGACGGCAAGCTCGCCGCCTCGCGCGCCGCCGTGATGTTCGCCGGTCTCGCCGCCGCCTTTGCGCCGGGTCACCGGCGCTAGCAGCCCCGCCACGGCTTGAGGTCGAGCAGCGGTGTGGCATCGACACAGTCGAGTCCGCGCACGTCCAGCACGCAGCCGACGCGCCCCAGCAAGGTCACCACGGACGAGGCGATCGGGTTGGGCCGCGTCGGCGCACGCAGGGCGAACGGCCCGCGCCTGTCGCCGCCGCGCGGTGACAGGCGCACCAGGTCGCGCCGCGCCTCGTGCATCCAGTACAGCACCTGCAGGTCGTCATGCGCGTCGATCCCGTCCAGCGCCGGCTCCCACACGGCATCGAGCACCAGCCGGCACACGGGTCCGCCGTCGCGGTCGCCCTGCCGCGGGCAGTCGCCGCGCCGCGTCCACGGCGTCTCGACACGCCCGATGAAGCGGAGACAGGCATCGCCCGCCGGCTCGATCTTAACGGCGATCTCGCCCTCGCGCGGCGCATCGAGCGCTTGCTCGAGATCGACGGGCTCAGGTGTATTCAAGGATGAATCTCCCCCCGATCCAGGCCGTCACCAGAGCCGCGCCGAACACCAGCACCAGGGCCGCGACCTTGAAGCGCCGCGTGTGCCACAGCACCATGCCCAGCACGCTGGCCAGGGCGATGCCGATGAACTCGCCGCCCGCCACCAGCGCGTTGACCCAGGGCTCGGTGCCGGCGGCGACCGTCTCGCCCCAGTCGAGCGACATCGCCATCGCCGCGGTCAGCGCGCCGATCGCGGCGGCCACCAGGGTCGCCACGACGCTGAGCGTCCACAGGATCGCCGTCAGGAACTGGTGCGGACGCGAGCGGTCTCGAAAAAGCAACGACATGGCCAACCTTTCGGGCGGGTTCATGCCAGGATCGCCGCGGTTTGTCGCCAGATGAAGGCCGAAATAAAAGGCTGAGAAGGGCTGCGACGCCGCGGCATCTTCGGGGATGCACGTGCACCCTGGAAGCCCTATAATTCACGCATGACAGACATCTCCGTCCTCGACGAGGCCGTGGCCTCCGAACCCAAGCGCCGCCGCCGCGGCGGCAAGGTCGACGTCAAGGCGCTGAGACCGATCCTGCCGTACGCGTTGCGCTACAAGGGGCGCATCGCCGGCGCGGTCGGGGCCCTCACCCTCGCGTCCGCCGCGACGCTGGTGGTGCCCATCGCCATCCGCCGCATCGTCGATTTCGGCTTCGAGCCGGACAAGGCCGGCGTCATCAACTCCTATTTCATCGCCATGCTCGGCGTCGTGCTGGTGCTGGCCGTGGCCTCGGCCGCCCGCTACTTCTTCGTGCAGACCCTAGGCGAGCGCATCGTCTCGGACCTGCGCGCCGACGTCTTCGCACACCTCACCACGCTCGACGCGCCCTTCTACGACAAGGCCCGCGTCGGCGAGCTGATCTCGCGCCTCACCGCCGATACGACGCAGCTGAAGGCGACCTTCGGCTCGTCGGCCTCGGTGCTGCTGCGCAACCTCTTCCTCTTCGTCGGCTCGCTCGCGCTGATGTTCGTCACCTCGGCCAAGCTCTCGGCCTTCGTCTTCGTCATCATCCCCGCCGTGGTGCTGCCGCTGGTGGCTTCCGGCCGCACCGTCCGCAAGCGCTCGCGCACCGCGCAGGACACGCTGGCGGAAGCCACCGCCTACGCCGCCGAGAGCCTGGGCGCGGTGCGCGCCATGCAGGCCTACAACGCGCAAGGGCAGACCGCCGCGCGCTTCAAGGCGGCGGTGGAAGACGCCTTCGAGGCCTCGCGCTCGGCCATCGCCGCCCGCGCCATCCTCACCGGCGTGATGATCCTCTTCGTCTTCGCCAGCGTCGTCGGGATTTTGTGGTACGGCGCCCACGACGTGCTGGCGCACCGCATGTCGGGCGGCCAGCTCTCGCAGTTCCTGCTCTACGCCGTGCTCGGCGCCACCTCGCTGGGCCAGCTCTCCGAGGTGTGGAGCGAGATCGCCGCCGCCGCCGGCGCCGCTGGCCGCATCGGCGACCTGCTCAAGGTCAAGCCCATCATCGTCGCCCCGGCCGCGCCCGCGCGCCTGCCGGCGCACCCGCAAGGTGCCCTCGCCTTCGATGGCGTCACCTTCGCCTATCCCTCGCGCGGCGAGGAGCGCGCGCTGCACGACCTCTCCTTCAGCGTGCGCCCGGGCGAGACCGTCGCCCTCGTCGGCCCCTCGGGCGCCGGCAAGACCACGCTGTTCCAGCTGTTGATGCGCTTCTACGACCCCGCGCTCGGCCGCATCCTCTACGACGGGCTCGACATCCGTACCCTCGACCCCGCCGACCTGCGCGCGAAGATCCGGTCGGTGCCGCAGGATCCGGTGATCTTCGGCACCAGCATCGTCGACAACATCCGCTACGGCCGCCCCGACGCGACGGTGGCCGAGGTGCGCCGCGCCGCCGAGCAGGCCGCCGCCGACGGCTTCATTCGCATGATGCCCGACGGCTACGAGACCCTCGTCGGCGAGCGCGGCATCACGCTCTCCGGCGGCCAGCGCCAGCGCCTCGCCATCGCCCGCGCCATCCTCGACGCCTGCCCGGTGCTGCTGCTCGACGAGGCCACCTCCGCCCTCGACGCCGAGAACGAGGGCCTGGTGCAGGGCGCGCTCGACTCGCTGATGGGCTCGCGCACCACCCTGGTCATCGCCCACCGTCTGGCCACCGTGCTGAAGGCCGACCGCATCCTGGTGCTGGACGGCGGCCGCATCGTCGAAGAGGGCACCCACCGCACCCTGGTCGAGCGCGGCGGGCTCTACGCGAGACTGGCAAAGCTGCAGTTCGACACGCAGGGGCTAGCGGCGGCGGAGTAGGAAGGGTTACCGCGCGCGTCGTTCCGGGGCCGCGTCGGCGAACCCGGAATAACGCCGACTTGGTGCACTCCGCTTGCGAGCCGTCCTTGCCTGAGCTTGTTTTGCATAGCTTACCTGCAGGGCGCTCGCGGAGAAGCATGCGTGCCGCACGTCTACCTGCTCTCCAATCGTCCCAAAGGCACCTTGTACTTGGGGGTCACCGAAGATCTCGGCCGGCGGGTCTACGAGCACAAGACGAAGGCGCATCCGGGTTTCACCGCAACCTACGGCGTCGACCGGCTCGTCTGGATGGAATGGTACGACAGCATCGTTGAGGCGATCGCCCCGAGAGAAGATGCTGAAGAATTGGCGGCGGGATTGGAAGGTCGCGCTGATCGAGGAGATGAACCCGATCTGGGCCGATCTCTACGCAACCCTCAACCAGTGATGGTCCTTGCGGGGCGGCATAGCCGAATCCGAACCGGCGTGCCTCGTGGTCTGCAGGCTTGGTGGGACCACCGGGTTGGCGCGCTCCAGTCGAGTCGCGGACAGTGCCAGGCAGGGGCGTCGGTTCATTCCGCGTGCGTGCGTGCGTCCGGGTTCGGCTTCGCCGCCCGGAATGACGTGCTTCGACCTTACTGGGTAGCGCGAGGCTCACGGCTCCGGGTTCGGCTGCGCCGCCCCGAAACGACGTCGATTGCCCGTGTCGGCGTTCGACCTCTCTTTTTCGAGCCTTGTCGGCGTACGCGCCGATGGCACCGTTTTGTGTCGCCGTACCGTGACACCGGCCCGTCCCTTTGTCGCGGTACCCTGACTTTGGCAGGGCCACTTGTCAGGGCACGCGACGTGCCGGGGCCACGTCCGCGAGGCCTCCTCGTGGGTGGACAGGTCTCGCCAGACCGGTTATGTTACCTAGATGAAGCGGCCGCGGCGATCAAGCGGGATCGGTTTGCCCGACGGAGAGGAAGAGATGTCCAACGAGCGCCGGATCGTCCACTCGCGGCAGCCCTACAGGGTGCCGGTGACGGTCCGCTGAGGTGACCCCCGGCGTCTCGCCCCAGCCCAACGTGCTGGCGGCGCCGCGGCGCAGCGGCTTCCCGCCGGCGTTCTGGGGCCTGGTGGTGCTGACCGGGCTCGGCGCCGGCACCGCCGCCGGGCTGCTGATGAGCCTGCTGCACGGGGTGCAGCACCTGGCCTGGTCGTACCGCGCCGGCAGCTTTCTCGACGGCGTGAGCAGGGCCCGAAACTTCACCCGCGTCCTGGTGCTGCTGGCCGCCGGCGCGCTGGTCGCCCTGGTCGTGCCGCTGATCGGGCGCCTCGGGAGCGAGGGCCCCGAAGGGCTCGAGGCGGCGATCTGGTTTTCCGACGGCCGCCTGGCGCCGCTGAAGACCATGCTCAAGGCGGTCGTGTCGATCGTCGTCGTCGCGCTGGGCGCCTCGCTCGGCCGCGAGACCGCGCCCAAGCAGGCCGGCGCGCTACTCGGCGGCCTGCTGGCGCGATGGGGCAGGGTGCCGGCCACCCGGCGGCGCCTGCTCGCCGCCTGCGGCGCCGGCGCCGGACTTGCGGCGGTGTACAACGTGCCCTTCGGCGGCGCGCTGTTCGCGCTGGAGGTGCTGCTCGGCACGCTGGCCCTGCCGCTGGTGGCGCCGGCCTTTTTGGCGACGCTGACCGCGACGGCGACGTACTGGCTGTTCTTCCCCGACGAGCCGACCTACCACGTGCCGGCGATGCCGCTGACGGCGAGCCTCGCCGTGTTCGCCGTCCTCGCCGCGCCGGTCGCCGGCGTCGCCTCGGCGCTTTTCGTCGAACTGATCGTCGGCGCGGCCGGCCTGAAGCCGAGGGGCTGGCGCCTGTGGCCGGCAGCGCTGGCGGTGTTCGGCGGCCTGGGGTTGCTGGCGATCCCCTATCCGGAACTGCTCGGCAACGGCAGCAACGCCGTCGAGCTGGCGGCACTGGATCGCATTGCCCTGCCAACGCTGGTCGCGCTGATGGTGCTGAAGCCGCTCGTGACCGCCGCCTGCCTCGGCACCGGCGCGCCCGGCGGGCTCTTCACCCCCACCATCACCTTCGGCGCGCTGCTCGGCGGCGTGCTGGGGCATCTCTGGCTGCACGTCTGGCCCGGCGCGCCGCCCGGTGCCTGCGCCCTGATCGTCGCCGCCGCCGTGCTCGCCGCGACGACCAAGGGACCGATCTCGGCGCTGGTGATGATGATGGAGCTGACCGGCCACCTCGACGGCCTGCTGGTGCCGATGCTGCTCGCCGCGGCGCTGGCCACCGTCGTCGCGCATCGGATTGACCCGCGCTCGACCTACACCAGCCGGCTCGGCGCCGCGGCGACCCTCGACGAGGCGCACGGCAGCGTCTCCACCGCCACGCCCTACGCGCAAGTGCTGCGCCTCTCCCTCGGGACCAGCCGGCCGCTCGCCGTCCGCGACCAAACCGGCCGCAAGCTCGGCGAGATCACCCACGACGACCTTGTCGCCTCGCAGGACGACCTGTCGCCGCTCGAGGTCGCCACCGCGCTCGACGTCGTCGAGGCGCGGAAAAGGGCGATCTCCCGCGTCTCGAGCGGCGTCTCTGTCGAGGCCCGTGTCGGCTCGAGCCCGGACCGGGCGGCCTCGTCGCCCGCGAAATGACGATCTACAGCCCACCAAGCTCGCGGATGGTCTGCCACTCGGCATCCGTGACCGGCTGCACCGACAGCCGCGAGTTGTGGCCGAGCACCATGTCCTTGAGCCTAGGCTCGCTCTTGACCGTGACGAGCCCGACGGGCCGGGGCAGCGGCTCGACGGCCCGGAAATCGACCATGCCGAAACGGCCGCTCTCGTCGCTGGGGTCGGGATAGAAGAGCCTGATCACCTCGACGATGCCGACGATCTCCTTGCCCTCGTTGGAATGGTAGAAGAACACCTGCTCGCCCAGCTGCATGGCCTGCAGGTGCTTCTTGGCGACGTGGTTGCGCACGCCGTTCCAGTGCGTGCCGGCGCGGCCGGCGTCCACCATCTGCGTCCAGGACCACGAGTCCGGCTCGCTCTTCACCAGCCAATGCGCCATCGCGATCCCTCCCTCAGAGCGGCCTTTAGCACAAGCATGGGGAGGCAGGTCGGAACGAGAAAGGAGCCGAGAGCGTCAGCTCGCCGGCTCCTCCAGGGTTGCATCAAGTCATCACACACGCCGGCTTCTATCAAGCATGCCGGTTGCCGTGCTCACGACGACGCGTCGGCCTTCGGTGGCCGCATCAGCAGCGCCTCGATCGTCGCGTCGACGCCGGCGCGGCCGGTGAGGATGACCTCGACGGCCCGTGCGATCGGCATGTCGAGGCCGGCTTGGTCGGCCAGCGCGCACAGCACCGAGCAGGTGGAGGCGCCTTCCGCCGTGCCGACGCGGGCGCGCGCCTCCTCAAGCGTCAGTCCTTCGCCCAGAGCCGCGCCCAGCGAGAAGTTGCGCGACTGCCGCGACCCGCAGGTCAGCACCAGGTCGCCCAGCCCCGACAATCCCGTCAGGGTCGAGGCCTGGGCGCCGAAGGCGACGCCGAAGCGCACCAGTTCGGCGAAGCCGCGTGCCAGCAGCGCCGCGCCCGCCGAGGCCCCGAAGCCTTTCCCGGCGGCGATGCCGCTGGCGATGGCGAGCACGTTCTTGGCGGCGCCGCCGATCTCGACGCCGCGGATATCGGCGGAATGGTAGAGGCGGAAGGAGGGGGCGGCCAGAGCCGCGGCGAGACCGGCCGCCTCGGTCTCGTCGCGCGCCGCCAGGGTTACCGCGGTCGGCAGGCCGCGCGCGACATCCTCGGCGAAGGACGGCCCGGAGAGGATGGCGGGTGGATGGCCGGGCAAGGCTTCGCGGAGCACCTCGCTCATGAAGAGGCCGGTATCGCGCTCGATGCCCTTGGCGCAGATCACGACGGGGACGCCGGCGGCGAGATGCGGCGCGGCGCGCTCGGCCAGGGCGCGGATCGACTGCGCCGGCACGGCGAGCAGCACCATGGTCGCGTCGGCCAGCGCTTGCGCGTCATCGGATGTGGGCCTGACGCCCACGTGCAGCGGGATGCCGGGCAGGCGGCGCGCGTTGACGCCGGTCGCTGCCATCTCGGCGGCGTGCGTCGGCCCGCGGGCCCACAGCGCGACGTCGGCGCCGCGGCGGGCCGCGAGGTTGGCCAGCGCCGTGCCCCACGCGCCGCCGCCCAGTACCGCAATGCGGCGCATCTCGTAGTCCTCGTCGAGGTTCGTCTCGCTTAGACCGTACCGCTCGAGATGGCGTCAACCGAGCCGGATCTGGCGTTCCGCATCGGAGATCGCGCACCGCTCCGTCACGATCGATATCATCCCGCGATCATTCGACCCACCCGGCAGACGCTCGGCGCGACCAACGCCATTGCGGCAGGTGGGGCTTCGTCATATTGGAAAGGTTCAACATTTGCCGGACCCGCACCGCTCGATGGCCGAGACCAAAGCTGACCCGATCCGCCTGACCGGCATGCGCCCGCTGTCGCCGCACCTGCAGATCTACAGCCCGATGCTGACGATGATGATGTCGATCATGCATCGTATCACCGGGGTCGCGCTCTACGCCGGCACGCTGTTGCTCGCCTGGTACCTGATCGCGCTGGCGGCCGGCCCCGGGCCGTTCGCCACCGTCGCGGCGGTCTACGGCTCGATCATCGGCCAGATCATCCTGTTCGGCTTCACCTGGGCGCTGTTCCACCACCTGCTCGGCGGCATCCGCCACTTCCTTTGGGACATGGGGCTGGGCATGGACCATCCGCAGCGCGAGTATCTAACCCGGATGACCTTGGGCGGCGGGCTGGCGCTCGCGATTGTCGTGTGGGTCCTTCGCTTCGCTGTCTGACGTGATTCCAAAAGAACGAGCAGCCATGGCCAACGACGTCCAATCCCTGCAGACCGCTTCGAAGAAGGTCCGCTATCTCGGTTCGGCGAAATCCGGGGTCGGCGCGGCGAGGGCGATGCACCTCACGTCGGTCTCGCTGATCCCGCTGACGATCGGCTTCGTCTGGGTGCTGCTCTCGCTGATCGGCAAGGACTACGCCGCGGTGCGTGCCACGCTCGGTCACCCTCTGCCGGCCATCGTCACGCTGCTGTTCGTGGGTTCGAGCATCTACCACATGGCGCTCGGCATGCGGGTGATCATCGACGATTACGTCCACGAGCATCATATGAAGGACTGGGCACTCACGGCAAACCTGTTCTTCTCCTGGGTGCTCGGCATCGCCTGCGTCTATTCGCTGCTAAAGCTCAGTTTCACCGCGGGCTGAGCGATCCTATCTTTCGTCCAGAGGCATCCTCAGAGGTCCCATGGTCACCACAGCATCCGCCGCTCCCTCGCAGAACGGCAAGGCCTATCCGATCACCGACCACACCTTCGACGTCGTCGTGGTGGGTGCAGGCGGCGCCGGACTTCGCGCCACCGTCGGTTGCTCGCAGGCGGGGCTGCGCACGGCCTGCATCACCAAGGTGTTCCCGACGCGCTCGCACACGGTGGCGGCCCAGGGCGGCGTTGCCGCTTCGCTCGGCAACATGGGCTCGGACAATTGGAAATGGCACATGTACGACACCGTCAAGGGGTCGGACTGGCTGGGTGACCAGGACGCCATTGAGTATCTCTGCCGCAACGCGCCACAGGCGGTCTACGAGCTCGAGCACTGGGGCGTGCCGTTCTCGCGCACCGAGGAAGGCAAGATCTACCAGCGCCCGTTCGGCGGCATGACGACGGACTACGGCAAGGGGCCGCCGGCACAGCGCACCTGCGCCGCCGCCGACCGCACCGGCCACGCCATCCTGCACACGCTCTACGGCCAGGCGCTGAAGAACGACACCGAGTTCTTCATCGAGTTTTTTGCCATCGACCTGATCATGGACGAGGGTCGTTGTGTTGGCGTGGTCTGCCTCAAGCTCGACGATGGCACGATTCACCGTTTCCGCGCGCAGATGGTCATCCTCGCTACCGGGGGCTACGGCCGCGCGTACTTCTCGGCGACGTCGGCGCACACCTGCACCGGCGACGGCAACGCCATGGTGCTGCGCGCCGGCCTGCCGCTGCAGGACATGGAGTTCGTGCAGTTCCACCCGACCGGCATCTACGGCGCCGGCTGCCTCATCACCGAGGGCGCGCGCGGAGAGGGCGGCTACCTCACTAACGGCGAGGGCGAGCGCTTCATGGAGCGCTACGCGCCCTCCGTGAAGGACCTCGCGCCTCGCGACATGGTCTCGCGCGCGATGACCATGGAGATCCGCGAAGGCCGCGGCGTCGGCAAGGGCAAGGACCATATCTTCCTGCACCTCGACCATCTCGACCCCAAGGTGCTGCACGACCGTTTGCCGGGCATCTCGGAATCGGCGCGCATCTTCGCCGGCGTCGACCTTACCAAGGAGCCGATCCCAGTACTGCCGACGGTGCATTACAACATGGGCGGCATCCCCACGAACTATCACGGCGAGGTGCTCATGAAGGCCAACGGCGATCCCGACGTGATCGTGCCCGGCCTGATGGCGATCGGCGAGGCGGCTTGCGTCTCGGTACACGGCGCCAACCGTCTCGGCTCGAATTCGCTGATCGACCTCGTAGTGTTCGGCCGCGCCGCCGGTCTCAAGGCGGCGCAGGTGGTGACGCCGGGCACCAAACAGGCCGACTTGCCGAAAGGCTCGTCCGACATGGCGCTGGGGCGTCTCGATCGTTTCCGCAACGCCAAGGGCTCGATGTCGACCGCCGAGATCCGGCTGCGCATGCAGAAGGTCATGCAGGAGAATTGCGCGGTCTATCGCACCGGCGAGACCCTCGACGAGGGTTCGACGCGGATCCACGAAGTGTGGGGCGGCAGCGACGACATCGGCATCACCGACCGCTCCTTGATCTGGAACTCCGACCTCGTCGAGACGATGGAGTTCGACAACCTCATCGTCCAGGCCGTGGTGACGATGGATGGTGCCAAGAATCGCACGGAGTCGCGTGGCGCCCATGCCCGCGAGGACCACACCGAACGCGACGACAAGAACTGGATGAAGCACACGCTGGCGACGATCGATCCCGAGGCCAAGAACGTCTCGATCGACTACCGCCCGGTGCACTCCTACACGATGAGCAATGACATGCAGTACATCGAGCCGAAGGCTCGCGTGTACTGATGGTACAAAGGTGAGCGCCACCATCGGTATAGGGCATAACCGTCCGCGGAGGCGCGCTCCTGTGTACGCGATAACCTTTGATCTCGATATCGAGACACTCGAAACTCTCTACGCAAGTTTATCGTGGCGCAACGCGTATTTGGATATACGGAAGTTTCTCGAGGATAATGGTTTCGAGCATAAGCAAGGGTCGGTCTACTTCTCCGTGGCGGAAATCGATGCCGTCGAGTGCATCATCGTTGCGCAGGAACTCGGCGACGCTTTCGAGTGGTTTACACCTTGCTGCAGGGACATCCGCATGCTGCGGATTGAAGAAAACAACGATCTGATGCCTGCGCTCGATCGCAAGCGCCGTCGCAAGAGATAGTCATGGTCCAGCTCACGCTTCCCAAGAATTCGAAGATCGGTACGGGCAAGACCTGGCCGAAACCCGCTGGCGGCACCCTGAAGGAGTTCCGCGTCTACCGCTGGAATCCGGAAGACGGGCAGAACCCGCGTATCGATACCTATTTCGTCGACACCGACGATTGCGGGCCGATGATCCTCGACGCGATCATCTGGATCAAGGCGAAGATTGATCCCACGCTGACCTTCCGTCGCTCCTGCCGCGAGGGCATCTGCGGCTCCTGCGCGATGAACATCGATGGCACTAACACGCTCGCCTGCACCAAGGGCATCGACGAGGTGAAGGGCGCCATCAAGATCTATCCGCTGCCGCACATGCTCGTGATTAAGGACCTGGTTCCCGACCTCACCGGCTTCTACGCGCAGCACGCCTCGATCCAACCTTGGCTGAAGACCACCACGCCGGCACCCGAGAAGGAGTGGCAGCAATCGCCGGAGGACCGCGAGAAGCTCAACGGCCTCTACGAGTGTATCCTGTGCGCCTGCTGCTCGACCTCGTGCCCGTCGTACTGGTGGAACGGCGACCGCTATCTCGGGCCGGCCGTGCTGTTGCAGGCCTATCGCTGGTTGATCGACTCGCGCGACGAGGCCACAGGCGAGCGTCTCGACTTCGTTGAGGACCCATTCCGCCTCTATCGTTGCCACACTATCATGAACTGCGCCAAGGCCTGTCCCAAAGGGCTGAACCCGGCGAAGGCGATCAGCCACATCAAAACGATGATGGTGGAGCGCCAACTCTAGAATCAACCATCTACGGTGAGGTGGCGGTGACCTGATCCTTCGAAAGGTAGCGTCCTTGGTGGACGTCGAGGACGTTGTCGCGCCAGCCGGCAATTCGAGGTGAAACGAGGTTGGCGGCATCGTAGGCGAGCAGCGGCATATAGGGCTGCTGCTCGTCGAGAATGGCTTCAGCCCGATGCAGCGCGGCGGCCCTTCGGGTAGGAACTCGTTCCCCCGATGCGTCGCGCATCAAGCGATCGAAAATCGCATCGTGAAAATGCGTGACGTTGAGTTCGTTTCCGCCCTCCGCCAGGAACAGGATGTTCTGCGCGTCGGCATAATCGGGAAACCAGCTGAAGCGGGCGACGTCATAGGGCGCGCCGGACGCCATGAAGGCATGGAACGAGAGTGGATCGCTCACGATGAAATCGGTGGCGACCCCGAGGCGCTTCCACATGGCGGCGACCGCCACGGCCGTCGCCTCGTAGGTCTCCGACGCGTCGCTGCGCAGGGTGAGGTGCAGCGGGTGGTTCGGCCCGTAGCCGGCGCCCGCGAGGAGCCGGCGCGCCCGATCCTCGCGGGCGAAGGGCTCGAGGGTTGCCCAAGCCACCTCCGTCGGCTTTCCGTAAGCGGCGACGCCCGACGGGACCATGGAGAAGAGCGGCGCGGCGGTGCCGCCCCAGATGGCGCGGGCGAGGAAGGCCCGGTCGATGACCATCGATAGCGCCTGCCGGACCCTTCCGTCCGAGAACGGAGGATGCCGCGTATCGAACGCGTAATAGTAGGTGCCCAATGAGGGCGTGATGCGCAGCGCCCGAGGCAGGCGCGCGCGCACGAGGCCGACCTCGTCGGTCGGGATCTGGTTGGTCGTGTCGATCTCGCCGGCCATGAAGCGGCGCAGCGCGGCGGCGCGGTCGGTGATCGGAAGCACGACCTCCCCGTCGAGCGCGACATGCACGGCATCGTGGAAGCGTTGGTTCTTTGCCATGACGAGACGGTCGTCCGGCCTGTAGCTCTCGAGCACGAAGGCGCCGTTGCCGACGTAATGGCCCGGCCTGGCGAAGCCGTCGCCCCAGCGCCGCACCGCCGGCGGGTAGACCGGCAGCGCCGTCATGTGGGTCAGCTGCTGCAGGAAGTAGGGCGTCGGCTGCTCGAGTGTGATCACGCAGGTGGCGGGATCGGGCGCGGCGACGCCGAGCTGCTCCGGCGGCAGCGCGCCGGTGTTGACCGCGCGGCCGTTCTTCAAGGTGTAGAGCAGGCTGGCGTAGGGCGCGCCGGTGGCGGGCTCCATCAGCCGGCGCAGCGAGAACACGAAGTCGTCGGCCACGACCGGCGCGCCGTTGGACCAGCGCGCGTCGGGTCGCAGGCGGAAGGTGTAGGTCAGGCCATCGGGGGAGACGTCCCAGCGCGCGGCGACGCCCGGTATGATCTCGCCGGCCGGCCCCCAGGCGACGAGGCCTTCCAGCAGCTCGTCGAGGATGTGCTGCTCGGTGGACGTGGAGGTCTTGGCCGGATCAAGCGAGCCGGGATCGGCCAGCTCGGCGCGCCGCCAGATGCCGCCGCCATATGCCGCCGTCGTCCACAGCAGGAGCGCCGCCAACGCTGCAATCCTTGTCATTCCGGACCTCCGCTGCGCTGCGTCCGGTATGACGAGGTTGGGGGGCATCGATGTGCGGCTTCACCGGAAGCGTCTGACGTAATCCGCATCGTAGAGCGAGCTCTCGCGAAACTCCTCCGCCGCCAGCGCCGGCCCGACGAGGATCAGCGCCGTGCGCTCGACGGGGTCGGCGGCCATGGCCTCGACCAGCGTGCCGAGCGTGGCGCGCACGACGTGCTCGTCGGGCCAGCTGGCGCGGGCGACCACCGCCGCCGGGCAGTCCGCGCCGTAGAACGGCAGCAGCTCGCCCGCTACCCGCTCCAGCGCTTGGATCGAGAGGTGTATCGCCAGCGTCGCGCCGGTCGCGGCGAAGGCCGCCAGCGTCTCGCGCTCCGGCATCGGCGAGGCGCGGCCCGACGTGCGCGTCAGCACCAGGCTCTGCGCCACGCCCGGCACGGTCAGCTCTCGCTGCAGCAACGCGGCGGCGGCGGCGAAGGCGGGGACGCCGGGCGTGACGTCGTAGGGGATGCCGAGACGGTCGAGCCGGCGCATCTGCTCCGCCAGCGCGCTCCAGATCGAGAGGTCGCCCGAATGCAGTCGTGCGACGTCGCAGCCGGCGGCGTTTGCTGCGACGAACTCCGCCTCGATGCCGTCGAGGTCGAGCGCCGACGTGTCGACGACGCGAGCGCCCGCCGGACAGCGCTCGAGAAGGGCAGGCGGCACCAGCGAGCCGGCGTAGAGGCAGATGGGGCAGCGTGCGATGAGGTCGCGGCCGCGCACCGTGATGAGGTCGGCCGCGCCGGGGCCGGCGCCGATGAAGTGGATGGTCATGGGCGCATCCTGCCTCGCTTCGCCTGGGAGGATGTGCCCGGCTGCCCAGCGACGGCGCAGGTCACCGTCGTCGCTGCCAGCCGCGGCACCAGCAGCACCGCGCCCTGGCCAGCGCCGGCCAGCGCCGCGGTCTCGGCGATGCCGGGCAGGCCGAACATCTCCTCGACGCGTCGCGAGCAGGAGCGTGCCTCGCCGGCGACCAGCGCCAGCACGGTGCGGTCGAGGAAGGCGAGCGGCAGGCCGAGCGCGCGCGCCGCCTCGTCGAGGCCGGGCTCGCCGCGTTTGTCGGCGAGGGTGAAGAGGCCGGCGATCGTCGTCAGATCGGGTTCGGCTCCGCTGGCCTGGAGCGACGAAGATCGCAGCGTCTCCCGCACCAGCGTGACGATCGCCTCCGCCGACGCGCCGCGCCGGCAACCCACCCCGATGGCGATCATGGTTTGCTCACCGCCCATTGCACGACGGGCATGGCCGGGCGCCAGCCGCGATAGCGGCCGACCGGATCGGCGTGCGCGACCGACAGGGTGACGAGGTCGCCACCGCGCGCGGCATGCAGCGCCGCTAGTGTCGCCCCGGTCTCGATGGTGACGGCGTTGACCACCAGTCGGCCGCCGCGCGGCAGCGCCGTCCAGGCCGCCTCGACCACTTCCGGATCGCCGGCGCCGCCGCCGATGAACACCGCGTCCGGCGGCGCGAGCCCGGCCAGCGCCTGCGGCGCGCGCCCGATCGCGACCGCGAGCCCGGGCACGCCCAGCGCCCCGGCGTTGCGCGCGATGCGCGCCGCTCGCTCCGGCACCGCCTCCACCGCCGTCGCCCTCATCGCGGGATCGCGCAGCATCCACTCGATCGAGATCGAGCCGGAGCCGGCGCCGATGTCCCAGAGGTGCGCGCCGCGGAACGGCCGCAGCGCCGCCAGCGTCGTCGCGCGCACGGCCGCCTTGGTGATCTGCCCGTCATGCTCGAACCACTCGTCGGGCAGGCCGGGCGCCAGCGGGATCACGCGGGCGTCGGTGCCGGCCTCGACCTCCAGCGCGACCACGTTGAGCGGGTCGAGGTCGGCGAGGGCGAAATCCTCCGCCAGGGCCGACCCGATCCGCTCTCGCGGGCCGCCCAGCGCCTGTAGCACGTGCAGGCGCGACCGGCCGAAACCGCGCTCGACCAGAAGCCCGGCGAGGGCGGCGGGGGTGTGCTCGTCCCAGGTCAGCAACAGCAGGCGCGCGCGCGCCTGCAGATGCGGGATCACCAGCCGCAGGTCGTGGCCGTGCAGCGACAGCCAGCGGCACTCCTGCAGGCTCCAGCCGAGCCGCGCCGCCGCCAGGCTGAGCGAGGAGGGCGCTGGCCAGCAGGCGATCTCGGCCGGCGGCACGGCGGCGGCGAGCAGCGCGCCGACGCCGTGGAAGAACGGATCGCCCGAGGCCAGCACGCAGACCGGCTCGCCGCGCCGCGCCAGGATCGCGGGCAGGGCATCGGCAAGCGGCGTTGGCCAGGCCATGGTCTCGGCCTCGCCGAGCGGGGCGGCCAGCGCGAGGTGGCGACGGCCGCCGACGACGAGGCGCGCTTGCGCCAGCCGCGCCAGCGCTTCATGGCTGAGCCCGCCGCGGCCGTCCTCGCCGATGCCGATGAGGGAGAGCCAGGGTGTCGGAGGAGTCGCTGCGGACGTCATCGCCGCCGCCGTTGCGCGTGCTGATCCTCGGCGGTTCGACCGAGGCGTCGACGCTTGCCACGGCGCTCGCCGGCCGCCGCGACGTCGCCGCGACCCTTTCGCTCGCCGGCCGGGTGCGCGAGCTCGCGCCGCAGCCGCTGCCGACGCGTGTCGGCGGCTTCGGTGGCGTGGATGGTTTGGCGGCCTACCTCGAAGCCGAGCGCATCGCGGTGCTGGTCGACGCCACGCATCCGTTCGCCGCGCAGATGTCGCGCCACGCGCGCGAGGCCGCGCGCCGCGCCGGCGTGCCGCTCCTCGACGCCGGCCGCGGCGGTTGGGTGCCGGAAGCGGGCGATCGCTGGACCGAGGTCGACACCGTGGCCGAGGCCGCCGCCGCGCTGGGCGACGTGTCGCGCCGCGTGTTTCTCACCATCGGGCGCCTCCAGCTCGCCGTCTTCGCGCGCGCGCCGCAGCATCGCTACCTCGTGCGATCCATCGATCCCGTCGGCGCCGGCCACCGGCTCGCCGACGCCACCTTCGTGACGGCGCGCGGGCCTTTCTCCGTCGACGACGAGATCGCGGCGATGCGGGAGCACGACATCGAGGTGCTCGTGACCAAGAACAGCGGCGGCACGGCGTCCGTCGCCAAGATCGAGGCGGCGCGCCGGCTTGGCCTGCCGGTCGTGCTGGTACGGCCGCCGGAGGGGTCGGGCGGCAGGCTGGGGTTCGATGGCGTGTTGCAGGAGATCGATCGTCTGGCGCGTAACCCGTGACGCTGCGATGCGCTGGTCGGGAGCGTCTCGCGCGATCAACGGCGGGGGCGAGGCAGGTCGTGACGCCGAAAGGTCGCCCGACCCCTCATCCGCCCTTCGGGCACCTTCTCCCGCAGGGGGAGAAGGCAGATCCCGGGGTCGACCGAGCGCTGGCAGGACAGCCCCTTCTCCCCTTGTGGGAGAAGGTGGCGCGAAGCGGCGGATGAAGGGTTGGGACACCTTGCCGATTGTCATAAGCCGGCGACGCCCGCCGTCCGCGGCGTGTATATCCATGGCGCCGCGCCCTCGCGCGCGACGAGCCGCGTCTCCGATGAGCCGATCAATACCAGGGTCGCCATGTCGGCCACACCAGGGTCGGCCTCGCCCAGCGTGGTCACCACGATGCGCTCGTCCGGACGCCCTACCGCGCGGGCGAAGGCGACGCAGGTCTCGGGCACCCTGACCGTGCGCAGTACGACGAAGGCCTCGTGGATCTGTCGCGGACGCGCGCGCGAGGCGGGATTGTAGAGCGCGATGACGAAGTCGCCCTCGGCGGCCGCGCGCAGGCGCCGCGCCACCAGCGGCCAGGGCTTGAGGTTGTCGGACAGCGAAATGGCGCAGAAATCGTGGCCGAGCGGGGCGCCGAGCCGCGCCGCCGCCGCCTGCATCGCGGACACCCCGGGCGAGACGACGACGTCGAGCGCGCGCCACGCCGGATCGCCGTGCTCGATGGCCTCGAAGATGGCGGCGGCCATCGCGAAGATGCCGGGATCGCCACCCGACACCACGGCGACGTCGCGGCCGGCAGCGGCCAGCGCCAGCGCGTCGCGGGCGCGCTCGACCTCGACGCGGTTGTCGCTGGCGTGGACGCGCTGGTGCGGCAGCGGGGCGAGCCGGGCGAGGTAGGGCGCGTAGCCGACGAGGTCTGTCGCGGCGGCGACGATCGCCGAGGCCTCGGGCGTGATCCATTCCGCCGTGCCCGGGCCGAGGCCGACGACGCGCAAGCGGCCGCGATGTGTGGCGTCCATCTAGGTTTCGCCGCGCGCATCCTCGCCCGTGGAACGGGGGAGGGGGACCGGCGCAGGCGGTGGAGGGGACGACCACGCTTCTATTTGCTTCATGCCGTGAAGCTCGGCTCGCATTGCCGCCAGGTCGAGCCCCGTCAGCGCGGGCTCGTCGCCCGGGCGGCCGTCGCGGACGAGATCGTAGCGGCCGTCGCGGCCGACCAGGGTCACGGCGGTGCGCACGGGCCGGGCGCAGCCCTTGGCGCAGCCGGACACGTGCAGCGCGACGCCCGCGCCGGGAAGCGCAGCGGCGAGGTCGGCCAGGGCCATGGCGTCGCCGTAAGTGTCGGTGCTGCCGCGCTCGCAGCCGGCCCGCCCCGTGCAGGCCGCGACACGCCGGCGGGGGTCGGCGGGATCGACGATGAAGCCGAGGGCTGCGAGCGCGGTCAGCTCGGCGTCGCCGGGAGCGACATGCGGCAGGAGGACCGTGCGCCACGGGGTCAGCCGCAGCTCGCCGTTGCCCGCGGCGGAGAAATCGGCGGCGGCCCGCAGCATGGCGGCATCGAGCCGGCCGAACGGAGCGGCGAGGCCGAGCGCAGGGGTGCCGCCGAAGGTGCGATGCCCCACGACATCGGGGACCTGAACCGCGGTGCTTCGGGTTGGCACGCGCGCGCCGAACCAGTCAACCATCGCCTCGCGGCCGAGGTCGCGCACGAGCGTGCGCACGCGGCGCGGTTCACCGGGCAGGGCGAGCAGGCGATGCGCGAGGGCGACGGCGCGCGCGACGAGTTCTTCCGGCGCGACGACGCCGAGCGCCAGCGCGTCGGGGGCGGTGCCGCCGAGGCCGACGGCGAAGGCCCGCGCGGAGGGGCACCAATCGAAGCGCAGGTCCGCCGCGATGTCGGCGAGGCTCGGTTCGCTACCGTCGTCGATGAGGAAACCGAATTTGGCCGGCAGGGCGTACAGCGCGGGATCGGCCACCAGCGCGTGCTCGAGCGCGGCGACGAGGGGGCGGATGTCGGGCGTGTCCTCCTCCGCGAAGCGGGGGAGGGGGACCGCCGCAGGCGGTGGAGGGGGCTGCCGCGCCTCGCTTCCAGCCGGATTGGGAAAGGAGCCTGTCCGGAAAGGTCGAAGCGGCGGCTGCCCCTTCCACCACGCTTCGCGCGGTCTCCCTCCTTCGCTGCGCGTGGAAGGATGCCGGCCCAGTCCGGCGAGCGGGCTGGAGAGGACGTTGCGCACCGCCTCGGATCGCGCATCGGCATCGAGCAGGCCGAGCGCGTCCAAACCATCGAGCAGCGCCGGCAGGCTTTCCTCGGTGACGCCGCGCAGCTGCAGGTTGGCGCGGGCGGAAAGGTCGAGGAGGCCGTTGCCGTGGCGCTCCGTCAGCTCGGCGATGGCGAGCGCCAGCGCCGCCGGCACGATGCCGCCGGTGATCTTGAGACGGACCAGCAGGCCGTCGCGCGCCATCATCGGGCGCAGCGCGCCGGGGCACCAGCCTTTGCGCAAATCGGGGCGCCCGCTCATGCCGCCGCCAGCATGTCGGCCAGGGTGGCGGCGTCGGAGTTGCGGCGGCTGGTCCAGAAGCCGCGGGTGGCTGCGTCGCGGAAGCGCTCGGCGATGGCGCGGACGGCGTCGCGGTTGGCGTCGAGCAGGAAGGCGCGCACGTCCTCGGCGGCGCAGGTGGCGGCGAAGACCATGTCGAAATGCCGGCTCGTCGCCGCGTCGCTCATCACCGCGGCGGCGTAGAGGTTGTCGATCGTCTCGGCGATCTCGGCGGCGCCGCGGTAGCCGTGGCGCATCTGGCCCTCGATCCAGCGCGGGTTGGCGGCGCGCCCGCGCACGATGCGGGCGATCTCCTCAGTCTGTGTCCGCACCTTGAGGCACGTGGTCGAGGAGGTGTCGAGGTGGTAGAGCGCCGGGGTGACGCCGAGCGTCTCGGCGGCGGCGGCGAAGCCCAGCTCGGCTTCGGTGGAGGCGCCTGAATCGAGCGTGTCGAGATCGGCCACGTCGCCGGTGTGGACGAAGGCGTCGGCGGCGGCCACGCGTCCGGCGAAGGCGCCGTCGACCGCCTCGCCCAAGGCCTGCGCGCCGCCGTAGGCGTGCGAGCCGGCGGCGAGGTAGGTCTCGCCCAAGGTTTGCCGTGAAATCATCGTGTCGGCATCGATCGCGCGGGCGAGCCCGAGGCCGTAGCGCTCCGGCGCGTCGCCGAAGATGCGCCAGGGACGAGCCTCGCCGGTACGGCGGGCGGCGGCGAGCGGGTTGACCTCGTCGTCCTCGTCGAGCCCGGCGACGGCGCGCACCGCCTCGTCGAACATCGCGATCTGCGCCGGGAAGATGTCGCGGAACAGGCCGGAAATGCGCAGCGTGACGTCGACGCGCGGACGCTCCAGCGCGGCGAAGGGCATGATGTCGAATCCACCGACGCGGGCGCTGTCGTGGTCCCAGCGTGGGCGTACCCCGAGATGCGCCAGCGCCTGGGCGAGGTCCTCGCCGGCGGTGCGCATCGTGGCGCTGGCCCACAGGTCGAGCACTAGCGTGCGGGGCCACTCGCCGTGGTCCTGAGCGTGGCGCTCGGCGACGGCGTCGGCGGCGCGGCGGCCGATCTCGTATGCCGTGCGGCTGGGTACGGCGCGCGGGTCGGTGCCGTAGAGGTTGCGGCCGGTGGGCAGCACGTCCATGCGCCCGCGCGAGGGTGCGCCGGCGGGGCCGCCGGGCACGAAGCGGCCGGCCAGCGCGGCGAGGAGCCCGCGACGCTCGCCGGCGGCGCAGGCGAAGTTCTCGCCTCGCCCGAACACGTGCAGCCCGTCGCGGATGCGCATCTCCTTGACGTCGCAGAGCCAGCCATCGAGCGCCTGCAGCGCGTCGCCGCCGGCGGCGGCGTCGATGCCGGCCTCCGCCGCCAACCCCGTCTCGGCGGCGCGCTCGAGGATGGTGCGGGCGATCAGCCGGGCGCGCTTGGGATCGAGCGTGTCGGCGGCGGCATACTCGTCGAGCAGCGCCTCGAGCTCGGCGGCGGCGCCGTGCACGCCGGCCTCGACCAGAGGCGGCGTCAGATGGCCCACCGTCACCGCCGCGTTGCGCCGCTTGGCCTGCGCCGCCTCGCCGGGGTTGTTGACGATGAAGGGATAGATCAGCGGCGTCGGGCCGAGCAGCGCTTCCGGCGCGCATCCTGACGTGAGCGCCACGGGTTTGCCGGGGCACCATTCCAGGGTGCCGTGTGTGCCGCAATGGACGAGGGCGTGGGCCTGGAAGCCATGCCGCAGCCCGAAATAGAACGCGATGTAGGCGTGGGCCGGCGGCAGCCCGGTGTCGTGGTACTGGGCCTGCCGGGCAGCGCGTGGGCCGCGGTCGGGCTGCAGGGCGAGGACGAGGTTTCCGGTGACGAGCGCGCGGAACGGGAAGGCGTCGGCGACGAGGGTGGGGTCGGTGGCGGGGTCGCCCCAGGCGGCGATTACGGCGGCGACGAACTTTTCGGGCAGGGTGGCGAGCAGCCGGCGGTATTCGGCCAGGGGGAGCGATCCTTCTCCCGCTCGCGGGAGAAGAGCGCGCTTCAAGGTGTCCATCAACCCGGAAACAGGCGGCAGCTCGCCGAACGCGTAGCCCTCCGCGCGCAGGTCCTCGCAGATCGCCAGCACGCTGGCCGGGGTGTCGAGCCCCACGGCGTAGCTCTCGCGGCCGAGCTTGCCGGGATAGTCGGAGAGCACCATCGCGATGCGCCGCTGCGCCGCCGGGGTGCGCCGCAGCTTGGCCCAGGCCGCCGCCAAGTTGGCGACGAAGGCCACGCGGTCGGGCAGGGGACGGTGCACCTGGCGGGAGAACTCGAGCGCGTCGGAGCGCTCGCTCTCGGCCTTGCAGGAGATCGCGGCGGTGACGAGCCGCCCGTCCATCTCCGGCAGCACCACGTTCATGGCGAGGTCGGCCGGCCCGAGGCCGCGCGGGTTGGCGGCCCACGCGTCCTCGCTCGCCTGGCCGAGGATCGCCTGCAGCACGGGGGCGTCGGCGTGGTCGAGCACGCTGGCGGCGCCGTCGGCGCCCTGGCCGGAGAAGGCGGTGAGGTTGACGATGACGTCGGGGCGCAGCGCGTCGAGGGTGCGCGCCAGGATCGCGGCGGCGGCGGCATCCTTGAGACTGGTGGCGTAGAGCGCCGTCACCGCGAGGCCGCGGGCGGCGAGTGCGTCGGCCATGGCCGTCACCGGCGCGTGGTCGCCGGAGAGCACCATCGAGCGGTAGAAGGTGATCAGCGCCCGGCCGGCACTCGCGTCGGCTTCGCGGCAGCCGGCCACGAAGCGCCCGGCGGGGGGCACCGGGCGCGGCTCGCGCCACGGCGCCGGCTGGCCGAGGCGGGTGGCGACCCAGCCCAGCAGCGCGCCCATGTTGCCGCTGCCGCCGTAGCCGAAGAAGCGCCACAGCCGCCGCAGGTCGTCCTCGGCCAGGGTCGACGCGGCGTCGAGCCGCGGGTCGAGCCGGTCGCAGCCGGGCAGCAGGGCCAGCGCCACGCCGTTCGCGCGGGCGACGCGGGCGACCTCCTCGACGCCGTAGCGCCAGTAGTCGAGGCCGCCCAGCAGCCGCACCAGCACGAAGCGGGCTTTGGCCACCACCTTCTCGGCGTAGAGGTCGACGGAATAGGGGTGCTTCAGGCGCGACAGCGACGCCAGCCGCAGGCTCGGCGCATCCGCGGGGCGGTCCGCGGCGGCGGCGGCCAGCGCGCCGAGATCGGCATCGGAGAAGGACAGCACGATGATGTCGCCCGGGCTCTGACCCAGGTCCACCGCCGCGTCGCCCTCGTCGAGGGTCCGGCTCTGCGTCGCCAGCAGGTGCATCAGGCGGCCATCGCCGCGCCGGCGATCTCGCGCTCGATGGCAGCCACGTCGAGGCCCTTCTCGCCGATGACGACGAGCCAGCCCTGCCGGGCCTCGCCGGCCGCCCAGGGCCGATCGAAGCTTTTCTTGAAACGCGCGCCGACGCCCTGAACCAGCAGGCGCATCGGCTTGCCCGACACGGCGACGAAGCCTTTCATCCGCAGGACATCGTGGCGCTCGGCCACGACAGCCAGCTTGCGCAGCAGCGCATCGGGCTCGGCGACGGCGTCGAGCCCGACGACGAAGGAGTCGAAATCGTCATGGTCGTGGTCCGGCTGGGCATCGTGGTGCGAGGGGCGCTGGGCGAGATCGTCCTCGGCCTTGGCATCAAGGCCGAGCAGCAGCGCCGCGTCGAGCTTGCCGTGACGGGTGCCGACCACCTTCACCGCGCGCGAAATGGTGGCGCGGATCTCGGCCTCGACCCGTTCGCGCGTGGCGTCGTCGAGCAGGTCGCACTTGTTCAGCACCACGAGGTCGGCGCAGAGCAGCTGGTCTTCGTAGACCTCCTCCAGCGGGTTGTCGTGCTCGACATTGGGGTCGGCGGCGCGTTGCGCCGCCAGCTTGGCGGGATCGTCGGCGAAGCGCCCGGCGGCCACGGCGGCACCGTCGACCACGGCGATAACGCCGTCGACCGTCAGCTTGCGGCGCACGTCGGGCCAGTCGAAGGCCTTGACCAGCGGCTTGGGCAAAGCGAGGCCGGAGGTCTCGATGACGATGTGCTCCGGAGGCGGGTCGAGCGCCAGCAGCTTCTTGATGGCGGGCAGGAAGTCGTCGGCGACGGTGCAGCAGATGCAGCCGTTGGCGAGCTCGATGATCTCCGGGCAAGTGTCGACGCCGCAGCCGCGCAGCACCTCGCCGTCGACGCCGACGTCACCGAACTCGTTGACGAGCAGGGCCAGGCGGCGGCTGCCGGCGGTCTTCAGCAGGTGGCGGATCATCGTGGTCTTGCCGGCCCCCAGGAAGCCGGTGACGATGGTCGCTGGGATCTTGGCCAAAGGAGCACCTCGCTGGACACAGGGGTGCGGACATGCGCTCGCGCGCTTCGCCTTCGCAGGCTCGTGCGTGGCTTCGGGACACCCCGCCCCGCCACTCCGATACGCTCCGGCAGGTCTCCTGGCTCGCGGAGTTTTCGTCGGCGCGCCGCCTTCCCGGTTTTCCAGTGGCTCGAGGTCGAAACCTCGTGGCGCGCCGCTCCGCCGACAGTTGCGGGGGCAGCCGCGGCTTGAGCCGATCTCTCCATAGATAAGGAGGCCGGCCGCACCGCATTCCCTCTTAGCCCGCG
Source organism: Beijerinckiaceae bacterium (assembly GCA_965198485.1). Taxonomy (GTDB): domain Bacteria; phylum Pseudomonadota; class Alphaproteobacteria; order Rhizobiales; family Beijerinckiaceae; genus RH-AL1. Next base: position 2,174,611 of record CBDAPQ010000005.1, read on the forward strand.
GGTGAGCGCGGGACCGATGCGTGGCGGCACCCTACGCTGAGGCGTGGGGGTGTCAACGTCGCTCCCGCAAGGAGAGTAAGGAGTCCTAGACCTGCTCCACCGTGTGCACCTCGGGCACGAAATGCGTCAGCAGGTTCTGGATGCCGTGTTTCAGCGTGGCGGTGGAGGAGGGACAACCCTGGCATGAGCCCTTCATGGCGAGATAGACCGTGCCTTCGCGAAAACCGCGGAACTTGATGTCGCCGCCATCGCCCGCCACCGCCGGGCGGACGCGTGTCTCGAGCAGGTCCTTGATCGTGTCGACGATCTCGGCGTCGTCGGCATCGAAGAACTCGTCCGCCTCGGCGCCATCGGCCGCCTCGCCCTCGACGAGCAGCGGCGCGCCCGAGGTGAAATGCTCCATGATGGTGCCGAGCACCGCCGGCTTCAGCGCCGACCAGTCGGTCTCGTCTAGCTTGGTCACGGAAATGAAGTCGGAGCCGTAGAACACGCCGGAGACGCCGTCGATCTCGAACAGCGCTCCGGCCAAAGGCGAGCGCTGCGCGGCGGCGTAAGGGTCACGGATATCGAGCGTGCCGCCTGGCAGCACGTCGCGGCCGGGCAGGAACTTCAGCGTCGCCGGGTTCGGCGTGGCTTCGGTCTGGATGAACATGAGTTCTCCTCGAGGAGAGCGGCGTCTAGCGCCGGGAACGCGTTGGGCTTGATATGGGCGAAGTGCGCAAGGCGCACAAGCGAAGGCGTTCACGGGTGTCCCGGCCGCTCGCAGGGCAACGATTCGACCGACCCCGAAAACGAGGATGCAACATCCCGGCGCCGGTGGCCGGGACAAGCCCGGCCATGACAACGTGCAAGGCGGAGCTCTGCTTCCGTCTTACGCCTGTCACTTGATCCGGTGAGGGAGTGCGGTCACAAGGCGCGCGCTCCTTCTCCCGGCCCTGGGAGGAGGATTGCTAGGCAAGAAAGACGAGACGCATGACCGACTGGCCGGTGCACGGGACGATCACAGGACCCATCGTGATGATCGGATTCGGCTCCATCGGGCGGGGCACGCTACCGCTGATCGAGCGGCACTTCCACTTCGATCCCAAGCGCTTCACCGTGATCGACCCCGTCGACGCCGACCGCCACCTGCTCGACGAGCGCCGCCTCCGCTTCATCCAGGACAAGGTCACCAAGGACAACATAGAGGCGCTGCTGCGGCCGCTGCTGGAGGAGGGAGAGGGCCAGCCCTTCATCGTCAACCTCTCCGTCGAGGTCTCCTCGGTGGCGGTGATGCGGCTCGCCCACGAGGTCGGCGCGCTCTACGTCGACACGGTCGCCGAGCCCTGGCCGGGCTTCTATACCGACACGTCGCTCTCGGTGTCGCAGCGCTCGAACTATGCGCTGCGCGAGGCGGTGCTGGACCTCAAGCGCGAATATGCGGGACAAGGTGCCACCGCGGTGAACTGCTGCGGCGCCAACCCCGGGATGGTGTCGTGGTTCGTCAAGCAGGCGCTGCTCAACCTCGCCGCCGACCTCGGCCACGGCGCGCCGGACCCGCAGGGGCGGGACGAGTGGGCCAAGCTGGCGCAGACCGTCGGCGTCAAGGGCATCCACATCGCCGAGCGCGATACCCAGTGCGCCGCCAGCCCCAAGCCGATGGGCACCTTCGTCAACACCTGGTCGGTCGAGGGTTTCGTCTCGGAGGGGCTGCAGCCGGCCGAGCTTGGCTGGGGCACGCACGAGAAGGCGTTGCCGCCGGAGGGCCGCTGCCACGAGTTCGGGCCGGATTGCGCGATCTACCTGATGCGGCCGGGCGCCGGCACCCGCGTCCGCTCGTGGTGCCCGACGCCGGGCCCGCAGCACGGTTTCCTCGTCACCCACAACGAGGCCATCTCGATTGCCAACTATCTCACGGTCTACAACGGCAAGAGCGTCGCCTATCGCCCGACCTGCCATTACGCCTACCGTCCGGCCGACGACGCCGTGCTCTCGCTCGACGAGATGGCCGGGGCGCAATGGCAAAGACAGGCCAAGGAGCACATCCTGACCGAAGCCGAGATCGTCGACGGCATCGACGAGCTCGGCGTGCTGCTCTACGGCCACGCCAGGAACGCCTATTGGTACGGCTCGCAGCTCTCCATCGAGGAGACGCGGCGCATCGCGCCCTACCAGAACGCCACCGGCCTGCAGGTTACCTCCGCCGTGCTCGCCGGCATGGTCTGGGCGCTGGAGAACCCGGATCGCGGGGTCGTGGAGGCCGACGAGGTCGACTTTCGCCGCTGCCTCGAGGTGCAGCTGCCCTACCTCGGTCCGGTGATCGGCACCTACACCGACTGGACGCCGCTCCACGACCGCGGCGTGCTATTTCCGGAGGATCTCGACGAAGAGGATCCCTGGCAGTTCAAGAACATCCTGGTGCGATGAGCCTCTAGGGGGTATATATACCTGTGATGGCTGCTGTTTGCCTGCTCGGATTGTCATCGCGGACGAAGCGAAGCGCGGATCCGGAATGGACAAAGCCTTGGAAACCAGCGTCGGCGTCCGCCCACGCGACTTCGGCGTTTGCCGACACCACGGCCTTCCGTCTCGGCCGACGGCCACACCAGAAATCTTAGCTTTCGGCATTCGACCTCATGCATTTCTGGCTCGTGACCGTCAGCCGACATAGGCATGGCGCGTGCAAACCTCATGCATCTCGTGCAGGAAGGCGCCATGCTCACCTACCTCTACATCGCGCTCGGCGGCGCGCTCGGCTCGGTCGGGCGCTACGCCATATCGGGCGCGGTGGCGCGGGCGACGCAGGAGGTGTTCCCCTGGGGCACGCTCACCGCCAACATCACGGGCTGCTTCGTCATCGGGCTCTTCGCCATGCTGACCGGCCCCGACGGGCGCATCCTGGTGCCGCCGGACTTCCGGCAGTTCTTCATGGTCGGGGTCTGCGGCGGCTACACCACCTTTTCGTCGTTCAGCCTGCAGACCCTGGCCCTAGCCAAGGACGGCGACATGACTCGCGCCGCGGCCAACGTCGGGGTCTCGGTGCTGTTCTGCCTCGTCGGCGTCTACCTCGGCTCGGTGCTCGGCGCCTTCATCAACCAGGCCAGGGGGGCGTGACCATGCAGACGGGCCGGCGCGCGGTCATGCGCATCTACACCGACGAGCGCGCCAAGGGCGAGCACGGGCCGCTCTACGACACCATCGTCAAGCGCGCCCGCGACGCCGACATCGCCGGCGCGACCGTGCTGCGTGGCGTCATCGGCTTCGGCATCGACGGCAACGTCCAGCGCGCCAGCATCCTCGACCTGTCCGGCAATCTGCCGCTGACGATTGAGCTCGTCGACGACGAGGACAAGCTGCGCGCCTTCTTCGCTTCGATGGGCGGTCTGATCGACATCGGCCTTGTGACGCTGCAGGCGCTCGAGGTGCTGCATTACGACGGCGGCACGCCGGTGGGAAGATAGCCGCGCTTTGCGCTCAGCTCCGTCTTTCCGGGTCGAGCGCAGCGAGGGCCCGGAACCCACGACAACGCGCGCGCAGGATGATGCGGCGCGATACTTCCTCTCTGTGCAGGCCGCGTTGTCATGGGTTCCGGGCTCGCCTTCGGCGCCTCGGAAAGACGGCGGCTCTCGAAGGTGGCAAACGCGCGCTTCCGACCCACCTATGGCGCAGCCAGGATGGGATCGACGATGGATTACAAACGTCTCGGCAACACCGGCCTCGAAGTGTCGCGGCTCTGCCTCGGCTGCATGAGCTACGGCGTGCCGGACCAGGGCACCCACGAGTGGACGCTGTCGGAGGCGGAGAGCCGGCCCTTCATCAAGAAGGCGCTCGAGCTCGGCATCAACTTTTTCGACACCGCCAACGTCTATTCCGCCGGCACGTCCGAGGAGATCGTCGGCCGCGCGCTGAAGGATTACGCCAAGCGCGACGACGTCGTGCTCGCGACCAAGGTGCACGGCCGCATGCGCCCCGGCCCCAACGGTGCCGGCCTCTCGCGCAAGGCCATCATGAGCGAGATCGACAATTCGCTGCGACGCCTCGGCACCGATTACGTCGACCTCTACCAGATCCACCGTTTCGACCACGACGTGCCGATGGACGAGACCATGGAGGCGCTGCACGACGTCGTGAAGAGCGGCAAGGCGCGCTACATCGGCGCCTCCTCGATGTACGCTTGGCAGTTCGCCAAGTTCCTGCACATCGCCGACGCCCACGGCTGGACGCGCTTTTCCACGATGCAGGACTACCTCAACCTTCTCTACCGCGAGGAGGAGCGCGAAATGCTGCCGCTCTGCGCCGAGGAGGGCATCGGCGTCATACCCTGGAGCCCGATGGCGCGCGGGCGCCTCACCCGCGACTGGGACGAGGACACCAAGCGGTTGTCCACCGACGAGTTCGGCAAGACGCTCTTCAGGGAGGAGGCGGACCGCCGCATCGTCGACAAGGTCGGCGAGATCGCCAAGGCGCGCGGCGTGCCCCGCGCGCAGGTCGCGCTGGCCTGGGTGCTGGGCAAGCCCGAGGTGACGGCGCCGATCATCGGCGCCACCAAGCCGCATCACCTCGATGATGCCGTCGCCGCGCTGTCGCTGGAGCTGAGCGAGGACGAGGTGGGGAGCCTCGAAGCGCTCTACATACCCCACGCCGTCATCGGCTTCTCCTGAGGATCGCATCATGAGCAGCGAGAAGACCGCGCTGATCGTCGGCGCCTCGCGCGGGCTGGGCCTCGGCCTGGTGCGCGAATATCTCGACCGCGGCTGGCGGGTCGTGGCGACGGCGCGCGGCAACAACGAGGCGCTGCGCACCCTCAAGAGCCATGCTGGCGACAGGCTGCGCGTGGAGACGCTGGACGTCATCGACAGCGCGGGCGTCGCCGCCTTGGCGAGGGCGCATGCCGGCGAGACGCTCGACGTGCTCTTCGTCTCGGCCGGCGTCACCAACGACAACGCCAAGGCGGCGGGTGCTGTCGCGGCTGACGAGTTCGCCCGCGTGATGGCAACCAACGCCCTGGCGCCGATGCGCTTGATCGAGGCGCTCGGCAAGCGCGTGGCGCCGGACGGTGCGATCGTCGCCATGACCTCGGTGCTCGGCAGCGTCGCGCAGAACACCAGCGGCGGCTACGAGGTCTACCGCGCAAGCAAGGCGGCGCTCAACACGCTGCTGCGCTCCTACGCGTCGCGCCACAGGGATCGCGCGGTGATCGCGATGCATCCGGGCTGGGTGCAGACCGACATGGGCGGGTCCGGCGCGCCGCTCACCGTCGACCGGAGCGCCAGCGGCATGGTCGACGTGGTGGCGGCGCAGTCTGGCAAGCCCGGCTGCGTGTTCGTCGACTATAAGGGCGAGACGATCGACTGGTAGCCGTCTCGTCGGCGGCAGCAGGGTTGGTCAGGCGTGGTGCTTGCCGCATCCAAGACGTTCCCGCCTTGAGGCGCTGGGGACCCTGAATCTGGTCAATAATTGGAGTGTGGCGCTCTACCGTGCATCCTTCACGACGGCGATCGGCGCTAAAGTGTTGCGCCCGACATGGTGGAAGCGGTGCTTCGCGGCTGATTGGATCGGGGTCGGCCTCGTCTTAAATCGAGTCGATAGGTACTGCCATATGTTTTTAAGAGACTAGAGCAGATTCCTTTCAGGTAGCATCGTAGCCTGCTGCGGTGAACATGTTGGCGCATTCGGCTGGCGTGATCTGGTCGACGAGGCGGCCAATGGCAGCCCAGAGCGCGTCCTTCGTCCGTTCCGCCGCCTTGCGTAGCAGAGCCTTGAGCTTGGCGAAGGCGTTCTCGATGGGGTTGAAGTCGGGGCTGTAGGGCGGCAGCAGGCGCAAGCTGGCACCGGCGGCTTCGATCAGGGCCTCGACCTGCTTCCCTTTGTGCGCCGGCAGGTTGTCCATGATGACGATGTCGCCGGGTCGCAGTTCGGGAACGAGCACGTGCTCGATGTAGGCCTCGAAGCAGGGCCGGTCGACGGCGCCGTCGAGCACGAACGGCGCCACGATGCCGCGCAGGCTCAGGCCGGCCACCAGCGTCGTCGTCTTCCAATGGCCGTGCGGCACGCCCATCCTCAGCCGCTCGCCACGCGGGGCGCGTCCGTGCGTGCGGGCCATCTTGGTCGAGGTGCCGGTCTCGTCGATGAAGATCAGCCGGTCGGGATCGAGATCGAGTTGGCCCTCGAACCACTCCTGCCGCGCCTGGCGGACGTCGGGACGGTCCTGCTCGGTGGCGTGCGCAGTCTTTTTTTACGCGTGATGCCGTGGCGACGGAAGTAGCGCCAAAGCGCCGTGACGCTGACGAAGGCGCCCTCACCAGCCAGGCGCGCCTTCAGTTCCAGCAACGTGATGTCGGGCACGTCGGCCAGTGCCGCCGCGATGAGGCTGGCGTGCGCCTCGGTGCGGCGCGACAAGCGATCTCCTCCCTGCGGCTTGGCCCGGCCGTCGCCGCCAGCGCGCCTCAGAGCGGCCCAGCGGATCGCGCTCGACGCACTGACGCCGAAGCGCGCCGCAGCCTCGCGGCAGGACAAGCCCTCCTCGACAGCCAAGAGGACGCGGGAGCGAAGGTCGTAGTGCAGCGATCGGGGCATCGGGCCTGGCCTCCTCGCCAGACCAGCCCTGAATCACAGCGCGGCGCCGTGCGCTACCCCTCACGAGTCAACCGGCGAGGAAACTGCTCTAGACGTTCGGATGTTCAGCCGCAAGCCACGCCGATCGTCCTCGGCTCTACTATGGAGGCGTTCTTCAGACAAACCACCACTCGGTTACTAAGGTTTATGTGCCGACCAGTAGATAGATCCCTTACGCCAATACCGCAACAACATGTTTCAATCTTTTGTCTTTCCTTCAGCTCTCCCCAATCTTTTTACAACCGGAACGCGTGGATTTCATCATGGTCGCCCGAAATGATCCATAGCACGTGCGGGTCGCCACGACCTAAAAAGAGAATACGCTAACAGCTGGATGTTTGTTCGAAAAATTTCCTAGGACCGCTATACCTGTCAAAATAAATGAAAACTTTTAATTTAAATACCATTCAGATTTTCCTACTTGTTAAGAGAGCATATAAAAGCAGGATTACATCAACGAGTTAGACAATTATTTCTCATTATCAGCCTGAACATCATGGTCTCAAGGTAGCTTGATCACTTGATTTTATGCCAATTTGACAGCGTTTCGTTTTGCGAGGAATAGATAGCCGGCGCGTTAAGGATTTGTTTGCGTGAGACTACGGACGCGCAGTCAGGGCTCACGATGCGAACGCATGCTCCGCTTTTCTACCACTCTCCCGGTGATGACGTAGCTCGGTCTTCTGAAGTAGATATACCCGGCTGCGCCGCTTTCATGCTCAACATGGAGGGCATGATTTTGACCTGGAATAGAGGAGCTCAGGAACTTATGGGCTTTTCTGCTCAAGAGGTGATCGGCAAACACTTCGCGAGCCTTCGTGAAGAAGCGGTTGCCGTAGATCGAGCGCCTGGGACGATCCTGTCGATTGCTGCTCTGTCTGGCATATTCAAACATGAGGGATGGAACCTCAAGAAGGATCTGAGCCGCTTCTGGGCTGACGTCGTGATCAAGCCTGTCTTTGATCAGGACGGAAGCATGATCGGTTTCACCAACGTCATTGTCGATCTTTCGGAACGACAGTCCGCCCGCGAAAACCTGAAGCGAAGCGAAGAGCAGTTTAGATTGCTTGTGCAAGGCGTCGCGGATTACGCGATCTATATGCTCGATCTCGACGGTAACATCACGAGCTGGAATCTCGGCGCGCAGCGGATTAAGGGTTACAGCCCGCACGAGATCATGGGGCAGCATTTCTCGCGTTTTCTTACCGAGGAGGACAGAAGCGCCGGAGAGGATCAACGCGCGCTGGCCACCGTCCTCCGTGGTGAAACCTACGAAAAGGAAGCATGGCGTATTCGCAAGGACGGAACGCGATTTTGGGCGAACGTCGTTATAGAACCCATACACGAGACTAACCAGACAATAATCGGATTCGCGAAGATCACTCGAGACATCACCGAGCGCCGAGAGGCGCTTCTCGCGCTCGACAAGACGCGAGAGGCGTTATTTCAATCGCAGAAGCTCGAAGCACTAGGAAAGCTGACAGGTGGCGTAGCGCACGATTTCAACAACCTGCTCGGTGCCGTTCTAGGAAGTCTGGAAATGGCGCGAAAGCTTAGCACTGATCGCGCGCGCTTGATCGGCCTCATCGACAACGCCATTGAGGCTGCGCAGCGTGGCGCAACACTGACTAGACGTATGCTGGCCTTCGCGCGTCGTCAGGAACTCCAATCCGAGCCGATCAACGTGATGACGTTGGTTGCCGGGATGACACATCTACTGCAGCAATCGCTTGGACCAGACATCGTGGTGACGACGCGTTTTCCACTGACGATCCCGATGGTGAAGGCGGATGGAAATCAGCTTGAACTCGCTCTCCTCAACCTTGCGGTAAACGCGCGAGATGCAATGCCGAAAGGCGGCGAGGTGGTCATCACTGCGAGAGAGCAAGTTGTAACAACGGGTAGCTTAGGTCATCTTGCGCCGGGACGTTATGTATGTCTCTGCGTTATAGATAACGGCACCGGCATGGACGAGATCACGTTGGCGCGATGTTCGGAACCGTTCTTCACGACAAAAGGTGTAGGCAAAGGAACGGGACTTGGACTTTCGGTAGTCTACGGGATGCTCGAGCAACTCGGGGGCCGGCTCAATTTGCGCAGCGTTGTCGGAACCGGAACGGCAGCGGAAATCTGGCTCCCGATCATGGAGCTGCCTGTTATTGAGCGTAAGGTCAAGATGTTAGCCACTGCGGAGTCTTCTCCCAGCGTCCCGCACCTGACAGTCATCGCTGTTGACGATGACAGCGTTTTTCTAAAAAGCACGGTGGCGATGCTGGAGGATCTTGGCCATACTGTATTTAATTGTTCGTCGGGCAACCAGGCGCTTGATCTAGTTCGAGCCGATCGCTCGATCGATTTGGTGATTACTGATCACGGTATGCCGCACATGACCGGATTTCAACTGATCAGGCTTTTACGAGAGGACTTCCCTGGCATCCCGGTTATCCTGGCGAGCGGTTATGCAGAGCTGTCAAATGCAGAGGTGGTCAGCGTGCCGAAGCTGAGCAAGCCATTCGGGCAACAAGCACTCGGCGAAGCTATCGTTTTGGCGCTAACGACGAAGCAACCTCACTTAGGGGCGGCAAGCGAGCTGCAAGCCCGCAATGACCCTGACGTATGGCACGCAGGATAACCCGTCTCCGAGCTCTGACGGTCACGCTCATCGATTTCCCCTGTCCGCTGATGCTGCGCCTTACCTTCGAGGCGAGCACCGTGTGAGTAAGGCAGGTGTCTGAGGTTCTTCACGTTACACGTCGGGCAATGACTCTTTTAAAATCCTATTTGCGAAAAGAGGGAAAGTGTTTTGGTAAGGATCGCGTGCCGATTGCTTCAGGCAAGTATCCCATGACGAGACGCGAGACCCTATCGCACGCGATTTTCGTGAAAGTTTCGACCGGCTCGAACAAGATAGCGCATAGAATACTGGCCGATACGCTGATCAGTACGATGACAAAGGTCGTATGGTGCAGGAAGCCCATGTTGCGTGCATAGATGACCAAGCCACTCGACAGAGAGATTATGACAGGAAATTGGACGAGAAACAGGGGAAACGAGATCCTGCCGAGGAACTGAGACGCTGAGTTTTCCATGAAGCGGGTCAATCTTGGATTTATTGAAATGCAAAGAACAACAATTATTGCGAGCAGTGGGCAAAGATCGCGGTGAGTGTCGGTGCTGTGCCACAATCCATCGAGGGCGATCACGACGAGGAGGGCGACATAACTTGCGAAGACAAAGCCTTTTCGGTGGGAAAGCGTCCCGAAGCTTCCCGAGAGCCTCAACTTGGCGAAGCTTATGCCCGCCAAGAAACACGCGATCTGTCCGAAGTCGCCTTGGCGACTTAAGAAAAGAAGGGTTGCCATGATAAGCAGCGGCCAGGTCGTACGAGAGCCGTATCCAACATACAAAATTAAGAAGACGATAATTGACCCTATGAGTTCAAGACGCATCGTCCAAAGAAACGGATCGAAGTTGGCGAAAGGATCTTTGTTCACGAAAACCTTGTACAAGGAGAACGACATGGCTCGGGTGAAATCCACGTTGCCCAGCATAAACTTACTCAACCAGTCGGGACGATGGACCAGAGCGCCAGCCGTCTCGCAACATATAAGTCCGGACCAGTAAAGAAAAAATATTAGTAAACTATTGATCAAAATTGGTATTGTAAGTCTTGGATAGCGTTTGACGGCCAAGTTTATGATAGAGCGGCGTCCCTTACCGGAAAAAAATCCGATACTCAAAGCTTCTCCCGATAGGACAAAGAAAACGGAAACGGCTACTTGTCCATCCAAAAGGCCGGCGGTGAAAGGGTTTCTATATAAAGGTTCGATGTTGCCGAACATCTCCCAACTCATGTGAAAACAGACCACGACGAGAGAGGCCCATCCCCGAATGCCATCAAGCACATGAAGTCGAACAGGAGACTCGGACAAAGGAATGGTGCCGAACGCAGGTAGTCGGACCGAAAACTTAGGCGCCATCAGATATTCTTTCACAGCTCCAATCACTGGATCACGACCGACGGGCGTTCCAGCTTGTAGATCCGTCTCGCACCCTTGGCATCTGCGATCATGCGTCAAGCATGGCCTCTCCGGGAGCTCTGGCCACGAGCGGCTGTCATCGGTGGGCAGCCTGTTCCATGGGCCGGGCGTGGGCCAACACCATCGCCACGATCGCGTCCACATCGTCGAGGGGCACATGCGGCACCGATCCGGCGGGCGGTGGTCCGTCGCTGGCCAGTGCGACGATGCCGGGATCGTCTGGGAACAGGAATGGCTTGCCGTTGGCGACCCGGTGCACCTCGATCTTGGGGTGAGCGTCGCGCTTGAACCCCTCGATCAGCACGAGGTCGCAGGGCGAGAGCCTGGCCAGCAGGGTGCCGAGCTCGGGCTCGGGCGCGCCGCGCAACTCGTGCATCAGCGCGTAGCGCGCACTGGAGGACACCAGGACCTCGCGCGCGCCGGCCTGACGGTGCTCGTAGGAATCCTTGCCGGGTTTGTCGACGTCGAAGGCATGGTGGGCGTGCTTGATCGTCGAGACGGCGAGGCCGCGCGCGACGAGAAGCGGGATCAGCTTGACGAGGAGCGTGGTCTTGCCGGCGCCGCTCCAGCCGGCCAGCCCGATGACCTTCATCTAATCCTTCGCCGGGCCCGACCATGGACCGGGGTGCAAAGGCGCGGCGTGCTCCTCTTCCGCCACCTTCTGGCGCAGCGCGACGCGGTCGCGCGTCGGCACGCCGAGCAGCTCGGCGATGCGCCACACCACGTTCTCCTCGAACTCGCTGACCTCGCCGTCGGCGAAGACGATGTCCCACATCATCTCGATGATCCGGTGACGGCCGGCGTCGTCGAGCTGGCGCTTGAGCACGTTGGTGAAGTGGAAGAAGTCGACCGCCTCGCGGTCGCTCTCCTCGGCCTTCTCGATGAGACGGGTGGTGGCGGCGGCGTCGAGGCCGAAGCGCTGCTCGATCACCTCGCGCAGGCGGACACGCTCGGACTGGTCGATACGGCCGTCGACGTTGGCGACGTGGACGAGCAGCGCCGCCGTCGCCAGCCTGTAGTCGTCGGGCGCGAACTGGCCCTCCTCTTCCGGCCGGGTCGACACGTCGGCGATGAAGCGCTTCAGAGCCTCGAACATGTCAGCGGATCGGCAGGCAGGTGAAGTAGCCTTCGGGACGGTGGAAGTCGCGGCGCATGTCGGCGATGTAGCGCCGGCAGCTGCCGCGGTCGGGGAAGCACAGCCGCTCGTCGCGCCAGTCGAGCACAATGGGGCCGCCCTCGCCGACGTAGTGCGAGTAGCCGCCCTGGAAGCGTCCCTGCCACACCGAGGGAAAGCTCCGCACGACGGGCGCGCCGCAGGGCACGCCCTCGCCCGGCAGGTCGAGCGCCGGCGGCTCCGCGCCGAGATCGGCCGCCGCGGCGGGCCGCACCGCGGCGCCCAGCAGCGCGGCGCCCAGCAGCGCCGCGGAAAGCCCGGCGATCAGGTGCCGACCATCCATCCTAGAAGCCCAGGAGCGACAGGAAGCCGCCCGAGGTCTTGCCGCCGGCATCGGCCACAGCGGCGTAGGGCGCCTGGCCCGGAGGCGTGCCGGTGATGGTGATGGTGGCGCTCTCGGCCTTCACGATGTTGAAGAGCTTGGTGGCGTTGGCCGGCGCCAGGCGCACGCAGCCGTGCGAGGCGGGATGACCGAGGTGGCGCACTTCGTTGGTGCCATGGATGGCGAAGCCGTAGTAGAAGAACACGGCGTGCGGCATCGGCGCATTGTCGTATTTCTTGGAGTGATACACCTCGGCCAAGCGCTCCGGCTGGAACGTGCCGGTCGGCGTGACGTAGCCTTCGCGCGCGGTGGAGACCGGCCAATCGAAGGTACCCTGTGCGGAATCGACGTGCATGCGCTGTGTCGCGAGATCGATGGTGACGTTGGCCGCGAAAGCCGGGGCGGCGACAGCGATGAGCGCGACGCCGAGAAGGGCGGAGAAGGTCGTTCGCATGCAAAGCCTCTGAGGGGTGAGTCGCCAAGCCTGGACGCTGGCGTCTTCCTCCCACGCGAACGGTTAACCGGTAAACGACAATGGCGCCGGCGCGGCGATTTCAGGGATCGCCGCGCCTTTCGTGTCACAAAGGCCGGGGTGCTAGAAAGGGAACAGCGAGTTGGCGTCGTAGCCGGGGTAGACCGGCTGACCGTAGCCATAGCCACCGTATCCGTAGGCGGGATAGGCCGAGGCGCCGTAGGCGCCGCGCGAGCGCGGCTGCGCCTCGTAGCTGCCGTCCGCATAGCTCGCGGTGTCGTAGTCGCGGCTGCGATGGCGACGGGCCATGGCAAAGGGCGCCGAGGCCGGCGGCGTGCCGCTGATCGAGATCCGCGCGCCCTCATGCTGGACCATAGCATAGAGCGTCGCCGCGTTGCCGGGCGAGAGGCGCACGCAGCCGTGCGAGGCCGGACGGCCGAGCGAGGCCGTCGAATAGGTGCCGTGGATCGCGTAGCCGCCGCGGAAGAAGATCGCGTGGGGCATCGGCGACATGTGGTACTTCTTCGAATAGTGCATCAGCTCGAGATGCGTCGGCGCGTAGCTGCCGCCCGGCGTGGAGAAGCCCGAGCGGGCCGACGAGATCGGCCAGTCGTAGGAGCCCTCGTCGCCGTTCACGTGCATGCGCTGACGGGTGAGATCAATGGCGACGTGGACGGTGGCGTTGGCGGCCGGCGCTCCCAGCAGCATCGGAACGACGACAAAGACTAGTCTCGAACACATGACGCGAACTCCGCTCGGCAAATTTACACTTCAAGTGTAGTCCGGTCGTCGTCGCACGCCTCCGCGCCGCCGTAAACATGAATAGCAATTTACGATTGATTTAAACCACGCCGATGCCGCGGATAATCAGTTGTGAGGATCGTAGCGCAGGCTGTTGACCACCCAGGCCAGCCCGGTGAGGGGCGGCAGCACCTGCGTCTGCTCGTCGGGCGGCACACCGAGGCGCTGCGGGGCGCCGAGATAGGCCGGCGTGAAGGCGTAGCCCTGGCCGTAGCTGCGCGGGTGCGGGGCGCCGTTGCAGACGTAGGCCGAGGCGCCGGCGATGCGCGGCTCGCACGGGTAGGGCACGCCGCCGTAGCCCTCGGCGTCGGCGTGGTCGGCGCCAACCTCGCGCTCGATGCGCCCCTCGAGACGGCCACGAGCGAAGGCCGCGTCGCCGTAGGTCTGCACCACGGTCGAGCGCGGCGACGGCGGCGCCAAAGTCGCGAGCTCGATCGCGTCCTGGCTCGGCGCGGTCGGCGGCGGAGGGATCGTGCGCAACACGCGATGCTGGTGCTTGGGGCGCGCGGCGGCACCGCCGAGCGGCACCAGCGCCGCGGTGCAGGCCACGATCAACACTCGTCCCATCATTCGCATCGGCTGTCCCCTCGCTGCGATCCTAGCCGTCTACTTGCCGATGCAGAAGCGGGAAAATACGTCGCCGAGGATGTCCTCGACATCGACGGCGCCGATCAGCCGCTCCAGCGCGAAGCGCGCCGCGCGGAGGTGCTCGGCGAGGATCTCGACGGGCGGCGTCGGCTCCGAGACCGCGGCGTCGAGCGCGTCGAGCGCGGCGGCGAAGGCGTCGCGATGACGCGTCCGCGCCAGCAGCCCGACGCCGCCTCGCGCGAGGCCGGTGCCGAAGGCGGCGAGACGGGCGACGAGGACATCGACGTTCTCGCCCGTCAGGGCGCTGAGAGGGAGGGCGGTTTCGCGCACGCCTTCTTCGGAAGGAGGAGCGAGGTCGCTCTTTGGCGCCAGCCGCCACACCGGCGCGGCGAAGGCCGGCGGCGTCGCCTTGCCCAGCCATAGCACCAGGTCGGCGGCCTCGGCGCGTTCTCGGGCGCGCGACACGCCGATGCGCTCGATCTCATCGGCGCCGTCGCGCAGCCCTGCGGTGTCGACCAGCGTGAGCGGGCAGCCGGCGAGGTCGAGGTGCACCTCGATGGGGTCGCGCGTGGTGCCGGCGACCGCCGAGACGATCGCCGCCTCGCGTCGCGCCAGGGCGTTGAGCAGCGTCGACTTGCCGGCGTTGGGCGGACCCGCGATCACCACCTGCACGCCCTCGCGGATGCGCTCCGCCGCGCGGCCGTGAGCCAGCTCGGCGCGCAGCCCCGCGCGCGCGGTTGCCAGCAGCGCCGCCACCCGCGCCGGCAACGCCTCGCCGAGCTCGACGTCCTCGGAGAAGTCGATGGCGGTCTCGGCGAGCGCCGACGCTTCGATCAGGGCGGCACGCCACGGCGCGGTGACGTCGCGCATCGCGCCCGAGAGCTGGCGCTGCGCCTGACGCCGCTGCCACTCGGTCTCGGCGTCGATGAGGTCGGCGAGGCCCTCGAGCTGAGCGAGGTCCAGGCGGCCGTTAGCGAAAGCGCGGCGGGCGAACTCGCCGGGCTCGGCCTGGCGCAGACCCGGCTCGCGACCCAGCGCCGTCAGCACCGCCGCCACCACAGCCGGACCACCGTGGCAGTGGAACTCGACGCCGTCCTCGCCGACCTCGCTGCGCGCCGCCTCGAACAGCAGCACCAGCGCCTCGTCGAGAAGCTCACCCGAGGCGGGATCGCGCAGTCGCGCGAGAGTCGCCACGCGGGGCTCCGGCGTGCGTCGGCAGAAGCGCGCCGACACGATGTGGGCGCGCGGGCCGGAGACGCGGATCACCGCGATCGCGGCCCGCGCTGCCCCCGTGGCGAGGGCGAAGATCGTGTCGCTCACGCCGCTGCCGTGGGCGGCAGCCGCGCGACGATGGAGGCGAGCACGCGATCCTCGATCCCGAGCTCGATCAGGTGCTCGTAGGTCTGGCGCACGTAGTCCGGGTTGGCGCCTGACACACCCACGCCCTGCGCCACGAGGCGCTCCAGCTCGGAGGGCTCCAACGCGCCGGCATATTGCACGTGGGCGCGGTCGACGGCGTAGGCAAGGACCTCGATGGCGCGACCGTCGGCAAGCCGCGCGCGGGCCGAAATCTCGCGATAGACCATGGTGACCTGTTCACGGGCGCGCAGATAGGCGACCACATCGTCCGCCGAAGCTCCGGGCACGCGGAAGGCGACACCCTTGCAGGACCCGCCGCGGTCGAGGCCCAGCACGAGGCCCGGCTTCTCCGGCGTGCCGCGGTGCACGTGAGAATAGACGCAGAGCGCGCGCCGCCAGCCCCGGATCGTCGCCAGCGTGCGCTCCGCGAAATCGAAGCCCGGCCGCCACATCAGCGAGCCGTAGCCGAACACCCATAGATCCTCTGTCACGTCGCTCTCGTCCCGCTCCTTTGTCGCGACCATCGCTGCGGCCACGGAAGCGCCACGGTCGGCTTCCTTATGCGCCGTCGTCCCGGCAACGGGCTACACCCGTCCCGGCGAGGAGGAAACGGTCTCATCATGCGAAAGGCCGCCGGTCTCCTCGTCGTCGTCGCCGTGCTCGCCGCCGCCTGGAGCGCCGCCTGGTTCGCCGCCTCGATCTATGCCGGCCAGCAGGTCGGCGGGTTCATCGCCGCCGAGGCGCGGCGCGGGCGCGACTGGACCTGTCCCGACCGTCATGTCGCCGGCTTTCCCTTCGCCCTCGCCGTGACCTGTCGCGATGCCACCTACGCCGGCCAGGCGATGGGCCAGCGCGTGGACGGGCAGGTCGCCGGCGTCGTGGTCGTGCTCTCGCTGGCGTCGCCGACCCATGTCGCGGTGACGCTGGCACCGCCCTTCTCCTATCGCAGCTCCGACGGCCAGACCGACGTCGGTGCCACTTGGGGGACTCTGAGCGTCGATCTCGCGTCCCTGCCGGCGCCGCGCACGCTCGTGGCGCGGGGCTCCGACCTCGTCATGCACGGACGGTTTCCTGGCGAGCAGGAGGCCGGCACACATGTCGCGACCTTTTCTGCGAGCTTCACCGCCTCGCCGCCGCAGCCCGACCCCACGGTCGACTTCACCGTGGCAATGACGGGAACGCCGATCCCGATGCTCGACGACCTTATCGGCGGCAGCGCGCCGGTCGATGCGGCCGTCACCGGGCAGCTTCATCAGGCCTCGCCGGGAGAGGCGCGCACGCCGGGCGAGGCGATGGAGCGTTGGCGGGAGAACGGCGGGACCCTCTCGCTGTCAGACATCAAGGTGAACCGTGGCGCGGCCAGCGCCGTCGCGAGCGGCGTCGTCGGCCTCGACGACCAGCACCGGCTCCGCGGCAAACTCGACGCCTCGTTCGTCGGGCTCGAGCCGATCCTCGCGCGCTACGGCATCAGCGGCGATGTCGCCGCCCTGGGCTCGCTTATCGGCGCGTTCTTCGGTGGTGGCGCGCCGGCGAAAGCCGCCAAACCCGGCGCGCTCGCTCTGCCGATCAGCCTGCAGGACGGGCGGCTCGGTGTCGGCCCGATCACTACCGCCGTAAAGCTCGCGCCGCTCTACTGAGGCTCAAGCCTCGTCGTCGTCGTCCCAGTAGCGGCGGCGCGGTTTGGTTGCCGGCCTCATCGTCGGTTCGAGCGGCGGCAAGTCCTGGTCCACGCCGCCATGGGCGGGCACCATCGGCACGCTCGAGCCTTCGGCGAACAGCGCGCCGGCGAGCCCGATGAAGATTCCCGCCGAGAGCGAGGTCAGCGCCACGACCGTCTTCTTGGGCTGCGACGGCGAGACGGGCGGACGCGCCACCGCGATGACGCGGCCGGGCGGTGATTGCGCCCCCTGCTGCGCCAGCGTGTCGTTGACCTGGGCGAAACGCTCGAACGAGGAGCGCAGTACGGTGCGGTTGCGCTGCATCTGGTCGAGCGGCACGAGCTTGCGGCTCATGTCCGAAGATTGCGACTTGACCTGGTCGATATCGGCGAGGATCTGCTTCTCGTTGCCTTTGGCGGCCTGGTAATCGCCTTCGAGACTGCCCTTCACCCGTTCCAGCTCGGCGCGGATCAGCTGGCGGATGCGGGCCTGCCGCTCCTCCGCCTCGATCATCTCCGGATGACGGGCGCCGAGCGTCTTGGCGAGGCGGCCGGCGTTCTGCTCGGTGTCGGCCTGCTGTTGCCGCAGCCGCTCGATCGTCTGCGACTTCACCGCATCGCTCGCGGAGTCGAGCCGACCCGCCTTCGACAGCCGGGTCACTTCCGCGAGCCGCGTCTTGGTGTCGGATTCGCGGGATCGCGCATCGCCGAGGGCCCTGGTGAGGTCGATGATCTGCTGCTCGTTGGAGCGTAGCCCCGTGCTCTCGATGATCTTGTTCTTGGCCTTGTAGGCCTCGATCTTGATGTCGAGGTCGCGGATCTGGGTCGAGAGCTTGTCGAGCTTGTCGCTGACGTATTGCGTGTCTTCCCTGGTCGAGCCGACACGCGAGGAGACTTGGTCGTCGATGTAGGCCTGGGTCACCGCGTTGGCGATGGCTGCCGCTTTCTTGGGATCGCGTGCGAGCACGTCGATGCTGACGACGTAGGTGCGCTCCGGGCGCTTGATCGTGATGGCGTCTTCCAGCGCCTTGAGATCGATGCCGTCGGTCACGGTCACGGCGGGATGCAGGATGCGCTGCAGCAGGCTGCGCTGCGAACCGTTGAATTCCGCATCGTCCTTGAGGTCGGCCTGCGCGGCGGCGCGCGAAAGCACGGTCTGCGAAGTGAAGAGCTTGATCTGACTGTCGATCGCGGTCGTGTCCGCGATGAAGCCGGGAACGTTGGGGTCGCTGCCGACCGTCTTGCCGAGGCGTGGATCGATCAGCATGGCCGCCGTGGCGGCGTAGCGCGGCGGCGTCACCGCGATATAGGCGATGCCGATCCCGAGGCAGGTGAGGATCGACAGGAGGATCATCAGCTTGCGTCGCCAGAGAATGCCGAGGAAGCCGGGAGCGGGCACCTTCGCCTGCGCCGCCTGATGCGGGAGGCGCGAAGGCGCTGCGCCGGGGTATGTGTCACGCAGGGCCATGGACGCTACTCTTCATGGACGTGCCGCGCCGCCGGGGCGGTGGCAGCGTCACTACGCAGGAACAGGACGACGAGGGCGACCACCATGGCGAGCGTGGTGGTCTTGCCCGATACGCTGGCGGTCACGCTGACCAGGGCCATGTAGAAAAGAAAGACGACGATGCCGCCGCGGCCGACGGACGCCAGCACCGATCGCCAGAAGCAGAGCAAACCGGTCGTGAGGATGGCGGCGACGATGATCCCGTAGATGAGCACCAGGCCGATCCAGCTGCTTTCGATGCCGAACTCGAGCCCGTACACGCGCTGCAGCGTGGCGACGAGGTCCTTGTCTGGATGCAGGAACAGGTCCGCCAGGGGAATGGGATCGAACAGCTGGAACATGGTCATGCGCGTCGAGGCGCTGCCGGCATCGTTGGTGAAGCGGTCGAGCGTCTTGTCGATGAAGCCGTTCTGGACCAGCAGTACCAGGAGGATCACGATCGCACCCGCCGCGAGCACGCCGAGCGCCGAAGTCCGCGGCGAAATCCGTGTGCCGCGCCCAACCACTTGCACGACCTGGCCCGCGACGAGCCAAGCGGTGAACAAAGCCGACAGGACCAGTGCCGTGCGAGCCCCGAAGGCGAACAGGGACGCGGCCTCCAGCACGAAGAGGCCGGCTCGCGCGACCGGCGGGATCCACGCGGCGCCGGGCGCGGCGAGGCAGATCACCAGGGTGCCGACGACGAGGCCGTTGACCAAGGGATGTCCGAGCAGCGCCTCGGCACGCCAGTCCTGCGCCAGGTCGGCCTTCCAGCTGAAGTTGCCGTTGGCCTGCGTTGGATCGCTGGTGACGCCGGCCGGCGCCTCGACCTGAATGAAGTGAAAGCCGCGCAGCAGCTCGACGATGGCAAGCCCGGCGTTGACGACCAGCACCAGCGCGACGAGCGCCGCCAGCCAGGTCGCGGCGCGGCGATCAAGGTCGCGAAGGAGCACGAAGACGAGCGCGGGAAGGATGAAGGTGTCGACGAGCGGGGTCACCGGCGTCTTGTCGACCAGCTGCGCGAAGATGCCGGCGACCGCGACGCTCACCAGAAGAAGCAGGACACCCGCGTCCCCCGTCGTTAGTCGCCAGGCGACGTGAACCGGCCGCCTGGCAGCGAGGCAGCGCATGAGGAAGGCGATGGCGGCGATGGATGTCGCCGGATGAAACTTCGAGAACAAGCCGCCGCCAGTGTCGATGTAGGCGATGCCCCGCGTCTCCAATGCGATGGGCGAGACCGCGAACATGACGACGACGGCCGCGAAGGTGGCGACGAGCGCGAGCAGCGCGAAGCAATCTCGCGCGCCGGGTCGCGCGGGCGCCGGGATCGCGCGCAACGCGGAGCCGCCGAGAGACGCGGAACCGCCAAGAACACGATCGCTGGTCATGGCGCCCGCTCCATCGAGCCCATGGCCGTCGTCCGGAGCCGCCCCCGGCTCGCCAGCTTCGAAAGGCGCTTGGCCAGACGATTGAACGACCCGCGGCCCGGCACTTCGACGAAACGGTAAGCGGCGATCGTCGCCGCGGCGATGCCGGCCAGGTAGAGGAACAGGATCAGCGCCGCCTGGCCGAGACTGGCGACATGCAGGACTTCCATGATGGGATGGGTGCCGGGGTGGCTGGCGTAAGGATTGGGCACCGACCTGAACAATGCCAAGCCCTGTCTCTTTGCCAGGGTGTGGAAGAAAGCCAGCAGGGCGGTCAGCACCAAGGCGTGAACCATGTAGATGCTGAAGGACAGGTCGGCGAGGACCTGCAGGACGCGCGTCCTCAGCAGGCGCGAGAGCCGGCCGCCTTCGCCCAGGAAGACAAAGACGAACAGCCCGAACACGGCCGGGGCGGCGTAGCCCGCCCAGGTCTCGAACGCAAAGCTCAGCCAAACGACGATCAGCGCGAGCGCGGCGAGCTCGAGGAGAGTCGGATAGCGCACCCGCGGCATCGGCCAACGCGCGGCCACCTCGTAGCAGAGCGTGCCGGCGAAGAAACCGGCGAGGCAGCGGAAGATGCCGTAGTCGAAGGTGGAGCGCATGCCGTAGGGTGCGACGAGCACGAGGATCGCGACCGAGGCGAGGATCGTCGCGACGCTGAGCGCGCGGCGCCAGACCGGCGCCATGAGGCAGAACAGGGCGAAGGCGACGTAGGTCACGAATTCGACGCTGAGGCTCCAGCTCGGGAAGTTCCACGTTTCGCGGTCATGCAGGCCGAGCGACTGGAGGAGCAGCAGGTTGGTCGGGATGGCCTCCACGAGCGAGAGGCCGTCGCGCGAGAAACCCGGTGAGGAAAATTGTCCGTGGCCGGTCGCCGCGAGAACCGCCTTCAAGGCCTCGTAGGCGACGAGCACGAACAGCGTGGCCGCCTGCACCGGCCAGATGCGGCCGAAGCGGCGGATGACGTATTCCGGGATGTTGGACGCCTTCGAGAGCTTCGTCGAGTAGGCCTGCGCGATGACGAAGCCACTGAGCACGAAGAACAGGTCGACCAGAAGCGCCACAGGCCACACGTATCGGACCGAGAGGGCGTCCGTCGCGATCCCGAGGTGGGCCAGCGCGATGGCGATCGCGCCGGGGCCGCGCCAACCGTTCACCGCGGCGGTCGGCATCGTCGACATGCCCGAGACCCGGCCCTGCGCGGCCGTGCGGGTGGGCGGCTCGACCATCGAGGAGCCCGGCTCAAAACGCATTGGCGAAGACCTTCCGCGACAACACGGTGTTGCCGAGGATCCGCAGATCGAGGCCGAGCGTCCAGTTGTCGATATAGTAGAGGTCGTGTTCGACGCGCGCCCGCATGATGTCCTCGGAGACGACCTCGCCGCGCAGGCCGTGGATCTGCGCCCACCCGGTGATGCCGGGCTTGACGTTGTGGCGGCGGGCGTAATCGGCGATCGTGCGCTCGTAATGCTGGTTGTGGGCGAGCGCGTGCGGCCGCGGTCCGACGAGTGACATCTCGCCCCGCAACACGTTCAAAAGCTGTGGCAGCTCGTCGACACTGGTGCGGCGCAGGAAGCGACCGACGCGCGTCACGCGGGGATCGCGTCGCGTGGCGCTGCGCAGCGTCCGGTCGTCCTCGGCGACGGTCATCGAGCGGAACTTGAGGATGCGAAACGTCTGCTGGTTGAAGCCGTAGCGTCGCTGCACGAAGAAGACCGATCCGCGGCTCTCGATCTTGATGGCGATGGCCACAAGCGCGAAGACGGGCACCAGCAGCACCATGAGCGCGGCGGCGCCGATGACGTCCAGCAGTCGCTTCATCGAGGTCTCGGTGAACGTGAGCGGCTGGCGCACCAGGTGCAGGCTGGCAATGGTGCCGATGCGGTGGACGTTCGCCTTGGTGAAGCGGTCGAGCACGGGCTGCGGCCCCAGATGGATCGCCGCCGGCACGTTCATGAAGGCGGCGAGCGCCGCCTCGACCACGGCGTTGTCGGTCCAAGGCGCGAGGATGAAGATGTCGTCGGGCCGCAGCACGCGCGACGAGGCGGCGGCGAGCGCGAGGTCCTCGGTGAGCGTGTCGGGTCCGCGGAGCACGGCGGAGGCGATCACGTCCACCCCGAACGTCCACGGCTTGTATGTCGCGGTGAAAGCGCGCAGATCGTCCTCGCTCCCGACCAGCACGACGCGCAGGACGCAGAGGGTGCCCGTGCCCGCGCGCCGCTTGGTCCGCGACGAGAGATCGAGGCGCAGGGCCACGATCGCGGCATAGCCCACGAGGTAGGTGAGCACCGTGGTGGCGCGCGACAACGACTCGCTCTGCTTGAACGCGAAAGCGATCACGAGGGCCGTGAGGAAGGTCATGTTCCAGACGAACAGCACGCGCCTGGCATGGCCCGCGAAGGCGAGGTAATTGACGATTTCGTACTCGGCGCGCAACGCGTTCATCAGCACGAACAGCGCTGCCAAAGTGGCCCCGGTTTCGACGAGCGGAGACAGCATGCCGGACACGTGAAGCCAACCCACATGATACGCTAGGCCGGCAACGACGACACTGGCCCAGACGATCAGGAAGTCGGCAACGCCAGCCGTGGCGGCGAAGCGCGCGCGCATGAATGAGGTGTTGCGCCGTCGCGCCGCCCAGTCGAACCAGCTCGTGATCGGGCGGCGGCGCTTACGGCTGGCAGGGTTGAAGTGGTAGACGGTCAGCGTCGACTCCCGGCGTACTCGTGCCACTACGATACAATTCGGCGATGCTGTTCACCGTTCGTTAGGCAATCGCAAGGCGCGAGCCGTCGCAGCGGCTCATGAAGGTGACGGTTCGGTAAGACTTCATGGTTAATGATTTTTCCGAGCTTTTCACAGTATCGGTACGAGCCGCGCATGAAATCCGGAAAACTGATGAAATCAACGGCTTCGCCGCGCGGCCAAGTCGCGATCGCGTCTTTGGCTGCACTGGTTTCGGGCGGCATGGCGGTGGCGATACCGCCCGCGTCCGTCTACCAGGCGACGGCGATCGTCGCCGTCGATGAACCGTCGGCGGCGCTTCGCTTCGCCGCCGCACGCTCGGCCGCCGACTTCGCTGTATCGAAGCCGGTCATCGCGCGTGCCGCGGCGTCCTTGAACGGAACGGTCGTCTCGGCGCCGGCTCCGGCTCTCGCCGAAAAGCTAGAGGTCGCCTCCGGCCTCGTGGGCGCCATGGGCGCCTCGGCGCGGCTCGCCGAAGCTCTCGTTCCGACGGTGAGAGCGAATGCCGGCGAAGGTCTGGTCGAGGTGCAGGCTCAGGCGACGGACGGTCTCCGCGCGGCGCGTGTCGCCACCGCTCTGGCCGAGGCCCTGGTCGCCGAGGCAGAGAGCTCCGTCGCCGCCGACGCGCGGCGCCGCGAGGCGGTTACCGCGGCGCGCGTCGAAACACTGCGGGAGAACGCCCGGGCCGCGCAGGTGCAGCTCGCCGCGCTCGGCGGTTCCGCGCTCGATCCGGCAGAGACGCTCGCGACCGCCGGCGCGGCGACCCGGGCCGCCGAGACGCGCCTCTCGGCGGTGCGCTCCGTGATTGCCGCCGGCTCGCCGCCGCTCGGCGGCGGCAGCGAGCTGCCGCAAGGCGTGGCAGCCCTGCAGCAGACCTATTGGGACCTGAAGAAGCAGCTCGACAAAGCCTCCGAGACCCTGGGCGAGCGCCACACCACCGTGATCGCGCTTCACGACGGGGTCGTCCGCGCCGCCGCCGCGCTCACCGCCGAGTGGCAGCGCATCGAGCGCGGCGCCGCCGGCGACGTCACCGTCGCCCGGAGCCGGGAGGCCGTGCTGCGCAAGACGGCTCTTGCCGCGGATCCGGTCAAGCGTGCGGCCATCGACGAGGCCCGCGCCGCCGCCCGTCTCGCCGATGCCGCGCTCGCGCGCGCCATCGCCGCGCCCGCGCCCGCCGCGCCCGTCAACCCGCCCATCCGCCTCGTCGCGCCCGCCGCCGTGCCCGCTGCCGCCATGGGCCTCGGTCCGTGGCAACGCGGCGCGATCACCGGCGGCACGGGACTCGGCGCTTTCGCACTCGCTTGGTTGGCGATGCGCAGACGCCGTGGCAAGGCACCCGCGGCCCGCTTCGACGAGGCGCCCGCGGCCCACTTCGACGAGGCGCCCGCGGCCCGCTTCAACGAGCCTTCGACGGCGCCGGAGGATCAGGCGCAAGAGAACGCGTCCGCCGCTGCCGCGCCGTCTCGGGAAGAGACGGCGGCCGAACTCCGCCCCGCTCAGGGCGAGCCGCTCCACGCCGGCGATGAGGCGAGACCCGTCGCCGTCGCGCATTCCGTCGCTGCCGCGTCAGCGCGCGCTCACGCCATCGCGCGTGCCGCGGGCTACGAGCAGCCGGACTACGATTATTTCGCTTACGACTGGCACGAGGCCGAGCCGGAGCCTGTCGCCGAAGAGAGGATCGCCGCCATGCCCTTCGAATCCGCCTCCTTCGATGCCGGACCCATACCGACGTCCGCGCCGCAGAGCGACGCGGCGCCCGCCCGCCATCTCGATCCCACGCTGCTCGATGCGCTGCGCGGCATCGCCGCCGACCTCGAAGCGCTCGCGGCCGGCAATGTGTCGACCGCGACGGTGATGGTGGTGGCCAACACGGCTGGTGCCGATACGGGAGCGGTGGCGCTGGCGCTGGGCGAAGCCGCGGCGGAGCTCGGCTACCGCGTGCTGGTGATCGAGGGCGAGCGCGCCCGACCCACGCTCGCCGAAGCGGTGGCGCCGCAGGGCGATCCCCTCCTCGTCGACACCTTCGGCGCCTTGCGCGTCGCCCTTCCGGCAGAGCGCGGTGCGGGGCTCTTCCTCGCTCCCGCGTTCCGCGACGGCGCCCGCATCGCCGCCGCTCTCGCCCGCAACACGCAGGCGGAGCTCGTCGACGATCTCGCTGCCGCCTTCGACGCGGTGGTGATCGATGGTGGCCGCGCTGCCGACAGCGCCGCCGCCGGCTGGAGCGCCGATGCTTTCATCCGTGTCGGTCGCTTCGCCTCGCAGAAGGACGACGCCTACCTGCTGGATACCTTCGGCGCGCCGCCCGAGGCTCTCCTCGGCACCGTCGCAGCGGGCCGCTTCGTCGCGCGGGAGATGCCGCCGGAGCCGGTGCCGGCGAGCCAGCGCCCGATCCTTCGCGCGGTCCCCGCATCGCTCGACGTCAAGGCGCCGCGCCGGCCCGTGGCGGCGCCCGCCGCGCCGCTGCGCGTGCCGCCGCGGCGCCGGCTCGTCGCCCGCTGACGCCGGAGGTCGCCGCTCGCCGCGCCGGGTTGCTCGAGCGCTGCGGC
Source organism: Beijerinckiaceae bacterium (assembly GCA_965198485.1). Lineage (GTDB taxonomy): Bacteria > Pseudomonadota > Alphaproteobacteria > Rhizobiales > Beijerinckiaceae > RH-AL1. Next base: position 2,199,822 of record CBDAPQ010000005.1, read on the forward strand.
GTGGCCGCCGGCACCCTGCGCCGTTACCGCCTGCTTGGCGTAGAGCTCGACGACCTCGCTTTCGACGACGCTCTCGCCCTCGCGCGCGCCGCGCTCGGCGAGCCGACGTCACGCACGTTGTTCTTCGCCAACGCCCACACTTTGGACCTCGCTGCCGGCTCGCCCGACGACCGCCGCATCCTCAACCGTGCCGACTTCGTCTTCGGTGACGGCACCGGCGTGCGCTGGGCCGCGCGCCTGAGCGGCCTGCGGCTGCGCGCCAATCTCAACGGCACCGACTTCGTGCCGGCCCTGCTTGCGGCAGCCGATGGCGACGCCCGCTCGTGCTTCCTGCTGGGCGCGGAGCCCGACGTCGTCGCGGCCACCGCCGCCGTGATCGCGCGCGACTATCCCGGCTGGCGCGTCACAGGGTATCACCACGGCTTCCTCGACGATGTCGGCAACGAGCGGGTCCAAGACGCCATCGCCGCAGCGCGGCCGGACCTTCTCCTCGTGGGCATGGGCAACCCGCTCCAGGAGCGCTGGATCGCCGCCTACCGCGGCGAGTGCCCGGCGCGGCTCGCCATCGGCGTCGGCGCGCTCTTCGCTTACATGTCCGGAGAGTATCGCCGCGCCCCCTCGGCGCTGCGACGACTTGGCCTGGAATGGGTCTTCGTGCTTCTGCTGCAACGCCATAAGTTTCGGCGCTATCTCCTTGGAGCCCCACGATTCTTGCTTCGCGTTCTGCGCGAGAGGCTGATTGGGGGCAGGTCGAGGTGACGCTGCTCGTCCTGTTCCACACGATGGATCCGCGCGGCGGCAAGCTCGGCGGCATCGAGACCCACGTCCGGCTCATGCTGGCGCGTTTCCCCGGCGCGGTGCTCTTCGTCGGCGTCGACGAGATCGGCGACCTCGTCGCTGGCCGCGTCATCGAGATCGACTACGAGGGGCGAGCGCTGCGCTTCCTGCCGGTGGCGCGCGCGCAGAGCGCGAACGTCAACAGTGCTGCCCGGCGACTATCTCAATCGGTCACCTTGCGCTTCCTGCTCGGCGCGTTGCGGCACCTGCCCACCATCCGTCGTGCGGTGGGCCGCGCTCCCGCGTCCTGCGAGATCGAGCGTTTCGAGTTCGCGATCCTGCCGCGCCTGCTGTCGCGCCCCTGCGTCCTGATGGTGCACAACGAGGAGCGGCGCGACGCGGCGATGGACAGCCTGGTCAAGCGGTATTGGTGGCTGCATCGCGCGAACGAGCGCGTCGCTTTGGAGCTCGCCGCGCGCGTCTTCACCGTCAACTCGTCGATCGCGGCGCGGATCGCCGGCCTCTCCCCCGGTTACGCGCGCAAGACGCAGGTGCTCTCCGTCAGCGTCGATACCGCGCGTTTCACGCCGGCGCCGTTCCCTGGGGGCGGTCGCTTGCGGGTTTGCTTCGCCGGCCGCCTCGACGCCTTCAAGGACCCGCCGCTGATGCTGGCGAGCCTCGCCGATGCGGCGCGCCGGCTCGCGCAGACGCCGGTGGGACGCTTCCAGCGGCTCGCTTTCGATTATGTCGGCGCCTCCGACATCGCCTCCGTTCCGGGCTTCGCCGCGGTGGAGGCGTTCACGACGTGCCACGGCCCGCAGTCTGCCGCGGCGGTGGCGGCAATCATGCGCGGCGCGCACGTCGGCCTCATCACCTCGTTTTTCGAGGGCATGCCCTGCTACCTGCTCGAGATGCTGGCGAGCGGACGCCCGGTGGCTGCGGTGGAGCTGCCGCAGTTCCGTGCGCTGCTGGGCCAAGCCGAAGGCGACGGCGGGCGGCTGGTCGCGCGCGCTGCGACCCCGGACGCCTCGGCCTCGGCGCTGGCGGACGCGCTGCTCGTTCTCGCCGGCGTCATCGACGCAGACGCCTACGAGCCTTCCGCGCTCGCCACCCTCGTCAAACCCTATTCGGTCGAGGTGCAGATGGGCCGGCTGTTCGCCACCCATCAAACGCTGGCGCAGGGGAGTGAGTCGGCGAGCCGAGCGTAGGCGTCGCGCACGCCTTCGAGCGCGAAGACGGCGGCGCGGGCGCGACGCGGCGCCGGGTCGCCCGGATCGGCTAGCGTCGCGGCGAGGGTCGCCCCGAGCGCCGCGATGTCGCCCACCGGCACCACCCGTCCCAGGCCTCCGAGCACCTCCGGCGGGCCGCCGCAGTCGGTCGCCACTACCGGCACGCCGTGCGCCAGGGCCTCGGCGACGGTGAGGCCGAAGCTTTCGCTCTGCGATGTCACGGCGAGGCAGGCGGCGCGGCGGTACCACGATGCCGGATCGGCGACATGGCCGGGCAGGGTGACGCGCGCGTCCAGACCGAGGCGCGCGATCGTACCCGTGATCCGCTCGCGCTCCGGCCCCTCGCCGAGGATCGCCAGCCTCGCGCTCGCCGGTGCCGCGGCGGCGAAGGCCTCGACGAGATCGGGGAAGCGCTTCACCCGGTCGAGCCGGCCGATAGCCAGCACGAGCTGCGGCGTCTGCGGCGCCCAGCCGCCGGCGCCGGCTTCAGCCGGCAGGGGATCGTGGATGCGCGTCAGCGCGGCGCGGCGCGCACCCCAGGTCGCGACCATGTCGTCCAGCAGCGCGTCGCTAACGCAGATCGTGCGCGCCGACAGCCGCGTCGTCAACGGGCTCAGCCGGTAGGAGAGCTGCGCCAGGCGCTTGGGCTCGGCGGCGGCGAAGCCGTGGACGCCGAGGACGCAATGCTCGCGCCGGCCGGCCAGCGATGCCGCAGCCAGATGCTTGAGGTTCTGCGCCCCGAGCGCCGAGAACGAGGCCTGGGGGCGCTCCCGCCGCAGGATCGCGGCGAGCTGGCGTGTCGCTTCGGCGTGCCCGGCGCCAAGCCGCATGTGCTGCAGGCCTTGGCGATCCTCGGTCGGCAACGGCCCGGGATGATCGGCGGCGAAGATCACCCGGTCACCGCCTTCGGCGAATGCCCGCGCCAGTCGCGCGAACACCAGCTCCGCTCCGCCGCCCGAGAAGGCGTGGGTGTAGAAAAGCAGGGTCCGCGCCATCGCGTAGGGGCGCCTCTCGCCTCAGCTCGCCAGGGGCGCCTCCTCCTTGGCCGCGGCGTCGTGGCCCGAGCGCTGCTCGGCCGGCGCGTCGGCGTGCTCGAGGTTAAAGGCCGAATTGACCAGCGCGATGTGGGAGAACGCCTGGGGAAAGTTGCCGATGAGGCGCTTACGCTGAATGTCGTATTCCTCCGAGATCAGCCCTAGGTCGTTGCGTATGGCCACCAGGCGCTCGAACATCGCGCGTGCGTCGTCCTTGCGCCCGATCAGCACGAGGTTGTCGACGAACCAGAACGAGCAGGCGATGAAGGCCCCCTCGACACCCGATAGGCCGTCGTCGTTATCGTTGATGTAGCGCTTCACGAAGCCGTCCTGAAGCAGCACGCGCTCGACCGCCTCGACGGTGCCGCGGATGCGCTCGTCTTCGGGCGGCAGGAAGCCGCTCAGCGTGATCAGCAGGACGGAGGCATCCATCTTCTCCGAGCCGTAGGCCTGGGTGAAGGCGCCGAGCTTCCTGCTGTAGCCCTTCTCGCAGACGTCACCGTGGATCTTGTCACGAAGCCTCCGCCACTTTTCGATCGGGCCCTGCAGCCCCCAGGTCTCGACCGTCTTGATGGCGCGGTCGAAGGCGACCCAGGCCATGACCTTCGAGTAGGTGAAATGCTGGGGACCGCCGCGCACCTCCCAGATACCCTCGTCCTTCTCGCACCACACCGTCTCCAGGTGCTTGAGGAGCTCGATCTGCACGGTCCAGTCCTGGTCGTCCGCCGTCAGGCCACGCTTGCGGGCCTGGTAGAGCGCGTCGAGCAGTTCGCCGTAGATGTCGATCTGCAGCTGTCCGGCGGCGGCGTTGCCGATGCGCACCGGCTTGGAGTTCTCGTATCCGGCGAGCTGCGAGACTTCGTCTTCGGGGACGCGCTGCTCGCCGCCGATGCCGTACATGATCTGGATCTGCGAGGGGTCGCCACCGATCGAGCGCAGCAGCCATTGCCGCCAGCGCTTGGCCTCCTCGATGTAGCCGCCGTTCATCAGCGCCATCAGGGTTAAGGTGGCGTCGCGCAGCCAGCAGTAGCGGTAATCCCAGTTGCGGCCGCCGCCGATCTCTTCCGGCAGCGAGGTCGTCGGCGCCGCGACGATGGCGCCGGAGGGTTCGTAGATCAAGGCGCGCAGGACCAGCAGCGAACGCTTGACCATCGCCTCGTAACGGCCGCCGGCTCGGTACTGCTTCGACCATTTGCGCATCAAGTCCTCGGTCTCGCCGAGCGTCTGGGTCGCGGACAGGTTCGGCGGCGGATCTTGGAACGGCAGGTGGTAGCCGAGCACGAAGCTCTGCGTCTCGCCCGCGGCGACGGAGAACTTGACCGTGTGGCGCCGACCGTCAGGCTCCAGCCTGAGGTCGGTGTAGAGGACCATCGCGTCGGGACCGACCACGGCGCGGATGCTGCCGTCCGCGTCGCGGCGCACCCAAGGAATTGCGATGCCATAGTTTGGCCGGATGATCAGCTCGGCTTCGAAGTCCACGGTGCCGCGAAGTCCTTGCACGACGCGCATGAGGTAGCATTCTGGCCGCATTGGCGGCATGAAGTCGATCACCACCGCCGTCCCGGTCTGGCTCTCGTAACGCGTCTCGAGGATCAGCGTGTCGTCGCGGTAGCTCCACGAGACCTTGGCGTCGGCGTCGGTCGACGCGAGGCGCCAGCGGCCGTTCTCCTCGTCGCCGAGGATGCGCGCGAACAGCGAGGGTGAATCGAAGCGCGGCCAGCACAGCCAGTCGACGGAGCCGTCGCGGCCGATGAGCGCCGCCGTCTGTCCGTCGCCGATCATGGCGTAGTCTTCGATCTTCAGCGACATGGATGGCTCTCTCCGACAACCCGACGCGGATCGCGCTCCGGGCGGCGGAACACCGCTATCCGGCAAGCATTGCTTCAAGCGTTTAATTGCAGGAGAGCGCTGTGCGTTTCATTTCCGGTTTGATCATCGGCATCGCGCTGACCTTCGGCACCGCCTACGTCGTCGACGCCATGCACAGCGCGCCGGGCCCGGACGGCAAGGAGGCCCGGCGCATGGTCAATTGGGACGTCGTCGGCGACGACATGCGGGGCCTGTCCACCGGCGTGCAGGGCCTATGGGCGCGGCTCGTTGGCGGCGCCAAGCAGCTCGACAGGAATGTGGAGAAGCCGAGCAACGGTTGATCTCTCAGCGTAGGGCTGGCGCCATTTCTCCGTTCATAGTGCGGTCGAGCGGAGTGGCTGATATGTTCAAATACCTGGTTGCGGGTCTCGCGCTGTCGCTGGCTGGTAGCGGCGCGGCATCAGCCGCGAGCTTCGCAATGCCGCCGGATGCACCAGCTCACGTCATCCTGGTGTCCGGCGGATGCGGTCTTGCTTTTCATCGTAATCCGTTCGGAGTCTGCGTTCCCAATCGCGCCTTGTACGTCGGCGGTCCCGCGGTGGTACGGCTCCCGCCGCCATGTCCGCGCTTCTACCACCGCGATCCCGATCCGGCCCGGCCGCTCTGCTATCCGAACTACTGATTCTGCGACGCTTTGGTCTCACCGTCGCATCGCAAGCGCTACAAAAAACTCTGCGGATCGACGTCGTAGCCGACCTTGATGCCGCCGCGTGGGGGCGGCGCGTGCTCGGCCAGCGCGCGTAGGAAGCCCTGCATGTCGGCGGTGCGCGGCGCTTTCACCAGGAGGCGGAAGCGGTGGCGGCCGGCCAGGAGGGCGATCGGCGCCTCGGCCGGCCCGAGCAGCACGAGGTCGTCCTTGGCCGGCAGGCCGCCGGCCGGCGCCAGCGACCAGCGCTCCGAAGGGGTCATGTGGAAGGCGGTGTGCGCCAAGGCGCGGGCGTAGGCCTGCGCGGCGTTGTGGTCCGGCCCTGAGACGACGATCGCGGCGAGCCGGCCGAACGGCGGCAGTCCGGCGCGGGCGCGCTGCCGCGTCTCCTCGGCGTAGAAGCGCGCGGCGTCCCCCGAGATCAGCGCGCGCATCACGGGATGGTCAGGCTGCCAGGTCTGCAGGATGGCGCGGCCCGGCCGCTCGAAACGCCCGGCGCGCCCGGTGACCTGCTGCAGCAGCTGGAACGTGCGCTCGGCGGCGCGGGGATCGCTGGTGGCGAGGCCGAGGTCGGCGTCGACCACGCCGACCAGCGTCAGCAGCGGAAAGTTATGGCCCTTGGCGACGAGCTGCGTGCCCACGACGATGTCGCAGCGCCCCTCCGCCACCGCGGCGAACTCGTCGCGCAGCGCGTCGCCGGCGCCGAGGAAGTCGGACGACAGCACCAGCGTGCGCGCATCGGGGAAGCGCGCGGCGACCTCTTCGGCGAGCCGCTCGATGCCGGGGCCGCAGGGGATCAGCGCGTGCGTCGCCTCGCAGACCGGGCATTCCTCCGGCCGCCGCTCGGCGTGGCCGCAATGGTGGCAGACGAGCTGGTGGCGGAAGCGGTGCTCGACCAGCCAGGAGGAGCAGTTCGGGCACTGGAAGCGGTGCCCGCAGGCGCGGCACAGCGTGAGCGGCGCGTAGCCCCGGCGGTTGAGGAACAGCAGCGCCTGCTCGCCGCGTCCGACGGTCTCGCGGATGGCATGCTCGAGGCCCGGCGCGATCCAGTGGCCGCGCGCCGGCGGGTCGCGCTTGAGGTCGAGCGCGGCCAGCAGGGGCAGGGCGCGCTCTCCGTAGCGCCCGGGTAGCACGAGGTGGGCGTAGCGGCCGTTGCGAGCGTTGGTCTGCGTCTCGATGGACGGCGTCGCCGAGGCCAGCACCACTGGGGCGCCCTCGATGCGTCCGCGCACCACCGCCATGTCGCGGGCGTGGTAGGGCACGCCGTCCTCCTGCTTGTAGGCGGCCTCGTGCTCCTCGTCGACGATCACGACGCCGAGGTCGCGGAACGGCAGGAACAGCGCCGAGCGCGCGCCGATCACCACCTGGGCCTCGCCGCGCGCCAAGGCGTGCCAGACGAGGTGGCGCCGCCGCGCACCCATCGAAGAGTGCCATTCCGCCGGTCGGGCGCCGAACCGCGCGGCGAAACGTTCGAGGAAGGTGGCGGTGAGCGCGATCTCGGGCAGCAGCACCAGCGCCTGGCGGCCGGCGCGGATCGCGGCGGCGACCGCCTCGAAATAAACCTCCGTCTTGCCCGAGCCGGTGACGCCTTCGAGCAGGATCACGCCGGAGCGGCGGGCCTCGACCGCCTCGACGAGGGCGGCGGCGGCCTCGGCTTGGCGCGACGAGAGCTGCGGGCGGGCATGATCGGGATCGGCCGGCGCCACCGCAGGCTCGGGCGGGATCTCGGCCATCGCCAACGCGCCGTCGGACAGCAGCGCGTTGACCACCGCCACGGTGCAGCCGGCGGAGGTGGCGAGCGCGGTCTTGCCGAGCAGCGGCTCGGCGGCCACTGCCTCCATGACACGAAGGCGGGCGGGGGTGGGCTTGGCCGGCGCCGCGCCGGTGGCGACCACGCCCGAGCGCGGCGCCGCCGGCTCGCCGACGAAGGGCGCGCGCAGCGCCATGCGCAGCACGGTGCCGCGCGGGCTCACCGTCCAGCGCGCCACCCAGTCGACGAAGTCGCGCAGGCTCTTGGAGAGCGGCGGCAGGTCGGTGCGGGCGGCGACCGGCTTCAGCCGCGGTCTATCGCCGGACAAAGGCCCGACGCTCCACACCACGCCGATGGTGGTGCGCGGCCCCAGCGGCACTTCGACCACGTCGCCCGGCTGCAGGACGAGGTCGCCGGCGAGGTAGGTGTAGGCCTGGTCCACCGCGACGGGGATCAGCACCTCGGCAACGAGCGTCGCGTCGGCGAGGGGGAGCTCGGCGGTCATGGCGAGGCTATAGCATGGTCCAAACAGGGGCTCGTCATTCCGGACGGAGCGCAGCGGCGATCCCAAACCGGTGCGCTTCCAGCGTGCCGGACATCGTGAAGCTCACCGGTTCCGGATACGGCTGCGCCGCCCGGAACGACGCTGTCGTTTGCGCCTCTAGACCTCTGCGTGAGCGATCGCCGCCAGCGCCTCGGCCGGATCGAGCCTTCCATCGTAGAGCGCGCGGCCGGTGATGGCGCCCTCCAGGATGGCACAGTCGGGCTCGAGCAGGCGGCGCACGTCGGCCATCGAGGCGAGGCCGCCCGAGGCGATCACCGGGATCGGCACGGCGCGGGCCAGCGCCAGCGTCGCCTCGACGTTGAGCCCGGTGAGGATGCCGTCGCGCGAAATGTCGGTGTAGACGAGGGCGGCGACGCCGGCATCGGCGAAGCGGCGGCCGAGCTCGTCGGCGGCGAGGTCGCTCGCCTCCGCCCAGCCCTCCACCGCCACGCGGCCGTCGCGCGCGTCGATCCCCACCGCCACCTTGCCGGGGTGGGCACGCGCCGCGGCACGCACGAAATCGGGATCGCGCACCGCCGCCGTGCCGATGATGACCCGGGCGATGCCCTTGGCCAGCCAGGCCTCCAGCGTGGCCATGTCGCGGATGCCTCCGCCGAGCTGCACCGGCATGGTCACGGCGGCGAGGATGGCATCGACCGCCGCGGCGTTCATCGGGCGGCCGGCGAAGGCGCCGTCGAGGTCGACGACGTGGAGGTGGGTGAAGCCCTGCCGCGCGAAGGCGGCGGCCTGGGCGGCGGGAACGTCGTTGAAGACGGTGGCCTGGGACATGTCGCCGAGCTTCAGGCGCACGCACTGGCCGCCCTTGAGGTCGATGGCCGGGTAGAGGATCACGGCATCCATCTCAGGAAATTGGCGAGCAGGGCGAGGCCGAGCGCCTGGCTCTTCTCGGGGTGGAACTGCGTCCCGGCGACGGTGTCGCGCCCGACCATCGCGGCGATGGCGCCGCCGTAGCCGGTAGTGGCGACGACGTCGCCGGGATCGGCGGCGCGGAAGCCGTAGGAATGCACGAAATAGGCGTGCCAACCATCTGAACCGGTCGGGATTCCGGCGAGCAGCGGGTGCGGCGCGGAGGACGACGACACGTCGAGCGTGTTCCAACCCATGTGCGGGATCTTGAGCTCCGGATCGTCCGGCTCGATGGCCGTGACCTCGCCTTGGATCCAGTCGAGACCGGGCGACCCGCCGTGCTCCAGCCCGCGGGTGGCGAGGAGCTGCATGCCGACGCAGATGCCGAGGAACGGCTTGGCGTGCCGGTGCACCGCCTGGTCGAGCGCCTCGATCATGCCGGGCACGGCCTCAAGGCCGCGCTTGCAGTCGGCGAAGGCGCCGACGCCCGGCAGCACGATGCGATCGGCGCGCCGCACCAGCTCGGGATCCGAGGTGAGCACGACTTCGGCGCCGGTGCCGCCCTCGCGCGAGGCCCGCTCCAGGGCCTTGATCGCGGAATGGAGGTTGCCCGAGCCGTAGTCGACGACGGCGACGACGCTCACGCTTCGATCCCGGGCGCGGCACTTTCCGGCAACACGGTCCCGTGGCGCGCGTAGAAGATCGCCTCGGCCTCGTCGCGGTCGCGCGCCTCGACGAGCCCGGTCACGACGGCGCGCCGGGCGCCCTTGGCGACGCGCAGCCGGTGCGCCTCCAGGCCGAGCGCGATGCGGGCGAGGAGCTCGACGAGGAAGGCGGTGACGAGCGAGACGTGCGGCAGCACGAGCGCGAGGAAGGCAACATCCACCAATATCCAGACCAGCAGCGCCAGCCACAGCCGACGATAGAGCAGCCAGACCCAGGTGAAGAGGAAGGCCGGCCAGGAGAAGCCGTCGGCGACGAAGCGGGCGCGGACCAGCGCATCGTCGTCGCTGCCCGGCGCCTGCACGACGTAGAGGGTCATGGCGTAACCTCGGCGCGACGGGATGACGTGGGTGAGATCACAGCGTGCCCTTCGTCGAGGGGATCTGCCCGGCTTGCCGCGGATCGATCGCCACCGCGCTCTTCAGCGCGCGCGCCACCGCCTTGAAGCAGCTCTCGGCGATGTGGTGCGCGTTGATGCCGTAGAGCGCCTCGACGTGCAGCGTGATGCCGGCGTTCATCGCGAAGGCCTGGAAGAACTCGCGCACCAACTCGGTGTCGAAGGTGCCGATCTTCTCGCGCGGGAACTCCGCGCGGAACACCAGCAAGGGCCGGCCCGAGACGTCGATGGCGGCGCGCGTGAGCGTCTCGTCCATCGGCAGCAGGCAGTCGGCGTAGCGCGCGATGCCGGCGCGATCGCCCAGCGCCTGGCGGATCGCCTGGCCGAGCGCGATGCCGGTGTCCTCGACGGTGTGGTGGTCGTCGATGTGGAGGTCGCCCTTGGCCGCAATCTCCATGTCGATCAGCGAGTGCCGGCTGAGCTGGTCGAGCATGTGGTCGAAGAAGCCGATGCCCGTGGCGATCGTGCCGCGACCGTGGCCGTCGAGCCCGACCGTCACGGTGATGGCGGTTTCCTTGGTGTCGCGCGCGACGGTCGCGGTGCGCATGGGGCGGAGCTCGGGAGCGGGAGAGGGCTTCTAGCGCGAGGGCGGTGCCGGGGCCAAGCCCGAAGCGCCGATCTTGAACGCTGCGGCAAGGCCGACGCGGGCCGAGGGTAGTGGGTCAGTTTGAAATTTGAGCCGGTTGACGCGCGAGACGCCCGGCGCATAGTCGCCTGATGAGCGACGATCCTAAACAACGCGGCGTCATGCGGTCCCTCTATCAGACCCATGGCGATGACGAAGAGGCGGTTTGCGCTGCCTACGTCAAGGCAGAGCTAGACGGCAAGGTCGCGCGAAAGCGTAATGACAACAGCACGTCGCCAGAAGCCTACGCCAAGGCACTCTGGAAGGACGGCAAGGCGAAGGGTTGGATCTCGTGACGACCCCCAAGCGCCCCCGCGACACGAACCAGCTCGCCAAGGTGGTGTGGACATCGCCAGCGGCGAAATGCCAGCCTAGACGGCGAAGCCGCATGTGGTCGTTCCCGGCAATTCGCAAGGAAAGCTAAGAAGCGCGGGGCTTATAAGAAGCGCGAGCAAATAGGGGTGGCATGACGGCGAAAAGTGAGCGGGCGAAAAGGCGCTTGGGCGGAGCTTCCGAAGAAGCGGCTAATCGCGCTGAAGCAACTCTATTACTCATCCGATTCGGCTATCGTGTGTATCGCTCTGAGGCCGATATTGACAGCGAGGACTTGTTAGTGCGTCTGCCGCAAGGCATTTATGCGGCACTATCTCGCAAACTTAAAAAGAGCAGAGCCGCTTCGATCTAGCGGCCAAGGCCAGCCAATCCATTACATTCCCGAAAGGGGTGTGATGTGATAGGCGGGGCGCTAAGCTTCTTGCTCTTCTTGGGTTTTTCGAAATACGTCGATCAGCGCCGGAGCGCGCCGGCTCGCCGCGCCGGTAATGCTATAATACTTCCAGATTGCGTCTTCGATCTGATCGTTACCAAATACATCGATGTAGTAAATTGCAAATCTTACAAAAAGGTAAATCCTTCTTCTAATAAACTTGTCTTAGGTCTGCGGGTCACACTCGACAACATTGTTTGATGGACCCCGCTGGTTTCGTCACCGCTATTTATAGTTAAAGGTCTCCATGCGACGCTATTGAAGACGCTCCAATAGCAAAATTCGTCCCGCTTACCTTTAAGGTAAAGGATTGTAGCCACACGGACTGTATGGATGTCAGCAGGAGATGTTCCATAATTTGCGAAATCTACGAAAATATCTACTTTGTAAAGTGGGATTTCTCCATCGATAGACGGATTTCTGTCAAAAAGATTCGCGGGGTAAATCGTTATGTTTTGAAATCGCACGTGTGCTCGGGAAGCGGATATTGCAGCCTCAGTTTGTTTCAGGGAGGCGCTGGCTGTTTGTCTAGTTATAGCAAGCGCCTCTTCGGCCTTGCTCGCGGTGACGGCGGCTGCCCTCAACGCTCCAGTTTCTCGCCAGTGGAAGGGCTACTGGCAGCGCGGCAAAGCGTGAGACGATCCCGGATGGATTGTTCACAAATAAATTCACGAGACTCTTGAAATTTGATGGACCGATTCCACGAACGGTTTCTTGCGTCGTTAGAAAAGCGTCGGCAATCTGCCGATAGAGGCATAAAGCGATATCGATTCTGCGATTAAACGCTGCTATGTTCTCTCTTTGTTCCAAGGAAGAGACGCCATGCTGATCAAGGTCACCATAATCAGAGACGGGCATGGCCCTTCCGAAAAGCTGATTGGCGTTAGAACGAGTGGTGGCGAAGTCGAGCAGGTAATCGTCTCGAAAAGGATCCTCAAAGGATCGACAATCGAGGTTGGATTGGGGCTGGCATACGAAGACGGGCGCATCCTTATCGAGCTTCCTCGGGAGTCTACCTCTGGAAAATGGCGTGTCTGGATTCCGGAAAGCGGCATCGCATCGGAGAGCTTGCAAGCCGCTGAATAATTAGCATTACGGTTTTCGAGTTATGCAATTTTGGGGAGAGTGTCGTGGTTTTCACGGATCGTGAGATTGAACAGGCGCTCTCCCAAGGCCAGATAATTATTGAGCCTGCGCCAAATCTAGCCGAGGCGCTTAGCTCTACATCTCTGGATCTCACCTTGTCTGACCGCTTCTCTGAGTGGAAGTCGATGCCGGGAACGTCAATCACGCCCGGCGCAGATGGGTATGATTACGAGAACACTTTAGCTCTGCAAAACCATCAAACGTCAGATACCTTCACTCTTAAGCCAAGGCACTTTGTCTTGGCGTGGACGCACGAAGATGTGATACTTCCGTTCTATTCTAGAATCGCCGCCCGAGTGGAAGGCAAGAGTTCCTTGGCAAGACTTGGGGTAAGCGTACACGTTACGGCACCTACGATACACTCCGGTTTTGAAGGTAACATTCAATTGGAAATGTTCAACTTCGGAAATCTCGATATTATTTTGTCCGAAGGAATGAGGGTGTGTCAGCTGATCTTCGAAATCACGTTTGGCACACCCGCGAAAGGCTACAGCGGACAGTTTTCAGGCCAAAGGCCGACAGGTATCCAAAAACCCGTCAAGGGGTAGATGGCAGTCGCCATACGATCACAACCACGTCTCTACGTCGATAACCGCGCTATGGTGGCTTAGGTCTATATATGTTGTGTCCAATCGGGCCGTTTTCACCTGACGCGCGTCGGCCATGGTTTCTTGTCCCTCACGATCCGCTATTTGCTGAAGTTGAGCAACGGCATGGGGCACGCCTAAATGGACGGAACGCTGGCACAACGCTCAACCAAGCAAGGTTCTTTGATGCTATCTCATGCCGTTTCAAATTCGACCTGAAGCTGAGCTCGAAACGGCTGCCGACGACGAAATGTTTTTAACCTGACCCATTACCGGGCCGAGGCACCGCTTGACGCGCCGGGCCGTGGCCCTAGGCTCCTGCCATGGCCCGCACGCGTGACGGCATCGAGATCTCGCCCGACATCCTGCTGCGGGCTTATTCCATCGGCCTCTTCCCGATGGCCGAGAGCGCGCAGGACACCAACCTGTTCTGGGTCGATCCCGAGGAGCGCGGCATCTTTCCGCTCGACGGGCTGATCGTCTCGCGCAGCCTCGCCAAGACGATCCGGCAGGATCGTTACGAGATCCGCATCGACAGCGACTACGATGGGGTGCTCGACGGCTGCGCCGCCTCCGGCCCGCAGCGCGAGGGCACCTGGATCAACGCCCGCATCCGCACGCTCTACCGCGCCCTGTTCGACGCCGGCCGCGTCCATACGGTGGAGGCCTGGGCCGACGGCGAGCTGGTCGGCGGCCTCTACGGCGTGTCGATCGGCGCCGCCTTCTTCGGCGAGAGCATGTTCCACCGCGCGAACGACGCCTCCAAGGTGGCGCTGGCCCATCTGGTGGCCCGCCTCAGGGCAGGGGGCTACCGGCTGCTCGACACGCAATTCGTCACCGAGCACCTCGCCACCCTGGGCGCGGTGGCGCTGCCCAAGCGCGCCTACCACGTGCTGCTCGCCGATGCCGTGGCGGCGCGGGGCGATTTCTGGGCGCTGCCGAAGGGGGAGACGGTGCCCGGGCGCAAGGTGCTGGCGCTGCTGGGGCGGAGCGATCCGTCACCCGCCGTGCGCCGCGAAGCCGGGGGCTAGAGCAGTTTCCTCGCCGGTTGACTCGTGAGGGGTAGCGCACGGCGCCGCGCTGTGATTCAGGGCTGGTCTGGCGAGGAGGCCAGGCCCGATGCCCCGATCGCTGCACTACGACCTTCGCTCCCGCGTCCTCTTGGCTGTCGAGGAGGGCTTGTCCTGCCGCGAGGCTGCGGCGCGCTTCGGCGTCAGTGCGTCGAGCGCGATCCGCTGGGCCGCTCTGAGGCGCGCTGGCGGCGACGGCCGGGCCAAGCCGCAGGGAGGAGATCGCTTGTCGCGCCGCACCGAGGCGCACGCCAGCCTCATCGCGGCGGCACTGGCCGACGTGCCCGACATCACGCTGGTGGAGCTGAAGGCGCGCCTGGCTGGTGAGGGCGCCTTCGTCAGCGTCACGGTGCTTTGGCGCTACTTCCGTCGCCACGGCATCACGCGTAAAAAAAGACCGCGCACGCCACCGAGCAGGACCGTCCCGACGTCCGCCAGGCGCGGCAGGAGTGGTTCGAGGGCCAACTCGATCTCGATCCCGACCGGCTGATCTTCATCGACGAGACCGGCACCTCGACCAAGATGGCCCGCACGCACGGACGCGCCCCGCGTGGCGAGCGGCTGAGGATGGGCGTGCCGCACGGCCATTGGAAGACGACGACGCTGGTGGCCGGCCTGAGCCTGCGCGGCATCGTGGCGCCGTTCGTGCTCGACGGCGCCGTCGACCGGCCCTGCTTCGAGGCCTACATCGAGCACGTGCTCGTTCCCGAACTGCGACCCGGCGACATCGTCATCATGGACAACCTGCCGGCGCACAAAGGGAAGCAGGTCGAGGCCCTGATCGAAGCCGCCGGTGCCAGCTTGCGCCTGCTGCCGCCCTACAGCCCCGACTTCAACCCCATCGAGAACGCCTTCGCCAAGCTCAAGGCTCTGCTACGCAAGGCGGCGGAACGGACGAAGGACGCGCTCTGGGCTGCCATTGGCCGCCTCGTCGACCAGATCACGCCAGCCGAATGCGCCAACATGTTCACCGCAGCAGGCTACGATGCTACCTGAAAGGAATCTGCTCTAGAGCAACGTCCGCTTTGCGGACTTGCTCCAACAAGAAGCGTAGCGAAGACAGGTGCATAAGCGTCGCGAAGCGACTCCGAATCACCGTCCGACGCGCTACGAACGGAGTTCGCGAGGGCGGAACCCGCCGCGCTTCCCGGCCATTCTACCGAAGAATGCTGGAAGTCGGGCTGAGTGGTGACGCATCGCGACGCAAAATCGGGGTGTGCGATCGCAAGGGGGTGTGTCCCCTCACGCGGGATTGCCGTACGCCGACACCGCTCTTCGCCGGGCCTCAGTTTTGTGGCACGCACCGGCCGCGTCCTCGGTCGCTCAAGGAGTTCCCCGTGCCGATCCGCCGGCTCGACCGCGTGCTGATCGACCGCATCGCCGCCGGCGAGGTGGTGGAGCGGCCGGCCGCGGCGGTGAAGGAGCTGGTCGAGAACGCGCTCGACGCCGGCGCCCGCCGCGTCGAGGTGACGATCGAGGCCGGCGGGCGCCGGCTCATCCGCGTCGTCGACGACGGCCAGGGCATGGATGCCGCCGACCTCGAGCTCTCCGTCGAGCGCCACGCCACCTCGAAGCTGCCCGACGGCGACCTCGCCCGCATCGGCACGCTTGGGTTCCGCGGCGAGGCGCTGCCCTCGATCGCCTCGGTGGCGCTGCTCACCATCGCCTCCCGCGCCGCGGGTACCGACGGCGGGCACACGCTCAGCGTCGACGCCGGCCGCAAGGGCGCCCTGCGACCCGGCGCGCAGCCGCCTGGCACCCGCATCGAGGTGCGCGACCTCTTCGCCGCAACACCCGCGCGACTGGCCTTCCTCAAAGGCGACAAGGCCGAGGCCCGCGCGGTCGCCGATGTCCTGCGCCGTCTCGCCATGGCGCACCCGCAGGTGCGTTTCGCCCTGGCGTCGGCCGAGACTGCCGGCTTCGACCATCCCGCCTGCGGGCCCGGTGCCGAGGGCCTGCTGGAGCGCCTGACTCAGGTGCTCGGCCGCGACTTCCGCCCCAACGCCCTGCCGGTGGTGGCGGCTCGGGAAGGCGTGACGCTCGACGGGTTCGCCGGCCTGCCGACCTGGCACCGCGGCGACGCCGGCGCGCTCTACCTCTACGTCAACGGCCGCGCCGTGCGGGACAAGCTGCTGCTCGGCGCCGTGCGCGCCGCCTACGTCGACAGCCTGCCGGCCGGGCGCCATCCCACCGTGGCGCTCTACGTCGGCTGCGACCCGGCCTTCGTCGACGTCAACGTGCACCCCGCCAAGGCCGAGGTGCGCTTCCGCGATCCCGGCCTGGTGCGCGGGCTGATCGTGGGCGCGCTGAAACAGACGCTCGCGGCCGCGCTGCACCGCGCCACGCCGTCCGCGGCGGCGGCGGTGGAGGCCTTCGCCCGCCGCGGCTGGTCCGGCGACGCGCGCCCGTCGGCGGGCTGGAGCGCGGCGGCCTCGCCCTCGGCGCCGCATGGCTTCGGTGAGAGCGGCCAAGCCGCCTTCGTCGACGACGTGGGCCGGCCCGCCGCGCGGCCGACCGAGCACGAGGCCGTGCCCGACGCGATCGCCGCGCCGCTCGGCGCCGCCCGCGCCCAGGTCCACGACACCTACATCCTGGCGCAGACCGCCGACGGTCTCGTCATCGTCGACCAGCACGCCGCTCACGAGCGCCTCGTCTACGAGCGTCTGAAGCGCGAGCGCGCGGCGCGCGGCATTGCCCGCCAGCCGCTGCTCATCCCGGCCGTGGTCGATCTCGACCCTTCCGAGGCCGAGCGCCTGGTCGAGGCGGCACCGCTGTTGGCGAGCCTGGGGCTCGTGGTGGAAAGCTTCGGGCCGGGCGCCGTGCTGGTGCGCGAGACGCCGGCGGAACTGGGCCTCGTCGATGCCGCCCATCTCGTGCGCGACCTCGCCGGCGCGCTCGCCGAGGACGAGGCCGGCGCGCTGCCGCTGGAGCGGCGCCTCGACCATTACCTCGCGACCTTCGCCTGCCACCATTCCGTCCGCGCCGGCCGCCGGCTCGGCACCGAGGAGATGAACGCGCTGCTGCGCGAGATGGAGGCGACGCCGGGCTCCGGCCAGTGCAATCACGGCCGCCCGACCTATGTCGAGCTCAAGCTCGCCGACATCGAGCGGCTGTTCGGGCGGCGGTAGGGACGCATGCCCAGTGTCGACCGAAGTGCGGTGATCGAGACCTATCTGGCAGTCGTAGCGTGACGTTAATGAGCGACGAACTTCATCAGGGCGAGGACCAGCCCAGCAGTGCCGAAGAGATTGAGAATAATTGACGCGACGATCCACTTGATCAACTCGGATCTCATCTCGACCAGATCGCTTTCAAGGCAACCGTGTCCTGCGTCGATGCGCGGAGAGCTGTGGTGAGCGCTTCCGCCTGCTCCCGACTGAAAGTGGGCTCGAGAGCCATCGTCAGCTCGAGCGTATCACAGATCATGGCCCCATCTTATGTTCCGTCGTGCGTCTTGCAAGCGGGTCGCGACGGGAGCCGACAGCATGCTCATTCGTGACGCGAGCGAGGCCGACCTACCGCAAGTCGTCGCCATCATGAACGAGGCGATCGCGCACACGACGGCGCGTTGGACCGAGTCGCCGGAAACGCTGGAGAGCGGCAGGGCATGGCTCGAGACCAGCGCCAAGCGCAGCCTGCCCGTCATCGTCAGAGAACAGGACGGTGCTGTCGTCGGCTTCGGCTCGCTAGCCGCTTTCCGCGCCTATTCCGGCTTCCGCTACACGATCGAGCACTCCGTCTACGTCGAACCCACTGCCAAGCGCCGCGGCCACGGCCGAGCATTGCTCGCCGCGTTGGAGGAGCGTGCCCGCGCCGCCGGCCACCACGTCATGGTGGGCACGATCGGGACCGACAACCAGGGTTCGCTGGCGCTGCACCGCCGGGCCGGCTTCGTCGAGGTCGGCCGCATGCCCGAGATCGGCTTCAAGTTCGGACGCTGGCTCGACATGGTGATCGTGCAGAAGATCCTGTGACGCCGCCGCGCTTGCCCGTGCCGCCCCCAGCCGCTAAGCGGCCCGCCATGTCCTCCACCCCGTCGTCCTCCGCTCCCCTCCTCGTCTTCGACCTCGACGGCACGCTCGTCGACAGCGCCCCCGACCTCGTCGGCGCCCTCAACGTCATCCTCGCGCGCGAGGGCCTGGGGCCGCTGCCGCTGGAGCGCGCCCGCAAGTTCGTCGGCCGCGGCGGGCGCGTGCTGATCCGCCTCGGGCTGGAGGCGCAGGGCGTCAGTGTCTCGGACGCGCGCCTCGAGGAGATGTTCGCGGCCTATCTCGCCGAGTACGAGACGCGGCTCTCCGACGAGACGCTGCCGTTCCCCGGAGCCGTCGCCGCGCTCGAAAAGCTCGCCGCCGCCGGCCATCGTTTCGCGATCCTCACCAACAAGTTCGAGAAGCCGGCCAGGATGCTGCTGCGCGACCTCGGCCTCACCGATCGTTTTGCCGCCATCGTGGGGGCCGATACGTTCCCGATGTCGAAGCCCGACGGCGCCGTGCTGCGCCTGACCATCGAGAAGGCCGGCGGCGATCCCGCGCGCGCCGTGATGGTGGGCGACACCAAGACCGACGTCGACACCGCCCGCAATGCCGGCCTGCCGGTGATCGGGGTCGACTTCGGCTACGCGCCCGAGTCCATGTCTGAGCTCGCGCCCGACAAGGTCATATCGCATTTCGACGAGCTGGCGGACGCGGTCGAGGCGCTCTGCGCCGCGCTGCCTGCGGCGGCCTGACGCTGTAGCGTAGCATCACGCGAACGGATCGCGATCGAGACGATCCGGCTCGTCCAGCGCGTCGCCGGCATCGTCCTCCTCCGGCTCGGCCGCATCGTCCATCGGGTCCTCGTCGGCGTCGAGCGGTCCGTCGTGCGGCAGCGGCACGCTGAAGGCGGGCGGCAGGCGGCCGTCGAAGAGCCCGGCGCCGCGCAGCTCGTCGAGTCCGGGCAGGTCGCCGATGGTCTCCAGCCCGAAATGCAGCAGGAAGGCGTCGGTCGTGCCGTAGGTGATCGGGCGGCCGGGCGAGCGCCGGCGCCCGCGCGGGCGGATCCACCCGGTCGAGAGCAGCACGTCGAGCGTGCCCTTGGCGACGCTCACCCCGCGGATGTCCTCGATCTCGGCGCGTGTCGCCGGCTGATGGTAAGCGATGATCGCCAGCGTCTCCATCGCCGCACGCGACAGCTTCATGACCTCGCGCGCGCTCGCCGACAGCAGCCAGCCGAGGTCGTCGGCGGTGCGGAAGACCCATCGGGCGCCGACCCGCACCAGGCGCACGCCGCGGCCCTCGTAGTCGGCCCGCAGCTTCGCCAGCACGGCGCCAACGGCGACGCCGTCGGGCAGCCGCCGCGCGATCTCGGCCTCCGCCATCGGCTCGGGCGCGGCGAACAGCAGCGCCTCGGCGATGCGCACCGCCTCGGCAAGCCGCAGCGTCGCGGCGTCGCCGTGCGTCTGCGCGACGTCGGGAAAGAGCCGGGCGATCTCTGCGCTCACGCCGGCGCTCCCGCGGCCTTGACCCAGATCGGGGCGAAGGCGTGGTCCTGCCGCAGGGCGAGGCTACCCTCCTTGACCATCTCCAGCGTCACCGAGAAGGCTGACGCGCGTACGGTGCGGCGCAGCGCCGGCTCGACGCAATAGCTCAGCAGGAATGCGTCGAGCTCGCTCCACTCGACAGCCAGCCCGGTAAGGCGCGCTAGGGCTGCGCGCGCCTCAACCAGCGACCACACCAGCCGCTTCTTCAACCTGACGCGCGACAGCGCCTGTTTTTGGCGCTGTCGGGCGTAGGCCGACATCAGATCGTAGATGGTGGCGGTGTACATCGGCGGCGCGCCCTCGAGCACCGACTCGTCGCGGGCGCCGCGCAGGGCCAGGTCGCGACCGAGCCGCGGCCTCGCCTCGAGCGCCTGGGCGGCGGCGCGGATCACCTCGAGCCGGCGCAGCCGCTCGGCGAGTGCGGCGGCGAGGTCGCCCGCCTCCGGCTCATCAGGTTTGTCCGAGCGCGGCAGCAGCAGGCGCGACTTGAGGTAGGCGAGCCAGGCGGCCATCACGAGGTAGTCGGCGGCGAGCTCGAGTCGCACGCGGCGCGCCACCTCTATGAAGGCGAGATATTGCTCGGCCAGTGCCAGCACCGAGATGCGCGACAGGTCGACCTTCTGCCGCCGGGCGAGCTCGAGCAGCAGGTCGAGCGGCCCCTCGAACCCGTCGACGTCGACGACCAGGCGCTCTTCGGGGAGCACCTCCGTCGCGTCCGCCTTGTCCACCTCGAAGGCCATGGCTCCGTTCCTGCCCGCGGTTTGCGAACGAGCAAGTCTCCGCCGTTCAGGCGATAGCCGCAAGCCTGCGATCGAGCTCCGCCGCCGCGTCCACAGGATCGAAGGCCGACGACCTGACGGTTGCGCGGGCACGTGCGACGCGCTCCGCCGGCACCCCCACGAGCGCCGGTGCCCTGGCAGCGACCTCGCGGGCCTCGTCGAGATCGCCGTTGCAGTGCAACGCCACGTCGACGCCGGCGGCGAACAGCGCCTCCGTCTTCTCACGGAACGTGCCCGGGAGCGCCTTCATGCTGAGGTCATCGCTGAACAGCAGGCCCTCGAAACCGATCTCGCCGCGCACGATGTCGCCAATGACCCTGGCCGAGATCGTTGCGGGACGCTCGCGATCGAGGGCGGTGTAGACGACATGCGCGGTCATCGCCGCCGGCAGGTCGCGGTTGCGGCGGAACGGCTCGAAGTCGCTGCGCCGCAGGTCGTTGAGCGAGGCCTCGACGCTCGGCAGAGCGAAATGGCTGTCGGCCTCGGCGCGGCCGTGTCCCGGCACGTGCTTCATGATCGGGAGCACGCCGCCGTCGAGCATGCCTTCGGCCGCTGCGCGGCCGAGCATCGCGACGGCTGCGGGTTCACGCGCGTAGGCACGGTCGCCGATCACGTCATGCGAGCCCTCGACGGGCACGTCGAGCACCGGCAAGCAGTCGACGTCGATGCCCAGGGAGAGGAGGTCGTGAGCCATCAACCGGGCGCAGAGCCGGACCGTCGCGGCGCGCTCTTCCAGGTCGATGATGGCGGCGAAACGGGCGGCGGCGGGATAACGCCGCCAGTGCGGCGGCGCGAGTCGCTGGACGCGGCCGCCTTCCTGGTCGACCAGCACCATCGCGTCGTCGCGGCCCAACGCATTGCGGATGGCGCCGGTCAACGCCAGCACCTGGGCCGGATCGGCGATGTTGCGTTTGAAGAGGATCACTCCGAGCGGCGCCGCCTCCGTAAGGAAACGGCGCTCGTCGGGTTCGAGCACCGTGCCGCGGCAGCCGCAGACGAAGGCGCGGGTCATGGATGTCGCGCGTCCGGCCTAGTTCTTGGCGACGAAGCAGCTGCCGCCGTCGGCCTTGAGTTTCTCGCAAAGGCTCACCGCCTCCGGCTTGCTGAGGCTGCTGACGCGCACCCTGAACACCGACTTGCCGTTGCTCTCTGCCTTGTGGAAGCCGAGGTGGTGACCGGCGAGCGGGCCGGCGAACTTCTTGGCGAGCTTGGACGAGGTCGATTTGGCGTCCGCCTCCGAACCCGGCGCGGCGAGCTGAACGGCGAAGCCGCCGGAGCCGGACGCCTCGGGTTCGGGCGAGACCACCTGCGTGGCTTCCGCCTCGCCGGTGTCGGCCGAGGCGACGCGCTGCGGCTTGGGCTTCTTGACCTTGGCAGCAGCCGGCGCCGGCGCGGCATCGTCGGGCGCGTCGGCGAGCTGGTCGATGCTCTTGGGCGTGGTCACGCGCGACGTGGTCTTGCTCGCCACCGCCTTCGGGGTGGATGGCTTGGCCACCGGGCCGGCGCGGTCGCTGGTCTTGCCCGCGGGGGCGCGTGGCGCCGGGATCGCCGCCGGGGGCGGATTGTCGTTGGGAAGGATGGTGCCGTCCGGGCGCACCGAGACGACACGGACGCGCTTGGGCTCGGGCATGTCGCCGATCGGGAAGCTCTGCCCCATGCTGGAGGGATCGGCCATCGCAGTCTGGACCTGACCTGGCGAGGGCGGCACCGGGACGCTGGAGGCATCGGTGCGGCGCGCCTGCGCTGCAGCGTTCTCGCGCGCAGCCTGCAAGAGGTCGACCGGCTGCTCCTCTCGGTTGGCAAGAGCGGTCGGTACCTGCTGGCCCTTGCCCATGACGGCCGGGTCTTGGCTGGCCTGATTGTCGGCGGCATCGGCCGGCGGCTGCACCTTGGTCGGGCTCTCGTCGGCGAGGATCGTCTTCACCTCGCGCGGGCTGGTGGAAATATGGCCCTTGAGAGCAAAGGCGGTGCCGATGCCGATCACGCCGACGGCGATCGTCGCCGCCAGCAGGACCATGGGACGGCGCGAGGCCTTGGCCGCGCGAGCGGGCTGGCCGTAGGCCGGATCGTGCGCCGCCGGCTCGCCATAGCCCTGGGCGTCTCCGTAGTTCTGGTCGTGCGAAGGTTCGTAGCGCTCGTCGAACGTCGGCTCGGTCTGATGCCCGGTGTAGCCGCCGTGGTCCGCCGTGGTTCCGCGCAGGCCGGCCTCGATCGCGGCGAAGTCGCCGGAAAATCGCGGTGACAGCGGGGCCTGCGGCGCGTTGAAGCCCGGTTCGCGGCGACCATCCTGGTCGGCGTGCGCGGGCGCCGAATAGGCGGGAGGCTGGTGGATCGGATAGGCTGGGGCTTGCGCCTCGCGGGCGAACACGTCTCCGTAAGGATCGTGCTGCTCGCCAACGAGCCGGGCCAGCTCGGCCAATGGATCGTCGTTGTGATGGTGCGCATCGCGCATCTCGCGCTCGAAATCGTCGAGATTGACCGTCGGGCGCTGCTTGGTCACCGGCTCGCTCATACTCAGACCCTCGCGCGGCGGCGGCCGCCATTACGCAATCAGCCGACGCAGCGGTCTCTGCCCCGTGGCCCGCGTCTTTGGCCCATCGCTTCGAAAGCCGGACCCTCCTCGAGGATCGACATCGCGACGATGACACCACCAGTGGTCGAAACCATGGCAAGACGCACACAACTTCTTTCTGTACGTTCTTGATTAACAAAGTGTGATTGTGGCTGATGTTTGCTGTTGCTTGTCGCGATTGCTAAAATCGTCGACGGCATATCGACTTAGGCCGTGAGGATAGTCGCGCGGGTCAAGCGGCAGCAGCCGTTCCTTTATCGTCGTGCTGCACGCTCAGCGAGCTCCTGCCCTGCGCCGGGACCGCGAGCCGCTCGACGGCGTTCGTCGGCTTCCATAAGCGGTGGCGAGGAATACACATGACCGATCGAAACGAAGTCGAGCGCAAGCACGATGTTCAAGTAGTACGCGAAGACGTCGTAAGCGTCGCCGGATTCTCGCGCCGCGGTCTGATCGGCGCCGGAGCCGCAGCGCTGGGTCTGGCCGCCACCGCCGCGCAGGCGCAGTCCTACGCCGACATCAAGAAGGGTGAGGCTTCGCTCACCGATACCGGCCCGCAGAACAAGCCGCTCGATGCGCTGAACAAGGACAGCGTGATACCGCCGGCGACCGACCATGGCAGCGTGCCCGAGTTCTGGCACTCGTTCGCGCTGTCGCATCGTCGTGTCGAGCAGGGCGGCTGGGCGCGCCAGGTCAACGTGGTCGACTTCCCGATCTCCAAGAGCATCGCCTCCGTCAACATGCGGCTCGACGCCGGCGGCGTTCGCGAACTGCACTGGCACGAGGCAGCGGAATGGTCGCTGATGCTGACGGGCACCGCGCGCCTGACCGCGATCGACTATGATGGTCGCCCCTACGTCAAGGACGTGAAGGCCGGCGACCTCTGGTACTTTCCGGCCGGCCTGCCGCATTCGATCCAGGGCTTGGGACCGGACGGCTGCGAGTTCCTGCTGGTGTTTGACGACGGCAAGTTCTCGGAGGAGGGCACCACCCTGCTTACGGACTGGCTGATCCACACGCCGCGCGAGGTGGTCGCCAAGAACTTCGGCGTCGCGCAGGACAAGCTGGCGCCGTTCGCTCAGATCCCGCCGTCTGGCCGCTACATCTTCGCGGCGCCGCTGCCGCCGGCCCTGTCGCAGGACCAGGCCAGTGTCGGCGGCTCGACCTCGAAGCTCGGCTTCGATTTCTCCATGCTCGACATGGCGCCGACGAAGCAGGATGCGATGGGCGAGATCCGCATCGTCGACTCCGGCAAGTTCAAGGTATCGAAGACGATGGCCATGGCCCACGTCCGCATCAAGCCCGGCGCGATGCGCGAGCTGCATTGGCACCCCAACGCCGCCGAGTGGCAGTACTATATCGCCGGCTCCGGCCGCATGACCGTGTTCGCCAATCACTCCGATGCCCGTACCATGGACTTCAAGCAGGGCGACGTCGGCTACATTCCCGCGACGCTGCCGCATTATATCGAGAACACCGGCTCGGACGATCTCGTGTTCCTCGAGATGTTCAGGGCGCCCATCTACCAGGACGTGTCGCTGAACAACTGGCTCGCCGCGATCCCGCCGGAGCTGGTGCAGCAGCATCTGTCACTCGCGACCGACGTGCTCGCGCAGATCCCGAAGACCAACAACGGCGTCGTGCCCAAGAGCGCTTAATTTGGTCGAACGAAGCGATCCTTCTCCCGTACGACGGAGGAGGGTCGCGTGATATCACTCCAGGTGGAACCACAGCGTGGCGAAGCCGAGGAAGGAGGAGAAGCCGACGACGTCCGTCACGGTCGTGACGAAGGCCGAGGACGACACCGCCGGGTCGACCTCGAACCATTCGAGTGCCAGCGGCACCAGGATGCCGCCGAGCGCGCCGGCGACGAGGTTGGTCAGCATGGCGGCGGCGATGACGATGCCGAGGCCGGGCTGGTGGAACCAGATCCACGCGCCGAAGCCGGTGATGATCCCGAAGGCGAGGCCGTTCAGCGCTCCGACGAGCATCTCTCGGCCGATGACGCGGGCGGCGTTCATCCGCGTCAGCTCGCGGGTGGCGAGCGCGCGGATTACGACCGTCATGGTCTGCGTGGCGCCGTTGCCGCCTTGGCTGGCCACGATCGGCGCCAGCACCGCCAAAGCCACCATCTTTCCCAGCTGTACGTTGAAGGCGTTCAGCACCGACGAGGCGATGAAGGCGGTGACGAGGTTGACGAAGAGCCAGGTGAAGCGGCTGCGTGCGATGTTCCACACGCGGTCGGACAGAGTCTCGTCGCCGCGGACGCCGCCGAGCGCCTTGATCTCTTGGTCGGCCTCCTCGCGGATGACGTCGACGACGTCGTCGATGGTGATGACGCCGAGCAGCCGCTCCCCCGCGTCGACCACTGGCGCCGAGACGAGGTTGTAGCGCTCGAACAAAGCCGCGATGTCCTCGGCGTCGTCTGTCACCAGCACGCGGCGCCGATCGGTCCGCATGCCCTCGCCCAAGGCTGTGTCGGTGCGCATGCGCATCAGCGCATCGAGAAAGACGTTGCCGAGAAAGCGGTGCGCCGGGTCGACAACGAAAACCTCGTAGAACTGGTCCGGCAGCGTGTCGGGATCGGCGTCGCGCAGCATGTCGATGGTGCGTCCGGCCGTCCAGAACGGCGGCACGGCGACGACCGTGGTCTGCATGAGGCGGCCGGCGGAATGCTCGGGAAAGTCGAGCGAGCGCCTCAGCGCCGCCCGATCCATCGCCGGCAATGCCTCGAGGATCTCTCGCCGATCCTCGGCATCGAGGTCTTCGAGTAGCGAGACCGCGTCGTCGCTCTCGAGATCCTGGACGTAGAGCGCGACCGCCGCGTTGGGCAGCTCCTCTATAATCTCGTCGCGGATGTTCTCGTCGACCTCGGTCAGGGCCGTGAAGTCGAAGTCGGGACCGAGCAGCGCGATCAGCTCTGGCCGCGTTCCGGCCTGCATTGATTCGAGAAGGCGCCCGAGGTCAGCCTCGTGGAGGTCCTCGACGAGGTCTTTCAACTCGGCACGGTCGCGCTCGTTGACGGCGGTCTCGACGGCCTCGACGAAGGCCGGCTTGAGCGCACCGTCCGCGTCGTTGGGCTCGTCGAGATTCCTGCTCTCGGCGTCGACGCGGGTCTTCGTCTCGTCTTCGAGGATGTCGTTCCCGCGCCGCTCCTCGCTCATGCCGCTCTCGCCCCCAATGTGCGCCGATTCCAGGGACGAGGTCTACGCGAAGCGCCAGATAAGAAGACCGCTCGGTCTATGGCTACTCGGCGGCCGTCGCGCTTTTCTTCGCCTTGGCAGCCTTGGCGGTGCTCTTGGCTTCCTTCTTGGCGGCCTCGCGAGCGGCCTTCGCCGCCGGCGTCTCGGCACGCTCGGCGATACGAGCCGACTTGCCGCGGCGGTCGCGCAGATAATAGAGCTTGGCGCGCCGGACCTTGCCGCGGCGTGTCACCTTGATCGAGTCGATGTTGGGCGAGTAGATTGGGAAGACGCGCTCGACGCCCTCGCCGTAGGAGATCTTGCGGACGGTGAAGCTCTCGTTGATGCCGCCGCCGGTCCGGGCGATGCAGACGCCCTCGTAGGCTTGGACGCGGGTGCGCTCGCCTTCCTTGACCTTGACGTTTACGATGAGCGTATCGCCCGGCTGGAACTCGGGAATGGCGCGAACGGCGGCGAGCTTCGCGGCCTGTTCGGCCTCAAGCGTCTGGATGATGTTCATGCGACGTGACTTTCTGACCGGTTTCGCCTTTGCGGCGAGCGTTTCGGGACGCTGTTCTTGAATTGAAGCGCCCATACAGGAGGGCGGCGCGGCTGTCGAGCCTCGCCATCTCATGATCGGAGGCGCGGCATGCTGATGGCGATGCGTTTCGCGCGCAAGCCGGAAGGTCACGCTCGACCCATGTTCCGCCGTTTGCCGAGATGCTTTGGCCTCCGCTCCGACGGCGGGGCAGACCGCGAGACCCTTCCGTCCCGCAGCTCTGACGTTCAGAAGGCGCGCCGGCGCAGGCGACGGCCCGCCTTCACCGCCTCGTTCAAGGCGCGAGGATCCGGCTCGGATGTGTGCAGCGCGGCTGCCGCGTCGACGACCGCCGGCCAATCGTCGTTGCCGATACTCTTGGGCGGGGCGCGCCGCGAAAGGATACTTTCGTGTAAGTGCGCAGCCAGCGCTTCGGCGTCGTGGATCTCGCCCAACGTCTCCTGCAGCGCATGGAGATCGTCTCCGGTGCGTCGCAAATGCTTGCGACGCACGTCGAGCTTGGGCAGGTCGCCCACGAGGTCGAGATCGTAGCGCAGCATCTTGGCGCGTTTGCGCAGGTCGTGCAGCGCCTCGGTAGGCTGGTGGCGCATGCCCCGCGCGTCCTTGGCCAAGCCACGGCGCAATTTGCGCACCCGGCATCGGATGAAAGCGGCCGCACGCCGCGCGCGTGCCAACCGGCGCACGCCGTCGATCGAGAAGGCGAGGACGTCGATCAGCAGAAGGCGCCAACGCGCCGAGGCCAGCGCCGCCTCCAGGCGCCCGTAGGCGCGACGGCGGCGCGGCTCGAGGGCGGCGGCGAGCGGCAACCCATCCGCGCTCGTCTCGGCCGAGTGCCGGAAGACGTCGGCGTCGCGCGCGGCACCGAGCCGGTCGGACATCCATTTCAACTCGCGCTCGAGGTGGGCAAGGCGGCGACGCCGCAGCACCGGCTTAAACAGCGCCAGCGCGGCTCGGATGTTGCGAAGCGCGATGCGGGTCTTATGGACTGCCTCGCCGTCCTCGACGCTGCCGATCAGCGCGGCATTGCGGCAGAGTGCATGCAGGCAGCCCTGCACGACTGCCGTGAAGAGGTCGCGCAACGTGCGGATATCGGCGAGGTCGAGCGCGATGGACTTGCTCGGCCGACCCCAGCTCGCGTCGGCGACGGCGAAGCCGCGTTCGGCCTTGCTGGCCAGGCTGAGCACGAGGGGTACGTCCCGCGCGAGCTTGCGCCCGAGACGCAAAAGACCCTGCTCGGGACCGTCCTTGCGCTCGAGCTCGAGTTCGTGGACCGAAAGCGAGGCTGTGCCGGCATGGATCGCGCCTTCG
Source organism: Beijerinckiaceae bacterium (assembly GCA_965198485.1). Taxonomy (GTDB): domain Bacteria; phylum Pseudomonadota; class Alphaproteobacteria; order Rhizobiales; family Beijerinckiaceae; genus RH-AL1. The sequence goes on from CBDAPQ010000005.1 coordinate 2,227,767, forward strand.
TCAATGGCGCCCTCGATCCTCGTGCCGTCGTAGGCGATCGGCAGGATGGTGCGATCGACGTCGACCGTGAAGCGCGGGTCGAGCCTCGTCGCGACTTCTTCGTCGGCGAAGAGATCGGCCAACGGCGTCGAGCGCAGCCAGGCGAGATCGGGCGTGTCACCGCCCTCGCGCTCCCACTCATCACGCTCGACCAGTGACGCGCCCGAGCGCTTGAGCGTGTGCACGGTCTGATGCTCGCCCGAACGGACCCGCAGCGTCACGCGCCGACGGCGCAGCGCGCCTTCGGCCGTGTCGTAATAGGTCGAGAGCAGGCGCTCGCGCCGGGCCTTGGCGCTGGCGGTGCCCAGCGCCGGATGGCCGGCGAGGCGAGCAGCCGCGGCGGGCGCGATGGAGAATTTCAGCTCGTACTCACGGCCTTTCGGCACAGCGTCCTCCCGGATCGAGACAGCGATATGGACCAAATGCCGGTTCGCACCGGCCCGCCCGGATCGTCGATGGGCGGCAATCCACTTGCGCCATCGTGCCGCGTCTTTGTAAAGTACAGGCGTAGGCCGGGCGTCTACGGATCCGCACGAGACCGGTCCGACAGCGTTTCCTCGCGAAGGGCGAGCTTTGTTTGGCTTCGGGATCTTAGGGCTGATCGACCTGGCCTGCATCGTCCATGCGGCCAAGACGGGGCGGTTCTCGCCCTGGGCCTACGTGATCATGTTCGTGCCCGGGCTCGGCGCACTCGCCTACCTCTTCGTGGAGGTCATGCCGGAATACCGCCACGCGCCTCAGGCGCGAGAGGCCAAGGCGGTGATCGGCTCGCAGATCAACCCGAACAGGCGCTACCGCGAGCTGCGCAGTGAGCTTGAGATCGCCGAGACGCTCGGCAACCGGTTGTCGCTGGCCCAGGAGTGCCTGCGGCTGAAGCGTTTCGACGAGGCGCTGCTGCTCTACGAGGAGATCCTGAAATCGCCGACGGGCGACGAGCCGATCTACATGCTGGGCAAGGCCCAGGCCGAATACGGATTAAGGCAGCCGCAGTTCGCGCTCGACTCGCTCGACGAGCTGAAGAGGCGTTGGCCGGACTACCATTCGCAGGAAGGGCACCTGCTCTACGCCAAGGCGCTGGAGGCCTGCGAGCGCCCGGACGAGGCGCTGGCCGAGTACACGCAGCTCGCGCGCTACTTCGCCGGGCAGGAGGTGCAGGTCCGACGCCTGCTGCTGCTCGACCGGATGGGTCAATCTCACGAGGCTGAGGCGATCGCCGACGACATCATGCGCTACTATAAACGCGCACCGCGCCATGCCCGCCACCAGCAGGCCGAATGGTTCGCCGCCGCGAAGCACTACCTCAAGGCGCGCCCGCGCCCGGTCTGATCGCGCCGAGCGGTCATCGCACTGGGGTTTGCGGTGCCGGTCCGACGACGCTCGGGAGGGTTGCGTCCTCGCGCGGGAGCGGATGGCGCCTGTGCAGCGAGGCCACGAGCACGGCAATGCCGACGAACGCCAGCATACACACCGCCGCGCGGAACCAGAGGGTCTCGTTTTTCATGGCGGCAGATATAATGGTTCGACGCCGCTTCAGCCGAGCGCCGGTACGAGGAGCGGCTCTGCGTCGGCCGCGGCCTCGGCGTCGAAAACCCGGTTGCCCTGCACCAGCAGGCCGCCGCGGGCGACGCGGGCGAGGGCGGCCGGATAGATCCGGTGCTCCTGCTCCAGCACGCGTCGCGCGAGGCTCTCGGGCGTATCGGCATCGAGCACCGGCACGGCAGCCTGGGCGAGGATCGGCCCCTCATCCATCGCCGGCACCACGAAGTGCACGGTGCAGCCGTGGATCTTGACGCCATCGGCGAGCGCGCGGGCGTGGGTGTCCAACCCGCGGAAGGACGGTAGAAGGGCGGGGTGGACGTTGATCATGCGGCCGGCCCACTGGCCGATGAACCAGGGCGTCACCAGGCGCATGAAGCCGGCCATGCAGACGAGGTCGATGCGGTGGATCTCCAGCATCGCCTGCATGGAGCGCTCGAACTCCTCGCGGCCGGCGTAGATCTTGTGGTCCACCGCGGCGACGGCCACCCCGGCGGCGCGCGCCCAGGTCAGGCCGGCCGCATCGGGCCGGTTCGAAAGGACCAGCGCGATCTCGGCGGGGTAGTCGGGCGCGCGTGCGGCCTCGACCAGGGCGCGCATGTTCGAGCCGCGTCCGGAGATGAGGACGGCGGTGCGCCGGCGCGTGCTCCTCACAGGGCGAGCTGGCCGTCGTAGACCACCGCCGCGCCCTCACGCGGGACGAGGCGGCCGAGATCGACTGGCGTCTCGCCGGCCAGCCGCAGCGCGGCGACGACCGCGTCGCGGCGCGCGGGATCGACGACGATCACCATGCCGATTCCGCAGTTGAAGGTGCGCAGCATCTCCCGCTGGGCAACGCGGCCCTGCCGGGCTAGCCAGCCGAACACCGGCGGCGGCGCGACGGCACCGAGGTCTACGCGCGCGGCGCAACTCTCGGGAAGCACACGCGGGATGTTCTCGGGGAAGCCGCCGCCGGTGATGTGGGCCAGCGCCTTGATGCCGGGCTCGCGCAGCGCGGCGAGGACGGATTTTACGTAGATGCGCGTGGGCACGAGCAACGCATCGCCGAGATCCGCGAATGTTTGGTCGTGTCGCGGATCGAACGGAGCCGGATCGGTCCAGGCCAAGCCGGTATCGGCCACGATCCGGCGCACCAGCGAGAAGCCGTTGGAATGAACGCCGGAGGAGGGAAGGCCGAGCAGCAGGTCGCCCGGCGCCACGTCGGGGCGCGGCAGCAACGTGCCGCGCTCGGCCGCGCCGACGGCGAAGCCGGCGAGATCGTAATCGCGGCCGGAGTAGAGCCCGGGCATCTCAGCTGTCTCGCCGCCGATCAGTGCCGCGCCGGCCTCGCGGCAGCCGGCGGCGATGCCTTCGACGACGGCCGCACCGACCGTTGGCTCGAGCCGGCCCGTGGCGAAATAATCGAGGAAGAACAAGGGTTCGGCGCCTTGCACCACGAGGTCGTTGACGCACATGGCGACGAGGTCGATGCCCAGCGTGGCGTGCCGCCCGGTCTCAATGGCGATCTTGACCTTGGAGCCGACGCCGTCGTTGGCGGCGACGAGGATGGGATCGCGGAAGCCGGCCGCCTTCAGATCGAACAGGCCGCCGAAGCCGCCGATCTCGGCATCGGCACCCGGCCGCCGCGTTGCGCGGACCAGCGGCTTGATGCGCTCGACCATGGCGTTGCCTGCATCGATGTCGACGCCGGCATCGGCGTAAGTCAGGCCAGTCGGCTCGGGAAACGTCATGTAAGCGTCGAGATCCAGGAGGCATCGGCAGATCCCTGGCTATCGCGCCCCGCCCGTCACGCGCAAGCGCCGGTCTGCGGCGCGGGTCGACGCGTCGCGTAGGGTTTATCAGGCGAAGGGTCAGCGGGGCGGCAATTCCTTGGGGTTGTTGAAAGCGGGCGTTCGTCGGCGATCGAGCTGTCGCGAAGTCCCCGCGCGTTGACGCCCGGCGAGCGCGCTGCCATTTGATCGACGAGGGCGTTCGGCGACGCCCGAGAGGCGGGCCATCCATCGTGAGATCACGCGCCGTCATCCTCTCGCAGGTCGCGTTCTGGCTCGTCGCCTGCATCGTCCTCGCGCTCCTGCTTTGGCTCTTTCGCGCCATCCTGATGCCGTTTGTGGTCGCGTTGGTGCTGGGCTACCTGCTCGATCCGCTCGTCGGCCGCATGGAGCGCCTGCGCCTCGGCCGCGGCGGCGCCACCACGATCATCCTGCTCGGCTCGCTCGTGGTGTTGGCAGTCGCCATCGCGATCTTCTCGCCGATGCTCGGCCGGCAGATCGCCGGCTTCATCAAGGCCTTGCCCGATCTCGTGAAGCGCGCGCAGGACCTCGCGGCCTCGGCCGGGGAACAGGTCACCCATGGTCGCATCGGCGATCTGCTCTCGAGATTCGGGCTCGGCGGCAGCCTCAGCGACATCCGCAATGGCGCCAGCGAATACATCAACAAGGCGGTTTCGTTTCTGGTGGCTTCAGGCAACAGCCTGCTGTCGCAGGGCGCGGCGCTGCTCGACCTGTTGTCCCTGATCATCATCACACCGGTGGTAACCTTCTACATACTGCTCGACTGGCCGCGCATGATCGGCTCGCTCGAAAGCCTGATTCCGCCACGCAATCGCGAAACGGTTCACGCCATCGGCCACGATATCGATCGCGCGCTCGCCGGCTTCCTGCGCGGGCAGTTGCTCGTTTGCCTCTTCCTCGCGGCCTGGTACGGCATCGGCCTGACGATCATCGGCCTTAACTTCGGCCTACTCATCGGTCTGCTCGGCGGCATCCTCTCGTTCGTGCCGTATATCGGCTCGCTCATCGTGCTGGTGCTGTCGCTCCTGATCGCGATCGTGCAAGGTTGGCCGAGCTGGCACCTGCCGGCCTTCGCGCTAGGCGTCGTGCTCGTTGGGCAGTTCCTCGAAGGAAACGTGCTCTCGCCCAAGCTCGTCGGCGACAAGGTCGGGCTGCACCCTGTCTGGATCATCTTCGCGCTGCTCGGCTTCGGCAGCGTCTTCGGCTTTACCGGCCTCCTGGTCGCCGTTCCAGTGGCTTCGGCGATGGGCGTGCTACTGCGCTACGCCACGCGGCGCTACCGCGAGAGCCCGATCTATACGGGGGAGATCGCGAGCGAGCCGACCGTGTCGCTCGAGGCGCCGCCGGCCGCCGCGGCTCGGATCGCGTGACAGGATTGGCCGCTTCTATGTCCCGTCAGCTGGTGTTCGACCTCGCGCGCGCACCTGGCTTCGACCGGGACGATTTTCTCGTATCCGCCGCCAACGAGGCGGCAGTCGCCGCGGTGCGAGCATGGCCCGCTTGGCCCTCTCGGAGCCTGCTGCTCGTCGGGCCGTCGGGATCGGGAAAGAGCCACCTTGCTTCGATATGGGCCGCGGAGACCGGGGCGACCTCGGCCTCGTTGAACGCCGAGCTTCCCACATCTCTGTGGGATGGAGGCGGTCGCTGCGTGGTGCTCGAGGACTGCGATCGGAGTGTCATCGCCGAAACGCCGCTCTTCCATGCGCTCAACCTAGCCCGCGAGACCGACGGCTGGCTTCTGCTAACGGCGCGCGCCATACCTCAGGCCTGGGACATTGCGACGCCTGACCTTGCATCAAGGCTTCGCCTTGCAACCTTGGCAAAGATCGAAAAACCGGATGACGAGCTGGTGAAAGCCGTGCTGGTAAAGCTGTTTGCCGACCGGCAGATCACGATTGACGAGGATGTGGTGAGTTATGCGGCTCGTCACTGTGAGCAATCGCTGGACGCGGTAAACCGGTTCGTCGCTACGGTCGACGAAACAGCCCTATCGATCGGCCGGCGAATCACCAGGCCACTTGCTGCGTCGACGCTGGCAATGCTCCAAGCCGGTACCACGGAATGACCATCAGGGCCCGACGTAGCGCACCTTGGCGCCGCGGGCATCGACGATTTCGGTGCCGGCCACGATCGGGTTGGCTACCGCGGCGGAGCGGCCCGAGGCAATCGTGTCAGGCTTCAGGCTGCCGCGAAGCGGATCGTTGCGCGTCGTGTCGACGGCGGCAAGGGCTTGGCGCTCCTGCTTCGGCACACCGCGCACTTCGTCGAGAGACGCGAAGTCCGCTGCCGTGTGACGACTCTCGCGATCGTCGCCGGTGTAGACCTGGATGCCACCTTTCATCATGACAGCATCGCCGGTCTGTAGCGTAACGTCATGCATCAAATCGGTCGGCTTCTGCAGCTTCGGCTTGTTATCGACCACAACCTTACGCTTGGTGCGATGGTGGACTGGCGCGTCCTGCTCGAAGTGGGGAGCAGCGTAGCCATAGGAGGGTGCAGGAGCAACCTGCGGCGCCTCCTGAGGAGCCATGCCGAAAAGCTGTTCGAGAAAACCGGCGTGCGCCGTGCCGGGCAATGTTGCGACGCCCAGGGAGATGGCGACGGCAGAAGCACCGGCGCGGGAAGCGAAGATCTTGTTCATGTTGACCCCTCGTGGCTGACACAACGTCGCAGCATCGGGATGGTTCACGCCGCTTGGCGGGCGTCGGCATAGCGGGCGTATTCCGCGCGAACCACATCCTCGCCGTAGGTCCGTTCGAGCCGGCGCACCGTGAAATGGCCGGTTGCGAGCGATTGGAAATAATCGGCGAAGGCGTAGTTAATCGCCGCCCCGCCGGCTGCCCCAACGATGGGTACCGCCTGAGCCGCGAGTTTTTCCGACACGACGATGCCGAAGCGCGAGCTGATCTGCGCGACGAGCCGCACCAGCACCGGTGCTCCCTCGGCGGCCACGCCACCCGCTGCCACGTACTGAGTCGCTTCGCTGATGGTCTTTGCGATCAGGCCGCGCGTGGCGAAATAGCCGCTGTCCAAAATGCCCTTTTCGCCATCCTGAGCCCCCAAAGCGAACACCTCAAGGCAGGCCAGCACGGCTCTCGGGTCGGACAAGTCCTCGCCCTCGCGCCGAGCGATCTCCGCAATCGACCGAAGGATGATGATGGTCGACATCGGCAGCTCGATCGGCAGGCTCGACATGCCGAAAAGGCCGCCGGCTGCCCCGGATGCTGCCGCCGCGGCACGATGGAGGAAGCGCGTATCCCGCTGCGGCTTGGTCGAGAGCGTCCGCAACGCGACCCTCATAGCCGACTGAATCGCGTTCCCCGCCGCGCGATCGACCAGCCCGGAGACGCCGATCGGCAACATGCGGCTGAGCGAGCCGAGCTGCTTACCGATGGTGCGGGCGATCCGCGTCGCCAAGTTGGTGTGCTCCAGCGCGTGCACAGCGTTTTTGAGAGCCTCGCGGTCGGCTTCCGGGAGGGGCGAGTTGGAGAGCATCAAGCCTCCGACGGTAGCGGGTAGATTGGACGTCGTCTCGCTCATCGTCGTGGCTCCGCAGGGTCACAAAGCAACGGCAGAGCCGTCGCTTTGGTTCGGCATGGTTTGGTGCGACCTGCCGCACGAACCTCGATGGTTTAACTGAGGATTAAGCCGAGCCGACGTTTGACGCTGCGGCGCTTTTGCTGGAGGTTTCTGAGCATCCGAGGCGCGTCTCGCGCCGCTTGGAGGATGTCGACCATGCGCCTGATCATCCCGCTCGCCGCCGCCACGCTGTTCGCTGCCACCTCAGGCGGAGGCTTCGCCGCCTCGGCGGTGCAGAAAGAGTGCTCCGCCAAGTATCAGGCGGCCAAGAGCGGTGGCACGCTCAATGGCATGACCTACAACCAGTTCTACAGTCAGTGCGCCAAGGAGGAGAAGACGGAGAAGGCCGGCGGCTCGGCGACGCCGACCACGACTGCCGCCCCGACCACGACTGCGCCGGCGGCCGCGCCGCGGGCTCCGACGACGACGTCCGCCGCTCCTGCTCCTGCGCCTGCTGCGCCGACCACGGCGACGACCGGCGGGGCCGCGGTGTTTCCCACCGCGGTCTCCGCCGATTTCTCGAAGGAGAGCGCAGGCAAGGCGCGGATGCATACCTGCCTCGCGCAGTACAAGGCCAACGGGTCCAGTAAGGGCACCGCGAACGCCGGGCTGAAATGGATCGAGAAGGGCGGTGGCTACTACAGCGAGTGCAACAAGCGTCTGAAAGGCTAATCGCTCCTCAGACGTACGCCACCGCCGCTGCGACCATCCCCGCCACGCCGAGGCCGATCGCGGTATAATAGGGCCAGCGCCGCCCGCGCATGACGATGGCGATCGTGGCGATGGCGATCGAGATGTGCAACAGCGTCGCCGCCACCGTCAGGATCTGGTGGCGGTTCTCGTGCCGATCGGAAGCCTCGTTCTCGTCGTGGACGGTCTTCTCGAGCTCCTCGGCCTTCTTCTGAGTCTCGCGGGACTGGTTCTCGTACTCCTTGGACTTGGCCCTGTATCCCGCGAGCTTGTCGGGAGCGGCGGTGTCGCTGGCGAGGTCGTAGAGCGTCTTCTTGGTGCTCTGCCGCGAGAAGAAGCCCCACTGGTCGGTGGCCTGGTTCTGCCGGATCGCCGCCGCGGTCTTGGAGGAGATCGTCTCCGCCGTCTCGATCGTCTCCAGCGAGCCGACGGCGGCTGAGAGCACCGCCAGCACGGCGATGGTGATCGAGACCCTGGCGAGGAAGGCGTCGCCGGAATGCGCGACGTGCCCGGCATGTTCGGCGTGCTCGAAATGCTCTATAGGCGATTCGCTCATGGCGTCCTCCGTCGCACGGGCTTTTCGCACCGGGAGAGATACGCGGCAACGCTTGGTGCAGCCTCGATGGACAGCGGCGGCAGCGCCGCCCTATAAGCCGGGCGCGCGGTCGCGACGGGCGGCCCCTTTCTGCCGGATTCTGATGCAGGCTGCCGCTCCCATTTCCGATCTCATCGCCGAGTCCGCGATCCGCCGCCAGACGATGGTGGACTGTCAGGTTCGCACCTTCGACGTGACGGACCAGCGCGTCATCGCCCGCTTCCTCGCCGTGCCGCGCGAGCACTGCCTGCCGGCGCAGGTCCGCGATCTCGCCTATTCCGACGTTGGCATCACCACGCCGGCCGGCCGTTACTTGCTACCGCCGCTGGTGCTCGCTCGCATGATCCAGGACGCGCGGGTGCGCTCAAGCGACAGCGTCCTCGATGTCGCCGCCGGCTCGGGCTACGGCAGCGCGATCTTGTCGGGGCTCGCCGCCAGCGTGACGGCGCTCGAAGCCTCGACCGAACTGCAGGCCGAGCTCCGCGCCGGCCTGGCGGCAGCCGGCGCCACCGGCGTGCGTGCCGAGGAAGGCGCGCTCGAAGCCGGTGTGGCCTCCGGCGCGCCCTACGACGTCATCGTCGTCGAGGGTGCCGTCGAGACCAACCTCGACGGCCTGTTCGAGCAGCTCGCGGAGGGCGGTCGTCTCGTGGCGATCCGGCGTGCCGCCTTGGACCCGACCGGCCGCGCGGCCAAGGTGACGTGTTGGGAGAAGCGCCATGCCGAGATCGGCACGCGCTATCTGTTCGACGCCTCGGCTCCCGTCCTTCCCGCGTTTCGCACCGCCGCCGCCTTCGTCTTCTGAAAAGGCGGGATTGGTCCGAGGCTTCGCACGACGGCTTGTCGCATTTTTGCGCCACAGAGGGCATTTCGCGAAACGACGACTCCGCCGCCGCCGCGATCCTTTATAAGCTTCCCTTATGATGGGTAATCGAATCGACCACCCAGGCGGTGGATGGCCGTCAAACCTAGACGCCGCGTTCCACCGTTCCGGCCTGAGTTCACTTACGGTGTTGGTCGCAATAGGAACGACATTGGGGCTGGCCTCCGGCGCGGCCCGAGCCGAGACTATTTCCAGCGCTCTGTCGCGCGCCTACATGGGCAATCCCGACCTCAACCAGCAGCGTGCCTCGACGCGCGCGACGGATGAGAACGTGTCACGGGCGAAATCCAGCTACAGGCCGCAGGTGGTCGGCACCAGCGCGGTCGGCTTCAACCACACGGAGCTTTCGCTTGGCTCCAGCATTGCCTCGACGTCGAATGCGACGACCACCGGGGCCTCGGTGGTAGGCGCGGGCGCTGCGGGCGTCGGGACGAGCGCCGCCGCGGCCAGCACCAACAACAGCGTCTCGTCGTTGAACTCCAACACCTTCCCGTCGCAGGCCCAGCTCACCATCACGCAGAACATCTTCAACGGCAACCGCTCGGCCAACGGCGTGAAACAGGCCGAATCGCAGGTTTTTGAAGCGCGCGAGACGACCCGCAACACCGAGCAGAACACCTTGCTCAACGGTGCCACCGCCTACATGAACGTGTTGCGCGACACGGCCATCCTCGAGCTCAACAAGAACAACATCACCGTGCTGGAAGAGCAGCTCAGGCAGACGCGCGACCGCTTCAACGTCGGCGAGGTGACCCGCACCGACGTGGCGCAATCCGAATCCAGCCTCGCCAACGCCCGCTCCCAGTACTTCACCGCGCAGGCCAACCTGCAGACCTCGATCGCCAACTACCGCCAGACCATCGGCGTCGAGCCGCGCCGGCTCGAGGCCGCCCGCCCTATCGACGCGCTGCTGCCGCCGACGCTCGACCAGGCTATCCAGATATCCTTCACCGAGCATCCCTCGATCGCAGCGGCGTTGCACAACGTCGATGTTGCGCAACTCCAGGTGCAGATCAACGAGGCGGCGCTCTACCCGACGCTGAACATCGTCGGCAACGTCCAGGCGGCTAACGCCTACGAAGGATACCCCGCGGGCAAGCTCTTCAACGGCAGCATCCTAGGCCAGCTCAACGTGCCACTCTACACCGGCGGTTTGGACTTCGCCAACGTGCGCCAAGCCAAGGAGCTGCTCGCCCAGGCGCGGCTGCAGGCTGACCTTCAGCGCGACACCGTGCGCGCCAACGTGGTCTCGAACTGGGGTTTGCTGCAATCCTCCAAGGCCGTGGTCCGCTCGGCTCAGGCGGCGGTGAAATCCTCCGAGATCGCCCTCGACGGCGTGCGCGAGGAGGCCAAAGTCGGACAGCGCACCACCCTCGACGTGCTGATCGCCCAGCAGACGCTGCTGCAGTCGCGCGTCAGCCTGGTGTCGGCGCAGCGCGACCGCGTCGTCGCCACCTACGCGGTCGAGTCGGCCGTGGGTCGGCTGTCGGCGGCCAATCTCAACCTCGCCGTGATTGAGTATGATCCGACACTCCACCTCGAGCAGGTCAAGGACAAGTGGTTCGGCTTGCGGACACCCGACGGGCGTTAACCATGTAAGACGAAGGGCGGGTGCCTTTCGGCGCCCGACGGCCGGCACGCCTTGCCCCCGTGATGGTTAAGCTTCTAGATTAAGCGAGAGTAACCATCACGATTGCCCGCCCGGGCAGCCGATCGGCATCCTTCACCAGCCCATGTCGAGGCCATGAACGCACCCAATCCCGTTCCTCCCCCGACCAGCGGTGGGGATGCGCGCGCCTACGAGCCGTCGATGGAGGAGATCCTGGCCTCCATCCGGCGGATCATCGCCGACGACCAATCCTTGCCGACCCGAGCCCGAGCGGAGGAGGCGCCGTCGGTCGAGGCCGCGCCCGCCCCGGTCCACGTCCTTCGTTCCGAGGAATCGTCGGACTCGAAGGAGGAGCCTCCTGAGCCCGCGAGTGTCGAGCCGGCGCCTGCGCAACCCGAACCCGAGGACAACGCGATGATGGCGCAAGGTCTGATCGCCGCTCCGCAGTTCCCTTCGCCGGAGATGCCGATGCCCCAGCCTGTTGCCGCGGCGCAGCCCGCCCCTGTCCTGGCGGAACGGCTCGATGCGATCCATCAGCAGACGCATGGCGAGGCTGCCAAGCAGGAGATCGCGACGCGCCTGGGCGGCAGCGACGATTATTTCGATCCGCCAGAGGAGCATGATCGTCCCGGCGCCCTGCCAACGGAGGCCGGCCCGCTGTTCTCGGTAACCACCAACAGCTCGGTCGCCTCCGCTTTCAACGTCCTGGCGGCGAGCCGGCTCGCCGACAATTCCGAGGAGCTGCTCGGCATGGCGAAAGACATGATCCGGCCGCTGCTGCGCTCCTGGCTCGACGAGAACTTGCCGAGCATGGTCGAGCGCTTGGTACGCGACGAGATCGAGCGGGTGGCTCGCGGCGGTCGCTGACCCACGCGGTGCGTTGACAGTGTCGGACGCGTCCGCTTTCTAACGGTACGACCGGCAGCACACCACCTTGGGTAGCATGGACAAGACCTTCGATCCCGCTTCCGTGGAGGAGCGGATCTCGCGTGCCTGGCGGGACGCCGACGCGTTCAAGGCCGGCCGGCCCGACTGCGCCGGTGCCGAGCCGTTCGCCATCGTGATCCCGCCGCCCAACGTAACCGGCGTTCTGCACATGGGACACGCGCTCAACAACACGCTGCAGGACATCCTGTGCCGCTACCAGCGTATGCGCGGGCGGGACGTTTTGTGGCAGCCCGGCACCGATCATGCCGGCATCGCGACCCAGATGGTGGTCGAGCGCCAGCTACAGGAGCGCGGCGAGCCGAGCCGCCGGCAGCTCGGCCGCGCCAAATTCCTGGAGCGGGTGTGGGCCTGGAAGGCCGAATCGGGCGGTGCGATCCGCGCCCAGCTTGATCGCCTCGGCGCCTCCTGCGACTGGTCGCGCGAGCGGTTCACCATGGATGAGGGCCTCTCGCGCGCGGTGCGCAAGGTGTTCGTCGCCTTCCACAAGGAGGGGCTGATCTACCGCGACAAGCGGCTGGTGAACTGGGATCCCAAGCTGCTCACCGCGGTCAGCGACATTGAGGTGCAGCCCGTCGAGGTGAAAGGCCAACTCTGGCACTTCCGCTACCCCGTGGTCGACGAGAGCGGTCGACCGACCGGCGCGGGCATCGTGGTGGCGACCACCCGGCCCGAGACCATGCTGGGCGACACCGGTGTCGCCGTGCACCCGGACGACGAGCGGTACGCCGCGCTCGTCGGCAAGCGGGTGCGCCTGCCGCTGGTCGGTCGGCTCATCCCGATCGTCGCCGACGCCTATTCCGATCCCGAGAAGGGCACCGGCGCGGTGAAGATCACGCCGGCTCACGACTTCAACGACTTCGAGGTCGGCCGGCGGCAGGGGCTCGCGCTCATCAACATCCTCGACGCGGAGGCGCGGCTCTCGCTGCAGGGCAACGAGGCCTTCCTCGCCGACCTTGCCGATGGCGCCGAGGCGGGCAGCACCGCGCTGCACCTCCACGGCCTGTCTCGGGAAGAGGCGCGGCGCACCATCGTCGAAATGATGGACGAGGCCGGGCTGCTCGAGAAAACCGAGCCGCACTCCCATGCGGTGCCGCACGGCGATCGCTCCGGCGTGGTGATCGAGCCCTGGCTCACCGATCAATGGTACGTCGACGCCGCGACCCTCGCCGGCCCGGCGATGGCGGCGGTGCGCGATGGCCGCACCCGTTTCGTGCCGGAGCAATATGCCAGGACCTACTTCCAGTGGCTGGAGAACATCCAGCCCTGGTGCATCTCGCGCCAGCTGTGGTGGGGTCACCAGATCCCGGCCTGGTATGGGCAAGATGGCGCGGTATTCGTCGAGGAGACCGCCGAGGCGGCGCAGGCCGCCGCCGACGCGCATTATGGCCGCAAGGCCGAGCTGACGCGCGACGAGGACGTGCTCGACACCTGGTTCTCGTCGGGCCTGTGGCCGTTTTCGACGCTGGGCTGGCCCGACGACATGGCGGACGTGGCGCGCTACTATCCCACGAGCACGCTCGTCACCGGCTTCGACATAATCTTCTTCTGGGTCGCCCGGATGATGATGATGGGGTTGCACGTGCTCGGCGATGTGCCCTTCCGCGAGTGCTACATCCACGCTCTCGTGCGCGACGAGAAGGGTGCGAAGATGTCGAAATCGAAGGGCAACGTCCTCGATCCGATCAAGCTCATCGACGAGTACGGCGCCGACGCGCTGCGCTTCACCCTCGCCATCCTGGCGGTGCCGGGCCGCGACGTGAAGCTCGCGATCGACCGGCTCGAGGGCTACCGCTCCTTCGCCACCAAGATCTGGAACGCGACGCGTTTCGCCGGCGCCAATAGTTGCGCCCGCGTTGCCGGCTTCGACCCCATGACGGTGAAGAGCCCGCTTAACCGCTGGATCCTCGGCGAGACCGCCCGTGCGCACGCCGAGGTCACCGCCGCCATCGAGGCCTATCGCTTCAACGACGCCGCGGCTTCGGCCTACCGTTTCGGCTGGAACATCTACTGCGACTGGGCGATCGAGCTGTCGAAACCTGTGCTGCAGGCGCCCGATGCCGACGCGCGGGACGTCGCCGAGACTCGGGCGACCGTCGCCTTCGTGCTCGACGAATTGCTCAAGCTGCTGCATCCGTTCATGCCATTCCTGACGGAGGAGCTCTGGGCGCTGACCGGTGCCGACGGCGGCCCCGCGCGCGAGACGCTGCTGACGCTGGCGCCTTGGAGCGACCTCGCCGGCCTTGAGGACCGAGGCGCCGAGGCCGAGGTCGGCTGGATCGTTGATCTCGTGTCGGAGGTGCGCTCGGTGCGCACCGAGATGGGCGTGCCGCAAAATGCGCCGATCCCGCTGGTGCTGGTCGGCAGCGCCGTCGACGACGCGCGCCGCGCCGACGCTTGGGGCGACACGCTCAAGCGGCTTAGTAGATTCTCCTCCGTCGGTGTCGCCGCGGAGGCGCCCCCCTATTCGGTGCAGATTCCGGTGCGCGGCAGCGTCGCCGCACTGCCGCTCGAAGGCATCATCGATTTTGCCGCCGAGAAGGCGCGGCTGACGAAGGAGATCGCCAAGCAGAACAACGAGGCCGACAAGATCAAGGGCAAGCTCGGCAACGAGGAGTTCGTGCGCCGCGCCAAGCCCGAGGTGGTCGAGGAGCAGCGCGAGCGGCTGGCGGAGGTCGAGGGCCGGCGCGCCAAGCTGCAGCTGGCGCTGTCGCGTCTCGCCGCCTGAGCCGACCATAGCTGGCGAGACCATCCGGATCGCCTGCGCCGACGGCCTCGGGCTCGGCGCCCACCTCTGGCGTCCGCCCGAGGCGGAGCGCGGCACGGTGACGTCAATTGCGCCACCGGCGTGCTGGCGCGCTAACTATCACCACTACGCCGCCTATCTCGCGGCCAACCGCTTCGCCGTCGTCACCTACGACTACCGCGGCATCGGCCTCTCGCGGCCGGCCGACCTCCCCGGCTAAAGGCCGGCTGGCGCGAGTGAGGCGAACGCGACTTCGATGCGGTCGTGGCCTTCGCGCGTAAGCGCGATCCAGCCGGCCTGCTGGCGGTGGTCGGCCACAGCGTGGGCGGCGTGGTGATCGGCTACGCCGCATCGGCGCCCCAAATCGACCGCATCTTAACCGTCGGCGCGCAACACGCCCACTGGCGCGACTACGCGCCGGCGCAACGCGCCGCCTTGCGTCGGCGCTGGCATCGCGTGATGCCGGCCCTCGTCGAGAGGCACGGCTACTTTCCGGGGCGGCGGCTCGGCTGGCTCGAGAACCTGCCGGCAGTCGTCGCCCGCGACTTCGCCGCCGCGAATGCGCGCTTCGAGGACGGGCTGTCGCGCCCGGCGGGGGCGGGTACTCGCGCGCTTCGCCGCCGTACGCGCGCCGCTCCTGGCGCTGACCGTCAGCGACGGCCCGCTCGGCAGGGGAGGTGGCGGTGCGGCGGGCGCTGGCCTACTTCAAAGAAGGCGGAGCGCCGAAATCAACCTGCTGCGGCCGGCTGATTTCGGCGTCGATACGATCGGCCATTTTTGCACCGTTCCACGACCGCTTCGCGGCGACGTTCTGGCGGGGGTAAGCTGCGTTGGATCGCGGAAGCCGAGCCGACCGCACCCTTCAAGTCTTCGCCGATCATAAACATATAGCAATACTGTTGCGGCTTGCCTGCAGATCTTGTGGCGATGCCCGACGGCAGTGAACGTTGCCGTTGCATCACAGCGGAACGGGATCGGGAAAGGGCCGCGTCTCGGGCGGCTCCGGGTCGCTTTTCAGCCATAAACCGCCCGCTAATCTCCAACTATTCTCGAGGGGTGGAAAGGCGCGGTTTCCTCCGCGATCAACTCGCGACGCTGTTCCAGCGGACAAGCGTGCGCCCTCGCCATGACGATAAGAACGGGATCGGTCGCAAGAGTATGGACGCTCGCGTATTCAACAAGAAGAACCTGCCGAGCCGTCACGTCACGGAGGGGCCGGCGCGCGCCCCCCATCGCTCGTACCTCTACGCGATGGGCCTCACCAAGGAGCAGATCCACCAGCCGCTGGTCGGCGTCGCCTCCTGCTGGAACGAGGCCGCGCCCTGCAACATCTCGCTGATGCGCCAGGCCCAGGCGGTGAAGAAGGGCGTCGCGGCCGCCAATGGCACCCCGCGCGAGTTTTGCACCATCACCGTCACCGACGGCATCGCCATGGGTCATCAGGGCATGAAGTCCTCGCTCGTCTCGCGAGACCTCATCGCCGACTCGGTCGAACTCACCATGCGCGGCCATTGCTACGACGCTCTGGTCGGACTGGCCGGCTGCGACAAGTCGCTTCCCGGCATGATGATGGCCATGGTGCGCCTCAACGTGCCGTCGATCTTCATCTACGGCGGCTCGATCCTGCCGGGTAATTTCCGCGGCCAGGACGTGACGGTGCAGGATCTCTTCGAGGCGGTCGGCAAGCATTCCGTCGGCGACATGTCGGATGCCGATCTCGACGAGCTCGAGAGCGTCGCCTGCCCTTCGGCCGGCGCTTGCGGCGCGCAGTTCACCGCCAACACCATGGCGACCGTCTCCGAGGCGATCGGCCTCGCACTGCCGTACTCGGCCGGAGCGCCCGCTCCTTACGAGATCCGCGATCGTTTCTGCATGACCGCCGGCGAGATGGTTATGGAGCTGATCGCCCGCAACATCCGCCCGCGCGACATCGTCACGCTCAAGGCGCTGGAGAACGCCGCCACGGTGGTCGCCGCCTCGGGCGGCTCGACCAACGCCGCGCTGCACCTGCCGGCGATCGCCAACGAGTGCGGCATCAAGTTCGACCTCTTCGACGTGGCCGAGATTTTCAAACGCACGCCCTACATCGCCGACCTGAAGCCCGGCGGGAAGTACGTCGCCAAGGACATGTTCGAGGCCGGCGGCATCCCGATCCTGATGAAGACGCTGCTCGACAACGGTTTCATGCACGGCGACTGCATCACGGTGACGGGCCGCACCATCGCCGAGAACATGGCCAAGGTGAAATGGAACGAGCACCAGGACGTTGTGCGCCCGGCCGACAAGCCGATCACCGTGACCGGCGGCGTCGTCGGCCTGAAGGGCACGCTCGCGCCGGAGGGCGCTATCGTCAAGGTCGCGGGCATGCCGGAGGACGCCTTGACCTTCGAGGGACCGGCGCTGTGCTTCGATTGCGAGGAGGACTGCTTCGAGGCGGTGCGCCTGCGCAAATACAAGGAAGGCTGCGTCTTCGTGATCCGCTACGAGGGGCCGAAGGGCGGTCCCGGCATGCGCGAAATGCTGGCGACGACGGCCGCGCTCTACGGCCAGGGCATGGGCTCGAAGGTCGCGCTCATCACTGACGGGCGCTTCTCCGGCGCCACCCGCGGCTTTTGCGTCGGTCACGTCGGCCCCGAGGCGGCGGTGGGCGGGCCGATCGCGATGGTCAGGGACGGCGACCTGATAAGCCTCGACGCCGTGGCCGGCACCATCGACCTCCACGTGTCGGAGGAGAAACTCGCCGAACGCAAGAAAACCTGGAAGCCCCGCTCGCACGACTTCGGTTCGGGCGCGCTGTGGCGCTACGCGCAGACCGTCGGGCCTGCCGTCGACGGTGCCGTGACCCATCCCGGCGCCAAGGGCGAGACGCATGTCTACGCCGACGTGTAGGCGCTTCGCGCCCGCATTCGTCGCCCTCGTCGCGGCGCTGGCCCTGACACGCGCGAGCCTACCGGCTCGCGCGTTCGACGGCGCCTCGACGTCGTCCGGCGAGAGCCATGCGCCGCTCCCGATCTTCAAGAACCCCAAGGCTGCGTTGCGCGCCGGCCTTGAGGGCGTGCGCAATGGCCATGCCCGCACCGCCGTTGCCGCGTTGCAATATGCCGCCGAGGGCGGTGAGTCGCTGGCGCAGTGGAAGCTCGGCAAGATGTACGCGGCCGGCGACGGCGTACCCCACGACGATGCAAAGGCCTTCGACTATTTCTCGCAGATCGTCGACAATTTCGACGAGGACGATTCCGATCCGCGCGAGGCGCCCTTCGTCTCGAGCGCCTTCGTCGCGCTCGGCGTCTACAATCTCAAAGGCATCGCCGACACGCGGATCAGGCCGAACCCCGAGCGTGCGCTCGAAATCTTTCATTTCGCCGCGGTCAACTTCGGCGACTCGACGGCGCAGTACGACATGGCGCGCATGTATCTCGATGGGACCGGCGTGGCGAAGGACCCGCGTCAGGCGGCACGCTGGCTCTACCTTGCCGCCGACAAGGGCCACATCGAATCGCAGGCGCTGCTCGGCCAGCTGCTCTTCAACGGCTACGACGGGGTGGCGCCACAGCGTGCCAAGGGGCTGATGTGGCTGTCGCTCGCCAAGGACGGCATCAGCGACAAGGCGCGCGATGCCTGGATCGTCGACCTCTACAGCCGCGCGATGAGCGCCGCGACGGAGGCGGACCGCCAAGTCGCTTCGCTCTACCTCGAGGATCACGGCCGCCATCGCTGAGCGGCGGCTTGTCGATCAGAGTCATCCCGAGTTACCGAAGCCGAACCAGGGACCAGCGCTCTGCGTGAAACCCAGATGCGCGCAGCTCACCGTTTCGGATCACCGCTATGTTTCGTCCGCGATGACGGGGTGGACGGACGGTCAACCCAGCCGTCGCAGGATCTCTGTGGCGACGACCAGGGCGTTACGCTCGTGGACCAGCCCGCTGTGATTGCCGCGGACGGGCACGATCTCGGGCGCATCGGCGATGGCCCGCCAAGCCGCGCCTACCTGGCGTAGGTGGAACAACGGCTGCGTGCCGGTCTCCAACACCAACACCTTGCCATCGTACCGCCGCGGCACGTAGTCCGCCAACACCTTGTACATCGCGTGCACGAAAGCCTTCTGCGTCGGCGACCAGCCCGGCCTCGCGATGACATCCTCTACCGCGTTGGAGTCGAGCGTGCCGACATCCTGCAGCGCGGCTCCGCGACGGGCCGCGAGCTTCTCCGACAAGCGCGTGCGGATGCCCCTAGGCGACCAGTCGGAGCTCCGGTCGTCGCGGATCCAGCGCGGCAGGTTCGCGATGAGCTTCAACGCGTAGCGAGGATCGCGCGGGCTTAGCCCGCCGCCGGTGTTGCAGGGTGCGCCGTCCAGCGCCACGAGGAGCGGTACGTCGCGGCCGCGCGCCCGGAGCTGTTGCGCCATCTCCAGGGCGACGATCGCGCCGGCCGACCAGCCAATCAGCCGGACCGGCCCGCGAGGCTGATAGGCTTCGAGAAGCGCCACGTGGTGGCTTGCCATCGACTCGACGCTCGAGCTCAGATGCAGGGTCATATCGCGCTTCGGCACCTGGAGCCCGTGCAGCCGAATCGGGCCGAAATGCCGAGCGAAGCCGTTCAAACCGGCCACGTCGCCGGTGACCGAGTGGATGCAGTAGCAGTGACGATCGCGGTCACCCTCGTGCATGACGACGATCGGCTTGGCATGCGCCGTCGCCAATCGCCAGATCGTCGGCGTCGTGTCCACCGACAAGGTCGAAGCAAGCATCGCAGCTCCCTAAGCGAGTGCAGCAGATTATCGCTCAGTAGATCGAAGCGCGATTGGAAGCTTTCCTTAACGTTAAACATTTCGAAAAAGAGGATCGGAGGTCATTCTTCTTTAACCATGTTTGGCGAAAACAGGTGACGACGCGACGCCAGCCGACGGCTTTGTCCATGATCCTCAACCAGTTCCAGTCGTGGGTCCGAACCGCACCGCCGAGCAGCCGCGCCGACGGCGTCAGCGCGCTCGCCCGCGCCTACCTTTACTCGAAGCTTGATCTCCATCAGCGCGTCGACACGGTTCGCGTGCTGACCGGCTTCCTCGACGACCCCTCGCCCGACGTTCGCCGCTCGCTAGCCGAAGCGCTGGCCAGCGCCTTGGATGCGCCACACCATATCGTCCTCGCGCTCGCCGACGATTGTGCCGCCGTCTCCAGCGTGGTCTTGGCGCGCTCGCCCGTCTTGAGCGATGCCGAGCTGATCGACTGCGCCGCGACGGCCGAGCCGGCCTCGCAGGCTGCCATCGCCTCACGCCCCAACCTCTCGCCGGCCGTCGCGGCCGCACTCTCCGAGATCGCCGCGCCCGACGCGCTCGTGGTGCTCGCCGGCAATCGTGCCGTTCGGCTGCCGGGCTTCGCCATCCGCCGCATGGTGGAACGCCATGGAAGGACGGCCGAGCTGCGCCAAGCGCTGCTCGCACGAGACGACCTTCCCGGGAGCGTGCGCGTCGACCTCGTTGCCGCCACGGCCGAGGCGCTGGCGGCCTTCGTGACCGCGCGCAATTGGCTGTCCTGCGAGCGCATGACACGTGTGGCGCTCGAGGCCGGCGACAAGGCCGCGGTGACTATCGCGAGCGGCGACGGCGACAGCCGCCGCGAACTCGTCGCGCATCTACGCCAGAGCGGTCGCCTGACCTCCGGCTTTGCCCTGCGCGCAATCCTCAGCGGTAAGATCGAGCTTTTCAAAGCGATCCTCGTCGAGCTGTCGGGCATGCCGGCCTTCCGCGTCGACGGCCTCGCCAGGCAATGTGATTCGACCGGCTTCGCCACCCTCTATCGCAGATGCGGGCTTCCAGCCGACCTGCTGCCGGCCTTCCGCATCGCGCTCGGCGCGGCGCGCGAGGCCGATTGGACGAAAGAGCACGAGGCGGGCCTGTCGCGGGCGGCGATCGAGCGCGTGCTCGTCGCCTGCGCGGCGATCAACAGCGGCGAGCTCGATAAGCTCATGGTGCTGCTACGGCGCTTCGAGGTCGAGGCCGCGCGCGATGAGGCGCGCCTCGCTCCGCCGCTAGGACGCGAGCCGCAACCAAGGTCGATCGACGCGTCGAGCGCCACGCCGCTGCTGCTGACCGATTTCGACGCGCTCGACAACGAGGAGCCGCGGCGTTCGCCAGTGCCGCGCCGGCGCGAGCGAAGGATACTCACCGTGGACCTGGCAGCCATCGAAGCCGAACTCTGCGCCGCCTGAGGCTTGGACGTTTCGGGGCCATCAACCCCGCCCGGCCTGCGGGTGGAAAGGTCCACCTCACTCTAGATCTTTTTGGTCAAGCCGACGAAGACGCCTCGTCGCGGCCCGTGTTGCGGCGCGTCGACGCCGATGCCGCTGCCGTCGCGCAGCTGGTAGATCGTGTCGAAAAGGTTGACAATGTCGAGGCGGATCGTCAGCGGGCGCGGATCGGCGCCCAGGCGCAGCTCGTGCGCGAAGCCGAGGTTCACCTGCGTGTAGGCAGGCACGTGGTCGAGGTTGGCGAAGCCGGCGCGCAGCCCGCTGCCGTAGACCATGTTGGCGGTGATGAGCGAGGCGCCGAAGCGATAGCTGGCGCCGGCCGAGGCGGTGACGAGCTGCACGTCGTCGGCGAAGATGTAATGCTGCGAGATGTAGGCGTAATCGGCGGCGTCGAGCAGGTACTGGTTCGACGAGGGTCGCGTGTCCTTGGTGCGATTGGTCGAGAGATTGCCGTAGGCCGAGAAGCCACCGTCCACGTAGCGGGTCTTGAGCTCGGCGCCTTCGGAATACGCCCGTGCGTAGTTCAGCTGCGTGACGACACGGGCCTCGCCGAACTCGCCGTCGTCGATGTAGTCGGTGGCGAGCTTCAGGTAGAGGTCGCCGCCGACCGTCCAGCCCGGCCGCAGCGTGCGGTCGGCGCCGATATCGAAATAGTGCGAGCGCTCCGGTCGCACCGGGCCGGCCAGGGGAACGCCGGGCTGCAAAGTCGTACCGGTGGCGAGCCCGATGGTCGACCCCGCCGCCTCCGACTGCGCCGGCGGAGTGAAGTAGCGGGCGTAGCCGACGTGCAGCGTCGTCGCCGGATCGGGATGGAAGACCAGGGCGGCGCGGGGACTCAGCTGGTTTGCCGTGACGTACTGGTAGAGCTGGTCGAAGCGCAGGCCGAGGTTGAGGGCGAGCGTCGGCGTCAGCGCGATCTCGTCCTGGAGATAGCCCCCCACGTTGATGCCGATTCTGGCGACATCGTCGCCGTAGCTGACGGGTGTGGGCAGGATCGTACCAGTCGCCAACACCGGCAGGGCAGTCAGCAGGTTGTCGTTGCGGGTCTCTTCAGACGTGAGATCGAAGCCGGCGCGAATCACCTGATGGACGCCGAGGCGATAGGCCGAGTCGAAGGCGACGCCTTCGAGCACGCTGCGCCGCGACACGTCGGAGGCGACATCATCGAAGGCGAGGTCGCCCGCCACGTCGGGCGCAAAGTGCACCTGGGCATAGCGGGCGAAGAACGAGAGCTGCGTGTCGAGCCGTTCGCTCTTGGTCTGCAGCGCCGCCAAACCGAAGGCATAGCGGTTGTTCTCGCGCTCGTTGAGCGATGTCGAGGAAATGGCGTTGCCACCGAAGTCGCCGAGCGGCTGCAGCCCCGGCACATTGGGGATCTGGATCTGATTGTCGGAGAACCCGGCGACGGTCAACAGGCGCGCCGAGTCCGAGAGGATCGTCGAGAGATAACCGAAGGCGCGGCCCTGCTCGGTGCCGTCGTGGACGGCGGCGTACGACGGCGTGGGGTTCTCAATGCCGAGGTCGCTGCGGAAGCCGCGCAGGCCGATGAAGTATTGACTCGTGCCGGAGATGCCGCCGTAATCAAGACGTGGCGTGACCGTGCCGAAACTGCCGCCGTAGACGCCGACGCTACCTTCCGGCGCGCCGAACTGGCGCGGCGTGATATCGAGGACGCCAGCGGTGCGCAGGCCGTACTGCGCCGGCAGCGCGCCGTCGAGCAGGGTCAGATCGCCGACGAAGCTGGTATCGAAGATCGTGCCGAGACCCGAGACATTGTCGGGGAGCAGGATGCCGTCAATACGGTACTGAACGTTGCCGTATTCGTTGCGGACGTGGAAGTCGGGCCGGCTCGCCGCCGAGTCCTGCGAGACGCCGGGAAGTTCGGTCAGGAGCCGATCGAAAGGCGTGTCGCTTCCCTGCGGACGGTCGACGATGGCGTCTCGTCCGAAGCTGCTGACGCTGGCGCCAATCGTTGGGAAGACGGTTTTTCGCGCCGACTCGAAGCTTTGGGTCTTGGCGGCCGCGCTCGCAGCCGGGTTGGTGGCCACGACCACCTCGGGCAGGGTGAAAACCTCGGGCTCGCCGGCTGGCGCCGGAGCAGCTGCGGCTGCCGATGCGGCGAGCAGAAGAGTGGCCGTCGGCGGGAGGAGGCGCGGGAGTCTCGCCGAAGGTCGCATCGTCAATCTTTGGGACACGCCGACCGATTAGATCAGCGTGCCTACACGATTGTGACAAACTGGTTGGCTGGCGTGAAACTCTCGAGAGGCGCGACAACGTCACCATGCGATGGCGTGGGTGCATCAGCGGCGGCGGCGCTGCTGCTGGATGATGGTCACTGCAATGCTCGCGGCCGTGGCTCCGATCAGCCCGAGACCGGCGGGGCTGCGCGCCGATGCCCAGAAGCGGCCGACCCAGTCGGGCGTGTGTTCCCTCGTGACGGCTATCGCGTCGCTGGCTAGACGGCGCGGCTTTACCATGGCTTCGCTGGCCAAGCGGCGCGGCGTCAGGTTACCCTTGAGCTGCCCCAACGTCCTGGCGAGGTTCTCGCGCGCTTGATCGGCGTGGCGCTCGGCGTCCGCAGCCGAGGTATAGGATTCGGTCATCGCGTGCTCCTCACGAGATCGGTGGCCGATTGCACCTGCTTCAGCGTGCGCGCCGGCTTCAGCTTCGTGGCCGAAAGATTGCGCGCCGCGGCAAAGATCGTGATCAGCGCCAACAACACCATGACGCCGCCGACGATGAAACAGGCGATGTAGGTCGGCAGGACGAGGGCAATGGCGAGCACAATACCCGCCAGCAGGAAGAGAAGCGCGATGAGACCGACGACACCGGCAATGACGATGCTGACCACGGAGGCCAGCACCAGCGTCAGCTTCTCCGCCGCCTCGAGTCGCACCAGCTGGAGCTCGGCCGTGACGAGGGTCGTGGCATGCTGGACGGCGTCGCCGATAAGAGTGGCCGTCGATTGGTGATCGGAGTCGCTCATGCGCGGGTCCTGCGTTGGTCGGCTGCCAACCCGCTGTAATCAAGCCGGTTGCCGCGCCTCGACAATTTGGCCGCAGACCGACATGGCGAACGGCGCGCCCTCTCCTTGAGGGCGCACGTGCTATCAATGGTCGTGCTTGTCCGAGACGTCGTGCGCGCCGATGATCACATCGCCGCCCACGCGGGCCCAGATCCGCTTTTTCACGAAATAGAGTAACGCGGCGAACACGATGAGGAAGATCGTCACGCGCAGGCCCATGGCCTTGCGCTGCTCGAGCTTGGGCTCGGCCGCCCACATCAGGAAGGCAGCGACGTCCTTCGAATATTGCGGCAGCGTCTTCTCAGTGCCGTCAGTATAATCCACTTGCCCATCGCTCAGCGGCTTAGGCATCGCGATCTTATGATTGGGCATGTAGACGTTGTATTTCGGATCATCGGGCTTGGTGTAGCCCTGAAGCACAGCCGAGATGTAGGACGGACCCTCGGTCTCCTCGGACTGCGTGAAGAAGTCGAAGATAAACGCGGGGAAGCCGCGCTCCCAGCCACGCGCCTTGGCGAGGTCCGACATGTCGGGTGGGGCCTTGCCGTAGGCTGCCGCGGCCGCCTCTGGGTTGGGGAATGGCGACGGGAAATAATCGGACGGCCGACCCGGCCGCTTGTACATCTCACCCTTGTCGTTGGGCCCGTCCTCGACCTGGTAGGTCGCCGCCAACGCCTTGATCTGGCCTTCGCTGTAGCCGAGCCCACCAGCACCGCCGAGATTGCGGAACGCGACCAGTTTCATCGAATGGCAGTTGGAGCAGACTTCCTTGTAGACTTGGTAGCCGCGCTGCAGTTGCGCCGTATCGTAATGGCCGAAGATCCCGCCGAAGCTCCACGACAGCGAGGGAGGAATCTCCGGCTCGCTGCCGTCGGCCGCCTGCACCACCTTGGCGTCTGTGGCTTGCTCGCCGGCCTGCGGTTTGATCGTCTCGCCCGCGGGGCTCGGCACGTTGCCGGCGGCGGGCTTGGGGTCGGCAGAGGTGCTGCCGGCGGGCGGCGCGGCGGACTTGTCGTGATCCTGCGCGACGCTCGGAGCAGTAAGCCCCAGCGCCAGGATCAGGCTCAGCGCGGCGCCTGACGCCCCGCGCCGGATGGCGGACGATCTCATCGCGCTCAGCCCTTCGTGTTTGGAGAGGAGGCCGCGCCCGCGGCCATGGCTGTCGCGGAGCTGCCGAGCGGACCAAGAACGGCCTCGGAGATGGAGGCCGGCAGCACACGCGGCGTCTCGAAGAAACCGAGCAGCGGCAGCACGACCAGGAGGTGGAAGAAGTACCAGAAGGTCAGGATACGACCGGCTAATACGTAGCCACCCGCCGGAGGCTGTGAGCCGATGTAGCCGAGGCCGATCGCCGTCGCCGCGAAGATCCAGAAGGCCACCTTGTACATCGGGCGGTAATTCGCCGACCTGACGCGAGAGGTGTCGAGCCAGGGCAGGAAGGCGAGCAGGATGATCGACATGAACATCGCCACGACGCCGAGCAGCTTGTCGGGGATCGAACGCAGGATCGCGTAGAACGGCAGATAGTACCATTCCGGCACGATGTGCTGCGGCGTCACCAGCGGGTTGGCCTCGATGTAGTTGTCTGCGTGGTTGAGGTAGTTGGGGACGTAGAACACCACCCAGGCATACAGCACGAGGAAGCAGACCAGGGCGAAGCCGTCCTTCACCGTGAAATAGGGGTGGAAGGGCAGGGTGTCCTTGGCGGTCTTCTTCTCGATGCCGGCGGGATTGTTCGAGCCCGGCACGTGCAGCGCCCAGATGTGCAGCACGACGACGCCAGCGATCATGAAAGGCAGCAGGTAATGGAGCGAGAAGAACCGATTGAGCGTGGCGTTGTCGACCGAGAAACCGCCCCACAGCAGGTGGCTGAGCCAGTCGCCGATGATCGGGATCGCACCAAACAGGCTGGTAATGACGGTGGCGCCCCAATAGCTCATCTGGCCCCAGGGCAGCACGTAGCCCATGAAACCAGTCGCCATCATCAGCAGGTAGATCACGATGCCGAGCAGCCACAGAACCTCGCGCGGCGCCTTGTAGGAGCCATAGTAGATGCCGCGGAAGATGTGGACGTAGACTGCGAAGAAGAACATCGAAGCGCCGTTGGCGTGCACGTAGCGCAGTAGCCAGCCGTAATTGACGTCGCGCATGATGCCTTCGACCGAGGCGAAGGCCAGCGACGCCTGCGGCGTGTAGTGCATCGCCAGGATAACGCCGGTCAGGATCTGCGAGGCCAGCATGAAGGCCAGGATGCCGCCGAAGGTCCAGAAATAGTTGAGATTGCGCGGATTGGGGAACGCCACGAAGGACGAGTGCACCAAACCGACGATCGGCAGGCGCGTCTCCAACCATTTCGCCGCGGCGCTCTTGGGGACGTAGGTAGAGGTTCCGCTCATAGGCCCATCACTCGATCGTTTCGGTGCGCGAAGCACGGTCTTGAGCGGAGCTATACACTTCAGTGCGCGCGCGGCAATGCGACGCCCCGCCACTTCCTTCATCCCGAAGCGAACGCTCAGCGTGAGACTTCCCGGTCCTGACGCCGGGCAGGCCTTGGGTCAAGACGGCGTCAAAAGGCGAAAAGGTCCGCGCAGCGGGACCCTTGGTTCCTCCGTGCGGCTTAGAAGCCGATGACGACGTCGCCGCCGAAGGTGAACTGGCCGCGGCTGCCGCTGCTGCCGCCGAGATAGGCGTTGTTGTTGTAGACGGATGATCCGGCGATCACCCGATCATAACGGATCTCCGGGCGTAGCAGCACCAGGGTGAGTGGCTTGGGCACTTCCGGCTTGATCGTCAGCCCCAACGACACCTCACTGTAGGTTGTGCCCTGCGAGCTGTTGGGCGCCACCAGCGTCGGTGCGGTCAGGGCGAAAGTGCCGTGTTCCGACTTCACGAAGCCGGCGTCGTCCTGCGGCGTCGAGACGAAGAAGTTCTGGGAATCGCGCAGCACCTCGGCGCGGATGTTCAGGGTGTAGACGTTGGTCAATGTGTACGCGAACCACTGAACGGCGCTCATGCTGGTCGCGGGGCCGTTGCCGAACCCGTAGTCGTCGCGGGTGTAGTTCAACTCTGTGGCGCCGCTGAAGGCGTCGGAGAACTTATAGGTGAAGACGACATCGTTGTAGGAACGCAGGTCGCGCTGAGCGCCGCTCGAATCCGACACGAAGTTCTGCTCAGGTCCGATGTGAGAAAGGGCAACGACGTTCAGCCTGTCGTTCAGCAAATTGCTGAGGCCGAATCCCACGAACCCGGCAGGCTCGCCATTGGGGTCGCCGCCGGGAAAGCCGAACGAGGTCTGGTTGCCCGTGTCGACCCCAAGGTAGAGGTCGACCGTCGTATTGACGTGCGTCGTCGAGAAGAAGCCGGCGTGGTTGAAAGTGGTCGCATAAAAATCCGTATAGCTGTGCGAGTAGAAGGGGTTGTGCGACGAGTCCAGGCCCTCGTAGCCTTGCGGCGAGGTGAAGAGGCCGAGCTTGATGTCGATGCCAGCCGCCGTGATCCAGGGCAGGTGCGCCGCGACATGGGCCTGCACGACGTTCAACTGGTTGCGATCGCCGCCGAGGAACTGGTCGCCGATGCCAAGGAAATGATTGAAGCGGAGATCGGAGCCGTAGAGCCCCTCCAGCATGAAGCCGAAGGCATATCCTTTCGCGCCGGGATCGACGGGCTTGGCCGCGGTCAGCAGGATTTGATTGAGGATCGGCGTGTTGGCATGATCCTCGTAGAGACTACCGAAGTTGTAGCCTTCGCGGTTGAGGCCCTGGCTAGGGTTCAGCGAATTGCCGATAATGCCGGCATCGCCCTGGACGTGGTACTCGATGCCGGTGAAGAAGGCGAAGCCCGGCGCTGGTGCAATCGGAGCCGGAGCGGGCGCCGCGAGATCAGCCGCGTGAGCGGCCTGCGCGCAGACCGCGAAACCCAGTGCGACCGAGCACGACAAGAAAAGATGCTTTAAAGAAAGTCGTACCAGCACTTTCCGCTCCCAAGTGATGACGAAATAATCGAAGCGGATTGCAGGCCCACGAACAAGTCCATGCTGTCACATAAAGATGGAAGTGACACGATTGGCACTCCGTTGCAGGTGCCGTGCTGATCTGGTCGTCGATTGGGCATGTTCGCGGCTGTTTGGCCGCACGGCAGTGTAACGGCCCGCGCGCGAAGCGCGGGTCGCCTATCATCGCGATGAGGCGGTGCGATTCGCCTGCCAACGCCGCGGGCTCAGTTGATTCGTCCCACCAAGCGGTGCTTCTCGCCGTCGGCTCTTTTCGCTATAGGGTCGCTCATAAGTCGGCCGTCGTCCCGGGGACGGCGCGCCAGGGAACCTGAGATGTCGCAAGACATGGCGCGCGAAACGTCCTCCGGAGCCGTTTCGCCGATCGCGCCGATCCCCGACGCGGCGCTCGCGGCCCATCCCGACACGCATCCGGATGCCCACGCCACATCGGCGTCCACCTTCGGGCTCGCGATCGCCTCGATCGGCGTCGTCTACGGCGACATCGGCACCAGCCCGCTCTACGCGTTGCGCGAGTCGCTGGCCCACACCAAGGATCGTGGATTCGGCGACGAGGCGGTGATCGGCACCGTGTCGCTCCTCTTGTGGGCGCTGTTCTTCACGGTGACGGCGAAATACGTGCTGTTCCTCATGCGCCTCGACAACAAGGGCGAGGGCGGCACGCTGTCTTTGATGGCGCTGGCGCAGAAGGCGCTGGGCCGGCGCTCGACGCTGGTGTTCTTCCTCGGCGTCGCCGGCGCGGCGCTCTTCTCGGGCGACGCCATCATCACGCCGGCGATCTCGGTGCTCTCGGCGCTGGAGGGGCTGGAGCTCGTCTCCGACTTCTTCAAGGACAATCAGAAGCTGGTCGTCACCCTGACCATCCTCATCCTCGTGACGCTGTTCTTCGTGCAGCGCACCGGCACGGCGCGGGTCGGCGTCTTCTTCGGCCCGATCATGGTCCTGTTCTTCACCGTCATCGCGGTGCTCGGCGCCATCCATCTCGGCGATGCGCCGCGCATCTTCACGGCCTTTCTGCCTTGGCATGCGCTAGGCTTTCTCTTCGGCCACGGGTTCCTTGGCTTTATCGTGCTGGGTTCGGTGTTCCTGGCGGTGACGGGAGCCGAGGCGCTTTACGCCGACATGGGGCATTTCGGCCGGCTGCCGATCCAGTCCGCCTGGATGCTCTTCGTGCTGCCGGCGCTCTGCCTCAACTACCTCGGGCAGGGCGCGCTGGTGCTCGCCCACCCCAACATGGCGGACAACCCCTTCTTCAAGCTGGCGCCGCAATGGCTCCAGCTGCCGCTGGTGATCCTCTCCACCATGGCCACCGTCATCGCCAGCCAGGCGGTGATCACCGGCGCCTATTCGCTGGCGCGCCAGGCCATTCAGCTCGGCCTGCTGCCGCGCATGCTGATCCAGCACACGTCGGATACGCAGGAAGGGCAGATCTTCATTCCGCGCATCAACATCATGCTGCTGATCGGCGTGCTCGCGCTCGTGGTGATCTTCCAGAAATCCGACGCGCTCGCCTCGGCCTACGGCATCGCCGTCACCGGCACGATGGTGGTGACGACCGCCATTGCCTTCGTCGTGGTGTGGCGACTGTGGAAATGGCCGCTGTGGCTGGCGCTCGCCTTCACCGGCATGTTCCTCGCGGTCGACCTCGCCTTCCTCGCCGCCAACCTCGTCAAGGTGCTCGAGGGCGGCTTCGTGCCGCTCGCCATCGCCGCCTGCGCCATGGTGGTGATGTGGACCTGGGTGCGCGGCAACACGCTGCTGGTGCGCAAGACCCAGCGCGATTCGATCACGACGCTCGCCCTCATACGCATGCTGGAGAAATCGAAGCCGGTGCGCGTTTCCGGCACGGCGATCTTCCTCACCAACCATCCCGACACCGCGCCTTCGTCGCTGATGCACAACCTCAAGCACAACAAGGTGCTGCACGAGCGCGTCGTCGTCATGTCGATCAAGACCGAGCCCACGCCGCGCGTGCCCACCTCCAAGCGCTTCGAGATCGAGGCGCTCTCGCCCGATTTCTCCAAGGTCGTGCTACACTACGGCTACATGGAGAGCCCGCGCATCCCTTCGGCATTGGGATCGCTGCGTAAGGCCGGACTGAAGTTCGACATCATGACGACGTCGTTCTTCCTGGGGCGGCGCACCATCAAGACATCGCCGAATTCGGGCATGCCGTTGTGGCAGGATCGGCTCTTCGTCGCACTGTCGAAGCAGGCGGCCAACGCCACCGACTTCTTCGCCATCCCTTCCGATCGCGTGGTCGAGCTCGGCGCACAAATTTCGGTGTAGGCGGAAACGGTCGCTTGTCCGCATCAGCGGAGGTTCTTACGACGATCCGAACCGAAGGTCGTGCCCGACGTTTGTTTTTGATAAGCGCCGGCTTTCCGGCGGCGCCGGACACGAGAGGCTGCCGCGCGGAACGCGAACCTGCGGCGGCCCTACCTTTAATTCAAGCTCGGTTGTTCCAGGCGCGACTAGGTTGCGCCGGAAAGGCGAGCCTGGAGTGTAGCGGGACCAGCCCTTCATGCCGACACGCGCCGGACAGCCGACCACCGAGCTCATCGGCGGGAACGAGGAGGGCGCCGTTCTCGCCATCCTCTTGGCGCTCTCGTTCTCGCACCTCGTCAACGATACGATCCAGTCGCTGGTGCCATCGGTCTATCCGATCCTGAAGGCGTCCTACCACCTCGACTTCGGCCAGATCGGCCTGATCACGTTGGCCTTCCAGCTCACCGCCTCGTTCCTTCAGCCGGTCGTCGGGCTTGTCACCGACAGGCGCCCGGCGCCGTTCTCGCTGGCGGTCGGCATGGCCTTCTCCCTCTGCGGCCTGGTGCTGCTCGCGCGCGCGCCGAGCTACCACGTCATCCTCGCCGCCGCCGCGTTGGTCGGCGTCGGGTCCTCGATCTTCCACCCCGAGGCTTCGCGCATCGCCCGCGCGGCGTCGGGTGGGCGCTATGGCTTTGCCCAGTCCGTGTTCCAGGTCGGCGGCTACTGGGGCGCGGCGCTGGGCCCGCTGCTCGCCGCCTTCATCGTCGTGCCACACGGCCAGCACGCGATCGGCTGGTTCGCCGGCATCGCGCTCGTCGGCATCGTCACACTGGCCACCATCGGCCAATGGTACGCCCGCCATCTCGCTGCGCGCCACGGCACCGCCCGCAAAGCCGTGGCCGCCTCGCCCTTGGCCGGCAGGACGGTGGCCTTCACCATCGCCATCCTGCTGGTGCTGATCTTCTCCAAGTTCGTCTACATGGCGAGCCTGTCGTCGTACTACACGTTCTACCTCATCCATAAGTTCGGCGTCGGCGTACAGACGGCGCAGCTGTTCCTCTTCGCCTTCCTCATGGCGACGGCGGTTGGCACATTCTTCGGCGGTCCGATCGGCGATCGCTACGGCCGCCGGCTGGTCATCTGGGGCTCGATCCTCGGTGTGCTGCCGCTGACGCTCGCCATGCCCTACCTCAACCTGCCCCTGACCGGCGCATGCGCCGTGCTCATCGGCCTTGTCCTCTCCTCCGCGTTTCCGGCGATCGTCGTCTTCGCGCAGGAGCTGATGCCCGGCCGCATCGGCACGGTGACCGGCCTGTTCTTCGGTTTCGCTTTCGGCATGGGCGGCCTCGGCGCCGCCGTGCTCGGCGAACTCGCCGACGCCACCAGCATCACCACCGTCTATCGCCTCACCGCCTTCTTGCCGGCGATCGGCCTTCTCGCCTGGTTTCTGCCGCGGCTCGAGCGGGCGCGATGAGCGAGGCGGGCAAGGGTGTGGTCAGCGGGGGCGAGGCGCTCGGATCGCGGGTGACGATCACCTATTGCACGTAGTGCAACTGGCTGCTGCGGGCCGCCTGGATGGCGCAGGAGCTGCTCTCGACCTTCTCGGCGAGCCTGGGCGAAGTCGCACTGGTGCCGGCGAGCGGCGGCGCCTTCATCATCGCGGTGGATCACGCAACGGTGTGGGAGCGCAAGGCGGATGGCGGCTTCCCCGACGTGAAGACGCTGAAGCAGCGCGTGCGCGACCAGCTCGATCCGGGGCGCGACCTGGGCCATCTCGATCGCGGGTAGGGACCAGGTTTGACCGGCGCAACGAGCCGCCGTCTGACCATGTCTTGGAGGTCCATGACCGTTTCGAGGAT
This sequence comes from Beijerinckiaceae bacterium, assembly GCA_965198485.1. Classification (GTDB taxonomy): domain Bacteria; phylum Pseudomonadota; class Alphaproteobacteria; order Rhizobiales; family Beijerinckiaceae; genus RH-AL1. The sequence goes on from CBDAPQ010000005.1 coordinate 2,259,583, forward strand.
GAAACCAAACGCACCGGGCGAAAGCTTCGGGCTCGTCGGCGGGCGCATGGTGCTGCGAGAGAGGATTGAACTCTCGACCTCTCCATTACCAATGGAGTGCTCTACCACTGAGCTACCGCAGCGAAAAATCGTGGCGGCCCCTTGGGCAGCGACGGTGGCGGGCTTGTGCCACAATCGTTCCCGCGAGACAAGATCGCCGCAGCGGGATCGTCGCCAGGGCCGGCCCCAAGGGCTCTCCCGCCCGCGGATCGGCCTAAAAGCGCTTGACCCAGCCGGCGATCGTGTCGCCGGCGGAGGCGAAGGGCCGCTTCACCATTTCGGGAAGGTGGTTCAGCGGATTGAGCTTCTCGACGAGGCTTGCCTCGCGCGCCGGCGGCGTGACGGCGGGCGGATGGCGCGGCGGCGCCGCGGCGGCGGTGCCGGCGGCCGCTGCTTTCACGGGTGGCGGGCAGGGCGCGCCGTCGCAGATTCGCGGCTTGCTCGGAAGGGCTGGGGCCGGGCGCGGCGAGGCCGGCAAGGCCATCGCCGCCTTGTCCAAGGTCAGCGCGGCCGTGCTCAACGGCTCGGCCGGGGCGGTCGACGCAACCTGGTTCGGCGTCAGATCGGCGAGTTGCCCCGCCCATTCGCCGGCGGCGGCTTGCTCGGTGGTCGTGCCGCCGGTCTGTCCTTGCAGCGTGGCGGGCGCCGGACGGGTGTGGACGGAATTGGCGATGGCGAGCGTCATCGCACCGGCGGCGGCGATCAGCACCAGCGTGTCGCGGTTGGCCTTCAGGATGATGGAGCGGCGGGGCGGAAGCACGGGTCTCATATGATTCGCTCGACGGAACAGCCAGCGTCAGTTCGCAGATGAGCGATGCTTTACGTCAAGACAGGGGCGGCCCTTGGGTCGCCGCCGCCTTCATGCCGGCGGTGCCATATCGGCCACACCGCCGTGGGCGGCCGACCAGTCCAGCGGCGCGTCGAGGAAGGCTTCCACCTCGCGCAACGTGTCGACCTCGAAGTAGCCGCCGGCTTTGGCGACGCCGAGGATGTCGCGCCAGGTGACGAGGTAGTGCAGGCCGACGTCGAGTCCGGCCATCGTCTCCCGCGCCTTGGGGAAGATGTCGTAGAAAAAAAAGACGAAGGTGGCGTCGCAGCGCTGGCCGGCCTCGCGCAGTGCCTCGATGAAGCCGACCTTGCTGCCGCCGTCGGTGGCGAGGTCCTCCACCAGCAGGGCGCGGGCGCCGTCCACCACTTCGCCCTCGATCCGGGCGTTGCGGCCGAAGCCCTTGGGCTTCTTGCGGACGTATTGCATCGGCAGCGCCAGCCGGTCGGCGATCCAGGCGGCGAAGGGGATGCCCGCCGTCTCGCCGCCGGCGATCACGTCGAGGCTCGCGTAGCCGATCTCGCGCTCGATGGTCTCCACGGCGAAGTCGATGAGACGCGTGCGGATGCGGGGATAGGCGATGATCTTGCGCATATCGGTGTAGACCGGGCTGTTCATCCCCGAGGTGAAGGTGAAAGGCTCGCCCTCGGCGAACAGGATGGCCTTGGCCTCGATCAGCATGCGCGCCGTCTGGGTGGCGATGTCCGCTTCGCGTGTCAGCATTGGAATCGTTCTCATATTGCAGTGCGTTACAAGCCGTGAATTCTCGCGGACCCGGCTACGCGGTATCCTCGCCACAGTCACGGATGATGTGGCGCCGCCGCCTTGTCGCGTCCCGCGGCGGCGGCCTACACCCGTGTCGAAGACACAGAGCAAGGTCGAGGTTCGCGCGCGATGTCACTGACGCTGCCCTGGTGGTTGCCTTTGTCGATCTACGTCTGGGCGCTCCAGATGATCGTCTTCCACGCCGTCGGCTACGCCTTCGAATGGTGCGACCGCACCCGCGCCCTGCGCCGGTTCAAGGTGCGCGACATCGATCGCAAGTCCTATCGCCAGCTGATGGGCCGCGTGATCTTCAACCAGTGCGCCGTGCTGCTGCCCTGCATGGTGTTGATGCAGGCTGTCGGCCTCTGCTTCACCGGCGAAGCGCACCTGCCGGTGTGGCGCTTTCTGCTCTCGCTCGTCGTCATGGGCATCGGCCACGACGTGGTGCAATACGTGACCCATCGCCACCTGCTGCACCGCCCCAGCCTGATGCGCGTGCTGCGCCACTCGGTCCATCACTCCACCGGCGCCAGCAAGGGCATCTCAGCCTGCTACATGAGCCCGCAGGACTTCTTCCTCGAGATCGTGCTGCCCTACCTGCTGCCGCTGGCGGTCGTAGGCGGCGGCGGCTCGGACATCCTGTTCCACTCGATGATCGCGGGCCTCGGCGCGGTGGGCGGCGTCTACGAGCATTCCGGCTACGATTTTGCCGTGCTGCTGCCCAAGGCCAAGCTCGCCGAGCGCATGCCGCGCTTCGTCAAGGTGCTGGCCGGGATGATCACCAGCCAGGCCCATGGCGAGCATCACGCCAAGGGCAACGTCTCCTTCTCCGACGGTTTCGGCAGCCCGGGCGTCTGCGATGCCGCCTTCGGCACGCGCTGGGACGTGGTCGCCCGGCGCCGCCGCGAGGCCGAGCTCGAGTGGCAGGCCGAGCAGGCGGCTCTCGCCGCCGCCACGCCGGCCGAGTAGGTCGCAATTGGGCCGGACTCGTATGGTGGATGACCCGGGCGCCACCTGCCTCCCGGCCGCCCGGACCCTCGGATGTTACGACCCTTCCCGCTCGGCCTGGCCCTCGCCGCACTCGTCTCCATCGCGCCGGCGCGGGCCGACCGCATCACTCACCCAACCGCGGTGTTCTCCGGTCTCGACAAGATCACCGGCCGGATCATCTCGTTTGAGGTTGCGACCAACGAGACTGTGCAATTCGGCTCGCTGCAGATCACCGAGCGGGCCTGCTACACTCGGCCGGCCACCGAGGCACCGCAGACAGTGGCCTTCGCCCAGGTCGACGAAATCGACGCCAAGAAGCAGTACAAGCGCATCTTCTCGGGCTGGATGTTTGCCGCCAGCCCCGGACTGAACCCGATCGAGCATCCCGTCTACGACATCTGGCTGACCGACTGCAAAGGCGGGACGCAGGTGGAGAAGGCGCCTCAGACCGCCGATGCGGAGCCGGCGGTGCCGCCCCCGAATGCCGATGCGGCCGCCAAGCCGGACAAGCCGGAGAAGAAGAAGCGCGTCGCCAAGCGCCGGCAGGCGCCGGTCGACGACGGTAGCGCCCCCGATGCCGGATTCGACGGTGCGCCGGTGCCGCCGGAGGATGTCCCGCGCCGGGCGCCGCCGGCACGCCAGTTCTACCCCGACGCGGCGGGCGGTCGCGATCCGGGCGGGTTCTATTGATCGGGACCGACCGGGTCGGCCGGGCTACTTGGCCAGACTGGTGCAGGGATCGAGCACCGAGCGCGACACCAGCTTGGACAGCGAGCCGGTCGGCGTCTCGTCGAGATCCTTCAGGGTCGGCGGCGCGATCGGCTTGGCGAGCGCTATGCTCCGCTCGCCAGTATGCTTCTTGACCATGTAGTCGAGCATATCCGCGGAGGCGACGAAGGCCACCGCGATGATCGAAACCGAGAGCGCGATGCCCTCGAAAGTGCTGCCGCGGCGATCTCTGGCGAAACGACTCAGCAGTCCCGACATCCTTTAAGTCTCCACGCGACACATGACGCGAGAATGGATCGGTGAGGTAAACGCGGGGTTGACGGACCGCGGCCATTTGCAGGCTTTGAGAGGGTAAAGCGATGAAGGAAGGCCGGTGTCGCTGCGAGGCGACCATGCCCGCGGAGGTGCTCGATGGCTTCAGCTGCGGTGGCCCGGATTGCTCGCGCGCGCCCGCCGTGAAGGCCTCGTTCGACGCCTTTGTCGCGGAGCTGATCAAGGCCCGCGGCGAGGAGCCACCGGCGCCGCCGGAGCCGCGCGTGGTGACAAGCGGCTGATCGGGAGCGCCGGGGTTATGGGCGTCACACTGGTCGAGAAGGTGGACGCGAGCCTCGTCTTCGCCGCGCGTCTCGCGGAGGTCGGCGAAACGTCGGCGCGCGCGACATGAGCCGCGACGACGATCGGCCGCCGCCGCCCTTCGACGGCTTCGATGCTGCGGCCTTCACCTTCTTCGAGGAGCTCGCTGAGCACCAGGATCGGACCTGGATGGCGGAGAACAAGGCGATCTACGAGGGCGAGGTGCGCAGTCCCATGGCCGGGCTCGTCGCCGAACTATCGGAACGTCTCGGGTCAGCGGGGCCGCCGCTGCGCGGCGATCCCTGGCGCTCGCAATTCGGGCTTAACCGCGACGTCCGCTTCTCTAAGGACAAGCGCCCCTACAAGACCAATGCAAGCGCGATCCTGACGCGCAGCGGCGCGAAGATGGCGCCGGGCGTCCTCTACCTTCAGGTCGATCCGCAGGCCTCTTTCGCTGCCGCCGGCTTCTTCCGGCCCGAGCCAGGCGTGCTCGCTTCCCTCCGCCGCGGGTTGGCCGACGATGCCGACGGATGGCTCGAGGCGATCGCCGCCCTCGCCGAGGAGGGGCTCGCTCCCGAGACCGAGGACACGCTCGTCAGGCCGCCTCAAGGCTTCGCCCACGCGCCCCCTGAGCTCGCGGCGGCACTGAAGCTCAAGTCCTGGATCGTGCGGCGCCCGCTCGGCAAGGCCCTGCTCGGGAAGCGCGAGCTGGTCGATGCGCTCGCCGGCTTCGCGACGGCCGCCGCACCGCTTCTCGTCTTCGGCTGGTCGGCGATCGAGCGGCACCCGCCCGCGGCTTCGGCAAGCGCGAGGTTGCGATGACGGTCAGCCTGCCGAGCCGGGACGATCTCGTCAGCGTCGCTTTCGCAGCCGCGCTTGTCGCGCCGGTACCTGTCCATGCCGAGGGTACGCTCGGTGCCGCCGTCGACACCTCGCCGCCTCGGCCGCGTGTTGATGGAAATCACTTCTAGCAGGGTTACAGTCGAGAAGGGCCAGACCGGCGACCTGCTGACGCTCTGGTCAGCCCGCCACCCATCGTCCGCTCGGGTACTATGCTCGATCGAGGTTCGCAAGCCACTCGATCGGCAGCCTGCTCCTGGGCCCATGACGCGGCGGGCTCGAAGCCAAGCTTAACGCGAAACGCCTGTGTCTTTCGATCGGGATAGACGCGCTCGACCTTGTGCAGAGGGTTAGAATTTAGCGATCCGAAGGATTGATCCGCATGAGCTTCCGCTTCATACACACGGCCGATTGGCAGATTGGGAAGGCATTTAGCCGGCTACCGCCGGAAGCCGCGGTCGAGCTTCGCTCCCAGCGCATCCGCACGGTGGAACGAATCGCCAAGATCGCGCAGACGCACCGGGTCGACGCGGTGCTCGTCGCGGGCGATGCGTTCGACAGCAACGAGGTCTCCGATAGGACGATCGTGCGGACAGTCGAAGCGCTGAAGGCTTTCGGCGGCTTATGGGTCTTCCTGCCGGGCAATCACGATCCCGCGCTCGCTCACAGCGTCTGGACGCGCATGCGCGAGATCGGCCTCCCCGACAGCGTGGTGATCGCCGATACCCCCGTCGCAATCGATCGTTGGGGCGCCGCCGCCGTCGTTTTTCCGGCTCCTCTTCGCCGTAGGCGGGAGGCGCTCGATCAGACCGAATGGTTTGAAGCCGCGCCCTCGCCCGAGGGCTGTCGCCGGATCGGCCTCGCCCACGGCAGCATCGCAGGCCGTCTCCCGGACGCCGCAAGCGCGGCCAACGAGATCCCGATGGATCGAGCCGATCGCGCCGGCCTTGGCTATCTCGCGCTCGGCGATTGGCACGGTGCGCTGCGGATCGCGTCGCGCACCTGGTATGCCGGGACACCTGAGACCGACCGCCATCGCGCCAACGATTCCGGCCACGTCCATCTCATCGAACTCGAAACTTGCCGTTCTCCCGAGCGCGTCGAGACACTTCGAGTCGGGCATTATTCCTGGACGAAGCTCGAGGTCGAGATCCTCGATGGCACCTGCGGCGCTGTGCTGCGCGCGCTGGATGGCATCGCCGGTGAGCATCGGCGCGGCATCGTCGCGCTCGAGCTTGCCGGCACCATCGGGCTGTCGGAGCGTCGCCGCCTCGAACGCGAGCTGAAAGCCCGGGAAGCGCGCTTCCACCATCTCGAGGTGGATGACGGCCGTCTTCACGATGAACCCACGGCCGACGATCTCGACGCCGTCGACAACTCCGGCTTCGTGAGGCTGGCGATCGAGCGTTTGCGCGCCAAGGCCACCGACCTGCGGACCCCGAGGCAGCGGAAGCCCGCATCGCCTTGCGCATGATCTACCTCGACCATCTCGACAGGGCCGCCTAATCAATGCGCATCCGCCGCATCGAGGTGAAGGACTTCCGCAAGCTCGGACGGGCTCTGGTCGAGGATCTCGAGGACGGCCTCAACGTCCTCGTCGGCGACAACGAGGCCGGCAAGTCAACGCTGCTCGCTGCGTTGCGCACCGGCCTGTTCGAGCGCCACCGCGTCGGGGGCAAGGTGGCGGCCGCAATGCAGCCGTACAATCAGGCCGTTCGCCCGGAGATCGCGATCGATTTCGAGATCGACGGTGGGCTCTGGCACCTGCGCAAGGCCTTCTGTCAGCGCGCCGAGGCCGAGCTTCGCGGCCCCGGCGAGCGGACCTCCGGTGACGCCGTGGAAGAGCGCCTCGCCCAGCTTTTCGGCTTTACGCCGCCTGGCGCCGGTGGATCCAAACCCGAAGAGCACCAGGGCGTACACGGCCTCCTCTGGGTCGAGCAGGGCCGTTCCCATCGCGCGCTCGGCATCGGCGCCGGCCGCGACGTCATCGCCTCCGCGCTCGAACAGGAAGTCGGCCAAGTCGTCGGGGGCGAGCGCGGACGCGCCCTGCTTTCGACCGCGGAGGAGCGCCGCAACGCGTTCTGGGACAAGCGCGGCAAGGTGCGTGGCGATCTCAAGGCGCTCGGCGAAGAGGTCGACACGCTGCGCACGCGTCACGACGAGCTTGCCGCCGCCCTGCGCGCCCAGGACGAGAAGGTGGTCCAGCTCGAGGGCAAATCGGACGCGTTGGCCCGCCACGAGCGAGAGGAGCGCCTCGAGCGGGCCGTCCAGACGTTGGAGGCGGCGCACCGGGCAGTCGCCGCGTCCGAGCATCTGCGCTCCGCCCACGCGCGCGCGTCGGAACTGCTGGTGCGACGCGGCCTCGAGCACGACGCGGTCGCGATCCGTCGGAACGCACGCGCCGAGCTCATCGTCGATGCGAAGCGAGCGCATTCGACGAGCCTCGAAGTGGCGGCGACGCTGGTGGAGGAGCGCGACGGCCTGCTGCGTCGCGACTCGATGCTGAAGACAGCGGAGGTGACGCTAGAGGCCGCCAGGCGCATCTCCCTCGAGGCGACGCGTACCGTCCGGGCCCTCGAGTCCGCGCGTGAGCGCGCCCGGGCCGTCGAGCTGCTGACGATGCTCCGCCAACGGCTCGACATCGCGCGGATTCTCGACTCGACGCGACGAGAGCGCCTGGCCGCGGCCGCGGCGATCACCATCGCTGCGGCCGACATCGCCGCTCTCGAAACGCTCGAAGCGGCCCGTGATCGCACGACGCTGCAGCTCCAAGCGGCGAGCGTCCGCCTGACCTTCGAGCCCGAGGCGGGACGCACCGTCACGCTCTGCGGCGTCACGCAGGACGTGGCCGTGCCGCTACTGCTGTCGAGCGATGCGGTCTTGACGCTGGAGGGCTTCGGCCGGTTGAGCGTCCGTCCGGGCGGGGGCGTCGAGATGCTCGCGCGCAAGAGCGAGGCGGCAGTCCGCCCTGAACGACGGGCTCGCCGGCAGCGGCTACACGGATGTCGCAGCGGCACGGCGCGCCCTCGCCGTCCAAGTCGATGCGACGCGCGATGCCCAGACCGCGATGGCGACCTTGAGGACGTTGGCGCCGGAAGGCTTTGAAGCCTTGCTCCAGGCCGTCTCTTTACAGGAGGCGTCCTTGCAGCGATCCGGTGAAGGCGCCTGCGCCTGCGCCTGGTCGCCGTTGGCGTTGGAAGCGGCGTTGCGCGCGCAGGTGACGGCCGTCGATCCGCAACGGGATGCCGAGCACGCGGTCGAGGTCGAGCGCCGCGCCCGAGATGCCGCCGATCGCGCCGTCGCCGCCTTGGCGGAGCGCAATGCCGGCGCAGCGCGCGAGGCTGAAGCTCTCGCGCAATCGCTTGACACCGCCCGCGGCGAGATGAGCGACGCGGCCGTTCTGGAGGCGTGCGACATCGCGCAGAATGGCCTCGCCGACGCCGCCGGACGAGAGAGGACCGCCGCGGCCGCCCTGGCTGACGCCGATCCGGAAGCATCCGCCCTCGAATTGAAGCGCGCCGAGGGCGCCGAACGCGCGATCCGAGCTGACATCGAGACGCTGAAACGCGACCGGCGCGACCTCGAGATCGAGTTGCGCGCGCTCGGCCGCCAAGGCCTCGGAGAGGAGTTGGCCGAGGTGGAAGGGCGCCTCGTGGCCGAAGAGCGCCGGTTGGACGCTCAGGGCGTGCACGCCCGGGCCGCTCGGCTGCTGCACGATACGCTCTCAAAGGCGCAGCGGGAGACCCGCGACCGCTGGCTGGGCCCCGTCCGCGAGCGCGCCGCGCCCTATCTGCGGCTAGTGCAGCCCGACAGCGACATCATCCTCAATGAAAGCACGCTTGAGATCGAGAGCTTGGTACGCAAAGGCGTCAGCGAGCCGTTCGGCGGCCTGAGTGTCGGCGCGCGCGAGCAGGTCGCGGTCATCACGCGTATCGCCCTCGCCGACATCCTGCGCGGAGCCAACCGGCCCTCCGCCATCATACTTGACGACGCCCTCGTCAACACCGACGAGGCCCGTCTCCACAGGATGCACCTCGTGCTGCAGCGTGCGGCCCGAACCATGCAGATCTTGATCCTGACCTGCCGCGAGCGCGATTTCGTGCAGTTGGGAGCCCCGATCAGACGCCTGTAAGGTCAGACCCGGGCTGTCGCTGCCCGTTGGCGTGCGGCACGGTGCGGCGACGAGCGGGTCAGGGGCGCGATGATGGCCGGCAAGGCGTAGAAGCCACCGTCCAGCGGCAGCAGCGAAGACGCTGGTCCACCACGCGTTTTCCAATCAGAGGAATGTGCACCCGAACGGGAGCCGCTCTTCCAGCGTCCCGTGCTAGGTTGCCGTCCATGGACACCAAGCCACCGGTCCCGCTCGCCATCCTCGTGGGAATACAGACGCCCGAGGTCGCCGACGTCGCCCACGAAGCCAGCCTCAAGGAGCTGGAGCGCCTCGTGAAAACGCTGGGATACGACGTGGTCGGCACGGTGACGCAAAGGCGCGACGGCACCGGCGCCGCGACGTTAATCGGCAGCGGCAAGCTGGAGGAACTGGCGGCGATGACCGGCGGAACCGGCGTGGTCGGCTCGATGGCACCGCCTCCGAAGGCCAAGGCCCGACAGCGCTTCGAGGGGGCCGCAGACATCCTCGATCGTCCCGAACCCGGCGCGGTCCTCGCCGCCAAGCCCGTATTCGTCATCGTCGACCACGAGCTCTCGCCGAGCCAGATCCGCAACCTGGAGCGGGCCACGGGCGCCCAGGTGCTGGATCGCACCGGCGTCATCGTCGAGATCTTCCATCGCCACGCCAACACCCGCGAGGCGAGGCTGCAGGTCGAGATGGCGCGCCTGAAATACGTGGCACCCCGCCTGCGGGAGTCCTCGTCCGGCGGCGGGCGCCAGCAGGGTCCGGGTGCCGGCGAGACCACGCTCGACCTCGATCGCCGCAAGGTGCGCGACCGGCTTTCGGAGCTGAAGGAGCAGCTGGACGCGGTGCAGCGCGATGGCGACCAGCGCCGTTCCGCCCGCCGCGACCAGCTGCGGGTGGCGCTGGTCGGCTACACCAACGCCGGCAAGTCCTCCCTGATGCGGGCCCTCACTGGCAGCCAGGTGCTGGTGGAGGACAAGCTGTTCGCCACGCTCGACACGACCGTGCGTGCCCTACAGCCGGAGACCAGGCCCCGCGTGCTCGTGTCCGACACGGTCGGCTTCATCAAGCAGCTGCCGCACGACCTCGTCGCCTCATTCCGTTCCACCCTGGCGGAAGCCCTGGAGGCGTCGCTGCTGCTGTTCGTCGTCGACGCGTCGGACCCGACCTACGAGGCGCAGCTGGAAGTGAGCCGCGGCGTGCTGCGCGAGATCGGGGCCGATGTGGTGCCCTCCCGCCTCGTGCTGAACAAGATGGACCGGGTGGATGCCGTGCGGCGCGCCGACCTCGTGGAAAAGCATCCGGACGCTATTTGGCTCTCGGCGCACTCGCCCGAGGACGTGAACGCCTTGCGGGACACCATCATCGCCTTCTTTGAGGCCGCGATGGTGGAGGACGTGCTGGTTCTGCCTTACGCCAAACAAGCGCTGATCGGCGAAGTCTATGATAGTGCGCGGGTGCTGTCCGAGACTCACGACGCGTCCGGCCGCGTGCTGAAGATACGCGGCCTACCCGGCGCCATCGCACGGCTGCGCCGGAGCGTTGCAGCGCGGTGACCCTGCGTCTGCAGGGCGCGCGGTCGCGGGGCGCGTGTTGTCGCGACCTGAGGCCGCCGTCTCGGTCGAGGTTAGTCAACCCTCATGGCGGTGACCGGCTGTTTTGAAATGGTGATTACTTCCTGCGCTCTCCGGGCGGCTTGCCGAAGCTCGCCGGCCTACCGGAACGAGGCCGCTGCGACTGCAGATCTTTCCAGGCGGCCTCGTCAAGCCGTTCGCTGGGGTCGCGGGCCGCTGGCGGGTTCTCCCTTGAGAGCATGGTCCCGGTTTCTCATTTTTGATGGCGACCGTTGTGCCAAGATCGGGTTGCCGAGCGTTAGTGCAGGGTCTGTCGGTACGACTTCAAACAATAAAGCAAAACCTACTCTCTATTGCTTTGAGCGTTTCCCAGGCATTCGGGCGTTACCAATAGTCGAGCTTGAAGCTAGGCTCAGGACTCATTCTTGTCACAGCCAGAAGATGACGATTGCTGCCGATGGCTGACATGAAGGTGTGGGCGCAACGATCGTAGCGGGTGGCGACGCGGCGCCAGTCCTTGAGGCGGCCGAACATGTTCTCGACCTTGTGGCGGACCCTGTAGATCTTGTGGTCGTAGGCGTGCTGGACCTTGCGGGTCTTGCGCGGTGGGATGCAGGGCCTGATGCCCTTGTCTTCGAGCGCGACGCGGTAGCCGTCGCTGTCGTAACCCAGCGAGAGGACGTCGGCCGCTGGCAGCGCGTCGAGCAGGAAGGCGGCGCCGGCGTGGTCGCTCATCTCACCTTCCAGCATGGCGACGGGGCGGCCCTGGCCATCGCAGACCGCGTGCAGCTTGGAGTTCAGGCCGCCCTTCGTGCGCCCGATACGGCGGGGTAAAGCCCCTTTTTGAAGAGGCTCGCTGCAGTGCGATGCGCCTTGAGATGGGTGGCATCGATCATCAGAAGATCGGGCTCCCCGGCCCGGCCCGCGAGGGCGGCGAAGATGCGGTCGAACACGCCGAGCCGGCTCCAACGGACGCAGCGATTGTAGAGCGTCTTGTGCGGACCATAGTCAGGTGGCGCATCGCGCCAGCGCATGCCGGTGCGGATCACGTGCACGATGCCGCTGAGAACACGTCGGTCGTCCACGCGGGCGATGCCGTGCGACAGCGGAAAGTAAGGTTCGATCCGCGCCATCTGCGCGTCCAGGAACGAATCATCCATGCAGCGGCGTCAGCTCGACGAAAGCCTGCCGACGTTAATAGGTCCTGAGCCTAGCTTTTCACCGACAGGTGCGCCATAGACGCTCCATGCGACATCTCCACCTCACCGCCCTCATATCTCTCCTGACGATGCCGGCGTTCGCTCAGCAGAACGCATACCACATCACAGAGCAGGAGAAGGCGGCGTGCACGGCCGATGCCGAAAGGCTTTGCTCGTCAGCCTATCCTGACGAGAACAAGCTTTTGACGTGCATGAAGGCTGCACAGGCGCAGCTCACGCCGAGCTGTTCGGTCGTCTTTCGGGCGGGGCTCAAGCGCCGACACATCGCTCTCGACTAGCTCTCGGCCGAGGCTTGAGATGAACGCGACCGATCTCTTAAGAAGGTCTTATCAGCCTGTCGAAAATTCCCGCGTCGCAATGTAGGGCTTATCGTCGATATGAAGCTCATCGTGTCGCCGACCCACGCTGCGTCGCCTGGATGATCGTGAAATGCTTGCGCGATCATCAAGCTTAGCAAGCACACAGCCGTGATCTGGAGTGACCTCGGTCTTGACCTGATGCGGTCGGGACTTGGCCTTGGGCCCAATCGCCACACGCGCCGGACGGCCGTCCGGGATCATTGCCGCGCAAACGACGATCGACATGCCTTACAACGGGCGATGGCGTTACAAGAGGGCACCTACAATGCCCACGAAGCGTCACGGAAGGCTGATGAAGTTTGGCTGGGGGACCTGGATTCGAACCAAGATTGACCGAGTCAGAGTCGGTAGTTCTACCGTTGAACTATCCCCCAAGCGATGGTGGCGTCTGAGCCGTACCTCTTCGCGAGGTGCGCTCGTATACGCAGATTGCATGATTCCTTCAAGGGGGTGGGCAAGGGCGGGATCTGCTACAGACGGGATACCGCAAGAGCGAACATACAAAACGGCTTGGGTTGACCTGAATTGCTCAGCCCATTCTTCGGCACCGCTGCGACAAGGCAAACCTCCGCTTGGGTCTGGTTCGACGCAATCGCTGTTCACGATCAACTCTCATGATCACTGTAGCCGCTCTTGAGGGTCACAGGCCAACAACAATCAAGCCTCAACACTCGGTTCAGCTGTCCCCCCGTTCGTTTTAATGGCGGATCTCCAACGCAGCCATGAGCATCCAGCTTCGGAACTCGACCGAAAAGTGCTGCAGGTGCTGCTCGATAGCTTCAGGCGCGCTGGTCGCGGGCAAGGTGACGGAGAGTTCGGCCGTCATGCCATGCTGGGCTTCGAGGAACGCGGTCGAGACGGATCCGAACACCGTTTCGTCATCGTCAAGCTTCAGAAGTGAACGTCGCGTCTCGGTGCCGTCGGGTTCATCGACATCGACTTGGCTCCTGTCCCATCCGCCCATGTAGAAGCCGACGACGTGCGCGCCGAGCGTCTCGACGACGTGCGGGCCACTCGGATCGGCCATGTCCATCAAGTAATGCTCGGGGTGGGCATCGATCAGGCCATCCCGTCGTGCGAAGGCCCGGATCATCCATTCGGAGAAGTCGGCGGCAGCAAGGTTGCTGGCTGCCATGGTGATCGTGCCGGTGACCTGCCGATCCCCGGAGCGCTTGACGTGGTCACGAAAGAACGCGTTGCCCTCCGCTATGTCCCCACGCACGAGTTCATGAAGCCGATCGTGCCCCAGATTGCGCTTGAGCAGGCGCAATGCGCGGCGCGCCGAAACAAGCTCGTACCGATCGATGTCCTTGTCGGACCCGCCCGCGAAGCGGATCGAGACCTGTCTGCTGACTTCGGTTGTCATGTAACATTCTCTTTGCGTAGGTGCGTGGAGGCGCGTCGGTTCGTTACCCGTCCTGTCGAACATCGCTCATCCGCCAAGCTGGCTTGAACCAAGCTGGCTTGGCTTACGCGCTCGGCCGAGCGGGCGCCGTCGCAGCTTCGAGGCCGCCGATATAAACACATGATTATATTTTACGTTCCCGACAAAGGATGATGCGGTGACGAGCGAAGGTGAACCACTGGCGGTGGTGAAGCGGGGACGTCGGGCGGGGAGCAGCGGGACGCGACAGGCGATTTTGGATGCGGCCCGGACGCGCTTCGCCAGGGAGGGCTATGGCGCGACGACGATCCGCAAGGTGGCGCAGGATGCAGGGGTCAACCCGGCCCTCGTGATCCAATTCTTCTCGTCGAAGGAGGAGCTGTTCGCCGCCGTGCTCTCGATGCCGGCTGCCGCTCTGTCGCGCATCGTGGAAGCCTTCGACGGCTCCTTAGAAGGCTTGGGTGAGCGCGTGACACGAGCCTTCCTCGTCCTGTGGGAGGGAGACCCGGCCACCTCGGAACCGCTGCTCGCGCTGATTCGAGCGACCGTCTCCAACGAACAGGCATCCGCGCAGCTCAGCGAATTCGTACAAGCGCGTCTTGTCGACGTTATCGGCCCCAGACTGCCCGCTGGGCCAGAAACCGCCGCTCGAGCAGGCATTGCTGCGGCGATGCTGGTTGGCCTCATGATTGGTCGGCGGATCCTGCGCGTGCCGGCTATCGCCGAGGTCGACCACGCCGCGGTGGTGAGGCTCGTAGGTCCGACCATCCAGCAGATCCTGACATTTCCGCCGTGATGAGACGCAATCGACAGCACCTCTCGGTCATGGCGCCTGGACGTTGCCTGTCACGCCAACATTCTGCGCCGCCAGCCACGCCAAACCGTCATGTCTGCTTCGGAGCGAGGCCATCTGGTGGCTGGACAGCCATGATCGGCGCATCGCAGTCGGGTCGACAGCGGATCGAACGACCGCTTCCGAGTACGCGCATGTCGCTTGCTGCGACTAGCTCCGTTTACAGCGGACCACCAGCTGGGCCTACAACAGACGGTTGGCAAATGCTCGACTGTCCGGATAACGTCGAGAAAGGTGATCGCCATGCGCGGGCTGAAACCACGATAGATCGAGTCGGCCCTCGCCGAGATGTCGCCGTAGAGCGCATGCTTCGAGGAGAACACTCGGACGTCGCCACGTTCGCAGGCATCGCGGATCTTGAATCAAGGGTGACGCATGCGAATGCCGAGCGCGTTGACCTCCGCGGTACGCGCGATAGCGCTTGGACGCTTGTTCGACGCACGAGATCCGAGCGAGGCCGATCGGGACATCATCGCGGACCTTCGGCGGAGCGCCTCGGAAGCCCGAAGAGGCCGCAAGGCTCCTCGCCTGCCTCGCCTCACCTCGACGGCAGGCGAAACATGGCGCGGAGCCAAGCTCGCATCGGAACGCGTGATCGATCCGCCTCGGCTCCCTCAGGCGCCTTCCACACGTAGCGTCCAGGGTGATGGTCGATGAAGTTGGTGCTCCAGCCCCGCAGCCGGGGTGTGACCAAGTCCGGTGCCTGGTAGGTCATCAAGGTGAGGTAGGGCTGCTGCGCCAGCATCAGGCTCTCGGCCCGATGCAGGATCGCCGAGCGCTTCGACGCGTCCGGCTCCACCTCCGCCGCCCGCATCAGCGTGTCGTAGGCGGGGTCGGAGAAATGGGCGTAGTTGAGCCCTTTGTTGTCGCTCTCGCCAAGGAAGAGGAAGTTCTGCGCGTCGGGGAAGTCGGCCCACCAGGACGAGCGGACCACGTCGTAGGGCCGGCCGGAGGCGAGGAAGGCGTAGTGCGAGTTGGCGTCGGTCACGATGAAGTCCATCGCGACGCCCAGGGTCCGCCACATGTCGGCGACGGCGACGGCGGTGGCCTTGTGGTTCTCCGACTGATTGTAGCGGAAGGTGAGACGCAGCGGATGCCCTGGGCCGTAGCCGGCCTCCGCCATGAGCCGCCGGGCCTCGTCCTCGCGGGCGAAGGGGCTCTCGTCCTTCCAGGTCACGGTAGAGGGCGCGCCGTAGCTCGGAATGCCGGGCGGCACGAAGGAATAGCCCGGCAGCATGGTTCCGCCCCAGATCGTGCGGGCGAGGAAATCGCGGTCGATCACCATGGCGAGCGCGTTGCGCACGCGCGGGTCGCTGAAGGGCGGGTTGCGGGTGTCGAAGGCCCAGAAGTAGCTGCCGAGATTGGGCGCCACCTTCAGCTCGACGCCGAGGTGCGAGCGCACGAAGTGGGTCTGGTCGATGGGCACGTCGGGGTAGGAGTCGATCTCGCCGGCCATGAAGCGGCGCAGCGCCGCGGAATGGTCCTCCAGGGGGAAGATGATCTCGCCCTCGAGCCGCACCTGCGCGGCATCGTGGAAAAAGGGGTTTTTGGCCAGCACCAGGCGGTCGTTGGGCACGTAGTCCTTCAGCACGAAGGCGCCGTTGGTGACGAGGTGTCCGGCGCGGGTGAAACTCGCGCCCCAGCGCGCCAGGCTCGGACGGTGCAGCGGCATGGCGGTGAAGTGGGTCAGCTGCGCCAGAAGGTAGGCCGCCGGGTGCTCGAGCGTAAGCTGCAGCGTCAGCGGGTCGAGGGCGCGGGCACCGAGGGTGTCGAGCGGCGTCCCGCCGGTGTTCACGCCCCGCGCGTTCTTTAGCGTGTAGAGGATGCTGGCGTATTGAGCACCGGTCTTGGGGTCCATGAGGCGGCGCAGCGCGAAGGCGAAATCCTCGGCCGTGACGGAGCTGCCGTCCGACCAGCGCGCGTCGGGGCGCAGGTGAAAGGTGTAGACGAGCTTGTCGGGGCTGACGTCCCAGCTTGCGGCGACGCCGGGCCGCAGCCGGCCCTCGCCGTCGTAGATGACGAGCCCTTCGTAGAGTTCGTCGAGCACATGCTGTTCGGTGACGGTGGAGGCTTTGTGCGGATCGAGCGAACCCGGCTCCATCGCCTCGCCGCGGCGCCAGATGCCGTCGGCCCGGACGGCGGCGGGCAGGAGCAGGGCAAGGAGCAGGAGCGGAGCGAGGCGGATCACGCCGGCATCAGAGGATCCGCCGCGCCTCTCGTCAACAGGACGGTTATGATCCGCGCGACGTTGGATGGAGCCGGCGGCGATGGTGGGCGCGACAGGGATTGAACCTGTGACCCCTCCCGTGTGAAGGGAGTGCTCTCCCGCTGAGCTACGCGCCCGATCCGACCTGAGCGCCTATATCGCGGGCGCCCGACGCGATGTCAAACCCGCCGCCGGCAGACCCTAGCAGACCTGCGGCGGAAGCCTCGACCGCGAAAGTCGGCGGACGGTCGCCCCAGGCGACCTCCGGCACGGGTCATGTCGGCGGACGCCGAAACCTGCGGTTCTGCGGTGTGGCCGTCCGCCGAAACTGGCGGGCGCGGTGTCGCCGAACGCCGAAAACGGGTGGGCGGACGCCAACATCGGGTTGGCTCGTCCTCGTGCCCGGCTCAAGGTATCTATACCGAAGACGGCGCGCCGGCAAGACGGGACAAATCCTTGACACCTCCATCGCCGCCGCTTATCCGACACCCCTCGCCGGCCATCGCCGTCCGGGGGAGTAGCTCAGTTGGTTAGAGCGCCGGCCTGTCACGCCGGAGGTCGCGGGTTCGAGTCCCGTCTCTCTCGCCATATCGCTGGCGTCCCGACTTGCCGGTTGGACGTTCAGTGAATAGCCTTGCCTGATGATTCGGGTCGCGGGGGCTCGGCGGGCTTGACGGGTACGGCGAACGCGGTCGCAGGGCGCACACTCGAGGAAGAGAAATCGTTCGCGCTGTGGCGTTGGTCGGGGATCGTGCTCGTCGCCGCCGCGATCCTGCTGCCTGTCCTGCTCTTCGCTTTCTCCGCCTGGACCAGCTACCGCGACACCTTGAGGACCGCCGAGCTACGCGCCGACCGCACGGCCCGCGTGCTTGAAGAACATGTCAGCAAGGTCTTCGAGAGCCATCGCCTGGTGATCCAGCAGGTGCGCGACCGCCTGCGCTTCGTCGATTGGACCAAGGAGCAGGATCGCGCCGACCTGCACAAGATGCTGCAAGGACTTCAGGACGACCTCGACCAGATCGCGACCATCACGATCGTCGATGCCGACGGGCGGATGCAGGCCTCGGGGCGGATTTATCCGACCGACCATAGCATCAGCTTCGCCGATCGCGACTGGTTTCTCATGGCGCGTTCCGGCGTTTCCGGCGCCGTCATCTCGCGCTCCTACCTCGGACGGCAATCGGGGCAGCCCGTCTTCAACATCGCGGTCGCGCTCCGCGACAAGGCCGGCGCCTTCGCCGGCGTCATCGCGGTCTCGCTCGATCGCGGCTACTTCGAGACCTTCTACAAGGAGGTCGAGCCCGATTTCGACCATGCCGTGACCCTGACCCGGAGTGATGGCGAGATCCTCGCCCGCACGCCGCCGACGACGATCACGCACCTGCCGGATCGGTCGCGTCTGCTCACCGAGACCGGCCGCGCATCGTCCGGCCATTACATCGGCACGTCGGTGATCGACGGCGCGAACCGCATCTTCGCCTATCGCAAGGTCGGCAGCTATCCGGTCTACGTCCGCTTCAGCATCGCCATCGACGCCGTGCTGGCGCCGTGGCGCCGCTCGCTGCTCGACTACGGCATCGTCTCGATGGTCTCGGCCCTCGCTCTCGCCATCGCCTCGTGGCTCGTCGTGCGGCAGAGTTTTCGCGAGCGCGTGGCTCGACACAGCTGGCAGGAGACCGCGACGGCGCTCAAGGCCGAGGTCGCGGAGCGCGAGCGCGTCGATGCGCAGCTCAGGCAGCTCCAGAAAATGGAGGCGATCGGCCGCCTCACTGGCGGCATCGCGCACGACTTCAACAATCTCCTGACCGCCGTGCTTGGCAATCTCGAGCTTGCCGGCCGCCGCATCGAGGATCCGCGGGTCGCGCGCCTCGTCGGCAACGCGGTCGATGGGGCGCAACGCGCCGCCACGCTGACCGGCCGCCTGCTCGCCTTTTCGCGGCAGCAGCCGCTGCAGACACAGCGCGTGCTGCTCAACGACCTCGTCACCGGCATGGGTGAGCTGCTGCGCGTGACCCTGGGGGCGAACGTGGCGCTCAACGTCCATCCCGCGGCGGAGGTGTGGCCGATCGCCATTGATGCCAGCCAGCTCGAGAACGCCATCCTCAACCTGGCGGTGAACGCGCGCGACGCGATGCCCGACGGTGGGACCCTGACGATCGAGACCCACAACAGTCTCGTAAGCGCCGCCTCGGACCTCGCCGTCGGCGGGCAGGTCGCACCGGGAGACTACGTCGTCGTCAGCGTGATCGACAACGGCCAGGGCATGACGGCCGAGATCATGGCACAGGTCTTCGAGCCGTTCTTCACCACCAAGCCGGTCGGCAAGGGCACGGGGCTGGGCCTCAGTCAGGTGTACGGTTTCGCGCGGCAGTCCGGCGGTCACGTGGTGATCCGCTCCGCTGTGGGGCAGGGCACGACCGTCCGGCTGTTCCTGCCGCGCCTGGCGGAGAGCGCGGTCGAAGCGCCGGCGGAAGTTCTACCTCTCGTTCTACCGGTCGCCCGTGCGAGCGGCGAGACGGTCCTCGTCGTCGAGGACGAGGACATAGTGCGCGCTTTCGCCACCTCCGCGCTGCGGGAGGAAGGCTATCGCGTGATCGAGGCAGCCGACGGCCCGTCCGCCCTGATCCTGCTCGCAGCCCATCCCGAGGTGGCATTGCTCTTCACCGATGTCGTTCTCAAGGGGCCGATGAACGGATGGGCGCTCGCGAAGGCGGCGACCCGCCACCGCTGCCTGCCGGTGCTCTACACCTCCGGCTACAGCCGCGAAGCCATCGTCGACGACGAGCGGCTTCATCCCGGCGTCGAACTGCTGCCCAAGCCATTCACCAGCGAGACGCTGATCCGGCAGGTTCGGTGCCTCATCGACGCGACTGCAGTGGCATCGCCGAGTACGATGGCGGGGTGACGCGGGTAGGCGGCAAGAGGCTTTGGGCCGGCGGGAAAGGCCGCGTGCCCCGCTGGATGATCCCTTCTCCCTCTTGCGGGAGAAGGAGGCCGAAGGCCGGTTGAGGGGTCGGGTCACCTCTCCTCGTCGGGGCTCCCTTTGCATCTAAGCGACCTGCCAGAAAGATCTCCCGACCCTTCATCCGGTGCTTCGCGCCACCTTCTCCGACAAGGGAAGATGTGCTTACCCCCGCACGTTGCGAGCGACGCGTGCCGTAGCCGGATGGCCCCCGCTAAAGCTTGGCCTCGCGATCGGCCTTGCCGCCGGCGACCGTGCTGCGCGCCTTCTCGGCGAAGATCGCCTGGTACATGCCCACGTTGGCGATGACGCGCTGCACGTAGTTGCGCGTCTCTGTAAAGGGAATGCGCTCGACCCAGTCGATCGGGTCGACGCCGGGCTTGCGCGGGTCGCCGTAGGCCTCGATCCATTGTTTCACGCGACCGCCGCCGGCGTTGTAGGCGGCGAAGGTGAGGATGTAAGAGCCGCCCTGCTCGGCGAGGAGTTCGCCGAGATGGGCGGCGCCGAGCTGCGCGTTAAAGGCGGCATCCGTCAGCATGCGATTGCCGTCGAAGGGTAGGCCGGCTTTCGTGGCGGTGTGGCGGGCCGTCGAATCGATCATCTGCATCAGGCCTTTGGCGCCGGCCTTGGAGACCACCGCCGGCATGAAGGCGCTCTCCTGCCGCGCGATCGAATAGACCACCGGAGCCGAAGCTGAACCCTGCAGCGCGTCGTATCGCGGGATGCCGAAAGTCGGGTAGGCGAGCTGGTCGAGCGCGAAACCATGCTGCCCCATCACCTTGCCGACAGTCAGGGCAAGGTGAGCATCGCCCTGATTCTGCACGACAGTGGCCAGCGCCGCGAGCTGACGCTCGTCGTGCGAGCTGCCGGCCATCTCTGAGGCGAGCGCCGTGGCTCCCTCCTTCTCGCCGGCGGCGTAGAGCAGCTCGACCGTTCGCACCGCGTCGTTGCGCTCCGAACCGATCGCTTCGCGAGCGGGAGCGCGGACCGGTTCCTCGGCCATGCCGAGCGCCTGGCGAGCCGCCTGGCCGTAGTAGGTGGCGCCGTAGACGGCGGCCTTGCGATACAGCGCATCGGCCTGGCTCAGGGCGTCGGGCGCCATGACCGCGGCGGCGGTGCGAGCCTGCCAATAGGCGATGCGGGCGATCGAGGTGGGGGTTTCGGCGAACTTCGCCGCCTCAGCGAAATGATAGGTGGCGCGCGGCGGATCGTTCATGAAGCGCAGCGCGATCCACCCGGCGTGGAACTCGGCCTCGATCTTGTCCTCGTTGGTCGTGGCCGAGGCCGTGGCGCAGATCACGTAGGCGGCGTTGATGTTCCCGTTGTCGAGCAGCTTGCGGGCGAGCAAGCGCCGCTCGGTCCACCATTCGCTGCCGTCGATCAAGGCGGCGTGGTCGTGCGGCGCCGATTGCATCAGGTTGGCCGCGTCCATCAGCTTGTCGGCGCGGCGCAGCTTCTGCACCTCAGCGAGGATCAACCCGGGATCCTTGCGCAACGATTCCGGCACCGCAGCGATGGCCTTGTCGCTGGGAGCCTCGGCGAGCACCGCCGCCCGCGCCTTCTCCAGCGCCACGACGTCGGGACCGGCGGAGAGGGCGTAATGCAGCGCCGCCGGTACCTGCTCCTTGTACATCAACCGATCGGCCTTGTACTTGTAGTCGCCACGCGTGAGATCGGCTCCGAACTCGGCTTTAAGCTGCGACTCGAGGTAGGGCTGAAGGTCGCTTTCGCGGAACAGGGCGCGTGCCAGCTTGGTCCCGTCAGGGACGCGGCCGGCGCTCTTCAGCGCTTTGGCCAGCGCAAACTTGCCCGCCGCGGTGACCGGCGCGGCCGGTTCGTAGAAGCGCAGGACGCTGGCGGCATCCCGCATGCGCGCGGTGCGCAGCTCGGCCTGGTGCCGGAACCAGGTCGGCGTCGGCCAGTCGGGATGGGCGTGCTGGAAGCTTTCGAGCCGCTCCATGCCGATTTTCTGAGACGCGTCGCGCAACGCCACCCATTCCAGCGCCGTGCGCACCAGCGGGTCGGAAACGCGCGCGGCCAGTGCGTCGCCTCCGGCGAGATTGTCGGCGCGATAGGCGGCAATGGCGTCGCCGATGTTGGCGGGATCATAGCCGAGCGCGCGGATGCGTTCGTCGGCGAGCGCGGCCACGTAGGCCTGCTTCAGGGCGGATGCGTCCTGCGCGGCCTGCGGTTTCTCGAGCATCGGACCGGCCTGCGGCGGGATCGTGGACGCGGTCGTCGCGGGCACGGCGGCAGGCGTGTTGGCGATCTGCTTCTGCTTCTCCGCCGGGTGCCACCAGCGGAAATCGAGATAGGCGCGGCGTACGAAGGAGCCGGCGCGCTCGAACACCAGGCCGGTGTCGTGGAACACCTCCGCCCAGCCCGGCACCCGCGCATCGCCGACGCGCGCCGGCACGAGGGCCACGACGCAGAGGGCTGAAGTGGTCAGGAGTATGAGACCGCGACGCTTACTGATCATGCCCTGACGCTACTCCCGCGCTGGTTAACTCGGAATTTACGATCCGCGCGATCGCGCGAAGCATGTTGCTCCCGTGCGTCACGTTGCGTTCCGCCGATGACCCTCTATGTCTGTCCACCCGACAGGTCCCGGTTCGCGAGGCCGTGAACAGGCCCGAGGAATACGGCGTCCTAAGGGCGGCTCCGCCCCGGGAGCGGGAACGACCGGCACCGGCCGGGAAAGGCGATCATGGCGGCGGGTGCAGGGTTCAAGGGTTCGATCACGGCGCTGGTGACCCCTTTCAAGGATGGTGTGTTGGATGAAGACGCGTTTCGCGCCCTCATCGACTGGCAGATCGAGAGCGGCACCCACGGGTTCGTGCCGGTCGGCACCACGGGCGAGGGGCCGACGCTGTCGCACGACGAGCATCGCCGGGTGGTCGAGGTCTGTATCGCCGAGACGAAGGGCAGGGCCGCGATCATCGCCGGGGCCGGCTCCAACTCGACGCGGGAGGCGCTCGAGCTCGCCCGCCACGCCGAGAAGGTCGGCGCCGACGGCGTGCTGGTCGTTACGCCCTATTACAACAAGCCCTCGCAGGAGGGGCTGTATCGCCATTTCAAGGCGGTCAACGACGCCATCGGCATCCCGATCGTGATCTACAACATCCCGCCGCGCTCGGTGGTGGATATGTCGATCGAGACGATGAAGCGGCTCTACGAGCTGGAGAACGTCGTCGGCGTGAAGGACGCGACCGCCTCGCTGACGCGCACCGCGTTGCAACGCGCCGCCCTCGGCCCCGACTTCATCCAGCTCTCCGGCGAGGACATGACGGCTTTGGCCGTGATGGCGCACGGTGGCCATGGCTGCATCTCGGTGACCTCCAACGTCGCCCCGCGCCAATGCGCCGAGATGCAGGAGCATTGTCTCGCCGGCGACTTCCGCGCCGCCTTGGCAATCCAGGATCAGCTGACACCGCTCCACGCCGCCCTCTTCGTCGAGCCGAACCCGGCCGGTCCCAAATGCGCGCTGGCCGAGCTCGGCCGCATCTCCGACGAGGTGCGCCTGCCTATGGTCGCGGCCAGTGCCGCCGCCCGCGACACCATCCGCCAGGCGATGGTGCACGCCGGCATCCTGAACTGAATCGATCATGACGGCCAAGGAGGAGCGCTACAAGATCGCCGCCGACAACCGGCGCGCGCGTTTCGACTACGAGCTCGGCGAGACCTTCGAAGCCGGCGTTATGCTCGTCGGCACCGAGGTCAAGGCGCTGCGCACCGGCAAGGCGACGATCGCCGAAAGCTACGCCTCGGTGGAGCGCTCCGGCGAGATTTTCCTGATCAACGCGAACATCCCAGAGTACCTTCAGGGCAATCAGTTCAATCACGAGCCCAAGCGGCCACGGAAGCTGCTGCTGCATGCCAAGGAGATCGCCAAGATTGCGCAGGGCGTAGAGCGCCAGGGCATGACCATCGTGCCGCTGCGCATCTACTTCAACGAGAAGGGCCGAGCCAAGATCGCGATCGCGCTTGGCAAGGGCAAGCAGCTGCACGATAAGCGCGAGAGCGACAAGCAACGCGACTGGGCGCGCGAGAAGAGCCGGCTGTTGAAGAACGGCTGAACTTCAGCGAGTTTCGGAACCGCCCGCAGAGAAGGCGCTCGCGTCGGCGAAGACCTGCTCGAACATCGTCTCCGTGAGGAGCCCTGTGTTGGTGTTGTAGCGTGAACAGTGAAATGAATCGAACAGCGCGACGGCGCTGCCGTCCGCCCTCGCGAGCGCGTGCCGCTTGCCGTGCCCGAACGGTGCCGCGGCAAGCCTCGTGCCGAAGGCGCGCAGCACGCTCTCGTGGGCCACGCGGCCGAGCGCCACGATCGCACGCAGGGCGGCCATGCCCTCGATCAGCGACGCGAGGAACTGCCGGCAGGTCGTGATCTCCGCGGGCAGCGGCTTGTTCTGCGGCGGCACGCATCGCACGGCGTTGGTGATGGCGCAGTCCAGCAGCACCAAACCGTCGTCGGGGTGGCGGTCGTAGGCGCCTTGCGCGAAGCCGAACTTCAGCAGCGTGGCATAGAGCAGGTCGCCGGCATAGTCGCCGGTGAAGGGACGCCCGGTGCGATTGGCCCCGCGCAGGCCGGGCGCCAGTCCGACCACGAGGAGCGCCGCGTCGTTCGCGCCAAAGGTCGGCACCGGCGCGTTGAACCAGCCGGGCTCGAGCGCACGGGCCTCGTCGCGGAAGGCGGCGAGACGCGGACAGAAGCGGCAGTCGGCAGCCGGTGTCGCAGGTTGCGTCACGGCGCGGCGGCGCCTGAGCCTCGGACGGCGATTGGCAAGCCCCGCCCGGCGCTTACGTGTCGGTCCTCACTGCGAGGGGGAAGCCGGTGCAAGTCCACGACGGCGGACGTTGTTAATCGACCTCATGATCCTGGGGCGCCGGGGCGGGCCCGCTCATCGCCCCGGCCGGCGGATTCTGGGTGCGCCGGTCGTGGTAGCGCTGCATGCGCTCCGAAGGATCGCGGCCGATCTTGCCGGCGAGATGGATGAGGTCGACGAATTCATCGGCTTGGCGTCGCAGCTCATCGGCGATCATCGCCGGTTGCGTCGAGTTGGTCGAGACAACGGACACGCGCACACCCTTGCGCTGGATCGCTTCGACCAGCGACCTGAAGTCACCGTCGCCGGAGAATAAAATCAAGTGATCGAGATGTTCGGCCATCTCCATGGCATCGACCGCCAGCTCTATATCCATGTTTCCTTTGACCTTTCGTCGGCCGAGCGCGTCGACGAACTCTTTCGTCGGCTTGGTCACGACCGAAAAGCCATTATAATCCAGCCAATCGATCAGCGGGCGTATCGAAGAATACTCCTGATCTTCCACCAGGGCAGTATAGTAAAAAGCACGGATCAGCTTGCCACGGCTCTCGAATTCCTTTAGCAGGCGCTTATAGTCGATGTCGAAGCCCAGCGCCTTTGCCGTCGCATAAAGATTTGCGCCGTCGATGAAGAGCGCGATACGATCAAGCTCAGCCATTATTGTCGTCTCATTCTTTCTTGTATAGCTCGACTTATGTAGGCCTTCAGGCTTGATAAGGGAGCTTGGAGCGGCAACTTGTCGTGATAAAACGCCTTCTGGCAAGTACGGCAAACCTACTGGTGTTACCAATGGCCCCCTCGCTACGCGGCGTCAAGCGAGTTGGCGCGGGACCGCGAGCAAATATGCCTATCGAGAAGGTCGATCGATTGGGTGCAGCTGCGATAGTTGCATTGCGGAGGTAATGTTCGCTACACAACCTGCAATCCAGAAAATTGACGAGAGGCTACCCAATGGCACGCGTGACGGTAGAAGATTGCGTCGACAAGGTAGAGAACCGCTTTGAACTCGTGTTGATCGCGAGCCACCGCGCGCGCCTCATCGCGTCGGGTTCACCGATCACGGTGGACCGGGACAACGACAAAAATCCCGTCGTAGCGCTCCGCGAGATTGCGGACATGACCCAGACTCCCGAAGATTTGAAAGAGGATTTCATCCACTCGCTGCAGAAGCAGGTCGAGGTGGACGAGCCGGAGGCCGAGGTCGTGCCGGCTCTGGTGCAGCCGCAACCCGACATGCCGCAGCCCGAGGTCGGCGAGGCCGGCTTCGACCGCATGACCGAGGAAGACCTGCTGCGGGGGCTGGAAGGCCTGGTGCCGCCGGCTGCGAACGACGACGAGGGCGAATAGCCGCGCGATTTCCGCTTCCGCAAGCAGGCGCGACGTGGGCATAGCAAGTGGCGGTGGGCCGAATGGGCGGCTCGCCGTTGCGGGAGGCGGACGAACCCCTCCATGATGCGTCAATACGAGCTCGTCGACCGGGTCCGCCGCTACAATCCGCAGGCCGACGAGGTCCTGCTCAACCGTGCCTATGTCTACGCCATGCAGGCGCATGGCGCCCAGGTCCGCGCCTCGGGCGCTCCCTATTTCTCGCACCCGCTCGAGGTCGCGGGCATTCTCACCGACCTGCATCTCGACGATGCAACGATCGTGGCGGCGGTGCTCCACGACGTCATTGAGGACACCGAATCGACCCGCGAGGAGATCGATCGGCTGTTCGGCCGCGAGATCGGCGCGCTGGTCGAGGGGCTGACCAAGCTCAAGCGGCTCGACCTCGTCTCCAAGCGGGCCGTGCAGGCGGAGAACTTTCGCAAGCTGCTGCTCGCCATCGCCGCCGACGTGCGCGTGTTGCTGGTCAAGCTTGCCGATCGCCTCCACAACATGCGCACGCTGCATTTCATGGTCCCGGAGAAGCGCGCCCGCATCGCCGAGGAGACGCTCGACATCTACGCGCCGCTGGCTGGACGCATGGGCATGCAGCGCATGCGCGAGGAGCTCGAGGACCTCGCCTTCCGCCATCTCATGCCCGACGCCCACGCCACCATCGAGGCGCGGCTCGACGACGTCGGCCGCAACAACAAGCTGCGCATCGCCGCCATCGAGACCGAGGTCGCGGCCGCGCTCGCCGTCGAGGGCATCGTGGCCGACGTCAAGGGCCGACAGAAGCAGCCTTACTCGGTCTGGCGCAAGATGGAGCGCAAGCAGATCACCTTCGAGCAGATGTCTGACATCTTCGGCTTTCGCATCATCGTGCCGACGCTGCCGGAATGCTACCGCGCGATCGGCGTGGTGCACACGCGCTGGCCGACCGTGCCGGGCCGCTTCAAGGACTATATCTCGACGCCCAAGCCCAACGACTATCGCTCGATCCACACCACCGTCGTCGGGCCGGGGCGCCAGCGCGTCGAGCTGCAGGTGCGAACCTCGGCGATGCACGACATTGCCTCCAACGGCATCGCCGCGCATGCCCTCTACAAGGAGGGCATGACCTACGACGACACGGCACTGCGGAGCGAGAGCCGGGCCTTCACCTGGCTGCGCCGCACGATCGAGCTGCTCGCCGAGGGATCCTCTCCGGAGGAGTTCCTCGAGCACACCAAGCTCGAGCTGTTCCTCGACCAGGTGTTCTGCTTCACCCCGAAGGGGCGGCTGATCGCGCTGCCGCGTGGCGCCACCGCGATTGACTTCGCCTACGCCGTGCATACCGATGTCGGCAACGGGGCGTCCGGTGCCAAGATCAACGGGCGCCAAGCGCCGCTGCTCAGCGAGCTGCAGAACGGCGACGAGGTGGAGATCGTGCGCCAGGAGGGTCAGGTCCCGCCGGCGGTGTGGGAAACGCTGGTCGTGACCGGCAAAGCGCGCGCGGCGATCCGCCGGGCCACACGCGAAGCGATGCGCGCGCAATATGCCGGGCTCGGCCGCCAGATCGTCGCCCGCGCCTTCGAGCGCGCCGGCAAGACGCTCGTCGACGAGCGGCTGAAGCCGGCACTGCCGCGCTTCGCCCGCGGCAGCGTCGAGGACGTGCTGGCCGCCGTCGGCCGCGGCGAGCTGTTCTCCGGTGACGTGCTCAAGGCCGTGCACCCGGAGGTCGCCGAGGATCGCCGACCGGCGACGCCGCAGCGCACCCGCGATGCCGGCTGGTTCGGCACGCGTACGCACCCCAACCTGCTATTCCACGTGCCGGGCGCCAGCGAGGAGGTCGACTGGAAGATGATGGCCGAGGCCGGCCTACACCCCGACCTGCCGGTCATGCTGGCGCCAGAGGGCGGGGCGCTGCCGGGCGACCGCATCGTCGGTATCCTCGATCCCGACCGCTCGATCACGATCTACCCGATCCAGTCGGCCGAGCTGACGCGCTTCGACGACCAGCCCGAGCGCTGGCTCGACGTGCGTTGGGAAATCGGCGAGAACGAGCGGCCCTTCTTCCCGGCCAAGCTCGCCATCACCGCCATCAACGAGCCCGGCACGCTGGGCGTGATCGCCACTGTGATCGGCGAGAACGGCGCCAACATCGACAACATCGTGATGAAGCCGATCTCGCGCGATTCGCGCCTCGTGGTGGCCGACGTCGAGGTCGGCGACCTCAAACATCTCGGTACGATCGTCTCTCAGCTGCGGGCGCGGCCCATTGTCAGCAAGGTGGAGCGGGTGAACGGATGAGCAGGCTGCGCCTTGGCGTCAACATCGACCATGTCGCCACCGTGCGCAACGCGCGGGGCGGCGCGGTGCCGGACCCGGTGCGCGCCGCTCATCTCGCCGTCGAGGCCGGCGCCGACGGCATCACCGCGCATCTGCGCGAGGATCGCCGCCACATCCGCGACGACGACATGCGCCGGCTCAAGGCCGAGCTGACGGTGCCGCTGAACTTCGAGATGGCCGCCACCGACGAGATGGTGGCGCTCGCGCTGCGCACGCGGCCCCACGCCGCCTGCCTGGTGCCGGAGAAGCGCAGCGAGCGCACCACCGAGGGTGGTCTTGACGTCGTCGGTGGCCATGACCACCTACGGATCGCCGCGACCGAGCTCGGCAAGGTCGGCGTCCGCGTCTCGCTCTTCATCGAGCCGACGGCTCAAGCGGTGCAGGCCGCTCGCTCGATCGGCGCGCCCGTCGTGGAGCTGCACACCGGCGCCTGGTGCGACACGCTCGCCCACGGCGAGCACGCGCGAGCCACTCACGAATTTGAGCGGCTGCGCCTCGCTGCGGAGGAGGCCGAGCGTCAAGGCCTCGAGTGCCACGCCGGCCACGGGCTCGACTACGACACCGCGCGAACCATCGCGGCGCTTCCGCAGCTCGTCGAGCTCAACATCGGGCACTTCCTCATCGGCGAGGCGATCTTCGTTGGCCTCGAGGCGGCGATCTCGACCATGCGTGCGGCGATGGGGGCGGGGCGCGGCGGGGTGTTGGAGCTGGAGCCCGCCTCCGCCTCGCGAGGTACGGTCTAGGTGATACTCGGTATCGGCACCGACCTCTGCAGCATCGAACGCATCGAGCAGTCGCTGGAGCGCTTCGGCGAGCGCTTCGTCCATCGTTGCTTCACCGAGACCGAGCGCCGTCGCGCCGAGGGTAGGGTAGGGCGGGCCGCGACCTACGCCAAGCGCTTCGCCGCCAAGGAGGCCTGCGCCAAGGCGCTCGGAACCGGCATCAGCGAGGGCGTCGCCTGGCGCGACATGGGGGTGGTCAACCTTCCCTCCGGCAAGCCGACCATGGCGCTAACCGGCGCCGCCGCCACCCGCCTCGCCGCCATGGTGCCGCCTGGCCACGAAGTCGTGATCCACCTCGCCATTACCGACGAGCACCCGACCGCGCAGGCTTTCGTGGTGATCGAGGCCGTGCCGAAACGCCGGTGAAAACCGCTCGCGGGAGTGGAACGACGAGGCACGATGATTTCAGCCGTTGTGCAGGAACACCACGTAACCGCGAAACAACGGATTGCGCGCCAGCGACGCCGGGGCTTTCCATTCGCCACCTTGGAGCAGGCCGATGCGGAATGGCACCTTCATCCGTCCGAGCTTCTCGAGATACGCCGCGTACCCGGGAATGACGTGTCGGCCCTGATAGATCTGGAGCACGGCCTCGTCCACCGTGCCAGCCAATGCGTCGAGTCCGGCAGGGTCGCCGTTGGCGCTCCAGTCGAGCAGGCCGGTAATGCCGAGGCGGCAATCCCGCGGCAGGCGTTGGCGCAGGTTCTTCAAAGCGGCGGCGTAGGCCGCGAGGTGGCGCGTCCTCGCATCGAAATCGATCTGCACTCCGACGACATGGTTGCCGGCCCGGCGCCAAGCCGCAAGCTCGCGGCGCAGCTGCTCTACGACCTCGGGAGGCCAGTCGAGCGTCTCGACCCGCAGGACGAGCCAGACCTCGGCCGTGGATACGTGCGGCACCGCAGCTCGTCGCGAGACGATATTGGCCGGTTGGCCTGCCTCGACCTCGCCCTCGAGCAGGTAGACGCGATCGGCAGTGTCGAGCACGGGCTGCGGACGCACGCCGGCCCACAGCCAGAAGGACGAGTAGTCGCGCGCATCGACAACCGGCGGCGGCGCAGTGGCTTGTCCTCGGCCGAAGACCGAGGCCAGCGCCAGCGTCGAAGCGAGCCCGACGAGTGGCCACATCCGTGCTACCACCAATAGCGCAATTCTTTGGCCCAGCGCGAGGATGAATACTCCCGCTTCAGGGCGTAGTACCAAGTCTTGCGCTCGGATCTGGCGATCTTGGTCGGGCCGCAGTGGTTGATGCCGACGGGCTCGAAGCATTTGACGGCGCGGTAGAGCGCGTAGGCGCGGTCCTCAGCAGGCGCAGTCCGGTCAGCGATGATCGCCGTGTAGGTCACGTCGCGCGTCGAGGCCTTGCCGGGGAACGGCTGGGCTGGACCGCTGCCCAGCGCGCCGTCGCCTCCGGGTATCTCCAGCGGGTTTTCGGACAGGTTGTTCAAGCGGAGGAACTCGGCCACGCAGAGACGATCGCGCCACGATGACGGCTTCTCGACAAGGTGGGCCACGGTGGTCGAAAGCTCCGGGCAGCCGATCTCGCCCGCGGCGTCGCCGCGGACGAAGAGGCCGAGCGGTGGTCGCCCGTTCGGGCTTGCTAGGTCGATGTATCGACCGCCCACGATGGGCGCGCCGGTCGGCACCGCCTCGATATCGGTCAGGAAGTTGGCGTAGCGGCCATTCGTGAGTTCCTTGTCGAGCAGGTAGAACAAGGCGACTTCCCGTTCTAGGGCGGAGGAGGAAGGATCGTGCGCCTGTGCGCGAAGCAGGTCGGGTCCCGCGTCGTGCGCGAGAAGTATGATGCGCATCGCGGGATCCGCGACGAGCGAACCGGGGGCGAACACGTCGTCGAGACGGCCGTGCTTCTCGTCGTGCAGCGCCAACGCCAGCTCGACGGTGGCCTTTTCGAGCGAGCGAACCGCTCCGGGATAGAGCTCCTTCCAGAACCCTCGGGCATTGCGGTCGCCGGTCGCTTCGAGAGCCTCTCCGCGCAGGAGTTGCCGGCTGAACCACAGCGGACCGCCGTCGCGACGACCGGTGGCGTCCGGCACGCCCTTCAGCACCCGGGACGGATCTTCGTCGATATAGAAGGCATTGGCCGCCTGAAGCATCTCGTACAGCGAAGGCGTCGCCGCGAAGGCGTCCCGCTGGGATTCCAGATCCACTTGGGTCGGACTCGCGGTCGTCGTGTGTTTCGGCTTGCGCATGCCCTCGAGGTCGAGCACAGCGAGCAGAATCGGGTCCTTCGTTATATCAGGGTGCAGCGCCGGCAGGAGCTTGGAATCGATCTCGTCGATCAGCGGCAGGAGGTCGGTGTCCCGGATCGACGCCGGCTGCGCCAGGATCGCGGCAAAGCGGGCGGCGAGTTTGTCTGTCCAGCCGGCAAGCCAGTCGACACGACGCAGCAGCCCGCGCGCCGAGCCGGCGTAACGCCCGTTGGGATAGTCCTTGAGGTAGCGCTCGAAGGCGGCCGTCGTCCGCTCGGCCTTCTGCTTGTCGACCTTGTCGCTGCCGGCGAAGGAGCCGTAGCCGTCGAAGGCGTTCACCTGCAGCGCGTTCAAAAGAGTGCGCGCGGCCATGTAGTCGGCGGTCTCGGCGAGCCAGGGATCGGCGCTGCCCCTCAGCGCCTCGAAATCCTCGGCGGCTTCGTCAAAGCGTCCGGCGTAGAACGAACCGGCGCCAAGCAGGTAGCGTAGGAAGGGCTTTGCCGCTGGAGAATGCGCGGCTTGGGCCGCGGTCTGTGTCGCCGCGTCCGCGCTTTTGTCGATGCCGCAATCCCCGAAGCCCGCGCGCGCCGCCGCCAAGGCCGTCCTCTCCTCCGCCGAGAGCCCATTCGTAGCCGCGACGGCAGCGTGGAAGGCCGCCGAGCCGGACGCATCGCTCAGGCAGCGCGAGCCCTCTCCTGAGGCGAGGCTGCCCGCGCCAGCTCGTTTGCCGGGCGACAGGCGGTTGCGCAAGTCGACCCAGGTGAAGGTGGGTTTCCCGATGGGTCCGGCGAGTTCCCGCCCGAGATTGCCTCGCGCCGCCATCAGCAGGAGCATGTTGACGCGCGTGTCGTTGCCCGGCCGCAGCGCCGCAACGTTCTGGCATTCCGCGTCACCGCGATCGAGCCTCCACTCGGCCTCGCAGTTGTCAACGCTGGCGAGTGCCGGAGTTACAGTCCGAAGCGACACGGCAATGGTCAAAGTGAGCCCGCATGCTACAAAAATACGACGATGATCTTTCACGACAGCCTCCCATCCCTGGCGGGACACTAGTCGGGAGCCCAAGCACTGCACAGCCGCAGTAAGCGGAAAGATCAGGCGCGACCGTCACTCCACCTCACAGGCTGGCCTTGCGTTCCACAGGGCGTCACCGTGTACGTCGCGGAGCAAGCCGGCGACATCGTTCGCTGGTCATCGATCGCGCGAAGCGTCCCGCGCCTTCTGCGGCGCCGACCTGCAGGCCGACAAAATCGTTCGATGCGGTGCGCCGACGCTGCGCTCCGAAGATCGCCGGCCCTTAAAAATGAAGTTTCATACCAACTTCGGCGCCGGTCCCGGTGGCGTTGCCGTTGAGGTTCTCGATGCGGGTCTGGCCGGCGCTGTCGTTGCTGCCGTTCCACTTCAGCCCGAAAGAGATCGGGTCGACGGGCGCGTTCGACTTGGCGACGTTGGTCTGGGTCGCGGGACCGGCGGGCTTTTCGAGGGGCAGCCGGGCGGAGGCCGGGATGGCGGCGCGCCGTGCCGTGTTGGCGGCCTTGGCGCGGTGCACCGCGGCATGTTTCGACGGCTTCGTCGGCGTGCTCGCCGTCGTCGTCGGCGTGTCCAGCGGACCCGAGAGGCCCTGCGCCCTGGCAGACGAGGCCGGCACCACCGCTGCCAAAACGAAAGGCATCGCTTGAAGGACGGCTAAGTTCGATCGGGTCATCTGCGCCTCTTGCTGCTGCAGAATCGGGGCGCTGCGAGAAAGGAGAGCAATTGTGGCAAGCTAGCGATGCTGACGCGAACGTGATCGCACGGCGCGCATGCCGGCGTCGGGGATACGCACAGGCGTTTGCGGCGCCGACCATCACCCCGCTTGCGCGCGCCCTCGCCCTGGCCGAGCGTCGGCGCAGACCATCCAGGCCTGCGCCCATGCATTTCAGCAAGCTGCGCCTCGCCGGCTTCAAGAGCTTCGTCGAGGCGACCGAGTTCGAGATCCTCCCCGGCCTCACCGGCATCGTCGGGCCCAACGGCTGCGGCAAGTCTAACCTCGTCGAGGCCCTGCGCTGGGTCATGGGCGAAAACTCCTACAAAAGCATGCGCGCCTCGGGCATGGACGACGTCATCTTCGCTGGCGGCGGTAGCCGCCCTGCGCGCAACGTGGCCGAGGTCGGGCTCACCCTCGACAATTCCGCCCGCACCGCGCCGGCCGCCTTCAACGACGTCGAGGTGCTGGAGGTGACCCGTCGCATCGAGCGCGAGCAGGGCTCGACCTACCGCATCAACGGCCGCGAGGTGCGCGCCCGCGACGTGCAGATCCTGTTCGCCGACGCCTCGACCGGCTCGCGCTCGCCGGCGCTGGTCAGGCAGGGCCAGATCTCGGAGATCATCGCGGCCAAGCCGCAATCGCGCCGGCGCATCCTCGAGGAGGCTGCCGGCGTCGCCGGCCTCCACACCCGCCGCCACGAGGCCGAGCTGCGCCTCAAGGGCGCCGAGGACAACCTCGCCCGCATCGACGACGTGCTGACGCAGATCGCCTCGCAGGGCGATGGCCTTCGCCGGCAGGCGCGGCAGGCTGGGCGCTACCGCGAGCTGCAGGCCGAGCTTCGCCGCACGCAGGCCCTGCGGGTGCTGATCGAATGGGAGGAGGCCGAGCGCGACCAGCTGGCCGCGGCGACGGCGCTAAGCGCGGCGAATGCCGCCTCGATGGAGGCGACGCGCGCGCAGGGCGAGGCGGCCCGCCACCAGGCCGTCGCCGCCCACGTCCTGCCGTCCGTGCGCGAGGCCGAGACGGAGGCGGGCGATGCGCTGCGGCGCATCATCGTCGCGCGCGAAACGCTCGACGGCGAGGAGCGGCGTGCCAAGGGTCGGCTGGCCGAGGTCGAACGCCGGCTCAAGGAGATGGAGGCGGACCTCGCGCGCGATGCCGCCGCGGTCGAGGATGCCGCGACCTCGCTCGCGCGGCTCGCGGCCGAGGCGACCGAGCTCGGGGGGCAGGATGGCGGCGCGGGCTCGGAGGAGCTCGAGGCCTCGCTGCAGGCCAAGGCCGCCGCGGCGAAGGCGGCGTGGCTCGAGGCGGAGCGGCGCTTCGGCGAGGCACAGGCGGCTCGCGCGGAGGCCAGCGCGCGGCGGCGCAGCCTCGACGAGCGTTTGCGCGACGAGGCGGCCCGGCTTGTCCGTTTCGAGCGCGACCTCGCGGAGGCGGTTCGCGGCCGCGCAGCGCTCGCCGGCACCTTTGATTTGGCTGCCGGGCTCGATGCGGCCGCCGCTGAGCTGGCGCAGGAGAGCGAGGCGGCCGCGCTCGCCCAGGCAACCGCGCTGGACGCGGACATCGCTTTGGCGCAGGCGCGCGAGACCGAGGCGAAGGGGCGCGGGCCGCTTGTCGACGCCGACCGCAGGGTGCAGCGGCTCGACACCGAGGTGCGCACGCTGTCCAAGCTGCTGGAGGCGGGTGGCGGCGGGCGATGGCGCCCGATCATCGACGCGATCAAGGTTGCCAAAGGCTACGAGGCGGCGCTGGGCGCTGCGCTCGGCGACGACCTCGACGCCTCTGACGACGTGCGCGCGCCGGCGCATTGGACCGGTGTCGCTTCCGGCAGCGGCGCCGACCTGCCCGAAGGCGCGACGCCGCTGCTGGCCCATGTCGAGGCGCCGCCGGCGCTGCGCCCGCGGCTGGCGCAGATCGGCCTCGCCGCGCGCGCCGATGGACCTGCGGTGCGGCAGAGGTTGGCGCCGGGGCAGAGGCTGGTGTCGCGCGAGGGCGACATCTGGCGCTGGGACGGTTTCACTCAGGCGGCCGAGGCGCCGACGCCGGCGGCGCGCCGGCTCGTCGAGCGCAACCGGCTCACCGACTTGCGCGCGGAAGAGGCGAGTGCGCGCGGAGCCTACCAAGGCCTCAAGTCGAGCGCGGACAGTGCGGCGACGGCACTGCGCGAGGCGGTGGCGCACGAAGCGGTGGCGCGCGACAGGGCACAGGCGACGCGACGCACGGCGGAGGTGGCGCGCGAAGCCTATGCCGCGCTGGAGCGCCGCGCTGGTGAGGCGCGCGCCAAGCTGGCGACGCTCGACGCCGCGGAGGCGGCGGCGCGCGGCGCGCGCGACGAGGCCGCCGGGCGCAAGACCATGGCCGAGATCGCGGTAGCGACGTTGCCGCCGACCGAGGAGCTGGCCGAGACCATGGAACGGGCGCGTTGCGAGGCTGCGGTGCAGCGCGCGGCCGAAACCGAGGCGTGTGCGACGCTGCAGGCGCTGGTGCGCGAGCGCGAATCTCGCTTACGTCGGCTTGGAGCG
Source organism: Beijerinckiaceae bacterium (assembly GCA_965198485.1). Lineage (GTDB taxonomy): Bacteria > Pseudomonadota > Alphaproteobacteria > Rhizobiales > Beijerinckiaceae > RH-AL1. The sequence goes on from CBDAPQ010000005.1 coordinate 2,294,815, forward strand.
ATCGCGGCGGAGCGTGTCTCCTGGGACGGGCGCGCGAAGCAGGCGGCCGCCCACAGTGCGGACGTCGAGGCGCGGTTCGCGGCGGCGCGGGACGAGCGCAAGAGATTGCTCGAGGCGCCCGACGATTTCGCGCTGGCCAAGCGTCGGGTGCGCGCCGATCTCGAGGCGGCCGAGGCGGCGCTGCGCGCGGCCGGCGACGCGCGGGTCGTCGCCGAGACCGAGCTGACCGCGGCCGACCGCGAGGCGCGGGTGACGGTCGAGGCGATGTCCACCGCGCGCGAGGGCAAAGCGCGCTGCGAGGCGCGCGCCGAGGCTGCCGCGCAACGGGTCGAGACGGTCCGCCGTGCGAGCGCGGCGGAGCTGGAATGCGCGCCGGCCGGGCTACCGGTGCTGGCCGGGGTAGCAATGCGGGGCGAGCGCCCGCCGGCGGCGGGGGTGGCGGCGCGGCTCGAGACACTCAAGGTTGACCGCGACCGGCTCGGTGCGGTCAACCTGCGCGCCGACGAAGAGCTCGCCGCCATTGAGGGTCAGGCCGAGAGCCTGTCCAAGGAAAAGGCCGACCTCGCCGAGGCGATCCGCCGCCTGCGCCATGCCATCGGCAGCCTCAACAAGGAGGGCCGCGAGCGGCTGCTCGGCGCCTTTGCGACGGTCAACGGCCATTTCAAGGACCTCTTTACCGGCCTCTTTGGCGGTGGCGAGGCGGAGCTGCAACTCGTCGAATCCGACGATCCGCTGGAAGCCGGCTTGGAGATCCTGGCGCGGCCGCCCGGCAAGAAGCCGCAGGTCATGAGCCTGCTCTCGGGCGGCGAGCAGGCGCTCACCGCGATCTCGCTGATTTTCGCGGTGTTCCTTACCAACCCCTCGCCCATCTGCGTTCTCGACGAGGTCGACGCGCCGCTCGACGATGCCAACGTCGAGCGCTTCTGCGACCTCGTCGACGCCATGCGCGGCAAGACCGATACGCGCTTCATCGCCATCACGCATAATCCCATCACCATGGCGCGGATGGACCGGCTCTACGGGGTGACACAGGCGGAGCGCGGCATCTCAACCCTGGTCAGCGTCGACCTTGCCGAGGCGGAGGAGCTGCTCGAAGCGTCATAGCATGTGTGTCTTAACCGGAGTTGCGAGGCTGCGACGAGCGGGCGCCGCCTCCGCAGGGCGTCGCCCCTTGTACCGTCCGCTGCGCTGCGATACCACGCCACCACGCCTTAGAATGGTTCTTGCACGCTCTTCCGAGTCGGTCGCGAGGCGAGAAAGACGGTTTCCATGCAGAGCATCCTCGGCGAGTACCTCCCCTTGGTGGTATTCCTGGCTCTGTCGGCCTTCATCTCCGCTGCGCTGCTCGTGGCGCCCTTCCTCGTCGCCTACCAAAATCCTGATCCTGAAAAGCTTTCCGCCTACGAGTGCGGCTTTAACGCCTTTGATGATGCGCGAATGAAATTCGACATTAGGTTCTATCTCGTCTCGCTGCTGTTCATCATCTTCGACCTCGAGGTGGCCTTCCTGTTTCCCTGGGCCGCCGCCTTCAAGAGGGTTGGACACCTCGGCTTCTGGTCGATGATCGTGTTCCTCGGGGTGCTGACGGTCGGCTTCGTCTACGAATGGAAGAAAGGCGCGCTCGAATGGGAGTGATCTCCGCGAGCCCACACACCGCTCCGGCTCCGGCCAAGGGCATCCTCAGGCCGGCTGACGTCGATCCCTCGACAGATCCGTATTTTCTCGGCATTTCCGACGAGCTGGCCGATCGCGGCTTCCTGGTCACCTCAGCCGACGAGCTGATTACCTGGGCGCGCACCGGCTCGCTCATGTGGATGACGTTCGGGTTGGCCTGCTGCGCCATCGAGATGATGCAGGCTTCGATGCCACGCTATGACATCGAGCGGTTCGGCTTCGCGCCGCGCGCTTCACCGCGCCAGTCCGACGTCATGATCGTTGCTGGCACTCTGACCAACAAGATGGCTCCGGCGCTACGCAAGGTCTACGACCAGATGCCCGAGCCGCGCTACGTCATCTCAATGGGATCTTGCGCCAATGGTGGCGGCTATTACCACTATTCCTACTCTGTGGTCCGCGGCTGCGATCGAATTGTTCCCGTCGACATCTACGTTCCGGGATGTCCGCCCTCCGCCGAAGCGCTGCTCTACGGCATCCTCCTGCTGCAAAAGAAGATCCGGCGCACGGGCACGATCGAGCGCTAGGCGCTTATCGCGGCCCGCTCGCGGAAAGGTCAACTATGATGGATGATCACGGCCTCAAGGCCTTGCAGACGCTTGCGGATCAGGTGAGTGCGGCGGTTCCCGGCGCCGTGCTCCATTATGATACCGCCTATGGCGATCTCAGCCTGACGCTCGACCTGGCGCACTACCTCGACGTGATCAGATATCTTCGCGACGATCCCGCGCATCGCTTCGTCTGCTTCGTCGACCTGACCGCCGTCGACTATCCCGAGCGCGAAAAGCGGTTCGATGTCGTCACGCACCTCCTGTCGCCCAAGTACATCCGCCGGATCCGTCTCAAGGTCGAGACCGACGAGCTCACCGCTGTTCCTTCGCTGGTCGATCTCTACCCGGCGGCCAACTGGTTCGAACGCGAGGTATGGGACCTCTTCGGCGTCTATTTCAGCGGACATCCCGACCTGCGCCGCCTGCTGACCGACTACGGTTTTGAGGGTCATCCCCTGCGCAAGGATTTCCCTATGACTGGCTATGTCGAGGTGCGCTGGGACGACGAGCAGAAGCGCGTCGTGACGGAGCCGGTGACGCTGAACCAGGCGTTCCGCTCTTTCGACTTCCTGTCACCTTGGGAGGGTGACGGGCAATACATCCTGCCTGGCGACGAAAAGGCCGGTACGCAGGGGAGCCAGCCGTGATAAGGATCCCGCCCGCTCTCGCGATCGCGTTTTGCGCCATGGCCTGCGCGCCGGCTTTCGCCGACCCGCAGCCGATCCCCGCCAATAGCGCGGCGCTGCAGAAGCGCCTTGCCACCTTCGATCCCAAGGCGGTTGCCGCCGCCCGTCACTACTACAACCAACCCGCGATCCTGGCTGGCATGTCGGCGATAGTCGACAACCTTCAGAAGGCGATGACGCAGCAGCTTGCGCGGCAGAATCCGACGATGCCGCCGGAGAAGGTCGCCAAGATCCAGAAGATTGCCGGCGACGCCATGAAGGAAAGGCTCAGTCTGCTGTTGCAGATGAGCATGGTCAACGCGCTGGAGGTGATGACCCCGGACGAGATCGAGGCGCTGGACAGCTTCTACTCGTCTCCGGTCGGCGAGAAGATCCTAAAGAAGTTGCCGCAACTCTCCGCCGCACTTCCCTCCATGATCAAGACCGTCATGCCCGACTACCTCGCCGAAGTGCAGGCGAAGGTCAAAGCTGTCGCCGCGGAGCCCAAGCTGTGAGTGATACGACCATGGTTGCCCCGCAAGTTCGCGATACGCCGGCACCCGTGCGCAATTTTTCCATCAACTTCGGACCGCAACATCCAGCGGCACATGGCGTTTTACGCCTCGTGCTCGAACTCGACGGCGAGATCGTCGAGCGGGTCGATCCGCATATCGGGCTATTGCATCGCGGCACCGAGAAGCTGATGGAGGCGCGCACCTATCTCCAGGACATCCCGTACTTCGACCGCCTCGACTACTGCTCCCCGATGAACCAGGAGCATGCCTTCGTGCTCGCCATCGAGAAGATGATGGGCGTCAAGGCCACTCGGCGCGGGCAGCTTATCCGCGTGATGTTCTGCGAGATCGGACGCATCCTCTCCCACCTCCTCAACGTCACGACGCAGGCGCTCGACGTCGGCGCGCTCACGCCCCCGCTGTGGGGCTTCGAGGAGCGCGAGAAGCTGATGGTCTTCTACGAGCGCGCTTCGGGGGCACGGCTCCACGCCAATTATTTCCGCGTCGGCGGCGTACACATCGATTGCCCCGAGAAGCTCATCCAGGACATCGGCGCCTGGTGCGAGACCTTCCCCCAGGTGTTGGATGACCTGACCAATCTCTTCATCGAGAACCGCATCTTCAAGCAGCGCAACGTCGACATCGGCATCGTCTCGCAGGCCGATTGCTGGAAGTGGGGCTTCTCCGGCCCGGTGCTGCGCGGCTCCGGTGCCGCGTGGGATCTGCGTAAAGCCGAGCCCTACGACTGCTATGAAGAGATGGAGTTCGACATCCCCGTCGGTCGCCATGGCGACAGCTACGATCGCCAGGTCGTGCGCATGAAGGAGATGACGGAATCCGTCCGCATCATGAAGCAGTGTGTCGAGAAGCTGTTGGCTCCGGGCGGGCAAGGGCCGGTGCAGCTGCCCAACAACAAGGTGACACCGCCCAAGCGCGCGATGATGAAGCGTTCAATGGAGGCGCTCATCCACCACTTCAAGCTCTACACCGAAGGCTTTCATGTGCCCGCCGGCGAGAGCTACACGTGCGTCGAGGCGCCGAAAGGTGAGTTTGGCGTCTACCTGGTGAGCGATGGCGGCGACAAGCCGTATCGTTGCAAGATCCGCGCTCCGGGCTATGCCCACCTGCAAGCGATGGATTTTCTCTGCCGCAAGTCGATGCTGGCCGACGTGGGTGCAATCTTGGGCTCGCTCGATATCGTGTTCGGCGAGGTAGATCGCTGATGTCCGTCCGTCGTCTCGCCGAACAACAGCCCGCCTCCTTCGCTTTCACGGCGGAGAACGCGGCGTGGAACGATAAGCAGATCGCCAAATATCCGGAGGGGCGGCAGGCCTCGGCTGTGCTTTCGCTGCTTTGGCGCGCCCAGAAGCAGAACCAATATTGGCTGCCCAAGCCCGCGATCGAGGAGGTCGGACGTCAGCTCGGCATGCCCTACATCCGCGTGCTCGAGGTCGCGACCTTCTACACGATGTTCAACCTGGCCCCGGTCGGCCGCTTCTTCGTGCAGATGTGCGGCACCACACCGTGCATGCTGGCGGGCTCCGATGCGATCAAGGCCGTGCTGGAGCGCCGCGTCGGGCCGCAGCGCACCGTCACCGCCGACGGAAACTTCTCGTGGCTCGAGGTGGAATGCCTGGGCGCCTGCTGCAATGCGCCCATGGTGCAGATCAATGACGATTATTATGAGGACCTCACGCCGGAGAATTTCGAAAAGCTGCTCGACGACCTCGCGGCCGGTCGCCCGGTGCACATTGGGTCGCAAATCGGGCGTCGGACGTCGGAGCCGGTCGGCGGCCTGACCGCCCTCGCGACCTTCTACGGAGAGGATCGTAAGGCGTTCGAGGGAACGCCTGATGGTCACCAACACTCTGCGGAGCCCCACCCGTCCTCGGCTCCGACCAACGGTCAGGTTCGCGATGAGCGCACCTCGCAGGATCTCTCAGCCGATATCCCGGCGATCCATCGACGGGCGTTGCGTCAAGGCCATTCGATCGGCACGCCGGACTACGCCAAGGACATGGGACCGAACGAGGAGACTAGCGGAGGCCGTACGGTGCCCGATATGCCGGATGGCAGCAGGCACGAAAAGGCGGCACAGGCCGAGGCGGGCGACGGCGCGAACCATGGGCCGTCCGACAAGTCGAACAACGGAGGACGCTGACGATGCTGCACGACCAGGACCGCATCTTCACCAACCTCTACGGCTTCGGCGGTTGGGATCTCGAGTCTGCGCGCAAGCGCGGCGCCTGGGATGGCACGAAAGCCATCGTCGACAAGGGCAAAGACTACATTATCAACGAGATGAAAGTGTCCGGGCTTCGCGGTCGCGGCGGCGCCGGTTTTCCGACCGGGCTCAAGTGGTCGTTCATGCCCAAGCCCGATCCGGCACGGCCGTCATACCTCGTCGTCAACGCCGACGAATCCGAGCCTGGTACGTGCAAGGATCGCGAGATCATGCGCAACGATCCGCAGTTGCTGATCGAGGGTTGCCTGCTCGCCTGCGTCGCGATGGGAGCCCACGCCTGCTACATCTATATACGCGGCGAGTACATCTTGGAGAAGGAGCGGCTCGAAGCGGCGGTGGAACAATGCTACGAGGCCAATCTCGTCGGCAAGGATAACGTTCACGGCTGGCCCTTCGACATCTACGTGCATCATGGCGCCGGCGCCTACATCTGCGGCGAGGAAACCGCATTGCTCGAGAGCCTCGAGGGCAAGAAGGGCATGCCGCGGCTGAAGCCGCCGTTCCCGGCCAACATGGGCCTTTACGGCTGCCCGACGACGGTCAACAACGTCGAGTCGATCGCTGTGGCGCCGACCATCCTGAGGCGCGGCGGCGCCTGGTTCGCCTCGTTCGGCGCCAAGGGCAACGCTGGCACCAAGCTCTTCTGCATTTCGGGGCACGTCAACCATCCCTGCAATGTGGAAGAGGCGATGTCGGTGCCCTTCCGCGAGCTGATCGACCGCCATTGCGGTGGAATTCGCGGCGGTTGGGACAACCTGCTCGCCGTGATCCCCGGCGGCTCCTCGGTGCCGTTGGTGCCGGCGCATGAGATCGTCGATGCGCCGATGGATTTTGACACGCTGAAGAACCTGAAGTCCGGTCTCGGGACGGCGGCCGTCATCGTGATGGACCGTTCGACCGATATCGTTCGCGCCATTGCCCGTATCTCGTACTTCTACCGCCACGAGAGCTGCGGGCAGTGCACGCCGTGCCGTGAGGGCACCGGCTGGCTGTGGCGGGTCATGTCACGCATGGCCGAGGGGCGCGCGCAGAAGCGCGAGATCGACATGCTGATGGAGGTCACCACCCAGATCGAGGGTCACTCCATCTGCGCGCTGGGAGATGCGGCGGCGTGGCCGGTGCAAGGCCTGATCCGGCACTTCCGCCCGGAGATCGAGCGCCGCATCGACCAGTACACTGCAAATCCGCATTCCGAGCCGGTGCGCGATTACGGCATCGCGGCGGAGTAGGGTTGATGGTCGAAGCCACGAATGAGCTGCTTCTGCGTACCCTGCAGCAAGATCAAGACACTCTAGGAGAACATTCTCGGCGCTTTGATGCCACTGATAGGCGCTTCGAAACGCTCGATCGCACGATCGACAATCTCACACAGCTGGCATCGACCGCCGTGGGCTTCGCCGGCACCGCCAATCTGAGGCACAATCAGGTCGATACCCCGATGGCCGAGCTCGAGGCTCGGTTCGGGACGCTGGAAGACTTTCAGCGCCGCGTCACACATCTGGAGCAGGCAGGATGACGAAACTCCTCGTCGACGGCCGCGAGGTCGATGTCCCCGAGCATTACACCCTCTTACAAGCCTGCGAGGCTGCGGGGGCAGAGATCCCCCGTTTCTGCTTCCACGAGCGGCTCTCGATCGCCGGCAATTGCCGCATGTGCCTTGTCGAGGTGAAGGGTGGCCCGCCCAAGCCGCAAGCTTCTTGTGCCGTCGGCGTCAAGGACCTGCGTCCCGGCAAGAACGGTGAGTTGCCGGAGGTGCTGACCAAGTCTCCCATGACCAAGCGTGCCCGCGAGGGCATCATGGAATTCCTGCTGATCAACCACCCGCTGGACTGCCCGATCTGTGACCAGGGCGGCGAGTGCGATCTGCAGGATCAGGCCATGGCTTACGGCGTCGATTCTTCGCGCTTCGCCGAGAACAAGCGCGCCGTCGCCGACAAGTACATCGGCGTCATGGTTCGCACCTCGATGAATCGATGCATCCTGTGCACGCGCTGCGTCCGCTTCACCTCCGAGGTTGCCGGCACCGGAGACGTCGGCGCGATCGGCCGCGGTGAGGACATGGAGATCACGACCTATCTCGAATCCGCCATGCATTCCGAACTGCAGGGCAACATCGCCGATCTCTGCCCTGTGGGCGCGCTGCTGCCCAAGCCTTACGCCTTCAAGGCGCGGCCTTGGGAGTTGACCAAGACGCAATCCGTTGACGTGATGGACGCGCTGGGCTCGGCGATCCGTATCGATACGCGCATGCGTGAGGTCATGCGGATCCTGCCCCGCATCAACGATGCCGTAAACGAGGAGTGGATCTCCGATAAGACCCGCCAGGTCGTCGATGGCCTCAAAGCCAAGCGGCTGGACCGGCCGTTCATCCGTCGAGGTGGCAAATTGACACCGGCGACGTGGCAGGAGGCCTTCGCCGCCGTCGCCGCCAAGGTGAAGACGACGGCACCCGCGCGGATCGGCGCGCTTGCGGGCGACCTCTGCTCGGTCGAGGACATGTTCGCGCTACAGCAGCTCATAGGTTCGCTGGGCTCGCGCAATCTCGACTGCCGCCAGGACGGAGTCGCGCTGCACCCGGCGATGGGCCGCGCCTCCTATCTCTTCAACGCGACGGTGGCGGGGATCGAGAGCGCCGACGCGTTGCTCGTCGTCGGCTCCAATCCGCGAAAGGAATCACCGGTCCTCAACGCGCGCATCCGCAAGCGTTGGCTGCGCGGCGCCTTCCCGATCGGCGTCATCGGCGAGCGATACGACCTCACCTATCCCTACGAGTACCTCGGCGCCGGCCCCGAGACGCTCGGCGATCTACCGAAGGCCTTCGCGGACGTGTTTGCCAGAGCCGCGAAGCCGCTCGTCATCGTGGGGCAGGGTGCCCTGGCCCGTGCCGATGGCGGCGCGGTGCTGGCGCGATCAGCCGAGCTGGCTGGCGGAATGAGCAGGCAATCCGGAGTTTGGCGCGGCCTTTCCATCTTGCACACTGCCGCGGCGCGCGTCGGCGGCCTCGATCTCGGCTTCGTGCCGGGCGAAGGCGGCCTTGATGCTGCCGCCATGACCAAGGCCGGTGCGCTCGACGTGCTGTTCAACCTTGGCGCCGACGAGGTCGCCGTCGAGCCCGGCGCCTTTGTCGTGTACATCGGCACGCACGGCGATGCCGGGGCCGCCCGCGCCGACGTGGTGCTGCCGGCGGCGACCTACACCGAGAAGACCGGCCTCTACGTCAACACCGAAGGCCGGGTGCAGCTTGCCGAGCGCGCTAACTTCCCGCCCGGCGAAGCCCGCGAGGACTGGGCGATCCTGCGCGCGTTGTCCGAGCAGATGGGGCACCGCCTGCCGTTCGATTCGCTGCCGCAATTGCGGCGCGCGCTTTACGCCGCGCATCCGCACATGGCCCGGGTCGACGAGATCGCGGAAGGACCGGTCGCGGAAATCGGCGGGGTCGGGCACGGGCATCTCGGACGCGAGCCGTTCGCGTCGCCGATCATCGACTTCTTCCAGACCAACCCGATCGCCCGTGCCTCCAAAGTCATGGCGGAAGCTTCCGCGTTGGCGGCGCAGCTGGGATCGATGCCGGTAGCGGCGGAGTAGCGCGATGGACATCCTCGGCCTCATCTTGACGATCGTGAAGAGCCTTGTGCTCCTCGTGATCCTGCTCGTCGGGATCGCCTACGTCCTTTACGCCGATCGCAAGATCTGGGCGGCGGTGCAGCTGCGCCGCGGCCCCAACGTCGTCGGCCCTTGGGGGCTGTTTCAATCCTTCGCCGACCTTATCAAGTTCGTGCTCAAAGAGCCGGTCATTCCTGCCGGCGCCAACAAGGGCGTCTTTCTGCTGGCACCGTTTGTCATGGGCATGCTTGCGCTCGGCGCCTGGGCGGTGGTGCCTGTCGCACGCGGGTGGGTCATCTCCGACATCAACGTCGGCACGCTCTTCATCTTCGCGATTTCGTCGCTCTCTGTTTACGGCGTTATCATGGGAGGATGGGCGTCGAACTCGAAATATCCGTTCCTCTCCGCCCTTCGTTCGGCGGCGCAGATGGTGTCCTACGAGGTCTCGATCGGCTTCGTGATGGTCAGTGTCCTGTTGCTCGCCGGCACGCTAAATCTGTCAGGCATCGTCGAGGCGCAGGACGGCCGTTGGGGGCTCTTCGGCTGGTACTGGCTGCCGCTGTTCCCGATGTTCGTGATCTTTTTCGTCTCGGCTTTGGCGGAGTGCAACCGCCCTCCCTTCGACCTTGTCGAGGCAGAGTCCGAACTCGTCGCCGGCTTCATGACGGAATACTCGTCGAGCCCCTACATGCTGTTCATGCTCGCCGAATACGTGGCGATGATGACAATGGCCGCTCTGCAAGTCATCCTCTTCATGGGCGGTTGGCTCTCGCCCATCCCGTTCGCGCCGTTCACCTGGATCCCTGGCGTGATCTGGTTCCTGCTCAAGATCCTCCTGGTCTTCTTCATGTTCTCCATGGTGAAGGCCTTCGTCCCGCGCTATCGCTACGATCAGCTGATGCGTCTCGGTTGGAAGGTTTTCCTGCCGTTGTCGCTGGCCATCGTCGTGATCGTTGCCGGCGTCTGCGAGTTCGCAGGGGTCGGTGGCGTAATGGCGCGCTGACCAGCAGCCCCGAGGTTTTCAGATGAGACTTGATACGGCGGCCAAGCAGTTGCTCCTGACGGAGTTCATCGGCGCTTTCGGTTTGTCGATGCGCTACTTCTTCAAGCCAAGGCCAACCCTGAACTATCCCCATGAAAAGGCGCCGCAGTCACCACGCTATCGCGGAGAGCACGTGTTGCGCCGCTATCCCAACGGCGAGGAGCGCTGCATCGCCTGCAAGCTTTGCGAGGCGATCTGCCCGGCGCAGGCCATCACCATCGAGGCCGGGCCGCGCCGCAATGATGGCACCAGACGCACCACGCGTTACGACATCGACATGGTAAAGTGCATCTATTGCGGCTATTGCCAGGAGGCCTGCCCGGTCGACGCCATCGTCGAGGGTCCGAACGCCGAGTTTTCGGTCGAGACGCGCGAGGAACTCTATTACGACAAGGAGCGGCTGCTTGCCAATGGCGACCGCTGGGAGCGCGAGATCGCCCGCAATCTCGCGGTGGACGCTCCGTACCGGTGATGGTCACCGCCCGAGACAGGTCCCGCCCATGAGCGCTACGCCATTCTTCTTCTATGTCTTTTCGACCATCCTGATCGCCTCGGCGTTCATGGTGATCTCCTCGAAGAACCCCGTCCATTCGGTGCTTTTCCTCATACTCGCCTTCGTCAACGCAGCCGGTCTTTTCGTGCTGCTGGAGGCCGAGTTCCTAGCCATGATCCTCATTGTCGTCTACGTCGGCGCCGTCGCCGTGCTGTTCCTTTTCGTGGTGATGATGCTCGACGTCGACTTCACGGAGTTGCGCCAGGGCTTCCTCAAATACCTACCGATCGGTTCAGTCGTCGGCGCGATCGTGGTGCTGGAGCTCGGCTTCGTCGGCGCGACATGGACGATGGGCGTCGGCGCCACCTCGCAGGTCGCGACCGAGGCGCCGGCGCTGCCCAACACCGTGGCGCTCGGCAACGTCATCTACACGCAATACCTCGTGCTGTTTCAGACATCCGGGCTTGTGCTGCTGACGGCCATGATCGGCGCCATCGTGCTGACGTTGCGCCATCGCCCCTTCGTCAAGCGACAGTCCATCCCCGAGCAGAACGCCCGCACGTCCGCGGCGGTCGACTTGGTCAAGGTGCCGTCGCGGCAGGGTGTGGACGCGTAGGAGTTCTCAGATGATCGGCTTGAGCCATTACCTCACCGTCGCCGCCATCCTTTTCACGCTGGGCGTGGCTGGCATCATTCTCAATCGCAAGAACATCATCATCATTCTGATGTCCGTCGAGTTAATCCTACTTTCTGTGAACCTCAATCTAGTCGCCTTCTCGTCCTTCCTGCACGATCTCACGGGTCAGGTGTTCGCCCTTTTCATCCTGACGGTGGCGGCGGCCGAGGCGGCGATCGGTCTCGCCATCCTCGTCACCTACTATCGCATCTCCGGCACGATCGCGGTGGAAGACATCCACTCGATGAAGGGCTGACCTCGACATGATCGACATCGTCGTCGCGCTGCCGCTCCTCGGCTTCCTCATCGCGTTTTTCGGCGGCTTTCGCCTCGGGGTGAGGGCCTGCGAGGTGGTCACCACCTCATTCCTGTTCATCGCCGCCCTCCTATCGTGGGTCCTGTTCTTCATCCACGCGATCGGCTCGGCGCCCGAGAGCCTGTCGCCCGTCGCAAACTGGTTCACTGTAGGCACGCTCAAGGTCGACTGGGCCTTCCGCGTCGACACGCTGACCTGCGTGATGCTCGTGGTTGTCACCACCGTGTCGTCGCTCGTGCATCTCTACTCGATCGGCTACATGTCCGACGACCCGTCGCGACCGCGCTTCTTCGCCTACCTTTCTCTCTTCACCTTCACCATGCTGATGCTGGTGACCGCCGACAACCTCGTGCAGATGTTCTTCGGCTGGGAAGGCGTCGGCCTCGCCTCCTATCTGCTGATCGGGTTTTGGTACACAAAGCCGACCGCGAACGCCGCCGCCATCAAGGCTTTTGTGGTCAACCGCGTCGGCGATTTCGGCTTCCTGCTCGGTATCTTCACGGTTTTCTTCGTCACCCGATCGGTGAGCTTCGACACGATCTTCGCCGCCGCGCCCGGCCTGGGTGCAAAGACGGCGCATCTCTTTGGCCACGATTGGCCGGTGATGGAGGTTGCCTGCTTCCTGCTGTTCATGGGCGCCATGGGCAAGTCGGCGCAGTTCATGCTGCACACCTGGCTGCCCGATGCCATGGAGGGCCCAACTCCGGTTTCGGCCCTCATTCACGCCGCCACCATGGTGACGGCCGGCGTGTTCATGGTGGCGCGTCTCTCGCCGCTCTTCGAGCAGGCGCCGGGCGTCATGTCCTTCGTGACGATCATCGGTGGCACGACCTGCTTCTTCGCCGCTACCACTGGTTGCGTGCAGACAGACATCAAGCGCGTCGTCGCCTACTCGACCTGCTCGCAGCTCGGCTACATGTTTGTCGGGCTGGGCGTCGGCGGGTTCGGACTCGGCATCTTCCACCTGTTCACCCACGCCTTCTTCAAGGCACTTCTGTTCCTATGCTGTGGCTCGGTAATTACTGCGATGCATCACGAGCAGGACATGCGCCATATGGGCGGCCTGCGCACGCGCATCCCGCGGACGTTCTGGACCATGATGATCGGCACGCTCGCGCTGGTCGGCTTCCCGTTCACCGCCGGCTGGTACTCGAAGGACGCCATCATTGAGGCAGCCTATGCCGCCACCAACACCGGCCACGTCTACGCCTGGATCCTCGCGACGGCGGCGGTCTTCCTGACCTCGTTCTACTCGTTCCGGTTGGTTTTCCTGACCTTCTTCGAGGCCCCGCGCTGGGAGGTGGCCCGCGCTCACGCCGATAATACCGGCATCACCGACGCTCATGGGCCGAAGGCCCACCTCGAGCCGACCAACCGGTCCGAGACCGGTGGGCAGGACCACGTCACCGCCGACCATCCCAACTCGCATGGCGCCCACGGCGTCAAGCTGCACCCCGACGATGTGCACACCGAGGGCCACGACTTCGTGCCGCACGAGTCGCCCAGCACGATGCTGGTCCCGCTCTACGTGCTCGCTGCGGGCGCGCTTTTCGCGGGCATGATCTTCGACCATTTCTTCATCGGGTCGGGACAGGCGGCGTTCTGGAAGGGCTCGATCTTCTACGGGCCGAACAACCACATCCTCGATGACATGGAGCGCGTGCCCTTCCTCGTAAAGCAATTGCCTCTGTTGATGCTCGTGCTCGGCTTCGGGCTTGCCTGGCTCGGCTACATTTACGATCTCGGTGCGCCGGCGCGCTGGGCTAAGGGAAACCCGATCGTCTACAGCTTTCTGTCGCATAAGTGGTACTTCGACGAACTCTACGACATGATCTTCGTGCGCCCGGCCTTCATGATCGGACGGCTGTTCTGGAAGGGTGGCGACGTCGGGATCATCGACCGTTTCGGACCCGATGGGCTCTCCGGCCTAGTGGTCGATGTCACTCGGCAAGCGGTCAAGTTCCAGACCGGCTACGTCTACCATTACGCCTTCGTGATGCTGATCGGTGTGACCGTGCTCATCACCTGGTATCTTGTGGGAGGCGTGCGCTGATGTTCGGCTTCGGCATCCTCTCCGGGCTGATTGTCCTGCCGCTGATCGGTACGGCGTTCATCCTGATCCTGCGCGGCGAGGACGAGGCGACGCTCGAGAACGCGCGCTGGGCGGCGCTGATCACCACGATCGTCACCTTCCTGCTCGCCTGCTACGCTTGGGCGCATTTCGACGCCTCCTCGTCGGCGTTCCAGTTCGTCGAGCAGCGCGGCTGGTTTGGCCAGGGGCTCGTCTACAAGCTTGGCGTCGACGGTATGAGCTTCCCCTTCGTGGTGCTTACCACCTTCCTGATGCCGTTCTGCATCTTGTGCTCGTGGCGCTCGATCGACTTCCGTCTGAAGGATTACCTCGTCGCGTTTCTGGTACTCGAGACGCTGATGATCGGCGTCTTTTGCTCGCTCGACCTCATTCTCTTTTACCTGTTCTTCGAGGGTGGCCTGATCCCGATGTTTCTCATCATCGGCATCTGGGGACACGGGCGGAAGGTCTATGCCGCTTTCAAGTTCTTTCTTTTTACGCTGACAGGTTCGCTGCTGATGCTGCTCGCCATCATGGCGATGTATGGCTACGCCGGCACCACCGATATCACCGTGCTGCTGAAGACGCACTTCCCCGTCTCGATGCAAACCTGGCTGTTCCTCGCCTTCTTCGCGTCCTTCGCGGTGAAGATGCCGATGTGGCCGGTGCATACCTGGCTGCCCGACGCGCACGTCGAGGCGCCGACCGCCGGCTCGGTGATCCTGGCAGGCATCCTGCTCAAGATGGGCGGCTACGGCTTCCTGCGCTTCTCGCTGCCGATGTTCCCGGACGCCTCGCATTCGTTCGCGCCGCTGGTGTTCACGCTCTCGGTAGTCGCAATCATCTACACTTCCTTGGTCGCGCTGGTGCAGACCGACATGAAGAAGCTGATCGCTTATTCTTCCATCGCCCACATGGGCTTCGTGACAATGGGGCTGTTCGCCTTTACCGAGCAGGGCATTCAGGGTGCCATCTTCCAGATGGTATCGCACGGTATTGTATCGGGCGCGCTGTTCCTCTGCGTCGGCGTGGTCTACGACCGCATGCACACTCGCGAGATCGCCGCCTATGGTGGCCTTGTTGCGCGCATGCCACGCTATGCCACGGCCTTTCTGATCTTCACCATGGCCAACGTCGGGCTGCCGGGGACGTCGGGCTTCGTCGGCGAGTTCCTGACGATGATCGGCACGTTTCAGGTCAACAGCTGGGTGACGCTCTTCGCCTGCACTGGCGTGATCCTTTCGGCAGCCTATGCGCTCTACCTCTACCGCCGCGTTGTCTTCGGCGTCCTGACCAAGGACAGCCTGAAGTCGATCCTCGACCTCAACCCGCGCGAGGCCGGCATGCTCGCCACGCTCGCGGTGCTGACCATCTTCTACGGATTCCATCCCTCGCCGATCCTCGGGGCCTCGGGGCCCACGGTGGCGGCGATGGTCAAGACCCATGAGGCCGACCTGGCGGCCTCGAAGAAGCTTGCAGCTGGATTGCGGCCGCCAGCCGATTTCGCTCTCGCCGGGACTGACCGATGACGCCCTACAGCCCGATGTCGCTCAACTTCGCCCATAGCCTACCCGAGCTGATCCTGGCGATCGGCGCCTTGTTCCTGCTGCTCTTCGGCGCGATCCGCGGCAAGGAAAGTGATGGCCCGGTCACCGAGATCGCGATCGGTATTCTCGGCCTCGCGGTCGTGGTCATCCTGCTTAATGGGAAGACCCATGCGATCGTCTATGACGGGATGTTCGTCGACGATGCCTTCGGCCGCTTCATGAAAGTGCTGACGCTCGTCGGCTCGCTCGTCACCCTGTTGATGGGCCAGCGCTTCCTGCGGCGCGAGAAGATCGACAAGTTTGAGTACCCGATCCTCGTCATCCTCTCGACGCTTGGCGCGCTGATCCTGATCTCGGCGACCGGCCTCATCACCCTCTATCTCGGCCTGGAGCTGATGAGCCTCGCGCTCTACGTGCTTGCCGCCTTTCACCGCGACAATCGCCGGGCGTCCGAGGCCGGCCTCAAGTATTTCGTGCTTGGCGCGCTCTCATCGGGGATGCTGCTGTACGGGGCGTCGCTGCTCTACGGTTTCTCCGGAACGGTGGAATTCGCCGGCATTGCCAAAGCCATCGGCGGCAAAGCGCAGACCGGCGTCGAGTTCGGCCTCGTCTTCCTCATGGCCGGACTTGCCTTCAAGATGTCGGTGGCGCCTTTCCACATGTGGACGCCCGACGTCTACCAGGGTGCGCCGACCCCGGTTACGGCCTTCTTCGCCACCGCGCCGAAGATGGCGGCGGTCGCCATCACCACGCGCGTCATCATCACGGCATTCCCCGGCATCACGGTGCAATGGCAGCAGCTCGTCATCGCGATCTCGATCCTGTCGATGGCGCTGGGGTCTTTCGCCGCCATCGGACAAACCGATATCAAGCGGATGATGGCCTATTCGGCGATCGGCAACATGGGCTTTGCTCTCGTTGGTCTCGCCGCCGGCACTCCGGAGGGCGTGCAAGGCGTGGTGATCTACATGGCGATTTATCTCGTCATGACGCTCGGCACCTTCGCCGCCATTCTCTCGATGAAGATCAATGGGGGGCAGCTGACCAATGTCGCCGACCTGATGGGCCTCTCGAAAACTCATCCGGGCATGGCCTTCTTCCTCGCAATGATGATGTTCTCGCTCGCCGGCATTCCGCCGCTCGCAGGCTTCTTCGCCAAGTTCTACGTGTTCAACGCGGCCATCCACGCTCACCTCTTCGGCCTCGCCGTCGTCGGTGTTCTCCTCAGCGTGATCGCGGCATTTTATTATTTGCGTATCATCAAGTTCATGTATTTCGACGAGGCTGCTGTCCCCTTCGACCGGCAGTCTCCGATGCTGCAGGGCGTGCTGGCGATCACCGGTCTCCTCGTCCTGTTGTTCTTCGCCTATCCGCCTGTCTTCATCGGCGCCGCCACTGCGGCGGCGAAGTCCCTGTTTTGACGCTACGACATCGTCGACCCGGGACGCTGCCTTCCTACCCGGCAGCCGTCATCCATCGTCTCTCCAGCAGAGGCGGAGCGCACCGGTTCCGGAGATCAGCCTCGCCAAATCCGGAATGACGAGCACCTATCGGCATATAGCAATCGACACGGTCGGCTCTACCAACGACGAGGCCATGGCGAGGCTGGGCGCGGGCGATCCCGCGCCCTTCGTCGTGACCGCGCGCGCTCAGACTAACGGTCGTGGCCGGCGGGGCAGGGCGTGGACCTCGCCGTCGGGCAACCTCTACATGAGCCTCGCGCTGCGCGATCCCTCGCCGCCGGCAATGGCTCCGCAGCTCGGCTTCGTTGCAGGTGTAGCCCTTGCCTGGGCTTTGCGGAACTGCCTCGGCGGCGATTGCCGGCTGCAGCTGAAATGGCCCAACGACGTGCTTCACGACGGCGCCAAGCTGGCCGGTATGCTGCTCGAAAGCAGCTGCCTGCCCGGTGGCGGGCTCGGCTGCGTGATCGGGATCGGCGTCAATTGCCGCTCGCATCCCGACGGGCTCGCCTATCCCGCCACCGATCTTCTCACTGTCGGGGCTTCCGAAGCCGGCATCGAACACCTCGTCACCGAGTTCGTCCGCCTTTTCGACATACAAATGATGGAATGGGCGTCGGGCAGGGCATTCTCCGCGGTGCGCTCCACCTGGCTCGCGATGGCGGCCGGACTCGGCGCGCGCATCGTGGTGGCGACCCCGCGCCATCGCCTCGAAGGCATCTTCCGCGACCTCGACGCGACCGGGCGCCTGCTGCTCGACACCGCGGACGGGCGGCACACGGTCGAGGCCGGCGACGTCTTCTTTCCCGCCCTCGCGGCGGCATCCACCGATTGATGAAGACAGGCGCATCGCGCCGCAACTTAAGTCTAGGAAAGGCCCAAAACACATGAACGACAATACAGACGAGCTCGTCTTCGTGCCCCTCGGAGGGCTCGGCGAGATCGGCATGAACATGGCCCTCTACGGTTTCGGGCCGCGGCGCGCCAAGAAATGGCTTATGGTCGATTGCGGAATCTCCTTCGCCGGCCCGGAGACCGCCGGCATCGAGGTCATCGTGCCCGACACGAGCTTCATCGAGAAGATGCGTGGCGATCTCGTCGGCATCTGCATCACCCATGCCCACGAGGACCATATCGGCGCCGTCGGCACGCTGTGGTCGCGGCTTCGCGCTCCGATCTACGCCACGCGCTTCGCCGCCGGTCTGCTTGAGAGCAAGCGGCTCTCTGAGCGCGGCGCCCCCGAGCTGCCGGTCCACATCGTGGCGCAGGGCGCCACCGTGGACCTCGCGCCGTTCTCGATCGAGTTCGTGGCCGTCGCGCACTCGATCCCCGAGAGCTGCGCCCTGGCAATCCGCACGCCTGCCGGCACCGTGGTCCACTCCGGCGATTGGAAGATCGATGCCGCGCCGGGCATCGGCCATACCACCGACGCGACCCGGCTCACGGCCATCGGCGAGGAGGGCGTGCTGGCCCTCGTCTGCGATTCGACCAACATTCAGCGCGATGGCGTCAGCCCCTCGGAGGCCGAGGTCGCGGCGACGCTGACCGAGATCATCGCCAAGGCGCAGGGCAGGGTACTCGTCACCACCTTCGCCTCCAATCTCGCCCGCATGCGAGCCGTCGCCGAGGCGGCCTATGCCGCCGGCCGCCAGGTCGTGCTGGTCGGCCGCTCGATGGATCGCGTCTCCTCTGTGGGGCGAGACTGCGGCTACCTCGAAGGCCTGCCGCCGTTCCTA
The DNA here is from genome assembly GCA_965198485.1 of Beijerinckiaceae bacterium. Classification (GTDB taxonomy): domain Bacteria; phylum Pseudomonadota; class Alphaproteobacteria; order Rhizobiales; family Beijerinckiaceae; genus RH-AL1. Next base: position 2,313,409 of record CBDAPQ010000005.1, read on the forward strand.
TCGGCCGACGCCTTCTCCCACATTCCGCGGGAAAAATGCGTGGTACTGGCGACGGGAAGCCAAGGCGAGCCGCGCGCGGCCATCGCGCGCATCTCAGAGGACGAGCACCCGGCGGTCAGCCTAGCGGCTGGCGACATGGTCATCTTCTCCTCACGGACCATCCCCGGCAACGAGCGCGAGGTCAACCGGATCATCAACAATCTCGTGCGTATGGGCATCGAGGTCGTCACCGATCGCCATGCGCTGATCCACGCCTCGGGCCATCCGCGGCGCGGCGAGGTTGCGCAGATGTACGACTGGCTGCGCCCGACGATCGCAATTCCCGCCCACGGCGAAGAGGTGCACCTCGCCGAGCATTACGCCTTCGCCCGCGAGCGTCAGGTGCCGCACGTGATCAAGGCGCGCAACGGTGATGTCGTGCTGCTCTCGCCCGGCGAGCCTGGCATCGTCGGTCAAGCTGCCAACGGTAAGCTGTTCAAGGACGGCAACATTCTCGTGAAGTCGGATGACGAGTCCGTGCGCGAGCGCCAGAGCCTCGCCTTCGGCGGCGTGGTCACGATCGCGCTGGCGGTGACCTCCAAGGGCGACATGGCCGGGACTCCGGATGTCGTCACCAACGGCCTGCCCTCGAAGACGAAGTCGGGCGAGGCCATGGACGCGCTGGTCGACGCAGCGATGTTCGAGACTTTCGACAACCTGCCGCGCCAGCGCCGGCGCGACGCCGACACCGTCTCGACGGCGATCGAACGTGCCGTGCGCAGCGCCGTCAACCAAGCCTGGGGCAAGCGACCCAACGTCCACGTGCTCGTCGTGGAGGTTTAAAGCGCTTCGCTGTTATAGCTTTGGGGCGGGCTTGTGGCGCGGCGGCTGGAAGACCGGCTCCTTGCCCATCGGCGGGTAGACCGGATCGGCCGCGCTGTAGGGTTCCGGGCCTGCGGCAGGCCCCTTGAGATCCGCCGCGCTGCCAAGTGATATGTTGTCCGGCGCGGGCGTCTTGATGACGGGCTCCTTCGTCATTGGTGAATAGACCGGATCGGCTGCGGTGTAAGGCTGCGGTCCGGCGGCATCGTCCGCAAAGGCCGGAGCAATCAACAGGAGCAGCCCGGCAGCAAGCAGGGGCAGGCGAAGCCTCGTGACGATCATGGCATCATCTCCATTCGCCCGGGCGTATGGCGCTCGACGATCGCCAAGGCGCGACACCGGGTCTCGTGAGAAGGCTGACGGCTACACGAACGTTGCGTTACCTTTTTTTTCGACATTAGCGTTGACCACTGCCTCGCTCGACGGGCAAATGCCGCATGATTGGTCGGCTGAACCACATCGCGATCGCCGTCGTCGATCTCGCGGCGGAGACGGTACGCTACCGCGACTTGCTCGGCGCCAACGTGACCGAGCCGCAAGACCTGCCGGCGCACGGCGTCACCGTCGTCTTCGTGGAGCTGCCCAACACCAAGGTCGAATTGCTCTCCCCGCTCGGCGAGGCATCGCCCCTCACGGTCTTCCTCGCCAAGACCGGCGGCGGCATGCACCACGTCTGCTACGAGGTCGCCGACATCGATGCCGCCCGCGATCGACTGCTGGCGTCGGGCGCGCGCGTGCTCGGCGACGGCGAACCCAAGATCGGTGCACATAGCAAGCCCGTGCTGTTCCTGCATCCGAAGGATTTCGGCGGGACGCTGATAGAGCTCGAGCAGGCCTAGGCTCGGGCGAACGGACGCAGGCCATCCTCGATCGCCGAGACGCTGCCGGCGAAACCCGTGGGCCCGTCGAGCAGCCGCTCCATCATCAGCGCGCCTTCCAGCGCGGCGACGATCATGCGAGCCTGAGAGGCCGGAGCGACGCCGCCGCGAATCGTGCCGTCGGCGATGCCGCCGGTCAGCACCCGCTCCAGCCAGGCGATATGCTTGGCGAAGAAGCGCGAGAGCTCGGCCTTCAGCGGCTCGGGCAGCCTCTCCAGCTCGGCGGCGAAGGCGGCACAGAGGCAGCCCAGCCCTTTCTCCACGCCTTCGAGATAAAGGCGCGCGTAGGCGCGAACACGGCCGAGACCATCGGCCTCGACGACGAGGATCTGCGCCATGGCGGCGTCGTAGCGCATGCCGAAGCTGTCGAGCAGGGCGGTCGCGAGATCGCTCTTGGCGGGAAAATGATGGTGGATGCTCGCCTTGCGGATGCCGACGCCCTCGGCCAAATCGGCGTAGCTGAAGCCGGAATAGCCGCGCTTTCGGATCAGAAGCTCGGCTTCCGCGAGCAGTTCAGCGCGGGTGTCGCGCATCGGTCGCCTTGAGGTCAGTTCCCGCCTTTCGGCCCATGGGAAGCGATTGCCAGTCAGCCCGCTACCTACTAGAAGGACGTCGATAGAGGCAAGGGAACACTTGCCCGGTGGAGGACGAATGGTCTTAAGGCCGCACGCCGAGCTAGAAGTGAGCCGTCGCGACGCCTTGATCGCGGGCTTCGGCGGTCTCTGCCTCTGCTGCCTCTGCGCGGCCGCCCATGCCGAGAACTTCATACTCGACGAGGTGGCGCCGGGCCTGTTCGTCCGCCGAGGGATCATCGCCAACGCCAGCGCTCAGAACCTCGATGCGATCTGCAATACCGGCTTCATCGTGGGGCGCGACGGCGTTCTGGTCACCGAGACCGGCGGCAGTCTCACCGACGGGCAATGGCTGCGCGGCGAGATCGTGAAGCGCACCTCCAAGCCGATCCGCTGGGTCGTGATCAGCCACGTGCATCCCGATCACACCTTCGGCGCCGGCGCCTTCATCGCCGACAAGCCGATGTTCATCGGGCACGCGCGTCTGCCTGCAGCCCTCGAGGCCCGCGGCGAGTTCTACCGCAAACGCCTTGCCGAGCTGTTCGGCGCGGATAACACTGGCCCGGTCGTCAAGCCGACGCACACCGTCGCCGACACCGAGACGCTCGACATCGGCGGTCGCGTCATCGACTTTCGGGCCCACGGCAAGGCGCATACGGAATGCGATCTCTCGATGCTGGACAGGACGAGCGGGATCCTTCTGCCGGCGGATCTCCTTTTTGTCGATCGCATTCCGTCGATCGATGGGAGCCTTCTCGGGTGGTTGAAGCAGCTCGACAAGCTCGAGACGGTAAAGGCCGAATACGCCGTCCCGGGGCATGGACCGACCAAGGTGAAGTTCGCCGAGGCGGTGCAGCCGTTGCGAACCTACCTTACTACCATCCGCGATGGCGTGAGGGAGGCGATCAAGTCCGGCAAGGATATTTCGCAGGCCGCAAAGACGGTGGGTCAAACCGAACGAAGCCGCTGGGCATTGTTCGACGACTACAACGGGCGCAACGTCACCGAGGCGTACAGCGAGCTCGAATGGGAATGATCAGGGAAGGACACACCACCATGACCAACAGTATCCGCATCGCCGCCGCCGCGGCGCTTGCCGCCAGCGTCTTCGTCACCGTCGCGGTGCCGGCCTTCGCGGGGGTAGAGGACAGCGACCAGCAGCGCCAGGAGCGCTGGCAGGACCTGCAGAAGCAGATCTTTGATGGCAAGACCGCCAAAGTCGACGACGGCGCCATCAAGCTCGACGCGCCCAAGCGTGCCGAGGACGCGGCACTTGTGCCGATCACCATCCAACTCACCAACCCGAAGGACGTGAAGGGGCTCTACCTCGTCATCGACGACAACCCCTCGCCGATCGCCGCCCATTTCCAATTCGGCCCCGACGCCGACCCCAAGGAGATCAAGCTCCGCGTCCGCGTGAACACCTACTCCGACATGCACGCCGTTGCCGTGTTGAAGGACGGTTCGCTCGTCGAGACCACCAAGTTCGTCAAGGCCTCGGGCGGTTGCTCGGCGCCGATGGGCGTGAGCGACCAGGAGGCCATGCAGGGCATGGGTGACATGCGCCTCAAGATCGCGGGCGACGTGCAGGCCAACAAGCCGATCGATGCGACGCTGATGATCAAGCATCCCAATTTCAACGGCATGCAGATGAACCAGGTGACGCGCGAGTACACGCCGGCCCGTTACATCCAGAAGGTCGACGTGACCTACGACAACAAGAAGGTCTTCGATCTGGACACCGACATTTCGCTGGCCTCGAACCCTGTGATCTCGTTCGATCTGCTGCCCTCGGCCGCCAAGGGCGAGGTGAAGGTCAACGTCAAGGACTCGCAGAACGGCGCGTGGACCAAGACCTTCAACGTACCGAACGTCAGCAACTGATGCGGATCGCGGCGATCCTCGTGTCGTCGCTTATGGTCACGTTGCCGGTGTTCGCCGCCGCCGTGACGCTCGGGAGCGCGATGGCTTGTGCCGACGAGCCATCGGCGGTCGCGCCGGGTCACGTGCCCGAGCCTGCCGGCTTCTACCAGGGCGCCATGCACGGCTACACGCCCAATGGTGTGGCGGGCGGCACGACGATCGGAACGGTGGGTCTCGCCAAGCTCATCGCGGCCGAGCACCCGTTGCTCCTGGACGTCGCCGAGAAGGATCGCAAGCCGCCGAGCATGGACAAGGACATGATCTGGCTGCCGAGCCACCGCTCCATTCCGGGTGCCGTGTTCCTCCAAGAAGGCGGTAAGGGCATCGCTGCCTCTGCCTACGCCGACGCATTTAAGACGCGGGTGGCGGCATTGACCGGTGGCAACAAGGCCAAGCCGATCGTCACCTTCTGCCATCCCGATTGCTGGGGAAGCTGGAACGCCGCCAAGCGCCTGATCGGCGACGGCTACACGAAGGTGTACTGGTATCCCGAAGGCGTCGAGGGTTGGCAGGCGGAGCACGACACCCGCGTGGTGAAGCCGGATACGACGTGGGTGAACTCGTTGCAAAAAGACGCGACCCAGTAAGGCGTAACCATTCCGCCACGCGGCGGTCATCCCCGGAGTGCAGCATGCTGATCGACCGCCGCCAAACATTCGCCTTCCTGGGAGCGACAGCCTTGGTGCTGGTGCTTCCCGCAACCCTGATCAATCGCGCCTTTGCCGACGAAGGCGCCGCGCTGCAACCTTTCACCGAGGCCGCCTTCGAAGCTGCTCAGCAGGCGGGCAAGCCGATCCTCGTCGACACTTTCGCAACCTGGTGCCAGATCTGCGCGCGCCAGGCGCCGATCATCGAGAAGTTGCGCGACGAACCCAAGTTCAAGGATTTCGTGATCTTCAGGGTCAATTTCGATACACAAAAGGACATCATGCGGAAGTTCCGCGCCAGCGTTCAGAGCACGCTGATCGCGTTCCATGGCACCAAGGAGGTCGGCCGTTCCACCGGCGAGACCCAGCCAGAATGGGTGGAGGACCTGATGGACAAGACGTTGGTGAACGGCACTACGTGATCCGCCTCGCTCCGGCCGCCTCGATCGCATTTTAGTGATGTTTTAGCCACGCCGGAAGAAACGCTGCCGCGGCTGCGAACCCGGAACTGGGCTTCCATGTTCTCCTGTCAATCGAGGGGAACGAACATGACCAACGAAGCGAATGGCCCAAGCCTTCTCCGCATGATCGGCTTCATGGCCATCTGTGTCGGTGCAGTATGGGCGCTGCAAATCCTGGCCTTCGGCGAAGCCGGTGGCGTCCTGACCCGATTGACCTGGGTACTCGGCGCGGCGGCTATCGCCGGCGCAGGCTCAGGCCTCATTTTCGTGGCATCGACGCTGCCGGGAGCCCGGCGCGCCGAGGCCTGAGCTCGCAAGCCTACCGGGCTTGCGCGAAGCGGAAAGTCGAGTTAGGAAGACGTGTAGCGCGGGACCGGCTGGTCCCGCGCTACTTTTCATTTCAGGCGCACGTCTCTTGGCGCCATATCAGCACCGATCGGACACATGGCCAATCCTTTCGAGTTCATGCAGGAGGTTCGTCAGGAGGGCAGCAAGGTCACCTGGCCGAACCGGCGCGAGACCGCCATCACGACGGTGCTAGTCATGCTGATGTGCGTGCTGGCCTCGGCCTTCCTTGCGATTTCCGACAACGTGATGTCCCTGGTCATCCGAACCCTCATGGGCTTCGGCCGCTAATCGAGCGATCAGAGCCGCAATGTCATGAACAAGCGCTGGTACATCGTTCACGCCCATTCGAACTTCGAGAAGAAGGTCGCGCAGTCGATCCGCGAGCAGGCGGCGCAACGCGGCCTTGAGGAGAAGTTCGAGGAGATCCTCGTCCCGACCGAGAACATCACGGAGGTCCGCAAAGGCCGCAAGGTGTCGGCGGAGCGCAAGTTCTTCCCCGGCTACGTGCTGGTGAAATGCGACTTGTCGGACGACATCTATCATTTGATCAAGAACACGCCGAAGGTCACAGGTTTCCTCGGTGCCGATAAGAAGCCCGTGCCAATCCCCGACGCCGAGGCCGAGCGGATCAAGGGCCAGGTACAGGACGGCGTCGAGCGCCCCAAGACGACAATCCGCTTTGAGATCGGCGAGAATGTTCGCGTCGCCGATGGCCCCTTTGCGTCGTTCAACGGGACGATTGAGGAGGTCGACGAGAGCCGCTCGCGCGTCAAGGTCGCCGTGTCGATCTTCGGCCGCGCTACGCCCGTCGAGCTCGAATATGCTCAGGTCGAGAAAGTGGCCTGATCCATCGTCGTTCGCCTATTTCGCAAGAAGTGACAATCACCGCCACCGGCGGTTGATTCCATCCCCGTGGGAGGCGAGCCAGCGCCGCACCACAATCAGAGGAGTGCCTCATGGCAAAGAAGGTCACCGGCTACATCAAGCTGCAGGTGCCGGCGGGTTCCGCAAATCCGTCGCCGCCGATCGGCCCCGCGCTGGGTCAGCGCGGCTTGAACATCATGGAATTCTGCAAGGCGTTCAACGCCAAGACGCAGCAGCTCGAGAAGGGGATGCCGATCCCCGTCATCATCACTGCCTATCAGGATCGCTCCTTCACCTTCGAGATGAAGCAGCCGCCGGTGTCCTACTTCCTGAAGCAGGCTTCGGGCATCAAGGCGGGCTCGGCGACCGTCGGCAAGGGCGCCTTCGTCGGCAAGATCACCAAGGCGCAAATCAACGAGATCGCGGCCAAGAAGATGCCGGACTTGAATTGCTCTTCGGTGGAATCGGCCAGCGCGATGATCGAAGGCTCCGCCCGTTCGATGGGCCTCGAGGTGGTGGGGTAAGGACCATGGCAGACAAGCGTCTCACGAAGGCCCGCGAGGGTATCGACCGCATCAAGCTCTACCCTGTCGGCGACGCCGTCGCGATGGTGAAGGAGCGCGCCTCGGCGAAGTTCGACGAAACCGTCGAGATCGCCATGAACCTCGGCGTCGATCCCAAACACGCCGACCAGATGGTGCGCGGCGTGGTCAATCTGCCCAACGGCACCGGGCGCACGCTGAAGGTCGCGGTGTTCGCCCGGGGCGCCAAGGCCGACGAGGCCCGTGCCGCCGGCGCCGACATCGTCGGGGCGGAGGATCTCGTGACCACCGTTCAGGGCGGCACGATCGATTTCGATCGCTGCATCGCGACGCCCGACATGATGCCGCTCGTCGGACGCTTGGGCAAGGTGCTCGGGCCGCGCGGCATGATGCCGAACCCCAAGGTCGGCACCGTGACCATGGACGTTACCGCGGCCGTAAAGGCCTCGAAGGGCGGCGCCGTCGAGTTCCGCGTGGAGAAGGCCGGTATCATTCAGGGAAGCGTCGGCAAGGCCTCGTTCGGGACGGAGCAGCTTGTCCAGAACATCAACGCCTTCGTCGATGCGGTGTCCAAGGCCAAGCCGGCCGGGGCCAAGGGCACCTACCTGCAGCGTGTCGCGATCTCGTCGACGATGGGTCCGGGTGTGAAGGTCGACTTATCGACCGTGACGGCCGGTGCGCCGGCATAAACGACGAAAACGGCGAAACGAAAAATTGCCACTTGGCAAGCGCTTTTTCGGCCGTTAGATAGAGGCTCCGGAGGCGAGGAAGTCGCTCCGGGAACTCACAAGAGATCTCGCGTTGCGCTTCAGCTTTCAGCGATCGTCTGGAACGTGATGTGATGGAGTGGCCGGAGGGTTCGGGTTTGTCCCGTATCCCGACCGGCCATGTCCTGTCCTAGACTGCCGGCGGGGACGCCTCAGCTTCGCTGGAACGTTCCCTTAAGTTCCTTGAAGCCGCCCGGTTCCGCCGCGCGAGCGATGGGTGCCAGCATAGACGGGGAAACCGGATTATGCAGGTTGGGCTCGCGCCTGCGCCTGTTCGATTTTGGTTCGATCCCTCTGCCGGAACGGCGCTCGTGCCAGACCGGGGACAGGTGCCGCGCCGTCTCCCGCCGCAAGGCGGTTCTTGGCGGTTTCTGCAACCTGCGGGCTCTTCCCGAGCCCGCGCCAGGAGACGATGTCTCCAGGAGACGCAAGTGGACAGAGCGGAAAAGAAGGAGGCCGTTGCCACGTTGAATGACGTCTTCAAGACGACGTCTGTCGTGGTGGTGGCCCATTATTCCGGCCTGACCGTGGCCCAGATGCAAAATCTGCGTAAGCGGATGCGCGAGGCTGGTGCCAAGGTCGAGGTCGCGAAGAATCGTCTGGTCAAGATCGCCCTCGAAGGGACGCCGAGCGCGTCCATCTCCGGTCTCATGACTGGTCCGACCCTGATCGCCTATTCGGACGATCCGGTCGCCGCTCCCAAGGCTGCGGTCGCCTTCGCCAAGGATTTCGACAAGCTCGTCATCCTCGGCGGCGCGATGGGTCATAACGCGCTCGATCCTAACTCGGTCAAGTCGCTGGCGACGATGCCGTCGCTCGATGAACTTCGCGCGAAGATCATCGGCCTGGTCCAGGCGCCCGCGACCAAGCTCGCGCAGCTGCAGACGGCCCCGGCCGCCAAGCTCGCGCGCGTCTTTGCCGCCTATGCGGACAAGGACAAAGCGGACGCCGAGGCCGCCTGATCGCGATCCCACCAGACACCTTTCATCGAACCAGCAATCTCAAGGAACCGAACCCATGGCCAATCTCGAAAAGATCGTCGAAGACCTCTCCAGCCTGACCGTCCTCGAAGCCGCCGACCTCGCCAAGCTTCTCGAAGAGAAGTGGGGCGTCTCGGCCGCCGCCGCCGTCGCCGTCGCCGGCCCCGCTGCCACCGCAGCCGCCGCGCCCGTCGAGGAGCAGACCGAGTTCACGGTCGTCCTCGCCGCCATCGGCGACAAGAAAATCGAGGTCATCAAGGAGGTCCGCGCGATCACCGGCCTCGGCCTCAAGGAGGCCAAAGACCTTGTCGAGGGCGCTCCGAAGCCCGTCAAGGAAGCCGTCTCAAAGGACGACGCCGCCAAGCTCAAGGCCCAGCTCGAGAAGGCCGGCGCCAAGGTGGAAATCAAGTAAGGCGCGCCGCTTGCGGCGAACTCCGACATCGAGGCTTGGATCTACATCCGCGCCTCAATGCACGACCCGAGAGGCCTGACGGCCTTTCGGTTTTCGCGTTTCGGCTTTCGGCCGAAAGGAACGCCGACGTTCCAGCGCGACGCGAGTTGATGGCGCCTTCGACGGCGCGCGACGCCCGATCGCGGGCCTCGGTTGATAAGAATGCGAGGAGCATCCATGGCCCAGATCCAAGCGCAGACGTTCAGCAATCGCAAGCGTGTTCGCAAGGTCTTCGGGCACATCGGTGAAGTGGCGGAGATGCCCAACCTTATCGAGGTGCAGAAGGCGTCCTACGACCAGTTCCTTCTCGTCGACTCGCCCGAGGGCGGTCGCCCCGACGAAGGCCTGCAGTCCGTGTTCCGCTCGGTGTTCCCGATCTCCGACTTCGCCGCGACCTCGCTGCTCGAATTCGTGAAGTACGAATTTGAGCAGCCGAAGTTCGACGTCGACGAGTGCCGCCAGCGCGGCATGACGTTCGCCGCGCCGCTTAAGGTGACGCTGCGCCTCATCGTGTTCGACGTCGATCCAGACACCGGCGCGAAATCTGTCAAGGACATCAAGGAGCAGGACGTCTACATGGGCGACATGCCGTTCATGACCATGAACGGCACTTTCATCGTAAACGGCACCGAGCGCGTGATCGTCTCGCAGATGCATCGCTCGCCGGGCGTCTTCTTCGATCACGACAAGGGCAAGAGTCACTCGTCCGGCAAGCTGCTTTTCGCCGCCCGCATCATCCCCTATCGCGGGTCCTGGCTCGACATCGAGTTCGACGCCAAGGACATCGTGCACGCGCGCATCGATCGCCGCCGCAAAATTCCGGCGACATCGCTGCTCTACGCGCTCGGCATGGACGGCGAGGAGATCCTCTCGACCTTCTACAAGACGGTCGTCTACAACCGCGACAAGGACGGCTGGCGGTTCCCTTTCAACGGCGACCGGATGAAGGGTATGAAGCTCTCCACCGATCTCGTCGATGCCGAGACCGGTGATGTCGTCGTGGAATCCGGCAAGAAGCTCACAGTTCGCTCGATCCGCCAACTCGAGGAGCGCGGGGTCAAGTTCATTCGCGCGGCCGACGACGACCTCTTCGGCCAGTACATCGCCACCGACCTCTACAATCCTTCGACCGGCGAGATCTTTGCCGAGGCCGGCGAGGAGATCACCGCCAAGTCGCTGCAGGCCCTCATCGACGCCGATTTCGACGAACTGCCGCTACTCGACATCGACCACATCAACATCGGCCCCTATATCCGCAATACGCTGGCGGTGGACAAGAACCACTCTCGCGAGGAGGCTCTGTTCGACATCTACCGCGTCATGCGCCCCGGCGAGCCGCCGACTCTCGACACCGCCGAGAAGATGTTCGAGTCGCTGTTCTTTGATCCCGAGCGCTACGACCTCTCGGCCGTCGGCCGCGTGAAGATGAACATGCGCATGGACCTCGATGCGCCCGACACGCAACGCGCGCTGCGCCGCGAGGACATCCTCGCCGTGGTCCGCGCCCTCGTAGACCTGCGCGATGGTCGTGGCGAGATCGACGATATCGACCATCTCGGCAACCGTCGGGTGCGTTCGGTCGGCGAGCTCATGGAGAACCAGTATCGTTTGGGGCTGCTTCGCATGGAGCGCGCCATCAAGGAGCGCATGAGCCAGGTCGACATTGACACGGTGATGCCGCAGGACCTGATCAATGCCAAGCCGGCGGCGGCGGCGGTGCGCGAGTTTTTCGGCTCGTCGCAGCTGTCGCAGTTCATGGACCAGACGAATCCACTGTCGGAAATCACCCACAAGCGCCGCCTCTCGGCGCTCGGTCCGGGCGGTCTGACCCGCGAGCGCGCCGGCTTCGAGGTGCGCGACGTTCACCCGACGCATTACGGCCGGATCTGCCCGATCGAGACGCCGGAAGGCCCTAACATCGGTCTGATCAACTCGCTGGCGACCTTCGCCCGCGTGAACAAGTACGGCTTCATTGAGAGCCCCTACCGCAAGGTGAAGGACGGCATCGTCACGCTGGATATCCAATATCTCTCGGCGATGGAGGAGGCGAAGTACTACGTCGCCCAGGCCGATGCGCCGATGGACAATGACAGCAACCTCACCGAGGACCTTATCGTCTGCCGGCATTCCGGGGACGTGATGATGGTGCCGCGCGAGCGCGTCGATTACATGGACGTCTCGCCCAAGCAGCTGGTTTCGGTCGCCGCGGCGCTGATCCCGTTCCTTGAGAACGACGACGCCAACCGCGCGTTGATGGGCTCGAACATGCAGCGCCAGGCGGTGCCGCTCGTTCGCGCCGACGCCCCATTGGTGGGCACCGGGATGGAGGCGGTCGTGGCGCGCGATTCCGGCGCAGCCATCGCCGCTCGCCGCACCGGCGTGATCGACCAGATCGACGCCACCCGCATCGTCGTGCGCGCCACCGAGGAGACCTCGGCTGGCCGTCCTGGCGTCGACATTTATCGTCTGATGAAGTTCCAGCGCTCGAACCAGTCGACCTGCGTCAACCAGAAGCCTCTGGTGCGCGTCGGCGACGTCGTGCGCAAGGGCGATATCCTGGCCGACGGTCCGTCCACCGAGCTCGGCGACCTGGCGCTCGGCCGTAACGTGCTGGTCGCGTTCATGCCGTGGAACGGCTACAACTTCGAGGATTCCATTCTCCTCAACGAGCGCATCGTGAAGGACGATGTGTTCACGTCGATCCACATCGATGAATTCGAGGTGATGGCCCGCGACACTAAGCTCGGGCCAGAGGAGATCACGCGCGACATCCCGAACGTGTCGGAAGAAGCGCTGAAGAACCTCGATGAAGCCGGCATCGTCTACATCGGTGCCGAGGTGCAGGCTGGCGACATCCTGTGCGGCAAGATCACGCCAAAGGGCGAGAGCCCGATGACGCCGGAGGAAAAGTTGCTCCGCGCCATCTTCGGCGAGAAGGCCTCCGACGTGCGCGATACCTCTCTCCGCGTGCCCCCTGGCGTACAGGGCACCATCGTTGAGGTGCGTGTGTTCAACCGTCACGGCGTCGACAAGGACGAGCGGGCGCAGGCGATCGAGCGCGAGGAGATCGAGCGTCTCGCCAAGGACCGCGACGACGAGCTCGCGATCCTCGACCGTAACGTTTACGGCCGCCTTATCGACCTTGCGCATGACCAGAAGGCCATCGCCGGCCCGAAAGGCTTTAAGCGCGACACGGTGCTGAACCGCGTCATCATGGAGGAATACCCTCGCTCTCAATGGTGGGCCTTCGCGCTCGACGACGACGCCGTGATGGCCGAGGTCGAGGCGATGCGGAAGCAGTACGACGAGGCCAAGAAAGGGTTGGAAAGCCGCTTCCTCGACAAGGTCGAGAAGCTGCAGCGGGGTGACGAGCTGCCGCCTGGTGTGATGAAGATGGTCAAGGTCTTCGTTGCGGTGAAGCGTAAGATCCAACCCGGCGACAAGATGGCTGGCCGCCACGGCAACAAGGGCGTGGTCTCGAAGATCGTGCCGGCGGAGGACATGCCGTTCCTCGCCGACGGCACCTCGGTCGACATCGTGCTGAACCCGCTTGGTGTGCCCAGCCGTATGAACGTCGGACAGATCCTGGAGACGCATCTGGGCTGGGCCTGCGCGGGTCTCGGCAAGCAGGTGAACCAGGCCGTGACCGCCTACATGCGCAGCGGCGAGAACGGCGGCGGAGATACTGCCGGCATCCGCGCGACCCTGAAGGACGTCTACGGTTCCGACGACGGTCTGCGGGATCTCGATGACGAGACCATCGTAGAGGTCGCCGAGAACTTGAAGAAGGGCGTCCCGATCGCCACGCCGGTTTTCGACGGCGCGCGCGAGAAAGACATCGTCGAGATGCTGGAGAAGGCGGGTCTCGACGGCTCCGGGCAGTCGCGCCTCTACGATGGACGCACTGGCGATGAGTTCGACCGCAAGGTCACGGTGGGCTACATCTACATGCTCAAGCTTCACCATCTCGTCGACGACAAGATCCACGCCCGGTCGATCGGCCCGTACTCGCTGGTCACCCAGCAGCCGCTTGGCGGCAAGGCGCAATTCGGCGGTCAGCGCTTCGGCGAGATGGAGGTTTGGGCGCTCGAGGCTTACGGCGCCGCCTATACGTTGCAGGAGATGCTGACCGTCAAGTCCGACGACGTCGCCGGCCGCACCAAGGTCTACGAGTCGATCGTTCGCGGCGACGATGCGTTCGAGTCCGGCATCCCGGAAAGCTTCAACGTGCTGGTCAAGGAGATGCGCTCGCTCGGCCTCAACGTCGAGCTGAACAACTCGCCCAAGCCCGTCGACGAGCTTCCGCCGCGCGCCGAGGCGGCTGAGTAGCACCGACTACGATCCGCGAGACCTCCGGCTCTCGCGTGACAACGTTTTCCTTTTCCAGCGTCGGGCTGCGAGTCGTTTCGACCCGTCCGATGCGCACCAGGAGATGAGCATGAACCAAGAGGTGATGAATCTCTTCAGCCCGGTCGTCCAGCCGCAGACGTTCGACCAGATCCAAATCTCGATCGCCAGCCCCGAGAAGATCCTGTCGTGGAGCTTCGGCGAGATCAAGAAGCCCGAGACGATCAACTATCGGACCTTCAAGCCGGAGCGCGACGGCCTGTTCTGCGCGCGTATCTTCGGGCCGATCAAGGACTACGAGTGTTTATGCGGCAAGTACAAGCGCATGAAGTACAAGGGCGTCATTTGCGAGAAGTGCGGCGTCGAAGTCACGTTGTCACGCGTCCGGCGCGAGCGCATGGGCCACATCTCGTTGGCTGCACCCGTCGCGCACATCTGGTTTCTGAAGTCGCTGCCTTCTCGCATCGGCCTGTTGCTCGACATGACGCTCAAGGATCTCGAGCGCATTCTCTACTTCGAGTCCTACATCGTGCTCGATCCCGGCCTGACGCCGATGAAAGATCGTCAGCTTCTCAACGAGGAAGATTACCTCCGCGCGCAGGACGAGTACGGTCAGGACAGCTTCACCGCGATGATCGGAGCGGAGGCCATCCGCGAGATCCTGAAGCACATGGACCTTCAGACCATCGCCGAGCGGCTGAAGGTCGAGATAGCCGAGTCGACGACCGAGCTTAAGCCCAAGAAGCTGGCCAAGCGCCTCAAGATTATCGAAGCCTTCATGCATTCCGGTAACAAGCCGGAGTGGATGATCCTGACCGAAGTGCCGGTGATCCCGCCGGACCTCCGCCCGCTCGTCCCGCTGGACGGCGGTCGTTTCGCCACGTCCGACCTGAACGATCTCTACCGCCGCGTGATCAACCGCAACAATCGCCTGAAGCGGTTGATCGACCTGCGCGCGCCCGATATCATTATCCGCAACGAGAAGCGCATGCTTCAGGAGGCGGTGGACGCGCTGTTCGACAACGGCCGTCGCGGTCGCGTCATCACCGGCGCCAACAAGCGCCCGTTGAAGTCGCTCGCCGACATGCTGAAGGGCAAGCAGGGCCGCTTCCGCCAGAACCTGCTCGGCAAGCGCGTCGACTATTCCGGCCGCTCGGTCATCGTCGTGGGTCCGGAGCTGAAGCTGCACCAGTGCGGCCTGCCCAAGAAGATGGCGCTCGAGCTGTTCAAGCCGTTCATCTACTCGCGCCTCGACGCCAAAGGTTTTTCGGCCACCGTGAAGCAGGCCAAGAAGCTCGTCGAGAAGGAGAAGCCGGAGGTCTGGGACATCCTCGACGAGGTGATCCGCGAGCACCCGGTTATGCTGAACCGCGCGCCCACGCTCCACCGCCTCGGCATCCAGGCCTTCGAGCCCAAGCTCATCGAGGGCAAGGCGATCCAGCTGCACCCGCTCGTGTGCGCCGCTTTCAACGCCGATTTCGACGGCGACCAGATGGCGGTGCACGTGCCGCTGTCGCTCGAGGCGCAACTCGAAGCGCGCGTCCTCATGATGTCGACCAACAACATCCTGCATCCAGCCAACGGCCTGCCGATCATCGTGCCGTCGCAGGATATCGTGCTCGGGCTTTACTACGTCTCGCTGATGCGCGACGGCGAGCCGGGGCAGTACAAGGCTGCCACCAAGGACCAGCCTGCATCCGGCGGCGTGTTCTCGGACATGGGCGAGATCGAGGCCGCGCTTCAGGCCAAGGCCGTCACGCTGCACACCAAGATTAAGGGCCGCGCCTGGACCTATGATGCCGACGGCAATCGTGTGGCGAAGATTTTCGACACCACGCCCGGCCGCATGATCCTCGGCAAGTTGCTGCCCAAGCACCGCAAGATCCCCTTTGACGTCGCCAACAAGCTGATGACGAAGAAGGAGATTTCGGGAATGATCGATATCGTCTATCGCCAGTGCGGTCAGAAGGAGACCGTGATCTTCTGCGACCGGATCATGGCGCTGGGCTTCCGCGAGGCGTTCAAGGCCGGCATTTCGTTCGGCAAGGACGACATGGTGGTGCCCGAGACCAAGCCGGCGATCATCGAGGCGACCTCGGCACTCGCGAAGGAATACGAGCAGCAGTACAACGACGGCCTGATCACCCAGGGCGAGAAGTACAACAAGGTCGTCGACGCCTGGGCCAAGTGTTCGGACAAGCTTGCTGAGGAGATGATGATCCGCATCTCCACGACGAAGAAGGACGAGCACGGCCGCGACAAGCCGATCAACTCGATTTACATGATGAGCCACTCGGGAGCGCGCGGTTCGCCGACGCAGATGAAGCAGCTCGCCGCCATGCGCGGGCTGATGGCGAAGCCCTCGGGCGAGATTATAGAGACGCCGATCATCTCGAATTTCAAGGAAGGCCTGACCGTGCTCGAGTACTTCAACTCGACCCACGGCGCCCGCAAGGGCTTGGCCGACACTGCCTTGAAGACGGCCAACTCGGGCTACCTCACGCGCCGTCTCGTCGACGTCGCGCAGGACGCCATCATCTCGATGACGGACTGCGGCTCGGAGCGCGGCATCAAGATGCGCGCGATCATTGATGCCGGCACCATCGTAGCATCGCTCGGCTCGCGCATTCTCGGGCGCACCACTACGCACGACCTCAACGAGGCCGACGGCACCCTTATCGTGCCGGCCGGCACGATGATTGAAGAGTGGCACATGGACCGGATCAACACCGCCGGGATCCAGGAGGTGAAGATCCGCTCGGTGCTGACCTGCGAGGCCAAGAACGGCGTCTGCGGCAAGTGCTACGGTCGGGATCTTGCCCGCGGCACGCCCGTCAACATGGGTGAGGCAGTCGGCGTCATCGCGGCGCAGTCGATCGGCGAGCCCGGTACGCAGCTCACCATGCGTACCTTCCACATCGGCGGCGCGGCGCAGATCGCCGACTCGTCGTTCATCGAGTCGTCGTTCGACGGCACGGTGAAGATCCGCAACCGCCATCTCGCCCGCAACGGCGAGGGCGACCTCATGGTGATGGCGCGCAACGTCGCCATCGTCATCGAGGGCTCGGGCGGCGAGGAGCGCGCCGTGCATCGCGTGCAGTACGGCGCCCGCCTCAAGGTGGATGACGGCGACACGATAAAGCGCGGCCAGCGCATGGCGGAATGGGACCCCTACACCCGTCCGATCATGACCGAGGTCGATGGCGAGGTGGATTACGAGGACCTCGTCGAGGGCCATTCGATGACAGAAACGGTCGACGAGGCCACGGGTATCGCAAAGCGCGTCGTCATCGACTGGCGCATGAACCAGCGCTCGGCCACGCTCAAGCCGGCGATGGTGATCAAGGGATCGGACGGCAAGATCCTCAAAGTGCAGCGCGGCGGCGAAGCCCGCTACATCCTTCCCGTCGATTCGATCCTCTCGATCGAGCCGACCGGCAAGGTGAAGGCGGGCGACATCATCGCGCGGATCTCGATGGACTCGGCCAAGACCCGCGACATCACCGGCGGTCTGCCGCGCGTCGCGGAGCTCTTCGAGGCGCGTCGCCCGAAGGACCACGCGATCATCGCGGAGGCCTCCGGAACGGTGCAGTTCGGCAAGGATTATAAGAACAAGACGCGTCTCGCGATCATCCCGCACGAGGGCGACGCCGAGCCGGTCGAGTACATGATCCCCAAGGGCAAGCACATCCATCTCCAGGACGGCGACGTTGTGGAGAAGGGTGACTACATCGTCGACGGCAACCCGGCGCCGCACGACATCTTGGCGATCAAGGGCGTGGAGGAACTCGCCGCCTACCTCGTCAACGAGATCCAGGAGGTCTACAGGCTGCAAGGCGTGCTCATTAACGACAAGCACATCGAAGTCATCGTCCGGCAGATGCTGCAGAAGGTCGACATCACCGACCCTGGCGATACGGACTATCTGGCAAACGAGCAGGTCGATCTCATGGAGCTTGACCAAGTCAACGAGAAGGTCAAGGCCGCTGGCGGCAAGCCGGCGGTTGGGACGCCCGTGCTGCTCGGCATCACCAAGGCCTCGCTGCAGACGCGCTCGTTCATCTCGGCCGCGTCATTCCAGGAGACCACCCGCGTCCTCACCGAGGCGGCGGTCAACGGCAAGGCCGACACGCTGGAAGGCTTGAAGGAGAATGTGATCGTCGGCCGGCTGATCCCGGCCGGCACCGGCGCGGCCATGGCGAAGCTTCGCAAGATCGCCACCACTCGCGACGAGATGATCATCGCCGCCAACTCCGACCAGCAGCCCCAAGCCCAATTCCCGGCGCTGCCGGCTGCGGAGTAGGGCGGAAGCTTACGCACGAGACGAAGAAGGCCCGCAGCGATGCGGGCCTTCTTCTGCAGCGCGATTCCCTCGGTTTTGCCATACGGCGGGCTTCCGCCCACGATGATGGAAGACACTAGCTGTTACCGTTCCCTTCAGGCTTTCGTGCGCAACCCGCGAATGTTCGTCGATCGCGTGCTCCAATCGGGCGGAGGTGCTCGCGCCGACCTGCTCTGATCAACAGTCTGCGGTCCTGCTGGGCCGAGCTTTGCAGCCTAGTATGGGATCGCGCTCGCCTGCCCCGCTCCGGGGCACGTCTGTGCCGCGGCATCATTGCGGGGTGACCATGCGTATTCAGATGAAACATCGTGCCGGTCTGCTCGTCGGCCTGCTCGCGTTCGGCCTGCCGGTCGCGGCCTTGGCGGGAGGCTACGGCGACGAGAATGGCTATGGTGAAGGCGGCGGTTACGGCGCCGAAGGGCTCGGCGCCGGCATCGGTGCAGGACTTGGGGCCGGCCTTGGGCTCGGCACCGGCATCCTCGGCGGAGCCGCCTACGGCGCAGGCGGCGGCTATGAGCCGGGTTATGGTGATGTCGGCTACCAGCACGGCTACGGCAGCGGTCTCCCACAGGGCTATGCCTACGGTCCGGCTCCGGTGCCGCGAACCTACGTGGTCCCGCAGACCGTGTACCGCCCGGTGACCCGCGCCTACACCGTGCCCGTGCAGGGCTATCGCATCGAGCAGCGCACTCACCTGGTGCCCGTCACCACCTATCGCCCGGTGACGACCCGCGTCGAGGTGCCGGTCATGACCTATCGCACCTTCCAGCGCACCGTCGCCGTGCCCTCGACCGTCTATCGGCAGGTCCATCGCGCTTGCCATTGCGGCGAGTGATCGGAGTGCGCACGATCGTCTCGCAAGGCGTTGGCGCGCGAACATCATAGGTTTGCCGCTAGTATCTCACCTGCGGCGACGCGTGGGCGCGTAAAAATCCGGCGGCTTGCCGGCGATCCAGGCGAGGAAGCGCGCCATGTGCGGCTGGGACGAAAGCGACGTCCCTTCCTTCGTGACCCGCGCCAGCTCGACATTGCTGAAGCAGGCGTGGATCGTGCGATGGCAGATCGGGTGCACCGCCACCGTCGCGCGACCACCGCGGCTCTTGGGCTGAGGGTGGTGCCACTCGACCTTGCGCCCGAGGGCCGACCGCACAGCCAGCAAAGCGGCCGACCGCACAGCCAGCAAAGCGGTTCGGCCTGCGGCGCTTCGTCGACGACCAAGTCTCGCGCTTGCCGCGCCGACCTGCCGCGCCTCACCTGTCGCGAGATCCTCGCGGCTTATGGCTTCCCTGATCGGCATCGACGTCAAGGGCCGCAAGCGCGCCGACGGCCGCGGCACAGACGGCTTCGTCCTCGCGCGGCTCGCCGCCCGAAGAGCCCACACCGCCGACGACGCAACCGTGGTGGAGCAACGGTACGCCGCCCGTGAGCGGCATCCAACCGGGAAAGGAGAGCAGGGCGGGATTTCTCTGCCACGGGCGCCTGCAGGTCGGCAATGGCCGTGTGCACGACAGCCGCGGTGCGGGTCTTCAGAGTCGCCGCTTCCGGCGTGTGCAACCGTGCGCCGTCGAGCCGTTCCAAGGCGAGCAGCACCCCGCCCTCGTCCACGATAGCGATCGTCACGCCGAGGCCGAGCCGCTCGGCCGCGTTGCGGGCAGCGGCGAGCAGGGGTTGGGCATCGGCTGCCGTGAGGTATGGGCGCGTGCGCAACAGAGCGGCCTCAGGACGCGGGTGTCAGAACGGTCGCCTCCGTCACGTAATGGTAGAAGCGGCCAACAAAGAGGGTCATGACCTTTTCGGTCGCGGCGTAAGACTCCGGACGGATCGGGGAGGCCATGCACGCCTCGATGGCATTCATATCGGGGAAAACGATGCTGCGTTTGCGTCTTAATACCGACAAGCCCGGAGGCCACACCCTACGAACCCGGCGCGGGGTGCGGCTCTTGCAGGAGTGTGCCGGCATCTGAAGCCGGGCAGCGGCCATCGCGCTGGAGCGATATGAAGCGTTACCTCGAATACGTCTGGCCGGTCTTCGGCCTCGTGGCCGTGTTCGTGTCGCTCTATTTCCTGTCGAAGGAATTCAAGGGTGAGAGCGTGGCGTCGGGCGTGTTCCATCAGCTCGGCTCGATTTCGGTGCTCGACTACCTGATGGCCATGGCTTCTGCGCTGCTCGCCTACGCGGCGCTCGCCTGGTACGACCGGATCGCGCTGCTGCATCTCGGCATCGACTGGATCTCGCTGCCGTTCATCGCGGTGTGTTCGTTCACGACCTACGCGCTGTCGCACACGATCGGCGTCTCCGTGTTCTCCGGCGCTATGGTGCGCTACCGCGCCTATTCGGCGAAAGGGCTTTCCGCTGCCCAGGTCGCCGTTCTGGTCGCGCTCTGCTCAATTACCTTCGCGCTCGGGGTCATGCTGCTCGGTGGAGCGGTGCTGGTGTTCGAGCCCCAGGAATTGCGCTGCGTCGCCGGCATGCTGCCCCACATGCTCAACAACGCGACGATCGCCCGGATTGTTGGCGTGGGCTCGCTCGTGTTGGTGGCGGCCTACGTCGCGGGCTCGGTGCTGCGGCTGCCGCCGTTCCGCGTCGCCGGGTTCGAGGTCTTCTATCCCAAGCCCGAGATCGCAGCGCGCCAATTCATCGCTGCGCCGCTCGAGCTGATCGGCGCCACCGGCATCATCTACTTCACCCTGCCCGAGGCGGGAAACCCCGGTTTCTTCGTCATCATGGCGATCTTCCTCGGCTCGTTCTCCGCGGCGCTGCTGTCCAACGCGCCGGCCGGCGCCGGCGTGTTCGACCTGATTTTCATCAACGCGCTGCCGACGATCCCCAAGGCCAAGGTGCTCGCGGCCGTGCTGATGTTCAGGCTGTTCTACCTGCTCATCCCTTTGACATTCGCGATTGTCGTCGTGATCGTCTTCGAGCGCCGCCGACTGCAGCAAAGGCTGCTCGTCGAAAAAGCGGAGGCGACGACGGCCGGCGCCACCGGGGTCATCGCCTCTAACGAGACTTAGGTCAGAGACGATAGCGCATCAGCCCTTCGACTTTGCGCACTCTTTGACGAAGGCGTGCAAATCCTCCTTGCGCAGGCCCTTGGTGAAGCCGTCGGCGCGGCACTGCTCTCTTCCGGCCAAGTCCGGCCTCTGCCGCACGACGCAGGCCGACACCGCCTCCCGCCTTGCCGGGCCTATCAGTCCCTTCGACTGAGCCTCCTCGCGGCAGCTCATACGCAACGCCTTGACTCCGCCATCGGCGCCAGGGCCGGCTTCGTCGGAAGCCGGTCCTGCCGGGCCGGGTCCGGCCGGTGCCGCCGTCGGCCCCGTAGTGGTCTGGGCGAGAGCCGGCATCGCAAGCGAGAGCGCGGCGAGAACGATCAAGGCGTGTTTCACAGGCGAGAAAGCTCCTATCTACGGTGCCGGCTAGGAACGGGCGCGCGCGCCCGAACCTACGGTGCGCAAACCTGTGAGGCTTTCCTGTGCATGTTCGTCATCGCGTCTGCTCGCGCGGGGGATCGCTGCTTGGTGCCGGCTTGTCCAGGTTCGGCTTGCCGGGAGCCGCGGCCTCGTCGGTACCCCGCGGCTCGCGAGCGGCCGAGGGCGGGGCCTCGCCCGGCGGGATCGGTGGAGCGGCCTGCGGGGCGGCCGTCGTCTGCGCCGCGACAGGTGCAGCCGAGAGCAGCGGCACGACCGTGACGAGGCAAGAAACGAGCAGGACCCTCATTCTTCGCCCCGCACTGCTTCGCCAGCGCGGTCGCGGCTCAGTCCCTTGGCGTCCAGATCCGCGAGATACGACTGCCACTTCTCGGCCTGCTGCTGGCCGAGCTCATAGAGATAACTCCACGTGAAGAGCCCGGTCGAGTGCATGTCGTCGAACGAGAGCCGCACCGCGTAGCTACCGATCGGATCGGCGCCGATCACCGCGACGTTGCGCTTGCCGCCCAGCGTCTTGCGCTCGCGGCGGCTGTGGCCCTGCACCTCGGCCGAGGGGCTCATGACCCGCAGGTACTCCGCCGGCAAGTCGAAGCTGGCGCCGTCGTCGAAGGTCATGGCCAGCGTGCGGCCGCCGTCGCGTACCGCGATCTCGGTCGGCCATGCGGCATCGACATCCGTCATCCCACGTCTCCGCTCTTATCGCCTCGTGTTTCAAGCGCTATATGTCGTGTATGACACCGGCGACCGCTCTGGATACTCACGAGATTTCGACCAACGCCGCTCGTGCTCCGCTCGTCGATCCGTTCGGGCGTAATATCAACTACATCCGCGTGTCCGTCACCGACAGGTGCGACTTCCGCTGCGTCTACTGCATGGCGGAAACCATGCAGTTCCTGCCGCGCCACGATCTGCTGACATTGGAAGAGCTGGATCGGCTCTGCACGGTTTTCGTCGCTCGCGGCACGAAGAAGATTCGTCTCACCGGAGGCGAGCCTCTCGTTCGACGTGATCTGATGTCGTTGATTCGCGGCTTGTCGCGACATCTGGTCAGCGGCGCGCTCCAGGAGCTGACGCTCACCACCAACGGCTCGCAGCTCGCGCGTTACGCCGGCGAGCTGGCCGATGCCGGCGTACGTCGCGTCAACGTCTCTATAGACAGCCTCGATCCAGACAAGTTCCGCGCCGTAACTCGGCGTGGAGACCTCGGTATCGTCATGCGCGGCCTCGACGCCGCGCAGGCGGCGGGGTTGAAGGTGAAGATTAACACCGTGGCGCTGAAGGGCGTCAACGAGGGTGAGATTCCCTCGATGATCCAATGGGCTCACGGGCGCGGGATGGACCTGACCCTGATCGAGGTCATGCCGTTGGGCGAGATCGGCGAGGACCGCATCGACCAGTACCTGCCGCTCGCGCAGGTGCGGCGCGACTTGTCGCGGCGTTACCGCCTGACGGATCTCACCTACAAAACAAGCGGTCCGGCGCGCTACGTCAAAGTAGAGGAGACGGGTGGCCGCCTCGGCTTCATCACGCCGTTGACCCATAATTTCTGCGAGAGCTGCAATCGCGTGCGCGTAACCTGCACCGGCACATTGTACATGTGCCTAGGACAGGACGATGCCGCCGATCTTCGCGAGGCGCTACGTGCGTCTCCGCTCGACGACCTGCTCGATCGAGCGATCACCGAAGCGATCGCCCGCAAGCCCAAGGGCCACGACTTCGTCATCGAACGTGCGAGCGCGCACCCGGCGGTCGGCCGCCATATGAGCGTGACCGGCGGCTGAGCCTTCTCAGCCTATTGGCTAATCGCTTCGCGCGGTCACGTTCGCCATCATGAGGGCGTGACGTCCACCAATTCGCCTACGCCGAGAAACCAGCTTTCGTTGCGCGTCCGTAGGGCGCGCGGGCTTAGCTCGTCCCGAATACAGGCACTGGCGTCGTTGGGAGCGTCCGGTCAGGTCCTTACTCCACGGGAAGTCAAGGAAATCTGCCAGGCGATCGTCGCCGATGTCGAACGGCGATCGGACGCCGCAGGTCGGAAGATCGAGCCCGACGGCTGATCGTGCGGCGCCGCTTGACGGCAGCAGCGCGAGGGCGCCCTTGGCGCGGCACAATCTCGGGTCCGCGCCTTGTCCACCTCGCTCGACCGCTTCTTCGCGAGTCCTTTTGCTCAGTCACTCGTCGCGCTCGCCACCGCCTTCCTGCTCGGCACGGTGATCGGCTTGGAGCGGCAGTGGCGACAGCGCAACGCCGGCCTCCGGACCAACGCGCTGGTGGCAGTCGGTGCCGCCGCCTTCGCCGATCTCGGCCTGCGCCTTCTGCAAGCCGACGGCGCCACCCGCATCGTCGCCTACGTCGTGTCGGGTATCGGCTTCCTGGGTGCCGGCGTGATCCTCAAGGATGGCGCCAGCATCCGCGGCCTCAACACGGCGGCGACACTCTGGTGTTCGGCCGCCGTCGGCGCCTTCGCCGGCAGCGGCATGCCCGCAGAGGCGGCGGCTTTGGCCATCTTCGTCCTCGCCGGCAACACTCTGCTGAGGCCGCTGGTGCGCTGGATCGACCGCAGGCCGATCGGGTCGGACACCAGCGAGGCGGTCTATCGCGTCCACGCGATCTGCGATCCGGAGGCGCTCTCGGACGTTCGCGACCTCCTCGACGCCGAGTTGACCCACGCGACGCTTCCGATCCGCGAGGTCGAAACCCTCTCGGACACGGACGATTGGGTCGAGCTTGCCGCGGTACTCGTCCCCAACTTCGCGGCAGCCGAGGAGCTCGATGCCGTGGTCGCCTCCCTGGAACGCTCGCCGCTTGTTCGCAGCGCGACGTGGTCGGCTCAGGCGACCGCCTGATCGTCCCGCTTCGCGTCCCTGGCGAGCGCTTCGTCGTTCTCCGGCGTCGTGCCGCGCTGCCGCTCGGCCTTGAGTTCGGCCACGGCGGCATCGAAACGCTCCCAATCCGCGGGCGAGAGTTCTTCGCCGGTCTCCTTGATCGATGCTTTTCTCGTCTGCATTCTATTTTGAGCTTCCTGGTCCTGATTTCGCTCGAAGCGCCGGAGCATGAAACAAGCCGAAGAAGGAGACACCCTGATGACACCGTACGGCGCCACCGTCGCCCGCGAGCTGCGATCCGCTCTGGTCCCGCTCGAGACCGTGTCGATCCTCGACCACAAATATCTTCCCGCCGCGTTTCGCGCGCTGCTCAAGAACGCGCTGTTCTGGGTGGTCCCGACGCCGGTGGTCGAAGACTTGCGTGCCGCGGCGCTGGCCGCCGCCGACAAGCTGGCATCGACGATCGAGTCCGTCGGCGTGCACCCGCAGGGCATCAGCCTCGACGTCGACCACGCCCGCGCCGACGCGATGGTCGCCTTGGAAGCGCTGATCGACGCGGTCGCCGACGCGGAGCCGACGCAGAGCGCGAAGAGCCTCGGCATCGGCTGAACCGCCGTCTTTCGACGAGAAACCCAGAAGCGCCGGGCGAGGTTACGCTGCCGTAACGGAGGTCTATGATGCGCATTCCCCTCGCCAGCCTGCTCGTTTTGGCCTCGCTGTCCGCCTCTAGGGCGGCCGGCTTCGACTGCAGTAAGTTCGAGCATCAGGGCGACGGTTCGTGGAAGGTCGTCCAAGCCCTGGAGATCAGGGGACCGCACGGGCGCATCGATTTCACGCCGGACGAGGTCTACAAGGAAGGACAGGAGAAGATGGGCCTCGATCTCGCTAGGCTTCTCGACGCCAATTGCTCCAAGAAGTAGCGGACTGCCCTAGGGATTGTCCGCGGTGCAGAGAACCGGCCTCTCGTCGGCCAGGCCAAGATCGGGCTTGAAGCGATCGTAGCGCGTGGGACGGCATACCACCGGCGGTGGCGGCGCGGTGAGATAGGTGATCAAGTTGTCCAGCGGGTAGCCCGGAACCGGCACCGTGACGTGCGGCGGCTGCGGCGGGCGCGGCAGCGGCTCCAGCAGTTCGACGTTGGCGAGCGCCGGCCGATCCAGCGGGTCAACCAAGGCGTGAGCATAGTGGCGGCGATGGGTACGATGAGTTGCCGCATGCGCGCCGGGCTTCTTCGCCGGACCATCGCTGGAGCCGCCTGTGGGCACCGTGAGATTCGGCATCGGCTTGGGCAGCGTCGGCTGCGCCGATGCCGATTGCTGTGTCGCGAGGGGGTTTTGTGCCGCCAGCGGCGTGGCACAGAGCGCCAGTCCCAGCGGCATGATCGGCCAGATCGTTCCTCGTGCCATCACAAGCCACCCCTGCGACCGGAGCTCCCGGCCTCGTAACCTTCGCCGCGTTGCATACGTATAGCGTTGTGTCAGGCCCATCAACAGTGGGCCGCAGGGTAGGGCTCGGCCTCGACGTCGAGCGGACAAGCCGGAGGATTTATGTTCGACAAGGATCAAACTGGCAGCCGCCGCGGCTTCATGACGACGCTGGCCTATGGGTTGGGCGCCGTCGGTCTCGGTGCCATGGCGTTCGGGAGCAGGAGCGGCGGCGCGCGGGCGGCCGAAGGCAAGTACCCGGTGACGCTCACCAAGGCCGAGTGGAAGAAGAAGCTTACACCGGAGCAGTTCTACATCCTGCGCGAGGAGGGCACCGAAATTGCCTTTACGAGCCCGCTGAACGATCAGCACGGCAAAGGTGTCTTCGCCTGCGCCGGCTGCGCACAGAAGGCCTTCCGATCCGAGACCAAGTTCGACAGCGGCACCGGCTGGCCGAGCTTCTACGAGCCGATCAAGGGCGCCGTGGGCGAGAGCCGCGACTCGACGCTCGGCTTCGTGCGCACCGAAGTGCATTGTGCCAACTGTGGTGGCCATCTCGGCCATGTGTTCGACGACGGTCCCAAGCCCACGGGTCTGCGCTACTGCATGAACGGCGTCGCCATGAAGTTCGAGCCCGGCGCTGGAGCCGCTTGAGGAGACGATCCATGACCAATCTTCGCATCCCGCTCTTCGCACTCGCCGTCGTTGGCCTAGCCGTCGGCGCGGGCTCGACGCTCCTGCCGCCCCGCTCCGCATCGGCCGAGGACATGAAGGTGGTGCCCGCGCCCAAGGTCGATCAGCCGTCCGCCTCCGGCGGCAAGACCGAGACCGCCGTCTTCGCCGGCGGCTGCTTCTGGGGCGTTCAGGGCGTCTTCCAGCACGTCAAGGGCGTGACTGCCGCCGTCAGCGGCTACGCCGGCGGCGCCAAGAGCACTGCGAACTATGACACGGTCAGCGGCGGTAGCACCGGACATGCCGAGTCGGTGAAGGTGACTTTCGATCCCAAGGAAGTGAGCTACGGCAAGCTTCTGCAGATCTATTTTTCGGTGGTGACCGATCCGACCACGCTGAACGCCCAGGGACCCGACGAGGGCACCCAGTACCGTTCCGACCTGTTCGCGACCAATGCAGAGCAAGGCAAGATCGCCAAGGACTACATCGCGCAACTCGGCAAGGACCACACCTTCGCCAAGCCGATTGTGACCAAGGTCTCGGACTATAAGGGCTTCTACCCCGCCGAAGGCTACCATCAGAACTACCTGACGCGGCACCCTCAAGACCCCTATATCGCCGCCAACGACATCCCGAAGGTCGAGGGGCTGAAGAAGCTCTTCCCGACCGCCTACAAAGCCGATCCGACGCTGACCGCCGCGACAAACTGAAAGTATGGTCTTCAAGATTACGGCGCGGGAGCGATCTCGCGTCGTTCGCGCGCCAGGGCTGTCGTTTCGTCGACATCGCGCCTACCTTCGGGCTTGGAGAGGGCTGACGAATGGTTGATGAGAGCGAACTCGACATGCGGCGCCGGCGCCTGCGTTTCCGCGCTTGGCACCGCGGCACTCGCGAAATGGACCTCCTGATGGGGCGCTTCGCCGACAGCGAACTGAATGGGTTGCCTGAGGCGGAGATCGACGAACTCGAGCATTTGATGGAGGCGCCCGACCGCGACGTCTTCTCCTGGCTAACCGGCGAACTCGAGCTACCGAGAAACTTTGACACGCAGGTGTTCCGCCGGCTCCGCGCATTCCATACGCACGACGCGCCGATCCATTGATCGACAATTGCCGAAGACTCTGGTAGCGATACCTGAAATTTGGGCAGGAAGTCAGAGTTGGCATGACACATGACGCAGCCGAAGCGGAAATCATAGTTCGAAAATACGGCTAAACAGAAAAGTCGTGCAACGGTCTCGTTACTCGTATTTGTATCGCCGCCACCCGTTGGCACGCAGCGCGCAGGCGGGGCAAGTCCCGCAGCCGTATCCCCATTCGTGGCGGTCCCCACGCTCGCCGAGGTAGCAGGTGTGAGTCGCCTCCACGACAAGGTCGACCAGCCTCGTCCCGCCTAGGCTCTCCGCCAGCCGCCACGTGTCGGCCTTGTCGAGCCACATCAGCGGGGTCTCGACCCGGAAGCGCGCCTCCATGCCGAGGTTGAGCGCCACCTGCATCGCCTTGATCGCGTCGTCTCGGCAATCGGGGTAGCCGGAGAAGTCGGTCTCGCACATGCCGCCGACCAAGACGCCCAGGCCGCGGCGGTGAGCCAAGGCGGCGGCATAGGTCAGGAAGAGCAGGTTGCGTCCGGGCACGAAAGTGTTGGGCAGGCCCTTGGCGTCGGTCTCGATGGCGATGTCGCGGGTCATCGCCGTCTCGCCGATGCCGGCCAGCGCCGACATCTCGATGGTGTGATCGGGCCCGAGCCGGGCGCCCCAGCGCTCCGCCAGCGCGGCACGCAACCGAGGCCGGCCGTCGAGCTCGACGCGGTGGCGCTGGCCATAGTCGAAACCGACCGTCTCGACGGTCTCGTATCGTTCCAGCGCCCAGGCTAGGCAGGTGGTCGAATCCTGGCCCCCCGAAAAGAGAACGAGCGCGCCGCTCATCCCAGCGCCCACACGCTCATCAGCGAGTTGGCGATGGCGAGCTTGGGCGGACAGACGAAACCCTCGGGATGGGTGCGCGACAGCAGCAGGCGTACCTCGTCGCGGTGGAACCACCGCGCGTCCTCCAGCTCCACCGGATCCATGGTGATCTCAGTGGAGAGCGCCTGCGCGGTGCACCCGATCATCAGCGAGGAGGGGAACGGCCAAGGCTGCGAGGCGAAATAGTCGACGCGGCCGACTCGCAGGCCGGCCTCCTCCAGCACCTCGCGGCGCACCGCGTCCTCCAGCGTCTCACCGATCTCGGCGAAGCCTGCGAGGCAGGAGTACATGCCGGGCGGGAAGCGCATCTGCCGCCCGAGCAGACAACGGTCCCGGTCGGTAATCAGCATGATGACGACCGGCTCAAGCCGCGGGAAGTGGTGCCTCCCGCAATTGTCGCACTCGCGCCGCGATCCGCCGACCGAGGCCCGGGTGGGCTCGCCGCAGTTCGCGCAGAAGCCGTTGTGCTTGTGCCAGTAAAGCAGGCTCTTGGCCTGGCTCAGCGCGCCGACGATGTCGGGCGGCACGAGACCCTGGTTGGCGATGGTGCGCAGGTCGATGAAGGATAGCGCGCCGCGTTCCTG
Source organism: Beijerinckiaceae bacterium (assembly GCA_965198485.1). Classification (GTDB taxonomy): domain Bacteria; phylum Pseudomonadota; class Alphaproteobacteria; order Rhizobiales; family Beijerinckiaceae; genus RH-AL1. Next base: position 2,342,289 of record CBDAPQ010000005.1, read on the forward strand.
GGAATTGTCGTGGCTCGCCGCCTCGATCAGCTTGGCGAAGAGCGCGCGCTCGCCGTGGCAACCGAGGAACACGGTGTGGGTGGCGTTGCCGAGAGCCTTGGCCTCGGCGAAGGTGAACAGCGCGTCGTTGCCGGTCTCCTCGGCCTTGAGCGCCGGGATCTCGCCGGACAGGACCAGGCAGCGCGTGGCAGGGTGGTCGCGCAGGCCGGCGATGAACACCTCGTCCTCCCGCTGGTTGGCCATGCGATCCAACGTGTTGAGCGAGAAGCCATTGGTCTGCGATCGATCGAGCAAGAGAAACCCCGCGATGCCCGTCGGACCCGGGCATCGGTGACCTAATCGCTGGCGGCGTCGGCGTCCATGCCGCCGCGGCACGCGCGATGCCGCGCCGCAACAAAACCCGAATCCTGCGGCGTGCTGCCAGCGGTCGATCTGTACCCCGCGAGCCTGATGTCTCAACTTCTACGCCTCTGCCTCGTCGCCCTCTCGCTGGCGGTCTTGCCGCTGAGCCTGGCGCACGCGCAGGCCGCACAGCCGACCGAGACGCAAGAGCGCCTCGACGTGCAGGTTCAGCAACTCTCCGAGAAACTCGCGTCGACGGAGAAGCAGGTCGATCTCCAGCGTCCGACGGCGGCCCAGCTCGCGCAAGTCGCGTCCGACGTGGCACCGCTCGCGACTCAGGCTCAGGCGCTCGTCGACCATCTCGCGCCACGCGTCGCGGCGATGAAGGCGCGTCTCGACGAGATCGGCGCCAAGCCTGAAAAGGGCGAAAGCGCCGAGATCACCAAGCAGCGCGCCGAGCTCGAGAAGGCGTTCCAGCTCAACGACGGTCTCTCCAAATCGGCGAAGCTGCTGCTCGTGAAGGCGCAGCAGCAGTCGAACTACGCCGCCAAGCGGCAGCGCTCGCTGTTCACGACATCGCTGTTCCAGCGCTCGACCAGCATCCTCAGCCCGCAGCTTTGGTTCACCGTCGTGCGAGAGACGCCCGGGAACTTGGCGGACGCCAGTCGCGTGTTCCACGCCTGGCTCGATGCCTTCAACCAGAACCTCACCGGCGGACGCCTAATCGCCTTCTGGGCGATCGTGCTCGGCATTGTGATTCTCTATTGGCCTCTGACCGTCGCCGCGCGCCGCGTCTTGGCGAGGGAGAGCCACATCGAGAAACCAGGCCGCTGGCGCAAGGTGCTGGTCGCCTGGTGGACGGCGATCAGCGTGTCGGGTCTCGCCATCGGGATCATGTACGGCGTCGTCTACGTCTTCAGCTTCGCCGTCGCGCCCGATCCGAGATTGGTGCCGCTGTTCGACGCGATGCAATGGGGCGTGATCCGCACGGCGCTCGCGGTCGGTCTCTCGCGCGCGCTGTTGGCTCCAGGGCGCCGTAAATGGCGAATGGTGTCGCTCGACGACGAGATCGTCGACAAGCTCGTGCGCAGCGTGATCGCCGTGGCGATGATTGTCGCCGCCTCCAAGATCATCGAGGCGGTGAACAACGTCATCTACGCCTCGCTCGAATTCTCGATCGCCGCGCGCGGCTTATGCGCGTTGCTCGTCGCTGGCGCTCTCGCGCTTGCTCTCTTCGCTCTGCGCGACGATCCGGAGGCCGCAAACAGCGCGGCTCCCGCAAAGCACGACGCCTTGTTCGGCGTCGCGCGCGCGTGCCTGTGGGCGCTCATCGTGACCGTGACGGTCGCGGTGCTGGTCGGCTTCATTCCGTTCGCCTCTTTCCTCGACGAACAGCTGACCCTGGTCGTCGCGGTCGGCAGCATCCTCTTCCTGCTGGTGCGCCTCGTCGACGAGAGCAGCTCGGCCGGCTTTCAGCCGAGCTCGCGGCTCGGCCGCAACCTGATCTATACGGTCGGCCTGCGTCGCGAGACGCTGGAGCAGCTGCCGGTGCTGATCTCCGGCTTCGGCCGGGTCGCGCTCTTCGTGGTGGCCGCAATCATCGTCATCGCGCCCTGGGGCATGCAGTCGAGCGACCTCGCCGGCAATCTCGGCGCGCTGTTCTTCGGCTTCAAGGTCGGCGACGTCACCATCTCCATCGCCGGAATCGTCGTGGCGATCGTCACCTTCCTGCTGGTGCTGGCGGCGACGCGGGCGATCCAGAACTGGCTGGAAGACCGCTACTTGCCGACGACGCGGCTGGACTCGGGCTTGCGCAATTCGATCAAGACCAGCCTCGGCTACCTCGGCTTCATCGTGGCGATCGCCATCGCCGCGGCGAACCTGGGCGTCGACTTCCAGAAGCTCGCCATCGTCGCCGGCGCGCTCTCGGTCGGCATCGGCTTCGGCCTGCAGTCCATCGTCAACAACTTCGTTTCCGGCCTGATCCTGCTCTGGGAGCGCGCGGTGCGCGTCGGAGATTGGGTGGTGGTCGGCTCGGACCAGGGCTACGTCCGCAAGATCAACGTGCGCTCGACCGAGATCGAGACCTTCGACCGCGCCGCGGTGATCGTTCCCAACTCCAACCTGGTCTCCGGGGTGGTCAAGAACCTGATGCGCACCGACAAGATCGGCCGCATCACCATCGAGCTCACCGTGAATCCCATCGCCGATCCCGAGAAGGTGCGCGAGGTGCTGCTCGACATCACCCGCGACAACGAGGACGTGCTGTCCTTGCCCTCGCCGCAGGTGCGCTTCACGTCGCTGACGGCGAGTGCGATGACCTTCGACCTGTTCTGCTACGTGTCCGACGTCGAGAGCGCGCTGCGCACCAAGAGCGACCTCTATTTCGAGATCTGCCGACAGTTCCGCCAGCATCATTTCTTCGACGGGCCGGCGCCGGACCCCACAGCCATCCGCATCGTCGACCTCGACAAGCTCGAGGAGCTCTTGAAGGCGCCGCGACCGGCCGAGATCGAGCCGCTGCGCCAGCGCAAGGCGGGCTAATCCCGGTGCGGACACTCAGTCTGCTCCGTCTCGCGGCCGTCGGCATCGCCGGCCTCGCGCTCGCCGGCTGTCTGGCCTCGGAGACGAGCGAGCCGCCGGCCATCGCCGAGCTTCACCCGAGCGTGGTGGTGCGGCTCGATCCGAGCGAGGTGCAGGCGCGGCTCTCGGCCTACCGCCGCGCGCACGACCTGCCGCCGGTGACCATCGACCCGGCGCTGATGGCGCTGGCACAGTCGCAGGCCAACGCCATGGCGCAGGCCAACCATCTCAGCCATGAGATCGTTGGTTCGCTCGACCATCGTCTCAACGCCTCGCACCATCCGAAGGGCTACGCGGTGGAAAACGTCTCCGCCGGCTATGCCAATGCCGATGCCGCGCTCGGCGGCTGGCAGCGCTCGCCCGGCCATAACGCCAACCTGCTGGATGCTAAGATGCGCCGCATGGGCATCGCCGCCGCCGATGCGCCAGACACGCGCTTCAAGACCTACTGGGCGCTGATGATGACGGACTGAGGGGGGCCGCCTTGACACCACCGCGTGCCGCCGGTGACACGGGCGGCTTCGCGAGAGCCCGATGAACCTGCGCTTTTATAATACGCTGACCCGCCGCAAGGAGGAGTTCGTCCCCATCGATGTGGCCGACGTGCGCGTCTACGGCTGCGGCCCGACGGTCTACGACAACCTGCACATCGGCAACGGCCGTATGCTGATCGTCTTCGATGTGCTGTTTCGGCTTCTGCGCCATACTTATGGCGCGCAGCACGTGCGCTACGTCCGCAACATCACCGACGTCGACGACAAGATCAACGCGCGCGCCGCCGAGCGCGGCATCCCGATCCGCGCGTTGACGGACGAGATGATCGCGCTGTTCCACGCCGATGCCGCGGCGCTCGGGTGCCTCGTGCCGACGCTGGAGCCCCGCGCGACCGACCACATCGCACCCATGATCACGATCATGGAGCGGCTGATCGCCAACGGCCACGCCTATGCCGCTGAGGGCCACGTGCTGTTCGACGTGCCCTCGATGCCGGACTACGGTCGCCTCGCCAACAAGGGCATCGACGAGCAGATCGCCGGATCGCGCGTCGAGGTCGCGCCCTACAAGCGCAGCCCCACCGACTTCGTGCTGTGGAAGCCCTCGGCGCTCGACGAGCCCGGCTGGGACAGCCCGTGGGGCAGGGGGCGACCGGGCTGGCACCTCGAATGCTCGGCGATGAGCTGGCAGCACCTGGGCGAGACCTTCGACATTCACGGCGGCGGCATCGACCTGGTGTTCCCGCACCACGAGAACGAGATCGCGCAGAGCCGCTGCTGCTTCGGCACGCCCGTCATGGCCAGCGTGTGGATGCACAATGGCCACCTCCAGGTCGAGGGCGACAAGATGTCGAAGAGCCTCGGCAACTTCGTCACGATCCATGACCTGTGGAATAGCGAGCGTTTCGGAGGCCGACGCTGGTCGGGCGATGCGCTGCGCCTCGCCATGCTGCGCACGCACTACCGCCAGCCGATCGACTTCACGCTGAAAGGGCTGGAGGAGGCCGAGCGCACCTTGGCCGAGTTCGCTCGCGCCTGTGCCGGAGTGTCGGCCGGGATGCTCAGCGAAGGCTTCGCCGCCGCCATGTTTGACGACATGAACACGCCGCGCGCGCTCGCGGAGCTGCACGCCGTCAAGGCGGGCGATACGGCAGCCCTGCGTGCCGGACTGGACCTGCTCGGCATCCGCGCCGCGGTGGCGAGCGAGGCACCGCTGGCGCCGGAAGCGGAAGCGCTGATCGCCGAGCGCGGCGCTGCCAGAGCGGCGAAGGACTGGAAGGAGTCCGATCGGCTGCGGGACGAACTCGCGGCGATCGGCGTTGCCGTGAAGGACAATAAAGACGGTACGACGAGCTGGGAGCGGACTTCATGAGCGCCGAGACCGAGGAGGCCATGCTGCGACCGATGCTGCCGGCGGACGTGCCGGTGCTCGCGGCGATCTTCCAGGCCGCCATCGACGAGCTGTCGGGCGAGGATTACGACGAAAACCAGCGCCTCGCCTGGTCCGCCGCAGCCGACGACGAGGCCACCTTCGGCAAGAGGCTCGGCGCCTGGCTGACGCTGGTCGCCACCGTACGCGGCGCGCCGGTCGGCTTCGTCGCGCTGGAGGGCCGCGAGAAGATCCGCATGCTCTACGTCTATCCCCGCGCGGCGCGACGCGGCATTGCCACCCTGCTGCTGAACGCGATCGAGCGCCTGGCCGCGGGCCGAGGGTCCCGTCTGCTTGATGTCGACGCCAGTGATACCGCCCGATCCTTCTTCGAGGTTCGCGGCTTCACCGCGCAGTCGCGCCAGACCGTGTCGATCGGCGACCAGTGGCTTGGCAACACGCACATGACCAAAGCGCTGAAGCCGCTCTGAGCATGCGTCCCTCGCCGACCGCCCAAGCCTCGCCGATCGCCCAAGCCTCGCCGACCGCCCAAGCCTCGCGAACCGCCCGTGCCATCGCCATCGTGCGGGTGACGAGCGGCAATTTCCTCGAGATGTTCGACTTCTTCCTGTTCGGCTTCTACGCGCAGGCAATCGGGGACGCGTTCTTCCCGGTCGAGGACGAGGTCGGGCGCCTGCTGCTTGCCTTCATGACCTTCGGCGCGGGCTTCCTCATGCGCCCGCTCGGCGCGATCGTTCTCGGCGCCTATGTCGACCGGGTCGGGCGCCGCCGCGGCCTGATCGTGACCCTGGCCATCATGGCGCTTGGCACCGTGCTGATCGCGATCACGCCGGGGTTCCGGACCTTGCAGGCCGTCTCGCCTCGGCTGGCCTACGCGGCGCCGCTGCTCGTGCTGTTCGGCCGGCTGGCGCAGGGCTTCTCCGCCGGTGTCGAGCTCGGCGGCGTCTCGGTCTACCTGGCCGAGCTGGCGCCGCCCGGCCGGCGTGGCTTCTACGCGAGCTGGCAGTCTGGCAGCCAGCAGGTCGCGATCATGGTCGCCGCGCTGCTCGGCTTCGGGCTCGGCGAATTGCTTTTGCCGGCGCAGATCTCGGCCTGGGGCTGGCGCCTGCCGTTCGTGGTCGGCTGCCTCATCGTGCCGATGCTGTTCGTCATCCGCCGCCGGCTGGAGGAGACGGAGGCTTTCCTCGCCCGCAAAGAGCGCCCCGACACGCGCACCGTCCTGCGGACGCTGGCGAAGCACTGGCGCATCGTCGGCCTCGGCATGATGCTTGTCGCATTCACGACGGTGTCGTTCTACCTCATCACCATCTACACGCCGACGTTCGGTCGGGAGGTGCTGAGGCTGTCGGCCGGCGATGCCCTGATCGTGACCTTCACCGTCGGCCTGTCCAACTTTGTCTGGCTGCCGATCATGGGCGCCGCCTCCGATCGCATCGGACGCAAGCCGATCCTCGTCGCCGCCACGGTGCTCGCCATCCTGACGACCTATCCGGCGCTGGCCTGGCTCGCCGCCGCGCCGTCATTCGGCAAGATGCTCACCGTCGAGCTGTGGCTGTCGTTCCTCTACGCCAGCTACAACGGGGCGATGGTGGTGGCGCTGACCGAGATCGTGCCGGAAAGCGTGCGCACCGCCGGCTTCGCGCTTGCCTACAGTCTCGCCACCGCGCTTTTCGGCGGCTTCACGCCGGCGGTTTCGCAAGGGCTTATCGCGACGACGGCTGACAAGGCGGCACCGGCGCTGTGGATGACGGCTTCCGCGGCGCTCAGTCTGGCGGCAACCCTCATCGTCTATCGTACGCCGGCCAGAGCGACGTCCGCTTTCGCGGACTTGCGCCGGTAAGGAAGCGTAGGCGGACAGGTCCAAAGCGTTGCGAGAGCGACCCGAATGACCGTCCGATGCGCTAGAGCCGGTCGACGCTCGCGTCTTCCATCAAGGGTCGCCGCTCGACCGCTGCCTTGAGCATGGCACGAAGGTCGGCACTACGTCCTCGACTTGCTCGGCGACGAGATATCGGTACTTCGGTGGCGGGGTTGATGAAGCCCCGCTCGCGCATGTGCTGCGCGGTCTTTTTTTACGCGTGATGCCGTGGCGACGGAAGTAGCGCCAAAGCGCCGTGAGCCAGGCGCGCCTTCAGCTCCAGCAACGTGATGTCGGGCACGTCGGCCAGTGCCGCCGCGATGAGGCTGGCGTGCGCCTCGGTGCGGCGCGACAAGCGATCTCCTCCCTGCGGCTTGGCCCGGCCGTCGCCGCCAGCGCGCCTCAGAGCGGCCCAGCGGATCGCGCTCGACGCACTGACGCCGAAGCGCGCCGCAGCCTCGCGGCAGGACAAGCCCTCCTCGACAGCCAAGAGGACGCGGGAGCGAAGGTCGTAGTGCAGCGATCGGGGCATCGGGCCTGGCCTCCTCGCCGAATCACAGCAGCTAGAGCCGGTCGACGCTCGCGTCTTCCATCAAGGGTCGCCGCTCGGGCGCCAGAACTCGAGCAGGGCGAGCAGCGGGCGCCAGAACCCGCCGACATCGGCGATGAGAACCGGCTTGGTGTGCCGGGCGAGCTGCACCCAGGTCATCTGCTCGACCAGCTCCTCAAGCGTGCCGACGCCGCCGGGCAGCGCCACGAAGGCGTCGGCACGCTCGAACATCAGGCGCTTGCGGGTGTGCATGTCGGGCACCACGACGTGCTCCTGCGCCTCGCGCAACGCGGCATCGGTGTCCGTCAGGAAATCGGGGATGATCCCGGTGACGCGTCCGCCCGCACCGAGCACGGTCCGCGCCAGCATGCCCATAAGGCCGCGACCGCCACCGCCGTAGACGAGGCCGATTCCTTCGGCCGCCAGCGCGCGTCCCAGCGTGCGGGCGGCCGCCTCGAACGCAGGATCGCCGCCGCTCGCCGAGCCGCAGTACACGCACACGTTATCGAGCCGTCTTTCGCCTGCCTTCACCGACCTGTCGCTCCTCGAGCCGCAGACGTCGCGGTTGTGCCTTATCGGCATCGCCACGCCGCATCATCCGGACGGCGGCTTGTATGCCCCGACCGATATGGAAATATGACCGCCCGCCGCACAAGGGAGGAGCGCCATGTCGGCCTCCAGCACAAGGGTCGCTGTCGCCGCCGCCGTCCTGCTGCTCGCCTTCGCAGGCGGCCTGGGCTGGCAGCGTATGCGACCATCGTCCTCGGCGCACGTCGAGATGTTGGCGTCGCGGCCGGAAACAGCGCGGGGCGCCTCCGAGGCGGCGATTCCGTCTGCCGCCGCGACGAGATCGGTATCGCCGTCGCCCGATACAGGCCTGTCGAGGCCGAGTGCCGCAGCCGCTCGCGACGATGCGCGAGAGCTGTCGTCGGCCTCGGGCAGCTCGCCGCGGGAGGGGATCGCCGCGCCGTCATTCGACGTTGTCCGCGTCGAGCCGAGCGGCGATGCGTTGCTGGCGGGCCGCAGCAGGCCCAACAGCACGGTGGCGCTGCTCGACCGCGGCAGGGTCGTCGCGGAGATCAAGGCGGACGCCGGCGGCACCTTCGTTATGATACCGCCCTCGCTCAAGCCGGGCGACTACGCGCTGAGCCTGCGCGATGGGCAGGGCGCCGACGCGCGCGAGTCCAGGCAGAGCGTCGTCGTGTCGGTGCCGGCAACGAAGAAGCAGCAGGTCATGGTTGCGCTGGCCGAACCGGGCAAGGCCACGACGCTGATCTCGGAGCCGCCGGATCCGGCCATTCCGGCGACGGCGGCGATCGCCTCGAAGGCGGCGGCGTTGCCGGCAAAGCTCGCGATCCGCTCCGTCGAGCTCGAGAACGGCTCGGGACTGTTTGCCTCCGGCACCGCGCCGCCCGGCACCGACACAAGGGTCTACCTCAACGACAGCCGCGTGGCCGACGTCGTCGCCGCCGAGACCGGCGCCTGGACCCTCAAGGTGCGCAAAGGTCTTGCGGCCGGCCGTTACGCGGTCCGCGTCGACTCGTTGAAGCCGGACCGGAGCGTCGGCGCGCGCGTCGAGGTCCCCTTCGAAGTGCCGGTCGCGCCAGCGGCCGAACGGACCTTGGCCGGGGCGCTTCCCACCGCCGCGCCAGCCACGCCTGCAAGTGGCGCCGATGCGAGCCCGGCCTCGGAGGCATCGGTTCGAGAGCCGCGCGTTGCCCAGGTAATGTCGGCCAACGTCGTGGTCGAAGAGCTCCAGACCGAGCTCGTCAACCACGGCGACAATCTTTGGCGCATCAGCCGCAAGCGACTGGGTCACGGCACCCGCTACACCGAAATCTACGCCGCCAACCTCGCGCAAATCCGCGATCCCAAGCTGGTCTACCCAGGACAAGTGTTTGTCCTGCCCACGATTAGCACTCGGCGCGGCTTGTGAGGGACGGCAGGCTCACCATGTCGGGCCGAGCCGACGCGTGGCCGCTCCGCGCTGCGGAATCGGGGTTGACGTCACAGGGCGTCGCCTCTAGGTTCCGCGCACTTTCGATAGGCCGTAGGTCTTTCGCTTCGGGGTGACGCGCCCTGGATGATCGAGACCTAAACGCTGTCGGTTTCAGCGACTGAGTCCTCCGCCGATCGTGATGATTGGCACCGGAATGCACGATCTAGGGCCTTGGCTCGGGGTCCTCTGCCTCAGCACCAGCACCAGAAGCCTTCGCGGCCGATGGTGTTGTCCGTTCGCGTTTGGGGTTCAAATTCACGCGGTGGCGGAGGCCTTTGGCTCCCACCTTCGCTTCGAGGTCGACGGGATAAAGATGCCGACAATCAGCCAGTTGATCCGCAAGCCGCGGCAGCCGAGCGTCTACGCCTCCAAGGCACGCCATCTTCAGTCGTGCCCGCAGAAGCGCGGCGTGTGCACGCGCGTCTATACGACGACGCCGAAGAAGCCGAACTCTGCTATGCGTAAGGTCGCCAAGGTGCGCCTGACCAACGGGTTCGAGGTCATCGGCTACATTCCCGGCGAGGGCCATAACCTGCAGGAGCATTCGGTGGTGATGGTGCGCGGCGGCCGCGTGAAGGATCTGCCGGGCGTGCGCTACCACATCCTGCGCGGCGTGCTCGACACGCAGGGCGTCAAGAACCGCAAGCAGCGCCGGTCGAAGTATGGCGCGAAGCGTCCGAAGTAAGAAGAGGCCAGCATGTCCCGTCGTCACAGCGCCGAGAAGCGCGAGATCATACCCGACGCCAAGTACCACGACGTCATCGTCGCCAAGTTCATGAATTCGATCATGTACGACGGCAAGAAGTCGGTCGCCGAGACGATCGTTTACGGTGCCATGGACCAGATCGAGGCGCGCTCGCGCCAGGAGCCATTGCCGATCTTCAAGCAGGCGCTCGAGAACGTGGCGCCAGCCATCGAGGTCCGGTCCCGGCGCGTCGGCGGCGCCACCTACCAGGTGCCCGTCGAGGTTCGGCTCGAGCGGCGTCAGGCCCTGGCCATACGCTGGCTGATCACGGCGGCCCGCGGCCGCAACGACAAGACCATGGTGGACCGGCTCTCCGCGGAGTTGATGGACGCCGCCAACAACCGCGGCAACGCGGTCAAGAAGCGGGAAGACACGCACCGGATGGCGGAAGCCAACCGCGCCTTCTCGCACTACCGCTGGTAATTCACCCCTTCACGTGAGGCGCGCCTCGCGCGCTTCTCAAAGGATCTCCCGATGCCTCGCGTCCACAAGATCGAAGACTACCGCAACTTCGGAATCATGGCCCACATTGATGCGGGCAAGACGACGACGACCGAGCGGATCCTGTTCTACAGCGGCAAGTCGCACAAGATCGGCGAAGTGCACGATGGCGCCGCGACTATGGATTGGATGGAGCAGGAGCAGGAGCGCGGCATCACGATCACGTCGGCCGCGACGACGACGCATTGGAACGGCAAGCGCCTGAACATCATCGACACGCCCGGCCACGTCGACTTTACCATCGAGGTCGAGCGCTCGCTCCGCGTGCTCGACGGCGCGGTCTGCGTGCTCGACGGCAACCAGGGCGTCGAGCCGCAGACCGAGACCGTGTGGCGCCAGGCCGACAAGTACAAGGTGCCGCGCATCGTGTTCGTCAACAAGATGGACAAGATCGGCGCCGACTTCGACCGCTGCTTCACCGAGATCCGGACCAAGGTCGGCGGCAACCCCGTCTGCATCCAGTTGCCGATCGGCTCGGAGTCCGACTTCAAGGGCATCATCGACCTGGTCCGCATGAAGGCTGTCGTTTGGGAAGACGAGGCCCTCGGCGCCAAATACCACGACGAGGAGATCCCCGAGCAGCTGCGGGCCCGAGCCGAGGAGGCGCGCGCCACGCTCGTCGAGGCGGCCGTCGAGCTCGACGACGATGTCATGACCAAGTTCTTCGACGGCGAGGAGCCGGACGAGGCCACTCTGCACCGCCTCATCCGCAAGGCCGTGCGCGACATCTCCTTCATTCCCGTGCTTTGCGGTTCGGCCTTCAAGAACAAGGGCGTGCAGCCCTTGCTCGACGCCGTCGTCGAGTACCTGCCGTCGCCGCTCGACGTCGAGGCCATCAAGGGCATCGACGTGGAGACCGGCGAGGAGATCCTGCGTCACGCCGACGACAGCGAGCCGTTCTCGATGCTTGCCTTCAAGATCATGGACGATCCGTTCGTTGGCACGATCACCTTCGCTCGCGTGTACTCCGGCCACATCGAGTCCGGCACCGGCGTCATGAACTCGACCAAGGAGAAGCGCGAGCGCATCGGCCGCATGCTGCTGATGCACGCCAATAACCGCGAGGACATCAAGGAGGCCTACGCTGGCGACATCGTCGCGCTGGCCGGCCTCAAGGAGACCCGCACCGGCGACACGCTGTGCGACGTTGCCAAGCCCGTCATCCTCGAGCGCATGGAGTTCCCTGAGCCTGTTATCGAGATCGCGATCGAGCCGAAATCGAAGGCCGATCAGGAGAAGCTCGGCGTCGCGCTGGCGAAGCTCGCCGCGGAGGATCCGTCCTTCCGCGTCTCGACCGATCAGGAGAGCGGCCAGACCATCCTCAAGGGCATGGGTGAGCTGCATCTCGATATCAAGGTCGACATCCTTCGCCGGACCTACAAGGTCGATGCCAATATCGGTGCGCCTCAGGTGGCCTATCGCGAGAAGCTCACGAAGCGGATCGAGAAGGACTACACTCACAAGAAGCAAACCGGCGGTACGGGCCAGTTCGCTCGCGTGAAGATCATCTTCGAGCCGGCTGAGCCGGGTGCGGGGTCGTCCTTCGAGTCGAAGGTCATCGGTGGCGCGGTACCCAAGGAATACATTCCCGGCGTTGACAAAGGCATCAACTCGGTCATGGGATCGGGCGTGCTCGCCGGCTTCCCTGTGGTCGACGTCAAGGCGACCCTGATCGACGGCGCCTACCACGACGTCGACTCCTCGGTCCTGGCCTTCGAAATTGCGTCTCGTGCGGCGTTTCGTGAGGCTCTTCGCGAAGGCGGCTCGGTGCTTCTCGAGCCGGTCATGAAGGTCGAGGTCACAACGCCCGAGGACTACACCGGCTTCGTGATGGGCGACCTGCTCTCCCGTCGCGGTCAGGTCCAGGGGCAGGACATGCGCGGCAACGCGGTCGTCATCAACGCGATGGTGCCGCTTGCCAACATGTTCGGCTACGTCAACGAGCTTCGCTCGGGGACGCAGGGCCGCGCCAACTATTCGATGCAGTTCGACCACTACGAACAGGTGCCGGCGAGCGAGGCGGCCAAGGTTCAGGCGAAATACGCCTGATCGACCCTCATCTCGCTCAATTGATCCCGACACCCTTTCTGAAGGAGCCCTCCGATGGGTAAAGAGAAGTTCTCCCGTAACAAGCCGCACTGCAATATCGGCACGATCGGCCACGTCGACCACGGCAAGACGTCGTTGACCGCCGCGATCACCAAGGTGCTCGCCGAGACCGGCGGCGCCACCTACACCGCCTACGACCAAATCGACAAGGCGCCGGAAGAGAAGGCCCGCGGCATCACGATTTCGACCGCACACGTCGAGTACGAGACGGCCAACCGGCATTACGCGCACGTCGATTGCCCTGGGCATGCCGATTACGTGAAGAACATGATCACCGGTGCCGCCCAGATGGATGGCGCGATCCTGGTGGTCTCGGCCGCCGACGGTCCGATGCCGCAGACCCGCGAGCACATCCTTCTCGCCCGCCAGGTCGGCGTGCCGGCGCTTGTCGTGTTCATGAACAAGGTCGATCTGGTCGATGACGAGGAACTACTCGAACTCGTCGAGCTCGAGGTGCGCGAGCTGCTCTCGAAGTACGATTTTCCCGGCGATGATATCCCGATCACCAAGGGGTCGGCCGTCTGCGCGCTCGAAGGCAAGCAGCCCGAGATCGGCCATGACGCCGTACTCAAGCTGATGCAGACTGTTGACGACTACATCCCGCAGCCGACCCGCCCGCTCGACCTGCCGTTCCTGATGCCCGTGGAAGACGTGTTCTCAATTTCGGGCCGCGGCACCGTCGTCACCGGTCGCGTCGAGCGCGGCATCGTCAAGGTCGGCGAGGAAATCGAGATCGTCGGCCTGCGCGCCACGCAGAAGACCACCGTCACCGGCGTCGAGATGTTCCGCAAGCTGCTCGACCAGGGCCAGGCCGGCGACAATATCGGCGCGCTGCTGCGCGGCACCAAGCGCGAGGATGTCGAGCGCGGCCAGGTCCTCTGCAAGCCCGGCACCGTGAAGCCGCACACCAAGTTCAAGGCCGAGGCTTACATCCTCACCAAGGACGAGGGTGGCCGTCACACGCCGTTCTTCACCAACTACCGCCCGCAGTTCTACTTCCGCACCACGGACGTGACCGGCGTGTGCACGCTGCCCGAAGGCGTCGAGATGGTGATGCCCGGCGACAGCGTGACGATGGATGTCGAGTTGATCGTGCCCATCGCCATGGAGGAAAAGCTGCGCTTCGCCATCCGTGAAGGCGGCCGCACCGTCGGTGCCGGCGTCGTCGCCGCCATCACCGCTTAAGCTATAGCGATACGGCCCTCTGGCTGAACCAAGGACAAGAAGAAGCATGAACGGCCAGAACATCCGGATTCGTCTCAAGGCCTTCGACCATCGGGTGCTCGACAGCTCGACCAAGGAGATCGTCTCGACGGCGCGCAGGACGGGGGCGCAGGTCCGCGGTCCCATTCCGCTGCCGACGAAGATCGAGAAGTTCACGGTGAACCGCTCGCCTCACGTTGACAAGAAGTCGCGCGAGCAGTTCGAGATCAGGACGCATAAGCGCGTCCTCGATATCGTGGACCCGACCCCTCAGACGGTCGATGCCCTTATGAAGCTCGACCTCGCCGCCGGCGTGGACGTCGAGATCAAGCTCTAAATTTTAGTTGCGGAGCTACGCCCGGCGAAATTCGCGGGCGCCTCCGGAGGATTTTTACAATGCGGTCAGGTGTCATCGCACTGAAGGTCGGGATGACGCGGGTGTTCACGGACACCGGCGATCACGTGCCTGTCACGGTGCTGAAAGTGGATGGTTGCCAGGTGTTGGCGCATCGCACGAAGGACAAGAACGGCTACACGGCGCTGCAGCTGGGTATCGGCCGTGCTAAGGTGAAGAACGTCTCGAAGGCGCAGCGCGGCAATTTTGCGATCGCCAACGTCGAACCCAAGCTGAAGCTCGCTGAATTCCGTGTCGCGGACGATGCACTGCTGCCGGTGGGCGCCGAGATCACGGCCGATCATTTCGCGATCGGACAGTTCGTCGACGTCACTGGCACCTCGACCGGTAAAGGCTTCGCCGGTCCGATGAAGCGGTGGAACTTCGGTGGTCTGCGCGCCACCCACGGCGTCTCGGTCTCGCATCGTTCGCACGGTTCGACCGGCGGTCGTCAGGACCCGGGCAAGACTTTCAAGAACAAGAAGATGGCCGGCCATCTCGGTGTCGAGCGCGTGACCACGCTCAACCTGCGCGTCGTACAGACCGACGTCGAGCGTGGCCTGATCCTGGTCGAGGGCGCTGTGCCCGGTACGGCCGGTGGCTGGATCTTCGTGCGCGATGCCATCAAGAAGGCGTTGCCCAAGGACGTGCCGCAACCCGGGAAATTTCGCATGAGCGCGAACGGCCATGCCGGCAACGGTCATGTGGACGATGCGCCTGCCGCCAGCGAGAACAGCAACACAGAGCCGGCTTCCGCCGCCGATGCGGCTCCGGAGGCCTGAGACCCATGAAACTCGACATCACCTCCCACGACGGCGCCCACAAGGGCGACGCCACCTCCATCGAGCTCGACGACGCTATCTTCGGTCTGGAGCCGCGCGCCGACCTGATCGCGCGCATGGTGCGCTACCAGCTCGCCAAGCGGCGTGCCGGCACGCACCAGGCCAAGGGCCGCGCCGACATCATGCGCACCGGCAAGAAGCTCGGTAAGCAGAAAGGCTCCGGCGGCGCCCGTCACGGCTCGGCGCGCGCGCCACAGTTTCGCGGCGGCGGCAAGGCTCATGGTCCGGTGTCTCGTGATCATACCCACGACCTGCCCAAGAAGGTCCGTGCGTTGGCGCTGCGTCACGCGCTCTCGGCCAAGGCCAAGGACGGCGGAATCATCGTGTGGGCCGACGCCAAGATGGCCGAGCCCAAGACCAAAGGTCTTCTCGCCAACTTCAGCCGCATCGGGCTCGCCAACGCGTTGATCATCGACGGTGTCGAGACCGACGTGAACTTCGAGAAGGCCGCCCGCAACATCCCCATGATCGACGTCCTGCCGATCCAGGGGCTCAACGTCTACGACATCCTGCGTCGCGAGAAGCTCGTGCTGACGCGCGCGGCAGTGGAAGCGCTGGAGGCGCGATTCAAATGAGCGCCGCCAAGAACCAGGCCAAGGCCCACATCGAGGCCCGCCATTACGACATCATCCTGTCTCCGGTCATCACCGAAAAGGCCACGATGGCGGTCGAGCTGAACAAGGTCGTGTTCAAGGTCCGCAAAGACGCCACCAAGCCGCAGATCGCAGCCGCCGTGGAGCGCCTCTTCGACGTCAAGGTCGAGAAGATCAACACGATGATCCGCAAGGGCAAGCAGAAGAGCTTCCGCGGCATTCGCGGGCAGCAGTCGGACGTCAAGATGGCCACCGTCACGCTCGCCGAAGGCGACCGCATCGACGTGACCACAGGCCTCTGAGGACAGTCATGGCACTCAAGACCTTCAACCCGATCACGCCGAGCCTTCGACAGCTCGTCCTCATCGACCGTTCCGGCCTCTACAAGGGCAAGCCGGTCAAGACTCTGACCGAGGGACAGCACTCCTTCGGCGGGCGCAACAACACTGGCCGCGTCACCGTGCGTTTCCGCGGCGGCGGCCATAAGCAGACCTATCGCATCGTCGATTTCAAGCGGCGCAAGCTCAACATGCCGGCCAAGGTCGAGCGGCTCGAATACGATCCGAACCGCTCGGCCTTCATCGCGCTGGTGCGCTACACCGACGGCGAGCAGGCCTACATCCTGGCGCCGCAGCGGCTCCAGGTCGGTGACGAGGTGGTCTCCGGCCAGCAGGTCGATGTAAAGCCCGGCAACGCGATGGCTTTGGCCTCGATGCCGGTCGGCACCATTGTGCACAATGTCGAGCTCAAGATCGGCAAGGGCGGCGCCATGGTGCGTTCCGCCGGCACGTTCGCGCAGGTCGTCGGTCGTGATCAGGGCTACGTCATCGTGCGCCTCAATTCGGGCGAGCAGCGTCTGGTGCACGGCCAGTGTTTCGGCACGGTGGGCGCGGTGTCCAACCCCGACCACATGAACGCGACGATCGGCAAGGCCGGTCGCAGTCGCTGGCTTGGCCGCATGCCGCACAATCGCGGCGTGACCATGAACCCGGTCGATCATCCCCATGGCGGTGGCGAAGGCCGCACCTCGGGTGGTCGCCATCCGGTGACGCCCTGGGGCAAGCCGACCAAGGGCAAGAAGACGCGCTCGAACAAGTCGACCGACCGCTTCATCGTGACGTCGCGTCACAAGAGCAAGAAGAAGGGCTGATCATGACGCGATCCATCTGGAAAGGTCCGTTCGTCGACGGCTATATGCTGAAGAAGGCGGAAACCGCCCGGGCTTCGAAGCGCTCAGAGGTCATCAAGACCTGGAGCCGGCGTTCGACCATCCTTCCGCAATTCGTCGGCCTCACCTTCGGCGTCTACAACGGCCACAAGCATATTCCGGTGAACGTCACCGAGGACATGATCGGCCACAAGCTTGGCGAGTTCTCGCCGACACGCACTTTCCACGGCCATGCCGCGGACAAGAAAGCGAAGAGGGGCTGATCATGGGCAAGGAAAAGACCCCCCGCTCCCTCAAGGAGAACGAGGCCAAGGCGGTCTGCCGGATGCTTCGCGTCAGCCCGCAGAAGCTGAATCTCCTCGCGCAGCTCATTCGCGGCAAGCGCGTCGACGCGGCGCTGGCGGACCTCGAGTTCTCGCAGAAGCGGATCGCGCTCGAGGTCCGCAAGACGCTCGAGAGCGCGATCGCCAATGCCGAAAACAACCACGACCTTGACGTCGACGACCTGATCGTCGCCGAGGCCCATGTCGGCAAGGCCCTGGTCATGAAGCGCTTCAGCCCGCGCGCCCGCGGCCGGGCTGGGCGCATCAGCAAGCCGTTCGCGAACCTCACGATCGTCGTGCGCGAAGTCGAAGCGACGCAGGCGGCCTGAGGAGAGAACGATGGGACAGAAAGTCAATCCGATTGGGCTCCGGCTCGGCATCAACCGCACCTGGGACTCGCGCTGGTTCGCCGGCAAGAACGACTACGCCGACCTGCTTCATGAGGACATTGCGATCCGCGCCGAGCTGATGAAGACGCTCAAGCAGGCGGCTGTGTCGAAGATCATCATTGAGCGCCCGCACAAGAAATGCCGGGTGACGATCCACTCGGCTCGCCCGGGCGTTGTCATCGGCAAGAAGGGCGCCGACATCGACAAGATCCGCAAGCAGGTCGCCAAGATGACCGATAGCGAGGTCGTCATCAACATCGTCGAGGTACGCAAGCCCGAGATCGACGCGATGCTGGTCGCCGACTCGATTGCCCAGCAGCTCGAGCGTCGCGTCGCCTTCCGTCGCGCGATGAAGCGCGCCGTGCAGTCGGCCATGCGCCTCGGCGCCGAGGGCATCCGCATCAACTGCGCCGGCCGTCTCGGCGGCGCCGAGATCGCGCGCCTGGAATGGTACCGAGAGGGCCGCGTGCCGCTTCATACGTTGCGCGCGGACGTCGATTACGGTACGGCCACCGCCCACACCGCTTACGGCACCTGCGGGATCAAGGTCTGGATCTTCAAGGGCGAGATCCTCGAGCACGATCCGATGGCGCAGGACAAGAAGATGGCCGAGCAGGATCATGGCGGCGGCGACCGTCGCCCGCGCCGCGACCGCGACGACGACCGTCCCCGCGGCCCGCGTCGCGACCGCGATGCGGCCTGAGCGCCTTCTCATGTTGGTTTAAGAGCTTAATCCCATGCTGCAACCCAAGAAAACCAAGTACCGGAAGGCCTTCAAGGGCCGGATCTCCGGTGCGGCGAAGGGCGGCTTCGAGCTGAACTTCGGTCAGTTCGGCCTCAAGGCCATGGAGCCCGACCGCATCACCGCGCGTCAGATCGAGGCAGCGCGCCGCGCGATGACCCGTCACATGAAGCGTGCCGGACGCGTGTGGATCCGAGTGTTTCCCGACCTGCCGGTGTCCAAGAAGCCGACCGAGGTTCGCATGGGCAAGGGCAAGGGCGCCAACGAGTACTGGTGCGCGCGCGTCGCGCCGGGCCGCATCATGTTTGAGCTCGACGGCGTGCCGGTGGCCTTGGCCAAGGAGGCGCTGACGCTCGCCGCCGCGAAGTTGCCGATCAAGACCCGTTTCATCGAACGCATCGCGGAATAGAAGGCAGGCTCATGAAATCCACAGATCGCCTGTCCGACCTCAAGACCATGTCGGAAGACCAGCTCGACCAAGAGGTGCTGAACCTCAAGAAGGAGCAGTTCAACCTGCGCTTCCAGCGTGCCACGGGCCAGCTTGAGAACACATCGCGCGTGCGCGTCGTGCGTCGCGACATCGCGCGGTTGAAGACGCTCGCCGCCCAGAAGCGCGTCGCGCAGAAGTAGGACGAGACCAGAATGCCGAAACGTATCCTCCAGGGCGTCGTCGTTTCCGACAAGCAGGCCAAGACGGTCGTCGTGAAGGTCGAGCGCCGTTTCACCCATCCGCTCTTGAAGAAGACGGTGCGTCGGTCCAAGAACTACCACGCCCATGACGAGGCGATGGCCCACAAAGTCGGCGAGACGGTCTTCATCGAGGAGACCAAGCCGATCTCGCGCCTCAAGCGCTGGATCGTCGTCGAGCGCGGCGCCGCCGGGGCCGCGCAGGCCTGATATCGAGATCCTAACCCGAGAGACATCAAGGGCTTGAAACTCGAATCACCATAGCAGCCAGCAGGGATTATCCCTCAGGCGTAGTCCGATCCTGTCGCAGGATCGGAAACCGATCTGACAGGAAGGGCCAAGGGCCGTGATACAGGTACAGACGAACCTCGACGTCGCCGATAATTCCGGTGCCCGTCGTGTGATGTGCATTAAGGTCTTGGGTGGTTCAAAGCGCCGTTACGCCGGTGTCGGCGACATCATCGTGGTCTCGATCAAGGAAGCCATTCCGCGCGGTCGCGTGAAGAAGGGCGACGTGATGAAGGCGGTGGTGGTGCGCACCGCCAAGGACATCAAGCGCGTCGATGGCTCGGTCATCCGCTTCGACGGCAATGCCGCCGTCCTCATCAACAACCAGAGCGAGCCGGTCGGAACCCGCATCTTCGGGCCGGTGCCGCGCGAGCTGCGTGGCCGCAACCACATGAAGATCATCTCTCTCGCGCCGGAGGTGTTGTGATGGCCGCCAAGATCAAGAAAGGCGACACCGTCGTGGTCCGCACCGGTCGCGACAAGGGCCGTTCCGGCGAGGTGCTGCAGGTGTTGCCCAAGGACGAGCGCGCCATCGTGCGCGGTGTGAACCTCGTCAAGAAGCATCAGAAGCAGACGCAGAACCAGGAGGCGGGCATCGTCTCCAAGGAGGCGGCGATCCACCTCTCTAATCTCGCCATCGCCGACCCGCGCGATGGCAAGGCGAGCCGGGTCGGCTTCAAGATCCACGAGGGCCAGAAGGTCCGCTTCGCCAAGCTTTCTGGAGACCTGATCGATGGCTGACGCCAAGGGTGGCAAGGGCGCCGCCGCCAAGGGCGGCAAGGCTCCTTCGAAGACGACCGCCAAGGATTCGAAGGCGGTCCCGACCGAGAAGCTCGGTCGGGGCGCGCCGACCTACGCCACCGCCTCGGCGGAGTCGCTCGTCGCGCCGGAAGGCTACGTGCCGCGCCTTCGCACGCTTTACGAGGACGTGGTGCGCCAGAAGATGATCGAGGAGTTCGGCTACAAGAACCCGCTCGAGGTTCCCACGATCGAGAAGATCGTGCTCAACATGGGCGTCGGGGAAGCTGTCAACGACACCAAGAAGGTGACGTTGGCCGCCGCCGACCTGGCGTTGATCGCCGGCCAGAGGCCGGTCATCACTCGGGCCCGTAACGCCATCTCGACCTTCAAGGTGCGCGAGAACATGCCGATCGGCGCGAAGGTGACCCTGCGCAAGATTCGCATGTACGAGTTCCTCGACCGTCTCGTGACGATCGCGCTGCCGCGTATTCGCGACTTCCGCGGGCTCAACCCGAAAAGCTTCGACGGGCGCGGCAATTACGCGATGGGCATCAAGGAGCACATCGTGTTTCCAGAGATCAATTACGACAAGGTCGATTCGATCGTGGGTATGGACATCATCGTCTGCACCACGGCCAAGACCGACAATGAGGCGCGTGCGCTCCTGCGCGCGTTCAACTTCCCGTTCCGGCAGTGAGCCCAAGCTAGCGAAGAGCTGGCTCAAACGCGGATACCAGAGGATCATCGATGGCGAAGAAAAGCGCGGTTGAGAACAACAAGAGGCGCATCAAGCTGGTGGCGCAGTATGCTGCCCGCCGCAAGCGGCTCAAGGGCATTGCCAACAACGAGAGCCTTCCGATCGAGGAGCGCTTCGAGGCGCGCCTCCGCATGTCGGAGTTGCCGCGCAACTCGGCACCAGAGCGTATCCGCAACCGGTGCGAGGTGTCTGGCCGTCCGCGCGCGTTCACCCGCAAGATGCGGATGAGCCGTATCGCGTTGCGCGAGCTCGGCTCCCAGGGGCTGATACCCGGCCTCGTCAAGTCGAGCTGGTAAGGGAGGGCAGGCCATGAACGATCCGTTGGGCGATATGCTCACCCGCATCCGCAACGCCGGAATGCGCCGCAAGGGCAAGGTTCAGACCCCCGGCTCCACATTGCGCGCCAACGTGCTCGACGTTCTCGAGCAGGAAGGCTACATCCGCGGCTATTCAACGACCGAGTACGGCAATGGCCGTACAGAGTTCGAGATCGAGCTGAAATATTACGACGGCCAGCCTGTCATCCGCGAGATTTCGCGGGTCTCAAAGCCGGGCCGTCGCGTGTACGCAGCCGTCGACGCCATGCCGCGCGTCGCTAACGGCCTTGGCATCACGATCATGTCCACGCCCAAAGGCGTCATGGCCGATCATGCCGCACGCGAGAACAATGTCGGCGGCGAGGTTCTCTGCAAGGTCTTCTGATCGAGCGGGGAAGAAGGGAAGAGAACCATGTCACGCGTCGGCAAGAAACCCGTCGCCATCCCCAAGGGGGTGACCGCCACGGTCCAAGGTCAGAAGATCACCGTGAAGGGCGCCAAGGGCGAGTTGCATTTCGTCTGTCCGGAGGAGGTCGTCGTGGCCTTCGCCAACGATGAGGTGAGCGTCACCCCGATCAACGAGACCAAGCGCGCCCAGGCCATGTGGGGCATGTCTCGCGCGCAGGTGAATAACCTCGTGCTCGGCGTCACCACCGGCTTCAGCCGCCGGCTCGACATCAACGGTGTCGGCTATAAAGCCGCTGTTCAGGGTAAGATCCTGCAGCTCTCGCTCGGCTACAGCCACGACGTGCCGTTCCCGATCCCGGAAGGGATCACGATCACCACGCCGCGGCCCATCGAGATCAACATTTCGGGCAACGACAAGCGCCAGGTCGGCCAGGTCGCCTCCGAGATCCGGGCGCTGCGTCCGCCCGAGCCTTACAAGGGCAAGGGTGTCAAATATTCGGACGAGTTCATCTTCCGCAAGGAAGGGAAGAAGAAATAGTCATGGCAAAGGACAACGGAGTATCGGCGCGCCGCGCCGCGCGCGTGCGCAGGACCCTCAAGGCCCGCGCCTACGGCAAGCCCCGGCTTTCCGTTTTCCGCTCGTCGAAGCAGATCTACTGCCAGATCATCGACGATGCGGAAGGTCGTACGCTGGCCGCCGCCTCGTCGATCGAGAAAGACCAGCGCCAGACGCTGAAGACCGGCGCCGACAAGGATGCCGCTTCGGCGGTCGGCAAGCTCATCGCCGAGCGGGCCAAGGCCGCAGGCGTCACCGAGGTCGTGTTCGACCGCGGTGCCTACATGTATCACGGGCGCGTCAAGGCGCTCGCCGACGGTGCCCGCGAAGGCGGGCTGCAGTTCTGACGCCTTAGCGTCAGGATCGAAATTCATCGAAGCGAGCGGGCAGGCCTCATGGCACCCGCGCAAGTGACGAGAGAGAAGTATGGCTGAAGGACGGGATGGCGGCGGTCGCGGTGGACGTGACCGTGGCCACGGCAGGGACCAGGGCGACGGTGAGTTCGTCGATCGTCTGGTCCACATCAACCGCGTCGCCAAGGTGGTGAAGGGTGGCCGGCGCTTCGGTTTCGCTGCGCTCGTCGTTGTCGGTGACCAGAAGGGGCGCGTCGGCTTCGGCCACGGCAAGGCCCGCGAAGTGCCCGAGGCGATCCGCAAGGCGACCGAGGCGGCCAAGCGCGGCCTCATTCGCGTGCCGCTGCGCGAGGGCCGCACGCTGCACCACGATGTAAACGGGCGTCATGGCGCCGGACGTGTCATCTTGCGCGCCGCACCGGCCGGTACCGGCATCATCGCCGGCGGCCCGATGCGCGCGATCTTCGAGTCGCTCGGCATTAACGACGTCGTGGCCAAGTCGCAGGGGTCGTCCAATCCCTACAACATGATCCGGGCGACGTTCGACGCCCTCAAGGCCGAGGATTCGCCGCGCGCCGTCGCGGCGCGCCGCAACATCAAGGTGTCTTTGCTGCAGTCGCGGCGCATCGGCGGTGACGCCGAGGCGGCGCCGGCGGAAGCCTGAGGGGAACCGTCATGACCAACGCACAGGGCAAGACCTTCACCGTCGAGCAGACCGGCAGTCATATCGGACGCCCGGCCGACCAGCGCCGCACGCTGATCGGGCTCAAGCTGAACAAGATCGGGCGGCGCTCGTCGCTCGAGGATACGCCGGCGATCCGCGGCATGGTCGCCAAGGTCGCCCATCTCGTCCGCGTCGTGGACTAGGGAGGATCGCGCGATGAAGCTCAACGAAATCCGCGACAATCGGGGCTCCTCCCAGGAGCGGATGCGCGTCGGCCGGGGCATCGGCTCGGGCAAAGGCAAGACCGGCGGGCGTGGCGTCAAGGGTCAGAAGGCGCGCTCGGGCGTCGCCATCAAGGGCTTCGAGGGCGGTCAGATGCCGTTGCATCGTCGCCTGCCGAAGCGCGGCTTCTGGAATCCCTTCTCGACCGACTACAACGAGGTGAACCTCGGTCGCATCCAGCAGGCGGTAGATGCCGGCAAGCTCGTGGTGAACGCGCCGGTAACGGTCGAGACCCTGGTTGCGGCGGGCGTCTGCTCGAAGCCGCGAGATGGCGTCAAGATCCTCGGCGTCGGCGAACTGACCGCCAATCTGACGTTCGAGGTCGCCGGGGCGTCGAAGGGTGCCCGCGAAGCGATCGAGAAAGCCGGCGGCAGCGTCAAGTTTCTCGTCGCCAAGGCCACGAAAGCCAACGCCGAGGAAGCCAAGGTCGGGGCCGCTGGCGCCGAGGCGTAGGCCTTTCCCGCTCGCGGGAGGCACGAAAGGGTAACGTCGGCGGCAAGACCGGCGTAGAACAGGCGAGGTTCAGGAGCACTCCATGGCATCGGCGGCAGAGCAGCTCGCGGCAAACGTCAATTGGGGTGCCTTCGCCAAGGCCGACGTCCTCAAAAAGCGCATTTGGTTCACCCTGGGTGCGCTCCTGGTTTTCCGGTTGGGGACCTACATACCCATGCCGGGCATTGATCCGGCGGCGTTCCAGGCGCAGTTCACCGGCCACAATCAGGGTGTGCTCGAACTCTTCAATATGTTCTCGGGCGGTGCCGTGCAGCGCATGGCGATCTTCGCCCTGAACATCATGCCTTACATCTCGGCCTCGATCATCGTTCAGCTGCTCACCTCGGTGATCCCCTCGCTGGAGGCGCTGAAGAAGGAGGGTGAATCCGGGCGCAAGGTCATCAACCAATACACGCGCTACCTCACGGTGGTTCTCGCCGCCTTCCAGGCCTATGGGATCGCCGTCGGTCTCGAGGGACAGCCCAATATCGTCTCGGAGCCCGGCTGGTTCTTCGTTGTCTCGACCGTGCTGACGCTGATGGGCGGCACGATGTTCCTGATGTGGCTCGGCGAGCAGATCACCTCACGCGGGATCGGCAACGGCTCTTCGCTGATCATCTTCGCTGGCATCATCGCGGCGTTCCCCGCGGAGATCGGTCAGACACTCGAACTCGGCCGCACCGGCGCCTTGTCGTTCGGTACGATCTTCGGCGTCGCGCTGATGTCGGTCGCCGTCATCGCCTTTATTGTGTTCATGGAGCGGGCACAGCGCCGCGTGTTGATCACCTATCCCAAGCGTCAGCAGGGCAACCGGGTCTACGAGGGGCAGACCTCGTTCTTGCCGCTGAAGCTCAACACCTCTGGCGTGATCCCGCCCATCTTCGCCTCGTCGCTGCTCCTCCTGCCGACGACGATCGCCAATTTCACTTCGAAAGGCCAGGCGCCGACAGGCGTGCTCGGGTTTATCGCGACCTATCTCGGCCATGGCCGCCCGCTGTACATGCTGACCTACATCGGGCTGATCGTCTTCTTCGCCTTCTTCTACACCGCTATCGTTTTCAACCCGCAGGAGACGGCGGACAACCTGAAGAAGCATGGCGGCTTCATTCCCGGCATCCGGCCCGGCGAGCGCACGGCTCAGCAGCTCGACAGGATTCTGATGCGGATCACGGTCATCGGCGCGGCTTACCTCGCGCTCATCTGCCTTCTGCCAGAGCTCCTCATCTCCTGGCTCAACCTTCCGTTCTACTTCGGCGGCACGTCGCTGCTGATCGTGGTCAGCGTGACAATGGACACGGTGGCGCAGATCCACGGGCACCTGCAGGCCCATCAGTACGAGGGGCTGATCAAGAAGTCGAAGCTCAGGGGACGTCGTCGATGAGGCTGATTCTGCTCGGACCGCCTGGTGCAGGGAAGGGAACGCAGTCCGCGCGTCTGATGGAGAAATTCGACGTTCCGCAGCTCTCCACCGGCGACATGCTGCGCGCTGCGGTCACGGCTCAATCCGATGTCGGTCGGCAGGCCCAGGTGATCATGAGCGAAGGCAAGCTCGTCTCCGACGAGATCGTGATCAAGCTCATTGAGGACCGGATCGTGCAAGCCGACGCGGTGCATGGTTTCATTCTCGACGGTTTTCCGCGCACCGTTGCCCAGGCTCAGGCACTCGGTGCCATGCTCGAGCGCAAGGACATGTCACTCGACGCGGTCATCGAGCTGAAGGTCGATGAAGAGGCCCTTCTGCGCCGCATGGATCAGCGCGTGAAGGATACCCTGGCGAAGGGCGGCAAGCCCCGCGAGGACGATAATCCGGATGCCTTCCGCCAGCGCCTCGAGACCTACCGCCTGCAGACGGCGCCCGTGTCGGATTACTATCGCAGCATCGGTGAGCTTCACGCCGTGGATGGTATGGCGGCGATCGAGGCGGTGACCGATTCGATCGACGAGTTCCTTGAAAGCAAGCAACAGGTTCGCGCTTGACAAGTCGCTCCGGCCCTTGACGGGCTGGGGCGAAGACTATAGCCAGCTTGCTACGCCAGCGACGGCATATTGTGAGCGGTCCCCTCGGGACCGCTCGTTGTCGTTTCGGCTGATATCATTGGGTCGTATGGGCCGGGCTCCACCGGACGCGATCATTGTGCCTTCGGGCTCACATGGAGAAGCGAGCAATCATGGCCCGTATCGCCGGCGTCAACATCCCGACGAACAAGCGCGTTGTTATCGCGCTGCAGTACATCCACGGTATCGGCGCAACCAAAGCGCAGGAAATCTGCACGAAGGTCTCCATTCCGGCCGAGCGCCGCGTGGCCGAGTTGACCGACAACGAGGTCCTGCAGATCCGCGAGACGATCGATCGCGACTACATGGTCGAGGGCGATCTCCGCCGCGAAGTCTCGATCAACATCAAGCGCCTGATGGATTTAGGCTGCTATCGCGGCTTGCGTCACCGTCGTCAGTTGCCGGTCCGCGGTCAGCGCACCCACACGAACGCCCGTACCCGCAAAGGCAAGGCCAAGCCGATCGCCGGCAAAAAGAAGTGATTCGACGCTGAGCGGCGGACCATCCCCGGGCTTGTTTCGGGGACCTCACTCCGAACTCACCGCGCAAGATCGAGAAACCATAACCCGAGCGCCTGGCATTACGGGCGCGCCAGAAGGACAAGCACTCACATGGCCAAAGAGACAGGTCGCGTTCGCCGCCGCGAACGCAAGAATATCGTGTCGGGCGTCGCTCACGTCGCCTCCACCTTCAACAACACGATGATCACCATTTCCGACGCGCAGGGCAACACGATCTCGTGGTCCTCGGCCGGCACGATGGGCTTCAAAGGCTCGCGTAAGTCGACCCCCTACGCCGCGCAGATGGCGGCCGAAGACGCGGCCCGTAAGGCGGCCGAGCACGGCATGCGCACGCTTGAAGTCGAAGTGTCGGGTCCAGGTTCGGGGCGTGAGTCGGCGCTCCGCGCGCTGCAGGCGTCTGGCTTCATGGTGACGTCGATCCGCGACGTGACGCCGATCCCGCATAACGGCTGCCGTCCGCGCAAGCGCCGTCGCGTCTAGCGCGACTTGCCTCCCTTTTCCGACGACGGCGGGGCAATCCGGCCGCTACCGTCAGCATCATGAAAGGTGCACCATGATCCAGAAGAACTGGCAGGAACTCATCAAGCCCAACAAGCTCGAGGTCATCTCGGGCGACGATGCCAAGCGCTATGCCACGGTGGTCGCCGAACCGCTCGAGCGCGGCTTCGGTCTCACGTTGGGTAACGCGCTGCGCCGCATCCTTCTGTCGTCGCTGCAGGGCGCCGCCATCACCAGCGTGCACATCGACGGCGTGCTGCACGAGTTCTCGTCGATCCCCGGCGTGCGCGAGGACGTGACCGATATCGTCCTGAACATCAAGGATATCGCCGTCAGGATGCAGGGCGACGGCGCCAAGCGCATGGTGCTGAAGAAGTCCGGTCCGGGCAAGGTCACCGCCGGCGACATCGCTACGGTCAACGACGTCACGATCCTCAATCCCAACCTCGTGATCTGCACGCTCGATGAGGGCGCCGAGATCCGCATGGAGTTCACGGTCAATTCCGGCAAAGGTTACGTGCCTGCCGACCGCAACCGCCACGAGGACTCGCCGATCGGCCTCATCCCGATCGACAGCCTATTCTCCCCGGTGCGCAAGGTCTCCTACCGGGTCGAGAACACCCGCGAGGGCCAGGTGCTAGACTACGACAAGCTGACCGTCGAGGTCGAAACCGACGGATCGTTGACCCCGGAAGACGCCGTCGCCTATTCCGCGCGCATTCTGCAAGACCAACTCAATGTCTTCGTGAACTTCGAGGAGCCACGCCGCGAAGAGACGGCGCCGCAAATTCCGGAGCTCGCCTTTAACCCCGCATTGCTCAAGAAGGTCGACGAGCTCGAGCTGTCCGTGCGTTCGGCGAACTGCCTGAAGAACGACAACATTGTTTACATCGGCGATCTTATTCAGAAGACCGAAGCCGAGATGCTCCGCACCCCGAACTTCGGCCGCAAGTCCCTGAACGAGATCAAGGAAGTGTTGGCGCAGATGGGCCTGCACCTTGGCATGGAAGTGACGGGCTGGCCGCCGGAGAACATCGACGAACTCGCCAAGCGCTTCGAGGAACACTACTAACCCGGCATCTCCTTCTCCTCGAACGCAGGGGAAGACCAACGTCAAGCTCATAAGCATCGGCCGTACCTTGGCACGGCGGCCGCAAAAATCGGAGAGCCACCATGTATCATGGACATGCCAAACGCCGCTTCGGCCGCACTCACGAACATCGCAAGGCGATGTTCGCCAACATGTGCCAGGCCTTGATCAAGCACGAGCAGATCACCACCACGCTGCCCAAGGCCAAGGATCTGCGTCCCGTCGTCGAGAAGCTCGTGACCCTGGGCAAGCGCGGCGATCTTCACGCCCGCCGCCAGGCCATCGCCCAGATCAAGGACGTGGCGCTCGTTGGCAAGCTCTTCTCCGTGCTCGGCCCACGCTACAAGGACCGCCACGGTGGTTATACCCGCGTGCTCAAGGCGGGCTTCCGTTACGGTGACAACGCACCCTTGGGTGTGATCGAATTCGTCGACCGCGACGTCTCCGCAAAAGGCAAGGATTCCGGCCCAGTCCAGGAATACGACGACGCGGCCTGATCGGCGTCACCCACGGATTGCTCGGAGGCGGGTGATCCGCTAGTTTACCGAAAGGCACCCGTAGCTCAGCTGGATAGAGCGCTGCCCTCCGAAGGCAGAGGTCATAGGTTCGAATCCTATCGGGTGCGCCAATCCTCGCCGTGCTCAGCGGAGAAGTCGTTCGACCGAGCCGCCCGTAATCAGCCATAAAGAAGCCGCCGCGACTTTCGCCGGGTGGCTCGAATTGTGCGACAAAAGTCAATTCCGGCCGGCGGGTCCGCCGACGTTGCCGCCTGTTGCGGTCGAACCGCCGCTCATCGTGCCGGTGGCAACGCCGCCGCTGGTCTCGGACGTCGCGCCGCCTTTCATCATGGCGCCGCCGTTCGAGCCGCTCTCGGCAGACGGACGAGTCGAGTTAGAACCGTCTGCCTTCTGTCCCTGAGCCGGACCAGCAAGCGTGGTGCCTTGCTGAGCGAAGGCTGGCGCGGCGGCGAGTAGCAGGACGGTCGCCGCAACAGCGACTGTGGTCTTACGGGCAGTCATGGAAGTACCGGGTTTGTATCAACGAAGGGCTCGTGGCAACGGAACGCTCACGGCAGGGTTCCGAGGCTCGGAGGTGGGTACATCGCGTTCTGTCACTGCGCGACCTTGCGCCAGGAGTGTCGGAATGGCGCACTCTGCGCCGTGTCGTTTGCAATCCTCCCGCGCTCCGTCGCCCGGCGAGCGCCGTTCGACCTTGATGATGGAAAGCGCCGCGACGGCTTCACCGAGCACTTCTAGCTTTGCTGATCGAGGACGAGGCTGCACCTCACTCATCAAGGATGATGCTGGTCTGTTACATTGCCGAGGTTCGCTGCCTCTTCGAGAAGCTTCGAGCCCAGCACGGCGGCTGCCGAGCGGTTCTTCACGTTCAGCATTCGCAATAATGTGGCAACATGGAGTTTCGCCGTTCCCTCACTGATGTGGAGGGACCGGGCAATATCTTTGTTGGACTGGCCCGTCGCCAGCAGACGAAGCACTTCGTTCTGCCTTTGAGTCATCGCGGCCAAGGATCCGCTTCTTGCCGTACCGAAGAGGGGCCAATCCGCCATATGTTCGGGAGGGCGTGACAAGATCGGCGGCACGTAGATGTCGCCGCCCTCGATCAACTCGAGCGCTTTCACAATCCCTTCGATTCCCGTGTCTTTTACAATGTAGCCGTGCACGCCGACGGCAAGAGCCAGCATGATGTTCTCCCGCGCCGAAGAGCTCGAGACGATCACGACTTTAAGGGCCGGGTAGAGATCGCGGATTGCCCCCAAGCTGGCCAGCGCCGACATGCCAGGCATGATCAGATCGATCAAAGCCAAGCTGATCTGATCATTGCCGGAGAGAACGTCCATGGCTTCATCGAACGTAGCGGCTTCTACGATCCTCTCGTAAGCCAAACGCCGTGTCAGAATCGCCGAAAACGCCATCCGTGACACTTCATGGTCATCGGCAACAAGAGCTATACGTGTCATCGCCAGCGGCCTTCTGAAAAACAATACGTTGGCGTTGCGTGATGCGCAACCTGACGTTAGGATGAGCCTCACGAACACCCACTGCGTGAATCTTGCGTTTGGCAGGTCGGCAGAACGACGGCTCAAGCCGACAGCCTCAGCCCTGCTCATGCCTCGGCACCGCCGCCGATCATTGGACCTTTGCTAGTATTTAAATGTAGATCTGAGAGTCTTTCGTTGTTGCGGATATTGACCAACCTAAATCATGTATACTAGGCAATCACGGCAGTTGAGCTTAAGCGCTCATCGCAGTCGCCGCATATCGCTATGATGATGGGATTGACGATGTTTGATATCGCTGTCACCAGTGTCGAGGTCGCGATGTGGACTACATGTGATGTCTGCGCAATCTAGTACGATGGTACTATGGCACTGGAATTCCATTTGGAGGCAAGCTGCCGCCATGATGGGGGACCGGTTGCGCTCGAAAGCCCTGACCGAAAGCGCTTCGTTACGCTCGGAGCAGAGGGTGCCGCAGTGCCGATGAAAGCATCGATGTCGACGGTACCCCGTCCTGTCCTCACGTGTCTCCTCATGTCGCCGAAGCGTGGCGATCGTGACGCGCTGACGGCGATGCTTCCCGAAGCCGTCGTCGATTGGGTCCGATCGATCGGCGATTGCGTCAGTGCGCTGCACGGCGACGCTGCGACCATCGTCTTCGGCGACGCGGATTTTCTCGTCGCTTCGCCCTGGATCTCCGCGCTTCTGCGATCAGAGCGGCTGTACACCGTCAGGATCCACGACGCTTCGTCGGCTTGCGAGGCGGGAAGCTCGCCGTCCGCCATCTCTCTCACGCGGCCGCTCTCGCAGGTCGATGTCCGCCGGATCTTTGAGAACGCCTCGTCCGGCGGTTTGCCACATCGAGAGGAGGGCCGTGACCTGGCGTTCGCGATGCTCCTCGACGAACCGGTGCTGACCGCCGGTTTCCACGCCATGCGCGACGACCTCTTGGTCCTGGCGGATGCCGACGAGCAGCGCGGGCTCTTCGATCTGGCCGCGTTGAAGGTCCGTGCGCATTCCATGCGCACGCCCGCTATCACTCTCGGGTTCCGGAGGCTGGAAGACGCCTGCCGCGCATTGGAGGAGGCCGAGGACGACGCGACCGCTGCGCTTCTCTACCTTCGTCGCGTGAAGGAAGAGGCAGGTCTGGTCCTTGGAGGCTCCAACGTCCGAACTCGAAGCTCGCGGAGCCTTGCGGAGACATGACTCACCCGCTCGCGCCGACGGCGCAGGCCCCGCGCATCGCGCTCGTCGCGGAAGATCACGAGGTCTTCAGGACGGCGCTCGCCGGCATCCTGCGCGACTGCGGCTTCCAAGAGGTCATCGAGGCGGCCGATCACGATGACGCCTTCAGGTGTCTTGAGGATCGGCCCGATCTCGCCCTCGCCACCTTCGATCTCGGCATGCCCGGCATGCACGGTCTCGTGGAGATGCTGACCATCCGGAAACTCTTTCCCGCCCTCCGCCTGGTGATCGTCACGGCCTCCGAGAAGCGACAGGACATGCTCGACGCCGTGGCTGCCGGCGTTCACGGCTATATTCCCAAGACCCTGGCGCGCGCGAAGATGGCGATGGCGCTGGACATGGTGCTCCGAGACTCGGTGTACCTGCCTTGGTCCGTAACCGACGTGTCCAACGTCGGACCGGGCACGCTTGCACCTGAGGCCCATCCGGCGCTGACGTCGCGGCAGATGGACGTGCTCCGACTGATCCGCGCGGGCAAATCGAACAAGCAGATCGCGCGCGACCTGTCGCTGACGGAGAACACCGTTAAGGTTCACACCAACGCGATCTACAAGGCACTCGGCGTCCGCAATCGCGTCAGCGCGGCATCGGCCTGCCCGGCCTAAGTCGCGGGAAGGAATGAAGAAGTCCCTCCGCTCTCAAACGGGAGAACATTCCGTCTAGGTTACAGAAGCGAGGATTGCAGCATCTTGGTCCGCCACCTCCCGCCGCCTGTCGTCTTCAAACGTTGGTAGCCGGTCGCTCGCGTCGACGATCGCGTAAACGCCGGTCCGAGGCATCCTGGGTGCGATCGACGCGGCGGCGCCCCCGCAGCATGACTGCTCCATCGGCGCGCTGGACCGGTGCCAGTTTCACGGCGCGACTGGTGACCGCCGCGATGCGTTTGCGCAGGCGGCTGGCGTTCAACGCCTCGATGTACGGGTCGTGTCCTGGAGCATCGACGTCGTTGTCGTTCATGATCCACCGTCCTGGATGGCGCCCGGCACGAGCAGAGCGACGTTAGTCGAGCTCAAGTTGCCAAATGATTTCCAAAAGTCGGCGTACCTGACCTTGGTCAACGGTCTCTTGCCGAGAACGAGCGCTGGAAACCTTCTCGCCCACAGGCCCTTCTCGCGCTAACGCTGCGGTCTCGCGCGAGACAGACCTTTGAGCACGCTCCTCATCCGCCATCCCTCGAGCCTCGATCACGACACCGGGCCGCACCATCCCGAACGCGCCGATCGCATCCGCGCAATCGACGCCGCTCTGGACGATCCTCGCTTCGACAGCCTGACGCGCGAGGAGGCGCCTTGGGGCGAGGCGATGGCCGTCGCCCGCGTCCACCCCGCCGCCTACGTCGCGGCGATCGAGGAGGCGGTTCCCAAGGAGGGCAGGGTCGCGATCGACCACGGCGACACCGTGCTCAGCGCCAAGACCTGGTCGACGCTCATGCATGCTGCCGGCGGCGCCACCGCCGCGGTCGATGCGGTCATGACGCGGCGCCATCCCAACGCCTTCCTCTCGGTACGACCGCCCGGCCACCACGCTGAGCTGCAGACGCCGATGGGCTTCTGCATGTTCAACTTCGCCGCCATCGCCGCGCGCCACGCGCAGGCGATCCACAGCGCTGCCCGCGTGGCGATCGTCGACTTCGACGTCCATCACGGCAACGGCACGCAGGCGATCTTCTGGGCCGACCCGACCGTGATGTACGGCTCGACCCACCAGATGCCGCTGTTTCCCGGCACCGGCGCGGTGAACGAGCGCGGCGAGCACGACCAGATCGTCAACGCGCCGCTGCGCGCCGGCGATGACGGCGAGGCGTTCCGCGAGGCCATGGGCAAGATCCTCGGCCGGGTCGACCGGTTCGCGCCCGACCTCGTCATCGTCTCCGCCGGCTTCGACGCGCATTGGCGCGACCCGCTCGGCTCGGTCGAGCTCGTCGAGGACGATTACGTGTGGGCGACCGAGCAGCTCATGGACCTAGCCCGGCGCCACGCCGGCGGCAGGCTCGTTTCCATCCTTGAGGGCGGCTACGACCTCGAGGGGCTCTCGAAGTCGGTGGCGGCGCATGTCGGGACGCTGATGGGGGCGTGAGCCACGCGCGTCGCCTGATGCCGCTTGCGACGCTTACGCCGACGTCTGGGATGAGGCCATGATCTGCGACACCGTCGAGGGCCTTGGTCAGCGTGACGGTGTCGTGGATGATCCGCGCACAATCATTCCGATCAGCACGGTGTCCAGCACGCGTTCGAGGAGCGGCTCACGATCCTCCCCGGCATGCTCGGACATCAATGCGGGATGGTGAAAGGCGGTCGTCGCCTCGTAGAGGATCGTGGCGTGCTCTTGCGGCGAGGCGTCGCCGAGCGCGGCAACAGCCTCTTCGACCAGCCCGACGAGCTGACGGTTCGCCGTCGCGAGGTGGGCGGCGACATACGGCTTCTTCAGCGCCGCCGCGACGTCGAACGCCCGGTAGAGTTCAGGGTCTTGCGAGACCCTCGCCCGCTTCAGCCGATAGGAGGTGACGAACCACGTGCGGATCTTGTGCAACGGCTCATCGTCGGTAAGGCAGAGTGCTTGCAACAGGGCATCGGTCTCGTTGAGCCATCGCTCGGTGACCGCGTCTAGCAAGGCGGCCTTGTTGGCGAAGTGCGCGTAGAGTGCGGCATGGCTGATGTCGAGCGCCCGCGCCACGTCGCTGAGCCGCACCTTCTCAAACCCGTGCTCGCGCATACGTGCCAGGGCGGCGTCGATCGCCTTGTCCCTGATCTCCTCCGTGGTGAGGCCTGTGCGCGGCATCTCAACCAGCCACCTTGACCCAAGATTTCTTACAATCTACCGATTCTGTAAGATATCGGGGCAAAGGGCGATCCATGAGCATCGGGTCCAAGAATTCCGCTTCCAAAACACCTGGCTTCTAAAACAACCGCTTGCAGGACACTCGGTTCGTCAGGACCGACGGTTTTCCCCTTGGGCTTGGGCTGCGCGGGCCTGTCGAGGCCGGTGGGCCAAGCGAGCGAGGACGCCGAGAGCATAGCCACGATCCACGAGGCGATCGAGCGCGGGATCAATGTGATCGACACGGCCGACTTCTACGGAGGCGGTCAAAACGAGATGCTGATCAGCAAGGCCATCCGGGGTCGTCGCGATAAGGTCGTTCTGTCGGTCAAGTTCGGCGGCCTGCGTTCGCCGGACGGCGCGTTCGTGGGCCTGGACGCCCGACCGGCGGCGGTGAGAAACTTCCTGACCTATACGCTGGTGCGCCTGGATGTTGACCACGTCGATATCTACCGGCCGGCGCGGCTCGACCCACAGGTGCCGATCGAGGAAACGATTGGCGCGATCGCGGAGCTGGTGCAAAAGGGTTACGTGCGGCACATCGGTCTGTCCGAACTCGGCGCGGACACGATCCGGCGTGCGCATGCCGTACATCCAATCTGCGACTTGCAGATCGAGTACTCGCTGATGGCGCGACATCCCGAACGCCATATCTTCCCCATGCTGAAGGAACTCGGCATCGGCATCACAGCCTATGGCGTGCTCGCACATGGTCTGCTCAGCGGCCATGCCAAACCCGCCGCGAAGCATGACGCCCGCAGCCACCTGCCTTGGTTCCGCGAGGGCAACTTCCAGCGCAACCAGGCGCTGGTGGACGCCCTCCGCCCCATCGCGCGGGAGAAGGGCGTGACGATGGCGCAGCTCGTCACGGCCTGGGTGTTGGCCCAGGATCTCACCATCGTGCCGATCGTCGGCGCGCGCACCCACGCGCAGCTTGATGAGACGTTGGGCGCGCTGGCGATCGAGTTGACCAACGCCGAATCGGCGCGCATCGAGCAGGCGGTGCCGCGCGATGCCGTGGCTGGTACCCGCTACGCCGAACCGTTGATGAAAATGCTCGATAGCGAGCGCGCGTGAGATCGCGGGAGCGAGGCATCAGGCCACGGGTCAAACACCTTCAACGTCGTATTGTGCATGTCGCCCGACGCGCGAGATCCAACCACCGGCCTTGTCGCGCTAGGACCTTTGCCTGAGCTCACAGGCCTTCCAGGTCGTCGAGCGCGAAGGCGAAAGCATCAGGGGCATGGCGCGGCGTGAGGCGCTCGTCCGGACCACACTCGCGGATGTCGACGTAGCCCTGCGGCCCGACGTCGGCATGGCGATGGACTCGCCGACGCGCGGCGTCGAGCACCCAGAGCTCGCGGACGCCGAAGGCGGCGTAGACCAGCGGCTTGCGCCGAAGATCGTAGTCGAGCGATGGATCGGCGATTTCCACTGCGAGGGTGACATCCGGGCCGCGGATGGCGGCTAGGCGCTTGGTGCGGGCGAGGATGATGAAGTCGGGTTCGAAATAATTGTAGGGATCGAGCCGGAGGCCGGTCTCCGGCGAGAAACCGAAGCCATCGGGGCAGAGACGTCCCCAGCGAAGGACGATGGCCGTCTTGATCGACTCGTGGCGCGACCCCTTGGCGGACATCGAGACGAGTTCTCCTCCGACCAGTTCGATGCGCTCGTCCGGATCGAGAATGCCGGCCTCCACCACCCGCTCCATGTCGGCGATGGTGAAGGCACGGTGGCCGCCAGGGGTGACGAGGACGTTCATGAGACGATCATAGCACTTCACCAAAGGCGCGCGACAGGACGCGAGATGCTCGGACTGGCCTACCTCTCGCCCGTCCTCAGCCTTCCAGCGAGAAGCTGCGCCATCACCACCGCCGCCACCGACACCAGCAGCAGCAAGGTCGCCGCCGCGTTCGCCTCTGGCGTCACGCCGAGGCGCAGCATGCCGTAGAGGTAGACGGGCAGCGTGGTGGCCCCCGCCGGCGCCACCATCAGCGTGATCAGGAAATCGTCGAGCGAGACGACGAAGGCCAGCGTCGCCCCGGCGATCACGGCCGGCGCGAGGAGCGGCAGCGTCACCAGGCGAAAGGTCCGCCACGGACCGGCGTAGAGGTCGCGGGCGGCGTCCTCGAGGTCGGGTCCGAGGCCGCGCAGGCGCGCCCGCATCGGCAGCAGCGCGAAGGGTATGCAGAAGACGACGTGCGCGAGCACCACGTTGCCGAGACCTGCGTGAAGGCCGACGGCCTCGAAGAGCACGAGGGTCGCCACCGCGGTGACGATCTCCGGCGCGACGAGGGGCAGGGCGATCAGGGCCTCGCCCACGGCGCGCCCGCGCAGGACGCCGCCGCGCTCCAGCGCCAGCGCCGCCGGCAGGGCGAGCAGCGTCGAGGCCAGGGTCGCGATAGAGGCCACGACGAGGCTGTTCATTGCCGTGCGTCGCAGGTCCTCGTTGCCGAGCGCCACGGCGAACCATCTCGGGCTGAAGCCGCCCCAGATCAGCGCGATGCGGTTGGCGTTGAAGCTGAGCATGACGAGCACCAGCAGCGGTAGGTAGAGGAAGACGAGCGCGGCAAGGCCGGCGAGGCGCATGCCCGGCATCCGGCGCCAGTCGAAGCCGCGCCTCATCGGCCGACCTCGAGGGGCGAGCGGCGTCGCGAACCGAGCGCGAGGCCAACCAGCACGAGGATCATCAGCACCACCGAGAGCGTCGAGCCGAAGGCCCAATCGCGCGCCGTCGAGAACTGCTGCTGGATCAGCGGCCCGAGCATCAGCTCGCGGTTGCCGCCGAGGATGTCGGGCGCCACGAACGATCCCAGAGCTGGCACGAACACCAGCAGCGTGCCCGCCGCCAGCCCGGGCCGCGCCAGCGGCCAGACCACGCGGGTGAGGATACGCCAACGGTCGGCGTAGAGGTCGTGTGCCGCCTCGACGAGGCGGAAATCGACCTTCTCCAAGGCGGCGTAGATCGGCAGCACCATGAAGGGCAGGTTGGCGTAGACGAGGCCGAGCAGCACCGCGCCATCGGAATAGAGGAAGGTCACCGGCGCCCGCGTCAGGCCGAGGCCCATCAACGCCTGGTTGAGCAGCCCGTTGTCGCGCAGGATCAGCACCCAGCAGTAGGTGCGGATCAGCAGGTTGGTCCAGAACGGCACCGTGACGGCGAGCAGGAGCCAGCGCCTGGCTCGCGGTGGTCGCGTCGCCATCCACCAGGCGAGCGGCAGGCCTGAGGCGACGCACAGCAGGGTCGTCAGCCCCGCCTGCACCAGCGAGCGCACCAGGATCCAGGCGTAGGTCGGATCGAGCACGAGATGGTCGTCGAGGTCGCGGTCCCAGGCGAGCCGGACGTAGGAGGCGAGCGTCGCCGGCGCGCTGACGCCACCGTAGGGCGAGGGCGTCATCAGCGAGTAGCCGAGCGCGATCAGCATCGGCAGCAGCATCAGCACCACGATGGTGAGCAGGGCCGGAGCGGCGAGCCAGGCGGGGCGGCCCACGTCAGTCCTCCAGCGGCGCGAGGGCGTCGCGCGGCAGGCGGCACGCCACCGGCTCGCCGACCGAGAGTTCGGCCGGTAAGTCGTCGCGCTCGGCGACGAGGCGGGCGCCACCCTCCAGCGCCACGGCGCAGGCGGTGCGCGCGCCGAGGAACGTGACCGTCTCGACGCGGCCGGGCAGCGCGCCGTCGCCCGATGTGCGCACCACCTCGACCCGCTCGGGCCGGATCGCGGCGAAGGCGGCGTTCAGCCCGGCGAGCCGGCCGGGCAGCACGTTGGCCCCCATGAAAGCGGCGACGAAGCGACATGCCGGTCTCGCGTGGATGTCCGCCGGGGTGCCGACCTGGCGGATGCGACCGCCCTCCATCACCGCGATCCGGTCCGACATCGAGAGCGCCTCCTCCTGGTCGTGCGTGACCAGCAGGAAGGCGATGCCGGTCTCCCGCTGGATGCGCTTCAGCTCGCCCTGCATCTCGCGTCGCAGCTTGGGGTCGAGCGCCGACAGCGGTTCGTCGAGCAGCACCAGCCGCGGCGCCGGGGCCAAAGCGCGGGCCAGGGCCACGCGCTGCTGCTGGCCGCCGGAGAGCTGCGCAGGGCGGCGCGCGGCCAGCGCCTCCAGCCGCACGAGCCGCAGCATGGCGCCGACCCGCTCCCGGACGGCAGCGGCCCTCATCCCGCGGCTCTCCAGGCCGAAGCCGACGTTCGCGGCGACGCTCATGTGCGGGAACAGGGCGTAGGACTGAAACAGGATGTTGACCGGGCGGCGGTTCGGCGGCTCGCCGAGCACGCCGCGGCCGTCGAGGCGCACGTCGCCGCTGTCGGGATGTTCGAAGCCGGCGAGGAGCCGCAGCATCGTGGTCTTGCCGCAACCCGAGGGGCCGAGCAGCGTGAAGAACTCGCCCGGCGCGATGACGAGCGAGACGTCGTCGAGCGCTTTCGTGCCGCCGGGGAAGGTCTTGGTCGCACCCACGACCTCGCAGAGCACCGTCATGGTCCTTCGGCGAGCATGCCGCGTGCCGCTCAGGCGTCGGGCGGCAGGGCGGCGGCGCCGAGATCGGCGCTGTCCTCCCGCTCGATCGGCGCCGCCGGCCCAGGATGCCGCCGGTCGAACAGCGGGAAGGCGAGCAGCCCGACGAGGAAGCCGCCGATATGCGCCTGCCAGGCCACCGGCTGGTCGCCGATGCCGGAGAGCGAGGGAAACAGGCCGAAAAGGATATCCGTGCCGAACCAGAACACGACGAAGAGCAGCGCGGTGCGGTTGGCGACGGTCTCGCGCAGGCTCAGCGCCGGCAGGCGGTAGGCCTCGTTCATGGTGCGGCGATCGAAGATCCGCCGCGGCTCCTCGCTGGGTCGAAACACGAAGCGCACGGCCGCTCCCATGGCGCCGGAGACGCCGGCCGAGGCGCCGATGACGAGCTGGAAGCTGGCGTAATCGGCGAGCCACTGGGTCAGCGCGCCGGCCACCGCCGCGAGGCAGAGCAGCAGCAGGAAGCTCATCGTCGAGAAGCGCCGCGCCACGGCCGAGCCAAAGGCGACGAGCCAAACGCAGTTGAAGCCGACGTGGGCCCAGCCGGCGTGCAGCAGGGCGTAGGTGAGCAGCGTCCAAGGCTTGGACTGGCCATCCCCCAGGAGGAAGCCGATCTGCTGGGCGAAGATCGGGTTTCGCGCGACGATCGCCTGATAGCTGTCGACCAGGGCGACCGACTTCGGAAACAAGGCCAGCGTGATCCGCGCCGGGATGAAGCCGAGTTGGGCCACGACCGCGTTGTCGGTCTCGTTGCTCGCCAGCACCCGCAGGCCGTGGATGGCCAGCAACACCGCGCATACGGCGACGACCACCGCCGGCACGTTGAACGCCGGCTCCTTGGCGCGGCGCAAGGGATGCCGGACATCGGACGGTGGCGCCTCGACCATGGCCCGCTCCCTAGTCGACGTCGTCGACGGCGCCGGGGCCGCCGCCGTAGACCCGCTGCGCCAGCGCCGCCTCCATGAAGTCGTCGAGCTCGCCGTCGAGCACCTCGTCGGGGGTGCCGGAGGTGTGCCCGGTGCGCAGGTCCTTGACCAGCTGATAGGGCTGCAGCACGTAGGAGCGGATCTGGTGGCCCCAGCCGATCTCGCCCTTGGAGGCCTCGGTGGCGCTGGCCTCGGCCTCGCGCCGCGCCATCTCGGCCTCGTAGAGCCGGGCGCGCAGCATGTTCCAGGCGGTCGCCCGGTTCTTGTGCTGCGAGCGTTCGTTCTGGCAGGCCACCACGATCCCCGAAGGGATGTGGGTGATGCGCACCGCGGAATCGGTGGTGTTGACGTGCTGCCCGCCGGCGCCCGACGAGCGATAGGTGTCGATGCGGCAGTCGGATTCCTTGACGTCGATGTCGACCTTGTCGTCGATCACCGGGTAGACCCAGACCGAGGCGAAGCTGGTGTGCCGCCGCGCCGCCGAATCGTAAGGGCTGATGCGCACCAGGCGGTGCACGCCACTCTCCACCTTGGACCAGCCGTGGGCGTTGTGGCCCTTGACCAGAAGCGTCGCCGACTTGATGCCGGCCTCGTCGCCGCTCGTCTCCTCGACGATCTCGACCTTGAACTTATGGCGCTCCGCCCAGCGCGCATACATGCGAAACAGCATGCGCGCCCAGTCGCAGCTCTCGGTGCCGCCGGCGCCGGAATGCACCTCGATATAGGTGTCGTTGCCGTCGACCTCGCCCGACAGCAGCGCCTCGACCTGGCGCCGCTCGGCCTCGGCCAGCACGGCGCGCAGGCCGGCGAGCCCCTCCTTCTCGGTCTCGGCGTCCTCCTCGTCCTCGCCGAGCTCGACCAGCGTGACGGCATCCTCCAGCGACCGGTCGAGGCTCGCCAGCGAGCCCAGCCGCTCCTCGAGATCGGTGCGCTCGCGCATCAGCTTTTGAGCGGCCTCGGCATCGTCCCAAAGCTTGGGATCCTCGACCTTGGCGTTCAGCTCCGCGAGGCGGCGGCTCGAAGCATCGACGTCAAAGATGCCTCCTCAGCAGCCCTACGGACTGCTTGATGGTCTGGGCGAGCGCTTCGGCTTCGGCGCGCATGGCGGGGGCGGCGTCCTCGTTCGGGGCAGGGCAGGCTTGGGGCCAGGGCAGGATCCGGAGATCGGCGGCGCTCTCATGCCCTGTTGCCGCCGAGAGGTCTATGCGGTATACGAACCGGCGTCAAGTCCTTGTTCCGGCTGGGCTACCGAGCCATGCCTATGTCGCGAGCCCTGACAAGTAGGCCTGCCAAAGTCGACGTACCGCGACAACCAGACGGGCCGCTGTCGACGTACGGCGACACAAAACCCTGCCATCGGCGCGTACCCCGACAACGGTGTTTCGATGCCGATTCGGTGTCGCCGAACGGCCTCACGCTCGCCGCTCCGAGTGCAACGGCGAGCTGAGACGCCGGTATGTTTCTTGATGCGCTAATCTTTATAGCACAGAGAATAAGTCTTCCACCGCAACGTGAGGCCCTGAACATGTCGGTGCTCAAGAAGGACAGCCTCTCGTTCATCGAGACGCTCGGCCAGTCCGTGGCCAACGTGTCTCCGACGCTGACGCCGGCCCTCGCCGTGGCGGTGGTCGCCGGCATGGCGGGCACCGCCTCCTGGCTCGTCTACGTCGTCGCCACCGTGGCGCTGCTCATCGTCGGGGAGAACGTCGGCAAGCTCGCCAAGCGCATCTCCGCGGCCGGTTCGTTCTTCATCTACGTGTCGCGCTCGCTCGGACCTTCCTACGGGTTGCTCGCGGGATGGGCGATGCTGGCGGCCTATCTCACCACCATCATGGCGCTCACCGTCTCCAGCTCGATCTTCGTGAAGACGTTGCTGAGCGCGCTCGGCATCGCCTTCGTGCCGAACACGCTGCTGCTGTACTTCATCGTCTCCGGCCTCGCGCTGCTGCTCGCGATGCGTGACATACGGCTGTCCTCGCGCGTCGGCCTCAGCCTCGAGGCTGTTTCGGTCGTGATCATCCTGGCCGTCTGCGTGGCGGCGCTCGCCACCGCCGGCTTCAAGCTCGATGCCAAGCAGCTCACCTTCGCCAGCCTCGATGTCGGAAAGTCGGTACAGGCGGTGGTCTTCGCCATCTTCTCCTACGTCGGCTTCGAGAGCGCCGCCACGCTCGGCAAGGAGGCGCGCGATCCGGGCTTGGTGATCCCGCGCGCGATCAAGCTGACGGCGCTGACGTCCGGCGTCTTCTTCGTCTTCACCACCTACGTCGTGACGCAGGGGTTCGGCGACGACACGACGAAGCTCGGCGCCAGCGGCTCACCCCTCGCCGATATCCTCGTGGGCCACCGCGTCTTGATCGTGCTGGTGTATTTCGGCGCGGTCATCTCGAGCTTCGCCTGCGCGCTGGCCTCGCTGAATGCCTTCGGCCGCATGCTCTACTCGCTGGGCCGCTACCGCTTCCTTCACAAGTCGATGGGGCGGGTGCACCTGCGCCACCAGACGCCGCATCTCGCGCTCGGCCTCGGCGCGGTGCTAAATTTCGTCCTGTGCGCCGCCTTCAGCGGCAATGCCGAGCTCGACACCTTCGGCTGGTACGGCACGCTGGCCTCGTACGGCTTCATCGTCGTCTACGCGCTCTGTTCGGTGGCCGCGCCGGTCTACCTGCGCAAGACGGGCGAATTGACCGCCGGCACGATCGCCTTCGGCGCGATCGGTGCCGTGCTCATGCTGCTGGCGCTGCTCGGCAGCCTCTATCCCGCACCTGCCTATCCGTTGAACCTGCTGTCCTACATCTTCGCCGTCTACATGGGCGTGGGCGCGGCCTGGTTCTTCGTGCTGCGCAGCACGTCGCCGACCACGCTCCTCCAGGTCGAACACGACCTCGAGATCGCCGACATTCCCGCGGGGGCGAAGGTGCTCTGAGGCTCGGACGTGCGGCGACAGCGCAACATGGTCGCTACGCCCCCGCGAGCCAAAGCCAAAGCGATGCAAGTCAAGACAAACAATACAGCGTGAGATGGCCCCGGCTGCTTAGCTCCGTTTGCAAGGACGAAAGCGGATCCAAGTATCGCCGGCCCGAGCAGCGAACCTCCCGCACGTCGCTTCGCGCGTTCGCCCTCACGCGACATCGCTGTCGTGCGGTTCCAGCTGGAAGGTCCCGACGTAGCGCATGCAGCCTTCCTCGACACGGTACTCGATCGATGCCGCCGCACCGCCATTATGCAGGATGCTGTGGAAGGCACGCTTCGATCGCGTGCTCGCGACCCGTTCCCCAACGTAATCACGCCACACGAGGATCAGCTCGTCGGAGGCGCCTTTCGTGCTTCGCGACCATTCGATGCCGACATGCCCGAGCTTGTCCTGAAGCGCGCCCTCGGACATCGACTGGATGAAGAGGTCGCGGACGAAGGCGGCCACCTGGAAGGCCGGGCGCGGCGACAGCTTCAGGCTCGGGCCTGACAGCTGCATCCTGTTCGAGGTCTTCGACGTCGTTCGCAGCGCCGATCCGACGATGTCGTGTATTTCGAGGTTGTCCCAGTCACTCTTGATCAGCGACTTGTGCACGTGCCCGAGCGCGACGAGCTTCTCGCTGATGTCCGCCGCGGCCGCCATCGGAGACGAGGCCGACTGCAAGGCGCCCTCGACCATGGATTGGACGTTGTCGATCGTCGTCTGGACCCTCGCGTGAAACTCGTTGCCGACGGCCCGCAGGACGTCCTCCCTCCGCCGGGTCAGCGACTCGAAGCGCTTCTGCGGCGTCACGTCGAGCTGCGAGGCGAAGAAGTGGACCAGTTCTCCATGGTGATCCAGCACGGGGCTGACGAAGAGGCGGTTGTGGAAGGCTTGTCCGTTCCGACGGTAGTTCAACAGGTCGACCTCGACGGCGCGTCTGTCTTCGAGAGCGCGCCGGAGGATCGCGAGTTGGGACGGATCGGTGTCCGCGCCTTGCAGGAACCGGCAATTGCGCCCGATGACCTCGGCGCTGTCGTAGCCCGTCATCTCCATGAAGGCCGGATTGGCGAAGACGATGGGATTATCGGCCTGATGCGGGTCGCTGATCGCCATGGCCATGCGGGCCGACATCATCGACCCTTCGAGCATCTCGAGCTGCGGCATCCGTCCCGACCGTTCCATGGAAGCTCGACCCACCTCGACTCTTCGCTTCATCGCGAGGCCGATCGATCCACCATGATTGGCGGCGGTCATCGCGGGCTTACGACCGGTCACGCGAAAGACGGGCTGCGGTCGGTCGTCGCCGGGCGCCAGACTACAAGGTTCGGGGCGAAGGGCACCATGGTATTCGATGAGCCTTTGATGGTTCTGTGCGCTCGGACTGCTTTTTACACCCCGAGCCGCCCCAAAGCCGGGAGCTTTACGCCCGGCCGGCGCAAGTCGAGGCCCCAGACGGCGCCGAGGAGATTGAGCTCGAGCCCCCTCGACCCAGCCGATCGTGACGCCGAGATAGCCGCCAAAGTTGAGGCGCACGCCGGTGCCGGACGGGGTCAGGGCGAGGCGGCGGCCGTCATAGGGGAAGTCCTTGCCGATCGCGGTCGGGGGCAGGGCGACGGCGAGGCCGGGGACGGTGGCCATGATCGCGGCGACGAAGGTGTTGGAGTTGGGCCCTGGCCAGGCGCGATAATCGCCCGGGCGCCCGAAGCGGTAGTCGCGGATCGCCGCTGCCAGGAGCGGGATCATGCGTTCCGCCGCATCGCCGTCGGCGGCGAAGACGGTATCGGGCAGGCTGCCGAACCAGCGTCCGTCGGGCACGAAGCGGTCGACCCAGATCGGCTCGCCCCAGGCGGTGTAGTCGAAGCGCCGGTAGGCCGGCGCATTGGCCGGCTTGACCACGATCCAGCAATGGGTGGCGACGATGCCGCGCCAGCTGACCGTGCGCGCCGCGAACACGCGGACCACGGCTGCGTGGTGACGGGTCGCTTCGGGCAACAGGCCGGCGCTGGAGCGGTCGGCCTCGCGCCACGGGACACGGCTCTCGCGCAGGAGGTAACGCGCGGTCGCGACGGCCAGCGGGAGTACGACCAGGAGGAGGATTGCGAGGGTGAGGAGCGACATGGCGATCCCTGATGGGGGCGGGTTCTCCCACGCTGTGCCTGCGGCATTCACACCGGGCCGCTTTGGGCGACACTATGCAGGACAAGCCCTTCTCCCCTTGTGGGAGAAGGTGGCGCGAAGCGCCGGATGAGGGGTCGCGCGACCTCAGTAAGTCTGGGCAGCGGCATAGATCAGCGGCGAGGTTT
Source organism: Beijerinckiaceae bacterium (assembly GCA_965198485.1). Taxonomy (GTDB): domain Bacteria; phylum Pseudomonadota; class Alphaproteobacteria; order Rhizobiales; family Beijerinckiaceae; genus RH-AL1. The sequence goes on from CBDAPQ010000005.1 coordinate 2,386,996, forward strand.
CCCGACCCCTCATCTGCCCTCCGGCACCTTCTCCCGCAAGGGGAGAAGGGGATTCCCGACGCGCGCGGGGTGAGGATGGACTCAGCCGAGCAGCGCCTTCGCCTCCCGGGCGAACTCGGCCGCGATCTCCTCGTCCTGCAGCGCGAAGGCGACGTTGGCCAGCAGGAAGCCGAGCTTGGAGCCGGTGTCGTGGGTCTTGCCGTCGAAGCGCACGCCGTGGAACGGCGCGCTCGCGCTGAGCTGCTTCATGCCGTCGGTCAGCTGGATCTCGCCGCCGGCGCCTTTGCCGACCTTGGCGAGGATCTCGAAGATCTCCGGTCCGAGCACGTAACGGCCGGAGATGATCGAGGTGGAGGGCGCCTGGCCCTGCGGCGGCTTCTCCACCATGCCGGTGATGGCGAAGGTGTCGCCCTCGTCCGCGCCGATCGAGAGCACGCCGTACTTGTGCGTCTCGCTCGCCGGCACTTCCTCGGCGGCGATGATGTTGGCGCCGCCGGTCCTGGCATAGGCCTCGACGCATTGCTTGAGGCAGCGGCTGCCCTTGGCGCCGGGCAGGGTGATCATATCGGGCAGCACCACGGCGAATGGCTCGTTGCCGACGAGCTCGCGGGCGCACCATACGGCGTGGCCCAGGCCGAGCGGCGCCTGCTGGCGGGTGAAGGAGGTGGCGCCGGCCGCCGGCAACTGCTTTTTCAGCAATGCCTGCTGCGGCGCCTTGTTGCGCTCCTTCAGCAGCGCCTCGAGCTCGTAGGCGATGTCGAAGTAATCCTCGATGATCGCCTTGCCACGCCCGGTGACGAAGATGAAATGCTCGATGCCGGCCTCGATCGCCTCGTCGACGACGTGCTGCAGCACGGGGGCGTCGACCACCGTCAGCATCTCCTTGGGCACCGACTTGGTCGCGGGCAGGAAGCGCGTGCCGAGCCCGGCCACGGGGAACACGGCCTTGCGGATCTTGGCGGTCATGACAAACCCATCGGGCCCTGTCGCGGGCGGGAGCGAATTCGCAGGTTAGGCGGGATGCGGCAAGATCGTCAGCTGGCGCCGTTCAGCGTGCGCTTCAGGATGGTGGCGAGGTCGTCCATGCGGAACGGCTTCTGCAGCACCGGGCGGTCGGCGTGTCCGCTGGGGATGCCGGAGCGGCCGTAGCCCGTGGTGAAGATGAAGGGACACCCGCGCGAGGCCAGCAGGTCAGCCACCGGATCGATCTTCTCCGAGCCGAGGTTGACGTCGAGCAGGGCGCAGTCCACCGGATCGCGGCCGATGAGGTCGAGCGCGTCCGACACCTGCCCGACCGTCCCGGCATGCGCGAAGCCGAGTTCGTCCAGCATGTCTTCCAGCGTCAAGGCGATGAAAGGCTCGTCCTCGACGATCAGGATCAGTGACTTCCCGCCCCCGTTGCTCATGAATTCCGATCGACTTGGATGTAGCCCCCGTAGTGAGCGGGACGTTGCCCGCGAAGCGCCGCAATGTCTAGCCCAAGATCGGCTAAGCGTTGCCGCAAGCCGGACCCGATTGCATCCCATGGACTTAGGGCAGTAATCGGGAGCGATCGAGCGCCAGGGGCAGGGCGATCGCGGCGACGAGCCAGCCGAGGATCGTCACCGAGCCGCCGAGCGGTGCGGCGAAGGGAATCGGCACGCGATCGGCGAGCGCGTGCAGCGCGAGATGGCCGGAGAAGAGCAGGATGCCGAGCGCGATCAGCGAGGCGGCGGCCATCAGCGGCACGGCCTTGCGGCTGCCGGCGGCGGCCGTGCACAGGCCGACGAGCGCGGCGGCGTGGAACAGCAGGAAATAGGCCGCGGTGGTGGCGAGCGCGCCGCTGCCGCCGAGATGAGCGCCGGCCGCGGCCAGCGCCACGCCGCCGGCGCCGTAGAGTCCCGCCAGAGCCGAGACGATGATGATCCAGACCCGCATGCCAGCCCTCAAGCCCGCGCGAGACCCTCGACCGCGGTGGCGGGAGCGGCGGCACGGCGCAGGCGCGCCGCCTCCATACCCCAGACCGCGCCGAAGCACAGGAAAAGCTGGCGCCAATGGTCGACGTCGATCTGCAGGCCCTGGACCAGCAGCACGGCCATGGTTGGCACGTAGACCTGGGCGAGCCGGCGATAGGGCGAGGGCGCGAACATCTGGCGGACACCGACGAAGAGCGAGACGAGCACGATGGCGATCCAGGTGAAGCCGCCGAGCCAGCCGTCGTTGGCGAAGCCGCCGACATAGGAATTATGCGGCTCGAGCCCGAAGGTCAGGCGGAAGCGCAGCGGCCCGAAGCCGAGGGGACGCTCGACCAGCATCGGCAGCGAGCGGACCTGGTTGCCGAAGCGGCCGGTGACGCCCTCGTCGTAGTCCTGCGCCACGGCGGCGCGCTGATTGAAGACGGCGCGCACCGATGGCACGGAGAGAAGGCCGCCCAGCGCCAGAGCGCCCAGCACACCGGCGACGGCGATCATGCGCACGACGCGCCGGCGCAGCGCGATCGTCTCGGCGGTGAGAAAGGCGGTCAGCGTCGTGATGAGGCAGGCGCCCAGGCACGCGCCCCAGGAGCCGCGCGAGAACGACACGAAGACGCCGATGAGGATGACGAAGAGGCCGGCGAGCGACAGCACCGTGCGGCGCTGGCCGAGCAGCGCGCGCTGGAGCAGATAGCAGGCGGCCAGCACCATGTAGGAGCCGAAGACGTTGGGATCCTTGAAGGTCGCCGACACCCGGCCCTCCTCCATGGTGAAGACGCTGGCGAGACCGGCGATGTCGAGATAGCCGATCAGCCCGGCCACGGCCGAGACCAGCGCGCCGGCGGTAAAGGCGTCGAGGCAGATCCGGGCGCGACGCTCGCTGCGCTCGGAGAAGAAGATCGTGAAGAAGACCGTCGTGACGAAGAGGTAGAGCGACTGCAGCTGGTAGAGCCGGGCGTCGTGCTCGTCCCAGTACGGCATCAGCGAGAGGAAGCCCGCCACCTCGAATACGGCCCACAGCGCCAGTATCGGGATGAGCGACTTGTGCACGCGGAAGCCGCCGACGAACCACAGCGGGATCGCGAGCAGCGCCAGGAAATCGTAGGGCGAGGGCTCGATCAGCGACAGCATGCCGAAGAAGATGAAGGCGGCGAACACCGCCTCGACCAGCCGCTGGTAGTCGACGCGCGTGCTCGCCCTGAAAGGAACGACGAGGCTCACGAGGGCGCGCCCGGCCGCACGGCGAGCCGCTGGCGCAGCAGCAGGCGCCGCCCGGTCGCGCATCCCTGGACCGCGATGCGGGTGAAGAACAGCTCGGGGGCGTCGCCGATGGTGTCGTAGTTGCGCGCGGCGGAGGCAGGGTCGAGCACGGCGGGATAGGCGACGATCGAGGGGCCGGCGCCGCACAACTCGTCGTAGAGCGTGGGCGAGGCCAGGACGAGGCGCGGATCGCCCCAGTGCAGCAGGTCGCGGCTCGTCGCCGCATAGAAGCCCGCCAGCGGGAAGACGCCCCCGGCCTTGGCGGCGAACACCGCCACGAAGGTGTGGGTCGGCGCGTGCAGCACCACCGAGCCGACGGGGAAGGTGAAGGGTGCGAGCGTGTGGCAGGGCTGCGGCGGCTTGAAGCCGGGGCGGTAGGGATCGTCGTAGCGGATGGTGAAGCCGTGGCCGTCCCACGCGCGCCAGTCGCCGGCCGCCGGGTCCAAGGAGCGGAACAGACAATTGCCGTAGGGCTGGCCGTCCCAGCCGGTGGTGGAGATCAGCGCGTAGCGGAAGCGCGAGGCCTCACCTTCGCCGGCGACGATGTTCGAGGGATTGAAGAAGCCGCGGTGGCGGCCCTGCTCGAAATCCTGGCGGAACGGCGCCGCCGCGACCACCGGCTTCGGCACGCGCGAGAAGTCGAGGCCGCCGTCCTCGGAGCGGTATGCCATGATGGTGTTGTACCAGCAGGCGAGGTCGCCTTGCGCCCTGCAGCGGTCGAACTGGTCGGCGTGGTACTCGTGGTGCACCAGCGCCGCCACCCTGCGGCCGTCGTCGGTCCAGGTGGCGGCGACGAAGTTGCGGTCGGCGTAATGCGACGGGTCGGGGTCGGCGGGCGAGGCCAGCGCCGCGTGGCAATCGGGCTTGAGCTGCGCCAGGTCGGGGCCGACGAGGGGCCTGTTCCGGTCGTGCAGCGCGAACATGACCGTGCGCCCGCCGGCGTCGCGGAAGGCACGCGCGTTGAGGTCGGGAAAATCGTCCGACGTGCAGCCGTCACGCGCGGAATCGTAGACGATGGTGGGGGTGCCGACGAGCTCGAGCGCGAGGTCGGCGGCGTGGACGGGGAGTGGGAAGACGGCGAGAAGCGCGAGGAGGACGCGGCGCTTCAAACCCTTGGCATTCCGGACGAAGCGCAGCGGAGACCGGGAAACCATCACACTCTCCGCTCGATGCTTTTCCTGCAAGTGCAACGGGTTCCGGGTTCCGGGTTCCGGGTTCGCCGTCCCGGAATGACAAGCATCGCGGCCTCGGATCAATACGCGTTCTTCGTCCTGACCAGCGAGATCGGCGTGGCGGCGAGCACGTACATGTCGAAGAAGATCGACCAGTTCTCGATGTAGAAGAGGTCGCACTCGACGCGCTTCTGGATCTTCTCGGAGGTGTCGGTCTCGCCGCGCCAGCCGTTGATCTGCGCCCAGCCGGTGATGCCGGGGCGCACGCGGTGGCGGGCGAAATAGCCGTCGACGACTTCGTCGTAGAGCGCGGCGGCGGCCTTGGCGTTGACCGCGTGAGGACGCGGGCCGACCAGCGACAGGTTGCCCTTGAAGACGACGTTGAAAAGCTGCGGCAGTTCGTCGAGCGACGACTTGCGGATGAAGCGTCCGACGCGGGTCACGCGCGGATCGTTCTTGGTGACGAGCTTGTCGGCCCTGATGTCGAGCTGCTCGGTGTACATCGAGCGGAACTTGAAGACCTCGATAAGCTCGTTGTTGAAGCCGTAGCGCTTTTGGCGGAACAGCGCCGGGCCCCGGGAGTCGAGCTTCACGGCGAGCGCAACCATCAGCATGACCGGGGCCAGCGCCAGCAGGGCGAGGGACCCGACGACTCGGTCGAACACCGTTTTCAGCACGATGTCCCACTCGGCCAGCGGCTTGTCGAAAAGGTCGATGACCGGCACCTTGCCGATGTAGCTGTAGGCGCGCGGGCGGAACCTGAGCTTGTTCATGTGCGCCGCCAGCCGGATGTCGACGGGCAGAACCCAGAGCTTGCGCAGCATGGTGAGCAGGCGCTGCTCGGCCGAGATCGGCAGCGTGAAGATCACGAGGTCGAGCGGGTTGGCGCGGGCGAATTCGACGAGGTCGTCGACGTTGCCGAGCTTGGGAAAGCCTTCGACCATGTCCGGCGAGCGCTCGTCGGTGCGGTCGTCGAAGATCCCGAAGATGTGAAGGTCTTCGCTGCCCTGCGTCGAGAATTCCTGCAGCAGCTGTCTGGCGGCGGGGCCGCCGCCGACGAGCACGGTGCGGCGCGAGAGCTTGCCCGTGCGAGTGAGATAGTTTGTGACGGCATAAAGCGCGACACGCTCGGCGGAGACGGCGACGAAGCCGAAGAAGGCCCATTGCCCGAGCCAGGTCCTGGCGTAGAGCGGGTCGACGTGGGCGACAAGGCTCGTCCCGAAGGTGACGATGAACACGCCGAACCACGAGGCCGCGATGCGTAGCCCGAAGCGCGTCGGCGCGCGCAGGGCGGCGACACGGTAGCAGCCCAGCGACTGCATCACGATGACGACGAGCAGCGCGACGAGGGGTATGGCGAGAAGCGGTGCGATCGACACACCGGCCTTCGGCACGATCGTGACCGCGAACGTGGCGAGCCCTGCGATGGCGCCGACCGCCAGCTCGCCCATGCGCACGAGGCCTTCCAGGATCGTCGCCGAGATGAGGCGGCGACCGCTGTGTTGCGCCATCGTGGACGCGAGCCGGTTCAGCTCCTGAGCATGAGGATTGATGCGACCGGCAGGCGCGCTCGGTTCGGCCTCGATCGTGCGCAGGTCCTGGGCGGAAAACGCGGCCATGGGCAATCTCGCGATGCGATGCGTCAGGAATGGGCGGGAATGGCTCTCTCGACCGATTTCGTCGCCGAGGTGCGTCGCGCGATGGCGTCATGGTAGCCGCCGATGACCGAGCTCGCCATGAGTTCGATGGAGAAGCGGGTGGCGACGTAGGCGGCGAGGTCCCGGCCCTGCGCTGCGACCTCGTGCGGATCGGCCTCGATCACTCGCTGGAGCGCCTTGGCCAGGACGATGGGATCGTCGCAGGCGATGAGACGGTCGCGATATGGACCGAACACTTCGCCGATGCCGCCGACGTCGGTCGCCACCATCGGCACCTGGGCGCCGGCGGCCTCGAGGACGATGTAGGGCAGAGATTCGGCGCGGCTCGGCACCACCAGCACGCAGCCGAGCGCGAAGGCGCGCCGCGCCGGGACCGAGCCGAGGAAACGCACCGCCTCCGCGATGCCGCGGGAGCGAGCACGCGCCTCGAGCTGGCTTTGGTCGGGACCGGTGCCGGCGAGATTGAGGCTGATGGGGCGGTCGAGCCGGCGCTGCAGGATGGCCAGGGCATCGATGAGCGTGTCGATGCCTTTGGCCGAGCGCAGTTCGCCGACGTAGAGCAGATCCGCCGCTTTCGCGTCGGGCCTCACGGGGACGAATTCATCCGGCCCGACGCCGTTCTGGACGATGCGCACCATTGCACTCGTGTCGCCGATGCGCTGGTGAAAGCGGTTGGCGATGAAGACGCTCTCGAACAGCAGCATGTCGGTGCAGGCCGCCAGCACGCGCTCGACGATCATGTAGAGAGCCTGCACCGGCGGCGAGGCCTCATGGTTGAAGCTGCCGCCGTGGGGCGTGTAGCAACGGATGGGTCCTGTGGCGCGCCGCAGGATGCTCAAGCCGCGCCACACGCCCATGCCGCGCGCATAGACTCCGCCCTTCGAACCATGGCCGTGGATCACGTCGGCTCTCAGCCGGCGCGCATGACCTTCGACCTTCAGCGTGTTGAAGACGTCGGCGAATTGCGGCTTGCGCAGCATCGGCATGCGCGTCAGCCCCAGCGCGAGGTGAGGCTGCAACTCGGCGAGGACGGTGTCGGCGTGGGTGCCGCCGGTCAGGCTGTCGACGATGAGACCGACCTCGTGGCCGCGCGCGATCTGCTCCCGCGTCAGGTCGACCACGTGGCGGAACAGACCGCCGAGCGGCGCCCGGAGCACGTGAAGGACGCGCAGCTTATGGGGCGGAACGGAGCGGGGCTCTTTCATGGCGCCTAGGTGTGCGCCGCAAGCTTAAAAAAAGCGTTCCCTCACGAAGATGGTATCGCCGGGTTTCAGCGGTTGGTCCACCGGTACGCTGGCGGTGACCGGATGGCCGTCGACGACTCGGGTCAGGTCGACCTCGTATTTGTTGGCGCGCGGGGTGAAGCCGCCGGACACCGCCACGGCGGTCTCCGCGGTCATGCCGGCGATGTAGGGATATTGGCCCGCCGTGAGTACCTCGCCGAGCACGAAGAACGGGCGGTAGGCGTCGACCTCGATCGAGACCTTGGGCTCGCGAATGTAGCCGTTCTTGAGCTTGGCCTCGACGACCTTCTCCAGCGCGGTCGTGGTGAGCCCCTGCGCACGCACCGGGCCGATCAGCGGCATCGAGATCGAGCCGGCCGAGTTCACCGCGTAGGAATTGCTGAGTCCGTCCTGTCCGAAGACGATGACGCGAAGCCGATCGCCGCTCGCCAGCGTGTAGGGCAGGTCGGCGCCGAGGTCGGCGTAGCCGTTGGGACGGGGCGCGCATCCCCCGCACACGAGCCCCACGGCGAGGCACAAAGCCGTAATCCAACGTCGCATGAGCCTGCCGTCTGCGGGTTGCGCGGCCGGATTGACCGGCCGTCAAGCATGTCCGCATCGTTAGGTAATCGTGGTTAACAAAGGCTTGTGCAGGGTTGGATCAGTCGAAGATTAACCGAGCCGCAACCTTGAAGAGGTTTGCTGGCACCATCGTAGTGCCTCGAGACCTCCATGCCGCGTACTCTGGCTCCCCCTGTCGGTCCGGCCGAGCCGACCGGCGAGATCGACCTGCGCGCGATCGGCGCGGCGCTGAAGCGTCGCCGCCGCGCGTGGGTGCTGCCGACGCTCTTCGCCTTCTTCGCCGTGGGGATCTTCGTCACCGTGGTGAAGCCGCGCTACACCGCGCAGACACAGATCCTGCTCGAGAACCAGGAGACCTTCTTCACCCGGCCCGATCGCGCCAACCTTCCCAACGAGATGCCCAACCAGCTCGACGAGGCGGCCGTGGCGAGCCAGGTCCAGCTGATCGCCTCGCCCGACATCGCGCGCCGTGCCATCAAGGCGCTGCACCTCCAGGGCAACGACGAGTTCGATCCCCTGGCCGACGGCATGAACCCGCTGACGCGCGTGCTGGTGCTGATCGGCGTGCTGCCCGACCCGACCCGCGACACGGCGGAGGCGCGGATGGTGCAGACCTTCCAGCAGAAGCTCACCGTGTTTTCGCCCCCCAAGACGCGGGTGGTGACGATCGAATTCACCAGCCGCGACCCCAAGCTCGCCGCGCAAGGCGCCAACAAGGTCGCCGAGCTCTACCTGCAGGAACAGTCGGCGGCCAAGCGCACCATGGCCAAGGATTCGTCCGAGGCGCTGGCGGCGCAGATCGCCGACCTGCGCACCAAGCTCGCCGTCGCCGACGTCGCGCGCGAGCGCTACAGGCTGAGTTCCGGGCTGCTCGCCGGCACCAACAACATGACGATCAGCGGCCAGTCGCTCGCCGACATCAACACCGACCTGTCGCGTGCCCGCGCCGCTCAGGCCGACGCCCAGGCCAAGGCGGCGACGATCCGCGAGCTGTTGAGCCAGGGTCGGGCCGCCGACGTCGCCGACGTCACCAACAGCCCGATCGTGCGGCAGCTGTGGACCCAGCGCTCGCAGGCGCAGGCGCAGCTCGCCTTGGAGTCGCGCACGCTGATGCCCGAGCACCCGCGCGTGAAGGAGCTGGTCGCCCAACTCAAGGAATACGATGCCGGCCTGAAGAGCGCGGCCAGGCAGGCGGCCGTCTCGCTCGAGAACGACGCCAAGGTCGCCGGCCAGCGCGTCGCCAATCTCGAGGTGGCGGTGGCGCAGCAGAAGACGCTCGTCGGCACCGCCAATTCCGACGAGGTGCATCTCAACGCGCTCGAGCGCGTGGCGCAGAGCATCAAGGACCAGCTTCAGAGCTCGACCGCCAAATACGAGGAGGCGCTGGCGCGGCAGTCCTCCACCGCGACGCCGGCCGACGCTCGCGTCATCTCGAGCGCCGCGCCGCCGCAGGAGCCCTCCTACCCCAAGAAGCTGCCGTTCCTGATCTTCGGCACGCTGGCGACGCTGGTGTTCTCTGCCGGCTGGGTCGTGGCGAGCGAGATCCTGTCGGGCCGCGCCGACGTCCGCGCGCCGGCGGTGCTGCGCATGTCGTCGGTGCCGGAGCCGCCGCTGCCCGAGGCTGTGGCGATGCCGGCCCAGGCCGAACTGCCGCTCGCCGCGTCGCCGCGTCGCCGCGCCAATGATTCGCGATCCGGCGTCCGCCTCGCCGGCACCGAGGACGCCTCTGCGGCGGCACCGATCTCGCCGTCCGCGCCCGATCTCGCGTCGCCGCACGCCGAGCCGATCGCCGCCTCGACGTTGTCAGCGCCAGCCCCGGCGCGGCGTTCCGAGCGGTCGCGCCCGGTCGGCAGCGCACGCGAGGACGACGACGTCGTGCTGGCTCCCGTCCCGCCCCGTTCGACGGTGAAGCCGAAGATCGGCGGCGTTTCGCCCCGCCGCTGGGCCGAGGACGCGATGGCATCGCTCGCCACCTATGTCGCCGCCTTCGGCCGGCCGGCATCGGAGGCGCCTGCCGCCGCGGTTCCCCGATCCAAGACGTCCCGCGAAGACTTCGGGTGGGATTCCGTCGTCCCTGCGCCGCCCCCCATCAGCGTCGCGGCGGAGGTGGAGGCGCGCGCCGAGCGCGTCGGGGCAGGCGCGCACGGGTCTGTGGTGCAGCGCATCGTCGACGGCCACGTGCCGGGCCGTGGCCTCCACGTCGTCGGCACCGGCGTCGGCAGAGACGCCGCCGCCTCGGACAAGCTGATCGCTCTGGCACGCGCGCTCGCCGAGAAGGGTCGCTCGATCATCGTCGATCTCAACGCGACGCCGGCCAAGCTCGCCGTTCTCGGCGCGGCGGAGAACGGGCGCGCGAGCGTGACCGAGCTCGAGGGGCTCGCCGAGCTGCTCGCGGGCGAGGCGAGCTTCGCCGAGGTGATCCACCGCGATCACGCGACGCGGCTGCATTTCATCCCGACCGGCCGCAAGGAGGCCGATTTTCGCGACTTCGACCTCATCCTCGACGCGCTGACCGAGACCTACGACTTCATCGTGCTGCTCACCCCCGCCTACCCGCAGAGCGAGATCGCGAAGGTCATGGCGCCCTATGCCGACTTCGTGGTGCTCAGCGCCGCAGACGGCGCCGACCGCGACGTGCTCGACCTCTTCGAGGATGAGCTGACCGCAGCCGGCGCCCGCGAGGTGCTGGTCACGGGCGCTTCGCAGGAAGACGCGCTGAGGAAGGTGGTGGCCTAGGAGGTCTCTTGCCCCATGGCCGAGGCGCACTCGCCGCGACCATCGTCCGGCGCGCTCGGCTGTCGTCAGCCGAGGCGCTGCGCCATCGCCATGAGCCGCGGGCTGCGCTTCACCCGGCGCTTGATCCCTTGCCGCGCCAGAACCAGGGGCGCGGCGGCACGGCCGAGGACGCCGAAGCCGATGGCGGCGTCGAAGAGCGGGATCGGCTCGTCGCAGAGCGCCTGCTTATAGCGGGCCTCGCCCACGCCGAGGTCGAACGCCCGCAATCCCTGCGCGCAGCAGCGCGCGATGACGCGCGCGAGCAGCAGGTCGCCGGGGCTCGAGCGGGCGATCTCCACGTCGGCGTCGAACGAGTTGAACATGCCGCTCCAGCGCTCGCCGTGGGCAGCGCCGCCGTAGGTGGCGACGATCCGCGCGCCGGCGAAAAGTGCGTGGAGCTCGATGCCCGGCGGCTCGCTCGCGGACGCGCGCTCGATGAAGGCGCGCATGGCCGCGCTGCCGAACTCCGAGGCGATGCCGCGCTCGCGGAAGCGCGCGGTCTTCTGCGCCAGGAAGGCGTCGAGGATGGCGGCGCGCTCCGCTTGGCTCTCGGCAACGACGTAGCGGATCGCGCCCAGCGCCGCGAGCTTCGCCTCCTTCTTGCGGAGCTTCTTGCGCGTGTCCTTCGACAGCTTGGCGGCGAGCAGCGCTTCGTCCGACACCGGCAGTTCCGTGCCGTAGGCGGCGCTGGGGCTCTCGCAGTGCGGAAGAATCGCTAGCGGATTGGCCACGCCGGCGTAGGCGTGCGGCTGGTTGGAGAAGACGAACACGTCGGCGCCGCAGAGGCGCGCCGCCTCGCGGAGCAGCCGGCGCAGGCTCTCGCCGGTCCAGCCCGCCGTCGGTCGCAGCAGCGCGAGCTGCAGGTTGGCGTCCTTGCCCCCGAGGAGGCGCGCGACGGTGACCGGGCCGCGCCGCTCGACGCCGAGCGGGAGCAGGGCGACCGGCTCGCCGGCCTGGTCGCGGGCGAGCACGTAGCACGGCCGCTGCCCGGACGCGTGCCCCAGGGTCGCGGCCCAGGGTTCGAGGAAGCGGCGCGTCTGGTAGATCGAGCAGGGCGCCGTGCGTTCCAGCTCGGCCCACCCGGCCGCGACGGCGTCGGCTTCGGTATAGGCGTTCACCTGCGCGAAGGGCGCGGCCCGAGCCGCGACGGCGGGCGTGAAGGAGGGCGCGAGGACGTCGGCGATCATGGCCGCGAGCTTGTCAACGAAACCTCAAGAAGCTGTTGCCAGATTGGCCAAAGGGATCGGGTCGGGGCGGGCATGAAGGATCGGATCGTTGCCACCGGCTTCGCCTTCTTCAAGGCGACAGGGCTCCACGCGCGGCTTGCGCCGTGGACGCGCGGGCAGGGTGCCATCCTGACGCTGCACCACGTGCGGCCTTGGACGGCGCGCGAGTTCGCGCCGAACCGGCTGCTCGAGATCGAACCGGATTTTCTCGACGCCGCGCTCGGCCGCATCCGCGCGCTCGGCTACGACCTCGTCTCGATGGACGAGGCGCTGCGGCGGCTTAGCGCTCCTGGAGGCCGACCCTTCGTCGCCGTCACGATCGACGACGGCTACCGCGACCTGCGCGATCACGCGCTGCCGATCCTCGAGCGTCACGGCGCGCCCTTCGCGGCCTTCATCGCGACGGGTTTCGCCGATCGTACCGCGCGACTGTGGTGGCTGGAGCTGGAGGAGGCGCTGCGCACCCTCGACCATGTCGACGCGAGTCTGGTCGGCACGCGCGCGGGCGTCGCGTCGCGGACGCCAGCGGAGAAGATGGCGGCGTTCCGCAGCCTCTACTGGAGGCTGAGAGCCGGTCCCGAGGACGAGCTGCGGGAGGTCATCGGACGTCTGGCCGCCGCGGCCGGCATCGACGTCGCGGCGCTGCCGGCGGCGTTGTGCCTGGACTGGGCGGGGGTGCGCGCGCTCGCCCGCCATCCGCTCTGCACGATCGGCGCGCACACGGTCGCCCACCCGATGCTCGCCAAGCAGGAGGCGGCGAGCGCCCGCGCGAGCATGGCCGACGGACGTCGGGTGCTGGAGGACGAGATCGGCCGCCCGGTACGCCACATGGCGTACCCCGTCGGCGATGCGACCTCGGCCGGGCCGCGCGAATATGCGATGGCGGCCGAACTCGGCTTCGCCTCGGCGGTGACGACGCGGCCGGGTTTGATCTTCCCCGAGCACGCGGCGCGGCCGACGGCGCTTCCGCGGCTGTCGCTGAACGGCAATTGGCAGAGCCTCGACGCGCTGGAGATCCTGCTGTCGGGCGCGCCCTTCGCGCTGTGGAACCGCGGTCGCGCCGTCTGATCACTCGGTCGTGTCAAGCCAGGGATGGCTGCTACCTTTCCGCTCGTGCCCGAGCGCGGCAAGCAGTCTATGAAGGTCGCATGTCCAACCGCCTGCCCGTCCCGACCATCCGCCTCCTGCTGATCACGGCGGCGCTCGCCGTCGGCGGCCCGACCCTCGCGCAGGTCGGACCCGTGCCGGGCGACGAGGGCGCGATCCAGGCCTATCTCGCCCTGTGGTCGCACAACAGCGACATCACGGCGGCGGCGGTCGATCGCTTCTACGCGCCCGAGGTCGTCTATTACGGCAAGCGCCTGACACGGGCGCAGGTGCTGGCCGACAAGCTGCGCTACATCAAGGCCTGGCCGGTGCGCGAGTACAGCGAGGTGCCGGGCAGCATCCAGGCGCGCTGCAATGGCGATCGCAGCCTTTGCCGCGTCAGCGTCGTCATGACGTGGCGCCGCTTCGCGCGCGACGCCGAAGTCTCGCTGGGGCGCGCCCGTATCAGCTTCGATTTCGTGCCCGTCGAAGGAGGCCGCAAGATCGCGCGCGAGTCGGCGCGTAACCTCTAGAGGCGGAGTGGTTGCAAGGCCCGCCCCGCCTGCTATCCCGACGCCATGCGTACAGCCGATGTCGACATCCTGATCGTGCCGGGCCTCGCCGGCGGCACCCCCGACCACTGGTATTCCCGCTGGGAACAGAAGCTGCCCACCGCGCGCCGCGTCATGCAGGAGGATTGGGACCATGCCGACCTGCCGGCTTGGACGGCCGAGCTCGTAGGCGCGATCGAGGCGGCGACGAAGCCGACGATCCTCGTCGCCCACAGCCTGGGCGTGACGACCGTCGCCCACGCCGCCCATCGCGTCGCCGAGCGGGTCGCCGGCGCTTTCCTGGTGGCCGCGCCTTCCGTCGCCATGCTGCGGACGTTGGCGGCCGTGGATCCCGCTTTCGCCGATCTGCCGAAGGGGCCGCTGCCGTTCCCCGCAATCCTCGTCGCCAGCCGCGACGATCCCTATGGGTCCTACGAGGACAGCGAGGCTCTCGCCAAGACATGGGGCGTCGAGCTGGTCGACGCCGGCGCCTCCGGGCACCTCAACGACGAGAGCGGACACGGCCCTTGGCCCGAGGGGCTGATGCGCTTCGCCAGCTTCCTGAAATCCCTCTCCTGAGACGGCGATGATGAGCGACACCGACGGCCGTCTCGCCGGTCTCGCGGGCTTCTCCGCCGCGCGTCTCACGCGCATCGAGAACTTCTTCAGCGTCGAGGTCGCACGCGGCCTGATTCCCGGCGCCGTGCTGCTCATCGAGCGCAAGGGCGAGACGGTGCTGAAACGCGCCTGGGGTTATCGCAACCGCGCCTCCGGCGCGCCGATGACGCTCGACACGATCTTCCGCATTCACTCAATGACCAAGCCGCTGGTCTCGCTCGCGGCCGTCATGCTGGCCGGCGAAGGCCGCCTGCACCTGTCGCAGCCGATCGCCGATTTCATCCCGGCCTTCGCCGACGTGCGCGTGCTGGTGCAGGGCCGCGAGGTCGAGCCGGTGCGCCCGCCCTCCGTGCACGACCTGCTGCGCCACACGGCCGGGCTGATCTACGAGCGCAACGGCGGCCCCGTCGCGCCGCTCTACGCCGCGGCCGATGCCGGCGCTCCCGATGTCGACAACGAGGCCTTTGCCGATCGTCTGGCCGCCCTGCCGCTGGCGCACCAGCCGGGCACGGTCTGGGAATACGGCTACGCCACGGAGGTCCTCGGACGGGTCGTCGAGGTGGTGGCGGGGCGCTCGCTCGGCGCCGTGCTGCGCCAGCGGCTTATCGCGCCGATCGGGATGGTCGACACCGGCTTTTACGTGCCCGATACCGACGAACACGGCCGCATTGCCGAGCCCTTCGTCGGGGAAGCCCTGCCCGGCGATCGGCCCTTCGCCGATCCGCGCCGCGAGCCGCTGCTGGAGGCCGGCGGCGCGGGCCTCGTCTCGACGCTCGACGATTACGCCGCCTTCTGCCGTATGCTGCTCGCCGGCGGCATGACGGCCAACGAGCTGTTCCTCTCCAAGGCGACGCTGCGGTGGGCGACCGCCGACCACATAGGGCCGGACTCTGGCATCGTGCTGGCACCGGGCTCGATGCTCGAGCCGGGTTACGGCTTCGGGCTCGGGTTCGCGGTACGCCGCGCCGAGGGTGCCGCACCCTTCCCCGGCTCGGTCGGAGAGATCATGTGGACCGGCATGGCCGACACGATGTTCTGGGTCGATCCCGCCGAGGACCTCTTCGTTGTCTTCATGGCGCAGGCGCCTCGCCAGCGCTTCCGCCATCGCGCCGTAATCAAGGCGATGGTCTACGACGCGCTTGTGGGTCGGCGCGGGCTCAAGGCGGAGAAGCGAGGGCGCAAGGGCGAGGATTAGCGCGGGTCCCGCGCTCGGCCTCACTTCGAGATCGCTTCCAGCGTCCGCCCGTGCGTCTCCACGCCGAGCTTCAGCACCAGCACAGCCGCCACGGCGTACCTGCGCCGAGCGCGAAGACGGCGGGCTGGCCGACGTCCTCGATCAGCGCGCCAACGTCGATCGGGCCGGCGACGGCGCCGACCCGGCGGCCGCAGGCGGAGGCGAAGCCGGCGCCGGTCGAACGGGCGCGTGGAGTAGAGCTCGGGCTTATGGGCGCCGGATTACATCGTTCAGGGCGCAGCGCGCTCGCCAACGCATTTGCCGTCGATCGCAATCCGGACTCTTCGACACAATCGTGTCCAATCGTCGAAGTCGATGTCCCAGGTGGAGCTGGGCCTGTTGCCAAAGCGGCCGAGGTAGCCGGTGAACAGCCCATCTTCGATCTCGATGACGTCGCGTCGCACATCGGGCGCCGTCGACAGGATCGCCAGGCTTCGCAGCCAGAGGAGCTGCACGGGGCCGTGGCTGCGCAGGCGCGAATGAAGCTCGCGCACGACATCGGCGCTCGTGTCGTAGTCTTGAGTACAAACACTTTCTCGGCAGACGCCAAGTCGGCGAGAAACTTGTCTTTCAGATAAGTCAGGCGGCGACTCATCTTCGAAAAGTGTTCGTCCCCGTCAACCTCGTGCCGCGTCACCCAGGTGTGGAATGCAAATCCCCAGCGGCGATCCCTGAGGTAGTATTCGTCATCCTTCCACAATGCCATCTCGGTGTTCGCCTCCGCGCCGAAACCGTCGAACCCGCTTGCGAGCGCTTCGCATAGCAGTTCGGGCTCCACGAAATTCCAGCGGAAGAGGCCGAGGGGCTCCGCGCCGAAGCGGCGCTGCACCAGACCTAGTTCGCAGTCCTGGCCCAAGCTCTCGAAGCCAAGCAGGAGGCGGCGCATGGCATCGTCTTCCACGAGTCCGACATCTTGACGCTGCGGGTCCGCTTGGGACGCCGCATCATGGTTCGACCGGAACGCCTTCTCCATACGAGCCAGGCCCAGATGCTGGGATGCACCGGGATAGTCCGGCCGGCGTGCGATCAGGTCGATGAAACCGTCGATTGCCGCGTCCCATTTCTCCACCTTCAGGGCATGGAGGGCGGCGGCAAATTTCAGGTGACAATCCTCGGGGAAGCTTATCAGGGCTTCTTTGAGACGCGCGCCCGCCTCCACATAGCGTCCGCACCGAAGCAAGCTGTCGACCAAGCCGTGCGCGACAGAAGCGTCGGCCGGTTGCCGCCTCCTAAGGCAGGAGAATAGGAAGCGGCTTTCCTCGGGGCAGTGAACCAGCCGCTCGTTCGCGGCAGCTTTGGCGGCATCGACGAGCGGCGCGTCTGACGCAAAGGCATGCGTCTCCAACAAGGATGTGGCGCGATCCCACTGATGGCGGCGAAGCGCGAAGAGCGTCGTCATAAGGCCGAGCCGCGGGTCGCACGGATGTTGAAGCAAGGCCGCCGGAAGCTCCGCCTCGGCTTCGTCGATCCGTGACAGTTGGAGGAGCATCTCGAGGTACCCGGTCCACCAACGCGGCTCATCGGGCTGCAGCTGAATCATCCGCTGTCGCAGCGACAAACCGGCCTCCCCGTCGTCAAGGCGATCCACGATGCGTATCGCCTCCGTGACGGCGATCAGGTCCTCGGGAAAGCGAAGCATGGCGGCGTCGATCAGGACGCGAGCGTCGTGAAGACGACCCATCTCACGAAGGTTGGCGGCCTCGCCGCTCCAGCCCATCGTTTCGTTCGGCCAGCGCGATCTCAGTTGGTGCCAGCGCTCGGCCGCTAAGGCGTATCGGCCAGAATTATGCGCGCTCAAGGCATGCTGCCGTACCATGGCGAGGTTGGATCGCCGCTTCGCGATCCAACGGCGATGAAGCCGTCGGCCTCCTCGAAGCGGCCTTGCTCGACGAGCAGGCGCGCCCGCCTCGTTCGTAATGAGGAGATCACGCGCGGAAGCACCCAAAGGTGGCGAGGCTCCCAGATATCCATTGACGTAGTGCCTCGCGCTCTTCTTGGATGAGCGACCCTTGCGTCATCTAGCGCATGACATGCACCGCGTCATTCATGTGCCGACGAGCGCGTACTCTGTGTCACCGGGCGCCGTTTACGTCATGTCCCGGTCTTCACCCCCGACACGTGCGCCGCCACCTGCGCCAAATCCTTGTCGCCGCGGCCGGAGATGTTCACCACCATCAGGTGGTCTCGCGGTCGGTCCTGGGCGACGTCGAAGACGCGGGCGAGCGCGTGGGCCGGCTCCAGCGCGGGGATGATGCCCTCGAGCTTGGCGCAGAGATGGAAGGCGTCGAGCGCCTCGTTGTCGGTGCAGCTGAGGTAGGTGACGCGGCCGCTGTCCTTCAGCCACGCGTGCTCCGGCCCGATGCCGGGATAGTCGAGCCCGGCCGAGATCGAGTGGCCCTCCTCGATCTGCCCGTCGGCATCCATCAGCAGGTAGGTGCGGTTGCCGTGCAGCACGCCGGGTTTGCCGCCGGCGAGCGAGGCCGCGTGCTTGTCGTGCAGGCCGTAGCCGGCGGCCTCGACCCCGAAGATCTCGACGGTGGGATCGTCCAGGAACGGGTGGAAGATGCCGATGGCGTTGGAGCCGCCGCCGATGCAGGCGAAAATCGAGTCCGGCAGGCGGCCCTCGGCCTCGTGCATCTGGGCGCGGACCTCTTCGCCGATGATGCACTGGAAGTCGCGCACCATGGCAGGGTAGGGATGCGGGCCGGCCGCCGTGCCGATGCAATAGAACGTGTCGTGGACGTTGGCGACCCAGTCGCGAAGCGCCTCGTTCATGGCGTCCTTCAGCGTGCGCGCGCCGGACTGCACCGGCACCACCTTCGCGCCCAGCATGTTCATGCGGTAGACGTTGGGCTTCTGCCGCTCGACATCTACGGCGCCCATATAGACGATGCACTCCAGCCCGAAACGGGCGCAGGCGGTGGCGGTGGCGACGCCGTGCTGGCCGGCGCCGGTCTCGGCGATGATGCGGCTCTTGCCCATGCGCCGCGCCAACAGGATCTGCCCCAGCACGTTGTTGATCTTGTGCGCGCCGGTGTGGTTCAGCTCCTCGCGCTTGAAGTAGATCTTGGCGCCGCCCGGCTTGTCCGCCGCCTCGGCGCGCTCGCGGAGGTGCTGGGTGAGGCGCTCGGCGTAGTATAGCGGGCTCGGCCGGCCGACGTAGTGGCGCAGCAGGCCGTCGAACTCGGCCTTGAAGGAGGGGTCGTCCTTCGTCGCCTCGTACTGGCGCTCAAGCTCAAGGATCAGGGGCATCAGCGTCTCGGCCACGAAGCGGCCGCCGTAGAGGCCGAAGCGACCGCGCTCGTCGGGACCGTGGCGGAAGGAATTGGGGACGCTGCTCGTCACGGGAGGGCCTGCGGGGTCTGGGGAGAGGGCGGTCTACCCGATCGGCGCTCGCGATCCAAGGCATCTAGCATAGGGCGCCGCGACGCATCGTCCTCGCGGTTCGGCGTGCCGTTCCGGCGGGGCACGGCGAGCCCGTAATAGTCCTCCACGATCCTGGGATAGACTGCCGCCGTCTTCGGCGGATCGGTGCGATGCTCGGCAAAGGGCAGCGACAGGATGCGGTCGTTGAGGCCAGCGGGGTCGTCGATCGAGGTCAGCGGCAGGACGAAGCCGAAGCCGGCGCGGTTCACGCGCTCGGCCTGGGCGCCGATGTCGAAGACCACGGGAGGTACGCGCAGACGGAAGGCCAGCGAGAGCGTGTAGCAGAAGGTCTCCGGCCAGATCGAAGGCAGGAGGATGCAGGTGGGCCGTGCCGCCACGATCAGCCTGGTCGCCTCGGCGTCGTCGCGGTAACGGCCGGTTTCCTCGACACCCGCGGCTTGCAACGCCGCGCTCACGTCCGAGTAGCCGATGACGTGGAAGCGGATCGGCAATCCGCGGATCTGCGCGTCACGGGCGAGGCTCAGCAGGACGCGCGAGCCCTTGTGTGCGCCGATGGCGCCAACGACGACCACGCTCACGTGCGCGGGATCAGGCGCCGCGGCGACCATCTCGGGCGCGCCGGTGACGTCCTCCTCGTGCGGCCGTAAGGTGATGGCGTAGGTCGCGCCCGCCCTGGCGAGCCGGTCCGCGATGTCCCGCGAGGGCGCAAACACCGCCTGCGCGCCGTTTAGGAAGGCCTCGTACGTTTCCCGCCGCACCGCAGGGTCGAGCGCCTCGGGATAGCTGCGGTCGTCCCTGACGCAGAGGCGGCAGGCCTCGACGTCGGGAAGCCCGCAGTAAAGCCCGTTCGTCAGCACCAGGTCGTTGCGGTGGCACACCACGGAATAGTCATGCAGCGTGAAGAAGTAGGGCAGGCCACTCTCGCGCACGAGCGCGAACAGGCTCGTCGCGGCCTCCCAGTCGAAGCCGACCACCGAATGCATGTGGATCGCCATCGGCGAAAGCCAGCCCAGGAACTCGTTCAGCAGATCGCGGATCTGATGGAAGGAGGTCGGCAGCAGGTTGGGCAGGAACGGCGCGTCGGACGCGTCGGAGGTGACCTCCACGCTCCAGCGATCGTCGACGCCGACCCGCAGGTGGATGACGGCGACGCCCTCCTCCCGTAGCCGCGCCTCGAGATGACGAACATGGGTGAGGATCCCGCCGGCGAGCGCGTGCGAGACGAAGACCATCACGCGGGGGCCGGCGTAGCGGGCCAGGCGCTTCAGGTCGAGCCGCATGCGTCCGCGTCGGCCCGGATCGGCGCGCAGGTGGAGATCGACGCGACCGGTGTAGTCGGGATGCTTGGCCTGGAGCGCCTTCTGCCCGGGTCCGTATTCGGCGGCCGTCAGGTCCGCGAAGGAGACTTCGCCGCGGTGATAGGCGAAGATATCCTCCGCCAGCACGTTGCGAAAGCCGGCCTTGGCGCCGCGCAGGCAGAAGTCGTTTTCCTCGCCGTAGCCGAGGCCGAATGCCTCCTCGTCGAAGAGGCCGATGGCCTCGCGGCTGGTCCGGCTCATGAAGAAGCAGTAGCCGACGCCCGTCGCCACGTCGCTGACGCGGCCGCCATTGGCTTGCGCGGCGAGGCGGTCAAGCGTCGGCGCGTCGACTTCCGGCTCGACGATGTTGTTAAGGTTGACGAGCGGATACGAGCAGATCGTCGCGTTGTTTGAAGACGGGGTGATGGTGGCGATCGTCGGATCGTGGCGAGCGTGCGCCGCCATCCGGTCGAGCCAATCACCGAAGACGAGCGCATCGGCGTTCAGCAGCACGACCTCCTTGTCGGGGAAGGCGCGCAGGGCACGATTGCAGGTCTTCACGAAGCCCAGGTTGCTGGGGTTGGTTTCGTAGGAGAAGAGGCCCTGGCCGGCGAGACGCTCGAGCTCGGCGACCAAGGAGGCATCGGGCGATCGATCGTTGACGAGGTGGAGCGCGAAGCGCGTCGTTTGCCGGGCGCTCAGGACGGCGTAGACCGCGGCGAGCGTCTCGTCGTAGCCGCGATAGACCGGGATGACGACAATCCAATCCGCCCCGCGCGTGTCGGCGGCAGGTCGCGCACGGCTCCAGTCGGCGGGCGCGCGCATCGCAGGATAGGGGCGCGTGCCGACGGGATTGCCGCGAAGCCCCCGCGCCCTGCCAACGGTCAGGTAATGGTAGAACGGGTTGACCTTGGAGACGGCGAGCTCGGGGTTTTGGTCGAGATAGTAGCGGCTGTCGAAGAGCGGGTGCGGATCGCGCCGCTCGCGCCAGCCATGTTCCAGGAAGTGCTTCAGCGGATCGAGACCGGCCTCGCGCACGTCGGCCTGCCGCGCGAGGTAATAGGCCCGGTCGAACTCCGGCTCGACCACGCGGCGGATCTCGCTCGCGGGAACGGGCGGCTCCGCCGATGCCGCCTCGAAAGGGGCGGTGCGAAGCCGGCGCTGCGAGCACCAATGATAGAACGGGCTCACGCCGAGCGCGGCGACGAAGTGGTTCTCCTCGACGTAGCGGCTGGGATCGAAATGCGGGCTCGGCGACAATCCTTTCCGCCATCCTTCGGCGAGATAGTGGGCGATGGGATCCCCGGATGGGACACCGCCCTGCAGGACGTAGAAGGCAAGATCGAAATGTTCGGCGACGACGCCGCGCTGCACGGCGAGGAAGCTTTGGGGTGTCGCCGGCCTCGTCGGCAGCCCGGAGGATGCGGCGCCGGCCGCAACCCAGTGCGCGAGCGGATCGATGGCGGCGCCGTCAAGATGATAGTCGCGATAGAACAAGGTGTTGAAGGTCGCCGACGGGTTTCGGCCCTCGCGCCAGCCGTGCCCCGCGAAATGAGAGAATGGGTCGATCCCGGTGGCCGCGACGTCGGCGTAGGAGCGGCAGTAATAGGCGTCGTCGAAGAAGGCACGCT
The DNA here is from genome assembly GCA_965198485.1 of Beijerinckiaceae bacterium. Taxonomy (GTDB): domain Bacteria; phylum Pseudomonadota; class Alphaproteobacteria; order Rhizobiales; family Beijerinckiaceae; genus RH-AL1. The sequence continues at coordinate 2,408,649 of CBDAPQ010000005.1, forward strand.
CGCCTCTAGGCTTGACGCCGACGAGAGACGTGAACGCCCTAAGCAGCGGGGAAGCCACCATGATCCTCATTGTGTCGTGCGCGACGCCTCTGCCGCCGGAGAATAGCAAAAGGCGCCGCCGCAAGAGCGCCCGGTGCGCCGGCCTGTCAAGAATGCCAGCGCATGGCCGATGCGAGCGGTCGTGACCCCATCGCCTCGCACCCGCCCTGCTTGGATCAGCCGAACTTGGTAGGATCGGGACCGATGCGTCCGCTGGCGTCGTCGAGCTTGGCGAAACTGGCATGGTCGTCGTCGTCGAGCGCGAAGTCGAAGATGTCGAGGTTCTCCTTGATGCGCGAGGGGGTCGAGGATTTCGGGATCACCATCAATCCTAGTTCTAGGTGCCAGCGCAGCACGACCTGAGCCGGCGTCCTGCCGTGCTTCTTGGCGATTGCCTCGATCTCCGGCTTCTTGAGCCCGGCGCCCTGACCCAGCGGGCTCCACGATTCGGTGATGATCCCCTTGTCCTCGTGGAATTTGCGCAGCTCGCTCTGCTGGAATGTGGGATGCAACTCGACTTGGTTGACAGCCGGCACGATGCCGGTGGCGTCGATGATCGCCTCCAGGTTGCCGCGCGTGAAGTTGGAGACGCCGATCGATTTCGTGAGGCCGGCATCCCGGAAGCCGATCATGGCCATCCAGGTGGCGACGAAGTCGCTCGAGGGAACCGGCCAGTGGATGAGGTAGAGGTCGACGCTGTCGCGACCGAGCTTGCGAAGGCTCTCTCGCAGCGCGTGCTTAGCGCTGCCGGGCTCGTGCTTGTCGTTCCAGAGCTTGGTGGTCAAAGCCACGGGACCATGCCCGTTGGCTTCGGCCAAGGCGACGCCCACGCCTTCCTCATTGTCGTAGATCGCGGCTGTGTCAATGGCCTTGTAGCCGGCCTGGATGGCAAGGGTGACGGTTTTCGACGCCTCGTTCTGCGGCACCTTGAACACGCCGAAGCCGAGCTGCGGCATCTTGCGCGCATCGTTCAGCGTCAGGAGAGGTTGGGTCATCGATCGATCCTCGGGAGGATGCGCACGGAGCCGCGCGCTTCGCGCTGGCAGAGCGGGCTTGAAGGGGATGACCGGCACGACGCTTTTGGCGCGCAACCGGCTTCAGAACGATATGGGGTCGTCGTCGCGGCCGCCCACCCCTCCGTCGACGGGAAGAGCGCCCGCGCCTCGACAAGGGTTCGTGGATCTGTCACCGAATCGAAAAGACAGGCTCCCTCGAGGAACGCGCGCGACATGGGGTATGACGTCGAACTCTTGCGTGAATTGATCTTCTCGCTGGAGGCGCGGCAGCTGTCGCCGAGAACGACGATCGTGCTCTCTCTCACGGAGGAGGCCGTGGCGCTCGGGCGGACGCCGACCCAGGTGGAGGCCAGCCTCGATGCGCTGCTCGAGCTCGAGTACATCGATGGCGCCGGCCCTGACGACGAGCCGGGCTACTGGCTCTTCCGCAAGCTCACCCGCAAGGGAACGCAGTTCGTGCGTGCCACCCGCGAGCCGCGGGATTGGGAACGGATGAAGCGGCATTTTGGATCGCAGCGCGTCGCGTCGCGCTGACGTCCACTTCGGCCTCTCTCTTGACATGACGGGCGTCCTGACGCGCAACCCTACCCGCGGCGAGGGCGTGGTAAAGGTGGTGACTTGAGGTTTGTTGCGGTCTCTCTTTGGGCTCTCCTGCTCTGGCCCGTCTCCGCGCCTCAGGCAGCGGAGACGGGCGGCGTCGGGAAGTCGACTTCGAATGTCGGACTGACGCTCGCGGCCGTGCGCAAGCGGGGTGCGGTGCGTTGCGGGACGAGCACGGCCTATCCTGGCTTCGGCGAGGTTGATGCCTCCGGTCGATGGGACGGCTTCGACGTCGACTTCTGCCGCGCCGTCGCCGCTGCCGTCCTCGGCGATCCGGGCAAGGTCGAGTTCGTGCCGGAGACCGCCAAGACACGGCTGAATTCGCTCCCAGAACGGCGAGATCGACGTGCTCAGCCGCAACACCACCTGGACGCTCAGCCGCGAGAGCGCCCACGACATCCTGTTCACCGGGATCATCTATTACGACGGCCAGGGTTTCATGGTGAAACGCAGCCTTGGCGTGGGCTCCGCCGGGGACCTGTCGAGCAAGAGCATCTGCGTCCAGCAGGACACCACGACGGAGCTCAACCTCGCCGATTATTTCGACGGTCGCGGCCTTCCCTATGCGCCCAAGGTCTTCCCGACGGCCGAGGAGGCCGAGAAGGGCTACCGCGACGGTAAATGCGCCGCCTACACGAGCGACGCGTCCGCGCTCTTCGTGATCCGCGCCGCCATGGCCGACCCCGAGAACCACGTCATCCTGCCGCAGATCATCTCCAAGGAGCCGCTGGGACCGGCGGTACGGCAGGGCGACGATCAATGGTTCGAGATCGTGCGCTGGACGCTCGACGCGATGATCGATGCCGAGGAAATGGGTGTGAACCAGGCCAACGTCGACGCAATGGCGAAGGGCGACATTCCGCGTGTCAAGCGCCTGCTCGGCGCCGAGGGTGATTTCGGCCAAGGCCTCGGGCTCACCGCGGACTGGGCCTATCGGATCATCAAGACGGTGGGCAGTTACGGGGACGTCTTCGCGCGTAATCTGGGCGAAGGATCGAAGCTGAAGATCAAGCGCGGCCTGAACGCGCCCTGGACCGCCGGCGGCCTGCTCTATGCCGCCCCTGTCCAATAGCGATGCAAGAAAAGACCCCGGCACGAGGCCGGGGTCCAGATATTGTCGTGACGCGTGCCTTGATCAGGCCGCGCGAAGGTTCGAGGCGGCGGACTTGCCGGTGCGGCGGTCGGCGACGACTTCGAATTCGATCTTCTGGCCTTCCTGAAGATTACGCATGCCAGCCTGCTCGACAGCACTTATGTGGACGAACACGTCCTTACCGCCATCGTCGGGCTGGATGAAGCCATAGCCCTTCTCGCCGTTGAACCACTTGACCGTACCTGTCGCCATAGAGGCATTCCTTAGAGTCGTTAACTATGTCACCGCGCAGATCGCGCGGCGCGTCTCTCGAAGAGTTCCCGAGCCTTCGACGCATGTCGCAACCATGCGAAACCAAACCTTCGGCCTTGTCGATTGTGACGAGAGGTAGGAGGCAAACGCGGTCAAGGCAAGGCACGGCCGTAGCGTTGCCGGCATCAAAGATGGTAGGCCGATGGCTTTTTCGCGAGCCTCCTATCATTCGTCAAGTTGCGCGGCGGATCGATATAATCGTTGTTGGGCTTGCCGCCGAAGCGATACGTCTTCGTGCTTCGTCCAGCGGCTCTTTGCAGACCAGCATATGATGTCCGTTGGCGTGGATCAACATTTCGGCATCGCACATGATACCGACGTGGCCGGGCCAGAACACCAGGTCGCCGCGGCGCAGACCGGAGAGGCTCTCGTCCGTTGCGACCGGCGTGCCGATCCTCTCCTGAATGTGGGTGTCGCGGGGAAAGGCGATGCCGGCCATCGCGAAGCTGATCTGCACCAGACCCGAGCAGTCGATCCCCTGCGGCGTTCGTCCGCCCCATAGATAGGGTGTGCCGATGAGCCGTTCGGCCACGACGACGACGTCACGGTCCGCGATCCGGTCGACCTCGGCAAGGTGTGAGAGGATGACGTGGCCGCCGCCGTGAAGTCGCGCGTAGATCCCGTTGGTGTCACGGACGGCCACGAGCGCGGCGAGAGGCAGGGCCGCGGCGACGGGCTGCTTCATGTCGGCGGCGGGATAGACGAAGGTTCGGTTCACGACGACACGATGGGTCGGCTCGACGACGTGCTCGGACAGCCCGTGCGTGGCGACGTACCCGACGTAGCCGTCGGTCTCGGCCTGCACCCAGGCCCAGCCGTCCTCCTCGTCGTAGACCTGCAGGGTCTCGCCTCGAAGCACCTGCGTGTCGAGCGCGGCATCGAAGCGTGGCTGCCGCTTGAGGTCGAGCACCGCATCGCAGACCTGAACCCGCCGGCCCACGATATAACGCTCGGCCTCGACGATCCCGCGCAACCGCGCAGCGGCAAGATCGGGCCGCGCCGGCGTGAGCCTCGCATCGAACTCGGTCATCGCGCGATGCGAGCCTTCAACAGGCTGTAAACTCCGTCAGCCGCCTGCACTTCTCCACCTTCCGAACGTCCCGGCCTGGTCACCGGGTTCCAACCGTAGACATCGAGATGCGCCCAGCGTTCCGCGCGCTCGACGAAGCGGCGCAGGAGCAGCGCTGCGGTAAAGGATCCGGCGAAGGGACCGCCGAGAATAACGTTCAGGTCCGCGATCTTGCCGTTGATGAGGGACTCGTAGGGATCGTAGACGGCATGGCGGGCGATCGCGGCCGCCTCGTGCGCCGCATCCAGCCGCGTCGCCGACACCGCCTGCACTGCGACGGGGTCGCGCGCCACGGCCATGCTCTCGGATGTCATCGTAATCCTTCGATCCGGTCTGGCACGGGGTTTAAGGCTTCGTTAGCCGTAAATCTTTATGAATTGTACACCGTCAGACAAGGCTCCAGCCTTCCGGACACGAGGCCCATGCCCCAACGTCGCTCCTTCGCCCTGCCGGTCGCCCTCGCCCTCGCGATGGCGCTGGCCGGTTGCCAAGGCCCCTCGGCCCCGAGCTTCGCCTCCGTTCCCAATCCGCCGCCGCCGAGCGATCAGGCGCGGCTACGCGCCTACGCCGACGAAATGGCGCCCCGCTACAGCGCCGATCCCGACAACAGGGCGGTCGCACTGCGCTATGCCATGGCCCTGCGCGGCCTGACCCGGTACGCCCAGGCGGTCGCCGTCCTGCAGCGGCTCGCCGTCAAGAACCCGCACGACAGCGTGGTCCTCGGCGCCTACGGCAAGGCCCTGGCCGATGCCGGTCGACTGCAGGAGGCGGCCGACGTGCTCGAGCGCGCCCACGCGCCCGAACGCCCGAACTGGACGATCTTGTCGGCGCAAGGCTCCGTGGCCGACCAGATGGGCGATCACGCCCGCGCCCGCGACTATTACGCCGCGGCGCTGAAGATCGTGCCGCACCAGCCGCAGGTCCTGTCCAACCTGGGCCTGTCCTACGCGCTCGAGCGAAGAATGCCGCAGGCCGAGCAGACCTTGCGGGAGGCGGCGGCCCAGCCCGCCGCCGACGCCAGGGTGCGCGAGAACCTCGCCCTCGTGCTGTCGCTCCAGGGCAAGTACGCCGAGGCCGAGGAGGTGTCGCGGCGCGATATGGCGCCGATCGACGCCGCCGAGAACGTCCAGTCGATCAAGCGCATGATCGCCCAGTCCGACACATGGTCGGACAAGAAGCGCGTCCCGACCCATCGGGCGACGGCCTCGGCCGAGCCGTCCTCCGGCGCGACGCGCACCGCCTCCGCCGACGACGTGCCCTGAAGCATCGGACAATGGTCCGGAGTTGCTTTGCGACGCCTCTGTGCCTGTCCTCGGCAGGTTCCTCTTGTCGGAGCAAGTCCGCAATGCCGGACGTTTCCCTCGATTCACTTCATCGACGAGATCTGGATGATCGCGGGCGTCAGGATCACGGCGAAGAGCACCGGCAGGAAGAACACGATCATCGGCACCGTCAGCTTGGGCGGCAGCGCCGCCGCCTTCTGTTCAGCCTTGAGCATTCGCATCTCGCGGCTCTCCGCACCGAGGACGCGCAGCGCCTGGCCCAAGGGCGTTCCGTAGCGCTCAGCCTGGATGAGCACGGTGACGATCTGCTTGACCGATTCGACGCCGGTGCGTTCCGCGAAATGCTCGTAGGCCGTACGGCGCTCCGGCAGGAACGACAGCTCCGCCGTCGTCAGCGTCAGCTCCTCCGCGAGCGGGATCGACTGCAGACCGATCTCCTGGCCGACCTTGCGGAAGGCTTGCTCGATCGACATGCCGGATTCCACGCAGATGAGCAGCAGGTCCATGGCATCGGGGAAGGCACGGCCGACTGAAACCTGGCGCTTGGAGATCTTGTTGCGGATGTAGAACTCGGGAGCCTTGAGGCCCGCGTAGGCGAAGGCGAACAACGCGCCCACCTTCGTGGTCACGGCATAGTCGAGGTCGAGAACCACGAAGATGTAGAATCCGCCGATGGCGGCAAACACGATCGGCGTCACGAGCCTGAAGAAGAGGAACCCGGTCTCCGCCTGCGCGCCGCGGTAGCCGGCCATCGCCATCTGGCTCTTGGCCTTGTTGCTGCCGAGCCATTGGGTGAGGTTGAAGCGATCGACGATGTTCTTCATGTAGGCCTTCGGCTCCTGCCGAAGGTTGCTCTTGGCGTTGAGTTTCTCACGCTCGCGGGCGCGGATGCGTTCGCGTTCGGAGGCGACATTCTTCATCCGCTTGCCGAGCTGGTCGGTGACAAAGAGCGGCTGGGCGACGGTCAGGACCGTGGCGAAGACGGCGACGGCCACGAGGATGGCGGCCAGCGTGTGCGGGTCGAGGAACGATAACACTTTTCAATCCTCCCTCAGAAGTTGAAGCTGATCATCTTCTTCATGATGAAGATGCCCAAACCCATCCAGAACGCGCATCCGGCGAGGACCATCTGGCCGGTGGAGGTCACGAACAGCAGCGAGATGTAGGCGGGGCTCGTGATCCAAACGAAGGTAGCCACTAGAGGCGGCAGGCAGCCGATGATGCCCGCTGAAGCCTTGGCCTCGCTCGACATCGCCTTGATCTTGCCCTTCATCTTCTTGCGGTCGCGCAGCACCGTCGACAGATTCGTCAAGGCCTCCGCGAGGTTGCCGCCGGCCTTCGCCTGAATGTTGATGACGATGGTGAAGAAGTTGGCTTCGGCCAGCGGCACGCGCTCGATCAGCCGCTCGCACGCTTCAGCGACGGTGAGGCCCATCGTTTGCGCCTCGACGATGGCGCGGAACTCGGTCTTCACCGGTTCCGCCGCCTCGCTGGCGATGTTGCGTATGCAGTCGCCGAGCGGGATGCCGGCCTTGATGCCGCGCACGATGATGTCCACGGCGGACGGGAATTCCTGAAGGAACCTGTTGAAGCGCTTCTTGCGCTTGTGGCTGATGTACCAGCGCGGCACGCCGAGGCCGCCGATCACCGCGGCGGCCGCGATCATCATCGGTTTGCCGCTGACGAACAAGGCCACCATCATGGCCACGACGGCAACTAAGGCCGACACGGTCCAGAACTTCGTCTTCGACCAAGTCAGGCCCGCCTGCGCCATCCGCATCTCGAAGGTGATCTTCTTGCTCTTGGCGCGCTGGTCGATCTCCTTGAGGCTGTCGGCGACGGCCTTGCGCCGCTTGGCGGCATCGTTGATTCGACCGCCGGAGCCGCTGGTCGACGAGCGGGTCTGCAACGCCGTCTTGCGCTTCTCGGCCTTCGCCGCGCCCGACAGATAGGGGTAGAGGAGGACGTAGAACACGGTCCCGGAGCAGAGCGCGACGATGATCGGGAGGCCGATCTGCTGGAGGTTCAGGTTGGGCATGATCATGTCGGCATGGCTCCCGGCTAGATCGCGGCCTTGATCTCGGCGGCGTCGAGCGCCGCCGCGAGGCGCTTCTCCTCGCCATAGTAGCGCGCGCGCTCCCAGAAGCGGGGGCGCCCCACGCCCGTGGAGCGATGGCGCCCGACGAGCCGGCCCGCCGCATCCTCGCCGTTGATCTCGTAGATCAGCAGGTCCTGGGTGATGACCACGTCGCCTTCGAGGCCCATCACTTCAGTGACGTGGGTGATGCGGCGCGAACCGTCGCGCAGGCGCGCCGCCTGGATGATCACGTCGACGGAGGAGACGATCATCTCGCGGATCGTCTTGGAGGGCAGCGAGTAGCCGCCCATCGTGATCATGGATTCCAGTCGGCTCAGCGCCTCGCGCGGCGAGTTGGCGTGGAGCGTGCCCATCGAGCCGTCGTGGCCGGTGTTCATGGCCTGGAGGAGGTCGAACGCCTCCGGGCCGCGCACCTCGCCCACGATGATGCGTTCGGGCCGCATACGAAGGCAATTTTTGACGAGGTCGCGCATGGTGACCGCGCCCGATCCCTCGAGGTTCGGCGGCCGGGTTTCCAGTCGGACCACATGAGCCTGCTGCAGCTGCAGCTCGGCCGCGTCCTCGCAGGTGATGACGCGCTCGTCGGACTCGATGTAATTGGTCATGCAGTTCAAGAGCGTCGTCTTGCCCGATCCGGTGCCGCCCGAGATGAGCACGTTGCAACGCACCTTGCCGATGATCTTCAGGATCTCGCCGCCGTCTGGCGAGATCGCGCCGAAGCGGATCAGCTGGTCGAGGGTGAGCTTGTCCTTCTTGAACTTACGAATGGTGAGGCAGGGGCCGTCGATGGCGAGCGGCGGCGCGATGACGTTGACGCGGGACCCGTCGGCCAGGCGCGCGTCGCAGATCGGCGAGGCTTCGTCGACGCGACGGCCCACCTGGCTGACGATGCGCTGGCAGATGTTCATGAGCTGCGCGTTGTCGCGGAAGCGGATATTGGTCAGCTGGATCTTGCCGCCGACTTCGATGAAGGTGCGCTTGGCTCCGTTGACCATGATGTCGGCGATGTCGTCGCGCGCCAGCAACGGCTCGAGCGGTCCGTAGCCGAGCACGTCGTTGCAGATGTCGTTCAGCAGATCGTCCTGCTCCGCGATCGACATCATCACGTTCTTGATGGCGATGATCTCGCCGACGATGTCCTTGATCTCGTCGCGGGCCGATTCCGGATCGAGGCGCGACAGTTGCGAGAGGTCGATGGCTTCGATCAACGCGCCGAAGATCATGCTCTTGGTGACGTAATAGTCTTCCGAGCGCGTCATCTCTACCGCGGGCGCCGGCTCGTCGCGCGCCGGCGCCGGAGGAGAGGAGAGGACGGGCCGCGGGGCGGACGCCGCCGGCACCGGGCCGCGGGGCACCTCAGTCTGCGCTGCCGCGGCTCCCGATCGCTTACCGAACATAATCGAACTCCGGTCGCCCCCCAAGCGCCCCGCGGCTCGACCGTGGCGCCGCTCAGGAGGTCTTCTTGCGCGCGAGCTTGGTCATGAAAGGCTTAAGTATGTTTCTAGAGCTACGCTTTAATTCGCTTTTGCCCGTGACCGCCCTGGCGACCTCCGCCATGATCTGCGCGACCTTGTGCGAGGCCTCCACCTCGGCGATCATCTGACCGTTGTTGGCGGCGGTGCCGAACAGCTTTGGGTCGAAGGGAATCACGGCATCCGGCTTGAGATCGACTGCCTTGCAGAAGTCGGCAATGCCGATCTCCGGCCGCTTCGGCATGCCGATCCCGTTCATCACCAGACGCGGCGGGGCATCGTGCGGCCGCGCCGCGCGCACTGTGTCGACGAGAGCCTTGGCGTTGCGCAGGCTCGCGAGATCGGGCGAGGCGACGAACACGATCTCGTCGGCACCGACAAGCGCGCGGCGGGCCCAGCCGGTCCAGACGTGCGGGACATCGAGTACGATGCAGGGTGTCGTTGCGCGTAGGATGTCGATGAGCAGGTCGAAGGAGTTTTCGGAAAAATCGTAGATGCGGTCGAGCGTCGCTGGCGCCGCAAGAATGGAGAGCCGATCGGTGCAGCGCGACAGCAGACGATCGAGCAGGTTGGAGTCGAGACGATCGGGGGCGAACACCGCCTCCGCAATCCCCTGCGGCGGATCCTGGTTGAAGTCGAGGCCGGCGGTCCCGAACCCCAGATCCATGTCGACGATCACCGTCTGCATGTGGAGGTCGCGGGCTACGGAGAAGGCCAGGTTGTGGGCGACGGCCGAGGCGCCGACGCCGCCTTTGACACCCGTCACCGCGATGATCTTGCCGAGCGGCTCGGAATCGACGTGCGTGTAGAGCTGCGACACCGCGCGCACGAAGTCGAGCACGGAGAAGGGCGCCACGAGGTAGTCGCTGACGCCGCGGGCCATCAGGTCACGGTAGAGCACGATGTCGTTGACGCGTCCGATCACCATGACCTTGGTGCCAGCGTCGCAGAACTCCGACAATGCATCGAGAATGTCGACCAGCGCGGCGCGGTCGGCGCGCGTCTCGATCACGATCATGTTGGGGGTCGGCGCGCTGCGGAACGCCTCCAATGCCGCCGCGGCGCCGCCCATGAGCAGCTTGGCGTGAGCCTTCTCCATCCGCCGATCGGCGAGCGCCGCCTGGGCGACCTGTGCCATCTCGGGCGTTTCGCAGAAAACCTGGATCGAAATTCTCGGGATGGACGCGATGAGCTCGGCTTCGGTGTCGGCGGCGCTTATCATCAGTTGCCTCCCGCTCCGCTGATATTGGTGCTCTTGACCGTCCAGTTCGTGTTCGGATCGTTGCCCTTGCGGATGGCTTCGATGCCGCGGGCGCGGATCAACGTGTCGGCCGGCTCTTCGCCGCGCGGCGTCACGAGGTCGCGCGGGTCGGACGTTTGGGCGGCGATCATGGTCTGCGTGGCGCAGCCGAGGTTCCAGTAGGGCTTGTTCTCCCAGCCATCGAGGCTCGACGCGGAGCTGAGATCGCGCGGCCACTGCCCGCACTGGTCGGTCACGGTCGCACGAAGTCCTTCGTAGCTGAGCCGGATGGGGGAGGCGAGGCGGGGGTCGGCGACCGGATACGAGGCGACCTCGACCTCGCCACCCGCTCCACCGAGCGCCAGCAGGTGACGGATGTCGACCACGGCCGCGTGCTCGGTGCGGCCGCGGGGAACGAGCACCGTGAACCGGCCGCGCCCGAGTTCGCGGTACTGCTCAGCGAACGCGTAGACCTGCTTGGCGGTGTGCCTGTCGAGCCTGCCCGAGGACGACGTCGGGAACACGTCGATCGCGGTCCGCGTCTCGGCGAGCACGATAGGGTGGCGCGCGGTGTAGTCGTCGAGCGGGACCGAGGATGCGACGATGCGATCGGTCTGACCGCAGCCGGCGAGCGCCGCGGCCATGACGAGGGCGGCGGCGAGCGGCGGCGCGGTGCGCGGGAGGCGGATCATGGGCGTCAATCCTGGATGAAGCCGACGCGGCCGTGGTAGTCGTGCCGCGCTTCCGGGTTGCTCGGCGTCGCGTAGAGCTTGTTCATGCGGCCGAGCAGCCAGGCTTGCGGGTCGCTGGCGTCGGTGAAGCCGTCGTCGGGCTTGGCCAGCGCGCTGGCCGCCACCGGCTTCACGATGATCGGGGTCACGATGATCATGAGTTCGGTCTCGTTCTTCTGGTAGTCGCGCGAGCGGAAGAGCGTACCCAGGATCGGGATGTTAAGCAGGCCAGGCAGGCCGTTGATGATCTGCTGGGACGTCTGCTGGATCAAACCGGCGGTCGCGATCGATCCGCCCGAGGGAAGCTCGACCGTGGTCTCGTTGTTGCGCGAAAGCAGGCCGGGGGTCGGAGCGCCGTTGATGACGACGCTTCGCGAGAAATCGAGGTCGGAGACTTCAGTCCCGATGTGCAGGAGAATGCGTCCTTCGGAGAGGACGACGGGTTCGAACCGCAAAGAGATGCCGTAGGGCTTGAAGGCGGCGCCTCCGCTGGAACAGGCTGCTCCAGCGGTACAGGTGAGGCCGGAAGAATAAGGGAATTCGCCGCCGACGAAGAACTTTGCGCTCTCCCCGGAAATCGCGGTGACGGTGGGCTCGGCCAGCGTTCGCGCGACGCCGTTGCGTTCGAATGCTTGCAGGGACGCTTTGAGCCCATTGCCGCTGTTGATGTTCAAGGCGCTCGATGTCGCGAGGTCACCGCCGGAGAGGCCGGTAACGGCATTGGCCGCATAGCTCGAGCTTGCCGACAAAGGGCCGCTGATGGCGAAGGGATTGTACTGGGTCAGCGCGCCCCACGAGCTCGACGAGATGCCGAGCTGCTTGGCGATGTCGCGGCGCATCTCCGAGATGGTCACCTTGAGCATGACCTGGTCGCGACCGCGGATGGTGAGGGAGTTGATGACCATGCCGCCGTTGTTCGCGCCTGCGCTCGGCGCCCCGCCCGATGCGTTCACCTGTTTGACGAAGCCTTCCGCCATGTCCGCGGCGCGCTGCGCCTCCTCGGCGTTGTTCACTTCGCCGGTGAGAATGAGGCTGTCGCCCACCGTGCGCACGACGATCCGCGTGCCGGGCAGGGCGACGTTCAGGATCTGGGTCAGTTCGCCGACGTCGCGGCCGATGCTGATCTCGTAGGACGCGATCTCGCGGCCCTGCTTGTCCAGCGCGAAGAGCGTCGTTTGACCGGTGCCCGTCCCAATGATGTAGAGCTTGCGCGCGGTACGAACGATGGCATTGGCGACGGCCGGATTGGCGACGAAGATCTCGGCCGCGTCTTCCTGGAGGTCGATGATGGTCGACTTGCCCACGCCCATGCTGATGCGCTGCGCCCCGGGATTGACCGCCACGCGCTCCTGGTGCGAGCGCGCGGCGGCCCGCACCGGCGCGAGCGGCGATGCCACCGCCAGCGCCAGCGCGAGGCGAAGCCCGATGTCGAGCGTGCGCCGCTTGCGCGGCAAAGCCGTTGCGCTTGCCGGGCGCAGTGGAGCCGAGGCCCGGAGCAGGGTCATTTCACCCTCGACTGGCTGGCGTTGCCGGAGCGGATGATCGTCATCGTCACGGGGCCGGCTTGCGGCTTTACGGCGTCGTCCCTGGCCGCGTCGCTCATGCTGCGCAGGCTCAGCGTCAATTGTCCGGTGCGCTGGGCGAGGACCACCCTCTCGGCCTGTTCGGCCGTCATTTCGAGCGTCGCCGTGACGCCGATCACCGATCGCTCGTTCGACTTTTCCTGCACGCTCTGACCGATCGCGAGCACGCGGATATTGGTGAGGATGGTCTCGCTGGCGAAGGACATCGGCGCCTCATCCGGATGAAAGGTCCGGATCACGTCGACGCGGTCGTTGGGCAGGATGAAGCCGCCAGCGGCGGTCTTGCCCTGGTCGGCGAGATCGATCGCCACCGCACGCATGCCGGAAGGCAGGACGGCGGCCATGAAGCCGGAACCGTTGCGCTTCGCCAGTCGGTCGGGCTGCATCATCTCGCCGGCATTGAAATTCGCGCGCACCACGGCGCCCCTGAAGTCCTCGATGGCCTGGGGCTGCGTGGTGCGGGCGATCGCACCCGCAGGCACCTTTTCGGGCGCGATCGGCTGCCAGCGAACGTCGGCATCGGTGAGCACTGAACCAAAATTGAGGTCGTGCGCCGCGACCAGGATCGCCTCCATCGGCACTGGCGCCGGAAGCGGTGGCGCTATGCGGAGCGGGACCGGCTGAGGCGGCTTCGTGCCCATCATCAGGTAGGCGGCTCCGCCGCCTGCGGCGAGGGCCACTCCGAGAACCGCGAGGCGAGCTGTCTTCATCGGGAGAAACCGTTGGGGCGCCCCCGAGCGGGGCCCCGACGATTAACGCAGGCAAAGGTATCGTTAAGGTTAACCCAGTCTGAAAGCGTGCCGCCGGCGGCTTACGCCGGTTCGGCTATGCCGCGACGACCGCGGTCCAGACGCCCGTCTCTGGATAGATCAGCAGTCCGGCGATCGCGAGCGCGATGCCGTAGGGAACGCCGGTCTGTCGATCGTGGAGGCGGGCGATCCAGCCGACGCTGAACGCCCAGCTCGGGAGCGGCAACGTGCGTCCGTAAAGGATCAGCAGCGTCAGGGCGCCACCGATCACGGCCGAGTCCAGCCCGTAGTCGGCGACGTGGCTCCAGCCGATCCAAAGCGCGGTCGCGGCGGCGAGCTTGGCATCGCCGCCGCCAACCCAGCCCATGGCGAACATCCAGAAGGTGAGGACGAGGACGCCGAAGCCGCAGGCGAGATGCAGGCCGATCTCGGCGGGAGAGAGACCGGCGAAGAAGGCAAACGGCACGAAGACGAGGACGAGCGCGATCGAGACGCGGTTCGAGATCGTCATGGTGAAAAGGTCGCTCAGCGCCGCAAACATCATCAGCAACGGAAAGACGATCAGCATGATGAGCTGGAGCATGAGACGAGACCTAGCCTGCCGGTCATCCGGCGCGTCATCTAAGCAAACGATCTTTACCAAGCGGTTGACTGAGGCCGCTTACGAAAACGGCCTCGCTGGAGGCGAGGCCGTTTTCCACATTGGAGGAAGCCGAGATCTTAGCTGAGAGAGTTGCCGATCACCGAGAACTTGTTCTTGATGTTCGTGCCGAGGGTCGTCACGGCGGTGATGATCACGACGGAGATGAGGCCGGCGATTAGGCCGTACTCGATGGCGGTGGCGCCGGACTGGTCGGCGACGAAACGGTTCAGGAGGTTCTTCATGGTCGCGCTGTCCTTAGGTTGGCTTAAGTTGCCAGGGTCCCAATCAGGTTTCGCGAAGAAACCCGCCTGGAATGAGTAGAAACCTAGGTGCCAGAGCTTGCTGTCGGGTTAAAAGCAAAGTGCCCAGCCGCGAAACCGCGGATTGCGAGATGCATGGTTAAAACCAGTTGAACGAAAGCGACAACCATCCGCCCTTGTCGGCTAAGCAAATCTTCATCCAACTGGCATCTAATCTCCGCGTCAGTATGCGTTTGCGTAAGGCGTTGTCCCATGAGCGTATTGAAGACCAGCTTGCTGAAGGCGGGCGTGCTGTTGGCATCGGCCGCCGGCTGTCTGCCGGCGTGGGCGGCCGACGCGGTAATCGTCGCCACCGTCGATCACGCCAGGCTCGTGAAGATCCCGGCGGGTACAGAGACGCTGATCATCGGCAATCCGACCATCGCCGACGTCACTCTCCTGAAGCAGAACAACCTCATGATCCTGACGCCGAAAGCCTTCGGCGAGACCAACTTCATCGCGCTCGACAAGGACGGCAGCCCCGTCGCCGAGTCGATGATCCAGGTGATCAACGGCACCGACGCGCTCGTCGTGCAACGCGGCATGGATCGGCAGTCCTACAGCTGCGCGCCCCGCTGTCAGCCGACCGAACGGCTCGGCGACGACGACAAGTACCTGCAGCAGGTCGCGTCCCAGGCCCAGGCGCATTCGACGCGGCTTGCCGGCGTGGCCGCGCCTGTGGGACCCGGGCTGATGCCGTCGCACTGACGCGGCGTTGACACGAACGGCTTAGAGTCTGTTTGAGAATGCCTCAATGGACGATGCGTCGCCACAGTAAGCTTCCCATGGCGACGTGGATCATGGCGGTGGAGACGTCGATGCGCTTTTCGTAGTCGCGCACGAGGCGGCGCCAGCGGGTCATCCAGCCGAAGGTGCGCTCGACAACCCATCGCTTGGGCAGGACCTCGAAGCCTTTCTGCCCGTCGATGCGCCGGATCACCTCGACGATGAACTCCTTGGCGGCGGCCTTGTCCATGAGCGTGCGCCGGTCGTAGGCGCCATCGGCGAAGAGGTGCTTGATCCACGGCCAGCGCTTGCGGATCGCGTCGAGGATCATCTGCGCGCCGGCGCTGTCTGAGATGTCGGCCGTGGTCAGGTTGACCATCAGCAGGCGGCCGTCGGTGTCGACGGCGATGTGGCGCTTGCGCCCGACGATCTTCTTGCCGGCGTCGTACCCGCGGGCGGCGGCGCCCGGCGCCTTGACGCTCTGGCTGTCGAGGATGCCGGCCGAGGGACTGGCCTCGCGGCCCATCCGCTCGCGGTCGATCATCACCGCCATGTCGTGGATCGACTTGAACAGGAACCGTCGCACGAGGCGGCGGAACCACCAGTACACCGTCTGCCAGGGCGGGAAATCCTTCGGCAGCATGCGCCAGCCTCCGCCCGAGCGCGCCATGTAGCGGATCGCGTTCAGGACCTCGCGGAGATCGGTGGCGGGCTTGCGTCCGCGCTTCCCGGGCTTGGGCAGGAACGGACGCATCCGCTCCCACTCCTCATCGGTAAGGTCGGTCGGATAACGCTTGGTCTTCTTGGCGATCTCGGCCATCCGACCGCGGCTTGCTGATGTCCACATCACAAGCTTGAATCACGCTACGAAAACCGCGGCAACGCCATTCTCAAACGGGCTCTTAGATCGTCTGGTTGTACGCGCCGACCTCGTGGTTCTCGCGCAGGATCGCGTCGACGGCCTTGAACATGGCGCGCATGTTCGCCTCCGACGCCGGGCTTTCCACCACGACCACCAGCTCGGGCTTGTTCGATGACGCCCGCACCAGGCCCCAGGTGCCGTCGGCCGCCGTCACCCGCACGCCGTTCACCGTCGTGACGTCGCGGATCGCCTGGCCGATGATCGGCTCCTTTGCCTCCTGCATCGTCTTGATCCGGCTCGTGACCTTGTCGATCACGCCGTACTTCACCTCGTCGCCGCAATGCGGCGACATCGTCGGAGAGCCCCAGGTCTTGGGCAGGTCGGCGTAAAGGTCAGCCATCGATTTCGTCGGGTTGCGATCCATCATGTCGAGCACGGCGATGGCGGTGACCAGACCGTCGTCGTAGCCGCGCCCGACCGGCTTGTTGAAGAAGAAATGTCCCGATTTCTCGAAGCCCGCGAGGGCGTCGAGGTCGCTGACCCTGCGCTTGATGTAGGAATGCCCTGTCTTCCAGTAGTCCGCCTTCACACCATTCGCCAGCAGCACCGGATCGGTGGCGAAGAGCCCGGTCGACTTCACGTCGACGACGAAGGTGGCGTTGGGGTGCAAACCGGAAAGGTCGCGGGCGAGCATCACGCCGATCTTGTCGGCGAAGATCTCCTCGCCGAGGTTGTCGACCACGCCGCAGCGGTCGCCGTCGCCGTCGAAGCCGAGCCCGACATCGGCCCCGTGCTCGCGCACGGCATCGGCCATGGCGTGCAGCATGTGCAGGTCTTCGGGATTGGGATTGTAGCGCGGGAAGGTGAAGTCGAGCTCGCAATCGAGCGGCACCACCTCGCAGCCGAGCGCCTCCAGCATCTGCGGGGCGAAGGCGCCGGCCGTGCCGTTGCCGCAGGCGGCCACCACCTTGGTCCTGCGCTTCAGCTTGGGGCGGGCGGTGAGGTCCCTGAGATAGCGCGCCGGGAAGTCGTTCTCGAAGACGTAGGTGCCGCCGTCGCGATAATGATAGCGCCCTGCGAGTACGATATCACGCAGCCGGGCCATCTCGTCCGGGCCGAAGGTAACCGGTCGCTGCACGCCCATCTTCACGCCGGTCCAGCCGTTGTCGTTGTGCGACGCGGTCACCATCGCCACAGCGGCGCAATCCAGCTCGAACTGCGCGAAATAGGCCATCGGCGAGAGCGCCAGCCCGATGTCGTGGACGCGGATGCCGGCGCCCATCAGGCCGATGATCAGGGCGTTCTTGATCGAGGCGGAGTACGAGCGGAAGTCGTGGCCGGTCACGAGCTTGGGCTCGATGCCCATCTCGTGGATCAGCGTGCCGAGACCGAGCCCCAGGGCCTGCACGCCCATGAGGTTGATCTCCTTCTCGAAGAGCCAGCGCGCGTCGTATTCGCGAAAGCCCGTCGCCTTGACCATCGGGGAGGATTCATAGGCGTAGGTGTTCGGCTTGAGCTGCGGCTGGGGCTTGGGGAACATCGGGAATCCTCGGCAGGCGGCGCGCGCGAGCCTTAAGCCACCGTGCCTGCAGCAACAAGGACCGGGCGGCGTCCTCAGTCTCGAACGTAGGCCGCGCTGGTCTCGTCCTCGTAGAGCCGCGTCCAGCCCGGCATGCGATCGAAATGGGCCGAGGTCTTAGACCGCGGCCGGATCAGCGCCCAGGCGACCTTGTTGCGCGCGACAATATCGGCGAAGGCGACATCGTCCTTTTCGTCGATGGCCTTGGTAAGGTCGGGAAGGAAGCCGGCGAGGAAGAGCTGGTCGGTGCGTCCATCAATAAAGGTCTTGACCCCGTGCGCGATCAGGAAGCCGCCGAAATCATAGTCGTTGTAGACGTTGCCGCGCGCGCCGTGTGCCATGGCGGCGGCGTAGGCCTGCTGCGGCATCACATCGGGTGTCGGCTCGGGATGTCGCAGGACGGCCATCGACAGCGCGCCCAGCGACATGACACCCAGACCCGCCAGGATCGCCGTGCGAGCGACGGCAGGCACCCGACGTTCGCTGAAGGTGGCAGGCATGATTCGACCCATCGTGCGCGCGGCGAGGATCGGGCCGATCAGCCCGAACAGGCTGACGAAGCGAACATGGCGCACCATGAGGTAGCCGACGAGGCCGGCCGCAAGGAGGCGGAAGGCGTTGCGGCGTGCGTCGAGGAGCAGGATCGCGGTCGTGGCGACGAGCATGTAGCCGGCCATCACGCCGAGCAGGTCGCACCGGAGCGGCTGCCATTCGTTGACGAAGCGAAGCGTGGCGCCATTGCCCAACATCATCAGCGGCACGAGAATGGCATGCCAGCCGAACGGCGAGATCATGGTGGCCGCCGCCGAAACGGCGAGGAACAGCGCCCAGCGACCCGCGAGGCCGAGGCGTTCGCCGACCGGCGCAAACACGACGCCCTCGCCGGCCAGCACGCCGGCCATGACCAGCCCGAGAGGGAAGCTCCCGTGCATGTTGGCCCAGGCCACGATCAGCAGCGCTGCCGGGAGCGGCGGCGCGCTCCTGCGGTCGAGAGCCTGCACGAGCGCGATCATCCAGCAGACGGTAATGGGTATGACCAGAACGTGGGGACGGGCGAGCATGTGAAGTTCGCTGAGACCGAAGGCACCGATCGTCAGCGTCAGCGCCATCAGCACGCGCATGCGGCGGCTGAGCCAGGCGAACAGGCCGACGAAGGAGCCGGCTGCCACCAAGGCTGTGAGCGCCACCTCGCCGCGCCAGCCCGCACCTTCGTAAGCGAAGTAGAGGATGAGCTGCGACACCCACTCCTTGGCGATCCACGGCTGGCCCGCGTAGGTATAGGAGAAGAGATCCGTCGTCGGCACGGCGCCGTGCGCGACGATCCAGCGGCCGATGGCGATGTGCCATTGCGAGTCCGGATCGCGGAGCAGATCCGAGCCCCGCAGCGCCACGACGAGGAAGAGGACCAGTCCCAGCGCGGCATGGTTCGCGTAGCGGGGGATCAAGACCCTGCGAGCGGGATCGGCGGCGGCGGTAGTGAAAGCCGCATCGGTCGCCAGGGTCATGCCGCCAGCTCCGTCTGCAGTCTGTCCTGGAGCCGCCGGACCTCGGGTATTGCCTCGCCTTCGCGTTCCTCGAAGCCGACCTTGCGGCCGATGACGAAAAGCGGGCGGCCTTTCACCTCGGTGTGGATGCGGCCGACGTAGATGCCCACGAGCCCGGTCATCAAGAGGTTGAGTCCGGCGAGCAGCGAGACCAGCACGATTGTCGAGGCCCAACCCGAGACGAAATGGGCACCGAGCAGCTCCCTCACGATCGCCCAGCCGCCGTAGGCCAGCGCCGCGAGAGACACGAAGGCGCCGAGCCAGAGCGCCAGGCGCAGCGGCACGTCGGAAAAGCCGATGATGCCGTCGCCAGCGAGCTTGATCATCTTCGACCAACCGTAATGCGATCGTCCCGCCTTGCGCGAGGCGCGATGGAAGGCAACGCAGGTTTGGGAAAAGCCCATCCAGCTGAACATGCCGCGCACGAAGCGGTCGCGCTCCGGCATGGCGCGGAAGGCGTCGACCGCCTTGCGGTCGACCAGCCGGAAGTCCCCAACGTTCGCGGGGATGTCGACCGCCGTCAGCTTGCGGATGAGCGCGTAGAAAAGAGTGGCGGTCCATAGCTTCAGGCGCGACTCGCCCTCGCGGCTGAGGCGCGCGGCATAGACGATGTCGAAGCCCTCGCGCCACTTGGCGGCGAGGTCCAGCACGACCTCCGGCGGGTCTTGCAGATCCGCGTCCATGACCACGACGGCGTCGCCGGCCGCGTGTTCCATGCCCGCCGTGATCGCGACCTGGTGGCCGAAGTTGCGCGACAAGGCGAGGTAGCGGTAGCGCGGATCGGCGGCGGCGCGCCGCGCCGCGATGAGGCCGGTGGCGTCGCGGCTGCCGTCGTCGACGAAGACGACTTCGCCGGTGCCGTCGAGCCGTTCCAGCAGCGCGTCGAGCCGCTCGAGGAGCAGCGGCAGCACCGCCTCCTCGTTGAACAGGGGGATCACGAGGCTGTAGACGGGCTTGTGCAAAGGGAACGTCCGCGGGAGCTTCGACAGCTTCGCTCCGGCGCGCTTAAAGCCGGGTTAAGCCTGCACGGCCCTGGTGCGCGCAACCGCGCGCGCGTCGCCTCGTTGACCAGGTCAACCCAGGAGGATGGCCCTTGAAACGCGCACTCGCCGGTCTCGCGCTCCTCGCGAGTGCGGCCCTCGCGCCGCCCGCGATGGCGGCCAACAGCACCAATGCTCCTCCGCCCGAGGCCGCGAAGGAAGGCGGCATCGCCGGTGACCCGCGCGGCGCCATCCGCGCGCTGGGCGGCACGAGCCAGAACGGCTTCAAGGAGGAGGGCGGCCAAGTCGACGTGCCCAAGCTCGGCGAAGGTCCCGGCGTTGGCAGCGTCCACGGAACGCCACCGGGCACGACGGGGCCGCGCTGAATCTCAGCCTTTTATTGTACCATGTCGGCCAAACGGCAAGCGGACGGAGGGCATGGCGGCATATAAGCTGGCTGCTTCATGCCTCTCACGCTCGGTCATAAGCTCGGCGTGATCCTCCTTCTGCTAATGTCGTTCGCCACACTCCTCTGAGCGTTCGCTTTCGTTCAATCGCAGGGAGAGTTCGCGCTGGCCGGGAAGATGGCCGGGCTGGCACCAGACGGCGCTCGAGCGCTCGAACTAGCACTATCCAAAGACGGCGTGTTCATTGGACACGATAAAGTCGCAACCGTGCAGATCGAGGAACGACTCTTCGTCAGGCCTTACCACCGCCAGGTACTCGCTGTCCGAGAAGCACCGTGCCAACCCTTCGAAATCGTCGAACCAGAGTTCGGTGATGCCGTCGTATTTCACCGGCGGCATCCCGGGCAGTTCGACGGGAATGGCATGCTGCTGAACGTAGCGGCGGACCGTTTCTTTGACAGCGGGCACCGACAAGAAGATATCGGCATGCACGCTCTTGTGATGCTCGACAAAATCTTTGTGACTGAGCGAGGATTTTCGCTTCAGTAGAATCGTAAACTTGATCATGGGCACGCTCGTAACGGTGATCCTTGAAGCGGCTCAAGATGCGTTCAAGTCGACCTTCCCTAACATAGCGAGCGACGCGGTAACGAAGACGATCGTGGGATCGGCGAGCCCGTACCACAAGCCGACCGGACGCGAAGGCGCTCAAGGGCACGGCGAAGCCTCATGGCACGCACGCGGCCCGCCTCACCGCCAACATCTCGCAGTTCGTCGCGGAGGTCCGCGCCGTCGGCTGAAGCTGCCGCTAGCGCGCGCGGTTGTGCAGCCGCCGCTCCCAATCCAGCGCTTGCTTCACGATGGCATCGACGTCGTCGGCGTAGCGCGGCTGCCATCCCAGCACCTCGCGGACGCGGTCGGCGCCGGCGACCAGCGAGGCGGGGTCTCCGGCGCGGCGGCCGGCGAGGCGCACGGGAAAGTCGACGTCCGACACGCGCTTCACGACGTCGATGATCTCGAGCACGGAGAGGCCGCGGCCGTAGCCGCAGTTGCAGGTGAGGCTCGCGCCGCCAGCGCGCAGGTGGCGCAACGCCAGCATGTGCGCGGCGATGAGGTCGGAGACCTGGATGTAGTCGCGCACGCAGGAGCCGTCGCGCGTGGGATAGTCCGTGCCGAAACAGTCCATGCCAACGCGATGGCCGAGCGCCGCCTGCACCGCGATCTTGATGAGGTGGGTGGCGTTGGGCGTCGATTGCCCCAAGCGGCCCTGCGGGTCGGCACCGGCGACGTTGAAGTAGCGCAGCACGACGGCCTGGAGGTCGTAGGCCTTGCAGGCGTCCTCCAGCATCCACTCGACCATCAGCTTGGAGCGGCCATAGGGATTGATCGGCGCCCGGAGCGTCTCTTCCGCGACGGGGCTCTGCTCCGGCTCCCCGTAGACGGCCGCGGTGGAGGAGAAGATGAAGTGCTTCACGCCGGCCGTCACCACGCTCTCGATGAGCGTGCGCGCCTTGGCGGTGTTGTTGAGGTAGTAGCCGAGGGGATCGGTGACGGACTCCGGCACCACGATCTTGGCGGCGAAATGGGCGACGGCGTCGATGCCGTGCTCGGCGATGACCGTCGCCACGAGCGCTGCGTCGCCGAAATCGCCCTCGACGAAGGTCGCAGCCTCGGGCACCGCCCAGCGGAAGCCGGTGGAGAGGTTGTCCAGCACCACCACGCTCTCGCCGGCATCGAGCAATGCCAGCACCATGTGCCCGCCGATGTAGCCCGCGCCGCCCGTGACCAGAACGCTCATGCCCGCCGCCTCGCTTCAATCGCGCGCAAGCCTGGCACGCTCATTCTTCACAAAGAGCGAAGAGCGCGAGCCTTGCGCCGCGCGCTCCAGCCCGTACAACCCACCCCGCCGCACCGCGCCTCAACCTGCCCGTCGGCGGGCGCCTAGCTTCGGACCCTCATGAGCGACGATCCCCACCACGACGAGAAGCGCGCCGCTCGCGCCTGGTTCGAGGCGCTGCAGCTCGGCATCCTCGGCGCCTTCGAGGCGCTGGAGGCCGAGGCGCCGGGTCCGTTCGCCCGCGGCGGCCTGGAACCCGGCAAGGCCACCACCAAGCCGTGGCGCCGCAGCAACCATGACGGCGCCGACGGCGGCGGCGGCCGCATGGGCATGCTGAAGGGGCGCGTCTTCGAGAAGGCGGGGGTCCATTCCTCGACCGTCTACGGCACCTTCGCGCCGGAATTCGCCAAGCAGATCCCCGGCGCCTCGGCCGATCCGCGCTTCTGGGCCTCGGGCATCTCGGTCATCGCCCACCCGTGGAACCCCAACGTGCCGGCGGTGCACATGAATACCCGCTTCGTCGCCACCTCCAAGACGTGGTTCGGCGGCGGCGCCGACCTGACCCCGGTGCTCGACCGCCGCCGCACCCAGGACGATCCCGATACGATGGCGTTCCACGAGGCGATGCGGGGCACCTGCGCGGCGCACGAGGCGGTGTCGGACTACCCCCGCTACAAGGAATGGTGCGAGGAGTACTTCTTCCTGAAGCATCGCAACGAGCCGCGCGGCATCGGCGGCATCTTCTACGACTATCTCGAGCCGCACGCCGCCGGCGGCCATGGTTTCGAGCCCTGCTTCGCCTTTACCCGCGCCGTCGGCGAGGCCTTCAAGACGATCTACCCCGACCTCGTGCGCCGCAACTATGCGACGCCCTGGACGCCGGACGACCGGCAGGAGCAGCTGGTGCGCCGCGGCCGCTACGTCGAATTCAACCTGATCTACGATCGCGGCACGATCTTCGGTCTCAAGACTGGCGGCAACGTCGAGTCGATCCTGTCCTCGCTGCCGCCCGAGGTGACGTGGCCCTAGCATACGGCGGGTCGGGCGGCTTCGACGCTCGCTGAAACCATCCTGCGCTTGACTTATACGCATTTCGCATCTAACTAAGATGCGAAATGCGTATAAGGTGCTATCGTGCAGGATGAGGCCGACTTTCTCCGTGACTACGATGCGGCAGCCTTCGAGCGGCCATCGGTCACCGTCGACCTCGTGTTGATGTCGGTCGTGGGCGGGGCGATCGTCGCCCTGCTGATGCAACGCCGCGAGCCGCCCCATCAGGGCCGCTGGGCCTTGCCGGGCGGTTTCGTCGGCATGACGGAGACGCTCGAGGGTGCCGCCCGCCGCGTGATGCGCGAGAAGGCGCGGCTGACGGATGCTTTCGTCGAACAACTCTACACCTTCGGCGCGCCCGACCGCGACCCGCGCACACGGGTCATCAGCGTCGCCTACGTCGCGCTTTTGCCGGCCGCTCGCTTCACCCTGGCTGCCGGAGCGGCAGGCGACCCCTGCTTGGCACGCATCGGACTCGCCGCGACCGCTCCGGGCGATGGCGCCGCCGACGCGACCTCCGGCGAAGGCAAGCTACCGCTGGCCTTCGACCATGCCGCGATCCTCGGCACCGCCGTCCGGCGCCTGCGTGGCAAGCTCGACTACACTCCGATTGCTCTCACGCTCCTGCCGTCCCGCTTCACGTTGCGCGAGCTCCAGGCAATCCACGAGGCGATCCTCGGTGTCGCGCTGAACAAGCCGGCCTTTCGCCGCCGCATGCTCGACAAGGGCTGGATCGCGCCGACCGGCGAACACGAGGCCAACACGTCCTATCGCCCGGCGGAACTCTACCGGCGGCAAGAGCCGCTCGCCCCATCCATCGTCTCAGGAGGTTGACATGGCACAAGTCCGCAGTCTCGGCGTCCTCGCGCAATTGCGCAGCGAGGCCTCCAGCCACGTGATCCGTTATCGCAAGGGACGGCTGCGCCAGAGCGGGCGCGGCCTGGTGTTCTGGTTCAATCCGGAAAACGCGAGCATCGTCGAGGTCCCGATGGACGACCGCGAGGCCACGCTCTTCGTCCGCGGGCGAAGCCAGGATTTCCAGCAGATGGCCGTGCAGGGCATGCTGACCTGGCACGTCGTCGACCCCGACCTCCTGTCCCGGCGGGTCGACTTCTCCATCGCGCTCGACAGCGGACGGCTCAGAGGCGAACCGCTCGAGCGCATCGAGTCGCGCCTGGCCGGCCTGGTGAACCAGGCGGCCTTGCAGTACCTCGCCGAAAAACCCGTCCGCACCCTGCTCGATGACGGCATCGAACCGCTGCGAATGCGCATCGAGAAGGCGCTCGCGGGTGCAACGACCCTGGCCGACCTCGGCCTGGCGATCGTCTCCGTGCGCCTCACCAGCTTGATGCCCTCGAGCGAGCTGGAGCGTGCGCTGCAGACACCGACGTTCGAGGCGCTGCAGCAGAAGGCCGACGAGGCGACCTTCGAGCGCCGCGCGCTCGCCGTCGAGAAGGAACGCGCGATCGCCGAGAACGAGCTCGCCACCAAGACCGAGCTGGCCCGGCGCGAGAAGCTGCTCATCGTGGAAGAGTCCCAGAACGCCCGCGACAGGGCGACCGGCCATGCCGAGGCGCAGCAGATCCAGGCGGAGGCGGAGGCCGCGCGCATCCGCGCGGTCGAGAGCGCCAAGGCCGAGGCGGACGAAGCGCATATCGCGATCTATCGTACGCTCTCGCCGGCCGTGCTGATGGGCCTCGCCGCCCGCGATCTCGCCGGCAAGCTGACCAAGATCGAGCATGTCAACGTGACGCCCGATCTGCTCGCCGGCCTGATGAACGAGTTCCGCGGTGCGCCTACGCCGCTCGCCGCGCCACGCTGAGCCAGACGTCATGTCGACGAACACGCCCCGCGTCGTCTTCGTCACGCGCGAAACCGAATACGAGCTTCTGATCGCGCGCCATGCCACGCGCGAACAGGCGCGCTTCTTTCTCCGCACGCGCGGCGAGAGCCTCGAGGACGTCGAGACTATTCACGAGCGGCTGCAGGCGACCCTTCGGCGGGGTCGCGCCGCCGTGCCCGATGGATGGCGGCAGGCCAAGGTCCGGCGCGCCGACCTCGATCGGTTCCTGTTCACGCCGGACGACATCGTCGTCACGGTGGGACAAGACGGCCTCATCGCCAACGTCGCCAAATATCTCGATGGTCAGCCGGTCCTCGGCGTGAACCCGGCCCCCGACCTTTACGACGGCGTTCTCGTGCGGCTCAAGGTCGAGCAGCTTTCCAAGCTGCTGCCGGCGGCCGTCGAGAACGATGTCGCCACCGAGCGCCGCACGATGGTCGAGGCCGAACTCGACAGCGGCGAACGCCTGCTGGCCTTGAACGAGATCTTCATCGGCCATCGCAGCCATCAATCCGCGCGCTACGAGATCGAGACGGCGGGAACGAGCGAGCTGCAATCGTCCAGCGGTGTGATCGTCACTTCGGGCACGGGCGCCACCGGCTGGGCACGCTCGATCAGCGAAGCCACCGGCCTCGTCCTTCCGCTTGATCCTCAAGAGCGTGCCCTGGCCTTCATGGTTCGCGAGCCGTTTCCGAGCCGCACCACCGGAACGGTCCTTCGCGCGGGCAAGCTCGCCGAAGCAAATCTCACCATCCGCTCGCGGATGAACGATGGCGGCACGGTCTTCGCCGACGGCATGGAGCAGGATCATCTCCTGTTCGACTACGGTCGCCGACTGTCGATCAGGCCGGCCGAGCGCGTCCTCCACTTGGTGGTTGATTGAAGCGGCAGTCCGTCGAGCGAGAGTGGATGCCCGAGAATGGCTCGGGTTCATCCCGGCCCTTCGTAGTCGCACCTTCCTGTGGGCCGAGATCACGGTCAGGCATGCGCGACGTTCATGCGTGCCTGATCGTCGCTTCCGAGGTCGCCTCGCGTCCGAACACGCGCCCGCGCGCCCGCATCGGCCGCAAGGCGAAGTAGGCCAGCGCCGCGGTGGCAAGGTCGAGGGCAACCACGATCCCGAAGACCGGCACCCAGCTGCCGACCTCACCCTTCAGCGCCGCCGCCAGCGGGCCGCCGAGGACCGAGCCGATGCCCTGCGCCATGTAGAGGAAGCCGTAGTTCGTCGTCGCGTATTTCTCGCCGAACGTGTCGGTCAGCGTCGAGGGGAACAGCGAGAAGATCTCGCCCCAGCCGAAGAACACCACGCCCGACATCAGCACGAAGACAACGGGATCGTGGCGCAGGCCGATCAGCACCGCGATGGCGACGCCCTCCAGCGTGAACGCCAGCGCCATCGTCTCCTCGCGGCCGATGCGGTCCGACACCCAGCCGAAGAAGGGCCGGGTCAGGCCGTTGCAGATGCGGTCGATCGACAGCGCGAGCGGCACCGCGGCGGCGCCGAAGACCATCGCGTTGCTGTGCCCGAAATCGACGGCGAAGCTCTTGAAGTTCGACACCACCATGAGCCCGCCGGTCGACATCATCGTCATCATGACGAACATCAGCCAGAAGATCGGCGAGCGCAGCATGGCGCCGGGCGTAGCGCCGGTGTGGAGCTCGCGGCTCGAGCGAACCTCGCTCGAGAGCGGCTCGCGCAGCAGCAGGCCGGCGACGAGGCCGATCGCGCCGAGGATTAGGCCGAACACCAGCAGCGTGTGGCGGAAGCCCTCGGCCTTGATCATCGTGTCGATCGGGAAGGTCGTGGCCAGCGCGCCGAAGCCGTAGCCGGCCGCCACCACGCCCACGGCGAAGCCGCGATGATCGGGGAACCAGCGCACCATCAGCCCGACCGTGCCGATGTAGACGAAGCCGGTGCCGAGTCCGCAGAACAGGCCATAGGTCAGGTAGAGCATCGGCAGCGAGGTCACGCCGCTCGCCAGCACCCAGCCGAGCCCGCTCAGCGCGGCGCCCAGCGCAACCAGCAGGCGCGGGCCGAAACGGTCGATGAGCCATCCCTGGCCCGGCGCCGCCCAGGTCTGCAGGATGACCAGGATCGAGAAGGTGACCTGAACCTGCGCGAGGTCGGCTCCCGTCGCCTTGCCGAGAGGCCCGGTGAACAGGGTCCACACGTATTGCGGACTGGAGATCGCCATCATGACGATCAGGCCGAGCAGCAGCTGGACCCAGCGCTGCGGCGAGCTGGGTAATGGTTTGGGCATGGCGGATCTCTTCAAGGATCCGAAAGCTACGCAACTTCCATGCTACGCGCGACGGCGAGGCGTAGCCCGTGAAACCCGCGACATCATGGAACGGCGGCGCGGCCCGAAGCTTTGCCGCACGCGTAAGGAGGCTATCCATGCATCTGTCCGGTCAAGGTATCATCGTCATCCTCGTGGTCGGCATCATCGCCGGCTGGATCGCCGGCCTCCTGGTCTCGGGCGGTGGGTTCGGGATCATCGGTGACTTCATCGTCGGCGTCATCGGTGCCTTCATCGGCGACTACGTGCTGAACCACTTCCACGTGGTGCTCGCGCACGGCATCGTGGGCCTGATCATCAACGCCGTTATCGGCGCCGTAATCCTGCTGATGATCCTGCGTCTCGTCGGCTTCGGCACGGGCGGCTACGGGCGTCGGCTCTAGAGTAGCGGACGGTCCTTCGGAGTCGCGTCGCAACACTCATGTCGCTTTGCTCGCTGCGCTTTTCTTGCCGGAGCCGATCCGCAAACGCGGATGTTTGCTCAAGCCTGGAAATCGACCATGCAATTGACGCGGCGGTGCGCGGTCGTCATGTAGGCGCGCCTCGCAGCCGTGCCCGTCGGAAAGCCAACCACCCAGCATGTCCCGCCTCGTGATGAAGTTCGGCGGCACGTCCGTCGCCGACCTCGACCGCATCCGCAACGTCGCCCGCCACGTGAAGCGCGAAGTCGGGTCCGGCCACGAAGTGGCGGTGGTGGTCTCGGCCATGTCGGGCAAGACCAACGAACTCGTGGACTGGGTCAAGCAGGCCTCGCCGCTCTACGACCCGCGCGAGTACGATGCCGTGGTCGCCTCGGGCGAGCAGGTCACCGCCGGGCTCCTCGCCATCGCCCTGCAGCAGAGCGGCGTGCCGGCCCGCTCCTGGCAGGGCTGGCAGATCCCCATCCGCACGTCGGACGCCCATGGCGTCGCCCGCATCGAATCGATCGCGGACAGCAACCTCGCCGCCGGTTTCGCGCGCGGCGAGGTCGCGGTCGTCGCCGGGTTCCAGGGGATCCACGAGGGTACCGGCCGCATCGCCACGCTGGGACGCGGCGGTTCCGACACGTCCGCCGTCGCGGTGGCCGCCGCGATCGGGGCCGACCGCTGCGACATCTACACCGACGTCGACGGCGTCTACACCACCGATCCGCGCATCGTGCCCAAGGCGCGTCGGCTCGATCGCGTCGCTTTCGAGGAGATGCTCGAGATGGCCTCGCTCGGCGCCAAGGTGCTGCAGGTGCGCTCCGTCGAGCTGGCGATGGTGCATCGCGTGAAGACCTTCGTGCGCTCGTCCTTCGACGATCCCGCCGCGCCGTCGCCGGGCACGCTGATTTGTGAGGAGGAGGACATCGTGGAACAGCAGGTCGTGACCGGCATCGCCTTCTCGCGCGACGAGGCGCAGATCACGCTGCGGCGGCTCAAGGATTCGCCGGGCGTCGCCGCCGGCATCTTCGGGCCGCTGGCGGAGGCCGGCATCAACGTCGACATGATTATCCAGGTGGCCTCGGGCGATGCCCGCCACACCGACATGACCTTCACCACCACGGCGGCCGACTACGATCGCGCCTGCGCACTGCTGGAGAGCCAGAGGGCCGAGATCGGCTTCGAGCTGCTGGAAGGCTCGACCGACGTGGTCAAGGTCTCGGCCATCGGCGTGGGCATGCGCTCCCACGCCGGCGTCGCCGCCAAGGCCTTCAGGGCCCTGTCGGACAAGGGCATCAACATCCGTGCGATCACCACCTCCGAGATCAAGTTCTCGGTACTGATCGATGCCGCCTACACCGAGCTCGCGGTGCGCACGCTGCACACGCTCTACGGGCTCGACAAGGCGGCGTAGCCGGAGCGCCTCCGACTGGACTGGCCATGTCGGCGTAAGCCAGCGTGTTTTCGTGCCTTGTCAGCGAACGCGCCGATGGCACGGTCCGATGTCGCGGTTCGCTGACACCGTCACGGTCTCTTGTCGACGTTCCCTGACTTTGGCAGGGCCACTTGTCAGGGCACGCGGCGCGGAGGTCTTGCGGTATTCAAGCCGGAACAAGGGCTTGACCCCGGTTATCGTACCGCATATGCTCTGGAGCTGCAACTGTCGGCGTCGTCGCCGCGAACCCGGAGAGCCTCGTGCCGCCCGCCGAACCCGCCATCACCCCCGAGCTCGTGGCCGCGCACGGGCTCAAGCCCGACGAGTACCGCCGCATCCTCGAGCTGATCGGGCGGGTGCCCAGCTTCACCGAACTCGGCATCTTCTCGGCGATGTGGAACGAGCACTGCTCCTACAAGTCCTCGCGCCTGCACCTGCGCACGCTGCCCACAAGCGCGCCCTGGGTGATCCAGGGGCCGGGCGAGAACGCCGGAATCATCGACATCGGCGACGGCGAGGCCTGCGTCTTCAAGATGGAGAGCCACAACCACCCCTCCTACATCGAGCCTTACCAGGGCGCGGCGACCGGCGTCGGCGGCATCCTGCGTGACGTGTTCACCATGGGGGCGCGGCCCATCGCCTGCCTCGACCTGCTTCGCTTCGGCGACCCGGCCCATCCCAGGACCAAGCACCTGGTGGCGGGCGTGGTGGCCGGCATCGGCGGCTACGGCAACGCCTTTGGCGTGCCCACGGTGGGCGGCTCGACGCAGTTCCACACCCGCTACGACGGCAACATCCTGGTCAACGCCATGGCGGTGGGCCTCGCCCGCACGGACGAGATCTTCTACGCCACGGCCACCGGCGTCGGGAACCCCATCGTCTATCTCGGCTCCAAGACCGGCCGCGACGGCATCCACGGCGCCACCATGGCCTCGGCGAGCTTCGAGGCCGACGCGCAGGAGAAGCGGCCGACGGTGCAGGTCGGCGACCCTTTCGCGGAAAAGCTGCTGCTGGAGGCCTGCCTCGAGCTGATGGGGACCGGCGCCGTGGTGGCGATCCAGGACATGGGCGCCGCCGGGCTGACCTCCTCGGCCGTCGAGATGGGCGCCAAGGGGGACCTCGGCGTCGAGCTCGACCTCGACACCGTGCCCTGCCGCGAGACGGGCATGACCGCCTACGAGATGATGCTGTCGGAGAGCCAGGAGCGCATGCTCATGGTGCTGCACCCGGAGAAGCGCGCCGCCGCCGAAGCGGTCTTCGTCAAGTGGGGGCTGGACTTCGCCGTCATCGGCCGCACGACGGACACGCTGCGCTTCGTGGTGCGCCACGGCGGGGAGACCAAGGTCGATCTCCCGATCAAGGAGCTGGGCGACCAGGCGCCACTCTACGACCGGCCGCACGTCGCGACCCCGAAGCGGCCGTTGATCGAGGCGCAGGCGATCGTGCCGCCGATGGGTACGCGCGAGGCGCTGCTGGCGCTGATGGCCTCGCCCGACGTCGCCTCCAAGCGCTGGGTTTGGGAGCAGTACGATCACCTCATCGGCGGCAACACGATCCAGCGGCCGGGCGGCGACGCGGCGATCGTGCGCGTCGGCGACGGGCCCAAGGGCCTCGCGCTCTGCACCGACGTCACCCAGCGCTACTGCGAGGCCGACCCCTACGAGGGCGGCAAGCAGGCGGTGGCGGCGGCCTGGCGCAACATCACGGCGACGGGGGCGCTGCCGCGTGCGGCAACCGACAACCTCAACTTCGGCAACCCAGAGAAGCCCGAGGTGATGGGCCAGTTCGTGGGGTGCGTGCGCGGCATCGGCGAGGCCTGCCGCGCGCTCGACTTCCCGATCGTGTCGGGCAACGTCTCGCTCTACAACGAGAGCGCCGGCCGCGGCATCCTGCCGACGCCCTCGATCGGCGGCGTCGGCGTCATCGCCGACGTGGCGGCGAGCGTCGGCATCGGCTTTGTGCGCGAGGGCGAGGCCATCCTGCTGATCGGCGAGACGCAGGGTTGGCTCGGCCAGTCCTTGTACCTGCGCGAGATCTGCGGGCGCGAGGAGGGCGCCCCGCCGCCCGTCGACCTCGCCGCGGAGAGGCGCAACGGCGATTTCGTGCGCGGCCTCATCGCCGAAGGGCGCATCTCCGCCTGCCACGACGTTTCGGACGGCGGCATCGCGGTGACGCTGGCCGAGATGGCGCTGGCCGGCGGCATGGGCGTGGCGGTGGAAGTGCCCGGCGGCATCGCGGCGCACGGCTGGCTCTTCGGCGAGGACCAGGCCCGCTATCTCGTGACAGCCTCGACCAGCGACGCCGACTTCATCCTGCGCTACGCCGACGCCGATGTCGCCGTCGAGCGGATCGGCACGACGCAGGGCGACGCAATGGCGATCGACACGGCCGCGGTCTCCCTCGCGGAACTGCGCGCCTCGCACGAGGGCTGGCTGCCGGGCTACATGGTTTGAAGGCGACAGGAGGCCATGCTGGATGGCCGTTTGCTTATCAGGGTGCCCCTTCTCAGGGCCGGCTCGACATGCTTTCTTGCGGAATGAGCGATCAGGTCCCGTTGACAGTCGAGGTGCCCGAACCTTTCGCCGACGACATCAGGGCCGTCGTCGAAACGGGAGAATACGCTTCTGCAGGGGATGTCATCCTTGATGCTCTCCGGCTTAGGTCCGGCCGGAAGCTGAACGAGCGTCAGATGCAGAAGCTTCGGTCGGCCTGGGACGCGGGCAAGGCGAGCGGCAGCGCCGGTCGCGTCAATTTCGACGAGCTTCGGATGGAAGCTCGTCGCCTTATCGCTGCATCGAAGGCTCGCCCGGAACGTGCCGGCTGAGATCCGCTGGTCCCGACGATCTCGAGGCAACCTGCTGGCGATCTACGTCTTCATCGGACAGCACAACGAGTCCGCCGCGGAACGCGTCTTCGACCGCATAGAACGCCGAGTCGCTCAGCTGACGACAATGCCCAGGCCAGGGCCACGCCGCCCGGATCTCGGTCCTACTACCCGCCGAAGCGCCGTACCTCATCCTCTACGAGGTGCAGCCCGACGAAGATGAAAGGGGGGCTGTCTCTACGTCGAGTTTTTGGACGTTGTGGACGGGCGTCGCGATCTCTGATCAGCGTGCTCACCCGTCCGCCGCCGCCTTCCGCACCTCGAAAAAGGCGAAGCTGCCGGCGAGCGCGATGGCGCAGCCGATCGCGGTGTCCGACAGGCGCGCGCGGAACAGCGCCGTCACGAGGTCGGCGGCGGGCAGGGCGGTGTCGATGAGAATGAGCACCCAGGCCGAGAGCACCGCCGTGCCGATCCCGTAATTGCGCTCGTAGCCCAGCGGCCAGATGAACGGCAGCGCCAACACCAGGACGAGCAGCGCACCCGGCCGGACCGCGTCCGGCAGGACCCGCACTGCCGCGAAGGCGAAGACCACGCCGGCGATCGTGCCGAGGAAACGCTGGACGACCCGCACGGTGTTGGCGCGCCGGTCGGGCTGCATCACGAGCAGGACGGTGATCGTCACCCAATAGGGGCGGAACCCGCCCCACACCGAACCGACCACCAGGCTGATGGCGGCGGCGCAGGCGTAGATCAGGCTGAAGCGCGGCCCGGGGCGGCCGGCGGTGGCGTTGACCTTGGCGGTGTAGACGCCGCGCCGTCCGTGGCGGGAGGCATGGTCGATCAGCACGGCGGCAATCGCGACGGCGGTGCCGAGCAGCGCCGCGATCAGGGCCTCGCCCACGTCGAGCGGCAGGAAGGCGGTCACCACAAGACAGCACAGCCCGAAGCGGGGCAGGGCCTCAAGGCCCGGCGCGGTGCCGTGGACGTAGCCGGCGACCAGCGCCATGACGAACACCAAAGCGGTAACGAGGGCCACGTCGCCCGCGAGCAGCAGGCCGAGTCCGCCCAGGACGGCGAAGAGCACGCCGCCCGCTGCCTGGACCCCGAGGCGCGTCGTGACCGGCGTGGCGCGGTCCACCAGACAAAGGAAGTTCGTGAAGAAGGCACACAGGACCGCCGCCTCCGGGCGGCGGAGCGCGAGGAGCAGCAGGAACCCGGTCGCGACTGCGATACCGCTGCGCAGCATCGCCGCCGTCGGCAGGGGACCGGGTCGCAGTCCGCATACCGCGGTTCCATGGTGGCGGAATCGGGCGGCCCAGTAACGCGCGTCCAGCATGTCGAGCAGCGGCTTCATTGGCTCCCATCGCGACCGCAAAGCCGCAAGACGACGAAGTTGATCTATCCGGCAAAGCGGCCGGCCTCCTCCGCCGCACGGAACAGCGCGCGGGCCTTGTTGGCGCACTCGCGCGCCTCGCTCTCGGGATCGGAGTCGTAGACGATGCCGGCGCCGGCCTGGACATGCATCGTGGCGTCCTTGACGACGGCGGTGCGCAGCACGATGCAGGTGTCCATCTCGCCGGCGGCGCCGAAATAGCCGATGCAGCCGGCATAGATGCCGCGCTTGTCGGCCTCGAGCTCGTCGATGATCTCCATCGCCCGCACCTTGGGTGCGCCCGACACCGTTCCGGCGGGAAAACCGGCGGCCAGCGCATCGATGGTGTCGTGGGCGGCATCGAGCCTGCCTTCGACGTTCGAGACGATGTGCATGACGTGGCTGTAGCGCTCGATGGCGAAGCGCTCTGTCACGCTCACCGTGCCGGTCGCCGCGACGCGCCCGACGTCGTTGCGGCCGAGGTCGAGCAGCATCAGATGCTCGGCGCACTCCTTCTCGTCGGCCAGCAGGTCGGCGGCTAACGCCTCGTCCTCGGCGCGGGTCTTGCCGCGCCAGCGCGTGCCGGCGATAGGACGGATCGTAACCGTTCCGTCGCGCACGCGCACCAGGATCTCGGGCGAGGAACACACGATTTGATGCGTGCCGAAATCGAGAAAACAGAGGAACGGCGCCGGGTTGACGCGCCGCAGCGCGCGGTAGAGCGAGAAGGCGGGCAGGGCGAACGGCCTCGAGAAGCGCTGCGAGAGCACCACCTGGAAGATGTCGCCGGCGCGGATGTACTCCTTGGCGCGCTCGACCATCGCCAGAAAGCGGGTCGGCGGCGTGTTGCTCGCCGGCTCGACCGCGGCCAGCGGCGCCCGCGATGCCCTGGCCGGGCCGTGCGACAGCGGCCCCTCGAGCACCGCGACGATGGCGGCGAGGCGGCCCTGGGCACTCGCGTAGGCGGCGCGCGCATCCTCGCCCGGCTCGGGTCGCACCGGCGTAACCACGGAGATCTCGTCGCGAACATCGTCGAAGACGACCATCAGCGTTGGCCGCAGGAAGATCGAATCGGGGACGCCGATAGGATCCGGCTTGGCCGGTGCCAGCCGCTCCATCTCGCGCACCATGTCGTAACCGAGATAGCCGAAGACGCCGGCCGCCATCGGCGGGAGATCGCCCTCGCCGGCCGGGGCGATGCGCGATTCGGCGATGAGTTTGCGCAAGGATTGGAGCGGGGGCTCGGAGCAGGGCACGAAACTCCCTGGCGCAAAGAGGGCGTCGCGGGCGATCTCGGCGCGGCCGCCTGTGGCGCGAAACACCACGTCGGGATCGAGCCCGATCATCGAATAGCGGCCACGCACCGCCCCGCCTTCGACCGATTCGAGCAGGAAGCAGCCACCCGTGCGGCTTGCCGAGAGCTTCAGGAACGCCGACACCGGCGTCTCGAGATCGGCGATCAGCGTCGTGGCGACAAGCTGCGGCTCGCCCGCGGCGTGCCGCGGCGCGAAAGCCTCGAAGGATGGCGAGGTCATCAGCTGCCGGGTTCGTCGCCGAGCGCGGTGGCCAGCGCCTTCTTGTTGATGGTCACGCCGACCTCGGTCTGCACCCTGGCGAGATATTGCTGGATGACATCGTCCTCGTAGCCGCTCTTCACCTGATCGATGAGCTTCTTGAAGGTCGGATCATTCGGATCGACCGGGGGCACGCCGGCCGCCTCGACCTTGAAGACGAGGCGGCCGCGGCCTTGCGCCGAGACCGAGCCGGCCTTGCCGACGGGATGTTCGAACAGGGCGCTCGCTTCGCTCGAGGGAAGCTCCGGCGCGCCGCCGCGCCCGACGTTGCGCGCCTGCATCAACGGCTGCTTGGCCTCGGCGGCGGCCGCCGCGAGCGTCTGGCCACCGTCGATGGCCTTGACGATCTTGTCGCCCTCGGAGGCGAGCTTGCGCGTCGTCTCCTCGGCACGCCAGGCCACCGCGACCTTCGGCTTCACGTCGGCGAAAGCCAGCTGGTGCGCGGCATCGACCTTCGTCACCGCGAACCATTCGGAGCCGCCCTGGTCCGTGTGGATGACCTCGGAGTCGGAGTTCGGCTCGGCAGAGAACGCGGCCTTGAGGAGCTGCGGACCGGCGACGAGTCCTTCGACCGGTCTGCCGTTCCTGTCACGGCCTTGGGCGTCGACGGCCTCGATCGTGCGGATCTTCATGCCGACGCCGGCGGCAACCTCGGACAGCGACTTGCCGGCGGCACGCGCGTCCTCGACCTTGTCGGCTTCGTCCTTCGCCTGCTGCCGGGCCTTGATGATGGCGATCTCGTCCTTCAGCTGAGCGGTGACCTCCATCAGCGATTGCGTGGTGCCGGGTACGATTTTGGAGACATGCACCAGCACCGTGCCGAACTGGCCCTTGACCGGAGAACTCGTGCCGCCTTCCGGCAGGGCGAAGGCCGCGGCCGCGACCGCCGGATCGACGATGTCCGATTTGCCGACCGTGCCGAGGGAGACATCGGCCGGCGTCTTCTTCTCGTCGGCGACCTCTTTGTCGAAGGAAGTCCCGGCCTTGATCTTGGCCGCCGCGGCCTGCGCCGCCGCAGCGTCGGGGAACACCAGCTGCTCCACGTCCCGCCGCTCGTGCTCGAAGCGCGCAGCCTTCTGCTCGTCGTAGCGCCTGGCAACCTCGTCGGAGGTGACCGCGTCCGGCTTCACCAGGTCGACAGGCAGGATCGCCAGCACCTCGATCTTGCGGAACTCCGGCGCCGTGTAGGTGAAGGTATGCGCGTCGTAGTAGCTCTTCAGGTCCGCCTCGCTCGGCGCCGCAACGCTGCCGGCCGCCGCCGGCGGCAGGATGAAGAAGTCGGCATCGCGAACCTCGGCCTGGAAGCGGTGCACCGCGTCGCTGACGATCGCCGGGAGCTGGAGCCCGCCGACGACAGCGTCGGACACCTCCTGACGCAGGATCAGGCGGCGCTCCGCCGTGGCGTAGCTTGTCTCCGTGTAGCCGTTCTCGCTCAGGATCGCGTTGAAGCGTTTGCGGTCGAAGCGCGTCGTCGCCGGGTCGAAGAAGGACGGATCCCGTTCGATGAGGCGTACGATCTCGTCGTTGCCGACGACGAGGCCGAGCTTCGTCGCCTGCTGTTCGAGTAGGGTGTCGGTGAGCAGGCGCGAGAGCACCTGGCGGTCGACGCCCAGCCGCTTGGCCTCCTCGCCGGTGATCGAACGTTTCTGCTGCTGCTGCAGCCGCTGCATCTCGTTGCGGAAGGCGTTGCGGTACTGCTCGATGGTGATCTTGCCGGGACCGACCTGGGCGATCTGGCCGGCGTCGTAGCCGGTGAAACGGTCCCCGATCCCCCAGATCGCGAAGGAACCGATGATGAGCACGAGCACCACGCCGAGGATCGCACGCCCGAAGAAATTCTGGGAAAGCGCGCGCATCTGCGTAAGCATGGAGCTGTCCGTCGCGTTGGCTGAGGGCGCCGGGCCCTTCTGCGAAACCGCGATGTGGTGCATCAACGGCCGCTGATTGGCAACCTTTGCCGATCACCGGCCCCGATGCTAGGGACGACTCGCATCGGTCAAACGACCATCGACGTCGATCGAAGAAGTTCTGGGAGCCTGCCGCCGATGGCGCGACCACCGCGACCGCTTGTTGCCGGAAACTGGAAGATGAACGGGCTGCGCGCGGACCTGACGCAGATCGAGGCGATCCGCGATGCGGTGCGCGACGGCCGCACCGGAGACGTCGAGGTGCTGGTCTGCCCGCCGACGACGCTGCTCCGCGACGCCTGCGTCATCGCCGCCGGGACGATGCTCGCGGTCGGCGGACAGAACTGCCACCGGCAGGAGTACGGCGCCCACACCGGAGACATCGCCGCCGCGATGCTGCGGGACGCCGGCGCCACCTACGTGATCCTCGGCCATTCCGAGCGCCGGGCCGACCATGGCGAGACCAACGTGGCCGTGCGGCGCAAGGCGGTGGCCGCGATGGGCGCCGGGCTCGACGTCATCGTCTGCGTCGGCGAGACGAAGGAGGATCGCGACCAGAACCGCGCCCTCTCCGTCGTCGAACGCCAGATGTCGGGCTCGCTGCCCACCGACACCGACGCCGCTCGCCTCGTTCTCGCCTACGAGCCGATCTGGGCCATCGGCACCGGGGTCACGCCGACCGCCGACGATATCCGCGAGATGCATGCCTTCATGCGCGAGGAGGTCTCCCGCCTTCTGCCGATCGGTGGCGCGAGCATCCGCCTCCTCTACGGCGGCTCGGTGAAGCCGGGCAACGCCCGCGACCTGATGAACGTGGAGAACGTCGACGGTGCCCTGGTCGGCGGCGCCAGCCTCAAAGCCGAGGATTTCCTCGCCATCGTTGCCGCCTGCCGCGCTCCGGTCTCGGCGTAGCGCCGGAACGGAGGTCGCCCCGATGCGCGTGCCGCAAGGCAGCGACGCCGGGCGCGACCTTGTCGCGCTGCAGCATCGGCCCGACATCCGGCCAATGCTCGAAACACCGTCCATTACGCCCAGCGTCGAGGCGGCGCCCCTGGCCGCGCACGAGATCCGCCGCATTATCTACGGATTGATGATGGCGATGCTGCTCGGCGCGCTCGACCAGACCATCGTGGCGACGGCGTTGCCCACCATCGGGCGCGATCTTGGCGGCGCGGCACATCTGCCGTGGGTCGTGACCGCCTATCTGCTGGCGGCGACGTCCGCGGTGCCGATCTACGGCAAGCTCTCGGACATCCACGGCCGCCGCATCGTGCTGCTGGCCGCCATCGCCATCTTCGCCGCCGGCTCGATCCTTTGCGCGCTGGCGCCCACCATGACCGCGCTGGTTTCGGCTCGCTTCGTCCAAGGCATCGGCGGCGGCGGCTTGCTGGCCTTGTCTCAGACCATCGTCGGCGACATGCTGACCCCGCGCGAACGCGCCGGCTGGCAGGTTTATTTCGCCACCGCCTTCACCACCGCGAGCGTCGCCGGCCCGGTGCTCGGCGGCTTCTTCGCCCAGCACCTGACATGGCAGATGATCTTCTGGATCAACGTACCGCTCAGCGCCGCCGCCTACTTGATGACGGCCGCGCCGTTGAAGCGGCTGCCGCGCCACGAGCGGCGGCACAAGCTCGACATCGTCGGAGCGGTCTTGCTCGTGGCCTCGACCTCGACGCTGCTGGTCGCCCTCTCGTGGGCCGGCGCGCGTTTCGGCTGGATCGACTGGCGGACGGCCGGCGTGCTCGCCGGCAGCGTTTTGCTCTTCGCCGCCTTCTATCGCCACATCAACGTAGCCGACGAACCGCTCATCCCGCTTGACGTGCTGTTCAACAAGGTGGTGCTGTTTGCCACCGCCGCCGCGACCTTGAGCGTGGGGCTCTTCCTCGGGCTCGCCATCTACGCGCCGATCCTGTTCGAGACCCTGCGCGGGCTCAGCGCCTCGCAGTCGGGCGTCGCCCTCCTGCCGCTGACGGTGGGGACCGTCGCCGGCACGCTCCTTTCGGGTCGCGCCATGGCGACACGCGAGCACTATAAGCGGCTGCCATTGGCCGCGATGCCATGCGCGTTCGTGGCGGCGGTTGTCCTGGCCGTCTTCGCGGGCACGATGCCGGTGTGGGGCGTGAGCCTCGTGCTGGCGGTGGTCTCGATCGCGCTGGGCACGCTGCTGCCGATCTCCACCGTCTCGATCCAGAATGCCGTGGCCCTGCACCAGCTCGGCACCGCGACCGCGACGGCGAACCTGTGCCGCCAGCTCGGCGGTGCGGTGGCGGTGGCCGTCTTCGGAGCGGTGCTCCTAGGCGCCCACGCGCAGGCCGCGGTTACGTCGTCTCTGCATGAGCAGGCGGCGTTGCTCGCCAGCTTCCGCATCGTCTTCGGACTCGTCGCGCTGGGCTCGGCTGCCGCCTTCACGGCGATGCTGTTCATGGAGGAGCGCCCGCTCGGCGGGCCCGCGCGCGTGGCCGGCGTCGCGCAACTGGCCGCGGGAGAGTAGGCCCATCGGCCCGCCATCCAAGGGGGATGGTTGCCTCGACGGCCCATGACCCCTACGAGAGCGCCTCCTCGACACGGAGCCTTCATGCGACCTTCCAAACGCGCCCCCGCCGACCTGCGGTCGGTGACGCTCGAGCGCAAGGTCGCCCGCTACGCGGAAGGCTCCTGCCTGGTCAAGTTCGGCAACACCCACGTGCTCTGCACCGCCTCGCTGGAGGACAAGCCGCCGCCGTGGCTGCGCGGGCAGGGCCGCGGCTGGGTCACCGCCGAATACGCCATGCTGCCGCGCGCGACGCACACCCGAACGCGGCGCGAATCGACGTCGGGCAAGCCGTCGGGCCGCACCCAGGAAATCCAGCGCCTGATCGGCCGCAGCCTTCGCGCCGTGACCAACCTGCAGGGCATGGGCGAGCGCCAGATCACGGTCGACTGCGACGTGCTGCAGGCCGACGGCGGCACCCGCACCGCATCCATCACCGGCGCCTGGATCGCGCTGCACGACTGCCTCGACTGGATGCGCTCGCGCTCCATCGTCAAGGAAAATCCGTTGCGCGACCATGTCGCCGCCGTTTCCTGCGGCATCTACCAGGGCGAGCCGGTGCTCGACCTCGACTACGCCGAGGATTCCGAGGCGCAGACCGACGCCAACTTCGTCATGTCGGGCTCGGGCGCGCTGGTCGAGGTGCAGGCCTCGGCCGAGGGCGCCGTCTTCTCCGAGGCCGAGCTCGCCAGCATGATGACCCTGGCCAAGGCCGGCATTGCGGATCTGGTGGCGCTGCAGAAACAGGCGCTGGCCTAAGGCTGAGCCATGCCCCGCCTAATCACCGGTCGGCTCGTCATCGCCACTCACAATCCCGGCAAGCTGCGCGAGATGCGCCAGCTGCTCGTGCCTTACGCCATCGAGGCGGTGTCGGCGGGCGAGCTCGGCCTCGCCGAGCCCGACGAGACCGGCGCGACCTTCGCCGCCAACGCCGCGATCAAGGCCGAGGCGGCCTGCCGCGCTAGCGGGCTCCCGGCCTTCGCTGACGACACCGGGTTCTGCATCGAGGCCTTGGGCGACGAGCCCGGCATCTATTCCGCTCGCTTTGCCAAGGAGGCCGGCGGCTACGCCGAGGCAATCGCGGCGCTGCGCCGTCGTCTAGAGGCGCGCGACGCGTCTCCTCCTCACCGCGCCTTCTTCGTGTCGGCGCTCGCGCTCGCGCGGCCGGGCGAGGCGGTGCTCGGCGTGGAGGATCGCGTCGACGGCGTGATGATGTTGCCGCCGCGCGGCACGCTCGGCTTCGGCTACGATGCCGCGTTCAAGCCGGACGGCCACGAGCGCACGTTCGGCGAGATGACCGCCGTCGAGAAGCACGGCATCCCCGCCGACGGCTCTCGCGCGCTGTCGCATCGCGCCCGCGCCTTCCAGCGCTTCGCCCGGATGGCGCTCGCGGACTGACCGCGCCGAGGCTCAGCTCTGCGGCAGGGCCGCGAGCCAGTCCTTGACCTTGGCGAAGACACCCGGAGCCAGCAGCACGACGTGGCCGAGCTCGGGCAGCAGGATGAAGGTCTTGGGCGGGGATGCGTGATCGTAGAGTTTTTCGGCGGAGCCGAGCGGGATCACCGTGTCCTTGGCGCCCTGCAGGAACAGCTTCGGCGCGGCGACCGC
The DNA here is from genome assembly GCA_965198485.1 of Beijerinckiaceae bacterium. GTDB lineage: Bacteria > Pseudomonadota > Alphaproteobacteria > Rhizobiales > Beijerinckiaceae > RH-AL1. The sequence goes on from CBDAPQ010000005.1 coordinate 2,449,658, forward strand.
GCCGATGCGCGTCCATGAGAGATAGCTGTCCATCATCAGCAGGCGCACCGGGAACATCGGGTACTCGGACGCGGCGACGTCGACGGTCGACGAGAAGGCGCTGTCGAGCACCAACGCGTGCACCGGATGCTTGGCGGCCACGGCCACCGCTACGGCGCTGCCGAGCGATTCGCCGACGAGAACGATGCGCGAGCCGGTATAGCCCTCTGACGTCGCCTTGGCGAAGGCCGTCTCGCCGTCGAGCAGCAGTCCCTTCTCGGTCGGCGACCCGGTGGAGCCGCCGTAGCCGCGATAGTCGATCGCGAGCAGCCCTGAGCCGTCGGCGACCATCTTGCGGAACAGGGGGGCGCGGTCCGCCAGCGTTCCGCCGTTGCCATGGAAGTAGAGGTAGACGAGGTGTCCGCCCTCCGCCGGCTTGTACCAGGCGTCGAGGTGCTGGCCGTCCGGCGTGGGCAGCCGGAGCGTCCGCGCTCCGGTCAGTCCACAAGCCTCCGCCGTGCCCCTCGATGGGCCGGGGAAATACATCATCTTGCGTTGCCAGATCACCAGCACGAGCAACGCCACGCAATAGCCGACGACGCAGATCATCAGCAGGCGAAGACCCCATCGTAGCGCCACGTCGATCCTTTCAGGCCAGGCTTTGCCGTAGCATGACGGCCCGGCGCGAAAAGCCAAGCAGGCCGTGGGTGGCTTTGCGTCCGTGCTGGGTTAAAAGGCGGCTCCCCGCGGAGCCACCCCTTGGCAGACGAACTCGTCCTCTATTCCCATCCCATGTCGCGCGGCCGCATCGCGCGCTGGATGCTCGAAGAGGTCGGCCGGCCCTATCGTGTCGAGATGCTCGACTACGGCACGACGATGAAGGCGCCCGAGTTCCTCGCGATCAACCCGATGGGCAAGGTGCCGGCGCTGCGCCACGGCGACGTGGTGGTGACCGAGGTCGCGGCGATCTGCGCCTACCTCGCCGACACCTTCCCCGAAGCCGAGCTGGTACCGCCCGCGGGGCGACGCGGCGCCTATTTCCGCTGGCTGTTCTTCGGCGCCGGACCGCTCGAAGCCGCCGTCGTCAATCACGCGTTGAAATTCGAGGCGCCGGCCGAGCGCCGCGGTTTCGTCGGCTACGGCTCGTTGGCGGATGTCCTCGCCGCCATTGAGCAAGCCCTGGGCGCGAGCGACCACATCGCCGGCGAGGCTTTCACCGCCGCCGATGTCGTTGTCGGCGCGCAGATCGGCTGGGGCATGATCTTCGGCACGATCGAGAAGCGTCCGGCCTTCGAGGCCTATTGGCAGCGCCTCGCCGCGCGCCCCGCCGCGATCCGCGCGCGGGAGATCGACGACGCACTGCTGCCGGCCGACAAGCGAATGGGATTGTAGGAGACTTTGAACGCGATCATCGACGTCCAGGGCCTCACCAAGACCTACAAGTCCGGCTTCCAGGCGCTGAAGGGCGTCGACCTGGCGATCCGCAAAGGCGAGATCTTCGCCCTGCTCGGTCCCAACGGCGCCGGCAAGACCACGCTGATCTCGATCGTCTGCGGCATCGTCAAGGCCAGCGCCGGCCGCGTCGCCGTGGACGGCTCCGACGTCGTGCGCGATTATCGCCGCGCCCGTTCCAAGATCGGATTGGTGCCGCAGGAACTGACGCTCGACGTCTTCGAGACGGTGGAGGCCACCGTCGCCTACTCGCGCGGTCTGTTCGGCAAACCGCGCGACCCCGCCCGCGTCGAGGCGGTGCTGCGTAGCCTGTCGCTCTGGGATAAGCGCGGGTCGAACCTGATGGCGCTCTCGGGCGGCATGAAGCGGCGGGTGATGATCGCCAAGGCGCTCGCGCACGACCCCACGATCCTGTTCCTCGACGAGCCGACCGCCGGCGTCGACGTCGACCTGCGCCGGGACATGTGGGCGCTGGTGCGCCGCCTGCGCGATGACGGCGTCACCGTGATCCTCACCACCCATTACATCGAGGAGGCGGAGGAGATGGCGGACCGCGTCGGCGTGATCGACAAGGGGCAGCTCGTCATCGTCGACGACAAGGACGCGCTGATCGCCCGGCTCGGCCGCAAGCGCCTCATCGTCGACGTGCGCGACCCGCTCGTTGCGCTGCCGGAGACGCTCGCCGGCCTCGACGTCGAGCTCGGAGAGGGCGGCCGGCGGCTGACCTACTCCTTCGACGCCAATCGCGAGGAGAACGGCATCGCCGACCTGATGCACCGGCTCGCTGCCGCCGGCGTCGAGATCCGCGATCTCGCCACGCGCCAGACCACGCTGGAGGAGATCTTCGTCGGCCTCGTCGGCCGCGCTACACCGGAGCCCGCATCATGAACTGGCGTGGCTTCTACGCCATCTACCGCTACGAGATGATGCGCTGGTTGCGCACCGTGGCGCAGAGCGTCATCGCGCCGGTGGTCTCGACCTCGCTCTACTTCGTGGTGTTCGGCTCGGCGATCGGCAGCCGCATGAACGCCATCGACGGCGTGCCCTACGCCGCCTTCCTGGTGCCTGGACTGGCCATGCTGTCGATCCTGACGCAGAGCGTCTCCAACGCCGCCTTCGGTATCTACTTCACCAAATGGTCGGGCACCATCTTCGAGCTGCTCTCGGCCCCGGTATCTTGGGCCGAGGCGGCCTGCGGCTACGTCGGCGCGGCGGCGACCAAGTCGATCATCCTGGGCGCCATCATCATCCTGACCGCGCGTCTCTTCGTGCCTTTCTCGATCCTGCATCCGATGTGGATGGTGGCCTTCCTGCTACTGACGTCGGTGACCTTCAGCCTGCTCGGTTTCATCATCGGCATCTGGGCGAAGAATTTCGAGCAACTGCAGATCGTGCCATTGCTGGTGGTAACCCCGCTGACCTTTCTGGGCGGCAGTTTCTATTCCGTGACCATGCTGCCGCCGTTCTGGCAGAAGGTGTCGCTCGCCAATCCGGTGCTCTACCTGCTCAGCGGCTTCCGCTGGAGCTTCTACGGCAACACCGACGTCAGCATCGGCCTGAGCCTGGCGATGACGCTGCTGTTCCTCGTGCTCTGTCTTGCCACCGTCTGGTGGATCTTCCGCACCGGCTACAAGCTGAAAAATTGAAAGGCGCCGGCTTGCGCCGACGCCCTTTGTTCGTGTTCCCTTCTAAGGATGACGATCAGGCGGCTTCGCCGATGCCGCCTTCTTCGCTGTCCTCGGTCTCGTCGACCTCGGCATCCTCGGCCTTGCCGCGACGCGGGCCCTTCTGAAGCTGGTCGTCGATGATCTTCAGGGCCTCGGTGTCGGTCAGCTTCTGGACCACGCCGAGTTCGCGCGCCATCCTGTCCAGCGCCGCCTCGTAGAGCTGGCGCTCGGAATAGGATTGCTCCGGTTGCGCGTCGGAACGGTAGAGGTCGCGTACCACCTCGGCGATGGCGATGAGGTCGCCGGAGTTGATCTTGGCCTCATACTCCTGGGCACGGCGCGACCACATCGTCCGCTTGACTCGGGCGCGGCCGGTCAACGTGTCGAGCGCACGCTTCATGACCGAAGGCTCGGCGAGCTTGCGCATGCCGACGCTCGAGATCTTGGGAAGCGGCACCTTCAGGATCATCTTGTCCTTGACGAAGGATATGACGAAGAGCTCGAGCTTGTAGCCGGCGACCTCCTGCGACTCGACGGCCGTTATCTGGCCGACGCCATGGGCCGGGTACACGATGAACTCGCCGGTCTTGAAGACCTGGCCCTTGGCCGAAGGTGCGGGACGCGGCTTCATCGCCGCCGGACCGCGTTGGATGGTGGAGAACGGCCGCTGCGGCATCATCGGCGCCGGAGCGACAGGAGCTTCGGGAACCGCGGCTTCGGCAACCGGAGCGGCTTCGGAGGCCGGCGCCGCGTCGTCGACGGTCGTCTTGCGAGCCTTCTTGTCAGACACCTGTACCATACCTTTCAAAGTATCGCTGCTGGTGAGGGGAGGCGCGGGCGAAGCTGCGGGAGCCATCTTCCTGCGCGCGGCGACGAACGCTGCCGCGGCCTTGCGTGACGCCGCCGGGTCGATCCGCTGCGGATCGGCGGTCTTCTCTGTCTTCATCGTCGCCGCATCCTCGTCAGGAATAGCCGCGCTCTCGCGGGGCGATTCGAGGTCGACAGGTGCGCCGGTCGCTTCGGTAAGCGGCGGCGATTTATGCTTGGCTTCGCCGGCTGCCATCGTTAAGGAATCACGAGCGGCGCTGATCGTGCTGGAAGCTTTTCTCGCGGGCTCGGTATTCGCGGGAGCTTCGGTGATCGTGTCGTCCATGGCGTTGCCTGTGGCAGACCGGGTCTTGATCGGCATCGGTCGAACCGCTCCTTCTCTGCACCCGCATTTCGCGCGCGGGCGCCCTCGGCTCGTCCGCGCTCTGCGGGCTTGCAAGGGCATTGGCCGCAGGGTCGCGGCAGATCCAGATTGTCAGACCGATCGAAGGTTGTCTTTGGTCCAAACGAGATTTGGACGGAGATAAACGACGGCAGGATCTGCGAACTGTTAACGACGGCTTACCACACGAAAGCCAGAAAATCAACGAAAGCGGGAGCTTGTTCGCTCGCGCGCAAGTCCGCTTGGTTAAGAAGTGGGTGCTCGGTCGCCTAAAATGGCGGGGTTCAATCCCCTTCGCCGGGGTTGGGCGAGAAGTCGGCAAGCTTGCCCTCCTTGCCGTCCATCTCCTTGGCGCCCGCCAGCGCTTCGCGTTTCTTCGTAAGGTTGGGCCAGCTCTTAGCCATGTCGGCATTGAGCTTCAGCCAGGACTCCAGACCCTTGCCGGTATCGGGCTTGATCGCCTCGGCTGGGCACTCCGGCTCGCAGACGCCGCAGTCGATGCATTCGTCGGGGTGGATGACGAGCATGTTCTCGCCTTCGTAAAAGCAATCCACCGGGCAGACCTCGACGCAGTCGGTGTATTTGCACTTGATGCAGTTCTCGACGACGACGTAGGTCATGATTTCTCCCCGGCGGCAGTGCGGCCGCCGCCCGCGCCCCTCTTGAGACGCCGCTGCGTAGTCGCTTCAAGAGAGCAAGGCAAGCGTCGGGCGAGGACCTCAGGATGCAGCCTCGTCGCAGGCTCGATGGAGATCCTCGAAGAGCAGCGACGCCTCGCGGAACGGGCCGCGATGATCGCCGTCCGCGACGATCCGCAGAACTCGCACCTGGCGCTCCAACGCGATGGTCAGCACATCGCCGGCCCGCACGGTCTTGGCGGCATTCTCAGACCGAACGCCATTGATGCGGACGTGACCGGCTTCCACCAGCTTGGCCGCCATCGACCGGGTCTTCACGACGCGCGCGAAGCAGAGCCATTTGTCGATACGCTGCGCCGAGGTAGCCTCCGGTCCTTACGCCTTCGGCACAAAGATCAGAGACACAAAGCGTTTGGCAACTCGCCGCCCGAGATGCCAGCTCCTGCAAAGGGGTAATGAGCTGTCGTGTCGCACGCCGCGGGTGCGTCAAGCGGCGGTCTCGGGGTCGAAGCCGGCGCGCGCGGCAACGCCCTCGATAAAGCGTGCCGAGCGCACCGGATCTGAGATCGGCAGCATGTGTCCTCCCTTAATCATCTCGAGATGGAGGTCGGGCACGAGCTTGCGTAGCCCCCGACCATGCCATTCCGGATCGAGGATGCGGTCGCCAGAGCCGTAGAGCACGCCGACCGGCGCCTTGATCTCGCCGTAGCGCGCCGCGCAACGCGCCAGATCGCCACCGGCCTCGACGAGATCGCGGCAAGCGTTGCGGAAGGTCAAAGGCCGGGCCGCCAACGCGGCACCCGCTCCGACTGCGAAGTTCGGCACTTCCCGATCGGGGCCGAACAGCAGGTTGCTTGTATTGTCGCGGTAATGTGCTCCGAGCGGCACGGCCAAGGTCCAGCCGAAGATCCATCGCGCGATGTCCGAGCGAATGGCGAGGAAGCGGAGCGCCTCGGGAACATCGTCCTGGGGCAGCGTCGCCGGGGCAAGCAGCGCCAGGCCGGCGACGAGTTCGGGATGGTCGAGAGCCAACGCCAGGGCGACGGCGCCGCCGAGGTAATGTCCCACGACGATCGCCGGACCGAGCTCGAGTTCGCGCATCAGCCCGGCGACGATCGCCGCCTGAATCCCGAGCGAGGCTCCCGCAGTCGCCGGCTCGGAATAGCCGCAGCCCGGCCGATCGACCAGAACGATCCGGTAGCGTCCAGGAAGATGGTCCGTAATTTCGTAGCTGAAGGTCTGCAGCTGACTGGCGAGACCGTGCAGCATAACGATGGCCGGGCCTTCGCCGATATCGCGGATGTGCAGCCTGACGCCGTCGATCGTGACGAAACGACCGCACGGCGGAATCAGGCGCTCGGCCTGCCATCCCGTCCATCCGGTGAAGGCGACGAGCGCGGTGACCGCGAGCGCGACGGTCATGCAGAAAGCATCGATAAAAGTGAGCAACCTCAATCCTCTAAGCCCGATCGCCTTACAAGCCGCGCGAAGCCTCGCCGTCGTTGCCGGCCGAGCGTGCGGCAAGAACGCATCAACCTGGAAGAGGAAGCTCGCGCTCGCCGGACAGCACCATGTCGTCGCGGTGGATGAGCTCGGCGCGGCCCGGCATGCCGAGCACCGCTTCGATCTCTCCGGAGCGGCGGCCGATGATACGGTCGGCCTTGTCGGCGGAGTAGGCCACGAGGCCGCGACCGATCTCTCCGCCCTCCGCGCGAATCAACACGCAGTCGCCGCGCTTGAAGTCGCCTTCGATGCGCTGCACGCCGGCCGGCAGCAGAGAATTGCCGGCGGAGAGCGCCCGCGCCGCGCCGGCGTCGATCCAGAGTGTGCCGCGCGGCTCGACCTGTCCCGCAATCCACTTCTTTCGCGCCGTCACCGGATTGGAGGGCGAGAGGAACCAGGTGCACGGGCCGCCGTCCGTCAGGCGCCCGACGGGATGCTCGATCCGCCCGTCGGCGATGAGCATGGTGGTACCGCCGGTGGTGGCGATCTTGCCAGCCTCGATCTTGGTGCGCATGCCGCCGCGCGACAGCAGCGATGCCGGACCGCCGGCCATGGCCTCGATCTCGGCGGTGATGCGCGGCACAAGCGGAATGAGGGTCGCGGAGGCATCGTCCGCCGGCGGTGCCGTGTAGAGGCCGGCGACGTCGGAGAGCAGGATCAGCAGGTCGGCCGAGGCCATGGTGGCGATGCGGGCGGCGAGCCGGTCGTTGTCGCCGTAGCGGATCTCGGCGGTGGCGACGCTGTCGTTCTCGTTCAGCACCGGCACGGCCTTCATCGCCAGCAGCCGGGCGATCGTCGCGCGGGCATTGAGGTAGCGGCGCCGCTCCTCGGTGTCGGCGAAGGTGACGAGGATCTGCCCGGCGGTGAGGCCGACGCCGCCGAGCGCCTCCGCCCAGGTCCGCGCCAGCGCGATCTGGCCCACGGCGGCGGCGGCCTGGCTGTCCTCCAGCTTGAGCACCCCCGGAGCGAGATCGAGGATGCGCCGCCCCAGGGCGATCGAGCCCGACGACACCACCATGACCTCGGCGCCGCGACCCTGCAGCGCGGCGACGTCTGCCGCGAGCGAGTCCAGCCAGCTGCGGCGCACGCCATCCCTGTCGACGAGCAGCGACGAGCCGACCTTGATGACGAGTCGGTGGAAGTCGGCGAGGCGGGGCAGGGTGGCGTTGGCTGGAGCGGACGACGTCATCGGCGCTGTGTAGCGGCTTCTCTCCCGGAACGGGAGAGCCGATCGCCTACATGACGGCCAACCCGTCGAAGACGCGGGCGTAATGGTCGACGAGCGGGTCCACCAGCGTCCCGAGGCCGTCGAAGCGCCGCCGGGTTACGGCGCGGGCGAGCTGGAACTGGAAGGCCTTGGCGCCGGAGGAGAGCGCCTTGCAGGAGTCGATCGAGAGCTGCAGCTTGGCCCAGCCGGCGCCCATGCCGTCGAGCCAGGCGAGATGGCTGCCGAGGAGCTCGAAGTTCATGCCGAGCTGGCGAGCGGTGTTGAAAGCGTATTTGTGGAGGAACCCTGCCGGCTTTCCGGCCGCAGCCTCCGCCTGGTCGCGGACGCGCTCGCGGAAGGCCGCCACCGGGTTCTCCGCCGGACGTCGGGCGACGTGGCGGCGCAGGATCAGCAGCGAGGTCGCCGCGTCGAGCCGCTTGCGGCGATCGAGCTTGACGAATTCGGCATAGGGCAGGGTTGGGCCGCCGCCTACGATCGCCTCGTAGTCCTCCCCCGAGAGCGCGAAGAACCCGGCGCCGTGGAAATAGTCGAGTTCGCGCCGCGCGGGATCGATGCGATTGATCGCGATGGTCGTCTTACCGTGCTCGGCGCGGTAGGACGTGCCGCGCGTGTCCGGCAGGTAGAAACCGTCGATCTCGACGATCACCATTCGCCCGCGGCGCGTCTGCTCGACGACGTGAGCCTCGAGCTCGTCGTAGAGCGCCAATTCCTGCACCTCGAGGCCGAACTGCAGGTACAGGTCCTCGGGCGGGAATTTGGTGAAGGTGAAGTGGTCGCCCTCGAAATCCTGGGCGGCGGTGAAGCCCAGCGCTGCGGTGGCGTCCTCGTTCAGCGCGTTCAGGATCTCGATCCAGAGATCGATGTAGCAGTTCGTCTCCGGCCAGTCGCGCTCGCCCGAATGCAGCGCGTGCGGCGCGTAGCGCAGCGGCGTGAGCGCTGGCAGGACGGCGATCGGCGATGCCGCGAGCACGACGGTCAGCCCCAGAGGGCCGCGCGGACGGCGCGCGGCCAGGCTTCGACGTCGAGCCCATGGTGCTTGAACAAGGCAAGGGCGACGCGCTCCATGCCGAAGCCCACGCAAGCGGTATGCGCGATCTCGTCGTCGTGGGTACGAATATCCCATCCGGTGCCGAAATGGTCCTGGTGGTAGTTGAAGCTCATGCAGGCGGTCGGGCCCTTGCCGTCGTTGACGGGGATCAGCAGCTCGAACTTTAGTTCCTGGTCGCGCTGGCTGGCCTTGAGCATGCGCGCGGCGCGGCCGAAGAAGGGATCGTTGGCGACGTCGACTTCGTGCGGCAGTTCCAGCTGGTCTGCGATCTCCTGCGCCTTGTCGAGCCAGTGCGTGCGGAACGCCACCACCTGCTCCGGCGTGCCGATGCGCACGTACTCACGCTGCCGGAACGTCAGCATGCGGGTGGGCTCCTGCGACGGCTCGTGACGGAACACCCATCCGGTAATGTCGTAGGTGCCGCCCCCGGCCGGCAGGCGGCCGCGTCGCGCGATCACGGGATAGAGCGGGTAGCAGGCCGCCGGCGTCATCGAAACGTCGGTCACGGCTTGGTGCTCGGTCCAATCGAGGGCGCCGTGCAGCCGCTCGACAAGGGTCGCGTGCTCCCTGTCCTTGCCGGCAAAGGCGTGGATCGTGCCGGCCATGTCGGGGAAGTTCTTGAGGTAGCCGCTCTTCTCCAGATCTCGGCGGGTCATCGCCGGCGGGAAGTGGAGCGTCTCGGGATGAGCATCGGCGCCGCTGCGCTCTACCAGCGCGGAGAAGCGCTGCACCACGTCCTCGAAGATCTCGGATCGTCCGTAGAGGCCGTCGACGCCGGTGTCGAACAGAAGGCCCTTGTCGAAGAGGCTGTCGCGAAACGTCGTGCCACACACGATGCACATGGGAAGACTCGCTTTGGCGGGGTCAGACGACGAGAGCGGTGTCGAGCTTGTGGACGAGCAGCATCGTCGACGTGTTGCCGAAGATGCGGTCGTTGTTGATCATCAGCTGCGCCGAGAGGATGTCGCGATACTGCCGCCCGATAGAGAAGGGCGTGTCGTTCTTGAAGCCGGCGATGCCCGTCACGATCATCGCCTTGTTGACGATCTCGATTGCGGTCTGGCTCGTCGCCACCTTGATATTGTTCATCGCCACGGCGAAGCCGACGGACGTCAGCTCGTCGGTCGTGCCTTGGGCCTGCTCGAAGCGAGAGAGCCCGTCGCGCGTCATCGACTTGATCATCTGCAGCTGGCTGGCGGCTTCGGCGACGCGCATGGCGCCGCATGGCGTCTCGCTCGGCCGCCTGCGCGCGTCGGCGCGTACGAAGGCCTGGGCCTTGTGCACGGCCGAGAGCGCGATGCCGTACCAGAGCGCCGCCCACAGCAGATGCGAGGTGGCGAGCATCGAGCGAGCGGCGATCTCGGCGAAGGGCTTGGGCAGGATGTGGGTCGCGGGGCCGTTGGCCTTGAGTTTGAAGCCCTCGGAGCAGGTGCCGCGCATGCCGGTGGTGTCCCACACGGAGGTGCGTTCCAAGACGCAATGCTCCCTCATCACCGCGACCAGCACCTGGTCGGAAGGCGGCGAGTCGGGCTGGCGGCGCGCGGTCGCGAGGATCGCATCGGCGTTGGCGCCATAGGAGATCACGCTGGCATTCTTCTCGAGCCGGTAAAAGTCGCCGTCGCGCTCGACGGCGCAGAGCGACGTGCGCACGTCGCCGCCGATGCCGGCTTCGGATGTCGCCGAGGCGAGCAGCAGCTGCTCGTCGCCGATGCGGCGCAGGAACGCGCGGTGCCAGTCGCTCGACTGGGCGTGGAGCACGAGGCTCGAGATCTGGATCTGGTGCATGGCGTAGACCATGCCGGCCGAGGAGCAATGCTGGCCGACAAGCGAGCAGATCTCGGCGATCTCGGCGAGGCTCGCGCCCTCGCCACCGTATTCCACCGGCAGCATGGCGCCGAGCAGACGCCCCTGCTTCATCGCCGTCACGGCTTCGATCGGAAAGCGGCCGTCCTTGTCGACCGCGCCCGCGTGCCTGCCGGCAATCGAGGCCGCCTCCGCACCGCGCTCGACGAGCCGGACGCCCGGCATGGCCGGATCCAGGGCTGTCGTCACCTCAGGCCGCCTGGGCCTGGGCACCGAGCGCGTGCAGGCAGGTGGCGATCGCGTCGATGCTGGCGAACGAGCGCCTGTTCAGCATGCTCTCGGGAAACTCGACGTCGAAGCTGTCTTCGAGGGCGAGCATGAGCTGCACGGCGGCGAAGGACGTCAGGCCGGCGGCGTATAGATCCTGATCGTTGCGGAGGCCGTCGATGGCGACGGGCAGGCGCCCGTTCTGCGTGATGAGTGTGCGAATGGTGTCAAGCATGGTGTCAGCTCCGATGAAGTCATCAAAGCATCGGTCAGCCTCGACTTTCTTAATACGATCTCCCGACCGCGCCTTCCTCGCAATCTTGGTGGCTAAAGAGGAAATGCGGCTCAGACGATCTTAACGATGAGCAAAGCCTGGTCTGCAGGCGCGATGCTATGCTTTCGGCAGCCGCGCGAGCAGTGCCGACGTGTCCCAGCGCCCGCCGCCCATGGCCTGCACCTCGGCGTAGAACTGATCGATCAGCGCCGCCAACGGCAGCGCCGAGCCGTTGCGGCGCGCCTCGTCGAGGCAGATGGCGAGGTCCTTGCGCATCCAGTTCACCGCGAAACCATGGTCGAACTCGCCGGCGACCATGGTCTTCCAGCGGTTCTCCATCTGCCAGGACTGTGCCGCGCCCTTCGAGATGACCGCGATCACCGCCTCCGGGTCGAGGCCGGCCTTCAGCGCGAAATGCAGCCCTTCCGCCAGACCCTGCACGATGCCGGCGATGCAGAGCTGGTTGACCATCTTGGTGAGCTGGCCGGCGCCCGCCGGCCCCATGAGGCGGCAGGCTTTGGCGTAGGACTGGATCAGCGGCTCGGCCTGCGCGTAGGCGGCCTCCTCGCCGCCGCACATCACGGTGAGCTTGCCGTTCTCGGCACCGGCCTGGCCGCCGGAGACCGGCGCGTCGAGGAAGGCGAAGCCGCCGTCCTTGGCGGCGGCATCGAGCTCGCGCGCGACCTCGGCCGAATCGGTGGTGTGGTCGACGAAGACCGCGCCCTGCTTCATGGCCGAGAAAGCGCCGCCCGCGCCGGTCGTCACCATTCGCACATCCTGATCGTTGCCGACGCAGCAGAACACGACGTCCTGGCCTTCCGCCGCTTCGGCCGGCGTCCTGGCGAAGGCGCCGCCGTGCTTCTCGACCCAGCTCTCGGCCTTGGCCTGCGTGCGGTTGAAGACCTTGACCTCGTGGCCGGCGGCGGCGAGGTGCCCGGCCATGGGAAAGCCCATGACGCCCAGCCCGAGAAAGGAAACCTTGGCCATCTGTCGCTCCGTCAGCGGATCGGGAAATCGAAGTAGTGGGCGCGGATGCGCTCGAAGCTGCCGTCGGCCATGCTGGCGGCGAGCGCCGCGTCGAAGGCGGCTTTCAGCGCGACATCGTCCTTGCGCAGGCCGATGCCGATGCCGGCACCGAAAGAGGCGGGTTCGCGCGGCACGTCCGCCAGGATACGACAGCAGCCGGCGTCGCCGCGCGTCTCCATGAAGGCGACGACAGCGTCCTTGTCGCCGAGCGCGGCATCAATTCGACCGGCCTCGAGATCGAGAATGGCATCGTCGAGCGAGTTGAACTTGCGCAGCCGCGAGCGCGGATAGACCTTCTCGACGAATGCCTGGTGCGTGCCGCCGGCCTCCACGCCAATCGTCTTGCCGGCGAGCGCGGCTGGGCTAGACGCGCTCAGGGCGTCGTCCTTGCGCACCAGGAAGGCCGAGGGCATGCGCACGTACGGCGCCGTGAAGGCAATGCGAGCCTCGCGCGCCGGCGTGATCTCCATCGCCGCCATGATAGCGTCGTAGCGATGCTCGAGGAGGCCGGGGATCATCGAATCCCAGTCCTGCTCGACGAAAGTGCAGGTGACGGCCATGCGGCGACACAGCTCCCGGCCCAGGTCGATCTCGAAACCCTCGAGCTTGTCGCCGTCGAAGTAGTTGTAGGGCGGGCGGGCACCCTCGCTGGCGATGGTGAGATGCACTGGCGGTGGCTCCGCGGACGCAGCCACCGCGATCGACGCGAGTGCGCAGAGCATCGCGACACGAAGCCGATCAAGGAGCGGGCGGAGCATTCGCGGCACGGTCACGCCGGCCATGTGCCCAATCCACAGGGGCAAGGCAACCCGTAGGGCCGAGCACGGCGGCTACGCTCGTGCATTTGGCGTCGCCGCCCATATAAGGCCGGCACCGCTCGAATCTCAGCGGCGCGGAAGGATTTCGGATGGTCAGCGAAACGGATGTCTTGAAGGCCTTGGCGCCGATCGTGGGGCCGGATGGTCGCAGTGCGGTGTCGCGCTCCAACGGCATCGCCGGCCTGACGATCCGCGAAGGCAAAGTCTTCCTCTCGCTCACCAGTAACCCGCGCCTTGCCGAGGCCATGGAGTTCATGCGCGCCGAGGCCGAGGCTGCGGTCAAGGCGCTCCCCGGCGTCACCAGCGCGCTCGTGAGCCTCACGGCCGAGAAGGCGCCGGGCGCGCCCAGCGCCGCGCCGATGAAGGCGTCGACGCCGCACAACCACGGGCACGCGCCGCGCGTGCCGACGCCTCCTCAAAGCATCGCCATTCCCGGCATCGCCCGCATCGTCGCCGTCGCTTCCGGCAAGGGCGGCGTCGGCAAGTCCACCACGGCGGTCAACATCGCCCTATCCCTGGCGGCAGGCGGCTGGAAGATCGGCATTCTCGATGCCGACGTCTACGGTCCCTCGTTGCCGCGCCTGCTCGGGCTCGACATGAAACCCGAGGTTGACGGCAAGCGGCTGAAACCGCTCTACGCCTTCGGCATCAAGGCGATGTCGATCGGCTTCCTCGTGGCCGAGCGCGAAGCGATGATCTGGCGCGGACCGATGGTGATGAGCGCCATCAACCAGTTGCTGCGCGAGGTCGACTGGGGCGAGCTTGACTGCCTCATCGTCGACATGCCGCCCGGCACAGGCGACGCCCAGCTGACCCTGGCCCAGGGCGTGCCGCTCGCCGGTGCGGTGATCGTCTCGACGCCGCAGGACCTCGCCTTGATCGACGCCCGGCGCGGCGTCGCCATGTTCGAGAAGACCAGCGTGCCGATCCTCGGCGTGGTCGAGAACATGAGCTACTTCTCCTGCCCGCATTGCGGCGGCCGGTCCGAGATCTTCGCTCATGGCGGCGCCCGCATCGAGGCTGAGCGCCTCGGCGTGCCGTTCCTCGGCGAGGTGCCGCTGCAATTGCAGATCCGCGAGCAGGCCGACAGCGGCCGGCCCACCGCCGCCGTTTCGCCCGACAGCGAGGCCGGCAAGGTGTACCGCGCCATCGCCGACAAGGTCAGGGCCGGGCTGGAGGGCACGCGGCAGCGCCAGGCGCCGCGCATCGTCATGGGATAGGACAACGTCCGCTGTCGTGGACTTGCTCCAACAAAGAAAACTGTTGGGAGGGCAGGTACATAAGCGTCGCGAAGCGACTCCGAACTATCGTCCGACGATCGGGTCGGGCGTCTCGGATACGCCTGCGGCGCTCCGGGTCGACGCTCGGTCCATGAGGCCGGTGGCCTTGGCCCAATAGAGCAGCAACAGCGTCTTAGTATCGTTGATCTCGCCGCTGACGACCATCGCCATCGCCGCGTCGAGGGTGGTCTCGATGACCTCGATGTCTTCGCCCTCGGCGGCGAGGCCACCGCCGGTCGTCACCCGATCCTTGGCCTCGTACGGGGCGACGAAATAGGTCAGCCGCTCCGCGAAGCTGCCGGGCGAGGAATAGCCTTCGAAGAGACGTCGCGGTTCGCCGGTGAGGCAGATGCCGGTCTCCTCCTCGGTCTCCTTGCGGATGCGGGTCACCGGATCGGCGCCTTCCAATTTGCCGGCGCAGACCTCGACGAGGCTCTCGCGATCCTCGCGCAGGAAGGCGACGCCGCGGAACTGCCGGATCAGGATGATGGTCCCTCGCGCGCGGTCGTACGGAAGGATGGCGGCGCCGTCGCCGGTGTCCAGGATCTCCCGCTGAAGCTCGGCCATGATCCCGTCGCGGCGTCTGCGGCGAAACAAGAAGTTCTCAAACGTTCCAAATCCCTTGTGAAGAAGACCTCGCGCGATGATCTCGGTCTTGTTCGCCATCTCGCGCTCCGCTCAGTAATCGAATTGCTCGCGCAGGATGCGCTCGTCCAGCGAATGGCCGGGGTCGTGGAGCAACACCAGGCCGTTGTCGAGGTCCATCTCGATCTCGACGCGGTGGACGTTGCGCACCTCGAAATGGTCGGCTACCGCCGAGACCGGCCGCTTGGCCTCCTCCAGCACCTCGATGGCGACCTTTGCTGAATCGCGCAGCAGCGCGCCACGCCAGCGTCGCGGGCGAAAGGCGGAGATCGGCGTCAGCGCCATCAGCGAGGTGTTGAGCGGTAGGATCGGACCGCCGACCGAGAGGTTGTAGGCGGTCGAGCCCGCCGGGGTCGCCACCATGATGCCGTCAGCGATGAGTTCGGACAGGCGCTCGTTGCCGTCGATGGTGACTCGGAGCTTTGCGGCCTGGTAGGTCTGCCGCGATAGGAAGACCTCGTTGATCGCGCGCCCTTCCGAGACCTCGCCGGAGGCCGACGTAGCGCGCATGACGAGCGGATGAATGATCGAGGGCTGCGACTCCTCCAGGCGTGCCAGCAGGTCCTTGTCGTTGGCCTCGTTCATGAGGAAGCCGACATGCCCGCGGTTCATCCCGAAAATCGGGGTGCGCGCCTCCATGAAGCGATGCAAGGTCTGCAGCATGAGGCCGTCGCCGCCGAGCGCCACGACCACGTCGGCCTCGTTCTCCGGCGCGTTGCCGTAGGTGCCGGCGAACTGGTCGCGCAGGCTGTCGGCCTCGGGCGCGCCGGATGAGAGGAACGCGATGTTGCGATAGCGGCGGGAGAGGCCGGCGGACATCGACTGCCTAGCCCGCCGTCAAATGCAAGGCGCTCAGAAGCGTTCGCGCAGGCCGTGGCGCCGATGGCGGCGGTGGTGGCGCACCACCGTCTCCTCGCTGCCCAGCAGCGGCTGATCGACGAAAAGCTCGATTTCGGCACGCGGCGGTACGGCGACGCAGGTGCCCCCGTAGCTCGGCTCGAAGCCCGGCGAGCAGAAATATTCGGCGCGGGCGCCGCCGGCCGCAAACGTCAGGTCCAATCCCGAAAGGACGGCGACGGCGATGGCGAGGGCGGTGGCGTGGCGCATGGGAACTCCGGTGGCCGCGCGCGAGGCGCGACGCGTTTGCAGAGATCCTAGCCTTTTCCCTCCAAACCGCCCAGCGGCGCTTGCGACAAAGCCTTGGGCTGTGCCTTGCGTGCAATAGGCGAACGGGGGACCGCCGCGGCTGTAAGGCACGATTCCGAGGAGCGGGGGCCGGCCGACTCTACGAAATGATGCGCATCGACGCGTACTTCGCGCTCGCGGTCATCCGGGCTGGCAGCAGGTCACAACCATCGAGGGGCTCGGCACCGGAGACTCGCTCCCTTTGATGCAGAAGGTTTTCATCAAGGATGACGCGTTCCCATGCGGCCAGTGCGGGCGCGAACTGTCGTTCACGCTGGACAAAATCACCGAAGGGCGATGTGGAGTGCAGCGATGTGGAGTGCAGCGATGTCGCCGTCCGGCGACACGGCTGCCAGGCTTGTCGGCGTACGGCTATTTCGCCAGCACCTCGACGTCGCGGTCGAGCGTCGACGACACCTTGAAGGTGGTCTGGAAGGTCTTGGCGTCGTGGCGGGCGATGGCGACGTATTCGCCCTCGGCCAGCACCAGCGACGGGAAGGCACCAATCAGCTCGCGTATGACGTCGCCGCCGGGAGTGAGGATCGTGAAGGCGGTGTTGGCCAAGGCCTCACCGCCCGAATCGTTGACGAGCTTCAACGTCATCACAGCGGAACGGTGCCGTAGCGTTGCGTCGGTGAGCTTGCCGGCCTGCACCTTGAGGTCGGCGGCAACCACCGAATTCGTCTTGTTGCCGACGCCGGACTTCTGCGCGCCGGCGTAGCCCGCCGTGTCGAGCAGAGTCGATACCACGTGATAGCTGCCCTCGGGCAGGGCGACGAGGTCGCCAGCCTTGGCGCCGGCCAGCACCAGCTTGGCCTCGGAGTTGCCGGCCTCCGGCACGTAGATAGAGATCGACAGCTTGGCCGGGTTGATCGGCTTGTCCCCGAGCATGCCGACGATGCGCATAGCCCCCGCGTTGAGGACGAGGCGTTCGCTCGAGGTGCTGCCGGTGACGGTGACGCGCCGCACCGCGGAAGCGAGGTCAAGCGCGGCATGCACCATGTAGGTGCCTTCGGGCAAACCGAGCGTCGGCGCCGCCTCGTCGGACTGTGCGACGAGCTTGTGCTTGCCCTGGGCGTCGACGCCCTCGGCGAAGATCCGCCAGTGGATCGGCACCTTGCCGGTGATCGGCTGGGTGTCGCGCGGGGTCAGAAGGGCGGAGAGCACGAGCTGGCCGCGCTTCTTTTCCGCTGCCGGCGTTTCGAGTTTGGGGATCGGCACCACTGGCGCCACCGCGGCTCCGGGCGTGGGCATTGCGCCCGTGGCCGGCAGCGTCCCTTGCGCGAGAACGGACGAAGCCGGAAGCGCAGCGAAGAGCGCCGCCGAGAGGATCGCGCGGATCATGAGCATGCGATCATCCCCCGGTCCGGTGTAGCAGGCCGCCGGCCGCGGCGGCGAGGTTGGCGAGCGAGAAGGGGTGGAAGCAAAATCGGACGGTGTGATGGCCGGCCGGCACGGCGACGCCGCGAAACAGCAGATCCGCGCGCAACACTGGCGACGCGACACCGTCGACTTGGGCTACCCAACCCGGATAGTAAAGATCGTGCAGCACGAGGATGCCGGGAGTCGGTGCCTCGACGTCGATCGTCACGGCGTCATCGCCCGTCGCGGTGATCGTGGCGCCGCCGGTCGACCTCGATGGAGGCTGCGTCAGGCTCGCCGGCAAAAGGTCCTGATCGCTTCTGTCGATCAGCGCTTCGGTGCCGAGCTTGAAGTCGGGTAGAACCCCGGACGCGATCACGGCTTCGTCGTCGATCACGCGCCATGCCGTGACCAGGCTGGCGCGCGGCACGATCGGATTGTCAAGCCGGTAGACGTCGATGTGGTCTCCCGCGAAAAGCAGCGTGGCGCGCGGCCGCGGCACCTGGCGCGGCAGATCGGCGACAGTTCGGTCAAGTATGAGATAGTCGAGGCCGAGCAGGATGGCCAAGCGAGAGTTGTAGCCGCGGAACGTGTCAGGGAAGGCGCGCTTTCCGGGCTCGTTGCTGTTTTCGCCGACGCCGATCGCGCGGGCGTAGGCGCTGGTGCGCAACGGGTTGTAGCCGGCGGTGTCCTCGAGCTTGAGCACCATGGCGGCGTTTTGCCAGGAGCCGTCGAGCCCCAGGATCTCGATGCGGGGGCGCTCGCCGCGGGCGAGGCGCGGCGCCATGTCCGTGCGCAGCGTCGCCAGAGCCGCGGCTTCCGAAGGGTTGAGCTCGTACGCGGAGTAGTTGCGCGAGGGCTCGGCGTTGATCGCGGTGTCGGCGTTGCGCCAGTCGAGCTGAGCCGCTGTGGCGGCAACCAGGAGGGCGGCGGCGAACGACCGGCGGGTGGGCGTGTTGCCGGCGATAAGAACGACCACCACCAACGCGGCCGAAAGTGTAGCCGGCACCAGGGCGAGCAGGGCGCCGCCGAGATGGCCGGCCGCGAGCGAGAGCGTGAGGCCGGAGCCGAGCACCAGCGCGCAGGCGAGAAACACGGCGGCGAGACGGACCCAACCCAGCCTTGGCAGGCCCGCTTCGAGGAAGCGCTGGATCAGGTACCCCGCAGCGAACGCCAGCGCGATGTTCGCGATGAAGGCGGCATCGGCCGGCCGGCGGTACAGCGAGACGCCCGGCACGAGGTCGAACGCGAGGCCGAAGACGGGGGTGAAGCGGCCGAGAGCGAAGAGCACAGCGGCCACGCCCATCAGGGCCAACGCGCGCACGCCGCGCTCGCCAAGGCGTCCGCCGGCGAGCCCCTGCCACAGCACCAGCACGAGCGGCAGGGTGCCGGCGAACAGGTAGTTCGTGGAACGGTCGGTGTAGTTGTCGCCGAAGATCGTCGTCGTACCCGAACCCCAGTAATCGTAGGGCCAATCGAGCGAGCCGAAAGCGTTCGGGGCGAAGAGGGTGAGCAGGTTGGCGGGATCGAGCGAGCCCTGCAGGGCGACGCCGTAGGAGATGCCGGGGCGGTTCGAGCCGTGGAGCAATTGCATCGTCAGGATAATGGGGATCGCCATCACCGTCACGACCGTGACGCCGGCGACGAGCAGCACGGGAAGGCGACGGCGCAGCGCGAGGAGAGGAGCTCCCTCGCGCAGGATCTCGCGCAGCACAGCACCGACGAGCACCAAGCAGAGAAGGAAGGCGACCTGGTCGCGGCCGAGCGCCATCAACGCGGCGAGGAGACCTGCGGCGACCCCGAGCGCGAGCGAGCGCCGGTCGAGTGCCGCCTGCAGCGCCCAGAGAGCGGGCGGGAAGAAGCCGTAGGAAATGATCATACCGGTGTGCTGCAGCCGGCCGGCTGCGGCGCCACCGAAGGCGAAGACGAGCGCCGCCAGCAACGCGGCGAGCGGACGCCAGCCCCAGCGTCGGCCCAGGCCGAGCATGCCGAGCGCGCCCAGGACGAGATGGCTGAACACCATGGCGTCGAACCCCTGCATCGAGGCCTGCGGCGCGGCGAGCGCGAACAGCAGCATCGTCGGGGTGAGGACGAGCGATTGCGGGTCGGCCACCGCCGGGTAGCCGGCATATTGGTAGGGGTTCCACAACGGCAGCGCGCCGTGGCGCAGCGCATCGCCGAGGAAGCGGAACATCGCGTAGAACTGGTTCTTCGAATCCCATGGCACCACGTCGCCGGCGAGCGGCCAGCGCAGAGCGGCCGCCACGGCGATCGCGAGCAGCGCGGCGAGCGTCGCCGCCGTGGCCCGTCGCGACCAGGGCAGGCTGCTTCGACGTGGCGATGCGACGAGCCGCGGCGAGGCGGCGATGAGATCGTCCGAGGTGTCGATGGAGGTCATGTCTCGTCGATGATCTAAGCCGAGGATCATGGCGCCGGCGCGGCCCGTTCGTCCCTGGAACGGCTCGAGGGCGCGGCCTCCTTGCCCGACGGCGCTTGCATCGCGCTGACGGCTGCCGATCTTACGGCGGTATCGCCGGGCGGCCGGCACCACCTTCCCCTGCGAATAGTCGAGAAGCCTCCGAACCTCAATGAGCGAAACCCTCGAACTCCTGAAGACCCGGCGCTCCGCCAAGGCGCCGATGCTGTCCGAGCCCGGCCCCGACCCGCAAGCGCTCGAAGCGATGCTCGCCGTCGCCGCGCGGGTGCCCGATCACGGCAAGCTGGCCCCGTGGCGTTTCATCGTGTTCGCCGGCGCCGCGCGCGCCGAGGCCGGCGCCATCATCGCCGACGTCTACGCAGCGGCCCAGCCCGGCACCGACGACAAGAGGCTCGAAATCGAGCGCCGACGTTTCTCGGCACCCGTCGTGATTGCCGTGGTGTCGCGCGCGGCATCGCACGGGAAGATTCCGGAATGGGAGCAGCTGATGTCGGCCGGCGCGGTATGCATGAACCTTACGGTGGCGGCCAACGCGATGGGCTATGCTACATGCTGGCTCACCGAGTGGTACGCCTACGATCGCGCCGTGCTAACGCGCTTCGGCGTCGCGCCGGACGAGAAGATCGCCGGCTTCATCCATGTCGGATCGGCTCCGAGCCCGCGCGAGGATCGCGACAGGCCGGTGCTCGCCGACCTCGTCACCACTTTCGCGGCCTGATCCGGTGCTATTCTACGAGCCCCATGCGAGGGACAGGAGCGTGCTGCCGCACGACCCGTTCAAAGCGATCATCGCGCCGCGCCCGATCGGCTGGGTCACGACGATGTCCCGCAAGGGCGAGGTCAACCTTGCGCCCTACTCGTTCTTCAACGCCTTCGCCGACCGTCCGCCTCTGATCGCCTTCTCCTCGCAGGGCTACAAGGATTCCGTCGCCTTCATCGAGGAGACGGGAGAGTTCGTGTGGAACATGCCGACCTACGCGCTGCGCGACGCCATGAACGCGACCGCCGCCGACCTTGAGCGCGGGCGCAGCGAACCGGAGTTCGCGCACCTCGACATGGCGCCGTGCTGCCTGGTGGCGCCGCCGCGTGTCGCCGCCAGCCCCGCCGCGCTCGAATGCAAGCTCGTCGAGGTCAAGCACCTCGTCGATCGAAACGGCACCGCGCTCGACTACTGGCTCACTATCGGCGAGGTCGTCGGCGTGCACCTCGACCCGGCCTACGTGAAGGACGGTATCCTCGACATGGCGGCGATGGCGCCGATCGCGCGTTGCGGCTACAAGGACTATGTCGTCGCCGACCGCCCTTTCTCGATGAACCGTCCGCCCAAACCGTGAGGGCATCCTCCGCGCTGCCCGACTACAACAACGAAAGCTGCTCCCCTCTCAGCACCGGTCTGCGGAACAGGTCGGTGCGCAGCTTCATCCGTTCTCTCGCGTAGCCGTTGCGCCCCGCGGCCGCCTCGAAACGCCGTCCGATCATCCAGGCGAAAGGCCCGGTACCGGTCTGCCGCTCGCCCCAGGTCGCATCGTAGGCCTTGCCCTTCCGCATGGAGGCGACGAGCGTCATGACGTGGCGAAGCTTGTCGGGGAAATGCTCGGCCAGCCACCGCTCGAAGAGGTCGCGCAGTTCGAGGGGTAGCCGCAGCATGACGTAGCCGGCCTCGCGCGCGCCCAGGGCAGCGGCTCGGGTGAGGATGGTCTCGATCTCGTGGTCGTTGATCGCCGGGATGATCGGCGCCACCATGACGGTGGCGGGGATGCCGGCCCTGGCGAGTTCCTCGATGGCGGCGAGGCGACGGGCCGGTGCGCTCGCGCGCGGCTCCATCTTGCGGGCGAGGTCGGGATCGAGCGTAGTGATCGAGAGCGCCACCTTGACGAGTCCTTTGCGCGCCATCGGTGCGAGAATGTCGACATCGCGCAGCACCAGGGCCGATTTGGTGACGATGCCGACGGGATGGTCGGTGCGCGCCAGCACTTCAAGCACGGAACGGGTGATCTTACGTTCGCGCTCGATCGGCTGATATGGATCGGTGTTCGTGCCCATCGCCATGGTCCTGGCTTCGTAGCCGGGCACGGCAAGTTCCTTCTCCAAGAGCTCGGCGGCATTGGTCTTGGCGAAGAGCTTGGTCTCGAAGTCAAGGCCCGGAGAGAGGCCCATATTGGCGTGGGTCGGTCGGGCGAAACAATAGACGCAGCCGTGCTCGCAGCCGCGATAGGGGTTGATCGAACGGTCGAAAGAAATGTCGGGCGAATCGTTTCGGGTGATGATGGTGCGGGCGCGTTCCAGCACGACCTCGGTGTGGACCGGCCCAAATTCTGGCTCGCCCCAACCGTCCGGCTCGGCAAGGCGCTGCTCGACTTCGTAGCGGCCTGATGCGTTGGTCAGCGCGCCGCGACCTCGGCGAGCGACAGGTATGACACTGCCATGACCGGACGGAACGGAAGAAGCACGGCGAGCAAGCAATGGAGCAACCACAAGCGCAAACCTTCACGTTGAATGCGAACCTTAAGCGAACAAAATAGGAACAGCAATCCCTCTCTGTGGATAACTTTAGCTGGTCCTTGCAACGTCGAGCGTAGGTCACCAAGTCGCCCACGCCGATGATTCTCTTTCGTCTCCAAAGAGGAAACCTGAACCAAAGCAATGATCTCTGCCATCGTTCTCGCCACCGGCGATCCGCCCGAGCGCGCGCGCGAACTCGCGGTACGCTCGCTCGCCTGGCTCGTTTCGGCGGTCGTGGCCGGTGTCGTTCGCGACGTCACCGCCGCGTGTCCGCGTGATTGGCCGGTCGCGGATGTGATGGAACATGCCGGTTGCGCGCTGGTGAATGCCAAGAACGAAGCCGAACGTCTCGCCGCTGCCGCTGCGCTCGCCAAATGCGAGCGGGTCCTGGTGCTGCGCCTCGGCTTCCAGCCCGAGGGGCCGCTCGTCGCCGAGATCGATGCGATGCAGCCGCGGCTCGGGCCGGATACGCCGGCGTTGCTCCTCGAAGTGCCGACGACGGTGCTGCGGCGACTGTTCCCGGACCACGCGCCCGTGGTCGGGCTGATGCTGACGCGAGAGCAGCTTTCAGCCGGGTCCTCTTTCAGGATCCTGGCGCGGACCGCTCGCGACGGGCTCCGGTTGCGGACGCGGATGGTGCCGGTTCTCTAGCTATTCCTCGTCCGTCCCGGTCTGGTCGCTGCCAAAGGTATCACAGCTCGAGATCTTGCCCGATTGCAGGCCCTCCTTCAGCCAGTGCACGCGCTGGGCCGAGGACCCGTGGGTGAAGCTGTCGGGCACGACGCGGCCCTGGGAAGCCTCCTGCAACGTGTCGTCGCCGATCGCCTTGGCGGTATCGACCGCCTTCTCGATGTCGCCCAGCTGCAGGAAATGGTCCTTCTGGTTGGCATCGGCCGCCCACACGCCGGCGAAGCAATCCGCCTGCAGCTCGATCTTCACCGAGATGGCGTTGCGCTGCGAACCGGAGACACGCTGCTCCTGCGCCTGCATCTTGGACAGGGTGCCGAGCTGGTCCTGCACGTGGTGGCCGATCTCGTGAGCGATGACGTAAGCGTAGGCGAAGTCGCCGCCGCCACCGAGCTTCTGCTTCATCTGCGCGAAGAAGGAGAGGTCGAGGTACACCTTCTTGTCGATGGGGCAGTAGAACGGACCCATCGCCGCGCGCGCGCCGCCGCAGGCCGAGCGGGTCTGGCCCGAATAGAGCACGAGGTGGACGGGCTGGTACTGGATGCCGGCCTGCTGCGGCAGCACGCGCGACCAGGTGTCCTCGGTCTCGCCGAGGATCGCGGCGGCAAACTGGCCCATCTGGTCCGCCGGCGTGCCGGCCTGCGCCTGGCGCTGTGGCCGGCTCTCGCTCTCACCCTGCGTCTGCTGATACTGTCCGCCGTTGCGCACCGAGTTGATCTGCTCGGCGCCGTTGATCAGCACCAGCGGGTTGATGCCGAGGAAATAGCCGACGAGGCCCAGCACCACGATGGTGCCGAGCCCAAGCCCGCCGGCGCCCCCGGGGATTGTGCCGCCTCCGGGATCGAACCCGCCGCCGCTGTCGTCGCGGCGGTCCTCGATATTGTCCGAGCGACGGAAGTTGTCCCATTCCATAGCGTTGGCTCCGGCGCGTGCGGCTTCGGGTCGGCGCGTCTTCTAACCCGAGACGGCGAAGTCTGTCATGGCCGGCGCTGACCGAGACTCTCGAGCTCGGCCTCCAGCATCAGGAGGTCGGCCCAGGCGCGCCGCTTCATCAGCGGCTGCTTGAGCAGGAAGTCGGGCGCAAAGGTCGCCAGCGTCTTCACCGTGACGGCGTCGCCCTCATGCGCGAGCCAACGGCCGCGCAGGCGCGTGAGCGTCTCGCGCGTAGCGAGCAGCGGCTGCGCTGCCCGCTCGCCGAGACAGAGCAGCAACTGCGGAGCAGCCAGCGCGATCTGTCGCCGGCAGAACGGCAGGCACAGCGCCAGCTCGAGCGCGGAGGGTACGCGTCCGCCGGGCGGTCGCCAGGGCACGACATGGGCCAGCGCAACGTCGGCCCTAGTGAGGCCAATGGCCCGCAGCATGCCGTCGAGGAGGGTGCCGGGCTTGCCGGCGAAGATCGCGCTGGTACGCTCGTCGTCCTCGCCGGGCGTCCCCGCGATCAGCATCAGCGTGGCATCCGCGGGAAGGGTGGCGGCGATCATGCGCGAGCTGGCGGCAAGCGTGCAACCCGGCACCTCGGCCCAGCGCGCCTGCAGGTCGGCGAGGTCGGCCGCGCCCGAGGCGAGCGCCTCTGCCTCGGCCACCAAGGCCTCGGCGGAGCGCTGGGCCGCCGCGGGTGCCGGCGCTTGGCGGCTCGGCGTCCCGGCGAGCGCGGACTCCGAACGAGCGGCCGGCGGGGGCGAAGGGGCGACGAAGCGGTCGTGGGCAGCCTCGTCGACAGCCGCGTCGACACCCATGGCGGCATACCAGCGCAGCAGGCCTTCGAGCGCGAGCGCTTGGCTTCCTTCCGGCAGGTCGTCGCTTACGTCCATCGTACAGCCCTATCGTGCTGTGCTGCGCCAAGGAAGCGCGCGTCGTTGGGCCGATTGCCCGCCGCGCCCCATCGCGGTAGGTCCGGCGAGCCTTGGAATTGACCCAAAGAGACATGCCGGCGATGAGCGGACACGAGGCGGCCCAAGAGCCGCGCGAGAGCATGGAATTCGACGTGGTAATCGTCGGCGCGGGTCCCGCCGGGCTGGCCGCGGCCATTCGCCTGAAACAGCTCGCGCCGGACACATCGGTGGTGGTGATCGAGAAGGCCTCGGAGGTTGGCGCCCACATCCTGTCGGGTCTGGTCATGGACCCCTCGGCGCTGGACAAGCTGCTGCCGGACTGGCGCGGGGACGCGGAGCGCCCGCTCAAGACCGAGATGACCAGCGACACGTTTCTCTACCTGACGCAGAAGGGCAAGCTGCCGCTGCCTGGCGTCCTGATGCCCAAGATTCTGTCGAATCATGGCAATTTCATCGGCTCGCTCAGCGACGTGGCCAAATACCTCGGCGCCAAGGCCGAGGCGCTCGGCGTCGACATCTATCCCGGCTTCGCCGCCACAGAAATCCTCACCGGCGAGAACGGAGCAGTGGAAGGCGTCGCGACCGGCGACATGGGGATCGGCAAGAACGGCATGCCGACCTCCAACTTCACGCGCGGCATGGAACTGCGCGGGCGCTACACGCTCTTCGCCGAGGGCGCGCGCGGGTCGTTGACCAAGGTGCTCGGCAAGGACCACGATCTCTACGAAGGCGAGCCGCAGAAATACGGCATCGGGTTGAAGGAGTTGTGGCGCCTCGCCCCCGGCAAGCACAAGCCCGGCTTCATCCAGCACACCTTCGGCTGGCCGCTCGACAATTCAACCGGCGGCGGCTCCTTCATCTACCATTTCGGTGAGGACCGAGCGTCGATCGGCTTTGTCGTGCACCTGAACTACCAGAACCCGACGCTGTCGCCCTACGACGAGTTCCAGCGTTTCAAGACCCATCCGGCTATCGCGCCGATGCTGGAGGGCGGCGAGCGGCTGGTCTACGGTGCCCGCGCCATCACCGAGGGCGGCTGGCAGTCGGTGCCGCGCCTCGCCGTGCCGGGCGCGGCGTTGATCGGCTGCGCCGCCGGCTTCGTCAACGTGCCCCGGATCAAGGGCTCGCACAACGCGATCTGGTCGGGCATGCAGGCGGCCGAGGCATTGGTCGAGGCACTGGGCGCAGGGCGCTCGCATGATGTGCTGACGAAATATGCAGAGGGTTGGCGCTCCTCGCCCATCGGCAAGGACCTGGAGCCGGTGCGCAACGTCAAGCCGCTGTGGTCGCGCTACGGCACGCTCGGCGGCGTGGTGCTCGGCGGCCTCGACATGTGGACGAACGCGCTGGCGAAAGTCTCCGTCTTCGGCACGATGAAGCACGGCAAGGCCGACTGGCAGGCGACGAAGCCGCTGGCCCAGGTGCAGCCGCTGACCTATGCCCGGCCCGACGGCAAGCTGAGCTTCGACAAGGCGTCCTCGGTCTATCTCTCGGGCACCCAACACGAAGACAATCAGCCGCCGCACCTCGTGCTGGCCGATGCTTCCCTCCCGATCAAGCAGAACTTACCGGTCTACGGCGAGCCCGCCCGCCTGTACTGCCCGGCCGGCGTCTACGAGGTGGCCTATGCCGACGAAGCCGCGAGGACCGCCCCCCGCTTTGTAATCAACGCGCAGAACTGCGTGCATTGCAAGACGTGCGACATCAAGGATCCGGCGCAGAAC
Source organism: Beijerinckiaceae bacterium (assembly GCA_965198485.1). Taxonomy (GTDB): domain Bacteria; phylum Pseudomonadota; class Alphaproteobacteria; order Rhizobiales; family Beijerinckiaceae; genus RH-AL1. The sequence continues at coordinate 2,476,225 of CBDAPQ010000005.1, forward strand.
ATCACCTGGGTGCCGCCGGAAGGCGGCGGCGGCCCGAACTACTCGGGGATGTGAACCTGCTTCTCGTCTGCAGGCCGACACATCTGTCTCTTCTCGACAGCGCGACCCAGTCGCGCCGTGCTACGAGGCCTCGGCGGTCTGGACGACGGCCCAGCGAAGCGAGGCGAAATGCGTCAGCATCTGATATCTGCTGTGATCCTGTTGGCGGCATGCATGTCGACGGCTCGCGCCGACGCCGCCGCGCCCGGCACGGCTTACGAGATCTTCTCCAAGAACACAGCGTTCCACATTACAGGCGACGACAGACTCGTCGTCTACGGAGTCGCCGACCCGGCGGTGACCGGCGTCGTATGCACCTTCACCGCGCCGGTAAAGGGCGGTTTTAAGAGCGCGCTCGGCTTCGCGGCACAGACCTCCGACGTGTCGCTGGCCTGCCGCCAAGTCGGACCGATCACGATCAACGAAAAGTTCGCGCAGGGCGACGACGCCTTCACCAAGAGCCGTTCTTTCTTTGCCAAGGAGCTGCACATCTCGCGGGGCTGCGACGCGACCTACAATGTGTTGATATACATGGCCTACACCGACAAGCTGATCGACGGCTCGCCCAAGAACTCGACTTCGAGCGTGCCGATCATGCCCTGGGGCGATGCCAAGGCGGTCGCAAAATGCGCGGACTTCCTGCGGTAAAGCCGATTTTGGCAAGATGCAGCCGATGTCGTCTTCCCAGGTTGAGCAAGCGAAAGCCTTGGACCTTGACGTCGCGCTTGCTGGATTGGCCCGCCCTCTGGCAACCGCGTTGACATAGAGTTCGGCTTGTCTTCGGCGCATCGCGCGTCGGCAGACCTGGCGAGGGCTGCCTGACGACGCTCGGCGTTCTTTGGCTGCAGCGAGACGGCCTCGCGTTTGCCGCTTTTCCCGGCGCTTGGAACCTAGATCAAATGACCGATGTGCGGGCCAGCACTTCATTTCACCCCAAAAATTATGGTCTTCAAGCGTTGGCGGTGGTGGCTACTTAAAGCCCAGCGCCGCCTGTGCCGCAGCCAACCGTGCGATCGGCACGCGAAAGGGCGAGCAGGAGACGTAGGTGAGGCCGACGCGCTCGCAGAAATCGATCGACTTGGGATCGCCGCCGTGCTCGCCGCAGATGCCCATCTTGATATCGGGCCGGGTGCGGCGGCCGCGCTCGGCGCCGATCTCGACCAGCTCGCCGACGCCCTGCTGGTCGATAGTGACGAAGGGGTCGTAAGCGAGAATGCCCTTGGCGGTGTAGGGGCCGAGGAAAGAGGCGGCGTCGTCGCGCGAGATGCCGAGGCCGGTCTGGGTCAGGTCGTTGGTGCCGAAGGAGAAGAATTCCGCGGTCTCGGCGATCTCGGCGGCGCGCAGGCAGGCGCGGGGCAGCTCGATCATCGTGCCGACCATGTAGGGCACGCGCTCACCCTTCTCCTTGGCGACGGCGTCCGCCATCCTGTCAATGGATTGCTTGACGAGGTCGAGTTCGGCGCGGCCGAACACCAGCGGCACCATGATCTCGGGCTCGACGGCCTGACCGGTGCGGCGCTTGGCGACGAGCGCTCCCTCGAAGATCGCGCGGGCCTGCATCTCGGCAATCTCGGGGAAGGCGATGGCGAGGCGGCAGCCGCGGAAGCCGAGCATCGGGTTCTCCTCGCGCAGCTCGTGGGCGCGGCGGCGCAGGCGCTCGGCCGGCACGCCCATGGCGCGCGCGACCTCGTCGATCTCCTCGTCGGTGTGCGGCAGGAACTCGTGCAACGGCGGGTCGAGCAGACGGATGGTGACCGGCAGCCCGGCCATGATCTCAAACAGCTCGGCAAAGTCGCTGCGCTGATAGGGCAGCAGTTTGTCCAGCGCCTTGCGGCGGCCCTTCTCGTCCTCGGCGAGGATCATCTCGCGCACCGCCACGATGCGATCCTCGTCGAAGAACATGTGCTCGGTGCGGCATAGGCCGATGCCCTGGGCGCCGAACTTGCGGGCCACCCGAGCGTCCTGCGGGGTTTCGGCATTGGCGCGCACCGCCATGCGGCGGGCGGCGTCGGCCCATTTCATAAGCTCGGCAAACTCGCCGGAGAGCTCGGGCTGCAGCATGGCGATCTCGCCGGCCATGACCTGACCGAGCGAGCCGTCAATGGTGATGACGTCACCCTTCACGAAGGTGACGCCGCCTGTGGTCATGGTGCCCTTCTTGTAGTCGACGCGCACGGTGCCGGCACCCGAGACGCAGGGCTTGCCCATGCCGCGGGCGACGACCGCAGCGTGCGAGGTCATCCCTCCGCGTGTCGTGAGAATGCCTTCGGAGACGTGCATGCCGGTAATGTCGTCAGGGCTTGTCTCGACGCGCACCAGGATGACCTTGCGCCCGGCCGCCTTCGCGACTTCGGCGTCGTCCGAGTTGAACACGATCTCGCCCGAGGCTGCGCCCGGCGAGGCGGGTAGGCCGGTGGCGACCACCTTGCGTTCGGCCTGGGGATCGATGGTGGGGTGCAGCAGCTGGTCGAGTGCGGCGGGATCGACGCGCAGGATCGCCTGGTCGCGCGAGATCAATCCTTCGTTGGCCATGTCGACGGCGATGCGCAACGAGGCCTTGGCGGTGCGCTTGCCGGTGCGCGTCTGCAGCATCCACAGTGTGCCGTCCTCGACGGTGAACTCAATATCCTGCATCTCGCGATAATGCCGTTCGAGCTTGGCCGTCGTCGCCTCGAATTCCTTGAAGACCGCCGGCATGGCGGTCTCCATCGAGGGCTTGTCGGAGCCGGCCTCGATGCGGGCGAGCTCCGTGATATTCTGCGGTGTGCGGATGCCGGCGACGACATCCTCGCCTTGAGCGTTGATGAGGAACTCGCCGTAGAGCGCGTTGTCGCCGGTCGAGGGATTACGGGTGAAGGCGACGCCCGTGGCCGAAGTGTCACCCATGTTGCCGAACACCATCGACTGCACGTTGACCGCCGTACCCCAAGAGGCCGGGATGCCCTGCAGCCGACGATAGGTCTCGGCGCGCGGATTCATCCAAGAGCCGAAGACCGCTCCGATGGCGCCCCATAGCTGCTCGCGCGTATCCTGCGGGAACGGCTTACCGCCAACCACTTCGACCTTGGCCTTGTAGGCCTTGATGAGCCCCTTCCAATCCTCGGCCGACAGCTCAGTGTCGAGCGAGAAGCCTTTGCGATCCTTGAAGTCCTCCAGGATCTCCTCGAATTCGTGATGATCGACGCCGAGTACGACGTTCGAGTACATCTGGATGAAGCGGCGGTAGGAATCGTAGGCGAAGCGCGCGTTGCCGGTGCGACTGGCCAAAGCTTCGACCGTCGTGTCGGTGAGGCCGAGATTTAGGACCGTGTCCATCATACCGGGCATGGAGGCGCGGGCGCCCGAGCGCACCGAGACCAGCAGCGGGTCTTCCGGATCGCCGAAGACATGGCCGACGATCTCGCCCATCGCGGCAAGTCCAGCCTCGACCTGAGCGTCGAGGCCGTCCGGATAGCAGCGACCATGGTCGTAGAACCACGTGCAGACCTCGGTGGAGATGGTAAAGCCCGGAGGCACCGGCAGGCCAAGGTTCGCCATCTCAGCCAGGTTGGCACCTTTGCCACCGAGCAGGTCTCGCATCTGGGAGGTGCCGTCGGCCCTGCCGTTGCCGAACCCGTACACCCACTTCATCATCGGTCCGCCGTCCCCTTCGTGTCGCGGAGCGATATCACGCGTGGGCGCGCAACCTCAATCCAAAGCCGACCCACATCACACCGGTAAAGACGAGATCGACGCCGAGCAGCGTGCCGAGAACGACGAGGCTGTTTGCCGGCCAGCCAAAAATCACGAGCAATCCGATAAGAGCCGTCACGAGGCCGCCTGCGATCACCATGGTGCGGGCATGGGAGTGCATGTGGGCGCCGATCCACGTGCGCATGCCGCCGGCAACGAGGAGCGCGCCGCCGAGCAACAGCGTCAGGATTGCGGCCACCGAAAGCGGCTGCGCCAGGGCAAAGGCGGCGGCCACGACGTAGAACAGGCCGGCGAGGATGAAGAGGATCTCGCGTCCCCATGTCTTCGAGTTCAGGCCCATCGAGATCTCGCTGCCGCCCTTCACGACCATGAAGATGGCGACGATGTAGACCGTCGTGACGGTGGCGGTTACAACTAGACCCAGCGCGACGACTCCGAGCAGCATCGCGAGAATGCCAATGCCCACGAACAGGCCCCAGCGATGGCGCAGCTTCTCCATCGCGGTACCGAGCGTGGCGCGTCTTGTGGCGGTCTGATCGGGCAAGGTGGACGGCATGAGACTCTCTTGAGCGTTGCGGGACGGCTCGACCGCCTCTAGATAGGGTATGGCGACGTCCAAGGCTCGGACGCCCATTTACTTCTTTCGTCGTCACGTCTTGTGACGATTATGTCTCAATAGCTTGCGCCCTCGCGCGCTGCGTTGCTGCCGAGGAGGATCTTCGGTATTCAGCCCGATGGCCGTCCGCCAGCGTCGGCGCGCGTGTTCTTCACCTGATGATCGTCCCTGGCGGCGATCTCGGCCCGCCCTCGTGAGCGGTGCGAGCGAAAGAGGCGAACGTGACGAAAACCTCGAAGACTCCTCTCCTCGACACGATTGTCACTCCAGCCGATCTCCGCAACTATCCCGAGAGTGACCTGCGGCAGATCGCGGACGAGCTGCGCGCAGAGACCATCGACGCCGTCTCGATCACCGGTGGCCATCTCGGCGCCGGCCTCGGTGTCGTCGAACTGACGGTCGCGCTCCATCACGTCTTCAACACGCCCGACGACCGCATCATATGGGACGTCGGGCATCAGGCCTATCCGCACAAGATCCTTACCGGGCGGCGCGACCGCATTCGCACACTGCGCAAAGGCGGCGGCCTTTCCGGTTTCACGAATCGCGGCGAGAGCGAGTTCGACCCCTTCGGGGCTGGCCATTCCTCGACTTCGATCTCGGCCGGTCTCGGCATGGCGGTGGCTAATTCGCTTAACGGCGACGGCAAGTCGAACGTGGTGGCGGTGATCGGCGACGGCGCGATGTCGGCGGGTATGGCCTACGAGGCGATGAACAACGCCGGCGCGATGCACGCCCGGCTCATCGTCATCCTCAACGACAACGAAATGTCGATTGCCCCGCCCGCCGGCGCGCTCTCGGCCTATCTCGCCCGCCTCGTGTCCGGCGGCGCCTACCGCACGGTGCGCGAGGCGGTCAAGCAGCTGGGACGCCATCTGCCGAAGTTCGTTTACGACCGCGCCCGCAAGACTGAGGAATTCGCCCGCAACTTCTGGGCGGGCGGCACGATGTTTGAAGAGCTCGGGTTTTACTACGTAGGTCCGATCGACGGTCACAACCTTGATCACCTGCTTCCCGTGCTCAAAAACGTGCGCGACGCCGAAACCGGGCCGATCCTCGTGCATGTCGTGACGAAGAAGGGCAAGGGTTACGCTCCGGCCGAGGAAAGCTACGAGAAGGGCCATGCCGTTGTACCCTTCGACGTGATTACCGGCACGCAGAACAAGCCCAAGGCCAATGCACCCTCCTTCACCAAGGTGTTCGCCGACGCGCTGATCGCCGAAGCCAAGGGTGACGACAAGATCGTCGCGATCACCGCCGCCATGCCCAACGGCACCGGCCTCGACCTCTTCGGCAAGACTTTTCCCGATCGCACCTTCGACGTCGGCATCGCCGAGCAGCACGCCGTGACCTTCAGCGCCGGTCTGGCGACGGAGGGCTACAAGCCGTTCTGCGCGATCTACTCGACCTTCCTGCAGCGCGCCTACGACCAGGTCGTGCACGACGTCGCCATCCAGAACCTGCCGGTCCGCTTCGCGATCGATCGCGCCGGGCTCGTCGGCGCCGACGGTGCCACGCACGCTGGCTCGTTCGATACGTCTTATCTCGGCATCCTGCCCAACATGGTCGTCATGGCGGCGGCCGATGAGGCCGAGCTGGTGCACATGGTCGCGACCGCCGTGGCCTACGACCAGGGCCCGATCGCCTTCCGTTACCCGCGCGGCGAGGGCGTCGGCATCGAGCTGCCGAAGAAAGGCACGGTGCTGGAGATCGGCAAGGGTCGCCTCGTGCGCGAGGGCAAGCAGGTGGCGCTCCTGTCGCTCGGCACCCGCCTCAAGGAGGCGCTGCTGGCCGCCGAGGACCTGGAGAAGCACGGCATCTCCGCGACGGTGGCGGATGCGCGCTTCGCCAAGCCGCTCGACATGGCCATGATCCGCAAGCTCGCGGCCAACCACGAGGTGTTGATCACGATCGAGGAAGGTTCCGTCGGCGGCTTTGGATCCTTCGTGCAGCAAGCCCTGATGGAAGAGGGCGCATTCGACGCCGGGCGTCTGAAGTTCCGCTCGATGGTGCTGCCCGACGACTTTATCGAGCACGACAAGCCCGAGAAGCTCTACGCCCAGGCCGGCCTTGACGCGAAGGGGATCGTCACCAAGGTGCTGGACACGCTGGGCCGGGACGCCCTGGCGAAGGGGCCGCTGAGCTTGAGCGCTTAGCTAAGCGTGAGCCATCGTAGACGATAGCTTCCCGATGCCTGATCCTCAGCATCCTTCTCGCCGTTACCCTGTACGCTTCGAGCCGCTGAGTGCGCGCGGCCGACACCATGGTGGGTGCGCCGGCGCTGTTTCATGCTTCCGAATTTATCGTGCTGGCGCATTTAGTGGCACCGTGACGAGGTGCTGCCGTTCCATTTCGCGCCGAAATCTTCGCGTACGTCGACGCGGTGCGGAACCACCATTTCGCGGATCGCCGAGTTGGCGACAGAGGAGCCCCGCCCAAATAAAAAGGCAGCTAAAGCAACCTTTCGTAACTTGGTGAGAAACGTCTCAGCGCTTGGAAAACTGGAAGCTGCGGCGGGCTTTCTTCTTGCCGTACTTCTTGCGCTCGACGACCCGCGAATCGCGGGTGAGAAAACCTTCCTTCTTGAGCACGGGGCGAAGCTCCGGCTCGAAGTAGGTCAACGCCTTGGAAAGCCCGTGGCGGACCGCGCCGGCCTGGCCCGAGAGGCCGCCGCCGCACACGTTGACCATCAGGTCGTATTGCCCGACGCGCGACGTCAGGCCGAGCGGCTGCTGCAGAATCATGCGCAACACCGGACGGGCAAAATATTCCTCGAAAGGCTTATCGTTGACAACGATCTTGCCGGAGCCGGGCTTGATCCAGACGCGGGCAACGGCGTCCTTGCGCTTGCCAGTGGCATAGGCGCGGCCGAACTTGTCCAGCTTCTGGACATGGACGGGGGCGGGCGCCTGGCCTTCGCCGGTTGCGCCGCGGAGATCCTGCAGGGAGGAGAGGGTCTCGGCCATGTCAGGCAGCCTTCTTGTTCTTGGAATTCATCGAGCCGATGTCGAGCTTCTCCGGCTGCTGAGCCTCATGCGGGTGCTCGGTCCCGGCGTAGACGCGCAGGTTGCCCATCTGCTTGCGGCCGAGCGGACCGCGCGGAACCATGCGCTCGACGGCCTTCTCGACGACGCGCTCGGGGAAGCGCCCCTCGAGGATGAAGCGCGCGGTGCGCTCCTTGATGCCGCCCTGAAAGCCCGTGTAGTGGTAGTACACCTTCTGCTCGCGCTTGCGGCCGGTGAACACCACCTTGTCGGCGTTGATGACGACGATGTGGTCACCGTCGTCCATGTGCGGGGTGTAGGTGACCTTGTGCTTGCCGCGCAGGCGCATGGCGATGATCGAGGCGAGGCGGCCGACAACCAGGCCCTCGGCGTCGATTAGCACCCATTTCTTCTCGATCTCGGCCGTCTTGGTCGAGTACGTCTTGCCGAACATGATGATCCCGTGTGCAGGTTTGGCCGCACTTATCACAGCGCGGGACCTCGCAAGTCAAGCTGCAAGAGGCAATTTGATGTCGTCGCAACAGCGCTTTAGCGTGCTAGGTAACAGGATACCGTCAGCGTGAGCCTCGATCTGCGCGCGCTCCTCGCCTCTGTGCGCAGGGTCGCGATCATCGGCCTCTCGGCCGATGCGCGCCGGCCGTCCCACGAAGTCGCCGCCTTCCTCGTGGCCCGCGGTTACGCCTGTATCGGCGTCAACCCGGGCCTCGCCGGTCGCGACATCGCCGGCATGCCGGTGGTCGCTGGCCTCGCCGACCTGCCGCAGCCTGTCGACATGATCGACATCTTCCGCGCCTCCGAGCACGTCGGCGCTATCGTCGACGAGGCGCTTGCCCTGCTGGTGCCGCCGCGGGTGGTATGGATGCAGTTGGGCGTCATCGACCACGCCGCGAAGGCGCGGGCCGGGAGCGGCGGGGCTGAGCGTGGTGATGGACCGCTGCCCCCCCAAGATCGAGCTGGCAGGCGCTTGATCTCAACCGAACTGGTCGGTGATGTCGCGCCAGGGCAGTTTGCCTGCGAAGAGGGGAACTGGATACAACGTCCCGCTGAAGCTGCTCCGCTCAGGATAGGATCGCATGGGTCTCCTCGTCGACGGCGTCTGGCACGACAAGGGCTATGGGCAGGACAAGCACGGGGGTCGCTTCGAGCGCGATGCGGCGGCGTTCCGCAACTGGGTCACGGCCGACGGTAAGCCGGGCCCGAGCGGAGAGGGCGGCTTCAAGGCGGAGGCCGGCCGCTACCATCTCTACGCCTCCTACTTCTGCCCGTGGGCGACGCGCTGCCTCATTATGCGCAAGCTGAAAAAGCTGGAAGACGCGATCTCGCTGTCGATCACCGACTGGCTAATGCTGGAGGACGGTATAACTTTCCACGAGCGCGACGGCGTTATCCCCGATCCGATCCACGGCGCCAAGTTCCTGCACCAGATCTACACGGCTGCAAAGCCCGCCTATTCCGGCCGCGTCACCGTGCCGGTGCTATGGGACAAGCGGAAAAACACGATCGTCTCGAATGAATCCGCAGAGATCATCCGCATGATGAATGCGGCTTTCAGCGGCTGCGGCGCGACCGGGCTGGACTATTACCCGACTGACCTCCGCCACGAGATCGATGTCGTCAATAACCTCGTCTACGACACCGTCAACAACGGCGTCTACAAGGCCGGGTTCGCCACCACGCAAGCCGCCTACGAGGTGGCCGTCCACCCGCTCTTCAACACGCTCGACCTCCTGGACCATCGCCTGGCGGCGCAGCGCTTCCTCACCGGTGACGCCATGACCGAGGCCGACATCCGTCTCGTGACGACGTTGCTGCGCTTCGACATCGTCTACGTCGGGCACTTCAAGTGCAACATCCGGCGCATCGCCGACTATCCCGCGCTGTCGGCTTATCTCGAAGACCTGATGAGCGTGGACGCGGTGGCCTCGACGTTCCGCGCCGACCATATCAAGAACCACTATTACCGCTCACATCCCTGGATCAACCCGACCGGCGTGGTGCCGGCGGGGCCGGCGAGCGACCTCGCCGAGCACGGCGCGGAGGCCGCCGCCGCTTGAGCCAGCAGCCGACCGGGCGCGAGATGCTGCCCTCCGAACCCGACGCCGCGATCCGCGTCGGCATGAGCGCGCGCGAGCAGATCGAGACCCGTTGGGGCCTCATCCTCGTGATCTTCATGCGGCTGCTCGCGGCGCTGTGGATCCTGCAGGGATTGAGCGAGTGGGCCTCGTTCATGCTTCCGCGCGGCGCGGTTTTCGATCACATGAGCAAGAGCCAGACGGCCGCGATCATGTTCTTCGCGGTAATCGACTTCCTTGCCGCCGTCGGGCTGTGGCTGGCGACACCCTGGGGCGGCGTCTTGTGGCTCTTTGCGGCCGTGGCGCAGGTTCTCGTGGCGATCGGCGTCAAGCACAGCTTCTCGCCCGCTTGGGTCGCGTGCGATCTGGCGCTGATTGCATTTTACTTCGTCCTGACGTGGCAGGCGGCGCGCGCCGCGCAGCGTTTCTGACAAGATGGAGCCGAGACCAGCGCGGTAGGTGATCTTAGAGGATCGTGCTACGGCGCACGTCTTGCCGGTCCCAAACAGCGAAGCCGCCAATGTCCGATTTCATGCGCGAAGTCGACCAGGATTACCGCCGCGAACGTACGATGCGGTTCCTGTCGCGCTACCAGATCCTCATCGCCATCGTCGTTATCGCCATCGTCGGCGGTGCCGGCGGGTGGCGCTACGCTGCCGAGCGTCGCGTCGCCGCCGCCGAGGCCGACAACAGCCGCTTGGCCGTCGCCGAGACGGAGGCCCGCGACGGCGTCGCCGACGCGGCGCGCAAGGGCTTCTCGGCGCTGGTTGGGGACGGCGTCGCCGGCTACCCGCTGCTCGCCGGCATGCGCGAGGCGGAAGAGCTCGCCGCCACCGATCCGGAGGGCGCGGCCAAGCGCCTCGACGCGATCGCCTTGGGCGAGGGCGGGAGCCAAGCCATGCGCGACGCCGCCCGTTACCGCGGCGCCGTGCTCAGGGTCGACCGAGAGGATCCCAAGGCGTTTGAAGGTCAGTACGGGCGCTTCGCAGTTGATACGTTCGCGTTCCATGCCGGCATGCGGGAACTGCTGGCGTTGACCGCGCTGAAGCGCGGCGAGGTCGCCGTGGCACAGCGCTATCTTGGGGAGATTGCCATCGACGGCACGGCGCCGGCTCAGCTGCGCAACCGTGCCCAGGCCTTCCTGGAGCTGGCTGCTTCTGGCGCGGCGAGCGGCATTGACAAAGCGCCGCCGCCAGCCACCATCACGACCCTCGCCGCACCGGCGCAAGCTGCGCCGACCCAGGCCCCGTCGCCGGCCGTGCCAGCATCCGCCCCAGTTCCGGCTCCGCCGGCCGCAGCCGCACCGGTCCAGGTGCCCGCACCGGCCCCGGCAGCTCAGCCTCGATAGTGTTCACCGTCGCCATCATCGGTCGACCGAACGTCGGCAAGTCGACGCTCTTCAACCGTCTCGTCGGCAAGAAGTTGGCGCTTGTCGACGACCGGCCCGGCGTGACGCGCGACCGCCGCGAGGGCGAGGCGAGGCTCGGCGATCTGCGCTTCACCATCGTCGACACAGCCGGGTTGGAGGAGGGCAATGCCACCAGCCTTTCCGGCCGCACCCGCGCCCAGACCGAAGCCGCGATCGTCGCCGCCGACGCGATCTTCTTCGTCGTCGACGCGCGCGTCGGCCTGACGCCGGACGACCGCGCCTTCGCCGCGCTCGTGCGCCGCGCCGGCAAGCCTCTGATCCTCATCGCCAACAAGGCGGAGGGTCGCGCCGGCGGCGACGGTGCCATCGAAGCCTACCAGCTCGGGCTCGGCGACCCCGTCGCCCTTTCCGCCGAGCACGGCGACGGCATGGCCGAGCTCTACTCCTCGCTGCTCGAGGCGCTGCCGGAGCAGACCGCCGCGCCGGAGGAAGACGAGGCCGAGGCGCCGAAGAAATTCGACGAAGAGGAGGACGGCAGCGAACTCGACGTCTCCAAGCCGCTGCGCATCGCCGTTGTCGGCCGCCCCAACGCCGGCAAGTCGACGCTGCTGAACCACATTCTGGGCGAGAATCGCCTGCTGACCGGGCCGGAGGCGGGTCTAACGCGCGACGCCATCGGCGTCGATCTCGTGTGGCGTGGGCGCCAGCTCAAGATGTTCGACACGGCCGGGCTCCGCCGCCGCGCCAGGGTCGAAGACAAGCTGGAGAAGCTGGCCGGCGCCGACGCCTTGCGCGCGGCCAAGTTCGCCGAGGTCGTGATCCTGCTGGTCGATGCCACCATGCCTTTCGAGAAGCAGGACCTGACCCTGGCCGATCTCGTCGTGCGCGAGGGTCGGGCGATCGTGATCGGACTGAACAAGTGGGACCTCGTCACCGACAAGGGCAGCGAGCTCAACCGGCTGCGCGAGGAGGCCGCGCGTCTGCTGCCGCAGATGAAGGGCGCGCCGGTTGTCCCGCTCGCCGGCGAGACCGGCTTCGGGGTCGAGCGCCTGATGGAGGCGGTCATGGCCGCCGAGCAGACCTGGAACAAGCGTATTGCCACCGCGCGCCTCAACCGCTGGCTCGCCTCCGTGCTCGAGCACCATCCGCCGCCGGCAGTCGCCGGACGACGCATCAAGATCCGCTACATGACGCAGCTGCGCGCCCGCCCGCCATACTTCGTCATCTTCGGCAATCAGCTCGAGGCGCTGCCGACGAGCTACGAGCGCTTTCTGCTTAACGGCCTGCGCGAGACCTTCGACCTGCCGGGCGTGCCGTTGCGGCTGTCGCGTAAAACCAGCGACAACCCCTACAAAGACCGGCGGTCACCCCAGCGTTGAAGATCCTCGACGAGGCAAGAAATTTGGCTCGATACGGTGCGAGAGATCAGGAGGTCGATTTCGGGTATCGCGCCTCGCTCCGAACAATCGTTGCGCGGCGCACTGCTCGTGCTTGGGTCGGATCCGAAGCCCTACGTCGTGCGGGTCTGCCGTCCCGGCGATCCGGATCAACTCGTCGCGCAATTGAAGATCGTGGACGCGTGCTGATCCGAATTTCGCGCGGGCCGGGTTACGCAAGACCTTAGCGGTTATCCTCTTCCTCGATGCGGCGCACCACACGGTTCGTGCTCTGGATCGAAGCGCTACGCTACGCTAGCGCGCCAGTGTACCGTCACCTGCAGCCGGCGAAGAGATAGGATGGGCTGGCAGATCACGGCCGAAGTCGCGATCGGCTTTGGTTTTCGCGGCGGCATCAGCTACGTTCCGGTCTATCGCTATGCGTTCCGCACGAGTGACCTCAAGCATCGTACTCGAGCAAGTCTGGATGTGGCAGTCCGTCGGCCCAGGCGGGCTGTGACGCGGCTTAGCGATTTGGACTGCGCTGCGCCGGTGCCCTCGCGCGGCCTTCGAGAATGTCGCCGATGCTCTTGCTGAACCATTGTTCGCGCGCATCGCGGCCCACCGAACGACCTGAAGAGGTCGCGGCGGTATGGTTGGATGTCTGGGCAGCCGAAGGCGCGGCGCAGACGAGTAGGCCAATTGGCAGCACGAGAATCAGCGACTTAGGCACGATTGCCTCCTCAGCGTTCATCGACGCTTCAGGATCTATGTCTTTTGCGACTGCCCGCAAGCCCTAACCGTACCGAAAAGTTCGGCTGCAAAGATGTCTTATCCCAGCACGCACCGTGGCCACGACCATTGCGCGTCTTGTCCTGGAGCAAACTCGATCGTCGGGCGAGGCTCTGCGCCAAGGAGAGCAGGCGCGTCGCGGAGGTGCCGGGTGGTCACCGCTCCTCAATGACCTTGTCGGTCGCGCAGACCATACGGCGGCGGAGTCCGAATGCAAAGGATCCAGGCGGTCATGCCCGCACGAGAGTCAATAAAGATCGATAGATCTGTAGCAAAATGACTTGACGCAAACTAATCGATTATTTTTGATCGAGCGCGTAGAACACCACAAGCGATTGTTCCTTGTGCTCGCCGTAGGGCGACACCTGGTAATACATGACGCCCGAGCCGTCAGCGCCGCGCTTGCCGAAGGCGATCTTCGCCGATGGCTTGGCGTCGGTGTCGGCGACTTCGGCCCATTCTACGCCGTCCCAAATCCCGATCGGCGCGGCTGCGTCCGTCTGATGGATGGCGTTGAAAATCGAAAGCGTGCCGACCGGTGTCACTGCGCTCTCTTCGTCGGGCGGAAAGTGGACATCTTTGAGCGCCGCAGCGGCGTCGTCTTCTGGAACGAGACTCACCGACCCGTCGGCTGCACGCCTGACCTCCACCTTGACCGTCTCGCCAGTCTTGGCTTCGGATTTCATGTGGAGCAGCTGCTGGTATTCCGCCTCGGTGACGCCCATGTGCCGATCGTAGGGAAGCGGCTGGCCCGGCTTGTTCGAAGTCACAGCCTTCTTGAACCAGTCCATGTTGTCTTGGACGGCGTGGCGGAACTGCCGCGAGATCGCTTGGTCCTCCGGCGCGACCGAGAAGGTCATCACGTGTCCAGTAATGATTCCGCTCTTGGGCAGGTAGGCCTCGAGCGGGCCGGCGGCATGGGCCGCGAGCGGCAGCGAAAGAGTGACGCCGGCGAGAAGGCTGGCAAGCATACGGGGCATCGGTAAGCTCCTGGCGGGCACGTCGATCGCGATGGTGACACTGTGTGACCGTGGTGGCACGGATGCGTCGGCGCTCGCAAGGCGTGGACGGTCCCCCGTTGGAGCCCCTCGCGGCCTTGTGCCGCCGACCGCGAAGGCGCACTTAGGTCATGGCGCACACGCCGCGCGGCCGAGGAGACCCCAGCATGAGAGCCCTCATCGTCGTCGACATGCTCAACGACTTCGTGACCGGCGCCCTCGCCAACGAGGCGCGGGCGATGGCCGTTGTGCCTTCAATCCGTCGCCTGCTCGACCATGCCCGCGCCAACGACGAGTGGGTGGTCGTCTACGCCAACGACGCGCACCGCGCCGACGACCGCGAGGTCGGCATCTGGGGCCGACATGCCATGGCCGGCACGCACGGCGCCGCCGTGATCGACCAGCTGGCGCCCATCGGCATCGAGCGTGAGATCGTGATGCCCAAGCGGTTCTACGGCGCCTTCGACGGCACGGATCTCGAAGATACGCTGTTCGACTTCGAGGTCGAGGATGTGGTGCTCGCCGGACAGCACACGCACTGCTGCATCCGCCATACCGCCTACGGTGCCTTCATGGCCGGATACGACATCCTCGTACCGACCGACGCGGTCTGCGCCATGGACGGCGTCGACCATGAGGCAGCTCTAGGCTACCTTAAAGACAGCTATGGCGCGACGCTCACCACCTCGACCGCGCTGATCGGCCGGCCAGTGCTGCGAACCGCTTCGTTCAACCCGAGGATGTGATGCTTGTGGGCCGGCTGAGGCGGGCCATATCATCGGCGACCGGCGAGAGCGCCGATGTTTCGCCGGGTAAGCCCCCATGATCAACTCCTTAGTTCGCAGTGTCTCCTTCTTCGACGGCCCTAACCTGCCGGCCGCAGCGTACTCCGGCGTGCGCTCCCGCAGAATGGCGGCATTTACCTTCGATTTAATCCTGGTCTCAGTCGCCGCCGGCTTCCTCTCGATCATGCTGTTCGTCGTCACTTTTGGGCTGTCCTTCGTCCTCCTGCCGTCGCTCTGGCCGTTCGTCGCCTTCTTCTACAACGGCGTCTCCTTCTCCGGTAGACACATGGCGACACCGGGCATGCGCCTGTTCGACCTGCAGGCCCGCTCCGTCGACGGCACCCCACCGTCCTTCCTCGCCGCCGCGATCCACGGCGTGCTGCTCTATCTCTCCTGGCTGTTCCCGCCGGTCTTCCTCGCCTCCCTGGTGATGCCGGACAAACGCTGCATCCACGACATCGCCGCCGGCCTGATCGTCGTGCGCCGTCCGGATTGATGATCCTCGTCGGGAGCATGCGCCGGTCAATCACGAGCGCCGGTGGCCTTTCGCCCGCGCTGCTCGATCTTACCATCGGCACGGCACGCAAGGTGGCGGGCTTCTGCGCCCTCCTGGCGCTCGGCCGGCTCTATCTTCGGGAACTCGCGCTCGGCCAAAGCTGTCTCAGATCTTCCTCGGCGCGCCCGATCGCGATCTTCGGCCGATATTGTGGGCGCGCTGCTGCCCTGATCCTCGCCCAGGATTGGGACATCCCGACAGATCACATCGCCGCGCACTTCGAGAAGGTCTTTAGGCGGCTGCCGTACCTTCACCGGCTTCCCGAACCCGACCTGTGGCGGCCTTGATCGCGCGCCGGATCGTCGGCCCCGCATGATCGTCGAGCCGATCGTCGTGCGGCTCGGACGCTTCGTGGATCTCTGCGTTGCCGTCGCCAACAAGCTCGGCGCCTTCGCGGTGGTGGTCACCATGCTGTTCGTCGCTTGGCAGATCACGTGGGCGGTGACACCGTGCGCGACCTCTATCCCGCTGCCGCCGATCCCCGCGTCGACTTCCTCGCCGACCTCTGCGTCTCCGTCGTCGTGCTGGCCTGGTGGGCGACGCCGTTCGAGCAGATCGCCTTCTTCTGGCGGCGTCTTCGCGAGCCTCGAGCGGCCTGACCCATAGCGGCGCCGCGCGCCTTCGGTTACGAAGCGCCACCCGCTCGACGAGACCGCGATGCGCCTTTCCAAGTTCTTCATGCCGACCCTTCGCGACATTCCGAAGGAAGCGGAGATCCTGTCGCATCGCCTGATGCTGCGCGCCGGCATGATCCGCCAGGAGGCGGCCGGCATCTACTCCTGGCTGCCCCTCGGCTTTCGCGTGCTGAAGAAGATCGAGCAGATCGTGCGCGAGGAACTCGACCGTGCCGGCTGCGTCGAAATGCTGATGCCGACCCTGCAGCTTGCCGATCTCTGGCGCGAGTCCGGCCGCTACGATGCCTACGGACCGGAAATGCTGCGCATTCAGGACCGCCATAAGCGCGAGATGCTCTACGGCCCGACCAACGAGGAGATGATCACCGCCATCTTCAGGTCGGGCGTGAAGTCCTATCGCGAACTGCCGAAGAACCTCTACCATTTTCAGTGGAAGTTCCGCGATGAGCAGCGCCCGCGCTTCGGCGTCATGCGCGGTCGTGAGTTCCTGATGAAGGACGCCTATTCCTTCGACGTCGACGAGGCGGCGGCACGGCGCTCCTACCAGAAGTACTTCGTGGCCTACCTTCGCATCTTCGACCGCATGGGTCTCACCGGCATCCCGATGCGCGCCGAAACCGGGCCGATCGGCGGCGACCTCTCGCACGAGTTCATCGTGCTCGCCGAAACCGGCGAATCCGGCGTCTTCGTCAACAGGGACGTGCTGTCGCTTCCGATCCCGTCGGCCGACACCGACTACGACGGCGACCTCACGTCCATCGTCGAGCAGTGGACGAGCCTCTACGCCGCCACCGAAGACGTCCACGACCAAGCCCGCTTCGAGGCCGAGACGCCCGAAAACAAGCGCGTCGCTACCCGCGGCATCGAGGTCGGCCAGGTGTTCTTCTTCGGCGACAAGTACACGAAGCCGATGAGGGCCATGATCACCGGCCCCGACGGCACCGAGCGGCCAGCGCAATGCGGCTCCTATGGCGTCGGCGTTTCGCGCCTAGTTGGCGCGATCATCGAGGCCTCGCACGACAACGCCGGGATCGTTTGGCCCGAGGCGGTGGCGCCGTATTCAGTGGGGCTGGCCAACCTCAAGGTCGGCGACGCCGCCACCGATGCTGCCTGCGCAGACATATACGGCGCCCTGACCAAGGCCGGCGTCGACGTGCTCTACGACGACACCGATTCGCGGCCCGGTGAAAAATTCGCCAGGCTCGACCTTATCGGCCTGCCGAACCAGGTAATCGTCGGTCCCAAGAGCCTCGCCGAGGGCGTTGTCGAAGTGAAGATACGTAAGACGGGAGCGCGCGAGACATTGCCGCTCGCTGCGGTCTTGGAGCGGTTCTCGCGGAAAAAGCAAAGTTTGCCTGCGCGCATTGTTTCGATCGGCAAAGCGGACTGAAGGCAGGCGCTCGATTGTCGCGGCGCGCAAGTTGATCGTCCGACGCTCCAGCGCTCGCTGGGCACCTAGAGCTTGCGGCATGCTTGTCTCCGCCATGGCTGACTTTATTAATCCTCTGACTTTCGGATTGTGGCGGTTGCCCCCAATCAGAGTACCTTCGAGGTCTGCCGAACCGGAGATCGTCGATGAAGGTCCTACATCGTCTCAAGCGTCTGGCGGCTGTCGTGCTGCTCACGAGCGCCACCGGAGGCGTTGCCGGCGCCATGACCTTCCAACCGGCTTATGTGGACGGTCGCCCGGCGATCGTCGCCATCGGTCAGATCACGCTCGACACGCCGAGCGAGTTCGCGGCCATGTTCGCGGCGCCGGGCACCCAGGTCTATCTAAATTCGCCCGGCGGGAACGTCGGCGCCGCGGTTTCGCTCGGCTCGATGTTTCGCAGCCGCGGCGTCACCGCTGTGGTTGCCGGCGTTACCGAGAATGGCGTGTCCGTCCCGGGCGCTTGCTATTCCGCCTGCGTCTACGCGCTTGTCGGCGCCAGCCAACGGGTCGTGCCGGGACGCAGTCGCGTCGGTATTCACCGCATGCAGGCCGCCACGCAGGATCTCACCGGCTCCTACGAACGCGCCGAGCACCGTGCCGCCGCTTCGACGCTGATGAGCTATTCCACCCGCATGGGTGTCGATCCCTCCATGATCGCCTCAGCCGAGCGCACGCCGTCCGCCAGCATCCACGTGCTGACGTCGCGCGAACTTCGCCGCTGGGGCGTCGCCAATAGCCGCTACTAGGCGAGATCGCTCGCGAGGCGGATCGCCGTCGCGCGCTCGTAGTGCCGCCAGCGCCGCAAGGCGAAAGGCGCCGTGGCGAGATAGGCGATGGACAGAACGATCATCATCTCCATCGGGAACGTCGCGAGCAGAAGAAGTGTTGCGGCGACCCCGAACAGGATAGCCATGAACCATTCGCGTGGGATGCGGCCGATCTTCTTGCCCGAAAAGAAAGGGATGCGGCTCGCCATCAGGAAGGCGATCAGAATTACGAAGCCGATGTCGAGGCCTACCGGCAGGCGCATTCCAGGCGAGACGAAGGACGACAGCTGCACATAGAGCGGCAGCAGACCGACAATGGCGCCGGCGGGCGCGGGCATGCCGGTGAAGAAATTGCCGTGCCAGGCCGGGCGGTCGGGATCCTCCAGCATCGTGTTGAAGCGGGCAAGGCGTAGCGCCGCTGCGATGACGAAGACCAGCGCAGCGAACCAGCCCAGGCTCGGAATGCGTTGCAGCGAAGAGAAGTAGAGGATCAGGGCCGGCGCCACGCCGAAGTCGACGAAATCGGCAAGCGAATCGAGCTCCGCCCCGAAACGGCTGGTTCCGCGCAGCGCGCGGGCAAGGCGCCCGTCGAGGCCGTCGAGCACCGCCGCGACGATCACCGCCAACACTGCCGTCTCGAACTTGCTCTCAATGGCAAAGCGGATCGACGTGAGGCCCATGCTCAGCGCGGCAAGTGTAACAAGATTGGGCAGAACCACGCGGATTGGAACCGCGCGGAAGCGACGCCTTCGACGCAGCGGCACGAGGCGTTCGCCCAGCGCATCATAGCCGCCGCCCGCATCCTCGACGCGCTCGGTGGTGTGAAGACGCAATCTCGTCATGCCGCCGGACCATAGGGAGGTGGCTCCAGTCCGGCAAGACACTTCGGACGCTGGCGCGTGCTCAAATCGGTTGACGAGCCGCGCCGCGCCTCCTTATATTGTTACTGACGTGCCGGTTCTCCGGCCATCTGGCGTTGCGCTTGGTCGTACGCGCCTCTCTCCAATCGTGGACCATCATGGCGAATACCTCGTCGGCTAAGAAGGCCGTCCGTCAGATCGCGCGGCGTACCGCCGTCAACAAGTCGCGTCGCTCGCAGATGCGAACCTACCTGCGCAAGGTCGAGGAAGCGATCGCCACTGGCGACTCCTCGGCTGCGACCGCTGCCTTTGCCGCGGCGGCACCCTTGCTGATGCGGGCGGCGCAGAAGGGCATCGTCCACAAGAACACCGCGTCGCGAAAGGTGTCGCGCCTTTCGAAGCGGGTCAGCGCTTTGGCTGGCTAGCTGCGCATCCGCACTTGCGGGATCGAGAGAGCTCGGCTTCGGCCGGGCTTTTTGTTGCGCACGTCAGTCGCGGATCGTCACTGGCGATGGCTCGAAGTGGTGTTCGAAAAAGTAGCTTCAGCAGGACCTTGCAGGCAAAGCTTCCTTAGCGTTCGGCTTTTACGTTGGGGCAAAAGGACGGCTCGCCGCAGCCTGGAACATTCTTTCAGTTTTGTGGCATCGTCCACATCGACCGTGCCTGTGCCTTAGGTCCGATGGCAAATCAGATGCTTAACCGACACAAGGTGCTCTGCGACGAAAGCGGTTCGATGAAGCTTCGTTAACAGTTCTGTAAAACGACCTTGCTGGCACCGGAGCCTGTGTTACGTTGAACATGTGGTTGGGGACGCCGCCGAGGCCAAACAGGCGGCAATCCCGGGGCACTTTCTTGAAAAGCAGATCGAGCATTCGCTGTCGCAGGCGAAGGTCGAACTTTCGCGTTTCATGAGGCGACGACGTTCAAGGTGACGCTGCGGCAAGAGTCAATCTTGCCGGCGCTATCGCGGTTGGAGGTTCCGTGCCACGATGCCGGGACCGGTTGCGGAGGGGTAGGAATGAGTCGGCGAACACGGTCTGTGACATCGCTGCGGACGGCGCATCGGCGCCGCAAGCAGGTTGATCGTGTAGCTACCGTGCAGTCGGTCTTCGTCGACCTCGGAGCGACCTAGCCCGAGCCTGGATGCGGCGTTCGCCTCAGTCATTCCATCGCGTTTCTCCAGTCGTGAGTTTGTACCATGTCGAAGCCGATGGCCGACGTGCGCGCTTTTTCGCACCAAGAGCCCAGCCTACCGATGCAGCTCATCGAAAAGTCAAGCGAAGCCTGGAGCCGGATCGCTCGCCGTTTGCGCGCGGAACTCGGTGAAGAGGTGTTCACGTCCTGGTTCGGGCGCCTTGAGCTTGATGGAATCATCGACGGCACGGCTCAGCTCAGCGTTCCGACCAAGTTCCTGAAGAGCTGGATCCAATCGCACTACCAAGAGCGTATGCTCAAGATCCTCTCGGCGGAGGTGCCGACAATCCATGCTGTCATTATCGCGGTGCGGTCCTCCTCGCGCCTAACGCCGCAGAAGCCGCAGGCTTTCGAAGGCACGCTTGGTGATCCAGCCGAGCGTGGGACGCGTTTCGATCAGGCTCCTACGGCCGAGTCGCGCATCCCCTTCTTCCCTTCGCCCGAGGCCGTTCGCCCGAGCCTCGCCGTGCGCGAGCCCACGGAGAGCGATGCGCTGACTGGTTCGCCGCTCGACAAGCGGATGAGCTTCGAGACGTTCCACGTCGGACGATCCAACCAGCTCGCCCACGCCGCAGCCCAGCGCATCGCCTCCGCCGCACCCGACGAGGGGCTGATCTACAATCCGCTCTACATTCACGCCTGCGTGGGGCTGGGCAAAACGCACCTCCTGCAGGCGGTCGCCCACCATGTGACCGCGCAGCGTCGTAGAGTGATCTACTTGACAGCCGAGAAGTTCATGTACGGTTTCGTGCTGGCGCTCAAGGCGCAGACGTCGCTGGCCTTCAAGGAGCGGCTGCGCGGCATTGACGTCCTCATCATCGACGACGTGCAGTTCCTCCAGGGAAAGTCGATCCAGCAGGAGTTCTGCCACACCATCAACGCGCTGATCGATGCGCGAAAGCAGATCATTATCGCGGCCGACAGGCCGCCGGCCGACCTCGAGAGCCTGGAGGAGCGCGTGCGTTCCAGGCTATCGGGAGGGCTTTGCGTGGAGATCGGCGCGCTCGACGAGGCCTTGCGGGTGCGCATGCTTGAATCGCGAGTGGCGGCGGTCCGGCTGAACGTACCCGGTTTCGACGTGCCGCCCGCCGTGATTGCCTACGTGGCCTCTGTGATCCAGACCAACGGTCGCGACCTGGATGGCGCCGTAAACCGGCTGATGGCGCATGCCTCGCTGACGCAGACCGCACTCACAGTCGAGACGGCCGAGGTGGCGATCCGTGATTTGGTACGCACGCGCGAGCCCAAGCGGGTGAAAATCGAAGACATCCAGAAGCTCGTCGCGACACACTATAACGTCAGCCGCGCCGACATCCTCTCCTCACGTCGCACCGCCAACGTAGTGCGGCCTCGGCAGATCGCGATGTACCTGTCGAAGGTGTTGACCTTGCGCAGCCTGCCCGAGATCGGTCGGCGCTTCGGTGGCCGCGACCACACCACAGTCCTTCACGCTGTACGCAAGATCGAAGGACTGACTGGCAACGATCGCACGTTGTCGGACGAGGTCGAACTCCTGAAGCGCATGCTGCTCGACTGATGCGGCAGTAACAACCCCCTCATACAAAGACCGGGCAGTCGCTCCCGGCCTTCGAATCACAATCAGCGCCTTAGTCGTAACGCAATGAAGATCAGGATTTCGACATCGTCACCGAGACATTCTTGATATCGGTGCCAGTCGGGCTCATCGTGACCGACTGACGCCCACTGCGTGCTGCAATACCGATGCTTGCGGTAAACCCGAGGCCTTGGACATAGGCGGAGATTTGGGTCGGCGTGATCTTGCCGGTGATATGGCCCTTGGCTCCGCGTGAAGTCTCCTGCCATTCGCCCGAGATCGACCCACTTTCAGATGCCACCACGTTGCTCACGACGTTGAACTTGTAGCTGTCGCTGGCGCAGGTGAGATTCTGCTCCATACTGTTACCCCCGCCGCTCACATTGTAGTGCGCGCGGCAACGCAGCCTCTCCTTGGCGCCCGCGTCGGTCGTAATCGCGCCGGTTCCGGTCCAATTGCCTTCGAAGGACGCAAACGGGCCGGCCGCGTAAGACGGTGTTGCAGCGGCCACAACCAGAAATGCCGCGCCTGCCCCGACAACCGAGCGCAGCAGGGAAACATGAGCAATCATCAAAACGTCCTCTCGTGCCGCGATCGGCTGATGCTTGGCGTCGGGCCACGAACGTTAGCCCGCTAGCCCTGGTTCCGAGACCGCTTCTACATGAGCCGGTAGTTGTTGCCTATAAACAACTCGACGCGGCTCTCGTCCATCATCAGAGAAGCAGGCGCGTTTCTCGGCAACGAGTCCGTGCTAGAAAATCACGCCGGTCGACAACGTGCTGTGGTAGGCGGTTGCCGATGACGGATCTCTCCACTCTCGAACGCGACACGCTCGGCGCGATCGCCGCCGCCACGCACGAAGCGGGTCTCGAGGCGACACGTGTCGCCACGCTCGGGAAGAAAGGTTCGATTTCCGAACTGCTCTCCACTCTGGGCAGGATGGCGCCGGAGGAACGCAAGACTCGCGGCGCAGAGATCAACGCGCTGAAGGACAAGGTCGCCACCGCCTTCGAGACGCGTCGCGAAACGCTGCGCGAGGCGGCGCTGGAGGCGCGGCTCGTGGCCGAGACGGTGGACGTCACGCTTCCGGTGCGCGCCGGCCCGCTCGAGAGCGGCCGCATTCACCCGATCAGCCAGGTCATGGACGAGCTCTCGGTCATCTTCGCCGGCATGGGGTTCTCGATCGCTGAGGGGCCGGATGTCGAGACCGACGACTACAACTTCACCAAGCTGAACTTCCCACCCGATCACCCGGCACGGGACATGCACGACACCTTTTTCTTTCCCGCCGCACTCGACGGCACGCGCAAACTACTGCGCACGCACACGAGCCCGGTGCAGGTGCGCACCATGCTGGGCAAGGAGCCGCCGATCCGTGTTATCTGCCCCGGCCGCACCTACCGCTGCGATTCGGATCAGACCCACACGCCGATGTTCCACCAAGTCGAGGGCTTGGTCATCGACCGCTCCGCCAACCTCGGTAATCTCAAGTGGGTGTTGCAGGAGTTCCTGCGCGCCTTTTTTGAGGTGGACGAGGTGAAGATGCGCTTTCGCCCGAGCTTCTTCCCCTTCACCGAACCCTCGATGGAGGTCGATATCCAGTGCCGCCGCGGCGACGGGGAGATCCGCTTCGGCGAGGGTGACGATTGGCTGGAGATCCTGGGCTGCGGCATGGTGCATCCCAACGTGCTCAGAAATTGCGGGATCGATCCGCAGGTCTACCAGGGCTTCGCCTGGGGCATCGGCATCGATCGCATCGCCATGCTGAAATACGGCATGTCCGACCTGCGCGCCTTCTTTGAGAGCGACGTGCGCTGGCTTCAGCACTATGGATTCAGGCCGCTCGACATCCCGAGCCTGATCGGCGGGCTTACGGCATAAGCATCGGTGCTTGCGACCCTTCCCACTGGTCGCCCGGCTGCATTGCCAGGAATCGAGATGGCCCGATCCCGCGGCTCGCCAGCGCGGCGGTGAGCGCGATCTCGGGTGCCGTGCGTCCCTCGTCGCTGAGCGGGAACGTGCCCCAATGCATGCCGAGTGCCTGCTTGGCCCCACAATCGAGCATGATTTGCACCGCCTCTGAAGGATCGACGTGCTGGTTCTGCATGAACCAGCGCGGCTCGTAAGCGCCGATCGGGAGGATTGCGACGTCGATATCGGAGAACAGCCGACCGACCTCCCGGAAGATCGCGCCGTCGCCGTATCCGGTGTCGCCCGAGAGATAGATCACGCCGGCCGACGAGGTGATCGCGAAGCCGCACCAGAGTGCCATGCGGCGATCGCCGAACGAGCGGGCGGACCAGTGGTGGGCGGGGGTGAGTCGCGCCGCGACACCGCCGCCGAAATCCGTGGTGTCACCCCAATCGTATGTTTCGACGACGATCTCGGAGTGCACGCGGGCGACCACGGCGTCGTTGCCGAGCGGCGCAACAAGGCGGGGGCGATCTCGATCCCATAGCCGTCGCAACGTGGCGAGGTTCATATGATCGTAATGGTTGTGCGTCAGTAGAATGATGTCGATCGGCGGTAGATCCTCGAACGCGATCCCGGGTGCATTCACCCGACGCGGCCCTGCCCAGGAGACCGGACTGACGCGATCCGACCAGACCGGATCAACCAGCAGGTTGCGGCTCGCCATCTGGAGCAGTAGGCTGGCGTGGCCCACCATGGTTATGCGCATCCCGTCGACGCGTGCGTCGGGCGCGACTTGTCTGCCGGGCGCCGACGCCGCCCAACGCTCGCCAACTCTCGTGAGACGCCACTTCAGCAGCTCGGCCAACTTTTTGTCGGTGCCGGGATGGCCTGGGTTGAAGAAGCGTTGTCCGTCGAAATGATCGGAGGCCGGGCCGTTGTAGTACGGGTTCTTCGCCAAGCGGTCCCTCTACACGGGGAATGCGGCGGCCGCCGAAACAATGGTGCGGGCGGTCGGAATCGAACCGACACTCTGTCACCAGAACCGGATTTTGAGTCCGGCGCGTCTACCAATTCCACCACGCCCGCTTCGGGCTGTCCTCATGCCATGCGTTGCGAGCCCGGTCCAGCTTGGCCTTCGCCGCTCTGTAGCACATTTTGCCTGTGATAATCACAGCGGGTTGCATCTCGCGAAGGCCCGTGGCTTGTTCGCGACCATGACCCGACAGAGTGTTGCTCTTCAGACCGCGCAGCGATTCGGTTCGCGCGACGTCATCGGAGAGCGGCCGTGCAGATCGTCGGGATCGAGGGTGCGAAAGGGGTCCACACCATCGATATGTGGTTCTCGTCTCGCCAACAGTGCTGGGTAGTCGAGCGGCGCGATGGTGACGGTGCCGTCGTCGGGCCTTCGTTCTGCGCCGCAGAAGAACATGATGCGGCGACCTGCCTGGTAGAGTGGCTGCGCACTCACGAGGAAACTCATCTCGTCGGGCGTGCGATGCGAGTGGCGGCAGAAGCGCGTCTTCGAGATCGCACCGCCTGACTTTAGCTGAACGTGAAAACCAGCGTCGACAAAGGAGGTAGTGTAACGACGATCGACTGCGCCTCCCCATGTGCCGGTGTGTCCTCGCTCTGCACGCCGCCCATGTTGCCGACGTTGGCACCGCCGTAGACTTCAGCGTCGGTGTTGACTGCCTCCTTGTAGAAGCCGGCGCGTGGTACGCCGACGCGGTAGTTGGTGCGCGGGATAGGGGTGAAGTTCGAAACGGCGACGGCGAGATCGCCGTGCGCACCGAACCGGGCGAACGCGAAGACGCTGTTCTCGGTATCGCCGCCGACCAGCCACTTGAAGCCTTCGGCCTCGCAATCGCGCTCGTGCAGCGCCGGCGTACTGGCGTAACTGTGGTTGAGGTCGCGCACCAGGGTCTGGACGCCCTTGTGACTGGGCTGTTCGAGCAGGTGCCAATCGAGCGACGTGTCGTGGTTCCACTCTTTCTCTTGCGCGAATTCGCAGCCCATGAAAAGGAGCTTCTTGCCGGGGTGCGCGAACATCCAACCGAGATAAGCACGCAAGTTGGCGAAGCGCTGCCACTCGTCGCCCGGCATTCGCGCGAGCAACGAACCCTTGCCATGCACCACTTCATCGTGGCTGATCGGGAGTATGAAATTCTCGGAGAAGGCGTAGAGCAACCCAAAGGTCATCTGGCTGTGATGGAACGAGCGGTAAACCGGATTTTCCTGGATGTAGTGCAGCGTGTCGTGCATCCACCCCATATTCCACTTGAATCCAAAACCGAGACCCCCGTTGTACGTCGGCTGCGACACGCCGGGCCAGGAGGTTGATTCCTCGGCTATCGTCATGACGCCGGGAGCGGCCTGGTAGGCGACCTCGTTCATCTTGCGCAGGAAGGCAATGGCTTCGAGGTTCTCGTTACCGCCGTATTGATTGGGCACCCATTCATTCGCCTTGCGCGAATAGTCGAGGTAAAGCATCGACGCCACTGCATCGACCCGCAAGCCGTCGAGATGGTATTGGTCCAGCCAGAAGCGGGCATTTGCGATGAGGAAAGCCTGCACCTCGCGCCGCCCGCAATTGTAGATGTAGGTGCCCCAATCTTGATGGAAGCCCTGCCGAGGGTCGGCATGCTCGTAGAGATGTGTGCCGTCGAAGCTTGCCAGACCGTGCGCGTCGTTCGGGAAATGCGCCGGTACCCAGTCGAGAATCAGGCCGATGCCGGCCTGGTGCGTTCTGTCGACGAAGTAGGCGAAGTCCTCGGGTGTGCCGAAACGGCTTGTCGGTGCGAACATCGAGACCGGCTGGTAGCCCCAGGAGCCGTCGAATGGGAACTCCGTAATCGGAAGCATCTCGATATGCGTGAAGCCCATATCCTTGACGTAGGGCACGAGCGTGTCGGCGAGTTCGCGGTACGTAAGCCGACGATTGCCTTCTTCGGGCTTGCGCCGCCACGAGCCGAGATGGCACTCGTAGATCGAGATCGGCTTGGCGCGATCGTCGACCGCCCCGCGGCTGCTCATCCAGTTGCCATCTTGCCAGTCGTAACGTGGCAGGCCGTGGGCGATCGACGCCGTCTGCGGAGGATGCTCGGCCTGGAACGCAATGGGATCGGCTTTTTCCGGCACCGTTTCGCCGTTCGGCCCCTTGATCTGGAACTTGTAATGCGCGCCGACCGCCACATCGGGGATGAAGAGTTCCCACACGCCGACGTCGACGTGGGAGCGCATCGGATGGCGCCGCCCGTCCCAATCGTTGAAGTCGCCGATGACGCTGACGTTGCGCGCGCTCGGTGCCCACACCACGAAGCGCAAACCTTCAAGGCCACCGTGGCGGATCGGATGCGCGCCGAAGATATAGTAAAAGACGGTGTCGTTGGAATGCGTGATCGCGGCAATGTCGTAATCGGCGAGGGCGGAGCCCATGAGATAAGGATCGTGGACCACGTGGCCGAAGCCGTCCTTCGTGATACGGACACGATAGCCCGGCCGCTCGGGCGCCTCGATGCGCGCGACACGCAGGCCGGCCGGATGGACGATCTGAAACGGTGCGATCACGTCGTCGAAATGGTAGGCGAGCAACTCGACCTCGTCACCCCACGGGACGAAAACGCGGACGTCCCAGATTCCTTGCGCGATTTCGTGTGGGCCGAGGATAGAGAAGGGATCGCCGTGCGCCGCCGAGACAATGGCCTCCACTGCGCCGCGGTCGACGGCCTCGCCTATGGGCGGTGCCTCGTGCGCCGTGTTGTGGTGACCCGTCATGCGTCCTCCAAAACATAATCCAGCAGCGTCAGAACGCCCTCGATCGGGATATCGATCCAGTCGGGGCGGTTGCCGGCTTCGTAATCGATCTCGTACAGCGCCTTGGACAGCGTGTGCAGGATGAGTAGACGGCGCTGTGTTGGCGCATCGTCGATCCAGACGGGGCTGTCCTTCACCGCTTCCATGTAGGCATCGACGAAGGTCTGCGAGAAGCCCATGAGCTGCTCGTTAAGCCGCGAGCTGACCTCGGGCAGGCGCTCGGCGATGCGGCGCCGAGCGGTGGCGACGGCGTAAGCGAACGAGCGCAACATGCCGGCGACATCGCGCATCGGCGTGCCCTTGGCCCGGCGCTCCTCCAGGGTGCGCGCAGGCTCGCCCTCGAAGTCGATGATCACCACGTCATCCTTCACCACGAGCACTTGGCCCAGGTGGTAGTCGCCGTGGATACGCGTCTTGATGGCACCAATCGGCTCGACGCAGCAGCTGTCGATGAGGTCGTAGCACTCGCGCTTACGGGCGATCAACCGTTCTGCCAGCGCGCGCGCGTTCTCGCTCGAGAACTGCCCGATCTCGCCGAGGTGGCGGAACGCGCGATCAGCCAGGGCGATGGCATCGCGACGCGACTCCTTCACATCGTACAGGGTCAAGGGTTCGGCCGAGAAGGCCGGATCGGCGGTGGGATGAGCCAGCGCCTTGTGCATCTCGGCAGTCCGCGTTCCGAGGCGGCGCATGTGGGGGGTGTAGGCGTCGAAACCCTGACCGAGATCCTCGCCGCGGCTCTGCTCGCTGCTGAAAGCGAGCGCGTCCATGATGCGGGTGAGCACGTTCAAGGTCCAGGTCCAGGCATCGCCCTGGTTGCGGACGAAGCGCTGCAGCACGGCAAGGGCCGTGACGGTCCCGTCGGCCGCGACGTGCTCGACTACGCCGAGCGTCGGCGGCGCGTTCTTGAAGCGCGCCGTATCGGTCAGGAAGCGGCCGATCTCGACCTCCGGGTTGGCACCCGGCTGCAGGCGCCGATAGATCTTGAGCGCCATGCGGTCATCGAGATTGATCGACGAGTTCGACTGCTCCGCGCCCATGCGACGGATGGCGTTGGTGTCGACAGGCTCCTCGTCGACAAGGAGCGGGGAGGCGGTGAAGCGGATCTGCCCACCGTTTTGCGTATCGAGCACGTCGCCGCGACGCAGCGAGTGCAGCACCGCGTTGGCGAAGTCGGGCGCCGCGTCGGCATCAAGCAACAGGCCCATGCGGGCGCCGCGGCGCAGGCGCGCGATGGCAAACGGCATCAGCGTTTCGTCATCGTCGTCGGCCTCGCTGATGACGGCGATAGGCATGAAGTAGCGCTGCTCGGTCTCGCCGAGAGGTACGCAGAGCACTGGTAGCAGGTAACGTCCTCGTGCACCCTCGCGCAGCACGGCGAAATCCTCGGCGTGGACACGCGTGACGCGCTGCCCCTTGCCGGCAAACCAGCGGCGCGTCTGCAGGTAGGCCGGCCCGATGCTCGACTGCAGCGCCGCCAACTCGCGATCGCTGAAGAGATTCTCCAGCCGTCCGCTGGCCACGAGCGTGAAGAGCTCCGGCAGGTAGGGTGAGGAATGCTTGGCATCCTCGTTGATCCGCTCCATCGCGAACCAGTAGAAGCCATAGGCCGGCAACGTCAGCAGGTAGGGCAGCTCGCCGATGCGTGGAAATTTGGTGCCGGCGGTCAATTCGGTAAGACCGTTGCCGTCGAACTCCTGCATGTCGAGCTCGACCGCCTGCGGCGCGTTGGAAACGTTGACGACGCACAGAATGAGCTCATCGTCGAGTTCGCGCAGATAGGCCAGCACCTTGCGGTTCTTGGGATAGAGAAAGCGCAGCGACCCGCGGCCCAGAGCGCGGTGCGAGCGGCGCACCACGAGCATGCGGCGCAGCCAATTAAGCATTGAGGTCGGGCTGGCGAGCTGCGCCTCGACGTTGACCGCGAGATAGCCGTAGATCGGATCCTGGATCGTGGGCAGAAATAGCCGTTGCGGATCGGACCGCGAGAAGCCGCCGTTGCGGTCGACCGACCATTGCATGGGGGTGCGCACGCCATCGCGGTCGCCGAGATAGATGTTGTCGCCCATGCCGATCTCGTCGCCGTAATAAAGGCACGGCGTGCCGGGCATCGACAGCAGCAGGGAGTTCAACAGCTCGATCTTACGACGATCGTTGCCGAGCAGTGGCGACAGGCGGCGGCGAATGCCCAGGTTGATGCGCGCGCGCTTGTCGGCGGCGTAGAAGGACCAGAGGTAGTCGCGCTCCTTGTCGGTGACCATTTCGAGGGTCATCTCGTCATGATTGCGCAGGAAGATGGACCATTGGCAGCCCTCCGGGATCTCCGGGGTCTGGCGCATGATGTCAGTGATCGGGTGCCGATCCTCCTGCGCCAGCGCCATGTAAATGCGCGGCATCAGCGGAAAGTGGAAGGCCATGTGGCACTCGTCGCCGTCGCCGAAATATTGCGCGGTCTCCTCGGGCCACTGGTTAGCCTCGGCCAGCAGCATGCGGTCGGGATAGTCTTCATCCACCGCCGCGCGGATGGCCTTCAGGACGGCATGGGTCTCGGCGAGGTTCTCGCAATTCGTGCCCTCACGCTCGACGAGATAGGGGATGGCATCGAGGCGCAATCCGTCGACGCCGAGGTCGAGCCAGTAGCGCATGACATCGAGCACTGCCTCAAGAACCTTCGGATTGTCGAAGTTCAAATCCGGTTGGTGCGAGTAGAAGCGGTGCCAGTAGAAAGACTGGGCTTGTTCGTCCCAAGTCCAGTTCGACTTTTCCGTATCAAGGAAGATGATGCGGGTATCCTGATACTTCTCCTCTGTATCTGACCAGACGTAAAAATTGCGGGCTTCCGAACCGGGCTCGGCCGCGCGGGCCTTCTGGAACCACGGATGCTGATCTGATGTGTGGTTGATAACGAGTTCGGTGATGATACGGATACCGCGCGCGTGCGCTGCCTCGACGAAAGCCTTGAAATCGTCGAGCGAGCCGTAGGACGGATTGATCCCGCGATAGTCCGAGATGTCGTAGCCGTCGTCTCGCAGCGGCGAAGGATAGAACGGCATCACCCAGATCGCAGTGGCGCCGAGTTCTTTGACGTAGTCGAGCTTTTGAGTGACGCCGGCGAAGTCGCCGACGCCGTCATTGCTCGAATCGAAAAAACTTTTGACGTGCAACTGGTAGATGACCGCATCGCGGTACCATTGCGTGTCGTTGCGATCGATCATCTGCCGCCTTTCCAGTCCACCGGCGGCGCCAAGCGCCAGATCACGGCGGAGCGCTCGAAGGGATCGAGCGCGATCTGATGGGACTTACCATAGAGGGTGAAGCGGTAGCCGCCGAGGAGATCCTCGACGTCGACCGAGCCGTCGTCAGGCAGAGCCCATTTCCATAGCGGCACTTCATACGTACAATCCTGGCGATTGTGCGGATCGAGGTTCACGAGGACGAAGATGCAGTCGCTCTTGTCCCGCGAAAACTTCGCGTAGGCGATGATGTTGTCATTGGAGGCGTTTATCCTGACGTAGTTCCTGAAGTCGTGCAGGGCAGGATGAGCCCGGCGGATTTCATTCAGGCGACGGACGTAACCCTTGATGTTACCGGGGCGCTCGTAATCCCAGACGCGGATCTCGTACTTCTCGGAGTCCAGGTACTCCTCGCGGCCAGGCAGGGGCCGCGCCTCGCAAAGCTCGAAACCGGAGTACACGCCCCAGCTGCTCGACAGCGTCGCCGCCAAGGTCGCTCGCGCGATATGGCCGGCGCGGCCGCTCTCCTGAAGATAGACAGGATTGATGTCCGGCGTGTTGACAAAGAAATTCGGTCGATAATACTCGCCCATGGGTCCGGCGAGCTCGCTCATGTACTCCTCGATCTCCCATTTCTCGTTACGCCAAGTGAAGTAGGTGTAGGACTGCTGGTAGCCGATCTTGGCAAGCTGCTTCATCATCGGTGGTCGGGTGAAAGCCTCGGCAAGGAAGATCACGTCGGGATATTTGGCGTTGATCTCGGAGATGACCCAGCGCCAGAACGGGATAGGCTTAGTATGCGGATTGTCGACGCGGAGGATGCGCACGCCCTCGCGCACCCAGAACAGCATGTTGTCACGCAGCTCTTCCCACAGCTCCGGCAGCGAGCCAGGACGGTAAAAGTCAACGTTGACGATGTCTTGGTACTTCTTGGGCGGGTTCTCGGCGTACTGGATCGTGCCGTCCGGGCGCCACACGAACCATTCCGGATGCTCCTTGATCCATGGGTGATCCTGCGAGCACTGGATTGCGAAATCGAGCGCGATCTCAAGGCCGTGATCCTTGGCGGCCGCGACAAGCGCGCGAAAATCCTCGATCGTACCGAGTTCGGGATGGATGGCGTCGTGGCCACCATCCGGCGAACCAATACCGTAAACCGAGCCGACATCGCTCTCGCTCGCCGTCAACGTGTTGTTCTTGCCTTTGCGGTTCTTCCGACCGATCGGACTGATCGGGGGGAAATAGAGCACGTCGAACCCCATGGACTGAACGTAGGGCAGGTGATCGATCACGTCGCGGAAGGTGCCGTGGCGCTCCGCATTGTCGGTGATCGAGCGCGGGAATAGCTCATACCAAGCCGAGAAGATCGCCGCTTGGCGATCGACGATGAGCGTCAATTCGCGGTCGTAGCACGATGTTTGGTGACGCGGGCCATATTTGACCATCAGCGCCCTCGTATCGCCTTCGGCGATAAGGTCGAGTTGCTCTACCGAGCCATCGTCGCATCTCTCGAGCCGGCTCATCAAAGTCTTGTGCTGACGCTTCTGAGCACCCTTGGGGTCCGCCTCGCCGATCAAGGCGACGGCTTCGCTACCTTCGACGGAGAGTTCCTGGGCGGCGGCGCGTTTCTTGATGATGCCGTCGAGCAGCGAGGCGAACGGATCGCGCCAACCCTCCACTGTGTAGAGGTGGCGGATGTTTCGCGAAGGCACAAAGCTCGCCGCCCACTTGTCGTTGCCGAGGAAGGTCATCGGCACGCGGTTCCAGTCATCCTGGTCGATCGGACGCCACAGCACGTCGCAGCCGATCTTCTCGTGCCCGTCGGTGAAGACGATCGCGTTCACTGTCACGATGTCGCCGACCACGACCTTGACAGGATGGCGACCACCGTCGAGTTCGGGCGTTACGTCCTCGATGACGACCCGGCCCGCGCCGACCTTGGCCGGCTTACGCTCGATCTCAATGCGGGCGGCGCCGGTCGGCAGCGCGCGTGTCTTGGTTTCGACGGTCATCGGATCGCCTCCGTGCTTGTCTTTCTTGCCGGACTTCTTGCCCTTGTCGCTCATCCCGCCATCCTCAGGACCGCGAACGGCAGTCGATCCAGGATGGTGCCGACAGCGACCGTGCCCATTGAAGTGATGCAGCGGTCTTCGAAGACGTCACGCCACTCTCCGGCCGGAAGATCGATCGCCGTTCCGTTCCAGAAACCATCGCCGGTCGGCGTCGTCGCCGCCGCGCCGTCTCTGCTGGTCAAGCGCGGCACCACCACCGCCAGAGCATGGCCTGATCCGCGGCGGACAAAGGCGATCAGCTTTTCCGCTTTGCTACCCGTCGTCCCTATCTGCGCATAATCCGCCTCGGCGTAAAAAAGCGCATTCTCGCGACGGTCGCGCAACAGGTCGGAGGCAAGCCGCAGCTTGATCGCACCATTCTGCCAGTGATCAAGCAGTGTCTCCAGCGTGTCGTCGCCATGCAGGATATCCGCACGTTCGGCGTAATCGACCGGGCGGCGGTTGTCGGGATCAACCAAGGAAAAATCGTAGAGGCCGGTACCCTGGTAGAAATCAGGTACGCCTGGGACCGTGCACTTCAGGATGGTCCGCCACAGCGAAACCATCGCGCCGCGCCGCGCAATGTCCCTGAGGATCGGGCGCAGCCTTGGCACGAAGCGCGAGCCGTCGGCCAACAGGCGGTCCACGAGGTCGGTGGTGGCCTTCTCGTAAGTCTCGTTCGGCTCGATCCACTTCGAGTGACGCTTGGCCTCGCGCAACGCTTTGGGCACGTAGGCCTTGAACCGATCCCGCAGGGCGGCGAGCACCGCCGGATCATCCTTCTCCAGGAGCTCCACTGGCCAAACACCGATCAAGGCCTGCAGGAACATGTATTGGTCGTTCGCGTCAGGTGCCTCAATGCCGCCGACTTCGGCCTTCCACACCGCGAGCGCCTGTGCCCAAAGGTCAGGCGCCTCCGACATCGCGAGCAGACGCGCGCGCGCATCTTCTCCGCGCTTGGTGTCGTGGGTCGCCGTCGTGGTCAAAGCCTGAGGCCAGGTCTGCGCCCGCTCGACGTTGTTCGCATGAAAATCGGTCAGCGACACGCCGAAGCGGCTCGGTTCGCCGCCGACCTCGTTGAGCGCGAGGAAGCGCGCGAAACGATAGAACAGCGTGTCTTCCAAGCTCTTGGCCATGACCGGACCGGTGAGCTGTTGGAAGCGGGTGCGAAAGCGGTCGACCAACATCGGCGAGGCGCGGCCGGGCCTACCCATCGGCAACGTCCCCAGCAGCACCGACCCGATGAAGTCGTGAACGCTGCGGTCGGGCAGGGCGGTCGTAGTCTTGGCATCCGCGATCACCTCGCCGAGCAGCTTGCGATCCTCGCTCTCCAGCGTGCGCGGCGTAATGTAGGTGCGGTAGACCGGGAAGGCGCAGATCAAGTCGCCGAGCGCGACGCGGATCGCGTTGACGCTGTAGTCGCGGGTCAAGCGATTGGCGTCGGCGACGCGCTTCATGTCCGAGACGAGGCTTTCCAGTTCCGACGAGAAGCTTTCAAGCAACACCTGCCGCTTCGCCGCGAGGAGTGCCTCTTCGTAGGTGCCGGTGAAGCCCGTTGTCTCGCGGTAAAGCCGATCGAAGGCTCGCTCCTGCGCGGCGTCGACGAAAACGCCGTCGATGAAGTTCAGCATCTCGTAGCCTGTGGTGCCCGACAACGCCCAGGGACGCAATTGCTCGCCCGGTTCGAGGATCTTCTCGGCCACCACGTAGAAGTTCGGCCCGATCGCGCGCTGCAGCGCCGTCGCATAGGCTTTGGGGTCGGCGAGCCCGTCGATGTGATCGATGCGCAATCCTTGGATGAGCCCTCGGCTGATCAGATCGAAGATCAACGCGTGGGTTCGTTCAAACACCGCCGGATGTTCGATCCGCACGCCGGCGAGGCTGTCGATGTCGAAGAAACGACGATAGTTCACGTCGCTTGCCGCGACGCGCCAGTAGGACAATCGATAGCTCTGGCGTTCGAGCAGCCGGTGCATCGCGCCAAAGCTCTCGGGTACGCCAGGAGTCCCGTTGAAGACCGCCATAGCCTGGTCGATCGTCTCGACGACTTGGCCGCGCTTGGCTAGCACGGCGAGACGGTGCTTCAGCTTTTCGCAGGTGACGACGACATCGTGGCGCCGATGCTCAGGCTCCGCAGCCAGCGCCCGCAGCTCTTCAGCGACTCGCAACAGCCCGTCGATACCCTCGCCGCCCTCCGACGCGTCGACCGCGACGGCGCGATCGAGAATGTCCGGATATGTCAGCGGGCAGATCGGGAACGTATGCTCGAAGAACGAAACAGCGAACACTCCCGTGTCAGAGTTGAAGCCGAGCTTCAGGTCGCCTTTCTCGAGCGTCTCGCCATATTGCGCGCCAAGGTTTGGCGCCACCATCTTGCCGTGAGCGCCGAGCCGTTCCCAATCGATGTCGAAGGTGTCGGCGTATGGCGAGAGCAAACCCCATTCCAACACCGAGAGCCACCACGGATTGTCGGAGCCTCCGACCCCCATGTGGTTTGGCACGATGTCGAGCAGCAGGCCCATGCCCTCGTCCGTTACGGCGACAGCAAAGCGCTCGAAGGCCTCTAGGCCTCCGAGTTCGGGATTGATCTGGGTCGGATCAACCGTGTCATAGCCGTGGGTCGAGCCCGGGCGCGCCTTCAGGATCGGCGAACAATAGACGTGGCTGACGCCAAGTTTCCTGATGTACGGCAGGACCTTCTGGGCGTCTGCAAAGGTGAAACCTTTGTGGAACTGCAGCCGGTAAGTGGCGGTGGGTAGCGGCCAAGACAGGTGCGGCGCGGTTCCGGACAGCGAACGGCCTTCGTCGAGGATCGCAACGCCTGCGCGCGCCAGCGGTCCGCCGGGCGCGAGGATACCGTCGATGGTGCGCCGCAATTTGCGTTTCCAATTTGGGTGACCCATGTCAGGGCCGGGCAGGTTTGCCTGGTCGACCTCGGCCAGCACGTCCTCGAGCTGCAAGGCTACCAACATGGACGGTGTCTTGGCGACGAACCGGAAAGCCGATTCGAACGGAGGATCGACTGGCAGCGCATCCGATTTCGTAACCTCCGCCCGGTGCAATGCCTTGGCGAATTCACTTAAATCGGTCACGCGATCCTGGCGCTCCTTGACCGCCTGTCCCGGCGTATAGACGTTGAACTCCTCGCGCAGATCGGTGTCGAAGCCCTTCCACCATCCGGCAAAGGTAGGCAGGTCGTGTGTCGCGACAGCGGCCAGAGCCTTGCGCGGATAGGAAGAGGGGTCCTTGAACATGGCGCCATCGCGCTCGAACGACATGATGCGATAGCTCAGGATGTCCGAGCCCATAATAGAATCCGAGAAACCCTCCGGCGCGGTGCCGAGATCCTCGGCGATAACCAGCGACCGGGCGCGATGACTTTCGATGCGGAGCACGGCGAGCAGCGCCTCGAAGGGATAGTTCATGTAGACACCCTCCGCACCGGAGAGGCCGTCTGGCACGACATAGAGGCGCTGTATCTGAAACGCGTGATCGATGCGGATCGCGCCGGCGTGCCGCATGTTCATCCGGACGAGAGTGCGGAAGGCTTGAAGCTGCTGCTCCTCCAGCGTGCGCGGATTGAATGGTGGCAGACCCCAGTTCTGTCCATTGGGTCCGAGCAGGTCGGGCGGAGCGCCGACAGCGACATCTGGCACGAACCAATCCGGGCGCGCCCACAGCTCGGCACCGGCCTTGTCGCAGCCTACGGCCAAGTCGCGGTAGAGACCGATCGCCATTCCGGTGGCCAGCGCCCGCTCCTGCGCCGCTGCGAGCTGGGTATCTGCCACCCACTGCAGCCAAGCTTGGAAGGCGACCCTCATCGGGTTGGCGTCGCGCCATTGACGAACCGCCTCGCCGTGCGCGTCACGGTAAGCCTCCGGCCAATCGCCGACCCAGGCTTTGCCTTCCGCAGCGAAATGTTCTGACAGCGCCTCGAAGGTGGCATGCAGCTCGAGCGGCTCGCCCATCTCCAATCGAAAGGCCGCGAAGGCCGGATCGGTGCCGTTGGCGACACGCGACCAATATCGCCCTAGCGCGGCGCGCTTCAGCGCCCAGGCGCCGGCGTGGTCGACGAGCTTCGCGTCGCGGAGGCGATCGAGCTCCTCGGCGTTGGCCGTCTCGGCAAGGAATCGCGCCGATTCGCTGCCCGCGAAGTCGGGCAGTTGAGTAAGATCAATAAAGATCGGATCGATGAAGAAACGCGAAGAAGGAGAATACGGAGATATCTTGGTGCGATCGGTCGGAAACAGCGCGTGGAGCGGCGAGAGTCCGAGGAACGCCGCGCCCGAATGCCCAGCACCCTCGGCAAGCTCGGCCACGTCGCCGAGGTCGCCGATGCCGAAGTTGCCGGCTGAGCGCAAGCCGTAGACCTGGGCGGTAATGCCATAGCCGCGAGCCTCGCCACGCAGCGCCTCCGGCAGGTAGCAACGCGCCGGCGCACACACAAGAGTGGCGCTCTCCCTGTGGCCAGCCGCGTCAACGTGAAGACGATGGTAGCCGGCGGGGAGAGCATCGATACTTAAGCGGCCATGCTCCACAGCGCACTCACCCTCGCGAAGCGACCCATCCTCGAGGTCAACACAGAACGAGACCGGCCCGTCGCACCGTATCGCGATGGCTGCGCGAGCATCCGCCTGGATGGTCACGGTCGCCTTGACGAGGCGTGCCGCATCTTGCTGCAGCTCATCGAACGTTCGTTTCCGGCCGGCTTCGTCGGAAACGTCGTAACCGAGCCGCTCCATGACTGTCGCCAGGGCGCGCACGGGTGTGTCGATCCAATGCCCGCGCGCATCTTGAAAGCCACGTTGCAGGCCGGCACGCTCGGCCAGGTCGTAGAGGTCGTCGTTGCTCATTCAACTTCGCTTCTGGTCAGGCGTGCCTGCCATGGGCCAAGGCTCTGCGCTTCTTCGGAGAGTCCATGGCTAAGCCAAAGCACCGTCTCGTTGAACTCTGTGGAAGAAGGCTGAGCGGCCTCGCCGAAATTGGCAACGAGGCGCAGCGTGCCACCATCGAAGCGCCAGGAAACCTCGAGGCCACCGCTGCCGTGGCGGCGGTAAGTCGCCTCGATGAAAGCGCTCGACAGGAGCGGTACGATATGACGTTGACGCAGCGCCAACAGCTCCCTGGTCTCGTCGAGGATCGCCTTGGAAGGCGCCTGATCGACTTCGCTCCAATCAAGCCTGGAGCGTTCGTAAGTCTCGAGCGCCGTCGGGTCCGGGACCTCGGCTCCAAACGAGCGGAACTTCTCGAACTCGCGCGCGCGCCCCGTGCGGATCGCCGCTTCGAGATCGGGCTCGTGCTCGAAATTGACAAAGAATTGGAAGCGGGTCTTCGCGCCCCACTCGTCGCCCATGAACAGCATCGGGATCTGCGGCGATAGCAAAAGCACAGCGCGCGCGAGACGCAACTTTTCCGCATTCGCCAGCTCGGTCAATCGTTCGCCAAGCGCGCGGTTGCCGATCTGGTCGTGGTTTTGGAGGAAGGCCACAAAGGCTTGCGGCGGCAACCCGGTGGTCTTCTCGCCGCGTTTGCGCTCGAGGTTAGGCGAGAAATCACCCTGATAAGCAAAGCCTTCGGCGAGGCAACGGCCAAGACGCTCAATCGTATCGCCGCCAAAGTCGCCGTAGTAGCCCTCTTGTTCGCCGGTGAGCAAAACGTGCCAGCAATGGTGTATATCGTCGTCCCATTGCGCGTCGAAGCTCACCGCGGAACCATCGCCGTCACGCGACAGCCGATGCGCTTCGTTGGCTTCGTTCTCGAGCACGAGATGGACGAGCCGATCGGGAAACGTGTCCCGGATGCGTTCGGCAAGCTCGTCGAGAAAATGTTTGGAGCTGTCATCGAGAATCGCGTGCACCGCATCGAAGCGCAGGCCGTCGAAGTGAAATTCGCGCAACCAGTAGAGCGAATTTTGCACGAAAAATTCGCGCACTACGTCGCTGGCCTCACCCTTACCGTCGAAATTAATGCCGGCTCCCCAAGGCGTCTCATGACGCTCGGTGAAGAAGCTCTTGGCATAGCTGTGCAGAAAATTGCCGGTCGGGCCGAAGTGGTTGTAGACCACGTCGAGAAAGACCATCAGGCCGAGACCGTGAGCCTTGTCGACCAGCCGCTTGAGCTCGTCGGGCGTGCCGTAGGCGTTGTTGGGGGAGTAGGGCAGCACGCCATCGTATCCCCAGGTCCGCAGTCCCGAGGTTTCGGCGATCGGCATCAGTTCGATTGCGGTGATGCCGGTGTCCACGAAATGTTGCAGCTTGGCTTCAAGGCCGGCGTATGTGCCCTCGGGCGTCACCGCGCCGAGATGCACCTCGCTCAACACCACTTCGTTCCAGCTACGCCCCTTCCAGGCATCGTCGTGCCACTCGTAGGCGCAGGGATCGACGACCGTCGAGCGGCGATCGAGGTCGTCCATCTGGAAGCGCGAGGCCGGATCCGGGACGAGGTCGTCGGCTCCGTCGATGGAGAAGCCGTAGCGATCCCCGGCCTTGGCACTCTCAGCGGTGTGCTTGAACCATCCCTGGCCTGCGGCTTCCATCGCGACCGTTTTGCCGCCGAGCGCGACGTTGCACGAATTTGCCGAAGGCGCCCATAACGCGAAACGCACACCGTCCTTTGAGACGTCTGCGCCGAAAGGCATCTGGTGTTTAGATCGCATCAGACCTCAGAACCATGCTGCAAGACAACCAGCGAGCGCGCTTTGAGCAACAGCGAACCACCGGCCGAGAGAACCACATCCGCTCGCGCGCTCAGACCGTCCGCGCTCGTGGATTCGAAAACCGGATGAAACGCGTGGCAGGGGAAATCCGCTGCGAGCTCGAAGTCGCAATCGTTGGCGGACGCGTTGAAAAGGAGCAGGAGACGATCATCCTCCGCTCCATCGTTGCCGATCTGCATGCCGAGGACGCGGCGTTCGACCCTCCCCCAGTCATCGCCCCACATCTCTCGACCGTCTGTCGCCAGCCAGTAAACATCCTTCAGCTGCCCGGCCGGCGATCCCAGATCGATGCGGCCGTTGAAGAACTCCAGGCGACGGAAGACCGCATGGCGCTTTCGCAACGCGATCAGGTTGGCAACGTAATCAACTAGGCGCGGATCGGTTGCGTCATGCCAGCTCATCCAGCTCGTCTCGTTGTCCTGGCAATAGGCGTTGTTGTTGCCGTTCTGGC
Organism: Beijerinckiaceae bacterium; assembly: GCA_965198485.1. Lineage (GTDB taxonomy): Bacteria > Pseudomonadota > Alphaproteobacteria > Rhizobiales > Beijerinckiaceae > RH-AL1. Next base: position 2,516,146 of record CBDAPQ010000005.1, read on the forward strand.
TGCGCGAGAATTCGTCGCCCATCAGGAACATCGGCGTCCCGAAGGAGAGCAGGGCCGTGGCGAGAAGATTGCGCTTCTGCCGATTGCGTAAGGCTACGATCGCCTTGTCCTTGCTCGTGCCCTCGATCCCGTAATTAGCCGAATAGTTCGGTTCGTGGCCGTCCTTGTTGTTCTCGCCATTGGGCAGGTTGTGCCGGTTGGCGTAGCTGACGACGTCGGCCGTGGTGAAGCCGTCGTGCGAGGCGACGAACTGTACCGAAGCCCAGGGTTTGCGCCCGGAATGGTCGAAGAGATCGCTCGAACCCGAGACGCGATTGGCAAGGCCGGGGATCTGCCCGTCGTCGCCGCGCCAGAAGGCACGCACCGTGTCGCGGTACTTGTCGTTCCAATCGCCCCATCCCGTGGGGAAGCCGCCGACGCGGTAGCCGCCGGAGCCGAGATCCCAGGGCTCGGCGATGAGCTTGACGCGCGACAGCACCGGATCCTGACCGATCGCCTGGAGAAAACCGGCCTTGTCGGACCAGTCCAGCGGCGAGCGGGCCAACGCCGACGCCAAGTCGAAGCGAAAGCCGTCGACGTGGTAGCTTTCGACCCAGTGCCGCAGGCTGTCGAGCACCAGCTGCAAGACTCGAGGATGAGAAACGTCGAGCGTGTTGCCGCATCCTGTCGCGTCCCAGTAGTGCCGTGGGTCGCCGGGAACGAGCTTGTAGTAGGAGCGGTTGTCAATGCCGCGGAATGACAGCGTGGGTCCGGTGTCGTTGCCCTCGCAAGTATGGTTATAGACGACGTCGAGAAGCACCTCGAGACCGGCTGAATGCAGCGTCTTGATCGCCGCGCGCAGTCCCGCCGCCCCGTCGAGGCCGAAGTAGCGCGGCTCCGGCGCGAAATAACCGAGTGTTTGATAACCCCAATAATTGCGCAGCGATTTCTCAACGAGGAAGCGGTCGTCGACGAAAGCGTTGACTGGGAGCAGCTCGACACTCGTGATCCCCAGCTTGACGAGATGCTCGACCACAGCCGGATGACCCAGCGCGGTGTAGGTGCCGCGCACCGTCGGCGGCAATTCAGGATGAAGCTCGGTGAACCCCTTGACGTGGGTCTCGTAGACGATGGTGTCGCGCCAAGGCACATATGGCGGCTTGTCGTCTCCCCAGCTCCAAGCCGGATCCTCGACCACGCCCTTGGGCATCATGGGCGCTGAGTCGCGGCGATCGGGCGTGTTGTCCCCGCGCTGACCGCCGACGCGAAAGCCGAACAAAGCATCGTGCCAGCGCACTCTCCCCGAGATCTGGCGAGCATAAGGGTCGAGCAGCAGCTTATGATGGTTGAAGCGGTGGCCGGATCCCGGTTCGTAGGGGCCGTGGACGCGATAGCCATAGAGCTGACCAGGCCGCGCGTGCCTGACATAGCCGTGCCAAACCTGGTTTGTGCAGCACGGCAAGGTGAAACGGTCGGTCTCCACGCGTCCCTTCGGATCGTAGAAACATAGTTCGACCCGGGTCGCGTGGGCCGAGAACAGCGCGAAATTGACCCCGCCCCCATTCCAGGTCGCGCCGAGGGGCAGCGCTTCCCCTTCTTCCAGGCGACGCACGGCTGAACTCAGCGCCCAGCGGCCGCCGTCGCGAGATCGGTTTCCTTGCGGCTCCAGGCATCCCCTTCTGCAAGCGCGGGGAGCGCGCGCGGCGATCTGCCGGAGAGTTCCTCTAGGAATACCGCGCACCAATGCTCGACGTCGTTGGCCTCGACGACGTTCATCATGGCGCGCCACCGCTCCTTGCGCTCACGCAGGGGCATCTCGAACGCGCGCTGAATCGCCGAGGCGGTCTCCTCATTGTTGTAGGGATTGACGATGAGCGCGGTCTCGAGCTCATGCATGGCGCCGGCAAAACGGGACAGCACCAGCACCCCAGGGTCTTCGGGGTTCTGAGCGGCGACATATTCCTTTGCCACCAGGTTCATGCCGTCGCGCAGCGGCGTTACCAGCCCGACCCGGGCGATCCGGTAGAGACCCGCGAGGGCGGAACGGCTCATCGCCTTGTTGACGTAGCGAACCGGCGTCCAGTCGACGTCGCCAAGACGGCCGTTGACATGACCGACGTGTTCCGCAACCTCGCGTTGCATCTCGGCATATTCCGGCACTTCTGAGCGCGATTTGGGCGTGATCTGAAGCAGCGTCACGCGAGCCTTCATCGCCGCAGCCGATTTCTCGACGAAGGTCGCAAACGCATCGATTCGCTCGCGGATGCCCTTTGAATAATCGAGGCGATCGACACCGATGACCAGCGGATGGCCTTCAAGGCTCTGCAGCGTTCGTTTGACTACGACATTCTTCTCGGCGACGCGCGCCTCCTGCGCAAAGTTCGCCGTCTCTATTGAGATCGGGAAGGATCCGACCCGGAATTTGCGGCCGTAGGCGCTGAGCCAACTACCCTCGCTCGCAGTCCCGGCATTGGAGCGCACGACGCAGCCCTGGAAGTTCTCTGCATCGACTGGCGTCTGGAAGCCGATCAGATTGTAGGCGGCGAAACTCCGCAGGATGCGATCGTAGGCCGGGATGGCGGCCGCAATGTCGGAAGGCGGGAAAGGAATATGATAGAAAAAACCGATTTTGTTGGTGAAGCCGAGATCACGCAGGTAGGAGGCCATTGGTATAAAATGATAGTCTTGCACCCAGATCACATCGTCCGGACGCAAGAGGCGGGCGAGACGCCGGGCGAATTGCTCGTTGACGCGGAAGTAGGCGTTGACGTCGCGGCGGGAGAGATCGGCGAGATCAAGCCGATAGTGGCACACTGGCCAAAGCACGCGGTTGGCAAACCCATGGTAATATTCGTCTATATCACGCTGAGATAGGTCGACTACAGCGTAATCTACGTTGCCGACCGTCTGCTTGTGCATTTCAGGTTCGGACTGGGCCGCAACTTTGCCAGACCAGCCGAACCATAACCCGCCCTGGTTCTCCAGCGCGCCGCTCAGAGCCACCGCCAAGCCACCCGGAGGCGGCGAACCTGCTGCGGTGGGAACCGGCACCCGGTTCGACACGATGACGAGGCGCCCGCTAGCGCCAGGCCCATCATTTTGCGCAGCGGTTTTCAAGATCCCGATTTCCGTCATCGAACCCAGTGCCACCTTACAGCCGCTTGCCACTGATAACGTGTCGACAAGCGCGATCGTTGCAGGTCGTCCACAGGCAAGAAGCCCGCCGAGAGCCGCACCGTGTCAAGCGCCGCATGGTCGTGCGCATGCATCTTCCCTCTTGCACACGAAGCACACAAAAGCCGCATTGGCCGAGCAGGGCATCCCGCCGACGACAGCGGGGACGAGGGGGACGCGCCATGAACATTGCCAAGGGAACGCGCCTGAGCGCCGTCGCCGCGGCGCTCGCCCTGGCGGCGCCAGGCGCGTTGGCTCAAAGCCCCGCCGCCGCACCGGCACCGACCATGCCAAAGACCGCCGAGCCCGACGCTCCGTCCCCGTCCCCGGACACCGTGCTCGCCACGGTCAACGGCCAGAAGATCACGCAGCTCGACGTCACACTCGCCGCCGAGGATCTCGGTCCGCAGCTGCAGCAGCAGCTCAAGGGACGTGCCCGTGATTCCTACGTGCTCGATTACCTCGTCGATGCCACGCTAGTGGCGCAGAAGGCCAAGGCCGACGGTGCCGAGAAGACGCCCGACTTCGCCGCCAAGATGGAATATGCCAAAGACAAGGTGTTAATGGAGACGATGCTGACCGGCATCGCCAAGTCGGTCACCGACAGCGCCACCCTGCACAAGATCTACGATCAAGCGGCGGCGGCGCAGAAGCCCGAGCCGGAGATCCACGCTCGTCACATTCTCGTCGCCACCGAGGCGGACGCTCAGACGGTGCTCAAGCGGCTCAAGGCCGGCGAGGATTTCGCAAAGGTCGCCAAGGAGATGTCGAAGGATCCGGGATCTGAGGGCGGTGACCTCGGCTGGTTCACCAAGGAGCGCATGGTTCCGGCCTTTGCAGAAGCCGCTTTCAAGCTGAAGGACGGCCAGATCTCCGACCCCGTCAAAACGCAGTTCGGTTGGCACGTCATCCAAGTCGAGGGGCACCGCACCAAGTCTTTCCCGCCGTTCGACCAGGTCAAGGACCAGATCGTGCGCTACGCCGTGCAGAAGGCGCAGAGCGACCTGATTTTGCAGCTGCGCAGCGGGGCGAAAATCGAACGCACCGCGGCCGCTCCGCCGGCCAGCGAGCCGCCGGCTCCCAGCGAGGCGCCAAGCAAGTAACCGCTTCTTCTGTTCGATGCGTGGTATCGCTTCACGCATCGCCGTTTCGCAGCAGGGCTCATGCCTCGCCTCTTCACCGGTCTTGAACTGCCGGAGCGTCTCGCTGCGGAACTCGGCATGATCCGCGGCGGCCTCGCCGGCGCCCGGTGGATCGATGCCGACGATTATCACGTCACCCTGCGTTTCATCGGCGACGTCGACCGTGCCGTCGCCAACGATGTCCACGATGCGCTCTCGCAGGTGCGGCGGCCGGCCTTCGCTATGACGTTGAGCGCCCTCGATGCCTTTGGCGGGGAGAAGCCTCGGGCGCTGGTTGCGACCGCCCGCGCTGTATCAGCGCTTGTGGAACTGCAGGCCGAGCACGAAAGACTCATGCGCCGCATTGGCCTGCCGGCAGAGACCCGCAAGTTCGTGCCCCACGTCACGTTGGCGCGGCTGAGGAAAACGCCGCCGCGCGCGGTGGCGGATTACCTGGCGCTGCGGGGATGGCTGGCGGCTCGCGAGTTCCGATGCGAGCATTTCACCTTGTTCTCCGCGCGCGATTCGGTCGGCGGCGGTCCCTATGTCGCGGAAGCGATCTACCCGCTTCATTAAGGATCTCCATGCGCATCGCCGTCGGCGCTATTCGCGTCATCCTCGCCTTCTCCGCGGCGCCGTCTGGTGCGGCGCCAGTCGAGGCTGAGCCCTCGTCGAGCAAGACAGTCGCGGGATGGACTGCGACCTGCGACAACCTTCGAAACTGCGTCGTCATCGGCAGCAGCGACGATGGCGACGGCCTTTTCTACGTGCGGCTGGCTCGGGACGCGACCGCGGCGGCCGAGCCCAAGCTGAAGGTGGTGCTCGCCGCCTCCGATCCGATCACCGGCGTCCCGGGCGCGTTCCAGATTTCGGTTGGTGCAGGCACACGCAAGCCCGGCAATCCTTTGGTCGTCGCGGCGACGAGGGCCGACCCTTATGGGACGGCACTTGCCGGCGAGATCGTTGATCCGGCTTTCCTGAGCGCGATCGAGACCGCGAACGCGCTGGATTATGTCGTCGGGACGTTGAAGGGTCGGCTGGCGCTGAACGGGCTGGTGCCTGCGCTACGCTTCGTCGACGAGCTTCAGGGCCGGGTCGGGACGCCGAGCGCGCTGGTGGCGCGCAGTACGATTCCAATGAGGCAAATGCCGCCGCTTGGCGCGGTGCCAACAGTCCGCCCCGCGACCATTATCGCCACCGCCGTCGTCTCCCCGACACTCAGCCGCGCGCTGCTCGACATGGCCAAGCCGGCCTGCGATCCCGAAGTCGTCGAGGCGCACAGCGAAACCGCTGCCTGGACGCTCGGACCTGATCGCCAGCTCGTCGCGTTGCCTTGCGCCGAAGGCGCCTACAACGTGTCGGTAGCGCTCTTCACCACCGACGAAAAAGGCGGGCAGCCGCGCCCCGCCATGCTCCAGCAGCCGCCCAAGCAGGGCGATGCCGCGACCGACAATGTCGTTGTCAACTACGATTTCGACGTCAAGACCTCGACCCTGACGAGCCTCGACAAAGGGCGCGGACTCGGTGATTGTGGATCCGCGCGGACGTGGATCTGGACTGGAGAGATCTTCGCCCTTCTCAAGGCCACCGAGCTGGAAGCATGCCCCGGCGCCTTGCCCGAGGATTGGCCGGTCACCTACCAGGCAGTCCGCAGATAGCATGGTAATCCGGTACGGTTCTCCAGATCCTAGATCCGTAAAGATGCAGGGCGCGTCGAGCTACTCGACGGAGGTGCGAATGCGCCGCTCGGCTTCGTCTGCCGACCGAGCACGTCGCCACGACCATGCGGCTGCTCTTCACGTGAGACGCGGCTTGAGTGCGAACCGCGCTCCCGGACTGGGCGCATGCTACCCAGTCCGGCGGCGCCAGCTTATAAGAGAGCCGCTGTCGATAGCGAAGCCTACGAGAACGCCACCTTGAGGATTTCGTAGCTCTTGCCGCCACCCGGCGTGTTCACCTCGACGGTGTCGCCCTTTTTCTTGCCGATGAGGGCGCGCGCCGTCGGCGAGGTGATGGAGACCTTGCCGACCTTCACGTCGGCCTCGCTCTCGCCGACGATCTGGTAGACCTTCTTTTCCTCCGTATCCTCGTCGACCATGGTGACCGTGGCGCCGAACATCACGGTCGAGCCCGATAGTTTCGATACATCGATCACCTCGGAGCGCGCGAGCTTGTCCTCAAGCTCGGCGATACGCCCCTCGTTATGGCTCTGCGCTTCCTTGGCGGAATGGTATTCGGCGTTTTCGGAGAGGTCGCCGTGAGAGCGGGCTTCGGCAATCGCCTCGACGATGCGCGGGCGCTCGACCTGCTGACGCTGCTTAAGCTCTTCCTCCAGCTTGATATGCCCCGCCGGCGTCATCGGGATCTTGTCCAGCTGTGCCATGTCATCTCTTCTTGGCGCGTGCCAGGTCGTGCGAAACAGGAAGCCCGCCCACCGTTGGCAGACGGCGACCGGGCGTATGGTGATTTGCGACCCAGGCACCAAACGGTTGCTGCAGGGGTGACGACGACATTTTGATTTAATCGTGAAGCTTATGCAAGAGCACCGGCGGCGCCGGCCAGTGCCAGGCGCCATCTTCGTTAAGCGGTCTCTTCGTATAAGAAGTCGATGTCCTCTTTTCCACGGAGAAGGCCGTGGCGGATTGTGCTATCTGCAGGTGGCGGCAACCACCACCTGCAGAAAACATGCAGCCTAGACGGCCGCCAGATTGACAGCGGATTCCTTGCCGCGATCCGGCTTCACGTCGTAGGAAACCTTTTGACCTTCAGCCAGGCCACGCATGCCGGCCTGCTCGACGGCGGAAATGTGGACGAAAACGTCCTTGCCGCCGGCTTCGGGCTCGATGAAGCCGTAGCCCTTCTCGCCATTAAACCATTTCACTGTACCAGTAGCCATCGAACGTCCAATCTCGAATTCGCGGCCTCATCACGACACCGCAAATGAGACATAGTCATCGATTGTGGCGGAGATAGCCGCGCGGCGGCGCTTCACGGCGCTCAAGCTCTTAAAGGCCGTCGAGTGCGAAGGCGAAAGCCTCTGGCGCGTATCGCGGCACCATTCGCTCGCCCGTTCGCGTTCGCGGATTTTGGCGTAGCCACGTGGCTCCGTACCCTGGTGCACATGGACGCTAAGGTGCGCTCCATTGATGACTCAAAGCCCGAAAGCCGCGTTGGATTCGAGGCTTGCGTCGTAAGTCGTGATCGAGCGAGGAATCGGTGACCGCGACGGCGAGCAACACGTCGGGACCGCGGACGTCGGCGAGCTGCGCGACTCGGGCGACGACGACCAAATCGGCTTGAGATTAAGTCATAGGATCGAGCCGAAGCGCCGTTTCCGGCGGGAAGACTTGATTGGTGGGGAAAACGTGAGCCCAAAATGGTTAAGCGCGCTTCGAGGCCTTCGTGACGCAAGCCCTTGGCGGACATCGGGACGAACTCTTCGCCGATCAGTTTGGAGCGCTCGTCGTGGGCGATGATGCGCGTTTCCGCCATGCGCTCGAGGTCGGCGATGGTAGAGGCGCGGCGCTCGTGCCCTCCGACGGCATGGGTCACGAGGCGGCTTTACCACGCATCGAGAACGCTCGCGAGCGTATGTCGCGGGAAGTCGCTCACCAGCCTTGCCTTCGCGTCGAGGCATCGTCACAAAGGCGCTCGCCAACAACTCGGGGGGCCGTTCGCGGCCCTTTCACGCGCGGCCCCGGCCGACGCCGGGACGCATCATGCCCAAACGCACGGATCTCTCGACCATTCTGATCATCGGCGCAGGGCCGATCATCATCGGGCAGGCTTGCGAGTTCGACTATTCCGGCACCCAGGCGCTCAAGGCGCTTAAGGCCGAGGGCTATCGCGTCGTGCTGGTGAACTCGAATCCGGCGACGATCATGACCGATCCCAACCTCGCCGATCGCACCTACGTCGAGCCTATCACGCCGGAAATCGTCACCAAGATCATCGCCAAGGAGCGCGAGTCGGAGAGGGGCGGCTTCGCCCTGCTGCCGACCATGGGCGGGCAGACGGCGCTGAATTGCGCGCTGTCGCTGCAGAAGATGGGCGTGCTGGCAAAGCACAACATCGAGATGATCGGCGCCACGGCGGAGGCAATCGACAAGGCCGAGGACCGCGAGAAGTTCCGCGAGGCCATGACCAAGATCGGCCTCGCCACACCTCGCTCGCACCAGGTGAAGACGCTTTCCCAGGCCCTCGAGATCCTCGACGACATCGGCCTGCCGGCGATCATCCGCCCCTCCTTCACCATGGGCGGCACCGGCGGCGGCATCGCCTACACCAAGGCCGAGTACATCGAGATCATCGAGGGCGGCATCGACGCCTCGCCGACCAACGAGGTGCTGGTCGAGGAGAGCGTGCTCGGCTGGAAGGAATACGAGATGGAGGTGGTCCGCGACCGTGCGGACAATTGCATTATCATCTGCTCGATCGAGAACGTCGACCCGATGGGCGTGCACACCGGCGACTCCATAACGGTCGCGCCGGCCCTCACGCTGACCGACAAGGAATACCAGGTGATGCGGGACGCCTCGTTGGCGGTGCTGCGCGAGATCGGCGTCGAGACCGGCGGCAGCAACGTGCAGTTCGCGGTCGATCCGGCGACCGGCCGCATGATCGTCATCGAGATGAACCCGCGCGTGTCGCGCTCCTCGGCGCTTGCCTCCAAGGCGACTGGCTTTCCCATCGCCAAGGTCGCGGCCAAACTCGCCGTCGGCTACACGCTCGACGAGATCGCCAATGACATCACGGGCGGCGCCACGCCGGCCTCGTTCGAGCCCTCGATCGACTACGTCGTCACCAAGATCCCGCGCTTCGCCTTCGAGAAGTTCGCGGGCGCCGAACCGATCCTCACCACAGCCATGAAGTCTGTGGGCGAGGCCATGGCGATCGGGCGCACCTTCGCTGAATCGCTGCAGAAGGCGCTGCGTTCGCTCGAGACCGGTCTTGACGGTCTCGACGAGATCGAAATCGAGGGCTCGAACGGCGACGAGCGCGAGGACATGAACAAGGTCCGCGCCGCGCTGGGCCGGCCTACGCCGGACCGCCTGCTGGTGGTCGGCGAGGCGCTGCGCCGCGGCATGGCGGTCGACGAGATCCACCAGGCCTGCAAGATCGATCCCTGGTTCATCGAGCAGCTCGGCGAAATCGTGGCGCTGGAACGCAAGGTGAAGACCCACGGCCTGCCGCCCGATGCCGGCAACATGCGCGCGCTGAAAGCCGCTGGCTTCTCCGACGCGCGCTTGGCCTCTCTCGCCCGCACCGAGGAAGTGGCCGTGCGCAAGGCGCGCCACGGGCTGGGCGTACGCCCGGCCTACAAGCGCATCGACACCTGCGCCGCCGAGTTCGCGACACCGACCGCCTACATGTATTCGACCTATGCCATGCCTTTCGCCGGCATCGTCATGGACGAGGCGCGACCCACCGACAGGACCAAGGTCGTGATCCTGGGCGGCGGCCCCAACCGGATCGGGCAGGGCATCGAGTTCGACTATTGTTGCTGCCACGCCTCGTTCGCCCTGCGCGACCAGGGCTACGAGACCATTATGGTCAACTGCAATCCCGAGACCGTCTCGACCGACTACGACACCTCGGACCGGCTCTACTTCGAGCCGCTGACGGCCGAGGACGTGCTGGAGATCATGGCGGTGGAATCCTCCGCCGGCACGCTCAAGGGCACGATCGTGCAGTTCGGCGGACAGACGCCGCTGAAACTCGCCCCGGCGCTCGAAAAGAACGGCATCCCGATCCTGGGCACGTCCGTCGACTCGATCGACCTCGCCGAGGACCGCGACCGCTTCAAGCGTCTCCTCGACAAGCTCGACCTGCGCCAGCCCAAGAACGGCATCGCCTATTCCGTGGAGCAGGCTCGCGACGTCGCCGGCGACCTCGGTCTACCCCTCGTGGCACGCCCCTCCAACGTGCTCGGCGGCCGCGCCATGGCGATCCTGCGCGACGACAACGCTCTGGGCGAGTACCTCCTGGGCACGCTGCCGGGCCTGGTGCCCTCCGACATCAAGGCGCGCTACCCAAACGACAAGACCGGGCAGATCAATACAGTGCTGGGCAAAAACCCGCTGCTGTTCGATCGCTACCTCGCCGATGCTACGGAGGTCGACGTCGATGCGCTCTGCGACGGCACCGACGTTTTTGTCTGCGGAATCATGGAGCACATTGAGGAGGCCGGCATCCATTCCGGCGATTCGGCCTGCTCGCTGCCGCCGCGCTCGCTCTCACCCGAGATGCTGGCGGCGCTGGAGGCGCAGACGCGTCGGCTGGCCCTGGCGCTCGACGTCGTCGGCCTGATGAACGTGCAGTACGCGATCAAGGGCGGCGATATCTACGTGCTCGAGGTGAACCCGCGCGCGTCGCGCACCGTGCCCTTCGTCGCCAAGGTGATCGGGCAGCCCATTGCCAAGATCGCCGCCCGCATCATGGCCGGCGAGAGCCTGGCCTCGTTCGCGCTGAAGCCGATGACCAACGACCACGTCGGCGTGAAGGAGGCGGTGTTCCCATTCGCCCGCTTCCCCGGCGTCGACACCGTGCTGGGGCCGGAGATGCGGTCGACCGGCGAGGTCATCGGCCTCGACCGCTCCTTCGATATCGCCTTCGCCAAGAGCCAGCTCGGCGGCGGCACCAAGGTGCCTACGGCCGGCTCGCTGTTCGTCTCGGTCCGCGATGCCGACAAGCCGCGCCTGCTCGAGACGGTGCGCATGCTGGCCGATCTCGGCTTCGCCGTGCGCGCCACCGGGGGCACCTGCAAGTTCCTCGAGGAGAACGGGGTCGCGGCCAAGAAGATCAACAAGGTCTCGGAAGGCCGTCCGCACATCGTCGACGCCATCGTCAACGGCACGATCCAGCTCGTCTTCAATACCACGGAGGGCGCGCAGGCCCTGAGCGACTCGCGCTCGCTACGCCGCTCCGCCCTGCTGCACAAGGTGCCCTATTACACCACCCTGGCCGGCGCGATCGCCGCCTCGCAAGGCATCCGCGCCTACAAGGCCGGCGACCTCGAAGTGCGGGCGCTGCAGGATTACTTCGCGTGACTGAGCGTGATCGCCGGCGAGATCCAGCCCGTCGGCGGGCGAGTAGGCTGGCTTGGACTCTACCTCCTGTTTCAAGACAACGCAGGCTCGGCGGAGGCTCCGTGACGTTCACGGGGTGCATCGGAACATCTTGGTGGGCAGCTGAGGGAGAGAGCTTACCGGCATTTGAACCGCGGGAGGAGGCTGTGCGATCGCTACGAGAACGAGCCCTATTTGGTGCGAACAAGCCTTTCACCTCTTGTTTCTTACGGCAAAATTACCTATAGTAGCTGAATGTGATGTTCCGGTCGGAGTTGGCATGACGCATGACGCAGGCTGACGCAGAGAATGCAGATTTCACGAGTTTGCACTTCTCGTCTTCTCCACGTCAGGCTTCACGACGGTCCAGTTTGCTGCCGCATTCCACTCGGAGGTGACGGAATATGAAGCGCTCGATAAAATCTTTGCCTGCCGCCCTCGCCCTGGCTCTCCTGGCGACAGCCTCGCCCGCCGTCCACGCTGAACCGAAGCAGGCGCCGCAGAGCCGCGAGGAGGTCACGCTGTCCTTCGCGCCTGTCGTGAAGAAGGCGGCGCCGGCCGTGGTTAACGTCTACGCCTCGCGCACGGAGAAGGTGCAGCGCAACCCGTTGTTCGACGATCCCGTGTTCCGCCAGTTCTTCGGCGACGGCGGCAGCCAGGGTCCGCGCTCGCAGACGCAGCGCTCGCTAGGTTCCGGCGTCATCGTCGATGCTTCGGGACTCGTGGTAACGAACTACCACGTCATCGATCAGATGACGGATGTAAAGGTGGCGCTCGCCGACGGCAGCGAATACCCTGCCGAAATCGCGCTGCGCGACCAGCGCAACGACCTCGCCGTACTGCGCATCAAGGGCGGGCCGAGCTCGTTTCCGACCATGGAAATGGGCGCATCTGATGCCGTCGAGGTCGGCGACATCGCGCTCGCGATCGGCGACCCCTTCGGCGTCGGCCAGACGGTGACGCAGGGGATTATCTCGGCGCTGGCGCGCTCCAACGTCGTCGCCGGCCAGACCACGAGCTTCTACCTTCAGACCGACGCTTCGATCAATCCCGGCAATTCCGGCGGCGCGCTGGTCGACACGCACGCGCGTCTCGTCGGCATCAACTCGGCGATCTTCTCGCAGTCTGGCGGCTCGATTGGTATCGGCTTCGCCATACCCGTTGACATGGTGAAAATCGTGGTGGCCTCCGCCAAGGCCGGCGACACGATGGTGCACCGACCCTGGCTAGGTGCTGGGCTGCAGGCGGTGACCTACGACATCGCCGAGAGCTTCGGCCTCAATCGGCCGACCGGCGCGCTGGTTACCGACGTCAACGCCAAGAGTCCGGCGGCCCAGGCCGGCCTCAAGCAGGGCGACCTCATTTCGGCCATCGACGGCAAGCCGGTCGAGAGCCCCGAAAGCTTCGGCTTCCGCTTCGGCACCAAGCCGATCGGCGGCGATGCGCAATTGACGATCCATCGCGGCGGCAAGACGGACCAGCTCGACATCAAGCTGATCCGCGCGCCCGATACGCCCAAGCCCGACCAGGTGCTGATCACCGGCTCGACGCCTTTCGCCGGGCTGAGCGCCGCCAACATGTCGCCCGCGGTGGCCGAGAACCTGTCCCAGGCCGAGGACCGCGACGGCGTGGTGATCGTCGGAGTGTCGCCGGACTCCAACGCCGCCGCCGTCGCCTTCCAGAAAGGCGACATGATCCTGGCGGTCAACGGCAAGACGATCAAGACGACCAAGGACCTGGTCGCCGCTACGAGCGGGCAATCCGACTATTGGAAGTTGTCGATCCTTCGAGGCGGGCAGGTCATTGAGACAATTCTGAACGGTTAAGTTGTCGCCGGAATGAGGGCGGTAGCTTACGATCCTCGCCGTGGTCAAACCGCGGTCGTGCCCGCCTACGCCATCGTCGGCACAAGCTCCTTTACGCTCGAGACGCTCTCGCCAAGCGGCTCGTTGCGCGCGAGCGGCTGGCACGCGCGAGATGGCGAACGGTCGATGGCGGCAGGATACATCATCGCCACGGCCGAGTGTCACGCCGCGTTCGCATTGCGGTTCTTAGGAGGTCGAGAGGAGACCCCATGACACAGCATCCAACCCGTCGCGACGTGGTGATCGGGGGCGCCGCGGCGACGGTCGCCGCCAGCGCAAGCACCGGCGCTTCGGCAACCCTCTCACCAGCGGAGGCAATCGGGATCGTCTCGGAGGTGGACGGCGGCCCGCTCGCCGACGTGCTCGTGAGCAACGGCCGCGACGTCGTGCGCACCGGGGCCGACGGGCGGTGGCGGCTTTCGGTCGCGCCGGGACAGGTGATCTCGCTCGTCAAGCCGGCCGGCTTCGCCGCGCCGCGCGATACGGCGACCAACCTGCCGGCGCTCTTCTACGTCCACGATCCCGAAGGCACGCCGGCCTCACTCGGCTACCGCTACGAGGGCCTGCCACCGACCGGTCCGCTGCCGGCCTCGATCGACTTCGCGCTGACCCGCCAGCCCGAGCCCGCACGCTTCGACGTCCTCCTGTTCGCCGATCCGCAGCCGGAATCGGCGGCGGAGGTCGACTACGTCCGCGACGACGCGGTGGCGCCGCTGATCGGGGCCGGCGCGGGCGCCGCCTTTGGCATGACGTTGGGCGACCTCGCCTTCGACGACCTCACCGTCTATCCTCGCCTCAACCGCATGATCGGTCGCATCGGCGTGCCGTGGTGGGTGCTGGGTGGCAACCACGACCTCGACTACGAGGCTCCCGACGCCGTCCGCTCGCGCGACACCTGGAAGCGGGTGTTCGGCGCGCCGTACTACGCGCATGCCCACGGCGGCGCGCTGTTCGTGATGCTCGACAACGTCGAATATCTCGGCGCCGGCTCCGGCAAGCCGGGCGAGCACGGCGCCTACAAGGGCCAGATCTCCGACGACCAGCTCGCTTTCGTGAAGAACCTGCTGGCGCTGACCCCGCGCGAGACGCTGCTGGTCTTCGCCATGCACATCCCGCTGCGAACCTATTTCGATCCCAAGATGCCGGCGGCCAACACGGCCAATGCCGCCGACCTGCTCAAGTTAATCGGGGATCGCCCCAGCGTCAGCTTCGCCGGGCACACCCACACCACCGAGCATCATTATCTCGGCGCGGCCGACGGCGGCTCCGACACGCACCCGCATCACCACCACGTGCTGACCGCCGTCTCGGGCTCGTGGTGGAGCGGGCCGCTCGACCATCGCGGCGTCGCCTGCGCCGACCAGACTGACGGCACGCCCAACGGCCACCACGTGCTGCGCATTGATGGCGCGAGCTACACGACGCGCTACGTGCCCTTTACCGAGCCCGACAACAGGCAGATGCGGCTGGGACTGGAGGTCGGCTACCACCCTGATTCCAAGGAAGTGCTGCGCGAGACCACCATGAGCCGAGCGCTACGCTCGCCCATCGGCGCCGATGAGGCGGCCGGCGCTCGGCTGCTCGTGAACCTGTACGACGGCGGCCCACGCTCGTCCGTGAGCTTTGCGCTCGACGGTGGCCCGTCGGTGACGATGACGCGGATGGCGCGCCCGGACCCTTTCATCAGCCAGCTTTACGGGCGCTATCCCGGGACCATCAAGCCCTGGGTCAAACCCAACGCCTCCTCGCACCTGTGGCAGGCGCCGCTGCCGGCGGGGCTGAAGGCCGGCAGCTACGCGGTGCGCGTGAAGGCCACCGACGAGTACGGCCGTGCGCACGAAGGTGGCATGGTGTTGGAGGTGGTGTGAGGTTCAGGCCGCTTCGGGCGAAGGGATCAGCGACATTGTTGCGCCGACAGGTGAGCGCGATCTGATCCTTCTTCTCGACGACAAGGTAATGTATCTCGAACCTTCAGGTGACCACTTCGCGCCTCTGACACGTGAGGTGCCACTACGTCCGCGCGGAGTGCCGTTCCTGAAGCTCGCTCGCACGCGGCACCGTGCCGATTGCGTCCCACACGCCCCGCTTGTCCTAGCCCCGCCGTCCGCTTAAGCAGCGCCGTCGAGCGGGACGGGCATGTTCAACAAGATCCTAGTGGCCAACCGGGGCGAGATCGCTTGCCGAATCATGAAGACGGCGCGGCGCATGGGCATCGCCACCGTCGCCGTCTACTCCGAAGCCGATCGCGACGCGCTGCACGTCGCCAGCGCCGACGAGGCCGTCTGCATCGGCCCCGCCGTAGCCGCGCACTCCTATCTCTCAATCGAAAAGATCGTCGCTGCCTGCCGCGAGACGGGGTCCGACGCCGTACACCCCGGCTACGGCTTCCTGTCGGAGAACGCCGCCTTCGCCCGCGCGCTGGCCGAGGCCGGCATCGTTTTCATTGGGCCGAACCCGCACGCCATCGACGCGATGGGCGACAAGCTCGCCTCCAAGAAGCTCGCGGCCGAGGCGGGCGTTTCGACCGTGCCCGGCCATATCGGCACGGTGGACAGCGTCGCCGACGCGCAGCGCATCGCCGTCGAGATCGGCTTCCCCGTCATGATCAAGGCCTCGGCCGGCGGCGGCGGCAAGGGCATGCGCGTCGCCCACAAGGCGGAAGACGTTGCCGAAGGCTTCGAGCGCTCGCGCTCGGAGGCCAAGTCCTCTTTCGGCGACGATCGCATTCTCATCGAGAAGTTCATCGAGGATCCGCGCCACATCGAGATCCAGGTGCTCGGCGACAAGCACGGCAACACGCTCTACCTCCACGAGCGCGAATGCTCGATCCAGCGCCGTAACCAGAAGGTCGTCGAGGAAGCGCCCTCACCGCTGCTCGATGCGGAGACCCGCAAGCGTATGGGCGAGCAGGCCGTCGCCTTGGCGAAGGCCGTCGATTACGACTCCGCCGGCACGGTCGAGTTCGTCGTAGGGCAGGACAAAAGCTTCTTCTTCCTCGAGATGAACACCCGTCTCCAGGTCGAGCATCCGGTCACCGAGATGATCACCGGCATCGACCTCGTCGAGCAGATGATCTGCGTCGCCGCCGGCGAGCCGCTCGACATGGTGCAGGACAAGGTCAAGCTGCGTGGCTGGGCTATCGAGAGCCGCGTCTACGCCGAGGATCCCGAGCGCGGCTTCGTGCCCTCGACCGGGCGGCTCACCGTTTTTCAGTCACCGCCGACAGGGCGGCAGGGCGAGCGCGTGACGCGCGTCGACACCGGCGTCGTCGAGGGCGGCGAGATCTCGGTGCACTACGATCCGATGATCGCCAAGCTGATCACCTTCGGTCCGGATCGTGCGGCGGCCATCGCCGCCCAAGCCGACGCACTCGATCGTTTCGTGATCGAAGGCATCCGCCACAACCTGGCTTTCCTCTCGTCACTGATGGCCTCGCCGCGCTGGCGCGAGGGACGCCTCTCGACGCGCTTCATCGACGAGGAATATCCCGGCGGCTTCGCGCCGCACGCGCCCGAGGGCGAGATGACGCGCCTGTTCGCCGCCGTGGCGGTGTCGATCGATTACGTGCTCGACTCACGCCGCGGCCACATCGTCGGCGCCACCCGGCCGCACCCGCCATACGATGGCCCGCGTGCGGTGATGCTCGGCAAGGAGCGCCACGAAATCGAGGTCGCGACCGGCGGCGAGGTCGTGGTGCGCTTCGCGGCTGGCGGCGAACCCGTGGGTGTCGCCAGCCAGTGGAGGCCGGGCGAGCGGGTCTGGAACGGTACGCTCGACGATCGCCCAATCTTCGTCGGCGCTCGGCCCATCCTCAACGGCTATGCGCTCCATCACGCCGGGCGGAGTTGCGAGGTGCGCGTCTTCAGCGGCCGCCAGGCCGATCTCGCCGCGCTGATGCTGGAGCGCGACGATGCCTCCGACACCAAGGTGCTGCTCTGCCCGATGCCCGGCCTCGTCAAGGCCATCCACGTGGTCGAAGGCCAGACGGTCAAGGCCGGCGACCCGCTCTGCCTCGTCGAGGCGATGAAGATGGAGAACGTATTGCGCGCCGAGCGCGATGGCACGGTGAAGTCGATCGAGGCACGCGAGGGCGAGTCGCTCGCCGTCGATGCGCCGATCCTCTCCTTCGCGTAAGGAACCCCCTCCGTTCGGGACGCCGCCGGCAGGCCGGGATGGGAGAGGTTTGAGGACCGCGACGTTGCTCTACTTCGCCTACGGTTCAAACATGGATCTCGGCGCGATGCGTCTGCGCTGCCCGCGCTCGCGGCCGCTCGGGCTTGCCCGGCTGATGCGCCACAGCTTCTACCTGATGGGCCTCACCGGCTACGCGTCCGTTCGCCGTCACCAGGACGCGATCGTCCACGGCATACTATTCGACCTCGCGCTCGCCGACGTCGCGGCGCTCGACCTCTACGAGGATGTCGCCCACGGCCTCTATACCAAGGAAAAGCAGGCGGTGGTTCTGGATGAAGGGGCTTCGCGTCGTGCGCTCCTCTACTACGGGGTCGACGCGAGCGAGGGGGGCGTCCCACCGATCGGCTACATGGAGGGCGTGATCGCCGCCGCCCGCGCCGCGGCGCTGCCACCGGCCTACGTGGCAAGCCTCGAGGCGCACCTGCCTCGGGGTCTCTCGTGAGCGGCGCGATCGTCCGAGACATCGCCGCGCTGCGCGGCGCGATTGGGGACTGGCGCAGGGCGGGCCGAAGCGTGGCACTCGTGCCGACGATGGGGGGGCTGCACGCCGGCCATATCTCGCTGGTCAAGGCCGCGCGCGAGGCGGCCGACCGCGTCGTGACGACGGTCTTCGTCAACCCCAAGCAGTTCGCCCCTAACGAGGACTTCGCCGCCTATCCCCGCGATCTCGTCGCCGATCACGGCCGCGTCTCCGCGGCGGGTGCCGATCTCGTCTACGCGCCGGAGCTGCCGGCCATGTATCCTTCTGGCTTCTGCACCACCGTCTCGCTCGGGGGGCCGGCCTCGGCCGAACTCGAGGACCGCTTTCGTCCGGATCATTTCGCCGGCGTCGCCACGGTGGTCACCAAGCTGTTGCTGCAGGCGCAGCCGGACGTGGCTATCTTCGGCGAGAAGGATTGGCAGCAGCTGAAGGTCATCGAGCGACTGGTCCATGACCTCGACATCCCCGTCGTGGTGAAGGGCCGACCCACGGTGCGGGAGGCGGACGGGCTCGCGATGTCGTCGCGCAACGCCTACCTCGACGAGGCGGAGCGTAGGCGCGCACCGGCGTTGCATCGGGCACTCTCGGCTTGCGCCGCCGCTATCGCGCGCGGCGACACGCAAGCGTCGGCCCTGGCGGCGGCGCAGCATGCGATCGCGGCTGCCGGCTTCGCGCTCGAGTATCTCGAGCTCCGCGCCGCCGGCTCGCTCGCGCCGCTTACCGCCGACGACAGCGGCCCGGCACGGCTCCTCGTCGCGGCGCGGCTGGGGCGCACCCGGCTCATTGATAACGTGGGAATGGACGTTGCGCCCGCTTTACCGCAAAGGCGAAACACGACAGGGTCGGGTCGGGGCTGAAGGGGAGAGACGGGCTTGCTGAATGATCTGCGCAGCCTCGATGCCAAGCAGCGCAGCGCCGTGCTGGCCAGCTATCTCGGCTGGACGCTCGACGCCTTCGACTTCTTCATCTTCGCCTTCGTCTGGAAGGACGTCGCCAAGGAGTTCGGCTCCAGCATCGAGACGCTGTCGTGGTCGCTGTTCCTCACGCTGGCGGTTCGGCCGGTCGGCGCGCTCATCTTCGGCCTGGCCGCCGACAGGTTCGGGCGACGGCCGGTGCTGATGGTCGACGTCATCCTGTTCTCAATCTTTGAGCTGGCCTCGGGTTTCGCGCCGAACCTCGTGACCTTCTTCATCCTGCGTATCCTGTTCGGCATCGCCATGGGTGGCGAGTGGGGCGTCGGCGCCTCGCTGACCATGGAGACCATCCCGCCCAAGACGCGCGGCATGGTCTCGGGCATGCTGCAGACGGGATACCCGACCGGCTACCTCCTGGCGTCGATCGTCTTCGGCCTGCTCTATTCCGCCATCGGATGGCGCGGCATGTTCTTCGTCGGTGCGGCACCGGCCCTGTTGACGCTCTACATCCGCTCAAACGTCGACGAGTCGCCCGTCTTCAAGGCGATGGATGTCAAGGCGCACAAGCCCTCGATCGTCGAGGTGCTACGCGCCAACGCGGGGCGTTTCCTCTTCGCCGTCGCGCTCATGACCTGCTTCAACTTCTTTAGCCACGGCACGCAGGATCTCTACCCGACGTTCCTGCGCGAGCAAATGAAGTTCGACCCGCATACCGTGAGCGTGATCCTCATCGTCTTTAACCTCGGCGCGATCGTCGGCGGCCTCGTCGTCGGCACTTTGTCCGAGCGGATCGGCCGCCGCAAGGCCATCGCTGCGGCGGCGCTGTTCTCGCTGTTGCCCCTATGGTTCTGGTCGCACGGGACCACGCCGCTCATCCTGGCAATGGGCGGCTTCGTCATGCAGGTCGCCGTGCAAGGGGCCTGGGGCGTCGTGCCGGCCTACCTCAACGAACTCTCGCCCGGCGCGGTGCGCGGCACGTTTCCCGGCTTCGCCTACCAGATCGGCAATCTGATCGCCGCCATGAACGGGCCGCTGCAAACCGGGCTCGCGCACGCCAATGGCGGCAACTTCTCAATCGGTCTAGCCCTCGTCGCCGGCATTGTCGCCGTGATCCTGGCGGCCTTCGCCTTGCTCGGGCCGGAGGCGAAGGGCACGATCTTCAGCGGTATGAAACCCGAAGTGCGGGAGGTTGTCACTTGAGCGAGGCCGAACGCGCGGTGCTCGTACGTGTCGAGGGACGGGTGCAGGGTGTCGGATTCCGTGCCTACGTCGCCGAGCAAGCAGCGGCGCTCGGGGTGCGCGGTTGGGTGCTTAATCACGACGACGGCAGCGTCGAGGCGGCACTGCACGGACACGGCGGCAAGCTCGGCGAACTGATCGGGCGTTTGAGGTTGGGACCACCGTCGGCCGACGTCGGCGCGCTCGACGTGCGTTCTACCGATCGTGGTCGCGTCGGCGACGTGCCGGATGGAGCCCACGCGTTCTGATCGTCGCGTCGCCGACACGCGCATGCGGACCTCCGCCGACGAGCCAGATGGGATCGGCTTATCGCATAAGCATCTGCATGGAGCGTTCGTAGAAATCGGTGAGCTGGTCGAAGAGCGCGAGCAGCGTTTCGCTTGCCTGCGCGATCTCGATCAGACCGGCCTGACTCGGCGCTTGCTTCAGTGCCGGTTCGAGGCCGCTCCAGACTGCCGTGGCCTGCGCCAGCAGCACGCGACTATCCGAGGTCGAGAGCGGAACACGCTCCAGATAGGCGAGACCCTCCGCGAAGGTCTTCGCCGAGACGGACAGACCTTGTCGCTGCGCCTCCGCCGCCTCACCACCTAAGAGCACCGCGACAGTCGCTTGCTTTGCGAGACGCTGCGTCAGCATGCGCTGCCGGCCCGACACGTTGATGACCTGTAGCGCGGCGGCGAAGCCCGCGGCCTCGAGGGTGCGGGTCAGCGCCTCGGCCTGCGCGAGCAGTCTCTCGGCGAGCCGGTCGATTTCAGCGAGGCGAGCCACGGCCGGCGCCGCCGCAAGCCCACTCTTCAACGCCGTCCAAGGCGTCAAGACAGCATCGAGCAGGTCGCCGAACGTCGGTTTCGACAGGGTGCGGCCGAGGATCGCCAAATTACCCTCGATCTGCTCGATCGAGGTGCGGCAAAGCGCAGCCGTCTCCTCGGGCGTCACGCCGGCGCAGGTCAGCGCGTAGAGCTTGACGAGACGCTGCGACAGCATGCGCAGCTGACCGGCGCGATTGACGGCCTCGGCGTAGCGCGAAGCGTCGATGACCTGTTGCGCGATTTGTCCGATGCGCTGCTTGGCCTGCATCGCCGCCGTGCGAAGGACCTTGTAGGCCTCGTCCTCGCCGATGTTGCGCACTCGCATGAGAATGCCCTTGGCGCGGTCGACCAGCTTGCGCTCGGAAAAGCGATTTTGGACATCGTGCAGTTCCTCCCGCAATAGCTGATCGTGCCGAAATCGAGCCTGAGCCACGTGGATCAACGAGCGCAGGCGATTCAGCCCGTAGCCGTTGATGACATAGGCGTGGATGCCGGACGCCGTGGCCATCTCGATCTTCTCCGCGGCTGGGTCGGTGGTGAAGACAACAACGGGACGGGGGGAGACGTTTCTCAGGGCAGACGTGCCCGCGAAAAGGGCATCGTTTGGATGCGTATCGTAGCAGATGACGAGGTCAGGACCGACGCGCACGACCTCCTGCACCATGGCACCGATGTCCGAGGCACCCAGCACGTCGATGCCGACTGTGACGAGATCCTCGGAAAGAGAAGGAGCGCCCGCACCTCCGCTTGTGACGACATAGGCAGAGGTCATCGGCCTTCCCTCGTAAGCGCTCGCGTCACGCGCGCTAGGATGTGTTGGCGAGGTATCGGCGGCGTAAACAGCACGGGTCGCATATGGCACAGAACGTGCCTGACCATTGTCGGGCGCAACGACGCGCCCGACCTTCATCCCGCACTTCGGGTCTGGCCCACACTGTTGGTGGGCTTTGTTGTGTGTGTCTCCGCCACGATGTCGTGGCTTTCCCCGGAGCACATGATGTCCGAGTCCGTATCTCTCGAAAATAATCACGCTCTGCTTGTTAAGAACAGCACCCTTCTTCAGTCCAACGCCTCGACTCTGAAGAGCAACAGCGGGTTGCTTGAGGAAAATCACGGTACCCTAGTCAGCAACAGCTCGACGCTTGCTGCCAACAAGAAGACGATGGCGGCCAATGCCGAGCTTCTTCACGACAATCACGTCTCGATCGAAGCCAACAAGACTGCGCTCAAGGACAATCACGAATCCCTCGCTGCGAATACGTCGGCGATCAAGGGAAACAACGCGATGCTTCTGGCTAACAAAACGGGGCTCGCGAGCAACGCCGCCAAGCTCGGTGACAATGCCGAAGCGCTCGGTAAGAATGCCAGCCTAATTGAAGCCAATAAGTCATCGCTCGACGCCAACAAGAGGGTGATCGAGGGCAACTCAAGTCTTCTCTCTTCGAATCACCACAGCATCGAGGCGAACAAGACGAAACTCGCCGACAACCATGCCCTACTCGAGACCAATCACGAACTCATGGGCGGCAACCACTCGCTTCTCGAGGGCAATAAGCACTCGCTCGAGGCCAACACCTCGAAGATCGCGGCGAACTCCGACGCGCTCGCCAAGAACTTTTCGCTGGTGAAAGGCAATTCCACGACCTTGCACGACAATGCCGAGAAGATGGAGTTGAACCACGCCCTGCTCGAGGCCAACGCGCGCCTACTCAAGGCTAACGCCGAGATGATGCGCAGCAACCACGACCTGCTCGTCGCCATCGCCAACAAGCTCGGCGTCGCCGCCTGAAGAAGAAACGGCGCGCTCGTTGCAAGGCAAGCGCGCCACCTTGCCCTTCTCCTCCAACGCAACCCTTTTCACCGGAGCACCGACATGGCCGCCGTCGCCTCGAACAAGGCAACAAGCATAAATCTCTTCAGTCTCGCGACCCCTCAGATGCGCGCCTTTCATCTGACCTGGATTGCCTTCTTCGTCACCTTTTACGCCTGGTTTGCCACGGCGCCGCTGATGCCCATCATCTCGGCCGATTTGCATTTTACCAAGGCCGACGGAGCCAACATCGCCATCGCCGGCGTCATCGCAACCATATTGGCCCGGTTCGCCATCGGTCCGATGTGCGACAAATACGGGCCGCGTATCGCCTATACGTTGCTGCTCACCTTGGGCGCCATCCCAGTGTTCGGCATCGGCTTCGCCTGGGACTACACTTCCTTCCTGGTGTTCCGACTGCTGATCGGCATCATCGGCGCCTCCTTCGTCATCACCCAGTTCCATACCTCGGTCATGTTCGCGCCGAACGTGGTCGGCACAGCCAACGCCACGGTCGGCGGCTGGGGCAACGCGGGTGGCGGTGTCACGCAATCAATCATGCCGTTGATCTTTGCCGGTCTCGCCGCCTTTGGTCTGTCGAAGGGCATGTCCTGGCGTTACGCACAGATCGTTCCTGGCGTTCTGATGCTCATCGTCGCCGTGTTGTACTACCGCTACACGCAGGATACGCCCGAAGGCAACTTCTCGGACATGCGCAAGGCCGGCCTGTCCACCGACGTCGGCAAGAAAGGTGGTCTCGCCGTCATGGCGATTGCTGCCAAGAACTACCGCGTGTGGCTGCTCGGAGCCTGTTACGGCGCCTCGTTCGGTGTCGAATTGTTCGTGCATTCGGTAGCCGTTACTTACTACTTCAATAAGTTCCACATGTCGGTCGAGAGTGCCGGCTATGCTGTCGGCGCTTTCGGGCTTCTCGCCCTGTTCGCCCGCGCGCTGGGCGGGATCTTTTCGGACAAGGTCGCCAAATTTAGGGGGCTGAGCGGTCGCACTTGGCTGCTGTTCGCGCTCATGATGGGCGAGGGCATCTTCCTCATCGCCTTCTCGACGATGAACGTGGCGGCTTTGGCCGTGACCTTCATGATCATCTTCGGCCTGTTTACTCACATGGCTTGCGGCTCGCTCTACGCGCTTGTGCCGTTCATCGATCGCAAGTGCCTTGGCGGCGTCTGCGGCATCATTGGCGCCGGCGGTAACATCGGTGGCGTGGCAGCAGGGTTCCTGCTGCGCGGCACCGGCGATATGCAGTTCTGCTTCAAGGTGCTCGGCATCGCGGCGGTCCTTTGCGCCTGCGGCGCCGCTGCGATCCGCTTCTCCGTCAAGAAGAAGCAGGAGGAGCAGGCGCTCTACGACGAGGCTGTCGCGCAGCGCCGCGCCATGGAAGCAGGCGGTGTGCCCGCTATGGCGTAATCACCTCTAATGTACGCTTTGAGAAAGGCCGGAATCGTTCCGGCCTTTTTCATGACATGGTGGGCTTACGACGGGCTACGATCCCGAAGACTTGCCATCGTCGACGTTTCGCCCGCGTAAACATCGACGTGCAGATCTCCCGGCGACAACGAGTCGTATGCTTGACTGAGAACTGAATGGGTTTAAGCGGTCGCTTAATTGCGCTAGGCAGGAACGAGACGCGCCTCCCCAAGCCGGGGGACGAGCGGCCTCTTCAAGCATTGAAGTCGTTCCATGCAGTTCCTTGACCAAGCTCGCGTCTACGTCAGATCCGGCGATGGCGGTGCCGGCTGCGTGTCGTTCCGGCGCGAAAAATTCATCGAGTTTGGCGGACCCGACGGCGGCGACGGCGGCAAGGGCGGCGACGTCGTCGTCGAGTGCGTCTCGGGCCTCAACACGCTGATCGACTTTCGCTACCAGCAGCATTTCAAGGGCAAGACCGGCACTCACGGCATGGGGAAGAACCGCGCCGGCCCCAAAGGCGCCGACGCGCTGCTGCGGGTTCCTGTCGGTACCCAACTCATCGACGAAGGCGAGGAGGAGCCCTTCGCCGACCTCACCGAGGTCGGCCAAAGCGTGCGCATCTGCCGGGGCGGCAACGGCGGCTTCGGCAACGCCTATTTCAAAACGAGCACCAATCAGGCGCCGCGACGCGCCAACCCCGGCGAATTGGGCGAGGAGCGCACGATCATCCTGCGCCTGAAGCTGATCGCCGATGCCGGTCTCGTCGGCCTGCCCAATGCCGGTAAATCAACCTTCCTCTCCGTGGTCTCCGCCGCCAAGCCGAAGATCGGTGACTATCCCTTCACCACGCTGCACCCGCAGCTCGGCGTCGTGGCGGTGGATGGGCGCGAGTTCGTGTTGGCGGACATTCCCGGGCTGATCGAGGGCGCGCACGAGGGCGTCGGCCTTGGCGACCGCTTTCTCGGCCACGTCGAGCGCTGCCGCGTTATCCTCCACCTCGTCGATGCCAATGGCGAACATGCAGGCCGGGACTACAAGACGGTGCGCTGCGAGCTCGAAGCCTACGGCGGCGGCCTTGTCGACAAGCGCGAGATCGTAGCGCTCTCCAAGATCGACGTCACGCCACCCGACCACCTGAAGACGCAGGTCGACCGTCTCAAACGCGCCTGCGGGCAGACGCCGTTCCGGCTCTCGTCGGCCACCCGCACCAACGTCACCGAGCTTCTGAGGGCAATTGCCCGGGCGATCAATGGTGACATCGCGACCGAGGCGGACGTCGCCGCGAGCGCGGAAGCCTGGCATCCCTGAGACACCCGCCGCCCATCAGCGATGCCGCGCAGACCCTGGCATCGCCACTGCGCCAGGTGGACAGCAACGCAGCGCCAAGATGTCGGCTATACTTCGGAGCTGTTTCACGACGCTCATGTGTCTTTCGTCGCAACATGTCCATTGTCGGAGCGAATACTCAAACGACGGACGTTGCTCAGCCTCCCAGGCTTGCCTTCGCGCGCGACCACCAGCCGGCGCGCTTGGGACGAGCAGGGTCAGCTTCGGTCGAGACCGGTTCGGGGCGGCGCTGTGCCGCGGCTTCGGCGGCAGATGTCGCCTCGGCGACGCCGGATGCGGCGACCTCTTGCATCGGCTCGAGCGATGTAGGAGCCGCCCCAGCCACAGGCGCTTCCGGCTCGGGTGCTAGGGGCTCCAAAGCGGCGGGCTCCGCTGCCACGAGCTCGGTGTCCTCAGGCTCCGGCATCACGGTGTGCGGGGTCGCCTCGGCTATGAATGGTTGTTCGTGCGTTTCGGCCAGCACGGGTATCGCCGCGGCTGGTCTGTCGCCGTCCATGGCAAAGGCCTCCTGCTCGGCGAGCGGCGGAACCACCACAGCGGCGATCTCGCTCGCGTCCCCGTCATGAGCGGCGGCAACGCCTGCAATCTCCTCTTTTCCGGGCTCCGCTCCGTCACGCTCGCGCCCCCGCGTACGGCGACCGCCGCGGCGCGAACGGCGTTTGCGGTTCCCGACCTCTTCGGCGCCGGTGCGCTCCTCGAAGCCCTGGGACACCTCGCCGTCATTCTCGCCCGCGTTTTCGGGCGGTACGGGCGCGAGTGTTCCTTCGGCATCGGCGACAAAGCTCAAGGCATCATCAGAAGGCTGTGGTGCGTCCCCGGCAATGCCGGAACTCTCGCGGTCGCGCCCGCGCCCGCGGCGACGCCGACGCTTGCGTCGCCCGTCGGCATCGCCCTCCTCACCTTCGGGTGCGCTCGCCTCGCCGACAACCACCAGGGACGGCTCGTTCTCGACCTCGGCTTCGGCTTCTTCGAGATTTTCGGCTTCCGGCTCCTCGATTGAAACGACCTGATAGCTCGGCCGAATGATACCGCTCGCCGGCTCGCCCCGCTCGAGCGCGCAATAGGTCGTGCCCGTCAGGCTCTCGTCGCCCTCGAATGTCACGCCGGCGCCGAAACGCCCCTCGATGTCGGTCAGGTGAGCACGCTTGTGATTGAGGATGTAAAGGGCGATCTGGCCGCGCGTTCGCACGGTGACGTCGTGCGAGGCGTCGGCCAGCAACGTGTCTTCGAGCATGCGCAGCACGTGGAGCGCGATCGAGGCGGTAGAGCGTACGCTGCCGGCGCCGGCGCAATGCTCGCAGACGACGGTGGATCCCTCGAGCACGCCGGTGCGGATCCGCTGTCGACTCATCTCGAGCAGGCCGAAATGCGAGATGCGGCCGACCTGGATGCGGGCGCGGTCATCCTTCAGCGCGTCCTTGATACGCTTCTCGACGGCGCGATTGTTGCGGCCTTCCTCCATGTCGATGAAGTCGACGACGATCAACCCGGCAAGGTCGCGCAGGCGTAGCTGGCGCGCCACCTCATCGGCCGCCTCAAGATTGGTGCGGACGGCTGTGTCCTCGATGTTGTGCTCGCGCGTCGAGCGGCCGGAATTGACGTCGATGGCGACGAGCGCCTCGGTCTGGTTGATGACGAGATAGCCGCCGGACTTCAGCGTCACCTGCGGCGAGAACATCGCGTCGAGTTGGGCCTCGGCGCCGGCCTTGGTGAAAATAGGCGCGGGGTCGCGCCATGGCTGCACGTTCTTGGTATGGCTCGGCATCAGCAGCCGCATGAAGTCCTTGGCTTCGCGGTAGCCGTTCTCGCCGGAGACCACGACCTCCTCGACGTCCTTGTTGTAGAGGTCGCGGATGGCGCGCTTGATCAGCGAGCCCTCTTCGTAGACCAGCGTCGGCGCGGTGGACTGCAGCGTCGTCTCGCGCACCGTCTCCCACATCCGCATCAGGTACTCGAAGTCGCGCTTGACCTCGGGCTTGGAGCGCGAGGCGCCGGCGGTGCGTAGGATCACGCCCATGCCGTCCGGCACCTCGAGATCCTGGGCAATCGACTTGAGTCGCTGGCGGTCGCCGGCGTCGGTGATCTTGCGCGAGATCCCGCCGCCCTTGTTGGTGTTGGGCATCAGCACGGAGTAACGCCCGGCGAGCGAGAGGTAGGTCGTGATCGCGGCGCCCTTGTTGCCGCGCTCTTCCTTGACGACCTGCACCAGCAGCACCTGGCGGCGCTTGATGACCTCCTGGATCTTGTACTGGCGGCGTGGGCGGTAGGCGCGGCGCGGCACCTCCTCCAAGGCATCGCCGCCGAGCTGCTCGACGTGCTCGTCCTCTTCGTCGTGTTCGTCGTCGTGAGGATCGGAGGCCTGCTGCTCCGCCTGGTGCTCGTGATGCTGTTCGCCGGTATCCGCTTTCTCGGCCCGGTGCTCAGCGGTCGCCTTGGCGACGGGCGAGCCGGTGTCGATCGCGGCGTCGGTCTCGACGGCCTCGGCATCGTGACCCTTCACGATGGTCTCGGCGGGCGGCGGCGGCGTCTCCGCCTCCGTTGCCGGCGGCAAAGCCTCATGGATCGGCGATTCCCTAGGCGCCGCTTCGGCGGTCGGTGATCCCGACATCGCCGCGTCGGCGACCTTGCCATGCGCCTCTTCGGCGTGCTCGATCAGGTCGGCGGTGGGATCGTCGTAGGGCGGCGTCTGCGTGGCATCGAGCTGAAGCGGCCGGGTCTCGCCATCGCCGATGGCGCCGACGCGCTCGTCAGGTGAACCCGCAGGCTCGTCAAGATCGTGAGGGGTGGGCGCCTCGCCCGCGCCGCCGTGCACTTGTGCCGGATCGGCGCTCTCGCTGACCGTTTCGTCGCCGTCGCCGCGACGAGCGGACGCCTGACGCTCTCCGCCGCGCCGGCGGCGGCTGCGGCGGGGACGCCGCTCCTCCTCCTCGTCGGGCTCCTCCTGGCTCTCCTCCTCCATGAGCGCCTGCCGATCGCTCATCGGGATCTGGTAGTAGTCGGGATGGATTTCCGAGAAAGCGAGGAAGCCGTGGCGGTTGCCGCCGTAGTCGACGAAGGCGGCCTGGAGCGAAGGCTCCACCCGGGTTACCTTCGCGAGGTAGATGTTGCCGCGGAGCTGCCGCTTGGACGCGGATTCGAAATCGAACTCTTCAACGCGCGACCCGCGCAGTACGACGACCCGGGTCTCTTCCGGGTGCGCCGCGTCGATGAGCATCTTGTTGGCCATAGGGAAACCGTAAGGGGACGCGCCAACCGCCGTTCGGCGGGAAGGGCGCGTCGCCTCCAAAGAGTGAAAACGGCAGCTCGGGAGCGAGCCGCGGGAGGAGTGGTGAGAAGAGAACGCGCGGCAGCATGCCGGCATCTTCCCGTGGTGAACCGCAGCGCGACACCGACAACGATCGCAGAGCGAAGCTGCGGACCCAAGTCCGTGCTCCCTCATCGATCAATGACCCGATATCGGGACAACCCATGTCCTGTAGACCTATGCACGGCACTCAATGAGCGCCGAAAAGGGCCTGGCACGCGGCAATACACCGTCAGCGATTCGATCCAGGTCCAGCCAGGCAGGGCGTCGCGCTAAGCGCAACCCGTCGTCCAGGGGAGGGCCCGAAGAGGACAGCCGAGGCTGTCTTCGCCAAGACCAAACACGCTACAACATTAGAGAAAGCAGGTGCTCTTTGCAAGCAAGCCGTCAGAATGTGTGACGCCTCCGCAACGCTCGCACGAGATCGGGATCGCAAGCCCTACCAACTCTTAACGATGCATCGGTAAGACCTTAGTCTTCGCAGTACCGGATCGGATGACGGACCCTCATGAGCCAACGACTTATCGGGACGCGGCCATCGATGGTGATCGCGCTCGCCGTTGTCGGGCTCTGCGGCTTCTCCGGCATTGCCGCCGCTTCGGGCCTCGTCGGCGTGCGCGCCGCAGCGCAGCGCGAGGCCCTTCGTCCGACGATCGTGGTCACCGGCGCCCACGTGGACGGCAACGCCGACGCAACCAAGCTGATCTTCGATGTCTCCGGGCCTGTCGAAACCAAGACCTTCGTCATGACCGATCCCGATCGCGTCGTCGTGGATCTGCCGCAAGTCGAGTTCGACCTCGACGCCAAGACCGGGCATGCTGCTTTGGGGCGGCACGCCCGAAAGACCCTGATCGGGTCCTTCCGTTTCGGCCTGCTCGCGCCGGGTCGCTCGCGCATCGTGATCGACCTCGCCGCGCCGGCACGGATCGGTGCGCCGGAGATGAAGCTCGTCGATGGGCGAGCGAAGCTGGTGGTCACGCTGGCGCGAACCGATCGCGCCTCGTTCCTCGCCTCAGCCAGGACGCCCGCGCCCGCCCCGGTCACCGCCGCGGCGGTGCTGTCGGCCGTGCCCGGCAAGCCGACCATCGTAATCGACCCCGGCCACGGCGGTCCCGATAACGGCGCCATGGTCGGCGGCGTGATCGAGAAGGACGTGACCCTGGCGTTCGCCAAGCAGCTCGCCGGCAAGCTCGAGGCGAGCGGGCGCTTCAACGTGGTAATGAGCCGGGCCAGCGACGTGTTCGTGCCATTGAGCGAGCGCGTGCGCATCGCCCGCTCGTCCGGCGCCGCCCTGATGATCTCGGTCCACGCCGACACGCTGCCGGAATCATCCGACGTCAGCGGCGCCACCGTCTACACCGTGTCCGACAAGGCATCCGACGCCTATGCCGCCAAGGTCGCCGCCAAGGAGAATGAGGCCGATGCGACGGTCGGCGTCGACGGCCAGGCCGACGTTGCCGACGTCAACGACATCCTGTTCGACTTGACCCGCCAGGAGACGCGAGCCTACAGCCACGTCTTCGCTCGCACGCTCGTCAATTACTGGAAGGTCGCGGGCCGCCTGAACAAGAACCCGCAGCGCGCCGCCGGCTTCGTCGTGCTCAAGGCCCCTGACGTGCCCTCGGTGCTGCTCGAGCTCGGCTACCTCTCCAGCTCGCAGGATTCGGCGCAGCTCACCTCGGACAGCTGGCGCGATGCGGCCTCCGGACAGATGGCCGAGGCGATCCTGGCCTATTTCGCCGACCAGCACGGCTCGGCCAAGGCCGCCGCCGGCGTGCCGATCCCGCCGAAGCAGGCCTTCGCGGCACTGCCGGACGGCAAGTAGCGGACGCTCGAAGACGGTTTGATCGAGGGACTTGGCTCGAAGGCGTGCCTTACGCGCGCGGTGCGTGGCCCCGGGGCCTAATTGCCCGCTAGTCCGACGGATGGCTCCTCGAGACCGGAGGTTGCCGCCATCTCTCGTGTCGCTTCCTGTGGCCTTGCCGCCACGGTGCGGCCGTGAGCTGGCCATCGGCGCTGCAATCGTGACGGGCCGTTCACAAGCCGCGTCCGGACCACAAAAACGCCTCACGATCCCGCGACCACGTCAAGCCAAGGCGGCCCGACGGCCCCGCGACGCCCGGCCGTGCCCAGAGGCTCCCAAGCATGCGCTTCATCGCCCGATTTCTCGGCCTGATCTTCGCGACCTTTGCGATCGTCTTCGTGGTGGCGGCGGTCGGCGCGGGCGCTGTGATCTTCAAGTACGAGCAGGATCTGCCGGACTACACCCAGCTGAAGAACTACGAGCCGCCGGTAATGACCCGCGTCCACGCCGGCGACGGCTCGGTGCTGGCCGAATATTCCCACGAGCGGCGCCTGTACCTGCCGTCCTCCGCAATCCCGGCGTTGGTCAAGGAAGCTTTCATTTCGGCCGAGGACAAGAACTTCTACACGCACAACGGCGTCGATCTCGAAGGCATTACCCGCGCCGCCATGGTCCTGGTCGAGGGCGGCAAGCATGTCCAGGGCGCCTCGACGATCACGCAGCAGGTCGCCAAGAACTTCCTCCTGACCAACGAGCGGTCCGTCGATCGCAAGATCAAGGAGGCGCTGCTCTCCTTCAAGATCGAGTCGACTTACTCGAAGGAGAAGATCCTCGAGCTCTACCTCAACGAGATCTATCTCGGCCTCGGCAATTACGGGGTTGCAGCCTCCGCCCTGAATTACTTCGGCAAGTCGGTGCACGAGTTGTCCGTCGCCGAGGTCGCCTACCTCGCCGCGCTGCCGAAGGGCCCGAACAACTACCAGCCCTTCACGCATCGCGACAAGGCGATCGACCGGCGCAACTACGTCATCGATCAGATGGTCAAGAACGGCTACGTCTCGGTCGCGGACGGCGACAAGGCCAAGGCCCAGCCGCTCGGCGTGACCCCGCGCGTGCTCTCGCCCAACACCTACTACGGCGGCTTCTTCGCCGAGGAGGTCCGCCGCGAGCTCGGCGACAAGTACGGCGAGAAGAAGCTTTACGAGGGCGGTCTCTCGGTACGCACCACGCTCGATCCCAAGATGCAGAACATCGCGCGCAAGGCGCTGGCCGACGGCCTCGTGCGCTACGACGAGGCGCACGGCTTCCGCGGCCCGATGCGCCACATCGAGGTGGCCGGCGACTGGGGGCCGCCTCTGGCCGAGGTCCAGGCGCTCGGCGACGTGGCGCCATGGCGCCTTGCCGTGGTGCTCGAGATGAACGGCAACGATGCGCAGATCGGCCTGCAGCCCAAGCGCGATCCTGACGGCAGCGTGAACGGCGGTCGCGAGACCGGCACGATGTTGCAGACAGGCCTGCATTGGAGTCGCGGCACAGGTCGCAACGGGCTGACGCCGGGCGACGTCGTCTATGCCGAACCCATCGATGGCAAACCCGGCCAGTACCGGCTGCGGCAGATCCCGGAGGTCGGCGGCGCCATCGTCGCGATGGATCCCTACACCGGCCGCGTCTTCGCGATGGTCGGCGGCTTCTCCTACGACCAGTCGAACTTCAACCGCGCGACGCAGGCGATGCGCCAGCCCGGCTCTTCGTTCAAGCCGATCGTCTACGCCACCGCACTCGACAACGGTTACACGCCGTCCTCCATCGTGCTCGACGAGCCGATCTCGATCGACCAGGGGCCAGGGATGGGCGTGTGGTCGCCGCAGAATTTTGAGGGCAAGTCCGGCGGACCGCACACGCTGCGCTACGGCGTCGAGCACTCGATCAACCAGATGACGGTGCGCCTCGCGCGCGACGTCGGCATGCCGCTGATCGCCGAATACGCCAAGCGCTTCGGCATCTACGACGACCTGCCGCCCTACCTGTCGTTCTCGCTCGGCGCCGGCGAGACCACGCTGATGCGCATGACGACCGCCTATTCGATGCTCGCCAACGGCGGCCGCAAGATCAAGTCGACGCTGATCGACCGTATCCAGGATCGCTGGGGCCATACGATCTACAAGCACGACGAGCGCGCCTGCCAGAGCTGCAACGAGGTGAAGTTCCAGACGGACGAGCCCGAGCCGACGCTGGTCGACAAGCGCGAGCAGGTGCTCGACCCGCTCACCGCCTACCAGATCACCTCGATCATGGAAGGCGTGATCCAGCGCGGCACCGGCGTCAGCATCAAGGCCGTCGGCAAGCACCTTGCCGGCAAGACCGGCACGACCAACGACGCCAAGGACTTGTGGTTCGTGGGCTACTCGCCCGATCTCGCGGTGGGCGTGTTCATGGGCTATGATCGCCCGCGCTCGCTCGGCGATTCGGCACAGGCGGCGCTCTACACCGCGCCGATCTTCCGCGACTTCATGACGATGGCGCTGAAGAACAAGCCGGATATTCCGTTTCGCGTCCCGCCGGGGATCAAGCTCATCTCGGTCGACGCCCGCTCCGGCCAACGCTCGAGCGGAGGCAATTCAATCCTCGAGGCCTTCAAGCCCGGCACCGCGCCGCCGGAAGGCTACGCATCCAGCGATGCCTCCCCGCGTCAGCTCGATAAGGACGGCGACGCCGACCAGGTCGTAGGATCTGGCACCGGGGGTCTCTATTAGCGCCGATCCCGGTAAAACGAAGCCGATGACACCATGTCGTCTTCCCCGAGCGAGCGAGGCAAACCCTCTACGCTGTGGATGACGAATTCATTGCGGCCACGGGTCTTCTGGCCGGAATGCGATCAAGCGACCTGTGGCCGCGACAAGCCACTTGCTCCCCCGCCGGCACAGGAGCTAAGAAGAGTTTGCCTAGGAGTGTAGCTCAATTTGGTTAGAGCGCCGGTCTCCAAAACCGGAGGTTGTGGGTTCGAGTCCCTCCTCTCCTGCCAAGGCTGGCCTGAGCCTTAGCGCTCCTAGACCAACCAAGACCCAATGCAAAGAGGCCGCCCTAGGGCGGTCTTTGCGGTTTAAGGTATGCTTATCAGCGCGGCGGCTGGCCGCCCTTGGCCTGACCGGGGCGGCGCTCATCGCGGCGTTGCCCGGGGCGCGGCGCGCCACCGGCCGTGCGCGGTGCTCCGCCGCCGGCGGGCCGCGGAGCGCTGGCGCTGGTCGGGCGCTGCCCGCCGCCGTTGCGGCCGGGAGCCCCCATCGGCTTCCGATCGCCCCCGCGCGAGGGACCGTCGCGTCGGGCATCGGGCTTGCGGTTTCCACCGGGACGCTGGCCGGGCGCCCGCGCCGGGCGATCCTCAGCCGAAGCAGCAGGCCGCGGCGCGTTGGGGTCGCGCCGGTCCTCCGTCGGAATGACCTGCCGCGTCAGCTTCTCAATCGACTTGAGGTAGGCGCGCTCTTCGCCATCGCACAGCGAGATGGCGCGACCCTCGGCACCGGCGCGCGCGGTGCGGCCGATGCGGTGTACATAGGACTCCGGCACGTTGGGAAGGTCGAAGTTGACCACGTGACTCACCGCGTCGACGTCGATGCCGCGGGCGGCGATGTCGGTCGCCACCAGGATCTTGGTATCACCGGACTTGAAGGCGGCGAGCGCCTTCTCGCGCTGCGCCTGGCTCTTGTTGCCGTGGATCGCGGCCGCGGGAATGCCGTCCTCGGCTAAGTGCTTTACCACCTTGTCGGCGCCGTGCTTGGTGCGGGTGAAGACCAGCGCGCGGTCCATCCCCTCCGAGCGGATCACGCCGGCGAGCACCACGCGCTTGCGGTGGGTTTCGACGAACAGCACCTTCTGGTCGATGCGCTCGGCCGTGGTCGCGACGGGCGCCACCGACACCTTAATCGGGTCTCTGAGCAGGTCGCCGGCCAGGGCGCCGATTTCGCGCGGCATAGTGGCGGAGAAGAAGAGGCTCTGACGATCCTTGGGCAGCTTCGGCGTGATGCGGCGGATCGCGTGGATGAAGCCCATATCGAGCATCTGGTCGGCCTCGTCGAGGACGAAGATCTCGACCTTGTCGAGGCGCAGCGTGCGTTGGTCGAGGTGGTCGATGAGCCGGCCGGGCGTCGCCACCAGGATGTCGACGCCGCGCATAAGGCGGTCGATCTGCGGGCGGATCGAGACGCCGCCGAACACCACGGCGACGGAATAGCCGAGATGCTTACCGTAGGTGCGGAAGCTCTCGGCGATCTGGCTGGCCAGCTCGCGCGTCGGCGACAGCACCAGGCAGCGGCAGGTGTTGCGCTCCGGGCGGCGCGTGTCGGTCGAGAGCCGATGCAGAATCGGGAGGGCGAAGGCCGCGGTCTTGCCGGTGCCGGTCTGGGCGATGCCGAGCAGGTCGCGCCCGGCCATTACGTGGGGGATAGCCTGGGCTTGGATCGGCGTCGGGGTGACGTAGTTTTCCTCTGCGAGCGCCTTGAGAAGGGGCGCGGCGAGGCCGAGTTCGGAGAAGGCGGTCAAAACATATCCGGGCATGCGGTCGCGAGCCGCGAGTGCGGATCGGGGCCTCGGGAGGAAGGGGATGCCGTGCGTGACCGGCTTCGGTCGTCCGGCGCGTCCGGCGGTTCGCGTGCGCGCCTTCCTCATCAAGGGAGCGGGCATACGATCACGCGGCCGGAACGGCGGGCCATCGCAAGATGGGCTTGACGGTGTTTGATGTGATTCACCTGAAAGATCAAGTGAATTGATGCGGCGGTGCACGACGAAAACAGCATCGAGGGGGCTGACAGAATCGAAAAGACCACTCATAGTCCACCTCGTGTCCAACCAACTGAAAGGAGGTGATCCTGTGTCTCTAGGTCATGTCGCGAGCCAGCTGGATGTCTCTCACTCGACTCGAGGTCTCGTCTGAGACGTCAGCCGTCGCGCTGACACTGCTGGGGTTCGTTGGCCGGTAGCCGGCTCGAGCACCTCCCAAAAAGCGAAACCCCGGCCTCAGTGCCGGGGTTTTTTCTTGCCGAATTTGTTTCGGCGCCTTCGCGTCACGCATTGGTGATTCGCCTCGATTCACAGGACAGCTTCGTTTGCCGCTGGTTACCGGCGTCAGGGGTGTTATCTTGACCTCGTCCTATCCGCAGGTGATTCGGCTTGAGCGGCAAGCCGGAACGGCGGATTGGCAGCGTGTCGAGGGCGTGTCTTGTCGAGCAAGGAACTCTTCTCACTCCGCCGCGACGTCGAGGCCACCGACGACGCGGGCGAGCATCTAGAAATCGTCGAGGTCGGGGGTCGGATCAAATGGTTCGACGTGGTCAAGGGTTACGGGTTCATCGCGCAAGACGGTGGCGGCCCGGATGTTCTGATCCACATCACGACCTTGCGTCGCGATGGCTACGCCACGGCGTCCGAAGGCTCCCGGGTCGTGTGTGAAGCGACGATCCGCAGCAAAGGGCTGCAGGTCTTTAAGATCCTTTCCATGGACGAGTCCACGGCGGCGCATCCGGCGGAAGTCCCGGCCCGCACGCACGTTCAGGTGACCCCCAGCGGTGGCTTCGAGATCGTCATCGTGAAATGGTTCAACCGCGTCCGCGGCTTCGGCTTCGTATCGCGTGGTGACGGAACCGACGACATCTTCATCCATATGGAGACGCTGCGTCGCTACGGTATTGCCGAACTCAAGCCTGGCGAGAGCCTGCTGGTGCGATTTGGCGACGGCCCCAAGGGGTTGATGGCCGCCGAGGTCCGCAAGCTTGAGGCAGCCTTGCCAGTGGCCCATTAGCGTGGTTCACCCACGCCGCCGTAGTCGGCGTGGAGGACGAACGTGAGGGCAGGTTGGAGAGGCTCTGCGATTGGGCTGGCGCTTCTCGCCGGCGTCGCTGCCGCGCGAGCCGAGGCGCCGCTCGAAGCCCTTACAATCGATACGGCGAGCGGGCCGCATCGCTTCAAGGTCGAAGTGATGCGCACCGACTCGGAGCGCGAGCGCGGCCTGATGTATCGCAAAACCATGGCCCGCGATCGCGGCATGTTGTTCGAGTACCAGAGAGAGCAGCCCGTCACCTTCTGGATGCACAACACCTACCTGCCGCTCGATCTGATCTTCATCGGCAAGGATGGGCGCGTGGTGAATGTCGCGGCCGACGCCAAGCCGATGGACGACAGTCTGATCCCCTCGGCCGGGCCAGCGCTCGGCGTGCTCGAGCTCGATGCCGGCATGGCCAAGACGATCGACCTCAAGGCCGGCGATGTGGTGCACCACACGATGTTCGACGACGGATCCCGCTGAGCGCCGAGACCGAGCGCAGGCTCCGGGCCAGATGCTTGCTCAGCGCTCCGTCAGTCTCTACGATTTGAATGCGACGCTCTCGGCGGAGCGGATGCCGCTCGTCCGGCGCCATGGATCTCAAGCCACAGTGACGTTTCTGCGCCGCCCTATCGCCCTTCTCCTCAGTCTGCTGATCCTCGTCGGCGCTTTCGGGCCGGCCGCTGCGATCGAATCTTCGCGCGTGCCGCTCGACGCGTCGGCGATCGACCTCACCCATGCTGTCGAGAGCTATTCCTCGCAGGGTGATCGCCTGCTGGTTTCGACCGCACCCGGCCCCGACGGGATCGTGCGCCGTATCGAGGTGCGCGCCAGGGATTTCGGAACCCGTCCCAACTGGATCGTGTTCGCCCTCACCAACGACTCTGATGAGCAGATCGAGCGCCTCATCGTAGCGCCGCATTTCCGCATGGTCGGTTCCGGCGTGATCTGGCCCGATCTCGGCGCCACACGCCTCTCGGCCATTACGGCAAGCCAGGGCAACTCGCCCGAGCGCGAAGATTCCTCCGAGGCCGACGTGTTCCGCCTCACGCTCGATCCCGGCACCACCGTCACTTATGTTGCCGAGTTGGCGACACCGAACCTGCCGCAACTGACGTTGTGGGAGCCGGACGCCTACAAGGACAAGCTGACGAGCCTGACGCTCTACAAAGGCATCGTCATCGGCATTTCTGGGCTGCTCGCACTGTTCCTCACCATCGTCTTTGTGGTCAAGGGCGCTGTGATCTTTCCCGCCGCCGCGGCGCTGGCCTGGGCGGTTCTCGCCTACGTCTGCATCGACTTCGGCTTCTGGGACAAGCTCTTCGGCACGACGGGCGCGAGCGACAGGGTGTGGCGTGCCGGCGCCGAGACCACGCTGGCGGCAACGCTGCTCGTGTTCCTGTTCGCCTACCTCAATCTCAGCCGCTGGCACGTGCGCGCCTCTCGCGTCGCCACCGCCTGGCTGATCTTCCTCGTCGCGCTGATCGCCTTCGCCGTGTTCGACGCGCCGGTGGCGGCGGGTGTCGCCCGCATCTCGCTCGCCACGGTGGCAGTGGTCGGCTTCATCCTGGTTCTCTACCTCTCGACGCACGGCTACGATCGCGCGGTCATGCTGATCCCGACTTGGTTCGTGCTGCTCGCCTGGGTAATTTGCGCCTCCTTCACCGTCACCGGCACGCTCACCAACGACCTGGTGGCGCCGGCGCTCATCGGTGGCCTCGTTTTGATCGTGATGCTGATCGGCTTCACCATCATGCAAAATGCCTTTGCCGGCGGCGGGCTGGGCAGCGGCTCTGTCTCCGATTCCAGCCGCAAGGCGCTGGCGCTGACGGGCAGCGGCGACATCATCTTCGATTGGGACGTGCCGGCCGACCGCATCTACGTGAGCCCGGAGGTCGAGGTGCAGCTCGGCGTCGTGCGCGGCACGCTGGAGGGGCCGGCGGCCGGATGGCTCGACGTGCTGCATCCCTTCGAGCGCGACCGCTACCGGACCTGTCTCGACACGATGCTGGAGCAGCGCCGCGGCCGCATCAACCAGGATTTCCGCCTGCGCGCCGCCGACGGGCACTACTTCTGGTACACATTGCGCGCGCGCCCGGTGGTCGGCGCCGACGGCGAGGTGATCCGCATCATCGGCACGCTCTCGGACGTCACCGAGGGTAAGGTGGCGGAAGAGCGCCTGCTGCACGACGCCGTGCACGACAACCTGACCGGCCTGCCCAACCGCGAACTGTTCTTCGATCGGCTCGAGGCGGCGCTGACCTTCGCCGGCAACGATCCGCGGCTGCGTCCGACGGTGTTCTGCATCGACGTCGACCGCTTCAAGCAGATCAACGAGGGCGTCGGCCTCTCCGCCGGCGACTCCATCCTGCTCACGCTGTCGCGTCGCCTGTCGCGCCTGCTCAAGCCGCAGGACACGGTCGCCCGCCTGTCGGGCGACCAGTTCGCCGCCATCGTCCTCTCGGAAAACGATGCCGACCAGACGGTGGCGCTCGCCAACGTGTTGCGCCGGGCACTCTCGACCCCCGTAACCTTCGCCGAGCGCGAGATCCCGCTGACGGCCTCGATCGGCCTCGCGTTGTTCGATCCGCAACTGCATCCGCGCCGCGAGGACATGCTGAAGGATGCCGAGATCGCGATGCGCCACGCCAAGAAAGGCGGCGGCAACCGCATCGAGGTGTTCCGGCCGATGATGCGTTCGTTGCGCTCCGACCGCATCGCGCTCGAATCCGACCTGCGCCGCGCGCTCGACCGCGGCGAGATCAAGGTGTTCTTCCAGCCCGTTGTGCGGCTCGAGGACCGCACAGTGGCCGGTTTCGAGGCGCTGCTGCGCTGGGACAACCCGCGCCTCGGCCGCCTGTCTCCGGCGGAGTTCATCCCCATCGCCGAGGAGACCGGTGCCATCGTCGACCTCGGCATCTTCGCGCTGGAGCGCACCGCCCGCGAGCTTGCGGCTTGGCAGCGCGCGCTCGACGTCGATCCGCCGATCTTCGCCTCGGTCAACGTCTCCTCGCGCCAGCTGCTGCGCCACGACCTGCTGCACGATGTGAAAGCGGTGCTGACGCGCTGCGACGTCAGTCGCGGCTCGCTCAAGCTCGAGCTCACCGAGAGCCTGGTCATGGAGAACCCGGAATATGCCGCGCAGATCCTGACCCGCATCCGCGAGCTCGGCGCCGGCCTCTCGCTCGACGATTTCGGCACGGGCTACTCGTCGCTGAGCTACCTCCAGCGCTTCCCCTTCGACACGATCAAGATCGACCGCTCTTTCGTGCACAACACCACTGCCAAGGGCTCCAAGCCGGTGATCCTGCGCTCGATGGTGGCGCTGGCCCACGACCTCGGCATGGAGGTGGTGGCCGAAGGCGCGGAAACGGAGTCCGACGCCATCGAGCTCTACCAGCTCGGCTGCGAATACGCGCAAGGCTACGCCTTCGGGCACCCGATCAGCGCGCTCGACGCGCGCAAGCTGGTGGGGGCTGCAACGGCGGCGGCTTAGCGAAGCCGTTGATCCGGGCTGCAGCAGGATCGGCAACGACCTGTTGCACGATGACGGCTGCGAACCGGATCGTCGACCGCATCGAGGGCGCATGCCGTCGTCTTCACGCATCCCCTGATCTTGGCCCCCTCGTCCCGATCTCGATCCGGACGGACGCGTTCTCGTCGTCGACCGGTGGCTCGTGCTCTATCGAAGCCGATCAAGCGTGGTCTTCGTGGTACGTGTTCTCGACGGCAGGCGTGACCTTACGAAACTGCGGCCTGAACCGCCTTAGTCGCAAGCTTCACCGCGGATTGACCTTCCACTACATCGCCAACGCGACGACGTTCCTGCTAAGGTTCGCGAATGTCCGGCTCCGTCCTTATCATCGTCGATGTCCAGAACGACTTCCTGCCGGGCGGGGCGCTCGCGGTGCCCGATGGGGACGCGGTGATCGCGCCGATCAACGCCCTCGCCGAGATGTTCGACCACTTGGTGCTGACGCAGGACTGGCATCCACCGGGCCATATCTCCTTCACCTCGACCCATCCCGGTCGGAAGCCGCTGGAACGGCTGCGCCTCGCCGACGGACGCGAGCAGGTGCTGTGGCCCGAGCACTGCTTGCAGGGCTCGCATGGCGCCGCGCTTGCGGCCGCGCTGCGCCTCGACAAGGCCGAGCTCGTGATCCGCAAGGGCTACCGCACCGGCCTCGACAGCTATTCCGCCTTCCTTGAGGCCGACGGCACGCCGACCGGCCTCGCCGGCTACCTGCGCGAGCGCGGCATGTTTCGTGTCGTCGTCGTCGGCCTCGCCACCGACTTCTGCGCCGGCTTCACGGCCATCGACGCCGCGCAGGCCGGCTTCGACACGATGCTGGTCGAGGACGCCACCCGCGGCATCGATGCCGACGGCTCGATGGCGCGGGCGCGCACCGCCATGATGAACAGCGGCGTCGCCATCGCGCAGGTCGCCGAGATCATCGCCGGCTGAGCGTGTCGCAATTGATGGCCTCGGCGCTCGTCTTTCCGGGGCGAGCGCAGCGAGAGCCAGGAAGCCATGACAACGCGCTGTCAGAACGAAGCGCATCGTCGCCGCCCCTCCGGCATCTGCGTTGTCATAAGCTCCGGGCTCGCCTGCGGCGCCCCGGAACGACGGAGATGGTACGATTCAGCAGGCGGCGCGAAGGGGAGGCCGCAGAAGTCGGCGAGACGACGGCCTCGGCGGCCGTCTTTCCGAGGCGAGCGCAGCGAGGGTCCGGAACCCATGACAACGCTTTGTCAGAACGACGTGGCAGCGTGCCGCCCTTCCGGCATCTGCGTTGTCACGGATGCCGTGTTCGCGTGCGGCGCCCCGGAAAGACGGGCCTTCGGCATACGCACCGGCATCGACTCGGGCGGCAGGCAGGCGCTAGAACGGCGGCCCTTCGCTGCCCCGAGCCGCCCCATGCCCGACCAACCTGCCTGTCCCACCGCCCGCTCGATGATCGCGGCCATGAGGGCGGGGACCTCGACCGCTCAGGACGCCGTCGAAACCTGCCTCGCGGTGATCGCCGCGCGCGAGCCGGTGGTCGGTGCCTGGATGGTGGTCGACGCCGAGGCGGCCTTGACCCAAGCCCGTGCCGTCGACGAGGCGCGCCGGCTCGACGATAGGGTCCCGCCGCTGGCCGGCGTGCCGCTCGCGGTCAAGGACAACATCGACACCGCAGACCTGCCCACGGGTTACGGCTCGCCGATCTACGACGGCCATCGGCCGCGGGCCGACGCCGCCTGCGTCGCGCAAGCCAAGGCGGCCGGCTTGGTGGTGCTCGGCAAGACCGTGACGACCGAGTTCGCCTATTACAGCCCTGGCAAGACCACCAATCCGCACGATCCCGAGCACACGCCCGGCGGCTCGTCGCAGGGCTCGGCGGCGGCGGTGGCCGCCGGCATGGTGCCGCTGGCCTTCGGCACGCAGACGGCCGGCTCGGTGATCCGGCCCGCCGCCTATTGCGGCGTCGTCGGCTACAAGCCGTCCTGGGGTACGATCCCGCGGCAGGGCGTCAAGGTTCTGTCGGACTGGCTCGATACCGTGGGCGTGTTCGCTCGCGACGTGGCGGATGCCGCCTTCTTCGTCGCCCATCTCACCGGCCGGCCGGCGTGGGCGGCCGAGCCGGAGCCGGGGCGCCGGTTCACCGTGGCGGTGCTGCGCGAGCCCTATCCCGTCGCCGCGGAGCCGGAGGCGGTGCGCGCGCTCGACCGCGCTGCCGAGGCGCTGGCGGCGGCCGGCCATGCCGTCATCGATCTACCCACGCCACCGGCCTGGCAGCAGATCCCGCGGCTGCAACGCCTGGTCATGGCCTACGACATGGACAAGGCGCTGGGGCACGAACGGCGCGCCCACGAGGCGAGTCTCTCGTCCATCATGAAGACCTACCTCGACGAGGGCAGGGGCACGTCCGCGCGCGCGTACGATGCCGCAATGGCGACCACGCGGGAGACCATGCGCGAGGTCGATGCGAGTTTCGCGACGGCCGACGTCGTCCTCTCGCCGCCGGCGGCGGGCGAGGCTCCCAACGGGCTGCACGCCACGGGAGATCCGGCCTTCAACCGTTTCTGGACGCAGCTTCAGCTGCCCTGCCTCACCGTGCCGGCCGGCCATGGTCCCAACGGCCTGCCGGTCGGAGTGCAGGTGGCGGCACGCGCGAGACAGGACGCGCTGCTGCTCTCGGCAGGTCAAGCGCTCGAAATCGCGCTCGCCCACGCCTGAGCACCGGCGACGCGCTCGCGCCTGCGCCCTTGCCGCGACGAAGTCCCGATGCTAGCGCGCCCAAAGCCGACAATGGACCCTTCATGACCATCCGACTACACCGCGGCGATCTTCCGGCCGATTACGCCTCCGGGTCGGCAGTCGCGATTGATACCGAGACGCTGGGCCTCCACCCCGCCCGCGACCGTCTCTGCGTGGTGCAGCTCTCGACGGGCGACGGTACCGCCGACGTTGTCCAGATCGCACGCGGGCAGGCGCGGGCGCCCAATCTGGAGCGCCTGCTCGTCGATCCGGCGGTGACGAAGCTGTTCCATTTCGCGCGTTTCGACGTGGCCGTGCTCTTCAAGACCTTCGGCGCGATGGCCGCACCGGTTTACTGTACCAAGATCGCCTCCAAGCTTGCCCGAACCTATACCGACCGGCACGGCTTGAAGGATCTCGTGCGCGAATTGCTCGGCCAGGAGATCTCCAAGCAGCAGCAGTCCTCCGATTGGGGCGCCGAAGCCCTCAGCGAGGCCCAGCTGGCCTACGCCGCCTCCGACGTGCTTCACCTGCATCAGCTGCGCGACAGGCTCGATGCCATGCTGGCGCGCGAGGGACGCGATGGCTACGCTGAGGCGGCGTTCGGTTTCCTGCCGACGCGGGCCAGGCTCGATCTCGACGGCTGGGCGGAGACGGATCTCTTCGCGCACGCCTGACAGTGTTCGTCTCGCCGGTGCCGCCGTCGATCGAGGGGGCCTCGGCTTGCGATGACGAAGGCTGCCGCTGCCCCTCGCCTTGTCTTCGCCGCTGTCGCGGTGCAACCTTTGACGATGAACGCGGGGGCTTCGTCCCGACAGAATGGCTGATACGACTAGCGGCGAACGCGTGAGGGCTGCCGGCGCTCGTCTCGGCATGGACTACACGCCGCCCGACCGCGCCGCGGCCATCAAGGCGGCTGGGCGCCATACGGCACGCGTTCTCTTCCTCAAGCGCGCCATCGTGGTGGGCGCCGTGCTCGGCGTGTCGATGCTCGGCATTGCCGCCTTCTTCAATCCATTCCGCCATCTGCCCGGCTCGGTGTCGATCGCCGGCGTCGGCGTCAACGGCACCAAGATCACCATGGATTCGCCCAAGATCGCCGGCGTTCAGCAGGGGGGCGGCCCCTACGAGATCAAGGCCAAGGCCGGCGTCCAGGACATCACCAATCCCAGCATCACAGAGCTGGTGGGTATCGACGCCAGGGTCGGCATGGCCGATCACTCGACGACCCATATTCTTTCCAAGAACGGCGTCTACGACGCGAAGGCCGATGCGATGTCGCTCAAGGGTGACGTTCGCATCTCGAACACCAGCGGCTACGTGCTCAACCTGCAGAGCGCGCTTATGGACTTCAAGGGCGGATTGTTCACCTCCCACGAGCGGCTGCGGATCGATCTCGAGGGCGGCGAGGTCTCGGCCGACGACATGGCGATTTCCAACAACGGCCACGTCATCGCCTTCCGCGGGAATATCGTCTCGAACTTCGAACCTCCCGAGGTCGAGCCGTCGCAACACGCCAGCGCGGAGCGCGTCAAGTGAGCGGCTACTTCGCAAAACGCGCCGTCTCGTCGTGCCTCGCTTTGCTGGCGCTCGCCGGCGTCGCGACGGCGCAAACGAAACGAAGCGGTGCCATCCTTCCCGGCGGCGATCCCAAGGAGAAGGTCAAGATCGTCGGCAAGCAGCTCGACTATTTCG
This sequence comes from Beijerinckiaceae bacterium, assembly GCA_965198485.1. Lineage (GTDB taxonomy): Bacteria > Pseudomonadota > Alphaproteobacteria > Rhizobiales > Beijerinckiaceae > RH-AL1. The sequence continues at coordinate 2,560,430 of CBDAPQ010000005.1, forward strand.
ATAAGGAACAGAAGCTCGTCTACACCGGCGAGGTGATCGCGACGCAAGGTGCCCCGACGCTGAAATGCACCGTGCTCACGATCTTCCTGACGCCGAAGGCAGCCAACGGAAGCGCCGCGGGCGGCTCCTCGAGCCAAGTCCAACATATGGTCGCCGATGGCCCGGTTACGATGGTGCAGAAAGATCAGGTCGGCGCCGGCGACCATGCCGTCTACGACAAGGCGAGCGACACCGTCGTGATGACCGGTAACGTGGTGCTCACCCAGGGACCCAACGTCACCAAGGGTGACAAGCTGGTCTACGACCTGAAGAGCGGCCACGCGACGGTGAGCGGCGCCAGGGTGGTCGGCATGTTCGAGATGGGCGACAACACACCCCTGGCGAAGAGCGGATCCGAAACGGACACTGCTCCTTCGAGGAAAAGCGGTCGCAAGTCATCACGCTGATTGTGACAACGCAAATCGTGACCAGAACCGGTGAGTTCGGATAAGGTAGGGAGCTCTGACGGGCTGCCGTCGGGTGGTCGAGGAAAGCCAGCCTGGTGAAGGCACGCGGATGAGCTTGGTCAATTGGTGGCGTGGCCGTGCGGCCACACCGGCGCTCAGCCTGGCTCACGCCGGCGCGCTGGCGCTTGACGCCCCCGATGTTGGCGCCGGAAACTTCAGTGTCGCGCCGGAGGCCGGCGACGGCACGTTGTCGATCGAGCATGTGCGCAAAGCCTACAAGGCGCGGCGCGTCGTCGAGGACGTCAGCATGATCGTGCACCGCGGCGAGGCCGTCGGCCTGCTCGGTCCCAACGGTGCCGGCAAGACCACCACCTTCTATATGATAACCGGACTGGTGCGGCCGGACGCGGGGCGCATCGCACTCGACGGCAACGACATCACCAGCCTGCCGATGTACCGCCGCGCGCGCCTCGGCATCGGCTACCTGCCGCAGGAAGCCTCGATTTTTCGTGGTCTGAGCGTCGAGGACAACATACGCGCGGTGCTCGAGATCGCCGAGCCCGACAAGAGCAGGCGCGAGCGCGAACTCGACGGCTTGCTCGACGAGTTCGATCTCACGCGGTTGCGCAGGGCGCCGTCCGTCGCGCTTTCGGGCGGCGAGCGACGACGCTGCGAGATCGCCCGCGCCCTGGCCAATCGTCCCAGCTTCATGCTGCTCGACGAGCCGTTCGCCGGTATCGACCCGATCGCGGTCGGCGACATCCGCGTGCTGGTGCAGCAGCTGAAGAAGCGGGGAATTGGCGTGCTGATCACCGACCACAACGTTCGTGAGACGCTGGGACTCATCGATCGCGCCTACATCATCCACTCGGGCACCGTACTCACGTCCGGTCGACCGGAGGAGATCGTGGATAACGCGGCGGTCCGCAAGCACTACCTAGGCGAGAGCTTTAAGCTCTAGCCGTACAGCTTTAACGACGATCGAGACCAAGGCCTGACGCGAGCGCGGAAAAGGTCATTGCTGTGCGAGACAAACGGCAGCGTTTATTGCTACACGCAAGAAACGGGCCGCGGCTCGTGCTCGTGGCGTGGAACCCGAATGGCTCTTTCAACGAAGTTGATGATGCGCCAGGGGCAGTCCCTGGTGATGACGCCGCAGCTGCTGCAGGCGATCAAGCTTCTGCAATTCTCCAACCTTGAGCTCGCCTCGTTCGTCCAAGACGAGCTGGAGCGCAATCCGTTGCTCGAGCGCGCCGACGAGGCGAGATCGGACGAGATCGTCGACGGCACGCAGGGCGAGCGCGATCAGCGCGGCGAGACAGAGACCTCCCAAGGCGGCGACTTCAACGAGGGCGCCGAAGCCGACTGGAGCGCCGAGAGTTTCGCCACCGATCGCGCATCGCTCGAGACCAGCCTCGGGACCGAGTTCGGCAACACGTTCGATGACGACCGCCCCTCGACCCCGGCCGAGCCTGTGGGCGATGGCCTCGGCGAGACGGGGCTGTCCGCCGCTTCCTGGTCGGGAGGCTCGGGTCCGGTCGGCGACGGGGAGACAGCCGACATCGAGGCCTACCTCGCCGCCAAGACGTCGCTCAAGGATCACCTGCTGGCTCAGCTGCCGCTCGCCTTGCCCGACAGTCGCGACCGGGTCGTTGGGCACACGCTGATCGACGCGATCGACGACAGCGGCTACCTTGCAGAGCCACTGCCGGATATCGCCGGTCGTCTCGGCGTAGCGCTCGCCCGCGCCGAGACGGTGCTGGCCGCCGTGCAGACGCTCGATCCTTCCGGCATCGGAGCGCGCAACCTCGCCGAGTGCTTGTCGATCCAGCTGCGCGACGCTGACCGTTTCGACCCCGCGATGCAGGCCTTGGTAGGACGGCTCGATCTTGTCGCCCGGCGTGACATTTCCGAACTGAAACGGGTCTGCGGGGTCGACGAGGACGACGTGCTCGACATGATTGCCGAAATCCGTCGCCTCGATCCAAAGCCCGGCCGCGCCTACGGCGCCGCCCCGATCCAGCCGGTGGTCCCCGACGTCGTCGTGCGCGCTGCCCCGGACGGCTCCTGGATCGTCGAGCTCAACACCGACGTGCTCCCGCGTCTCCTCGTCAACCAGAGCTACGCCGCCAAGATCACGCGCGGCAAGGGCAGCGACACCGACCGCTCGTTCGTCTCGGGCTGTCTGCAGACCGCGAACTGGCTGACCAAGAGCCTGGAGCAGCGCGCCCGCACCATCCTCAAGGTGTCGAGCGAGATCGTGCGCCAGCAGGATGGCTTTTTCGCCAACGGCGTCGAGCACCTGAGGCCGCTGAACCTGAAGGTCATCGCCGAGGCCACGGGGATGCACGAATCGACGGTATCGCGCGTGACCTCCAACAAGTACCTGTCGAGCCCGCGGGGCGTCTTCGAGCTGAAGTACTTCTTCACGGCTTCCATCGCCTCGAACGTCGGCGGCGAGGCACATTCGGCCGAATCGGTCCGTTTCCGCATCAGGCACATGATCGAGAAGGAAGCGCCGAACGAGATCCTTTCCGACGACGCGATCGTCGAGAAGCTGAAGGAGGTCGAGATCGACATCGCTCGGCGCACCGTCGCGAAATATCGCGAGAGCATGCGCATTCCCTCCTCCGTCGAGCGCCGTCGACGCAGAGGTATGCACTGACGGTGCACGTAGTGCGTGCAGCACGCTTTGGCTTGCTCTGGCCTAAGTTCCGAAAGCTTCGCTTGCCTAAAACCCAAGGTTGTATTTACCTTGGGCGCGGTCGATAGCAGCGGCAGGCGGCGACATGAACATGCACGAAGAGCCACGAACACCTTCCGGCCCTTCGAACGGCCACGGTGGTCGTGCCTATCTCATCGACATGATCAGGAGCCTGTCGGCGCTTGCGCGGCGGTCGGACGAAGAGGAGATGGCGATCCTCTTAGAGGCAATCGTCGCCTCGGCGCGCGCCCAGGAACGACGCAAGCGATGAGCGGGGGGGCTCAGGCCCGCCCTGCGATCTTGCTCTGGAAGTCCACCATGCGCGGAACAATGTCCCGGCGGAAGCGCGAGCCATTGAAGACGCCGTAGTGCCCCACGTCCTTTTGCAGGTGGTTGGCCTTGCGATCGTCCGGCAGGTTCGAGCAGAGCTCGAGCGCCGCTCGGGTTTGCCCGATGCCCGAGATGTCGTCGTTCTCGCCCTCGACAGTCAGCAACCCGCACGTGCGTATCGCCGAGAGATCGATGCGCTTGTTTCGATGGGTCATGATGCCTTTCGGCATCTGGTGCTCGACGAACACGGCATCGATCGTCTGAAGATAATATTCGGCGGTGAGATCCATGACGGCGAGATACTCGTCGTAGAAGTCCCGCTGCTTCTCGCCCGATTCACCGTCCCCGCGAACGAGATGGTTGTACATCTCGAGGTGAGCGTCGACGTGGCGGTCGATGTTCATCGCCATGAAGCCGGAGAGTTGCAGGAAGCCTGGATAAACCCGGCGCCCGAAGCCGGGATAGGGGTAGGGCACGGACTGGATGCAATTGTCGCGGAACCACTGGCTGCCGCGCTTCTCGGCGAGCTGGTTGACAGCCGTGGGCGAGCGCCGCGTGTCGATGGGTCCGCCCATCAGCGTCATTGTGGTCGGTACTTTGGGATCGTGGTCGGCCTCCATGAGGGCAACGGCGGCGATCAACGGCACGGCCGGTTGACAGACCCCCATCGTGTGCAGCGGCAGGCCGGGGACATCGAGCGCGTGGCAGATCTCGATCAGGTAGTCGATGTAATCGTCGAGGTCGAAGGTCTCGGCCTTCGGCACCATGCGGGCGTTCGTCCAATCGGTGATGAAGACATCGTAGTGCGGCAGGAAGGCCTCGACCGTGCCGCGCAACAGCGTCGCGTAATGACCCGACATCGGGGCCACGACCAGAAGGCGCGGCTGCGGCACGTCGGCCGGCAGGTCGCGCTTGAAGCGGATGACTCGGCAGAACGGCTTCTGCCAGACGATGTCTTCCGTCACCGAGACGCAGCGCCCTCCGATCATGGTCTCGTTGAGCCCGAACAGCGGCTTGCCGTAGCGCCGCGTCAACCGCTCGAACATCGCGCTTGAGGCGGCGATGGAGCGTCCGACATAGGTCTTGGATAAAGGGTTGAGCGGGTTCTTGGCCCAGAAGTTTGCGGCGTTGGACATGGCTCGCGCCGGCCCCATGGCGAGGTAGGCCATCTCATACGCTTGATACGAAAACGGATTCATCGCGGCTCCAATCGACGCCGGTGTTTAGGCGAGAATGGCGCGCCGCGAAAAGTGGACGTTCGGGCCATTAAGGATGTGTAGTTAAGTCGTCGGATCCGCCGCGCTCTGTAGTCGTGCGCGATCGCGAACCAGCCCAATGTGCCGCGCCTTGCCGGGTGCCCGTATGTGCGACAAGCACGTGATGACCGAACCGGTCGTTGAAGAGCAACATGATCGCGGATCACCTGGATCATCCCCTCGAGCTCGGATCACGCTCGCGTCATCCGCGTGTCGACACCTTGATCCGTTTGCGCTGGCTGGCGATCAGCGGCCAGTTCGCCGCCGTCCTCGCGACCTATTTCGTGCTCGGCTTCCCGCTGCCGATCGTCTTGTGCTTGGCGGCCATCTTCGTTTCTGTGTGGGTCAACATTGGCTTGCGCATCCGTTTCCATCCGACGGAGCGCCTCACCGAGAAGCCGGCGGCGGGGCAGATGGCCTACGACCTCGTGCAGCTCACGGTGCTGCTCTACCTGACCGGCGGCCTCGAGAACCCGTTCTCCATGCTGTTCCTCGCGCCGCTGATGATCGCGGCCGTGTCGCTATCGGCCCGATCGGCGGCGGCGTTGACCCTGCTCGTGATCGTCTGCGCGACCATTCTGACGGTTTACCACCTGCCGTTGCCCTGGGTGCCGGGAGAGAGGCTGCACCTGCCTCTTCTCTACCGCGCCGCCACCTGGGGAGCGATCGTGCTCGGTGCGAGCTTCGCCGCCGCCTACACGTGGCGGGTCTCGGAGGAGGGACGCCGGCTCTCCGACGCCTTGCTCGCGACGGAGCTGGTGCTCGCGCGCGAACAGCACCTGTCGCAGCTCGACGGCCTCGCTGCCGCTGCTGCCCACGAACTCGGTACGCCGCTTGCCACCATCAAGCTCGTCGCGCGCGATCTCACCAAGATCTTTCCGCCGGACGGCGAGGTGGGCGCCGACCTCGCCTTGCTAATGGGCGAGGCCGAGCGCTGCGCCAGGATCCTCGGGCGGCTCGCCTCGCTGGGATCGGAAGAGCCGGGCGATATCATCGGCCGCCTCAGTCTGCGGCATCTTGTCGAAGAGGTCGTGCAGCCACAGCGCGATTTCGGTGTCGTCATCACCATCGTGCCGGAAGGAGACGGCGCTGAGCCCGTCTGCGCTCGCAATGCCGGCGTCCTCTACGGATTAGGCAATCTCGTCGAGAACGCGATTGATTTCGCCGGGTCGCAGGTGCGCATCATCGTGCGATGGACGGATGCGATCGTGGCCGTGGTCATCGCCGATGACGGTCCGGGCTTCGCACCCGATATTGTCATGTCGCTGGGCGAGCCTTATCTTCACACGAGAGCGAACCGGCGGGCGAAATCCGACGAGACATCCGGTCTTGGCTTGGGTCTTTTCATCGCCAAGACACTTCTCGAACGATCGCGCGCGAGCGTGAGCATGGTCAATGCGGTCGCGCCCGAAGTCGGTGCTAGGGTTACGGTGCTCTGGCAGCGGTCCGATTTCGAGATTGCCCGATCACAAGGGCCGACGCTTGAAAGTCTGGCGCCGACGAAATGACGCCCTGGGAGGCATGGATGGAACACGCAGCACACGGCGCAGGCACTCAGCCGGGCATCGACCCGGGTCTTCTCGCGCTCGGTCCCGACGCAGACAAGAGCTTGTTGATCGTCGATGATGACCGGGCTTTCTGCCAAAGGTTGGCCCGCGCCATGGAAACACGCGGCTTCACCGTGAACGCCGTATCCTCGGTGACGGAGGGTCTCGCAGCCGTTGCGCAGGCCGCTCCGGCGTTTGCCGTGATCGACATGCGGCTGGCAGACGGCAACGGGCTCGACGTGATGTCGGCCCTGAAGGCGCGTCGTCCCGACTCGCGCGCGGTGATCCTCACCGGCTACGGTAATATCGTTACCGCCGTGACCGCGGTGAAGCTGGGTGCGTTCGACTACCTCGCAAAGCCGGCGGATGCCGACGAAATCTTCAACGCGCTGATGGCAACACAGCATGACAAGGCCGCGTTGCCCGAAAACCCGATGTCGGCGGATCGCGTGCGCTGGGAGCATATCCAGCGCATCTACGAACTATGCGGGCGCAACGTCTCGGAGACCGCGCGCCGCCTCAATATGCATCGCCGCACGTTGCAGCGAATCCTCGCCAAGCGCGCACCGCGCTAGTTAGCGTTCGGAGCTGCCGCCGAGCCGAGCGAGCTTGGCGGCAGGTCCGCTGTAGGCCTCCTGAAGATCGACGTTCCAATAGCGCAGGTCTTCGACGGCGATGGGCTCGCCCGTCACCGCGCAACGCACGAATGCCCCTGGCGAAATGACTTTGAAGTCGCCGTCGAGGTACTCGAGCGTCGCCTCTGTCGCGGCAGCCGGCCGGCGTTCGAAACGGTTCATCCCATCCTGCGGCGCTAGAATAACGATCCCTGATCGACCTTGGGCTTCGGCTTGTTTCGGCGCGTCGCCGGCGAAGATAGGGTCGAAACTTCCATATGACCGTCCGCGAATTCGATGTCGAGGATGGAGGTGGTCGTCTGTGCTGCGGAGGCGCTGCGAACAGGTCGGCCTTCGCGATCGCGCACGAGCGCGAAGCCCCGCGCCAGCACCTGACGGTAGCCCAAGGTGTTGAGGAGCTGCTCGTAGCGCTCAAGGCGCTCGCGCCGTGTTCTAAGCAAAGCGGTCATGGCGCGATCTAACGCCGCCGCAGCTGTTGCGCTCCTGAGTCCGCCGCGAGTGACTTCCCGCGAGAGCGCGCCGCGCAGGCTCATCAGCCGCTGGTCGTCGCCTGCGAGTTGTCGCTCCCGTCGTTCCGCATTGCGCTCTACGGCGAACACGAGCCGCTGCTCCAGCGCTCCCAGGCGCTGTGCGGTCTGCGCGAGACGCGTCCGCGGCGCCTGCCGCGACAGGCGGTTGGTGTGACGCGACAGTTCCAGGTGGCGGCGGTCGAGACCAGCTGCCGTCGCCGCGGTGAGACGTTCGTCGGCCCGGTCGAGCTTCTGGCGGAGCGCCGACGTCACCGTCTCGGCCGAGGGGAGCGCGCGCGCCACCGCGCGCAGGTCGCTTTGCCCGCGTACTAGGTGCCGCGCCACGGCATCGCGATGGCGGCGGGCGATGTCGGTGAGGGACGAGGCGAGCTCCGCGCGCACGGGAACCGCCTTTTCCGCAGCGCCCGACGGTGTCGGGGCGCGGAGGTCGGCAACGTGGTCGATGAGCGTAGTGTCGGTCTCGTGCCCCACCGCCGCGATCAGCGGAATGGAGCAGGCCGCGGCGGCGCGCACGACGACCTCCTCGTTGAAGGCCCAGAGATCCTCCAGCGAACCGCCGCCGCGGGCCACGATGAGCACGTCGGGCCTCGCCAATGGGCCGTGAGCCGGCAGGGCGTCGAAGCCGGCGATGGCGGCGGCGACCTCGGCCGCCGCCGTCTCGCCTTGGACCCGGACGGGCCAAACGAGCACGTCGCGCGGGAAACGGTCGAGCAGGCGGTGGAGGATGTCGCGGATCACCGCGCCGGTCGGCGAGGTCACCACGCCGATGCGTCGCGGCAGGAAGGGGATCGCGCGCTTGCGCGCCGCATCGAAGAGCCCCTCGGCGGCCAGCGTCTTGCGACGCTCGTCGAGCAGCGCCATCAACGCCCCGATACCGGCCGGCTCGATGGTTTCCACGACGATCTGGTAGGTCGACTTGCCGGGGAAGGTGGTGACGCGCCCGGTGGCGATCACCTCGAGCCCCTCTTGGGGCTTGACCTTCAATTTGGAGAAGGCGGTGCGCCAGACCACGGCATCAATGCGCGCCGTCTCGTCCTTGAGGCAGAAGTAGGCGTGGCCGGACGAATGCGGGCCACGATAGTTCGAGATTTCGCCGCGGACGCGCACGAAGCCGAAACGATCCTCAATCGTGCGCTTCAGCGCGCCCGACAGTTCACCAACGGTGACTTCGAGGACGTTGCTGGCGGGCGTGACCCACTCCGGCAAGGCACGATCAAGGACGGCACGATCAAGGACGGCGCGTTCGGGGGCGGCTGGCAAGGCGCTGGGGCACTCCGGCGAGGAACCGGGCGGACCCGGAATCAGGCCGAAAGCATCGCGCGTCGCGGCGACGGCAGCAAGGCAGGCCTTGGGGTCTGGCACTATTCCTTGACGAGCTGTCCGGAATAGAGGACTGCGCCCGTCGGCCCACCGGTCGTGGAGCCGCCCGGCGGCTCGACCGAGACGGCGAAGGTCGCAGCCGAGTCGGCATCGGCACCGGCCGGGATCGCGACGTGAGTACTGGCCTCGGTCACGAGACCCAAGGAGCGTGGCGCGTGCCCTCCGCCGATGTACCAGAGCTCGAGGCTGTGGCCGGCAGGGGCCTGCGCCGCGACCGGCCGCACCAGCACCTGCCGCGTCCTGAGGTCGACGGTGACAATCAGCGCGGGCTTGTCGCCGCCGCGGTTGACCGCCGCCACGTAGGTCGCGGTATCGGGCGGTGCGAAGTCGCGGATCTCACGCGCGACGACGAAGGCGACAAGGGCTGCGGCAAGACCCGCCGTCGACAGCGCGAGCACGCGCCAACGATCGCGAGAGCGCCGTATGGCGATGGGAGACAGGTAGCCGCCTTCGACCACGCGAAAGCGGTCCTGGCTCGGCGCGCCGAGCGAACGATCGATCCGCACCCATAGTTCTGGCGGCGGCGGGACGTTGTCGCCGGCGAGATGAAGCGGCGACAGCCGATGTTCCCAGGAGGCGACGGCTCGGCGCGCCGCTTCGTCGGAAGCGAGCCGATCGGCGAAGGCGGCGCGTTCGTCGGTATCGAGCGTCCCGATGACGTATTCCGCGGCGTGCGCGTCGAGGCCGTCGATCTCGTCGGACGCGCTCATGGCGACCGCCCGTCGAGGCAGGCGCGCAGGGTACCGAGAGAGCGATGCAGCCAAGTCTTGATCGTATTGACCGGTCTGCCAAAGCGCTGGGCCAGTTCCTCGCGGGAAAAACCCTCGTAGTAGGCGAGCAGGACGCAGCTGCGCGCCTGCGGCTCGATGCCTTCGAGGCATCGTCGAAGCGACGCGTTATCGATCATATCGCCCTCGCGATTCCTGTCTTCCGCGACCCTCTCAAACCAGTCCGACGTATCGTTCACGGCCGACACCTGCACGAAACTGCGTTGGCGCAGCACATCGATAGATCGATTGCGCGCGATTGAATTCATCCAGACTCCGGCTGGCGCCGTCTCGGGAACGTAGCTCGAGGCATTCTGCCATATCCGCAGGAAGACATCCTGCAGCACATCTTCCGCAACTGCCCGACTTCTCACGATACGGAGCACCGTTCCGAAAAGTTTCGGCGACGACGCTTCGTAGAGCTTGCGGAACGCCGCGCGATCCCGCGCCGCCACGGCGATAAGGAGAGACTTGAGGGCGGCGTCGTCGGTCGCGAGCAAGGAACCTCCGGAAGGAACGGTCATCGAAGCCGGCGCCGCCCTGTCTATGCCAGGTCACTCGGGCTTGGAAGGCGAAGCGACTCATCCTTTGGGGCAGGCGTCCATCGCGACGCTCGTTCGAGCCGTGCGCAAACCCGCTCGTTCCCTACGGTTTGGCGATTGTCGTAGGCGCCGCTTCGTCATCCCCGGCGATCGCCGACACGAGATCGACGATCCGTTTGCGCACTTTGGCATCGTTGATGCGGGCAAACGCTCGGTTCAAGTGAAGTCCCTCTGTGGTGGAGAGGAAATCAACCACGTAGGCCGATCCGGCCTCGGCAGCGGCCGAGTGCAGCGGATTGATCTCGACGCCTTCTTCGAACGACGGGGCGCCGTCGAAGAAATAGGCTGGCGGTACGTTGAGGGTCTTCGAGATCTGCTGGAGCCGGCTTGCCCCGATCCTGTTGGTTCCCTTTTCGTACTTCTGCACTTGCTGAAACGTCAGGTTGAGCGCCTCGCCTAATTTCTCTTGACTCATTCCCAGAAGAACTCGGCGCATGCGGACACGAGAACCAACGTGCTTGTCGATGGGATTGGGTATCTTCTTCACAGTGGGCCCACGTTCCAAGGTACATCTCGCATGCAGATTCGGTGGCGATCGACGGCTACACTATCGAAACGCAAATGCAATTAGGTTCTTGTTTGCGTTCGAAACATGGCAAATTTCAGCGTCGAGCGAATCGGACGAGACGCATCGCCTGCAAAAACAACGACGTGAACGCGATGGTGATCAGGAACACCAAGTCTCCGGCGCGCGCGTAGAGCGTCGGCGGCAATGCCTCGGACAACCCGCCGTCGAGGATGCCAGCGTCGCCCAGCGTAAGGAGCCCCGTGATGCGACCGTAGGGATCGATGAAGGCCGAGATGCCCGTCGCCGCGCCCCTCACCATGGGCAATCCTTCCTCGATCGTGCGCAGGCGGGCTTGGGCGAGGTGCTGCCAGGGACCCGTCGTGACGCCGAACCAGCCGTCGTTGGTGATGTTCAGGAGATAACGCGGTCGCGGGCCGGCGTCGGTCATCGCCTGGCCGGGGAAGATCGCCTCGTAGCAGATCAGCGGCGAGGCCGAGGGCAGGCCCGGCACGTCGAGGGGGCGGCGCTCACGCCCCGGCTCGAAGCCGCCCGGCACGGGCACGAAGTTGCGCAGGCCGAGGCGCCGCAGCAGCGCGTTGAACGGCAGGTACTCGCCGAAAGGTACCAGGTGCACCTTGTCGTAGCTGTCGAGGATGCGCCCGCCCCGCGCGATCACCAGGATCGCGTTGTAGTAGTCGCTGTGCGCGCGCTCGCCATCCCGCGCCGGAAGATCCTCTTCGCGCGCAGCCCCCGTGACGAGGCTGGTCTTGGGCGGCAGCAGCGCCGCGACCTTGGCGAGCTCCTCGGGCTGCCGCGACAGGATGAAGGGGAAGGGCGATTCCGGCCACACCAGCATAGTCACATCGGCGAGCGCGATGCTTTTGGCGGCATCGTCGCGCTCCGACAGGGCCACGTAATCGTCGACGATCGCGTCCTTGTTCTCGAAGGTGAACGCCTCATCCGGCCGCAGCCCCGGCTGCACGAGACGGATCGTGACGTCGGGGAGGTCCGCCGGCGGCGGCGGCGAGAGGCGGATGGCGCCGAACGCGAGGATGGCCGCCAGAGTAGCGAGGGCAGCGGCGGCGGACGCCCAGCGCCGGCGACCCGGATCGGCGAGCGTCGCCGGCGCCGCCGCCAGCGCGACGGCGACGAGGTTCAGGCCGTCGAGCCCGCAGAGCGAGGCGAGTTGTGCCGGTACCAGCTGGCCGCCGAGCGCCATGCCGAAGGTGTTCCAGGGAAAGCCGGAGAACCAGCGCCCCCGCGCCCATTCCGACAGGGCGAGGCCGACCGCCAGCGCCAGCACCCGTGCCGGACCGGGAAACCAGAGCAGGCGCGCCAGAACGAAACCGGCGCCGGTGAACAGCGCGAGGATTGCCGGCAGTCCGACGACGCCGAGCGGAAGCAGCCATTTGAACTCGGGATCGATGAGGAAGGCGGCGCCCAGCCACCAGAAGCCGGCGAGGTGATAGCCGAAGCCGAGCCACCAGCCGGCGGCGAAGGCCGCTCGCCAGCTGCGGCCGGGGCTGGCGACGATGCCGTCGAGCAGCCAGACCGCGATGCACATCGGGACGACAAGGGCGATGCCGAGGTTGATCGGCGCCAGGATGAGCGCGCCGACCACGCCGGCCCCGAGCGCAATTGCCCGGCGCCTCAAGCCTCTAGAAAAGGCGACCCGATCGGCCAGGCGCGGCATGAGGCTCCGTCGATGATACGCCGGCGCTTCCGGCAGAGTGGCGGCGCTCTAGCAGATTCTCGCGGCCGGTACGCGATCGCCGCGGCTTGACAATGCGCGACCGCGGGCGCGTGTCGCGCCGGTCACGAGGGGCAGGGGATGAGCGTGGACGCCGAGCGGCACAAGGCGAAGATGGCGCAGCGCAAGGCCGTGCAGGATGCCGAGGTTGCCGAGAAGACGATCACCGAGAAGGGCCTGCTGATTGTCCACACGGGTCCCGGCAAGGGCAAGACCACGGCGGCGATGGGCCTCGTCCTGCGCGCGCTCGGCTACGGCTGGCGGATCGGCATCGTGCAGTTCATCAAGGGCGCCTGGGACACCGGCGAGAAGCACGCGCTGGCGCGCTTCGACGATCTCGTCTCCTGGCACACGATGGGCGAGGGCTTCACCTGGGAGACGCAGGACCGCGCCCGCGATGTCGCCGCCGCCGAGCGCGCCTGGGAGCAGGCGCAGGCCTTGATGGACGATCCAACGATCCGAATGCTGGTGCTCGACGAGCTCAATATCGCGCTGCGCTACGACTACCTTCCGCTGGAAGCGGTGGTGGCGCGGCTACGCACGAGGCGAGAGGATCTCCACGTCGTCATCACCGGTCGCAATGCCAAGACGCCGCTGATCGAGGCCGCCGACCTCGTCACCGAGATGGCGCTGGTGAAGCACCATTTTGCCGGAGGCGTGAAGGCGCAGCAGGGCATCGAGTTCTAGCCAAGGGATGAGATCGTGCGCCTTGTTTTCACCCCCGCGCACGAATAGGTCTCGCCAAAGGCATAAACGAACTCGAATGGAGCAAACGCCATCATGGGCAGCATGTCCCTAGTCCATTGGATCATCGCCGGAGCGGTGTTGCTCCTGCTGTTCGGTGGCAAGAACAAGATTTCCGACGTGATGGGCGATGTCGCCAAGGGCATCAAGAGCTTTAAGAAGGGCCTCAGCGAGGACGACGACGCTAAAGTCGCGGCGACCCGCGGCGCCGATCCGGCGCGCACGCTGGACCACCAGCCGCAGGTGCAGGCTCAGCCCTATGTTGCGCCCTCGACGCAGCCCGTGGTCCACGAGGCCGAGCCGCGCAAGGTCGGCTGAGCTCGCATGTTTGATCTCGACGCCAGCAAGATCGTCATCGTCGGCGTCGCGGCGCTCATCTTCATCCCGCCGAAGGACCTGCCTCGCGTCTTGCGACAGGTCGGTCAGTTCGTCGGCAAGATGAAGCGCATGGCCAACGAGTTCCAGGGCCAGTTCATGGACGCCCTGCGCGAAGCCGATATGGCGGACCTGCGCAAGGAAGCCAACAAGCTGTCCGACGCGGTGCGGATCGACTCCGGGCTGCCGTCCGTCCACGACATCGGCAAGGACATGCATCCGCTGCCGATGCACAGACCTTCCGGTGTCGAGGCGCTCGGCGCGCCGGCGCTCGGTCCTCTTGGATACCAGCCTGCGTCCGACACTGTGCCCGGGACGACGCCGGCGTCTACCGCGTCGACGATGCCCGATAAGGTCGAGCATGCTGTCGAGCCACAGCATACGTCCTGAGCGACGACAACACGCGAGACTTCAGCCGGCCAATGGTGCCTAAGCGCGCGACGCCGGGTTTATTCGAGGACTGGGCCCCGCGCAGATGACTGATGCCGAGATCGAGGCGACCAAGGCGCCTCTCATGGATCATCTCGTCGAGCTGCGCTCCCGTCTGGTCAAGGCGCTGACCGCTTTCGTCGTGCTCTTCATCGCCTGCTTCTTCTTCGCCAAGAACATCTACAACCTGCTCGTGCTGCCCTATCAGCACGTCGCCGGGCCGGACGCTCGGCTGATCTATACCGCACCTCAGGAATATTTCTTCACCCAGATCCGCGTGGCCTTCTTCGCCGCGGCATTCCTGTCATGTCCAGTGGTCTTCTCGCAGATCTACGCCTTCGTGGCGCCGGGCCTCTACAAGCACGAGCGCAACGCCTTCCGCCCCTACCTTTTCGCCACGCCGGTGTTTTTCGCGCTAGGCGCGCTCCTCGTCTACTTCATGGTGATGCCCAACCTGCTGCACTTCTTCATCGGCATGCAGCAGTCGAAGGAGCCGGGCCGCGCGCAGATCGAATTGCTGCCGCGCGTCAGCGAATACCTGTCGCTGGTGATGACGCTGATCCTGGCGTTCGGCGTGATGTTCCAGCTGCCGGTGGTCCTTACGCTCCTCGGTCAGATCGGCATCGTCGATTCGACCTTTCTGCGCGCCAAACGCCGCTACGCCGTCGTGCTGGTGGTCATCGCCTCGGCGATACTGACGCCGCCCGACGCGTTCTCGATGCTGGCGCTCGTGGTTCCGGCCTACGCTCTCTACGAGGGCGCCATCATCACGGTGCACTGGATGGGCAAGAAGCGGGCGGAGGCCGAAGCCAAGGCTCAGGCGGCGGCGGACGGCCCGTAGTAGCTGACGGTGTCGCGGCTCGAATCGCGATAGACCGTCACCTTGGCGAGCCTGGCGCAGCGCGGCTCGACCTTGCGCCAGATCCAGACCGCGAGGTTCTCCATCGTCGCCGGGCCGAGATCGGTGACCTCGTCGAGCAACCGATGGTCGAGGCCGTCACGGGCGTCCGCCAACACGCGCTCGAGCAGGGTCAGGTCCATGACCATGCCGGACTCAGCGTCCGGTAGGCCGCGCAGCATGACTTCGGCGCGGTAGGAGTGGCCGTGGATGCGGCGGCTCGAATCGGTCTCGACCTCGCGCTCCAGCGTGTGCGCCGCCTCGAACCAGAACTGCTTGGAAATCTCGAACATCAGGCAAGGCTCATCAGGGGATACCAATGACCTTGTGGGTCTGCAGGCTGAGGCGCCAGCGCGGGTGGGCCAGGCAATAGGCGACCGCGGCGGCGGTATTGGCTTGGCGGGCTGCGCCATCCATCGGCTGGAGCCAGAAATGCTTGAAGGGCAGCCCCTCCACGCGAGCGGGCTCGAGACCCTCCTGGGGATAGACGAGCTTGATCTCGTCGCCGCGGGCGAGCGTCAGCGGCGCGCCGGCCTTGGGGCTGACACAGATCCAGTCGAGCCCGGACGGCGCCTCCTGCGTGCCGTTGGTCTCGACTGCGCAGGTGAAGGCGTGCGCGTGCATCGCGGCGAGCAGGGCGTCGTCGAGCTGCAGCAGCGGCTCCCCACCGGTGAACACGACGAAGCGATCGCCGCCCGCGCCGCCCCAGGTTGCGGCGACGGCATCAGCCAGCGCTCGCGCATCGGGGAAGCGACCGCCGCCCTCGCCATCCGTGCCGACGAAGTCAGTATCGCAGAACCGGCACGCCGCCCCGTCGCGGTCCTCCTCGCGCCCGCTCCAAAGGTTGCAGCCGGCGAAACGGCAGAACACCGCCGCGCGACCGGCCTGATGGCCCTCGCCCTGCAGCGTGTAGAAGATCTCCTTGACCGCGTAGGTCACGTCGCCAGCTCACGAACATTAGGAAACGCGCGGCCATGCGGCTTGACCCGCATCATGCGCACGTGCCCGCAGATGGTGCACTGCGAGGTCAACCGTCAAGGGCGGTGTAGTCACGCTTCTCAACGCGAGGAGCTTCTGAGAGCGATCCGGCTCCCGATCCATTTGCGATGCAGATGGGCGTGTATGCTATCGATCCTGGCGCGTTGCGCGGCCCAGAAGTCGGTGCTCGACATTCGCGATCCGGGCTCGGGCGCGGCGAAGACGGGAATGGGCGGCGCCGCCACCGCGACGGGCAGGGGCGAGGCATCGGCGAAGCCGCGCGCTTGTCGGGCGCTGATCGCGCGGCAGTCGGCTGCGGTCAGCGCTGACAGCGCGGGCTCGTTCCAATCGTGCCGGCGCCGGACGCGGTAGGCATTGCAGGCACGAGGCTCGGCGCCAGCCGTCCAGGCCGTGGCGAGGGGACGGGCGTCGGCATCGACGTTGGCGTCCGCAGATGCGAGACGCCAGTGATCGCCGAAGAGGTCGCGCATCTCGGCGGTGCCGGCGGAAACGCGGAGCGGCGCGGCTACGTTGGGTCCGTCAAGCAGCGTCGTATCGTAGATCGGCTCGACCCGGCTGACGGCCTCGAGGAGTTCGACCGCGAGCGGGGCGAAACGCGCGCTCGTCTCGAGATGCCGGTCCACCAGAGGCAAGCTCCAGCCGGGCGGCGCGGTGCCGCTCTCCGATCCGCCCTGCTCGTGCCGCGGCGAGACGTGGACGGTCAACGTACCGTCGTCCGGCTCGAAATGCGTCGGGAGGATCGCGGTGGCGCCGGCGATCGGATCGCGCCAGTCGGCGCGCGCCGCCTCTGCCGACCCGACGAGGGCGACGACGAGAAGTGCAAGGTTGAGGGCATCACGCATACGGACATCTCGGCTAGACGCCATCCGCGGCGGCAGCGGGGCAGCGGCATTCCTTTTGCCGCCGCTTTCTGAAGAATTGCGCGTCGTGGCAGCCGTGACACGCTTCCAGCCCGCCGCGCATCGGCGTACAAACCGCGCCGCCGCACTTTTCGACGCGGCCCACCGGAAGGACCTGCCATGACGGCCATCGTCGACATCGTCGCCCGCGAGATCCTCGATTCCCGCGGCAACCCGACGGTCGAGGTCGATGTCACGCTGGAAGATGGCTCGATGGGCCGCGCCGCCGTGCCGTCCGGTGCTTCCACCGGCGCCCACGAGGCGGTCGAGCTGCGCGACGGCGACAAGTCGCGCTACGGCGGCAAGGGCGTGCGCACCGCCTGCGACAGCGTCAACCGCGACATCTTCGATGCCATCGGCGGCTTCGATGCCGAGGACCAGGTGCATATCGACGAAACCATGATCGGGCTCGACGGCACGCCCAACAAGGCCAGGCTCGGCGCCAACGCCATCCTCGGCGTGTCGTTGGCGTGCGCTAAGGCGGCGGCCGACGTGATCGGCCTGCCGCTCTACCGCTACGTCGGCGGCATCCAGGCGCGCACCCTGCCGGTGCCGATGATGAACATCATCAACGGTGGCGCCCACGCCGACAACCCGATCGACTTCCAGGAGTTCATGATCATGCCGTTGGGCGCCGAAACGCTCGCGGAAGCCGTACGTTACGGCGCGGAAGTGTTCCATGCCCTGAAGAGCGCGCTGAAGAAGGGCGGCCACAACACCAACGTCGGCGACGAGGGCGGCTTCGCCCCAAACCTGCCCTCGGCCGAGGCGGCGCTCGACTTCTGCATGAAGGCGATCGAGGCCGCCGGCTTCAAGCCCGGCCAGGACATCGCGCTGGCGCTCGACTGCGCCGTGACCGACTGGTTCAAGGACGGCACCTACCATTACGAGGGCGAGGGCACGACGCGCTCGGTCGAGGCCCAGGTCGACTACCTCGAGAAGCTCGCCGGCAGCTACCCCATCGTGTCGATCGAGGACGGCATGGCCGAGGACGACTGGGACGGTTGGAAGCTGCTCACCGATCGCATTGGGAAAAGTGTCCAGCTCGTCGGGGACGACCTCTTCGTCACCAACACCGGTCGGCTCTCGCGCGGCATCGAGATGGGCGTCGCCAACTCGATCCTGATCAAGGTCAACCAGATCGGCACCCTCACCGAGACGCTGGCCGCCGTCGAGATGGGCCACCGCGCCGGCTACACCGCGGTCATGAGCCACCGCTCCGGCGAAACCGAGGATTCCACCATCGCCGACCTGGCGGTCGCGACCAACTGCGGGCAGATCAAGACCGGCTCGCTGTCGCGCTCAGACCGCGTCGCCAAGTACAACCAGCTGATCCGCATTGAGGAGGAACTGGGGCCGCAGGCGCTCTACGCCGGGCGCGCGGCGCTGAAGGCGCGGCGTTAGGGCATGCGGGTAAGGGTCGATCAAGGCGCCGACGCCATCACCCTGACGTTCGCCGACACTGCGGTGGACACCAGTGAAGAAGTCTCTGACGGGATCGTTCTCGACTTCGACGAAGCAGGACGCGTCGTCGGGAACAAGATCCTCGACGCGTCCAGCCGCACCGGTAATCCAGCGGTACTCAAGGACTTCAGTTTCGAGCTGCCTCGCGTCGCCTGATCGTCGAGATGACGCAGCTCGCACCGGACGGCGATCGGGCGCTCGCCGGTTCTGCGCGACCTTATACCCGAGCTTCGGCGATCGCGCGGATGTCGGCGCCACGCTGGTCGCGAAGATCGCGCGCGTGCGCCATCGCCGCCGCGATCGTCGGCCGCGGTTCGCTGGTGAGGTCGCGGCCGGAGGCGTTGCGGTAGCGCACGATCCAGCCGCCGCTCCACGCTGCAGGGTCGCCGACGACGGTGAAGTCGGCGGCCGCGGTGGACGGCGCCGCCGCCCGGTCCATGTCGATCCTCGGCCGCTTCGGCCGGATCAGGCCGGGCACGGCGCCGAGCCCGAGGCATACCAGCACGATCGCCGGGAACGCGAAGGGCAGCGCGGCCACCAGCGTCGACTCGTTGGTGGCCAGCAGCCTGAAATAGATCGCGACGACGATCGTCGCGGCGATCAGCCCGATCGTGCCGGCCCAGGTCGCCGCCATGACCCACAGCGGCTCGCCGCCGTGGCGATGCAGGTAGGCCAGAATGGCGATGGCGGCGAAAGCCTGCAGGAAGATGATGCCGAACGAGCCAAAGCCGATCACCACCAGCACGCCGTCCTTGAACGGGTCGAGCCCGGCCAGCGCGAAGGGCGCGACCGCGACGATCGTCAAGGCGGTGACGACGGCACTTGCACGCGACGGCGCGCCGGAATGGGGATGCGCGTCGCCGACCCAGGGCGGCAGCAGCCACTCGCGCCCGAGCGCGAAGATGTAGCGCGAGGCGGCGTTGTGTATGGCGAGGTAGGAGGCCAGCAGCGACAGGAAGAAGAACACGCCCATGATGTCGGTGAGCACCTCGCCGCCGTAGCGCGTGAACACGTTGAACATCAGCTCGCCGGTCTCCCCGTTGGCGCGCGCGGCGACGTCGTCGGGCTCGATCGCGCCGATCGTGATCCAGGCGCTGAACAGGTAGAACACGGCGATCGCGATCACCGCCGTGTAGGTCGCGATCGGGATCGAGCGCCTGGGCTCGGCCGCTTCCTCGCCGTACAGCGCGGCGGATTCGAAGCCGAGGAAGCAGGTGAAGGCCACCATCAAACTGACGCCGAGCCCCGGCGTGAAGACCTGAGCAGGGGCCAACGCGTGCGCCGGCAGCGCCGCCGCGACGCCCTTGGCGGCGATGACGCTGCCATCGAAGACTGCGAGGATCACGACCTCGCCGATCATCAGCCCGCCGAGGATCAGCGAGGAGAAATCGATCGAGCGGTAGCCGAGCACGGCCACGGTCACGATCCCGATGGCGGCGAAAAGAGGCCACGGCAGGTGCAGGCCGGCCTGGGCGAGGACAATCGCGGTGAAATAGCCGAAGAAGGCGGCCAGCCCGAAGGTAAAGGCGAGATAGGCCAGCAGGGCCGTGTAGGCCGAGCCGATACCCGCCGCCGTGCCGAACCCCTCGGTGATGTAGGTGTAGAAGGCGCCGGTGTTGACGATGCGCCGGCTCATCGCGGCGTAGCCGACCGCGAAGCAGAGCAGGGTGACGCCGGCGATGAGGAAGGCGCCGGGCGTGCCCACGCCGTTGCCGCGGCCCAGCGCGATCGGCAGGTTGCCGATCAGCGAGGCCAGCGGCGCCGCAGCGGCAATGACGAGGAAGACGATACGCGACGTCGACAGCGAGGCGCGCGTGATCGGCTCGCGTTCGATCGGGGGCATGGCAGGGCTCACCTTGTGCGAAGCGAAGGATAGCCGCCGTGCGTCGCCTCGATGGCGCCCCTCCGTTTTGCACGAGGCTGGCCCGGTAGCGACCCTGTCGCTGTTTTCGCGACAGCTGTAGCGCACCGCACGGCATCCGGCGAGCGGTCGCGTCGAAAGCTGGCGCTTGCGTTCCGCGACCGACCTGACGCCGCTATCATCGTCGGCGCTGGAGCTTTTAAGGACTGGACGTCCACCAAAGCCTCAAGGGTCACGATGGCTGCCGCGGCTCGCCGAAAACCTCGATAGAGGCTTCGATGAAGGAGTGCAGCTTGGGTGTTTGCCGCCTGTCCGATGCGTAGACGAGGTGCATGGGCCGGGCGGGCGCGGCGTAGTCCGGCAAAACCTGGATGAGAAACTCCGTCTTGATAGCGGGCCTCAAAACGTCTTCGGGACCGAGGACGATGCCGAAGCCTCCTAACGCGGCGGCCACCAGTGCCGCGCAGTCGTTGACTTCGAGGCGGCCTTTCACCGGCACCACCGAGGTATCTTCGCCGCACCCGAAGCGCCAGCCCTGCTCCGTCGACCGGGACCAGAAAGCGTAGCCGAGGAGCTCGTGCGATAAGAGGTCGGCCGGAGTGCGGGGCGTTCCGCGTCGCGCGAGGTAGGCCGGCGACGCGCAGGCGATCAGCTGATAGGAGCGCAGAGGCCGCGCTATGAGGCTCGCCGTCGCTGTCGGGCCGATCCTGAAGGCCGCCTCAAATCCTTCCTCGACGAGATCGACGACGCGGTCCGTCAGGGTCAAGGACATCGTGACCTCGCGGTGCGCGTCGAGAAAGGCGGTCACCATCGGCATCAAGCTGTGGCTGCCGAAGGCGGAAGGCGCCGTGACTCTGAGATGGCCGCGCGGCTTGACGCCCAGCCTCGCGGTAAGCGCCTCCGCGTCGTCGGCGGCGGCGAGGACCTCCTTGCAGCGGTCGTAGAAGAGGCGGCCGGCTTCGGTCAGGCTCTGCCGGCGCGTGGTCCTGTTCAGGAGGCGCGTCCCCAGCCGGGTTTCCAGGTAGGCGACCTGCTTGGCGACCATCTGCGGCGACGACCCGATGTAACCCGCCGCCGCCGCGAAGGAGCCTGACTCGACCGCCTTCGCGAAGGTCGCCATGCACGAAAGCCGATCCATGATTACAAACTACTTGTTGTTGAACTAGGTGTCAGATCATCATTTTTCCGAACGGGATGGCAATCCATATCGTGTGGGACGGTTGAAGGAGATGTCATGAAGATCGGAATCATCGGAGCGGGCTTCGTCGGCAGGGCGGTCGCCCGCCTAGCGGTGCAGGCCGGACACGACGTGATGGTGAGCAATTCGCGGGGGCCGAAATCGTTGGCCAGTATCCCGAGCGGAACCGGGGCACGGATCGGGACCGTCGCGGAGGCGGTCGCCTTCGCCGAGATCGCGCTGGTCGCCATCCCGCTCGAACACTATCGGAGCGTTCCGGTCGAGCCGCTGGCCGGCAAGATCGTCATCGACGCCAACAACTACTATCCCGAGCGGGACGGTGCGATCGCGGCGCTCGATGCCCGTCGGATAACCACCAGCGGGCTGCTCGCCGAGCATCTTCCCTCCTCGCACGTGGTCAAGGCGTTCAACGCCATCTTGGCCGGGGACATCGAGACGGATGGGCGGCCCGCCAGCGCGGCCGATCGGCGCGCGCTGCCGATCGCCGGAGACGATCAAGAAGCCAAGGCGCGAGTGATGCGTCTCGTCGACCAACTCGGCTTCGACGCGTTCGACGCCGGGAGCGTTGCCGACAGTTGGCGCTTCGAGCGGGCGAAACCCGCCTACTGCGTGAAGCTGAATGTTGAGCAACTCGTCCGCGCGCTCAACGCAGCCGAACGCGACGTCGACCTGCCCGATGGCTCCTGGCGGCCGTGAGCGTCGCGTTGGGTGGGAATCCACCTTCCCCATGCCTTGGACGAGATGGACCTCGCCGAAAGAACCGAGTTCGCCCAGCAAAACGATGCGGCCAGGTTCCAGGCTGTCACATTGCGGCGACATTGGTCGGGCACAGGCACGCCACAAACTTCCTGCGAGGAGCCACCATGCCGTTCGACCGTCGCGCCCTTCTCGGCGCCTTCGCCGCCGTGACCTTCGCTGGAAGCCTTGCTTTCGCCGTGCCGGCGGCCGACCCTGCCAACCAGGTGGTCCTCACGACCAAGGACGGCAAGGTCGTGATCCAGCTTATGCCCAACCTCGCGCCCAAGGCGGTGGCGCAGATGGAGAAACTGACGAAGGAAGGCTTCTACAACGGCCAGAAGTTCCACCGCGTGATCGACGGCTTCATGGCGCAGACCGGCGACCCGACGGGGACCGGCTCGGGCGGCTCGAAGGAGCCCGACCTGCCGGCCGAGTTCTCGAGCTTCCCGTTCGATCGCGGCACCGTCGGCATGGCCCGCACGAGCGATCCGAATTCGGCCAACTCGCAGTTCTTCATCTGCTTCGCGCCGGCCTCGTTCCTCAACAACCAGTACACGGTGGTGGGCCAGGTGATCTCGGGCATGGATGTCGTCGACAAGATCAAGAAGGGCGACGGCCAGAGCGGCTCCGTCGACAATCCCGACAAGATCGTCTCGATGAAGATGGCCAAGTCCGGCAAGTAGTGCGCGCTGCGGCGGTCGCGATCGGGCTGGCGCTGCTCGCGAGCGCGCCGGCCGGCGCGGAACCGGCGCCCGTCAACCTGCCCAACGACGTGCCGCGTGCGATCGCCGCCTGCTGGCATCCGCCGCACGAAGGCGACGAGATCACTTTGCGCATGAGCTTCCGGCGCGACGGATCGGTGTTCGGCAAGCCGCGCATCACCTACATGAAGGCGGCGGGCGGCCCCGATGGTCAGGCCGACCTTGCCAACTCGCTGTTCGCCGCCCTCGCGACCTGCACGCCACTGCGGTTTACCCCATCCCTGGGAGCCGCTATTGCGGGCCGCGTCTTCCTCATTCGCTTCGTCGCCCCGCGCCGCACGCGCGGCGCGGGGCTGTAGCACCCCAGGAGTTTCCATGGCCGAAGCCGGCAACACCCTCACGCTCGAGACGACCAAGGGACCCGTCGTGATCGAGATGCGCCCGGACCTCGCGCCCAAGCACGTCGAGCACATCAAGAAGCTCGTCGGCGAGCATTTCTACGACGGCATCGTGTTCCATCGCGTGATCGACGGCTTCATGGCGCAGACCGGCTGCCCCAACGGCACCGGCACCGGCGGCTCGAAGTACCCGAACATCAAGCAGGAGTTCAACAACGAGCCGCACGTGCGCGGCACCTGCTCGATGGCCCGCGCGCAGAGCCCGGACTCGGCCAATTCGCAGTTCTTCATCTGCTTCGGCGATTCCGACTTCCTCAACAAGCAGTACACCGTTTGGGGCAAGGTGACGTCGGGCATGGAGAACGTCGACAAGATCAAGCGCGGCGAGCCCGTGCGCGACCCCGACAAGATCGTGTCCGCGACGCTCAGCTGAGAAGCCGCGACCCGTCGACGTGAACGAGTTCTGGCGTCTCTCGGCGACCGAGATGTCTGCCCTGGTGCGGCGGCGTGAGGTCTCCGCGCGCGACGTGGCGCTCGACGGTCTCGCGCGTCTCGAACGAGTGAATGGAGCG
Organism: Beijerinckiaceae bacterium; assembly: GCA_965198485.1. Classification (GTDB taxonomy): domain Bacteria; phylum Pseudomonadota; class Alphaproteobacteria; order Rhizobiales; family Beijerinckiaceae; genus RH-AL1. The sequence continues at coordinate 2,584,161 of CBDAPQ010000005.1, forward strand.
ATCAATGCCGTGGTCGACGTGCGGGCGGAGGAGACCCTGGCGCAAGCCGACAGGGTCGATCGCGCGCTCAAGGATGGTGGCGCCGATATGCCGCTTGCCGGCGCGACCTTCACGATCAAGGTCAACACGGATCAAATCGGCTTCGCCACCACCAACGGTCTGACGCTTCAGCGCAACCTCGTCGCCGCATCGAGCAATCCGGCGGTCGACAACTTGCTGAAGGCAGGGGCCGTCTCCCTCGGTCGCACCAACACGCCGGCATTCTCCTGTCGCTGGTTCACCGACAACCGGCTCCACGGCGCCACCCGCAACCCGCGCAATCCCCGCCTCACGCCGGGGGGATCGTCGGGCGGCGCGGCGGCGGCCGTCGCTGCCGGGATCGGCGCCTTCGCGCAGGGAACCGACATCGCCGGCTCGGTCCGCTATCCCGCTTACGCCTGCGGCCTGCACGGCATACGCCCCACTCCGGGGCGGATACCCGCTTGGAACGCGTCTTCGCCGGATCGCGCGATCGGGCCGCAACTGACCGCGGTCGTCGGTCCTATCGGTCGCACGATCGAGGATCTTCGATCAATCCTCGCGGCGATGGCGGCGTTCGATCCACGCGATCCCTGGTGGACACCGGCACCGCTCGTCGGTCCGGACGTGCCCCGACGTGCGGCGCTCTGCAGCGCGCCCGACGGGCTCGAGACGGCGTCCGAGGTCGTCGCGGCACTGGAACACGCTGCCGTGTGCCTGCGAGACCAAGGCTGGGAGGTCGAACGCGTCGATGCGCTGCCGCCCCTGCGCGAGGCGGCTGAGGTGCAGACGCAGCTCTGGCTCTGCGAGGGTTACGACAAGCTACGCGCAGCGGCGGAGGAGGAAGGCGACGCGGGTGCGCTGACCGTTTTGCGGTACCACGAGGCCACAGCTCGCGCCGTTGATCGCGACGCCTATGCCGATCTCTTCAAACGCCGTCTCGCGATGATCCGGGCATGGAACGCCTTCCTCGAGCGTTGTCCGGTCGTCCTGATGCCGGTGTCGACACAACTGCCGTTTGCGGACGGTCTCGATCTCCAAGGCGACGCGGCATTCGCACGAGTTTGGGAGGCGCAGACGACCCAATTGGCGATTCCAGTTCTGGGCCTGCCGGCGCTGACTGTGAGCACCGGTCTGGTCCATGGCATTCCCGTCGGTGTCCAGATCGTCGCGGGGCGGTTCCGCGAGGATCTCTGCCTTGCCGCCGGCGCGGCCATCGAAGCCGGCGGGGCACCGATCTCGCCCATCGATCCAGTGCGATATTCGTGACGAAGCAGGCGCGAGGATGATCCCGCAAGATCGGCGCCCTGCGTCGTCTTACTCCCACTAATCGCAACGATGCGTGTCGATCTCTTCGACTTCGAACTGCCGTCGGATCGTATCGCGCTGCGGCCTAGTGAGCCGCGTGAAGCGGCACGCTTGCTCGTCGTCGTTCCGAATAGGGACCGTGACTTCCTGGCCGAACGCACGATCCAGGATCTTCCCGGGCTGCTGAACCCCGGCGACTGCCTCGTCGTCAACGACACGCGGGTGATCCCGGCGCGGCTCTCCGGCTTGCGCCGACGCGCCGGCACGCAGGCCCGCGTCGAGGCAACGCTGCACAAGCGGGAAGGGGCCGACCTGTGGCGCGCCTTCCTGAAGCCGGCGAAGCGCGTTGCCGACGGCGAGGTGATCGCCTTCGGCAGCGAGGCCGACCCGCTCGACGCTACCTGCCTGGAGCACGCCGGGGCGGGCGAGGTGGTGCTGCGCTTCGCGCTCGCCGGCGCGGACCTCGACGCGGCGGTGGAGCGCCACGGCACGATGCCGCTGCCGCCCTACATCGCCGGCAAGCGCCCCGTCGACGCGCGCGACGCTGCCGATTACCAGACGCTGTTCGCCAGCCGACCCGGCGCGGTGGCGGCGCCGACCGCAAGCCTGCATTTCACGCCGGAACTCGTCGCCGCGATCGAGGCGCGCGGCGTGCGGATCTACCGGCTGACGCTGCACGTCGGCGCCGGCACCTTCCTTCCGGTGAAGGCCGAAGACACCGTAGATCACCGGATGCACGCGGAATGGGGCGTGATCGACGCCTCCACCGCCGACGCGCTGAATGCCGCGCGCGCGGCAGGCGGCCGCATCGTCGCCGCCGGAACGACCAGCCTGCGGCTGCTCGAATCGGCCGCTCACGAGGACGGTACCGTGGCGCCGTTCAGCGGCGACACCTCGATCTTCATCACGCCGGGCTACCGCTTCCGCGCCGTCGACGCGCTGCTCACCAACTTCCATCTGCCCCGATCGACGCTGTTCATGCTGGTGGCCGCCTTCGCCGGGCTCGAGACCATGCACGCCGCCTACACCCACGCCATCGCGAGTGGGTACCGCTTCTACTCCTACGGTGACGCCTGCTTCCTGACGCGGGCCGAGCTATGATCCCGTTCCGTTTCGCGCTGATCGCCACCGACGGCGCAGCGCGCCGCGGCGAGATCACCACGTCGCGCGGGACCATCCGCACGCCGGCCTTCATGCCGGTCGGCACGGCGGCGACGGTGAAGGCGATGCACCCGCACGAGGTCCGCGCGCTGGGCGCCGACGTCGTGCTCGGCAACGTCTACCACTTGATGCTGCGCCCCGGCGCCGAGCGCGTGGCGGCGCTGGGCGGCCTGCACCGCTTCATGAACTGGCCGCACCCCATCCTCACGGATTCTGGCGGCTTCCAGGTCATGAGCTTGGCCAAGCTGCGCAAGCTCGACGAGACCGGCGTCACCTTCCAGTCGCATCTCGACGGCTCCAAGCACGTGTTGACGCCGGAGCGCTCGATCGAGATCCAGGGCCTGCTCGGGTCCGATATCCAGATGCAGTTCGACGAATGCCTGCGCCTGCCGGCCGAGGAGGCCGAAGTCGAGCGGGCAATGCGCCTGTCGCTGCGCTGGGCGGAGCGGTCGAAGGCCGCCTTCGGCCGCCAGCCGGAGCGGGCGCTGTTCGGCATCGTCCAGGGTGGCACGACGGCGGCCCTGCGCAGGGCCAGCGCCGAGGCGCTGGTGGCGATGGGCTTCGACGGCTATTCTGTGGGCGGCCTCGCCGTCGGCGAGCCGCAGGAGGCCATGCTCCGCACGTTGGACGACACGCTGCCGTTCCTGCCGCGTGACAAGCCTCGCTACCTGATGGGAGTCGGGACGCCGCACGACCTGCTGGAGAGTGTGGCGCGTGGCGTCGACATGTTCGACTGCGTGATGCCGACGCGCGCCGGCCGTCACGGCCAGGTCTACACCCGGGCTGGCCGCCTGAACCTGCGCAACGCCTGCCACGCCGAGGATCCGGCGCCCATCGACCCGCAGGCGAGCTGCGCGGCCGCACGGGACTATTCACGCGCCTACCTCCACCACCTCATCAAATCGAACGAGATCCTCGGCATGATGCTGCCGACCGCGATCAACATCGGCTACTACCAGGACCTGATGCGCGATATGAGGGCAGCCGTCGAAGCGGGTCGCTTCGAAGCCTTCCGCTCGGAGACGATTGCGCTCTGGGCGGGCAACGATGGCTGAAAAGCTGAAGCCAGCCCAAGAAAAAGGGCGGCCCGATCGGACCGCCCGAGACGTTCGCGGGCAGCAAGAGTTTACGGCGACGCGACCACTTCGGTGACGGCGCCCCACGAACCCCAAACGTAGATGCAGGAGAACAGGAAGAGCCACACCACGTCGACGAAGTGCCAGTACCAGGCGGCGAACTCGAAGCCGAGATGCTGCTTCACGGTGAACTGCCCGACAAGCACGCGGGCCATGCACACGATCAGGAAGATCGTGCCTATGATCACGTGGAAGCCGTGAAAGCCGGTCGGCATGAAGAAGTTCGAACCCATCGCGGAGGCGAACTTGAAGTCGACGTGCATGTATTCCCAGACCTGCGTGCAGGTGAACAGCACGCCGAGAACGATCGTCAGGATCAGGCCCTTGGCGATGGCCGAACGATCGGAGTGCAGCAAGGCGTGATGGGCCCAGGTGACCGTCGTGCCCGAAGTCAGCAGCAGAAGCGTGTTGAACAACGGGAAGTGCCAGGGATCGAGTGTCTCGGTCCCCTTCGGCGGCCACACGCCGCCGATGGCCTGCGTGCGGGCGTACTCGATCGCCTCGTGCGGGAAGAGGGCGATGTCGAAATAGGCCCAGAACCAGGCGACGAAGAACATCACCTCGGAGGCGATGAAGAGAATCATGCCGTAGCGGTGACTGATCTGGACGACACGGGTGTGATCGCCATGCTGGGCCTCGCGGACGACATCGGTCCACCAAGCGGCCATCACGTAGAGCACGCCCAAGAGGCCGGCGATGAACACGTACATGCCGAAGGCGTTGAGCGACTTCATCCACATGATGCCGCCAAGGGCCATCACGAAGGCACTGAATGAGCCGAGCAGCGGCCACGGGCTCAGGGGCACCAGATGATAGTCGTGGTTCGGTTTGGCGTGACCACCGGCCATGCTTTGTTGTCCTCCGTGCCTGCGTTGGGCGTTCGCGCGACGGTCCTGCCGAGCTGGGGTTAGCGTTTTTGCCGGCGAGCGGTCAAGCTTCGCGGCTTAGAGCTTCTGCTTGGTGAGTTCGTCCTTCGCGGCGCTCGCCTGCGCCGCGACGTGCTTCTGGCGGTAGAACGTATAGGACAACACCACCTCGGCAACCCCGTCCATCGTCTCGTCCTTCTCGAGGGCGGGATCGAGGAAGAAGACCACCGGCATCTCAAGCGTCTGGTGCGGCTTCAGCGTTTGATCGGAGAAGCAGAAGCACGCGACCTTGTCGAAATAGGCGCCGATCGAGGGCGGTCCGACGTTGTAGACGGCGCGCGCGGTGATCGTCTCGTCGCTGGTGTTGCTGACCTTGTAGAAGATCGTCGCCGTCTGCCCGGTACGCACGGCGATCTGCGGCTGCTCGGGCTCGAAACGCCACGGGAGACCGTTTCCGACGTTGGCATCGAAACGGACCTGCAACATGCGCTTGCCCTTGGTGATGCCGAGCGCCTGGGCGCCGATGCGCGGCGTGCCTTCGTAGCCGGTGATCTGGCAGAAGGCGCGGTACAAAGGCAACGACACGGCGACCAGACCGAGCATGCCGACGACCACTGCCGTCGCGGCGGCAGGGGCGATGTGCCGACGTCCAACGCGCGCCATCAGAGCGGCCGGTCGACGACGTGGGAGCCGAGCTTGGCAATCGTCACGACGTAGAAGAGCACGACGAGGAAGCCCACGGCGACACCGATGGCGATGTTGCGGTTGCGGCGGCTGCGCTTCTGCTCCGGCGTGAGGACGATGCCCTCGGGCTCCTGGGTCACAGCCATGGGATCACCTTCGCCAGCATCAGAGTCCGCTCGCCGATGATCTCGGCGAAAAGCAGGAAGAGATAGGGAATCGAGAAAGAGAACAGCGCCATGGCCGCCTTGTTGGCCGGCGCGCCCTCGCGGATCCGCCAGCAACGATAAGCCAGCGCGACGAAGGCGATTCCGAGCCCGGCGGACAGGAGGCCATAAGCGATCGTCGCGAAACCCATGAGCCATGGCAGCATCCCGACCGGAGCGAGAGCCAGGCTGTAGATCAGAATATCCCGGCGGGTGCGGCCGGTGCCGGCGACGTTGGGCAGCATCGGAATGTTGGCCTTGGCGAACTCCTCGGACTTGACCAGCGCCAGCGCCCAGAAATGCGGCGGTGTCCAGACGAAGATCAGCGCGAAGAGAGCGAAGCTCGACCACGAGGCCGTGCCTGTCGCGGCGGCATAGGCCACCATGGGCGGGAAAGCGCCGGCGGCGCCGCCGATCACGATGTTCTGCGGCGTCGAGCGCTTCAGCCACATCGTGTAGATCACGACGTAGAAAAAGATGGTGAACGCCAGGAAGATCGCGGCGAACCAATTGGCGACGACGCCGAGGGTGAAGACCGAGGCGGCCGAAAGCGTCAGGCCGAACGCCAGCGCCTCTGCCCGCGTGATACGTCCCTGCGGGATCGGTCGACCGGCGGTACGCCGCATCACGGCATCGATATCGGAATCGTACCACATGTTCAGGGCACCGCTGGCGCCGGCCCCGACGGTGATCGCCAGCAGGGCTGCGACGGCCAGCACGGGGTTGATCGTGCCGGGCGCGATCAAGAGGCCGGCAATGGCGGTGTAGACGACGAGAGACATGACGCGCGGCTTGAGCAGGGCGAGATAGTCACCCGGATCGGCCGTGGAGATGAGAACGCCGTCGTCGGTTTCTGTGATGAAGCTCATGGCACTCTTCGGTGCGGTTCACCGACAAGCGAGCCAGCGGAACCGAGCATGTTCGAGGGTCCCCTCGAAGCGGGAAGGACGCCGTCGAGCGGCGTCCTTCGAAGGTAAGATCGACGGCCGGGCGCACCCGGCCGCGGAGTGGTCGATCAGTGACCGCCGGCCGACGTGATGCGCGGCAGCGTCTCGAACTGGTGGTAAGGCGGCGGGGAAGAGAGCGTCCATTCGAGCGTCGTCGCGCCTGCACCCCAGGGGTTGTTACCCGCCACACGCTTCTTGGCAAAAGCATCGTAGATGATGAAGAGGAACAGAAAGACGCTCGCGAACGACAGGTAGGCGCCGTAGGAGGAGATCTCGTTCCAGAGGCGATAGGCGTCGGGATAGTCGATGTAGCGCCGCGGCATGCCGGCGAGGCCAAGGAAGTGCTGCGGGAAGAAGGTCACGTTCACGCCGACGAACATCAGCCAGAAGTGCCATTTGCCGAGCGTCTCATTGTACATGTAGCCGCTCATCTTCGGGAACCAGTAGTAGAACCCGGCAAAGAGCGCGAACACGGCACCGAGAGACAGCACGTAGTGGAAATGCGCGACGACGTAGTAGGTCTCGTGAAGCGCACGGTCGATGCCGGCGTTGGCGAGCACGACGCCGGTGACGCCGCCGACCGTGAAGAGAAAGATGAAGCCTGTCGCCCAGAGCATCGGGGTGCGGAACGAGATCGAGCCGCCCCACATCGTCGCGATCCAGGAGAACACCTTCACGCCGGTCGGTACGGCAATGACCATCGTCGCAAAGACGAAGTAGCGCTGCGTCGAGAGCGACAGGCCGACAGTGTACATGTGATGGGCCCACACCACGAAGCCGACCACGCCGATCGCCACCATGGCATAGGCCATGCCGAGGTAGCCGAAGATCGGCTTCTTCGAGAAGGTCGAGATGATGTGGCTGACGATGCCGAAGCCCGGCAGGATCAGGATGTACACTTCCGGGTGACCGAAGAACCAGAACAGGTGCTGGAAGAGGATCGGGTCGCCGCCGTTCGACGGGTCGAAGAAGGTGGTGCCGAAGTTACGGTCGGTCAGCAGCATGGTGATGGCGCCGGCGAGGACCGGGAGCGACAGCACCAGCAGGAAGGCGGTGACGAGCACCGACCAGGCGAATAGCGGCATCTTGTGCAGGGTCATGCCCGGCGCGCGCATGTTGAAGATCGTGGTGATGAAGTTGATCGCACCGAGGATCGACGAGGCTCCGGCGAGATGGAGCGAGAGGATGAGGAAATCCATCGCCGGACCGGGGTGGCCGACGTTGCTCGAGAGCGGCGGATACATCACCCATCCGCCGCCGAAGCCCTTCATGCCCGACGCGCCTTCCATGAAGGCCGAGATGAACAGCAGAGAGAAGGAGGCCGGCAGCAGCCAGAACGAGACGTTGTTCATGCGCGGGAAGGCCATGTCCGGCGCGCCGATCATGATCGGGACGAACCAGTTGCCGAAGCCGCCGATGAGCGCGGGCATGACCATGAAGAAGATCATGATCAGGCCGTGCGAGGTGATGATGACGTTGTAGAGGTTCTTGCCCGCCTCGATCGCCAGGTCGCCGTGGTAGCCCTGAACATGGTCGGCGATCTGGTTCATCACCTGAATGCCGGGCTCCTGGAGCTCCATGCGCATCAGGATCGAGAAGAACGAGCCGATGACGCCCGCCGTGATCGCGAAGATCAGGTAGAGCGTGCCGATGTCCTTGTGATTGGTCGAATACATGTAGCGGCGCCAGCCGTGAGGGACGGCGGGGTCGTCACTATGATCGGCGACTGCGGTGGCCATGGCTCTTTCGATCCTGCGGTCTCAATCGGAGCACGGCCGAAGCCGCACGCTGCTCTATTGTCTATACGACCTACTCGGCCCCGGCGAGGCGCAACGGGGTCGCGGTCTTGACGGTGGCGGGCGCCTCGGCCGCAGCGAAGTTCGTCCTCGACGCGCCCGAAGCATACTTCTTCTTCGCGTCCTGCAGCCAAGCGGTATATTCCTTGTCGCTGACGACCTTGAACGCGATCGGCATGAAGGCGTGGTCCTTGCCGCACAGCTTGGAGCACTGGCCGTAATACACGCCCTCGCGCTCGGCGCGGAACCAGCTCTCGTTCATGCGCCCGGGGACGGCGTCGATGCGGACGCCGAACGAAGGCACCACGAAGCCGTGGATCACGTCCGCGCCGGTGACGAGGAGATGGACGGTCTTGCCGACAGGGACGACCGCCTCGTTGTCGACGGCGAGCTGGCGCAACATGCCGGGCTTCAGGTCGTCGCCCTTGAGGATATACGAATCGAAGGCGAAGCCGCCGTCTTGATCCTTGGGGTATTCGTAGCTCCAGAACCACTGCTTGCCCGTGACCTTCAACGTCATATCGGACTTCGGCACCACCAGCTCGTTGGTCAGAAGCTTCATCGAGGGAATGGCGATGATGAAGAGCAGCAGAACGGGAGTCACGGTCCACGCGATCTCGAGCGCCGTGTGGTGCGTGGTCTTGGAAGGGACCGGATTGGCCTTCTCGTTGAAGCGTACGACACAGATCGCGAGGAGCACCGCGACGAAGATCGAGATGGCGATGATGATGGGGAGCAGCAGCGCATTGTGGAACGAATGCATCTCATGCGCGATAGGCGTCACGGCCGGCTCGAACCCGATCTGGGCGGGATAGGCCGCGCCGACCACCTGATCGGATGCCGCCTCGGCAGCCTTCGCCGCCACCGAGACCGAAGCGGTTGCGAAAACCGAAACGGCCGCGAGACCGGCCTTGCAGAGACTTCTCATCCGTCTTCACTCCGCGGGCTTATCGTTTCTTGCGCCGGGTCTTCACGGTTGCGGAAAGCGTGGCGGACCGTGCGCCCTCTGACGGCGGTCAAACCATAAAGGTCAAAAAAGCGCAATGTTCGCGCCGCGGCATTCTCGCGGCATAAAAGCACTCGAGTCCGAGATTGCGTCTCGCTTTCGCCTCAGCCCTGCGGCTTTAAGTCGGGCTCAGCTTGGGTGAGGTGCAGGTGCGCGGCGCGACAGGGGCGAATGGTGGCGTATGGCCACGCAAGGTATGGTGCCGTGCCGTCAGGTCCTCGGGCCTGGTGCTGGCGGCAAGCCTGGCCGCGAGCCTCGTCGGGCCGGCCCGAGGCCAGGGCGTGGCCAAGGCCAAGCACGGCGATTGGCAGGTGCGCTGCGAGACACCGCCGGGCGCGGACAAGGAGATGTGCGCGCTGATCCAGAGCATCGTCGCCGACGACCGGCCCAACATCGGGCTGGTGGTGATCGTGTTGAAGACGGCCGACGGCAAGAATCGGCTGCTTCGCGTGATCGCGCCGCTCGGCGTGCTGCTGCCCTCCGGCCTTGGATTGAAGGTCGACAATGTCGACATCGGCCACGCCGGGTTCGTGCGCTGCCAGCCCTCGGGCTGCATCGCCGAGGTGGTGATGGAGGACAAGCTCGTCGAACAGTTCAAGACGGGCAAGACCGCCGTCTTCATCATCTCGCAGACACCGGAGGAGGGCGTCGGCATCCCGCTGCAGCTCGCCGGCTTCAAGGAAGCTTTCGACGAATTGAAGTGAGTTTTGCCGCAATCGTGGTGCAGGTTCCAACGACGGCGTGGACGGGGAGGATAGGATGCGCGTGAGACGAGTGCGGATCGAGGTCCGACGCCCGTGGAGTTGCCTCAGTGGTGTCGCGCTATGCGGAGCCGCATGGGCAGCATTGCTGTCGCCCTCTCACGCCGCCCCTCCCGGCGCGCCAATGCAGTCAGCTCCGACTCCCTCCGCCATAGACGACGGAGACGAGGACAGCTGGAGCCAGAAGATCTCCGACAAGATGAAGGATTCGATCAGCGCTGCGACCGCGCGCATGGGCATGAACAAGCCGCCCGGACCCGCCCCGTCGGAGGCGCCGTCCGGGTGTCCGACCATCTCGCTGCTGCCGGGTACGGAATCGCAGCGGGTCATGGCGCCCGGCGCGACGGGCAACCAGGGGCTGCGCTACCAGTACAGCCTGCAGACGGTCGGGCGCGAGTGCACGATTTCGGGAAACAGGGTGACGATCAAGGTCGGGGCCGACGGCCGGGTTCTGCTGGGACCTGTCGGTGCGGCCGGCCGCTTCGACGTTCCGATCCGCGTCGCGGTGTTCAGCGAGGCGCAGGGCAAGCCAATCGAGAGCAAGCTCTTCCGCATGGGCGTCTCGGTTCCCGCTGGCCAGATCTCGGCGCCGTTCCAGTTCGTCTCGGACAGCGTCGTGGTCCAGATCCCGCCGGGGCGCACGAGCGAATATTCGATCAAGGTGGGGATCGACGGGGGCGCCAAGGCCGGCGATGCGGGTCCGAAGGCCAGGCACGCCTCGCGCAAGCGCAAGGGCGCCGCGGCCGAGGAGACGGCGGCCGCGCAGTAAGGCTCTCTTACAGAATTCGGGCGCGAGCCGGGCTTCGCCCGCCGTCCTCAGTGCGCGAGTCGCTTCACGTCGCCGATGCCCTGCTCGATGAGCCTGTCGGCGAAAGTGCCTTTGGTGTCCTCGCTCAGCACGATCTCGGCAGCGGAGGTGGCGGCGTCGGCGGCGGCGGCGCGCACCTGCGCCATGGCTTGAAGCTCGGCGTTGGCGATCTTCTGCTCGGCCTGGGCGGTGCGGCGCTGCACGAAATCCGACAGGCGCTGCTCGGCCTCCTTGGCGATGAGCTCGGCCTCGGCGCGGGCCTGGTCGACGAGGTCGGCGGCCTCCTTCTCGGCCTGCGCGCGCTTGCCCTCGAAAGAGGCCAGCACCGCGGCGGCCTCGCGGCGTAGCCGTTCGGCCTCGTCGAGTTCGTCGCGGATGCGCGCGCCGCGCTTGTCCAGCGCGTCGCCGACCTTGGTGTGCGACTTGAAGTAGAAGATCGCCAGCAGGATGAAGCAGATGAAGCCGGCGGCGACCCAGAATTCGGCGTCCATGGTCCTCAGCTCCTCGATGCGGCGATCGCGCGGGCGACCTGGTCGGAATTGGCCGGCTTGCCGGTGAGATGCTCGACGATCGCGGCGGCGGTCTCGGTGGCGATCTGGCCGACGTTGGCCATCGCGGATGCTTTGGTTTCGGCGATGCGCAGCTCGGCCGCCTTCAGCTTGTCGTCGAGCTCGGCCTCAAGCGTCATGCGCTTGCCGTCCTGCTCGCTCTTGACGCGGTTACGGGTCTCGTTGGCGAGCTCCTGCGAGCGGGAGCGAGCCTCGGCCAGCGTGCGATCGTAGGCGTCGGAGGCCTCGCGCGCCTGCTCGCGCATCTTGCGCGCGGCGGCGAGCCGCTCGCGAATCTTGTCCGAGCGCTCCTTCAGAATGCTTCCGACGCGCGGCAGCGCGTAACGCGACATCGTAAAGTAGAGGATGCCGAACGTGACGACCAGCCAGAGGATCGAGGTGGGATAGGTGTGCGGGTCAAAGGGCGGAAACGCGCTTTCGCCGCCGCCAGCGGCCTGTTCTGCTGCCATGGAAATGAAGATCTCTGAAGAGCGGGCAGGAAACAGGGCGCGCGGTCGGCGAACCGGCGCGCGCCCTCTAAGGACTACTTCATCACGAAGAGAAGCAGGATCGCGACGAGGAAGGCGAAGATGCCGAGGCCTTCGGCGAGCGCCGCGCCGATGAAGGCGCGCCCGAACTGCGCGTCGGAGGCCGACGGATTGCGCAGGGCGCCTGCGAGGAACGGCCCGAAGATCTGGCCGACGCCGATGGCGGCGGCGCCCATGCCGATGGCGGCGAGGCCGGCACCGATGTACTTGGCTGCGGTGGGATCCATGCGTGTAACTCCAGAATTTTAGGTCAGGCCAAAGATCTGTTGTTGGATGTTTATTCAGTGGCCCGGATGGATTGCGTCGTTGAGGTAGACGCAAGTCAGAATCGCGAAGACGTAGGCCTGCAGCCCGGCGACGAGCAGCTCGAAGGCCGAGAGGACGATGGTCATCACGAAAGGAAGCGGCGCCAGGATCGCGAAGGCACCGGCGCCGAGCAGCGAAGCCACGAAGGCGCCGAACACCTTCAGCGTGATGTGGCCGGCCAGCATGTTGGCGAAGAGACGGACGGAGAGACTGATCGGCCGCGAGATGAAGGAGATGATTTCGATCAACGAGATGAACGGCAGCAGGAACGGATTGACGCCGTGCGGAACGAAGAGCTTCAGCCACGCCGGGCCGTGCTTGTAGACGCCGTAGACGATCACCAGGCCGTTGACGAGGAGGGCGAGGGCCGCCGTCACCACGATCTGGCTGGTCACGGCGTAGGAATAGGGCAGCAGGCCCATGATGTTCGAGAACAGCACGAACAGGAAGATCGAGAAGATGAAGGGGAAGAACCGCATGCCGTCGCGGCCGGCGGTCTGCTTGATCATGTTGGCAGTGAACTCGTAGCTCATCTCCGCCGCCGATTGCAGACGGCCGGGCACGAGCGAGTGGCCCGAAGTGCCCACCACCATGAGCAGCAGGGCGAGGCCGAGCACCACGAACATGAACAGGGAGGAGTTGGTCAGCGAGAAGTCCCAGCCGCCGATGTGGATCGGGACGATCGGCTCGAGCTTGAACTGCGAGATCGGGTCGATCGCATTCTCTGCCGCCACTTTGGTCACGTCCTTCTGCCGGCCGAGGCCGGGTTGATCTAGAGCGGGCCGCGCGTCCCCGTGGGCTTGGCGGCGATGCGGTACACGTTCCAGAACCCGGCCCCCGTGCCGAGCGCCAGGAAGACGATCAGCAGCAGCGGCGAGGTGTGGAACCACTTGTCGAGCTGCCAGCCAATGACAGCGCCGACGCCGATGCCCGCGACGAACTCGGTCAGGACGCGGGCGCCCAAGCCCATGGCCGAGGCGAGCGTCGTGTCCTCGGCCGGCGCCGGGCGCTCCGGCGCGTCGCCCTTGTTGGCGTCGAGCGACCTGTCCAGCTCGGCGAGGCGCGCGCGCATCGCCGCATCCTCGGCTCGGCTGGTCGGGATCTCGGCCAAAAGCAAGCTCCGCGCGAACGCCCGAGGCACTCACGTTTTCTGATCCACGTCCTTGGATCGATGCCGCGGCTTGTAAAGACGGGGATTGGTGGTGTCCAGAGTCAAATGCCAGCTCCGTCATCGCGAACTCGGCACCGTCTTCGCGAGCGAAGCAGAGCAAGCGAGAGCCGCGGAATAAGCCACGCGGGAGGGGCGCTCGCGACCCCTGCGTTGCTTCCCTCGCAACGAAGTCGCCGTTTGACGAAGTCTCAGACCTGCCGTACCGCGCTGGCCATGTCCGATCCCTTCGATCCCAAGCGCTCGTTCCAGGGCCTAATTCTCACCCTGCAGCGCTTCTGGGCGGAGCAGGGCTGCGTCATCCTGCAGCCCTACGACATGGAAGTGGGCGCCGGCACCTTCCATCCCGCCACCACCCTGCGCGCGCTGGGTCCGAAGCCCTGGCGCGCCGCCTACGTCCAGGCCTCGCGCCGCCCCAAGGACGGGCGCTACGGCGAGAACCCCAATCGCCTGCAGCACTACTACCAGTTCCAGGTCATCCTGAAGCCCTCGCCCGACGACTTGCAGGACCTCTACCTCAAGTCGCTCGAGGCCATCGGCATCGACATGCGGCTGCACGACGTCCGTTTCGTCGAGGACGATTGGGAGAGCCCGACGCTGGGCGCCTGGGGGCTGGGCTGGGAATGTTGGTGCGACGGCATGGAGGTGTCGCAGTTCACCTACTTTCAGCAGGTCGCCGGCATCGAATGCGCGCCGGTCTCGGGCGAGCTGACCTACGGGCTGGAGCGCCTCGCCACCTACGTCCAGGGCGTCGATTCGATCTACGAGCTGAACTTCAACGGTGTCGAAGGCGCGGGCAAGATCACCTACGCCGACGTCTTCCTCCAGGCCGAGCAGGAGTACTCCCGGCACAATTTCGAGGCCTCCAACGCCACCATGCTGTTCCGCCACTTCGCCGACGCCGAGCTCGAGTGCCGCGCGCTGCTGGCCGCCGGCGACAAGGGCGACAGGGCCGAAATCGTGTTGCCGGCCTACGACCAGTGCATCAAGGCCAGCCACGCCTTCAACCTGCTGGACGCCCGCGGCGTGATCTCGGTGACCGAGCGGCAGAGCTACATTTTACGGGTGCGCGAGCTGGCGAAGGCGTGTGGCGCGGCGTGGCTGAAGACGGCGGCAGGTGGGGCGGCGGCTTGAGAGCGCCTTAGCGCTCCATGAGGATCGTTTGGGATGAGCCGAAGCGGCAGGCGACCCTAGCGAAACGTGGGCTCGACTTCGCGATGATCTCGCCAGAGTTCTTTGCGGGAGCTCAAATCGAGGTGGCCAGAAAAGGGCGCTACCGGGCGCTTGGATGGATCGCAGATCAAGCCTACTCTGTGATCTTCAGTCCGCTTGGCGCGGAAGCGGTCTCCATCATCAGCCTTCGTTCGGCAAGCAGCAGGGAAAGGCGTAGCTTATGACCGCGAAGATTGCAGATCTCACCAAGGCCGAAGCTGATCGCGACGCGCAACGAGGATATACCGATGCCGATCTCGCCGAGGTCATGGACAATCCCGAATGGACCGACGAACAGTTGCGCAACGCCAAGCCGTTCACCCAGGTTTTTCCCGATCTGGCAGCCTCGATCGTGCGTGATCCGGCCGCGAAGAAAGCCTGAGGTCATCCCGTAAGCCAAGTCAGATGGCTTGAGACTATCCGAGAAGTGCGCCTAAAGACGCCGAACTATATGCCTTCTTAAACCCCGACCATGACCTGGTCGCCTTCGAGCTTCACCGGATAGGTCTTCGCCGGCTTCGGCTGCGTCTTGAGGACCAGCTTGGCCTTGCCGACGGCCTCGCCCGTGGTCACGTCGAAGGTGGCGCCGTGCATGCGGCACGTCAGCCTGGCGCCTTCGAGCGTGCCCTTGCAGAGGTCGAAGCCCATGTGCGGGCACTTGCGCTGTATCGCGAAGAAGGTGCCGCCGACGTTCGCCAGGAGGATCGACTGGCCTTCGACCTCGATGCCTTTCATGGTGCCGGGGGCGAGATCGGAGGTCGAGCCGGCGGCTGCGAAGTTCATGGTAGGCCCTTGGGGTCGGTCGGCACCGGTCGTCAGCCGCACGGTTAAACGGTACATCCTGATGCCGGTTGCAATCGCCGGCCTCTCCGAACGTCGTCCTTCCGGGGCGCCGAAGGCGAAGCCGGAATGGGTGAGCTTCTACCGCTGTCCGGATAGCGCGAGGCTCACCGGCTCCGGGTTTTCGCTGACGCGAGCCCCGGAAGGACGCCGATGGGATAGCGCTCTAGCCCCACCCGTCGGCGACCTAGTTGATGTAATCCAAGCCACCCTATGCGGCGATGATCAGCGGTCTCGCGCGGGCGACCCTGTCGAGGTCGTCCGGCGAGTGCATCGCGGTCCACAGGTCGTGACGCCGCTGAACGTTGAGCCAGAACTCGGCGCTGTTGCCGAACACCCGCGCGAGGATGAGCGCCACCGGCGCGGTGATGGCGCACCGATCGGCACAAAGGTCGCCAGCCTCGATCGCCGAGACGCCCATCGCCTCCGCCAGGATATCTTGCGTCAAGCCCAGCGGGTCGAGAAACTCTTCCCTCATGATCTCGCCGACCGACGCCGGCTTCCGTGCCGTTATTTGCATGTCGCCTCACCGGTACGAGTGATCATCCAAAAAGACCGAGGTGGCCTCTCCTAAGTCGTCGTTCCACCGGAAGACCAGCCGCCATTGCCTGTTGACGCGGATCGAGCAGAGACCTTCCAAGTGGCCGCGAAGCCTCTCGAAGCGATTGCTCGGAGGAACGAGAAGATCCCGCGTCGAGGTAGCGTCGTCAAGCATCTGCAATCGGCGGAACAAACTGGCTTCGAGGTTGGAAGGTATCTGTCGCGATCTCGTGTCATCGACGAAGAAGCTTTCGAGCCATCTGTCCCGATAGTCGACGATCATTCGTCCGCGCTTTCAATCCAAGCGGCTACCCCCGTCCGCGATACGCCGGCACGCCCTGGTCGGGCAGCCACACGCCCTCTAGCGGCGCGCCGGTCTGCCAGAACACGTCGATGGGGATGCCGCCGCGCGGGTACCAGTAGCCGCCGATGCGCAGCCAGCGCGGGCCGAGCAGGGCGGCCAGTTCGCGGCCGATGCGCACCGTGCAATCCTCGTGGAAGGCGCCGTGATTGCGGAAGGCGCCGAGGTAGAGCTTGAGGCTTTTCGATTCGACGAGCCAGTCGCCGGGCACGTAGTCGATCACGAGGTGGGCGAAGTCGGGCTGGCCGGTGACCGGGCAGAGCGAGGTGAACTCCGGCGCGGTGAAGCGGGCGACGTAGTTGGTGTCGGGATGCGGGTTGGGCACGCGCTCGAGATGCGCCTCCTCGGGCGAGGCGGGCAGGGCGGCGTGGCGTCCGAGGACGCCGTCGTCAGGGATCGGGCTGGGCTGCTTGGGCATGCCTCCCTGTTTCACGCCAGCGGCATGACGACAACCTCGCCGTGACGACGTGGCCTCCGACATCCATCGGTAACTTTTCCGTATCCGGAACGTTCTTCGCGAATGCAGAAGCCTCGGATCAGGACCACAGCCGCGACGCATCGCGACGCAAAACGCGGATGTGTGATCGCGAGGGGGTGTGTCTCCCACGCTCTCGATGTTGCCGTCAGCCGACTTCGTCGCTCAGCGCGACGCGGTGCGCTTCCACTTGGCCTCGAGCTTGGCGTTGATGCGCCCGATCCGGGAGCGGAACGCCGCCCAGAAGCTGGCGCCGGTCTTGGGCCGACCGTGGATGGTCAGGCTCTCGCTGGCCCGCGCGGCGTCCACCGCCGCCGTGGCGGCGACGAGGTCGGCCGGGGTCACCGTGCCGGCCAGCGGCGAGCCGATGCTGGCGAGGTGCACGCGGGCGCGCTGGCAGTAGGTGACGGAGAGCGGCGTCATCACCGTCTCGCCGTGGCCGGCGCGATACTTCATCAGCGTCTTGCAGACGTCGCCGCCGGCGAGCTTCCAAGCCTGGCCGAGATACGCGGCACCGTAGTGGATGTTGATGGCGGGCACGGCAAGGTCGGCGGGCGTGCCGCGAAAGCCCATCATCGCGGCGGTGCCCGGGCGCAACTGCATCAGTCCGATCTCGCCGACCCCGCCGAGCGCCTCGGGGTGATAGCCGCTCTCGATCTTGATGACGGCGTCGACCATCGCATAGGGCAGCCCGGCCTTCTCGGCCTCCGCCTTGGCGATCAGCTGGAAAGCGAGGGGCGAGGCGGCGGGCTTGGCCACCGCGGCAATGGCCGGCAGCGAGCCGAGCGGCATCTTCGGGGCCGGTTTGGCGGCGGCGGCGCTCTGCGCCACCGCCGGTGCCGCCGTTGTCAGCGAGGCCACGGCGAGGAAGCAAACGAGGGGGTGGAGCAACGGCAGCATAGAAAGAGCCTATCAGCCTTTCTTGACCAAATTACCTTTGGTCCATTCGACACATGGACAGGGGGGCACCCGCTCTTAAGATCGATGCGACAGCGTGAAGGAGATGGGCGGCCATGTACAAGGTGATGATCCTCATCTGCGCGATGTCGGTGGACCATGCCGCTTGCACGCCCGACACGGCCGTCGACATCGTGCGCGGGCCGCCGGCTCACACGCTGTCGCAATGCGTGACCGAGAGCCAGACCACGCTCTCGACCACGTCGATCGCGCCGGAGCCCGGCAAGCAGTACATGAAGGTCGTGTGCTCGACCGACCGCCCGTCGTAACGGCTACAACCCGTTGATCACGCAGGCGAGCGCGAGCAGGACGTAGGCGGCGAGCACGAACCAGAAGGCGTGCGACGACACGCCTTTGATATGGGCTTGCGTGCCGGCCAGACCGAGGATCGCGAGGATCAGCGCGATCAGGTAGCTCCAATGGTGCGGCGGCTTGGTCGGGAAGGCCCAGCCGCGCCGCCCCCGCGACCTCGCCCGCGATCGTCCCCACGCCATGGCTCGCTCCTCAGGCCTCGTCGATCCAAGGCTCCGGGTCCATACCGGGATCCGGCTTCTGCATCCAGCGGATCAGCGGCATCAGGGGGAGCACCCAGCCCATGCCGGCGACGGCGTAGTAGACCCATTGCAGGACGCTGGGCGCGCCCGTGGTGAAGCTGTTGAGCGAGAGCAGCATCGCGCCGAGCGCCCACACCACGACGATGACGAGCGTGAGGATCGTGCCGACGAACTTGCGTTGGCGGCGTTTCATGATCCGCTGGCTCCTGGAGAATTATTCGCGACACCGGCGCGGCAAAGGGCGCGCACTGTCCTGCTGGACTTGGCGCCGGCTTTTGGCTTTACATTCCGGTCTCCGCAGGCGTCAATGCGACGTCTTTTTCGCGCTGATCTCGAGATCTTCGTGCCATGGCTCACGCCAACGCCCGCTCCATGACGACCCGCCAGATCTTCGCGGCCCATGCCAGTGGCGGCAGCGCCGTCTCGACCTGGCTGTGGAGCGTGGCGGCGTTGGTGTTCCTGATGGTGTTCCTCGGCGGCGCCACGCGGCTCACCGAATCCGGCCTGTCGATCACGGAGTGGAAGCCGGTCACCGGCGTGCTGCCGCCTCTCGGCCATGCCGCCTGGCTCGCCGCCTTCAACAAGTACAAGGCGATCCCGCAATATTCCTCGCTCTTCCCGGATATGACGCTCGGCCATTTCCAGGCGATCTTCCTGATGGAATGGTTCCACCGCCTCGTCGGGCGATTGCTCGCCCCGGCGCTGCTGATCCCGCTGATCGTCTTCGCCATCAGGGGCCGCGTGACATCGAAGCTCGCTGTGCAGATGCTCGGCGTCTTCGCGCTCGGCGGACTCCAGGGTGTCGTCGGCTGGTGGATGGTGTCCTCCGGCCTCAGCGGGCGGGTCGAGGTGGCGCAGGAGCGCCTCGCCGTGCACCTGCTGCTCGCCTCCATCACCTTCGCCTGCCTGGTGTGGATCGCCGCCTCGCAGAAGCCGGCAGGGCGAGAGGCCGTGCCGCTCGGGTTGCGCCAGCTCGGCACGGCGGTTGTCGCCCTCGTGCTGGTGCAGATCGGTTTCGGCGCCCTGGTGGCCGGGTCTCGTGCGGGCATGGCCTATAACACCTGGCCGCTGATGGACGGGCACTTCATTCCCTCGAGCGAGGTGCTCGGCGCGATGAGCCCGCTGTGGCGCAACCTCGTCGACAATCTCGCGACCGTGCAGTTCCAGCACCGCATGACCGCCTACCTCCTGCTCGCCGTGGCCATCGGGCAGGCGGTCGTCACCGCGCGGGCGGCGCCCGGGACCTCGGCGGCGCGCCGCTCGATCGCGCTGGCCGCGCTGGTGGCGGCTCAGGCCAGCATCGGCATCGTGACCCTGCTGCTGGCGGTGCCGATCTGGGCCGGCCTGCTGCACCAGCTCTTCGCCATGGTGGTGCTGGCGATGGCAGTGGTGCACCGGCAGCGACTCGGCGTGAGCGTAGCGGCGGTGCCGGAAGCGAGCCGTCGCCTGGAGCTTGCCGAAGCCTGACCGTCTCCGGCCAGAAAGTTCGTCGGTAGTCCAGCGCCTGTCTCCGCGGGGCGCCTTAAGCGACCCCGCAAACCATGACAACGTGTTGGACGGGAGAAGCGGAACGATGCCTCCCGAGCCTTCACGCCGCTGTCATGGATCCCGGTCTCGCCTTCGGCGCCCGGGAAGATGGGTCCCACGGCGCCGGGATCGGCTCTAGATCCTCGTTGAGACACACTGGACTTCACCGGCGTTCCCGCTAGAACGAAGAGGGAACAAGGGTGAGTCATGGCGCGGCGGGCGGGACGATCGGACATGCCGGCCGATCCCGCCGGAGCGATGCGGGCGATGGGCTTATGCCGCGCGGCGATGATCGACGTGCTGCGCACGGTGAAGCCGATGGGCCCGTCCTATCACGGCGCTTCCATGGTGATCGCCGCCATCGACGCCTTCGCCCAGCTCATCACCGGTCAGCGCTACTATTTTTCCGCCGACGGCTCGCGTCCTCGCAGTGCCGAGCCGAGCGAGCCCGCGCGGCCGGAGGAGCCGTGAGGCTATCCCGCCAGCGCCTGGTCGAGGTCGGCGATGATGTCGTCCTTGTCCTCGATGCCGATGGAGACGCGCACCAGGTCAGGGCCGGCGCCGGCGGCGGCGCGCTCGCCTTCCTCGAGCTGGCGGTGCGTCGTCGAGGCCGGGTGGATCACCAGCGAGCGGGTGTCGCCGACGTTGGCGAGGTGAGAGAACAGCTTGAGGCCCCGCACCAGCTTCGTGCCGGCGTCGTAGCCGCCGCCGAGGCCGAAGGTGAAGACGGCGCCCGACCCGAGCGGGCAATAGCGTCGCGCCAGCTCGTGGCTCGGGTCGCCGAGGAGGCCGGCGTAGCGCACCCAGCTCACCGCCGGGTGGCGGGAGAGGTGCTGTGCCACGGCAAGCGCGTTGTCGCACTGGCGCTGCATGCGCAGCGGCAGCGTCTCGATGCCGGTGAGGATGAGGAAGGCATTGAAGGGCGACAGCGCCGGTCCGAGGTCGCGCAGGCCGAGCACGCGGCAGGCCATGGCGAAGGCGAAATTGCCGAACGTGTCGGCCAGCACCATGCCGCCGTAACTGGGGGAGGGCGCCGATAGGGCAGGGTAGCGCGCGTCGCCGACCCAGTCGAAGCTGCCGCCGTCGACCACCAGCCCGCCGATGGAATTGCCGTGGCCACCCAGGAACTTGGTCGCGGAATGCACGACGATGTCGGCGCCGTGCTCGAACGGGCGCACGAGATAGGGGGTAGCCAGCGTGTTGTCGACGATGAGCGGCACGCGGGCGCGCTGCGCCACGCGGGCGATCGCCTCGATGTCGGTGACGGTGCCGGGATCGGCGATCGACTCGCAGAAGATCGCCTTGGTCTTGTCCGACAGCGCCTCGACGAAGCTCTCCGGCTTGTCGGGATCGGCCCATTTCACGTGCCAGCCGAAATTCCTGAAAGCGTGGTTGAACTGGTCGATCGAGCCGCCGTAGAGCCGTCGCGAGGCGACGAACTCGTCGCCGGGCCGCATCAGGGCGTTGAAGGCGATGACCTGCGCGGCACGGCCCGAGGCGACCGCCAGCGCGGCGCTGCCGCCCTCGAGCGCGGCGACGCGCTCCTCCAGCACGGCGCAGGTCGGGTTGGTGATGCGCGAGTAGATGTTGCCGAAGGTCTGCGGCCCGAACAGCGAGGCGGCGTGGTCGACGTCGTCGAAGACGAAGCTCGTCGTCTGGTAGATCGGCGTCGCCCGTGCCTTGGTCTCGGGGTCGGGCCGGGCGCCGGCGTGGACCGCGAGAGTCGCGAAGCGTGCGGCGTTGGCTTGGTCTGTCATGGTCGTCTCGCGCAAGGTCTCGCGAACCCCGGCGGACAGCGAGGCGGACCGCATCGGAGAAGCGATGGTTGGACCGGCCGCGAGCGCGACGCGTCGTACGCTGCTCCGTGACGGCTCGCAGCGCTAGCTACGGGAAAAATCTTCAGAAAACCAGATTGAACTCGACCTGCGGCACGGCCTGCGCGGAGCTGTTATGGCCGGCGACGCTGAACGCGATGCCAGCGACGATCCCCAGATTTTCGGTGAGGGAGTATTCGAGCGCCGGCGCGACCTGCGTCGCATCTGCCGCGCCGCTGGCGTAGCTGACCAGCGGGCCGGCGGCTTCGGCGCCGCGGATCCGATTGGCCGCGTTGAACCCATGGAAGATGTCGAAAGCGAAGACGAACTTCTGGGTGAAGCTGTATTCAAGCGCGGCGCCGAACGTGCCGCTGATGCCTGGGGTCGCGAACCCGTTGAACGCACCATCCGTGCCGAAGGTCGTGAAGCCGTGGAGACCGACGCCGGCAAGCGGGATCTCGCCATTGGCGTAGACGCGGATGCGGATCGGGTGCTGGCTTCCCCCGAGGAAGACCGACTGGCTGATGACACCGAGTCTCGCCCGGTAACTCCCGCCTCCGAAACCGTCCGAGGCGTTCGCCAGGTTCTCGTAGCGTCCGGTCGGCAGATCCACGCCGAAGCTCGCCGTGACACCCGGCTTGCCAGCGTTGTTGCCGCGCATCAGGAGGTAGTCCAGGTCGATCGCCGTGTCGCCGGCCTGGCTCCCGCTGTTGAAGCCTTGCGGGCCGAAGATCGCCGAAGTCGTCGGGATGAACTGCGCCGTGATCGTGTCCGTGATCCCGTAGCGGATCGACGTCGAGCTTTGCAGCGCGTCCGTCTTGTTGATGGCGGCGCCTCTGCCGCCGTTGGCATCAAAGGCGCCGGTCTGTGCCGCGTAGGCGACGGTAGGTTGGATCGCCACGACGCCCGCCTTGGTGAGCGCCGGATTGGGGGAGAGCAAGGAGCCGATGTAATAGGGATCGATGCCGATCGGAGACACGGGCGCGGCCGGATCCGCACGGGCCGATCCGGCCGCGAGGGCGACGCCGAGGACCGCGGCGACACGATTGCGCACCGCGAACCCAACCACTTGCTCTTTGATCGCGCCGATCGGCATCTTCAGTTCGATGACCTTCTCGGATAGCCATTCGACGCTCAACCGCTGTTGCGCAAGCCGGCGGCGACGCCGTTGATCGAAAGGTGCACGCCGCCGCGCACCTCCTGCGCCTCGGGATCGGCGCGCAGCATCTTCAAGAGCTCGACCTGCACGTGGTTCATGGGGTCGAGGTAGGGGAAGCGGTTGTTGATCGAGCGCTCGAGCAGCGGGTT
Organism: Beijerinckiaceae bacterium; assembly: GCA_965198485.1. GTDB lineage: Bacteria > Pseudomonadota > Alphaproteobacteria > Rhizobiales > Beijerinckiaceae > RH-AL1. The sequence continues at coordinate 2,607,013 of CBDAPQ010000005.1, forward strand.
GGTCTCGAGCAGGCGGCTCTGGTCCATGATCGCCGAGAGGTGGCGGATCGTCAGCGCGTGCTCCTTAGAGATCGCCTCGAAGATGCGGGTGCGCAGTCCCTCGTCCTCGACGAGGTCGGCGTAACGCGAGGCCACCGCCAGCGAGGATTTCGCCAGCACCATGTCCATGTTGGCGAGCTGAGTGCGGAAGAACGGCCATTCCCGATACATGCGCTGCAGCAGCGCGAGGTCGCCGCCCGCCTGGAGGCGCGCCTCCACCGCCGAGCCGAAGCCGTACCAGCCCGGCAGCATCACCCGGCACTGCGCCCAGGAGAACACCCACGGAATGGCGCGCAGGTCTTCGATGGCGCGGGTCTTCTTGCGCGAGGCCGGGCGGCTGCCGAGGTTCAGCGTGGCGATCTCGTTGATCACCGTCGAGCCCCAGAAAAAGTCGGTGAAGCCCGGCGTCTCGTAGACCAGCCCGCGGTAGGCGGCGAAGGCGTAATCGGAGAGGAGATCCATCTCGGCGCGGAACTCGGCGGGGGCAGGACCCTTCTTGACGTCGACCAGCGTCGCCTCGAGCGTGGCGGCGACGAGGATGTTGAGATTGCGCCGGCAGCTCGCCTGGTTGGCGTATTTCGACGAAATGATCTCGCCCTGCTCGGTGATGCGGATCTGGCCGGCCACCGCGCCCGGCGGCTGCGCCAAGATGGCATCGTAGGACGGGCCGCCGCCGCGGCCAACCGAGCCGCCGCGGCCGTGGAACAGCCGGATGCCGATGCCGGCCTCCTTGAACACCTCGACCAGCTTGATCTCGGCCTTGTAGAGTTCCCAGCCCGACGTGACGAAGCCGCCGTCCTTGTTCGAATCGGAATAGCCGAGCATCACCTCCTGCACATTGTCGCGCGAGGCGATGATGCGGCTCAGGTGCTTGTTCTTGAAGACTTCGGCCATGATGCCGGAGCAGGCGCGCAGGTCGTCGATCGTCTCGAACAGCGGCACGAGGTTCACGCGCGACCGCATGCTGCGGTCGATGAGCCCGACCTCCTTGCACAGCACCGCCAGCTCGAGCAGGTCGGAGACGGATTCCGACATCGAGATGATCGCGGTGTGGATGATCTTGTGACCATAGCGCCGTTGCGCCTCCACCGCCATGCGGAACACCGCCAGCTCGCCGTTCGTCTCCTCGCTGTAGTCGAGGAAGGGCGATGTCAGCAGGCGCGGCGAGTCCAGCTCCTTCTCCAGGATGGCGATGCGGCCGGCCTCGTCCTGCGCGAGGTAGTCGGTGCCCGGCGCCATCGCCTCGATCAGCTCTGCCACGGTGCGCTCGTGAACGGCGGAGTTCTGCCGCAGGTCGATCGAGGCCAGGTGAAAGCCGAAACAGTCGACGGCGCGCAGCAGGCGCGTCAGCCGGCCGCGGGTGAGGATGGCGGCGCCGTTCTCGCACAGCGAAAGCCGGATAAGTTCGAGATCGGCCTTGAGATCGGCGGGATGGTCGTAGGCTTGCCAGTCGCCCGCCGGCTGCTCCTCGAAGGCCTCGAGCGTGGCGCGCACGCGCTGGATCACGCCGTTGAGCGCGCGGCGGTAGGGCTCATTCTGCTGCTGCTCGCGGCCGTCGTCGCCGATGTCGGCGAGACGCTTCAGGTCGGGCGAAATGGTGATGATGTTTTCCGAAAGCGTCAGCTCGCGGCGCAGCTGGGTGAGCTCGTCGCGGTAGTGCTTCATGATCTTGGTGCCGTGCATCCGCGCCGTCTCGGCGAGCACGTCGGCCTTCACGAAAGGGTTGCCGTCGCGGTCGCCGCCGATCCAGCTGCCCATGCGCAGGAACGAGGGGATCGGCTGCGCCGGCGCGTGTGGGTCGTAGGCGGCGACTTCATGCTCGAGCTGCGCATAGAGGTTCGGCAGCTCGAACAGCATCGAATAGTCGTAGTAGGTGAGGCCGTTGTCGACCTCGTCGATGACGGTCAGCTTGCGGCGGCGGAGCAGGCTGGTCTGCCACAGCGACAACACGGCCTCTCGCAGGGTCTGCTCGATTTGCTCGCGCTCCTCGGCCGGCAGGTCGCGATCGTTGTAGGCCTCGAGCCGACGGGCGAGGGCGAGTTCCCAGTCCTGGGTCGAGCGCCGCCTCACCTCGGTCGGGTGCGCGGTCAGCACCGGTGCGATGAACGCGCCCTGGAAGAAGGCCTGCAGCTCGTCGCGGGTGATGCCGGCCTCCCTGGCGTCGTCGAGCGCGCGGCGCATCGTGCCGATGCGGGGCTTCGAGCCGGCGATGGCGTGGGCGCGGGTGCGGCGGCGGTGATGGGCGTCCTCGGCGATGTTGGCGAGGTGCGAGAAGTAGGAGAAGGAGCGCACCACCAGCGCCGCCTCGGGCGGTGACAGGCGGCTCAGGATCTCGTTGAGCCTGGCGCCGTCCTTGGGGTCGCGGCTTTTGTGGAAACGCACCGAGGTCTGGCGGATCTCCTCGACGATGGCGAAGATCGCCTCGCCCTCCTGGTCGCGGATGGTATCGCCGAGGATCGCGCCGAGCAGGCGGATGTCGTCGCGCAGCGGCCCGTCCTTGTCGGCGTAGGGCTGGAACTCGGCGAACTCGGCGGCTTCCGATTTCATGTTCGTCACGCGTGACGCTCCCGCTGTTCTCGCCGCTCTGACGCGGCTCGGCCGAACCCGGCTTTGTCTACAATCGCGCGGCCGGTTCCGCCATAGGGTGACCTATGCAAGGGCCGCTCCTGCCGGCGGAGGACGTCAGCCTTCGAAGAGGGAGAAGTTGCGGGAACAAACGTCCTGATCGATACCACGTCCTTGCCGAAGACCCATGTGGCCGATCACCGACGTCGATTTTCGCCTTGTCGCCGTACGCGCCGACGTCCCGGCTCGATGTCGCGGTACGGCGACAGCGGCCCGCTTTCTTGTCGCCGTACCCTGACTTTGGCAGGGCCACATGTCAGGGGATGCGGCGCGGCAGGGCTTCGGTACCTCAACCGGCACAACGACTTGACCTAGGTTTATATACCGAATAAACCCATTCTCATCAAGCGGCTGCCCTCGCGCCCCGGCCGCTTCACCCTCGCCTCCAGGAGCCGCCCGCTTGAACGCCATGCTCGACCAGCTCGCCGCCCGCCGCGCCGAGGCCCATGCCGGCGGCGGCGCGCGGCGCGTCGCGGCGCAGCACGACAAGGGCAAGCTCACCGCACGCGAGCGCATCGAGCTGCTGCTGGACGAGGGCTCCTTCGAGGAGCTCGACACCTTCGTCACGCACCGCATCACCGATTTCGGCATGGCCGAGCAGAAGATCCCCGGCGACGGCGTGGTGACGGGCTACGGCACGATCTCGGGACGGCCGGTCTTCGTCTTCTCCAAGGACTTCACGGTGTTCGGCGGCTCGCTGTCGGAGGCGCACGCCCAGAAGATCATGAAGGTGCAGGACATGGCGCTGCGCAACCGCGCGCCGATCATCGGCCTGTTCGACGCCGGCGGCGCCCGCATCCAGGAGGGCGTGGCGGCGCTGGGCGGCTACGCCGAGGTGTTCCAGCGCAACGTGCTGGCCTCGGGCGTCATCCCGCAGATCTCCGTCATCATGGGCCCCTGCGCCGGCGGCGACGTCTACTCGCCGGCAATGACCGACTTCATCTTCATGGTGAAGGGCACGAGCTACATGTTCGTCACCGGCCCCGACGTCGTGAAAACCGTCACCAACGAGACGGTGACGGCGGAGGAACTCGGCGGCGCCTCGGTGCACACGGTGAAGTCGTCGGTGGCGGACAAGGCCTACGCCAACGACCTCGAGGCGCTGCTGCAGATGCGCCGGCTCGTCGACTTCCTGCCGGCCTCCAACGTCGCGCCGGCGCCGGAATGGCCGGCGGACGCGGCGGAGGCCGACGACGCCTCGCTCGATACGCTGGTGCCCGACAACCCCAACAAGCCCTATGACATCAAGGAGCTGATCGTGAAGACCGCCGACGACGGCGACTTCTTCGAGATCCAGGAGGCCTTCGCCAAGAACATCGTCGTCGGCTTCGGCCGGGTCGAGGGGCGCACGGTGGGCTTCGTCGCCAACCAGCCCGCCGTGCTCGCCGGCGTGCTCGATTCCGACGCCTCGCGCAAGGCGGCGCGCTTCGTGCGCTTCTGCGACTGCTTCTCGATCCCGCTGGTGACCTTCGTCGACGTGCCGGGCTTCCTGCCGGGCGTCGCCCAGGAATACGGCGGCCTCATCAAGCACGGCGCCAAGCTGCTCTTCGCCTACGGGGAGGCCACCGTGCCCAAGGTGACGGTGATCACGCGCAAAGCCTTCGGCGGCGCCTACGACGTGATGGCCTCCAAGCACCTGCGCGGCGACCTGAACTACGCCTGGCCGACGGCGCAGATCGCCGTGATGGGCGCCAAGGGCGCGGTCGAGATCATCTTTCGCGCCGACATCGCCGATCCCGCCAAGATCGCCGAGCGCACGCGGGAATACGAGGACCGCTTCCTCTCGCCGTTCGTTGCGGCCGAGCGCGGCTACGTCGACGAGGTGATCCTGCCGCGCTCCACCCGCCGCAAAGTGGCACGCGGGCTGGCGATGCTGCGCGGCAAAACGCTGGAGAATCCGTGGAAGAAGCACGGGAACATCCCGCTTTAGACGGGTTATTTCGGTTTCTTCACCGCATAGGTATTATTGATCGAGACGAAAGCCGTCGCCCCGCGGAAATTATTTTCTTGCATGTTGCTGCTGGTGTTCGCCGAACGGAGGCTGGCTTCTGAACCGTAGATTGCCTTGACGACATCGAGTTCGCGCGCCGAGAGCGCCGACAGCTGATGCTGCGCGTCATCGATCGCCTTGAGGGCATCTGATGGAGCCGTCTGGTCGCCCAACGGAATGCTGACGCTCAACTGTGAGCGTATTTCGTATGTCGATGGATCGCAGCCGCTACGATTGAAACATTGAGCCATTGCTGGCGTCGTCAGCAAGACCAAAGATGCCGCGAGAAGGATTTTGTTCATGAAGACGCCCTCGATACATCCCTCATGTTGTTATATTTTGTCGAAAGTGTCGATCGTCCAACTATGTTATCATGAATAATGATGAAAGCTCAGCTTGCTGGGATCGAGGGCTGTTGATCTCCGTCAATCTAGATGCGCGATTGCCGCGGTCGAGAGCGGCATGACCGGGCGCGGGAGCCTCGACCCGCCATCAGATAAGCTGCCGGCATAAGAGGATGTTCTCCCTGTCGACCTACGCCGCTTACGCACGCCGCGCCCGCCGCTACGCCGCGCGCCACCCGCTGGCGCGGCTCGTCGGCGAGCTGGCTTGTCGGCTCGGCCGGGGTGCGCATCGCGCGCTTCTCGCCGCACTGGCCGGCGCAGCGCCCCGCACGCTGGGGCAGGACCTGACTTTCGCGGCGCGGGACGGCAGCACCGTCGCGCCACCTTCTGGCCGGACGCGGGCGAGACCGCGCCGGGCTTGGTGATGGTGCCGGGGCTCGGCACGCGCCGCGAGGTGATCGCGCCCAACGCCGCGTTCTTCGCCGCCAAGGCTATGCCGTGCTGCTGATCGACATGCGCGGGCACGGCACCTCGGCGCCGGCGCTGCACTCGTTCGGCTGGCACGAGTCGCTCGACGTCCACGCCGCCCGAGCCTGGCTCAAGACGCGGCAGCGCGGCGCCCAAGCGGCGGTGCTCGGCATTTCCATAGGCGCGGCGGCGGCGCTGGTCGGGCCGCACGGGCCGGTGCCGGCGGACGCGCTGATCCTGCAGGCGCCGTTCGCCGACCTGCGTCGCGCCGTGCGCGTCCGCATTGCTCTGGTGACGGGCGCGCGCGCGGCACGCCGGCTGGAGCCGCTGCTCTCCATGCAGGCGCGCCTTCGGGTCGGCGCTCCGGCAGGGCGCATCGCGCCGCTTGCCGCCTTCGCGCGCTTCGCGGGACCGGCGCTGCTCGTCGGCGGCGGCCGCGCCCTGTTCGTGCCGGTCGCCGAGATCGACGAGTTCGTCCAGGCCGCGCGGCAACTGGCGGAACGCTGGATCGCCCCGGATCTCGGCCACGGCGGCATCTCGGACACGCGGACGCCGCACTTCCGCGCCAGGAATCTCGATTTCCTCGCCCGGACGATCGGCAGGATTCAGTCCAGCTTCTCGACCAGGTAGGTGCGCACGTCGGCGATCTTGTCGCGCTCGGGCCGCATCTTCTCGATCTCGGGCGAGGCCAGCCACTTCTTGGCGTCCTCGACGGTCGGGAAGCTGATCACCGAAAGGTTGGAGGCCTTGCCGCCGAACAGCGAGTCCACCTTCTCGCGCATCACGAATTCGCCCTGGTAGTCCTTGAGCGTGGCGCGGACCTTGGGGGCGTAGTCCTTGAAGGCGGCGGGATCCTTGACGTCGAACTCGAGGAGCACGAAGGCGAGGTGCGAGGGTGCCGGCATCTTCTGCGCCATGGCTGGCATCTGCGCCGGAACGACGAGGGCGGCGGGCGCCACGAGGCCCAGGGCGAGAGTGAAACGAACGGCGGTCTTCATGGCAGCCTCCTCGACATCCCCGCCGGGGTCCGGCGAAAGAGCACCTCCGAGGGAGCATGGCACGCGGACGGCCGCAAGAACCGCGCGGCCACACGCGTTGCGGAAAGGGCTTCGTTCCCCTAGAACGCCGGCTTCGCGCGTCCGCCCGGCCAATCCCGGTGCGCGCCGTTCCCGGATCATCGCCTCGTCATGCAGACCGTCCTCATCGTCGTCCACCTCCTGATCGTCGTCGCCCTCGTAGTGGTGGTGCTGCTGCAGCGTTCGGAAGGTGGCGCGCTGGGCATGGGCGGCGGTGGCGGCTTCATGACCGGCCGCGGCCAGGCCAACGTGCTGACTCGGGCCACCGCGATCCTCGCCGCCCTTTTCTTCGCCACCAGCCTTGGGCTGACGCTCCTCGCGCGCTACGGCCACCAGAACCAGCTGAACTTCAACGTGCCGGCCGGCCCATCCGACAAGGCTCCGGCGCTGCCGCCCAAGGGGCAGGGCAGCGTTCTCGACCAGGTGCGCGCGCTGGAGCAGCAGCGAGGCGCGAGCCAGGCGGGGGCCGCGCCGGCGTCCGGCGCTACCGCGACGCCGGCTCCGTCTGCTCCCGCGGCGCCATCCGCTCCGACGACCACCCCGGCTCCCCAGGCTCAGCCGGCACCCGCCAACCCGGCTCCGACGAGCCAGCCGAAGTAGCAGCGTAGCCCGCACAGCAGCAAGGTGTGGACGGCACAGCTATCGGCGACTTAGCGCTCCCCAAGCTTGGGAAAAGCCTTTAAGGCTCGGCTCCCATGGCGCGGTATATCTTCATCACCGGCGGCGTGGTGTCTTCGCTCGGCAAAGGGCTGGCTTCGGCCGCCCTTGCGGCGTTGTTGCAGGCGCGTGGCTACACGACCCGCCTGCGCAAGCTCGACCCCTATCTCAACATCGATCCCGGCACGATGAGCCCCTACCAGCACGGAGAGGTCTTCGTCACCGACGACGGCGCCGAGACCGATCTCGACCTCGGCCATTACGAGCGCTTCACCGGCCGCGCCGCCGTCCGGACCGACAACATCACGACCGGCCGCATCTACCAGGAGATCATCGCCAAGGAGCGCCGCGGCGACTATCTCGGCGCCACCGTGCAGGTGATCCCGCACGTCACCAACGCCATCAAGGAGTTCGTGCTCTCCGACAACGAGCCCTACGATTTCGTGCTGGTCGAGATCGGCGGCACGGTCGGCGACATCGAGGGGCTGCCCTTCTTCGAGGCGATTCGCCAGCTCGGCAACGACCTGCCCCGCGGCCACGCCATCTACGTGCACCTGACGCTGCTGCCGTGGATCCCCTCCGCCGGCGAGCTCAAGACCAAGCCGACGCAGCATTCCGTCAAGGAGCTGCGCTCGATCGGCATCCAGCCCGACATCCTGCTGTGCCGCTGCGACCGTCCCATCCCCGACGAGGAGCGCCGCAAGCTGGGCCTGTTCTGCAACGTGCGCGGCGAGGCGGTGATCGAGGCGCGCGACGTGGCCTCGATCTACGACGTGCCGATGGCCTACCACACCGCCGGGCTCGACCGCGAGGTGCTCTCGGCCTTCGGCATCGAGCCGGCGCCCAAGCCCAACATGACGCGCTGGAACGCCGTCACCGAGCGGCTGCGCAACACCGACGGCGACGTCACCATCGCCATCGTCGGCAAGTACACCGGCATGAAGGACGCCTACAAGTCGCTGATCGAGGCGCTCACCCATGGCGGCCTCGCCAATCGCGTGACGGTCAAGCTCGACTGGATCGAGAGCGAGGTTTTCGAGGGCTCCGACCCCGCGACTCATCTCGAGCACGTCAACGGCATCCTGGTGCCGGGCGGCTTCGGCCAGCGCGGCGCCGAGGGCAAGATTCTCGCGGCGCGCTTCGCCCGCGAGCGGCGCGTGCCGTATTTCGGCATCTGCTTCGGCATGCAGATGGCGGTGATCGAGGCGGCGCGCTCGCTGGGCGGCATTCGCGAGGCCAATTCGACCGAGTTCGGCGAGACCAAGGAGCCGGTGGTCGGCCTGCTCACCGAATGGATGCGCGGCAACGAGCTGGAGATCCGCCGCTCCGAAGGCGACCTCGGCGGCACCATGCGGCTCGGCGCCTACAAGGCCAGGCTCAGGGCGGGCTCGCGCATTGCCGGCATCTACGGCGACACCGAGATCTCCGAGCGCCATCGCCACCGCTACGAGGTCAACACCCGTTACCGCGAAGGCCTCGAGGAGCACGGTCTCCGATTCGCCGGCATGTCGCCCGACGGCCTGCTGCCGGAGACGATCGAGTACGAGGACCACCCCTGGTTCATCGGCGTGCAGTATCACCCCGAACTGAAGTCGCGCCCCTTCGAGCCGCACCCGCTCTTCGCCAGCTTCATCGCCGCGGCGAAGGAGCAGAGCCGACTGGTGTAGTCAGGTCTCCTCTTTGCGCGAAGAGTGGCGGATCGATAGTGAGTTACCAGCTCAGATCCAGCTTCTATGGCACCTCGCACCCGCAAAGCCGCGACCGGACTGCTCTCTCACAAGTAATCGGAAATTCGATGAGGTCGCCGACAGCCCGCGCCGTAAGGCGAAGCCTCATCGATCGAAACGGCGCAATGCGTCAGCGTTGTCCTCGTCGGTCGCGAACTCACCTCTCGCCGCCTGCTGCATGCCTTCGTGCACGGCAGCGCGATGCTCCGGCTCGATCTGTCCAAGGCAATCGTCTGCGTCATCTGGATCAGGGCGCGGGCGAGGTCGTCCTGGTCCTGCTGGGGCATCTGCCGTACGGCGCAACGGCCTCGTCGAGCAGGTCCGTCATGCTTCTCTCCAAGCTCGTGTCTATAAATGTCGCACGGTGATTTGTACTGCGACCGAGCCGTTGCCAAGTGCAATTCACTGAAGCACAAAACGCTCGACCGCCAACGGGCGGATCGCCGGAGGATGCATGACGCAGCGGCGCAGGCTTCGACGATGCCTCTAGAAGCGGGGCGCATGCGCGTGGGGGTGGGCGGCTGGGTCTACGAGCCTTGGCGCGAAACCTTCTTTCCGAAGGGACTACCGAAGACGAAGGAGCTGCACCACGCCAGCCGGCAGCTCGGCACGATCGAGATTAACGGCACGTTCTACCGCACGCAAAGCCCGCAAACCTACCGCAAATGGGCCGGTGACACGCCGGAGGACTTCGTCTTCTCGGTCAAGGCGAGCCGCTATTGCGTCAACCGCAAGGACCTGGCGGAAAGCGGCGAGTCGATCGCGCGCTTCCTCGAAAGCGGCCTCACCGACATGGGGCCGAAGCTCGGCGCCATCCTGTGGCAGCTCGCCGGCACCAAGAAGTTCGTGGCCGCAGAGATCGAGGGCTTCCTCGGTCTGCTGCCGAAGATGCAGGACGGCGTGGCGTTGCGCCACGTCATCGAGCCGCGGCACGGGAGCTTCGTTGTGCCCGAATTCGTCGCGGCGGCGCGGCGCCACGGCGTCGCGGTCGTGCTCGCGGTGTCCGACGATTATCCGCTGATCGCCGATCCCACGGCGGACTTCTGCTACCTGCGCCTGCAGACGACAGCGGCCGACGAGCCGGCCGGCTACGATGCGGCGACGCTCGCGACCTGGCGCGAGCGCTGCCTGGCGCTGGCGCAGGGCAGGGCGGCGCCGGGGCTTCCGTTGCTGGGTGAGCCGCCGGAAGAGCGGCCGCGCGACTGTTTCGTCTACATGATCGCCGGCGCCAAGGAGCGGAACCCTGCGGCGGCGATCGCCCTGGCGGACGCGCTCAGGCGCTGACCCCCGTTACCGTCGGCTGAAGAGGTCGGCGACATTCGTGCCGATCTCGCTCCACAGGCCGTGCCGTTCCGACGGGCGCGGCGTTACAATGACCGTTGCCGTCATGCCTGCCGCGAGCGTGATCGGCGGCGGGACCTTGTCGATCTTGATCCGGACCGGAATGCGCTGCGCGAGGCGCACCCAGGTGTAGACCGCCTGCACTGAAGGCAGGCCTTGCGTGCTCACCGTGGCGTTCGACGTGGCGATGCCGCGCGTGATGCTCTCGACATGCCCGTCGATCTGTGCGCGATAGCCCATGAGGTCGATCTTGGCGGCGTCGCCCACCTCGAAGGAGCCCATCTTGGTCTCCTCGAAATAGCCCGTGACCCAGAAGGAGTCGCTGTCGACCACGGAGATGTTGGGCGAGCCTGTATTGGCGTAGTCGCCGACTCGCAGCTGCAGGTTGGTCACGTAGCCGTTCACCGTCGAGCGCACGTCGGTGCGCTCGAGGTTCACCTTGGCCTTCTCGAGGTTGGCCTGAGCGGTCTGGTAGGCGCCCTGCGCCACCTCATAGTCGCCGGCGTATTTCTGCTTTTCCTCGACCGAGGTCGAGAGCGTCGTCAGCTCCTGGCGCCGCCTGCTCTGCTGCGCCTTGACGTCAAGGTCGGCCTTCTTGCTGGCGACGTCGGCGTTGGCCATGTCGAGAGCGATTTTATAGTCGATCTTGTCGATTACATAGAGCAGGTCGCCCTTGTGGACGAACTGGTTGTCGCGCGCGCGCAGTTCGGTGATCTGGCCCGCGACCTGCGGCGCGATCTGCGCCACCTGCACCCGAACCTGCCCGTCGCGCGTCCAGGGCGAGACCATGTAGTGGACCCACAGGCCCCATACGGCTACGAGCGCCGCGAGCACCAGAAAGCTCGTCAGGATGACGCGGAAAATGCGGCGGGCGCGATCGAACATGCGGTCACACGAAGAGGTTGAGGGCGGCGAGGAGGCAAAGATAGATGGCGCCCTCCGCAAGCAGAGGATGCCAGAACCACTTGTCGAAACGCAGGTGCACCAGCACCAGTCGAACAGGCACGAACAGTATGCCGGCGATCAGCGCATATTTCACGAAAGGCGAGATCAGCAGCCCGGCGACGACGAAGTCTCTCATATCTTGCGCTCGAGCAGGTTGACGTGCGCCAGCAGGCGCAGCTCGCTGCGCGTCGCTAGGGCCGTGCCGTAGAGCGCGGCCGCGGCGCGCACGATGGTGACGGCCGGCTCGCCGGTCCTGCCATCGGCCGCGCGCAGGTAGTCTTCGGCCAACGCGAGGGTCGCTCCTGGCGACAGGGTCGGCAGCACGCGACGCGCGCGCGCATCGAGCTCGGGATCGATCGCGGGGCGCGCCGCATCGAGGTTGCGCCAGGCGCGGCGCACTGCCAGGCCGAGGTTACCCACGTCGACGAGGCGCTTCATCGTGCTGAGCCGTGCCGGCGAGGGCGCATCATGGCCCTGCCAGGTCTTGAACTGCGCCAGGCGATCGTATTGCAGGCTGGCGCGGGGCTGTTCCAGCCTCTTCTCGTCCGCGAGCGCGTTGCGAAGCGCCTTGCCGATCGCAAGCGCGAGGCGCAGCCGCCGCAGCGCCGGATTGACCGGCAGCACCAGCAGGAACGACAGAAAGATCGCGATGCCGGAAACGACCAGCATCGTCGCCGTGGAGACGAACGCGTCGGGGTCGAGAGTCTGCGGGTTGGACGGTGAGATCTGCGCGAGCGTCTGCACGCCGAAGATCAGGCCGGCGCCGGGCATGCCGATCTTGATGAACCAGCAGATCGATACGACCAGCGGCGCCAGCGACAGGATGAACAGCGGATAACCGGTGATTTGGGGGAACAGGAAGAATGAATAGAACGTGCCGGCGAGCGCCACCGCCGGCATGCCGAGAAGCGCGCTCTTCCCCATGATCGTCGGATCCGGCTGTAACGCACCGAGCGAGACGAAGACGGCGGTGAAGAGGATCGCCGTCGCCGTGTCGGAAATGCCGGACCAGACCGACAGCACGATGACGATGCCTAGCGCCACCAGGATGCGCACGGCGTTGAGCACCACCGCAAACCAGTCCTGATGCACGTCGACGCGCACGTTGCGCCGCGGTGCCCGGCCGGTTCGCAACGAGCGCATGCCGTCTCGCACGTGGCCCATGCAGGTCAGCATGAAATGCAGCCGCTCGAGAACGAAGGCCTCCGGCATTGTCAGGGTGCCGGCCTTGATCGCGGGCCGGGCCAGCGCCTCGATCTCGACGTGGCATCTCTCGGGCTTCTGCAGCCGCAGCGCCTTGCGGACGACGTCCAGAGCGCCCTCGACGATGGTCGAGGAGGCCTTGAGGTTGCCAAGCCCGGCGCCGACGGCCTGGATCGCGGAGATCGTCTCGAAAAGACCGAGCAGCGCGCTGCGGGCGCCCCGCGCGCGAGCGCGCCCGTTGGCCTTCTCGGGCGAGGCGAAGCTGATCTCCGAACGCAGCGGCATCAGCCGCGCGCTGAGGTCGATACAGGTCGCGGCATCGGGCGGGCGGCGTTCGTCGACGGCCTTCAGGGCGAGGACCGTGACGTCCTTGGTCGCCGCGCGCAGCTTGGAGATGAGCGAACGCGACGACTCCGCCGTCGCAAGGAAGGCATTGGTGATCCCGATCGCGGCGACGCCGACCGCAATGGCGGCGACACGGTTGATGGCGGCCGAGAAGACCTGCTCCGGCGCGTTGATGTTCGAGATCGAGACGATGGCGATGGTGTAGCCGGCGAGGATGCAGGCGTAGGAGCGGAAATCGCGCAGGATGGTGCCGAGCGCGGTCTCGATTGCCATGACCACCGCGAAGCTCGCCAGCAGCATCGTGCGATCCTGCGGGAAGAGCGCCGTGAGCACGATCGCCACGGCAACGCCAATGACCGTGGCGGCGAAGCGATAGATCGACTTCGAGAGCACCATGCCCTGCGCCGGCTGCGCCAGGATCAGCACGCAGACCCCCGCGCTGGAAGCTCCATCGAGCTCCAGCCAGAAGGCGGCGTAGAAGCCGACCCCCAAAGCGATCCACGTGCGGAAGGCGAACCAGGTCGTGCCCTCCGGCCAGGGCATCGAGGGTAGCGTGAGGAGCGGCTCGCGCTCGGCTTTGTCACCAATCGAGGAGACGGCAGTCAAGGCAACCTCCTGGCCGCGACGAATGTACGCTCCTCTACCATGTCCGACGTCGTCGAGCTGTGCGCCCGTCGCAGGTGGGAGGGCTTGCTCAGAGCGTGAGTTCGACGCGGATCGGTACGTGGTCGGAGGGCTTGTCCTCGGCGCGGCGGTCCTTGTCGATGGTGACGCCGACGAGCCGGTCGGCGGCCTGCGGCGAGAGCAGCAGGTGATCAATGCGGATGCCCTTGTTCCGCTGCCAGGCTCCGGCCTGGTAGTCCCAGAACGTATAGAGCCCGGCCTCGTCGGTGGTGGCGCGCAGCGCGTCGGTCAGGCCGAGGTTAACGAGCGCGCGGTAGCGCTCGCGGGTCTGCGGCAGGTAGAGCGCGTCGCCGATCCAATTGGCCGGCTCGTAGACGTCCTCGGGCCCGGGAATCACGTTGAAGTCGCCGGCGATGACGAGGGGCTCCTCGTAGGCCAGCAGCGCGCGGGCGCGGGCGTGCAGCCGATCCATCCATGCCAGCTTGTAGCCGTACTTGTCGGTGTCGGGCGGATTGCCGTTGGGCAGGTAGAGGCAGCACACCCGCACCGGCGGCCCGTCGGTGGTCACCACGGCCTCGATGTAGCGCGACTGGACGTCGGCCTCGTCCCCCGGAAGGCCCGGCATCGTCTCCATCGGGCGCTTGGAGAGGATCGCCACGCCGTTCCAGCTCTTCTGACCGTGCACGGCGACGTTGTAGCCTTCCGCCGCGACCTCGAGCCGAGGGAACTGCTCGTCCGTGCACTTGATCTCCTGGAGGCACAGCACGTCGGGCGACACCTCGCGCAGGTAGCGCAGCAGGTTGTCGAGGCGCATGCGGACCGAGTTGATGTTCCAGGTGGCGATGTGCACGGCGGGTCTCCGCCGCATGTCAGCCGAGCGCGGCGCGCCAGCTGTACAGGCTGAGCGCCGGGTGGAAAACCGGGTCGTCGCGCAGCACGTGCCGCCAGCGTCGGAGGAAGACGGCACGCTGGTCGCCGTATCGGCTCAGCCGTCGCAGAGTGGCGCCGCCGCGGCTGAAGGATTCCTCGTGCATGAGGTGGACCGCGGGGTCGACCAGCGTCTGCCAGCCCCGTGCGTTGAGCTTGAAGCAGAGATCGATGTCGGAGAGCTCGACCGGCAGTTCGACGGCGTCGAACCCGCCGACGGCCTCGAATTTTGCGCGCGCCACCGCCAGGCAGGCTCCGGTGACGGCCGAGACCTCGTGCAGCGCCATGTTGCGGCCGGCCCATCCGGGATCGTCGCCGGGCGCCGGAGCCCCGAAATGACCAGCGCTGCCGCCCATGCCGGCGAGCACCCCGACGTGCTGGAGGCGGCCGTCGGGATAGGTCAGCCGCGCCCCGACGGCACCGACGCTCGGTTCCAAGGCGAAGCCGACCAGACGATCGAGCCATCCGTTGCTGAGAACCTCCATGTCGTCGTTGAGGAAGACGAGTACCTGCTCCTCGCAAGACGCCGCCGCCTCGTTGCAGAGCGCCGAGAAGTTGAAGGGGCCGGGGCGGGGCAGCACCTCGACGTTCGTCGACGTGGCGAGTTCGGCCAGCACGGCGGCGGCCGCCCCCTCTGCATCGCCATTGTCGACGATGACGAGGCGGTAGGTCGCCGGCTTTGTCCTGACCCGTATGCTGGCTAACAGACGGGTCAGCAGGGCCGGGTGGTCTCGCGTCAAGACGATGATGGCCGCACGCGCGGTCCGAGGTGTCGGCACGAAGGAGACGGCTCCCGGCCGAAGCGGTGCCATCGCCACGGGGCTGGTGAGCAGGATGCGACGAAGCGCTATCGGGGTCACGCCGGGCGGCACGCGCCAGAAACCGCCTTCGATGATCTCGTCGAGCTCCGCCGGCGTGAAACGGGAGGGAGCGGCAAAGACGGCGTGACCCAGGTAAGGCCAAGCGGCCGCGAGGCGCGGGCTCCAACCCGGCTTCAAGACAGGCTGTTCGCCGGCGATCTCGTCGCCGTAGGCGAGAAGCGCGTTCGGTTCGCGCGCGCGACGCTCGACGACGATGGCCAGCGCCTCGGGGGTGAGCGTCGCGCCGGCCGGAATGACTCCGAACCAGGCCCCATCGGAGAGGACCGTAGCCGTCGTCCGCGACCCACGATCCGCGTAGATGATCCGCGGGTCGCGATCCGTCCGCGGAATCGGAGCGCCAGTCACCAGGGCCTGCCAACCCGCGAAAGCCTGTGCTCGAAGGCTGTCCAACGTGCGTTCCAGCGCCGCCGCATCGCCCGAAGCGGCCAGCACGACCACGCGGATGGATGCCGCCTCGCCCCAGCCGACGCGGGGGCGGTCGAGACCGTCGCTCTCGAGGGGGCGGGTGCGACGCTGCGCCCATGTCGTGAACGTCTCGAGCGGATGCGAGCCGATGGCCCAGGCAAGGTTGTGGTCCGACTCCGGCCACCAGCCGATCAGCTTCGTGAGCACGGCGCTGCGGGTGGGGCCTGGCGCGCGGCGGTAGCCGTCGACGAGGAGGGCGGGCCAGGCGCGGCGTCGGATGGCGTCGATGCGGAAGCCGAAGCGGCCGGGATGGTTGGTCGGGCTGACGTGGATCTGGGTCGTGCCGCTCGGAACACGCCCGGTCCAACAGGCCAGCGCCTCGAGCGGGGCAGGCGCGATGGCCTCCGACAGGATGCTTTCATGCCGGAGGAAACGCAGGAGGGGACGGGCCGGAGCGTCCCAGGCCGATGCACGGTAAGTCACGGTGACCAACGTGCCGGCCAAATCGCGCACGGCCGGCGATACGAGCTCCAGCCAGGGCTCGTCGCTCGTCGCGAGAAATTCGTCCCGGCCTAGGGCCAAGGCGTCGCGCACGGGGACGAGCGCGAAAGACCTTTCCGTCAAGCCGCGTTCAGAGACGGTGATCGAGAACGGACGCCGTGATTACCGCTCCACTCGACCACGTCATGAAACTGACGAGCAGCACGAAGAAGAGATCGACGTAGCGTTCGGGATATGTGAATTCTTCGGGCATGGACGGCGGCACGAAGACCGCGAGATAGATTGACTGGCTGATCGAGGCGAGACGAGCCCGTTCTAGGCCCTGGCGCGCGAATTCGAACATTTTCTCGGCAAAGATCTTCTTGAGTTCAAGCTCCTCGAACCGCGACATCGTTGCCGCCATGTTTTTCGACACCTGCTTGTCGCCGGCCATCTCGTTTTGCAACTCGGCGACGTGCGTGTTGATGCTATCGAGGCGGGCCTTGATGCCGATGATGCCAGGAGCGTTCGTGCCCTGCGCGCGCTGCATCACGTAGAGCTTGCCCTCGGTCTCGATCTTGTCGCCCATCAGCTGCAAAAGCAGCTTCCCGGTGGCCTGCGCGGATTCTACGGGATCGATGAGGTGCTGCGCATTGCGGAAAGAGGTCAGATCGGCAAGGGCGAAGCGCACGCTCCCCTCGCTGCGGCGTACTTCGTCCTCGGCGAGCCGTGTCTGGTCGGCTTGCATCTTAAGATTGAGAGAATTGGCAAGCTTCTCGCTTGAGGCGAGGATGGCTTTCGTCAGATCGAGCGCGTCCTGACGGCGAAAGGCGCTCGCGGAGACCTGCACGATACCCGATGACGTCTCGACGTAGACGCTGATCATCTTGTTCCAGTATTTGGTCAGGTCCTCCGCCGTCGCGTCGCTGGCAAGACGCGCCCAGAAATCGGCTTCCGGCCGCTGGAAAATCGCGCGGACGTCGACCTGCCGCGATATATCCTCGATCGCGGCGCGGCTGTGGATGTAGCTCGCGATGATCCCCGCATCCTCGCCCGCCAGGTTCGGTCCCCCGGACAACAACGACATGCCGCCGCCGCCGAGGCCGCCGGTCTCCCCAGTGACGCCATCGGCGCCGGAAGGCGCCTCGGAATTGCGCACGGCGAAGCGGGTTTCGGCGACGTATTGGTCGCTCGCGAAGGCGAACAGGTAAATTCCCGCCGCGACAGCGGGGACCAGGGCCACTGCGATGAAAGAAAGGATGATCAGCATCCTGACGCGGCTTCGGGGCGCCTCGAACGGATCCGGCGAAATCCGCAGATCGGTGGCCGGGACGACGACATCCCGTCCTCTGGTGCGGCGGAACGGCGTCAAGGCTCGCCCGACCAGCGAAGAGCGTGGAGCCTCGACAGGAACGGCGCGCGCCTCGATCGGCATCTCTTCCGCGATCAGCTCGATCTCGGTGTCGCGATCACGGACGTCGGTCATAGGCACCGTCTCCTAGCTCGAACGCGTCCATCGCCGCGGGCATCACGCATTCGCTGCCTCGAAAGCGGTGGCAAGGGAATGGAAGACCTCCAGGTCCTTCTCAAGGATCCCTTCGATATCATGGTTCTGCCGCAGGCGCGCGCCCAGTTCGACGATGCGCGGATATTCGTTGATCGAAGGAATGCGGGCAGCGTTCACGCCGAGGATATCGGCCAAGCCCGCCACGAAGCCGTTGCCCTCGGAACGCAGCCCGAGAAGCTCGAAGGAGGCTAGCGAGTCGAGCGCCGTCGCGACTGCCGCCTGGTTGGGCATGTCGTCGGGGGTCACGCCCGTGAGCTGGCGAACGAGCGGGTTTGAGAGGATCACGGAGACGTCCGCGGACGTGCGTCGGAAAAATCGTTTGCAGAATGTGTCGTCGAAGTCTTCCCACTCGCTTAGTGCTTCGATCACCGGCGCGAAGATCATCGCGTCGCGCTCGCCCAGGATCTCCTCCGCCCGCGACCCGATGTTCTTGAGGAGGATGAGACGCTCGGCCAATTCGCAGTAAGGATCGCGGAGAATCCCGATCGTCTTGACGCCTTTGGCCAGGTAGAACTCATAATTCTTGTACTGAAGACGGCCACTGATGTAGGTGGAGGTTGCGGCGATGTTGAAGACCTGGTTGGCGGTTTCGCGACCGAAGCGATCGATGCCTTTGTACCAATATTGGAAACAACTCTTCACTGCTTCGTCGACTCGCCACAATGGTAGAAGGTGCGCCTCGAAGCGGAAGACCTTCATGTCGGTCGCCTCGGCCGGACGGCGACGATAGACGAGAACGTCATGCGCGGCCTCGATGACCTCAAGGTCGGCGTAGGTCGACAAACCCGGAAGAAGGCTCTCGTCGACGATGAAGCCGCAGCGGCCGGTGGAGTGACGACCGGCATCGACCAGCATCGGCAGCGTGTTGTTGGCTTCCAGACGCAAGACCTCTCTGCCGCCGGCGCGCAGCACGATGGACGGGGTCGTCCCGCCCGCGTCCGGCACGACGTAGGCGACGATCCGATGCCCTTCATCCTGGTCGACGTTGAACAGCATCGTGCGCTTCGTTTCAGACGGCAGCGTCGCGGCGCATCAGGCGAGCTGATGACGTGCGAGCGAGATGCCGAACAACGTGACGCCCCACACCGCGATGGAGGCGAGGGCGAAAAGCAGCATGTCGAGGCCACGCTTCGGATATTCCGACTGCTGCGCCTCAACGGGGCGGATGAAGGCGTTGAGGTAGAGGAGCTTCGATTCGGACAGGATCCTAGCCTTCTCCAGAGCCGCGACCGAGCCGCCGTAGATTTTTTCGGCGATCTGGTTTTCCAGGTTCGCGTAGTCGAGCCTCGAGGTCGAGCCCGACAACACCTTGCTACCGTCATTCTTGGTATTGGGGCTGCGCGTCACCTGCGCCTTGAGCGCGTCGAGCTGCTTTTGCGCGGCGTCAAGCTTGGTCTGCAGGTTACGCATCTGTGGCGCGTCCGGCCGCACGTAACGGCGATTGGAATCGTACTCCTGCTGCAGCTTGATCTTCTCCTCTTCCACAGTCGAGATCAGCTGCATCACCGCGGTACCCTGCTGTTTGGCATCGAGCATCCCCTCCTCGTTGCGGATCTTCTGCAGGTTGGCACGGGTGTCGGCGAGGGCTTCCTGCGAACGCTGGCGCTCGGTATCGGCCAATTGCACCGCGTCCTCGCGCATCTTGTCATTCATCTGGTTGACGAGCTGCTCGCTGGCGTCGAGGGCGGCATTGGAGACCTTGACCGCCTCTTCGGGCGAGAAGGCGCGCACCGTGAATTCGACGATTCCGGACGGCATCTGAACCGACAGCTTCGAGTGCTTGATCCAGTATTTGACCACCTTCTCGATGGGCTTGTGGGGAGCCAGACGCGAGAACCAGTCGATATCGTCGTTCTCGTACAAATCCTCGAAGTGAACGCTGCGGTTGAGCGCCTCGACCATCGCTCGGCTTTTTATGTAGTTGAGGATGACCTGCGTGTCCTGGACGATCAGCGCGGTGGGCACACCTTTGCCCTCGGAGAGGGCGCTCATGCCGCCGCGGACGGTGAATCGCGCCTCGGCAACGTACTGCGGTGACGCGACAAAGAAGATGTAGGCGCCGAACGCGAGACACGGCAGCGCGACGATGCCGATGAAGGTCCAGATGCGCAGCAGCCGGATCAGTCGCTCGCCGCGTCGCGCGCGCAAGCCGCCGGCGGTCAGGCTGCGGCGGCGCTTGGTGGAGAAACGGGCGCGCCGCGCCGCCTCGCTCAGCGCGCGGGCGACGAGGGCGGCGCGCTCCTTCGACGAGAAGACTGCGGGGGTTTGCCCGACGACCTCTTCGCTCATGCCTAGCTCCAGACGAATAACCTGACTTGAATCAAACCCCATACGCGCGGAGCTCGCAAGGCGCCCCGCGTAGGGGTCCGGTCCAGCGACATCTCATCTCCGCGGCCCTTTCAAGGCGCCGCATGCCGCGCTGCAGCATGCCATCGCAGGTCGCGCAGCGCGAAAGAGCGACGACGTCGATTTATGGTGAACGAAGACGTAACGTGCTCTGTTGAAAGGCGTTTTCGCCGCCATGATCTATCGCGTTAGGGCTTTGGCAAGCCTGCGCATGCCACCGTGATCGCACTGGGCGCGCTTCTTTGAGCGCGGCGCGAGGTCTTGTCACGATGTTCCAACGGCTCAAGCGCCGCGCGCACACCGCTTCTCTGCCGCTGCTCTCGAACCTGCCCGCTTGGTCCGGGGCGCGAGCTTGCGCCGCCGTCCTCGTTCTGACCGGCCTGGGGCTCGGCGGCTGCGCGCAGCAGCCGCAGCAGCTCGCCGCCGCAGGACACCCTAAGGAATACTTCCCCTCGTCGATCTACGGGGCGGCGAGCCGTCGCGTGATCGCCGACGGACAGCCGGTACCGCACGGCGGCGGCCAATACCTGGTCGGCAAACCCTACACGATCGCCGGACAGACCTATTATCCCAGTGAACGCCGCATCACCCAGATCGGCTACGCTTCGTGGTACGGCGATGCCTTCCATGGTCGGCTGACCGCCAACGGCGAGATCTACGATCGCGATTCCTTCACCGCGGCCCATCCGACAATGCCTCTGCCGAGCTACGCGCGCGTCACCAACCTTCGCAACAACACCTCGATGATCGTGCGGGTGAACGACCGCGGACCCTACCATTCGAACCGCGTCATGGACGTGTCGCGTCGCGTCGCCGAGGCGCTCGACATTCGCCGCACCGGCACCGCCAAGGTGAAGGTCGAGTGGGTCGCGCGCGCCAGCTTGGCCGGCTCCGACGACGCCAAGCTCGCCGCGACGCTGCGGACCGATGGGCCGGCCCACCTGGAAGGCGTCGAGGAGCGGGTGATGGTCGCCGCAGCGCCGGCCCCGACGCGCGTCGCTTCGCTCGGCGCCTATTATCCTGCGCCGGCTCGCCCGGGACCAATGGTCGAGGAAGAGCGACCCGAACGACTGGAAGCCTACCGCGCCCCAAGACCCGTCCGCCACGAAGTGGCGCCGCAGAAGGTCCACAACATGGAGGACGAGGAGCAGCCGCGCCACGCACGGTCTCCCGTCGCGTCCGCTCCTTCTTTTCGCCAGGAGGCCGACGGCGAAGAGCCCACAACCGGATCAATCAAGCGGTCTCATCGCCAGACTGAGCGCGGCACGGCAGTGCACCACGACGAATCGCTTCGTTTCGCCGAGCGCGAACTGGCAGCCAAGCCGCGCGACGCCCACGCGTCGCGCGGCGGCAGATCGCCATCGGCGGCGTCTCACGAAATGGCTGTCGCGCGTCATGGCATCCTTCCGCCGCCGCGTCCCACTCGCATGGCGTCCATCATGCCGCCGTCCCGACCGCGTGCAGTCGGGTTGCGCATGACGCGATCCCACGACGATTGACGTTGTGGTAGAAGCCACCTCGGACGTGGGAGGGCTCGCTCCCGGAGGATGGATCGTGAGACTGCGCGCAACGCTGCTCGCCATCGTGGCGCTCGCCGTTAGCCCGGACGTGCCCTCTTACGCCGAGGCGGCGGGCAGCACGCCGCAGATCAACGTGCCCAATGTCATCCTCATTGATGCCGGCACGCGCACGGTTCTCTTCGAGCGAGGCGCCGACGATGCGGTGACGCCGGCTTCGACCGCCAAGCTGATGACCAGCGAATACGTGCTCAGCCTGATCAAGGACGGCAAGCTCAGGCGCGATCAGCCGTTCGTCGTGAGCCTCAAGGCCTGGCGCGAGGGCGGCGCGCCGTCGGGCGGCTCGACCATGTTCGCAAAGGTTCGCAGCGAGATCGCCGTCGACGACCTCCTGCACGGCCTCATCATAGACTCCGCCAACGATGCCGCGATCACCCTGGCGGAAGGCATTGCCGGCTCCGAGGATGCCTTCGCGACGCGGCTGAACGATCGTGCTCGGGAGCTTGGGCTGACCCATCTCCGCTTCACCAACGCCTGGGGCAATGCCGCTCCCGACGAAAAGGTGACGCCGCGCGAGATGGCGCTGCTCTCAGCCCACATCATCGAGACCTATCCCGACGACTACAAGATCTACGCGCAGCGCGAATTTCTCTGGAACAAGATCAAGCAGCCCAACCGCAACCCCCTTCTCAGCATGGATATCGGCGCCGACGGCCTCAAGACCGGCAACATCGACGAGAGCGGTTACGCCATCGTCGGCTCGGCGGTGCAGAACGGCGAGCGGCTCATCGTGGCGCTCTACGGCGCCAAGAGCGCCGCGGACCGTGCAACGGAGACGCGCAAGATCCTGGAATGGGGCTTCCGCACCTTCGAGCACCGCAAGATCTTCTCGTCCGGCGACAAGGTCGGCACCGCTCAGGTCTACGGCGGCGTCTCGCGCGACGTGGCGCTGACGACCCCTACCGACATCACTGTGCTCGTGCCCCGCGATGGCGGCGAAAGACTTAGCGCCAAGGTCGCCTACACCGGACCGCTTATGGCGCCGGTCGAGGCCGACAAGGAACTGGCGAGGCTTCAGCTCTTTCGCGGCGACAAGGAGGTGCTTAACGTGCCCTTGCGCACCGCGGCGGCGGTACCCGTCGGCTCCCTTTCCAAGCGCGCGCTCGATGCCGGCCTGGAGTTCGTCGGCAGCCTCTTCCGGAAGTACGTGCTCCGGTCGTGAGAGATGTCGGCGTACGCGGCGCCTTCGTCACGATCGAGGGCGGGGAGGGCGGGGGAAAGTCCACGCAGACGCGCGCCTTGGTAACGCGCCTCAAGGCGGCCGGCGTGCGGGCCGAAGCTTCGCGCGAGCCGGGCGGCTCGCCGGCCGCCGAGGACATCCGCGCAGCCTTGCTTGCCGGGGCCTTCGAGCACCTCGGCGCCAAGGTCGAGGCGCTGCTGTTCGCCGCCGCGCGGATCGATCATCTCGACGTCAAGATCAAGCCGGCGATGGCGGCAGGGACTTGGATCGTGTGCGACCGCTTTCACGATTCGACGCGAGCCTACCAGGGCGCTCAGGAAGGCGCCGACCCGCGCTTCCTGCGACGCCTCGAGCGCATCGCCCTCGCGGGGACGCAGCCCGACCTGACCCTGATCCTCGACCTTCCGGCCGACATCGGTCTCGCCCGCGTCGAGCGTCGACGCGGAGCGGGCGCCGTGGACCGGTTCGAGAAGCAATCCCTCTCGTTCCACCAGGAACTTCGTGAAGCCTTCCTCGCCATTGCCGCGGAAGAGCCGGAGCGATGCGTCCTCGTCGATGCCACGCAATCTCAAGACGATGTCGAGCAGGCGATCTGGGATGCCGTTACGCACCGGCTCGCGCTGCCGAGCATCGCCTCGTGAAAGCTCCGGTCGCGTTCACCGCCGCCGACGAAGCCGATTGCCTTCCGGAGACGCCTCACCCGCGCTGCGCCTTCCAGCTCATCGGCCACGCCGATCGCGAACGCGAGCTGCTTGATGCCTATCGGCAAAACCGATTGCCGCACGCGATCATCCTCGCCGGTCCCGAAGGTGTCGGCAAAGCTACCTTGGCGTGGCGGCTGGCTAGGTTCCTCGTCGACAACCCGATCGCCTCGGCGCCGGCGGTGCGCCAGGCGGTGGACCTCTCGGTGGCGGAAGGCTCGCGCGCGGCGAGGCAGATCTGCTCGCTCTCGCACCCCGACATTGGCCTGCTGCGGCGCGAGGTGAACGAGAAGACCAAGCGTTTCTACACGGAGATCCGCGCCGATGACGTGAGACGGGTGATTGGATTGTTTCAACGGGCAGCCGGTGCGGGAGGGTACCGCATCGCCATCGTCGACAGCGCCGAGGACCTAAACCGTTCCAGCGCCAACGCACTGCTGAAGCTCATCGAGGAGCCGCCGCCCCTCTCGCTGTTCCTCCTGGTGGCGCACCGTCCCGGCCTCGTGCTGCCGACCATCCGCTCGCGGGCGCGACTGATTCGGCTCGCCGCCCTGCGGCCGAGCGAGATCGCGGCAGTGGTCGGCACCCTGGGGCCGCCGTGGTCGGACAAGGATTCCAAGCAAGTCGCGGCCGCGGCTGCCGGTTCGGCGGGCTCGGTGCACGGCGCGCTGCGCCGCCTGGGGCGCGGCGGCGGCGACGTGGAAGCCGGCGTCCTTAGCCTGCTCGACCGTCTCCCGACGATCGAGTGGCGCGCCGTGCACCGGCTCGCCGACCAGGTTGCCGGTCGCGACGGCGACGCCGCCTTCGAGACGGCGATGGCCGCGGTGTTCGACTGGCTCCAGGGCAGGGTGCGCGCCGGAGGGCAGGGCGGCGCACGCCGCCTTGCCCCCTATGCCGAGGTGTGGGAGAAGGTCGCCGCGTCGGCGCGCGAGACCGAGGCTCTCAACCTCGACCGACGCCCGCTGATCTTATCCATATTCTCCGACCTCGCCGGGGCAGTCCGCGCTTCTTCGGCCTGAGGACCCGAGCCCTGGCCGCGATCCGGCGCACGAGCCTTTATGTCCGACAGGCCTACCTTCTCGATCTCGACCGCTATTCCTTACGCCAACGGCTCGCCGCACATCGGCCACGCCTACGAGCTGATCGCCGCCGATGCGATCGCCCGCTTCAAGCGCATCGATGGCCACGACGTGCGCTTCATCTCCGGCATGGACGAGCATGGCCAGAAGATGCAGCAGACGGCTGCGAGGCTCGGCATCACGACGCAGGAGCTTGCCGACCGTACGGCGGCCGAGTTCGAGGCGATGGGCGAGCTGCTCGAGGCCAATGTCGACGATCGCGTGCGCACGACCCAGCCTCGCCACATCGCCGCGGCGCAGGCGATCTGGCAGCGGATGCAGGATGCCGGCGACATCTACCTGTCGAAGTACCCCGGCTGGTACTCGGTGCGCGACGAGGCCTTCTTCGACGAAGACGAGCTGATCGTCGCATCCGACGGGACCAAGCGCGCGCCCGGCGGCGCGCCGGTCGAGTGGGTCGAGGAGGAGAGCTACTACTTCAAGCTCTCGGCCTACGCCGGGCGCCTGCTGGCGCACTACACGACGCATCCCGAATTCATCGTTCCGGAGAAGTACCGCAACGAAATCGTGGCCTTCGTGGAGCGCGGCCTCAACGATCTCTCGATCAGCCGCTCAACCTTCGACTGGGGCATTCTCGTGCCGGGCGACCCCAAGCACGTGATGTACGTGTGGGTCGACGCGCTCACCAACTACCTGACCGGTACGGGCTGGCCTGCCGAGCCGGAACCTAGATTCTGGCCGATGGACGTCCACGTCATCGGCAAGGACATCACGCGCTTTCACGCGATCTTCTGGCCGGCGTTCCTGATGTCAGCGAAGCTGCCGCTGCCCAAGCAGGTCGTCGTTCACGGCTTCCTCTTCAATAAGGGGGAGAAGATGTCGAAGTCGGTCGGCAACGTCATCAACCCGCAAACGCTCGCCGATACCTACGGCGTCGATCGGCTGCGCTTCTTCTTCCTGCGTGAGGTGCCGTTCGGGCAGGACGGCAACTATTCGCACGAAGCCATCGTCAACCGAACCAACGCCGAGCTCTCGAACGACCTCGGCAACCTCAGCCAGCGCTCGCTGTCGATGATCGCCAAAAACTGCGAGGGCAGGGTGCCCGAACCCGGCGCTCTGACGGCAGCCGACGAGGCGCTGCTCGCCGATGCCCGCGCCCTGCCCGCGCTGGTGCGCGCCGCCATGGACGAGTTCACGTTGCATTTGGCGCTCGGGCACATCTGGCGGGTGGTGGCAGACGCCAACCGCTATTTCGCCGCCGAGGAACCCTGGGCAAAGAAGAAGACCGATCCTGCCCGCATGGGCACGATCCTCTACGTCACAGCCGAGGTCGTGCGTATCTTCGCCATTTTGGCGCAACCATTCATGCCTACAGCCATGGAGCGCATGCTGGACGCGCTCGCTATTCCGGTCGACAAACGCGACCTCGCCGCGATCGAGGCAAAGGGCGGGCTGGTCCCGTTCACGCGCTTGCCGGCACCGAGCCCGATCTTCCCGCGCTTCATCGAGGAGCCCAAAGCCGACGCATGATCATCGACAGCCACTGCCACCTCGACTTTCCCGATTTCGCGCCGGAGCGGGACGTGATCGTCGCCCGGGCCCGCGCCGCCGGGCTGGCGCGGATGATCACGATCTCGACGCGCGTCGACAAGTTCGAGCAGGTACGAGCGGTAGCGGAAGCCTATCCCGAGGTCTTCTTCGCGATAGGTACCCACCCCCACGAGGCCC
This sequence comes from Beijerinckiaceae bacterium, assembly GCA_965198485.1. Classification (GTDB taxonomy): domain Bacteria; phylum Pseudomonadota; class Alphaproteobacteria; order Rhizobiales; family Beijerinckiaceae; genus RH-AL1. The sequence continues at coordinate 2,633,268 of CBDAPQ010000005.1, forward strand.
ACCTCGATCCCGAGGTGCCGGCGCAGCGCCTCGCCGAGCTCGCGCGCCATCCCAAATGCGTAGGCATCGGCGAAGCCGGGCTCGACTACCATTACGACCGCGCGCCGCGGGACGTCGCCGCGAGAGTGTTTCGCACCCACATCGCCGCCGCGCGGATGAGCGGACTGCCGCTGGTCATCCACACCCGCGATGCCGACGACGACACCGCCGCAATCCTCGCGGAGGGGATGGGGCAGGGCACGTTCAAGGCCCTGCTCCACTGTTTCACCGCAGGGCCCGAACTCGCCCGCAAGGCGCTCGACCTCGGGCTCTCCATCTCGTTCTCGGGCGTGCTCACCTTCAAGAAGTCCGACGCGCTGCGCGCGATCGCCGCCGAGGTGCCGCTCGATCGATTGCTCGTCGAGACCGATGCACCGTTTCTCGCCCCTACACCGCATCGTGGGCAGCGCAACGAGCCGGCTTATGTCGTGCACACCGCCAAGCTCCTCGCCGAGGTCAAAGGCATCAGCTACGAGGCTCTGGCCGCCGCGACCTCGACCAACGTCATGGCCCTGTTCGATAAGATGCCGCCGCTTCGCTCGGCTGAGGCGGCATGAGCCTCACTATCACGATCCTCGGCTGCGGATCATCCGGCGGTGTACCGCGCGTCGGTCAGGGCTGGGGCGCCTGCGATCCCGACGATGCCCGCAACCGACGACGGCGCTGCTCGATCTTCGTTACGAAGCAGGGTGCAGATGGCGGCCGCACACAGGTGCTGGTCGACACCTCGCCCGACCTGCGCCAGCAGCTGCTGGACCTCGAGGTTGGACGCCTCGACGCGATCCTCCTGACTCATTCCCATGCCGACCATACTCACGGAATGGATGACGTGCGCCCGCTGGTCATCAAGCAGAAGGCCCGTATCGCGCTGCACATGGACGAGCCGACCGCTGCCGTGGTGCGCCGCACGTTCTCCTATATCTTCGAAACGCCGCCCGGCAGCCTCTATCCGCCACTGCTCGAGGAGCGCCGTATCGTTCCAGGCGTCGCCGTCGTCGTGGAAGGGCCGGGCGGGCGACTCGAAGCGACACCGTTCGTCGTCCATCACGGCGAGATCGACGCGCTGGGTTTCCGCTTCGCCGATGTCGCCTACACGCCTGATCTCAACGCCATCCCGGATGCCAGCCTCCCGTATCTCAAGGGCCTGGACCTATGGATCATCGACGCGCTGCGCTACACACGCCACCCCAGCCACCTGTCGCTGGAAGAGACGCTTGCCTGGATTGATCGTCTCAAGCCGCGGCGCGCCGTGCTGACGAACCTCCACACCGACATGGATTTCGCCAGCCTTGCCGCGAACCTGCCGCCGGGCATAGAGCCGGCCTTCGATGGCTTGGAGCTGAACTGCAGTTGACGGTTTGGGCTGGGTGCTAGGAGAGCCGGATGTTCAGACGAGCCGCCAGCTCGTCAGGCCTATGTTCCATAATATGGATTATGCGAATCATCCCCGCGAGATCGGTCTAAGGATTAGGCGTTGGATAGTTCGCGGCGTTTTCCGGGACGCCGAAGGTTCGTCGCGCCAAAAAGATCACGATCCTAAATTCGAGCAAACCAGCCGCGATTTGAGCGCAAATCAGGTAGCCAACTTTCCTAGGGGCTGTTAGCAATACGCAACGCGGGGCTTCTCCATTTCAACGGGTAACACCATGATCGAAGAGGCCGGCGGCTCTTGAGCTGCGGGCCTTTAGTGCGTGTGTCATTGATGTGTTAGATTTCGAGAGCACGGCGAGTGTCGGAGAGACGAGCAGGCATACGATGAGCAAAGGTCGAGACTTCCGGGGGCCTAAGAAGCGTGGCTTCGACGACGATGGTCCCTCCCCGTTCGATGCGCCTCGCCTGTCGCGGACGCCGCGACCGGCGTTCGGCGGCACTACTTTCGGTTCACCATCGGCACCACCGGTGGACGGCTCGGCGCCGACAGTGGACGCGGTGGTGAAATGGTTCAAGGGCGACAAGGGGTTCGGGTTCGTCGAGCTTTCCAATGGCGCCGGTGACGCCTTTCTCCATATCGGCGCGCTCCAGTCCGCCGGCTACGAGACTGTACCGCCAGGTGCCAAGCTCAAGGTCTCCGTCGGCAACGGCATGAAGGGCGTGCAAGTCACGCGCGTCTTCGAGGTCGACACGACCGGTGCCTCCGAGCGTGCGCCACAACGTCCCTCGTTTGGTGACGCACCGCGGCCCGCGCGTCGCAGCATGCCCGATCCCTCGACGGCGGTCTCGGTCAGCGGCAACGTCAAATGGTTCGACGAGAACAAGGGGTTCGGCTTCGTCCAGTCCAATGATGGCGGCAAGGACGTGTTCGTGCACATCTCGATTTTGGGGCCCTCGGGGATCCAGCATCTGGCCGAAGGGCAGGCGGTCAACATGCGGGTCGTCGACACGCCGAAAGGCCGCGAGGCGCTGTCGATTTCGCTCGGTTGATCCTTTCTTGGTCGACAGTCCATTGCGCGCCCCTGAAAGGGCGCGCTTTTCTTTTGCCCTGCCCGCTCGAGGCGACGCGTGACGCCTTCCTCCGACATCCAGACCTTGGTCGCGATCATGGCGGCGTTGCGGACGCCGGGCAGCGGTTGTGCCTGGGACCTCGCTCAGACCCACGCCAGCCTCGTCCCTTACGTGCTTGAGGAAGCCTACGAAGTCGCCGATGCGGTCGAGCGCGGCAACTCCGGCGATCTACGTGACGAGCTGGGCGACCTGCTTCTCCAGGTTGTCTTCCATGCCCAGCTCGCGAGCGAAACAGGCATCTTCGCCTTTCCCGACGTGGTGCGCGAGATCACTGCGAAGATGATACGCCGCCATCCTCACGTTCTCTCGGAGACGGGCGATCTCGGCGGGTCGAGCGCCGACACGGTGATCGCCAACTGGGAGCGTATCAAGGCGGTCGAGCGAGCCGCCAAAGGTGGGTCGCGACGTGTTCTCGACAACGTGCCGCTCTCCCTGCCGGGGCTCACGCGTGCCGTGAAGCTGCAGAAGAAGGCCTCGCGCGTCGGCTTCGATTGGGGCGACGTCAGGCTCGTGCTGGCGAAGATCCGCGAGGAGGTCGACGAGATCGCGGAAGCGCTCGATAAGCCGGCTGCAACACGCGATGCCGCGGTGGCGGATGAGATCGGCGACCTGATCTTCGCCGTCGCCAACCTGTCGCGGCACGCGGCGGTCGATCCGGAGACGGCGGTCCGCGGCACTAACGCCAAGTTCGAGCGGCGCTTCGCCTATATCGAGGATCGCCTCGCCGAGCGTGGCTCCGCGCCGGCGACATCCAGTCTCGAGGAAATGAACGGCCTCTGGGACGACGCCAAGGCTGCCGGCCTGTAAGCCAGGCGGCGGTGGCGGCGGTTCAGATCGCGTCCGGCCCGGTTTCGCCGGTTCGGATGCGAACCGCGCCCTCGACGGCGGACACGAAGATTTTGCCGTCGCCGATGCGTCCGGTTTGCGCCGCCTTGCGGATCGCCTCGACCGCGCCGTCGATCGCGCTGTCGTTCAGCACGACCTCGACCTTCACCTTAGGTAGGAAGTCGACGACGTATTCGGCGCCGCGATAGAGTTCGGTATGCCCTTTTTGGCGGCCGAACCCTTTGGCTTCAATCACGGTGATTCCGGCAACACCAGCCTCATGAAGTGCCTCCTTCACCTCATCGAGCTTGAAGGGCTTGATGATCGCCTCGATCTTCTTCATGGCCGCGACAAATCCCCCTGCGTGCCGCCAAACTAGGCAGTCGCCGGGATTGTTAGCACTCGCTGTGCCACGGTGTCACGACCGGGAAAGGAAGGAGGCGACTTCAAAGCGCTGCCGGGCCGATTTCGATCGGGAGGTCTGCGCGGCCCCACTCCGACCAGGATCCGTCGTAGAGGATACCGTCGCGGATGCCGAGTTGCTCCAACCCGAGCAACAGAACGGCCGCCGACACACCGGAGCCGCAGCTCGCGCAAACCGGCTTGTCGACGTCGACGCCTGCCTTTCGGAAGGCGGCGGCGATCTCGTCTGGCGTTCGAAGCCGCCCGTTGCCGTCGACGATCTCGCGCCAGGGGACGTTGCGCGCGCCGGGGATGTGGCCCGCTCGCAGCCCTGGCCGCGGCTCCGGTACACTGCCGGCGAACCGCGCCGCCGCCCTGGCGTCGACCAACTGCCCGCCACTTTCCGACATTTTTCGCACGGCTTCGGCGTCCGCGACCTTGCGTTTGGGGAACTGGGCGGAGAAGGCTCGCGGCGCGCGGCGGCTCTCACCCTGCTCCACTGGCAGGTCGCTCGCCTGCCAGGCGCGCCAACCGCCCTCCAGCAGGCGCACGTCGTGCGCGCCATAGTGCTTGAACATCCACCACGCACGGGCCCCGCCGAGCAGGTCGGTCGCGTCATAGATCACGAGCGTGTCGCCATCGCCGATGCCGAGCGCGCCGACCATGCGCGCGAAGGTCTCAGGACCGGGCAACATGTGCGGAAGGTCGATCGTATGGTCGGCCACGGCGTCGACATCGAAGCGCGCTGCGCCAGGGATGTGACCCTGTCGGAACAGCGCGTCGGCATCCCTGCCCTCGTCGGGCAGATAGAAGCTCGCCTCGATCGGCACGACGTGCGAGTCGGCCAGATGGTCGGCAAGCCATTGCGGCGTGATGAAAATATCCCTCTGGTCAGGGCTCAAGACGATCTCCGGATTGCAAGCGGAACCATCGGCGATGCGAAGGCTGCGGGGAACATAAACCAGAACACGACATGTCCGCATCGCAATACGCGATCTCAGCGCTTCGCTTACCGCCTTTACACGTAACCAGGATCGATATCGGCGCTGCGCTCCAGCCAAGCCGGCACCGGAAGGTTCTTGCCGCGCAGGAAGGCTGGATTGAACAGCTTCGACTGGTAGCGCGATCCGCTGTCGCAAAGGATCGTCACGATCGTGTGCCCCGGCCCGAGCTCGCGGGCGAGATGCATCGCGCCGGCAACGTTGATGCCCGACGATCCGCCGAGCAACAATCCCTCGTGCTCGGCGAGATCAAAGACGATCGGCAGAGCCTCTTCGTCCGAAATGCGGAATGCCATGTCGATGGGCGCGTCCTGCAGGTTCGCCGTCACCCTGCCCTGCCCTATGCCTTCGGTGATCGAATTGCCTTCGCTTTTCAGCTCGCCGTGCTCGACCCACTCGTACAGCGCCGAGCCGAGGGGGTCGGTCAGCGCGATCTTGATCGCAGGATTTTTCGCCTTCAGCGCGTCGGCCACTCCCGCCAAGGTGCCACCGGTGCCGACTGCGCAGGTGAAACCATCGACCGCTCCACCCGTCTGCTCCCAAATCTCGCGGCCGGTCGTCGCTTCGTGGCCGGCGCGGTTGGCGATGTTGTCGAACTGGTTGGCCCAGATCGCGCCCTCCGAGAGTTCGCCGGCGAGGCGCTCGGCGAGCCGCCCCGAGAGCTTCACGTAGTTGTTGGAATTCTTGTAAGGCACGGCCGGCACCTCGATGAGCTCCGCGCCCTGGAGCCGGAGCATGTCTTTCTTCTCCTGGCTCTGCGTTTCCGGGATCACGATCACGGTGCGGAAGCCGAGCGCGTTCGCCACGAGGGTCAATCCAATGCCGGTATTGCCTGCCGTGCCCTCGACCACGGTGCCCCCGGGCTTCAGCGCGCCGCGGCGCATCGCGTCCTCGATGATGAACAGACCGGCGCGGTCCTTGACCGAGCCGCCGGGGTTCATGAACTCCGCTTTGCCGAGGATAGTGCATCCGGTCGCCTCCGAGGCGTGCCGCAGCTTGATCAGCGGCGTGTTGCCGATCGCTTCGAGGACGGAGGACTGGGGCAACATGGCGCTTTCTTGGATGGTTCATCGGGTGGCCGGTCTGGGCCTATCATATAGTGAGAGAGCGGGACGAACGTTCCGAAAAGGCGCGGCTTAGGAGGTGAACGTCCCCGTCTATCGCGCCCGGCCGAGCGACGGCGTCGCCTGGATCACCGGCGCCAGCGCCGGCATCGGCCGCGCGTTGGCCCTGCGGCTTGCCGCCGACGGCTGGCGCGTCGCCGTGACCGCACGTCGTGGCGATAAGCTCGCTGCCTTGGCACGCGAGAGTGCCGGCGCGATCACGCCCTACCCCGGCGACGTGACGGACGCGGCAGCGATGGCGGCGATGGTCGCTGCGATCGAGGTGGGCGAGGGGCCGATCGTCCTCGCAGTCCTGAACGCGGGCGTCTACCACCTGGCGGAACGACAGCGTTTCGACGCGGCTTTGGCTTGGCAGACGATCGAGACCAATCTGGGAGGATGCGTGCGTTGCCTCGATCCACTGCTGAGCGCCATGCTGCCACGTCGGCTTGGGCAGATCGCTTTAGTGGCGTCGCTCGCCGGCTACGGCGGCATTCCGGGTTCGGTCGCCTACGGCAGCTCGAAGGCCGCGCTCATCACCATGGCCGAGGCGCTCCGGCTCACCCATTTGCGGGACGGTCTGACGATCCAGGTCGTCAATCCAGGCTTCGTGCGCACCGCAATGACAGCCCCCAACGACTATCCCATGCCGCTTATGATGAGCGCCGAGGCGGTGGCGGAACGCATCGCGGCCGGACTGCGGAGAGGCGGCTTCGAAATCGCCTTTCCGCGTCGCCTCGTATGGGCGGCGAAAGCGGCCGGACTGTTGCCTTACCCGCTCTGGCTTGCCCTGATGGCGCAGGTCACTCGGCGGGCGCTTCGCTGAAGCGAAAGTGCGGGCCTTTTGGTCCGCACTTTGTGGCCATTCGATAGGATCCTAAGCGGCGGCCTTCGCAGCTTCCTCTGTAGGGACCGAAGAGATCGTCTTCAGGATCTGCGAAGCGATCTGATAGGGGTCCCCTTCGGAGTTCGGCCGGCGATCCTCAAGATATCCCTTGTAGCCGTTATTCGCGAACGAATGCGGCACGCGGATCGAGGCGCCACGGTCGGCAATCCCGTAGCTGAACTCGTGGATCGAGGCGGTCTCGTGCTTGCCGGTGAGACGCATCTCGTTATGCGGACCGTATACGGCAATGTGGTCCTCGCGAGCGTCCTCGAAAGCCTTCATCAGCTTCTCAAAATACGCCTTGCCGCCGACGGTGCGCATGTACTCCGTAGAGAAATTGGCGTGCATGCCAGAGCCGTTCCAGTCGGTATCGCCCAGCGGCTTGCAGTGGTATTCGATATCGACGCCGTACTTTTCGCAAAGACGCTGCATGATGTAGCGAGCGACCCACATCTCGTCGGCGGCGCGCTTGGAACCCTTACCGAAGATCTGGAACTCCCATTGGCCTTTGGCAACCTCGGCGTTGATGCCTTCGTGGTTGATGCCGGCGTCGAGGCAAAGATCGAGGTGCTCCTCGACGATCTTGCGGGCGACATCGCCAACGTTAGAGAAGCCTACTCCGGTGTAGTACAAGCCCTGCGGCGCCGGGTAGCCGGCCTGCGGGAAGCCGAGTGGGCGGCCGTCCTTGTAGAAGAAATATTCCTGCTCGAACCCGAACCAGGCGCCAGGATCGTCAAGGATCGTGGCTCGCTTATTCGAGGGGTGCGGCGTGCCATCGGGCAACATGACTTCGCACATGACGAGCACGCCGTTCTTGCGGGTGCTATCGGGGAAGTGGCGTATAGGCTTCAGCATGCAATCGGAGCTGCCACCTTCGGCTTGTTTGGTCGACGAACCATCAAAGCCCCACATCGGCAGCTGCTCGAGCGTGGGAAAGGTTTCGAACTCCTTGACCTGCGTCTTGCCACGTAGGTTTGGTGCCGGCTCGTAGCCGTCCAGCCATAGGTATTCGAGCTTATATTTCGTCATATATCTCTCTCGTGCGGACGCCCCCGGAAACCTCGTTGAGCCTGGCGGCGCGGGGCGCTCGGGCAGCACCGCGCAAGCAGCAAATGTGCCACCCTTAGACGCGTGAAGTGGCTTTCGCGGTGCTGCAGCGACCCTGCGGGTAGAAAGCCCGGCATGGCGGGTCTATCAAGCGAAGCCGCCCAAGCTTCCAAGGAGCCTGCCAGCTTATGAAGACCGCCGCCGACGTCCTGCGCTCGATCAAGGACAACGACATCAAGTATGTCGATCTTCGCTTTACCGACGTGCGAGGCAAGTGGCAGCACGTCACAATGGACCAGACGATGGTCGACGAGGATCTCTTCGCTGACGGCACGATGTTCGACGGTTCGTCGATCGCCGGATGGAAGGCGATCAACGAATCCGACATGACGCTGATGCCCGACCCGACGACAGCGACGATGGATCCCTTCTTCGCGGCGCCGACGCTGTCGATCGTGTGCGACGTGCTCGAGCCCTCGACCGGCGAGCCCTACGATCGCGACCCGCGCAGCATCGCCCGCAAGGGCGAGGCCTATGCCGCCTCGACCGGCATCGGCGATGCCGTCTATTTCGGCCCCGAGGCGGAGTTCTTCGTGTTCGACGACGTGCGTTTCTCGACCAACCCCTACAACACCGGCTTCGTGCTCGATTCGACCGAGTTCCCCTCGAACTCCGACACGCCCTACGAGGGCGGCAATCTGGGGCACCGCATCCGCACAAAGGGCGGCTACTTTCCCGTGCCGCCGATGGATTCGGCGCAGGACATGCGCGGCGAGATGTTGGCGGCGATGGCGGCGATGGGCGCCAAGGTCGAGAAGCATCACCACGAGGTAGCCTCGGCTCAGCACGAGCTCGGACTCAAATTCGGCCCGCTGACGCAGATGGCCGACCACATGCAGGTCTATAAATATTGCATCCACCAAGTTGCGCAGAGCTACGGCAAGACGGCGACCTTCATGCCCAAGCCTGTGTTCGGCGACAACGGCTCGGGCATGCACGTCCACCAGTCGATCTGGAAGGCCGGCAAGCCGCTATTTGCCGGCGACCAGTACGCCGACCTCAGCCAGGAGTGTCTATGGTACATCGGCGGCATCATCCGCCACGCCAAGGCGCTCAACGCTTTCACCAATCCTTCGACCAATTCCTACAAGCGCCTTGTGCCGGGCTACGAGGCGCCGGTGCTGCTGGCCTATTCCTCGCGCAATCGCTCGGCCTCATGCCGCATCCCCTATACGTCAAACCCCAAGGCCAAGCGCCTGGAGGTACGCTTTCCCGACCCGATGGCGAACCCCTATCTCGCCTTCACCGCCATGCTGATGGCCGGTCTCGACGGCATCCAGAACAAGATCGATCCCGGCCAAGCCATGGACAAGGATCTCTACGAGCTGCCCAAGGAGGAGCTGAAATCGATCCCGACAGTCTGCGGCTCGTTGCGCGAGGCGCTGCTGAGCCTGGAAGCGGACCACGCCTTCCTCACCGCCGGCGGCGTATTTGCCCCGGACTTCGTCGAAAGCTATATCGCCCTAATATTCCCAGACGTGCTCAGGGTCGAGATGACTCCGCACCCGGTCGAGTACGATATGTACTATTCCTTTTAAAGACGACCGCCTAGGAAAGCGGCGCAGTGCCTATCTCGAAGTCAGAGTGCGGTGCGCTCGGACCAGCGGCGGCTCGGTTGGGCTCTATCTTCCTGTCGTCGGGCAACCCGCTGACTTGTGAGCATATGGCCGTAGAGCTTGGTGATTTGCTCGATGTGGAGATCCACGGTCAACGGTCGGCGCCAGTAGGCGGCGTAGGCGGCACGCGACATCGCCGCTACCGTTGCGTCATCACGCATCGCGTTCAGCGCGCGAGCGAGGTCGGCCACGTCCTGGCTCTTGAACCACAGGCCGGTTACACCGTCCTCAACCTCCTCGCGACCGGCGCAGGCATCGCTGACGATCACCGGCACGCCAAGCGCCTTGGCTTCGAGCACCGTGAGCGGCTGTCCTTCGTACCAGAGCGAGGGGAACACCAGGGCACGGGCGGCGCGCATGGCGGCGCGTACGCCGTCGGCATCCTGCCAGCCGACCAGCTTGGCCTCGGGATAACGCGCCGTGATCTCGGCGGCGATCGGACCGTCGCCGACAAAGGTGGGGCTCATTCCAGCGCGCCGCGCCGCCTCGGCGTAGATGAAGGCGCCCTTCTCCGGCGACAACCGTCCCACGAAGATGATATTGCCGGACGCTGGGTCGGGCTTGACCCCGAGGTCAGGAACGGAGACTGGGTTGTCGATGCGCAGCAGCGTCGCCGACTTCGGCACCAGCGGTGCGACGATCGAATGCTGGAAATCCGAAATCGCGATGTAGTGCGTAAAAACTTCGGGCAGATGAACGACGTGCTCGGCCACCGTGAGCCGCGCATTGCGCCACAGCTTGCGGCCGTAGCTGCGGGAGTCGCAATGAGTCGCCCAGCACGCCGCCGAAAGCGGCTTCAGCGTGCACACGTGATGCTTCTGGTAATTGTAGAAGCCGCCGTTGGGGCAGAACTGGAAGTACTCGTGGATCGAGTACACCGCCGGGAGACCGGATCGCCGGATCGGCACGGCGATCGCCGGCGACAACGCCTTGGCCCAGCCGTGGACGTGCACGACGGTCGAGTCGCGCGGCAACCTTGCGAGCAGGTCGCGCAGCGCGCGGGCTGCCGTCAGGTTCCAGATGCCTTGCACCGCCGCGGCAACCTTGGACGGATTTCCGACAAGGTCTTTCTGTTCGAGGCAAATGGTTTCGATACCGTGCTTTGCGAGCAGCGGCGATACCGGCCCAGCAGCGGCGAAGACGATCGGGCGATGGCCCGCGCGTTTCAGACCGAGCGCCGAATCGAAAGCGACCTTCGCCTGGCCGCCGGTAACCGCCGCGTGATCGAACAGGATGACGACGGTAAGCGGTTTGGCCATGGAAAACGTGCCCGTTGGAGTGACGGTTCGTAAGCATAACAGGCTAGGGCTTAAGCTCCCGTTATGCCGATCGCATCGATTGGAGGGATCGCCAGGGCGTCCCAAACGCTCATCAGCTGCGTGACCGCGGCCTCGAGCGCGGCGAGCGGCACGCCGTCGCGCGCCTGCGTCGACAGCCCGAGCAGGAAGCTCTCGAACATCGTGGCCAGCGCCATGGCGTCGGTTCCGTCCCGCAGTTCGCCGGCGGCCACGGCACGGGCGACACAGGCGAGAAGGCCTGCGCGGTTGCGGCGACGTTCGGCGGCGAGCACCACCTGAATTGGCCGCGTTTCGGCCGCGCACGCACTCGCCGACAAGACGACGAGGCAGCCTTGCGGATGTGCGTCGCCCACCTGCATCCGCGCGGACGCGCGAAGAGTTTGCTCGATAGCCGCGCGAGACGGCCACGCCGGATCCTTCAAGGCGGCCGTGACCCTGCCATGCGTATCGAGATAGCGGACCACGACCTCCCGGAATAGCGCCTCCTTGGAGCCGAAGGCGGCGTAGAAGCTCGCCGTCGAGATCCCTCCCATCGCCGTCCTGAGCTGCGTGAGGGAGGTCGCTTCGTAGCCGTGTTCCCAAAAGAGCAGCAGCGCCTTGTCGATAGCCGCTGCCGTCTCGAACTCTCGCGGGCGGCCGGTTCGTGCCATCGTCGTCTCCCTAATAACAGAATGGTCGGTCCGGAAGTCCTGGACAAGCCGAAGCGAGCGGTGGAGATTTGGAACGTTCACTCCAAAACTTGACCTACTCCGGCTTCGTTACCCATCTGAGGCTCTCTCATGACCGAGTTTTCTGGCAAGGCCATCCTGGTGCTTGGCGGCAGCCGTGGCATCGGCGCCGACATCGTGCGTCGCTTCGCGAGGGACGGTGGCACCGTCGCCTTCTCCTACTTCGGATCGCAGGAGGCGGCCGAGGCCTTGACGGCCGAGACAAGGACCGAGGCCCTGCGGTGCGACAGCGCCGATCGAGACGCCGTCGTGGCGCTGGTGCGCGGACGCCCTGCCCTCGATGTAATGGTGGTGAACGCCGGCCTCTTCGTCGGCGGCGACCCGCTCGCGCTCGACGCTGCCGCTGTCGACCGCATGATCGACGTCAACGTGCGATCGCCCTACCACGCCGCCGTCGAGGCCGGCCGACGCATGGGAGAAGGCGGCCGCATCGTGCTGGTCGGCTCGACCAACGGCGACCGCGTGCCCTGGCCCGGCTCCGCTGCCTACGGCATGACCAAGTCGGCAATGCAGGGCATGGCGCGCGGGCTCGCCCGCGACTTCGGAGCCCGCGGCATCACCGTCAACGTCGTGCAGCCCGGTCCAGTCGACACGGAGATGAACCCCGCCGAAGGTCCGCTGAAGGACCAGATGCATTCGGTCATGGCGATCAAGCGCCACGCGACGGGCAAGGAGATCGCTGGCCTTGTCGCCTACCTTGCCGGACCCGAAGCTGCGATCGTCACCGGCGCCATGCACACCATCGACGGCGGCTTCGCCGCTTGACCGATCCGTCCGACGCGACCCTCAGCGTTGGTGATTAGCCTGCCGGTTTATGTTATGTTCCGGCCGGAGCGGCGGCGGCGACCTTCCCTCGGTCGACCTCGGAGGGGTACGTTCAGGCATGGCGAACTCGCGTGATCTTTTCGACGGCGGAGCAGCACGCAAGCTGCCGCCGCCGGGCTCCGTCGCGCGGCCGGTGAAAGCCGGAACGCCCGCCGAGGCCGACTATACCGCCGCTTCGATCGAGGTCCTCGAGGGGCTTGAGCCGGTGCGCCGGCGCCCCGGCATGTACGTCGGCGGGACCGATGAGGCCGCCATGCACCACCTCTTCGCAGAGGTGCTCGACAATTCAATGGACGAAGCGGTGGCCGGCCACGCCACCTTCATCGACGTGGCGCTCGATGCCGAAGGCTTCCTCACCGTAACCGACAACGGCCGCGGCATGCCGGTCGAGTCGCACCCGAAGTTCCCGAAGAAGTCGACGGTCGAGGTCATCATGACCGTGCTCCACGCCGGCGGGAAGTTCGATTCGGGCGCCTACCAGACCTCCGGCGGCCTTCACGGCGTCGGCGTCTCGGTCGTCAACGCGCTTTCCGAGCGACTCGAGGTTGAGGTCGCCCGCGCCCAGACCCTCTACCGCCAGACGTTTTCGCGCGGCCTGCCGACCTCCGCGCTGGAGACGGTCGGCAAGGCCTTGAACCGCCGCGGCACCAAGGTGCGGTTCCGGCCCGATCCGCAGATCTTCGGGCCGGACGCGGCCTGGAAGCCGGCGCGCCTGTTCCGGATGGCGCGGGCCAAGGCCTACCTCTTCGGCGGCGTCGAAATCCGCTGGCACAACTGCGCGCTGAACAACGAGGGCAACACGCCCCGCGAGGCGGTCTTTCATTTTCCCGGCGGTCTCAAGGACTACCTGGCGCAGGATACCGGCGGCAAGGCGCTCGTCACCGACGCGGTGTTCACCGGCAAGGTGCAGAAGCCCGGCGGGCACGGCTCGATCGAATGGGCCGTGACGTGGCTCGCGAACGATGACGGCTTCGTGCATTCCTACTGCAACACCATTCCAACGTCGGATGGCGGCACCCACGAGGCGGGACTGCGCGCCGCTCTGCTCCGCGGCTTGCGCGAGCACGCCGAACGCGTCGGCCAGGGCAAGCGCGCCGCGGTGCTCACCGCCGAGGACGTCATGGTGTCATGCGCGGCGCTGATCTCGGTCTTCATCAAGGAGCCGGAGTTCCAGGGCCAGAACAAGGGACGGCTGATGACAGCCGAGGCCGTGCGTATCGTCGAGGGCACGCTGCGCGACGCCTTCGATCATTGGCTGGCGGGCTCGCCGTCGCAGGCGGCGCGGCTACTCGACTGGGCGGTGGAGCGCGCCGAGGAGAGGCTGCGGCGGCGCGCCGAGAAGGACGTCCAGCGCAAGAGCGCGACTCGCAAGCTGCGGCTGCCGGGCAAGCTCGCCGATTGCTCGAACACGGGCGCGACCGGATCCGAACTCTTTATCGTCGAGGGCGACTCGGCCGGCGGCTCGGCCAAGCAGGCGCGCGACCGGGCCACGCAGGCGGTCCTGCCGTTGCGCGGTAAGATTCTTAACGTGGCGTCGGCGACGCGTGACAAGCTTGCCGCCAACCAGCAGCTCGCCGACCTCATGTTGGCGCTCGGCTGCGGCACAGGGACCCGCTACCAGGACGGCGAGCTGCGCTACGAGAAGATCATCATCATGACGGACGCCGACGTCGATGGCGCCCATATCGCCTCGTTGCTCATCACCTTCTTCTGGCGCGAAATGCCCAAGCTGATCGACGGCGGCCATCTCCACCTCGCCGTACCGCCGCTCTACAAGCTGAAGCAGGGCGCGGCTCACGCCTACGCCCGCGACGACCGCGACCGCGACCTTCTGTTGAAGAGCGGCGTCGGCGGCAAAGGCCGAGTCGAGACGCAGCGCTTCAAGGGATTGGGCGAGATGAACGCCCAGGAGCTTAAAGAAACGACTATGGACCCGAAGCGGCGCAACCTGCTGCGCGTCACCGTGATCGATGGTGAGCAGGAACGCGCCGCCGACTCTGTCGAGCGCCTGATGGGCAACAAGCCGGAAGCTCGATTCGCCTTCATCCAAGAGCGCGCCGCTTTCGCTGGCGAGCTGGTGGATATTTGACGAGACGACTTTTAGGCAGCGGATCCTCGCGCGGCTTGCCCGCGGGTGGGAAGCGCTTATGGTGCGCGCGCCGCTCCCCAAGCCATCTCTTGGTGCCCCGATGATCCGCCAATCCGCGTCTACCACTTTCCGCAAGCTTGCCGCGGCAGCTTTTGTAGTCGCGGCCTCAGTGAGCCCGACCACCGCGCAGAACGCGAAAGTGCCGGAAACCGACCTGATGGCCAGCGAGGCGCTGCCCGACGTCCCCCAGGGCAAGGCCGACGCGCCGGTGACGATGATCGAATATGCCTCGATGACCTGCACGCATTGCGCGCACTTCCACGAGACGACCTGGCCGACGCTGCTGAAGGACTACATTGATACCGGCAAGGTGCGCTTCATCCTGCGCGAGTTCCCACTGGATCCTCTCGCCACCGCCGGGTTCATGCTGGCCCGCTGCGAGGGAAACGATAAACGCAATGCCGTGATCGACCTGCTGTTCGACAAGCAGCAGAGCTGGGCCTTCACCGACAAGCCGTTGGAAGCGCTCGAGCAGGTCGTCAAGCAGACCGGCATGAGCAAGGACAAGTTCGAGGCCTGCCTCAAGGATCAGAAGCTCTACGATCAAGTCAACGAAGTCCGCGATCGCGGCGCCCAGAAGTTCGGAGTGACCGCCACGCCGACCTTCTACGTCAACGGCACCAAAGTGACGGGCGAGGTCAACCCGCAGACGCTGGCGAAAATCCTCGATCCGCTCACCGCCAAGAAGAGCTGAAACGCGCGGCGATCAGGCGCCGCCCCAGTTCATGCGCAGGCTGTAGTCGATGATGAAGGGCTTGGCCTGTGACGTAGCCGGCATTGTCCGATGTGAGGCACAGCGCTAGCTCTGCGATTTCATCTGGGATGGACGACGCGCCCTTAGGGATGCTCCCGAGCTGCTTCCCAGCTCGTTAGGGTCATGAACGCGCTTCTCCGTCATCGGCGTCTCGATGACGCCGGGTGCGGGCACGTTCAGGTTGATGCGACCAGGCGCGGTCTCGACCGTCGACAGTTGGCCGGCCTCGGAGCCGATGAACACCTACCGCCCTTTCCACCAACGGCCCTGCGTGCGCGCACGAAGGCTCGTCCGCGGGTAGCTGTGACGAAAATGGCCTCTCGCGCGCGAACAGCTCCACTGAGGCTTCGCCGCTGTCGGGGCCGGTGACGATGGCCTTCTTGCCCGGCGTTTCATTCGAGCCTGTCATGCACGATCAGGCGCCGAGCGTGCACGTTTCGGCGCATGACCGCGACGCGTTGCCTGGAAGACGGCGACGAGGCTTCGCGCTAGGTAGGCCAAAAGGGCGGGCGCGACATGGCGAAGGGTAAAGAGGCGGAGAATTTTAAGGATGGCCCGACGGTCGTCTGGTTTCGCAACGATCTCAGACTCGCCGACAATCCGGCCCTTCACGCCGCCGTCGAGCGCCGCGCGTCGATCTTGGCGATTTTCGTCCTTGAGACCGACAACGGCCTGCGCCCGCTCGGCGCCGCTTCACGCTGGTGGCTGCATCATTCGCTCCTGAAGCTCGACGAGGCGCTTAAGAAGGCCGGCGCCGGGCTGCATTTCTATGAAGGCGAAGCCGGCATAATCTTGCCAAAGCTCGTCAAGGAGAGCGGCGCCGGCGCCTTGTTCTTCAATCGCCGTTACGGCAAGAGCGGGCGCGATCTCGACGAGATCGTCGCCAAGGCGGTCTCGCAGGAAGGCGCGACGGTCGAGAGCTTCAACGGGCGGCTCTTGAACGATCCATGGGACGTCTCGACCAAGAGCGGCGGCCCCTACGGCGTCTATACGCCGTACTGGAAGAGCATCAAGGCCAAGGGGCTTCCGAGCGAGGCGTTGCCCAAGCTCGGTAAGCTTGAGTGCGCAAAGGCGCCAGGCGCACCCAAGACAGTGACGCTCGACGGATTGAACCTGCTGCCCACGAAGCCGAACTGGGCGGAAGGCTGGGACGATACGTGGACCCCGGGCGAAGCGGGCGCCGCCAAACGCCTAGGCGATTTCCTCAGACAGGGTCTCGAAGGCTACAAGGTGGAGCGCAATACGCTCGCGTCTCGCGGCACGTCGCACCTGTCGCCCCACCTGCGCTTCGGCGAGATCTCGCCCCGCCAGGTCGTCGCCGCGGTTAAAGAAGCAACCACCAGGAAAACCGACGACGATGCCGACAGCTTCCTGTCCGAGATCGGCTGGCGCGAGTTCGATTACCATAATCTCTTCTATCACCCCGATGTCGCGGAGAAGAATCTCCATGACAAGTATGATGCTATTCCATGGGAGACCCCGAAGAAGGCCGAGCTCGATGCTTGGAAGAAGGGTCAGACCGGCTTCCCTGTCGTCGATGCCGGCATGCGCGAGCTCTGGCAGACCGGCTACATGCACAATCGCGTGCGCATGATCACCGCCTCGTTCCTGATCAAGGACCTGCTCTACGACTGGCGGATCGGCGAGAAATGGTTCTGGGATTGCCTCTGCGACGCCGACCCGGCCAATAACACCATGAACTGGCAATGGGTTGCGGGCTCGGGCGCCGACGCCTCTCCGTTCTTCCGCGTGTTCAACCCCGTGACACAGGGAGAGCGCTACGATCCAGAAGGCGAGTACATCCGCCGCTGGGTGCCGGAATTGGCCCAACTGGACAACAAGACCATCCACTCGCCTTGGAAAGCCAATATTGCAACGCTGACGAAGGCCGATGTCGTGCTCGGCGAGACCTATCCCAGGCCGATCCTCGACCACAAGGCTGCGCGGGAGCGGGCGCTGGCAGCGCTTCAGACGATCAAGTGATCGTCGAGCGTCCAGAACGCGGCGTCTGACCGACATCAAGACGCTTATCCAAATCGCTTTCAATGTCCTCAAGGCTGCGGCCGTTGGTCTCCGGCACGAACTTCCAGGCAAACAGCAGGGCGGCGACCGTGAGCAAGGCAAATAGCGTGAAAGCCCCGCCGAGCGTCAGCAGCACGATGAGGTTGGGGAAGAACAGGGCCACAACGAGGTTCGAGCCCCAGTTCGCCATGGACGCGACGCTCATGCCCAGCCCGCGATAGGCCAAGGGGAAGATCTCGGCGACCAGCAGCCAGAAGATCGGCCCAAGCCCGATTGCGAAACCAGCGACGTAGACGGCGAGCGCGATTGCCGTGATCGCGCCGGCGGCCTGGCTGCCGATCGAAAGCGCGACGGCGAGCGCGATGAGGCAGAACAGCATGATCGCAAGGCCTACGAGTAGCAGCTTGCGCCGTCCGGCACGGTCGAGCAATAGCAGCGCCACCATGGTCGCGAGGACGTTGACGACGCCGATGCCGATCGTCGGAAGCAGTGGCGAGGTCATGCCCGCCTGCTCGAAGATGCTCGGCGCGTAGTAGATCACCGTGTTGATGCCGGTCACCTGCTGGAACAAGGCAAGGCCGACGCCGACGATCAGCGGGAGGCGCGCTCTTGGTGCGGTGAACAGCGCGCCGAGCGACACGTCGCTCTGTTCGGTGTTAACGTCGCTGCGCAGCCCGGAGAGCTCGCTCTCGACATCCTCGCGCCCGCGCACCAATCGCAGGACGCGGACAGCCTGGTCGAAGCGGCCCTTCGAGGCCAGCCAGCGCGGACTCTCGGGAAGGAACAGCATGCCAAGGCCGAGCATGGTTCCCGGAATGGCGCCGACGCCGAGCATCCAGCGCCATGTGCCCGCCACGTTCGCGAACCCGTAATCGGCGAGGTAGGAGAACAGGATGCCGATGGTGAGGCAGAGCTGGTTCAGCGAGACGGTCGCGCCACGCTTCTCCTTGGGCGCCAATTCGGAAAGGTAGAGCGGCGTCAACATTGAGGCCGTGCCAACCGCGATGCCGAGGACGAGGCGAGCGATGAGAAGCATGGCGACGCCGTCGGCTGCGGCGCTGAGCAGCGACCCCAGCGTGAACAGCACGGCCATGACGATGATGATGGGCCGGCGACCGAAATGGTCGGTGAGGTTGCCGCCGAATCCGGCGCCGCCGACCGCTCCGATCAAGACCGCGGTCGTGACGACGCCCTGCATCCAGGCGCTCAGCGCATAATCATGCTTGATGTAGAGCAGCGCGCCGGAGATGACCCCGGTGTCGAAGCCGAAAAGCAGGCCGCCCAGAGACGCCACCGCGGCGACGAGGTAGAAACGCATTCCGCGGTCCGAAAAGGAGCTGGACCCGCCAGTTACAGGTGGCAAGTGACGGAATTCACACCTGCCGAAAGCTCGATGTCAGGCTCCCGCGCTTTGCAACGATGTCGACGTGACCGGAACGATGGATACCGATTCACCGCAGCCGCAGGCCGACACCTGGTTCGGGTTCTTGAAGGTGAAGGTCGAAGAGAGCTTGGTCGTCTCGTAATCGAGCTGCGTACCGAGCAGAAACATGAGTGCCTTCGTCTCGATCAGGATAGTGACGCCTTTGTCCTCGACCGCTTCGTCGAGAGGATCCCTCGTCTGAGCGAACTCCAGTGTATAGCTCATGCCGGCGCAGCCTCCGTTCTTGACGCCGACGCGCAAGCCGACGACCGGCGTGATCGAGGCGGCGATGAGATCACGCGCGCGCTCCGCGGCGCGCTCGGTCATCGTCATGGCAGCGAAACGAGGCCGAACCATCGCATTCTCCTGAAAAGTTGCTGTAGAGCATATGGGCGCAAACGACGTTCGACGAAAGCCCGGACGGCGCAGGCTGGACGAGTCCGACGCTGGATTGACCGAACGCATGCGATTCACGTTGGAAGACCTCAGGCTCGGATTGCGAGACGTCGGCATGGCCGCGGCCGACGCTGGTAAGATCATCGCCTTGCCGTGTACGGCGGCTCCTGTTTGATGCTGGTGTCTAATTTTTGACAGGCTAGTCAGGATGTCCGTGCCGTCGCCGCGACCGATCAGCCCTTCATCGATCGTAGCGCTTCGGAAATCGCCAAACGCCGTGGATGGCCACGGGACTGGTTGAATGACGGGGTCCGGACGGAACCCCGGCCTTTGCTCGTCGGGGTAGGTCGCAGTGAGTATGAGATCGGCCGGCGCTTCGATGTTCGGGCTGAGATACGCATCGGCGCCGTCGAGGGCGAGAAGGATCTTGTTGAGCGGGCGTCACGAGCACGCGATGGCTGGCTTTCTCGACACCTTTTACATGAACCCGAACCGCCGCCAGGCGATGATCGACCCCGAGCCGCCCCTGCTCGTCTCGCCGAAGATGGACGCTTATCTCGCGGCCGTCGCCGAACACCTCGCGCGGCGCTGGGCACTCGACATTCCGGTCTGGACGGGCACTCCCGCTCGCACGTTGCATGAACCGGTTTTTTGGCACCTCAGAGGCACTCAAAAATGCTTCTGGCGCAAAGTCCCTTAGCGTTTCGCAAGCGTATGATCTTCGTCGAAAACGATCCACTTCGTCGCGCCCGCACGCCGCGCGACTGACGCCGTAACTCAGAACATGTCGAGCGAGATGCGCGCCTCGTCGGACATACGGCCCTGATCCCATGGCGGATCGAACACGAGATCGACGGACGATCCCATGGCGCCGCCTACAGCGCCGACCGCCTCCTCGACAGAGGCGACGATGTCGCCCGCCACCGGACAACCCGGAGCCGTGAGCGTCATCTGAACAGCGACGAGCCGGTTTTCCGGAACCTCGATCCGATAGATCAGGCCAAGCTCGTAGATGTCGCACGGGATCTCGGGATCGTAGACCGTTTTCAAAGCGGCAACGATCTCATCTTGGAGACGCTGACGCTCCACCTCGTCGATCGCCGGCTCAAAAGACCAGCTCGGTGCGTTCGGAAGTACCTCTTCGATCGTGTCGGTCATGTCCTCGAACTCAGGCGAACAGCCCCTCGGCCTTGGTCAGGGCTTCGGCGAGCTTATCCACCTCTTCCATGGTGTTGTACATCGCGAAGGAGGCGCGGCACGTTGAGGTGACGCCGAAGCGCTTCAGTAGCGGCATGGCGCAGTGCGTCCCTGCTCGCACCGCAACCCCGGAGCGGTCGATGATGGTGGCGACGTCGTGAGCGTGCGCTCCCTTCATCTCGAACGAGACGATCGCGCCCTTACCCGGCGCCTTGCCGAAGATCTTCAGCGAATTCATCCGCCCCAGCCGTTCCATCGCATAATCGCCGAGCGCCTTCTCGTGAAGGGCGATCTTCTCGCGGCCGATGCCGCGCATGTAGTCGAGAGCGGAGCCGAGGCCAACCGCCTCGATGATCGGCGGCGTTCCAGCTTCGAACCGATGCGGAGGATCGTTGTAGGTGACCGTGTCCTGCGTGACGTCGAGGATCATCTCGCCTCCGCCGAGGAACGGGGGCAGCGTCTCGAGCCATGGCTTCCTGGCATAGAGCACGCCGATGCCAGTGGGACCGTAGAGCTTGTGCCCGGTCATGACATAGAAGTCGGCACCGAGATCCTGCACGTCGTACTCGAGGTGCACGGCGCCCTGCGAGCCGTCGACCAGCACGGGAATGCCGCGCTCATGCGCTAGCTTCACGATGTCCTTGATCGGCAACACGGTGCCGGTGACATTGGACATTTGTGTCACCGCGATAATCTTAGTCTTGGGCGTGATCGCGCGGGCGAAGTCGTCGGCCGTGATGATGCCGTCGTCGTCGCAATCGACCCACTTCAGCACGGCGCCCTTGGTCTCGCGCAAGAAGTGCCAGGGTACGATGTTGGCGTGGTGCTCCAGGATAGTAAGGAGGATCTCGTCGCCCTCGTGGATGTGCTCGGCACCGAAGCTGCGGGCGACGATGTTGATCGACTCCGTCGCCGACTTGGTGAACACGATCTCCTCGAGCGAGGAAGCGTTGAGGAAGGAGCGCACGCTCTCACGCGCAGCCTCGAAATTATCGGTGGCGGCGTTGGCGAGATAGTGCAGTCCACGGTGGACGTTGGCATATTCGTAGAAGGTCGCCTGGTTCATGCGCTCGACGACTTGCCGCGGCTTCTGCGACGAGGCGGCGTTGTCTAGGTAGACCAGAGGCTTGCCGTAAGGCTCGAGTGTCAACGCTGGAAAGTCAGCGCGGATCGCGGCGACATCGAGCGGCGCGACGATCGTCTCGTGAGTCATTCTGGTACTCCTCGCATTAACATCGTCCGCAAGCGCAGAAGTCGTTGCAGACTAATTAGCTGGGGTCGCTCGTCCCTTGAGCCAATGCGCGATCTCAGCGCGGAACTGGGCTGCGAGACGCTCGTCGCCGACCTCGTCCGCCATCTCTCCAGCAAACGCCTCGAGAAGCAGCGCTTCGGCCTCTCGCCTGGGAATGCCGCGGGCGCGCAGATAGAACAACTGATCCTCGTTGAGACTGCCGACCGTCGCGCCATGACCACAGACGACGTCATCGGCGAAGATCTCGAGCTCGGGCTTGTTGTGCATCGACACGTCGTCGGAGAGCAACAGCGCCCGGCTCATCATCTTGCCATCGGTTTTCTGCGCCTGCTTTTGCACGCGAATACGGCCTTGAAAGACGCCGGTGGCGCTGCCATCGAGGATGTGCCGGAACTCCTCGCGGCCTTCGCAGCCGAGCCCCTTATGAACGACATCGAGCGTCGTGTCGGCGTGCTCCCTGCCTTGCAGCAGCGACACGCCGCGCAACCGGGCGTTCGAACCGTCGCCGGAAAAACGCATGAACAGCTGACGACGGGTCAACCCCTCGCCGTTGATGAGCGCGAACGAGTCGAATTTAGCTTCGCCACCGAGATCGGCGACGAAGGAATCGATGCGCATCGAGCCCGGCTCTGTACGCGTGATCGACGATGTGTGCCGCACCTCGGCCTGGTCGCCGACCTGGAAGATCAGTGCCCCGTAGGTCTGTCCTGAGCGACCACCGCGGCCAAGGCTCGTTTCTGACACGGCCACCTTGGCGCCGGCTCCGACCACCACGAGCGAGCGAAAGAAACGTGCGGCGGGCTCCTGCACCGCGGTGGCATAGACGATCTCAATAGGTTCGGGTAAATCGGCACCGACCGCCACCTCGATCACCACGCCGTCTTGCATCATCGCCGCATTCAGCGCGAGAATAGCATCGCCCTCGCCGAAGTCCTTGGCGGCGAGCAGATCGATCAGCTCAGGGCGTCCCTCGCCCAAGACTTCGGCCAACGAGCGCACTGTGGCGCCTTCAGGCAACGGGTCGGAGAGCGTGGGTATGAAAGTCCCGTCGACGAGGACGAGGCGACCACCGCCGAGGCTCGGCCTGCCTGCGAGATCCTGGTTGATCGCGCCGAGGGCACCCTCTTCCGGCCTCGGCGCCAAGGGAAGCGCCTTGCGCATCAGCGAACGAAGGTCGGTGTAGTGCCACGCCTCGACACGGCGATGCGGCAAACCGGCGGCGGCAAAGGCGCTAAAAGAGTTGTCGCGCATATGGCGCACGGCCTCCGAGCCGGGAAGCCGCGCCTTGGCGGCACCGTAGCTGTCGGCCAGCGATACCTCGGCGTCGGTGCGGGAAGAGACGATACGCGCGGGCATGGTCACTCCGCTGCCGTCTTGGTCGCAAAGTCGCGGTAGCCGGTCTGCTCCAGCTCGAGCGCCAGTTCCTTGCCGCCGGTGCGGGCGATCTTGCCGCCCGCCATCACGTGCACGGTATCGGGCACGATGTAGTTCAGCAGGCGCTGGTAGTGCGTGATAAGCAGGAAGGAGCGCTTTCCGTCGCGCAGCTTGTTGACGCCTTCCGACACAATGCGGATGGCATCAATATCGAGACCGGAATCGGTCTCGTCCATGATCGCGAGAGCGGGCTCGAGCAGCGCCATCTGCAGGATATCCATGCGCTTCTTCTCGCCGCCGGAGAAGCCGACGTTGAGCGCGCGCTTCATGATGTCCTTACGGATCTCGAGCGTTGCGGCAGCCTCATTCACCTTCTTCATGAAAGCCGGCGTCGTCAGCTCCTCCTCGCCGCGTTGCTTGCGCTGCGCATTGAGCGCCGCGCGGAAGAACGTCATCGTTCCGACGCCGGGGATCTCGACCGGGTACTGAAAGGCAAGGAAGACGCCGGCGGCGGCACGCTCCTCCGGCTCCATTTCAAGCATATTTTCGCCGTTCAGGATGACCTCGCCGCCCTCGACATCATAGTCTGACTTGCCAGCGATGACGTAGGCCAACGTCGACTTTCCTGTCCCGTTCGGCCCCATGATCGCGGCCACCTCGCCGTCCTTCACGGTGAGATTGAAGTCGTCGAGGATCTTATTGCCCTCGATGGAGACGGTCAGGTTTCTTATGTCGAGCATGGAGTTCTTTCAAGAAAAGCGCCCTTCTCCTCTTTTAGGAGAAGGTGGCCCTTGCGCAGCAAGGGAAGTGATGAGGGGTCGGGATACGCTGTTCGGCAAGCGCCTCCGATCCTTCATCCGTGCAGCGTTGCCGCGCCACCTTCTCTCGCTAGGAGAGGAGGCTGGGCTGCGGCTCTAACCGACGCTGCCTTCAAGCGAGATGGCGATCAGCTTCTGGGCCTCGACGGCGAACTCCATCGGTAGCTGCTGGAGCACGTCGCGAACAAAGCCGTTGACGATGAGCGCCGTCGCTTCCTCTGGATCGAGCCCACGTTGCTGGCAGTAGAACAGCTGGTCGTCTGAGATCTTCGAAGTGGTCGCCTCGTGCTCGAACTGCGCCGTGTCGTTTCGCGCCTCGATATAGGGCACCGTGTGCGCCCCGCACTCGTTACCGATCAGCAGCGAGTCGCAGTTGGTGAAGTTGCGCGCGCCCGTCGCCCTGCGGTGCGCCGAGACCTGACCGCGATAGGTATTCTGCGAGTGCCCGGCCGAGATGCCCTTGGAGATGATCCGACTCGTCGTGTTCTTGCCGAGATGGATCATCTTGGTGCCGGAGTCGACCTGCTGGCGGCCATTCGAGATCGCGATCGAATAAAACTCGCCGCGCGAGCCGTCGCCGCGCAAGATGCAGGACGGGTACTTCCAAGTGATCGCCGAGCCCGTCTCGACCTGCGTCCACGAGATCTTCGAGTTCTTGCCGCGGCAATCGCCGCGCTTGGTCACGAAGTTGTAGATTCCACCCTTGCCCTCGCTGTCACCAGGATACCAGTTCTGCACAGTCGAGTACTTGATCTCCGCGTCGTCGAGCGTGATCAGCTCGACGACGGCCGCGTGCAGCTGGTTGTCGTCGCGCTTGGGTGCGGTGCATCCCTCGAGGTAGGAAACGTAGGCGCCCTGGTCGGCGATAATCAGCGTGCGTTCGAATTGCCCGGTGTTCTCCTCGTTGATTCGGAAGTAGGTCGACAGCTCCATCGGGCAGCGCACGCCCGGCGGGATGTAGACGAACGACCCGTCCGAGAAGACCGCCGCGTTCAGCGTCGCGTAGTAGTTGTCGGATGTCGAAACGACGGTGCCAAGGTACTTCTTCACCAACTCGGGATGCGTGTGCACCGCCTCCGAGATCGGGCAGAAGATCACGCCGGCCTTGGCCAGCTCCTTCTTGAAGGTGGTGACGACGGAGACCGAGTCGAACACCGCATCTACGGCGACGCGGCGCTCCTTGGCGCCCTCAACGCCGGCCAGGATCTCCTGCTCGTGGAGCGGGATGCCGAGCTTCTTGTAATAGTTTAACAGCTCGGGATCGACGTCCTCGAGCGACATCGGACCCGTCACGCTCTTGGGCGCGGCGTAGTAGGTGATGTCCTGGAAGTCGATCTTCGGGTAACCGACGCGCGCCCAGGAAGGCTCCTCCATGGTCAGCCAGCGGCGGTACGCCTCGAGGCGCCACTCGGTCATCCAGTCGGGCTCGCCCTTCTTGGCCGAAATGAAGCGCACAATCTCTTCGCTGAGACCCTTGGGCGCCTTGTCCATCTCGAATTCCGAGAAAAACCCGTACTTGTACTCGGTGACGTCGAGCGACTTGACGCGGTCGACGGTCTCCTGAACGGCAGCCATCCAAACTCTCCTTAAGCCGACCGCAGGGCGGTCGGAAACCTTACGCCGCGATGCGCGGCCTCATCGTCCTCACCGCTCGCGCGAAAGCCTCCGCGAAAGCCTCGATATCCTCTTGCCCCGTCGTCCAGCCGAGGCTGACCCGAATGGCGCTGCTCGCCAGCGTGTCGGGCACGCCCATCGCGCTCAACACGTGGGACGGCTTGACCCTACCCGCCGCGCAGGCCGAGCCGGCCGATACCGCGATGCCGTCAAGGTCGAGCTTCATCAGCAGGACCTGGGCATCGACCCCCGCGGCGGCGAAGCTCAATGTGTTGGGTAGGCGTGTCGCGCCTTGCCCGAAGACGAACGCGCCCGGAAGCGCGCCCAACACCTTCGCCTGCAACGCGTCGCGCCACGCGACGAGTTGCTCTTCACTGGCGAGACGCCGCCGTTCCACCGAGGCGCAAGCGGCTCCAAAACCGGCGATGCCGACGATGTTCTCGGTGCCGGCCCTCAGGCCTTGCTCCTGGCCGCCGCCGCGAACGACGGCGTGCCCGAGATGGGGACGGCCGGGCGCGAAACAAAGGGCGCCAACACCCTTGGGCCCTCCAAACTTGTGCGCGGAAATCGCGAGAGCATCCACGCCGAGGTCATTGATGTTGCAAACGATCTTGCCGGCCGCCTGGACCGCGTCGCAGACCGCGACACCTCCCGCCGCATGCACAATAGCCGCGGCCTCGGCGACGGGCTGGATCACGCCGGTCTCGTTGTTGGCGGCTTGTAGCGCCAGCATAACGGGCCGGCCCGCGACCTGCCGCTCGAGTGCGGCGAGATCGATCATGCCATCCCGCCGCAAAGACACGGTCTCCGCACGTTCGCCGAAGCGATGCCCGGCGAGAACAGCCGGATGCTCTCCGGCACTCATCAGCAGCCTGTCGCAAGATGCCAAGGTGGGCGTCAGCGCCATATTAAGCGCCTCGGTGCCGCCCGAGGTGAAGATCACGTTTTCGACGGAGGTGCCGACGAAGGCGCCAACCTCGCGCCGTGCCATATCCACCGCGGCCCGCGCCGCGCGGCCCTCGGCATGGATCGAGGACGGGTTGCCGGCAAGCTCGAAGGCAGCCGTCATGGCAGCGCACGCCGTAGGGTGCAGCGGCGTCGTAGCATTGTGATCGAGATAATGGCGGCGGACCAAGCTCACGACATTCCCGCTTCGGCCGATGATTCGACCCTTCGAAACACTTGCTTCGCGCCGCGCTCGCCATGCTAGAAGACGAAAGCCAATTTGGTCAGCAGGACCGTCGACGAGGTTCGCCCGGCGCGCGGAAGTGTTAGAATTATTCTAACGGTTTAGGCGCCGGGGCCGATGTCGTCAAGAGAGCGACGGCGAGCGCGCGTGCGCGATCGGACGGCGCCGCCTTCCCTAGGAGTCATGATGCCCGAAGTCATCTTCAACGGCCCAGCCGGCCGTCTCGAAGGCAGGTTTCATCCCGCGCCCAAGCGCAACGCGCCTATCGCAATCATCCTGCACCCGCATCCTCAGTTCGGCGGCACGATGAACAATCAAATTGTCTACAACCTCTACTACGCGTTCGCCGAGCGCGGCTTTTCCGTGCTGCGCTTCAATTTTCGCGGCGTCGGCCGCAGCCAGGGTGCTTTCGATCACGGCTCCGGCGAACTGTCCGATGCGGCCGCCGCGCTCGACTGGGCGCAGGCGATGCACCCCGAGGCACGTGCCTGCTGGATCGCCGGCGTCTCTTTCGGCTCGTGGATCGGCATGCAGCTGCTGATGCGTCGCCCCGAGATCGAGGGCTTCATCTCAGTGGCGCCACCGGCCAATCGTTTCGACTTCTCGTTCCTGGCGCCCTGCCCGTCGTCCGGTCTGTTCGTCCACGGCGATATCGATCGCGTGGCACCGCTGAAGGAGGTGATGGCTTTAATCGAGAAGCTGAAGACCCAAAAGGGCATTCTCATCGAGCACGCGGTGATCCCCGGCGCCAACCACTTCTTCGAGAACCGCGTCGATCCGCTGATCGCCGAAGTCGGCCTCTATCTCGACAAGCGCCTCGGCAGCCCGCCGCGCCTGCCGACGCCGACCCGGAGCGAGCCGGCGGCGGACAGGGCCTGATCCAGGCTGATACTCGCCGATATCGCGCTATTCGCGCGGTAGCGGACCGTAGGCCATCGTAGCAGAAGGTGCCAAGGTCGACGCCGAGCGTCAGCTGGTTGCCGTGATCGCGCGTGGAATTGCGCAGCAGGCGAGGCCCCATCTGGCATGCGGCGAGCGTCAGCGCGGCGATGGTGATGGAGAACACCTGCCGGCGACGCTGATCGTCGAGGGAGCCACAGCGCCGAGCAGGGAGCGCGCGCCGGTCGCATCGCCGGAGTAGATCAGTGGGCTGTCGATCAGACATCGCGGGATCAGGTCGGCTCTGTCGACGGCCAGCAGCGCGAACGCCATCAGCGCGCAGGCGAGCACCACCAGCCCGGGAGGATCCAGACGATTCGCCGAGCAGCTGCCAGGCCTTAAGCAATCGGGCGCGCAACGGCGGGCTCCTCGTCGTCATCAAACGGCTTGTAGCGGCGTGCCAGGCGGCCGATCGTCGAGCCTTGGACCAGCACGGAGAAGATCACGCAGGCGTAGGTAGCGGCGAGGATGAACTCCTGTCCCCCACCGCGCGGGATCGAGAGCGCGAGCGCGATCGAGATGCCGCCGCGCAGCCCGCCCCACCAGAGCAGCGGTACGGCCGCCGGTCCGAGGTTCTGGATGCGCTTGAGCAGGAAGAGCGGCATGCCGACGGCGATGAAGCGAGCCGCGAGCACGATCGGGACCGTCGCAGCAGCGAGCGCCATAATCGTGTTGTCGCGCCAGATCGTGATGGCCTCCAGCCCGATCAGGAGGAACAGCAGGGCGTTGAGGATCTCGTCGATAACCTGCCAGAATTTGACGACATATTCCTCGCCCTCCTCGCTGAGCGCGTAGGCGAAGCCCTGGTTGCCGATGATAAGGCCGGCCACGGCCATCGCCACGGGTCCCGATACGTGGAGTGCCTGCGCCGCCGCGTAGCCGCCGGTCACTACTGCCAAGGTGATCAATACCTCGACGATGTAGTCGAGGGTGGCACGCATGGCGACGAAGGCAATGGCCCCGACCACCAGCCCGGCGAGGATGCCGCCGCCAGCCTCCTGGGCGAACATCATGGTCGCCTCGCCCAATCCCAGGTCGCCCTGCCCCGACGCGGCGGCGAGCAGGATGGAGAAGATCACGACGCCGACGCCGTCATTGAACAGGCTCTCGCTGGCGATGGTGGCCTGGATGTCGGGCGGCAGCCAGGCATCTTTGAGGATGGCGATGACGGCGACGGGATCGGTCGGGCTGATCAGCGCGCCAAAGACGAGGCACCAGGTGAGCGACAGGTCCTGACCCGCCAGCATCAGCAATGCCTTGAGACCCAAACCGACGAGCGCCGTCGAGAACAGCGTGCCGAACACCGCTAGCACGAGGATGGTCCAGCGTCCGCGGCGCACGTCCTTGAGGTCGATCCCCAGCGCGCCCGCGAACAGCAGGAACGACAGCATACCATCGAGCAGCGTCGACTTGAAATCGAGGCTGGCGACGAAGCCGTGCGCCCAGCCGCGTATGCCAAGAGAGGGGAAGATCTTGGAGATGACGATTACCAGGATCGAGAGCGCCGCACCCATCAGGGTCAGCCCGATCGTCTGCGGCAGCTTGGTGAAGCGCGCGTTGAGCGTGCTGAGCACGGCTGCGAGCACGATCACGACGGCAGCGGCATCGAAGGGCGAAAGGTCGGACAGGATGAAATTCCGTATGCGTCTACGAGGCTAAGAGCATCGCGTGCGGCACGTCGCGCATGCGGCACGTACCGGCCGTGCGGCATGCGGCACGGACATGCACCGAGCCACGGTACACTCTACAAGGCCGTAACGCTTACGCTAGGATCAGACGATGGCGACCTATATCTGCCGCGCGCCCGAGGGGCTACTCGGCGCCGCGGTCAAGGCGCAACTCGCCGCCACGATTACGGCCAACCATGCCGAGGTCACGAGTGGCGGCACCACCTTCGTCCAGGTGCTTTTCCGCCCCTTCGCGCAGGAGGATTGTTACATCGGCGGCAAGCCGCTCGCCGGACCGCACGTCTTCATCGAGGGCCATATCCGTGCCGGCCGCTCGACGCTGGAGCGCGCCGATTTCGTCAGACGGACGTTGCCGGCGGTCAGCGATCTCCTTGGCGTGCCCCGCTATGCGATCTGGATCTATCTCAGCGAGTTGCCGTCCCGCGCCATGGCCGAATTCGGTCACATGCTGCCCGAACCCGGCGACGACGCGGCCTGGCTCGCCGCCCTCCCCGAGGAGGATCGCGCACACCTGGCAAATCTGTAGGTCACGCGGTATCGGCCTCGGCAAGAAACGCCGCAACAGCCGCGATCGTCGCCGCATCAGCGAGGAGCGGCGCATGGGCCTGCCCCGGAACGACGAGCGTGCGATTGCCCGGCCAGCGCTGCGTCATCGCTTCGAGGATCTCGGGCGAGAGCAGGTCCGAGTTGGCGCCGCGGATCGTCAGGACCGGCGCGGGGCGGAGCGCGTCGAAAAGCGCCCAGCTGTCGGGCAGAGGCTTCGAGAGGTCGAATTCATCCAAGGTCCGGGCAAGCCCGGGATCGTAGCGCAGCCGTAGGTCGCTCTCGTCGGCGCCGAAGGTGGTTGCCGCGAAATGCCGCCACTCCTCATCGCTCAAGCCGTCGAAACCCGCCGCGGCATCGCCGAGCTTCATGAGCCGTACGGCTTCCAACAACGAGGCTGGCGTGATGGGCCGACCGACGTAGCTCTTGATGCGCACCAGGCCTGCCGCCTCGATCACGGGACCGATGTCGTTCAGCACCACTGCGGCGATGCGGTCGCGATGCTCCACCGCTAGCGCCATCACGTGCAGTCCGCCGCGCGAGGTGCCGACGAAATTCGCCCGGCTGATCGCGAGGGCTGCCAGCACGCGCAGCATGTCGGCGCGCTCCGTGGCCAAATCGTAATGTCGCCAGTCGGCATCGTGGTCTGAGAGCCCACGCCCGCGATAATCGAGCGCGACGACGCGGCGCGGCGCGGCGCCCGTAGAGAGAGCCTCCGCGAGCGGGACGAAATCGGCAGAGCTGCGGGTGAGACCCGGCAGGCAGACCGCCGCCAGTCGACCTTCGTCGCGCGCGGGCGTCCACACGCGCGCATGCAGCCGCAGGCCGTCAAGTGACGTGAAGAACTCGGATTGATCGCTCACGCTCAGCTTCCATCCCTCGTTAGCTCTTGGTTTACCATCGCCGCGCCTGTTGGATCAGGGAAAGGCTTCATTAAAACAAAGCACCGATGTTGAAACGTGCTGTTAGAGCACGAGGGTTTTCGGTCATGATCGTCGACGCCGTCGCTCCGAGCCATGCCCGCGTTCTGATTGTCGAGGATGAACCGCTGCTGCGCATGTTCAACGCGGACATGCTCATCGAAGCCGGCTTCGAAGTGCTCGAGGCAGCCGACGCCACCGAAGCGCTGCGGCTCCTCGAGACCAACAGCGATATCCGCGTGGTCTTCACCGACGTCGAAATGCCCGGCGCCATTGACGGCTTCGCGTTGGCGCACCGCATCGGCGCGCAATGGCCGAACATCGGTGTTCTGGTGACCTCGGGTCGTCGCTACCCCGACGAGGTCTTCACCGCCGCGACCCGCTGCTTCGTGCCCAAGCCTTTTCGCGTCGCCCAGGTTGTCGAACTCATCGACGCCTTCGTGCAGTCACGGCATTGAACTGTTTCAGGTCTCGGCAGCCGAGCGCAGGGCCCTGAAACCGTAGCGCAGGTCCGGCGTGGCTTCGAAATGACGGTGGTGCTCGGAGAGTGCGTAGCGGTCCGTCATACCGGCGATGTAGTCGCAGACCAGGCGCTCGCGTCGGCCGCTGTGATCGAATGGGATCGCCGCGCGCACGGCCCATTCCTCCGGCATCAGTCGCGGGGTCTCGCGGAACTTGAGGAAAAGGTCGCGCACCACGCCCGCCGCGCGCTCGCGGATCACGACGAGATCCTGGTGGCGATACATGTGCACCCACAGAAATGCCTTGATCTCCATCACGGCGTCCTCCATTGGGCGCGAGAAGGCGATGACCGCGCGCCGCGCGTCGCGCACCGCATCCAGGCTGTCGAGCCCGGACAAACGCTCGCCGGCCTCGCCGACGGCATCCTCGACCAGGCGGGTGATGAGGCGACGGGTGAGCTCGTGAACCGTCCGGCTGTCGTCGAGCCCGGGATGACGCTCGGCGATCTCCTCCAGCAGGACGGCCAGGAACGGCACGGCGCAGCATTCCGACAGGGTGAAGAGCCCGGCGCGCAGACCGTCGTCGAGGTCGTGAGCGTTGTAGGCGATATCGTCGGCGAGAGCCGCCGCCTGAGCCTCCGCTGCCGCGTGACGGTCGAGACCTAGCAGACGCTCGGCGTCCATTTTTAGGAAGATACCGGGCAAGCCGCGGGCGGCGAAGGCCGGCACCGGATCGCCGTCGCGGCCGAACAGCGGGCCGTTGTGCTTTGCTAGACCCTCGAGCGTTTCGTAGACGAGGTTCAGGCCATCGAAAAGAGCATAGCGGCGCTCCAGCTTGGTCACGATACGCAGCGTCTGGGCATTGTGGTCGAAGCCGCCGCAGCCGGCCATCAGCGCGTCGAGCACCTCCTCGCCAGTATGACCGAAAGGCGTGTGTCCGAGGTCGTGCGCCAGCGCGACGGCCTCGGCAAGGTCTTCGTCGAGCTGAAGCGAGCGGGAGATGGCGCGGGCGAGCTGACCCACCTCGATCGAATGCGTCAGGCGCGTCCGAAAATGATCGCCCTCGTGAGGCACGAAGACCTGGGTCTTGTGCGCCAGCCGGCGGAATGCGGTGCTGTGAATGATGCGGTCGCGATCGCGCTGGAAGTCGGAGCGTGTGCGCGAAGGTGATTCCGCAAAAAAACGCCCCAAGCTGCGCTGCGGGTCGGCGGCATAGCGGGCTCTGTCCATCGATCCCCGAAGAAGTCACCGCAAATCCGGTCGGCGCGGCACACGCGACCTAGCACGTCGCCGTAAGAGAGCGAAGCTCAGGCTCGGCGGGCTTCGAGCTCGTCGGTGCGGTAGGAGCGCCCGAGGCCGTCGAGCACGGCGTTGACCATGCCGCTCTCCTCCCGGCCAAAGAAGGCGCCAGCGACGTCGACGTATTCCTTGATGACCACCTTCGCCGGAACGTCGCGCCGCTTCTTCAGCTCATAGGCGCCGGCACGCAGGATAGCCCGCATCACGCTGTCGATGCGCGCCAGCGGCCAGGAGGCGACCAGGCCGTCGTTGACGGCATTGTCGAGCGCCATCTGGTCGGCGAGGACGCCCTTCAGGATGTCGCGGAAGAAAGCCAACTCGGCGGGATTATAGCGCTCGCCCTCGATCTCGCCGCCGATCCAGTAGGTCTCGAACTCGGAGAAGATGTCGGGCAGCGTCTTTCCGGTGACGTCCATCTGGTAGAGGGCCTGCACGGCAGCGAGGCGGGCGGCTGAGCGTTCGACACCTCCGGCCATCAGGCGGCATCCCTTTGGCTCTTGATGCGCCACAGCGCGAGGGCGGCGCGGGCGGCGTCACCGCCCTTGTCGCCGCGTCCGGGATCGGCCCGCTCGAAGGCCTGGGCCTCGGTCTCCACCGTGAGGATGCCGTTGCCGAAAGCAAGGCGCCAGTCCACGGCGAACTGCGTCAGCGCCCGTGCGCTTTCGTTGCAGACGATCTCGAAATGGTAGGTGTCGCCGCGAATTACGCAGCCCAGCGCCACGGCGCCGGCGTAGCCGCCGTCTTCGACCAGCATGGCCAGCGCGGGGGCGATCTCAAGTGCGCCCGGCACGCTCACGACGTCAACCTCGGCGCCGGCCGCCGCCAGCGCCTGCTTCGCCCCGGCGAGCAGAAGCGTACCGATGTCGTCGTAGAACCGCGCTTCCACTACGAGGAAACAGGCGCCGGCGGCGTCGACGGGCGGCATGGCGGATCGGCGCGGCTCGGCCATCGGTTTCGCGGCTTGGTGTTTGAGGAGTGCGCCTGGGTTAGCAAGTGCCCCGCGCCGTAGCAAGGAGCGTGGCCTGAGCGGATCTGCAGGGGATTCGACCGGCCTGCACTTCCGAGCGCGCCACCACGCCAGGTGACCTCCTGCGATCCTAGTCGAGGTCGCGTGCGGTAATCATGACACGGCCGTTCCTGGCGATGTCACCACGATCGTATTTGGCGCTTGCCACCATCTCGATCAAGGCGCGGCGCTCGGCCAGGCTCTGCTTGGGGTCCGGCGCGCCCGGCTCAAAGGCGCGGAGCGCCTCGTGGGATACGACGATTGGCACCACGCGCTCGCCATCGCGCATGGTCACCATGAAACCGGCCGACATCCCGCGCTCGACTGGAACCTCGGTCGTGGGCGTGAGCGGCATGACGTGTTCTCCTCCGCGCGCCTGCTGGCAAAACGCTCGCCAGCAGGCGTCCAGGCGTGAAAAAACCCGGCGCTAGGCCGGGCTTTCTTAACGAAACAACGTGCGGATCAAGCGGCGCGCTGAGCAGCGGTCGCGACGTCCGCGTAGTGACCACACCAGTCTTTTTGGCTGACAACCGGCCAAAGACCGTGCGCATCAGGAGCCGGCTGTAAAATTGGAGGATTGAAGCGGCAAAGGCCTTCACCATCGGCCTTCTTGCCCGAGTTGATTCGATGATTGTCGAAGTACGTGCAACTCTCGCAATGCGATGTCATGAAGAAGCTCCGTGATAGCCACTAACCGCTCTGACTATGAAATAGTTCTAATCTCGAATCGTTCCAAAGCCCATAATCGGCTTCCAATATCCGGTCGAGCCGGCTGCGGCTATCTGCGCCGGCAACTCCGCTCCGGGGTGAAGCTTTGCGCACGCACGACGTGAGGAGACAACGATGAAACTCGGCGATTTCCGCAAGCACACCAAGGACCTTTCCGACAGCGTGATCATCTCGATCGCCGAGGTCGACCAAGCCGCCGCGATGAACGTCACAAGCGTCGATATTGTCGAGGACGCCACTATCAAGGACAAGAAGGCCGACGGCCAGGAAGCCATCGATCTCGACGGCGGCAAGCAGC
Source organism: Beijerinckiaceae bacterium (assembly GCA_965198485.1). Classification (GTDB taxonomy): domain Bacteria; phylum Pseudomonadota; class Alphaproteobacteria; order Rhizobiales; family Beijerinckiaceae; genus RH-AL1. Next base: position 2,667,671 of record CBDAPQ010000005.1, read on the forward strand.
AGACCATCGTTCTTCGCTACTGAGCAGTGTCCTTCTGCGCGGTCTCGCTCAGGCGGGCCGCGTATCGAGCCATGAGATCGACTTCGAGGTTCAGCCCGTCGCCGACGCGCCGCTCGCCCCAGGTAGTCATGGCGAGCGTATGGGGGATCAGCAGCACGGTGAAGGTATCGTCCTTGACCCCGTTCACGGTCAAGGACGTGCCGTCAAGGCACACAGAGCCTTTCTCCGCGATGAAGCGAAGGAGCCTTTCGGGGGCGCGTAAGACAAATCGGCTCATGCCGTCGAAGGGGTCAATCGAGACAATTCCGGCGAGGCCGTCGATGTGGCCGGTCACGATGTGACCGCCTAGCTCGCCGCCGACCCGCAACGATTGTTCGAGATTGAGACGCATCCCCGCTTTCCACAAGCCGGCGCTTGTACGCTCCAGCGTCTCTGCACCGACATCTACCGTGAAAACGGACCCGTCTCCTATTGCTTCGACGGCGACGGCTGTGAGGCAAGGGCCGCCGCAGGCGATCGAGGCGCCCAGGGCAATGTCTCGAGCAGGGTAGTTGCTTTTGATCCGTACGCGTTTCAGCGTATCGCCCACGGCGACCTGATCGATCGTGCCGACATCCGTCACGAGCCCTGTAAACATCAGCCCTCGACCGAATAATGCCGCAGGCGGTCGACGCCGACCATTCGCTCATCGAGAAGCGAGAAGTCGCGGTCGATGATCATCCTCGTCTCCAGTCCGAGGCCTGGGACGCCCTCACCGCCGACAAGTAGCCGCGGTGCCGTAAAAAGCAGCATTTCGTCGACAAGGTTCATCGTGAGAAGCTTCTCTGCCACGCGCGGACCGCCCTCGCTCAGGATGCGCGTGACGCCGCGCGCGGCAAGGGATGCGAGCGTGGCGACGAGATCGGGCCGACCGTCCCGATCAGCGGGCACGCGGAGGATCTCGACATCCGCTAGTGCTTCGGGCCGATGGGCATCTTCGCGCGCCACGAGCAGGATCGGAGCCTCGGCCGCCGTCATCAGGATACGGGATCGAGGGGAAATCGTGAGATCACCGTCGAGCACGACCCGCAACGGCCGGGCGGAGACGCCCGGCAAGCGCACCGTCATCAACGGATCGTCCGCCATGACCGTGCCAATGCCGACCATGATCGCGTCGTGCATCGCGCGCACCACGTGCACCATGCCGTTGGCGGCGGCGCCGGTGATGGCGAGACGCGGATCGTGCGGGCCGCCGGCAACGAAGCCGTTCGCCGTCTCGGCGAGCTTCAACGTCACCATGGGACGATCCGTCGTCATGCGGAGGATGTGTCCGCGGTGGTCACGCCGCGCCTCCGCCGCTCCGACCCCGCCATCCACGGTGAGGCCGTGAACGCGGCAAAACCTGGCCCCTCCGCCCGCGACCAACGGATTGGCATCGTCGATGGCGTAGACTAGTCGTGCGATACCGGCAGAGACGACTGCCTCGCAGCACGGCGGCGTGCGGCCATGATGGCTGCAGGGCTCGAGCGTGACGTAAAGCGTTGCCCCGCGCGCGGCCTCGCCGGCCTGCGCGAGGGCGAGAACCTCGCTGTGAGGGCGGCCGCCCTGACCGGTGCAGCCGCGGCCGACGACGATGCCGTCGCGAACGACGAGCGCGCCGACGCTAGGGTTGGGTGCGGTACGCCCAAGGCTGCAGCGACCGAAGGCTAGGGCCGCCGCCATGAAGCGCGCGTCGATCTCGCTGACCGCGGGTTGCAGCGCCTGCGCCGTGCTGCCGCTCATACCCGGCTCGGCGCGGTTTTGGGGCTGTTGCGGCTCGGCTCGTCTTCAGGCCGGCTGGCCAGCTCGTCGATCAACATGTTGAAATCGCGAGCTTCCCTGAAGTTGCGGTACACCGAGGCGAAGCGGACGTAGGCAACCCCGTCGAGCGCGCGCAAACCTTCCATGACAAGCTCGCCGATGCGATCGGACGGGATCTCACTGTCTCCTTGGCTCTCGAGCTGACGCACGATGCCGTTGACCATACGGTCGATGCGCTCGCCCTCGACGGGACGCTTGCGCAACGCGACTTCGAGGGAGCGCATCAGCTTGTCACGATCGAAGGGTACGCGGCGCCCCGACTTCTTCAGCACTACGAGTTCGCGCAATTGAACACGCTCGAACGTAGTGAATCGGCCGCCGCAATCGGGACATATCCGCCGCCGACGAATGGACGACGAGTCTTCCGTCGGCCGCGAATCCTTTACCTGGGTCTCGAGGCTGCCGCAGTAGGGACAGCGCACCCTAAGCGACTCAGTAAATCGGAAAGCGTTTGGTCAGCTTGGCGACCTGGTCGCGCACCATACCCTCGACAGCGGCATTGCCCTCTTCGCCGTTGGCCTTGAGGCCGTCGAGGCAGTTGGCGATCAGTTCGCCAACCTCCTGGAATTCGGCGTGGCCGAAGCCGCGCGAAGTTGCCGCCGGAGAACCGAGGCGGATGCCAGAGGTGACCATTGGCGAGGCGTCGTCGAAAGGCACACCGTTCTTGTTGCAGGTGATGTGAGCGCGGCCGAGCGATTGTTCCGCCGCCTTGCCGGTGATGCCCTTGTCACGCAGGTCGACCAGCATGAGGTGGTTGTCGGTGCCGCCGGTGGTGATGGCGTAGTTCTTGGCTTGCAGCGTCTCGGCCAACGTTGCGGCGTTGTCGATCACCTGCTGGATGTAGATCTTGAATTCCGGCTTGAGCGCCTCGCCGAAGGCGACACCCTTGGCGGCGATGACGTGCATCAGCGGACCGCCCTGAATGCCGGGGAAGATCGCCGAGTTGAACTTCTTGGCGAGATCGCCGTCGTTCGTGAGGATCATGCCGCCGCGGGGGCCGCGCAGCGTCTTGTGCGTCGTCGTGGTGGCGACGTGCGCGTGGGGGAACGGCGAAGGGTGCAGCCCGGCGGCGATAAGGCCGGCGAAATGCGCCATGTCCACCATGAAGTAGGCGCCTATCGAATCAGCGATCTCGCGGAAACGCTTGAAGTCCCAATGGCGCGGGTACGCCGAGCCGCCCGCGATAATCAACTTAGGCTTACGCTCTTCGGCGAGCTTCTGCACCGCTTCCATGTCGATGCGGTAATCGTCCTTGCGGACGCCGTAGGACACCGGCTTGAACCACTTTCCGGAGACGTTGACCTTAGAGCCGTGGGTCAGGTGTCCGCCTGCTGCAAGGTCGAGGCCCATGAAGACGTCGCCGGGCTGCAACAGCGCGAGGAAGACGGCCTGGTTGGCCTGGCTGCCGGAGTTCGGCTGCACGTTGGCGAAGCCGACACCGAACAATTCGGTGGCACGCTCGATCGCGAGCTTCTCGGCAATATCCACGAATTGGCAGCCGCCGTAGTAGCGACGGCCCGGGTAGCCTTCGGCGTACTTGTTCGTGAGCACCGACCCCTGCGCTTCCATGACCGCCTTGGAGACGATGTTCTCGGAAGCAATCAGCTCGATCTCGTCGCGTTGGCGGCCAAGCTCCTGCCCGATGGCCTTGGCCATGTCCGGATCGATCGACTGCAGATCGGCGTTAAAGAAAGTCGTCGAGTCGCGCCAGCCGGCGTCGGACTTGGTCATGGAAGCCCCTTGCGAACAGAGCCGCTTTGAGCGGCAGGTTCTTATATTCCGAAGGATGGCTTTCTAGCACGCGTCACCAGGAGCGGCATAGTCGCCGACCGGCAGATTTAATGACACGCGAACTCAAGAATTTTTAGCCGGCCTTGAGACTTCTTACTGGTCGTCGGGGCCCGGCTCGAGGCCTCGATCGCTGCCACCACCGCCGCGATAGCTGGTGCGGCTCACGGTCTCGTCGGCGTCCCCGGCACCGTCTTGCGGTTCGGGACGACCGATCGAGCCGGTGGCGGTGTTGGAGAAGCCGTCGCGCTGGTAGATGTCATCGCGAAACTGCGTCAGGCCGTTCGGGCTCGCCCAAGCGGTGATGTAGACCCAATACACCGGCACCGGTTGCGCCAGTTTGACGTTGACCTGCTGGCCGGATCGGATCGCTTCGTCGATGTGCGGGCGGTCCCAGCCGGGCGTGTCTTTCAAGAGCCACTGCACGTAGTCGCGCACGTTCTGCACGCGGATGCAGCCCGACGAGACGAAACGGTTGTCGTCGCCGAACACGCCCTTTTCCGGCGTGTCGTGCATGTAGACGCCGTATGGATTGTTGATGTTGATGCGCACCACGCCGAGCGAGTTCTCGGTGCCCGGATCTTCCTTATAGTTATATCCGAAGGCCTGGTTGGAGTGCCAGTTGATTGACTGCGACGGCACTTCCTGGCCGTTCTTGTCGAAGATGCGGATGTGGTGCTCGTTAAGGTAGTTGGGATCCGCCAGCATCTTGGGGATCAGATCCTTGTGGATCAATGATACGGGCACGTGCCAGTAGGGGTTGAAGTTGATATCGAGCGCCCGGGTCTGCATCACGGGCGACTGGCGATCGATACGGCCGACGCCGGCGCGGTGATGGGTGGCGACGACGCCGTTCTCGACCGTCTCGACAGCCTCGGCGGGGATGTTGGCCATGACGTAACGCTCGCCGAGATTGCCGGAGAAGGCGCGGAGACGGACCAGGTTGATCTCGAGCTGATGGAGGCGGGTGTCGGCGGGAATGTTCATCGCCGCAAGGACTTCCTTGCCGACGACGCCGTTCTCGATAAGGCCGTGGCGCGCCTGGAAATGCTTCACACCGGCATCGACGTAGGAATCGAACACTGGCGACTCGCCGGACGAGCCGTCGAGGTCGCCGGAGATGATCAGACGCTTGCGCAGTGCGACGACAGCCGGCCCATTCGAGCCGAGCTTGATGATCCGGCCGGCCGGCACGCGATTCCAGCCGCCGCGCTGGACGATGCCGCGGTAGGTCTCTATGGCGCGCTCGGTGGCATCGAAGGTCGCCTGCGATAAAACGGGCGTGGTCGACCGCTGCACCGAGAGGCGAGCGTCGGCGTCATAGCCTTGAGCCCACTCGGCTTGATCGGTGATGTCCTGTGCCGCGGCAACGCCCGTCAGCGAGGCGAGCGCGCCCACAAAGGCGAGCGCGCACCAGGAGGCATTCCTAGAACGAGCCCGAGCAGAGGCGTGCGAAGAAAGAGCCATCGAAAGACGATTTGATGCCACGTCGAGCTCCAAATTCCCATTTGAGGGATGGGGACAGGCGGCCGCCGGGCGCGCCTCAAAGCCTTCGTTCATGGAAGACAGCTTGTCGTTAAAAAGCTGCGAACGGGCGGCTGCTTTGTGGCAACAATCGTGTTCCCGCGCCATTCCGGCGTCTGTGTCTTCAAGGGCACAACGTGGCCGACAACGATCGCGAACCATGCTGGACAAGATTTGACGGCCTTTCTATAACCCGCCCTCGCCGCCGTCATCGGACGTCAGCGACGCCCAGGTAGCTCAGTTGGTAGAGCATGCGACTGAAAATCGCAGTGTCGGTGGTTCGATTCCGCCCCTGGGCACCATTATCTCGGCCCGCCGCCGATCCCGCTGCTGACGTGCCTTGACAAGAATGCGTGCCTTCGAGATGAAAGGTGCAGGGTACGGGCTCTCGAGCGAGACGCCCGTTTTTCGTTTCAAGGCGTCCGCCGACGCTCGAGGTAAGGTGCCATGGCCAAGGCCGCGATGATCAAGATCAAGCTCGTGTCGTCCGCAGACACAGGCTTCTTCTACGTGACGACCAAGAACGCCCGTACCAAGACGGACAAGCTCAGCTTCAAGAAATATGATCCCGTCGCGCGCAAGCACGTCGAGTTTAAGGAAGCCAAGATCAAGTAGCGCTTCGAGCTCGTGACGCCAATAGGAGAGGGGCCCCAAGGCCTCTTCTTCATGTCATATTAGACGCGTTATTCTCCAAGCTTTCACAGCGATCCGGCGCCGGCGTGTGCTCCAAAACCGGTCGTCTTTGCATTGACTTCGCCGAGGCAAGTCCGCAGCAGCTGACTATGCTTGGTAAACCTCTAGGTTTCACAGACCTTCTAGGTACAGTCGCCCTAGAAGCGGACCGAAGTAGATTGGCAATGCGCCATCGGCGACGGGGTCGAATAGTGAGTGCAGATCGGCGCTCAAATCGGCAAGCAGGCCGTTTTCGATATCGGTGTCGCCAAGGGTCGCGAGGTCGGCGAGCCGCAGCTGCGGCACGACACGGGGGCGGGCGGGAGGGAAATCGTCCGCAATCTTGAGGGCCGCAGCTGCCATAACGATACATATCCCGCGATTGATAAAAGAGCATCGCAGAAGATGGTTAACGCCATCTTAAGCATAAGGGTGTCATCGCGATACGATTTGCTGTGGCTATGGCGCTACGGACCTCAAGCCGCGGCGTCGGCCATACCCGGTCCGGTCGGCTCGTCGCACAAGCGTTCGTGCCGCGTGCGCCGTGTGCGCAAAGTGACGAGTTCCTCGGCCACCGTCGGATGCACCGCGCAGGTTCGATCGAAGTCGGCCTTGGTCGCGCCGGACTTGAGGCAGACGCCGAAAAGCTGCGCCAGCTCGCCGGCATGGTCGCCCAGCATGTGCACGCCGAGCACCCTATCGGTGTTGCCATCGACGATCATCTTCACGACTACCTGTTCATCGCGCCCCGATAAGGTCGCCAGCATCGGCCGGAAACTCGCGGCGTAGATGTCGACGCAAGTGTGCATCGTCTTGGCCTCCTCTTCGGTCAGGCCGGCCGAGCCCATCTCCGGCGTGGTGAAGACGGCGGTGGGAATCATCGAATGATCCATCGCGACTTCGGTGCCGCCGTAGACAGTGTCGGCAAAGGCCTGGCCCTCACGGATCGCGACGGGGGTCAGGGCGACCCGGTCGGTCACGTCGCCGACGGCGTAGATCGAGGGAACAGAGGATTGCGATAACGGATTGACGCGGACCTCACCATTGGGGCCAAGCTCGACGCCCACCTCCGCGAGGCCGAGGCCTTTCGTGCTCGCCGTACGGCCCATCGCGAGCAGCACCTGGTCCGCCATGATCGTCTCACCGTCGCTCAGCGCCACGGCGAGACCATCGGGCCGCTTCTCGATGGCCTCGACCATGCGCTCGAGCTTGAAATCGATGCCGGCCTTGGTCAGCGCCTCCTGCACACCGGTGCGCATGTCGACATCGAACGCGCGCAGGATGCAGTTAACACGATTGACCAGCGTCACTTTCGAACCAAGGCGGATGAAGACCGAGGCGAACTCGACGCCGATGTAGCCGCCGCCGACGACCAGGAGCCGCTTGGGAAATTCCGCGAGATCGAAGATCTCGTTGGAGCTTATTGCATGCTCGCCACCCCTCAGCTTGCCGGGCATTACCGGCTCGCCGCCGGTGGCGACGAGGATCCGCTCCGCTGTGATGCGGCGCCCTTCGAGCTCAACGGCGTGCGGGTCGACGATCTTGACGTGGCCGTGCAGGATCTCGGCTCCGGCCTTTTCAAGGTTCCTTACGTAGATGCCCGACAAACGCGCGATCTCCGCATCCTTGGCGGCGACGAGTTTGCGCCAGTCGAACGACGGTTCGGGCACGCTCCAGCCGAAGCCCTCGGCATCTTCAAAGGCGTCGGCGAACCGGCTGGCGTAGACCATGAGCTTCTTGGGCACGCAGCCGCGGATCACGCAGGTGCCGCCGACGCGATAGCCCTCGGCGATCTTGACGCGCGCCCCATGCTGAGCGGCGACCCGGGCGGCCCGCGTGCCTCCCGAGCCGGCACCGATGACGAAAAGGTCACAATCGTAGGCGCTCAAAGATCGTGGCCCTTCTTCTTCATCTCTTGGCGCACGCGCGCCATCATGTTGATCGAGATTTTCTGCTGCCAAGCCTGCATACCCGATACCAACTGGTTCAGGAAAAAGGGCTGCGCGCCTACGTATTTGCGGCCGGCCTCGCTGTTAAAGAAGGCGAGTATCGCATCGATTTCCGTCTCCGACAGAAGCGTCGCATAGATGCGCGCCGACTGGTCGATCATCTCGTCGGACTGTTTGTCGAACTCCGGCTTCAGGTCGGCCAGTACAGTGTTCATATCATGCACGAGATCGGGTCGCGCCTGCGTCAAGGTGATGCCGATCTGGTCCATGAATTCCGGGATGATAATCTCGAACGAGCGCGAGATGCCGGTGGCGAGGATCAGCTGACGCGCCTTGGCGATGTGCTCGGGCGCGGGCGCGCCGTTCTCGGGCACCTTGGGCGGTGAGAGCGCGAGGGCGCCGGTCTGTTCGGGTCCGGCCAGGGCCGGCGCACCGGTGACGCAGAGCGCGAGCGGGAGGACGCGCAGCAGACGACACACTGTCCTCACGTTGCGTCGAGCCAGAAGGGCCTCCCTAACGTGCCTTTTCTCATAGGCTCAGCCGACATCATCGAACCCCGGCTTTTATCGGGCTTCCGGGTGACCGAGGATTGTTACCCCGTCCGGCCCGGCCGAGATCACCGCGCAAGCGATGCCGATGAACAATCCGTGCTCGACCACGCCGGGGATCGCCGACAGGTGCGGCGCCAGTGCTCCGGGGTCTGGAATACGACCAAAGCGGCAGTCGAGGATGAGATGCCCGCCGTCCGTGATGAAAGGCTGATCGCCGCCGCGCAGCGTCACGGCTCCGCCGCAGCCGCAGCGTTCGGCCTCGCGGATGACGGCGGCGCGGGTGACGGCGAGGCCGAACCGATTCACCTCGATCGGCAGCGGGAAGCGTCCGAGCTCGGCGACCGCCTTGCTGGCGTCGGTAATGACGATCATGCGTCGCGAGGCGGTCGCGACGATCTTCTCGCGCAGCAGGGCCCCGCCGCCGCCCTTGATGAGACGCAAGGACGGATCGTATTCGTCGGCACCGTCGATCGTGAGGTCAAGCTCGGGCATCTCGTCGATGGTCACGAGCTTGATGCCGTACTCCGTGGCGAGCGCGCGAGTCCGCTCGGAGGTCGGCACGCCGATGATGTCGAGGCCGCTCGCCACCCGCTCGCCGAGCAGTTCCACGAAAGCGCTCGCGGTCGAGCCGGTCCCGAGGCCGAGCCGCATGCCATCCTCTACGAAATCGAGAACGCGGCGGGCGGCGGCGAACTTGGCGGCGTCCTGATCGAAAGGCTCCGGCGCCATGGCTCTCTTTGACCGTTTTCGGGCGAGCCGCGATGAAGCACGGCGTAACGGTATCGGCAAGGGCTCGGCCGACACCGAAGCCCGCGTCAAACTATTTCGCCTGCGGCGTACAAACCACGGCTTCGTTGAGAACGTAGCAGATCGACATCATGCCCGTTCGGAGATCGACGCGCCACACGCCACCCTCCTGCTCGTGGCGCGAAGCGACCAGCGCGTAGTCGCTCGAGCCCTGGGCGCCGGCGCCCTGCCCCGGTGGATAGCAGAGCGTGACGCCGACAGGGGAGCCTTCCTTGAGGCCGAACTGGCACGCGCCGACCTCTCCCGTCGCCTTGTCGAGCCGGAAAATGCGGTTGAGGTCGATCTCGGGTGCCGCGAGGAAATCGAAGCTGCCGGCGGCCTTCGCGGCAGGAACCGAAAGGACCGTCGCCGTGCCGACGAGGGCAACGGCGGCAGCCGTACGGAGCGAGACAATCATGAGGACCTCGGCCGAAAGTAATAAGCCTCAGCTTAGCTCAGTCGAGGCGTCAGAAAAACCGATACGCATGCTAAGCGCGTATGGTGGCCGACGGCGGATGGATCGAGGAGGCCACTCCACACCACCCGGCCGTCGGCCGACCCCACGGACCCAGGAGATGCGGCGGACCTGAGCACTCCGTAGGGTGTCTCTACGCGCCGACGTGCACGTACCCTTGCGAGCCGGAGCTCGCGCTTGTGCACAACTCTTCGGCCGTGAAAGGTTACCTTCGCCGCTCCGAAATGCAATCGCGAATCGTGTGTCTGCCAGGATCCTTGCCCAAGGCTTAATGATTATGGTTAATGCGCCGCAGCCTCACGCGGCATCGGCCGTGACGCGATTGCGACCAGCATCCTTGGATCGGTAGAGCGCGTGATCGGCACGCCGCATCAGTGCGTCGGCATCCATGCCGGAACCGCGCTCCGCGAGCCCGATCGACGATGTCACAACGATGGCCGGCCGCTCCGGAGCGTAGGTGAACAAGGCGCTTTCCACAACATGGCGCACGCGCTCGGCGATGCGGGCGGCGACCTCCAGATTGGTCTCGGGCATGACGATCGCAAACTCTTCGCCGCCGAGCCGGCAGATCACGTCGGTGGAACGCACGACGCGTCTTACGCGTGAGGCGAAGCCCCTAAGGATCTGGTCGCCGGCATCGTGCCCGTAGGTGTCGTTAACCCGCTTGAAGTGATCGATGTCGAGGATCATCAGCGAAAGCGGTCGGCCTTTGCGCGCGGCCTGCTCGACGAGGGCCGGAAAGTTGGCATCGAAGAAGCGACGGTTGCTCAACCCGGTCAGCGTGTCGACCACCGCCATCTCGATCGAGGCTTGCAGGTTCTCCCGCAGCTTGTCGGCGTAGCGCTTGCGCCGGAGCTGGGTTCGGGCGCGCGCCATCAACTCGTTGCGGTCGATTGGGCGTACAAGGTAGTCGTTGATCCCGAGGTCAAGCCCTCGCAAGACGCGCGGGCGATCCTCCGGCTCGGCGACGATGAGGATGGGAACGTGCCGCGTGCGTTCCAGCGAGCGGAACTGCGAGCAGAGCCGCAGCCCGTCATGCCCCTGCAGGCCCAGCGAGACCACGAAGAGGTCGTAATGCCCCTCCACACCCTTGAAGAGCGCCTCCTGTGGGTTGCTCTCGACATCAACGTGCTGCAGCGGTTCGAAGGCGCTCTTGATCGTGGCAGCGGCGGAAGCGCGGTCCTCGACAAGCAGGATGGAGGCGCCGACGATATCCTCGCGCATCGCCATGGGCACGGCGTCGGGCATGCCGAGGTTGGCCGAGGCGGCGGCGCGGCTGCGCAATTCGTCCAGCACGACCTTGAGTCGAGTTAGCGAGCGCACGCGCGCGACAAGGGCGACCTCGTCGATAGGTTTGGTGAGAAAATCATCGGCGCCGGCCTCGAGGCCGCGGACCCGATCGGCCGGCTGGTCGAGCGCCGTGACCATGACGACGGGGAGGTGGTGCGTGGCGGGATCGCGCTTCAGGCGACGGCAGACTTCCAGCCCGTCCATGCCTGGCATCATCACGTCGAGAAGCACGATATCGCAGTCGCCCTGCCCGCAGATTACGAGGGCCTCGGGGCCGCCGGTCGCAGTGACGACGTCGAAGTATTCGGCCGTCAGCCGCGCCTCGAGAAGCTTCAGGTTGGGAGCGAAATCGTCGACGATCAGGACGCGGGCCGACATGAAAGAACCTCCTGAACGCTAAACGGGATCGGACAGGTAGTGGCGAACGGTTTCCAAAAATTTAACCACCGAAATAGGTTTGGACAGGTAGGCTTCGCAGCCGCCCTGGCGGATCTTCTCTTCGTCTCCCTTCATTGCGAATGCAGTGATCGCGATCACCGGGATATGTCTCAAAGCCTCGTCATCCTTGATCCAGCGGATGACCTCGAGCCCCGAAACTTCCGGCAGTTGGATGTCCATGAGGATCAGGTCGGGACGACGCGTACGCGTAAGCTCCACCGCCTCGACGCCACTGCGCGTCTGAATGGTAGCGTAGCCGTTGGCTTCGAGGAGATCGTTGAACAGCTTCATGTTCAACTCGTTGTCCTCGACGATCAGGACGTGTTTCGCCATCATCCACTCGGTTGAACTGTCGCCTCGCGAAAAGACTCGCGATGATATGCAGATTAGATCAAAGATCTTGACAAAAGGACAACCCGAACATTGAGGCCAACTGTCTCGCCCTTTATTCGCACGAAGTCGCGCATCCCTGATCGTGAGGCACTCGTCATCGAGATCCTCACGTTTCTCGGCGAGGATTCCAAGCGCATGGATCGTTTCCTCACGCTGAGCGGCCTTGGCATGGGCGACTTGCGCGCTGTCGCCGCAACGCCAGCCTTCGCCGAGAGTCTGCTCGATCATCTCTGTTCCGACGAACCGCTGCTCGTCGCCTTCGCCGAGACACAAGCGTACGATCCCGCCTCGATCGAAAGGGTGCGCCAGTCGCTGGCGCCTCCTCCTTTCGAGGAGTGAGGAGCACCCTTAGTGCAAGCCGGTCTTTGTCGTGACTGCTGCGCTGCCCTGCCTGCTCCCGCGCCGGCACGCTGCGGGTCTTGCGGCTCGCCGCGGGTCGTTGCGCATCCAGAGCTCGCGACGCTATCGGTGGCCCATGTCGATTGCGACGCCTTCTACGCCGCCGTGGAGAAACGCGACGATCCCTCGCTGCGCGACAAGGCGGTGATCGTGGGTGGCAGCCGCCGTGGCGTGGTGCTGACCGCCTGCTACAACGCCCGCATTTATGGCGTGCGCTCGGCCATGCCAATGTTCACGGCGCTGAAGCTCTGCCCGCACGCAGCGGTGGTGCGCCCGAGCATGGCTAAATACGCGAGCGCCGGGCGCAGGATCCGGGCAATTATGGGCGAGCTGACGCCGCTGGTGCAGCCGATCTCGATTGACGAGGCCTTCCTCGACCTCTCCGGCACGCAGGCCCTGCACGGTTCGATGCCGGCAGTGACCCTAACGCGCTTCGCCGCCCGCGTCGAGCGCGAGGTCGGCATCACCGTCTCGATCGGGCTCAGCCACAACAAGTTCCTGGCCAAGCTCGCCTCGGAGACCGACAAGCCGCGCGGCTTTACGGTGATTGGGCGTGCCGACGCCATCGCCGTGCTGCGGCCACGGCCTATCGGTGCGATCTGGGGGGTCGGCGCCGTCTCCCAGGCGCGCCTCGCCGCGCTTGGTTTTTCCACCATCGGCGACATCCAGGACTGCACGCAAGCAGAGTTCGCGCGTCGCATCGGCTCGGAAGGCTCCTCGCTGTGGCGGCTGGCACACGGACGCGACGATCGCCCGGTCCGTCCCGAGCGCGAAGCCAAGAGCGTTTCGGCCGAAACCACCTTTGGCGAGGACCTCGCCACGGCCGACGAGCTCGAGCCGATCCTCTTTCATCTTTGCGAGAAGGTCGCGCTGCGGCTTGCCACTGGCGATGCCGCCGCCGGCGGAGTCGTGCTCAAGCTCAAGAACCGCGACTTCCGCTTGCGCACCCGCTCGCGCTCTCCGATCCCACCGACCCAGCTCGCCACCCGCCTGTTCGACGCCGGGCGCGCCCTGCTCGCCCCCGAGCTCGACGGCACCCGCTACCGGCTGATCGGCCTTGGAACCTCAGACCTGCGCCCCGCCGCGGACGCCGACCAGGCCGACCTGCTCGACGCCGCGCTGCCCCGGCAGAAGGCTGCGGCGAAGGCGATTGACGCGGTGCGGGCGAAGTTCGGGAGCGAGGCGCTGGTGCGCGGCATCACGATGCGGCAACGCACGCGGCGGGAATAGGCGCTTGTGCGAAAAAGATGGAGGCCTCGCCCGGAATCGAACCGGGGTGCAAGGATTTGCAGTCCTCTGCGTAACCACTCCGCCACGAGGCCTCTCACACCGACCGTAGCCGACGTCGGGCGCTTCTAGCGCACGCGGCCCCGCCGCCGCAACGGCGAATGCTTCGTCTCCACCTCGTAAACTCGCATCGCCTTCCGAGGAAGGCTTGGCAAAGCGGGCGAAGGCTTGCTATAGGGCCGGCGTCGCCGTGGCGATGATCCCTGATAGCTCAGCTGGTAGAGCAGTCGACTGTTAATCGACTTGTCGCAGGTTCGAGTCCTGCTCAGGGAGCCACTTCCGCCTTCGCCGGCGCTGCCGCGACGACCGTTTCTCGCCGCTACCCGCGCCTTCACGATCGGACAGCGTCGGTGCTCAGGACGATGCGAGTGTCACGCTGGACAGGCGCTCGCAGGCGGCGATGAGGGCGTCCTGCCGATCCGGGTCTCGCGCGGCGGAACTCGCCGGTCTGGCTCTCTGGTGGAAAAAGTAGCCGCCGGTGACATCCGTCGCGGGCTCTTCTCCGGCGGCCAGCCAGGCTTGCGTGAGGTGACCCTGAGTCAGGTCGCCGGTCGCGCGGGCGCCGCCCATCTTGGTGGCGACCCAACCCGGTTCGAGCGCGTTCGAGCGCACGCCGTGCCAGCGTCGCGCCACCGCAAAGGCGAGCATCGCGTCGTGAAGCTTGGTGTCGCTGTAGGCGGCGTTGCCGTGCCAGACGCGATGCTCCCAGTTCAGGTCGTCGACGCTCGCGGTCCCGCGGCGATGCAGCTCCGAACTGATGTAGACGAGTCGCTTGGGGCGATGCATCAGCGCGGTCAGGATGAAAGGCGCCAGCGTATTGACGGCGAATACGTGAGAGAGGCCGTCCTCGGTCAAAATCCGCCGCTTCTCCCGGTAGCCGACGGCGGCGTTGTGGATGACCGCGTCGAAGGGCCCAAGCGTGTTGGCCTGCGCGGCGAGTGCTTTGACCTGCGCGATGCTGGCGAGATCGGCGTTTAGCACCGCCGCGGCGCCCGGAACCGCGGTCTTGGCGTCGCGAGCGCGGGCTTCGTTGCGTGCGTGAAGCACGACATGGTGGCCCTGCTCGACAAGCAGCGAAGCCGCCATCCGACCCAGTCCGTCGGCCGAACCGGTCACGAAGATATCGGCCAAGTTCAGGCTCGTCCCGCGGGCTTGCCGTCAAAGTCGTGGTTTCGCTGCAAGCTCATGACGCTATCACTGATGGTGAGGATGACTGCACAAGGCCCGGCCCAAGCCTCCGACGCAACGCGACTCTTCCGCCAGCCCCCTCGGCGGAACGGTCAACCTGCAGCAGCGGGAGTGGCGAGCCTACGTCGAAGGCCTAGATCGCGCGCGATCTTAGATCTACGAGGGTTTCGCGTCCTTGCGAGGCCGGCCGCGCCTGACCGAAGCCGGAGAGGGTGCAGGCGGCACTTCCGTCGTGACGATGGCGTTTTCGCTCACTGGCGGTGAAGCGACCTTGGGCTTGTCCTGCGGCGGCACGTCTTTGAAACGGATCATACGCGATACTCGTGGCGGCCGATTCCGCGCCTGGATTTCCTATCAGAACGAACGCGAACAGGAAGGTGGGCGTCCGCAACTCGTCTCAATCCGCCGCAGTCACCCGCCACAGCTCGCGCCCCCGAGAACACAGAAGCGGGCGCAATGGGGATGGTTGAGCGCGATGCGGCGAGCGGCGTCGGCGAGCGTCGCACCCATTGCGAACCTCGGATCGTAGGGAATCAGCGTGCAGGCGACGACATGCGGGGCGGCGGCCCCCCGGCGTTTCTCCACCATGCGGCTTGAGGCGCACATGATCGTGCGAGGATCGACGCCGAGCAGGTTCCAACAGGTTTCGGTGATCTCCGGCGTGTCGGCGACGGGATCCATTTCCGGGAACAATACAAGCGCGGCGGGGTCGACGATGTCGAGCGAGACCCCCAGTTCTGCGAACAGACGGGCGTAGCCGGCGCGAGCTTGGCGCTCGCTCTCACCGGCCAGACGACGCCCGGCGACGGCGACGCGAAAGCCGTGTCTCGCGAGCCAAGCCAAACCGTCGCAGGCCACCGACCAGGTGCCCGCGCCGCGCTCGGCCTCGTGGATCGCCGCGGTGTGATGGTCGAGGCTTACCCGCAGCTCGAGCCTCTCCCCGTGGCGCTCGCGAAGATCCAGCAGCGCCTCCTCGTGGTGCCGCATCGGGCGCATGGCGTTGGTGAGCACGAGAACATGTTGGCCGCGAGCAAGGGCATCGCCCATCATCGTAAGAAGGTCGCGATTAAGGAACGGCTCGCCACCGGTGAAGCCGATCGTGCGCGTCGGCAGACGCAGCGCTGCGACCTCATCGAGGTAGGCTGCCACTTCCGCCACGGAGAGGTACACCAGCTCATCGTTGCGCGGCGTGCTCTCGATGTAGCAATTGGCGCAGGCAAGATTGCACAACGTGCCGGTGTTGAACCACAGCGTTTCGAGCGCGTGCAACTCGACGTGCGCGCGCCTCCCTCCATCGGCGGTGACGTCGGGATCGGCGAACTTCGCCGCGGGAAGCGGCGGCGCATCAGCCGCGACGAAGGGCGAGGCTGCTCGGCTGGAGAGGGCGGCGGACGCTGGCATGGTTCGCTTTAGCACGAGAGGCGGCGCAGGCGGGCGAGCACCATCGCCGCGGCGCGGGCGGGCAGCCAGGAGACACGGTTCTCCTTGACGGGGATGGCGGAGGCCTTCGTGATCTCGCCTAGTCTAGTGTCGGATGCGGTAGAGTGAAGCCGGACGAGGCTCACAGCGTCGGCTTCGTGCGGCGGAGCACCATCAGCCATGGCGTCAGCAACTCGTCTGCTCCGGCCCCGACGATCGTCACGCCGACGACCCGCCCCTTGCGGATCACGACCTTGCAGAAGCTCTCACATTCGCAGACGGCGCGATCATTGTTGCAGGACAGACTGCTGCAGACCTCAACCGCGGCGCTCACTGCGCGAGCCTCTGCCTCGGCCTTGCCCGCCTCGGCGAGCTCGAAATAATGTAAGCCACGCGCCGCAGATGAGCAGCCGCCTCGGCAGCGCATCGAGCGCGAACGAAGTTTCGTTGGTGAGGGTCGGGACGTCGCTGGCGCAACAAAGGGACAAGGCCGAAGTTGCCGTGGTACTGCCGAGGACGATATGACCATCGAGAACAGCCAGGATTACTACGGCCGCGTGCTCGAAAGTTCCGCGGACCTTCGCACCGACGCCTGCTGCACGTTCGAGGCGCCGTCGTCCGCCTTCCGGACCGCGCTCGCTAACGTGCATCCCGAGGTCAAGGCGCGCTACTACGGCTGCGGGCTGGTGGCACCACAGGGGATCGTCGGCTGTCGTATCCTCGATCTCGGGTCGGGATCGGGACAGGACGCGTACGTGCTGGCCCAACGGGCCGGGTCCGGCGGCGAGGTGGTCGGCATCGACGCCACGCCGCAGCAGCTTGCGGTGGCGCGGGCGCACCAGCTCTGGCATGCCGAGCGCTTCGGCTTCGCCAATGTTTTTTTCCTCGAAGGCGACATCGAGCGGCTCGACGATCTGCCGCTCGCCGAAGCCTCGTTCGACGTGGTCGTGTCTAACTGCGTCATCAACCTTGTCGCCAACAAGACGAAGGTGTTTCGTTCCGCGCACCGGCTGCTGAAGCCGGGCGGCGAGATGTACTTCTCCGACGTCTACGCCGACCGCCGCCTGCCGGCCGGCTGGCGAGAAGATCCTGTGCTGCACGGCGAATGCCTTGCCGGCGCGCTCTACTGGGGCGACTTCCTGGCTATGGCGAGAGCGGCCGGTTTCGCCGATCCTCGCCTCGTCGGCGATCGCCCGCTCGCCGTCACCGACGCCGCGATCGCCGCCAAGGTGGCGGGCGTCTCGTTCTTCTCGGCGACTTGGCGGCTCTTCAAGCTCGACGGTCTCGACGCCGAGTGTGAGGATTACGGCCAGGCGGTGCGCTTCTGCGGCAATGCCGCTCTCGGAGAGGAGGCCGAGGGCGCCGATGCCTTCGTGCTCGACAAGCACCATTGCATCGAGGCGGGACGCGTTTTTCCCGTATGTGGCAACACCTGGCGCATGCTGGCCCATACCCGCTTTGCCCCTGCCTTCGAATTCTTCGGCGACTTTTCCCGGCACTACGGCGTCTTCGCCGGATGCGGCGGCGGCCTGCCGTTCGATCGGCCGGCAGGCGGCAGGGCCGCGAGCGCTTGCTGCTGAAGCGGATCCTCGTCACCGGCGCCGCCGGACTCGTCGGCGGCGAACTTTGCGGCGCCCTCGCGGACCGCGGCCACGCTGTGACCGCTTTGGTGCACCGCAGCCGCCGCATCCTGCGCGGCGGACGCGAGGAGGTGTCGATCGCGCGGGAGGCCGGCCCCGGGCGCATCGTCCTGGTCGACGGCAATCTCGCCCAAGACAACCTCGGCTGGACCGCGGATCGGGCGGACGCCCTGCTCGCGCACGACATCGTCGTGCATTGCGCCGCCGACACCTCGCTCGGCGGTGACGAGGAAAAACGCCGCGCCCTCAACGTCGATGGCACGCACCGCCTCCTCCGCTGGCTCGCGCGGGGCGCGCCGCCGCCGGCGCTGATCCACGTCAGCACCGCCTACGTCTGCGGCGCACGGTCCGGCCCGGTCGCCGAGGCGCCGGCGCCGAAGGGCGGCTTTAACAACGGCTACGAGGCGAGCAAGGCGGAGGCGGAGCGCCTCGTGTTAGGCTCGGGGCTGGCGGCGGTCATCGCCCGCCCCTCGATCGTGGTCGGGCGCTCGAGCGACGGCGCTCTTTCGCGCTTTGACAACGTCTACGGCCTGTTCCGCCTGGGCGGAGAAGGCAGGCTGCGCGAGCTGCCGGCGACCTCGTACGCGACGCTCGACCTCGTTCCCATCGACCATGTGGTCGGCGGCCTCGTCGACTTCGTCGAGCACTTCGAAGCGGCGGCCGGGCGCATCTTCCATCTGGCCTCCGATGCCCCGGTGCCGGTCGTCGCGCTGTGCGCGCTCGACGTGCCGGGCTTTCGCACGCCGCGGCTGGTGCCGCCCGCCGCCGGCAAGCAGCGCGGCGATTTCCTGGCGCTCTTCGCCGGCTACCTCGAGCAGGACCCACGCTTCGCCACCGATAACCTCGCCAAACTCAGCGGCCGCCGCTGCCCGCCGACGGATCTCTTCTTCCTGCGCCGCCTCGTCGAGGGCGCCTGCCGCGCCGGCTTTATGCGGCCCGACCCTGCCCTGCTCGGCGAGGCGGTCGCCGTCACCTGACGTTGGGGTAGTGCCGCTCGATGCGCTTGCGCAGGCCGAGACCCCAGCGCACGCCGACGTAGAGGTAGACCCAGTTGGCCTTGAGGCCACCCCAGGCGGCGACGCGGCGGTCCGAGGTCACGACCAGGCGGTTGACCAGGCGGATGCGCCCGCGCCGCGCCAGGCGCAAGCAGAGGTCGGCGTCCTCCATGACCGTCAGGGTCTCGTCGCAGCCGCCGACGGCGAGAAAGTCGACGCGGCGGAAGAACATCGCGTGATCGCCGAACAGCAAGCGGCCACCCCGCAGGAACAGGTGCGGGCGAAACAGCAGCGGCACGTACCAGGTCTTGATCCAGTTGTGAAAGGTCGTGCCCCACCGTACGGTCTGCGCGCCACCGATGATCGTCGTGAAGCCGGCGAGCGACACGCGCGGGTCGGCGAGGGTCGCGTGCACCACGGCGATGGCGTCGTCGGGCGGCAGGGTATCGGCATGCAGCACCATCACCAGCGGTGCGCCGGCCTCGCGCACGCCACGGTTGATCTGCGCCGCACGTCCGCGCCTCTCATGGATGACCCGCAGACCGGCCACCTCGGCGATAGCGACGCTGGCATCGGTGCTGCCGCCGTCGACGGCGATGATCTCGGCCGGACGGGGCTCCAGCGTCGCGAGCAGGCGGAGCAGGCGCGGCAACGCCGCCGCCTCGTCAAGCATCGGAATGATGATGGCGACGGCGTCGGGCGCGCTCACGGCGAGAGGTCCGGCCAGCGGGCGAGATCCTCGGGCCGATCGCAATCGTGCAGCGTGGTGAGCACCTCCGGCTCGATTCCCGCGGCGGCGAGGCGCGCGCGCGTGGTTGGGTAGACCGCCTCCGTGCTCCAGGCCATGTCGGCAAAGAGAAACGGCATCGGGCGCGAGAGCCCGAGCAGCCAGTAGCCGCCGTCCTCCGCCGGGCCGATCACGGCATCGGCGCGCGCCAGCGCCGCTGCCGCCTCGATCAGGTGGGCGGCGGAGAGCGCCGGCGTGTCGGCGCCGAGCAGGATCACCGGAGCATCGGCCGAGGCCCTCGTCAGCCGCGCGCCGAGATCGCCATCGCCCTGCGCGACGAAGGCGAGGTCGTCGCCGAGCCAGGAGGCGAAGGCCGCAGGCTCGGCACCGGTGATCCGCAATTCCAACGGCAGGCCGCTCGCGCGCATGGCCCCGACGCTGCGCTCGGTGAGGCGGCAATGGACGCGGGCGGCGCCGTCAGCCCCGAGCGCCGGGATCAACCGCGTCTTGGCGCATCCGGGCTCGGGATAACGGGTGAAGAGGACGAGGCGCGGCACCGGCATGCGCGCTTCTATCCCATCGCGTCGCGCCTGCCACGCTTGACGGTCCGGTTGGGCGGGACCATCACCGGCCCATGACAAACCGCAGCGCAGCGATCAGACGTCGGGTTCGCTCCACGGGAGGGATCGAGGTTGCGGCCGCCACTACCGTCGCGGTCGGAACGCTCGCGATTTTGGTCGCGGAACGCAGCCGTCCCCTGCGGCGGCGCACACAGAGTGAGCCGCGACGCGAGCTGCAGAATTTGGCACTTGGCGCCGGCAGCGCCCTGATGGTGAGCCTTGCCGAGACGCCCGTCGTCGAGGCCCTGGCGCGACGCGCGGAGACCAAGCGTCGCGGGCTGGTGCAGTGGCTTCCGTGGCCGGCCTGGGCGCGCGACCTCCTCGGTATGGTGCTGATGGACTACACGCTCTATCTCTGGCACGTCCTGACCCATAAGGTCCCGGCGTTGTGGCGCCTGCACCTCGTGCACCACGTCGATCTCGATCTCGACGCCTCGACCGCGGTGCGCTTCCACGCCGTCGACATGATCGTCTCCGCGCCGTGGCGCTACGCGCAGGTCGCGCTGATCGGCCTTTCTCCATCGGGCATCCGGCTGTGGCGCGCGTTCTTTTTTCTCTCGATCCTGTTCCATCATTCCAACCTGCGGCTGCCGGAGCGCTGGGAACGCCGGCTCTCCTGGGTCCTGACGACTCCGCGCATGCATGGTATCCATCATTCCGCGGTGCACGATGAAACCGATTCGAACTGGTCGAGCGGCCTATCGTTTTGGGATCGCCTGCACGGCACGTTCCGCCTCGACGTGCGGCAATCCGAGATCGCCGTCGGCGTGCCCGCCTACGGCTCGGCCAAGGACGTCGCGCTGCGCGCCTCGCTGGCCTTGCCGTTCCGTCGTCAGCGGGACGATTGGATGCCGGCGAAGCGGTGATTGATCAAGCGCTACTCTGCGCCAACCGCGTCGTCAGTGCCCGGGAAGCTGTGTCCGGCGAAATCGCCGTTCGACTTCGCGCAATTCAGCCCGATCGTGAGGTTCTCGAGAGGGCCGTAGATCGCAATTGCTCTCTGTAGATAAATGATCGCTTCGTCAAAACGCTTTCTCACAGACGCGATACGCGCAGCCTCCGCTAGGATGTTTCCGTCCTCCGGAAACCTCTGTAGGGCATGGGCAATCAGGTCAGCCGCATAGTTCACCTCTCCGAACTCGCGGAAGTTGCACGCGATGCCTGCATGGCACATCGGATCGTGCGGTGCAGCGTGGAGTGCTTTCTGCCAACGAGCGATCGCGGCGGTATAACGACCGCTATTGTTGGCGCTGAAGGCATATTGCTTGAGGAGGGCGGGATCGTCAGGCGCGTTGGCCAAAGCCATCGCGAGCATGTCGTCGGCTGCGACGAAGGAGCCTCGTGCCATGGCTCGGGCCGAGGCTTGGAAGATGTCCCCCGTATCGCGCTTCTTCAAAAGGCGTGACACACGAGAGCGCTGAGCGCGAAACAAGGGCAAGACGCGCCGCTTCAACTCCTGGCGAGACAAGCGGTTGTGGTTTGCGTTAGGGACAGGTCCGGTCTCGATGGCCCAGCCGTCGATAGACAAAGAGCTCCCGGACGACATCGCCGCCTTGATCGTCAAAGTACCGCCGTAATATCCGGCTGGTAGTTTGCACGTTCCAAAAATCGTCTGCCACACGCCGCGCCGGGCGAGATCCGCGAAATGGCAGTGAAGAAGCGGAAGGTCGTCGAGACGGATGTCGACGCGTTGCCCGCGGAAGTCCTCGTGAACCTTGATCCGCGCCGAAAAGACGATGACAGTTTTCGTCTCGACGCTGAAATCGATCTTCCTGGATGCAATCGTCTGCATGTCTCCACAATCTTGAAGTATTCTCAAATGTACGGGTCCAGAGTCCTGCAGAGGAGTGACTTCAGTCGCAACTTGGAACGGCGGCAGCAACCTTGTGCCACCTGCGAGACGGCTTGGTGACTGCAAACGAGACCCGGAATGAACCACTTCATACATTTGCTTCAAGATTTCAATCCAGCTGACAATATCAATCGGTTCGTCGTATGCGAAACGTTTGAAGTATCTCAAGTATCCACGCCAAAGACCTTTATCGATCCTCTCGATCGTACCCGCTTCGTGGTCGGCATCTGCTTCGGCAACGCAGAGCAGGGTATTAAGTCCATGCATGTTTAGCTCGGCATGCAGGCGCCGCAGGTCGACGATGCTCTCCGAGCCCTTACGGATGAAGATCTTTTCCGAATTTCTCATCTCCTCGAACAATTGTCGTTTCAGGTAGGACAAGATGTTTGTCCTCTTCAACAGCATCGTCTCGGGTTTGTAAGCATTTGTAGCCATATGAGTATGATATTGAAAATCAGAGTAATGCCGACTATCTAACATATACTCATCAGAATACTTTGAATGGTATAGGTTTATATCCTCTTTCGTAAAAAGATGAATTCCACCAGTCTTGACTACATCAATGATGCTGTCCAGCCGCGCGCCGATGAAGCGAAACAATCCAAGCGGTTCAGCGCCACACAAGCTTTGAACCAAACCGAATTCGCAGTTGTCGCCAAGACCCTCGAAGCAGGCAACGAGCTGGTCACAAGTAAGCACAGACGGTTCAGGCATTCAGTCGATCACATGCAAACATCATCTTTGCTCGGATCTCGACCGTAGCGCATCCTGTCGTCATGCTCAAATCCTTGCATGCGATCACGTAGAGGCGCTTGGCCTGCCGGAAGAAGGGGACGACGAGGGCAGCTCCGCCGGACCAACGATGAGCAGGCCACGGCAGCTCTCGCCCGACTGGATCGTCGTCCACGTTTCGGCAGGGTCTCAGAGGACTTTCCCATGAGCGACACCTCCTGCTTGTCCGACCGTTTTGCCGAAGTTGTGCTTGGAGGAAAGCACAGAGCGTCACGAGCGCACCTCGACAGAGCTTCACCTCCACCCCTACACTTGCGGTCCGCCATTCTTCGGCAACCCGATCCGCGATTCCATGACCCGGCTCATCGTCACCCGCCTTCTCGGCGCGATCCCAACGCTGCTCGCCGTCGTCGCGTTCTCGTATTTCCTGCTTCGGCTGGCGCCCGGCGGCCCGTTCGATAGCGAACGCGCGCTTGATCCTGCGGTGCGCGCTAATCTCGAGCGTCTCTACGGCCTCGATAAGCCGCTGCTCCAGCAGTTCGACACCTACCTCTGGAGCCTGCTCCGTGGCGATCTCGGTCCGAGCCTGCATTGGCGAGACTTCACGGTGAATGAGCTTTTCGCCCGCGCCCTGCCGATCTCGATCCAGCTGGGCAGCGAGGCAATGGCTCTCGCGCTTGGTTTTGGCATAGCGCTCGGCGTGCTGAGCGCTTTCCAGGCCCGCGGATTCGGCGCGGTGGTCGTCACGGCGGTGGCGCTGTTCGGCCTCGCGGTGCCGAACTTCGTCGTCGCGCCGCTTTTCCAGGTCTTCTTCGGTCTCGACCTGCGCTGGCTTCCGGTCGGTGGCTGGGAGGACGGTGCCTGGCGCCATCAGGTGCTGCCGGTGATCGTGCTCGCCCTGCCCCAGGTCGCGATCATCGCCAAGCTGACCGAGGCGGCGCTGCGCGACGCCCTGGCGGCGCCTCACATCCGCACGCTGCGCGCCTTCGGACTTCCCGGCTCGCATATCGCGCTGCACGCCCTGCGCGGCGCCGCCTTGCCGGTACTTTCCTACCTCGGACCGGCGGCGGCGGCGCTGCTCACCGGCTCGATCGTGGTCGAGACGGTGTTCGCCATACCCGGCATCGGCCGCTACTTCGTCGACAGCGCGCTCTCGCGCGATTATCCCCTGACCATGGGCACGGTGATCGTGGTCGGAGCGATGATCGTGCTCTTCAACCTCCTCGTCGACATCGCCTACGGCATCGTCGACCCGCGCGTGCGCCATGATTGACGGCGACGTGTGGCTCCGCCTCCGACGCGACACGGCCGGCATGGCGAGCCTCGCCGCTCTTCTGCTCACGGCGCTGGCCTGCTTCGGCTCGATCCTGTGGGCGCCGCACGCCTATGATGCCGTCTATCCCGACTACATCGCCGTTCCCGCTTCGCTCGCGACTCATCCCGACGCGTCCGAGCTTGCCGACGGCCTCGCGGCCTTGGCCGAGCGCGCCCGCCTGCACGTGACCCGCGACGAGGCCGCTGGAACGCTGGCGTTCTCCGGAGACGCGTCGGTCGATCCACGCGTGCTGCGCTACCTCGAGGGTTCCGACATGTTCGCCGAGGCCGGCGCCCCGGTCGCCTCGGACGGCGGCAAAGTGCTGACCGCCCCGGTGCGGGTCGTGCGGCAACACTTCCTCTTCGGCACCGACACCAACGGCCGCGATTTGCTGACGAGGGTGCTGGTCGCCGGCCGCATCTCCCTGGCCGTCGGGGCGCTGGCGTCCGCCGTGGCGCTCGGCATCGGCGTCGCCTATGGCGCGGTGTCGGGCTACGCCGGCGGACGCACCGACGGTGTCATGATGCGCTTTGTCGACGTGGTCTACGCCTTGCCGTTCGTGTTCCTCGTCATCGTGCTGCTCGTGCTCTTCGGCCGCTCGCTGTGGCTGATCTTCCTCGCCATCGGCGCGGTGGAATGGCTCGACATGGCGCGGATCACGCGGGGGCAGACGCTCTCGCTGAAGCGCCGCGAGTTCGTGCTGGCCGCCGAGGCGCTAGGCGAACGCGGCTCGCGCATCCTCATCCGCCACATCGTGCCCAACATGGTCGGCCCGATCGTCGCCTATCTCGCCCTGCTGGTACCCCGCGTGATCCTCGCCGAATCGTTCCTGTCGTTCCTCGGCCTCGGCGTTCAGGAGCCGCTGACCTCCTGGGGCATCCTCATCAAGGACGGCGCCAACCACGTGCAGGGCTCGGTCCACCTGCTCGTCTTTCCGGCGCTGGCCCTCGCCATCACCGTGGTGGCGGCCAACCAGCTCGGAGAGGCGATCCTGCGCGCGGCGAACGCCACGGAATGAGCAAGGCGACGTTGCTGGCGCTGGACAAGCTAGCCGTGCGCTTCGGCAGCGTCGAAGCCGTGCACGGTCTCGATCTCGCGGTGGCGCCGGGCGAGACTGCGGCGATCGTCGGCGAGACCGGATCGGGCAAGAGCGTCGCCATGCTCGCGACCTTGGGCCTGCTGCCGCCGAGCGCTACCGTGAGCGGCAGCGCCCGCTTCGAAGGAGAGGACCTGCTCGGCCTCGACCGTCGCGCGCTCGACCGGGTGCGAGGCCGACGCATCGCCATCGTGTTTCAGGAGCCGCAATCGGCGCTCGACCCGCTTTTCACCGTGGGCTCGCAGATCGCCGCCATCCTGCGCAACAGTCGAAATCTTTCCCGCAGCGCCGCCTGGGATCGCGCGCGCGAACTGCTCGAGGAGACCGGCATCGCCGAGCCGGCGCGCCGAGCCCGCGCCTATCCGCACGAGCTCTCCGGCGGCCAGCGCCAGCGCGTCGCCATCGCCATGGCGCTGGCCTGCGAGCCGAGGCTGCTGATCGCCGACGAGCCGACCACCGCGCTCGACGTCACGGTGGCCGCGCGCATCCTCGAGCTGCTCGCGGCGCTGAAGGCGCGCCACGGCATGGCGCTGATCCTGATCAGCCACGACCTCGCGATGGTGCGTCGCGTCGCCGACACGATCCATGTCATGGAAAAAGGCGCGCTGGTCGAGAGCGGGCCGGCGGCGATGGTGGCTGGCTCGCCGCGGCATCCCTACACCCGCCGCCTCCTCGCGGCCGATCGCCTTACCACCGCGGCGCCGTTGACGGCGACGCCCGAGCCGCTGCTCGCGGCCAAGGGCATCAGTGTGCGCTATCCTTTGCGAGGCGGCTGGCGGCGGCGGACCTTCACGGCGGTCGACGGGGTCGACCTCGCGATCAACCGCGGCGAGACGCTGGCGCTGATCGGCGAATCGGGCTCGGGCAAGTCGACACTAGGGCGAGCGCTGCTGCGTCTGACACCGTCATCCGGCCGCATCGACTTCGAGGGCCGCGACCTGCAGGCGCTCGATACAAAGGCGCTGCGGCCGCTGCGCCGCGACCTGCAGATCGTTTTTCAGGATCCATTCTCGTCGCTATCGCCGCGGCTCTCTGTTGGCGGGATCGTCGCCGAAGGGCTCGCCGTTCACGAGCCGGCACTGTCGCGTTCAGAGCGTGCGGCCCGCGCTGCGGCGGCGCTGGAAGAGGTCGGCCTGCCGGCGGCCTTCGCGATGCGCCGCCCGCACGCACTCTCCGGAGGCCAGCGCCAACGAATCGCGATCGCGCGCGCCATGATCCTGTCGCCGAAACTGGTGGTGCTCGACGAGCCGACGTCGGCCCTCGACCGTTCCGTCCAGGCCGACGTCCTCGCCCTGCTCCGCCGGCTGCAAGAGGAGCGCGGCCTTTCCTACCTCTTCATCACTCACGATCTCACTTTGGTCCGTGCGATGGCGACGAGAGTGGCGGTGATGAAAGATGGCCGCATCCTCGAGACCGGCGCTACCGCGCAGGTGATGCGACACCCGCGCAATTTCTACACGGCCGCTTTGATCGAGGCCGCCGAGCCGTTCGAGCAGGCCGCGATCGTGACGAACTGAGGCTCAGCCCTCGATCGGCTTGCCGGCGATCGTGATCAGCAGGTCGCCATCGCCGAGCAGCCGCTTGGCAACTCGCGCCGCATCCTCGACGTTAACCGCGGCGATCGAGGCATTTCGAGTATCGAGCCGATCAACCCCGTAGCCGTCCAGCTGAAGGCTGACGAGTTGGCCGGCGATCTTACGCGACGTATCAAAGCGCAACGCGTAGGAGCCGGTGAGGTATTTCTTCGCTTTGTCGAGCTCGTCCTCTGGAATGCCATCGGTGGAAAGCTTCACGATCTCGTCGCGGATCGTGTCGATCGCCTCGGTCACGCGCGCGTTCTTGGTCGAGGTCGCGCCGACGAACATCGCCGCGTGATCGAGCTCGGAATTCTGCGAGTACACCGAGTAGCAGAGGCCACGCTTCTCGCGCACCTCCTTGTAGAGCCTCGCGGTGAAGGCACCACCGCCGAGGCAATGATTCACCACCGTGGCGACGTTGAAATCGGGATCGCTGCGCATGATGCCCTGACGGCCGAAGCGGATTGTTGATTGCGGAAGATCGATCGTGCGCAAGTGTCGCGTGCCGGTACCGTCGAAGGTCACCGTGGATACCGCCGCGAGACTCGCCTTGGCCGGAAGGCTCGCGAAAACACAGTCGAGTTCGCGACCGAGTGTTGCGGCATCGATCGCGCCGACCACCGCAACCTTCAAGTTGTCGCGCGCCAGCAGCCGCGTGCGCATTGTCACGAGGTCTTCGCGAGTCAACGTCGACAGGATATCGAGATCGCCCTTCACCGGCTGTCCGTAGGGATGCTCGGGATAGGAATTCTGGCGGAACAGCCGTGCCGCCGCGTGATCGGGATCGTTGACCTCGTTGCGCAGCGAGGCCCCGAGTTGGCCGCGCACCCGCTCGATCGCTTCGGGATCGAGCCGCGCCTGGTTCACGGTGAGCGCCAGCAGCTCGAAGGCTCGTTCGGAATGGCGTGACAGCGTCTTCAAGCGGCCTTGCAGAGCATCGCGATCGGCCGAGAACGACAGCTCGATGGCCCTGTCGTCGAGGGCTTGGTGGAAGGCGCTGCTGTCGAGATCTCCGGCGCCCTCGTCGAGAACGCCGGCGAGCAGCGTGGCAAGACCGGGCTTGCCCAACGGGTCCTGCGCCGCGCCGCCCTTCCAGCCAAAGTTCACGGCGAGCAAGGGGATAGCATAATCCTCGACGAGCCAGGCCTCGATGCCGCCGGGCGAACGCACCTTCTGCACCCGCGCCGCGCGCGACGCCGGCGCGGCGATGATGTCGATCAACGATTCGGCATGTCCGGTCATGATGGTCCTCAGGCCGCCGCGGCGATTTCGGAGGCTTGAGCTTCCGGCGCTTCGGCCTCGAGCAGGTAGCCCACCACGCCGCGGCGGCGTTCGAGCAGCGGCATGACGGCGGCCACATCGGCGGCGGTGACAGCCTCGATGCGTTCGGGCCAGGCTTGGATATCGGCCAGCGACAGGCCGGTGGTCAGCGATGCGCCGTACCAGTTGGCAAGCTGCATCTGGCTGTCGCGGGCGTAGATCGCCTCGGCGACGAGGCGAGTCTTAGCGCGGACGATATCCGCCTCCTCGACGCCGACCACGGTGAGCCGCTTGAGGATCTTTTCGACCGCCGTAGCCAGCGTCTCGAGCGAGACACCCGGGGCCGGCACGGCGTAGATGTAGAAGCGCGTCTCATCGAGCGACGTACCCATGTAATGGGCGCCGGCTGCGACGGCGAGGCGGTCACCCATGACCAGGGACTTGAACATGACGCTCGTCTGGCCGCCGCCGAGCAGATAGGCGAGCACCTCCAGCGCTTCGGCTTCGCCCGGCTTGGCGGTGCGGTAGGACGGCACGAGATGCATGCGCTGGAAGCGCGGCTGCTCGACCTTCTCGTCGGCGAGGGTCACCTGGCGGAATGTGGTGGGACGCGGTTCCTGCGGTCGACGGCGCTGCGGTGCCTCGCCGAAAGGCGGCACCGGCCCGTAGATCTCGCCCGCAAGCGCGATCGTGGTCGGGGGATCGACGTCACCAGCGACGATCAGAATGGCATTCTCGGGCGTGTAGAAACGCTCGTAATAGCTGAACGCGTCGGTGCGATCGAGGCTCTCGATCTCGTGCTCCCAGCCGATCACCGGCTTGCCGTAGGGATGGGTCGAGTAGACCGCCGCGCCCATGGCCTCGTCGAGGATCTCGGAAGGATCGGAGTCGGTGCGCATGCGCCGCTCCTCGAGCACCACGTTGCGCTCGGGCGTGACGACATCATCGGTCAGGACGAGGTTCTTCATGCGGTCCGCCTCGTACTCCATGCAGACCGCCAGGTGCTCCTTGGGTATGCGCTGGAAGTAGGCGGTGAAGTCGTTGGAGGTGAAGGCGTTCTCCTGGCCGCCGAGATCGGAGACGAGCTCGGAGAACTTGCCGGCCGGGTTCTTCTGCGTGCCCTTGAACATCAGGTGCTCAAGGAAGTGCGCGATGCCCGACTTGCCGAGTGGATCATCGGCCGAGCCGTTCCGGTACCACACCATATGGGTCACGATCGGCGCGCGGTGGTCGGGGATGACGACGATGTCCATCCCGTTGCCGAGGCGATGCTGGACGATCGCGGTATCCGCCGCCGGGTCGCCGCCATGGTCGCCGCCGGGCGTCAGGCCGAGGGGTCCATCGGAGGCAGAATGCGTCATAGAGATCTCCAGGTGCCGATAGGCGTGATGCTGTCGATCTATATAACTACGGCCTGACGGATCGCATCCGCAAAACGACGCGGTGGGCGATCACGCACCGCTCGGACCTATTGCGCCGCTTCCTGCGCGGCCGCTTTCTTGCGGCGGTGGGCATGCTTGGCGGCGCCGTGCGTCTGCACGGCGTTGCCGTCGGAATCATGGGTGATGTCGGCGGCCACTGCCGCCGGGTCGCGCATGCCGGAGGGCGGCTCGATCAAGTACTTGCGCTGCATGCGCCCCGCGGCGTACGCGCCGGGATCGGTCGGTGGCACGGGGCGACGCGAATCGCTGAGCGCGCGGCGACGGGCGGCGATATCGGGATCGTTGACACCGAGGCGCTCGGGGTCGGGCCCGCCCGGCGGCGGCAGGTTGTAGCTCGGTGGCACCACTAGTGGGGCGCGCTCGGTGTAGTCGATCGGCGGCCGCTCGGGACCGAAGCCGATGCCGTTCTTGATGTCCTCGTATTCCTGCTTGACGCTGGTCTGCTGCGCCGCCACAGGCACGCGCGAAGCGGCGATGCCGGCAAAGGCGAGCGCCGCAACGGCGGCGCGCGACGTGTTACGCATGGTCGTCCGTTCCCCCGAAGTCCATGCGACCTTGACATGAGCTTGACGGCAATTTGTGGGCCGTTCCTCAAGGCGCCGCCTGGCGCGGCTGCGGTCGCAGGGCGTCGAGCAACAGCAGCGCGACGCCGACGACGATGGCGACATCGGCCAGGTTGAAGACGTACCAGTGGAAGCTGCCGATGTGGAAATAGTAGAAATCGGCCACCCAGCCGTAGCTGAAGCGATCGATGGCGTTGCCGACAGCGCCGCCGAGGATCAGGCCCAGCGCCAGCGCGACGAGCCGCGTGGTCGTGCGCCACAGCCACAGGGCGATGAGCCCGCTCGCCACCACCACGAAGGCGACGAGACCCCAGCGACCGGCGGCACTGCGGGCGCTCAGCAGCGAGTACGAGATGCCGGGGTTCTTCGCCATGACGACATCGAGATAGGGGCCGAGACGCAGCGGCTGGCGGATTTCGATATCGTAGACGTCGAGCAGGAACAGCTTGTTGGCCTGGTCGACGAGGAGTGTTCCCACCGCCACCAGGAAGCCGGCGAGGCGCGGGCTCACGCGAGCCGCCCGAGCCGCTCCAGCTCGCGCAGGGCCGCGGCGTCGCGCGGCGTGACGTCGGAAAACTCCGGGTCCGAGCCGACGTCCGCCGCGATGCGCCAGGAGCGCGCGCATTTTCGACCCTCGGCCTTGCGGAAGACCACGGCCACGCCCGGCACATCGGACAGGCGGAAGGCGCCGTCCGGCCCCTCGCCCGCCTCAAGCCCGAGGTCGGAGGTGATGCAGACGTCGGCAAGGTCGACCCCGCGCACGGCTCCGCGCAAGGCATCGGTGGCGAGAAAGACTTCCGGCGCCGCTTCAAGAGACGAGCCGATCTGCTTGTTCGCGCGAGCGATCTCGAGCGCGCCGGTGACGACGGCGCGCACGGCGCGGACCTGCTCCCATTTTGCGGCCAGGGCGTCGTCGCGCCAGGCGGCCGGCACGTCGGGAAAGGCTTCCAGGTGCACCGAGACGGCGTCGGGGTAGCGCGACAGCCATGCCTCCTCGACGGTGAAGGCGAGGATCGGCGCCAGCCACAGCGTCACGCAGCGGAAGATGTGCTCGATGGCGATCAGCGCGCCGCGGCGGCGCACGCTGGAGGGCGCGTCGCAATAGAGCGCGTCCTTGCGGATGTCGAAGTAGAAGGCCGACAGCTCGGTGGCGAGGAAGGCCGAGAGGCGGGCGACCACGCGCTTGGTGTCGAAGCGCGCGTAGGCCTCGCGCACCTCGCCGTCGAGCTCGGCGAGGCGGTGCAGCATGAGGCGCTCGAGCTCGGCCATCTCGGCCGGCTCGATCGCTAGGCCGGGCTTGTGGTGTGCGAGCGCGCCGAGCATCCAGCGCAGGGTGTTGCGCAGTTTCTTGTAAGTTTCGACAAAGGTCTTGAGGATCTCGGGGCCGATGCGCAGGTCGTCGGAATAGTCCGAGGCCGCCACCCACAGCCGCAGGATGTCGGCGCCGCTGTCCTTGATGACGGTCTGCGGCGCGACGACGTTGCCGACGCTCTTTGACATCTTCCGCCCGTGCTCGTCGAGCACGAAGCCGTGGGTCAGCACGGCATCGTAGGGCGCCCGGCCCCGCGTGCCACAGCTCTCCAGCATTGAGGAGTGGAACCAGCCGCGGTGCTGGTCGGAGCCTTCGAGGTACAGGATCTCGTCGCGGCCGCCGTCGCGCAGCCGGTCGATGCCGGCAAGGCTAGGAAACTCTGCGGGATCTTCGAGAGTGAAGGCGTGGGTCGAGCCGGAGTCGAACCACACATCCAGCACGTCGTCGACCTTGCGCCAGTCCTCGCCGGCCCGCTCGCCGAGGAAGCGCTCGCGGGCGCCCTCGGCGTACCAGGCGTCGGCGCCCTCTTCCGCGAAAGCCCGAAGGATGCGCGCGTTGACGGCGGCATCGACCAGCGGCCTATGCTCGGCATCGACGAAGATCGCGATCGGCACGCCCCAGGCGCGCTGGCGCGACACCACCCAGTCCGGCCGGTTGGCGATCATGCCCTTGATGCGGGTCTCGCCCGCCGCCGGCACCCAGCGGGTGCGCGCGATCTCGTCGAAAGCGATGCCGCGCAGAGTCGGTTGGTTGGATAACTCTATATCTGCGCCGCCGAGCAATTCCTCTTCCCGAGGATCCGTTAAGAAAGGCTGGTCCAGCGCGATGAACCATTGCGGCGTGTTGCGGAAGATCAGCGGCTTCTTCGAGCGCCACGAGTGCGGATACTGGTGCTTCAGCCGCCCGCGCGCGACGAGTGTGCCGGCTTCGACCAGCGCCCTGATGACCGCCTCGTTGGCATCGCCCTTGTTGCCCTTGTCGTCGAGCACGCGGCGGCCGGCGAAGCCCGGCGCATCTTCGGTGAGAAAGCCGTCGGCATCGACGGTGTAGGGGATGCGCGGATCGATGCCACGTTCGCGCAGCATGCGGTTCGAGGCCATCCAGATGTCGAAGTCGTCGCGGCCGTGCGAGGGCGCGGTGTGGACGAAGCCGGTGCCAGTGTCGTCCGTGACATGGTCGCCGTCGAGCAGCGGCACGTCGAAACCGTAGCCTTTAGAGACGAGCGGATGGGCGGCGGTGAGGCCGGCGAGCTCAGCCGCGGCGACGGCCCGGACCTTCTCATAGGCCTCGACCTTGGCGGCTTTGAAGACGCTCTCGGCGAGCGCGTCGGCGAGCAGGTAGGTCGCACCGACTTTCGCCCAGTTCTGCTCCGGCGCGGCGGTGACGCGGTAGAGCCCGTAAGCGATGCGCGAGGAGAAGCTGATGGCGCGGTTGGCCGGCATGGTCCAAGGCGTGGTCGTGTAGATCACCACGCGGGCAGCCGCGAGGTCTCGCCTGGCGGCCTCTTCGTCGTACTGCACCACCTCTGCGGTGTTGCCGGCAGCGGCGTGCCGTGCGCCGGATGTCGCTTGGATCGGGAACGCCACGAACACCGTGTCCGAGACGTGGTCCTCGTACTCCACCTCGGCCTCGGCCAGCGCCGTCTTCTCGACCACGCTCCACATCACCGGCTTGGAGCCGCGGTAGAGCAGCCCGCTGGCGGCGAACTTCATGATCTCGCCGGCGATCGTCGCCTCTGCGGGAAAGCTCATCGTCTCGTAGGGGTGGGCCCAGTCGCCGCCGACGCCGAGGCGGATGAACTCTTCGCGCTGGATGTCGACCCACTTGCGCGCGAAGTCGCGGCACTGGCGGCGGAACTCCACCAGCGGCACATCGTCCTTGTTGCGCCCCTTGGCGCGGTATTCCTCCTCGATCTTCCACTCGATGGGCAGGCCGTGGCAGTCCCAGCCGGGCACGTACTCGGCATCCTTGCCGGCCATGCGCTGCGAGCGGGTGACGAGGTCCTTGAGGATCTTGTTGAGGGCGTGGCCGATGTGGATGTTGCCGTTGGCGTAGGGCGGACCGTCGTGCAGCACGAACTTCGGCCGGCCCTGTCCGGCCGCGCGCATCTTACCCTGCAGGTCGATCTCCGCCCAGCGCGCGAGCAGCTCAGGCTCCTTTTTCGGCAGGCCGGCGCGCATCGGGAAGTCGGTCTTCGGCAGGAAGAGCGTCTTGGAATAGTCGACGCCCGCCGGCGCCATGATCTCGGGCTTGGTCATGGGCCTGCTTCTAAGGGAAGGTCTCAATGGCGCAAAGTCGAACCGGACACGAAGGCGTCAGCTGGACGATCTCGCTTCGCGTCCGGCACCCGAGCGCCGATCCTGCGACGTTGGACGAGGTGCTCGGGCTGAAGCCGTTCCGCTCGTGGCACGCCGGCGACGATCGCCGATCGCCGCGAGGAGTTACTCTCGAAGGCCGTTATACCGACAGCTACGCGACCTATAAGCTCGCCGAGGGCCACGGAAGCCTCGCCGTCGGCATCGAGCAGGTGCTCGACGACATCGGCGCGCCGGCGCAGCGCCTCGTCGCACTGGGCGCAGCTTGAATTGTTCGTCGGCTGGTTCTTCCACGACCAGGGGAACACCGGCGACGTCTTCCCGCCGGCTCTGCTGGGAAGACTGGCCGACATGCGTCTGGCCCTCTCCATGGACCTTTAAGGGTGAGCGCGCTTCACAGCCGGCGCGCACCGCGCCAGAGCGCCCACTGCCGCCGCCATTGCGGCAGCTCGACCGGCGTAGCGAACGGGTCCAGGCCCGAAGCTTCCATCCGGCGCAGGTAAGGCTCGCAGAGCACCGCCGGGAGGCAGGCGGCCCGCGCCGCGCCGGCGCCTAGCAGGCTCTCGCGCATCTCGCGCAGGTGCAGGCGCACGCGGGCCCGCAGCGTCTGCAGCACCAGCTCGAGGCCGGACGAGTAGCGGTGCGCCAGCACATCCTCCGGCGGCAGCTGCTGGCGCTCCAGCAGGTCGAGCGGCAGGAAGAGCTGGCCGCGCATTACCTGGTAGGGAAGGCCGCGCAACAATCCGACGAGCCCGTAGGCGCGGCCGGCGGCATCGACGCAAGGCGGCGGCAGACGGCCGGGCGCGAGCACGCGGGCGATCGCCTCGAGCAGCACCGAGGTCGTGTCGCGCAGGTAGGTCTCCAGTCCGGCCTCGTTCGGCATAGGGTCGTCATAGAGATCGAAGCTGCGCGCCTCGATCAGCGCCAGGAGGCACCCTTTGTCCAGATTGAAGCGCTGCACGGTGTCGAGCAGTGCCTGCGCCACGGGATGGCCTGCG
Organism: Beijerinckiaceae bacterium; assembly: GCA_965198485.1. Lineage (GTDB taxonomy): Bacteria > Pseudomonadota > Alphaproteobacteria > Rhizobiales > Beijerinckiaceae > RH-AL1. The sequence goes on from CBDAPQ010000005.1 coordinate 2,702,113, forward strand.
GACGCGTCGTTGTCGAGGATGTCGCGCCAGAACTGGTAGCGGATCTCGCCAAGCGTCGGCTCGCTGACGAGCTCGCGCACGCGGGCGATCTCGAGGCCGAAGGCGAGGATCGCGTGGGAATGGGGGCGCGCCTCCGCCGGCCAGAACAGGCTCGCGAGCCAGAAATCGTGGTCGCCCTCGCGCACCATGTCGAAGCAGTGGGCGTAAGCTTGAGTGAGCGATCCGCTCGGCTTCTCCATTACGCCACCGCGAGCAGCGCGGCGGCGACGCGGCGCTTTTCGCCGAGCAAAATCGAGTAGGTGCGGGCGGCGGCGGCGGTGGCCATGGGCTCGGCGCGCAGCCCGGCTGCGCGCAAGGCGTCGCGAAGCTCGAAGAGCGGTAGCATGGCCGTACCGGTGCCGATCAGCAGGTGATCGATAGCGCCATGCTCTTCGAGGACACGGGCGAAGGCCGCGGGCGTGATATCTTCCGGGGTGACGACGTCCCAGGCGTAGATCCCCGACGGCAGAGCCAAGATCGAGCCGCGATGCGACATCTCCCCAAAGCGGAACCCGCCCGCGCCGTAGCCCTCGACGGCGTGCTGGCCCGGCAGAAAACCCGCGAGCGGCTCGAGGGCCAACTCAGGCCGCCGTGGCTTTCGCGGCGGCCTTGGTGCGGGCCTCGGCCGGGCTGGCCGAGTTCGGCGTCATCACCGGCTCGCCCATCTTTTCCGGCCGCAGGCCGAGGTAGATCAGCATCGGCGAACAGATGAAGATCGACGAGTAGGTCGCCACGAAGATGCCGAACATCATGGCCAGCGAGAAGGAGCGGATCACCTCGCCGCCGAACACTACCAGCGAGACCAGCGCGAGGAACACGGTGGTGGCCGTCATGATGGTGCGAGGCAGCACGGCGTTGACCGAGATGTCGATGAGCTCGTTGGTCGAGATCTTGCGGTACTTGCGCATCATCTCGCGGATCCGGTCGAGCACCACCACCGTCTCGTTCAGGCTGTAGCCGACGATGGTGAGGATCGCGGCGATCGAGGTCGTGTTGAACTCAAGCTGGGTGATCGAGAAGAAGCCGACCGTCAGCAGCAGATCGTGCATCGTGGCGATGATGGCGCCGACGGCGAATTGCCATTCGAAGCGGAACCACAGGTAGCCGAGCACGGCGATGATCGAGATCACGACGCCCAAGGCGCCGTACTGCACGAGTTCACCCGAGACCGTCGGGCCGACCACGGCGGTCTGGCGCACGGTGTAGCCGCCGCCGATCGCCTTCGTGACGCGGGAGACCGCGCCCTCCTGCGCCGCGTCTCCGCCCGGCTGCAGGCCGAAGCGGATGGCGACGTCGGCCGGTGATCCCAGGCCCTGGACGCCAACGGGACCGACGTTCATCGTCTCGGTCTCATGGCGAAGGGTGGCGAGATCGGCATGGCCGGAATTGGCGCGGACCTGGATCAAGGTTCCGCCCGCGAAGTCGATGCCGAAGTTCATGCCGACCGTGAGGAACAGCACGACCGAGACGATCGAGAGGACGGCCGAGATCGGGTAGCTCACACGCCGGAAGCGCATGAAGCCGAACTTGGTGTTTTCCGGCGCGAGGCGGAGAAGTTTCATTCAGTTCACCTTGCCGATCATATCGGCAGCTTCGTCGGCCGCTGGTAGCGGTACCAAACCGCGATCATCATGCGCGTCATGGTCACGGCGGTGACGATGGAGGTCAGGATGCCCAGCCCCATCGAAACGGCGAAGCCTCGCACCGGCCCCGCGCCCAAGCAATACAGGATCACGGCGGCGACGAACATCGTCACGTTGGAATCGACGATGGTGGCGAAGGCGCGCTTGAAGCCGGCATCGAGCGACTGAATGATCGAGCGTCCGGCATGGTTCTCCTCCCGGATGCGCTCGTAGATCAGCACGTTAGAATCGACCGCCATGCCGATCGTCAGTACGATGCCGGCGATACCGGGCAGCGTCAGCGTGGCGCCGAGCAGAACAAGGCCAGCGAAGATGAAGGCGATGTGCACGGCAAGCGCCAGGTTGGCGAAGATGCCAAATGTCCCGTAGGTCGCCAGCATGTAGGCGAAGACGAGACCGGCGCCGACGTAAGCGGCGAGCTTGCCGGCGTTGATCGAGTCCTGTCCCAGGCCGGGCCCTACCGTCTGCTCCTCGATGATGGTCAGTTTGGCCGGCAGCGCGCCGGCGCGCAAGAGGATCGCGAGGTCGTTGGCCTGCTGGACGGTGAAATTGCCGGTGATGATGCCAGCCCCGCCCGTGATCGGCTCGTTGATGTTGGGCGCGGTGATGACCTTGTTGTCGAGCACGACCGCAAAACGCTTGTTGACGTTCTCGCTGGTCACCTGCGCGAAACGCTGGCCACCGCGGATGTTGAACTGGAAGCTGACGTCGGGTCGGCCCTGCTGATCGAACGCCGGCTGGGCGTTCGTCAGATCGGCACCCTCGACCTGCACGCGCTTGTCGACCGGCAGCTTCTCCGGCGAGTCGTTCTGCTCGAGCATCTCGTATTCCGAGGGGCTCTCGGTTTGCTCGGCGACCATGCGGAACTCGAGCTTCGCGGTCTTGCCGAGGATGTCCTTGAGCCGCTGCGGATCCTGCAGACCAGGCACATCCACCGAGACGCGATCGTTGCCCTCGCGCTGGATCGAAGGCTCCGTGGTGCCCAGCGCGTCGACGCGCTTGCGGATGACTTCGATCGACTGCTCCACCGCGCGCCGCATCTTGTCGGTGATGCCGGCTTCCGTGACCGTCAGGCGGATCAAGCCGGAGCCGTTGTCCTGAAGATCGTAGGCGGCGCCTCCCGTCGAGCCGAGCACCGAAGCCGTGGGGCTGGCAAGGTCGCGGAGCTTGCCGCTGATCTTGGCGTCGTCGGCGGCATCGGCGAGACGGAATTGCACCCCGTCGGCCTGCGCCAGGATGCCGCCCGCCGCCGCGACCTTGGCGTCGCGCAGGATGCGGCGGACGTCGTCGCGCAGGTTGGCCACCATGGACTTCACGAGGTCGTCGCGATCCACCTTCAAAAGGATGTGGGAGCCGCCCTGAAGGTCGAGGCCGAGCGTCAGCGTCTTGGGCTGAGCCCACGTCGGCAGAGCCTTGTCGAGTGAGGCGCGGGTCGTAGAAGACAACAGGCTCGGCACGACGACAAGCACCGCCACGACGATCATGGCGAGGATGGAGACGATCTTCCAGGTCGCGAAACGCAGCATCGGTCTTTCAATCGGTCGAGACGAACCGCGTCACGGCTCGGGCGGGGCGTCGCCTCAGACGGCAACGTCCTTAACCGGTTCACCCTTGGCGCGGACCTCGGTCACCATTGGCCTCGCCACGCGGATGCGTACGTTGGGCGCGATCTCGATCTCGATCTCGGTCGCCTCCGTCGCCTTGGTGACCTTGCCGATGATGCCGCCCGTGGTGACGACGGTATCGCCGCGCCGGATGTTCTTAATAAGGTCGGCTTGGTCCTTGGCGCGCCTCTGCTGCGGCCTGAGGATCAGGAAGTACATAATGACGAGCACGCCAGCGAACGGCACGAGCTGCAGGGCGATCCCCGAAGCGTCGGACGCGGCGCCAGCGGACTGGGCGAAGGCGGGCGTGATGAAGATGGTCGTGGCTCCGGCATGGAGAGGCCGCCCGCGGCGGTCGCGGCGGGTTATACCGACGGGACCGCGAAGGCAATGGGCGGCGGGGTCGCGTCGGGCATGGGGAGAGTGAGGTTTGGCTCTAGAGACCCGCGCGTGGGTTCGGCTGCCTTCGGGCAAGCGGCTCGACCTTCTACACCCGACGCCTTTCGACTGGGATGACGGCGATCTCGCGATCGGTCTGGCGCGGACCTACCGCTGGGGTGGTCACTCCGCGTGGCCGCTGCCGCTCTCGGTCGCCCAGCACTCCTTGATGGTGCTCGCCATGCACCGCCGCGCGGCGCGCGCCGCCCATCCGGCGGCGGAGCTCCGCGAACTGCTTCACGACGCCGACGAGGGGCTGCTCGGCTTCGATTGCATCTCCGTCGTCAAGCCGTTCCTCGGCGAGGCTTTTCGCGCCCTCACCGTCGACCTGCAGCGAGCGGTCGCGATCCGCTATCGCCTTGCCGCCTTCGATGCCGTGACGCTCAAGGCGCACAAGCGCGCCGACCGTGTCGCTGCCGCCTCCGAGGCGGTCCACGTCGTCGGCTGGACGCGCGACGAGGTGCGCCACACGTTGCGCATCCCTTTCGAGCCGCTCGCCGGCGATCCGCTCCTGCCCGTCTACGGCGGCACGCCCTGGGAGCCTTGGGCCCCGGCGCTCGCCGCGGAGCGGTTCCTCGCCGAGCTCGCGACGCTGTGCCGGGCGCTTGCTTGAAACGGCAGGCTGAGCTTGAAAGCGCCGACAGGCTGTGACACCTCTTCCATCGAGGAGCATGCCTTGTCCAGCATCCACGTCTGCCCCCTGTCGCAGATCCCGGCCACCGTCCGCGCGAGTGGCGCGCGCAGCATGGTGACGCTGATCAGCGCCGGCACGGAGGTTCCGCGGCCGCGCGAGATCGACGAGGCTCGCCACCTCTACGTCGCGATGTCAGACATCGTATTGGCGATGGACGGCGAAATTCTTCCCGCCGACAGTCACGTCGCCGAACTGGTCGAGTTCGTGCGCCGCTGGGACCGTTCGGCACCGCTCGTCATTCACTGCTACGCCGGCGTCAGCCGCTCGACGGCGGCAGCCTTCATCACGGCATGCGTGCTCGATGAGACCCGCAGCGAGATGGCGATTGCCACAGAGATCCGCGAGCGCTCCCCGACGGCGACGCCCAACGTGCTGATGGTGCAGATTGCCGACCGGCTGCTTGGGCGCAAAGGGCGCATGATCGACGCCGTACGCTCCATCGGACGCGGCGCCGATTGCTACGAGGGCGTGCCGTTTGCCATCGAACTCACCCGCGAAGCGGCGTGAGCGAGCCGGCGCCGGAGATCGCCAGCCTTCCCTTCGAGGCCGCGATGAAGGAGCTCGAAAGCATCGTGGATCGGCTCGAGAAAGGACAAGTGGCGCTCGAGGAATCGATCGCGATCTACGAGCGTGGTGAGTTGCTGAAAACGCATTGCGACACGCTCCTGAAGAGCGCGGAGGCGCGGATCGAGAAGATCACGCTGTCGCGGGACGGTCGCCCGACAGGGACCGCCCCACTCGACGTCGGCTAGCCTTTCGCCAAGCCGGCCTCTCCGCGTAGCGCGTCGATGCGCTTGGATGCCTCGGCCTTACTGAGGCCCTCCTCGTAAGTGCCACCGGTCTGCTCGGTCAGGGTCTTGAGGTAGGAGGCCTGGGCGCCGGTCATCGGCTCGTCCCCCGTGGTCCAGTTGTCGGGATCCTTCACCGTATTGCTGTTGGGCGCGGGATCGGTCTTGGGATTGTGTTCGGTCATGGCTTCCTCCTGCGTTCCGGCAATGTTCCAGGTCGCGCTAGGTTTCCGAACAAGCTGTGGATGAAAGTCGCAGCGCGGCCGTGTCGATCGAAACAATTGACGAGGCGCCCGCCGATGCGCGTAAGTCGCAAGCTCGACACGGCCTCCCTGCGGGCTTTGACGCGGAGACAGCCATTGCCGACATCGGGACTGACGCATTGCAATGTCTGCCGCTTCTGGGAGAACGGCGTCATCGAGGGCGCCTGCCGCCGCCACGCACCGGCCACCTCGGAACGCTCCTACGACATCGCGCGCTGGCCCGAGACGCGCGCGCTCGACGGCTGCGGCGAGGGCGAAACGGCGGACGCGTCCGAGAAGGGCCAGGTCTGCCGCAGCTGCGCCTTCTGGCATCGGCCGGGCAACGGTGTCGATCCACCGCGACGCAGCGATCGTCTCGCCGGTTGGTGGACAGAAGCGGGCTTCTGCCGACGCTACGCGCCGCGGCCCGGTGCCGACATCGGCACACACGCTTTCTGGCGTGTCACCAACGCCGCCGACCATTGTTTCGACGGCCGGCCTGCCTGAGGCCGAGACCATTCGCCCGCTTGCCGTCGTGGGCGCCGCGGACGATCTGCTCATCGCACGCCCGCAAGCGATGAGATCATTCGTGACCCAAGAATTCGCGCCTCAAGAGCCTGCCGCCTCGAAGCTCGAGACCTACGACATCATCGTCTCCGGTGCCGGAGCCGCCGGCCTCGCCGCGACCTTGGCGCTGGCGCGGGCCGGCTTCACCGTGCTGTGCGCGGGTAAGTCCGACACGAACCCGAACGGGCGCACCGTCGCGCTGTTCGAGGGTTCGTTGCGCTTTCTGCGCGAGATCGGCGTCTGGCATCGTTTCGCCGAGTGCGTGCAGATGATCCGGGCAATCCGGCTCATCGACGACACAGGGCTGCGGATGCCTGTGCCGCCGCTGACGCTGGAAGCTGCCGAGATCGACCTCGCCGCACTCGGCGCCAATGTCGAGAACCACCGGCTGGTCGCCGGTCTGCTCGCCGAGGTGCAGGGCCTGCCGAACGCCACACTGACCGGCGCCTTCCTCGCCGACATCGCCTATGAGCCGGATCATGTGAGCGTGCGCGACACGGAAGGCCGCGAGGCCAGGGCGCGCCTGCTCGTCGCCGCCGACGGGCGCAAGTCGCCCTCCCGCATCGCAGCCGGCATCGGCGCGCGGGCCTGGAGCTATCCGCAGGTGGCGCTGACCGCGATCCTCAGCCATCGCAAGCCGCACGGCGGCATGTCGACGGAGTTCCACACCCGCGGTGGCCCTTGCACTCTGGTGCCGCTGCAGGGCACGCCCGAGCACCCGCACCGTTCCTCGCTAGTCTGGCTGATGAGCCCGCGCGAAGCCGAGCGCCGCCGCGCTCTTTCCGACGAAGCCTTGGCTCTGGAACTGCAGCACGGCACGCGTTCGATCGTCGGGCGCATCGCCTTCGAGGCGGCGCGCGGCGGCTTCCCGATGGGCGGTCTCAAGGTCAACCGGCTCATCGGTCCTCGCCTCGCGTTGATCGGCGAGGCGGCGCACGCTTTCCCGCCGCTCGCGGCGCAGGGCCTCAACCTCAGCCTCCGGGACATCGCGCAGCTGCGGGTGGTGCTGGAGGAAGCGCGCGACGCCGGCGTCGACGTCGGGACGCTCGACGCGCTGAAGCCCTACGAGCGCGCGCGGCGGCGCGACATCTCGGTGCGAACGGATTCGGTGGACATTCTCAACCGCACCATCATGACCGACTTCGCCCCGGTGGATGTCGCCCGTGGCGTCGGCGCCGTGGCGTTGCGGCTCGTCGGCCCGTTGCGCCGTGCGATCCTTCGCGAGGGTATCCTGCCTCCCGGCCCGGTGCGGCGGCGCATGTCGGCCCTCAAGACGGACTCCGCCGGTGCCAAGGTCGCGCTGGCGGCAGGAGAGTAAGCCTGGGTCGCGCCACACGGCATGCCACGGAGCCGAACGGAATCGGCTAAGGTAAGGCGTCCCCTTTGGAGGAACCGCCGTGCTGAAGCTTCCCCGTGCTCTCTTGATTTTCGCTCTAACTGCGCCTTCGCCTCTGCTGGCGCAGGCGGCTAACACCAATCCTTCGGACGTCGAGGCCGGCAGCTACCTCGTCGACCCCTACCATACCCAAGTCCACTTCGACGTATTGCACATGGGGTTCAGCTATTACGAGGGCGGTTTCTCCGCCGTCGCCGGCGAGCTTGAGCTGAAGCCTAAGGACGTTGCGGGCAGCACCGTGCACATCGTCTTGCCCGTCGCGTCGGTGGCGACGACAAGCGCGAAGCTCGACGGCGAGCTTCGCAGCGCCGATTGGCTCGACGTCCAGAAGTTTCCGACGATGGAGTTCAAGTCGACCTCCGTAATGTCGAGCGGCGAGGGCGAGGCCGACGTCAGCGGCGACCTGACGCTGCACGGCGTTACCAAGCCTTTGACCCTGCACGTGAAGTTCGTCGGTTCGGGTATGAACCCCATCGACAAGAAGTACACCGCCGGCTTCTCCATGTCCGGCACGCTGAAGCGCAGCGATTTCGGCGTGGCGAAATACGTTCCGATGATTGGCGACGAAGTCGAGATGGAGATCAACGGGGCGTTCGAGAAGAAGTAGCGAGTTTCCAAGCGAAGAGAAAGGCCATGCCAAGGGCGGTGGAGGGGAGCCGCGCTTGTGGCCGCAAGGACAAGCATCGAGCTCGGCCTTCCCCCTCCACCATGCTTCGTCTCGCGGAGAAATATGCTCACCGGTCTTCGTAGACGACCTCACCGGCGACGAGCGTCAGCTTCACCCGGCCCTCCATGCGTGCCGCGTCGAAGGGCGTGTTCTTGCAGCGTGACCGCAGCTTCAGCGGATCCACGACGAAGGGCTCGTCGGGATCGAAACGGATGAGATCGGCCGGCGCGCCGGCTTCCAGCCGACCCTGCGGCACCCGCAGAATGCCGGCAGGATTGGACGACATCGCCCGCAGCAGCACCGGCAGGTCGACGTGGCCCGATGAGACGAGGCGCAACGCCGCCGGCAGCATGGTCTCGAGCCCGACCGCGCCGACCTCCGCTTCGGCGAACGGCAGGCGCTTGACCTCGACATCCTGAGGATCGTGGTCCGACACGATGCAGTCGACGAGGCCGGAGGCGAGACCCTCGCAGAGCGCGAGCCGATCCTCCTCGCGGCGCAGCGGCGGCGCCAGTTTGAGGAAGGTGCGGTAGTCGCCGATGTCGTTCTCGTTCAACGTCAGGTGGTTGATCGAGGTGGCGCAGGTCACCGGCAGGCCGCCCGCCTTTGCCTTCGCGATGATCTCCAGCGACGCCGCGGTGGTGACCATCGCGGCGTGGTAGCGGACGCCGGTGAGCGCCGCGAGCTGCATGTCGCGCTCGAGGATGATGGTCTCGGCCTCGCGCGGGATGCCCAGCAGGCCGAGCCGCGAAGCGAACTCGCCTTCGTTCATCACGCCGTCTGCGGCGAGATCGGGATCCTGCGTAAAATGGATGATGAGCGCGTCGAAGTCGCGGGCGTAGACCATGGCGCGGCGCAGGATCAGCGCGTTGCGGATGGTTCGCGAGCCTTCCGAGAAGGCCACCGCGCCAGCCTGCAGTAGCAGTCCGATCTCGGCCATCTCCTCGCCGCGCAGGCCTTTGGTGATGGCGGCGCAGGGCAGGATGCGAACCCGGCCGGTGTCGCGGGCGCGGCGCAGCAGGAAGTCCACCACCGCCGGCTCGTCAACGGGCGGATTGGTGTTGGGCAGAGCAAGGATCGAGGTGACGCCGCCGGCCGCCGCCGCCGCGGTCGCGGTCGCGATGGTCTCACGGTACTCCGCGCCGGGCTCGCCGACGAAGGCGTGCATGTCGACGAGCCCCGGCGCCACCACATCGCCGCGGCAGTCGATCGTGCGGACCTGACCCGGCAGGCTGGAGGCGGTGACGTTGGCGCCGACCTGGCGAATATAGCCCTGCTCGATCAGCACGCCGCCCCGCGACTGCGTGCCGGCGACGGGATCGACGAGGCTCGCGTTGACGAGGGCGAGAGCGTGAGGTGCCGGCGAGATGGTCATCGGCGCGACTTATAGCTAGGCGCGAGCGCGAGGATAGGGAAGACGCTGCGGGTGATCTGGAGCAAAGGCGTTGCCGAGGGATTACGCCCGTGGGACACTGCCCGAACGCCGGTGGGTGGAGGGAGGAGACAACGGTGACGTCCTCATCGGGCACACTCATCGAAGGTCAGGCGACTTATGGAATGGCCAATCTGCGATCCGAGCGCACCGGCCTGCCCTTCATCGTCTTCATCTCGCAACGCGACGACGCACGACACGCCGCACGCGTAAAGGTCTCGCCCAACCCGAGAATCGCGAAGGATCGCATGGGCTCCTACGGGATAACGCCATTCGAGTTTAAGGCGGGGGTCCGTCTCGGCGGTGCAGAGGAGCGCCAGCTCGAGCTCTGGGTCGCACTCAACCACTCCGTGATCGAAGGATATTGGAACGGCGTCATCGAGTACACGGAGGACGCCATGGAGCAGCTACGGCCCGTCTGATACATCACGCGTTGGGCAGGTGCTGCGCCAGCGCCTGCAGCACGGCCATGCGGACGGCCACGCCCATCTCGACCTGCTCGCGGATCAGGCTCTGGGCGCCGTCGGCGACGGTCGACGAGATCTCGACGCCGCGGTTCATCGGGCCGGGATGCATCACCAGCGCGTCGGGCTTGGCCACCGCCAGCTTGATCTCGTCGAGCCCGTAGAAGTGGAAATATTCCTTCATCGAGGGCACGAAGCCGCCGTGCATGCGCTCGCGCTGCAGGCGCAGGCACATCACGATATCGGCGTCGCGCAGCCCGCTCTTCATGTCGCGGTAGACCTCGACGCCCATGTCCTCGATGCCCGTCGGCAGCAGCGTCGAGGGTGCCACGACGCGCACCCGCGCACCCATCAGCGACAGCAGCAGGATGTTGGAGCGGGCGACGCGAGAGTGCAGGATGTCGCCGCAGATCGCCACGATCAGCCCCTCGATGCGGCCCTTGTTGCGGCGGATGGTGAGGGCATCGAGCAAGGCCTGCGTCGGGTGCTCGTGGGCACCGTCGCCGGCGTTGACGACCGAGCAATCCACCTTGCGCGCCAGCAGGTGCACGGCGCCGGCCTGGTGGTGGCGCACCACGATGATATCGGGGCGCATGGCATTCAGCGTGATCGCCGTGTCGATCAGGGTCTCGCCCTTCTTCACGCTGGAGGTCGCCACCGACATGTTCATGACGTCGGCACCGAGCCGCTTGCCGGCCAGCTCGAACGACGATTGCGTGCGCGTGGACGACTCGAAGAAAAGATTGATCTGGGTGCGGCCGCGCAGCGTCGAGCGCTTCTTCTCGACCTGGCGCGAGACGGCGACCGCCTCCTCGGAAAGATCGAGCAGCGCGTTGACCTCCGGCACCGTCAGCCCGTCGATGCCCAGCAGGTGCCGGCTGGTGAACGTGGGGGCGGGCGCGGCTGTCATGAGCCAGCGTCTATCGGGAACACCAGCCGGCTTGTCAAAGCGTGCGCCGCAGAAGCAGCGGCAGCGCCACCGCGAGATAGAGCGAGATGAGCCCCGCCACGGCCCAGAAGAAGCCCGCCGGCGCCATCCAATCGAGCCCGAGGCCGATGACCGGCGGCCCGACCAGCATGCCCGCGGCGTAGGTCATGACGTAAGCCGAGTTGGCGCTGGCGAGGTCGGCCCCGGAGAAGCGCGCGCTCAGCTCGCCGAGCCCGACGGGATAGAGCGCACCGACGATGCCGCCCCACAGCAGCAGCAGGACCTCGAAGAGCACGACGGGGTGGATGCCGAGCCGCGCGAGCACCACGGCGCCGCCGAGGCCGGCGATCGCGAGCGCGGCCAGCAGCTTGCAGCGGTCGACGCGATCGGCGACCAGGCCGATGGGAAGCTGCAGCGCGCTGTTGCCGACGATGAACAGGCTCGCGAACAGCGCGCCCTGCGCCAGCGTGGCGCCGGACTTGAGGCCGTAGACCGGCAACAGGCTCAGACCGGCGACCTCAATAGAGCCGTGCAGCAGCGCCGCCAAGGTCGCGGCCGGCGCGGCCCGCAGGAAGAAAAGCAGCGAGCGCGTGCTGCGGTCCTCGAGACGGGGCGCGCCACGGGTGTTCAGCACCAGCGGCACGGCCGATCCCGCGAAGAGCGCGGCCCCGATCAGGAACGGCAGGTTGCCGGCCGTGCCGGTGGCGGCGAGGATCAGCGGACCGATGGCGAAGCCGCCGGCGAGCGTCGTCACGTAGAGCCCGATGGCCAAGCCGCGGCGGTGCGGGGGCGTCGCCGTCGTGATCCAGAACTCGCTCAGGACGAACATTACCGTCACCGACGCTCCTACCACGAAGCGCAGCACCAGCCATTCGGCGTAGCTTTGCAGCACGGTGAAGAGCGCCAGCGCCGCCCCGCCGCCAAGCAAGGCGACAAACAGCAGCCGCGCGACACCGCTCCGGCGCGCCGCGAGCGGGATGAACGGGCCGACCACCAGCGTCGCCACGCCGCCCGCCGCGGTGTTCAGCCCGATCGCGCGTGCGCTGTAGCCGTCCTGGTCGAGGCGCACGGCGAGCAGAGCGATGGTGAGCGACAGCGCGGTGCCGACGATGGTCGCGACGGCAATGGCCCCGGCGACGGTCCGAACCGCCACCCCGATGGGCAAGGCCTCCTCGGCCCGAGTCAAAACCGGCTGTCAGGCCGCCGAGCGGACCGGCGCCTCGTCATCACGCTCGGCCTCGCTCGGCGGGGCGGGCGCACGATGCGCCGTCTCGAAACCATGCATGCGAAGCGCCCACTGGTAGGCGATGAGCATGGCCTTGATGATGGGCAAAAGCCAGAGGCACAGGACGACGACGAGGGTCGGCCAGATCGCGTAGTGAACGGCGACCGGCAGATCGGGCCACAGGTCGTCGACGATCAGCAGCGACGCCACGAGAATATGGGCGACGACGAAGATCGTGACGTATTGCGGGAAATCGTCGGCACGATGGTGATGCAGTTCCTCCCCACACGCCGGGCAGACATCGTTCGACTTGAGGTAGCCACCGAGAATCTTGCCCTCGCCGCAGGCGGGGCAACGATTGCGCAAGCCGCGCTTGACCGCAAGCTTCGCGTCGCGCTTCGGCGGCGGCGTGCGCACGATGGCGCCGTCCGCGTCGGCTGGAAGGGATGTCGGGGTCATGGAGCCTTCGCTCGCGAGATGTGAGGCCTGCCTCGATGAAACTTAACCTTTGCGACGTAATCGGGAAGAGGACCGAACGTCACGCATCGCGCGTCCACCCGGCGGACCACTCCGGCGAGGTTCCCCTCGCGCGCCGTCGTCCTCGACCTCGAAGCGCAGCGCGCCAGCGAAGGGTGCCGCCTCGACGAGCTTCACGGTGACGAGGTCGCCGAGCCGCATCGTCGTGCCCGAGCGCGATCCGACGAGGGCATGCATCGTCTCCTCGTAGCGGAAATACTCGTCGCCGAGCGTGGCTGCCGGCACGAAGCCGTCGGCCCCGGTGTCGGCGAGCTTCACGAAAAGGCCGGCGCGGGTGACGCCGGAGATGCGGCCCTGGAACGTCGCGCCGACGCGGTCGGCGAGGTGCGTGGCGATGAGCCGGTCAATCGTCTCGCGCTCGGCCGCCATGGCGCGGCGCTCGGCGGCCGAGATGCGCACGGCGACCTCGGCGAGCTCGTCCTTGGCGACGTCCGGCAGCGCGCCGGCGCCCAGCCGGCAGGCACGGATCAGGGCGCGGTGCACGATGAGGTCGGCGTAGCGGCGGATCGGCGAGGTGAAGTGGGCGTAGCGGCGCAGATGCAGGCCGAAGTGCCCGTAATTATCGGCGGTGTACTCGGCCTGGGCCTGGCTGCGCAGCACGACATCGTTGACGATCTGCTCGTGCTCGGTGCCGCGGACCTTGGCGAGGATGCCGTTGAACTGGCCGGGCGTGATCACCTGCCCCTTGGCGAGCCTGATACCCACCGTCTGCAGGAACTCGCCGAGATTGTGCAGCTTTTCGGCCGAGGGCTCGCCGTGGGCGCGGTAGACCAGCAGCTGGCGATGCTCCTCCAGCAGTTCGGCCGCTGCGACGTTGGCGAGGATCATGAACTCCTCGATGAGCTTGTGCGCGTCGAGTCGCTCGGGCGTGAGCACGCGGTCGACCTTGCCCTCGGCGTCGAGCACGATCTTGCGCTCGGGCAGGTCGAGCTCGAGCGGCTGGCGGCGCTCGCGTGCGATCTTCAGCGCGGCATAGGCCTCCCAGAGCGGGCGCAGCACGCCATCCAGCAGCGGTCGCGTCGTCTCGTCGGGCACGCCGTCGATCGCGGCCTGGGCCTGCTGGTAGGCGAGCTTGCCGTGCGAGCGCATCATGATGCGATGCAGGGCATGGCGCTGCTTGCGGCCGTCGGCGGCGATCCACATGCGGATCGCCAGCGCGGGACGGTCCTCGCCGCCGCGCAGCGAACAGAGATCGTTGGAGATGCGCTCCGGCAGCATCGGCACGACGCGGTCGGGGAAATAGACGGAGTTGCCGCGCTCGAGCGCCTCGCGGTCGAGAGCCGAAGCCGGCCTGACGTAGGCGGCGACGTCGGCGATGGCCACCGTCAGCACGAAGCCCCCCACGTTCTCCGGATCGTCGTCGGGCGCGGCGTAGACGGCGTCGTCATGGTCCTTGGCGTCGGCGGGATCGATGGTGACGAGCGGCAGGGCGCGCCAGTCCTCGCGACCGTCGAGCCCCAGCGGTTGCGCCGCCTCGGCCTCGGCCAGCGTCTCGGGCTTGAACACGTTGGGGATCTTGTGGGCGTGGATGGCGATAAGGCTCACCGCCTTCTCGCTGGCGAGCGAGCCGATGCGCTCCATCACCTTGCAGACCGGCAGGCCGAGCCGGTCGCCACGTAGCACGTCGACGGCGACGAGGTCGCCGTCCCGGGCCTCGCCCTCGTCGCCCGCGCGCACGACGAAGGCGCCGCCGCGGTTGGCGGTCTTCTTGTCGACGGGGAAGACCTGCCCGCCCGTGCCCGGGCCGGCGCGGTAGATGCCGAGCACCTGGCTGCGCGCCTTGGCCAGCACCTTGACGACACGCCCGCCGTAGGCCGGCTCGTCGCCGCGCGCGCCGTGCAGGACCTCGGTGCGGATCAAAGCACGATCGCCGAGCCCCGGCGTCGGCGTGCCGGGCTTCTGGCGTCGGGGGATGTGCAGCACGATCGTCGGGGCCCTGCCCTGCGCCTCGTCCCACTCGACGGGCTTGGCGAGAAGGTCGCCGTCGCGGTCTCGGGAGAACACCTCGGCGACGAGCGTGGGCGGCAGCACGCCCGGCCGCGTCAGCGACTTGCGCCGGCGCTCGATCGCGCCATCGGCCTCCATCTCCTTGAGCACGCGCTTCAGCCCGATCTTGTCGGTGCCCGTTAGGCCGAAGGCGCGGGCGATCTCGCGTTTGCCGATCTTGGTCGGCACCCGCTCGCCCGCCGACTCGCGCTCGCGCGCGACAAAGGCGAGGATGTCTTCGCGGGAGGGCGTTGGCGTCGCCTCGGCTGCAACGGCAACGCGCCGGCTGACTCTCTTGATCATGACACCCGACCCAGGATCGCGCTCGCCCTCAAGCCTTCTTCGCCTTGGCCACCGGCTTCTTGGCGACCATCTTCTTTGCCGGCGCCTTCTTCGCGGCTGGGGCGGCGCTCTTGGCCGCAGCCTTCTTCGGCGCCGCTCTCTTCTTCGCAACGCCACCGCCGGCGCCGGCCTTGTCCTCGACGAGGCGGATCGCTTCCTCGATCGTGAGGCTGTCCGGCGACATGTCGACCTTCAAGGTGGCGTTGGTCTTGCCGTGATTGACGTAGGCACCGAAACGGCCCTGGCGCACGGTGATCGGGCCACCGTCGGGATGGTCGCCGAGCAGACGGCCCTGTGTTGTTCCGCCGCCCGCGCCGCCGCCGCTCGCCTTGGCCGCCAGCAGCGCCAGCCCCTCCTCGAGCGTGAACGTGGTGGCGTCGGCGTCCTTGGGCAGCGTCGCGTTGATCCGGCCGTGATTGACGTAGGGACCGAAACGTCCGGCCTTCAGCGACACGGGGCCGCCCTCGGGATGATCGCCCAGCACCTTGCCGGCCTGCTCGCCGCCGCCGAAGCGTCGCCCGGTCAGCCCGCTCTCCTTGGCGACGATGAGGTCGATGGCGCGGTTGCCGCCGATCGTCAGCACGTCGTCGTCCTTGCCGAGGTTCGCGTAGGTCTTGCCGTGCTGCACGTAGGGTCCATAGCGCCCGAGGTTGGCGAGGATCGGCTCCTTCGTCTCGGGATGGCGGCCGACCTCTCGCGGCAGCGAGAGCAGCGCGATGGCCTGTTCCAGCGTGACGTCGGCGGGCGCAAGGTCCTTGGGCAAAGACGAGCGCTTGGGCTTCTCGCCCTCCGCCGGCTCGCCGAGCTGGATGTAGGGCCCGAAGCGGCCATCGCGCAGCGACACCTCCAACCCGCTCTCGGGATGGAGGCCGAGCACCTTGGGGCCACCCGCCTCGGCCTCGACGCCCTCGGCCTGGCCGATCTGCCTCGTGTACTTGCACTCGGGATAGTTCGAGCAGCCGATGAAGGAGCCGAACTTGCCGAGCTTGAGCGACAGCTGGCCGGTGCTGCACAGCGTGCACTGGCGCGGGTCGCCGCCATCGGCGCGGGCCGGAAAGATGTGCGGCCCCAGCACCTCGTTGAGGTTGTCGAGCACCTCGGTCGTGCGTAGGTCCTTGGTGCCGGCGATGGCTTCGGAGAAGTTCTCCCAGAAGTCGCGCAGAACCGCGCGCCAGTCGATTTCATGGTTGGAGATGCGGTCGAGCTTCTCCTCGAGATCGGCGGTGAAGTCGTAACCGACGTAGCGCGCGAAGAAGCTTTCCAGAAAGGCTGTGACGAGCCGGCCCTTGTCCTCCGGCACGAGTCGCTTCTTGTCGAGGCGCACGTATTCGCGCGCCTTGAGCGTCTGCACGGTGGCGTCGTAGGTCGAGGGCCGGCCGATGCCGAGCTCCTCCATGCGCTTGATGATCGTCGCCTCGGTGAAGCGCGGCGGCGGTTCGGTGTGATGCTGCGTCGCCTCGATCGTCTCCTTGGCGAGGCGGTCGCCCGCGTTCATCGGCGGCAGCCGCGAGCCGTCCTCGTCGTCGGAGCCGGCGGCGACGTCGTCGCGACCTTCCTGGTAGAGCCTGAGGAAGCCGTCGAACTTCACGACCTGGCCGTTCGCGCGCAGCTCCAGCTTGCGGCCGTCGACCTCGGCGAGGATGTCCACCGTGGTGCGCTCGAGGTCGGCCGATTCCATCTGGCTGGCGATCGTGCGCGTCCAGATCAGGTCGTAGAGCTTGAGCATCTCCGGATCGAGCGTGCGGGCGAGGTGCTTGGGCAGACGCGCCAGCTCGGTCGGGCGCACCGCCTCGTGCGCCTCTTGGGCGTTCTTCGCCTTGACGGTATACTTGCGCGCCACCTTAGGCACGTAGCGGTCGCCGAACTCCTTGCCGATCACGCGCCGGGCGCCGCTCACCGCCTCGGGCGCCATGTCGACGCCGTCGGTCCGCATGTAGGTGATCAGGCCGACGGTCTCGCCCTCGATCTCCACGCCCTCGTAGAGACGTTGAGCCAGCTGCATCGTGCGGTTGGGCGGGAAGCCGAGCTTGCGGCTGGCCTCCTGCTGCATCGTCGAGGTGGTGAAGGGCGGCGACGGGTTGCGGCGCGCCGGCTTGGCTTCGATGGCGGTGACGGAATAGCCGCCACGCTGCAGCGCCGCCTCCAACGCCTTCGCCTCCGCCTCGGTTTTGATGTCGAGCCGGCCGAGCTTGGTGCCGTCGGCGCCGACGAGGCGCGCCATGAAGGCGGCACCCGAGGCGGTCTTCAGACCGGCGACCAGCGACCAATATTCCTGGCGGACGAACTTCTCGATCTCGGCCTCGCGCTCGCAGATGATGCGCAGCGTCACCGATTGCACGCGACCGGCCGAACGGGCGCCCGGCAGCTTGCGCCACAGCACCGGAGAGAGATTGAAGCCGACGAGGTAGTCGAGCGCGCGCCGCGCCAGGTAGGCGTCGACCAGCGCCGCGTCGATCTCGCGCGGCCTCGCCATCGCCTCGGTGACGGCAGCCTTGGTGATGGCGTTGAAAGTGACGCGGCTGACGGCGACGTCCTTCAGCACCTTCTTGTTCTTCAACACCTCGAGCACGTGCCAGGAGATGGCCTCGCCTTCGCGGTCCGGGTCGGTCGCGAGGATGACGCGGCCGGCGCCCTTCACGGCCTTGGCGATGGCGGTCATACGCTGGGCCGACTTGGTGTCGACGTCCCAGATCATCGCGAAATCGTCGTCGGGATCGACGGAGCCGTCCTTGGAAGGAAGGTCGCGGATGTGGCCGTAGGAGGCGTAAACCTCGTAGCCCTTGCCGAGGTATTTGTTGATCGTCTTGGCCTTGGCGGGCGACTCGACGATGACGACGTCCATTCGGAAGCTGTTCCCCATCCGGTCGTTCGGGCGCCGGCATCGACCGACTCGGCACCCGCGCGACCCTCTTTACGACATGCCATATGGGGCGTCGCGTCAACGCCGCCACGATCGAGCCGCATCAGCCCCTTGCGTCGAACGCCCATGGATTAGTCATGCTAGGCACGGTCACGATCATTGGTGCTCGATTGATTGGCGTGGCAGGTGACCAGATCCTATCGCGGCGCATCACCCCGCTTTGATGCAACCGGCAAGCCCTTTGCAATACGCTCCGCACGAGGGACTGGCGTGAGGACCAATCGATGACGGTGGATGAAGTGAAGCCCGCATGGGTGGTGCAGGCAATGATCGAGGCGGGAATCGCCAAGA
The DNA here is from genome assembly GCA_965198485.1 of Beijerinckiaceae bacterium. Classification (GTDB taxonomy): domain Bacteria; phylum Pseudomonadota; class Alphaproteobacteria; order Rhizobiales; family Beijerinckiaceae; genus RH-AL1. Next base: position 2,720,316 of record CBDAPQ010000005.1, read on the forward strand.
CGCGTCTGACCGTGGGAGAATTGTTCGTGCGATCGGCCTTGGCCGGCGCCTTCCTCGGCGTCGCCACCACGCTCGCCTTCACCGCCATGACCCAGACCGGCCTGCCGATCGTCGGGGCGGTGATCTTCCCCGTCGGCTTCTCGATGATCGTGGTGCTCGGCCTCGATCTCATCACCGGCAGCTTCGCCCTGCTGCCGATGGCGGTCATGGCCGGCAAGGCCACCATGGGCCAGCTCGTCAGGAACTGGGTCGTCACCTTCCTCGGCAACTACGTCGGCGCGCTGATCCTCGCCGGCCTGATGTATCTCTCGCTGAGCAAGGGCGGCGTCGATTTCGCCGATCCGGTCGCCGCCAAGATCGTCGGCGCCGTCACCGCGCGCACCGCCGGCTTCTACAATGCGGGCGGCTCCGGCATCCTGACGGATTTCATCCGCGCCGTCCTCTGCAACTGGATGGTCTGCCTCGGCGTCACCATGGCGTTGTGCGCGAAAACCTCGGCCGGCAAGATCATCGGCTGCTGGCTGCCGATCCTGATCTTCTTCGGCCAGGGCTTCGAGCACGCGGTCGTCAACATGGCGCTGATGCCGCTGGGCATGATGCTCGGAGCGAAGGTGACCATCGGCCAGTACCTGCTGGCCAACGAGCTGCCGACCACGATCGGAAACTTCTTCGGCGGCTTCCTCTTCACCGGGCTGGCTCTCTACCTCGCCTACCCCAGCGGTTCGGCCGCGGCCGGCCAGGACGTCGTCGCCGACGCCCAGGCCGTCGCCGCCGAATAATCTTCATCGCGATACGCCGAAAGCTGGCCGGGTCGTTGACCCGGCGGCCGCTTTTCACTAGACACGCCGTTCCCGAAGGGTTCGCCCGTCGGGACCGCACCCGCGGCCGCATTCGTTGCGGCCTGTCGGCCTCTTCCGAGGCAGTAGGAGGGCGCGTTCATCCATCCCTGCCGATGGAAGGCGCGATCTGACTGGCGACGTCTCTCTTGAGGCCGTCGGCCCCGTCCCGTGTCCATCGGCGCTGATCGACCAGGACACGATGACCAAGCGCGCCGAATCCAAGTACAAGCTCGATCGCCGGATGGGCCAGAACATCTGGGGTCGCCCTAAGAGCCCGGTCAACCGCCGCGAATACGGCCCCGGCCAGCACGGCCAGCGCCGCAAGGGCAAGATGAGCGACTTCGGCACCCAGCTGAAGGCCAAGCAGAAGCTCAAGGGCTATTACGGCAACATCTCCGAGAAGCAGTTCCGCTCGTACTACGCCGAAGCCATCCGCATGAAGGGCGATTCCGGCGACAACCTGGTCGGCCTGCTCGAGCGCCGGCTCGACGCGGTGGTGTATCGCGCCAAGTTCGTGCCGACGGTGTTCGCCGCCCGCCAGTTCGTGAACCACGGCCACGTCAAGGTGAACGGCCGCCGCGTCAACATCCCGTCCTTCCAGATCAAGGTCGGCGACGTCATCGAGGTCAAGGAAGCCTCGCGCGAGATGGCGCTGGTGATCGAGGCCCGCGATCTGGCCGAGCGCGACGTGCCCGACTTCTACGAGGTCGATCCGGCCAAGAGCGCCAAGATGATCCGCATCCCGCTGCCCTCCGATGTGCCTTACCCGGTGATCATGGAGCCGAACCTGGTGATCGAGTTCTACTCGCGCTGATCGATCCGCTGTCCGACCTCGACCCGAGCCGCGGCATCACTGCCGCGGCCTTTTTGTTCCGCCGCTCAGGATGCCCCGAACACCCGCGCGAAAATCGTGTCGACGTGCTTGAGGTGATACCCCAGGTCGAACAAGGCCTCCAACTCGATCGGCGTCAGCGCCATCGCCACGTCGGGATCGCCCTTCAGCAGGGTGAGGAAATCGCCCTCCCCGCGCCACACCGGCATCGCGTTGCGCTGCACCAGGGCATACGCGTCCTCGCGCGACACGCCCTTCTGCGTCAAGGCCAGCAGCACGCGCTGCGAGTGGATCAGGCCGCCGAGCCGATCCAGGTTCTTGCGCATGTTGGCCGGGTAGACCAGCAGCGTGTCGATGACGCCCGTCATGCGCGCCAGCGCGAAGTCGAGCGTCACGGTGGCGTCGGGGCCGATCATGCGCTCGACGGAGGAATGCGAGATGTCGCGCTCGTGCCACAGCGCGACGTCCTCCATCGCCGGCAGCGCCATGCCGCGCACCAGACGGGCGAGGCCGGTGACGTTCTCGGTCAGGACGGGATTGCGCTTGTGCGGCATGGCCGAGGAGCCCTTCTGCCCCTCGGAGAAGAACTCCTCCGCCTCCAGCACCTCGGTGCGCTGCATGTGGCGGATCTCGACGGCGAGCCGCTCCAGGCACGAGGCGACGACGCCCAGCGTGGCGAAGAACATCGCGTGGCGGTCGCGCGGGATGACCTGGGTCGAGACCGGCTCGACGGCGAGCCCCATCTTGGCGGCGACATGCGCCTCGATCGCCGGATCGATGTTGGCGAAGGTGCCGACGGCGCCCGAGATCGCGCAGGTGGCAATCTCCGCACGCGCGGCCACGAGGCGGGCGCGGCAGCGGGCGAACTCGGCATGGGCCTGCGCCATCTTGAGGCCGAAGGTGACCGGCTCGGCATGGATGCCGTGCGAGCGGCCGATCACCGGCGTGAGCTTGTGCGCGAAGGCCTGCGTCCTCAGCGCCGCCAGCAGCGCGTCGACGTCGGCGATGAGGATGTCCGAGGCCCGCGCCAGCTGCATTGCCAGGCAGGTGTCGAGCACGTCCGACGAGGTCATGCCCTGGTGCACGAAGCGCGAGTCCGGCCCGATGAACTCGGCGAGGTGGGTGAGGAAGGCGATGACGTCGTGCTTGGTCACCCGCTCGATCTCGTCGATGCGCGCGACATCGAACACGACGTTGCCCGCCTTGTCCCAGATCGCCTCGGCGCTCTCGCGCGGGATCACCCCCAGCTCGGCAAGCGCGTCGCAGGCATGCGCCTCGATCTCGAACCAGATGCGGAACCGCGTCTGCGGCTCCCACACCTCGACCATCGCGGGACGGGAATAGCGGGGGATCATGCTTCAGGGTTCTCGCTACAGGTCGTGCAGGCCGCACCTCGCGGCCCGCCAAGAGGCCGTACGGAAACCTGACGCCTCCGTCGACACTCCTCGCGATCGCACACCCTCGTTTGCGTCATCACGCGTCATTCCTCACGTTGCCGTACGGCAACATCCGGTCCGGGGGGACACACCCCCTTGCGATCGCCTATCCGCATTTTGCGTCGCGATGCGGCGCGGGTCGCAATCGGCATGATCACTGTAGGGTAAAATGACCGAGATGTCTCGCGGTTCCGCTCGATTGCGGCGCGGTTCCGGTGCGAGGAGACCTGCGCCCCGTCGCCTCCCGCAGGGCCGCGACGCCGATGGGATCGGGGGAAAGTGTTCATGCGCGATTACCGTCCTGCTGCCGCACGCTCCTGGTTCAGCGCGAAGAGGCGGGCGAGGATCTCGTCGTCGGAAAGGTCGGCGAGCCAGCCGTAAGCGGCGGCGACGGCCTCGTCGAGCGCGCGGTGTGCGTTGGCGAGCCAGGTCGGGCGCTCGTTGTAGAGGTTGGTGAGCGTGCGTTTCTTCAGGATTTCCGCCGCCGCCTCGTCCTTGGGGAGGATGCGGTCGGGGTAACCCGGGACGACCTCGGGCTCGATGCGGACGAGGTCGGGCGGGTTGAGCCAAGATTTGCGTAGGCGATCGAGAGTTACTGACGCAGCCGCGATGGATAGCGCGCGGGGATCATCTTTAAAGGTACTTGGCGGATAATTAGGTGTTAAAGCCTCGGGAAATGGAAACGTTTCGAAAGTACGAGTAGTATTATATGTAAGATCGTCGCCGACGCCATGCCTGGAGGAATGAGGCTCGGCCCAAATGCGATGTAAATTAGACGACAGGATCCCGAAAGTAACATCATCATCCCTCATGATTGCGCAAATCTTAGCGTTTGGCGAAACATTTCGAGGGAGCCAAACAAATATCCTATGCTTGTTAACTTTTGGCGTAGCAATATATCTTTGATTTCGAAGTAATCCTGATCTCAAACCCGGACTTGCTTCTCCGAAAAGCCACCATCTTTCACGTCTACTCTTCCGTAGGTTACTCGCGCGAGCGGGGCGAACATCAACATTTACTTTAGAGTACGGTCGCTGGAAAAACGAAGCAGCTTCGAGCGAGATCGCGCCAAAGTCTATGATCCAGCGGTCGCTGGCACGCCCTACCAAATCGTCACCATTAACATGAGGAAAGATGACAGCAGAGTTCGACTCACCGTTGGGGTTTGCCGGTTCTTGCAAAAAGCTTCGAGCGGTAGCTCCATCTAAAAAGAAGTCGCCCACTGGGTAAAAATCCATCGAACCCGACGTGAACGTTGTCTGCCAAGGAACGACTAACATCGGGATCAAAAGACAGCATGCCATGCGCGCCGCCCAAATTAGCTGCAATGAATGATGTCTGCATACCGTCAAGTGTTCTTTCTGTAACGAAGCTCTCCTTCGCAGCACAAATGGCAGAAACTCTTACGGATGCACCTTTCAATGTTCATTCGAGATTTGACCAAGCAGAAAATATCGCGAGTCCGCCACTTGACAGTGGATCGAGAGCGCTTTGACGACTAGCGCCTACTTTAATTGAAGTAGTTGCCACAAATCCTATCAATATTGCGGAATTATTTAATAACGCGGCGCGCGCTTTCACAAACCAATGGCAAACCAAATCTGCCTTGGCTGGTACACGATCTGCAAACACCTTTCTAATTCTTCTCGCTTCACCATTCATCTGACGCAGCATGACATTCCCACCTAGAAAAGGTGGGTTTCCTACGATCACGTCAGCCTTCGGCCACGCTGCCTCGCTGCCATCCTCATTCAACAGCGCATCCCGGCACTCGATCGTGTCCAACGTCGCTAGAATCGGTTCGTCAGGATCGGTGAAGCCGTTGCGGCGCTCCCATTGCAGGTTGCCAATCCACAGCGTCACGCGGGCGAGTTCGGCGGCGTAGGGCTCGATCTCGATGCCGAGCACGGCGTCGAGCCCGACCTTGGAGCGCACCTGCGGCACGCCGAGCCGCTCGGCGTCGAGCAGCGCGCGCAGCTCGATGTCGCGCAGGGCGTGCAGGGCCACGTAGAGGAAGTTGCCCGAGCCGCAGGCCGGGTCGAGCACGCGGAAGGCGGCGAGCTTTTGCAGAAAAGCGTCACGGGTTTCCGTGGCGCGGCGCAGCGAGTCGTCGCGCTCGCGCAGCAGGTCGCCGCGCTCCTTGCGCCGCTTGACCTCGCTTTTACGTGCGGCCTCCGGTCCCTGTGCCGCGAGAACGGCCGTGGCCTCGACCTCCAGAGCTTGCCGCCTGGCCTCGACATCGGTCCTGGCTTCGGCCTCGGCGCGGATCGCCGCCAGCGCCAAGTCCCATTCGGCGGCGAGCGGGCGCACGATCACCGGCTCGACGATCTTGAGGATCTTCTCGCGGTCGGTGTAGTGCGCGCCGAGCGCGGCGCGGCGCCCGGTGGTCTTCAACGCCGCCTCGAACATCGTTCCGAGGATGGCCGGATCGAGGTTCGACCAATCGTGCTCGCGCGCCGTCTTCACCAGCATGTCGAGGTCGTCGCGCTCGAGCGGCAGGGCGCCGGCCTCATCGAACAGGCCGCCGTTAAACCAGGCGATCGCGTCGGCGCCGAAGAAGCCGCCCTCCTTCATGATGGCGAAGAGCGCATCGAGCTGCGCCTTGGTCTTCTTGGGAATGTTGTATTGCTGGTAGGATACCGTGCGCAGCATGCGGGTGAAGAGGCCCTGAGGCAGCAGCTCGGCATCCTCGGCGAACAGGCAGAAGATCAAACGATTGAGGAAGTGGGCGACGGCTCGGGGATCCTCGCCGCGCTCCTGCAGGCGCTTGCCGAGATCGCCGAAGCGCGCCGCCACGGTGGCGGTCAGCTCCTGCGGGCTGAGGCCGGGCTTGAGCCTGTCCGAGCCCTGGAAGACCTGGCGCAGCTGGTCGCGCCTCTCCGGAACGAGCAGGTCGTCGAAAGTGTAGGTGAGGGTCTTGCGGATCGTGTTCGTCCAGTTGGTGTGGACGATGATGCGTTCCATGTCGCTGACGACGAGGTAGGGCGGGTTCTCGAGGTCGGGCGCGTAGATCTGGAGCTGGCGGAGCGCGGCGTTGAGGTCCTTGTGCTTGCCCTTGTATTCCCAGCCGAAGCAGGCGCGCCGCCACACGTCGGCCCAACCGTCGCCACCGCCGACCTTGGTGGCGCCGCGCTCGAAGCAGTAGGTGTCGCCGGTCGGATCGGCGTCGGACGGGTTCGGCTCGCCGATCAGCGCGCAGAGATCGATGAAATGGCTCTGGGCGCCCTGCCGCTCGCGCAGTTCGCTGCGGCTCCATTTGGCGATAAAGGCGGCGGGGGTCATGGCGAGAGGCTTGGCACGGTGGCGCCGTCGCTGCCAAGCTTCTCGGCCAGCTTTCTGGCACCAACCTTTGTAGGCTGGGGACAAGCTCATCGAGAGCCTCGTCCTGCCTTTCAGATCAGGGCAAACTGATCCGATGCATCCTTGCCAGCCCGACCTCTTCGCGGCCGCCGAGCCGGTGCAGCCGGTGGTCTATCGCGGCGATCCGGAGCGGGTGCGGGCGCGGCTGACACGCATCCTGGCCGAGGCGCGGGCGGCGGACAGCGTGCCTTGGAACCGCAACGACGAGCGGATGTACGAGACCATCGTGCCGCAGATGACGAACTGGCTGCCGGCGGACGAGGCGGCGCGATGGTGCCGCGAGTTCGCCGAGGAGCTGGTGCGGCTGCGGGCCGGCACGACGTAGCGCGGATCGTGCGACATTCCGTCCATGTCGGCGATCGCATACGCGTTTTTGGCCCTTGTCACGGTGCGCGGCGATGGCCGGGTTCTGTGTCGCGGTACCCTGACAACGTCCCCTGTTCTTGTCGCGGTACCCTGACTTTGGCAGGGCTCAATGTCAGGGCTGGCGACCCGCCTCCAGCACTCTGCCGAGGGCGTCCGCGGCTGGACGCACCTCGCTGAGAAGGTTATGTTACCTAGGCCATCGGGTGCTGCGGGGCAACCCTGGTCAAAAATGCGACAGGATCGCCAGCAGCAGCAGGGCGACGATGTTGGTGATCTTGATGGCGGGGTTCACGGCTGGGCCGGCGGTGTCCTTGTAGGGGTCGCCGACGGTGTCGCCGGTCACCGAGGCCTTGTGGGCGTCGCTGCCCTTCATGTGGCGCACGCCGTCCTTGTCGATGAAGCCGTCCTCGAAGCTCTTCTTGGCGTTGTCCCAGGCGCCGCCGCCCGACGTCATCGAGATGGCGACGAAGAGGCCGTTGACGATGACGCCGAGCAGCGAGGCGCCGAGCGCGGCGAAGGCGCTGGCCTTGGAGCCGGAGATGAGGAGCACGCCGAAATAGACGACGAAGGGCGCCAGCACCGGCAGCAGCGAGGGGATGATCATCTCGCGGATGGCGGCCTTGGTGAGGAGGTCGACGGCGCGGGCGTAGTTCGGCCGCGATGTGCCTGCCATGATGCCGGGATCGTCGTGGAACTGGCGGCGCACCTCCTCCACCACCGAGCCGGCGGCGCGGCCGACCGCCGTCATCGCGATGCCGCCGAAGAGGTAGGGGATGAGGCCGCCGAAGATGAGCCCGGCGACGACGTAGGGGTTCGAGAGATCGAAGGAGATGCGGCCCTGGAGTCCGGCGAAATAGGGGTACGTGTCGGCGTGGGCGGCGAAATAGTTGAGGTCGCCGGAGTACGCCGCGAAGAGCACCAGCGCGCCGAGCCCGGCCGAGCCGATGGCGTAGCCCTTGGTGACCGCCTTGGTGGTGTTGCCCACCGCGTCGAGCGCGTCGGTGGAGTGCCGCACCTCGGCCGGCAGGCCGGCCATCTCGGCGATGCCGCCGGCGTTGTCGGTGACCGGGCCGAAGGCGTCGAGAGCCACGATCATGCCGGCCAGCCCGAGCATGGTGGTGACCGAGATGGCGAGGCCGAAGAGGCCGGCCAGCTGGTAGGTCGCGATGATGCCGCCGATGATGACCAGCGCCGGCAGCGCGGTGGATTCCAGCGAGACGGCGAGGCCCTGGATGACGTTGGTGCCGTGGCCGGTGACCGAGGCCTGGGCGATCGAGACCACCGGGCGCTTGCCGGTGCCGGTGTAGTACTCGGTGATGACGACGATGAGCGCGGTGACGACCAGGCCCACCAGGCCGCAGCAGAACAGCTTCCAGCCGACGATCGTCGTGGCCACGGCGCCGCCGGGCGAGCCGGTGGTCTGGGCGAGCGTGCCGAAGCCCACGGTCAGCCCAGTGGCGAGGGCGAGGCCGAGGACGGAGAGCAGGCCGGTGGCGATGAGGCCCTTGTAGAGCGCGCCCATGATCGAGCCGTTGGCGCCGAGCTTCACGGCATAGGTGCCGGCGATCGAGGTGACGATGCAGGTGGCGCAGATGGCGAGGGGGTAGAGCATCGCCATCCTGAGGATCGGCGTGCCGGCGAAGTAGATGGCGGCGAGCACCATGGTGGCGACCACGGTGACGGCGTAGGTCTCGAAGAGGTCGGCGGCCATGCCGGCGCAATCGCCGACGTTGTCGCCCACGTTGTCGGCGATGGTGGCGGGGTTGCGCGGGTCGTCCTCGGGGATGCCGGCCTCGACCTTGCCGACGAGGTCGGCGCCGACGTCGGCGCCCTTGGTGAAGATGCCGCCGCCGAGCCGGGCGAAGATCGAGATCAGCGAGGCGCCGAAGCCCAGCGCCACCAGCGCGTCGACGACCTCGCGGCTCGAGGGCTCGTGGCCCATCGGCCCGGTGAGGACCATGTAGTAGCCGGCGACGCCGAGCAGCGCGAGGCCGGCCACCAGCATGCCGGTGATGGCGCCGGCCTTGAACGAGATGTCGAGGCCGCGCGCCAGCGAAAGCGAGGCGCCCTGGGCCGTGCGCACGTTGGCGCGCACCGAGACGTTCATGCCGATGAAGCCGGCCGCGCCCGACAGCACCGCGCCGACGAGGAAGCCGACGGCGACGGGCCAGGACAGCAGGAACCCGAGGATCACGAAGATGACGATGCCGACGCCGGCGATCGTGGTGTACTGACGGCGCAGATAGGCCTGGGCGCCTTCGGCGATGGCGCCGGCGATCTCCTGCATGCGGGCGTTGCCGGCATCGGCCGCCATGAGCTGGCTGGTGGTGACCACGCCGTAGACGATCGACAGCAAGCCGCCGAGGATGACCAACCAGAGTCCCAGCATCGCGTCGCGTCCCCTGCCGTCCTGCCCGATCGTGCCGCCGGGTTCGAGCGGGGCGGACCTTAGGCGGAAAGGCCGAGCCTCCGCAATCGACGGCGGCACCAGACGAAAGGCTATGGCAACGGGGCTCCACCGCCTAAGAAGCGTATCGAGCAGCCGTTCCCGCTCGCTGGAGCCTCACGCGATGAAGACGATGCTTGGACTGCTGCTCGCTTTGGGCGTGGCGCTGCCGGCCTTCGCCGCCGAGCGTTTCCCGGCGATCCCGCCGGCGCAGATGACGCCCGAGCAGAAGGCGGTCATGGACGCGATCGCATCGGGGCCGCGCAAGTCGGCGGCGGGGCCGTTTGAGACCTGGCTGGTCAGCCCCGAGCTCGACGACCGGCTGCAGAAGGTCGGCGACTACGTCCGCTTCAAGTCGTCTTTGCCCCAACGCCTCAGCGAGTTCGCGATCCTGCTCGCCGGCCGCACCTGGAACTCGCAGTTCGAGTGGGCCTACCACTATCCGCTGGCGCTGAAGGCCGGCGTCGAGCCGTCGGTGCTGGCCGACCTCGTCGCCGGGCGGACCCCGACGGGCATGAGCGACGACGAGACGCTGGTGTACCGTTTCACCGACGAGCTGCGCCGCGACAAGGCGGTGTCCGACGCCACCTTTGCCGCGACCGAGACGCGTTTCGGCAAGCGCGGGATCATCGACCTCGTCGCGGTGCAGGGCTATTACGACACGGTGTGCATGACGCTGAACGTCGCCCAGGTGCCGGTGCCGGCCGGCAGCAAGGCGCCGCCGCTGCAGGTGGTGAAGTGACCACGGCTAGAAGTGCGAGAAGCTGAGAGCGTCGAGAGCGATGTCGTGACCCGCCGCATCGCGTAGCTTGATGCCGCCATCGCCCGTCACCGCCGCGCCGACGCAAGTCACCGGCACGCCGGCCTGCCCCGCCGCGGTCGCGAAGCCGCTCGCCTGGTCCGGCTGCACGCAGGCGATGATCTCGTAGTCGTCGCCGCCGCTCAGGGCCTTCACGAGCAGCCGCGGCTCCAGCGCGACGGCGGCGTTCACGGCGGGCGAGAGCGGCACGTCGGCGGCGGCCACGCGCGCGCCCAGCCCTTCCAGCTTGAGCATCTTGGCGAGGTCGCCGAGGAAGCCGTCGGAGACGTCCATGGCGCAGCGGGCGTGGGCGCGCAGCGCGTCGCGCAAAGCCAGGCGCGGCTCCGGGCGCAGGTGCCGGGCGAGCAGCGCCTCTCGGTGTTTGGGCGCGAGCTTGTCGATCCAGGCGCGATCCTCGAGCCTGTTCCAGCGGAGGTAGAGGCCCAGCACGGCGTCGCCGATCGTGCCGGTGACGTAGATGCGATCGCCCGCCTTCGCGCCGGTGCGCGGCACCATGCGGCCGGCCGGCACCGTGCCGAAAGCGGTGATCGACAGCGTCAGCGGGCCCGGCATCCCCACGGTGTCGCCGCCGAGCACCGGGCAGGCGAAGGTGCGGCAATCCTCGGCGAGGCCGGCGACGAAGCCGGCCAGCCAGGGCTCGGTCCAATCGTGCGGCAGGGCCAGGCCGAGCAGGATGCCGGAGGGCTCGGCCCCCTTGGCGGCGAGGTCGGAGAGGTTCACCCGCAGCGCCTTGCGCGCGATCGCGTCGGGCGGATCGTCGGGGAAGAAGTGCACGCCCGCCACAAGCATGTCCTTGGTGACGACGAGGTCGTGGCCCGGCGGCGGCGTCGCGATCGCGGCGTCGTCGCGCAGGCCGAAGCCGCCGGGCCCGGCGAGCGGGGCGAGGTAGCGGGCGATGAGCTCGTCTTCGGAGGGTCGGGGCATGGGGTGAGCCGTCAGGCCGCTTCGAACGGATTGAGGATCGGCACGCCCAGATTCGCAAAATCTTTCACGTTGCGCGTCGCGAGCGTGAGCCCATGGATCATGCCCGTCGCAGCGATAAGCGCGTCAGAAACCGCGAGGACCCGACCCTTGCGCTTGGCGAAGGCTCGCAAGCGCGCGGCCGTTTCCGCGATCTCTAACGTGATGGGCAAGCAGTCCGTTGAAAAATGGCCACGCACCATCGCGATAAACTCGATCAATCGAGCCCGCTGATCGGGATCCGTCAACGTCTCGCACCCGAACTGAAGCTCATGAAGCACCATTACGCTGATCGAAAGACGATTTGCTTTTTCAAAGAAGGCGGCCACAAATGAATTAGGTCGCGCGCGAGATAATTCTGAAATAATATTGGTATCGAGCAGGTAATGAGGCTGTGTCACTGCTCATCCAACCAGTCCAGTTCTGGCCGATCCTCGTCACGCGATGGGAGCGGTATGTCGAATCCGAGTTTCGCGGCTTGCTCGATCAACCAAAGGCCATCGTGGCCTCGCGGGTTTTCTATCTTCTCCCGATACAAGTCGGCCGAGACGACAACGCAGCTGTCGCGCGTACCAATCACCTGTGGCTCGCCAGCGCGGGCGCGGCGGAGTACTTCGGAAAGATGGACCTTAGCCTCGGCAACGGACCACATCGGCGCTCTCGTATAGACCACTATGGTCTATCTAACGATCGATCTTCGGTCAACAGAGCGCGTTTCGCTCGTCGGTGATGCACCGGCGCGGCGGTTTCTCCGTACTTTGTTGCCACCTTCCGCATGATCGACACCAAGCGTCGGATGGGCCGGCCCGTTCAATTGCGTCACACTGGGTCCATAAATCGAAGGGACATTAGCCAGGATCAGGAGCCTCGAGCGGGTCCAACTCCGATCGCTTCTCATCGCGAGGCGGGAGCGGGATATCGGATCCGACGCGTGCGGCGGCTGCGATCAGCCAGCGGCCGTCATGGCCTCGCGCACCCACGATCTTCTCGCGATGAAAGTTCACCGAGATATGACGCAGCCCTGGCGCGTGCCGATCACCTGCGGCTTTCCGGCGTGAGCCCGATGGAGCACTTCCGATACATGGAGTATTGCATCGGCGAGGACCACATGGGCGCTGTCCTAAGCACGGGACCTATTAACGTCGGCAGGCTTTCGGCCAGGTCGAGCTGATGATTCCATGCGGTTGGGAGGTGCGCTGCATGGATGATTCGTTCTGGCTTTCGGACGCGCAGATGGCGCGGATCGAACCTTACTTTCCGCTGTCGCACGGCATCGCCCGCGTGGACGACCGACGTGTTCTCAGCGGCATCGTGCACGTGATCCGCACCGGCATGCGCTGGCGCGATGCGCCACCTGACTATGGTCCGCACAAGACGCTCTACAATCGCTTCGTCCGTTGGAGCCGGCTCGGCGTGTTCGACCGCATCTTCGCCGCCCTCGCGGGCCGGGCCGGGGAGCCCGATCTTCTGATGATCGATGCCACCCATCTCAAGGCGCATCGCACTGCAGCGAGCCTCTTCAAAAAGGGGCTTTACCCCGCCGTATCGGGCGCACGAAGGGCGGCCTGAACTCCAAGCTGCACGCGGTCTGCGATGGCCAGGGCCGCCCCGTCGCCATGCTGCTCTCCGAAGGTGAGATGAGCGACCACGCCGGCGCCGCCTTCCTGCTCGACGCGCTGCCAGCGGCCGACGTCCTCGTCGCTGACCGCGGTTACGACAGCGACGGCTACCGCGCCGCGCTCGAAGACAAGGGCATCAGGCCTTGCATCCCACCGCGCAAGACCCGCAAGGTCCAGCACGCCTACGACCACAAGATCTACAGGGTCCGCCACCGCGTCGAGAACATGTTCGGCCGCCTCAAGGACTGGCGCCGCGTCGCCACCCGCTACGATCGTTGCGCTCACACCTTCATGTCAGCCATCGTCATCGCAGCAATCGTCATCTTCTGGCTGTGACAAGAATGAGTCCTGAGCCCTCAGGACCTATTAACGTCGGCAGGCTTTCGGCCAGGTCGAGCTGATGATTCCATGCGGTTGGGAGGTGCGCTGCATGGATGATTCGTTCTGGCTTTCGGACGCGCAGATGGCGCGGATCGAACCTTACTTTCCGCTGTCGCACGGCATCGCCCGCGTGGACGACCGACGTGTTCTCAGCGGCATCGTGCACGTGATCCGCACCGGCATGCGCTGGCGCGATGCGCCACCTGACTATGGTCCGCACAAGACGCTCTACAATCGCTTCGTCCGTTGGAGCCGGCTCGGCGTGTTCGACCGCATCTTCGCCGCCCTCGCGGGCCGGGCCGGGGAGCCCGATCTTCTGATGATCGATGCCACCCATCTCAAGGCGCATCGCACTGCAGCGAGCCTCTTCAAAAAGGGGCTTTACCCCGCCGTATCGGGCGCACGAAGGGCGGCCTGAACTCCAAGCTGCACGCGGTCTGCGATGGCCAGGGCCGCCCCGTCGCCATGCTGCTCTCCGAAGGTGAGATGAGCGACCACGCCGGCGCCGCCTTCCTGCTCGACGCGCTGCCAGCGGCCGACGTCCTCGTCGCTGACCGCGGTTACGACAGCGACGGCTACCGCGCCGCGCTCGAAGACAAGGGCATCAGGCCCTGCATCCCACCGCGCAAGACCCGCAAGGTCCAGCACGCCTACGACCGCGCGATCTACAAGCTCCGCCACAAGGTCGAGAACATGTTCGGCCGCCTCAAGGACTGGCGCCGCGTCGCCACCCGCTACGATCGTTGCGCCCACACCTTCATGTCAGCCATCGTCATCGCAGCAATCGTCATCTTCTGGCTGTGACAAGAATGAGTCCTGAGCCTAGAGCAGTTTCCTCGCCGGTTGACTCGTGAGGGGTAGCGCACGGCGCCGCGCTGTGATTCAGGGCTGGTCTGGCGAGGAGGCCAGGCCCGATGCCCCGATCGCTGCACTACGACCTTCGCTCCCGCGTCCTCTTGGCTGTCGAGGAGGGCTTGTCCTGCCGCGAGGCTGCGGCGCGCTTCGGCGTCAGTGCGTCGAGCGCGATCCGCTGGGCCGCTCTGAGGCGCGCTGGCGGCGACGGCCGGGCCAAGCCGCAGGGAGGAGATCGCCTGTCGCGCCGCACCGAGGCGCACGCCAGCCTCATCGCGGCGGCACTGGCCGACGTGCCCGACATCACGTTGCTGGAACTGAAGGCGCGCCTGGCTGGCGAGGGCGCCTTCGTCAGCGTCACGGCGCTTTGGCGCTACTTCCGTCGCCACGGCATCACGCGTAAAAAAAGACCGCGCACGCCACCGAGCAGGACCGTCCCGACGTCCGCCAGGCGCGGCAGGAGTGGTTCGAGGGCCAACTCGATCTCGATCCCGACCGGCTGATCTTCATCGACGAGACCGGCACCTCGACCAAGATGGCCCGCACGCACGGACGCGCCCCGCGTGGCGAGCGGCTGAGGATGGGCGTGCCGCACGGCCATTGGAAGACGACGACGCTGGTGGCCGGCCTGAGCCTGCGCGGCATCGTGGCGCCGTTCGTGCTCGACGGCGCCGTCGACCGGCCCTGCTTCGAGGCCTACATCGAGCACGTGCTCGTTCCCGAACTGCGACCCGGCGACATCGTCATCATGGACAACCTGCCGGCGCACAAAGGGAAGCAGGTCGAGGCCCTGATCGAAGCCGCCGGTGCCAGCTTGCGCCTGCTGCCGCCCTACAGCCCCGACTTCAACCCCATCGAGAACGCCTTCGCCAAGCTCAAGGCTCTGCTACGCAAGGCGGCGGAACGGACGAAGGACGCGCTCTGGGCTGCCATTGGCCGCCTCGTCGACCAGATCACGCCAGCCGAATGCGCCAACATGTTCGCCGCAGCAGGCTACAATGCTACCTGAGAGGAATCTGCTCTAGAATAGACCATCATAGCTTACAGGCATGTCAGCGTTCGAATCGAAGCTGTGATCGTTCTGCTTCTTGCCAGCTTCGAAGCATCGCGTCAGCCGCACGGCTACGTCCGCAGCAATTAGGCAGCGGCTCGTCGTATTAGGGGCGAAATTCTGAAGAGCAGACGTTACTTAAGCAAAAAGAGGTGGCTGGCGGTGAGGGCCTATAACCCGTCGTAAACTACATATGTATCCGGACGATCGCCCGAGAAAGCCCAACCGCACCGTGCCACTGACTTTGTAATCCTGTCTTTCGGCTTCCGCGCGAGACGAGCGCGAAGCCGAGCTTCGAGAGTCACAGCGGTGACGCCCTCGCCAATCGTGTCCGCCCATTCAAGTTCATCGTAGTAGTCGGGCCGTGATGGCTGGTTCGTGCTACCGGGACCGCAATAGCCATATAGAATAAATGCGCGGTAGCGCAGAACGTTTAACGCATGTAGCTCCGGTAGCAACGTCGCCTGGCTGTCGGTTAGCTTGGAGATGAAGCTCGGGGCGTAAAAGAGGTTACGCGGATCGGTGTCCGCCTTTGCATTGCCGGATTCGGCATAAAGATGGCAGCACGTGACATCTGTACCGCTAAATCGCTTGAACCCCGTGCTCCATTCGAAGGCGCAAGCGGGGCTTGTGTTGTCGTCAAACATCAAACCATCGACGATCTTTCCTCGGTCGGATATCTTCCCACGAACTGTGCGGAATATTGCCTGCCGTCCCGTTGCTGCTACAACGTCAGGGTGAGCGAATACTGACAGCGAGGCGATGGCCTGAATGGCCGATCTCCAAGGAGATGCCGCGATTAGAAAATCGAGAACAGCCCTGCCGTCATAGCCAAAATCAGCAAGAGTTGTTAGACGGTCCGTCTGTCCGGACCTGACGCTCACCACCACCGCGCCGGCAGCTCCACCTTCGGCGCCGCCTTCTCGATCGCCGCGGCCGCGGTGAACAGCGTCTCTTCGTCGAAGGCGCGGCCGATCAGCTGGAGGCCGAGGGGCAGGCCTTCCTTGGAGAGGCCGGCTGGCACGGCGATGCCCGGCAGTCCGGCCATGTTCACCGTCACGGTGAAAACGTCGTTCAAGTACATCTCGATGGGATCGGCCGAGCCCTTCTCGCCCTGGGCGAAGGCGGCCGAGGGCGTAGCCGGGGTGAGGATCGCGTCGACGCCGGCGTCGAAGGCCTCCTCGAAGTCGCGCTTGATCAGCGTGCGGATCTTCTGCGCGCGCACGTAATAGGCGTCGTAATAGCCGGCGGAGAGCACGTAGGTGCCGATCATGATGCGGCGGCGCACCTCGCGGCCGAAGCCGGCGGCGCGCGTCTCCTCGTACATGTCGACGATGTCCTTGCCGGGCACGCGCAGCCCGTAGCGCACGCCGTCGTAGCGGGCGAGGTTGGACGAGGCCTCCGCCGGAGCCACGATGTAATAGGCGGCGAGCGCGTATTTCGTGTGCGGCAGCGAGATGTCGACGATCTCGGCGCCGGCCTCCTTCAGCCAGGCGATGCCCTGGCTCCATAGAGCGTCGATCTCGGCGGACATGCCGTCCATCCGGTATTCCTTGGGGATGCCGATGCGCAGGCCCTTCACCGATCGGCCGATCGCCGCCTCGTAGTCCGGCACGGGCAAGTCGACCGACGTGGTGTCCTTCGGGTCGTGCCCGGCCATGGCGCGCAGCAGGATCGCGCAATCGCGCACGTCGCGCGCGATCGGACCGGCCTGGTCGAGCGACGAGGCGAAGGCGACGATGCCCCAGCGCGAGCAGCGCCCGTAGGTCGGCTTGATGCCGACGGTGCCGGTGAAGGCGGCGGGCTGGCGGATCGAGCCGCCGGTGTCCGTCGCCGTCGCGCCGAAGCAGAGATGCGCCGCCACCGCCGCCGCCGAACCGCCGGAGGAGCCGCCGGGCACCAGCTTGGCGTCGCTGCCGGGCCGCCGCCACGGCGACACCACCGGGCCGAAAAAGGAGGTCTCGTTCGACGAGCCCATGGCGAACTCGTCGAGGTTGAGCTTGCCCAGCATGGTGGCGCCCGCGCGCCAGAGGTTGGCCGTCACGGTCGATTCGTAAGGCGGCTTGAAGCCCTCCAGGATGTGGCTGCCGGCCGTCGTCTGCACGAACTTGGTGCAGTAGAGGTCCTTGATGGCGAGCGGGATTCCCTCGAGCGGGCGCCCTGCCCCCGAGGCGAGGATCGCATCGGACATCCGCGCCTGCATCAGCGCCATTTCCGGGGTCTCCACGATGAAGCAGTTGAGCGGCCGGGCGGCGGCGACGGCCGCGCTCTGCGCCGTGCAGAGTTCGACGGCGGAGAAGCGCTTGGCCTTGAGGCCGTCGCGCGCCTCGGCAAGGGTCAGGGCGGTGAGGTCGGACAATCTCGGGCTTTCTCGCTCGGGCTTTCTCGGCGGGGCGGCTTCGCGGGCAGGAGCGGCGGCGCCCTACTCGATGACCTTCGGCACGGTGAAGAAATGATCCTCGGCGGCGGGCGCGTTGGCGGTCACGGCAGCGGCGATGCCGCCGTCGGTCACGACGTCGTCGCGCGTCTTCATGCGCATCGGCATGACCGAGGTCATCGGCTCCACGCCATCGACGTCGACTTCGGACAGCGTCTCGACGAAGGCGAGGATGGCGTTGAGTTCGCCCTGGAGGCTCTCGACCTCGGCGTCCGGCACCTTGATGCGGGCGAGATGGGCGATGCGGCGCACCGTGGCTTGATCGACCGACATGCAGGGTTCCGGCGGAAGGGCGGCTGCCCTATAGCATCCGCCTTCCGGCGAAGTCACGAACACCGATCAAGCGCCGGCGTGGACGCTGGACCCCCGCCTCAATGGCCGCCAACATCATCGCGATCGAGACCCTCGCCGACCTGCTGGGCAGGGGCGAACGTCTCGTGGGGCTCGATCTCGGCACCAAGACCATCGGCATCGCCGTCTCCGACGTGGAGCGCCGCTTCGCCACCCCGGTCACCACGATCCGGCGGACCCGCTTCACCCAGGACGCGGCGCTGCTGGTCTCCGAAGCCGGCCGGCTCGGCGCTATTGCCCTCGTGACCGGTCTGCCCCTGAACATGGATGGAACCGAGGGTCCGCGCGTGCAGGCGACGCGTGCCTTCATCCGCAACATGGCGCCACTCACCACCCTGCCCTTCGTGTTGTGGGACGAGCGGCTCTCGACGGCTGCGGTGACGCGCAGCCTGATCGAGCAGGACGTGTCGCGGGCCAAGCGCGCCCAGGTCGTCGACCGCATGGCGGCCGCCTACATCCTTCAAGGCGCGCTCGACCGACTGGCCCGTCTGGCCCTCGCACCATGACAAGAGTGCCCAGAGGCACGCCTTTCAAGTCTGGGAAACGTAGCTCAGTAGCCGTAATAGCCGTATCCCGGACCGTAATAGCCGAAGCCGGAATAGCCGGAGCCGTAAGCGGGATAGGCGGAGCCGTAACCATTGTCGGCCGCCGCTGCGCCGGCAATGCCCAAACCGAGAAGGCCGAGCGCAGCCCCTGCGGCGAGACCCGCTCCGCCGACTACAACACCGTGGCGAGACCCGTAATGCCGGTAATGGCGATGGATGACGCGCGCGGCCGCCGCGTCGGCGGAACCGGCGAGGACCGCCACGGCCAGCCCGCCGACCGCCAGCTGCTTGATGATCTTCAACGCAAACTCCTGTGCAGGCAGCTTTCAGTAACGAGCGCGAACGCCGGCGGCGACCGGGCAAGTGTGGTCGATCCCGGCCGGAATGCCGTTCACGTCACGATCGAAATCGGTGACGTTCCAACCATCCGGATACTGGCAGCGCCGGACGACGCTGACGACGGGCTGACGTCCGTAGGCGTACGGATTGACGACGAAGGACGGGCTCGTTCCGAGGACCTCGTCCGGCTGCACATACCCGTAAGGCACGCGGTCGCCGTATGGGTTCGGGGCAGCCGGGGCGTAGGGCTGATAGCGGACCTGGGCCGATGCCCCGCCCGCCGCGAGCATCGAGAAAGCAGTCGCCGTGATGGCCCGTCGTATGCCCGTCATGTCATCCCCCTTGGTGAACAAGGAAAGAACGTGAACGCAAGCTTCTAGGTTCCTGGATTGATCCGTGGCCGGCAGGACATGGCTGGCAGGACATAACTCGCACGACATGGCCTATGGGAGACACCCTCACGGATTTCACCCTCGCAGGCCGGACCATGATTGACCGGAGATGAGCTTCGCGCGATCTAGGCTTGATTTTGTTTGAAAGGAGTCGGCGGTCGGTTCTTTTCACAAGTCGGTAACAAACGGTTCACGGCAGGTTGCTCTGTTCTAGAGAACCCGCTTCGAAGGGGGTCTGGGTCCATGAAGAATACGCTTCTTTCACTTGCGGTAATCGGCACCGTCGGGTTCGCGACCGCCGCTTCGGCCGCCGACTTCGCCGCCCCGCCGCCGCCTGCTCCGCTCGCGCCAGCCGGTTTCCTCAACCCGGGCAAGGTTCCGCCGGTCGTCGTCCAGTTCGGCCCGACCACCAACTACAGCACCATCGTGTGCCCGAACTTCGCCAAGGCGCCGGACGGCACCTGGGTCGCGCTCAATCCTCAGCCCTACAGCCTCGGCTTCGTCCAGGGCATCATTCCGCCGATCGTTCCGATCAAGTCGGGCGGCTTCATCTACAACAACATCGACCTCTACTCACAGCTCGAGCTGCAGTGCGGCGCCGCCCTGGTGCGCGCCCGCTACTAAGATCTCTATGCTGCGCGACGATGAAGGCGGCTTCGGCCGCCTTTTTTCGTGTCGGCGTTCGGCATGCGCGGCGCATTCCTCACTTCGCACGAAAAAGCCGGGATCCGGATTGCGAACCGTAGTCCGCCAGGACCGTCTCTCCCGCGATCGCCTTCGAGCCGACCGCAACCAGGGGCCGTACGCTGTACGGGCAATAGACGTCGACGCGGGAGCCGAAGCGGATCAGCCCGAACCGCTCGCCAGCCGCGAGCGTGTCGCCCTGCTTGTTGAAGCAGACGATCCGGCGCGCCACCAGGCCCGCGATCTGCACCACCCCGAAGCGTCCATGCGGCGTCTCGATGGTGAGGGCGTTGCGCTCGTTGTCCTCGCTGGCCTTGTCGAGATCGGCATTGACGAAGAGCCCAGGACGATAGGCGATCTTGGCGATGCGACCCGCCACCGGCATCCGGTTCACATGACAATCGAACACCGACATGAAGACGGAGATGCGCTGCATCCGCTCGGAGCCGAGGCCGAGCTCCGGCGGCGGCGCGAAGAAGCCCACAGACGAGATGATGCCATCGGCTGGCGACACCACGAGATCGGCGTCGAGCGGCGTGGTCCGTACCGGATCGCGGAAGAAGTAGATGCACCAGCACGTCAGGATCGCGCCGACCCAACCAAGCGGCTGCCACAGCCAGGCCAGCCCCAAGGTGACGATCGCGAAGATCGCGATGAAGATATAGCCCTCGCGGTGGACCGGCGTGAGCTGGCGCTTCACGGAATCGAGCATGTGCATGGAGGGCTGGCGATCCTGTCTTCGGTAGTCCGAGTATAGGCGTAAAGCGGGGCCGGCGCGACCTGCCCGGCTCAGCTCGCGCGATAGCGGTTGCCGATGTCGCGGGCGAGGCGGCCGCTCTCGCCGAGGAAGCGCTGAATGACCAGCCGCGCGTTCGGCGTGCAGGTGCGATAGGTCACGGCGTATCCCTGCAGGCCGCGATTGAAGGCGCCGGCGAGACGTTCCTTGCGCGCCGGCGGATTGCCTTCCGACTCGAGCAGCGCCTGCATGCGCTGACGCCACAGCTCGGCGTCGGACGCCCCGCAGAGCTGACGCATGGTGGTCAGCGCGCCGAGCACCTCGGCGAGGCGCAGGATCTGGGGATCGTAGGGGCGGCTGTCAGGCGGCGCGACCGGCGTGGCCGGCGGCGGCGGCGGGGCGGCGGGTTTCTCCGCCTTGTGCGGGCGCGGTGCCGCGAGGAGCGGCGGGGCCAGCAATGCGAGGACCACGAAGGCGAAAGCGGTGCGCGCGCGCGTCATCGTCGGAGCGCCGCCAGGCGCCACGCGCCCTCGAGCACCGGTGCGAGCTGGTCGGTCACGGGCAGCGCCGCGATCTCATCGGGCGTCGCCCAAAGAATCTCGCTCGCCTCCGGTCCGGTGGTGCCCTCGCCCGAGAGCCAGGCGCCGACGAAGGAGGCGACGACGAAATGCCGCCGCGCGGCACCGGCGTCGTCGCGCTCGATCACCTCGACGTGGCGGTTGAAACCTACGATCCTTGCCGCAACGCCCGTCTCCTCGGCGAGCTCGCGCAGTGCCGCTTCGGCCAGCGTCTCGCCCGGCTCGACGAGCCCGCCCGGCAGGCTGAAGCGCCCGGCCCCCGGTGGTTTGGCGCGACGCGCCAGGAGCACCCGCCCCTCGCGCAACACGGCGACGCTCGCCGCCAGGATCGGGCGCGCCGGATAGAGGCGGTCGTCGGCGAGAGTGGCGGCAGCGGCGGTCATGGTCGCAGGCTCACGGCGAAAGGCGCGCCGTGCTCCACCCGCCGGACGCCTCCGCGCGCGAAAATAGGAGACGGTCGTGGAGCCGGAACTCGCCGTCGGACCAGAATTCGATCTGCAGCGGCCTGATGCGAAAACCGCTCCAGTGCGGCGGTCGCGGCACCGTCTCCCCGGGATAGCGGGCCTCGACGTCGGCGACAGCCTGCTCGAGGGCGGCGCGCGAGGCGATCGGGCGGGATTGCGCGCTGGCCCAAGCCCCGATTCGGCTGCCGCGCGGGCGGCTGGCGAAATACGCGTCGGCCTCGGCGGCGTCGACGACCTCGACCGGACCGCGGATGCGCACCTGCCGGCGCTGCGTCTTCCAATGGAACAGCGCCGCCGCCTTGGGCTGGGCCTGCAGCTCGCATCCCTTGGCGCTTTCGAAGTTCGTGTAGAAGACGAAGCCGCGCTCGTCCCAGTCCTTGCACAGCACCGTTCGCACGTCGGGCAGGCCTGAGGCATCGACGCTCGCGACCGCCATGGCGTTGGGATCGTTCGGCTCCGTTAACCCTGCCGCGTCCTGCCATTCGCGGAAGAGCGCGAACGGATCGTCCATGACCGAAAGCTCACGCGTCTTTAACTCGCTCAAAATAACGTCCTCGTGATGATTTGAGTGCGTGAGTCCCGGCGTGTCCCACAAGCCCATCCATAACGCAGCCACGACCACGCCGACACCCGCACGCCCGGCTCATCGCCGCCGTTTGTGCTGCCTCCTGCTCACCCTCGGCCCGACCTTGGGCAGTTGCGCGATGTCGTTCCCGATGGCCTCGCTCATGCCGGGAGACGATGTCACGGCTTCGAATTCGACCGTGCCGTTCGGTCGCATGCTGGATGAGGAGGGTCGGCGCCGCGAGACTGCGGCGCTCGCCACCGCGCTCGACCCGCAGGGCGACGGCGCCACGGTGAAGTGGGACAATGCAAAATCCGGCGATCGCGGCGCGATCACCGCGTTGGGCAAGGCCTACAACGCCGACAACAAGGTGTGCCGCGCCTTCATCGGCGAACTGCGGCAGGGCGACACCCTTCGTAAACTTCAGGGCAGCGCCTGCGCCGTGTCGGCTGGCGAATGGAAAGTAACCGAAGCCAAGCCTTTCAGGAGCTGAGCTGCATCGAGCCGCAGCGTCAACGACCCAGGAAACCGTCTCCGAACTGCTTGAAGCGCTCGCCGTAGGTTTCGCGCGCGTCCATGTCGATGGCCGCGGTGGGAGCGCTGACGACCAGGCCGGCGGCGTCGCCCGCGCGCGAGATCGCGCCGCTCGAATAGCTGAACAGCGTGTCGCTGAAGCGCTGACCGCCGTCGGTGATCGCCTGCCCTCTGGCGAGCCGCGTGCCGATCAGCTGGACGATCTCGGGGCTCGTCGCGAAAGTATCGTGATCGACCCCGCCGTTGCCGAGGAGCGAGAGGTCGTAGACCGCGATCTTGTCGCGCTTCAGCATCGACAGGTAGGGTTCCTTCATCGGGTCGATGTCGCCGAGGCGCGCGGTCGAGCCCCAAACGTCTTTCGATAGGGCCAGCGCCTTGTCCGAGCGTGACAGGAACAGCGCGAAATTCGGCTTGACCGGGCCCATGTCGGCGATCTGCTCGCGGGCGATGTCAATATCGACGTCGGGGGCGGCGAGCAGCACATTCTTGATCTTGGGCGAGATCCGGCCGCCGCGGATCGCCATCTGGCGAAGGCTCTCCAGCAGCAGCCAGTTGCCCATCGAATGGGCGAGGATCGAGACCTCGCCGACGCTCGGATCGGCAACGAGCCCGCTCAGCACGTCTTCCAGCTGGTTGCGCGAATAGGTCGAGCTCTCGTGATCGTAGCCGTAGGCCAGCACGCTGCCCTTGGAGGGCCAAGTGAACAGCACCGGCACCGCCTCGGTGCCGCTGTCGTGCACGATCTGGGCGAAACGGTAGACCGCGTCCTCGAACTTGTTGTTGAAGCCGTGAACGAAGACCAGCACCTGCTTCTTCGGACTGTGGCGCAGCTGGTCGTGCACCAGGCCGAGTGCCGTCCTGCGATCGATGATCGCGGTGTGCTTGGTCACGAAATCGACGGCCGGATCGCCGGGCAGCTGCTTGGGCCACTGCACATCGCCGACCTTGCGAACCGAATCGGGTGGGATCGACACCTGGATGTCGGCGAAGGCCATAGCGTCCGCGCGTAGAGAGTTGAACATGACGCCAGGCGACGCGTCCTTGCCACGCGTGGTCGCGACGAGCACGTTGACGCTGCTGGTGCCGGGCGCGTCGGCCATCACCGGCATGAGCACGCCGTGGGGATGGTCGGCGCAGGCACTCAGCACGAGCGAGCAGGCCACGATGGAGGCGACCGGACGGAGGAGCGTCTGCATAGTCGGTCCAGGTGAAGGCGCCCGTCGGCTGCGCTGGTGCAAAGCTTGGGGCCGCATCCTTAACGCAATGGAAAGGGGCGGCGTGGGGGGCGGACGCAGCCGAGCGATTGCTCTGAGGTATGTGTCCGATGCGGCACGCCTCAGGCGGCGCGGCCGAGCCGTTCCTGGCCCTGGATCGCCGTCGGATTTTGCGGATCGAAGTTGAGGGCGCGCTTGTACATCTCGGAGGCCTTGGCGCGATTGCCCTGCTTCTCGTAGGCTAGGCCGAGTCCGGCCCAGGCGCTGCCGTTCTTGTTGTCGACGTTGAGCGCGGCGTTGAAATCCTCGATCGCCTTGTCCGGCTTGCCGACGGCGACGAGGCTCACGCCACGCGCCTGATAGGGCGCCGCCTTGAAGGGATCGCGATCAATGGCGTTGTCGAAATTGGTGATCGCCAGGCTGTGGTTGCCCTGGCGCTGATAAAGAAGGCCACGGGCGTGAAAGGCCTGCGCATCCTCGGGGTTGAGGCGGATGGCGGCGTTGAGGTCACCCATGGCCTGGTCGAGCTGCCCCTGCGAGCGCTCGAGGTTGCCTCGGCCGAGATAAGCCGGCGCGTGATTGGGGTTGGCGATGATGGCGCGGTTGAAGTCAGCCAGGGCGACATCGTTCTTCCCGATCTGGCGATAGGCCAGCGCGCGATCTGTCAACGCCGCGGAGCTGTTGGGATCGAGCTGGATGGCGTGACTGAAATCGCCGATGGCGTTGTCGAACTGCCCGACGCGGGCGTAGGCGACACCTCGCGTCGTCAGGGCTTCGACGCTCTGCGGGTTGCGCTCCACGACATCGGACAGGGAAGCGAGGTTGGCCTGCGCCGCTTCGGGCGATTCCCTGGTGATCTCGGCGACGCCGGCGCCCGCCGTACCGGGAGAACCGTTGAGGCCGCCGGACGCGCCGCATGCGGCGAGAGCGAGCGCCAGAGCGACGGCGCCCGCGAGGCTCGCGGCGGGGCGGATCGTGTGGAGCGTGAGCGCTGCTGTCATACCCGTGTCCTGGTCGCGCCCCGAGCCTTCGGGCGCGCAAGCATCGCAGGCCATAAGGGCAACCAATCCGGCGAGAATTGGACGCTGCGAAGATGCTTAACCAGGACTTACCCGAGCCGCATTGCCAAAGGGTAAACGGAAACGCTCAGCGCGTTCCGACGACCGGCTTGGGCTTCATCGGCAGCAGCCCCTCGCGCTGCATCTTCTTGCGGGCGAGTTTGCGGGCGCGGCGGACCGCCTCCGCCTTTTCGCGGGCACGCTTCTCGGAAGGCTTCTCATAGTGGCCGCGCAGCTTCATCTCGCGGAAGATGCCCTCGCGCTGCATCTTCTTCTTCAGCGCTTTCAGCGCCTGATCGACGTTGTTGTCGCGAACGAGAATCTGCACGCTTGATCCTTTGTCGGCGCGGCGGCCGCATCGTAGTAACGGAAAAGGCCACCGCGCGCGATCGTCGCACCGTAGCCCATCGGTCTGCGGTAGCAGAGCGGATTTACCTTGTCCATAAGCGCGGCCTGGGATCTTCGCGCCGTCACGGATCCGGCACGAGGCCGACGAGGGCGCGCTCGGCAGCGGCGAGATCGCCGGGCGTGTTGACGTTGAAGAATGGGTCGATTGGCTGGGTCGGCCAAGTGACGCCAGCCACGGGATGGCGCGCAGCAAAGGCGCCGACTTTGCGGATCCCCTCGACGACGAGGGCGCGGCGTAGATCCTCGCGCAACGCCACCGACCAAAGCGCCACCACGCCGTGGTCGTTGTGACCGGAACAGGCGCGCACGATTGCGGCGCAATCGGCGGTGCGGCGATCTTGTAAGCGTGCCACGAGGTCGATCGGCAGAAACGGCGCGTCACTCGGTACTGTGAGAATGGCCGTGGCGTTCGGCTGGTGTGCGGCAACGTAGTCGAGACCGGCCAGGAGACCGGCGAGCGGCCCAGGACGGTCCGCAACCGAATCAGGGACGACCGGGCAACCGAAGCCGGCGAAGCGCGCCGGATCCCCGTTGGCGCTGATTACGACGCTCTCGCATTGGGCGTGAAGGGTGGCGAGCACGCGCTCGATAATGGCGAGACTTCCGACGCGGAGGAAAGCTTTCTCCTCGCCGCCCATTCGACTGGCGAGGCCGCCGGCAAGAATGATCCCGATCATGGTGCCCCCATTCTCACGATGGACGGCAAACAGGCCTGCGACCGTCTGGCATGCGGTAAATGCATAGATCACGATCTCGCCGCGTTGTAGCTATGCGGTTGGTGGATGGCTGCGTCAAAAGTTTGGTCTCTGACGCCAGCATCGAACCACGCTCGCGGTATCTATAGTTGGCCTGCCGACAGAATGAAATAGTAGTCGATCCTGCTTCTGCGCAAAGTATCGATCCCGAGCTTCGAAGCGGCGGTCGATGTTCATGCCAAAGCCGCCAAATCGGCCGAAAGATGGCGCCGCTTTGTCCATCTCCAACTTCAACAGCTCCCAATGCACTAGGAGCTGCATCGGAAATAATGCTGCGTCAAGACTTTGACGAGCCACGAGAGTCCATTAGGACGCGCCGCGCTGCAAGCCAGACGGGGAACTACTCTTTGAAGAACAAGACCATCATCGTCATCGCGGCTGTATTCGCGACAACGGCCTCCATGCAGGTTGGAGCGGCCGACGCCGCGAGCCGCCACCGCGGATGGCATCGTCATGCCCAACCCGCGCAGATCGGCTCCCACGGGAGATACAGGCACGACGCGCACGCAGCCAACATGCGGTTCCTCCGTCGGACTGCGACCCGTGGGGCTGCACGTCCCGGCACCGGCGGCGTGCAGGAAGGCCGCGCCTCCTTCTATGCGGGCGGCGGCCGGACGGCGAACGGGACCTCCGTTGGTGCGGCGACCTGCGCGCACCGCTCGCTGCCCTTCGGAACCAAGCTCCTCGTCACCAACCTCGCCAACGCCCGGCAGGCAATCCTGACCGTGACCGATCGAGGCCCCTTCGTGCGCGGGCGCGTTCTCGACGTGTCGCGTGGTGCGGCCGGCATCCTCGGCATGCTCCACGCCGGCGTGTCGCAGATCCGCATGGAGGTGCTCGGCGGCGCCGGCTGACGATCAGGACCGCGGAACCGCGCGAAAGGCGGGGGCTGCGCCATCATCCTCGGTGGCGGCTCCGCGCCGGGTCGCGGCGAACGCCTCCGCCACGAGGGCTTCGGTCGCGGGCTCGATCGCGCCTTGCACCGCCGCCATAAAGTCGCGCTTGGCGAGCCCTGTCGCGATCGGCGGCAGGAACTCGATGACGACCGTTCCGGGATGTCTGCGGAACGAGTGCCGCGGCCAGAACAGGCCAGTGTTGAGCGCCACCGGTGTGCACGGCACGCGACTGCTCGCGCAAAGCGCCGCAACGCCGACCTTGTAGTCCGGCGGCGCGCCGATCGGGCGACGCGTTCCTTCGGGAAAGATCACGACCTGACGCCCGGCGTCGAGCCGTTCCGCCACGGCGGCCTTGAGCCTTGCGAGGGCCCCACCGCGCTTGGAGCGGTCCAGCGCGATCTGCTCGCTCGCCCTGATGTACCAGCCGAAGAAGGGCACGACGGTCAGCTCCTTCTTCAGGATGTAGGAGAAATCGTCGAGCACGGTGATCAGCGCGAACGTCTCGAGGAAGGACTGGTGCTTGACCGCCAGGATCGAGGCGCCTTTGGGCAGGAGATGCAGGTTGCGGAACTCGATCCGCGTGCCGCAGATCGCCTGCAGCAGCCACACCGAGACCTGCGCCCAGAGCCGGATCACCGCCAGGCAGGCGCGCCGGCGCATCACCAGGCACGGCATGCCGAACACCATCAGTCCGACGAAAGCTGCGTAGAAGGCGACGTTGAAGATCGCCGAGCGGACCGTGGTCAACGCACTCCGATCATCCAATCCGCTCTCGATATCGCCGGCGGCCTGTTCGGCCGTGGGGGTCGCCATCATGGCGACTTCCTAGCATCACCATGGCGGAAGGTCGAACGACCACGCCCGCATCATGGCCGAAGCGCGGCGCAGCGTGGCAACGAAGCCGCACCTCCGCCGTGGCAAGGGAAGCGCCGAGCGGCATCATCTTTCGGCCCCAAGGCCGTGGTGTGCAACACTGAGCGCTCCGGATGAGACCCACGATGACCGACCAGAGCCGAGCCACCGCCCTGCCCCTCGATCCGGCCATTCCCCGGCGCGGTGATGGTCCGACCAAGCGGCTCTACCGCTGGACGATGAGACTTGCCGAGAAGCCGTCCGCACCGCTCGCTCTGGGCATCATCGCCTTTTGCGAGAGCTCCTTCTTTCCGGTGCCGCCCGACGTCATTCTGGTGCCGATGTCGCTGGCGCGGCCCCAGCGCGCCTGGATCTACGCGCTGATCTGCACGGTAGGCTCTGTGCTCGGCGCCCTGCTCGGCTACGCCATCGGCGCCTTACTCTACGCCAGCGTCGGACATTGGCTCATCCACATCTACGGCTACGACGCCAAGATCGACGCGCTGCGCAGCTTCTTCGCGCACTGGGGCTGGGCGTTCATCCTGGTCAAGGGCCTCACCCCGATCCCGTTCAAGCTCGTGACCATCTTCTGCGGTCTTGTCGCCTACAACCTGCCGCTCTTCGTTCTTCTCTGCGCTGTCACCCGCGGCGCCCGTTTCTTCGTGCTGGCGGTTCTGCTCAACTACTTCGGCGAGCCGATCAAGCGGTTGCTTGAGCGCTTCTTCGGCGTCTTCATGCTCGCTCTCGCACTCATCGTCGTTGCGGGCTTCGTCGTCGCCGCCAAGGTGATCTGATGTCCGCTCAGGCCGAAGACTGGGTCGATGCCTTCGGTTCGCCGCGCAGCCGCCAACGTGCGACGACGCTCGCCATCTCCGCGCTTGCGCTGATCGTGCTCACGATCGCCGGTGCCTTCGCTTTCCAGGCGGCGGGAATCGCGCCGTGCGAGCTCTGCCTCAAGGAGCGGCTGCCGTTCTACGCCGGCATGGCGCTCGGTGCCGTCACCGCGGTGGCCGCCGCCCGCGCTCCGCGCGCGCTGGCACTCTCCTGCTTCGCGCTGCTGACGCTGCTGTTCCTCTTCTCCGCCGCGTTCGGCGCCTACCACGCCGGCGTCGAATGGGGATTTTGGCCGGGACCCAGTGACTGCACCGGGACGCCGGCACGCGCCGCCAGCAGCGCCGACTTCCTGCGCCAGCTTCAGACGGTCAGGGTTGTGCGTTGCGACGCGGTTGCGATTCGCGTCCTTGGCCTGTCGCTCGCCGGCTGGAACGTCATCGTTTCGGTCGCGGTGGCCGTGCTCGCCGCAACCGGCTTCGTGCGGATGGCTCGAAGCTAGCGTTCGTCCTTTCCGCCCGGCGGTGCGTAGGGCTGCTTGCTGTCGGCAGGCGCCATGCTCTCGCCTCCGGCCGGCGGCACGTTCTCGCCCGAGGGCTGGCCCGGCAGCTTCTTCATCGTCGGATCGGAGTTGCCCGACGCTTGCCCGCCCTGGTCGGAGTCGTCATCCGCTACTTCGATTGACATGTGATCCCTTCGCTGCATCGCCGCTGGGCAGCGACGCTGTGCAGCTAACAAACACATGGGCTATGGCAAGACGGCGGAACGCCGCCGCGCGTGGCTGTCCGTCATTGCTTTGTCACCGACGCGCTGCAGGAAGGAACGGCTTTCGCTAGAGCGTCATCCGCAGCCCTATCTCGAGAGGAGTACCTCATGTTTCGCAAGACCCTGACGACCGGCCTCGCCCTGGCCGTTCTCGCCACCACCACGATCGCCGTAACGCAGCCTGCCAGCGCCAGGATGCATGCCAAGCGCATGAGGATGGCCAAGCGGATGCGCCTGGTCCCGTCGCAGCAGAAAGCCTCTTTTCAGCCCATCCGCGCCGGCGGCCCGATGATGCTGGTCGATATTCCGCCGGTCGCGGCGGGCGGTGGTGCGCTGGGCCTCGGCATTGCGCCCTCGACCGGCCTCTTCAAGGGTGTTCCGGTGATCGGCGGCCTCGGCCTCTGAGTTCGGGACCGGCGGCGGACTTCGACACGCCGCCGGCCTTCTTCACCCGTTGGCAAGCGTGTCAAATCTCGGTGTGCCGAGCTCGGGGCCGCGTGGGAATCCATTCACGTGTTCGACGCTTGATCGGCGGGACCGACGCAGCCTGGGGCCGGCTTGACCACCCGCGACCCCATGACTGCCGCGGGGGCCGCGTCAATCAGCATCTCCTGCCCTGGAAACAGTCTCGAAGCGCAATTTCCATGCTTGTTCGACGCAACCCGGTGTCGGCGCCCCCTGGGGCTTGCGGGCCGCTCCTGCCGCGCTAAGCTGCAATGCCAGGCGCACGAGCCGGCGATGTCGGGACAAGAGACTTGTCGAGAGAACCGCGCGACGCTCCTCAGTTTTATCTCACCGCGCCTTCGCCCTGCCCCTACCTGCCGCGCCGCGAAGAGCGCAAGGTCTTCACTCATCTCATCGGCAAACGTGCCGCCGGACTCAACGACACGCTCACGCAGTCGGGCTTTCGTCGTTCGCAGACCATCGCTTACCGGCCGGCCTGCGAGGCGTGTCGCGCCTGCGTCTCCGTCCGCGTCAAGGCCACGGAGTTCTCGCCGTCCCGGAGTTTTCGCCGCATCCTCGAGCGCAACGCCGACCTGCGCGGCGCTGTGGTGCGGGCCGAACCGACGTCCGAGCAATACTCGCTGTTTCGATCCTACCTCGACGCCCGCCACACCGACGGGGGCATGGCCGACATGACCGTGCTCGACTATTCGATGATGGTGGAGGACAGCCACGTCGAGACGCGGCTCGTCGAATACCGGGTGGGCGCCACCTCCGTCTCGCCCGGCCGCCTCGTGGCGGTGTGCCTGACCGACCTGCTCGCCGACGGCCTCTCCATGGTCTACTCGTTCTATGATTCCGACGAGCAGGGGCGCTCGCTCGGCACCTTCATGATTCTCGATCATATCGAACGGGTGCGTCGGCTGGGTCTGCAGCACCTCTATCTCGGCTATTGGGTCGAGGGCTCGAAGAAGATGGCGTACAAGGCGCGCTTCCTTCCGCAGGAGCGGCTCGGCCTCAACGGCTGGGATCGCGTCGCGGACTGACGAGGCCTGAACGAGAACGGCCCGCCGTGACCCAGCACTTCCGCTCGACGAATACGACATTGCCGCATCGAGGCGGCAATGTCGTTGATATTTGAACGGAGTGACCGATCAGCTCTGCTTGGCAGCCAGCGAGGTCAGGCCGCCGAAACGCGCGTTGAAACGCGACAGGCGCCCTCCGCGGTCGAGGAGCTGTGCCGAGCCGCCGGTCCAGGCCGGATGGGTCTTGGGATCGATGTCGAGCTGCATCGTGTCGCCCGGCGCCCCGTAGGTCGAACGCGTGGTGAACTCTGTGCCGTCGGTCATCACGACCTTGATCGTGTGATAGGACGGATGGATGTCGGCTTTCATCGAGTCTTCCAGCGTTGACCAAGGGTGATTGTCAGGGGCGCGCACGAGCGGAAAGGCTGCGGCGATGTTCCTTGCATGCCCTTAGCGACAACGCGCGGAGACGGCAAGGCGGGGGCTGTGCCTCTCGGCTTTCGTCACGACCCTGCGACTAGACTCTTCAGAAACTCACGTCGTCGGTCTCAGATGCCCGAGCCGCCGATCTCCTCGCCATCATGCGGGAAGGCCGGCAGCCCCGCGGCCATTCCGGGCGTGCGGACGCTCGGCATGGTCGAGGGTAGCGCCATCCAGTGCGCGACCTCCCAATCCTCGTACATGATCGCGCAATCGTGGCTGGAGTCGGTCGAGGTCCAGCATGGCTCGCCGGAACGGCGCGGCTGGGTCCAGCGAACGATGTCAATGTCGGCGGGGTCCTGATCGCTGTGCCTGATCACCACGATGATTCGAGTACCATCCTTGGGCGCGGTAATCATGGGACGCCACCGGGACGCTTCATCGACCATGCGACTGCTCCGCTTGAGCCTGGGGCGACTATAGCTCGGGCCTCAGCCTCCGCAATCGAGTCTAATCGTCAAGAGGCCGCGACGAGGCTCACGATTCCTTCGGCCGGAAGGCAAGGACCTCCGTCGGGTCGCACTCCAGCCGGGCGGCCCCCATAAGATCGAGACAATAGGGCAGCGCCGGCATGATCGCGTCCATGCAGGTCTGGATCGAGCCGGGCTTGCCCGGCAAGTTCACGACGAGGCAGCGGCCGCGCTGCGCCGCCACCTGGCGGGACAGGATCGCGGTGGGCACGTCGCGCAGGCTGACCTGCCGCATCAGTTCACCAAAGCCGGGATAGAGCCGCGGCGCCGCCGCCATCGTCGCCTCCGGGGTCAGATCCCGGTCGGACGGTCCGGTGCCGCCCGTGGTCAGCACCAGGTCGCAGCCCTCCTCGTCGACGAGCGCGACGATGGTGTCGCGCACGCTCTCGAAGCCGTCCGGGATCACCCGCCGCAGGATGGCGAAAGGCGAGGTGAGCACGCGCGACAGGTAGGCCTCGATCGCCGGGCCGCTGACGTCCTCGTAAATGCCGGCGCTGGCGCGATCCGATGCGGTGACGACGCCGATGCGCGCCGGACGTTGCGGCGCCTCGCTCATGCGCCCTCGACGATCACGGTCTCGCCCGTGGCGGCGGCGCGGCGGTTCTCGCTGGCCTTCTGGTAGGCGTCTGAATGGTAGCAGTCGAGCGCGTGCTGGACGCTGGGAAACTCGATCAGCACGTTGCGCTCCCGCGCCTGACCCTCCAGCGGCTGATGCGGGCCACCGCGTGCGAGGAACAGCGCGCCGTACTGCTCGAAGGCCTTGCCGGATCCCTCGACGTATTTCTTGTAGTGCGCCGGGTCCTTCACGTCGCGCCGGGCGATCCAATAGCCCTTCTTGGCCTCGGGCTTGTCGCGCGGGCCAACGGCGCCCTGAACCAGAACGATCTCGCCCTCGGCCACCGGCAGCCGATGTTGGCGAGCCTTCTGGTAGATCTCGCTGTCGTAGCAGGCCCGCGCCTCTTCCAGGCTCGGGAACTCGATGACGACGTTGCGGGTGCGCGCCTCGCCCTCGAGCGGGTGAGCCTCGCCACCACGCACCAGGAAGCGCGCGCCGTGCGTCTCGTAGGCCGGCCCGGCCTCGGCGACATATTTCTTGTAGGCGTCGGGTGCACGCTCGGGGTCGGTCATGTCGAAGCGGGCGATGAGGTAGGCGAGCATGGCGGGTCCGCGCGTGTTTGGGTCGGACCGCGATGTAGCGCGCGCGGCCGGCGCGGTCGAGCCGAGCCGTCAGGCCGGCACGGTCCGCGGTGATGTCGCCTCCCTGTGCCATACCCAAAGGCAGAGGATCGCCACCGGCACACCGATCAGCGAGGTGGCCTCGAAGAAATGCTGGAAGCCAAGCGCCTTGATGGCGAAGCCGGAGCTCGCGGCGAGAAGGCTGCCGGGCAGCGCGACGAGCGAGGTCAGCAGCGCGTATTGGCTGGCGGCGAGCTCGCTGGCGCAAAGCGTCGACATATAGGTGATGAGCACGATCGAGGCGAAGGCGTAGGCAAAGCTGTCGATGGAGACCGAGACGGCGAAGACCCAGAACTCGCCGCCGCCGTGATCGCCGTGCGCGGCAAGCCAGGCGAGGGCGAGATGCGAGGCCGAGCCGGCGAAGGTGCCGGCGAAGAGGCTCGGCATCATGCCGATTCGTGGCACCAGCCAGCCGCCGAAGGCGGTGGCGGCGATCGCCACGCCGAAGCCGAAGCCCTTCGTGACGGTGGCGATGTCGGAGTTGGTATAGTGCAGCGCCTTGAACAGCGGAATCGCCATTGCCGAGGCGACGTAGCCCGGCATGCGGAAGCCGGCCACGAGGATGAGGATGGGGGCGGCCATCGGGCCGAGGCGTACGATCAGCTCGCGGATCGGGTGCCAGATGGTGAGGACGATATTGCGCGAGCCTTCGCTTGAGCGCTCCTCGACGGCGGGCTCGGGCGCGAGCAGCGCGGCGGCGAGGCCGGGCAGGGTCAACACGGCCATGCCGAGGTAGGCGCCCGGCCAACCGACGTGGTCGGCCAGCACCAGCGCGCCGGCGCCGCCGGCGAGCGTGCCGATCCGCCAGCCGATCTCGGCCCAGGAGGACATCACGGCCTTCTTCTCCGGCGCGACGGCGATGCGCCAACCATCGATGACGACG
This sequence comes from Beijerinckiaceae bacterium, assembly GCA_965198485.1. Classification (GTDB taxonomy): domain Bacteria; phylum Pseudomonadota; class Alphaproteobacteria; order Rhizobiales; family Beijerinckiaceae; genus RH-AL1. The sequence goes on from CBDAPQ010000005.1 coordinate 2,754,220, forward strand.
TCGCCCGTTGCTCCGGCGAAGCCGAGCGCCAGCGAGAACGCCACCGTCCACCACAGGCGGTGCCCGGGGTCGCCGGCCGCGATGCCGCAGAGGGCCACGACGACGAGGAGCTGCGCCGCGACCATCCAACCGCGCCGGCGCCCGAGCAGCCGGCCGAAAAATGCGCAATCGTAGCGATCGAGGAACGGCGCCCAGAGGAACTTCAGCTTGTAGGCAAGGGTCAGCTCCGATAGCAGGCCGAGATACTCGATCGGCACCTTGGCGTCGGAGAACCAGGCCGACTGCGTGGCGTAGACCAGCAGCAGCGGCAGGCCGGAGGAGAAGCCGAGCCCCAGCATCGCCGCCACGCGGCGATCGGCGAGGATGTGGGGCTTGGTGGTGTCGACCTGGGTCATACCCGGCATTCTAGCCCAGGATCGCGTCTTCGCGACCACACGCGCTCCAGGAATCGAGGCGTAGGAACGACCTCACCGGCCCCGTTCACGATGGAGCAAGCCACATGGACCGATCCCATGCGCCTCTACGTCCGCTTCGCCATCGTCCTCACCGCGCTCGGCTTCGCCGCTGTTGCCATCGCGCTGTCGGGCGCGGCGCAGGGCCAGCCGGCCTCGGTCGACGCGGCGCGCTGACCGATCCCACGTCAGGCGACCGCAGCCACCGCCTGGCGCAGGTCCGCCGCCAACTCGTCGACGGCAGCGGGATCGGTGTCCCAGCCGCACATGAAGCGGGCGCCACCGGCGATGAAGGTGTAGAAGCGCCAGCCGCGCGCCCGCAGCGCGTCGAACACCGTCTCGGTGGCGCGCACGAAGACCGCGTTGGCCTCCGGCGGGAACAGCACCTCGAGGCCGGGCACGCCGGCGATGGCCACGGCCAGGCGCCGGGCACAATCATTGGCGTGGGCGGCGTTTCGCGACCAGGCGCCGCTCTCGAGCATGCGGATCCACGGCGCTGCCGTGAAACGCATCTTGGAGGCGAGCTGTCCGGCCTGCTTGCAGCGGTAGTCGAAGTCCTCGGCGAGCGCGCGATCGAAGAACACCACGGCTTCGCCCGCCGCCATGCCGTTCTTGGTGCCGCCGAAGCACAGCACATCCACGCCCGCGCGCCACGTCACGTCGGCCGCCGACGCGCCGAGGCTGGCGCAGGCGTTGGCGAAGCGCGCGCCGTCCATGTGCAGCCGCAGGCCGAGGTCACGGCATTGCGCCGACAGCACCGCGATCTCGGCGCGCGTGTAGACACGGCCGGTCTCGGTCGATTGCGTGATCGTGACCGCCTTGGGTTGCGGGAAATGCAGCGGACGACGCCCCAGGGCCTTGGCGCGGATGCCCTCGACGGTCAGCTTGCCGTCGTCGGAAGGCGCGGTGAGCAGCTTGGAGCCGCCGGAGAAGAACTCGGGCGCGCCGCATTCGTCGACCTCGACGTGCGCCGTCGCCGTGCAGATCACGGAATGGTAACTGCGGCATAGCTGGGCGAGAGCCAGGGAATTGGCCGCCGTGCCGTTGTAGACGAAGAAGACCTCGCAATCGGTCTCGAAGAGGTTGCGGAAGGCGTCGGCGGCGCGCCTGGTCCAGCGATCGTCGCCGTAGGCCGGCGCATGGCCGCCGGCATTGGCCTCGGCCATCGCCGCCCAGGCCTCCGGGCAGATCCCGGAATAATTGTCGCTCGCGAAATGCTGCGGGCGGTCGGCGATGTCGAGGGGTGAGGAGCGCGTCATGCCTCGCACCCTACCGCCGTTGCGGCGCTCCGCAAGACACGCCTGCGCGCGTCAGAGGCGCGCGGCGAGCGTGAGCGACGCCGCGAGGTCCGCGCGATCGGTCAACCTCTGGCCGCGGCGCCACATGTCGCGCAACAGCGTCGCGGAGGGGAACGGGCAATACGGCTCCGTCGGCACCGCCCTGCCCGCTTGCAGCGCGCCGCTGCGAGCGACGGCGTTGAGCACGTCGTCCAGCATCGGCCGTGCCCGCGCGTGCAGCAGGACCGCCGCTCCGGTCGCGGTGACGTCCGCCGGCAGGTCGGCGGCATCTTGGTCGAGGATCGCACCGGCATCGATGGTGGGCGCCAGACGATGCAGGGTGACTCCGAAGGCGCGGTCGCCGTCGGCGAGGGCGTGGATCGTCGGTACGGGACCGCGGTGGCGCGGAAGCAGCGCCGGATGGACGTTGATCCCGCCGAGCCGCGCCAGGCCGATCGTGGCGGCCGACAGCACCTGGTCGAAATGAAAGGTCACGACAAGGTCGGGCGCGGCGGCGCGCAGCGCTCCGGCGACGGCCTCGCCGTTGACGTCCTCGACCTTGATCGTCGGAAGCGCGAGGCCTTCGCAAAGCCGCCGCAGCGGCGTCGCCTCCGGGATGTCACGCGCGCCGCCCAGGGCCTGGAGCAGCGGGGCCGTCGGCCGCAGGATGTCGGGGAAGCCGAAGTTGATCGCGAGATAGGGCAGGAAGCGCGGGCCGGAGCGGGCCATGTGGCGGCGCAGCTGCCCCGTCAGACCGCCCACGAGCCGTCGCTCCGGATTGGAAAGGCCGACGAGGACAATGTCGGCGGCGTGGTCGTGAACGAAGCGGCGCACTACGCGGGCGTTGGGCAGTGCCTCGAGCACGAACAAGGCGATCTTGGCTCGGGTCATCATTCGGTGCTCGCGTCATCCCGGACGAAGCGAAGCGAAGATCCGGGATCGGTGCTCCTCGCCTTCTCCGGTGCAGCAAAACCGGTTTGCCAGCCGCGCCGCGTCCGGCCCGACGCCTCACTAGAATGGAATGTCGTCGTCGATGACGTCATTCATGCGGCCGCCTCCCGCCGTCGCAGGACGGCGGTCCGCGGCACCGCCACCGGTGCGCTGCATCGGCGACGTGCGGCCGAAACCGCCGTCTCCGCCGCCCTCTTCCAGGTCACGACCACCGCCGCGGCTGTCGAGCAAAGCCAGCTCGCCGCGAAAGCGCTGCAGCACCACCTCGGTCGACTTGCGGGCGTTGCCGTCACGGTCGGTGTACTCCCGGGTCTGAAGCGCGCCCTCGATATAAACCTTCGTGCCCTTCTTGCAGTACTGCTCGGCGATGCGGCCGAGAGGCTCGTTGAAGATCACGATGTTGTGCCACTCGGTGCGATCCTTGCGCTCGCCGGAGGCTTTGTCGCGCCACGATTCCGTGGTGGCGATCGAGAAGCTGACGATCGGGTCGCCGGCGCCGGTGCGACGCACTTCCGGGTCGCGCCCAAGATTGCCGATCAAGATCACCTTGTTGACGCTACCCGCCATGCCACGCTCCCGCACTCGCTGTGCCAGCACCGAACGTCATGGGACCGTTCGAGTCAACGCGGATCGATGCCGCCACAACCATCATCCAGCTTTTTTGTTCCACATCTGTTCCCTATCCGGGACAAGCGTCGGGCTGACCATCGAGTCCCTGCTTGTCGTGGTTGAAGGCGGCCTTCACATCGGCGCCTTCGCGGGTGACGGTCACGCGCCAGATCGAATCGAAGTCGTCCTTGGCCCAGCCGGTGATCGCCGCGGGGTCGCCACCGAGGTCCTTGACCATGCGCGGAACCACCGTATCGAGCCGGTGGTGCTCCCAGGCGACGAGAACCGTCGCCTTGCGATACTCCGGGGCGAGCAGCGCATCGACGAGCTCATCGGTCTTCTTGTAGCCGAAGTCAGCATGAACCGGCAGGCCGAAGCGGATCGCCGCCGGCTCTACGGTCGCCAGCGGGCGGACGTAGTCGAAAACTCCGGCGCCATCCTCCTTCTGGTGCTGCGGGCTCGGCGCGTAGACGGCATCAACCCTACCGTATTTCTTGGCGAGCACCGCTCCGAGTGCCAGCGCACGATTCAGCCCCTTGCAGGAGAGCTGGCCAAGCCCGGGCTCCGGCTTTTCGGCATGGCGGATGAAGAGCAGAGTCTCGGTGTCGGCCGCCATGGCGCTCGCGGCGGCGAGACCAGCGGCAAGACAGGTCGCGAGCCCGAGCGTACGTGAAAGGGCCATGTAACCTCCGCGCTGTACGACCGGCTTATCCGGCGAAGCGGGCCGCGCGGCAAGCTGCGCCGGCGTTAGTGCGAGCGGGCGACGCAGAAGTCGACGACATCGATGAGCGCGCGCTTCCAGGCCGAAGCCGGGAACAGCTCCAAGGCGTCGCGCGCCATGGCGCCGTAGTGCCGGGCGCGTTCCACCGTGTCTTCCAACGCACGATGGCGCCGGAGATAGCCCATGGCGATGTCGAGATCGCCATCGCCATGCTCGCCGTTTTCGAGAGCCCGACGCCAGAAGTCGCGCTCCTCCGCCGATCCCCGGCGGAAGGCGAGCACCACGGGCAAGGTTATCTTGCCTTCGCGGAAGTCATCGCCGGTGTTCTTGCCGAGCTTGGTCGCCGTGCCGCCGTAGTCGAGCGCGTCGTCGATCAACTGGAAGGCGATGCCGAGGTTGAGCCCGTAGGATCGGCAGGCGGCGATGTCGGCTTTGGGCCGTGCGCCGAGGATGGCGCCGACCTCGCAGGCCGCGCCGAACAGAGCCGCCGTTTTCGCACGGATGACGGCGAGGTAATCGTCCTCGCTGGTCTGCGTGTCCTTGGCGGCGGAAAGCTGCATCACCTCGCCCTCGGCGATCACCACCGCAGCCGAAGACAGCACGTCGAGGCAGGGCAGCGAGCCAACCTCGACCATCATCTTGAACGCTTGTCCCAGGAGGAAATCGCCGACAAGCACGCTGGCCTCGTTGCCCCAGAGCATGCGGGCCGCAAGCTTGCCGCGGCGCATGTCGCTTTGGTCGACGACGTCGTCGTGGAGCAGCGTGGCCGTGTGCATGAACTCGACGCTCGCGGCGAGCTTGATGTGGCCACCGCCCTCGTAGTCGCAGAGACCCGCGGCGGCGAGGGTGAGCATCGGCCGCAGGCGCTTCCCGCCGGACGCGATGAGATGTTGCGCCACGTCGGGGATCATCGAGACGTGCGAGGCGGCCCGTCCCAGGATCGTGGCATCGACCCGCGCCATGTCCGGGCGCGCCAGCTCCAGCAACGAGTTGATGTTGGCCTCGGCCGCCTTGTCTTCCAGAGAAATCACGACGCCCAAGACCGCTCTCCGCCTGACCATCCGGTACTTAGAGGCGCGATGAAGCCGCGGCAACCGCCGCAGCAATCGGGCGCAGCCTTGCCGGGCCTGAGGGCTCGTGCAAGATGATGGCCTCGCGGGACTTCCATGATCGAGCTGCTGCGCACGAACGACATCGTCCTGATCTCCCGCATCGAAGCGCTGATGGCCGAGCACGAAATCGGTTTCTTCGTCGCCGACCAGTACATGAGCGTGCTCGAGGGCTCGTGCGGCTTCCTGCCTCGGCGCGTCCTCATCGACGAGGACGACCTGCCACGCGCCCGCATGGCGCTGCACTCGGCCGGGCTGATGGCCGAGCTGCGCCACGGTTGACGACGGTCTTTGACCATGGCTGAGGATGGCGCTTCCGCGGTGACGCGGGACGCCTTTTACGGCGGTCGCCTGATCCTGAGCCAACCGGCCAAGGGACATCGCTCGGGCACCGACGCGGTGCTGCTGGCCGCTGCGGTGCCCGTCGGCTTCACCGGCACCTGCTACGACATGGGTTCGGGCGTCGGCGCGGTCGGCCTCGGCATCGCCTTGCTCCGCCCCGGCGGCCGCGTGGTTCTGGTGGAGCGCGAGTCCGCGACCGTCGCGATGGCTTGGGCCAACGCCGCCGCCTTCGACTTCGCCGCGCCAGTCGGCGTGGCCGAATGCGACATTCTCGACAAAGCCGACCTGCGCCGGGCGCTCCCCGAGCCCGCCGTCCTCGTGGTGACCAATCCGCCCTTCTACGATCCGGGACGCTCCCGGCCTTCGCCCGACCGGCTGCGCCGCGCGGCACACGTGCTGGACGAGGGTTTCGCGCTCGAGGATTGGGTGGAGGCCTGCCTGGACCGGCTGGCCGAGAAGGGCCAGTTCATCGCCATCCACGCCACCGCCGCCCTGCCGGGGCTCCTGCGTGGGCTCGAGCGCCGCACCGGTGCCATCACGGTGAAGCCGATCCTGCCGCGCGAGAACGAGGCGGCGCACCGCGTGCTGGTGAGCGCCATCAAAGGCAGCCGCGGGCCTTTCTCGCTGGCGGCGCCGCTGGTCCTCCACGACGACGCCGGCCGGCTCATGCCCTTGGCCGAGCGGCTCCATCGCGGCGACGAAGCGCTGGTCTGGTAGACGGTGTCAGCCGCCGGCTTCGCGCGGTTGCGAACCTTTGGACAATCGTCGTGCCCAGGATCGCCGTGGATCGACGCGCGGCGGCCCTGTCCTGTCGATAGTCGACTTCGAGCCGCAGCTTTACGGCCGCCGACGCGCCGCCTGCGCCTCGACCACCGCCAGTGCCGTCATGTTGAGGATGCCGCGAGAGGTGGAGGCCGGCGTCAGGATGTGGGCCGGTTGGGCGGCACCGATCAGGATCGGCCCCACCGGCAGCGCGTCGGCCATCACCTTGGCGAGCTGGAAGGCGATATTGGCCGACTCGATGTTGGGCATGACCAGGATGTTGGCCTCGCCCTTCAGGCTGGAGCCCGGCAGGATGTGGTCCCGCACATGCTGCAGCAAGGCGGTGTCGGCCTGCATCTCTCCGTCGACCTCGAGGTCGGGCGCGCTCGCGCGGAGGATGGCCAACGCGTCGCGCATCTTGCAGGCCGACGGCGACTCGTCCGACCCGAAGTCGGAGTGCGACACCAGCGCGATCTTCGGCTCGAGGCCGAAGCGGCGCACGTGCCACGCCGACATGCGCGCCATCTCGGCGATGTCGGCCGCGCTCGGGTCGTGGCGCACCTGAGTGTCGGTGATGAATAGCGGCCCCTTGCTAGTGATGAGCATGCTCATCGCCGAGAAGCCGGTCAGGCCCGGCGTCAGGCCGATGATCTCGCGAATCGAGCGCAACCGCTTGTGGTAGCCGCCGATGATGCCGCAGATCATGGCGTCGGCGTCGCCGCGCTTCACCGCGATGGCGGCGATGATGGTGGCGTTGGTGCGCACCAGCAGGCGCGCCGAGGCCGGCGTGATGCCCTGGCGTCCGGCGGCCTCGACGTAGGTCTGGACATAGTCGCGGTAACGCGGATCATCCTCGGGGTCGATGATGAGGAAGTCCTCGCCCGGACGGATGGTCAGGCCATGGCGGGCGAGCCGCGTCTGGATCACCTCCGGGCGGCCGATCACCATGCATTCGGCGATGCCCTCCTCGCGGATGGTCTGGATGGCCGAGAGCACGCGTTCGTCCTCGCCGTCGGCGTAGATCACGCGCTTGGGGTCCTTGCGCGCCGCCTCCATGACCGGCTTCATGATGAAGCCGGAGCGGAACACGAAACGCGATAGGCGATCCTGGTAGGCGACGAAATCCTCGATCGGCTTGCGCGCGACGCCCGAGTCCATCGCGGCGCGCGCCACCGCCGGTGCGATGCGAAGGATCAGCCGCGGGTCGAACGGCGAGGGGATGAGGTTGTTCTTGCCGTAGAGCCGCGTCTCGCCGCCGTAGGCCGCCGCCACCGCGTCGGATGGGGGCTCCTGCGCCAGCTTGGCGATGGCGTGGACGGCGGCGAGCTTCATGTCCTCGTTGATCGCCGACGCGGATACGTCGAGCGCGCCGCGGAAGATGTAGGGAAAGCACAGCACGTTGTTGACTTGGTTGGGATAGTCCGAACGCCCGGTGCAGATCATCGCGTCGGGGCGCGCCGCCAGCGCCTCGGCCGGCTCGATTTCGGGGTTGGGGTTGGCCAAGGCCATGATCAGCGGGTTGTCCGCCATCGACGCCAGCATCTCTTTCTTGAGCACGCCGGCGGCGGAGAGGCCGAGGAAGATGTCGGCGCCGCCGATCACCTCGGCCAAGGTGCGCGCCTGCGTCTCGCGCATGTAGTTCGCCTTGCGCTCGTCCATGAGCACCGTGCGGCCCTTGTAGACGACGCCCTCGATGTCGGTGACGAAGATGTTCTCGTGGCGCGCGCCCAGCGTCACCAGCAGGTCGAGGCAGGCCAGCGCCGCCGCGCCTGCACCGGAGGCGACGATCTTCGCCGTCTCGATCGACTTGCCGGCGAAAGCCAGCGCATTGGTCACCGCGGCCGAGACGATGATGGCGGTGCCATGCTGGTCGTCGTGGAACACCGGAATCTTCATGCGGCCGCGCAGCACGCGCTCGACCTCGAAGCATTCCGGCGCCTTGATGTCCTCGAGATTGATGCCGCCGAAGGTCGGCTCCAGCGCCGCCACCACCTCGATCAGCTTCTTGGGATCGCTGGCGTCGACCTCGATGTCGAAGACGTCGATGCCGGCGAACTTCTTGAAGAGCACCGCCTTGCCCTCCATCACCGGCTTCGAGGCAAGCGGGCCGATATTGCCGAGGCCGAGCACCGCCGTGCCGTTGGAAAGCACGGCGACGAGGTTCTGCCGGATCGTCATGTTGTCGGCCTCGGCGGGATCGGCGGCGATCGCGAGGCAGGCGGCGGCAACGCCGGGGGAATAGGCCAGGGCAAGGTCGCGCTGGGTCGCCAACGGCTTTGTCGGCTGGATCTCGAACTTACCCGGACGAGGCAGGCGATGGTAGGCCAAAGCATCCGACGCGAGATCGGAAGTGATCGAATCGGGCATGCGATGCTTTCGCTGTTCGCGGAGCGCGTCACTTAGGTCGCATCGACGCAGACGTCCACGACTCCGTGCGGACCAGGGCACCGTCGCCTCGGCACGCTGTCGCGTTCCACGAACGAGAACCATCATGAGGATCGACGATCGGTGCCTCGCCAGCGAGATACGGCGCTGCGCATGGGGGATCATGCAACCGGGGGCGGGCGGCGAAAGAGGCTAACCTTTGCTAATGTAGATCTCGTTCTGCCAACCTAATCGACACTATCCGATCCAACGCCATTTTTAAGCCTTGATTAGTAAATGAGGATCCGTTCGCATGAGCGTGCTTGTCATCGCGCGATCGTGATTGGAGTAGTCTCCCACAAAGGAGCTTTAATCGCCGCGAATATAGCAACGTCTCGGGGGAGGCGATGGGGACAGCTTGCGTGCTTCTGAACGACGGGGGTCGGTCCATCGTCGACCCGCCGACGATCATCGTGTCTGGCGCCGCGCGGAGCGGAACCTCTATGGTCGCCGCCGCGCTGGACGCCGCCGGCCTCTGGCTCGGTGACAACCTTGATGGCGCCTGTTTCGAGGATGTCGACCTTGCCTTCGCCGCGGAGCGGAGGCTGCCGCCGCACCGACGGGCGGCAAGGATGGCCAGCGCGCCGCATCTTTGGCGCTCGGCCCTGAAGGGCTTGGACACGACCGGCCTCGCCGCCGCGCTCGCCGCACGAGATGCACGCCGTGCCGCCTGGGGCTTCAAGCGTCCCAACGTGTTGCAGCGGCTGGGTCGCGACGGTCTCGCGCTGTTCCGCAACCCGAAGGTTGTCCTCTGCCTTCGCGATCCGATTGCCCTGGCGCAGCGCTCAGTGATCGCCGACGGGGTCTCGATCGGAGAAGCCCTGCGCAACGCTCGCCGACAGGTCGACGGCGCCATGCGAATGGCGCTCACTCTTGATTGCCCGACCCTGCTCGTCAGCTTCGAGAAGGTGAAGCAAGACCGCGAGGGCTTCCTCGCCGAGCTGTTCGATTTCTGCGGCCTCGCCGTCGAGCCGTGTCGCTATCCCGACATTCGCGCGAAGATCGAATGTGCGGGCGAGAAGTACAACCGGCTCGCGTCCGCACCCACCGTCGGCTATCTCGACAAGCCGCTGGGCTGGTCCCTGAGCGGATGGTGCGCGGCGCCGGGCAGCACCGGGCCGAGCGCCATCGATGTCCTCGCGGACGGGACTAAACTCATCACGACCTTCGCCGACCGTTATCGCCCCGACCTCGTCATCACCGGGTGCCGCTCGGCCTATCGCGGCTTCCAGGTCGACCTCCGCGAGCTGGGGCTAAGAGGCTCGGAGATCATCGAAGTGGTCCTGTCCGGCTCGGGCACCCGGCTTCATGATAGCGGCTATCAGCTCGCTCCGGCCTAGGTTAGCAGGCGACATGCTGTAGGAGGAGCAGTTCACGACCTTCCGGCGAAGTCGCTGGTGCCGAATAGATTGTTCCCGTGATGCCCGCGAAGCTCTCGATGGAAGCCGGGCGGCCTATCAGCCAGCCTTGCACCTCCTGGCATCCGGCTTCACGCAAAGCCGAAAATTGCGTCTCCGTCTCAACCCCTTCCGCCACCACCGGCACGCCTAGACCGCGGGCGAGGCCCAGTACGGCTTGCACGATCGCCATGTCCTGACCGTCCGACGTCGGTATCACACCCGCGACAAAGCTTCGATCTATCTTGATCTGGTCAAACGGAAAAGCGCGTAACGTCGCAAAAGAAGAGTAGCCTGTCCCGAAATCATCTAAAGATGTCTGGACTCCGAGCGCCCTCAACCTACTCAGCCCGCAGAGGACTTCGGCAGAGCGGCGGATAAGCACGCCTTCTGTGACCTCCAGGACCAAACGAGCAGGTTCCAAGCCGGTAGAGGCAAGCACCTGCTCGACCAGCACGGCAAATATCTCGCCCTCTTGCGCCTGCAAGGGTGAGACGTTCACGGCAACTCGCAGCGGGACAGCCCACCGCGCCGCTTCACGACAAGCCTCCTGCAGCACCCACAAGCCGATGTCCCAAATGGCCCCACAGGCCTCGGCTAGCGGAATGAAACGGTCTGGAGGGATCGTGCCTCGTTGCGGGTGATCCCAGCGGAGAAGCACCTCGAAGCCTGTAACCCCGCCTTCGCGATCCGCCGAAGATATAGGCTGCCACACGAGATGAAATTCGCCGCGCGCAGCAGCCTTGTGCAGGTCGTGCTCCAAAGCTCGACGGTCGCGCATCCGACTATCCATGTCCGGATTGAAGACTGCCGCTTGATTTTTGCCCTTCCACTTCGCCTGGTAGAGGGCGGTATCCGCATTATGCAAAAGTGTTTCGGCATCCTCGCCATGGGTCGGAAACTGCGCGACGCCAATCGAAGCGGTCACTAAACTTCGTGTTTCTCCGACGCCAATATCGTAAGGTGCGCGGAGCGCTTCCACCAACCTTTCAGCAAGTGTGGTCGCCGTGCCAGACTGCCCTGTCTCCTCGTGAAGCACCACGAACTCGTCGCCACCGAGGCGTGCGACTGTGTCGCTCTCCCGGACGCTCAGGCGAAGCCGCGCTGCGACTTCGCAAAGTAGCTTGTCGCCCGCCCCATGGCCGTACACGTCGTTCACAGCCTTGAAACCGTCTAGGTCGAAGTAAAGTATTGCCAAATGCCCGCCGGCGTCTCTGCTTCGATCGACTGCTTGAGTAATCCGCTCGTGCAGCAAGGATCGGTTGGCGACTCCGGTTAGCGGGTCATGATGAGCAAGCCTATAGATGCGCTCGGCCGCCATATGATATTCAGTCACGTCCTGACTTACGCCACGTATGGCAGCGGCACATCCTGAGGCATCCTTCTCGAGGTGCATCTCAGACCAGAACCAGGCGACGCTGCCATTTGGCCGCAGGATACGCCATTCCTGTTGCACTGCCGTCTCGCCATTGACCGCACGCGAGAACGCAGCGACGGTGGCCACCCGGTCTTCGGGATGAACAAGGCTTAGCAGGTTCTCTTCGGACGCAGTGAATGTCTCGCAGTCAGTGCCGAGCAGCTTGTGCAACTCTTCAGGCATAGACATCGCTCCCGCTCCAAGGTCTAACCGCCAGGTGGCGATACGCGCGATGCGATGCGCATCTCGAAGCTCGGCAGCATGGGCTGCAGTTGCAAGAGCTGCCCTTTCTCGCTCCTGTGCTAGATGTTCTGCCTCGCGGGCCTGTTCGCCTAAAAGGCGTATGATCTCGTTGCTTTGCAATCCCTCACGTTCATTCAAGAGGTAAGCCCGACGCTGCTCCCGCTCGAGGCGGTGATTTGCAAGGAGCGTGAACCCACACGTCGTGAGGACTGATGCGCCTATAAGTCCCTTCACGTCGGAGCTCACCCCTCCGAGCAGCGAGAGGTCGATAATATTACAAAGTACAACCACCGCCGAAGCGGGAAGCGCAAAGCGGAAGCGCACAGCGGTCACGACGTTGATGTATAACAGCGTAAGTACCGGACTGTAGCGGAAGAACATGGCTGCGGGATAGATGCTATGCTGATAGGCAATCATCGGGACGATCAGGCCTACTAAAGCTCCGCCGACCTGTCCCATCTCTCGCTGGAGCATAGGAGGCTTAGTAAGCGTGTAGAATGTTACGCCGAGGACGACTGGTGTAACAATTGCGAGCTGCCCGATGAGTTCTTTGATCGCAACGTCGGGAAGCAGGCGGAAGTAGTTGAACAGAAACATGTTACAAAGAATAAAGCCCAAGAAGCCGTAGCGCACGAAGACCCGGCATCGATCCGCGGCGGTTTCCCGCTCGAACTTCGTCTCCAGATCGGCAGGAAAGCGCAGACGGTATTTCGGTGCGCCTAGCACTTCCTCGATCGCCTCGGCGCGCTGCCGTGCTGTCTGAACACCTGGCCAACCCCCCAGGACCTTATCAGTCGCGTCGCCCATCTGATCGCTCTGCAACAGGATGCTCCGAATTTAAAAACATTACGAAATCAGAGTTAATATAATCTGAAGCCGAGAACTTGTACCCAGTTGCGCCGGCGGGACGGTCGCTACTCAGCCAGGGATATTTGCGTTTATTCTGCACTTAAGATGACATCGCGCACAACCCTGATCAATGTTTCAGTTGTTGCGTCTTCGCCCTATTTCTAGCTAGATCGGATCGACTAGCGCCTTGCACATCGTGAGGTCGGCGGCGAGGCTTGGCGACAGTCGCTCGGCCGCCTGCAAGGAGGGTCCGGCGCTCTGCGCATCGAAGCCTTCGTAGCTGCGCATCGCGCTATCGCGGACGCGCCTGTCTCGTCGAAATGGGCGGCCACGGTGGACGAGAGCAGCGCCGGCCGGGCATGGTCCGCACACCATGGACCTTGGCGAGACGCTCGATGAGTTTCCTGTGCCAGTCTTCGCCCGTGGGCGCATCCTCGCTGAGGAACCGCAGCACCCGCACCAGCGCCGTCTCAGCCGGAAGTATGACCTGCCTGCGCCGCGTGCATCAAGGCCATGCCGTCCGATAGCCCGCGTTGCCGGGATCGTCGAAGCGTCCAGAGGCGAAGAGACTCAGCGCATTCGCGAAATGCGGCGAGGCGGCCTCGACGTCCTGCGCGACATCGAGCCACCAGCGCGCGTCGCTCAAGGAATGATGCGTCCGTCCGCCGCACCCGCAGCATGAGCGCTGGCGAGGCCTCGTCGGCCAGCTGCACGTCGGCGATGATCTCGTGACGTTCGCACGCCACCTCTGCCGCCAGACGCGCCGGCCGAAACCGATCTTACGGCTCCTCGATCAGCAGGTCGAAATCGCTCCTTGCGCAAGTTCACCACGCGCCACTGAGCCGAAGATGGTGAAGCGCACGTCGAACTCGCGAGCATAGGCGGCAAGCTCTCGCGCCACGACCTCGGCAGCCGCCTTGAGGCGCGCAATCTCCCAGCCCGGCGCTCGGCGATGGTCACGATAGACATCGCTCCTCCTCGCTCATCCTCACCTTGATTGGCCTTCGTCGCAACGGCGAGCTGTGCAGGCAATCCGTCACGAAGTTCTGCAAAGCGCACGTTTGTCGCCGTGCTCGCGTCCCCGCGTGCGGCAGGTCTCTCAAACCGCGAGATCTGGCCGCTCTCGAGCCAGGCAGCTTCGCACCGAACTCGCGAACGCCTTGCCGTTCTGTCCGACGTCCTGCCCGTAGGTCATAGACTGCGCTTCGACCGGTTCGACCTCCGCCTCGTCGGTTGGCTCCACGGCGGCTAAGCCGATGGCCGGCGAGACGAGCAGCGCCACGGCCGGCGTGAGCCGCGCCGGGTCGACCTCGGAAGCCTATTCCGCAGCGGCATGGGTCGCTGCTCCGGCTCCGACACCGAAGCGCTTGTCGATATACTGCTCGACGAGCACCTTGAAGTCGGCGGCGATGTTGGGGCCGCGCAGCGTCATCGCCTTCTTGCCGTCGATGAAGATCGGCGCGGCCGGCGTCTCGCCGGTGCCCGGCAGCGAGATGCCGATGTCGGCGTGCTTCGACTCGCCGGGACCGTTGACGATGCAGCCCATCACGGCGACGTTGAGGACCTCGACGCCGGGGTAGCGCGTCTTCCACTCCGGCATCGATCTCACGATGTCGTCCTGGATGTCGCGCGCGAGTTCCTGGAACACGGTCGAGGTGGTGCGGCCGCAGCCCGGGCACGCCGCGACCTGCGGGACGAAGGTGCGAAAGCCCATCGTCTGCAGGATCTCCTGCGCGACCTTGACCTCGGTGGTGCGATCACCGCCCGGCTCTGGCGTCAGCGACACACGGATCGTATCGCCGATGCCTTCCTGCAGCAGGATGCCGAGTGCGGCGGAGGAGGCGACGATGCCCTTCGAGCCCATGCCGGCTTCGGTCAGGCCGAGGTGCAGGGCATAGTCGCAGCGCGCCGCCAGCATCTTGTAGACGGCGATGAGCTGTTGCACCGCCGAGACCTTCGCCGACAGGATGATCCGATCCTTCGCCAGGCCGAGCTCCTCGGCGCGCTGCGCCGAGAGCAGCGCCGACTGCAGCATGGCCTCGCGCGTCACCGCGCCCATGTCCCTGGGCTGGGCGAGCTCGGCGTTCCCGTCCATGAGGTGGGTGAGCAGCTCCTGGTCGAGCGAGCCCCAGTTGGCGCCGATGCGCACGGTCTTGCCGTATTGGATCGCCTTCTCGACGATGGTCGAGAACTGCGTGTCGCGCTTGTCCTTGAAGCCGACGTTGCCCGGATTGATGCGGTACTTGTCGAGCGCCTCGGCGCAGGCCGGATGATCGGTCAGTAGCTTGTGGCCGATGTAATGGAAGTCGCCGATCAGCGGCACGTGGCAGCCGATCTTGGCGAGGCGCTCCTTGATCCTGGGCACGGCGGCGGCGGCCTCGTCGCGGTCCACCGTGATGCGCACCATCTCCGAGCCGGCGCGTGCGAGGTTGGCGACCTGGCGCACGGTAGCGTCGATATCGGCCGTGTCGGTGTTGGTCATCGACTGCACGACGATCGGCGCGCCGCCGCCGACCGTAACCGCGCCCTCGCCCCGCCCGACGACGACCGCGACGGTGCGACGGCGCGCGAGGAGGGCCGCACCGAACTCGTCGGGCTGCTCGCTCGCGGGCAACGTCTCGCCCGGCTCGGCTTCGACGTGGCGGCTGATCATTGCATCGACAGAGTCGGAAACGGTCATGGGAACCCGTGGTCTCGGCTGGCTCGCCGTTCGACGAAGCGTTTACCGCATATGGCCGCGGGACGAAAGACGCGCGGCCTCGGCTCCGTCGCGCGGCCTCATCTGCGGTCTAGATCTTTTGTATGAATGTCCGCGGCTCCTCGGCTCGCTATGGTGACGCAGTAGAACAGCGGCGAGACCGGCCGATCAGGTGCGCGTGATAAACGAACCCTGACCGGTTCATTCACAACAGGTTAACGCGACGTGACCGAAGGCTAGGGCACGAAAGTCGAACCTCGACTTGCCGGAGGGGTGAGCTTGGAGGACACGATGACATTGGTGCTCGAGGAACACACGCAGCATGCTGCCGATACCACCCACATCATCATCGCCGATGACCATCCTCTCGTGCGCGGTGCGCTGCGGCAGGCCCTGACCTCGGCGCTCGGCGTGACCGCCATCCGCGAGGCCGGCGATCTGGCCTCGCTCAGCAAGGCTCTGGCTTCGGACGAGCCCGTCGACCTGGTTCTGCTCGATCTGGCCATCCCCGGCGTCAGCGGCTTCTCCGGGCTGCTCTACCTGCGCTCGCAGCATCCCGAGATCCCCGTCGTGGTGGTTTCCGCCTCCGAGGATCGCGCGGTGATGCGTCGCTGCATCGAGGTCGGCGCTGCCGGCTTCATCCCCAAGAGCACCGATATGGCCGAGATGCGCCAGGCCATCCGCATGGTGCTCGACGGCGAGATCTGGACGCCGCCCGACCTCGATACGGTGTTGCCGCCCGATGCCGTGGTCGCCGACATGATGCGCCGGCTCTCCAACCTCACGCCGCAGCAGCTTCGCGTGCTGATGATGCTCTCGCAGGGGCTGCTCAACAAGCAGATCGCCTTCGAACTTAAGGTCAGCGAGGCGACGGTGAAGGCGCATGTCTCGGCCATCCTGCAGAAACTCGGCGTCGACAGCCGCACTCAGGCGGTGATCGCCGTCTCGAAGATCGACCAGGGGCAATTCAAGAAGCAGGCGGCGGCCTCGTAGCCCTATCGCGCCTGCGAACCGGGCCAGCGAGCTCAAGGCCCGCAGCATCCCCAATTTCGCCGCCGAGCGGCGTCATATCGGGCCCGCGAGAATCCCGGCGCGATCGGTGTCGGACCGGACCAGGAACACCGTCGTGAGCGAACGTCCCTCAGAGCCGCCGCCCTACTGGACGCAAAGCGCGCCGGCAGCGCGCTGGCAGCAGCAGAACGGCTCCACATTGCGGCGTTTTCTCGGCGGCTCGCCTCTCGGCGTGGTGATCAAGCTGGTCCTCGTCTCCTTCGTGGTCGGCGCGTTGCTGATGTGGCTGCGCATCACGCCCGCGGACGTCTTCGCCGAGTTGTCGGGGTTGTTGGGGCGGCTCTACAATCTCGGCTTCCAATCGCTGCGCGACTTCGGCACCTACATCGTCGCGGGCGCGGTCATCGTGGTCCCGGTCTGGCTGGTCATTCGCCTGCTCAGCTTCCGCGGCCGCTGATCGCCAGGCATGGTCAACGCGCAATCGATCCTCTGGGGCAAGCTCACATACGTTTATTCGAGCTTGATCGAGCTCATTCCCAATATCGTCGCCGGCCTGGTCGTCCTCGGTGTCTTCGTCGGCGGATCGCTGCTGGCCGATCGTGCCGTCACCCGCGCGTTTCACGCGCGCCGGCAGTACGATCTCGGCCATCTGCTCGGCGGCTTCACCCGCTGGTCGCTGATCGTCGCCGGATGCCTCATCGCGGCCACGATCGTCTTCCCCTCGGTCAAGCCCTCGGACGTGCTTGGCGCGCTGGGCGTCGGCTCCGTGGCGATCGGCTTCGCCTTCAAGGACATCCTGCAGAACTGGTTCGCCGGTCTGCTTCTGCTGATTCGCGAGCCCTTCAAGCGCGGCGACCAGATCGTCATCGCCGGTTATGAAGGCACGGTGGAGCATATCCGCGCCCGCGCCACGACGATCAAGACCTACGACGGGCGTCGGGTCGTTATCCCGAACTCCGACATCTACACGCAGCCGGTCACGGTCAACACAGCCTACCCGATCGTGCGGTCCACCTACGACGTCAGCATCGGCTATGGCGATGACATCGAGGCGGCGCGGTGCGTGATCCTCGACGCGCTCGACGGGCTCGAAGGCATCTCGCACGATCCGGCTCCCGAGGTGATCCCGTGGGATCTCGCCGGCTCCTCGGTGAACCTGCGGGTGCGCTGGTGGACACAGTCGCCGCGTATCAAAGTGGTGCTGGCGCGAGGCCGGGTCATCGCCGCGGTGCGAGACGCGCTGACCCAAGCGCAGATCGACATGCCCTACCCGACCCAGGTCATGCTGTTCCACGACCAAACCGAGGAAAGCGACGGCGACCGACGCCGCCAGCGCGAGGGCTGGCCGGCGGGCGATTCTCCGCCGCGATCGGCGGTCGAGGCGAGGCAGCGCGCCGAACGTCCGGCGCAGCCCCGCCCCGACGCCATCTCGTCCGAAGGCGAACTCGAGCCGGAAACGGTACAAGCTGCTTCCGACTGAGAAGCGCGCGGTCGAGACGATGCGCCTCGCGGATCGCACCCAAGGCGATCCGCTTGGCTGTGCAGAGCGTGCGCGGATGCCGCAACTCGCATTGCAGAGTGTTGTGGTCGCGTATATTCGAGGGGCGGAATGCTGAAGGTGAGGGGCACATCGATGATACGAAAGGTCTTACTCGGGGCAGGCGCGATCGCGTTGCTCGCCGGGACCACGGCGCCGGCTGCGGCGCAGGTCGGCGACTTCTTCTGCTCGTCCTTCTCGGTGTTCTGCCCGGATCCGCCGCCGCCGCCGCCCCCGCCGCCGCCTATGGCTGAGCCCGCGCCGGAACCGGTCAAGCACCGCGCTCGCAAGCACAAGGTTGTCAAGAAGGTGAAGAAGGAAGCCGCCGAGCCGGCCGCCGCGCCGGCGCCGCAGTAGCCTAAGGATCGAGCCGCGCGGCGCGATCCCGTGCTGCGCGGCGTTGCCGGTGAGCGCTACGAAGTTTTACCGAACGATGACCTGGACGAAGCCATGTCTGGGTCGTGGAACGAGCGGGCTGGGGCCGCCGGCTCAGCCCGGCATGAGACGTAAGCACCTCGATCCTGAAGGGGACGGGCGCGGCCACTTCTCAAGCCGCGCCGCCACTTTCGTCAGCCTACGATGTCGTTGCCGGCAAACCATTGTGCGATCTCGAGCTGCGCGGTCTCGACGGCATCCGAACCATGCGCAGAGTTTTCGCCCACAGAGATCGCGTGCTCCTTGCGGATCGTGCCGGCTTCGGCCTTGGCCGGATCCGTGGCGCCGAGAACGTCGCGGTAGGCCTTGATGGCGTTCTCGCCTTCGAGGACCTGCACGACGACAGGGCCGGCAACCATCGTCTCGACGAGTTCGCCGAAAAACGGTCGCGCCTTGTGCACGGCGTAGAAGGTCTCCGCCTGCGCGCGGGTCATGTGAACGCGACGTTGGGCGACGATGCGCAGGCCGGCCTTCTCGATCATCGCGTTTACTGCGCCGGTGAGGTTGCGTCGCGTCACGTCCGGCTTGAGGATCGAGAAGGTGTGTTCGATGGCCATCGTCAGTGTCGTCCTGCTTGTCATGGAAAGGAGCGCCGGCTAGGTGCCAGATGCCGCTCCTTCAAGCAAGTCGCTCAAGCTCTACTCAGCCGTCCCGTAGCCGCCCGACGCGGTAGAGCCGACACCCGAGATCCGCGACTCAGGCGAGACCGAACACGACCTTCACGCAGCCGTCCTTCTTCTCCTTGAAGGTCTTGTACAGCTCCGGGCCGTCGTCGAGATTGCGGCTGCGGTGAGTGATCAGCGAGGTCGTGTCGATCTTGCCCTCCTGGATCAGCTTCGTCAGCGGCTCGAGGTAGCGCTTCACGTGAGTCTGGCCACTCTTGATCGTCAGGCCTTTCTGAACGACGGAGCCCATGTTGATAGGCACCGGGCCGCCGTAGACGCCCGGTATCGAGACGATGCCGCACGGCCGCACCGCCTTGATGGCCTGCTCGAGCACGTAGGGGCGCTCGGTGGAGGTGAGCTTCTCCTGGATCGCGCCGATCGCACCCATGATTCCGCCGTGACCCGCTGAGGCCTCCATGCCGACGCAGTCGATCACGCTGTCGGCGCCCTTGCCCTTGCTGATCTCGAGAATGCGCTCGTAGACGTCCTCCGTGTCGAAATCGATGATGTCGGTCGCGCCCGACTTCTTCGCCAAAGCGACGCGCTCCGGCACGCTCTCGATGACGATGATGCGCCCGGCGCCCATGATCTTGGCCGACTGGATCGCGAAGATGCCGACAGGGCCGGCGCCCCAGATCGCGACGATGTCGCCGCCCTTGACCTCGGCGTGGTCGGCGCCCTGCCACCCGGTCGGAAGAATGTCGGTGAGGAACAGCATCTGGTCGTCGGTCATGCCGTCCGGCACGACCATGGGGCCGACGTCGGCCATCGGCACGCGGACGTATTCGGCCTGGCCGCCGGAATAGCCGCCGGTGAGGTGCGAATAGCCAAACAGACCGGCGGTCGTATAGCCGAACTGCTTGGCCGCCATCTCGGCGTTGCGGTTGGAGCGCTCGCAGACCGAGTAGTTGCCGAGCTTGCACTGCCGGCATTCACCGCAATTGATGTTGAAGGGCACGACCACGCGCTGACCCTTCTTGAGCTTGTGATTGGGACTGCCAACCTCGACGACTTCACCCATGAACTCGTGACCGAGAACATCGCCCGACTTCATCGTCGGCATAAGACCGTCCATCAGGTGGAGGTCGGAGCCGCAGATGGCGCAGCTCGTCACCTTGATGATGACGTCGCGCGAGTCCTCGATGGTCGGATCGGGGACGGTATCGCAGCGGATGTCGTTCTTGCCGTGCCAGCAGAGGGCGCGCATGAAAATCTCCAGCTTTGTTGCTCGACGCCCAGCCCTCAGGCGCCATCGAGCCACACAAGTTGAAGTTGCCGCATTCGTTCCCCGCCGTGCGAGGCGTTATACTATATCAACATATTGGTTAAGCATCGCGGTCGAGCACAACTCGATCGCGCGGAACGCGCAGTGCTGAGGCAGCACATCCAAGCTCGTCATTCCGGACGAGCGAAGCGAAGATACGGAACCGGTGTGCTTCCTTGCTGTGCTTGGGAGAGCACCGGTTCCGGGTTCGGCTACGCCGCCCCGCAATGACGCTTGCTAACCCTTGTCCTTCTCCATCTGCGCCTTCAGCCGCAAAGAATTGCGCCTCCCCAGCATTTAGGGTGTCTTGTCCGGCCGCTAGCTCGGCCGACAGGTCCGCCCAAATGGGTACCTTCTCGTCAGCGCAAGTCCTGCGAAAGAGAGCAGAACGACAAGAAAAGACATGAAGGCCGCTGCGGATGCCAAGCCGGTCAATTGATGGAATTGTCCTTTCCGCCAGAAGTCGGCAAGCGAAATGCGCGCGAGCCATGGTGTCAAACAAGCCATTGCCGCTACGGCGACCACTAAAATTGGCACAACAAAGTAGAACAACAGTGTCTGGTCGAAGCGGCGCGACCAAGCGATCGTGCCCGCGTACATTTGCACATAGCGAAGCCGGGCGACGATCAGCGTCGAGACGGGGATCAGCGCAAGCAAGACCATCGCGATCGCCACAAAGCTTTCATCTCGAAGCCGAGCCTGAAAACCACTTCTCAAAACACAACCCGCGACCGAAGAAAGTGCAATTTGCAGGTACATGATTGGGAACAGCTTCTTTATGCCAACCTATTTTGTCTTGGAAGGGATATCCTAAGCATATCCTTCTCCGTCGATCCGATTCGAATGCTGTATTGAGGTAAAAACAGGAATAAGATTTGACTTGCAATAGTCTAGCGTTTTTGATCGAGGCCCTTAGAGCGCGAGACCGTCAAACACGTATGGTCGTCGCAGCATGAAAAGCTCAGCTCTTGTCCTTCTCCATTTGCGCCTTGAGGGCGGCGAGCTTGGCGAAGGGGGAGTTGGGGTCGGGCTGGCGGTCGCGCTCGCGGGGCTTGGGAGCCTCGGTGGTCTGGAACGACGGCGCGCGGCCGCCATCGCGACGACCGCCGCCGCTCGCCGAATTGTCACGATGGTCGCGTCGGGGCTCGCCGCGACCATCGCCGCGGGAAGATCCGCGCTGGCCGTCGCGGCCGCCCGGTGCGCCGGCGGCACCCTCGCCGCCAGCGCTGGAGGGACGCTTGAAGTCGCGAAAGCGGTTGTTGCGCTGCCCTTCTGGGCGCGGCGGCCGGTCGCCGGCCTCGGCGGCGACCGGGACCGCCTCGCCGGGCGGCGTCTGCGGAGCATCCTGCGGGGCGCGCTGCCCCTGGAACGCCGCGCCGCCCTGCCGGCGCGGGCCACGGTTGCGGGCCTCGCCGCCGGGGCGGCGATTGCTGTGCACGTTGTGCCGATGGGGCCGCCACACCTCGATGGTCGGGATCTCGACCGACTCGGCCGGCGCCTCTTCGCCGGCCGGCTCGACGCTCGCCGCTGCGACCTCCTGCGGGTCGGGCTCGATGCCCGGCACGCCCTCGATCATCGCCTCGATGACCGCGGCCGGTCCGGCTGTCGTGCCGTCGGCCACGTCGCGAGCCTCGACCAGCGCCTCCACCGTGGCCGCCTCGCTCGCCGCCGGAGCGTCGGCCGCGGCTTCCGGCTCGATCGCGGCGGTGGCCGGCGCATCGGGGACGGCGAGCGTGCCTTCGTCGATCACGGGAGCCGCCGTGGCCGCAGGCTCCTCCTGCGCCGCGGCATGGTGCTCGACCGCGGGTGCTTCTTGTGGCGACGGCTCGACCGCCGCCTGCGGCAACGGCTCGATGGCCTCCAGCGCACCACCTTCCAGCGCGGCGGCGATGAGCTCGCTCTGCCGGGCGAGGCTGACGCGGCTCTCCAGGTCGTCCGCCGGCTTCGCGTCCGCCGGCGTCTCCACCGCCGCAAGCTCTTCCGCCGCCGCGGTTTCGGCGGCCGGCGCGTCGGCGATGACCGTCTCGGTCGCCTGCTCCTCGGCGCTTTGCAAAGCGGCGGCCGGCGGCTGCACCGGCTCCGTCGAGGCCTTGGGCACCAGCGGCACGGTGATCGCCGGCCCGGGGCGACGGTCGACGACATAGCCGAGCGACTTCAGCACCGTACCGAAGGCTTCCGCCGAGCAGCCGGCGAGCGAGGTCATGCCGACCGTCACCACGAAGCCGTCGCCGTCGGCCGAGCCGGGCGGCGGGTCGCCCGGCGTGGTGCCGGGGCGGTAGGCGATGGCCGGGCGGATCAGGTCGGCGAGGCGCTCGAGGATGTCGACGCGCACGGCACGCTCGCCGCACACGCGGAAGCCGGCGGCGCGGTAGAGGCCTTTGTTGATCGTGGCGTCGGCGACGAAGGAGGTGCGGCCGGAGGCGGCGAGGTGCGGCACCTCGTCGAGGCCCTTCACCTCTTCGACGCCGCCGTTCTTCAAGGCCCACAGCTGCGCGGCGAGCGCGCGCGGCGCCGGCTTCACCAGCGCCGGCAGGTAGATGTGGTAGGCGCCGAAGCGCACGCCGAGCTTGCGCAGGCTCGCGCGCGCCTCCTGCGGCAGGCTCTTCATCTCCTCGGAAACCTTCGAGCGCTCGAGCACGCCCAGCGACTCGCCGATCTGGAAGGCGATGCCGCGCGCGATGCCGTCGAGGCCCTCGCCGCCCTCGAACTCCTTCAGCGTGCCGAGCAGCTTCTTGACATGCTGGGCGATCCAGAGGTCGAGGCGGCGCTGGACCATCTCCAGCGCCGGGCCGGTCAGCTGCTCGTCGGCGATGACGCGCACGTGCGGCTCAAGGATGTGCGGCCCCGCGACGATGCGTCCGACCGGCTCGCCGAGCCAGCGGATCAAGCCATCGTTGGCCAACACGAACGCCTCGTCCACCGCCTCGTGGACGCGGGTGGCGCGCCCCTCGATCTCGGAGGCCAGCGCCTTCTGCGCGGCGGCGTTCAGCGTGCGCGCCTCCTCGCCCGCCGCCTGCGGGTCGGAGGTGAAGCGGAAGCCGTTGAGCTGGCCGACGTGCTGGCCTTCCACCATCACGTCGCCGCCGGAGGTGATTTCGGCTTCCATCAAGGCATTCTCTCGTAACCGTCGCCGCAGGAGGCTGGTCCTGCGATCGACGAATCTCTGGGCCAGGCGCTCGTGAAGGGCGTCGGACAGGCTGTCCTCTACCCGACGCGTCACGCCCTGCCAATGCTGCGGATCGCGCAGCCAGTCCGGGCGGTTGGCGATGTAGGTCCAGGTCCGCACCTGAGCGATGCGGTTGGCGACGACCGCGATCTCGCCCTCGGTACGGTCGAGCGCGTCGAGGTGGCGGGCGAACCAGTCGTCGGGAATGCGCCCGTTGCGCACCACGAAGCCGTAGACCTGCAGCACCAGCTCGCAATGCGCCGCCGGCGACAGCTTGCGGTAATCCGGGATCTGGCAGCATTCCCACAGCCGCGCCACGTCGCCGCGGTTGCGCGCGACCTTGCGGACGTCGGCGTCGCGCGAGGCGATATCGAGCGCCATCTGGTCGGCGGCGAGCGGCGCGCGCGTCAGGCCTGGCTCGCCCGGCAGCATGTCGAGCGTGGCGGTGAGGTCCTCGATCGAGCCCATGTCGAGCTGCGTGTTGCGCCATTGCAGCATGCGCACGGGATCGAACCGGTGATCCTCGAGCATCTCGACGAGCTCCTCGTCGAACGGCGGGCAGCGCCCCGTTGTGCCGAAGGTGCCGTCCTTGAGATGTCGCCCGGCGCGGCCTGCGATCTGGCCGAACTCGGCCGGGTTGAGCCGGCGGTAATGCCAGCCGTCGAACTTGCGGTCGCCGGCAAACGCGATGTGGTCGACGTCGAGGTTCAGCCCCATGCCGATGGCGTCGGTGGCGACGATGTAGTCGACGTCGCCGGCCTGGTACATGTCGACCTGGGCGTTGCGGGTGCGCGGCGACAAGGCGCCCAGCACCACCGCGGCGCCGCCGCGCTGACGGCGGATCCACTCGGCGATGGCGTAGACCTCCTCGGCCGAGAAGGCCACGACGGCGGAGCGCGGCGGCAGGCGCGAGATCTTCTTCTCGCCGGCGAAGCTGAGCTTCGACAGGCGCGGGCGCGTGATCACGTGAGCACCCGGCAGCAGGGTTTGCAGCGGCCGCTCCATCGTGCCGGCGCCGATGAGCAGCGTCTCCTCGATGCCGCGGCGGTTGAGCAGGCGATCGGTGAAGGTGTGGCCGCGATCGAGGTCGGCGGCGAGCTGGATCTCGTCGATGGCGACGAAGGCGAGGTCGAGGTCGCGCGGCATCGCCTCGACGGTGCAGATCCAGTAGCGGGGTGAGCGCGGCTTGATCTTCTCCTCGCCGGTGATCAGCGCCACCGCCTCGGCGCCCACCTTGTCGACGACGCGGTTGTAGACCTCGCGCGCGAGCAGCCGCAGCGGCAGGCCGATCATGCCGGAACGGTGCGCCAGCATGCGCTCGATGGCGTAATGCGTCTTGCCGGTGTTGGTCGGCCCCAGCACCAGGGTCACGCCTGCGGCGCGATCCGGCCGCGCCGGGCCGGCCACGGAAAACGGAAGGTTCATCAGGCGCCTGCGGTTCGGACACCCATTACGTCGTCAATCCCGGCGGATTGCGCAACCTTCGCCGCGGGAAGGGTGGTCACACCGGCGATGTCGACGCGCCCTTGTCCCCGAGTGCTAACGCCGATGCTCGGTAAGCCTCCTCGTCGACGAAAGCGTCGCGGGAGGCAGAAGAACGGCGGGTTCAAATAGTAGTCCGAGGCCGACAGAATCGGCTCCTGGCGTCAGGGGCGAGAACGACGATGTGCAGCAAGGGGCAATGGGAAGAATGTTCACGAAATTCAGATTAGCTGCAGGCGCTGACTGAGAATTTCGGACAAGAATGCAGGTCTTGGATACAAGCGTCGAATCGACCATCGATGATGGCTTTCGCCTTCGATCCGCGACGGAGCACGTCAAGCTCATCGAGGTCGAGGACGGCGTCCTGGCGGATTACCTTCCACAGAAGGTCTGGATCGTGAGCGCCCGGGATCGCCGCCTTCTCTACGCCAACCCGAGCTTCCGCGGATATGTGCCGGCCTTGGAGCCTGATTGGGACCGAGGCGCGACCATCTTCCATAGCGACGATCTCGATACGATCGCGGCTGCCTTCGAGGAAAGCGAGCGCGATGGAACGACCGATGCCAAGCAGATCCGCATCCTCGGTCGGGACGGGTCTTTCCGTTGGCACAAGACCAGGCTGACACCGGTCCGCCGTGCCGGCGCGGTCAAGGAATGGATCGTCACCGCCGTCGATATCGACGATCTCGTCGAATCGCAGCGCAGGTTGATGGAGACGACGGCGCTCCTGGCTCTCGCGCAGGAGGCCGCGGGCGCAGGCACCTGGGACCTGGATTTCCGCACCGGTGGGGTCAAGCTGTCGCGCGAAAGCGCCCGACTGCACAATGTCGGGTCCGATCCGCTCGAAACGGACCTCGAAGGCTGGAGCAGGATCGTCGACGCGGACGATGCGATGTTCGTCATCGCGACCCTTCAGGCCGCGGTCGACGCGAAGACGACTTACAACGGCGAGTTCCGCGTCCGTCTCGAGGACGGAAGCGTGCGCTGGCTCAGTGGCATCGGTCGCGCCTATTACGACGAGAAGGGACAGCCGATCCGCATGATCGGTCTCAACTTCGACATCACGGAACGCAAGACGGCCGAAACCAGGCTCCTGCAGGCCAACGCGGAAGCACAGGACGCCAAGCGCCTGGCCGAGCAGGCCAATCTGGCGAAAGGCGAGTTCCTGGCGAGCATGAGCCACGAGATCCGCACGCCGCTGAACAGCATCATCGGCTACTCCGACCTGCTCATGGAGGAAAGCGAGCACGGCTCGTCCATCCGCCGCAAGCTCGAGGTGATCCAGGAGTCCGGAGCCGCCCTGCTCACGGTCGTCAACGACATCCTCGACTTCTCGAAGATCGAGGCCGGGCAGATCACGCTCGATCCAACTCCTTTCTCGCCCGGCTCCCTCCTCGACAATGTCGGCTCGATGCTCGCCGGCTTGGCGCAACGCAAGCAGATCGCGCTCATCCGCCAGGTCGCACCCGATGTGTCGGCTTATCTGCGAGGCGACGAGGGCCGGTTGCGTCAGGTCTTGCTCAACCTGGTCAACAATGCCGTGAAATTCACCGACGCCGGCTGCGTCGTCATCTCCGTCGCCAAGGACAAGTGGGACGCGCCGGAAGGACATCAGGCGCTCCGCTTCGCCGTGAAGGACACCGGCATCGGCATCTCGCCCGAACAGCAGCAGCGTCTCTTCCAGCGCTTCAGTCAGGTCGACGCTTCGGTCAACCGGCGCTTCGGAGGGACAGGTCTCGGTCTCGCCATCAGCAAGCAACTCATCGAATTGATGGGCGGCGACATCGGCGTGGAGAGCCAAGAAGGCCTGGGATCGGTCTTCTGGTTCCGCATCGTCCTGCCCGTCGCGGACGCGCTCGAGACGCGCAGCCCGGCCTGTCAGCCCGAGAAGCGCCTCGCGGGGCGCAGCGCGCGCGTCCTCGTGGTCGAGGACGTCACCGTCAACCAGGAGCTCGCCAGGGCCGTCCTGGAGCGCGCGGGCCATCACGTGACGATCGCCTGCAACGGGCAGGAGGCGGTGGAGGCGGTGGGACGCGAGGCCTTCGACGTGCTGCTCATGGACGTGCAGATGCCGGTGATGGATGGGATCACGGCGACGAAGGCCATCCGCGGAGCGGATCACCCGAGCCGGCACGTTCCCATCATCGGCATGACGGCCAACGTCCTGCCGCAGCAGATCGCGGGTCTGGCGCGGGCGGGCATGGACGATCACGTCGGCAAGCCCTTCCGCCGCCCCGAGCTTCTGGCCGCCATCGACAGGTTTGTCGCGGCCTCGCCTCCGATGGCAGCGGCCGACGTCGCCGCGGGGGAAGACGAACGCTTCGATCGATCCGCCTTCGCGGCGCTCGAAGACATGATCGGGGAGACGTCGTTCCGGGTGGTGGCGAGCAAGTTCTCGGCCGACCTCGCATCGCGGTTCGAGCTGTTGTCGTCCGAGGACCATGAGCGGCTGAGGAACGCGGCTCACGCGATGATCCAGTCGGCCGGCCTGTTCGGCTTCAAAAAGCTCCTGACGATCCTGCGAAGCTTCGAAGATGCCGCCGCGCCGGGCGATACGAAGGTGGCCTTGGACCAGCTTCGGGCGGAAGCTCGCCTGGTGAGCGCCGACGTCGACCGCTACCTTGCCGGGTAGAGGGCTCGCCAAGCAGCCGCGCTTGGCAGGATCACGGAGCCGACGACAACGACCCGCGCGATCGCAGCAGTGGAACCCTCGCGATATTCGCGACGTTCTGCCTATGCTTTCTGAGGGGACAGCATCATGAACATCAACAAGTCGACACCGTTGCTATTCGCGGGCGTTCTACTTGCAGCCGGTGCGAACCTGCCCGCTCATGCGGCGTCGGCGAACACCGAGGCGTTCCTCGCCAACGTGACGGCGAACGTCGATTTCCTCGATCGCTCCAGCCGCCTGGCGCTCGACAACTCCAAGAGCATCAAGGTCAAGGACTTCGCCCGTGCCCAGGCCAAGGACCAGACGCTGGCCGCCAACGCGATCTTCGACATCACCCAGAAGATGGCGGCCGAGCCGCTGCAGACTGGTCGCTCCGTGGCGGTCGCCGGCCAGACTGCCCAGGTCGTCGACAACCGCCTGCCGCTCGGCCAGGAAGACCTCGACAGCCTCGAGGGCCAGAGCGGAATCGAGTTCGACGAGGCTTTCCGCGCCAAGCAGCGCGACGCTCTGCTCCAGGTCCAGAGCGACTACGAGACGTATCTTACCACCGGCGACGATGCCGCGCTGAAGGCGGTTGCGGCGCGTGAACTGCCGAAGGTCAAGAAGCAGCTGGCCGTGCTCGGCAAGGTTTGAACCTACCTCGATCAGTCGAGGCCAAGATATCGAGGCCGCGCCCATTCTGGCGCGGCCTCTTAGTTGTCCGGCCGCTTGGTGCCGACAGCGATAACCATCTCCTGCGAGCGATGGTCCCCGATCGCCTCCGGCAGGAGACCGTAGATTTTCCCCGGATCTCGAAAGATTTGGGCTTGCCGCTCGTCGGCGCGTCTCAGCGAAATGGCGAGTTCCGCGTAGGAACCAAGTTGCTGCCGCGTTGTTCTATCTCTGCTTTCTGAGGGGATGGCATTATGTTCAAGATCAAGCTCGGCGCCGCTGTCGCGTTCTGCCTCGCCGCTTCCACGCCGGCCTTTGCCGCGTCGACGGTAACGGATCTCTTCATGGCCAACGTAAAGGCCAATGTCGCCTTTCTCGATCAGTCCGGCAAGCTTGCCGAGAACCACACCAAGTCTCCCGCCGTCCGCGCCTTCGCCAAGGCCGAGATCGTGGACGCCTTTCGCACCGCCGAGATGCTCGACGGGGTCGCGCCAACGCGTCTCGCCGCCGCCTCGCCCGACAGTGACGTCGTGGTCACCGGCCGTTCCGCCGCCACCGTGCCGCCGCTCGGGCAGGCCGCCAACGGCCGCTCCGCGCTCGGCCAGGGCGACGTTGCCAGGCTCGCTCAGCTCCAGGGGCGCAGCTTCGACGATGCGCTCTGGCTGAAGCAGGTCGACGCGCTGAGCCAGCTGCGGGCTGACTACGAGACCTACGCCACCTCCGGTGACGACGCCGTTCTCGTTGCCGTCGCCAAGCGCGAACTGCCGAAAGTCGAGGCTCGGCTCCTGGCGCTCAGTAAGATCTGAAATCGAGCGATTCCGTAAGAGAGGACATAGGCCGGACCTTCGGGTGCCGGCCTTTTTCGTGCCGCCTCGACCGCTTGTCGGCGTTCGCCGACGCTGTTCGGTTCCAATTCATGCCTCGTCGCGGAACGCGCCGATGGCACGCTTCGCTGTCGATGAACCGCGACAGCGTCCCGCTCGTTTGTCGACGTTCGCTGACTTTGGCGGGGCGACATGTCAGGGTTCGCGACGTGCGACAGGCTCACCACGAGGGCGAGCCGGCTCTTGAGACAGCAGGCGTGTTCGGCTATCTTACCTAGCGGACGAGCCGCCGACGTGCAAGCCGCGGCCGAGCTTGCCGCCCGACTCGCCGCTTGCTACAGGAGCGGTTCACACGAAGCTTCGCCCGCCGTCCGAGCGCCGGCCCGCGTCTTTTTCGACGCGGTGGTCCCCTGGCGGGACAACGGCGGACCGGAGCTTTTCCGAAACCACGAACCGCCGGCGCCGGCCCTCACGGGTCCCTCCAGGAGAATGAATGTCAGACGTTTCCACGTACACGCCCTCGCGTGACGATTTCGCGGCGTTGCTCGACGAGAGCTACGGCGAGAACGAGGCTTTCGAAGGCTCGGTCATCAAGGGCCGCGTCGTCGCCATCGAGAAGGATGTCGCCGTCATCGACATCGGCCTCAAGACGGAGGGCCGCGTCGCCCTCAAGGAATTCCAGGGTCCGGGCCGCGAAGGCGACATCGTCGTCGGCGACGAGGTCGAGGTCTACCTCGAGCGCATCGAGAACGCGCTGGGCGAAGCCGTCATCTCGCGCGACAAGGCGCGCCGCGAGGAGAGCTGGGTCAAGCTCGAGAAGGCCTTCGAGGCCCAGGAGAAGGTCGAGGGCGTGATCTTCAACCAGGTCAAGGGCGGCTTCACCGTCGACCTCGACGGCGCCGTGGCCTTCCTGCCGCGCTCCCAGGTCGACATCCGCCCGGTGCGCGACGTCACGCCGCTGATGAACATCCCGCAGCCGTTCCAGATCCTCAAGATGGATCGCCGCCGCGGCAACATCGTCGTGTCGCGCCGCACCGTCCTCGAGGAGAGCCGCGCCGAACAGCGCCACGAGATCGTCGCCAACCTCGAAGAGGGCATGGTCATCGACGGCACGGTGAAGAACATCACCGACTATGGCGCCTTCGTCGACCTCGGCGGCATCGACGGCCTGCTCCACGTCACCGACATCGCCTGGCGCCGCGTCAACCACCCGACCGAGGTGCTGAACATCGGCCAGACGGTCAAGGTCAAGATCATCAAGATCAACCACGAGACGCACCGCATCTCGCTGGGCATGAAGCAGCTGCTCGACGACCCGTGGCAGAACATCGAGGCCAAGTACCCGATCGAGGCGCGCTTCGTCGGCCGCGTGACCAACATCACCGACTATGGCGCCTTCGTGGAGCTGGAGCCTGGCATTGAGGGCCTGATCCACGTCTCCGAGATGAGCTGGACCAAGAAGAACGTCCATCCCGGCAAGATCGTCGCCACTTCGCAGGAGGTCGACGTGCAGGTGCTCGAGGTCGATTCGATCAAGCGCCGCATCTCGCTCGGCCTCAAGCAGACGCTGTCGAACCCCTGGGAGCTCTTTGCCGAGAAGTTCCCGGTCGGCGCGACCGTCGAGGGCGAGGTCAAGAACAAGACCGAGTTCGGGCTGTTCGTGGGCCTCGACGGCGACGTCGACGGCATGGTGCACCTCTCCGACCTCGACTGGGCGCGGCCGGGTGAGATCGCCATTGAGGACTACAAGAAAGGCGACATCGTGCGCGCCCAGGTGCTCGACGTCGACACCGAGAAGGAGCGCATCTCGCTCGGCATCAAGCAGCTCGGCGCCGATGCCGTCGCGCCGACGGCCGGCGGCGACGATGCCCCCGGCGAGTTCCGCAAGAACCAAGTGGTGACCTGCGAGATCATCGACGTGAAGGACGGCGGTATCGACGTGAAGATCGCCGGCACCGAGATGGTCGCCTTCATCAAGCGCAACGACCTCGCGCGCGACCGCAACGACCAGCGCCCCGATCGTTTCGCCGTCGGCGAGAAGGTCGACGCCCGCGTCACCCAGTACGACAAGCGCGCGAAAAAAATCTCGGTGTCGATCAAGGCGCTCGAGCTGCACGACGAGAAGGAGGCGATCGCCCAGTTCGGCTCGGCCGATTCTGGAGCATCGCTCGGCGACATCCTCGGCGCGGCGCTCAAGGCGCGCCAGACCAAGGATTGATCGTCCCTCACGGCAACGACTTGGGAAGGCCCGGCTCAGTGCCGGGCCTTTTGCGTTCCGCTGAGGAACGTCACGCAAGCGCGGCCATTTCAGGGGTTTAGCCGAGGGGAACGAGCATGGAACCGATGAAGCCCATGAAGCCTATGGAACCGATGAAGCCCATGGCACCGATGTCGGGCGGCGAGAAGTGGTGGCCTACCGACCTCGGCCAGCCCTCCTCCAGCGGCGGCCAGAACGACATGCGCTACGCCTTTTTCCCCGGGAAGCACCGCCTGCTGGTGGAGCGCGCCGGCAAAACCACGACCTACGATAGCGGCGACCACGACATCGGCGGCGTGCAGCAGCAGAACGGCGGCGACCCGGAGTTCAGCTCGTCGAAGGGCACGGTGAAGCTCTCCGACCTGAAGCAGCTCTGAGGATGGACGACGTGCTGACGGGCGAGGGCCGCACCGAGGCCGAAGCGATCGGCCGACGGCACGACGTGCCGGCCGACGCCGTGGCCGTTCTGCTGGCCGCGATCCGGCGCGGCGGCGGGCGCCAGGCGCAGTTCTCGCACCCGGAACTCGGCGGCATGGGGCAATGGTCGCGCGGCGGCGGCATCATGATCGGCGACATGTTCAATCATTCGCTCAAGGCGAAGGTCGAGCAGCTCTGCAGCGAGCTGGCCGAACGCATTGACGAGGACGGGCTCTTCGCCGCCGAGCCGATCGGGCGCGGTGGCGACTGGTGGCCTCGTGAACTCGGCCGCCCCTCCTCGGCGGGCAGCCAGAATGACGAGGCTTACGCCTGCTTCCCCGAGGTCCAACGCGTGGCGATCCGTGGTGCCGACGGCATCAAGCTCTACGACACCGGCGACCATCGCATCTCCGGCGTGTCGCAGCAGCAGGGCGGCAGCCACGACCTCACCTTCACCAGCCAGCACGGCACCGTGCGGCTCTCGGATCTGTCCCGATTGGAAGAGCATGCGGTGAGCGCGTCCTTGCCGCAGGAGCCTGTCGGCGAGCCCGATGGATCGCGCCGGGCGGAGCCTGCCCCCGCGGACGCACCAAGTACCGGTGGCAGTCACGACGCGCTCGCTCTTCTGGAGCGTCTTCACGAACTGCAACGCAAGGGGATCCTCACGCAGGAGGAATTCGCGGCGAAAAAGACGGAATTGCTCGCGCGGCTCTGAGATGCGTCGCGTCCGCCATCATCAGGGCGGCTTGATCAAACCGCGCTCTCGATCAGGTCCACCGCGAGCAGCTGCGTCTCGGCGGCGATGAAGAGGCGCTTGCCGTCCACGCCGCCGAAGCAGCAGTTCCCCGCCGTCGTCGGCGTCGGGATGAAACCCAGCCGCGTGCGGTCGGGGGCGTAGATGTGGATGCCGTCGCCGGCGGTGCACCACAGCCAGCCGCGGCGGTCGACGGCCAAGCCGTCGGGCACGCCGTGATCGGTGCGGCAGAAAAAACGGCGGTTGCTCAGGCTGGCATCAACACCGACGTCGAAGGCCAGCACGTCGTGGGTGGGGCCGCCGATGGAGCGCGCCGTGTCGGACACGTAAAGTGTCCTGCCATCGGGCGAGAAGAACAGCCCATTGGGCTGCTCGAAATCGGCCATGCGCCGCAACTCGCCGGTCTCCTCGACGAAGCGGTAGAGGCTGCGATGGTCGAGGTCGGGCTCGCCGAGGCAGCCCTGCCGCGGGTTGAGCAGGCCGAAGATGGGATCGGTGAACCAGATCGCGCCGTCGGCCGCGACCGTGACGTCGTTGGGCGTGTTGAGCCGCCTGCCCTCGTAGTGCGTCACCAGCGGCGTAGCCGGCATGCCTCGGCCGTCCGAGCGACTGACGCAGCGGCGCCCGTGCTCGCAATGGACCACCCTGCCCCTCGCATCGAGTGCGTTGGCATTGATGAAATGCGTGCGCGCCATCTCGACCTCGACCCTGCCGTCGCCGGGGTACCAGGCCATGACGCGCTGCAGCGGGATGTCCGACCAGATCAGCCGCCGCTCGGCCGGCAGCCACAGCGGTCCTTCGCCGTGCGCCGCGTGAGCATAGAGGCAGAGCAAGGGGCTGGTGCGCTCGACGACGCTCGCGAGCCGGTCGTCGTCGATCTGCACGCCGGTGAAGCCCTCGACCAAATCGGGCGGCGCGGGACGGCGGAGCAGGCACGGCGTGTGGGGCGACATGGCGGCGCAATGGCGTTCCGCCTCGAAGGTTCGCCCTGACGGGCACCGTGGGCGCACGCGGCCCCGACCAACGGCGGATTGCTTCACCCTTCCACCACCGCTAACAAGCTTCACGTAAACGTCACCTGGTTCCGCTAACGGGAAGGTGATAGCGCGGATCGCGATGACCCATCAGAGCTTCCAGCGCGTCGTCGGCGCGCATCGTCTTCTGGAGCGCGCGGCGGCGGCCCATCCGCAGGCTTCGGCGATCGACTTCATGGGCCGCAAGACGACCTATGCCGCGCTCGCCGCGGCGGCGGACCGCGTTGCCGCCGGCCTGCAGGCGCTCGGCGTCGCCAAGGGTGATCGCGTCGGGCTCTGCCTGCCCAACACGCCCTACAGCGTCATCGGCTATTACGCGGCGCTGAAGATCGGCGCGATCGTGGTGAACTACAGCCCGCTCTACGTGGAGCGCGAGCTCGAGCATCAGATCCGCGACAGCGGCACCAGCGTCATGTTCACGATCGACGTGGCCGAGATCCACGCCAAGGTCGCGGCGGCCTGCGCCCGCGCCGGCGTGCGCCATGTCGTGCTGTGCCCGCTCGCCGATGTCCTGCCGCGGATCAAGGGCACGCTGCTGCGGCTGCTCAAGCGCAAGACCATCGCCCGCCTGCCCGACGACGGCCGCCACCTTGCCTTCTCCAAGCTCCTCGCCACGACGGCCGCGCCGAAGCCGGTCAAGGTCGGCGACGACGACATCGCCGTGCTGCAATACACCGGCGGCACCACCGGCACGCCGAAAGGCGCGATTCTGACCCATGCCAACATCGTCGCCAACGTCGAACAGAACGTCGCCTTCGATCCGACGCGTCGCATGGGCGAGGAGCGCGTGCTGGGCGTGATTCCGCTGTTCCACGTGTTCGCGATGACGGTGGTCATGAACTACGCCGTGCGCATCGCGGCGGAGATGATCCTGCTGCCGCGCTTCGACCTCGACGATACGCTCAAGACGATGCTGCGCACCAAGCCGACGGTGTTCCCCGGCGTGCCGACGCTTTACGGCGCGATCGCCAAGCGCGCCGAGGCCAGGAAGGCCGACCTGTCCTTCGTGCGGCTCTGCATCTCCGGTGGCGCGCCGCTGCCGCAGGAGGTCGGCCGGATGTTCGAGAAGGTCACCGGCACCAAGCTGGTGGAAGGCTACGGCCTTACCGAGACCTCGCCCGTGGTGTCGTGCAATCCGTCGCACGGCGAGGTGAAAGTCGGCTCGATCGGGCTGCCGCTCGCCGACACCATCGTCGAGATCCGCGATCCCGCGACCCGCTCGCTGATGCCGACCGGCGAGCGCGGCGAGCTGGTGGTGCGCGGGCCGCAGGTCATGCGCGGCTACTGGAACAAGCCGGAGGAGACCGCCGCCGTGCTCGACCAGCACGGGCTGCGCACCGGCGACATCGGCTACAAGGATGAAGACGGCTACGTCTTCATCGTGGACCGCATCAAGGACATCATCCTCTCCGGCGGCTACAACGTGTATCCCCGCACCATCGAGGACGCGCTCTACCAGCATCCCGACGTGCGCGAGGCGATCGCGCTCGGCGTGCCCGACGCCTATCGCGGACAGTCGGCCAAGGCCTTCGTGGTGCTCCGAGAGGGCGCATCGACGACTTCGGCCGACCTCGCCATCTTCCTCGAGAGCTACCTCTCCAAGATCGAGCGACCGCGGGAGATCGTGATCCGGGCCGCGCTGCCGAAGACGGCAGTCGGCAAGCTGTCGCGCAAGGAACTGGTGGCCGAGGAAACCGCGGGAGCGTCAGCGTGAACCTGCCGCTCGACACCTCCGGCCTTGCGGCGGACGCCCCGGTCAAGGGCCTGCGCCGGCGCCGGCTGCCTGAAGGCGAGCGGCTGGTCACCGTCACCGATCTCGCCGCCGATCTCGGCATCACGGCGCGCACCCTGCGTTTCTACGAGGACCAGGGACTGATCCAGCCGCGCCGGCTCGGCGCCACCCGCGTGTACTCGAACCGCGAACGCGCGCGCATGATCCTGATCCTGCGCGGCAAGCGGCTCGGCTTCTCCATCCGCGAGATCAAGGACTACCTCGACCTCTACGACGCCGACCCCCGCCACGAGACCCAGACCCGGGCGCTTCTCGCCAAGATCGTCCAGCGCCGCGCCCAGCTCGAGGAGCAACGCGTCGCCATCACCGAAGCGCTCGACGGCCTCGCCGCCCTCGAGCGCGACGCCGAGATCCAGCTCGCCCGCCAGGGGCTTCGCCGTAAACGCTGAAGACTTTCGAGGACCAGACCCATGATGCAGAACATCGTCATCGCCGGCTACGCCCGCTCGCCGTTCACGCTGGCCAGGAAGGGCGCGCTGACCAAGGTGCGGCCCGACGACCTCGTCGCCGAGGTGGTGCGCGCGCTCGTGCAGCGCACCGGCGTCGATCCCAGCGAGATCGAGGACCTGATCCTCGGCTGCGCCTTCCCCGAAGGCGAGCAGGGCCTCAACATGGCGCGTATGGTCGCGCTACAGGCTGACCTGCCGCTCAGCGTCGGCGGCTCGACGGTGAACCGCTTCTGCGGCTCCTCGATGCACGCCATCCACATCGCCGCCGGCCAGATCGGCATCGGCGCGGGCGACGCCTTCATCTGCGCCGGCGTCGAGAGCATGACCCGCGTGCCGATGGGCGGCTACAACCCGATGCCCAACCCCGCCCTCAACGCCAAGCAGCCCGGCGCCTATATCGGGATGGGTGAGACCGCCGAGAACGTGGCGCGGCGCTGGCAGATCACCCGCGCCGCCCAGGAGGAGCTGGCAGTGCGCTCGCACCAGCGTGCCAACGCCGCGCAGGCCGAGGGCCGGCTCAGCGACGAGATCGTGCCGATCAAGACCAACGGCCACGCCGTCGACAGGGACGGCTGCATTCGGCCGGAGACCTCGAAGGAGGTGCTGGCCGGGCTGAAGCCGGCGTTCGACCAGGAGGGCTCGGTGACCGCCGGCACCTCTTCGCCGATCACCGACGGCGCCGCCGCCGTGCTGGTGTGCTCGGAGGAGTTCGCCAAGCGCCACAGCCTCGAGCCTCTGGCCCGCCTCGCCGCCGTCGCCGTGTCGGGCTGCGAGCCCGACATCATGGGCATCGGCCCGGTCAAGGCCACCCGCAAGGCGCTGGCCCGCGCCAAGATCGACATCGGCCAAATCGACGTCGTCGAGCTGAACGAGGCCTTCGCCAGCCAGGCGCTGGCCTGCATGCGCGAGCTCGGCATCCGCGACGAGACGCTGAACCTCGATGGCGGCGCGCTGGCGCTGGGCCACCCGCTCGGCGCCACCGGCGCCCGCATCACCGGCAAGGCGGCGAGCCTGCTGAAGCGCGAGGGCGGGCGCTACGCGCTCTCCACGCAGTGCATCGGCGGCGGCCAGGGCATCGCCACGATCATGGAGCGCATCTGATGACGAGCGGAGAGATCAAGGTCGAGACCTCGACCGAGCGGGCCATCGGCAAGGTCGCGGTGATCGGCTCGGGCGTGATGGGCTCCGGCATCGCCGCGCAGATCGCCAATGCCGGCGTGCCGGTGCTGCTGCTCGACATCGTCGGCCGAGGGATCAACGACGGGGAAGATCGCACCGCCATCGCGCGGGGCGCCATCGAGAAGCTGCTCAAGACCGAGCCGGCGCCGCTGATGTCGCCGCGCGCGGCGCGGCTGATCACGCCGGGCAACCTCGAGGACGACATCGCCAAGGTCGCGGAATGCGACTGGATCGTCGAGGTCGTGCTGGAGCGCCTCGACGTGAAGCAGGACCTCTATCGCAAGCTCGACGCCGTGCGCCGCCCCGGCACCCCGGTGTCGTCGAACACCTCGACCATCCCGCTGTCGCACCTCATCGGCGGCATGCCCGACGCCTTCGCGCGCGACTTCATGATCACGCATTTCTTCAACCCGCCGCGCTACATGCGACTGCTGGAGGTGGTGACCGGGCCGGCGACCGACCCCGCGATGGTCGAGAAGATCTCGGCCTTCGCCGACGTCAAGCTCGGCAAGAGCATCGTGGTCTGCCACGACAGCCCCGGCTTCATCGCCAACCGCCTCGGCATCTACTGGCTGCAGCTGGCGCTGAAGACCGCCGTCGCCGACAAGCTCAGCATCGGCGAGGCCGACGCCGTCATGGGCAAGCCCTTCGGCATACCCGGCACCGGCGTGTTCGGCCTGATGGACCTCGTCGGGCTCGACCTTGGGCCGCACATCAACGCCAGCCTCGCGGCGGCGCTGCCCAAGACCGATGCCTTCCACGACACGCTGCACGACTTCCCGCTGCTGCAGAAGCTGATCTCGGAGGGCTACACCGGCCGCAAGGGCAAGGGCGGTTTCTACCGCATGAACAAGGCCAACGGGAAGAAGCAGAAGGAGGCGATCGACCTCGCCTCCGGCCATTACGCCGTGCCGAGCGCGGACGAGTTCCTCGAGCTCAAGGGCGCCGAGAAGGACCTGAGGCGGCTGATGTCGGCCGACGGCAAGCTCGGGCGCTACGCCTGGGACGTCATGGGCCGCGTGCTGGCCTACGCCGCGAGCCTGGTGCCCGAGGCCGTCGGCGACATCACCGGCATCGATGAGGCGATGCGGCTCGGCTACAACTGGAAGCAGGGTCCGTTTGAGCTGATCGACAAGCTCGGGGCCGCGTGGCTCGCGCGGAAGCTCGAAGACGCCGGCATCGCCGTGCCCCCGCTGCTCGAGGATGTCGGCGAAGGGACGTTCTACCGCGTAGAGAACGGCCGCCGGCAGTTCTTCGGTCTCGACGGCGCCTACCACGACGTCGTGCGGCCCGAGGGCGTGCTGCTGCTCGAGGACATCAAGCTCGCGCAGAAGCCGGTGCTGAAGAACGGCTCGGCGGCACTGTGGGACATCGGCGACGGCGTGCTCTGCCTGGAGTTCACCGGCAAGGCCAATGCGCTCGACGACCAGGTCATCGACATGATCGGCAAGGCCATCAAGCTGGTGAAGGCCGAGCACAAGGCGCTGGTGATCTACAACGAGGGCAGCAACTTCACCGTCGGCGCCAACCTCGGCCTGGCGCTCTTCGCCGCGAATATCGCCGCCTGGGGCGAGATCGAGAAGCTGATCTTCGCCGGGCAGACCACGCTGCAGCAGCTGAAATACGCGCCCTTCCCCGTCGTGACGGCGCCGGCCGGCATGGCGCTGGGCGGCGGCTGCGAGATCATGCTGCACTCGGACGCGGTGCAGGCCCATGCCGAGCTCTACGCCGGGCTGGTGGAATGCGGCGTGGGCCTCGTGCCCGGCTGGGGCGGCTGCAAGGAGATGCTGCTGCGCTGGTCGAAGGACCCGAAGATGCCGAGCGGGCCGATGCCGGCACCCTCCAAGGTGTTCGAGATGGTCTCGACCGCCACGGTGTCAAAATCCGCCGAGCAGGCGCGCGAGATGAAGGTGCTGCGCGATTGCGACGGCATCTCGATGAACCGCTACCGGCTGCTCGCCGACGCCAAGGCCAAGGCGCTGGCGCTCGCCGTCGACTACAAGCCGCCCGCGGAGCAGACCATCCGCCTGCCCGGCGCTTCCGGCCGCGTGGCGATGGAGGGCGCGGTGATCGGCTTCCACAAGCGCGGCATCGCGATGGATCACGACGTGACCGTCGGCTACGGCCTTGCCGAAGTGCTGACCGGCGGCCCCGCCGACCAGACCGACGAACTGACGGAAGGCGACCTGCTCGCGCTGGAGCGGCACGTCTTCCTGCGGCTGATGAAGACCCCCGCCACGCTGGCCCGCATCGAGCACACGCTCGAGACGGGCAAGCCGCTGCGGAACTAGGAGAGCGGCCCGAGGCTGGAACCAGCCGCTTTTACGGTCATTCTACCAGAACTTGCCAGGTGCCGCGCCGCATCGCGCCGCAAAATGGGGATGTCTGATCGCAAGGGGGTGTGTCCCCCCAAGGGCCTGTCGCCGCTCGGCGACATGCCTCCCCGGCCTAGCCGGGCACGTCGAGCCGCAGCGGCCGCAGAGTCCTGCGGGCGACAAGAACCCGAAGAAGGAGATGTCCCATGCAAGTCTACAAGGCGCCCATCCGCGACATGCGCTTCGTGCTCGGCGAGATGCACGACATCGGCGAATACGCCGCGCTCGGCTACGAGGATGTCAACGAGGAGCTCGTCGACACCGTCCTCGAAGAGGCGGCGAAGTTCTGCGAGGAGGTCCTGCTGCCCATCAACGCCTCTGGCGACGTCGAGGGCTGCGTGCTCGAGAACGGCGTGGTGCGCACGCCCAAGGGCTTCCCGGAAGCCTACAAGGCCTTCCGCGAGGCCGGCTGGACCTCGCTCGACGCCGAGGAGGAATGGGGCGGCCAGAACCTGCCGATCTCGCTCGGCAAGATGGTCGAGGAGATGACCTGCTCGAGCAACGTCAGCTTCGGCCTCTACCCCGGCCTGACCCACGGTGCCGCGACCGCGATCAAGGCCCATGCCTCGGACGAGCTGAAGGCCAAGTTCCTGCCCAAGATGGTCGACGGCACCTGGGCCGGCACCATGTGCCTGACCGAGGCCCATTGCGGGACCGATCTCGGCCTGCTGCGCACCCGCGCCAGGCCCAACGAGGACGGCACCTATTCCGTCACGGGATCGAAGATCTTCATCTCGTCGGGCGACCACGATCTCACCGAGAACATCGTCCACCTGGTGCTGGCGCGGCTGCCGGACGCGCCCAAGGGCGTGAAGGGCATCAGCCTGTTCCTGGTGCCCAAGCTGCTGCCGACCGAAGAGGGTCGCCCCGGCGCGCGCAACGGCGTGATCCCGACCGGTCTCGAGCACAAGATGGGCATGAAGGCCTCGGCCACCTGTCAGATCAGCTTCGAGGAGTCGAAGGGCTGGCTCGTCGGCAAGCCCAACAAGGGCATGTCGGCGATGTTCTCGATGATGAACGAGGAGCGCCTCGGCGTCGGCATCCAGGGCCTCGGCGTCGCCGAAGTCGCCTACCAGTCGGCCGTGGCCTACGCCAAGGAGCGCCTGCAGGGCCGCTCGCTCTCGGGCGCCAAGGCGCCGGACAGGGCCGCCGATCCGATCATCGTCCACCCCGACGTGCGCCGCAACCTGATGATCATGCGCGCCCAGATCGAGGGCTGCCGCGCCATGTCGGGCTGGGTCGCCCGCGCGCTCGACCGCGCCCACAAGGCCAACAGCCCGCAGGCGCGCCAGGAGGCCGACGACCTCTGCCAGTTGATGACGCCCGTGGTGAAGGCGCTCTTCACCGATCTCGCCTTCGAGAACGCCAACCGCGGCATGCAGGTGCTCGGCGGACACGGCTACATCCGCGACCACGGCGTCGAGCAATTCGTGCGCGATTCGCGCATCGCCATGATCTACGAAGGCACCAACGGCATCCAGGCGCTCGACCTCGTCGGCCGCAAGTTGCCGGCCCATACCGGGCGCTACCTGCGCGCCTTCTTCCATCCCGTGGCGGCCTTCATCGAGGCCAACACCAGCGATCCGGCGATCGGCGAGCACGTCAAGGTGCTGGCCAAGGCGTTCGGCGCGCTGCAGCTCGCCACCGCGACCATCGCGCAGAAGAGCCTGCGCGACCCCGAGGAAGCCGGCGCGGCCGCGACGGACTACCTTCGCCTATTCGGCTACGTGGCGCTGGGCTTCCTCTGGGCGCAGGCGGAGAAGATCGCGGTGGCCAAGCTGCCCAAGGCCAACGGTGACAGCCGGTTCTACGAGAGCAAGATCGCCACGGCGCGTTTCTTCTTCGATCGCCTCCTGCCCGAGACCGCCGGCTTGTTCGCCTCGATCAAGTCGGGCAAGGCCTCGATGATGGCGCTGCCCGACGCGGCGTTCTGATACGACGCGCGGCATCCTCGCGTCGTCGGCCGATACTGGACCGGCTCGCTTTCGCCTCCCACACAGTGGCTGAGGCGAGCCGTTCGACTCACTCGGCGCGCTTGTCCTCAAGGAAAGGAATCACGAGGTCCAACCGCAACTTAGACCTCGCTTGTTTGCTTTAACCTCTACCTGAGGGTAGCGTCTCGGCAATTGTAGCCGATGGAGACCAGATGCCAGTCGACGTTCGAGGCCACCGAGACGACGTCGACCCTATCGCGGTGCTGGCGCAGCACCCCTCCTGCAATTGTCTGCTCGTGTTCCCCCGCTTCAACCCCAACTCGTTCTGGGCGCTGAAGGATACCTGCGAGATTTCCGGCGCGCTGGCGCCCTCGCCGCCTCTCGGCCTGCTGACGCTCGCGGCCATGCTGCCACAGGAGTGGAGCTTCCGACTCGTCAACTGCAACGCCTCCGAGCTGACCGACGCCGATCTCTCCTGGGCGGATATCGTCATGACCGGCGGCATGCTGCCCCAGGCCGATCACGCGGTCGAAGTCATCGAGCGATGCCGCAAGGCTGGGGTGACGGTCTGCGTGGGCGGTCCCGACCCGACGTCTCGCCCGGACGTCTACGAGCGCGCCGACTTCCGCATCCTGGGCGAGGTCGAGAACATCATCTGGGACTTCGTGGGCGATTGGCGCGCCGGCGTACGCGCCGGTCGCTACGACGCGCCCAAGTTCCAGGCCGACGTCACCAGGACGCCGATCCCTCGCTGGGACCTGATTGACTTCCGCGATTACCTCTTCGTCGGCGTCCAGTTCTCGCGCGGCTGCCCCTTCAACTGCGAGTTCTGCGACATCATCGAGCTTTACGGCCGGGTGCCGCGCACCAAGCAGGTTCCGCAGATCCTGGCCGAGCTGCAACGGCTGATGGATCTCGGCCACCGAGGCCACGTCGACTTCGTCGACGACAACCTCATCGGCAACAAGAAGGCGCTCAAGAAATTCCTTCCCGAACTCGCCGCCTGGCAGCGCGAGCGCGGCTATCCTTTCATGTTCTCGACCGAAGCCTCGCTGAACCTCGCCGACGACGAGGAGCTTCTGCACATGCTGCGAGACTGCAACTTCTTCGTCGTCTTCATCGGCATCGAGAGCGGCGATACTGCGACGCTCGTTTCGATGCAGAAGAAGCAGAACACCCGCCGGTCTATCGGGGACAGTGTCCACAAGATCTATGACGCCGGCATCTTCGCCATCGCTGGCTTCATCATAGGCTTCGATACGGAGAAGCAGAGCGTCGCCGAAGACATGATCGCGACGATTGAATCCACTGCGATCCCGATCGCGATGGTCGGGCTGCTGACCTCGCTGCCCAACACGCAGCTGCAGCGACGGCTCGAAAAGGAAGACCGCATCATCGACGGCTGGTCGCAGTCGCCCGAAGGCAGCGGCGACCAGTGCACGACGGGCCTCAACTTTCACACGCTACGACCCCGCCGCGACATCCTCGTCGACTACAAGGCGGTGCTGGAACACGTCTACGAGCCGCGACGCTTCTTCGAGCGCTTGACTCACGTGGCGTTGGCGCTGAAACGACCCAAGCTCAAGGTCAAGTTCGAAGCCAGGCATTGGGCGCGCAACCTGCGCATCTTCGGCATGACCGCCCTGGAGATCACCTTCCGCCGGCCGGGCTGGGCGATCCCGTTCTGGCGTTTCCTGTTGACCGCCCTGATCCGCAATCCGCGCGCCCTGGAGTTCGTGCTGATGCCGGTGGTCATGTACCTGCACGTGGGCCGCTTCAACCGCTTCGTGGTCGCCGACATGGACCGCCGGATCGGGCAGATCGATGCCGGCATCGATCCCTCGACGCCGCGCCAGTCCGATTCCGACATCGCTCGCGAGGCGGCGGCGCTCATCGCCGCCGAGTAGATCGGTTCATATCGGCACATTGGCCTCACAATCCGCGGGAGCGAGCCGTCGCTCCTCGTATTGGCTTGTGTCGGCCGGCGTCCTGGACGCAATTTGTGGCGGGAACGATCTGGCAACCTAGCCCGCAAGCCGATTCGTCGGCGGTTCGTTCCGTACGCGTCCCGAAGCTTAAGGCTTGGCTTGCGCAAGCCGCGCG
This sequence comes from Beijerinckiaceae bacterium, assembly GCA_965198485.1. Lineage (GTDB taxonomy): Bacteria > Pseudomonadota > Alphaproteobacteria > Rhizobiales > Beijerinckiaceae > RH-AL1. The sequence continues at coordinate 2,797,471 of CBDAPQ010000005.1, forward strand.
CTTCTTTAGAAACGGGTCACGATTCGGAGCCTCCTTTGAGAGTGAAAGCCGCCGTCGCGCACGCCCACGGCGCGCCGCTCGCCATTACCGAGCTCGACCTGGACGAACCGCGCGCGGGCGAGATCCTGGTGCGGATGATCGCTTCCGGCGTGGCCGCCTGCGATCGCGCGGCGATTGCCGGCGAGCTGGCGATGCCACTGCCGTTCGTGCCCGGCTGCGAGGGCGCCGGCATCGTCGAGCGCGTCGGCGACGGCGTCACGCTGCCGGCCGCGGGCGATGCCGTGATCATCGTACCTGCGGCTCGAATTCGGGGACGTGCCTTGACCGGCACGCGTCTCGACGGCTCGGCGCCGTTCACCGGCGACGGCGGTGCGGTGCACGGCTTCTTCTTCGGCCAATCCTCCTTCGCAGCCCACCTGCTCTGCCGGGCCGAGCTGGCGATACCCGTCGCGGATGGCGCTCCGCTCGAGCTGCTCGCCGGGCTCGGCGGCGAGCTGATGCTCGGCGCCGGCCTGGTGCTGCAGGCGCTCGCCCTTGAGGCCGGATCGACGATCGTCATTACCGGCGCCGACGCCGTCGGGCTGGGCGCCTGCATGGCGGCGGCGGCGGCGGGTGCCGGCTCGGTGATTCTCGCCGATCCGCGCGAGAGCCGGCGCGAGCTGGCCCTGGAGGTTGGTGCGACCATCGCCGTGCCGGCTGACGAGGGCCTGGGTTCGGTCGTCATGAGCCTCGCCGCCGACGGCGCGCGCTACGCGCTCGAGACCAGCGGCGCCCCCGCAGCGCACGCCGGCTGCGAAGCCAGCCTCGGCGCGGGCGGCCGCTGCCTCGTGGTTGACGAGCACGCGCTGGCGCAGATCGATGCCGGAGCGCTGATCCCCCGGCTGCTGGAGCTGCACGCCCAGGGACGCTTCCCCCTTGAGAAGCTCGTCGCCTATTTCCCGTTCGAGCTCGTCAACGACGCGCTGGCGGCCCTCGCGTCCGACGAAGTGGCGAAGCCGGTGCTGCGCTTCTCGCTGGGCTCGTTCGGAGACCTCGACCGTGCGCTGCAGGAAGGCGCGGCGCAGGAAGAGCCCCAGGGCGACGGCGCCGGCAGCGAGCCGGTCGACGCGCCGGCCGACGGCGAACGCGAGGCGCCGCCCGTCACCGCATGATGAGCGAGACGAGGCCGCCGCCGTGGCGCTCGATGCGGCCGGCGATCTCGAGCTCCAGCACGGCGCCGCGCACGTCGCCGATCGGCAGCTCGGCCGAGCGGGCCAGCTCGTCGATCGAGATGGGCGCCGGCCCGAGCCGCTCGACCACGCGGGCCAGCGGCGCCCGCGCGTCCCGTACTTCCGGCGCTGCGACGTCGGGTTCGCGGAAGGCAAACAGGTCGCTCGAAGGCCGGTCGTCCCGTCGGCCGACCGCTTGGGTGCCGTCGAGATCGAGCTCGTCCCACAGGTCGGCCTCGTCGCGCGGGCCGGCATCCGAGAACAAGTCGGCGTCGCCGCGGCCGGGGCCGCGATCGGCGAGCGCGCGGATGACGTCCTCGGCGCCCGTGCAGAACGTCGCGCCGTCGCGGATCAGGTCGTTGGTGCCCTCGGCGCGGGGATCCAGCGGCGATCCCGGCACGGCGAACACCTCGCGCCCCTGGTCGGCGGCGAAGCGCGCGGTGATGAGCGAGCCGGAGCGGCGCGCCGCCTCCACCACCACGGTGCCGAGCGTCAGGCCCGACACCAGCCGGTTGCGGCGCGGAAAATCGCGGCCGCGCGCCTCCCAGCCGAAGGGCATCTCGCTCAAGGCGACGCCGTCTTCCAGCAGCTTCTCCATGAAGGGTCCCTGGTCGGCGGGATAGAGCCTGTCGTGGCCACCGGGCAGCACGGCGACGGTGCCGGTGGCGAGCGCGGCACGGTGGGCGCGGCTGTCGATGCCGCGGGCGAAGCCCGACACGATGACGTAGCCCGACGCGGCCAGCTCGCGGGCGAGGCGCTCGGTGAAGGCAAGGCCGGCGGCCGAGGCGTTGCGCGAGCCGACGATCGCGATGGCCGGTCGGTCGAGCACGCCGGCGTGGCCGCGCACGGCGATCACCGCGGGGGCGGTGTCGATCTCGCGCAGGAGCGCGGGGAAGCCCGGCTCTCCGAGGCAAAGGAAGCGGGCGCCCATTAAACGCGCGACCTCCATTTCGCGCTCGACATCGCCGACGTCGGCGATGCGGATAGGCCGTCCGGGACGGTTCCTGGCGATGAGTTCGGGAAGAGCGTCAAGCGCTGCCTCGGCCGAGCCGAAGCGTTGTAGCAACGTCGCGAAGGTGCGCGGCCCGATGTTCTCCGAGCGCCAAAGCCTGAGCCAGGCGAAGCGGCGCGCGTCGTCGAAGGGTCGCCGCTCGCTCAAGCCGGCTCGCGCTTCTTGCCGCCGATCCGGCTCTCGGTGCCGGCCGAGAGCCGGCCGATGTTGGCGCTGTGCTTCCACCACAGTACGATCGCCAGCGCGGCGAAGAGGATCGCCGCCTCGGGCCGGTGCAGCAGGGCCAGAATCACCGGCGTCAACGCGCTGGCCACCAGCGCCGCCGCCGACGAGTAGCGGGTCAGGGCGGCCACGCCGAGCCAGACGATCGCGAAGGCGAGCGCGGCGGGCCACGCGAGCCCGATGAGGCAGCCGAGGAAGGTGGCCACGCCCTTGCCGCCGCGGAATCCGAGGAACACGGGATAGAGATGGCCGAAGAACGCTCCGCAAGCCGCCGCGACGGCGAGGTGGACCGGCGCGGTGCCGTCGTCAAGCTTGGCGGCGATCAGCACAGGTATCGTGCCCTTCAGCGCGTCCGCTACCAGCGTGATCGCGGCGAGATCCTTGCGGCCGGTGCGCAGGACGTTCGTCGCGCCGATATTGCCGGAGCCGATGCCGCGCGGGTCGGCGGCGCCGGCGAGCTGGGTGACGATGACGCCCGACGGGATGGATCCGGCGAGGTAGCCGGCGACGAGCGCGATGAGCGAGGCGAGCATGGAGGGATCCGAACGTTCTGCGAGCCTAGCCTTGGCCTGGGCGCGAGGCAATTGGCGCGTCTGGTCCGCGCTGTTTGAAGCGATCGAAGATGCATGAGGGCCGCCGTTAGCCGCGTATTAACCATGATGCGCGCCATCATCGATGACACTGGAACGGCCGCCTCGATGCTTCCGACCTCGATGATCTTTAGGCTCGACAGACGAAACGTCGTGGGTTGTCTCGCAGCCTTATTGCTCGTGCTCTGGGCGCTGGCGAGCGGCTACTACATCGCCTTCCACGACCGCATCCTCGCCGGCCTGCTGAGCCACCAAGCCGAGATGCAGTACGCCTACGAAGATCGCATCGCCGAACTTAGAAGCGCGCTGGACGCTGCCGACGCTAAGACGATGCACGCCGGCCAGGCCGAGGAGACGTCGTTGCGCGACCTTGCCGCGCTGGGGGCCAAGCTCGAAGCGCGAGCCGACAGCCTCGCGGCCCTCGTCGGAGCCACCCGCTCGGACGACCTGCACCTGCGCGCCGCGCAAGATGCCGGTCGCCACGCCGCGCTCGACGCCGGCGGTGTCGCAACGCGTTTCGCGGCTCTCGAGAGGCGCCAGCGCGCCGTTGTAGACGGGCTGCTGGAGCGGACGGAGCATGCCAGCTTGCGGACACAAGCCGCCCTCGCCGAGCTCGGGCTGGCACCGGCGGCTCACTTCACCGCCGCTACCGGCGGGCCCTTCGTGCCGCTCCCGGAAGGCGCGCCGGTACCGGAAGACCCCATCGCGCTGCTCAAGGACGCGCTCGCCCGCCGCCGGGTGCTCGAGGCCACGGCGACCCGGCTCCCCCTGCGTCAGCCTGTGGGAGGTCCTCTCGACATCACCTCCGGTTTCGGCGCCCGTCGCGACCCTTTCTACGGACGGCTGGCGCTGCACACAGGGATCGACCTGCGCGAAATCTACGGCAGCACGGTTCGCGCGGTGGCAGCCGGCATCGTGACGATCGCCGGCCCTGAGACCGGCTACGGGACCCTGGTGGAGATCGACCACGGCAACGGCTATGCGACGCGCTACGCGCATCTTTCGACGCTCTCGGTCGTGGTCGGGCAGCAGGTCATCGCGGGCGCAATCATCGGCCAGGTCGGCACGTCAGGCCGCTCGACCGGCCCGCACCTGCACTACGAGGTTCGCATCGCCGGCGAGCCGGTCGACCCTGCGCGCTACCTCAAGCTCGCAACGATCATGGCGGGCGAATGAATCATCCTTGCGAGGCCTTGCTCAGCCAAGTCTGCCAATCTTCGATCGAACCGTAGTAGCAGTTGCGGTCGACGTAGCCGCGTATGCCGGGCACTGTCCCCGTCGCGGTATGCTGCCAGAAATGCCACTGGCGGTCACCGTATTTGACAGTCGGGTAGTACTTTACCGAGCGCACCCACATCGGGTAGTCTTGGAACTCGCCCTGCAGCACGTCGCGGTGGAAATCGACGGACGTATAGATGACGGGCTTCTTGCCGTAGGCGCGTTCCATCGCCTCGAGAATGGTCCGCATCATCGCGAGCGCCTCCTCGCGAGGCAGCTTGCGCGGGCAGGTCTTGGAGGTCGGGTTCCACTCGACGTCGAGCACCGGCGGCAGCGCGAAGGGGTCGTTGGGCACGTTGGCGACGAACCAGGCCGCCTGCTCCGAAGCCGGCCGGCACCAATACGCGAAATGATAGGCGCCGCGGATGACGCCGGCGGTGCGCGAGGCCTCCCAGTTCTGCCGAAACTTCTCGTCGAGGTAATCGCCGCCTTCGGTGGCCTTGATCCAGGCGAAGCGAACCCCCGACCCGGAGACAGCCTGCCAATCGACGTCACCCTGGTATTTCGAGACGTCGATGCCTTGGATCGCGAAGCTCGTCGCCAGAGGGAAAGCGCTGTCGACCGGGCTGGTGGCGCAGCCCGACAACGCGAGCCCCGTCGCGACGACCATCACGGCCAGCCACGACACGGGCCTGCGGCCCTGGTTAAAAAGTCGGGAACTCATGCCCGCACGTTATCCCCAATGCGCAAACACCCCGTTAATGGCGAGCCTAGCATCCCTCGCGCGGGGAAATCGAGGCTTATGCCTCCACCCGGTCGCTTCCAGATAATTGTGCCTTCGAAGACAGCTCATCATCGGCCCGACCGACGACGAGCGGCGGCATCCGCTCCGGCGTGAGGGCGTCCAACGTCGCGTGGAGTAACTTCGAGCCTAGCGCGATCTCGTCGAGACTCGTGCCAGAGAACGACGCGAAGGACTGACGCGCCGCATCCTCCGGCAGCTCGATGGTTTGCCCTCTACCGAACGTTGCGAGGAATCGTTCGATGCATACGAAGAGTACGACGTCGGGCCTTTGCTGCTCGAGCAGGTCGTAGTGGCACGAGAGCGAGCTCACGGCGACGATCCGCGAGAACCCATGCATCAGGTAGGGAATGAGGTAGTTCGAGAAGGAATCGCGGAACAACACGCATGTCGGCATATCGAGGCGTGTATTCTGATAGACGTGGACCGCTCCGCGCCCGAAATTGTGGTTCTGGAAAACCAGCTTGTGGGTGCCGTCAGGGACCAGCGAGGCGCGCGTCTCGCCGCGCTCGCTGGCGTAGCGCACCCCAAGGTCGCCGACGAAGGGGCGCTCCTTCCAGGTGAAATCGTCTTCGCGGACGGTTTCGAGCGCGATCTCGCTGCGAAGGCTTTCGGCCAGGGCCTGGTAGGCGACGAAGGCACCGTGCGCGTTCCAGTGCGTGTCCGTCTTGAAAAAGGTCGGCTTGATCCGGCTCGCCGCCTTGAGCTCCTGGAGCGGATAAAGCGTCCTACGTTTTACCGCCTCATCGATAGCGCCTAGCAGCTGCATCGCCGGGCGCCGCGTCGAGATGGTGGTGAAGCGCGGCAGCTTATCCTCGTAGACGACGTGCTTCTCGGGAATGACGAGGAAACGCATCGCGGCCCGGTTGCGCTCGCACCAGGCAAGGCGCTCATCGAGCGCCTCGCTCCACGTCCGGATCTGTCGAGGGCGGAGCACGATCGCCGCCGAAAGCTGGTCGAGCGCGTCGTGGTCCCTATGGAACAGGAAGCCGTCCCGTCCCGCCATCGGCCCGTGCTGAAGGAGGATACGGGTCTCGAACGGCACTATCGCCTCGATCTCACTATCGTTTCGCAGCCTCCGCAGTCGCATGGCGGTGAGATAGAACGACGGCTGAATGCTTCTCAGAAGCTTTCTATAAAGGTAACGGACTCGCCGTTGCAGATCAGCCATGCCGTCCGACAGCCTGAGCGACGATCGAAGTGAGGCTGCCGAGGTCCTGCGCCCCGTTGGCCTGGGCTGGATCGAGGCGAACGCCGAAGATGCGTTGCAGCCGAAGGATCAGCGTCGCGTGGGCGAGCGAGTCCCAACCTTCGACGTCGCGCGCCTTGGTGGCATCGTTGAGTTCGCTGGGATCGACCCCGAACGATGTGGCGACGACCTCCCGCACCTTGGTGGTAACATCGCTCATCCTTGCCGCTCCCTATCGCCTAGGCCGAGCGTCTCACGTCGGCATCCTGCAGGGCCAAGAATTTACGGCGATTTTCCGCCCGTCCGAGCTTTCCGCTGGTGGACTTCACCAGCCAGCCGGACGCCACGATGACGATCCGCTTAGGCGTGATGGCGAGTATGCTCTCCAGCCGCAGCCTGATTGCGATGCGCAAGGCCCGCTCGTCCGCCCCGGCGGATGCCTCGGCGAGAATGACGAGTTCCTGGCTGCCGACGATCTCGTCGTCGAGACCCATCGCCAAGACACGACCGGGCTTCAAGCCCGACACGTCGGCGAGCAGGCTCTCGATCTCGTTGGCATAGACGTTGCGGCCGAGCAGAATGAGGAGGTCGTCGCGGCGGCCGATCACGAACAGATCCTCGTCGAGGCGGAAGCCGATGTCCCCCGTCAAATAGAGGCCTTGGACGAAGGCCGCGGCGGTGCGCGCAGGCTCGAGATGGTAGCCTTTGAAGAGAAAGGGCGCGCCGACCGCTATCTGTCCGACATGCCCCGATGCCAGCGCATTGCCGGCATCGTCGAGGACGGCGAGCGTGACGCCGGGAAGCGGCACGCCCGAGCTGACGAGTGCCACGCCACCATCGCTCTGCGCCACGTGGCCCGCCTCGAAAGCCGCGCGTTCGACGCGAACGATGCGAGGTGCGCCGGCGCTTTGGGTCACGGCGAAGACGGTCTCGGCCATGGCGTAGCACGTTTGCGGCGCGGATGGGCGCAGGCCCCAGCCACGGAAGCGGTCGGAGAAGGCCTCGAGCGTCTCGGCTCGGCAGGTCTCCGAGCAGTCGATCAGCGCGCGCAACGACGAGAGATCGACGCGGCGGGCGTCGTCGAAGGCTGCATTGACAAGATGGGCAAAGGCGAAGTTCGGCATCCAGGCCAGCGTGCCCCTATGCCGGGCGATCGCCTCCAGGAACGAGAGGGGATCGATCAGCCAGGCAAAGGGGTCGAGCAGAACGCTGGTCATGCCGCAGCGCAGCGGCTGCAGCAGGCAGGCGACGAAGCCCATGTCATGGTAGAGCGGAAGCCACGACACGATCGTGTCGCGAGCGCCCGCCCCAAGCACTCGCGCGAGCGCCTCGAGTTGGGCGTCGATGGCGTCAAAGGTGAGCGCCACGCCCTTCTTGAGGCCGGTCGTGCCCGAGCTGTGCTGCAGGCAGGCCACGTCGCTTCCCCGCCACAAGTGAACCGGGGCGGCCTGATCCACCCTGACCGCGGCAGAATCGCCCGGCGTCAGCACCTTCATCGCGATGCCGGCGATATGCGTGGCGACCGCCACCGCATTGTCCGCCGTCGTGATGATGAAGCGGCTGCCGAGCCGCGTGAAAAGGCGATCGTGACTCGACCAGAACAGCGCCGCATCCTGCTTGGGGGTGGGCAGGGGCATCATCGAGGGGATGCAGCCGGCCACTAGCGTGCCGATGAAGGATGCGAGCAGGTCTCGACCGAGAGGGAGCGACAGCAGGACGACGTCGCTCGGGATGGCACCGGCAGCACGCAGGAGCATCGCCCAGCGCATCGCCTCGTCGCGAAGCCCGGAGTTGGTCAACTTCGGCGCGTCGGCCTGCGCGCCGAGCACGAAAGCCACCCCCTCAGGCTCGCAAAGCGCTCGTTGCAGGAACGCGTCGAGAAAGCCTGCCGTCACCCGGTCCTCCTCGTCGACGGCGATTGGTGAGCATCGCCTAAGCGGGCGACGTATCACGAAGGAAACCGGCGTCCATAGTGGCGACCGTCACTTGCCCGTCATTGCAAATGGTGATTGGGGAGGCCACGCCGCCTGCGGCCAACGGAATCGCGCATGCAGAAGATCGTCACCTTCACGTCCGTGGGACGTCGCGCGCTTCCGAACCTCTACGATCTCCTCGCCCTCGCCATCGTCTTCTCCATCTTGATCGCCGTGGTCCACGCCAGCCGCGGCGCGGTGATGCCGCTGGGGGCGCCCGGTGCCACCGACATCCACCTCGGCGTCATATACCTTCCCTACTACGCGCTGCGCACCACGCTGCGCATGTTCATCGCTATGGGGTTCTCGCTCCTCTTCACCTTCACCTACGCGACGCTGGCGGCGAAGAGCCACCGCGCCGAGAAGATCATGATCCCGCTGCTCGACGTCTTGCAGTCGGTCCCGATCCTCGGGTTCCTCGCCTTCCTCGTACCATTCTTCGTCAACTTGGTGCCGAACTCGGTCGCCGGCTTCGAGATCGCCTGCATCTTCGCGATCTTCACGAGCCAAGCCTGGAACATGGCCTTCTCCTTCTACCAGTCGTTGCGCAATGTCCCGCTCGATCTGATCGAGGTGGCACGCGGCTTCAACTTGACCCCCTGGCAGCGCTTCTGGCAGCTGGAGACGCCTTTCGCCATGCCGAGCCTCATCTGGAACATGATGATGTCGATGTCGGGCGGCTGGTTCTTCGTCGTCGCGGCGGAGGCGATCTCCTACAACAACAACACGACCAAGCTGCCGGGTATCGGCTCCTACATCGATGCGGCGACAGCGAAGGGCGAGAACGGCGCGATCCTGGCCGCTGTGGCCATGATGGCGGTCGTCATTCTCGCCTACGACCAGCTATTATTTCGCCCGCTCGTCGCCTTCTCCTCGCGTTTCCGCGTCGAGCTTACAGCGGGTCAGGAACAAGAGCGCTCCTGGGTTCGCGACTACTTCCTGCGCACCAGCTGGCTGCGGCCGCTATCCGCAAAGCCGGCGGATCTCTTCAACCGCATGGCCTTGCTGCGCCTGAGCTTACCAAGGCGCAAGAGGGTGCATGCGCCGAACGTCGTGGCCTCGTCGAGCCGGCGCGGCGACATCGTGTTCTTCACGCTTGCCGGCTTGATCGGCGTCTGTCTCGCCTACCTCGTCATCACGTATTTCGCCGCTCATTTCACCTTGGACGACGTGCTCCACGTCCTCGTCTTGACGCTCTTCACGATGATCCGCGTGGTCGTCGGCATCCTGCTGGCGACGGTAGTCTGGGTTCCGATCGGCATCTGGATCGGTCTAAGCCCCAAATGGGCCGACCGCCTGCAGCCCTTTGCGCAGTTCCTCGCCGCCTTCCCAGCCAATGTCGTCTTCCCGCTCGCGGTTCTGCTGATCGTCACCTTCGGGCTGAACCCCAACATTTGGCTCAGCGTGCTGATCGTCTTCGGCACGCAATGGTACATTCTCTTCAACGTGATCGCCGGTGCCCAGGCTTTCCCCAACGACCTGCGCGAGGCGGCGCGCAGCTTCCGCGTCCATGGCTTCGATTGGTGGGCCAAGGTCATCATCCCGGGCGTCTTTCCATACTACGTGACCGGCGCGCTCACCGCGTCGGGCGGCTCATGGAATGCCGCGATCGTGGCCGAATACGTCAAGGCCGGGTTGAAGCAGGGCGGCGAGGTCAAGAACTACACCGAGGTCGCGCAAGGGATCGGCTCCTACATCGCGATCGCCACCGACAAGGGCGTCAACGAGAAGATCTGGCTCGGTGTCGCCGTGATGAGCGCGGTCGTCATCGTCTACAATCGCGTGCTGTGGCGGCCACTTTTCATGCTCGGCGAGAAGCGCTTGCGTCTCTAGGATGCCATCATGTTGGAAGAACGCCTCACGACCCTGCTGCAGGTCGACGACGTGGTGCAGCGCTACCGCACCGGCTCTGGCGATGTCGGTCCCCTGGTGCTCGATCACGTCTCGCTCAAGCTGAAGCCCGGCGAGATCGTCGGCCTGCTCGGCCGGTCCGGCTGCGGCAAGTCCTCGCTCCTGCGGATCGTCGCCGGCCTCGCCTTCCCCGCCGAGGGCGCGGTCACCTATGAGAACGCGCCAGTGACCGGCCCCGTCGACGGCGTCGCCATGGTGTTCCAGTCTTTTGCACTGTTTCCTTGGCTAACCGTTCTCGCCAACGTCGAGCTCGGCTTGCGCGCCAAAGGCATACCGGAGGAGCAGGCGCGCCAGCGCGCGCTCAAGGCGATCGACCTGATCGGCCTCGACGGCTTCGAATCCGCCTTCCCCAAGGAGCTCTCGGGCGGCATGCGCCAGCGCGTCGGCTTCGCCCGTGCGCTCGTGGTCGACCCGAAGATCCTGCTGATGGACGAGCCGTTCTCGGCGCTCGACGTGCTCACCGCCGAGACGCTGCGGACCGACCTTCTCGACCTCTGGGTCGAAGGCCGCATGCCGATCAAGTCCATCCTCATGGTGACACACAACATCGAGGAGGCGGTGCTGATGTGCGACCGCATCGTGGTGCTGTCCTCGAACCCAGGTCGCATCGCCGCCGAGATCACGGTGACCCTACAGCACCCGCGCAACCGGCTCGATCCAGAGTTCCGGCAGATGGTCGACCGCATTTATGCGCTGATGACCAAGCGTGCCGCCCCGGTGCCGCCCGGCCGCGACGGTGCCTTTCCCGGCCTCGGCCTGGGCATGGCGCTACCGCGCGTCTCCACAAACACGATCGCCGGCATGATCGAAGAGGTGCACGCCGAGCCCTACAGCGGCCAGGCCAAGATGCCCGAGCTGGCCGACTCGCTGCAGATGGAGATCGACGACCTGTTCCCCGTCGCCGAAACACTGCAGCTGATGCGCTTCGCCGAGATCGGCGACGGCGCGATCAAGCTGACGGCGGCGGGCAACCGCTTCGCCGACATGGCGACCGATGCCCGCAAGAAGCTGTTCGGCGACCACCTGCTGGCCTACGTGCCGCTCGCCGCCCGCATCAAGATGGTGCTGGACGAGCGCCCCTCGCACTCCGCCCGCTCGTCGCGTTTCCTGGAAGAGCTCGAGGATCACATGTCCGACGAATACGCCGACCGCACCCTGAAGAGCGTGGTGAACTGGGGTCGTTATGGCGAACTCTTCGCCTACGACGAGGGCTCGGAGACGCTGAGTTTGGAGAACCCGACGTAGCGTCTGTCGGTAATGGAAGGCGTGCTACGATATTGGTATGCGCAAGCAGGTCGAAACGATTGACGACGTGGACCTCGTTTCGCTTGTCGGCGGCGTACACCATCGGCGACAATGGACCGACTTAGCAGGTGCTCGGGCTCGGCAAATCTCCGCTGAAGGGCAACAAAGTATGCGGATCGAACTCCTGGAGAGCGGCGAGATCATCGACTACCCACTCGCCGACATTCTGGAAGATCGTTTCGAGGTCTGATGTTCGCTACAGCTTTCGACCTCGATGTTGCAGAGGTTACGCGGTTGCACCCGAAAAGTACGAAGCAAGCCTACACAGATATCCGGAAAGCCTTGACGTCCGTGGACTACGAATGTGTGCAAGGTAGCGTCGACGTGCAGAAGAGCGGCGATCCTGCCACGCTCCACCTCGCGATCGCCGCGCTACGAGCCCTGCCTTGGTTCGGAGGAAGCGTTCGAGACATTCGCGCCTTCCGTGTCGAGAACTTTTCCGATTTCACGCCGATCATGAAGTCGTCTCAGCTCCTGAGCTGATCCACCCCGAACCGCGCCCGCACCTGGTCGGCCCGCTCCGGCGGCACGCGAACCGTCAGCGACACCGCGCCCGAGACCTCGCCGTCGCTGCGCCGCAGCACCTCGGCGTGCGCGTAGAGCCAGGCCAGCCCCTGCCCGTCGGCGGGGTCGAGCGTCAGATCGATCACCGCCCGGCCCTCGGCGATGCGGCCCTCGATCTCGTCGAGCAGCCGCTCCTCGCCCTCGCCGGTGAGTGCCGAAACCAGGATCGGTCGAGCGTCACTATTGCGCCGCCTGGCTTCGTTCGCGACGATCGCCACACGCTCGGGATCGAGCAGGTCGAGCTTGTTCCACACCTCGACGAGCCGGCCATGGTCCGTCGCATCGATGCCGAGATCGCCCAGGATGCTCTCGACGTCGGCGGACTGAGCCTCGCTGTCCTCGTGCGAGATGTCGCGCACGTGAAGGATCACGTCGGCCTCAATGACCTCCTCCAGCGTGGCGCGGAAGGCGGAAACGAGCATGGTCGGCAGATCGGAGATGAAGCCCACGGTGTCCGACAGGATGATGCGCGAGCCGTGCGGCAGTTTCACGTCGCGCAGCGTCGGATCGAGCGTGGCGAACAGCATGTCCTGCGCCAGCACGGTGGCGCGCGTCAGCCGATTGAAGAGCGTCGACTTGCCGGCGTTGGTGTAGCCCACGAGCGCTACGATCGGATACGGCACGTCGCTGCGCTTCTTGCGGTGCAGCGAGCGTGTGCGCTTGACCTTCTCGAGGTCGGCTTCGATGCGCACCATACGCTCGGAGATCAGCCGACGGTCGGTCTCGATCTGCGTCTCGCCAGGGCCGCCAAGGAAGCCGAAGCCGCCGCGCTGGCGCTCGAGATGGGTCCAGGACCGCACCAGCCGCGACTTCTGGTACTCGAGGTGAGCGAGCTCGACCTGCAGCGAACCTTCGCGCGTGCGGGCGCGGCGGCCGAAAATCTCGAGAATAAGTCCGGTGCGGTCGATGACCTTGGCCTTGAACGCCTTCTCGAGATTGCGCTGCTGCACCGGCGAGAGCGCACAATCCATGAACACCAGCGACACGTCATCTGCTTCGACGCGGCCGGCGATCTCTTCGACCTTTCCCTTTCCGAGGAAGGTCGCGGGGCGTACCTGACCCAACTTGACGATGGTCTCGTCAACGACGTCAAGGTCGATGGCGCGCGCCAAGCCGCCGGCTTCTGCGACCCTGGCCTCGGGTGAACGTTGCGGCTCCTCGCCAAGACGCCCCGTAACATAGGGCCCGAGCACTAGTGCCCGCGTAGCAGCTGCCGCTGCCGCCTCGTCCCGATCCAGTCCGGCGAACGTCGTGTCGATGAGATCAATCCGCGCGGCGCTTGGAAGCTTTATTCGGCAACGATCGCATCCTCGCCGGGCTCGAACATCTGAATGGGGTGTCCAGGCATGATTGTCGAGATGGCGTGTTTGTAGACAAGCTGAGAATGGCCGTCGCGGCGCAGCAGGACGCAGAAATTGTCAAACCAGGTGACAACGCCCTGGAGCTTGACGCCGTTGACCAGGAAGATCGTGAGCGGCACCTTGTTCTTGCGAAGATGATTGAGAAACGTGTCTTGCAGGTTCTGGGGACGCTCGGCCATCATGCTACACGCTCCGTCTTCTTATTATTGGACCGCTCCCAAGGCAGCCGGTATGTAACCGCGCGATCCTCTCGCGGACATCCGTGTCTAGTGCCTCCCTCGCCCGAACGGCAAGGCGGAATCGTCCAAGAAAACAAGCTTGGCGCAGAGCGCGTCGGCAGAACACACCTGCGACAGCCTTGACCACCTCCGATCGATCGGGCAAGCCGAGGCGCAGGGAGAGGCTTGCGATCGATGACGCGTTGGAGTGAGGGCAGCGACTTCGTCGAAAGGCTGGGGTTCGTCGCCGAGGCTACGGAGCGCATGCTGGAGCGGCTGCTCGCGGATGCGACGCTTCCCGGCGAGATCGCGCGCCCCTCGCGCTTCATGGAAGCGATGCGCTATGCCAGCCTTGCCGGAGGCAAGCGGCTGCGCCCCTTCCTGGTGGTCGAAGCGGCACGGCTCTTCGGTGCAGAGGGCGACGGCGTGCTGCGCGCCGCCTGCGCGCTGGAGATGATCCACTGCTACTCGCTGGTCCACGACGATCTTCCGGCGATGGACGACGACGACATGCGCCGCGGCCGCCCGACCACCCACAAGGCCTACGATGAGGCCACCGCCATCCTGGTGGGCGACGGACTGCTGACGCTGGCTTTCGACATTACCGCCGACCCCGCCACCCACCCCGATCCGGCAGTGCGGGTACAGCTCGTGCTGGAACTGGCGCGCCATAGCGGGATCGGCGGCATGGTCGGCGGTCAGATCCTCGATCTGGAAGCGGAGGCAGCGACGGCACCTCACACCGCCGAGACCGTGATCCGCGTGCAGGCGATGAAGACCGGCGCGCTGTTGCATTACGCTGTACTGGCCGGCGCCTTGATGGGCGGCGCTGATGCCGTCGCCACCGCCGCCATGTCGCGTTACGGCAAGGCGCTCGGCGCCGCCTTCCAGGTGGCCGACGACATTCTCGACGTCGAGGCCGATTCCGCCGCGCTGGGCAAGGCCGCCGGCAAGGATGCCGGCCGCAACAAGGCGACGCTGGTCGCAGCGATCGGTCTCGAGGCCGCCCGCGCCCGCCGCGACGCGCTCGCCGACGAGGCGGTGGTTGCGCTCGACGCGCTGCCGCAAGGCGCCACCGCCGACGTCCTGCGCGATGCCGCCCGCTTTGCCGTGACCCGCAAGAGCTAGAAAGCCGATGGCCGACGCGCCGGCACGGCACCGCCCGCGCTTCCTGCTCGGTCGCGTGATGCTGGCGCGGCCGCGGCTGCTCGCCGGCGTGCTCGTCGCGATCGTCGCCTATCTGCTGACGCCACGCTGGCTGGATAGCGCCACGCGCCTGCTGGTCGCCTGGGATCTCGGCACCATCCTCTATATCGCGGCGAGCTTAGCCGCCGCGGCTCGGGCCACGCCTCAGACCTTGCGCTGGCGCGCCGCCATCACCGACGAGGGCCGCTTCGCCATCCTGATCCTGGTGTCGGTCGCCGCCTTCGCCTCGATGGGCGCGATCTTCGCCCAGCTCGCCATCACCAAGGACCTCAAGGGGCTCGACAAGGGGCTGCACCTAGGCCTCGCCGGCCTCACCATCCTCTCGGCTTGGGTGTTCATCCACCTCACCTACGCGATGCATTACGCCCACGAGTACTTCGACGAGACCAAGGGCAAGCCCGGCGAACCGCTGCGGCTCAAAGGCGGCGTCAACTTTCCAGGAACCGACGAGCCCGACTATTGGGACTTCTTCTATTTCGCGTTCATCATCGGCGTGGCGGCGCAGACCGCCGACGTGTCGATCACCTCGAAGGCGATCCGGCGGACCTCGCTGGCGCATTCGATCCTGTCGTTTTTCTTCAACTCCGCGATCCTGGCGCTGACGATCAACATCGCCGCCGGGCTTATCTGAACGGTGGCCACGCCCGCGGATGCTATTCGGCTAAGCGAGCTCGTGAAAGAACGACCAGATGAAAAGCGACGAGGTCATCGCCACTCTCCGGCAATCCGAGAAGGATCTACGCGCCCGAGGCGTCCGGCACCCCGCCTTGTTCGGTTCGGTCGCCCGCTGCGATCACAGGCCCGAAGGCGGTATAGACATCGAACTCGAGGCCGTTCGGGACGTCTACACCTACGTCGGCCTCAAGACCTTCATCGCCGGAATGTTCACCGGTCCGGTCGACATCGTCGACCGCGGGGCACTGCGTCCGCATCCGAGATCGCCTGCCGAAAACGACGCACTCTATGCCTTCTAAGTCATCAGCAGACCGTCTGCTACACATCTGAAACAGCATCTACAAGTCCAGGCTCTGCCTCGTTTTTCATGCCGTCACGCGTTGCCTCGAGATCATATCGGAAGCGTCGCGACATCTGCCGGAAGAGATCGTCGCAAGACATCTGGATATTCCGTGGCGCGAGATGGCGGGGGCCGGGAACGTCTATCGCCATGACTACGAAGACGTGCAGCAACGGCTCGTCTGGGGCACAGTGCAGGTGCGTTTTCCGGCCCTGCTTTCGCTCGTCGAGCAGGAACTTCTAAGTGAGATCGGCGGCGACGAGCATCCTGGTTCCACGTAGCCGCGTGCCGTCGCAGCGGCGGTTATGGTCACCTATCTATCCTCGCGCATGAACCGCTTCGCCCTGCTGCTCGACCGCCTCGGCTACGAGCCCTCCCGCATTAACAAGTTGCGGCTGATGGTCGAATATTTCCGCACGACGCCGGATCCGGAACGCGGCTGGGCTCTGGCGGCGTTGACCGGCGTGCTGTCGTTCCAGCACGCCAAGCCCAACCTCATCCGTGCCCTGATCGCCACGCGCGTCGATCCCTACCTCTTCGATCTCTCTTACGACTACGTCGGCGACCTTTCCGAAACGGTGGCCTTGCTGTGGCCGGCGCCGCCGCCCGCGGTCGAGGGCCAAGAGTCGCCCACGCTCTCCGCCGTGGTGCTGGGCCTTGCCACCGTCGGCAAGCTCGGCCTGCCGGCGCTCATCGCCGGCTGGCTCGACCGACTCGACGAGACCGGCCGCTGGGCCCTGCTGAAGCTCATCACCGGCGCGCTTCGGGTGGGCGTCTCGGCGCGCCTCGCCAAGACGGCGGTGGCCGAGATCGGCAGTCGCGCCGCCAACGAAATCGAGGAGATCTGGCACGGCCTCGCCGCGCCCTACGTCGACCTCTTCGCCTGGGTCGAGGGCCGCGGCGAGCGCCCCGAAGCCGTCGACCCGGCGCCGTTCGCCCCCGCCATGCTGGCGCACCCTCTGGAGGAACGCGACGCCGAAGGGATCACGCCCGAGCTCTACGTCGCCGAGTGGAAATGGGACGGCATTCGCGTCCAGGCGGTGCGCGGCGTCGATCTCGAAGGCGACACGGTGGTGCGACTTTACTCGCGCACCGGCGAGGATATCTCCGGCACGTTCCCCGACCTCGGCGACATGCTCGCCGCGCTCCCGTCGCAGCGCTTCACGCTTGACGGCGAGCTGCTGGTGGTGCGCGAGGGCCTGGTGCAGCCCTTCGGCGTCCTGCAGCAGCGGCTCAATCGGCGCGTCGTCTCGGCCAAGCTGATGGCCGACTATCCCGTCCACATCCGCGCCTACGACCTGCTGTCGGTCGACGGCGAGGACCTGCGCACCCTGCCTTTTGTCGAGCGCCGCAGCCGGCTGGAGGCCTTCGTCGCCACCGCCCGCCATCCCAAGCTCGACGTCTCGGCACCGGTGGCCTTCGCGACGCTCGAGGATCTCGCCCTCGCCCGCCGCGACCCGCGCTGCGCCGGCGCCGGGGCCGACGCCGAGGCGGTCGAGGGCCTCATGCTGAAGCGCAAGGATTCGCCCTACGTGCCCGGCCGACCGAAGAGCCAGTGGTGGAAATGGAAACGCCAGCCCTTCACGGTCGACGCGGTGATGATGTACGCGCAGCGCGGCTCGGGGAAACGCTCGTCGTTCTACTCGGACTACACGTTCGGCGTCTGGCGCACCGAGGACGAGGGAGATGCCCTGGTACCGGTCGGCAAGGCCTATTCCGGCTTCACCGACGCGGAATTGGCCAGGCTCGACCGGTTCGTGCGCAACAACACGATCAATCGTTTCGGCCCCGTGCGTGAGGTCGTGCACGGCGTCAACGAGGGCCTGGTGCTCGAGATCGCGTTCGAGGGGCTGAACCGCTCGACAAGGCACCGCTCGGGCGTCGCCATGCGCTTTCCGCGCGTCGCCCGCATCCGTTGGGACAAGCCGACGCGCGAAGCCGACCGTATCGAGACGCTGGAAGCTTTGCTGCGGGTGCCTGCCACCTGAGCATCGACGCGCGGCCTCGTTCGATCGGTAAATGGTTGCGCACAATGCATTTGCCTTCTGCGCCGCACGCGCCATATCCACCCTGCGAAACGCAAACAGGAGCCTCGCATGATCCGCGTCACGACCCTCACCGCCGTCAGCCTCTTCGCGTTCTCGACTGCCGCCTTTGCGGCGCCGCAACTCGAGCGCGTGCGCGGAACGGTGGAGAGCATGACGGACTCGTCGATCACCGTGAAGACGAACGACGGCAAGACCCAGGAGGTGAAGCTCGCTCCCAAAACAGGCTTCGTTTGGGTCGAGAAGTCGAGCCTCGACAACATCAAGGACGGCAAGTTCATCGGCACCGCGACTAAAGGCGAGAACCCTCCAAAGGCCATCGAGCTGGTCATCTTCCCCGACGCCATGAAAGGCACGGCAGAGGGCCACTACGCCTGGGATTCGATTCCCGACCAGACCGATGGCGGCCAGACCGTCAAGAAAAGCGCTATGACCAACGGCACCGTGAAGTCCTCGTCGGGCGGCGGCTCCATGACCAAGAGCGCGATGACCAACGGGACGGTGAAATCCAGCTCAGGCGGTGCGATGACCAAGAGCGCCATGACCAATGGCACCGTAAAGTCGGGCGCAGCCACGGGCGGCGGCAAGATGATCGACGTCACCTACGACAACGGGCAGTCGCTCAAAATAGAGGTCCCGGCCTCGGCGCCCGTCGTCGAGTTCGAACTAGCCGACAAGTCGATCGTGACCAAGGGCACCCACATCTTCACCGTAACAGCCAAGGACGGCTCGACGTTGACCTCGAGGCTCGTCGCCATCGGCAAGGATGGTCTAACCCCTCCGATGTGAGCGGCTTTGACTGGCCATCATGAACGGCTCCTTCGAGAGCCGTTCTGTCTGGCTGGTTTCGGCGCCCTGTCTTGGGCACTGACCGCGCGTCGCGACGGGCTCAACGCAACAAGCGCTTTAGCCAAGTGCCTTACGTGGATCGTAGGGGCTGCTCGCGTGCATGGTCCGCGCGGCCTCGCCAAGGGTCGTCGCAGCATCCTCCGGCAACACGATGCGCAGCGCCACGAGAAGGTCGCCGCGAGCCCCGCCGGGCTTGATCATACCCTTGCCACGCAGCCGGAGAACGCGACCGCCGCTGGTTGCGGGAAGGCTCATCTCGACAGGACCCTCAAGGGTCGGCACGTTGACCTTGGCGCCGAGCACCGCCTCGTACAACGTAATAGGCAGGTCGAGCCGGAGGTCGGAACCATCGGGGCGGAAGTAAGGGTGAGCGGCGACACGTACGGTGACGAGAGCATCGCCGGTCGAGCCGCCGTTGACCCCCGGTTGTCCCTGCCCTTTCAGACGGATCTGCTTGCCGTCCTCGATCCCGGCGGGCACCGACACCTCGAGGTCGCGCCCGGTCGGCAGGCTGACACGGGCGCTCGCGCCGTGAACGGCATCGGCGAGTGACACGGAGACGACAGCCTGCACATCTTCGCCGCGGATCGGCGTAGAGGTCCGTCCCCCGAACCCGCCGGAGCGACCGCCACGAGAACTGCCGTTGAACAGGTCGGCGAAGACATCGGCGGCATCGAAACCGGCCGGCCCGCGACCGCGACCACCGCCGAAGTTAAACTCGAATCCTTCGCGCGGGCCTCCGGCGCCAGCCCCACTCCCGAACCCGTCGAAGCCGGTGAACTTTGGCTTGCCTTCGCCATCGATCTCGCCGCGATCGAATTGTCCGCGCTTCTTGTCGTCGCCGAGGATCTCGTAGGCCGACCCGACCTCGGCGAACTTGTCCTTCGCCTTGGGGTCCTTGCTCTGATCGGGGTGGTAGGTCTTGGCGAGGCGCCGATAGGCCTTCTTGATGTCGTCGGCGCTGGCGCTCTTGGCTACGCCAAGCACCGTGTAGGGATCTCGCATCGTATCATGAGCCCGGGCAGACGATCGCCCTTGCTGGCGCGACCGTATTGTCTCTTGCATCATGTGGGAACCAGGCGCCGCGACGCAAGCGTCGGACGCCGGCGCAGGCCGGACCGGGCTCGAACTGCTGGACTGCTCTCGTGTACGGCTCGACGCCGCGAGGCGGCATGTTGCTTTCGAGAGACTTAACGATGCTTAAGGTTTACATCGCAGGCTTTTTGATGAGCATCCGTTCATCTTAAACCTCGCCTTAACTGGCAGCAACGCTAATGCAGGGACTGAGGCCCGCGTTGTAGGTTGCGTCATGTGCCAGGTTCCACACATTGTTGGTGCGCGTTCCATCGTGCGCTTCGCCTTCGCCGGCTTGGCGGCCGCCCTCCTCGCAGGCTGTGCCGACTCGAGCCGCTTCCTCGGCGATCCGCTGAGCAATCCTTTCAAGACGGCATCGAGCGCGCCTTCGCCTTCGAACTATGACATGGCGCCTCCGCCGCCCTATAGCCCCTCGCGCGGTGCCGTCCGCTCGCAGGCCTTGGCCCCGCCCTCCGACATGCCGTCGCGCCGCGTCGCCTCCTATGAGGCGCCGTCGCACGAGAGCCCGCGCCTATCCTCCGATTATCGTGCCCCGCGCACGGAGCGCACCGCCTCCATCGCGGCACCCTCGGGTCATGGTTCGTGGACCGCGGAAGGCGGCATGGCGGTCATCGCCGCCAACGGCGACACGGCGAACGTTCTCGGACAGCGCTATAACGTGCCCACCGACGCGCTGCTGCGCGCCAACGGTCTCGCCTCATCCGCCGACATCCAGCCGGGCACCCGCGTCGTGATCCCTGTCTACAACGCCAACGGCGGCGGTGGGGCTGCCCCATCCCGCTTGGCCAGGTCTGAACCGGTCCGCCACGAAGCGGCGCAGCAGGAGCCGGCGCGTCACGATCATTCCTCGCGCGAGAAGCTGCTCGCCAAGCACGAGAGCAAGCAGGACGAGAAGCTGGCCCGCCGCGAGGCCGAGCGCGACGCCAAGCTCGCCCGCTACGAGAAGGTCGAACGCGACGCGAAGGAAGCCAAGCTCGCCAAGATCGAGAAGGCCGAGCACGAGAAAGCAGAGCGGGAGGCGAAGCTCGCGCGCGCCGAGGACGCCAAGCAGGCGGCCAGACGCCAGGTTGAAGAACGCGAAGGCGCCAAGCAGGCCGCCAAGCGCCAGGTCGCGGAGCGGGAACAGGCCATGCACGGAAAGATGCAGTGGGTGAAGGGTGCCCAGCCGGCCAAGCTCGCAAAAGGCGACAAAGTCGAGAAGGGTCACGGCCGCGAGAAGGCGATGGCCAAGCTCGATCCGCGCAAGGCCGAGACCGACATCGCCGAGAAGGCGCCCGACAGCCGGGCCGCACGCAAGCTGGCCAAGGCCGAAGCGGCTCGCGAGACGCCGGTAAAGATGGCCAAGGCCGAGGTCGCGCCGCAGGAGATGCCACGCAAGGCCGCGGCGGCGCCCGTCGATCCGGAGCCGACGGCCAGCCTGCAGCCGCAGGCCGCCGAGAAGGCTGCGGTGTCGGGCAACGGTAATCCCGAGTTCCGCTGGCCCGCCCACGGCCGTATCATCCAGGGCTTCAAGTCCGGCGGCAACGACGGCATCAACATCGCGGTGCCGGAAGGGACCTCGGTCAAGGCGGCGGAGGCCGGAACGGTCGCCTACGCCGGCAGCGAGATCAAGGGCTTCGGCAACCTCGTGCTGATCCGCCATCCCAACGGTTTCGTCACCGCCTACGCCAACAACGGCGACATCGAGGTGAAGCGCGGCGAGCAGGTGAAGCGCGGCCAGACGATCGCCAAGTCCGGCCAGTCCGGCAACGTCGCCTCGCCGCAGCTGCACTTCGAGTTGCGCAAGGGCTCGACCCCGGTCGACCCGACCCGCTACCTCGCCGGGCTCTGATCGTCCGGGCTCGAAAAGCTCCAGAGATCGCCTCCGTCACCCGCGAGACACGTGCGGCGGAGGTCGGTGAAGAGGCGGCGGGCCCAATGCCCGCCGCCTTCTTGCGCTCGGTCTCCTGTCAGTACTCTCATGCATCGGGCTGTGTTTCGCTGATCCGTTCGTCGGAACGGCGCCGCAACGAGCCCGCAATTGCGGCCCCTCGACCGGCGGCGTAGAGCTGCCGGCCGGAGGGACCGCGCCATGACATCGAGCCTGCCGCACGAGACCAGCCTGGGCCTCGTCCATCGCCACCGCCGCAACCGCCGCACCGACTGGGCGCGGCGCCTCGTGCGCGAAAACGTCGTCACCGCCGACGACCTGATCTGGCCGCTGTTCCTGATCGAGGGCGAGCGCCAGCGCGTCGAGGTGCCCTCGATGCCGGGCGTGCACCGGCTTTCCATCGACGAGGCGGTGCGCGCCGCGGTCGAGGCCGCGGAGGCCCACATCCCCGCGCTGTGCTTCTTCCCGATGACCGATCCCTCGACCAAGGACCCGCGCGGCGGCGAGGCCACCAACCCGGACAATCTCGTGTGCCGGGCGTTGCGCGCCATTAAGGCCGAGGTGCCGCACATCGGCCTGATGACCGATGCCGCGCTCGATCCCTACACCAGCCACGGCCACGACGGTGTCATGGCTGGCGAGGAGATCCTCAACGACGAGACCGTGCACCTGCTCTGCCGGCAGTCACTGAATCAGGCGAGGGCCGGAGCCGACGTCATCTCGCCCTCGGACATGATGGACGGCCGCGTCGGCGCGATCCGCGCGGCACTCGACGGCGAGAGTTACGAGCACGTGCAGATCATGAGCTACGCGGCCAAGTACGCGTCGGCGTTCTACGGACCGTTCCGCGATGCCATCGGCACCAAGGCGGTGCTGATCGGCGACAAGCGCACCTACCAGATGGACCCGGCGAACACGAACGAGGCCATGCGCGAGGTCGCCGCCGACATCGAGGAAGGCGCCGACATGGTGATGGTGAAGCCCGGCATGCCCTACCTCGACATCATTCGCCGCGTGAAGGACACGTTCGAGGTGCCGACCTTCGCCTACCAGGTCTCGGGCGAGTACGCGATGATCGAGGCCGCCGCCCGCAACGGATGGATCGACGGCGACCGCGCCATGATGGAGAGCCTCGTCGCCTTCAAGCGCGCCGGCTGCGACGGCGTGCTGACCTATTACGCGCTGAAGGTGGCCAAGCGCCTCAAGACAGCTTGAGGCG
The DNA here is from genome assembly GCA_965198485.1 of Beijerinckiaceae bacterium. Classification (GTDB taxonomy): domain Bacteria; phylum Pseudomonadota; class Alphaproteobacteria; order Rhizobiales; family Beijerinckiaceae; genus RH-AL1. The sequence continues at coordinate 2,820,343 of CBDAPQ010000005.1, forward strand.
TCCTACGTCTTATACAGCTGGTGCTATCGAAGAGCCTGGGACGTCGCGCGGTGGATCAGTCCGCCGGCAAAGAGGGCCAACCACACGAAGGCCGGCTGCAGGGCCAGGCGCGGGCCATGATACCACCAGCTGTCGGGGAGCGGCGGAACGCGCTTTCGGGCCGCCGCGTGATAGATATTGGCTGGGTACACGCCGACGGCATAGAGCGCCAAGCCAAGGGCCGCGGCTTTCCGCGTGCGCGGCGACAAGAGACCCAGGCCGCCGAAGATCTCGGCGACACCTGTCGCGATCACCACCTCGCGCGGGAACGGCACCATGGGCGGCATGATCGGCAGAAAGCGATCCGGCGCCAACACATGGATCATGCCAAAAGGCACGTAGAGGAAGGTCGCGGCGTTACGCGCCCGCACGCGCCAGAGTTCGCGCGCAGCCGTCAAGCCGCACGCTCCAGCTGCGCCGCGCGGCGACCACGAAGACTGTCGGCGTTGAGCGCCGGCAGGCGCGCCGGTTCGACAACGATCTCTTCCGCTATGGCGATGGCGGCGCGCAACTGAGCATCGCTCATGGTGCGGATTGCCGGCCTGTCGATGGCGCTTGTCCAGGGCGCACCAAGCGCCGCGTCGAGACAAACCCGCATGAAGCAATGGTCGAGGCGGATCGGCCAGCCTTGGTCCGGCGCCATGGCCGGCAGCAATCCGCGCGTCAACTCGTACCAGCGCGCGACCATCACATCGCGGTCAGCCTTCGACATCGGCGCTCGGACGATCGTCGCCACTGGCATCCTCGACCTTCCACTTGCCATCGGCGTCCTGATACTCGATCGCCCCGCTCTCTCCGGCACGCTGCTGCTCGGTGGCGGCACGCTCTGCCGCGCCTTTGGCGTCGTCGTGGCTGCGGAAGGTTTCGGAGAACACGTCGCCGACCTTGTAGGCCCAGCCGCCGTCGTGCTCGACGACCTGATAATGCACCTGTGCCATGGGTTCCTCCTCGCGGATCGATATCGGGACGAACGGGTGCCGCGCGCGGCCGGTTCCGGACTTGCCGAACGGCGCCGATGGTCCGTGGCGCGGCGGCGGTGTAAGGTCTTCTGCGCGCGGATGCGGCCGCGCAAGGAATCTTCCCATGAACATCCGTGCCGAGGTGAGGTCGACGCAAGCCGCCGAAGGTCTTCCCCGACGCCGCTTCACCGTGGCCGACGTCGAGGCCATGGTCGCGGCCGGCCTGATGGACGAGGACGAGCGTGTCGAACTGATTGGTGGGGAGCTGGTGCCCATGTCCGCCAAGGGCAACCGCCACGAGATGGTCAAGGCCGCGCTGCTCGATCGCTGGTTTCGGGTGCGACCGGACGATTGCAGGCTCATTCCGGAGACCACGTTCCGCTTGTCGGAAGACACCTACCTCGAGCCCGACGTCGTGATCTACGACCGCGCGAAAGGCCTGAGAGGTCTGTCCGGCGACAATGTGCTCCTCGTCGTGGAGATCGCCGACTCGTCGCTGCGCTACGACACGGGGCGCAAGGCGGCGTTCTACGCCAGCTTCGGCGTGCGCGAACTCTGGGTCATCGACGCCGTGCGGCTCGAGACGCGAGTGTTCCGCGATCCCACATCGGATGGTTACCGCGACACGCGCAGCGTCTCGGCCTGCGATACGATCTTGCCCGTCGTCGCCGCGGTGGTCTTCGCACTCAGGCTCCACGATCTCGAGATCGAAGGCTGAGCGCATCCAGCCGTAAAGCGGCCTTCTACAGAGCACTAGGCTCGTCGGAGACCCGGCGGACGGTCAGATTGAAGCGGCCGCCCTCGGCAAGAAGCGTCGACGATCCCGCGAGTATGCGGTCCACGCCGTGATACGCCAGTCTCGCGGCACCGCCGAGCACCAGCGCGTCGCCCGACTCCAGCTTGACGCTCTTCGTCGGCCCGCGGCGCTCGATGCCGCCGTACCGGAACAGGGCCGTATCGCCGAGTGAGAGCGACAGCACCGGTGCCGCAAAGCCCTGCTCGTCGCGATCCTGGTGCAGTCCCATCCTGGAGCCCGCGGCGTAATAGTTGACGAGGCAGGCTTCCGGCGCGAGCTCGTATCCCGCGAGCTCCTGCCAAGCCCGCTGTACCAGCGCCGGCATCGGCGGCCAAGTGGTGCCTTCTGTGGGATGGGTGGCGGTGTAGCGGTAGCCATCGCGATCCGACATCCAGCCGAGCACGCCGCAGTTCGACATCTGAACGGAAAATGGCGTGCCGCTCCGCGGCATAGTGGGTTGGAACAGGGGCGCTTCGCGCAGCACGGCGCGAACGTCCTCAAGCAGGGCGTCCTGCGCACCGCGATCGAGATAGCCGGGCATGTAGCGCAGGCCCGGCGCAAGCTCGAAGGTCACTTCTCCGGCAGGCGCTCGAGCACAGAGGCGAACGCGTCGGGCATCGCGTCGTCGCCGGCCGCGGCCCCGTAGGTCTGTTCCATGCCGCCGCGGACACCGCCGACGGCTGGTTTGGTGGCGATCTGATCGACGAGACGGTCGACGCGAGTCGCGCTGGCGTCGTGGGCCAAGCGTACATCGTTTCCGGCGGCGACCGCCTCGATGGCCTTTATGAGCTCGCTCATCCTTACGCCCTTGGTCAGCACCGGGCACGGCGGCGCATCGGGCAATTCGGCATGGCCGGTGAGGATGGCGAGCCGCGCCTGCGGATCGCCGGCCAGCACATGCCGCGCGAGGTCGGATCCCGACATGCCGGGCATGGTGTAATCGATCAGGATCAGATCGAAGCTCACGTCGGCCTCGCGCAGCAACTCGATGGCAGCATCGGCGCCGACCGCCGGCGTCACGAAGTGCCCTGCCTCCTCAAGCTCATCGGCGATGACGTGCCGGACGAGAGGATCGTCGTCGACGAGCAGGATTTCGAGATGCGACATCGTTCGACCTTCCGACACCCCACGCGACCCGCGTTGCGATGCGCCGTTCGCACTGCCGACACGGCTACCCTCTGCGTCACGCATGTCAAACCACGACCTTCGTCGGATCGTTCCGAAATGCCGTCGGCTTGGCTGCTCTAACCGCGGGTAAGCACGTCATCGGGCGCACGCGGCGCGATCTCAGGCTCGACGATCTTCTTCGACAGGACCAGAGAGTCGGCGCCGAGCTGGTAGACCAGCGGCACTCCCGTATGAATCTCGACCGTCGGGATGGTCGTGGCGTCGAGACCATCGAGAACCATGACAAGCGCGCGAAGGCTGTTGCCGTGGGCGGCGACCAGCACGGATTCGCCACGCAGGACGCAGGGAAGGATGGCTTGGCAATAGTACGGCAGCGTGCGGCCGACCGTATCGCGGAGGCTCTCGCCGCCCGGCGGCGGCGTGTCATAGGAGCGGCGCCAGATACGCACCTGCTCGTCGCCCCATTTCTCGCGGGCCTCGTCCTTGTTCAGCCCGGAAAGATCGCCGTAATCGCGCTCGCGCAACGCCTTGTTGACGATCGGCTTCAGGCTCGTGCCCATCACCTTCTGCACGCTCGCCAGCGTCTCCTGCGCGCGGGTCAGATCGGAGACGAAGGCGCGATCGAAGCGCAGGCCGATGCGCTTCAGAGCGGCGCCGGCCGCGCGTGCCTCGTCGTACCCGCGCTCTGTGAGTCCTGGGTCCTTCCAGCCGGTGAAAAGGTTCTTGAGGTTCCATTCGCTCTGCCCATGGCGGAGCAGGACCAGCATGCGTTCGGTCAAGCGGATCGATCCTTCGAATGCGCCGGGGCGTCCGGCAGGCCGAGCACATCGGCCATGGAGAAGAGGCCGGGCTTGCGCCCGCGGGCCCAGAGCGCGGCCATGAGCGCGCCCCGAGCAAAGATCGTGCGGTCCTCGGCCCTGTGGACGAGCTCGATGCGCTCGCCCTCGCCGGCGAAGATGACGCTGTGGTCGCCCACCACCGTACCGCCGCGCAAAGCGGCGAAACCGATTCCACCGACCGCGCGCGCGCCGGTGATCCCGTCGCGACCGCGCACGGCGGCCTGGTCCAGCGCGATGCCGCGGCCGGAAGCGGCTGCCTCTCCCAGCAGCAGCGCCGTGCCCGAGGGCGCGTCGACCTTCATGCGATGGTGCATCTCCAAGACCTCGATGTCGAAGCTCTCTCCCAAGGCCGCGGCCGCCTGTCGGACCAAGGCGGCAACGAGGTTGACGCCGAGGCTCATGTTGCCCGAGCGCACGATCGTGGCATGCCGCGCCGCCGCCTCGAGCTTGGCGAGGTCGTCGGGCGAGAAGCCGGTGGTGCCGATCACGTGCACGATCCGGGCCTGCGCAGCGAGCGCCGCCAAGGCGACGCTGGTGGCTGGCGTGGAGAAATCGATGATGCCGTCGGCTTCGACGACGAGCGGCAGCGCGTCGTCAGTGATCGCGAGCCCGGCGGCGGCGCAGCCGGCGAGTGTTCCGGGCTCCCGGCCGAGCATCGGCGATCCGGCAGCTTCCAACGCGCCGCCCAGCACGACGCCTTGGGTCTCGGCGACGAGACGGACGATGGTCCGTCCCATGCGCCCCGCCGCGCCGACCACCACCAGCCGCATGTCGGCCATCGACCCCGGTCCCCCGATTGTGCGCCCCGTATAGGAGCCTCGTCGCACGAGCGGAAGGGCCGAGCGCGCAGGGCCGCCGTCGCCAAATCAGTGAGGCCGATGCCGACTGAACGCGACCACGCCTTTGACGCGATTCGCACCGCCGCTTCGTGCCACCTTGTAACATTCGGCAGTCGACGCGCTGACCCCGTGCCCCGACGTTCGTTCGCCGCGCGCATGGATAGCCGATGCTACGGTGTAACTCCGCGACAGGATTTTCGAAGAATGATGAGGGAGCGTCCGGTACGGCTCCCTGGAACGTCGAGCTGAGGAATGGCTGATGATTTGGGTCGCCGCTTCCAGAGGCGGCCGGTCGGGGTGCGCCGGAGCCTCGGGCATCAATGGCAGGAACTATGCCCGACCGCTCTCGATGAGAGAACATCGCGGACGCTCGTTGCAGGCGAACTTCCTGGCGCAACAGGCGGCAACTGCCATCGCGCAATTGCGACATCGGAGAGCTCCTCTGCGCGGCACGGCAGCCGCGTTCTCGACGCAGCGGGCGTTCACGCGCCTGAGTCCAGTGCCTAGCATTCAGGGCCGGCTGCAGGCCGCCACGACGCGGTGCGGTCCCGCCTGTACAATCGCGCAAGACGATGTGTCGGCAATTTGCGACGCCTCGGAAGACCACTCTCGGGAGGCGGAACATGTCGCCGACCGGGAGGGTCAGATGGTCCAGTACCATTTTGGGGAGCGCGCCTATGTCCGGACTGAGAATGTGATCTGACGCTCGATGGATGATGTCACCTTGATCCCTCAGCCCGTCGCCTCGACCATCGTTCCGAACGCGCCAGGGAGGCATTCGTGAGATCGCCTCTTAACCAAGGACGTAGCCACAGGGTCGAAGGAGCCTCACGCCAGGCGCTGGTCCGTGTTCATGGCTTGGAATATGACTACTTTCCGATCCCTTGCCTCTCGTCGCCACAGCTCTCGACCGCCTACGCGTCCAATGTCTTTATTTGCGATGTCACTCATGGCCCGACGCGCTCGTGGAAGGATTGTGCCGCGCCTGTCGCGGTCGAGGACGCTCTGCATCTGGGCCATCGAAAGATTGTCGTCGCGTCCTCCGGAAATCACGGACGCGCCATCGCCTACGCCTGCCGCGCTCTCGGGCTCGAGGCGGCTGTCCTGGTCTATGAACGGACAACTGCCGATGTCGTCGGTAGCTTGCTCGCACTCGGCGCCAACGTGTACCGCTATCAGGATCGTGCGGCGGTCCATGAAGCGCTTCGAGCGTTCAGGTCCAGCGGTTGGTATGCTGCGACTTTACTTGACGATTTGCGAGCGGGCGCTCTGATGCCCGGTGCCATCGGTTACCATCGAATTGCACGGTCGATCGCAGACGGTGTCGCCGACGACCCGATCGTCATCGTTCCGACGTGCTACGGCGACGGGGCGACGGCGATACAGCGGCATCTCTCCGCGCTAGGCTGCAGGCCGACAATGTGCCTGGTGCGGGCTGCGGCCGGTGACGGCGCCATCGCGGCTTCGATCGCCACCGATGTTCTCACGCCGCAGGTGGCGGCTCTCAGAGCGTCCGGCGCGATCGACATGAGGATTGGGGATGACGCGTTCCGCTCCGGTGTCCTCATCATGAGCGCGGCGGTGGGCAAGAGGCTCGACCTTGCCGAAGGTGGTACGCCCGAGGCTCTGGCCAACCTGCCAGATCAGGGGATCCTGCGGGCTTCGCGGCGCGTCGTCTGCGTGCTGACAGGTGCCCTTTATCCTGGCCTCGCGTCGATCAGCTGAGCTGCAGTCCGGCCGTGCGGTGACGCGACACGTTCCGTGCTAGAGCAATTCTAGGACTTCCGTTCGCTTCGAGCGCCTTGCGCCATATCGTAACCTTCCTGTCTCCCGTGACGAAAAGAAGCGCGATGGACACGCTCGCCGATGACAGTCCCTGCCCCGGCTCAGCGTCCTGCGGGATCGCCGTCATGGCGAAGGCGTCGCGGGCGGGACGAACCAAGACGCGTCTGTCTCCACCCTACTCTCCGGAGGAGGCTTCGGCCTTCAACACGGCTTTCCTTCGGGATGTCGCCGCCAACCTGTTGACCGCTTCGAAGGAGGCCTCGATTTCCGGCTACATGGCCTTTGGGCCACCGGGCGAAGAGGATTTCTTCGACTTCCTCCCGGACTCGATCGGCCTGTTCGAGGCGTGGTGCCCGGCATTCGGGGACACGCTGTTCCTCGCGGTGTCACGGCTGCTCGCCCTTGGCCACGCCTGCGCCTGCGTCCTCAACGCCGACAGTCCGACTCTGCCGCCGTCTTTCCTCGTGGAGGCCGCGCGGAAATTGGCCGAGCCGGGAGACCGTGCCGTCCTCGGACCTGCCAGCGATGGCGGCTATTATCTCCTCGGATTGAAACGAGCGCATGCTCGGATGTTCGAGGACATCTCTTGGTCGACCGCCGACGTGGCGCGCCAGACGCGCGAGCGCGCGGCGGAGATCGGCCTGCCCGTGCACCTGCTGCCGGAATGGTACGATGTCGACGATGTCGCCTCGCTTTCGCGCGTCCGCGACGGGTGGCCCGGGCATAATGGACCGACAATAGGGGCGGCCTCGAACACCCGCGCGCTACTCGCGTCGTTGGACGCGGCGGAGCGGTCCTCGATCGCCATGTCGCCTCCATGAGCCGTTCCGGCCTGATGTGGCTCGTCGCGCTCGCGGTCCCGCTCATCGCGGTCCAGGCCGTCCTCGCCAGCAGGCTCGGCACGGACAGCGATTCCATCATCGACGGCTACATGTGGGTCGAGGTGCCGATCTACCTCGCCGCTGTCGCGGTGGTGCTCTTCGACACCGGCCGCGAGCGTTCGTCCATGTCGCGCGCCGTCGCCGGCATCCTCGTCGTTGCGGCGATCCTGCGGGCGATCGTGCTTCCGATCGCGCCGATCTCCACCGACATCAACCGCTACGTCTGGGACGGCCGCGTTCAGGCGGCGGGCATCAATCCCTACCGCTTCCTGCCCGCCGATCCCGCGCTGCAGTCTCTGCGCGATGACGACATCTATCCGGAAATCAATCGCAAGACCTATGCGCGCACGATCTATCCGCCGCTCGACCAGGTCGTCTTCTACCTGGTGACCCGGGTCAGCGAGGACCTCACGGTCATGAAGGCCGCGATGCTGGCCTTCGATGGGCTGGCGATCTGGGCGCTGCTCCGTCTCCTCAAGTCGCGCGACGTGCCGGCGAGCCGCATCCTCATCTATGCGTGGCATCCGGTGCCGATCTGGGAGTTCGCGGGCGACGGTCACGTCGACGCGATCGCCGTGGCCGCGGTCTGCCTCGCGCTTCTGGCGGCGCAGACGAAGCGTTACGGCCTCGCCGGCGTGGCGCTCGGCGGCGCGCTGTTGGCCAAGTTCTACCCGGTACTCGTCGCCCCGGCTCTCTATCGCCGTTGGGGATGGCGAATGCCGCTGGCGGGCATCGCGACCGTCGTCGTTTTCTACCTGCCCTACCTCTCGGCCGGCAAGTACGTCTTCGGCTTCCTGTCCGGGTACGGCGACGAAGAGGGGTATCGCGACGGCCACGGCGTCTACCTGTGGATTTTCCTCAAGCATCTCTGGCCGGGCGCGCCGCAGAACCTCTTTCAGCTCTACACGCCATTGGTTCTCCTCGGCCTCGCCGCGGTAGCCGCCACGCGCCTTTTCCGCCGCCCCGGCGCGGGCATCGATCTCTTCGGCGCCTTCCTTCTGGCGACGATCTTCACCGCGATGACGTCGCCGCATTACATCTGGTATCTGGCTTGGCTCGTCCCTTTCCTTTGCTTCTATCCGTCCGCCGCGGTGTTGTGGCTGACCTGCGCAGCCACCTTCATGAACAATCTCGACTGGCCGAACCTGGTCGGCGGCGGCTCGATCGTCTTCCTGCCGTTCTTCGCGCTCGCCGCAACCGAACTGACACTGCTCGTCCTGAACACGAGAAAGGACCGATATGGAAACGCTGTCACCGTCGCTGCCGATTGATCCGCGCCGCTACTTCGAGACGGTGGCGCCGCAGCGAGAGCGTCGCACCGAGCGCGCGCCGGTCTGCCTCTACCTGGAGGTCACGAACCGCTGCAACCTGCTGTGCACCACCTGCCCGCGCACCTACGTCGAGCTGGAACCGCCGGCCGACATGTCGTGGGAACTGTTCACCAGCATCGTCGACCAGAGCCCCGGCCTGCAGCGCGCTGTGCTTCACGGCGTCGGCGAGCCGATGCTGGTCAAGGCGCTGCCGCAGATGGTGCGCTACCTGAAGGATCGCGGCGTCTACGTGCTCTTCAACACCAACGGCACGCTGCTGACCGAGCGCAACGGCCGCGCCCTCATCGAGGCCGGGCTCGACGAGCTGCGCGTCTCGCTCGACGCCTCCAACCCGTCGTCCTACCTGGCGGTACGCGGCAAGAACTACTTCGCCCGCATCCTCCACAACGTGCGCCGCTTCCGCGAGATCCAGGAGGGCGAGGGCCATACGCTGCCCAAGGTCTCGGCCTGGCTGACGGGGCTCAAGGAGACCATCGACGAGTTGCCCGAATTCGTGCGCGTCGCCGCCGACATCGGCGTCAAGGAGGTCTACCTGCAGCGTCTCGTGTTCTTCGAGGACGAGTCGATCGGCCTGGCCCGGCCGGACCAGGCTCTCTACGAGCAGCTGGAAACCCGGGAGAGCGCGCTGATCGCCCAGGCCGAGGCGCTGGCCGGCTCGCTCGGCCTGAGCTTCTCCGCCTCGGGCGCCGCCTCCGAGCCGGGCATGAGCCTGAAGCGGCAAGGTCCGGATAACCTGGACGACGGTTCGCCGTGGTCGCTGTGCCGGCGGCCCTGGAGCCTGATGTACTTCACCGCCAACGGCCGCGCGCTGCCCTGCTGCATCGCGCCGTTCTCGCAGCGCGGCTACGACAACTATACGCTGGGCGACGCCACCCAGCAGAGCCTGCGCGAGATCTGGACCGGCGACGCCTACGCCGACTTCCGCGACGCGCTGCTCTCCACCGCGCCGCCCAAGGCCTGCGCCAGCTGCGGGCTGCGCTGGAGCCTGTGAGCCCGGCTCGTCGGAGGCCGATCGTCCTCATCGTCCCGACGGTGAACGAGGCCGGATCGATCGGGCCGCTGCTCGCCTCGCTCCCGGCGCTCGTCGATACTCGCATCGTGGTCGACGGCGGCAGCGCGGATGCGACGCGAGAGGTGGCGGAAGCGGCGGGCGCGCTCGTGCTCGATGTCGGCCGCGGCTACGGCCGCGCCTGCCTCGCCGGCGCGCAGGCGGCGCCGGAGGACGCCATCCTGGTCTACATGGACGGCGATGGCGCCGACGATCCCTCGCGCATCGCCGATCTCGTTGGCCCGATCGCCGCCGGCACCCACGATTTCGTCATCGGTTCGCGCGCCCGCGGCAACCGCGAGAAGGGCAGCATGGGCTGGCACCAGGTGCTGTCGGGTCGGATCTTCGGCGCCGCGGTGCGGCTTCGCTACGCTACCGGCTACACCGACATGTGCGCCTTCCGCGCGATCTCGCGCGAGACCCTGCTCGGCCTCGGCCTGCGCGAGATGACCTACGGCTGGAACCTCGAGATGCAGATGAAGGCCGCGCGCGACCGCCTACGTATCATGGAGATCCCTGTCGACTGCCGCTGCCGCACCGCCGGCGTGTCGAAGGTCGCGGGTTCGTTGCGCGGTACGCTCAGAGCCGGCACGCGCATCATCGCGACCTTCGTGCGCGTCGCTCGCGAGAGAGGCGCGTGAAGGCGCCCGTCGATCGAACCAAAACGCAGATCGCGATTTGGGCTTGAAGTGAACGCGGTCGGCAGCGAGCCTCTAATGCGAAGGTTTCGCGAGGCCGACGCGTATGATCTCGTTCGGGTTCAGAGGTGTGAGGCCCAGGGCATCGAACGTCGGGAATGTGTCGAGTTCGGCGGGCTCGAAGTCGACGATTTCCAGCTCGGGCGAGAGAAGCGCCATCGCGTCGATCGGGACGGCGATCAAACGTCCGCCAAAGCCCAAGAAGCCACCATAGTCGACGACCGCCTCGATGCTCCCGTCCCTGGCACGCACGATCGCCTTGACGGTGCCGAGTACGGGTTGGCTTTCCGACGGCTGGAGCACCTTGCGATCCAGGAGCGTACCGACCGCGACCGGCTGCGGGAAACGCTGCGCCGCTTTCTGCGCGAGCGTCTCGTCGTCTTCGTCCTTCTCGGCAGCTCCGGCTTCCCGGACGACGCCCAGAGCAAGGCTCAGGCACAGGATGCCGAGAAGTCGACGCCGCGATGGGGCGCCCGGTCGGGACACGACGATCGGGCAAGCCACTTAGATGCCCGCGAACCAGTTGAAGCCCGACGTCTCCCAGTAGCCGCCGGGATAGGTGTTGGTCACCTCGATCGCCGTGATCCACTTCGGGTTCTTGTAGCCGAGCTTGACGGCGGTGCGCAGCCGCATCGGAAAGCCGAAGGGGTCCGGCAGCGTCTCCCCGGCGTAGCGGGTGGCCAGCAAGGTCTGAGCATGCAGCGCGGAGGGCATGTCGATGCTGCTGGGGTAGGTGTCGGCCGTCTTGAACGCGACGTATTTCGCCGACAGGTCGGCGCCCACGCGTTCGAGAAAGGTCCGCAAGGTCGGTCCGGACCATTGCCCGATATAGTCCCAACCCTCCACGCAGACGTGGCGGATGATCTCTTCGCGCTGCGGGAGCGCTTCGAGGTCTCGCAGCGTCCAGGACCGCTTGTCGGCGATCAGGCCGGACAGCTCGAGCTTCCAGGTCGAGCCGTCGACCGGCTTCACGTCTTCGATGTCGTAATAGGCGTTGAAGCGCGGCGGCTTGAGGACCGACGAGGCCGGATAGGTCGGGGCGAGCTTGTTGGGATCGAACAGGAGCGCCTGGACGCCGTCGTTGAAGGAGGAGAACGCCCGGAGCGCCGCGCTGACGGAGGGCTGCGAGGCGGCGTCGCACCCGCCCAGCATGGTGAGCGCGCCGAGCGAGAGTCCGCCCTTGAGAAGCCCGCGCCGCTCGAGCGACCGCACGAGAGGACGGTGGTCGTCGAGGATCGCCGGGTCGGGTCGCAGGGCGGGACGGAAGACGGATCTCACGAGCGAGCCTCCCTGGAAGCGAGCCGCGGGCCTCCCGAGAGCATCGCCCACAGCGTGCGCGGCACAAGCAGCGAGAGGGCGACGTGGACGACGAGGAAGCCGACCAGGACGGACATGCCGGCGAAATGGACGACACGCGCGCCCTGGAAGCCACCGAGCAGGGCCACGAGCCAGGACAGCTGCACGGGTTTCCAGATGGCGAAGCCCGACACCACTTGCGATACGCCGGCGAGGATCGCGACGAGGTAGAGCAGCTTCTGAACAGCGTTGTAGACGGTGAGGTCCTCGTGCGCGATGCGCAGATGGAGAGTGTCGCGGACCGTCGACACCAGGTCGCCCAAACGGATCGGCAGAAGGCGTTCGCGCAAGCGGTCGGTGACGACGCCGTAAATTAGGTAGGCGAGACCGTTCAGCATGAGGACCCACATGCCGGCGAAGTGCCAAAGCAGGCTCTCCGCCGCCCAGGTACCGATACGCAGCGAATGGTCGAAGTGGAGGCCGCGTATGATGACGGCATCGTCGTAGATGCCCCAACCCGACCCGATCATCAGGATCATCGCCGCCGCATTGACCCAGTGCATCGCACGCACCGCGAGGGGATGAAGCCGCTTTCTCGAGAGCCCATCGATCGGCCGGGTCGTCATCGTATGGACTCCGGAATGGGAAGGTCAGCGCCGTCGACCGCTCCATCCCCTACGCTCCCGATTGGACATCGGTTACCGGCACGATGCTGTCTTCGTCAGTTCGCGGCTGCCGCTCGCTTGGCAACGGATTTGCGATGTCGCGCGGGCGCTACTTTCCTCGGCGGCATGGCGTTCGGCGGCACCACCTCGTTGCTTCGCGCGACGCCCTCGGGCTTGATGAAGGGCTGCCCCATCGCGTAGGGTGCCATGTCGCAGAGCAGGCCACCACCGCAGGCCGGAGGCGGCCCAACCTGTTTCGGGGCCTGCGAGCCGCCGATAGCGCCGCACAGCACGCCGCCGCACTCGCCCTCCGGGAAGAGTGATTTGCGCGGCTGGTTCTGCGGCGCCTGCGAGCCGCCGATCGTGCTGCACAACACCCCGCTGCACTCTCCCTGCGGGAACTGGGCGCTGCGCGGCGGCTCCTGCGCCGAAGCAGAAGCCATGACGAGATACGCCGTCGCCGCGCCGAAGACGATCGCGATACTGCGGCCCATGCCCTGCTCCTTGATGATGGTCCCAGCGCAGTCCTGTCGCAAAATCCCGATCCTGTCACGGGCTCGATGAGCGCCTAACCCGCGGCTGAGACGTAGGGGCCGCGCGTCGTGTCGAGACCCTGCACCACCGGCATCTTGACGGCCGAACCGCCGGCCGCGGCCCGGTAGATCGCCTCCAGCACCTTCATGTCCTGAAGGCCTTCCTCGCCGGGCGTAAGCGGCTCGCGGTCGTGGCGGATCGCGTCGGCGAAGGCGTCCATTTCGACGGCGAACTGATTCTTCGGCGTCCACACCCGCTGCTCGCGGGCGCTGGCCATGCCGGCCTTGTGCCCGACATGCATGACCAGGTTGTTGTAGGAGAATGCCGGATCGAGCCCGAACCAACCGTCGGCGGCGGCGCAGCGCAGGCGCCGGTTCTCATGGAAGCTGTAGCCCGACGTGCCGGTGGCGATCACGCCGGAGGGAAACTCCAGCGTGAACGTCGCGATGTCCTCGACCTCCTTGAAGCGCGGATCGCCCTTCGGCCGGGTCAGCTTTCCGGTGACCTCCACCGGTTCCTCGCCGGTTATGTAGCGGAAGGCATTGAAGCAATAGATGCCGACGTCGGGCAGCGAGCCGCCTCCAGCCATCGCCTCGATCTGCCGCCACTGCCCGACGGCATCGTCGTTCTGCCCGTTGACCGCCTCGATGAAACGCAACGCGCCGTACGTCTTGTCGCGTGCCAGCTTGATCAACTCGCGATGCGCCGGGTCGTACTGGAGGCGATAGGCGATCATCAGCTTGCGCTTGGCGTCGCGGCACGCCTTGATCATGCGCTCGGCCTGGGCGACGTTGGCCGCCATCGGCTTCTCGCAGAGGACGTGCTTGCCGGCCGCCGCCGCCCGCTCGGTGTACTCGAGGTGCATGGCGTTGGGCAGCACGATGTAGACGATGTCGACGTCCGGGTCGTCCTTCAGCTTGTCGAAGCTCGCATAGTCGTAGACGCTCTTCTCGGGCAGGCCGTTCTGCGCCGCCACGGCCTGGGCGATGTCGCGGTGACCGCTGACGAGCGCGGCGAGGCGCACATCCTTGGCCGTCCCGAAGGCCGGGATGATCTCTTCGAGCGCGAGATGGCCGATGCCCACCACGGCGACGCCGAGACGCTTGGCCGGCGGCTCGCGGTTGGGCACCGCGCCACCGCCTTCGCTCTTGGCGTGCAAAGGCGGCAGCTCGACCTTGCCGTCCTTGACGCTGCCGTAGAGCTTGGCCGGCTGTTGCTCGGCGGCTGCCGCCGCGGCCGGGCCGACGAGGCCTGCGGCGGAGGCGGCGAGGATGGTGCGGCGTGTGAGATCGGCCATGAAGCGCTCCTTTGTGGCCCGGCCGACGGCCGATGCCGAACGATGTTCGAGTGACGGCCGAACCCGCGCTTCAGGAAGTCGTTCGTCCAAGCTCGCGAGGAGTCAATGGGATGAGCACCGCGAGACTCGCCGTCGGCATGGCGGCAATCCCGGCATTCCCGTCGCCCGCGTCGGCACACCGTCACCGCTCGTCGGAAGCACTCACGCTCGAACAAGACTCACGTCCGGTCCTTCGGACCAACTCCGTCAAAGAAGGTCGATCGACGTCGATCAGCCTTCGCGAGCTGCACCGCGAAAACCCGTCGCCAGCACGTAGAGCTCGGCCGAACCCGCGCGGCTGGCGTTGGGCTTGACGTGGTGCACGGTGCTGAAATCGCTCTTGAGACGGCGAAGGAGTTCGCCTTCCGTGCCACCCTGGAAGACCTTGGCGAGGAAGGCGCCGCCCTCGTCGAGCACCTCGCACGCGAAGTCGATGGCGAGTTCCGCCAGCGCCACGATGCGGATGTGGTCGGTCTTCTTGTGACCCGTGGTGTTGGCCGCCATGTCGGACAGCACCACATCGGCCTTGCCGCCAAGCATCGCCTTGAGCCGCTCGGGCGCGTCCGCGTCGAGGAAGTCCAGCACCTCGAACTGGGCTCCCGCGAGCGGGTCGATCGGCAGCAGGTCGATGCCCACGAGCTTGCCCCTGCCCTGCTCCGCACCGACCTTGCGAGAGGCCACCTGAGCCCAGCCGCCGGGTGCCGCGCCGAGGTCGACGACGCGTTGGCCGGCCTTGAGCACGTGATAGCGCTCGTCGATCTCGATGAGCTTGTAGGCGGCGCGCGAGCGGTAACCGTCGCGTTTGGCCTGGGCGACGTAGGGATCGTTGAGCTGGCGCTGCAGCCAGAGCGTCGACGAGAGCGACCGCTTGCGCGCGGTCTTCACCCTCGTCTTGAGATCGCCCCTCGGCGCGCCGCCGCCGCCGTTGCCCGTCACGTCAGGCCCCGTCCCGCGACCACATGCGATCCGCCGCCATCATCTGCATGAGGATGCCCTCGCGCAAGCCGCGATCGGCGATTCGCACGCGCTCGCAAGGGAAGGCACGGCGGATCGCCTCGAAGATCGCGCAGCCGGCCAGCACCAGGTCGGCGCGATCAGGCCCGATGCAGGCGTTGAGGGTGCGCTCCTCGAACGACATGCCGCGCAGCGACGCCATCGTGGTCGAGATCTCGTCCTGGCTCATCCACAGCCCGTCGACCCGGCGCCGCTCGTAGCGGTGAAGACCGAGATGGACGCCGGCGATCGTCGTCACCGTGCCCGATGTGCCCAGCAGGTGAAACCGCTCATTGCGCGGCTGCGCCGCGACCATCTGCTTGAAGGGAGCCAGCTCGACTTCGCAACACTCGACCATGGCCTCGAAGACTTCCGGCGTCACGAAGAGGCCGCCGAATCGCTCGGCAAGGCTGACCACGCCGACCTTCATCGATTCCCAGGCGCGGACACGATCGCGCAGCTCGCCGTCGGCAAGGCGATGGCGTTGCGACGTCGGCGCGGCGGCACTCGACAGCCAGACGATCTCCGTCGAGCCGCCGCCGATGTCGAAGAGCACGATGCCTTCGGCCTCTGGGTCGGCGAGGCTGGCACAGCCATGGGCGGCAAGGAAGGCCTCGGTCTCGCGCGAGACGATCTCGAGCTGGAAGCGCGTGGCCTCGGCGACCCTGGCGAGGAACTCATCGCTGTTGGCGGCGGCGCGGCAGGCTTCGGTGGCGATGAGGCGATGGCGTGTGACATGCCGCGCCTGAATTTTCTCGCGGCAAACCTTCAGGGCGGCGATCGTCCTACTCATCGCGGCTTCGGAGAGGCGGCCCGAGGCGCTCACGCCTTCGCCCAAGCGAACGATGCGGCAGAAGCTGTCGACGACGCGGAACGCACCCGCATCGAGGCCGGGCGCGGGCTGGCGCGCGATCAGGAGCCGGCAATTGTTGGTGCCGAGATCGAGTGCCGCGTAGACCGGCGTTCGCTGGCGCAGCGCGCCATGGTGGTCTTCCACGGCGCCGTAATCGGCTACAACAGGGGTCCCACCCGAGAGCCGATCCATGCCGCCGGCCGACGGTGAAGCCGTCTTGAGCTCCGTAGCCGTCCGATCCATCCGCGCGATGCCCTCGAGGCGCACTCTCGTGTGGCGCCTTTGACGTGAAATGTAGCTATTGCATCAGCTTCTGTCCAAGTCCTTAAGCCATGCCAACCCTTAAGCCGTGCCAAGCCGAAGCTTTTCATCGCCCGGCGCGGGGCTTGGCGCCGGAGCGGGCGCGGCGAGGCGGCAGCGGCGGGTCGCTCGGCAGGCGGGCGGCTCCTGGCGTCGTGTCCGCCTTGTGCGTCGGCTCGACGATCGCTTTCGAGACCGCCGGCGGCACAATCGGAGCTGCCGAAGGTGACGGTGCGGGCGGAGGCGGCGGGGCGGCGGGAGCAGTGGCCGCCGCCGCTGGGACGGGCGCAGGGGCAGGTGGCATCGCCAGCGAGGTCGAGGGAAAGGGCGGCCCCGCCGGCGAGCCAGCCGCGCTCTCGGGTGGCGCCGGGACCGCGGCGAGCGGTGCGGCGGCACCGTCGAACGCCGGCGCCGGCGGCGGCGGCGGAAGGTTCAGGGCCGGGGCCTGTCCGGTGAGCCCTGCGGCGGCGGGCAGCGCTGGCGGCTTGAGCGCACCCGCATGCGAGGGTGGCGCGGGGTTTGCCTTTCCAGCGGCATCCTTTGCCTCGCCGCTCCGGCTCGCCTCGGGCCGAGGCGCCTCGCTCTTGCCCGCGTCGCCCTTCGGCTTCGGTGCTGCGGGCGTCGGCGTCGCGGGCATCGGTGACGCGGAGGGAACGATCCCAAGCGCCTCGGGCGCGATGGCCGGGCCGCCTTTGGCGTCGCCGGACGCGACGATCACGAAGCGCGGCGGCAACGCCTTGCCCGAAATCACGCCATTCGTCGTCACGATGTCCGCGGCCGAGACGACCGTGGCGGCGACCACTTGTCCGCCGGCGTCGAGCAGCGTGATCGCGTGGCCGCCCACCGCCACGTCGCGGTTCACCGAGCGCCCCAGCGGCCGATCCGCTGGTCCGACTTGAATCATCGTCAAGGCGCCGTCGCCGCCGGTGCTGATCGCGACCCTCGAGATGGCGGCGCCGTCGGCGGCGGTCTGGTTCACCGTGCGGACGCTGTGCGCGACCGTCGCGGACAGGCGAGACACGACCGTTCCGCCGGGTCTCGCCGTCACGATGGCGCAACCGCCCCGATCGTCGCGCAAGGTCGCGATCAGCGCGCCACCGGGGACGGCCGGCTCCTCGATCGCGCCGAACGGACGGGCCTGGCCCTCGGGCGTGGCTACCGGCAGCGGCAGCGGCAGCGAACCCGCCGGAGCGAGCGGCGGCGGCGGCAAGGTGTCGAAGAAGGCGCTCCGAGGCGGCGGCAGCATTGTCGCGGGCGGGGAAGGGATCGAAGGGCCGTCGACGAAAGTGAGGCGTTCGAGCGCGGCGACCTCCTCGGATGAGGGCGGCGGCAGGCCCTCGAACGGTACGATGTCGAAGCGCGGCGGCGGCTCCAACGCGGCATGGAGGGCGAACAGCTGCCGGCGCACGTCGCCGAGATGGGGCCCGCGCGGGTAGCGGCGCATGTAGGTCCAGTAGGCGCGAGGCGTGTTGGCGCGCACGGCCTCGCTCCAGAACAGCGCCTCCCGGCGCGCCGCCGCCATCGCGCGCACGCGCCCGACGAGCGGATCGCGCGGAAAGGCGGTCACGAAGTCGGCGTAGCCCGGCAGGGTGTCGCGGGCGATCGCCGTGGAATAGGCCAGCGGGGCCGCGAGCCCGGCGATGGCCGGGAGCGCCGTCGCGTCCGCCCTCGCACCGGGAAAGAACGCGAAGCTGGGATCGGCCGAGCCGTCATCGAAGGGCACGGCGGCGCCGTCGGTCCGCTCCCCCACGCGCAGGCGTACGCGACGCAACATCTCGCCAGGGGGCAGGCCGGGAACCTGCATGGCTTCCGCCAGCGCGCGGGCATAGCTGCCGTAGGGCGGCACGTTGGCAGGCGCCACGACGCCGGGAGCGGTGTTGTAGGCGTAGATGCTGCCGACCGGCGCCTCGGCAAGGCTTAGGCCACCGGCGAGCGGCATGCCGTTTCGCGCGAACGGCGTCGCCCGGGAGAGATCGAAAAGGAACAGCCGGGTCGTCGCCGGTACGTCCTCCAGCGGACCCGCGAGCTCGGCGAGGCGCATGGCGGCCTCGGGAACGTCGGCGTCGGTGTCGATCCTGGCGCCGACCGGCACCAGCCAGTTCTCGCCGGCGTACTGCAGCCCGTAGCCGGAGACGTAGACCGCGAGCACGGCACCCGGACCGGCGCTGCGGGCCTTGGCGGCAAGATCGGCGATCGTCCGGCGCAGCGTCGCGGCGTCGGCGTCGGCGACCGCCACGACGTCGAAGCCCGCCTGCGCAAAGGCTGTCGCCATGAGGCCGGCATCGGCGTCGGCGGTCACAAGTCGCGCCTGCGGGTAGGCGGCCTCCCCGATCACCAGCGCCAGCCGCTTCGGTGCGCTGCGATCCTGCGCCGCGACCCTCCCGGGACCGACGAAGGCGAGGATCGCGACCAGCACACCGAATATCGCACCAAAGGCAAGGACGCGAACGGCTGCGGGCAAAGACGAGGCTCCAGGATCAGTGGCGGGGCCGGCAGATGTGTAGCGCAGCACGCTGTCAGCGCAACATGGCGAGCGTTCGGCAGGCACCGGAGCGGGCGAGCGCCACGGCACCGGCACTTTACGCGTCCTTAAAGCGCCGGCCTTAGCGTTGCACGGCAGGCTGGGGCGACGCATGGCGAAAGGAGGCGGATCGGGGCGGCGCGAGCCGAGCTTCGAGCGCGACTACGACGCGGAGGAGCGCGCCGAGCGCCGCGCCGCCGTGCGCGACCGCCATCGTGAAACGCGTCGGGACAAGCGAGAGAAGAGCCGGGCGAAGAACCGCCGCAAGCGCCGCCGCCGCGGCTCGCTCCTCGGCTTCCTGATCCGCTCGACCCTGGTGCTCGGCCTATGGAGCGGCATCGCCGCCGGCGCCGTCATCGCCTACGAGGCCTCCAAGCTGCCGCCGATCGACCAGATCGCCGTGCCCAAACGGCCGCCCAACATCGCCATCCTCGCCGCCGACGGCACGCTGATCGCCAACCGCGGCGATACCGGCGGTGCGGCGGTCAAGATCAAGGAGCTGCCGCGCTACCTGCCGCAGGCCTTCGTCGCGATCGAGGACCGGCGCTTCTACTCGCACTATGGGGTCGACCCGATCGGCATCGCCCGCGCGATCTTCTCCGACTTCGTGCTGCACCGCTCGATGCAGGGCGGCTCGACGCTGACCCAGCAGCTCGCCAAGAACATCTTCCTGACGCAGGAGCGCAGCATCCACCGCAAGATCCAGGAGGCGATCCTGGCGGTATGGCTCGAGCACAAGTTCACCAAGGACCAGATCCTCGAACTCTACCTCAACCGGGTCTATTTCGGTTCCGGTGCCTTCGGCGTGGAGGCGGCGGCGCACAAGTACTTCAACACGGACGCGCGCGCCGTCACCGTGCAGCAGGCGGCGATGCTGGCGGGTCTCATGAAGGCGCCGACGAAGCTCGCTCCCAATCGCAACCCCGAGGCGGCGGAGGATCGCGCGGCGCAGGTCGTCGCCGCGATGCGCGACGAGCACTTCATCACCGAGGGTCAGGCCAAGCTCGCTTTGGCCGATCCTGCCCACGTGGCGCACGCGCCCGGCGCCGGCTCGATCAACTACGCCGCGGACTATGTGGTGGACACGCTCGACGACGTCGTCGGCGCGCCCGACGAGGACATCGTCGTGCAGTCGACCATCGACCGCGCGCTGCAGGCCGAGGGCGAGCGCGCGCTCGACGACGAGCTCGCCCGCAAGGGCGGCAAGTTCGGCGTCAGCCAGGGCGCCGTCGTGGCGATGGACCCCGACGGCGCGATCCGCGTGCTGATCGGCGGCCGCGACTATGCTGCGAGCCAGTTCGATCGCGCGGTGGCGGCCAAGCGCCAGCCGGGCTCGGCCTTCAAGCCGTTCGTCTATCTCGCCGGCGTCGAAAAGGGCCTGACGCCCGAGACGGTGCGCGACGACGCGCCGATCAACGTCCACGGGTGGCGCCCGGAGAACTATTCCCACGAGTACCTCGGGCCGGTGACGCTGACCAAGGCGCTCTCGATGTCGCTCAACACGGTGGCGGTGCGCGTCTGCCTCGAAGCCGGGCCGCGAGCGGTCGTGACCACGGCGCACCGGCTCGGCATCGGGTCCGAACTGCAGCCCAACGCCTCGATCGCGCTCGGCACGTCCGAGGTCTCGCCGCTCGAGATGGTGACGGCCTACGTGCCGTTCTCCAACGGCGGCATCGGCGTGCAGCCGCACATCATCTCGCGCGTGAAGACGGCGACGGGACACCTGCTCTACCAGCGCCGCGGCGGCAACAACGGGCGCGTTATCGCGGCGCGCGACGTCGCCATGATGAACACGATGATGACCGAGACGCTGCTCACCGGCACGGCGCGCAAGGGCGAGCTGCCCGGCTGGCAGGCGGCCGGCAAGACCGGCACAAGCCAGGATTACCGCGACGCCTGGTTCATCGGCTACACGAGCCGGCTGACCACCGGCGTCTGGCTCGGCAACGACGATTCGTCGCCGACGAAGAAGGCGTCTGGCGGCAGCCTGCCGGTGGAGATCTGGTCGCGCTTCATGAAGGTCGCCATGGCCGGCCAGCCGCCGACGCCGCTGCCGGGCGGCACCGCGCACGGCGCGCCGGTGGCCGCGCCGGCCGGCCCTCAGGCGACCGCCGGCCTGCCGGCCTCGCTCTTCGGCATCCCCCTACCCGACCTCGGAGGCCGCGACACCCCCGTCGCCGCCGCGACGCCGGCGCGGAGGTCGGACGCCTACGACGATCCGGAGCCGCGCGCCGTCATCCGGCACCCCGTGCCCAGCGCAACGCGCCAGGCCCGCGACGACGACCTGCCCCCGGACGATGTCCCGGCGCCGCCTAGCCATGGCGCCAGGCCGCCGCCGGAGACGTCGCTGCTGGAGAGGATGTTCGGGACGCCGCTTTGAAGCTAAGCTGAGCGGCCTGACACAGGTCATGGGAAGGTCTTGGAATGGCACTCACACGGCAGGTGATCACGTCGCTGAAGCGCGACGGCACCGACATGCTGGGCACCAAGAGCCTGGCGATCAAGATCGCCGACGAGAGCATCGTGTCGGGCTCGCTGCTGACCGTCGAGAGCAACCATTTCTGCGTGCTGAAGTCACGCGGCGCCGTGCTCAACGTCTACGACACCGGGCAGTACGCACTGGTGACGCCGGATAAGCCGCTGCTGGGATCGATCGCGCAGGGCTTTTTCGGCGGCGCCTCGCCCTGGGTCTACGAGGTGATCTACGTCAACCGCTCCAAGCTGCTGGTTCGCAGCGAGGGCGTCGCCACCTCGGCCGAAATGGCGGAGATGGCCTACCAGGTCGACTACTACATCCACGTCGACACCAAGCAGGACGCGCTCGACCTCATCACGCACCTGCCGTTCAACGGCACGGAGATCGACACCGCGGAAGTGGCGGACTACGCCGGACCGGCCATCGAGCAGGCGATCAACCAGATCGTCCAGGTCACGCGGATGGAGCAGATCAACGAGCACATCACCGAGATCCGCGAATCGGTGAAGAGCCACCTCACCGATTTCCTCAAGGTCTACGGCATCCTGCTCAACGACCTGAAGGTGCTGATCCTGCCCAAGGACGAGCGCATGCGCGAGCTCATCTCGCTGCAGGCGATCGGCCTCTCGCCGCAGGAGGCGATCCGCTACTACCTCGCGCTGCGCATGGCCGAGAAGGGCCTTGTGTCGGCGCCCAACGCGGCCTGCGGCCTGCCCTTTCACGTCGGCGGGCAGCCGCAGGGCATCTATTCCGTCGCTCCCGAGACCGGCCTCGGCGGCCTCATCGGGCCATCGCGCTGATGGCATCGGGCGACTTCTACGCCGCCGACCCGCTGGAGCAGGTCGCGATCAACCTGTTCTACGGCTGGGGCTACAACTTCTACCGGGTCGAGAACCAGCTCAGGGCCGACGATCTGCTGGTGCGCGCCAAGGCCGGCGGTCTGCTTGGGGACGCCCGCGCCTTGGTGGATGCGGCCGAGGCAGCCTACCGCCGCAGCAGCATCGCGGCGCCGACTCGCGCCAAGCCGTTCCCCGACCCGCAGGTACTGGCGAACGCGCGGGCGCTGGAGCGCTTGGCGGGCGAGATCGGCGCGCTCGAAGGCCAGGTGCGCAGCCAGCCCGTGCCGGAGAACGACCGCATGAGCGAGTTCTACCGTGGCGAGCGCGAGACGCTGCTGCGTCTCGGCGAGCACGACCGGCGCCTCGTCGGGCAGGTCGAGCTGATGCGCGCCAGGCTGGCCGCGGCCGGCGACGCCGCTGCGATCCTCTCGGCACTGCCCGAAGTCGAGGAGGGCGTGCGCGCGCTGGCCGAGACGCTGCGCCTGCGCCGCGCGGTGCTGGAAGGCTGAAGCTTGGTGTGCGGTGCCCCTGCGCAGGGCGCGCCCGGGTCTGGCCGATATGGGCGTGCCGCGCGTGACGCGGGGCGGAGGATCGAAGTTGGCGAGAGAGGAACCAGCATCTCTCTTGGTCATTCTACCGTAAGAAGACCGAGCCGGCGTCGCGCGCCGCATCGCGACGCAAAATGCGGGTGTGTGATCACAAGGGGGTATGTCCCCGGGCGCAGGATGTCGCCGTACGGCAACGCGGGCTCTCGGCGACCGGCGGCCCGGCACGGCCGATGCCTGCATGCCGGAGGATTTCACGGCGGAGGATGGGCGCTTCCATGATGCCTCGGCTCGGTCCCTGGGAGCTGCTTCGTTGCGAACCCGGTGCCGTCACCACACCGGTCGACCTGCCGCCCTCCCCCGACTGGATCGCAGCACCCGTGCCCGGCACCGTGGGCGCGGCGCTGCAGGCGGCGGGCCGCTGGCAGCCCGACGATGCCGTCGACTTCGACGCCGCCGACTGGTGGTACCGCACCACGCTGGAGGGCGACGGCGAGGCGCTGCTGCGCTTCGACGGGCTCGCCACGATCGCCGAGGTCTTCCTCGACGGCGTGAAGGTCCTCGCCTCGGACAACATGTTCCTCGCCCACGAGGTCACGCTCACCCTCTCCGGCCGCCACGACCTCGCGATCGCGTTCCGCTCGCTCGACGCCTATCTCGCCGGCAAGAAGGGCCGTGCCCGCTGGCGCCCGCGGCTGGTGCGGCCGCCGGCGCTGCGCCTCGTGCGCACCCTGCTGCTCGGGCACATCCCCGGCTGGGGACCACCGGTGCACGCCGTCGGGCCGTGGCGCGGCGTCAGCATCGTGGCCATCGACACGCTCCGCGTCGTCGAGCGCAGTCTCGACGCACGCTTCGACCGCGACGGCGAAGGCCTGCTCGACGTCGCCGTCCGCCTGTCGTGCCGGGTCGAGGGCTGGGTCACGGCGCGCTGCGGCGACATCGACTTCGTGCTGGTCGACGAGGGCGATGGCCTCCTGCGCGGGCGCGTCGAGATCCCCGACGTGCGGCGCTGGTGGCCGCACACCCACGGCGAGCCGGCGCTCTACCCGGTCGGCGTCACGGCGGGCGGCCGGACCTTCTCGCTGGGCGCCATCGGCTTCCGCAGCGTCGCCGTCGACCGCGATGCCGACGGCCAGGGTTTCGGCCTCGTCGTCAACGGCGTGCCCGTGTTCTGCCGCGGCGCGTGCTGGACCTGCGCCGACATCGTCGCCCTGCCCTTCTCGCGCGAGGCCTACGAGCCGCTGCTTAGCCTCGCACGCGATGCCGGCATGAACATGATCCGCGTCGGCGGCACGATGGGCTACCAGGGCGACGCCTTCCACGCGCTCTGCGACGAGCTTGGCCTCATGGTGTGGCAGGACTTCGCCTTCTCCAACTTCGATTATCCCGCCGGAGACGAGGCCTTTCGCGCCTCGGTCGACGCCGAAGCCCGGCAGTTCCTGGCGCGCACGCAAGCTTCGCCGTCGCTTAGCGTGCTCTGCGGCGCCAGCGAGGTGGCGCAGCAGGCCGCCATGCTCGGCATGCCGCTGCCGCTGTGGTCCAACGCGCTCTTCGACGAGGTGCTACCAGCCGCCTGCGCGGCGCTGCGGCCTGATGTGCCCTACACGCCGCATTCGCCGTGGGGCGGCGCCATGCCGTTCCAGGCCGACGTCGGCGTCAGCCATTACTACGGCGTCAGCGCCCACCGCCGCCCGATCGAGGAGGCGCGCCGCGCCCACGTGCGCTTCTCGGCCGAGAGTCTCGGCTTCGCCAACGTGCCCGACGCGGCGCCTTTCGCGCTGGTGCCGGACGCGCCCGCGATCGTGCACCCGGCCTTCACCGAACGCTTCGCCCACGACGTCGGCGCCAGCTGGGCCTTCGAGGCCATCCGCAACCACTACTCCGAGGCGCTCTACGGGATCGACGTCGCCGCCCTGCGCCGCGACGATCCCGAGCGCTTCCTCGCCTACGCCCGCGCCACCAGCGCGGAGGTGATGGAGGCGACCTTCGCGGAGTGGCGCCGCGAGGGTTCGGTCACGCGCGGCGCACTGGTGTGGTTCCTGCGCGACCTCATCCCCGGCGCCGGCTGGGGCGTGATCGATTTCACCGGCGCACCCAAGGCCGCCTATTATGGCCTGAAGCGCGCCTTCCGCCCCTGCGGTTTGGTGCTGAGCGACGAGAACCTCAACGGACTCAAGGTGTCGCTCTTCAACGAGGCGGCGAGCGAACGCGCGGTCAAGCTCACCCTCGCGTGCCTGCGCGAGGGTGAGACGCCGGTGATGCGCGCCGAGGCCGATCTCGTGCTGGCGCCGCGCTCGACCATCGGCCTCGCCGCGACGACGCTGTGGGGCGGCTTCTTCGATACGACCTACGCCTTCCGCTTCGGCGAGCCCTCGCACGACGTCACCGTGGCTCGGCTGACCGACGCCAAAACGGGTCACGTGCTGGCCGATGCCTTCCATTTCCCCTTGGGGCGCGGCCACGGGCGAAGGGACAGCGAGCTCGAAGTCGTGGCGCGCCGCGACCGCGCGGGCTGGAAGCTCACGCTGCAGGCCCGGCGCCTGGCCCAGTCCGTCCGCTTGACCTGCCCCGGCACGACGTTCAGCGACAATCATTTCCATCTCGCGCCGGACCACCCGCGCACCCTCAGCGCGACGCCTGCGTTCGATTCCGCAGTCTGCACCATCGAAGCACTCAACGGCACGCGTATCTACAAAAGCGTCGTGGAAGACTGAGGGAGCATCAAGCAACCGCTACGGTGAGGCTGCGTTCTGCCGACGCGTCAACGGGGTACCACCCATGCTTCTACATTGGATCTACGTCGTCATCATCGGCTTCGTCGCCGGCCTGATCGCCAAGTTTCTCCTGCCCGGACCGAACAACCCGAGCGGCTTCATCATGACCACCGTGCTCGGCATCGTCGGTTCGGTGGTCGCCAACTTCATCGCGGTGAAGATCGGATGGATCAGCAGCACCAGCGAAGGCGGATTGTTCCTGAGCGGCATCGTCGGCGCCTTGATCCTGCTCGCCATCTATCACTTCATCATGCGCAACACGCAGTCGTCCACGATCTGACCGCGTGAAGGTGGACAACCCGGAGCGTCGACGCTAGCTCGTCGGCGCTCCTCTTTTGCCTATCTTCGCCGCCGGCTGGTGGCGGAGCCTTTGCGCCGCCGCTCCGTTGCGCGCAGCCCCGCAGCGGAGACGATCCCATGGCCGGTACCAGCGAGCCCAAGCCGACGATGCCGTACTGGCACGTCTACACAGATGGCGACGGCGTCAGCTGCCAGGAGCGCTTCGAGCTGTCGAACTTCGAGCTGAAGAGCGTCGATGCTCACACCGCGCCGCAGTGGAACGACAAGATGGAGAACAGCGAGGCCGGGGTCACCTTCACCGTGCTGCCGGTGGGCTGGGTCGGCGAGTGGCACGAGAACCCGCGCCCGCAATGGATCACGGTGTGCACCGGCCGCTGGTTCGTCGAGACCATGGACGGCACCCGTGTCGAGATGGGTCCGGGCGAGATCATGATGGGTGAGGACCAGAACACGAAGGAACGCGATGGTCGCAAGGGCCATCTCTCCGGCACCGTCGGCCACGAGCCCTGCACCATGATCGTCACCGGCCTCGAGGTG
The DNA here is from genome assembly GCA_965198485.1 of Beijerinckiaceae bacterium. Classification (GTDB taxonomy): domain Bacteria; phylum Pseudomonadota; class Alphaproteobacteria; order Rhizobiales; family Beijerinckiaceae; genus RH-AL1. The sequence goes on from CBDAPQ010000005.1 coordinate 2,846,655, forward strand.
ACCCCGACCGTGAACCAGCCCGGGCGCTTCAAGTAGTGTCCCGCTCCGTTGCGCGGATGACCATCTTCTACCCCTGCGTCTCCACCGGCTCCGCGCGCTCTGCCTCTGCCTTGCGCTTGGCGATGTCGGCCTTGCGGTTCATTTCCTTGACGCGCATCGACATCTTGATGGCACGCCGCTCCTCGGCCCGGCCGGCGACGGGCTGCAGCAGCTTGCGGAACTCGTCCCGCTTCTCGTGGATCGAGGCGATGACCTTGCCCATGGGCACGCCCAAGTCGACCAGCACCGCCTCGGTGAGCTGCAGGCTCGCCTCGATGGTTTCGGGCACGGCATCGCTGGCGCCGAGCTTGTAGAGCCGCGCGGCGCGCTCGGCGTCGCGGGCGCGGGCGACGATGGTGAGATCGGGATGCAGGGCGCGCACCTGCTTAACGATGTCCTCCGCCACGTCGGCATCGTCGAGCGTGACGATAAGCGCGCTGGCGCTGGCGAGGCCGCAGCGCTCCAGGAAGTCGAGCCGCGCGGCGCTGCCCCAGACGATGTCGACCCCCTCGCGCCGATACTTACGCACGACGGTCACCGCCTCGTCCACCGCAAGGAAGGCGATGCCGTGCGTCTTGAGCATCGACCCGATGAGCTGGCCGACGCGACCATAGCCGATCAGCAGCGCCCGCGGCCTGGCGTCGGCGCCAATGACGTCGGAGGCTTGCGCCGGCACGGCGGCGAGCGGCAGGTCGACCGAGCGCGGCTTGCGAGTCAGCCGCTTCGCCGCCGCCGCCAGGGCCGGCACCAGGAACAGCGACAGCGTCACGGCGATCTCGACGTCGGCCGCGGCGTGCGCCTTGAGGATGTGGCCGGCGCGCGCGGCGGTGAGCAGCACGAAGGCGAACTCGCCGCCCGGCGCCAGCATCAGCGCCGCCTCGGTCGCCACCCGCCACGGCAAGCGCATCAGGCGCGCCGCCGCATAGGTGAGCGCCACCTTGATGAGGATGAAGCCGGCGGCGAGCCCGATCGTCGGCACCGGGCTGGCGATGATCTGAGAGAAGTCGAGCCCGGCGCCCACGGCGACGAAGAACAGGCCGAGCAACAGGCCTTTGAACGGCTCGATCGTGACCTCGACCTCGCGGCGGTACTCGGTCTCGGCCAGCAGCAGCCCGGCGATGAAGGCGCCGAGCCCCATGGAGAGGCCGCTCATCGCCGTGAGCACGCCGGTGCCGATCACCACCAGCAGGACGGCGGCCATGAAGAACTCGGTCGAGCCGGCCGCGGCGACGTGGTGGAACAGCGGGCGGATCAGCAGCCGCCCGCCGCCGACCACCAGGAGCAGGCCGCAGAGCGCCGGCAGCAGCGTCGTCGCCAGCGTCCCCAGGAGATCGCCGCCGCGCAGCGACAGCATGGTGACGAGGAACAGCAGCGGCGCCACCATCAGGTCCTGGAACAGCAGCACCGAGAACACCGTGCGCCCGGCCGCCGTGCCCAGACGGCGGCGCTCCGCCATCACCGGGATGATCACCGCGGTGGAGGAGAGCGCGAGGCCGGCGCCGAGGATCATCGAGGCGCCCGGCGGCTGCCCGCAGGCGAGCGCCAGCACGCCCAGCACCGCGCCGGTGGCGAAGAGCTGCGCTGCGCCGAGGCCGAACACCAGCCGGCGCATGCGCGTGAGACGCTCCCACGAGAGCTCGAGGCCGATGGTGAACAGCAGGAACACGACGCCGAGCTCGGCGATCGGCTCGATGTCGTCGACCTTCTCGAGCGCGACCAGCGAGACGAAGCGCACCTTGTGCGCCATCGACCCCAGGCCGTGCGGACCCAGCGCCGCGCCGGCGCACAGGAAGCCGATGACCGGACTGACCTTGAAGCGCCGGAACAGCGGCACGACGAGCCCGGCCGTCAGCAGGAACAGCAGCGTCTCCTTGACCTGTTCTGGCGCGAACGTCGACAATCGGCTGGTCCCCGGGAGCGGTGTACGGAGTGAACCATGCCGCTTTGTCCGTACGATGTCGCGTGCGACCCATTGCGAGTGCGCAGCTCTTCCATCGCGCTGCCGACGCCCCTAAGACGCGCGATGACTTTTTCCATCGACGCCGCCTTCGACGGCGGCAACATCAGCGTCGTCGCGATCCGCCAGGACGAAGGCGAGATCGATCTGGCCATCGAGCGCGACCGCTATTCCGGGTTCTACCAATGGTTCTCCTTCCGCCTCGGCGGGGCGGCCGGGCGCACGACGCGCCTGCGCATCGTCAATGCCGGCGGCGCGGCCTTCCCGCAGGGCTGGCAGGACTATCAGGTGCGCGCGAGCCGCGACCGGCTGGAGTGGCGGATGATCGCCACGACCTACGTCGACGGCGTGCTGACCTTCGACTGGGCGGGCGCGGGCGAGCTGGCCTGGTTCGCCCTCCACGCGCCCTACCCCATGGAATGCCATCACGCGCTGATCGCCCGCATCGCAGGTCGCGCCGGTGTCACTCACCGCGAGCTCGGACGTTCGCTGGACGGGCAGGCGATCGATGCGCTGACGATCGGCACGGGCGCCAAGCCGGTGTGGCTCATCGCGCGCCAGCACCCCGGCGAACCGATGTGCGAATGGTGGATGGAGGGGGCGCTCGACTGGCTGAGCGCGCCGGGCGCGCGGCGCGACGCGCTGCTGGCGGCGGCGACGCTCCACGTCGTCCCCAACATGAACCCCGACGGCACGCGGCGCGGCCACCTGCGCACCAACGCCGCCGGCGTGAACCTCAACCGCGAATGGCAGGCGCCCTCGCTCGAGCGCAGCCCGGAGGTCAAATGCGTACGAGACGCGATGGACGCGACCGGCGTCGTCTTCGCTCTCGACGTGCATGGCGACGAGGCCATCCCGGCCTGTTTCCTTGCCGGCTTCGAGGGCGTGCCGCGCTTCGACGAGGCCCGCGGCGCGCTCTTCACGACCTACGCGACGCGCCTCGCCGCCCACAGCCCCGACTTCCAGACCGAGCGCGGCTACGGCAAGACGCCGCCCGGCAAGGCCAATCTCGCGATCGCGACCAACCAGCTCGCCGAGCGCTTCGGAGCGGTGGCCATGACGCTCGAGATGCCGTTCAAGGACCACGATCTAAATCCGGATCCGGTGGCCGGCTGGTCGCCCGAACGCTCGATGGCGCTGGGCGCCGCCTGCCTGGAGGTCCTAGCCGACATGATCGAGGCGATCTGAGTCGGAGTGTGCCGGAGGAGGCGCTCTACGCCCGCGGTATCGGCCGCCAGCCCGGCGGCGCCAGCTCGAAGCCCGCGAAGCGGAAGCCCGGCGCCACGGTGCAGCCGACGAGCGTCCAGGCGCCGAGGCTTGTGGCCGTCTGCCAATGCCCGGCCGGCACGACGAATTGCGGGCGCTGGTTGGCGACGAGGTCGGGGCCGAGGTAATGCGCGCTGGCGTCGTGGCCATTGGGGCTGACGCTGATCACAAGCGGTGCTCCGGCGTGCCAGTGCCAAGCCTCGGCGGCGTCGACGCGATGCCATTCCGACACCTCGCCGACGTCGAGCAGGAAAAGGATGGCAGTGGAGGCGGCACGGCCGTCGATTTCGCGCGCGTCACGGAAAGTCTCGCGATACCAGCCGCCCCCCTCCGGATGCGGCTCCAGCTTCAGCAAGGCCTTGATCTCGGCAGCGGTCATGCGGCGGCGGCCTTCGATGTAAGCACCATTGTGAGAACCTCGAACTCGCCTGCCTGAAGCAAAGCGATGCCGCGCAATTGCGTCATTCCACTAAGTCGGGAACGAGCAGCGCCCGCAGGCTTGACAGGTCCGAACGCCGAATCGGACGAAAGGCGTCGCAGCCGAAATGGATCTCGCCTCGGCCGTCACGATAGATGCGGCTGGCATTGACGATCTCCGCGAGGAGAAAGCCCACCGGCGATCCCGAGTCCGCGTCAGGGTTCGGCCGTATGCCGCGGATCGTGTAGACGGCGCCTTTCATCGGAAACCGATCCGGCCGCTTGCGCGGGTCGTGCTGGATGTCCTCGATGCAGACAATGTTTTGATCGACGTGCCAGTCCGCCATGGCCGCCACCCTCCCTAGCGTCGCGCGTCCGAGGATACCGGCTCGGGCAGCGCCTGCTCGCGAAGAGCGAGGCTTTGGAGGAGCGCCGCCATCGCGTTCGGGACATCCTTGCAGAGGGGATAGGCGCCGCCGAATGCTTCGGCAAAGGATCGGGACAGAGATGGACGGGACGAACGGGTCGGAACCGGATCGGTCATCGGGATCGCGCCACCGGATAAAGATTCACTCTCGATCAATTAGTATAACAACGACCCGCGATTTCAAGCCGTCAGTATTCCGTCCCGATCTCGCCGGCGTGGTGCTCGAGGAAATGTTCGAGCCAGTGGATGTCGTAGTCGCCGTTCTGTATGTCAGTATTGCGCACCAGCGTGCGGTACAGCGGCAGCGTGGTTTCTATGCCGTCGACGATGAACTCGTCGAGCGAGCGGCGCAGCCGCATCAGCGCCTCGGTGCGAGTGCGGCCGTGGACGATGAGCTTGCCGACCAGCGAATCGTAGTGCGGCGGGATCGTGTAGCCGGCATAGACGGCGGAGTCGACGCGCACGCCGAGCCCGCCGGGCGGATGATAGTAGGTGATCTTGCCGGGCGAAGGCCGGAAGGTCGAGGGATGCTCGGCGTTGATGCGGCACTCGATGGCGTGGCCGCGCAACACCACGTCGTCCTGCTCGATGGTGAGCGGCGAGCCGCCGGCGATCTTGATCTGCTCGTGGACGAGATCGAAACCGGTCAGCATCTCGGTGACGGGATGCTCGACCTGGATGCGGGTGTTCATCTCGATGAAATAGAACTCCCCGTTCTCGTAGAGGAACTCGATGGTGCCGGCGCCGGAATAGCCCATGTCGCGCATGGCCTTGGCGCAGACGCCGCCGATGCGGGCGCGCTCGCGCTCGTTGAGCGCGGGGGACGGGCTCTCCTCCCAGACCTTCTGGTGACGGCGCTGCAGCGAGCAGTCGCGCTCGCCCAGGTGCACGGCGTGGCCCTGCCCGTCGCCCAGGATCTGGATCTCGATATGACGCGGCTTCTGAAGGTACTTTTCCAGGTAGACGGCGTCGTCGCCGAAGGCCGCCCTGGCCTCGGAGCGCGCCGTCGACAGGGCGCTCGAGAGGTCCTCGGCGGCCAGCGCCACTTTCATGCCGCGCCCGCCGCCGCCCGCCGCCGCCTTGACCAGGAGCGGAAAACCGATGGTGGCGGCAACCGCGAAGGCCTCCTCGTCCGTCGTGATCGCGCCCTCGGAGCCCGGCACGCAGGGAATGCCGAGCGAGATGGCCGTCCTCTTGGCCTCGATCTTGTCGCCCATGATGCGGATGTGCTCGGCCTTGGGACCGATGAAGCCGATGCCATGGTCCTCGAGGATCTCGGCGAAACGGGCGTTCTCCGATAGGAAACCATAGCCCGGATGCACCGCCTCGGCGCCGGTGATCTCGCAGGCGGCGAGTATCGAGGGGATGTTGAGGTAGGACTCGCGCGCCGCCGGCGGCCCGAGGCACACGGATTCGTCGGCGAGCTTGACGTGCATCGCCTCGGCATCGGCGGTGGAATGCACGGCGACGGTCGCGATGCCGAGTTCCTTGGCCGCCCGCAGGATGCGCAGCGCGATCTCGCCGCGGTTGGCGATGAGGATCTTCTCGAACATCGTGCCGCCCTCGCGAACCCTCACTCGATCACGAAGAGGGCCTGGCCGTACTCGACGGGCTCGCCGTCGGCGACGAGGATCTGGGTGACGGTTCCGCCCTTGGGTGCGACGATCTCGTTGAACGTCTTCATCGCCTCGACGAGCAGGATCTTGTCGCCCGACTTCACCACGGTGCCGATGTCGACGAAGGGCGCCGCCTCCGGCGCCGGGCGCAGGTAGGCGGTGCCGACCATAGGCGACTTCACCGTGCCGGGGTTCTCGACGGGCGCGACGGCCGGCGCCGCGAGGACGGGCAGGCCCGCGGCCGGCACCGGCATCGTGCCTTGCGGCATCGTCACGTAGGTCGGTGGAAGCTGGCGGGCGACGCGGATCTTCAGGTCGCCGGTCTGATACTCGATCTCGCTGAGGTCGAGGCGCTTGGCGATATCGGCCAGGCTCTCGACGAGGGCGGCGTGGCCCGGCGGCACGGCGGACTCGCTCATCGGGTGGTCATGTCGGCGAGAAGCGCGCGCAAGGCGAGCTCGTAGGAGAGTGGGCCGAAACCGAGGATCACGCCCCGTGCCACCGCGGCGATGTGGGAACGGTGCCGGAAGCTTTCGCGGGCATGGACGTTCGACAGATGCACTTCGATGACGCTCGCTCCCGTGCCCGCGATCGCGTCTCGCAGCGCGACCGAAGTGTGCGTGTAGGCGCCGGCGTTGAGGATGATCGGCTCGCCGGCCATGCCCGCCTCCTGAATCCAGGTGACGAGTTCGCCCTCCGCGTTCGTCTGGGCGAAGCGCAGGGTGACGCCATGTGCACCGGCGAGGCGCGCAAGTCCAGCCTCGATATCGGCGAGCGTGGCAGGGCCGTAGGTGGCCGGCTCGCGCGTGCCGAGCAGGTTGAGGTTGGGCCCGTTTAGGACGTGTATGGTCTTGAAGGTCATGTGGCGCCGGTGGCGTCGGGCCTGAGGCGCGCGGGATCAGGAACAGATCGCCTTGCCGCACTTGCGCATGCTCTCGACGCGCTTCTGGATCTCGTCGTATCCCTGCGCGCCGACGATGGCGTCGTCCCCCACGATGTAGGACGGCGTGCCGTTGAGATTGAGCGCCTGTGCGTCGCTCAGCGATTCCTGGATCGCCGCGCGGATCTTGGGATCGCTGGCATCCTGCTGCAGCCGGTCCATGTCAGCACCCATCGCCTTGGCGACGGCGAGCGCCTGCTCCTTGCCGACCGTGCTGCGCGAGGAGAGCAGCTTGCGGTGAAACTCCCAATATTTGTCGCCGGTGAACTGGCTGTGGGCGGCCAGCGCCACCAGCGCCGCCTCGACCGAGGCGGCGGAGAGGATCGGGAAATCGCGCAGCACGACTTTCAGATCCTTGTTGGACTTCATGAGGTTGTCGAGATCGCCGAGGGCTCGCTTGCAGTAGCCGCAATTGTAATCGAAGAACTCGACCAGCGTGATCTTGCCGTCCGGGTTGCCGATGACCAGGCTGTCGGCCTGGTTGGCGAGCTTGCCGCCGAGTTCGGCCAGCGCCTTCTTGCGGACGTCGGTCTCGGCCTGCTTCTCGCGGGTGTCGAGCTCGGTGATGGCGTCGCGCAGCACCTCCGGGTGCGCCATCAGGTAGTCCTTGATGATGGGGCCGAGATCGCTCCTCTGCTGCGCCGTGAAACTATCGGCCCGCGACGAAGCACCGCCGATCAGGATGGCGAACGACGCGGCGGCCAGGACGGACCTGAGGCGCGTCGGACGGAAGCTCGGCATGAAGACCTCGGTGGCGAAGACGGGGCGCGGAAGGCGGACGTCTCGCTAAAAATCGTGTCGGCATCAAGTCGCGCCACCTGCTTCGGCGACGGCGGACAGGCCGTCACGCGGGCGCTGACGGCGGAACGGCAGGATAAGCCTCCTGATGCTGCGCAGCGCGACCCGCACCACCGCTGCCTTGGCCGACGAACGCCTGCATCGGACGGGGTCGGCGCCGCAACTGCGCAGGTCGCGAGCGACGCCTGAGCGCGGGCTACTCGCCCGGTACCGGGTCGAGAGCCTTGGCCTGCGCCGGGCCGAGCACCCGGTCCACGTCGGCCCCGCCTCGCACGAAGGCGGCGGCGCCGGCGGCCAGCGCTTGCGGTGCATCCGCCGCGTTCTCGTCGTGCTCGGCTCCATCGCGCGCCAGCGCGCGGCGCAGCGTCTCCTCGGCCTCGTCGAGCTGGTGCTGGCGATCCCACATCGCGGCGTAGACGCCGCCCTTCTCCAACAGCCCCCCGTGGGTGCCGCGCTCGACGATATGGCCGGCGTCGAGCACCAGGATCTCGTCGGCGTCGACGATGGTGGAGAGACGGTGGGCGATGACCAACGTCGTGCGCCCGCGCGAGACCTGCGCCAGCGAGGCCTGGATCTCGCGCTCGGTGAAAGTGTCGAGCGCGGACGTCGCCTCGTCGAGGATCAGCACCGGCGGTGCCTTGAGGATGGTGCGGGCGATCGCGACGCGCTGCTTTTCGCCCCCGGAGAGCTTGAGCCCGCGCTCGCCGACCTGCGCGGCGTAGCCGCCGGGCGCCACCGCGATGAACTGGTCGATCTGGGCGAGCCGCGCCGCCTCTCGCACCTCGGCATCGGTGGCGCTCCAGCGCCCGTAGCGGATGTTGTAGGCGATCGTGTCATTGAACAGCACGGTATCCTGCGGCACCATGCCAATGGCGTCGCGCAGCGACGTCTGGGTGATCGCGCCGATGTCCTGGCCATCGATGGTGATGCGCCCCGACGAGGGCTCGTAGAAGCGAAACAGCAGGCGCGACAGCGTCGACTTGCCGGCGCCCGACGGGCCCACGACCGCCACCGTCTTGCCCGCCGGGATCTCGAAGGAGACGTCGTGCAGGATCTGCCGGCGCCCGTCATAGGCGAAGCGCACGTGCTCGAAGCGCACGACGCCCTGCTCTACCACCAGCGGCTTAGCACCGGGACGATCGGCGATCTCGGCGTTCTGGCCGAGAATGTCGAACATCATCTCGATGTCGATCGTAGCCTGCTTCACCTCGCGGTAGACCATGCCCATGAAGTTCAGCGGCTGGTACAGCTGGATCATCATGGCATTGACCAGCACGAAGTCACCGACGCTGTGATGGCCGGAGCGTATGCCCTGCACCGCCATCATCATGATAGCGGTCAGGCCGGCGGTGAAGATCACCGTTTGCCCGGCGTTGAGCACGGTCAGGGATACGTAGGTCTTGGTCGACATCGCCTCGTAGCGCGCCATCGACTTGTCGTAGCGCTGGGCCTCGCGCGCCTCGGCGCCGAAATACTTGACCGTCTCGTAGTTCAGCAGCGAGTCGATGGCCTTGGTGTTGGCGTCGGTGTCGCTTTCGTTCATCGAGCGTCGGATCGACATGCGCCAGTTGGTGGCCGCGAACGTCCATGCGAGATAAACGGCGATCATGCCCAGCACCACGCCGACGTAGGCGATGTCGAACTGGAAGAAGAGCACCACGAGGATAAGGGCGAACTCGACCACCGTCGGAACGGCGGTCAGCATGATCACGCGCACGATGGTCTCGATGGCATTGCGCCCGCGCTCGAGCACGCGGGTGAGACCACCGGTCTTGCGCTCGAGGTGGAAGCGTAGTGACAATGCGTGGAGGTGGACGAAGACCTCCTGCGCGAGCCGGCGCACGGCGTTCATCGCCACGGCGGCGAACAGCGCGTCGCGTCCCTGCGTCGTCAACTGCATGACGACACGGCCGAAGCCGTACAGCGCGGTCAGCGCCAGCGGCCCCAGCACGAAGCCGAGCAGGAGGTGAGTATCGTGGATGCCGCCGCGGGCCTCCGCGGCGACGGCGTCCGTCGCCCATTTGAAGGCGTAAGGCACCGCCACCGTGACGAGCTTGGCCACGATCATCAGGGCGAAGGCGACGTAGATGCGGACGCGCAAGTCCGGGCGGGTCGCCGGCCAGACGTAGGGCGACAGCTTGCGCAGAACGTCCGAGAAACGCGGGTTCGCGGGCTTCGACCGGTCGATGGCGGTATCGTGGGGGGACGGCGGGAGTGGCGGCATCGGGCTGCATATAGGCGAGTCGATGCTGCGGCGCACGATGGCCTGCGGTCGCGCGCTTGGCTACGTTAATGACGCATTCGCCGGCCGTGGCTCCCGCGACGGTCGGGGTGTGAGTACCCCGCCGAAGGAGCGAATTAACCGTTTTTCAACCACGCCGACGCAGTTTGAGGTGTCAGCCTCGTGAGCACAGCCATGACCCAGCCGGCGACCGACCTCGACCTCACGCCCCGCGAAAGCCTCCGCTGGCGCCGCGCCATAGACGTCCTGCTGATGGACGCCATTTACGGCAGAGTGATTCGTGACACGCCGCTACCTGCCGACCTAAGCTTCGTCGGCGCGAGCGCACAGTCGATCCGTTCGATATCAGAGCTCTCGATCACGATCGGGTGAGACGTGAAGCGAAGCCGAGCGAATTGGCAGCCAAGTCGTTGGTTTGGTGAAACCATTTTCAGCTAGCTTTCGCTTGCCGGCAAACGTCACGAACCGCTCGACATTGCCGACGCCTCGTTGGACGATGGCTGTTCCTATCGTCAAGGGCATGTCGCATGACGATTCTCGGTGTCTTCCGCCGTCAGCTCAGCGCGGGCTACAAGCGGCGTGGCATCTATAGCCGGTCTCTGGATCGTCTCAACCGGCTGCCGCTTCACTCGGCTTACCTTGCGCGTCATTCAGGCACAGCTGTTCATCCGACGCGCGAGGCGCTGTGGAAGGCACTTTCGGAGCAATGCACCGGTCCCATCGACTACCTCGAGTTCGGTGTCCATCACGGCCACAGCATTGCGACCTGGGCCGCGATGAGACCCGAGCCGACCAGTCGCTTTACCGGTTTCGACACCTTCGCGGGACTTCCCGAGACATGGAACCGTTTCTACCCGGAGGGCCATTTCGACACCGGCGGACTGACGCCTCAGACAGAAGACCCTCGCGTGCAGTTCGTGACTGGCCTCTTCCAGGACACGCTGACGCCATTCCTGTCTTGCTTCGATCCGGCCGGGCGCACCCTTGTCGTCCATATCGATAGCGATCTTTACAGCTCGGCCCTCTATGTCCTGGTCAAGCTCGATCCTCTGCTTGTCCCCGGCAGCCTGATCGTCTTGGACGAGTTCGGCGACGTGCTTCACGAATTTCGCGCTTGGCAGGACTATCTCGGGAGCCATTACCGCACGGCGACTCCGGTCGGCTTTCACGATGAAGGGTTCACCGCCGCCCTGATGATGCGATGAGATGGACGCGATTGGCGTAGGGCAGTACTCTCTCATCACCGAAGGCTCGGCCGAGCAGGACCCTCACATTACGACAACGCTCGTGCGCGCTTGTCCGTATTCATCGATTCGGCACGCCGACACCGGCTTTAAGCGGGCTTACAGCTCGGATCGCGTCGCGAGCGACGGCTAGACTGACGATTGGCAAAATCTTGGTCTGGAAGCCCATTCATCTTCTGTTCATGCCTAAACTCCTGCTGCCTCGACTTGCGCGATGCAACATGGCATGGCGTGCTGACTGACGGGGAACGGTGATGAAGATCCTACCGGTGATCATGTGCGGCGGCTCGGGGACGCGAGTTTGGCCTGAGTCGCGTGAGAGCCTGCCCAAGCAGTTCATCCCGCTGGTGGGCGAGCGCTCGACGTTCGAGATGGCGATGGACGTGCTGGCTGACGAGGCCTTCGACACGCCGGTGGTGATCTCCAATCACGCCTATCGCTTCCTCATCGGCGAGCAGCTGCTCAAGCTGAAGCGGCTCGCCCGCATCGTGCTCGAGCCCGAGGGCCGCGACAGCGGGCCGGCCGTGGCGGTGGCGGCCGAGATCGCGGCGCGCATGACGCCCGACACGGTGGTCGCGGTGCTCGCCGCCGACCACGTGGTCAAGGACAAGGCCGGCTTCGTCGCGCTGTGCAAGAAGGCCGCCGCGGCGGCCGCCGATGGCCACATCGTGACGCTCGGCATCAAGCCCGACCATCCCGCCACCGGCTACGGCTACATCAAGCCCGGCGAGAGCGTGCACGGCGACGTCTACAAGCTCGAGCGTTTCGTCGAAAAGCCCGACCGCGCCACCGCTCAGCGCTATATGGACGAGGGTTTCCTGTGGAACTCCGGCAACTTCTTCTTCCGCGCCGACGTCATGCAGGGCGAGCTTTTGGCCTTCGAGCCGGCGATGATCAACGCCGCCGCCGACGCTGTGGCGCGCGCGCGGCAGGACCTCGATTTCACCCTGCTCGATGCCGACAGCTTCGCCCATGCCACGAAGAAGTCGATCGACTACGCGGTCATGGAGCGCACGACCAAGGCGGCGGTGGTGCCGGCCGACATCGGCTGGTCCGACGTCGGCAACTGGGCGGCGGTGTGGGAGCTTTCCGAGCGCGACGGCGAGGGCAACTCGATCCGTGGCCACGGCGCGGTGATGCACGCCAAGAACGTCCACGTGCGCTCGCCCGACCACCTCACCGCGGTGGTTGGCGTCGACGACGTGATCGTGGTGACGACCCACGACGCCGTGCTGGTGGTCGGCCGCGAGCACGGCGACAAGGTCAAGCAGCTCGTCGAGCGGCTGCGTTCTCAGGGCCGCCGCGAGGCGCTGGAGCACAAGCGCTCGTACCGGCCCTGGGGCTACTACCAGTCGATCGACGACGGCGCGCGCTACCAGGTCAAGCGCATCGTGGTGAAGCCCGGCGCGGCGCTCAGCCTGCAGAAGCACTATCACCGCGCCGAGCACTGGGTGGTGGTCGCCGGCATTGCCGAGGTGACACGCGGCAACGAGATCGTGCTGGTGCACGAAAATGAGTCGATCTACCTGCCGATGGGCATCACCCACCGCATGATCAATCCCGGCAAGATCAACCTCGAACTCATCGAGGTCCAAACCGGATCCTACCTCGGCGAGGACGACATCATCCGCATCGAGGACGTCTATAACAGGCAGTGAGCGACGATCGCGAGCTTAGCCGCGTTGCCTGTTGCGATTGATGATATTGCGGTGCAACGATAACCCTACTCTGGAAGGAACAGCGATGGGTTTGGGCAACTGGGTCAAGCAGGTGACCAGGAACGAAGGTGCCGCTGCGGATCCTCAAACCGCGCGTCCACCCGTCTCGGCCACGGCGTCTGCCGTCGAGAAGAACGTCGCGCCGTCCGACGCCGTTTCCGACGCCAATTCGTACGACGCCGCAGCGTCCGACTTGCCGGACAAGACGATCGACGGCTCCGAGCGCCCCGCATCGAGCGACCGTTGGGTCGGTTTCATCGACCGCGTGACACTCACCGCCATCGAGGGTTGGGCTTGCGACACCCACAACCTCGGCACGCACGTGACGGTCGAGGCCGTGATCTCGAACGGCAAGAAGGTCGTGGCCGTGGCTCACTCCCACCGCAAGGATGTCGAGGAAGCAGGTTATGGCGACGGGGCCTGCGGCTTCTTTCTCGACTTGTCCAAGCTGACGCTCAAGGACGAGAGCGCCATCGTGCGCTTCGCCGAGAGCAAGCATCCCATCAGTAATGAGCCGATCGACTTCGATGCCGCCCGCGCCGTGCTTACGACCGACATGCCCAAGAGCTTCTTCGCCTTGATGGAGCTGTGCGCCGCCGAGACCAGGCAGGCCGCCGAAGTTGTGGGCGCACCGCGGTGACGGCCGGGATCGGCGTGCCGTCGCACATGGAGGCCAAGCGTGGCTCGACCGCGGACATCCTGCTCGAGACCGCGAACCCCGATCGTGATCCCGAAGGACTGATCACGAAGTTCCTGCAATATGAATCCTTCCGCATCCATCGCGAGAAGCACGAAGACGACATGGTCGGCACGCTCGCCGACCGCCTTAAGGTGCTCTACTGGTACCTCAACGACTACGTGCGCGACCGGCACTACGATTACGTCGTGCCGCTCTCGGCGCGGCAGATCGAGTTCCTCAACGCGCCGGCGCCGATCGCCGGCGCCTCTCCGGCCGTGACCGTCGGGCTGCACAATTTCGTGCTGCGCGACATCCCGAGCTTCTCCAACCTCGCCGCTCCCGACGTATTGCGGGAGGCGGTCTACTGGTGGTGCATCGAGAAGGCGCCGCCCCTGAAGCTCGAAACGCGCCTGGTGACCGAGGAGCAGGTCGCCCTGCTGCGCACGGAGACGCAATGGGTCGGGGAGGAGTTCGCCCTCAACGGCTTCACGACGCATTTCTTCAACCGCCACACCGAGCTCCACATGCTCGACATGCGCATCCCGCGCGATCGGGCCGCCTACTTCTACTATCTCGTCACCTACGCCTTCACCCACCCTCACATCCTGCGCTACCTGCCGCGCGAGTCGCTCCGCAGGGTGCTGCAGGAGCGCAAGGGCGCGCCGAGCACCCTTGATCTGGCGCTGGCGCGCTTCTGCATCCCGCGCCATCAGGCGACGAACGGCCTTGAGGCGGCACGCGACCTGCGGCGCCTCGGCGAAACGCTGCTGGCGCGCGAAGGCCTGCGCCTCGACCGCGATGCGCCGCTCCGCTCGCGTGCCGTCGACACGGGCGAGAACCTGCAGCCGCCCAAGCGCCCGATCGGCCCGCTCGAGCCCGGCGTCGCCCTGATCGGCCCGGCGCACAAGACCTCCGGCCTCGGCCAGGCCGCACGGCTCTCCGCCGACATCCTGACGCGCTGCGAGAGCGTGGCGCCGACCGTGCTCGATTTCGATCTCGACAATCCCGCGCCGATCGGCTTCGCCTCGACGACCGACTTTGCGCCCTACACGGCCAAGCGCGAGATCAACCTCATCCACCTGAACGCGGAGTCGGTGCCGCTGGCCTTCGCCTTCGAGCCGCGCGAGATCTTCGCGCAGAGCTACAACATCGGCTATTTCTTCTGGGAGCTGAACCAGATCCCCAAGTGCCACCGCCTCGCGCTCGAGCTGCTCGACGAGATCTGGGTGTCGTCCGAATACGACCGCGAGATCTACGCGCGCAACACGGACAAGCCGGTCGTCAACGTCGGCATGGCGGTGGAGCCGCTGCCCGAGGCGGCCCCGGTGGCGCGCACCGCGATCGGCCTCGAGGAGGACAGCTTCGTCTTCCTCACCACCTTCGATTCGTTTTCCTTCATCGAGCGCAAGAACCCGCTCGGCGTCATCGAGGCGTTCCGCCGTGCCTTTCCCGCCGGCGACGAGAAGGCCCGGCTCGTGATCAAGACTCAGAACCGCTTCCGCGTCTACGATCCCCACCAGCTGAAGATGTGGAAGCGCATCGACGCCGCCGTGCGCGCCGAGCCGCGCATCCTCGTCATCAACGAGACCTACGCCTACAAGGACCTGCTCGGCCTCAAGCGCGCCTGCGACTGCTACGTGTCGCTGCACCGCTCGGAAGGCTGGGGCTTCGGCATGATCGAGGCGATGCAGCTCGCCCTGCCGGTGATCGCCACCGCCTATTCCGGCAACATGGAGTTCTGCACGCCCGAGACGGCCTGGCTCGTCGACTACGAGCTGGTCGGCGTGCGCGAGGACGAGTACATCTTCGTCGAGCGCGGCTGCCACTGGGCCGATCCCGACCTCGACGAGGCCGCCACCCTGATGCGCACCGCCGTCGCCGACCCCGTCGCCGCCAAGGCCAAGGGCGAAGCCGCCGCCGCCTTCATCAAGGGGGATTTCTCGATCGAGGCGATCGGGAGACGCTACGCGGAAAGGCTGGCGAAGGTGCGGGCGATGGCTAACCAACCACGATGAAGACCGAAGTGACGACCGCCCCAGCACGAGAGACGATCGAGGCCGCCTATCTCGTCCTTCTCGGCAGGATGCCGGAGTCTGAAGCGATAATCTCGCTATACCAGCAGAATTCGGCTATCGATCTTCTAAATACAATTACACGTTCAAAGGAATATCAAGACCGCAATAGTCGCAATCCTTTATATCATTATAACTCGCCGTTCGATTGCGAGAAGATCATCCTCGATCACGCTCGTGGCGACCTTGTCGCGGCACCGGGCCTGTGCACGAATTTCCTCGGCACGAAGATCGATCCGAAATACCTGCCGCACATTCTCGGGTCTATGGTCGGTCAGATCGAGGGCGTGCCGATCCCCGGCAACTGGCACGCCGACATTGCCGAGTGGGCGGCGGCGTTGCGGGCCGTGGACCTCGCCAAATCCACCTTTCGGATGCTCGAACTCGGCTGCGGCTGGGGATGCTGGATGGTGAACACGGGGGTCGCCGCGAGGAATGCCGGTCTGAAAGTCCACCTGACAGGCGTTGAGGCCGACGAGGGGCATATCCAATTTGCGCGCGAAGCGTGCGCCTTGAACGGGTTCATGAGCGATGAGTTCGAACTCCGCCGCGGCATCGTCTCGGCTAGGCCGGGCACCGCGTTGTTTCCGCGTCAGGAACGACCGGGCGAGCATTGGGGCAACGAACCGATCTTCGATGCGACAGATGAGCAGGTCTCCGCGCTGCAAGCGACAGGACATTTCGATTGTCTCACGAACATATCTTTGAAGGAAATCATCGGCGAGAGCGGCTATCTTGATCTCGTTCACATCGACATACAAGGCGGCGAAGCCGACTTTGTGAGCTCGTGCTTGGATGAACTTACCGAAAAGGTGGCATACCTCGTTATCGGCACGCATTCGCGCAGCATAGAAGGTCGACTGTTCGATACATTCCTTCACTCGGAATGGCAAA
Organism: Beijerinckiaceae bacterium; assembly: GCA_965198485.1. Classification (GTDB taxonomy): domain Bacteria; phylum Pseudomonadota; class Alphaproteobacteria; order Rhizobiales; family Beijerinckiaceae; genus RH-AL1. Next base: position 2,862,964 of record CBDAPQ010000005.1, read on the forward strand.
TAGAGATTGAGCGTCCAGCTATTCTCAACGTCAACGAAAATCCCTTTCCGCAAATAGACGGCCTTCAAGGTTGGAGAAATAAGAAAGACGTTCGCAGGACTTGAACCGTCTCGGCGGAGGGATCATGCAAAAGCTCCTTCTATGGCAACGATTGCGAAATCCATTTCATTGGCAAGGGTCATAGAAGCTGCCAAGTCGTGCCCCGCACGGCCAATACGCTCTGCGCGTTCAAGATGACTTCCTGCCCACGTTATCTTCTCGACCAAATCGCTCATGTCACTTTCTACCGGTATGTAATTGAACCAAGGCTTTAGTCGATCGTAATACCATTGGCGGTAGCCCTCTTTCGAAGCGACCTTGAAAACCGCACCTGCAGACAGAAGTTTCGAGAACAAACCGGGCCATGAGTTACTATTGCCATCGATATCAATATGAAAAGCATATTTGTCGAAATCTGCGGACCGAATTATTGGCTTCATCAGCTTTGATCTTATCAGTTCGTCTCTTTCTTCAAGCGAGCTAAATTGAACAATATTGGTAAATCCGCAATCTAGAAGACTGCTGTTTTGATTTGCCAGGCTACATAAGATCGCACGCGGAAGTGTCCGCCATGTTGTTACTCGCGTCCCTGTTGTCGAGCCTCGCCACATACCCTGCATGTTACGCTTACTGAAAGGCATCGTATTTGCAAATTCGTTACGTAACGTATAGTAGCCAGCTGACTCGACGAAAATCGGATCAGGCAACAAAACGCTACTGGGATGTAAACTTGAAAAAGAAGGCTCTCCTTCGGCAGAATCATCAAGCATCGATATTGAGAAGCATCCGTCTCCTCTTCTGAAACGGCAAACATGCATTAACATAGGGAGTACTCCCATAAAACGAAGCGCGACAAACCACATCCAATCCTGATTAATCTTGTTATGTATGAAAAACACTACATTCTTACCATTTAAGTGAATATCGACTGCAGTCGGCTTATTATCGTCCTTCCGTCCAATGACCACTTCAACTGCTTTGAACATGCCTTTAATGTGCTCCGCAACCACTTCAAATGCATATGCTTGAAGCAATATAGCCATTACAATGTTCCAGCTTGCGTGCGGTAACACAATGCCGTCTTGTTTCATAGAGGAACTCTCGATTTCTGCCCAAGCAGCAGTTCTAAAAAACTCAAATATAGCTTCGGCGGCTTCGCCGTATCGTCGCTGCCCGGCGAGCCCCTGTATCTTCCCGACTGCAAGATCGCCCGGCGCGTCGCCAAGGCTTATGTGATCAACCTCAATCATCGTTGCTCCCCTACTCGCACTTTGTAATGCCGCCTTCGATTAGCTTGGATTATCATCGAGAGCCGTAGCAAGGTGTCGCCGACATTCTGCAAACACAACGCAGTGACCCGATTTGCTAGTTCCCGAAATACCTTCCCCCACCGGCAGTGGCTGATACAGAATCTGGCATTGGGAACTTCGCCACATAGCTCGACCAGCCTGGCGAGCTGTTCCCTATCCATCTATTGCCGGACACATCTTCGGCGATAGAGACAAACACCCCACCGCGTGTCGACGACGTGACGCTGTTCTGGCTACCGACGATGATCTCGCGCCCGTCCGCCTCGAGCCAGGGTGCCGTTAGCGAAACATCGCTGTCACGTTCAATCGTGTTGCCGACAAGGGTAAGGCGCGAAGCGGACGAGCTTGTTGCGTTCGGCGCCGGAGCGTTCGACTTCGCACTGGCGTTTGAAACTATGGCTGGCATGTCGCTCTTGCCAAGGTTCCACTCGCTACCGATGATTGTCTGCACACCACCGGTAAAATGATCGAGTACGGTGGGAGCCTGAGCATAGAAGCTAGACGCGGCGATGATAAGCCTGCCGGAGCTTTGCACAATCGCGTGCTGGGAACTCATCCCAGCTGAAAAGCTAAGAGCTGACCCGGTTAAGGCCGCGGCCCGGCTTCGCATATGAATGCCGATCGCGGCCCCGTCGAAATCGTAGCCGGTGACAGTACCAAAAGCGCCACCCTGCGCGCCATCGAAGAAATTGATGCAAGTCTGCCCAAGACACAAGCCTCCTTCAATCGCGTAATCATCAACCCTCCCTAGATCGATCGAGACGTTCTCCGCACGCTGGAAAATAGCGGATTGCGCCGGGGTCATCTGAAATGGGAAGCTATGATGATTGCGGACGCTCACGGTATCGAGCGCTCCGTCAAGTCGAATGCCGTAATCAAAACATCCAGTGCCGATCTCCGACAGGCGCGAGTTGCCGGCGTTTGCGTTGCCGCCCATGTCAATGCAGGTTGTAGCTCCCGCAACAAGCAGATTTTGTAGGGAGGTTGCCGGCTGCCGCGCACGAATAGCCGGTTGGTAAGTAATCAAGTCTGAACGGCGCTTTGGTTCGGCTGGTTGTCTGAACGACAGGCCAATTCCCCTGATCTCTTGACCAGGAGCCTCTAGGTTCAAGACGCCTTTATCGAAGCCGTCACCACTATGGTTTCCGAATACATTGTATATAAGAATCTTCGATACCGCTGGTCCATCCCCCAAGATGCGCTGCCCCGGCCTGTTTAGTTCGATGGGACGCTTGAAAATGCAGTAATTGTTGGCTGGGATGTAGATGTCTTGTCCCGACGTGGCAATCGCTTCAGCAGCAGCGGTGTCAACCTCCGCATTAGCTCCATTACCGTCGCATTTTGCGCCGTGGCTAAATATAGTTTCGTAGCTCTTGACGCTTCGTTGGTCTACTTGGGCGACGGCCACGCTAAGCGTTGCAACTAAAACAGAGACCTTCGTGGCGACCATTGACTTCATCGACCTTTCTCAGCCTTCATGAGCCCGCTGCTCTGTAAGGGCAAGCCAAAAGGATCTTGACGCGGCGTCCGTAGAAGGAGAAGCCTCGCGGCCCAAGGCGGTAGGGATCAGACATGAACACGCTCGCGGATGGCTTCAAGGCGACACGCTATTCGCAATTTGGCGAGGATGGCGTGCTGGGGTGGCTTTTCACCGGACGGCAAAACGGCTTCTACGTAGACGTCGGCTGCCATCATCCATTCCGCTTTTCGAACACGGCGATGTTGCATGCAGAGCATAATTGGCATGGCATCAACATAGATGTTGACGAGCGCGCGACCGAAATGTTTCGGCAGGCGCGCCCAAACGACATAAACATAACAATGGGCATTGCGGGCGAGGCCGGACGTCGAACAGTGACGATCTTTGATGAAGGGGCTATTAATTCCTTCGATGAGGCATCAGCATCTCATCCGGCCTGGGCGCATATCGCGCGCGTTAAGCGAGAGGTTGAAGTGCGACCTCTTGGTGCGCTCCTTCACGACATAGTACCCAAAGGTCAGGCAATCACGCTCTTGAATATCGATGCCGAAGGGTTGGATGCCGAAATTCTTAGATCCAATGATTGGGATGCGTTCCGCCCTGAAGCCATCACGGTAGAGGTCCACGACTTCGATCCAAACGATCCCACAGCCAACGAGACCTTTCGCTTTCTCCATCAGCAGAACTATCGCCTTATTTCTCACGTTGCAGTCACGTCTATCTATCATCGCCTACCAGACGCTCCGTCTTCCCCTATGACTGATGCAGAAGTTGTTTATCTCTATAGATGCTTGCTCGGGCGCGATCCAGAGTCGGCGGAGACGATCGCTTGGTTTAAGCGCGAACAAGGCACATTTGAAGTCGGACGCGACTATCTGCGCCGCTCTGAAGAATTTCGAATCATGAACCGCAACACTCAACAACTTCAATATTATATCCCGGAACGCTTTCCATTGCCATTCGTCAAATCTATAAAGAAGCTCGCACTTGCGACGATTGTAAAAGACGAGTCAAAGTATCTTGAGAATATGATCCGTTCTTGCGCCACGATTATCGATTACGCTGTTATCGTTGATACAGGATCGAGCGATGACACGGTGGCAACCGCCCGCAACGTTCTTAACGAGCTAAATCTGTCCCACATCGTTGCGGAAGTACCGTTCGAGAATTTCGCTCAGGCGCGCAATGCGGCGCTAGCGCGAGTGCCGACGCATGTGGATTGGATCCTGATGCTCGACGCTGATGAGGAGCTTGTCGAAGCCGACCTTTGGCGCTTTGCCGCGCTCCTTGACGCCGAAGATTCGATTGGCGGTTGGCAATTACCGCGGATGAACTTCGCCGACACCGACAAGCGAAAGCCGCTTGAGCCTTATCCCGATTGGCAGTTGCGGCTATTCCGGAATCGGCCAGACGATCCGATTCGATTTTCCGGACGCGTCCACGAAGCACCAGGTCACGTCGAGCGATGGGGTCGCGCGCCCCTGGTGAGGTGTGAAACAGGAGAGGTCGGCGGCCCGCACATCCATCATCTCGGCTACATGGACATCACGCCAGAGCGCTGGCAGAAGAAGCATGACTTTTATACAAGTCTGCAGGCTGACGCGGGGTCTAAATGAGCTGGCTGCTTTGCAAAACCTTTACTGGTGCGACTGGCTTTTTGTCCGAGTTTGGTTAAAAGCGCGAATAGAAAATCTGCAAGAGTTTTCAATCCATCGCATGTCGGAGATGATAGAATGACCGACCAAATCCTATCGATCCGCAAGTCCGGCGCGCCTGCTCATGACGAACTGACGAAAATCGTGGATATGGCGTTTGATAGAGCAATAAGCCGTCGAAGCCACGTCTCGACATCTGTGTTAGAGATGAACGGCATGTCCGGTCGCCTTTATAGAATGTTTATCAACAACGTCATACGATTTGCACCTGATCCCAGATATCTCGAGGTAGGCTCATGGGCGGGATCAACAGCTTGCTCAGCGATGGATAAGAACGTCTGCAAAATTGTCTGTATCGACAATTGGTCGTTATTCGGAGGCCCAAAGGAAGAATTTTTCGAAAACACGAATCGGTACAAGACTGGCCACGTCGACTTTGAGTTCGTCGAGGAGGATTTCCGCAAGGTAGACGTAGGATCTCTCGGTAAATTCAATGTCTACTTGTTCGATGGGCCTCACGAAAAGCAAGATCAATATGACGGTCTAGCCATGTATAAAGAGGCTTTAGATGACGATGTCATATTCATCGTAGATGACTGGAATTGGCCGTTTGTTCGAAGTGGAACGATGGAGGCGATACGCGATACTGGATTTAAGGTGGATTTTGCAGTAGAGGTGCGGTCTTCATCAAATGATGAACACGCAGCGGTCCATGGGCAAAGAGGAGATTGGCACAATGGTTATTTCTTATCGAAGCTGTCACGCCGTTAGCTAGTGTCGCTTCATCAGAGCTTAATCGGATTGCCCGCCGGTAAGCTTTTGCTTGGTTATATTCGACACATTCATCCTTAATACTTAGTCTAGTCATCATTATCTTACGGCGGGCGCCGCGTCGGTCGAGAAAGCCGTCGCCGGCGAAGGCGCCGCGGTCGCGGCGAAGGCGAGCAGCGCCACGCCGGCGCCCGCCCGGAGGTGAGCGGAGATGCGAAGGAGAGAGCCTACCGTCATGCCGCCCTTATGATCGCCCCGGCGGGTAAAATCCAGGGCCGGCGTTTGACCTCGGGTGTCGCGGAGCATAGGGTATCGGTAACGCAACGTGGGCCGCGGCGGCGCTCGAAATGGCGTCGGCGAACGCCGACAAAGAGGAAAATCCGGCATCGGCGAACGCCGACAAAGGAAAAAAGCGGCGTCGGCGGACGCCGACACGGGGAAGGCCGGGGTGGGCGGACGCCGACGACGTGTCGGCGCTCGGCGACCCGGCGGAGCGAGGCGAGCCATCGTCGCCGGAGGCGGACATGGCAGCTTGCCGGGACGGCCGGTTGCTTCTAACCCTGGCCGGCCACGCCGCCGGGACCAACCGATGAACGAGACCAACGATCGCGCCGCACCGGCGAGCACCCCGCAGGCGAGCACCGTCGTGCCCGAGGCGGTGCGCGAGGCGTTGCGCGGGCCCTCCGGCGCCAAGCGCATCCTCGTCACCGGAGGCGCCGGCTTCCTCGGCTCGCACCTCAGCGCCGCGCTGCTCCAGGCCGGTCACGAGGTGCTCTGCGTCGACAATTTCTTCACCGGCCGGCGGCGCAACATCGCCCACCTGCTCGACCATCCCCGCTTCGAGCTGATGCGCCACGACATCACCTTCCCGCTCTACGTCGAGGTCGACGAGATCTACAACCTCGCCTGCCCGGCCTCGCCCATCCACTACCAGTTCGATCCCGTGCAGACGACCAAGACCAGCGTCATCGGCGCCATCAACATGCTGGGGCTGGCCAAACGCACCCGCGCCAAGATCTTCCAGGCCTCGACCAGCGAGGTCTACGGCGACCCCAGCGTCCACCCGCAGCCCGAGGCCTACTGGGGCAACGTCAACACGCTGGGCCCGCGCGCCTGCTACGACGAGGGCAAGCGCTGCGCGGAGACGCTGTTCTTCGACTACCATCGCCAGCACAAGACGTGCATCAAAGTGGTGCGCATCTTCAACACCTACGGGCCGCACATGCATCCGCAGGACGGGCGCGTGGTCTCGAACTTCATCGTCCAGGCGCTGCAGGGCCGCCCCATTACCATCTACGGCGACGGCCTGCAGACCCGATCGTTCTGCTACGTCGACGACCTCATCGCCGGCTTCCGCAAGCTGATGGACAGCCCCGACCATATCACCGGCCCGGTCAACATCGGCAATCCGGGCGAGTTCACGATGATCGAGCTGGCCGAAATGGTGCTGAAGCTCACCGGCTCGAAGTCGCAGCTGGTCCGCGAGCCGCTGCCGGCCGACGACCCCAAGCAGCGCCAGCCCGACATCACCATCGCCCGCGAACTGCTGGGATGGGAGCCGACTGTGCACCTCAAGGCCGGGCTCGCCCGCACCATCGACTATTTCGACAAGCTGCTCGCCGAAGGTTAGCGGTGGATCGGCGCCGGGGACCGAGGCCGTGGAACGATGACGAAGGTCAAATCACGCCATCGCAAGGCGAAGGCCCGCAAGCATGCCGCTGCCGACAAGTGATATCACTGGACCGTCGCGGCGGCGACAGGGGCCGCTCGCGCGGCACTGGATGCCGAAGAGGCGGATGCCGCAGACAGAACGGCGAGGTTCGAGGATGTGGTCGAGCCGGCGACGGTCTGCCCGAGGCTGAAGCCGCCGAGTGCCGGCGACAGCACCGTGTTCAAGATGTTGATGACCTTCGTGATCTCGACGTACGGCGAGTTCGAGACGAAGACGATGTCCTTGTCGTGCACCGAGAACTTGCGGGCCAGGAACAGCGAGCGCGCATCGCGCATGTTGAGGATGTAGACCGTCGGCACCAGGTTGAGTGCCGCCTGCTGCGGGGTCAGGCCGGGATAGTCGCGCACCACCGAGACAGGCTCGTAGCGGAACACGAACACCCCCTCTGGATCGGCACGACCGTCGCTCAAACCTGACGACTTGCCGATCGCCTCCTCGAGAGAGATGCCGACGGCGCTAAAGGGAACGATCGCGTTGGTCCCGGTGGCGCCGACGGCGGTGAATGTGAGCGGATAGCGCACCACCGTCAGAACGTCGTCGGGCCGCGCGAAGATGTTTTCCCTCGGCGTGTTCAGCAGCGTCTGGAACGGCACGCGCACGGTGCGACCACTGCGCGTCAATTCGAGAAAGGTCTCGTAGACCGGCGTCGAGATGCCGCCGCCGGTCGCGATGACGTCGAGCAGGCGGTCGCCAGCGGCGGTCAGCGGAACGCGCGCGCCCTTCACCGATTCGCCCTGCAGCGTCACCGCGCTGGCGATGTTCTGGCTGAGCGATACGACGATCTGCGGCTCGATAGCCTTGCCAGTCAGCTTCGTGACGATGTCTTGCTCGATCTCGTGGACGGTGCGGCCGGCGACGGCGACCCGCCCCGCATAGGGCACGGTGATCGAGCCGTCGCGCTGCACGAGCTGCGTCGGCAGCACCGCCGAATGCGAGCCGCCACCAGCCCGCGGGTCACCGCCCGAGGCGCCGGAGAACAGACCGCCAGCCGCCGCCTCGAAGATGGTGACGCGCAGCGTGTCGCCGACGCCGACGCGTTGCTCCAGCGCGCCGCGATAGTCGCCGAACTTTCCGTAGAGGCTCGGACCCGGGAACCGCTCGAGCTTCTGGATGACGAAATCCGACATGCGGATGAGCAGGTAGGGCGGCACGGTCTTGGTACCGCTGGTGACGATCGCGTCCTTGCTGGGACCCGAGGTGGGCACCACGGAGCAGCCCGGCAGCGCGACGCCGCCGACCATCGCGCAGGCGAACATCGTGAACAGGGCCGACCGCCGGCGAGGAAGCATCGTCATCCTTTTCGCGCGTCCACTCGTTCACGCTTCTGGCGGAGAGACCTTACGCGATTATCCGCGAGGGCAGAATTGCTGGTGGCCGCAATGCCGCCGGCTGTGTCTCCGCTGCATCAGTCGCGCGCCCGAGCGGAGAGTGAAAGCGCAAGTAAAAAGGTGCTTCGAGAAGCATCTCGGATCTCGTCGCGCAATGTCCTGGAGACATTCCAGGAGCTGGTCGCGGTGCTCGGCGGTTCGGCCCGTTCCACCCTCGAACCTTCCGAACGCGCTGATTCCATGACCGGTGGTCAGACGAGGCGACAGGCGGCGGCAGAGGCGCTAAAGGGTCCGCGCCAACCAGCCCGGACCCGATGCCAGACCTTCTGCTCGAACTTTTCTGCGAAGAGATCCCGGCCCGTATGCAGGCCCAGGCCTGCGAGGATCTCCGTCGTCTCGTCACGGACGCGCTGGTCGAGCGCGGTCTCGTCTACGCCGGCGCCGCCGCCTTCGCAACACCACGCCGGTTGACGCTGCATATCGCCGACCTGCCGGCAGCGCAGCCGGACCAGCGCGAGGAGCGCAAGGGACCCAAGGTGGGCGCGCCGGAGGCGGCGGTCGAGGGCTTCCTGAAAAGCACAGGTCTCGCCTCGATCGACCAGGCCGCGGTGAAAAGCGATCCGAAGAAGGGCGACTTCTACGTCGCGACGATCGAGCGGCAGGGCCAGCCGACGCTCGATGTGCTGGCGGCTCTGCTGCCTGGCGTGATCGAGAGCTTTCCTTGGCCCAAGTCGATGCGTTGGGGCGAGGCGTCGGTCTCGTCGTCGAGCCTGCGCTGGGTGCGCCCGCTGCACTCGATCCTCGCAACCTTCGGTCCCGAGACCGAAGAACCCGAGATCGTGCCTTTTACCGTCGGCGGCATCGCCGCCGGCAACACGACGCGCGGCCACCGCTTCATGTCTCCCGATCCCATCGTGGTGCGCCGCTTCGACGATTATGCGCCGGCGCTGCAGGCGGCCAGGGTGGTGCTCGACCCGGCGCGTCGCCGCGACATCATCCTCCATGACGCCCGCACGCTGGCATTGGCGCAAGGCTACGACCTCGTCGAGGACGAGGGCCTGCTGGCCGAGGTCGCCGGCCTGGTCGAATGGCCGGTCGTCCTCATGGGCGAGTTCGAGGAAAGCTTCCTCGCGATCCCGCCGGAGGTCATTCGCGCCACTATCCGCACCAACCAGAAGTGCTTCGTGCTGCGCAAGGGCGGCACCGATACGCTCGCGTCGCGCTTCATCCTCGTCGCCAACATAGAGGCGTCCGATGGCGGCGCGGCCATCGCCGCCGGCAACGCCAAGGTCGTGCGCGCGCGGCTTTCCGACGCCCGCTTCTTCTGGGAAAGCGACCTGAAGGTGCAGCTGGCGGAGCGGCTGCCGAAGCTCGACAGCATCGTCTTCCATCAGAAGCTCGGCACGCAGGGCGAGCGCGTGGCGCGGCTGAAGCACCTCGCGGCCGATTACGCCGGTCTCGTCGGCGGCGACCCGGCCGAGGCCGAGCGCGCGGGCGAGTTGTGCAAGGCCGATCTCGTCACCGAAATGGTCGGCGAGTTCCCCGAGTTGCAGGGCCTGATGGGCCACTATTACGCCGAACGCGGGGGCGAGAGCCCCTCGGTCGCCGCGGCCTGCGAGGAGCACTACAAGCCGGTGGGCCCGAGCGACCGCACGCCGAGCGCGCCGGTCTCGGTCGCCGTGGCGCTGGCCGACAAGATGGACATCCTGGTCGGCTTCTGGGCCATCGGCGAGACGCCGACCGGCAGCAAGGATCCCTACGCCCTGCGCCGCGCCGCGCTCGGCGTGATCCGGCTCATCCTCGAAAACGAGCTGCGCCTGCCGATCCTCGATGCCGGCGCCATGGCGCTGCTGCGCTTCGAGCGCTTTGCCGGGCTCGGCCAAGACGAGAAGGTCGCGCTACTGCGCGCGCTGCTCGGCTTCTTCGCCGAGCGGCTCAAGGTGTACCTTCGCGAGACGAAGGCGCGCCACGATCTCATTGATGCCGTGTTCGGCTCGGCGGGATCGGACGATTTCACCCTCGTTGTGCGGCGCGTGCGGGCCCTCGGCAATTTTCTGGGAACGGACGAGGGTGCCAACCTCCTCGCCGGCTACCGTCGCGCCGCCAACATCCTCAAGGCCGAAGCGAAGAAGGCGCCGGAGGAAGCGATATCGATCGAGCGGCCGTTCGACGCCGCGATGATTGCCGACCCGGCGGAGCAGGCACTGGCCGCCCGCCTCGCCGGCGCCGCACCCGAGGCGACGGCGGCCGTCGAACGCGAGGATTTCGCCGGCGCTATGCGCGTGCTGGCGAGCCTGCGCGCACCGCTCGACTCCTTCTTCGACGACGTCACCGTGAATGCCGCCGATCCGGCGCTGCGCCTCAACCGCCTGCGCCTGCTCGCCGGTTTCCGCGCCGCCGTGCACGCCGTCGCCGACTTCGCCCGCATCGCCGGATGATGTTTCATCTCTTACAATCGTCGCAAGCTTTGATGTCAGACTTGAGCCTGCAGATCAGTAGACTTTTAAGTAGAAGACTAGGTCAAATCGTTCATGCAGAACGAAACCTTATTTTCACAGTCTGTTTACGTCGAAATGTGAACTCCAGATTCAGATTATTGCTTAAACTCGTTTTCATTCGGCCTCCCTATAAATCAACCCATACGAGGCCGCCAGGCGGCCGAGGGACGAGGGGACGAGACCATGAACAATGCGCTGAAGACCGACATGAGCCACATGCACAACGAAGCCGAGTTGGCCGTGCGCCCCGTCTATCTGGAGGCGCTGACGTTGGTGGAACGGCTGCACCGTCGCCTGCTCGACGTCATCAAGGACGAGTTCGACCGTCGCGGCCAGTCCGACGTCAATTCGGTCCAGGCGCTGCTGCTCTACAACATCGGCGACAAGGAACTCACCGCCGGCGAGCTGCGCACCAAGGGTTACTACCTCGGCTCGAATGTCTCCTACAACGTCAAGAAGCTCGTCGAGTCCGGTTTCCTGCATCATGCCCGCTCGCGTCTCGATCGTCGCTCCGTTCGCATCAGCCTGACGCCGAAAGGCAAGGCGGTCCACGAGATCGTCGCCGCGCTCTACGACAAGCACGTCGCCACCGTCGAACAGATCGGCGGCATCTCGACCGGCGAGTTCGCCCAGCTCAACAAGTCGCTCGAGCGCCTCGAGCGCTTCTGGACCGACCAGATCCGCTTTCGACTTTAAGACCAGCCGCGAAGGAGATGAGCGCTGGCGGCTGGTTTTTACTCCGTTGTCGCTTCGCCCGCTCACATGACGGAAACGGATCCCGGTGAAGGGAGGTGTCAGGGCTGCGGCGCGAGCGCTTTCAGCGTCAATCTTTGGTGAGGGCGCGATAGCGCGTACGCATGACGTCGATGGGCTGCGGCCGCCCCTCGATCTCGCAGTACCAGAAGGTCCAGCCATTGCAGGCCGGCAGGCCCTCGGCGAGGGCGCCGATCTTGTGGATCGAGCCGACGATGGCGCCGAGCGCCACCGTGCCGTCGGCGCGCACCACCACCGAATGCCGCCGTTTCTCGTCGCGCAGCACCGTGCCGGGCGCGAGCATGCCGACCTCGATGATCGCGGCGAAGGCGACGCGCGGCTCGGCGCGGCGGCTCGGCGCCTCGGTGAGCAGTCCGGCCGGAAGCGGGGTCACTTCGGCGATCCGCGCTTTAGCGGCGGCGGCGTAGACGGGATCGCGCTCGATGCCGATGAAGTGGCGGCCGAGCCGTTTGGCGACCGCGCCGGTGGTGCCCGATCCGAAGAACGGGTCGAGCACGGTGTCGCCCGGTCGCGTCGCGGCGTGGAGGATGCGCGCGATCAGCGCTTCGGGCTTCTGCGTCGGGTGAGTCTTGCGGCCGTCCCCGTCCTTCAGGCGCTCGGCACCGGTGCAGATCGGGAAGAACCAGTCCGAGCGCACTTGGCAATCGTCGTTGGCCGCCTTTAACGCCTCGTAGTTGAAGGTGTAGCTCTTCGCCGCCTGATCCCGCGAGGCCCAGATCAGCGTCTCATGGGCATTGGTGAAGCGGCGACCGCGGAAATTCGGCATCGGGTTGGCCTTGCGCCAGACGATGTCGTTGAGGATCCAGAAGCCGCCGTCCTGCAGCGCCGTGCCGACACGGAAGATGTTGTGGTAGGAGCCAATCACGAACAGCGTCGCGGCCGGCTTCATCACGCGGCGCACTGCGGCGAGCCAGTCTCGCGTGAAACGGTCGTATTCGGCGAACGAGCCGAACTTGTCCCAGGCATCGTCGACGGCGTCGACCATGCTTTGATCGGGGCGCGCTAGGTCGCCGGCGAGCTGCAAGTTGTACGGCGGATCGGCAAAGACGAGATCGACACTTTCTGCCGTCATGCCGCGGAGGATGTCAATGCAGTCACCAAGGATGATGCTGTTGGTCGGTGCCGCAGATGTCGACACCAGACTGGTAGGCCGATGCTTTAGTGTCGTCGTACGCTGAACCTTGATCGACGTCTTGAAACCCGGCCCACCAGCCTGTGCGATACGCATTGAACACACACCGATACGCAACGAACCAACGTGAAGAACCTTGCGGTATCGCGGTAAAGGGCGCGTTAGGCGTCGCGGAAAAAGCCTGTCCTAGTTTCATACAAAGCGATGGCGCTGCTCGACAGATCCGTACCCGCCCTACGCCGGCAGCATAGAGCCGAGCGCGCGCACCGGCGCGAAGCTCATGCGATGGAATCCGCAGGCGCCGTGGCGAGCCAGCGCTGCGAGATGCTCGCGGGTCGGGTAGCCGACGTGGCGGCTGAAGCCATAGGCCGGGTGGATCGTGCAGAGCCGCCGCATTAGGCGGTCGCGCGTCACCTTCGCGACGATCGATGCCGCGGCGATCGAGGCGGAAGACGCGTCGCCCTTGATCAGCGTCTCGCCTTCGCAGATCAGGCAGGCTGGCAGGTCGTTGCCGTCGATGAGCACGTAGCCCGGCACGGTGCTGAGGCCTGCGAGCGCGCGGCGCATCGCCAAATGCGTCGCCTGGCGGATGTTGATGGCGTCGATTTCAGCGGCCGAGGCGAAAGCGACACCGACGCAAAGTGCGCGCTCCATGATCTCGTCATACAGCGCCTCGCGAAGATCGGAGGGCAGCTGCTTCGAATCATTCAGCGTTCTAGGAACGCGGCCGGGATCGAGGATGACGGCGGCGGCGCAGACCGGTCCGGCGAGCGGACCGCGGCCGACCTCGTCGACCCCGGCGACCGGGCCGACATCGCGCTTCAGCAGCGCGCGCTCGCGACGAAAATGAGGGAGTGCCATGCCTGTCCCCACCGGCTACGACCATCGCAGCCGGCGCGACGTCTTTGATGGGCGCGGCTCGGGTGCTAGATCAAGACCGCTTTCGCCGAACTCACGGGAAATTCTCGCAATGGAAAGCGATACCGCGCCGGCGGTTTTCCTCATGCCGCGAAGCACGCCGTTCGCGGCAGTGCGGGCCGAGCCAACCGCTAGCGTGGCCACCGCCGTGGTGGACCGGAGCGACCGCAACAGCGTGTTCGCTCACCTTGTGCACGACGATGGCGACATCGCCGGGCTCGTCGCCTACTCGATCTACAAGCAGAACAAGCTCGACTGGCTGCGCGCCTTCGAGGCCGCCAAGGGCCGCGCGCCCGACGAGAAAGAGCTGGCCGCCTACATCATCGGCGAGGGTACGCCGCGACGGCTGGCAACCTACCGCCACCTCGCCGAGGCGACGCTCGCCGGCAAGGGCCCGGAGGTGCATGGCGCGCCGACCCCGCTCGCTCGACCGGCGATCACGGCGCGGCGAGGCGGAATCTTTGCCGGCGACCGCCTTCGCGGAGGCTTCGTGACCGGCACGATCGCGCTCTACGGACTGATCGCCGTCTTGTTCATCGTCGGCTTCTACCTGGCGATGCATTTTACCGCGACGACGCGCTGAGTCTGGCGTACCGCCGCGATGGCTGCAATCGTTACGGCAGCTTCGCAGCAGGCAGCGAGCGAACAAAGCCGCTCGTCAATGCGCCGACAACGAAGTGCCGATCCGAGGCATGGCGGCTAACGTGTCGGTGGCAACGCGCCTCCGACCCGCCATCTACAACCTCTGCGCAAGCCGCGGGCAAGAAGAGCACCACGATCGGAAGGCAGCGAACAGGAGCCTGTCACGACAGGCCAACGAGTTATCAGCGCGGCGTGTTCGCGCACGCATCGACTGAACGGGATCTCGGACGTTTCGGGCGGACGATAGCAAGCCGGTCGCCTCCAAGCAGCACCACGCCGACGTCACATCTCCGGAACAGCTGCGGGGATGAAGGCCGAGGATGCGCTCGAAAACCAAGCTTTCCACAGCACCCCCTCTTTCGACCAGCTGCTGGCAGAGGGTTGGCTGTCGATCCCTACGTATGGCCGAAGGCGGCGAAACACGCTAGACCGTTGCGAGGGAAAGGTGGCCGAGTGGTTTAAGGCAGCGGTCTTGAAAACCGCCGTGGGTGTAAGCTCACCGTGGGTTCGAATCCCACCCTTTCCGCCATTTACAGATTGAAGCCTTGGCTCCGTCAGCGATTACCATGATCCGGCGTGCGTCGAGCTCCGTTGCCCCGCCAAGACGCGCGGACGACGATCTCACCCGATCTCTCCAAGCCGCTCTCAGCTCAGCGGAGCGTTCAGGATCCAGCGGTGACCGAACGGGTCGCGAAAGGTGGCGAGGCGGGTGCCCCAGAACGAGTTGGTGGGGGGCGTCTCGGCCTTGCCGCCGAGGCCGGTGGCCTTGGTGAAGGTCTCGTCAACGTCCTTGGCGGTCTTCAACTCGAGGCTGACCGACATGGTCACCGGTTCGCCGGGAACGCCGATCCGCGTCTGGCCGAATTCGGGGAAAGCGTCGGCCAGCATGACCGAGCCGCCATTGATGCGCAGCTCGCAATGAAGAATGCGCAGCCCGTCGAGCGCCGGCATGAAGGCCGCCTGCTCGGCATTGAACACCGACTTGTAGAAGGCGATCGCGGCGAGAGCCGGCGAGACGGTGAGGTAAGGCGCGACGGCCGGACGCATGGGGTTCCTCTCGACTTCAGGTCGCGGGTCACGCGACCTGACACTTTGATCGCAGAACCTTCAGCAGAGGGGAACAGCCCTGTGGAGGTCGGCGTCAGGAAGGATCCGCGGCGGCCCGCTCGGCGACGGCCCGCGCCTCGCGCCATTCCGGCCGCCCGCCGGTCATGGCAATCGCCCGATCCCACAGCGCAACGGCCAACGCCCATCGCTGGGCTGTGGCGTAGACGCGAGCCGCCGCTGCGATCATGTTGACATCATCGCCGTGGTTCGGCAGGGCGAACTCGATGATTGCGAGCGCGCGATCGACCTTGCCGCACTTCTCCATGCTCTCGGCGAGACGATAGTGTCCCAGTGCGAATTGCGGGAAGAAATTCACCACGTCCTTCCATCGTTCGACGGCTTCGACGGCATTGCCGTTGGTTTCCGCACACAAAGCATAGTGCGTGAAGAGCTCGGCCTGCCAAGGGAAGAGGATCATGCCGGCACGCAGGAGGCTGTCGGCCTCGTCGAACAGCGTGGCGGCGAACAGGCGGTTGGCCGCGCGCAAGAAACCGTTCGCGATCATCTCGTCCGCAGAGGGCGGCATGGACGGCTCTGAAGGCTGAAGGCGGCTCGCGGCCCGCACGAGGGCTCTTGCCGCCCAACTCCTGATCGGCTGCGAACGAGGTGGCTTCATCCCTCCCGGGTCAAGATCCTCGGTCGATGCGGCTTCGGTCGGCCGAAGGCTTTCGTCGGGAATGCCGCCTTCCTCGATCTGCCAGCCTCCGAACAAGAATTCCGATCCTCTCGTCGCTTCGACGTAGAACGACAAGTTCAGAACCTCCTTCGGCTCGACAACTCTCACGATTATCCAAATCTGCTGCCACGTCTCGCGCAGCGACAGGTCCGCTCGCCGATAGTTGACGAGCACCACGTCTCCCGCGGTCAAAATCATGGCGCGGCCCTGGAAGGCGGCGGCGAGGCGCACCCAGACCGAGAACACGCAAAGAGTCTTGGCGGAAATCTTGGCCGTCACGCGAACTCGGCCAACAGCCACGCTGAAAACGGTCGCTTGAAGGACGCGACAGCGGCCGCGCGTGGGGCCTGCTTGAACCGCGCCCCCCGGCGCGTGCGACCAAGCGAACTGGGCCGCGATGGGATTCGGCGCGGGTGGCGACGAGTCACTTCGCTCACGGACGATCGCGTTCGCGTTTCGGCAGACCAGCGCCCAGCCGGGCAGATCCAGGCGTGGTCCATTATCGAAGGTCCCGTGATGCGCCACATAGCCCTTGAGCAATCCTGGAGCCAGGACGTCGACCCGGCCACGCTCTTGCGGCGACCTCGCTATGACCACCCACAGCAGCATGCAGTCGGATCGGGCACGCAGCGCCGCGTGCAGCTTGCCTCTTCCTCGCATCCGCAGTGCACGTAGGTGCGGGCAGCGTCACTCCAGTCGGACAGGAACCGCCGCTTTAGATAGGCGGCCTTCTTGGTTTCTCGCGCGAGGATCGTGGCCTCGTCTTAGTGCTCGACGAACGCATGCGTATGCGAGCGGAAATCGCCATACCGGCGGCTGAAGACCATATACTCGCGTTCGGCCCCGTGCACATCAATCCCGATGTCGTCGGGCGATAGGAAGTCGGCAAGGTTGCTTTCCAGAAGGTCGACGAGGTTGGCGACAGCCGAGCCGGTGAAGCGCAGGAGATCGAGCGGCTCGGCGCCGCAACGTCGCTGGACCATACCGAATTCGCGCCCGGCGCCGATCGACTCGAAGTGCATCATCAGGTCGGCCACCGAACGTTGCGACGCCGGGCCTGGCTCAGCGACGTTGATGTTGCGCCGGCTTCGGTGAAACGACACGATCCTGACAGCCTTTGCAAACGACCACAGCCCAGCTTACCTCCACCATACCCGGAGGCAACGCTGTTGACGTGATCATTGGCTCACGCTTTCCCCTGGATTAGGTTGCGGGTAGGACACCGGCACCCAAATAAAAGCCCTACGGGACCTGCCGAGACCATGACGACGCCGCGCACGCTCTACGACAAGATCTGGGACGACCACGTCGTCGAGACCCGCGCGGACGACACGGCGTTGATCTACATCGATCGGCATCTCGTCCATGAGGTGACGAGCCCGCAGGCCTTCGAGGGCCTGCGCATGGCCGGGCGCCCGGTCCGTTCGCCCGAGCGCACGCTCGCGGTGGTGGACCACAACGTGCCGACGACGGATCGCTCCAAGAGCATCGAAGACGCCGAGAGCCGATTGCAGATCGAGACGCTGGCGGCCAACGTCGCGGAGTTCGGCGTCGAGTACTTCGACCAGCACGATCGCCGCCAGGGCATCGTGCACATGATCGGCCCGGAGCAGGGCTTCACCCTGCCCGGCAGCACGATCGTATGCGGCGACTCCCATACTTCGACCCACGGCGCCTTCGGGGCGCTGGCATGGGGCATCGGCACCTCGGAGGTCGAGCACGTGCTCGCCACCCAGACGCTGGTGCAGAAGAAGGCGCGCAACATGCGCGTGCTCGTCGAGGGACAAGCCGCGCCGGGCGTCACGGCCAAGGACATCATCCTCGCCATCATCGGCGAGATCGGCACCGCCGGCGGCACCGGCCACGTCATCGAATACGCAGGCGAGGCCATCCGCGCACTGTCGCTGGAGGGCCGCATGACCATGTGCAACATGTCGATCGAGGGTGGTGCCCGCGCCGGCATGATCGCGCCCGACGACAAGACCTACGCCTACCTGAAGGACAAGCCGCGCGCGCCCAAAGGCGAGAGCTGGGGCAAGGCCGTCGCCTACTGGCGCACGCTGTTCTCCGACGAGGGCGCGCACTGGGCTAGGGAGGTGCGGCTCGATGCCGGCAACCTGTCGCCGATCGTCTCGTGGGGCACCAGCCCGCAGGACGTGATCACCGTCACCGGCACGGTGCCGCACGCCGAGGACGCACCCGACGAGAGCAAGCGCGCCGCGATCCGCCGCGCACTCGATTACATGGGCCTGTCCGGCGGCGAGAGAATCACCGACATCGCTTTGGACAAGGTGTTCATCGGTTCCTGCACGAACGGGCGCATCGAGGACCTGCGCGCCGCCGCCGCGATCGTTGCCGGTCGCAGGGTGGCCGAGCGCGTCGAGGCCATGGTGGTGCCGGGCTCGGGCCTGGTCAAGGCGCAGGCCGAGGCCGAGGGGCTCGACCGCGTGTTCCTCGACGCCGGTTTCGAGTGGCGCGAGCCCGGCTGCTCGATGTGCCTGGGCATGAACCCCGACAAGCTCAAGCCGGAGCAGCGTTGCGCCTCGACGTCCAACCGCAACTTCGAGGGCCGACAGGGTCCGCGCGGGCGCACCCACCTGGTGTCGCCGCAAATGGCGGCGGCGGCGGCGATCGCCGGTCGTTTCGTCGATGTGAGGGAGTGGCGCTGAGCCCGCCCGTCAACTCCGAGGCGGTCACCCGAACGGTACGGGCGAACGGCCTCGACTTCGCCTGCGCCGAGTGCGGCGAGGGCGACGCCGTCGCCTTGTTTCTGCACGGCTTTCCCGAAGCGCGCATCTCCTGGCGCCACCAGCTGCCAGCACTGGCCGCGCTCGGGTGGCGCGCGGTCGCTCCGGACCTGCGCGGCTACGGCGACAGCTCGCGGCCGCCTGATCGCGAGGCCTATGCCATCGACCATCTCGTCGCCGACGTCGCCGCGCTGTTCGACGCGCTTGGTGCCCGGCAGCGCCTGCTGATCGGCCACGACTGGGGCGCGGCGATCGCCTGGGCCGCGGCGATTCGGCAGGTGCGGCCGCTCGAGGCCCTCATCGTCATGAACGTGCCGCACCCGACCGTCTTCCGCCATGTGCTGGCCTCGTCCTGGCGGCAGAAGCTGCGCTCCTGGTACATCCTGTTTTTCCAGCTGCCCTGGCTGCCTGAGCAGGCGCTGACCGCGGGCGGGGCGAAGGCAGTGGAGCGCGCCTTCACCGGCATGGCGCAGAACCCGGACGCCTTTCCGCCCGAGGTGCTCGCGCGCTACCGCGACAACGCGCTGGCGCCGGGGGCCGCCACGGCGATGATCAACTATTACCGCGCCAACGCGCGCTCCATGAGCCAGGCGCGGCGCGTCGAGCCGGTCCACGTGCCGACCCTGATGATCTGGGGCGAGAAAGACACCGCCCTCGGCCTGGAACTGATCAAGGGCTACCACGGTCTCGTCGACGATTTCACCCTCGTTCGGCTGCCGCAGGCCTCGCACTGGGTGCAGCAGGACGCGCCCGATGCGGTGAACGCCGCCATGCGCGATTGGCTCGCGGCCAAGATCGGAGAAGCAACGTGAGCACCAGCACCGCCCAGCAGATCGTGCTCGCCTCGCGACCGAAGGGCACGCCGACGCTCGACGACTTTCGCCTGGAGGAGATCGCCATGCCGACAATCCCGCCTGGCGGCGTGTTGCTGCGCACACTGACCTTCTCGCTCGACCCATACATGCGCGGCCGCATGGACGACCGAAAGTCCTACGCGAGATCCGTCGGCATCGGCGAGGCCATGGGCGCCGAGGGCGTCGCCGAGGTCATCGCCTCCGACAGCAAGGCCTACAAGGAGGGCGACGTCGTGTTGGCGCAGACCGGCTGGCGTAGCCACGCCGGCCTGGTGCCGGACGACCGCACGCGCGTGCTCGACGCCGGCCATGCGCCGGTCACCACTGCGCTCGGCGTGCTCGGCATGCCCGGCTTCACCGCCTGGTCCGGGCTGAAGCTCATCGGCAAGCCCAAAGCCGGCGAGACGGTCGTCGTGGCGGCGGCGAGCGGCCCAGTGGGCTCGCTGGTCGGCCAGCTCGCCAAGCTCTGGGACTGCCGCGCCGTCGGCATTGCCGGCGGCGAGAGGAAGTGTCGCCATCTCACCGACACGCTCGGCTTCGACGCGGCGATCGACCACCGCGATCCCGACATGGCGGCGCAGATGGCCTCGGCCTGTCCGCAAGGCATCGACGTGTACTTCGAAAATGTCGGCGGCGCGGTGTGGCAGGCGGTGCAGCCGCTGCTCAACCCGTTCGCCCGCGTGCCGGTGTGCGGGCTGATCGCGCAGTACAGCGGCGCGAGCGAGGAGAAGCCGGGCCGCCTCGCCGCCGCGATGCGCGACGTGCTGACCAGGAGCCTGACACTGCGCGGCTTCATCAATTACGAGTTTTACGCCGAGCACCACGGCGCCTTCCTCGAAGAGGTCTCGCGCGGCATCGCAGACGGCAGGATCCACTACGATGAGGATGTCACGCACGGGCTTGCCGCCGCGCCCGCGACCTTCCTCGGCATGCTGGCCGGCAAGAACTTCGGCAAGACGCTGATCCGCATGGCCGACTGACCCCGACCTTCGGCCGGTCTGGTCGCGACGCTATGCGCTTGCTAGGCCAGCGGCGATGAAAGCGCTCCTCTCACGGGCTCCCGGCGGTCCCGAAACGCTGGTTCTCGCCGACATTCCCGAACCGCAGCCCGGGCCGGGCGAAATCCGGCTTATGGTGCAGGCCTGCGGCGTGAACTTCCCCGACAGCCTGATCATCGCCGACGAGTACCAGGTGCGCCCGCCTCGCCCCTTCGCGCCCGGCGCGGAAGTGTCTGGAATAGTCGACGCCGTCGGCGAGGGCTGCGACCCCACGCTGGTGGGGCGTCGCATGATCGGCTTCATCGGCCATGGAGGCATGGTCGAGAAGGTCGTGCTGCCGCTCGCCCGCGCCGTGCCGATGCCGGACGCCATGCCCTTCGACGTGGCGGCCTCGCTCATCCTGACCTATGCCACCTCCTACCACGCGCTGGTCGACCGTGCGGCGCTGAAGGCGGGCGAGACCCTCCTTGTGCTGGGCGCCGCCGGCGGTGTCGGCCTCGCCGCCATCGAGATCGGCAAGGCACTCGGCGCGCGCGTGGTCGCGGCGGTGTCGAGCCAGGAAAAGCTCGATCTCGCCCTGAGCCACGGCGCCGATGCCGGCGTCGTCTACCCGACGGGACCGTTCGAGGGCAACGGCCGCAAGGCGTTGTCGGCATTGTTCAAGGAGGCCGTCGGCGAGCACGGCGCCGACGTCGTCTACGATCCGGTCGGCGGTGACTACACCGAGGCGGCACTGCGGGCGATCGCGTGGGAAGGGCGGCTGCTCGTGGTGGGCTTCCCCGCCGGCATACCGAAGCTGGCGCTGAACCTGACCCTGCTGAAGAGCTGCCAGGTGTGCGGCGTCTTCTGGGGTGCCTTTGCCGCTCGTGACTCCAAGCGCAACGCCGCCAACACCGGCGCCTTGATGAAGCTGTGGGCCGAAGGCCGGATCAAGCCGGAGATCAGCGCGCGCTATCCGCTCGAGCGCGGCGGCGAGGCGATCGCAGCGCTGGCCGAACGTCGTGCCAGCGGCAAGCTGGTGGTGGCGATCGGCTGAGAGCGACGCTCAGTTGGCTGTGGTCGCGTTCGGCAGTCGCGCTGGCCCTGCCTCCGGCGTCGCCGCCGCGGGGCGGAAGCGCCGGACGAACAGGTTGGCGATCATGGCGCGGGCGACGTGTTCGGCCTGGCACTGGGTGCCGAGGTCCGAGAGGTGATAGTTGTCGCTGGTCATCAGGTGGACCTTGGCACGGGTCTGCGAGATGAATTTCATCGCATCATAGCGCTTCACGTAGAGGATGCCCTCGTCCTTCGCGATCTTGTCGAGGGCGCGCTTGATCGCGAAATAGCTCTCGTCCCGCGAAAACCGCGAAGTGTACTGGAGGCCCACCAGCACCACGTCGATGTCGTTGG
Source organism: Beijerinckiaceae bacterium (assembly GCA_965198485.1). Lineage (GTDB taxonomy): Bacteria > Pseudomonadota > Alphaproteobacteria > Rhizobiales > Beijerinckiaceae > RH-AL1. The sequence continues at coordinate 2,885,014 of CBDAPQ010000005.1, forward strand.
ACCTGAGCCAGTCGATCGTGGTTTTCACGATGTCGGTGAACTGGTCGGGATCGACGCGGGCGAGCGCATCGTTGGTGCCGAGCTGCCATAGCACGAGGTCGGGCTTGACCTGCGCCACCTCGCTGCGGATTCGGTCCGCCGAGGTCTGCGCGACCTCGCCACCCGTGCCACGGTTGATGATGTCGACGTCAACGCCCTTCAGCGCGACCTTGAGGAGATCTTCGAGCTGCAAGGGATAGCTCTTCACGCCAGAGCCGGTGCCCATCGTCTCTACGGCGGCGGAACCGACCGCGAGGATCTCGAGCGTCTTATGATCCTTCAGCGCAGCGGCGACGTTGGGCAAAGGCGCATTGGCGGCGATGTCGTTGGCCGGGGCCTCGCACGAGGCGCTGAGGGCCGGCGGCGGCGATACGGTCCCCGTCGCTTCCTCCGCTTGAGCGCCACAGGCCACGCCGCCGACGACGAGAGTCAGGAAGCCGGCGAAGACGAGGGCGCCGGCCCGGAGACCGCGGCCGGCGCCGAGGCGCGGACGGCTTCGGTCTTGATGCGGGTACGCCATTCGACAATCCATGCGACGAGCGCCATGAGGCCGACGCCTACGATAAACAAAATCACGTCCGTCACAACCAAGCCGCCATACACATAACGGATGATCTGTCCGCAGAGGCTCAACAGCGACCCGGCGCAGAAGACGTGAAGGCTGTTGCGGCCGAGCAGCGACAGGAAACGCCCACAGGCGGGAAGCCACCGGTAGATCGGCGCGAAGAGCCCGGCGCCGACTGCGATGATCGCCAACACGGACAGGAGCCGGTCGAGCGACAGGAAGGTCTTGTCGAAGAGCCTGAAGTAAGGGGTCGCCGGCAGCTGGAACAGGCTGGGGAAGTAGCGTACGGACGCGAACGCCAGGCCGACGGCGAGCACCGGCACCGAGACCCAGCGCATCGCCTTGATGTGCTGGCGCGCAAAGAGGCCGATATCGGTCTGCTTGCCGGCAAGCAGGAAGCCGAGAACGTAGATGAGCTGCCAGGCCGCCGGCGAGAAGAACCAGGTGCCTTCCACCGGCCAGGACGGAATGTTCCAGCCCAGCGCCTGCGTTAGCGCGTAGAGGCCGACGGAGAGCGGCAGCACCAGGGCCGGCATCGCGCGATAGACGATCGCCACGGCCGGAGCAGCGATCATCAGCACGACGTAGAGCGGCAGGATATTGAAGTAGCCGAGTTGGTAGGTCAGCATGACGAGGCCAATGTGGGCCTCGACCGGCTGGTGAAAGATCGCGCCGACATTATGCCAGTCGAGCAGGAACGGTGCGTCGAGCAGCACGGATCCGGCAGCAAGAATGAAGATTGCCACCTCCGTGATGAAGGTCTGCGCCACGTAGATCGTGAAGGCCCGGCCCCACAGCTTGTAGATCACCGCCGAGGTGGTCAGCGGCTTCTTGGGGTTCTCTATCGAGAGCCGCATCGCCCAGCCCGCCAGGAACACGAACAGCTCGGCAGAATCCGACAGCGTCAGGTTGCGATATGTGAAGCGCTCGAAGAAGTTGCCGGGTATGTGGTTGACGAAGATCGAGATCAGCGCATAGCCGCGCCAGAAGTCGATCGCGTTGGGTTGGCGCATCGGCGCTCCGCGGCATAGGACGGGCGTGGGAGACCACGCGATTGCGGCGCTTTCGCGAGGTTCGTGCCTCTGCCGCAGTCACGATCCGGTCATCGAGGCCTTCCTGGAGAACAGATCGCGCAGCACGCCCGGGAGCGCGTCGGGGATATCCTCGGCGATGAGGCCGGGACCGAAGCGACGGGCCGCCTCGGCATGCATCCACACCGCCGCCGCGGCTGCCTCATAGGCCGGCATACCCTGAGCGAGTAGGCCGGCGACCATGCCGGCGAGCACGTCACCCGAACCGGCGGTGGCAAGCCAGGGCGACTCGCTCATCGCGATGAACGTGCGTCCGTCGGGATGGGCGATCGTGGTGTCCGGCCCTTTCAGCAGCACGACCGCGCCGCTCGTGACAGCCGCGGCGCGGACGCGCTCCGGCTTCGGCGCCTTGATATCGAGCACCGGGCCGAAGAGCCTTGCAAACTCGCCGTCGTGAGGCGTGAGCACCACGGCGAGGCCGCTCGCCAGCATCAGTTCGAAGTGGGTCCGAGCATCGTCGGCGAAGCTCGTCAGCGCGTCGGCGTCGAGCACCAGCGCGCGAGCCGGAGCGTGCTCTCCGCTGCGGGGAGTGGTGAGGGCCGCGCGGACCAACGCTCGCGTGCCGGCCCCGACGCCCAGCCCCGGACCCATCGCGACGGCATTCTTACGCGGGTCCAAGAGGATCTCGGCGAGACCGTCGCCATCGTCGGCGACGCGGGTCATGATCGCCGTCAGCGCCGCCGCGTGGATCGGCAGTGCCTCGGCGGGCGTTGCCACTGTCACCAGCCCGGCGCCGACGCGCAGCGCGCCGCGCGCGCTGAGCCGCGCGGCGCCGGTTTGCGCGATGGGTCCCGACATCACCACAGCGTGGCCCCTCGCGTATTTGTGCCCGGCGAGGCTCGGCTCGGGCAATGCGTGGAGCCACGCCGCAGGCGTGTCGAGGCTCGTGCGCGGCGAGACACGTTTCAGCACCTCGACAGGGAGGCCGATGTCGGCGAGTTCGAGCGCGCCGCAGTGGAGCCGGCCTGGCAACAGCACGTGTCCTGGCTTCAGGCGAAAGAAGGTGATGGTGTGGCTCGCCTCGATCGCGGAGCCGCGCGTTATGCCGCTGGCGCCGTCGATACCCGAGGGCATGTCCACCGCCACGAGTGGGTGGCCCGTCAACTTGCGCCAAGTGTTGGCCCGGCCGATCGCGGCGGCGGCCTCGCCCTCGACGTCGCGTCCGAGCCCGGCGCCGAACAGCGCATCGATCACGATGAAGGCGTCTTCGAAGGCGATTTCGGCCAGCGGCAGCGTCACGCCGCGCCAGTGTCTCGCGGCCGCGGCAGCATCGCCCTTCCAGGCGTTCGGCGGCATGAGCGCGCCGACGGCGACCTGGAAACCAGCCTCGGCGAGCCGCCGCGCCGCCACAAAGCCATCACCACCGTTGTTGCCGGGACCGCACAGCACCGCGACGCGCCGGCTACCGTCCTCGTTGGCAATAGCCCGCACCGTCCGGGCGATGGCCGCACCGGCATTCTCCATCAGGGTCGCCGCCGGCATCAGGGCGGCGGCGAGACGATCGGCCTCGCCCATCTCCGCGGGTGTCAGGAGTTCGTGAGGATAGGGCGGCCGGAAGGGTTGCAAGGGCGTCACGCTTTTACGCCACGTTGACAAAAGATGAGGCTCTCTTTACCCAAGCGTGCCTCCAGAACCATCGGGACCGCTTCGGCGCGTCGAGCACGGTCGCGCATGAAGCCACGAAACGCAAAATTCGGCATCGGGCAGGTCGTGAAGCACCGGAAATATGCGTTTCGGGGCATTGTCTACGATGTCGATCCGGAGTTCGCCAACACAGAGGAATGGTGGCAGGCGATCCCCGAGGATGTGCGCCCGCGCAAGGACCAGCCCTTCTATCACCTCTACGCCGAGAACGCCGACACCGAGTACGTGGCCTACGTGTCGGAGCAGAACCTACTCCCCGACGAATCGGGTGACCCGGTGCGGCACCCGCAGGTCGACGAGATGTTCGTCCGCGCCAACGACGGCGCCTACCAGGTCCGCGGCGCCCGGTTGAATTAATCGACTCGGCATGGCTTGTGGCGGTAGCGTGATGCTCCTGCATGGTCTCGGACGTGCTGCATCCTTGATGGAGCCGCTGGCGCGCGCGCTGCGACGCGACGGCTTCGACGTGTTCAATCTTGATTATCCCGCCCGGCGTTTCGGCATTGCCGCGCTCGCCGATCAGGTAGAGGCCGCCTCCGCCCGCTGGCGCGCCGGCCATACCGGGACGTTGCACCTTGTCGGACACTCGCTCGGTGGCCTCGTCGCCCGAGCCTGGATCGCGCGGCACCGGCCCGACCGGCTCGGCCGCGTCGTCCTGCTCGGTCCGCCCAGCGGCGGCAGCGAGCTCGCGGATCTGCTCGCCAATCAAGAGCTCTTTCAGCGCATCTTCGGACCGGCCGGCCGGAGCTCACAACCGATCGTGACCCATGCGACGCGCTCTTCGGCAAACTCGACTACCCGATTGGAATCATCGCCGGCACGCGGTCGCTCGATCCTCTGGGCTGGTTGCTGCTGCCCAAGCCCAACGACGGCAAGGTCACGGTCGCGCGCACGCGGGTGCCGGAAGCGGCCCACCTGACGCTGCCCGTGACTCATACGCTTATGATGCGTGCGCCGACAGTCACCGCCGCCACCTCGCACTTCCTGCACCACGGTCGCTTCTGACGCTGACACCGCCTTGACGCAACCGACCACAGCGGGGACATGGACGCGCGGCCGGCCGGTCGCTCAAACCCGGGGATCGCAGCATGGCGGCGCGCATCTTCATCGACGGCGAGGCGGGAACGACGGGGCTCGGCATCCGCCAGCGCCTCGCCGGTCGTGCGGATGTCGAGCTGAAGAGCCTCGCCGAGGCCGACCGCAAGAACGCCGAGGCCAAGCGCGCCCTGCTCGGCGAGGTCGACCTCGTCATCCTGTGCCTGCCCGACGAGGCGGCCAGGGAGACGGTCGCGCTGGTTGCCGCCATCATGCCGCACGGACCGCGCGTGCTCGACGCCTCGACCGCGCATCGCACCGCGCCCGACTGGACCTACGGCTTCCCTGAGCTGGCGGTCGGGCAGGAGCAGGCGATCCGCGCGGCACGCCGCGTCTCGAACCCCGGCTGCTACGCCACCGGCGCCATTGCGCTGATCCGGCCCCTTGTCGACGCGGGCTGGCTCGCGCCGGACGCGCCGCTCACGATCAACGCGGTGTCCGGCTATACCGGTGGCGGCAAGGCGATGATCGCCGAGCACGAGGCCGGCCATGCGCCCGCCTTCGAGCTCTACGCGCTCGGCCTCGGCCACAAGCACGTGCCCGAGATCATGGCCCACGGCGGCCTGATCCGGCGTCCGATCTTCGTGCCCTCTGTCGGTCATTTCGCGCAGGGCATGCTGGTCTCGATCCCGCTGCACCTCGACCAATTGGCGCGCAAACCCTCGGTGGCCGACCTGACGATAGCGCTGACCGCGCATTACGGCGCGAGCGGGCACGTCCGCGTGGCGTCGGCGGCCGACGTGTCGAAGCTCGAAGCGGAGTCGCTCAACGGCAGCGACGCCCTCGAGCTGCACGTCTTCGGCGAGGCCGCCAGCCACAGCCACGCCGTGCTCGTCGCCAAGCTCGACAACCTCGGCAAGGGTGCCAGCGGCGCCGCAGTGCAGAACATGGAGCTCATGCTGGGGCTGTAACGCTCGATGGAACGCACCCTCGACATCTGCTTCCGTATGCGCAGAATAGGCTTGGATGATGGCGTTCGGGACGAACAGAGCGAAGCTATTGGCTCACTCACGAGCGAGGGCTGGTTCCTCGAACGACGCGGTGCTGGGCATGATCTCTACCGTCATCCTACGAAAGCTAGCCTGATCAGCCTGGCGCCACCGCACGCTGACTCCAGGCATAGCGCGGTTGATCGCGAAGGCGGCAAGATGGCCATGAGGCGAGCGTCCGTTGCCAACCCAAGGAGCGTAGATCGATGGCCCGCTACATCTGACTAATTGACGGCGAGGCCGGCGCCTACGGCATCATCTTCCCCGATCTGCCGGGCTGCACCAACATCGGCGACACGGTCGAGGAGGTGATCGCCAACGGTGCCGATGCCATGAGGCTCTGGGTTGAGGTGGCGGAGGAAGACGGAGCTCGCATTCCTTCACCACGAAGCTTCGCATTGAAGCGCGAAGATCCTGACGTGGTCCACGCGCTGGCAGAAGGTGCGACGATCGCGAGCGTGCCCTTGGTCCGGTCTACAGGCAAACCGAGCAAAGCCAATTTTTCGATCGACGGCGGCATCCTCGCCGCGATCGACGAGGCGGCCCGGCGGCGGAAGCTGACGCGCAGTGCTTTCATCGAGGCCATGGCGCGCGAGATGCTACCGAGAATGGCCTGAGTCTACCCCGCCTCGATCAGCCGGATCGCCTCCTCGCGCTCGAACAGGTGCAGCAGCGTGCGCACTGCCCTGCCGTGCTCCCCGGCCAGCTCGGGATCGGCGTCGACGAGCCGCTGCGCGGCGTCGCGGGCGAGCGGCAGCAGGTCGCCGTGGACGGCGAGGTCGGCGAGCTTGAACCCGGGGGCGCCGGACTGGCGGGTGCCCAGTACCTCGCCCTCGCCGCGCAGCCTGAGGTCCTCCTCGGCGATGCGGAAGCCGTCCTCGCTCTCGCGCAGGATGTTGATGCGCGCCTCCGCCACGTCGCCGAGCGGCCCCTTGTAGAGCAGCAGGCACGACGACGCGCCGGTGCCGCGCCCGACCCGGCCGCGCAGCTGGTGCACTTGCGCCAGGCCGAAGCGCTCGGCGTGCTCGATGACGATAATGGTGGCCTCCGGCACGTCCACGCCGACCTCGATCACCGTGGTGGCGACCAGCACCTGGGTCTCGCCGGCGGCGAAGGCAGCCATCGCCGCATCCTTCTCCGAGCCCTTCATCTTCCCGTGGATCAGCCCGACCTTGCTGCCGAAGACCTCGCGCAGGTGCTCGTAGCGATCCTCCGCCGCGGCAGCGTCGACCTCGTCGGCCTCGGCCACCAGCGGGCACACCCAGTAGGCGCGCTTGCCCTCGGCCACAGCACGCTGCAGCCGCGCCACCACGTCGCCGAGCCGCTCGACGGGGATCGCCCGCGTGTCGATGGGCTGGCGCCCTGGCGGCTTCTCCTTGAGCGAGGAGACGTCCATGTCGCCAAAGTACGAGAGCACCAGCGTGCGCGGGATCGGCGTAGCAGTCATGACCAGGATGTCGACCGCGTCGCCCTTAGCCGACAGCGCGAGGCGCTGCTGCACGCCGAAGCGGTGCTGCTCGTCGACGACGGCGAGGCCGAGGTCGCGGAAGGCGACGCTATCCTGAATGAGCGCGTGGGTACCGACCGCCATGTCGATGGCTCCTGAGGCCAGACCCTCCAGCGTGCGGCGGCGCTCGGCGGGCGTGTCACGCCCGGTAATGAGCGCGAGGCGGATGCCGGCCTTGAGCGCGCGCGGCGCCAGTCCGGCGAAATGCTGGCGTGCCAGGATCTCGGTCGGCGCCATCATGACCGCCTGCCGTCCGCCCTCGACCACATCGGCCATGGCGAGCAGCGCGACCAGCGTCTTGCCCGAGCCGACGTCGCCCTGCAGCAGCCGCAGCATGCGCGCCGGCGCGGCGAGGTCGCCGCGAATCTCGGCCAGCGCCGCCTGCTGCGCGGATGTGAGCGCGAACGGCAGCGCCGCCTCGATGGCGTCGGCCTTGGCTCGGTGGGCGGCTTGGGAGCGGCGGGTGCGCACCCGCAGGCGCTTGCGCATGAGAGCCAGCGCGACCTGGTGGGCGAAGAGTTCGTCGAAGGCGAGGCGCACGCGGGCAGGCGCGTCCGGCGCGATCGCCTTCGGGTCGTCGGGACTGTGCACCGCGGCGAGCGCCTCGCCGAAGGTGGGATAGTCTCCCCCGTGCAATCGGGGAGGGACACCGCCAAGGGCGATAGAGCGGGCGGCCGCCGCGGCCACCCCTGTGATTTCGTCCGAGCCCGCAGAAACGCCCGGGCGCGAGGCGTGGCTGCCTCCACCATGCTTGGCATGGTCCCCCTCCCCTGTTTCACGGGGAGAGAGCCCGTACCAGTCCGGCAGGAAAGGCAAACGCGTCAGCGCCGCGTCGATGGCCTTCATAAGCACGCGCGGGTAGAGCCCCTCTGTAAGGCCATAGACCGGCTCGCACAATGGCATGGCGGCGAAACCGGCTTCGTCCACCACCTTGTCGGGGTGCACCATCTGACGGTGACCGTCGTAGAGCTCGAGCTTACCCGACACCCAACGCTCGGCGCCGAGCGGCAGGCTCTTCTCGATCCAGGCGTGATTCGAGAGGAAGAACACCAGCAGCACGTCGCCGGTGGCGTCCTCGATCAGCACCTTGTAGGGCGCCTTGGAGCGCGGTGGCGGCGCGCGATGGTCGGTGACCTTGGCGCGGATCGTCACGACCTGATCATAGGGCGCCTCGGCGATCGGCGGCTGGTTGCGCCGGTCGATGGTGGAGGTCGGCAGGTGGAACAGCACGTCGACGACGCGCGCCTCGCCCCCGGATGGTCCGAGCAGCCGATCGAGCAGCTTGCCGGTCTTAGGCCCGATGCCGGGCAAGGCGGCCGCCGAGGCGAAGAGAGGCGTGAGCAGGTGCGGGCGCATCGCCGCCAACGGGCCTCGCGAAGCGGCAGACGTCAAGCGGTGGTGCGTTGCGCCGGCGACACCCGAAGCATCACCGGCGTGCGCGGCCGCAGCGTCAGTCGCGCGATCGGCTCAGGCGCCGGCCCGGCAGGGGCGAAGTCCAGCGCACGCACCAGCACGGCAAGGATGGCGACGGCCTCCAGCATCGCAAAGGCGCTGCCGATGCAGATTCGCGGGCCGACGCCGAAGGGCATGAAAGCATAGCGGTGCCGCGCCTTCGCCGGGTCCGGCGCGAAACGCGCTGGATCGAAAATCTCCGGTCGGTCCCACAGGCCGCGGTGGTGGTGCACGGCGTAGATCGGCAGGATGATCACTGATCCGGCGGGGATCGTCCGGCCGCCGAGCTCCATCGACTTCGACGTGGTGCGCGAGGTGATCGGGGCCGAGGGGTAGATCCGCAGCGTCTCGTTGACGACCTGGCGAGTGTAGGCAAGCTGCGCGACGTGCTCGGCCGTGAGTGGAGAGTCGCCGGCGACAGTCTCGATCTCGGCCCGCATCCGGATCGCCGCGTCGGGGTGCAGCGACAGCAGGTGCAGCGCCCAGGTCAGCGCCCCCGAGGTGGTTTCGTGGCCGGCGGTGACGAAGGTGACGACGTTATCAGTGATCTCAACGTCGGTGAGAGCTCGGCCGCCGTCGGGATCGCGCGCGGCGAGGAGAAGCGCCAGCAGGTCGTTCTCGCCCTCGGCATCGGCCTCGGAGCGCCGGAGTGCGACGGTGCGGGTGACCTCGTCGCGCAGCTCGCGAGCGGCGGCGGCAGATTGGCGCCGGCCGGGATAGGGCGTCCAGTCCGGCGCACCGACGATGCCCAGCGCGATGACCCAGGGCGCCGGCTTGAGGAAGGCGGCGATCCCGCTCTCGATGCGGGAGGCGTCGAGCCCGTTGGCGCAGGCCAGCATCGTGTCGCCGACGATGCGCAGGGTGACGCGTGTCGTCTCGCGACCGATATCGACGCTTGTGCCAGGCGACCGGGCGAGAAGCGCGTCCCGCGTGGCCTCGGCGGCGGCGATCATCGCCGGCACCAAGCTTTGGAGCCGGGCATGGGCGAACCCGGGTGATAGGGTGCGGCGCTGCCAGCGCCAGTCGGCGCCCTCGGCGGTGAGCAGGCCGGTGCCGAGCGCCGGCTTCAGCACCCTGCCCTGCTCGGACTTGGTCAGGGCGTCGGCCTGGCGCACGAAGGCTTCCTGGATAAGCTCCGGACCTGTGAGGTAGATGCGCATTCGGCCGAGCGCGCGCGTGACCACCATGCCGGCGTTGTAGGCCTGTTGCGGTACGGAGGACAACGGCTCGCGGACCAGGGCGGCGAGGAGCGCGAATGCCGAACGCTCGACGTCGACGCTGGCGGAAGCACCGCCTTGATCGACGACGCTCTCTAGTGCCTGCATTCGGGACCTCGTGGGCGCGTAATGCGTTACAGGAAGCTTGTCCCAGGCGGCCGAGTGGACACGCCGGTAATCGAAACGGCGTCGCCTGTTGCGATAGCGACGTTCATGTGAGCGGAGGTATGAATGCGAGCCTTGATCCTGTCCAGCCTTGTTACCGGTGCCGTCTTGCTAAACACCCTGCCCGCTTTCGCGCTGACGGCGCGTCCGGCGATCGACGCCGGCGGCGGGATGGCGCCAACCCTGATCGCGCAGGGCTGCGGCATACAATTCCATAGAGGTCCACACGGTTTCTGCCGCCCCAACGTCTTCCGCGGCGGATATCGATACGGCTACTACCGCCCACGCTACTACGGTGGCTACGCGCGTCATTGGGGTTTCTAGATCCGAAGGGCTTTAGGTAACGCAGCCCTTCTCACGGACGCGATCTGGCAGTGACCCTACTTGGCAGTGCCGCCTCCGGTCGCGGCTGGCGGCACGACCGGCATGGAATTCGGTCGCGGGTCGGGTGCCGGCACATGGATCCCAGGGTCGACGTCGGCCTTCGGCGTTATAACGCCGTCGCTCTTGTTCAGCTTGGAACTCAGGCTCTGGCCCTTTCCGCCGTCCTCCACGGAGGAGGGCGCATTGGTCTGGGCGGCGGCCAAACCGATAGTAGCGAAGCCGGCGATAGCGGCGGCGGCAAGGCGTTTCATCGGCGGTCTCCTTTAGGCCAGCGCGAACGTCCGCGCGCCAAGCATCGTTCCGCTTGGGACCACCGCCGGGCGAGAGATGCCGCGTCCGTCTCGGTCCCGTTGGAGAAGGAATGTCTTCGCGATGGCGCCAATCCGGCGGTTCCTGTCTCTCGCAATCCTCGTCTTCTTAGACTATGTGCCGAGTTTGATTTGCTCGAGTACGACGCCATGGCCAAGATCGTCACCGCCAACACGCTTGCCACCGGGCACGTCGTGTTCCTGGCGGCGGACGGCAGCTGGGTGGGTTCGCTCGCGAATGCGGCGAGCTACGCCGACGCCAACGCCGCCGAAGCGGGTTTGGCCATTGGGCGTCGTGATCAGGACCGTGGACTGATCGTGGACGCTTTCGTGACCGAGAAAGGCCCGGAGCGGGGCGGGCGACCGACGATGACGCTGCGCGACACGATCCGCGCCTTCGGGCCGACGATCCGCTACCTCCCGGACGGTGAGGAACAAGGGTAAAGCATGTATCGCTACGACGAATTCGACGCCGGCTTCGTAGCCGAGCGCGTCGCCCAGTTCACCGACCAAGTGAAGCGGCGGCTCGCCGGCGACCTCACGGAGGAGCAGTTCCGGCCGCTGCGGCTCATGAACGGCGTCTACCTGCAGCTCCACGCCTACATGCTGCGCATCGCGATCCCCTACGGCACGCTTTCATCCCGGCAGATGCGGATGTTCGCGCACATCGCGCGGACCTACGACAAGGGCTACGGCCATTTCACCACGCGCCAGAACCTGCAGTTCAACTGGCCGGCGCTCAGTGACATCCCGCAGATCCTGGCGGACCTCGCCTCGGTCGAGATGCATTGCATCCAGACCTCGGGCAATTGCATCCGCAACACCACGGCAGACCAGTTCGCCGGCGCTGCCGCCGACGAGATCGAGGATCCGCGGCCCTATGCCGAGATCATCCGGCAATGGTCGTCATTGCATCCGGAGTTCTCGTTCCTACCGCGCAAGTTCAAGATTGCGATGACCGGCGCGCCCTCGGACCGCGCCGCGATCCAGGTCCACGACATCGGCTATCAGGTGGTGCAGGACGGGGCGGGCGAGGTGGGTTTCGCCGTCTACGTCGGCGGCGGTCAAGGGCGCACGCCGCTGATCGCACATCGCATCCGCGATTTCCTGCCCAAGGCCGACCTGCTCGCCTACACGAACTCGATCCTGCGGGTTTATAATCTCGAGGGACGCCGCGACAACAAGTACAAGGCGCGCATCAAGATCCTCGTCCATGAGAAGGGCGCAGATGCGATCCGCGAGGCGGTCGAGGAGGATTTCGCACGCAACAACGACGCCGGGCTGACGCTGCCGCAGGACGAGATCGACCGCATTGTGACCTATTTCGCGGTGCCTGCCCTGCTCCGCCGCAACGCCCGCTCAGGCCGATACGAAGAGCGCCAGGCCAGCGACCCAGCCTTCAGCCGCTTCGTTAGCCGCAACGTGTTCCCTCACAAGGTGCCGGGCTACGGCGTGCTGACGATCTCGCTGAAGCCGATCGGCGGCATTCCAGGCGATGCCTCGGCGCAGCAGATGGACCACATGGCCGATCTCGCCGAGCGCTACTCGCAGGACGAATTGCGCGTGTCGCACGAGCAGAACATTGTTCTACCGCACGTCGCGCTCGACGACCTGCCGGCGATCTACGACAGCCTCGCCGCCCAGGGCCTCGCGACCGAGAACGTGGGGCTCGTCAGCGATATCATCTGCTGCCCCGGCCTCGACTATTGCGCGCTCGCCACTGCGCGCTCGATCCCCGTGGCGCAGCGGATCTCCGAACGCTTCGGCGCGCCGGAGCGGGCAGCCGAGATCGGCGAGCTCAAGATCAAGATTTCCGGCTGCATCAACGCCTGCGGCCATCACCATGTCGGCCACATCGGCATCCTGGGGCTTGAGAAGGCCGGCGTGGAGAGCTACCAGCTGACGCTGGGGGGCAGCGCCGACGAGAGCTGCTCGATCGGCGACATCACCGGCCGCGGCTTCTCTTCGGAGAAGATCGTCGATGCCGTCGAGACAGTGGTCGATACTTACCTCAGGCTGCGCACCGACCACGAGGAGGACTTCCTCCACGTCTTTCGTCGGGTCGGCATGAAGCCGTTCAAGGAGGCGCTTTATGCTGGTGCTTGAAGCCACCAAGGTCGAGGATGTCCGGCAGGACGGGCTCGGCCTTGGCAAGGTCGGCGCCGCCGAGATCGGAGTCGGCCACGAGGACGCGGACGAACTCGCGCGGCACGCGGCCGAACTAGCCACGCGCTACGAGGATTCCTCCGCCGAGACGCGGCTGCGTGTCGCCATCCGCGATCTGTTTCCCGGCCGCATCACCCTGGTCTCGAGCTTCGGTGCGGACTCGGCCGTGTTGCTCCATCTCATCGCGACGATCGATCCGGCGACGCCGGTGACCTTCGTCGACACCGGCATGCTGTTTTCCGAGACCTTGGCCTACCGCGACCGTCTCATCGCCCGGCTTGGCCTTACCGCAGTGACCAGCTACGCGCCCGAGGCGGCCGAGCTGGCAGAGCAGGATCCGGAAGACTTCCTCTGGGCCCGCGAGCCGGACCGCTGCTGTCACATCCGCAAGGTTTTGCCGCTGGCGCGCGCGCTCGAGGGTTACGACGCCTGGATCTCAGGCCGCAAGCGCTTCCAGTCGTCCACTCGCGAGCATTTGGCCGTCTTCGAGGCCGAGGGCACCCGCGTGAAGGTCAACCCGCTGGCGGACTGGTCGGCCAAGGACGTGCTGGCGGCCATGGACCGGTTCGGTTTGCCCAGGCATGAACTCGTCGCCAAGAACTACCTGTCGATCGGCTGCGTGCCCTGCACCAGCCCCGTGCGCCAAGGCGAGGACGCCCGCGCCGGCCGCTGGCGCGGCAACGCCAAGGTGGAGTGCGGAATCCACACCGACTTCCCGCACGCCAGCGACGGGATCTGATGGCCTTTTACGCCAACGGCAGGTTCGCGGACGATCCCTGGATCGGACGCGAGATCCTTTCGATGGGGCAGTGGCAGGACAGGCGCGGCGATGGCCGTCTGCCGGAGACGTTCGGCCTGCGGCTCGAACCCGGCGTGGACATCGAGAAGACTGAGCTCGAGCTGGACGTCATCTCGCTGATCGAGGTTTTGTTCCCTAAGTTCACCGACGGGCGCGGCTATTCCATGGGATGGCTGCTGCGCCGGCGACTCGGCTACCAGGGCGAGATGCGTGCCGTCGGCGACGTGCTGTTCGACCAGATGCAGCTGATGGTGCGGTGCGGCTTCGACGCTTTCGAGATCATCGATCCCGCAACCCTGCGTCTGCTGGAGAGTGGCCGCTCTATCGCGACCATTGACAGGTTCTACCAGCCCGGTCTCGAACCAGAAATCTCCGCCGGCACGCGCCCTTGGGCGAGACGCTCCGCCTGAGGCGAAGCTGTCCGATCCGGAGTTCCGACCGGTCCGGCGGGCGGAACCTTGTCCTCTGACGGCCTGTTGATTTCGCGATAGACATTGGACGGAGACCGAGATGCCGAGCATCAAGGAAGCAAGGATTCTCATCATGGCGACCGACGGCTTTGAGCAGTCCGAGCTGTTCGTTCCGCTGGACAAGCTGCGGGCTGCCGGCGCCACGGTGCATATCGCGGCTCCGAAGAAAGGGCCGATCAAGAGTTGGGATGTCGACAATTGGGGCAAGTCGGTCGATGCCGATATGGAGATCGATGACGTCGATGCCGACGAGTTCGATGCGCTCGTTCTGCCCGGCGGCCAGATCAACCCCGACAAGTTGCGCATTAACGAGCGCGCCGTCGAGCTGGTGCTTGACTTTCTCGACTCCGAGAAGATCGTCGCTGCGATCTGCCATGCGCCCTGGCTTCTGGTCGAAGCCGATGCCGTCGAAGGTCGAACGCTGACTTCATGGCCTTCGGTTAAGACCGATATCGAGAATGCTGGCGGCGATTGGGTCGATGAGGAAGTCGTCGTCGACGACAACATTATCACAAGCCGCTCGCCCAAGGATCTCGACGCTTTCACCGCCAAGATCATCGAGGAACTCGAGACCATGGGCGGTGAGGTCCGCCAGTCAGCCTGAACACTTCCCTCAATAGCTGCGGCGCCCGCGTTGGACGCCGTTTTCATTAGGCCGCCGGCTGGCGGACATGAACGGAACGAAACATGCTAGCCGAACTCGATCCGCAGAAAGTCTGCTTCCTCATAGTCAAACTGCGCGAGTTTGGCGTTCAAGCCGAACCTGATCTCGGCGGCGGCTCCGATGCCACCGACGACGGCTTCGTCGCCGTCTTCAACGACGAGGCCAATCCTTCCGTGGTGAAGGAAGCCGAAGGTTTGATCCAAGGCATGGACGTTGATGAGCAGCAGGAACTCATCGCGCTGAGCCTCGTGGGCCGCGGCGATTATTCCAAGGAGGAGTGGCGCGACGCAATGACGGCAGCGGCCTCGCACCCCGAGCCGACCACGTCGGCGTTCCTAATGCAGAACCCGACCGTATCGGACGATCTCGAAGAGGGTCTCTCGCTCTTCGGGTTCTCCTGCTCCGACTTCGAGACGTCGCGCCTCTAGACGAGACGCGGATCATGCGGCATGCGGCTCGCGTCATACGTCATATCGGCGAGATCCAGCCAGAGGATCTGTTCCAGGCCCGCGAGCACCGGGACCTGGGACCCGGCCATGGCAGAGGCCACAGCGCGCATCTCGCCCTCGCGACCATCTCTAGCGAAACGGCCAACACGGGCGACAGCGTAGTCACCGATACTCAAGCCCTTCTCCGTCGCGACGCGCTTGACGGTGGCGGCAAACCCTCCGCCGACGCTCGCAATGGCGGCTTCGGCAACCGACCCGACTGCGAAACTCCGAATGACTTCATTGATCAGCATCGTCGTGATCTCCGAGCCTCGCGGCACAGCATGCCGGCGAACTAAGACCAAAGCGTGACTCAGCCGCCGCGGCGAAGTTAGAACACGTGACCACTTTCGTAAAGATTACGTGAATTCAGCAGGTTCTATAGCTCTTGTACAATCGAGAGGCAGAGTTTATTGAGAAATTGTCGAACGTCCGGCACGCCTGCAAGTCTATGGTGCGCAACCGTTCGCTCGCAATCGTGACCCACTTTGATGGAGACGCCGCCTAGCGCGTTCACGCTGTCGAACCCGTGCTCGTCGGTCAAGTCGTCGCCGATGAATAGCGGCACCCGTCCGGCGAAGGGCACGGTCTCCATGAACGTCGCGATCGCGCAGCCTTTGCTGCTGCGGCTCGACTTCACTTCCGCCACCATCTTGCCGTGTTGGACCATGAGGTCCAGACCGGCGACGGCGTCTTCCAGGAAACGACCGACCTCGCCTTCCCGCATCGGCACGCGCCGGAAGTGCACCGCCAGCGCCGCACCTTTGTCCTCGAGAACAAGGCCCTCATGCGCCTCAACGAAGGCCTGGGCGAGAGGGCGGACTTGTGCCAGGGCGGCCGCATCCCTCGCCTCGCGCCGGCCGTCGGGCCAGCGCATGTCGGCGCCGTGCGTGCCGCCGGCAGCGAGCACCAGGGGCGCCATGATCCTATCGAGGTCCTCGATCATGCGGCCGCTGATCAGCGCTAGCGCGCCGCCGGTCCTGTCTCGCAGCGTGCCGAGCGCAGTGCGCAACTCGTGGTCGGCAACGACGTCCTGCGGCCGCTCCTTGAAGCCGAGCAACGTTCCGTCGACGTCGAGGAACAGCGCGGTGCGGGCGGGATCGATCCCGCGCTGCCAATCGAGGGCTTCAACCATGCCTGTTCTCCGCGAGGGTCCGAGCTCTTCTGCCGCAAAGCCGTTCATGAGAGAAGCGTGGGCATGTCCGAAAATCTCCGCCGCGCCCTCGCCGATGCCAGCCGCGAACTCGTCCGCCTCGGCCTAAACCAGGGCACGGCCGGCAACATCTCGGTGCGCCACGGCGAGGAGATGCTGATTACGCCTTCCGGCGTCCCGCCGGAGCGGACCGGGCCCGAAATGATGGCGGCGATGATGCTCGTCGGCGGCGAGGAGCCGGCCTGGCAAGGACCGAACAAGCCGTCGAGCGAATGGCGCCTGCATCGCGATATCCTCCGTCACCGCGCCGACGTCGGCGCCATCGTGCACACGCATTCGTTCTACGCCACCGTGCTGGCGACCCAACATCGCGAAATCCCGGCGCTGCATTACATGATCGCGGCCTTCGGCGGTCCGCGGATCCGGTGCACGCCCTACGTGCCCTTCGGCACGCAGGGCCTGTCCAACCTCGTCCTCGGACACCTCGGGTCGCTCCACGGCGTGCTGCTCGGTAATCACGGCATGGTCGTCACTGGCCGAGATCTTGAGCAGGCCATGTGGCGCGCCACTGAGCTCGAGACGCTCGCCAAGCTGACCGTCATATCCGACGCGACCGGTACGCCGGTCCTACTCGGCGACGACGAGATCGCGCGCACGGTCAAGCGCTTCGCCGACTACGGCTTGGCGGCAACCAGGACCCAGGAAGCCTGACGCACGCCTACCAGGCGCCGACGTTCTCCATGCTCGTCCAAGGCTCGGCCGGCTGCTTGGCCGGGCCTTTCTGCAGGATCTCGATGGAGATGTTATCGGGGGAACGGACGAAGGCCATGTTGCCGTCTCGCGGCGGCCGGTTGATGGTGACGCCCGCCTTCATGAGCTTGTCGCAGGTCGCGTAAATGTCGTCGACTTCGTAGGCGAGGTGCCCGAAGTTGCGACCGCCATCGTATTTTTCCGGGTCCCAATTGTAGGTGAGCTCAACCTCCGGCGCGCGTTCGGCCTTGGAGCGCTGACCATCGTCGGGAGCGGCGAGGAAGACGAGCGTGAACCGCCCCTTTTCGCTCTCCTTGCGGCGCACCTCCTCGAGGCCGAACTTGTTGCAGTAGAAGTCTAGGGCCTTGTCGAGGTCGGCAACACGAACCATCGTGTGAAGATATTTCAATTCCAGACTCCATCATTGGCGCCCGGCAACGTGTCGGTGCCGCTGTCGATCCATGCTATGGGGCTCGCCACCGCCAAGCTGTTCGGGGTTCCTTGACCGATTACGCCGCCATAACCCGGCAGAAGGAGCGCGCCGCCCTCGTCTCGGTCGCCGTGAAGGTGGCGCTGACGGCTGCCAAATTCGTTGCGGCGATCCTGTCCGGCTCGCTGGCGATGGCGTCCGAGGCCGGCAACAACCTCGGCGACGTGGCGGTGACGCTGCTCAGCTTCTACTCGATCCGCGCGGCCGCGAAGCCGGCGGACGACGGTCATCCCTTCGGTCACGGGAAGGTTGAATCGCTGTCGGCGCTGATCCAGACCGGTTTCCTCTTCGCGCTCGCCCTGTTCATCCTGATCGAGGCCGCCAGACGTCTCGTCTCGGGTGGAGCCGACGTCCAGCCCGGTCCTTTCGCCTACAGTGTGCTGGTCGTCTCCATTGTGGTCGACGCCACTCGGTGGGCGTCGCTGAACAGGATCGTCAAGGCGACGCGGAGCGCGGCTCTCGCCGCGGACGCCTTGAACTTCCTCACCGACATCGTCGCGTCGTCGCTGGCGTTGGCCGGCCTGCTCGCCGCCTCCGTCGGTTTCGGCTCGGGCGACACCATCGCGGCGGCGGCGGTGGCGCTGTTCGTCGGCGTCGCCGGCTTTCGACTAGGTCGGGAAACGGTGGACACGCTCATAGACGCAGCGCCCAAGGGCTTCAGTGCCCCGATCCGCACTACGATCGCCCGCGTCTCCGGCGTCATCGGGGTCGGCGCGCTCCGGCTGCGTCCGATCGGCGACATCGTCACCGGCGAAGTGACGGTCCAAGTATCGCGCACGCTGTCCGTCGAGCGGGTCGCGGCGATCAAGGCACAGGTCGCGGCGGCCGTCGCCTACGCGCATGACGGCGCTCAACTCACGGTGAGCGAGGAGCCCGTCGCGCTCGACGACGAAAGTGTGGTGGAACGCACTCTCCTCATCGCCAGTCGACGCCGCGTGCCGATCCACCACGTGACGGTGCAGACGCTCGGCAGCCGCACGTCGGTGAGTTTCGACGCCGAAATCGACGGCCGCCTCCCGCTCGGGCAGGCCCACGAGATCGTGTCGGATCTCGAAGGCGCGATCGGGGACGAACTGGGCGGGGGGTTCGAGGTCGAGAGCCACATCGAGCCACTCGAGATTTTAGAGCGCGCAGGCCGCGAGAGCGACGAATGCGACCGCCTACGCGTCGAGAACGCGCTCGCGCGTACCGCGTCGACCACCGACGCTTTGACCGACATCCACAATGTGCGAGTGCGGCACACGTCCGACGGCCTGATCGTCAACTATCATTGCATCGTCGATCCGAAGTTGAGCGTCGATCAGGTCCACGCTGCCGTGGACGATTTGGATCGCAGCGTGCGCTTGGCGTGTCATGACGTCGCGCGGATCGTCGGACATGCCGAGCCTTCCCGCGCGCGCGACGAAGCCTGAGTGCTTAGAGTTTGTTTGAGAATGCCTCAATGGACGATGCGTCGCCACAGTAAGCTTCCCATGGCGACGTGGATCATGGCGGTGGAGACGTCGATGCGCTTTTCGTAGTCGCGCACGAGGCGGCGCCAGCGGGTCATCCAGCCGAAGGTGCGCTCGACAACCCATCGCTTGGGCAGGACCTCGAAGCCTTTCTGCCCGTCGATGCGCCGGATCACCTCGACGATGAACTCCTTGGCGGCGGCCTTGTCCATGAGCGTGCGCCGGTCGTAGGCGCCATCGGCGAAGAGGTGCTTGATCCACGGCCAGCGCTTGCGGATCGCGTCGAGGATCATCTGCGCGCCGGCGCTGTCTGAGATGTCGGCCGTGGTCAGGTTGACCATCAGCAGGCGGCCGTCGGTGTCGACGGCGATGTGGCGCTTGCGCCCGACGATCTTCTTGCCGGCGTCGTACCCGCGGGCGGCGGCGCCCGGCGCCTTGACGCTCTGGCTGTCGAGGATGCCGGCCGAGGGACTGGCCTCGCGGCCCATCCGCTCGCGGTCGATCATCACCGCCATGTCGTGGATCGACTTGAACAGGAACCGTCGCACGAGGCGGCGGAACCACCAGTACACCGTCTGCCAGGGCGGGAAATCCTTCGGCAGCATGCGCCAGCCTCCGCCCGAGCGCGCCATGTAGCGGATCGCGTTCAGGACCTCGCGGAGATCGGTGGCGGGCTTGCGTCCGCGCTTCCCGGGCTTGGGCAGGAACGGACGCATCCGCTCCCACTCCTCATCGGTAAGGTCGGTCGGATAACGCTTGGTCTTCTTGGCGATCTCGGCCATCCGACCGCGGCTTGCTGATGTCCACATCACAAGCTTGAATCACGCTACGAAAACCGCGGCAACGCCATTCTCAAACGGGCTCTTAGCGCACGAGATGTGTATTGTACCCGATAGTGGGATGGTACACGCGACCAGCGAGCATTCCGCAGGTGTCGCACTCGAGACGGTGGAGCTTGACATCGAGCCCATCGAACTCGGACAGGGAGCACTCGTCACCCAGCCGCATCGCGTCCTCGCAAACCGGACAGCGGAAGCTGACGCGGGTGCGCGCCGTGTGCAGCGTCTGCGCGACGGCCGCGATCTCGCGCTCCAGCTCCAGACAGAAGGCTTCGGGAACAGGATGGTCATCGCGCGATGAGAGATCGGTCAGAACTTCCGAAAGATCGAAACGGGAGCCGAGCATTCCAACTCTCCTGAAGGACGACCCCTCATGGCGCGATCGGCGAACGAGAACTCGCCGGTATCTCTCGCCTTGACAGTGCGTCTTTTGCAACTGCAATGCCAACGTATCTACGTTGCACTGCACATAGCGTCAATTAACCATGCGGAATTTCGATCCATTGTCCGAGGTCGTAGTCGCGCCCGCTCAGGGCGTGGGCCGTAGGAACGTGCCGAACGCGCGAGGGCTGTCGCCGACGTCGATGGTGGCGACGACTTGGAGACTGGCCGCGTCGATCACGGAAAGCGTGTCGCTCTCCCAGTTGACCACGTAGACCTCCCGACCATCGAAGCTCGCCTGGATGCCGTCGGGGTAGTCGCCGACGGTGATCCGCGTCAACGCCCTGCCCGTTGCCAGATCAAAGACCGCGACCTTGCCCTCGTACTGGTCGGTCACGAACCCCTTGCCACCGGCCAGCGCCACGACGTACGGGCGTTTTCCCACCGCGATGCTGTCGACCTGCTTGCGGCCGGCGAGATCCACCACGCTGACATCGTCGCCGTAGACGTCGGCGGCGTAGGCGCGGCGGCCGTCGGCATCGACGATCACGCCGTAGGGCCTTTGGCCAACGGGAATCTCCGCGACGACGGCGAGCGTCTCGGCATCGACGAGCGCGACCTGATTGGCGTCGCGACGTGTGACGACGAGCGTGCGGCCATCCGGCGTCACGGCGATCCCGGACGGGGTACCGCCGAGAGAAGCGACCGCGACGATTTTCAGCGTCGCCGCGTCGATCTTGAATATCTGCCCGGAGAAGAAACCGGCGGCGTAGACGGTCTTGTCGTCCCGCCCGATCGCCACGCCGACGACCTCGTCGGGCAGCGGCAAGGTCGCCACGACCCTTCGGCTCGCGGTGTCGAGCGCCGACAAGGTCTTGCCGTTAGTGCTCGAGACATAGGCGCGCCGGCCATCGTGCGCCATGGCGATGCCGGCCGGCTTGCCCGGCACCGGGATCGTCGCGACCACCTTGCGAGCGGCAAGGTTCACGACACTGACGCTATCGCCGTTCTGGTTGGTGATCCAGGCCTCGTCGGCGAGCGCGGGCGCGCCCGCGAGAACGGGCAGCGCCAAGCCGGCGAGGAGCGCACGCATCACGTGCGGGGTTGGACCCTGGTCTTTAAGCCGTCGAGCCCGGCGCGCATGAAGCGCTTCATCGCCTCGACGGCGTTGGCGTCGGCGGCATCGGGAGCGCCCTCGCCGGGCGCCAGATAGCGGTAGAAGGCGAACTTCCAACGCACCATGCTCTTCGCGCCGTTATCCGCCGGCATTACCTCAAGAGCCGCGGCGGCGTTCTGCACCGGCAGCTTGGTGATGTCGACGTGATCGACGTGGTAGGCGTAGCTCATCGCCGCGGAATCATACTTGAAGAGGCTCTCCTGCATCGTGGCGCCGCTCGAGAGCGTAACCACGCGCATCGCATGGTCCGGCTGGTTGCCGCCGCTACCGCTCGTGCCGGTCGTGTCGGCATCCCAGCTCATATCCTGGAAGCTGCCGACCTTCGCCCAGGCCTTGGCCGGCGACATGTCGAGCGTCACGCTCTGCGTCACCTTGAGCCGCGTCGGCCCGCAGCCCTGAGCCATAGCCGGCACGGCGAAGGCGACCAGGGAGAACGCTGAGAACGTCGCACGAAGCTTACCCATGGTGTTGTCCGCAAGTTCCCAGCGATGGCACATCGCTGCGCAAGTTCAGCTTCAAGATCCGCGGCATCGTCTCGCCGGTCCCTCTAAGCGCGCTCGATCAGCTGCCGGCTTCGACCTTCTTCTTCAGATTGGAGAGGCCGGCCTTGTAGAGCTTAGAGACAGCGGCCTTGGAGGCAGTATCGTCCATGTCCGGCGGCGGATCGTTGTTCATGTAACCGCGATAGAAGGCACCCTTCCAGGTCACCGTCGAGGACTTGCCACCGTCGGCGGGCTCGACGCTGATCGTGGAGGAATAGTCGTTCACCGGCAGCACCTTGGTGTCCACCTTGTCGATGCGATAGGAATAGGTGTGCTCGGCCGCGTCGTACTTGTAGAGGCCCTCGTCGATAACGCCGCCGCTGTCGAGCGTGACGGTGCGATGGGCGACCTCGTTGTCGTCGTTCTTCGCGTCGATCGAATTGCCACCGGTACCAGTGGTCGACTTCACGCCGGGCACCCAGCTCAGATCCTGGAAGTTGCCCATCACCTTCCAGATCTTATCGGGCGAAGCGTCGATCGTGACCGTCTCCTTGGCCTTCTGGCGCGTCGGGCCATGGGCAAACGCCGCGCTCGTGCCGAACGCCAGGCCCGACGCAGCGACGACCAGCACCCAGAAATCTTTTACCTTCCTCATCCGCATTCTCACGTAACTCCCGGCTCGCCAACGTTTTTGATCGCCGCAAGAGACGTGACAGCGGCGTTGTCGGTCTCGACTATCCGTCAGCCCAGTTTCGGCCGCAAGCCGAAATCGCCCGAAGCCCTGCCGACATGGACGACGCGGCTCGCATTGCGCGTCCGACGGGCGCGGCTATATGACAGCTCCGCCTTGCAACCGAGCCGCGATGTCGTCCGCACAAGCCCGCACTGCCCTGCCTCCGCACCTTTGCCAACTCGAGGCCGAGGCGATCTTCGTGATGCGCGAGGTCGCGGCCGAGTTCGAGCGGCCCGTGATGCTCTATTCCATCGGCAAGGATTCGAGCGTGATGCTGCATCTCGCGCTCAAGGCCTTCTATCCCGCGAAGCCGCCGTTCCCGCTGCTCCATGTCGACACGACCTGGAAGTTCAAGGAGATGATCGCCTTCCGCGACCATGCGGCCGAACGCGCCGGCATGGACCTCCTCGTCCACATCAACCAGGACGGCGTGCGTCGCGGCATCTCGCCCGTGGCCTCGGGCTCGGCGGTGCATACGCAGGTCATGAAGACGGAGAGCCTGCGCCAGGCGCTCGACGAGGGCAAATACGACGTCGCCTTCGGCGGCGCTCGGCGTGACGAAGAGAAGAGCCGCGCCAAGGAGCGAATCTTCTCGCATCGCACAGCAGCCCACGGCTGGGACCCGCGCAACCAGCGCCCGGAGCTGTGGCGGCTCTTCAACACCCGCATCCGCCAGGGCGAATCGATGCGTGTGTTTCCGCTCTCGAACTGGACCGAGTACGACGTGTGGGACTACATCGCCGCCGAGGCCATCGACGTAGTGCCGCTCTATTTCGCCAAGCCGCGCCCGGTGGTGGAGCGCGCCGGCTCGCTGATCATGGTCGACGACGAACGCCTGCCGCTGGAGCCCAGCGAGGCGCCGCGGATGGAGAGTGTGCGCTTCCGCACGCTGGGCTGCTACCCGCTGACCGGCGCGGTGCGCTCGGAGGCGGCCGACCTTGCCGCGATCATCGCCGAAATGCGCGACAGCCGCGCCTCTGAACGCCAGGGCCGCCTGATCGACCAGGACGAGGCCGGCTCCATGGAGAAGAAGAAGCGCGAGGGATATTTCTGATGCCGAAGGCGGCCCTGCGCGTCCACGACCTCGCCGTTGCCGAGGTGATCCAGCGCCCGACGTTGCGCTTCATCACCTGCGGATCGGTCGACGACGGCAAGTCGACCCTGATCGGGCGCCTGTTGTGGGAGCAGAACCAGATCTTCGACGACCAGCTTGCCGCCCTTGAGCGCGATACGGTTAAGCACGGGACCACCGGCGAGAGCATCGACTTCGCCCTCCTCGTTGACGGACTCGAGGCCGAGCGCCAGCAGGGCATCACCATTGACGTCGCATATCGCTACTTCAAGACGCCGCGGCGCAATTTCATCGTCGCCGACACGCCCGGCCACGAGCAATACACCCGCAACATGGCAACCGGCGCGTCCGGCGCCGACCTCGCGATCCTGCTGGTCGATGCCCGCAAAGGCCTGCTTACACAGACGCACCGCCACGCCGCCATCGCCTCGCTGCTCGGCATCCGCCACATCGTGCTGGCGGTGAACAAGATCGACCTCGTCGACTACAGCCAGGCCGTGTTCGACGGCATCGTCGCCGACTTCGCGCGCTTCTCGCAAAAGCTCGGCTTCGTCGACATTACCGCAATTCCGCTCTCGGCGCGCAACGGCGACAACCTCTCCGAGCCGAGCCCGCGCATGCCCTGGTATCGCGGCCCGGCGCTGATCGCGCATCTCGAGATCGTCGATATCATCGACGGCCGCGTCGACGCTGCGTTCCGCATGCCGGTGCAGTGGATCAACCGGCCCAACCTTGATTTCCGCGGCTTCATCGGCACGGTGGCGAGCGGGCGCGTGGCGGTAGGCGACACTATCGTGGTCGCCGGCTCCGGCCGCGCCTCCCGGGTCGTCCGCATCGTCACCGCCGACGGCGACCTGCCCCTGGCGATGGCCGGCGACGCCATCACCCTGACGCTCGCCGACGAGATCGACGTCGCCCGCGGCGACGTGCTGGCGCACCCCGACGCTCGCCCCACGGTCGACGACGGCTTCACCGCCAACCTCATCTGGATGAGCGACGAGCCGTTACGCTTCGGACGCTCGTATTTCCTCAAGCTCGGCACCCGCACCGTGCCGGCCACGGTGAGCAAGCTCGCCCACCGTCTCGACATCAACACCTTCGCCCAGGACCAGGCGGCGACGCTGCGGCTCAACGAGGTCGGCCTCGCCACGATCGCCGCCAACGCGCCGCTGGCCTTCGATCCCTACGCCGACAACAAGGTCACCGGCGCCTTCATCCTGATCGATCGCGAGACCAATCAGACAGTGGCCGCCGGCATGGTCGCCGAGAGCTTGCGCCGCGCCACCAACGTCTTCCGGCAGGACACCAGCGTCACCCGCACCGATCGCGCCAGGCTCAAGCACCAGCGTCCCGGCGTGCTGTGGTTCACTGGGCTGTCGGGGTCGGGCAAGTCGACCATCGCCGACAAGGTCGAGAGCCGGCTCAACCTCGCCGGCGTGCACACCGTCATGCTCGACGGCGATAACGTCCGCCACGGCCTCAACAAGGACCTCGGCTTCACCCAAGCCGACCGCACCGAGAACATACGCCGTGTCGCCGAGGTGGCGCGACTGATGACGGATGCCGGGCTCATCGTGCTCTGCTCCTTCATCTCGCCGTTCCGCCGCGAGCGCGACATGGCGCGCGCCACCCTGCCTTCCGGCGAGTTCCTGGAAGTCTTCGTCGACACGCCGCTGGAAGAATGCATGCGGCGCGACGTGAAGGGCCTCTACCGCAGGGCGCTTGCCGGCGAGATCAAGGATTTCACCGGCGTCGACCAGCCCTACGAGGCGCCTGAAGCGGCTGAGGTGGTGGTCGGCCGCGACGGCGAGAGCGTCGAGCGCTCCGCTGCCAAGGTCATCGAGGTGCTGGTGAGCCAAGGCTTCATCGACCGCTTCGACGACCTCACGGATTGGTCGATCTGAGCGAACCACGCTTGGACCTGTCCGATCGGGACATTTAGACTTCGATTCGAATCGGAGGCGATCATGTCGGCCGGACGCAAGCGCGAAGAGCAGGAAGGCCATGATACGGCCGACCTCGACGCGATCGTTGCGACTGCGGGAGACCTTTACCTCAGGATTTTCGGCACCATTCCGCCCCACAAGGTGAGCGAGACGGCGGGCCAGTGGCTTGCCAAGGCGCCCGAGGTCGATGACGATACCTTCGCCCGCGCGATGGTGCTGGCGATGGACCTGGAGACCTTCACGCCGTCGTCGATCGGCGGATCGACCGCGTTTGATAGGCTGGAGAAGCATGCCGTGGTCTCCGCCGTCGAGACCGCCGCGTTCGCCCTGATCCGCAACGCCCGCGTGACGGTGTTCGAGATCGCGGCCCTGGACGAAGGAGGGCAGAGCTTTGCCGCGACCGACCTTGTCGGGGGCGCGACGCTGACGATCTTCGACGCAGGCGTCGGTCCCGAAGCCATCGGGGCCCGTGCGTTCGCTCGTCTCGTCGCGCTGCAGGACGGTACGTTCTGCACGCTCGGCCCGATCACGCCGCTCGACGACGACGGGCTGAAGGTCGCCCACGAGTTCCTCGCCAAGGGGAAGCGCAGCACGCAGGACCATCGTTGCGCCGCGGCGGTCTACAAGCACGTCATCCGACACGGCAATCCCAAGGTGATCGGGCTCAATCATCATCCCGAGATGGAGGCGGAATACGCTGCCGAGGCGGAAACCGGATATGGACCCGATCCGATCGATCTCGCCGCGCAGGTCTGGGGTCAGAACGACCCGCCATCTGAAGATCTGCTTGCCGAGCTGCGGTCCCTCGCAACGGTCGACGCCGTGGTCGAGAGCCTGTTCAAGGCGTTCGCCCTTTCCGAGACCGAGGACCTGCGGGTTCGCGGCGAGGCCTACCGAGCCATCGCCGATCTGCACATCCGCACGCTGCAGAAGCGTTCCGAGGCCGGCACGGGCAGCTTGAGCCATCCGCTCGACAGGATCGCCGAGGCCATCGACGAGGAGGTGAGGCTTAACGATTACCCGCGGGGCGCCCAGGCGCTGTTCCAGGCCCTTCGAGACAAGCTGCTCGCCGAGTTTCGACCGAAGGCCGCCGATGACGGCCTGACCAAGGTGATCGAGCGCATCCGCGCGCTGCGCGCTAAGACGCCGGACCAGGGCTGCACGGAGAGCGAGGCGCTCGCCGCGGCGGCCAAGGTCGCCGACTTGCTGGATCGCCACGGCCTGACGCTAAGCGCGATCGAGATCGAGCAGCAGTCCTGCGAGGGGATCGGCATAGACTCGACGCGCAAGCGCGCGGGTCCGCTGGACGAGTGCCTGCACTCCATTGCCACGTTCTGCGACTGCATGGCATGGCAGGAGAAGACCGGCGCGGGCTATCTGCGCACGATCTTCTTCGGGCTGCCCGCCGACGTCGAGGCGGCACATTTCCTTCACGGCCGCGTGGCCGGCGCCATCGACACGGAAGTGGCGGCCTTCAAGGCCGGCAAGACCTACGCCGAGACCGCCCCCGGCGACCGCCGCCGCGCGACCCACTCCTTCCAGCTCGGCCTCGCAGAGGGCATCCAGCACAAGCTGAAGACGCTCAAGAAGGAGCGTGCACGGACGGTGCAAGGCTCGGGCGGCCAGGATCTCGTGCCGCTGAAGTCCGCCGCCGTGGAGGACGGCCTCTCTAAGCTTGGCCTGCGGTTCAAGGCGAAGACGATGGCCTCGCGCATGGTGGAGCCGCTCTCGTATCGCGCGGGACAGGCTGCCGGACGCCAGTTCCGGCCGATGAGCGACATCGAGGCTGGCTCGTAGAAGTCGAGGAGCGTCTACGCGAAGACTGCGGAAACCTTGCCGGGCCGTCTGCTCTGTCGCAGAAGATCACAGCAGGCCCAGCTGCACCTCGCCGGCGTCGGTCGGCGGCGCGGCGCCCAGTTGCAGCGGCGGCCCGACCGGCTCTTGCACGGCCGGGCCGTCGTTTTCGACCTTGTTGACGGCGTCCGCGACCGGCACGAAGGCCAGCACTTCATCCGCGGGCGTGCGCAGCAGCACCGCCGCATCTTCGGCAGCCTCGTCATCGGGCCGCAGCCACGCCGCCCAATTCTCGCGTTCGAGCACCACCGGAAGCCGCGGGTGGATGACGCCGGAGAGCGCATTGGCCTCGGTGGTCACGATGCAGGCCGTGTCGACCTCCTCGCCGTTGGGTCCCATCCAGGTCTCCCAAAGCGCGGCGAGGCCCATCGTTTTGCCGTCGGCGCGGCGGCAGAGATAGGCTTGCGAACGCGCCGCCTTGCCCGAGCCGGTGCGATGCCACTCGTAGAAGGCGTCGGCTGGCACCAGGCAGCGCCGCCGCCTGAGCGCGTTGCGGAAGCTCGCCTTGTCGCCGAGCCCTTCACAGCGAGCGTTGAAGATCAGCGGGAAGCTCCCGGGATCCTTGACGAAGCCCGGCAGAAAGGCCCAGCGCGCCAGGGCGAAATGCCGGACGATGCCGTCCCCTTCGCGCGCAGAGCGCACGATCGGAATCGGCTGCGTCGGGGCGATGTTGTATCGCGCAGGAAAGTTCGGCTGTTCGACGTAGCCGAACAATGTGCGCATGGCCTGCGGTGGCAGGGTGATCGCGAAGCGTCCGCACATGTCGCTCTCCCTGGCGCGAGGTAGCTGCGGGGAGCGATCGCGCAATCGTGTTTCTTATCCGCTCCTCCAACGTTTTCTTCACAGCTCCGCCTGTACAAAGGCATCGAGAGTCAAGCCGAGCTTTCCCGCGATGAGCATCTTATCCGACGAGGAACGCCTGACCCTGCAGGCCCTGCCGCAGGCCCGCAGTCGGACTCGACGCGCAGAGGCTCTGGTCAATCCGGCGTCGGGACTGGCCAACGACTACCTCAACCTCTTCAACGAGATCGTCATGCTCGTCGAGCAGCTGCCGATGATGCCGGAGCTTTTCGACGATATCAAACGCTGGCGGCCGATCTCCTACCGCGAGTATTTTCATCGTTCAATCCTGCCTGGCCGCCTCAGCGCCATCGAGACCTATGACAAGCTGGAGCCGCGCTTCCGCCGCGAGTTCGAGACCCTGGTGGAAGAGCTTGACCGACGCGCCACCGGAGCGGTCGCCGTCGTGCGCCGGCAGTTCAAGGCCGGGGGAGAGTACGACGAAGCGCTCGCCCCTATCTGCGAGAAGGCCGGCGCCACGATCCGCGAAGTGCTCGACAAGACGACGATGCTGGTGAACCACGGCGGCCTCGTCTCCGGCGACTTGGTGCAGCGCCGCACCGACGAACTCTTTGCCAAGCTCGCCGCCGCCTCTTGATTCGCGCACCCGCGCCGGGCAAGCCGGCGCGATGACATCCCTCGAAAAGGCGGCGGTCCGACTGCGCGCCGGCGGCCTCGTCGCCTTTCCCACCGAGACGGTCTACGGGCTCGGCGCCGACGCCACCTCGCCCGACGCCGTGGCACGCATCTTCACCGCCAAGCGCCGGCCCCGTTTCAACCCGCTCATCGCCCACGTCGCCGATCTCGCGGCGGCCCAGGCCCAGGGCCGCTTCGACGCCGACGCGCAGCGCCTCGCCGCCACTTTCTGGCCTGGTCCGCTCACCCTGGTACTGCCGCGTGCCGCGACCGGCACGGTCTGCGACCTCGCCTGCGCCGGCCTGGCCACGCTGGGTCTGCGCGTGCCGGCCCACCCGCTCGCCGTCGCCCTGCTGCGCGCCGTCGGGCGCCCGGTGGCAGCGCCCTCGGCCAACCGCTCGGGCCGCCTCAGCCCGACATGCGCCGCCGACGTCGCCGCCGACCTCGGCGCGGAGCTCGATCCCGAGCGCGACGCGATCCTTGATGGCGGCGACTGTCCGGTCGGCGTCGAATCCACCATCGTCGCCTGCCTCGGCGAGGCGGCGCCGGTGCTGCTGCGGGAGGGCGGCCTGGCTCGGGAGGCGGTGGAGCGCGTGCTGGGGCGGCCGCTGGGCGCCGCCGGCGGTGTTGTCATCGCGCCGGGGATGCTCGCTTCGCACTACGCACCCGCGGCGTCTCTGCGGCTCCAAGCCGACGCCTTGAAGACGGGCGAGGCAGGGCTCGACTTCGCGGGCCGGCTCGGGGGCGGCGCGCTCGACCTGTCGTCCGCCGGCGACCTCGCCGAGGCGGCAGCCAACCTCTATCGCCACCTGCGCCGCCTCGATGCCGCCGCGCCGAGTCGAATTGCCGTCGCATCCGTGCCGGAACGTGGCCTCGGCGCCGCCATCAACGATCGCCTGCGCCGCGCCGCCGCGCCGCGACCTTGAGGTTCAGCCGACCGGCTTCCCGTCGATGGCGGCGTTCGTGACGGTGCGGCGGCGGCCGACGGGCACGCACGCGCTGGCGCGGATCAGCGCGCGGCGCCCGCCTCTTGCGCGCGTCCGCCTCCGACGCGAAGGCCTCGTTACCGGTCTCGACCACGTGGGCGACGCCATATCGACGTACCAGCCATCGGAAACTGCCGCGGAACGGCTCCGTGGCGAGGTAGAATACGATGACGAGATGATCCGGCTCTAACGACATGCGGCTGGGTAGCAGCTTTTGACGATAGGGCTCGAGGCCGAAAGCCCGAAACGGGCGAGCTGTGCGATCCGCATCGGTTGGGACCGAACATCGAAGATTGCTTGGTACGTCTGCTCAAAGGTTGAGGCGTCCATCCGTCGATTGCGGCATAAGAGCACGATGCCCAGCTACTTCTTTCACTGGTTCGACGACGATCTCGATCCCGATATCGAAGGCACGCATTGCGCCGACCTGCACGCGGCGCGACGGGAGGCGGTTCTCTATGCGGCGGGCTTCATGAAGGACCACCCGGAGCAGCTCTTGGGAGGCAGTGACACGATCATAGAAGTCATGGACGCGAAGGGCGCGATCGTGACCATGATCACGATATCGGCCATCGATGCGCCCTCGATGCCGGCGGTCCTAAAGCAGCGCCGAGGCTGACGTCGCTCGCCCTCTCGCCTCGAAATCGGCTGAGACACTACCCCTGCCCGCGACAGCTTGACTCGGGAGCGGAGTGCGGGAATCTATAAGAACAAATTAGGAACGGAGTGGCCGATGTCGCCGAGCGGCAGGTCGGATCAGGTGGGAATTCTGCGCAACGTCATCGCCCGTATCGAGGGCGACGGCGCCTGCGTGCCGGCGTTCGCGCGCCCGGATGGGCCGCGCAAGGTCTCGCTCGGACGCGCCGGAGGTGCCCTGGCGCTCGACCGACTGTTGCGCGGGGGCCTTCTCAGGGGCACGCTGAACGAAGTGGTGGCCGCCTCCGCCGGCGATGCCGGGGCCGCCTGCGGCTTCGCCCTGGCGCTCGCCGCCCGTTTCGCCGCCGAGGCCGAGGCCGCCGCCCCCGTGGTGTGGGTGATGGAGGACGCGGCGCGCGCAGAGGGCGGAGCGCCCTACGCGCCGGGGCTCGCCGCCCACGGGCTCGACCCGGCGCGGCTCCTCGTGGTGCGGGCTAAAGGAGGAGCCGACGCGCTGTGGGCCGCCGAGGAGGCGCTGAAGTGCCGTGCGGTGGCGGCCGTGGTGGTCGACCTGTGGCGCATCAAAACCTACGACCTCGTCGCCTCGCGCCGCCTGCTGCTCGCCGCGGCCGCGGGGGGCACGCCGGCGATCCTGGTGCCGGCAGGAGCGCCGGCCGTCGCGCTCTCCTCGGCCGCGCAGGCCCGCTTCAGCGTCGCCGCCGCGCCGGGGCCGCACGTGTCAGGGTCTCCCATGCCGGCCGGCGCCCGCCCGCTTCCCGGCCGCGCCGCCTGGGCGGTGCGCCTCGCCCGCATCCGTGCCGGTCCCGCCGGCGCCGCCGCGGGCTTCGACTGCGACAAGGTCTGGCCGCTCGTCTGGAGCCACCAAGAGGCACGGTTGTGTGATGCGTTACCTGTCCCTCCATCTGCCTACCCTCGCGACCGACCGCATCAAGCGGCGGATCGCGGCCGGCGGTCCGCCCGGGGGGAGCACGCCGCCTGATCCGGTCGCGCCGCTCGCCTCCCCGGCGCTGGCGACCGTGGCCAAGGTGAAGAACGCTTTCCGTCTGGTCGCACTCGACGCCGGCGCCCGCGCGCTGGGGTTGAAGCCGATGATCGCGCTGGCCGACGCCCGCGCCATGCATCCCCGACTCGACGTTCACGACGCCGACCCCGATGGCGACCTCGCCTGCCGCGACGCGCTCGTCGACTGGTGCCGACTGTTCACGCCGCTCGCCGCCCCCGACGGCGACGACGGCATCGTGCTCGACGTGACCGGCGCCGCCCATCTCCACGGCGGCGAAATGGCGCTGATTGCCACGATGGTGCGCCGCCTCGCCGCCCAGGGCTTCGCCGCCGCCGCCGCCATCGCCGCCTCGCCCGGCGCGGCCTGGGCGCTGGCCCGCCACGAGAGCGGCGGCGACCGCCGGCGCCTGCCGGACGACCTCGACCTTGCCGCCACCCAGAAGATCTTTGCGTCGATGCCGCTCGCCGCGTTGCGTCTCGACGAGGCGGCGGTGACACGACTCGGCCAAGCGGGGTTGCGCCGCGTCGGCGACCTGCTGCTGCGTCCGCGCGCGCCGATCGCGGCGCGGTTCGGCCGCGACATCCACCGCCGGCTCGACGCGCTGCTCGGGCTCGCCGCCGAGCCGATCTCGCCTTGCTTCGAGGCGCCGGCCTTCGTCGCCGAACGCCGCTTCGCCGAGGGCATCGCCCGGCGCGAGGACGTCGAGGGCACCATCCTGGCACTCGCCTACGACCTCTGCGGCCTGCTCGCCCGCCACGGCGAGGGCGCCCGCCGGCTCGACGTCGCGCTCTACCGCGTCGACGGCGTGGTGCGCCACCTCGAAGCCGGCACCTCGCGACCGCTGCGCGACCCGATCGCGATGGCGCGGCTCTTCCGCGAGCGCATCGAGGCGGTGCGCGAGGAGGGGCTCGACACCGGCTACGGGTTCGAGATGGTGCGCCTCGCCGCCACTGCGGCCGAGCGCCTCGACGAGCACCAACCCGGCTGGGACGGTGCCGGCACCGGCGACGCAGACGTCGCCGACCTGGTGGACCGGCTCGGCGCCCGCTTCGGCCTGGAACGGGTGATACGGTTGCGCCTCGCCGATTCGCACCAGCCCGAACGCGCGGCGGTGGCCGTCTCGGCAGCCAAGCCGGCAGCCAAGTCCTTGGCCAAGCCTGCGCGCGGCGCAGCGACAGCCCCCGCTGTCGCCGTAGCGGCGGATCCGGAGCCGTTCGCCACCCTGCCGGAGCGGCCGATCCGCCTCTTCGACCAGCCCGAACCTATCGAGACGATGGCCGAGGTGCCCGACGGGCCACCGCTGCGCTTCCGCTGGCGCCGCATGCTGCACCAAGTCGCCGCTATAGAAGGGCCCGAGCGCATCGGCCCGGAATGGTGGAAGGAGGGCAGCGGCGCCACCCGCGACTATTTTCGCGCCGAGGACACCGGCGGCCAACGCTTCTGGCTCTACCGCGAAGGCCTCTACCGCGACGCCGCCACCCCGCGCTGGTACCTCCACGGGATTTTCGCCTAAGGACCTCTCGGCAGGAGCGGATTTCTCGACAGCCGCAAGGGGCACGGCTAAAGATCGACAACACGGCCCGCGACGACGGGCCTCGGCGAACCTCAGCCCCCCGCA
This sequence comes from Beijerinckiaceae bacterium, assembly GCA_965198485.1. Classification (GTDB taxonomy): domain Bacteria; phylum Pseudomonadota; class Alphaproteobacteria; order Rhizobiales; family Beijerinckiaceae; genus RH-AL1. The sequence goes on from CBDAPQ010000005.1 coordinate 2,918,125, forward strand.
CAGGCTTCACGAGACCCATGAACGGCAACGGCGTCAACGAGATCCGCGCGGCGTTTCTCGACTATTTCAGCCGCAACGGCCACGAGATCGTCGCCTCCGCCCCGCTCGTGCCGCGCAACGACCCGACGCTGATGTTCACCAACGCCGGCATGGTGCCTTTCAAGAACGTCTTCACCGGCCAGGAGAAGCGCGCCTACTCGCGCGCCACGTCTTCGCAGAAATGCGTGCGCGCCGGCGGCAAACACAACGACCTCGACAACGTCGGCTACACCGCGCGCCACCACACCTTCTTCGAGATGCTCGGCAACTTCTCCTTTGGCGATTACTTCAAGGCCGAGGCGATCGAGCTCGCCTGGACGCTGATCACCAAAACCTTCCAGCTGCCGACCGACAAACTGCTCGTCACCGTCTACCACGACGACGACGAGGCCCACGGCCTCTGGAAGAAGATCGCCGGCTTTTCCGATACCAAGATCATCCGCATCGCCTCGTCGGACAATTTCTGGTCGATGGGAGAGACCGGCCCGTGCGGACCCTGCTCCGAGATCTTCTTTGACCAGGGCGAGGCGCTCGCCGGCGGGCCGCCCGGCAGCCCGGAAGAGGACGGCGACCGTTTTCTCGAATTCTGGAACCTGGTCTTCATGCAGTACGAGCAGGTGACGAAGGAGGAGCGCCGCGCGCTGCCGCGTCCCTCGATCGACACCGGCATGGGGCTGGAGCGCATCGCCGGCCTGCTCCAGGGCGTCACCTCGAACTACGAGATCGACCTTTTCCGCACGCTGATCGGCGCCATCGCCGACCTCACCTCGAGCGACCCGCGCGGCCCGCTGGCGGCGAGCCACCGCGTCATCGCCGACCACCTGCGCGCCTGCGCCTTCCTCGTCGCTGACGGCGTGCTGCCCAGCAACGAGGGCCGCGGCTACGTGCTGCGCCGCATCATGCGCCGCGCCATGCGCCACGCCCAGATCCTCGGTGCCGCCGAGCCGCTGATGTGGCGGCTGGTGCCGACCCTCACCCGCGAGATGGGCCAGGCCTTTCCCGAGCTGCTGCGTGCCGAGGCGCTGATCACCGAGACCCTGCGGCTGGAAGAAGGGCGCTTCCGCATCACGCTGGCGCGCGGTCTCGCCATCCTCGAGGACGAGACGCGCGAGATCGATGCCGGCGGGACCCTGCCCGGTCCGGTCGCCTTCAAGCTCTACGACACCTACGGCTTTCCGCTCGACCTCACGCAGGACGCGTTGCGCGCGCGCAAGATCGGCGTCGACCTGCCCGGCTTCGACGTCGCCATGGCCAAGCAGAAAAGTGACGCGCGCGCCGCCTGGTCGGGCTCGGGCGAGACCGGGACCGAGACGCACTGGTTCGCTGTGCGCGAGCGCGTCGGCGCCACTGAGTTCCTCGGCTACGCCACCGAACGGGTCGAGGCCGAAGTGCTGGCGATCCTGAAGGACGGCGCCGAAGTGGCACGCGCCGATACGGGCGACAAGGTCGCCGTGATCCTCAACCAGACGCCGTTTTACGGTGAGTCTGGCGGCCAGGTCGGCGACATTGGCACCCTGCGCGGCCGGACCGGTACGATCGCGGTCGCCGCCACCGGCAAGAAGCTCGGCGACCTCTTCGTTCACGACGGTACGGTGGAGGACGGCGCGATTACGGTCGGCGACGTCGTCGACTGCCTCGTCGACCACTCGCGGCGCGCGGCAATCCGTGCCAACCATTCCGCGACGCATCTGCTGCACGAGGCGTTGCGCCTAACGCTCGGCGACCACGTCGCCCAGAAAGGCTCGCTGGTGGCGCCCGACCGGCTGCGCTTCGACTTCGCCCACCAGAAGCCGATCGCGCCGGAGGAGCTGGCGCGCATCGAGGACATCGCCAACCAAGCGATCCTCGACAACACGCCGGTGACGACGCAGCTGATGGCGGCGGACGAGGCGATGAAGTCCGGCGCCCGCGCGCTCTTCGGCGAGAAATACGGCGACGTGGTCCGCGTCGTCTCCATGGGCCTACGCCATCCCGAGGATGGCGGCGAGGCCGACCCGCATGGACCGGCCTTCTCCGTCGAGCTCTGCGGCGGAACGCACGTGACACGCACCGGGGACATCGGCCTCCTGACCATCGTGTCGGACGGCGCGGTCGCAGCGGGCGTGCGCCGCGTCGAGGCCAAGACCGGCGCCGCGGCGCGCCACCATCTTAATGCCAAGGCGGCCAGCCTCGGCGAACTCGCCGCCCTGCTGCGCACGCCGGACCTCGAGGCGCCCAGGCGGGTCGGCGCGCTCATTGACGAGCGCCGCAAGATGGAGCGCGAGCTCTCCGATGCCCGCAAGAAGCTCGCAATGGCCGGTGACGGCGCCGGCGGGGCGCCGGCCGTATCGGAGATCGGCGGCGTTAAATATCTTGGCCGCGCCGTCAACGGCGTCGAGATGAAGGATCTCAAGGCGCTGGCCACCGAGGCCCGGCAGACGCTCGGCTCCGGCATTGTCGCCATCGTCGGCGTCGCCGGCGACGGCAAGGCCGGCGTGGTGGTCGGCGTCACGCCCGATCTCACCGAGCGCTTCGACGCGGTGGCGCTGGTGCGCGCCGCGGCGGCCGAGCTCGGCGGCTCGGGCGGCGGCGGACGCCGCGACATGGCCCAGGCCGGTGGCCCCGACGGCGCCGCCTCGCAGAAGGCCCTCGACGCCGTCGCCTCCCTGATGAAAGATGCCGCATGACCCGCCGGACCACGCTTCCCCTCGCCATCACGTCAGCCGCCATGCTCGCCGCCGGCTTCGGCTCCGCCGCCGTGGCGGCAATGCAGCCGGGCCAGACGGCGCCGGCCTTCACCATTCCCGCGGCCCAGGGCGGCAAGGTCTTCACCTTCGATCTCGCCGCGGCGCTGAAGAGGGGCCCGGTGGTGCTCTACTTCTACCCCAAGAGCTTCACCAGCGTGTGCACGCTTGAGGCGCACGACTTTGCCGACGCGATGCCGCAGTTCGCCGCTGCCGGCGCCAGCGTCATCGGCGTCTCGGCCGATGGCATCGACACGCAGCGCGAGTTCTCCTCCAAGGAGTGTCGCGACACGTTCCCCGTCGGCGCCGACCCGAGCCTCGACGTCGCCCGCGCCTACGACGCGGCGCTGTCGGTCCCCGGCACCAGCATGGGTTTTGCCAACCGCATCTCCTACGTGATCGCGCCTGACGGCCGCATCCTGGAAGAGCACAGCGACTCCGGCGCCGAGAGCCACATCTCGACCGCGCTCGCCGCGGTGAAAGCCTGGCGCGCGAGTGCAGACCACTAGCCGCGCGATGGCTCAGGTGGTGGCGCTGATCATGGTGGCGCAGGTGACCAGCGCCGGCGGTGGCGGCGTCACCTCCACGAGGGTCGGCGAGTTCCTGTCGATGGCCGCCTGCCGCAGCGCGGCCGAGCACTCCGTCGCGATCGATCGCGACTCCGCGACCCACGTCAGCTTCGAATGCGTGCCGCTGTCGCCAGTCTCCGACGTCGACAATCGCCGCTGATCGAGGGGCGTCAGCGCCGCTGCGGCAGAAAGACGACGAGATCGTCCTTGCCGACGCGGTCGAGCGTCGCCCGCGCCTCCTCCTCGAGCAGGTCGCGGTCGATGATGCTGCCGCGCATCAGGTCGATGCGATGCTGCCACTTGGCGCTGTCGGCCCTGGTCGCCTCAAGCTCGGTTTTCAGCATGGCGATCGACTTCTCGTATTCGCTGCTGACCTTCAGGCCGCGATCGCCGTTGATGGCGTGCCAGACGAAATAGCCGCCGATCCCCCCTGAGACGAGGTAGAGCACCAACGGGAAAAGGATCGCGCGTAGGCGCGTGCGGACGACCATGGGCGAAGGTTAGCAGCGCTGAGTTAGCGCGCGCTTAACCCGGTTGCGCCGACGACCTAGAGCAGTTTCCTCGCCGGTTGACTCGTGAGGGGTAGCGCACGGCGCCGCGCTGTGATTCAGGGCTGGTCTGGCGAGGAGGCCAGGCCCGATGCCCCGATCGCTGCACTACGACCTTCGCTCCCGCGTCCTCTTGGCTGTCGAGGAGGGCTTGTCCTGCCGCGAGGCTGCGGCGCGCTTCGGCGTCAGTGCGTCGAGCGCGATCCGCTGGGCCGCTCTGAGGCGCGCTGGCGGCGACGGCCGGGCCAAGCCGCAGGGAGGAGATCGCCTGTCGCGCCGCACCGAGGCGCACGCCAGCCTCATCGCGGCGGCACTGGCCGACGTGCCCGACATCACGTTGCTGGAACTGAAGGCGCGCCTGGCTGGCGAGGGCGCCTTCGTCAGCGTCACGGCGCTTTGGCGCTACTTCCGTCGCCACGGCATCACGCGTAAAAAAAGACCGCGCACGCCACCGAGCAGGACCGTCCCGACGTCCGCCAGGCGCGGCAGGACTGGTTCGAGGGCCAACTCGATCTCGATCCCGACCGGCTGATCTTCATCGACGAGACCGGCACCTCGACCAAGATGGCCCGCACGCACGGACGCGCCCCGCGTGGTGAGCGGCTGAGGATGGGCGTGCCGCACGGCCATTGGAAGACGACGACGCTGGTGGCCGGCCTGAGCCTTCGCGGCATCGTGGCGCCCTTCGTGCTCGACGGCGCCGTCGACCGGCCCTGCTTCGAGGCCTACATCGAGCACGTGCTCGTTCCCGAACTGCGACCCGGCGACATCGTCATCATGGACAACCTGCCGGCGCACAAAGGGAAGCAGGTCGAGGCCCTGATCGAAGCCGCCGGTGCCAGCTTGCGCCTGCTGCCGCCCTACAGCCCCGACTTCAACCCCATCGAGAACGCCTTCGCCAAGCTCAAGGCTCTGCTACGCAAGGCGGCGGAACGGACGAAGGACGCGCTCTGGGCTGCCATTGGCCGCCTCGTCGACCAGATCACGCCAGCCGAATGCGCCAACATGTTCGCCGCAGCAGGCTACAATGCTACCTGAGAGGAATCTGCTCTAGCCGCGAGCGCGGCGCGCACCGCCTCGGGCACGAAGGCGGAAACGTCGCCGCCCATGCCGGCGATCTGGCGCACCAGCGTCGCCGTGACGTGGCGTACGCCGGGAGGAGCCGGCACGAAAACGGTCTGCACCCCGGGCGCCATGACGGCGTTCATACCTGCCATCTGCATCTCGTAGTCGAGGTCGGACCCATCGCGCAGGCCACGCAGGATCACCGTCGCGCGGTGCGTCCTCGCCGCCTCGACCGCGAGCCCATCGAAGGTCACCACCTCCAACGTGCAGCCGCCGGCAGCGAGGATGTCGGCACAGCTCGCCTGGAGGAGGCCGCGGCGCACTTCGAGCGCCAGCATCGGCGCCTTGCCGGGATGAACCCCGATCGCCGCGACGATGCGATCGAACAGCCGCGCGCCGGCGGCGAGCACCGCGACGTGGCCGTTGGTTACCGGATCAAAGGATCCGGTGTAGAGCGCGGTACGTATGGCGAGATCCGCCGCCGTCAGCGCCGCTCGGCGCTGGCGACGCGGCGACCGTTGCGCGTCTCGAGATCGGCCTTGATGAGGTCGAACCCGCGCTTGGACAGCTTGGCCGAGTGCTGCGACAGCGCGACGAGGAAAGCCTTGGCGGCGGGGCTCGTAGCGCCCTTACCCGCGGTGTCGAGGGCCGCCTCGATGCCGACTGCGCGGAGGCTGTCACCCGCCTTAGCGAGGCCGGGATAGGCTGAACCGGAAATCGATGTCACCGAGGTACCGTCGGGCGCAGCCAAACCGTCAGGCCAGGACACGAGATGGAGGCCGGACGTGGTCTTGAGATGCGCCAGGCGCGCGTCGGGCTGCGGCGCGAGCACCACGACGGCGGCGACATCGCCCGTCGCCATGCCGTCGAGCGCATTGTCGAGCTCGAGCGGGGTCTCCTTGACGCTCACGCCGAGCGCGGCGAAGGCCTTTCGCGCGGCGGCTTGCGTCGGGCTCTTGTCGGGGCCGAAGCTTACGACCTTGTCTTTCAGGTCCGCGAGCGAGCCGATCGCCGGACCGGCGACGATGTGCAGCTGCTCGGTGAAGAGCCGCGCCTTCTCCCCCGATGCCGCGCCGTCGACCGCTGGTGCCACGATGAAGTCGGCGCTTTTGCCAGCATCGGCCATCACGATCTGGACGTGGGTCTTGGTCAGCGTCGTTGCCATCGCCTTGAGACGCACGGCTTCGGCGCCGTCGGCGGCGATCGTCACCGTCGGCACCGGCTTAGGCGCGATATGCGGAGGGCTCTTCGGCGACGAAGCTGCCGGATCTGCCGGGTCGGCGACGTCGGCCACGGTGGCGACCGGCTGTGCGGGCGCGGCGGGTCGAGCCGGATGTTCCCCGATGTTCGAGCCGAAGACTTTGCACATGAAGCCGGTGCAATCGCCGGAGGCGGGCTGTGCCTCCTGTGCCATCGCGGCCCCACTCGATGCCGCGAGCAGTCCTCCGACCAGCCCCGACAGAACAAGACGCCTCGCCATGCTCATACTCCCCCACCCCCACGCGAACAGGCTGCAACGTTAAAGATGCATTAAGGCCGGATTTCGTCCGACCACCACGTAAGCACTTGACAGCGCGACGGATGTTACGAGCAAGACGTTCGTTGCGTTAACCTTTACGAGGACATTTGGCGGCCGGCGGGCTGAGGCAACACGTTCTGCGACCTGGAGAATGATGAACATCGTGTCGCCCATCCTGAAGCGCCGGATCATAGAGGACGGAGATGTCGATGCCGTCGTCGCACGGCTCGCAGCCGGCTTTCCCACGCATCCCGTCGCGTGGTGGCGGCGCGCGCTCGAGCGCCTGGGGCAGCGGCCGAGCCCCGCCGGCTATCCGCGCTATGGTCGCTTGCTGGAGACTGAGCGCCGGGTGGTGGGAGTCCTCCTGACGATCTACGCGGAGATGGTGGATGCCGCGGGCACCACTTTCGTGCGCTGCAACCTGTCGAGCTGGTGCGTGGAGCGCGAGTTCGGCGGCCACGCCCCGCTCCTGCTCGGCGCGGCGCTGCGGGACAAGAGCGTGACCTATATCAACGTCACGCCGGCGCCTCACACCCAGCCGATCATCGAGGCGCAGGGCTTCCGGCCTTTCGCCGTGGGCTCCTTGCTCACGATCCCCATTCTGGCGCGGCGGCGCGAGAGGATGCGCGTGCGTCCCTTCGCGGTGACGGACGCATCGCGCTGGTGGGACGGCCGCCTTGTCGCCGACCATGCGGCGCTGGGCTGCCTCTGCCTCGTTGCGGAGGCGGAGGACGGCGCCCATCCTTTCGTGTTCTCATCCCCTCGGCGCCTGCGCCGGGTCCTTCCGGCGACACAGCTGCTTTATTGTCGAGACATCTCGGCCTACGACCGCTTCGCAGGGACGCTCGGCGCAGCGCTCCTGCAGCGCGGCAGTGCCGTGACGTTCGTCGACGGTGTCGACCGGCTTCCCGGTGTTCCCGGCCGACCGGTCAATACGGGACAGAACAAATATGTCTTCGGACCGCATCCTCCCCGCCCCGGCGACCTCGCCTACACCGAATTCGCGGTCTTCGGCTGACGGTGCGTCGGCCTTGGCTTCGACCCCGCGGATGGCGAACGCCGGCGCGAGCTTTCTCCGACGCGACGGCGTTTCCGTCGACTGGCGCATCGCGGACGGGCTCGTCGGCTACGAGGACGCCGTCGCCGCGATGGAGCAGCACGCCGACGCTCTGGCGCGCGGGGAGGCGGCCGAGCGCGTCTGGCTGGTCGAGCACCCCGCCCTCTACACCGCGGGAACAGGCGTCGCCGCCCTGCCTGCCTCGCTCCGCTTTCCCCTGCATCGCACGGGGCGCGGCGGCCAGGTCACCTATCACGGGCCGGGTCAGCGCGTGGCCTACGTCATGCTCGACCTGAAGGCGCGGCGGCCCGACATCAGGGCCTTCGTGGCAGCACTCGAGTGCTGGATCATCGACACGCTGGCGGCATTCGCGGTGTACGGCGAACGCCGCGAAGATCGTGTCGGCGTCTGGATCGTCCGGCGCGACAAGGCACGAAGCGCCGGCGGCAAAGCGGCGGAAGACAAGATCGCCGCGATCGGCATCCGACTGCGACGCTGGGTCAGCTTCCACGGCATTGCCCTCAACGTCGAGCCGGACCTGTCGCATTACGCCGGTATCGTGCCCTGCGGCATCGCCGATGCGCATCTGGGTATGACGAGCCTCGCCGACCTCGGCCACCTCGTCTCCATGGCCGAGGTGGACATCGCCCTCAGGACCTCCTTCGAGCGGATCTTCGGACCGACCCGCGACGACTTCCGAGACCAATCCTAGCGGGTCGCCGGCGGCCCCGCGACCGGCGCGTCGAGGACGCCGAAGATGTTGCGCACGAAACCCGGCGCGATCACCGACAGGGGATTGATTGTCAGGCTCGGCGAACTCGCCGAACCTGAGATGTTGAAGGTGATGGCGAGCAGCCCCTCGTTGGACTTACCGCCGAGGAAGACTCCGAGGACCGGGATCTGCGAGAACAGGTTGTTGACGGCGAAGGCGGGCACGAAGGTTCCCTTCATGCCGACGCGGTCGTGGGAGTAGTCGAGCCAGCCATCGACGGAGAGGCCGATCTGCGGGCCGTACATCGTGGCGTCGCGCAGATCCAGGCGACTGCCGTCGCGCTGGAAGCTGACCTTGAGGCGCCTGAAATCGACGGCGCCGCCGTCGATGCGCCGGGCTTCCTCCTGGTTTTCGCCCGGCGCGCTCACCGTCGTCGAGGTCGCGACGAGGTTGCGGATCGCCGGCTCATCGCGCAGGACGAAGTCGCGGACCTCGAGCGAGCCGCTCAGCGCATCCTCATCCATCTGCATGGTCGCGGCGAGATGCCCGCCCTCCATGTGCTTGTAGAGATCGATGAAAGAGAGCAGCGAGCCGGCGTCCTGCGCCGAGATCTTCATGTGGCCGGCCGCGGTCATGGATCCGCTGAATCCCTGCCGCCCGAAACGCCCCTGCGCGGCGAACTGGCGGATCTGGTCGTTGCGCTTGGACAGCTTCAACTCGACGCCGCTCATGACCTCCTTGTTGAAGCCGGTCAGGATGTTGGACTTCAGATCGATGTCGAACCCCTTGAAGGCGTCGACCTCCTTCTTCTCGGCCTTGGCATTGCGCGCCATCGCGGCGCTGTCGCCCGGCGTCGACGTCAATGCCTTCAGGAACGGCCGGGCATCGATGGTCGAGCCGCGCACCACAAGCTTGAAGGTGTCGTCGGCCTTGGTCACGTCGAGTTTCATGTCATCGCCGGGCGAGACCTTAAAAGACGCGAACCGCGCCGCCTGGAAGCCGTTGTCGGCGGCAAGGTCGATCGCGCCCTTTGCCTGAAGTGAACCGACGTCGACGGTGAGCGCGTCGATCGACATCTTGTCGGTGCCCGAGGCCAACGTGAAGGCGATCTTGGCCGGCCGCCCCGCGGGCTTGGACAGCCCGAGGAAGGCGGCGGCGACGCCGGTCTTGGCGAGATCGATCTCGATCTGCGCCTTCATCTTCTGAGGGTCGCCGAGCGTCGTGTTGACGTGCGCCGTCATCGGGCCGGTCAGCCCGGGTATGGCGTTAAGGCCGAGCTTGGCCCGGGCGGCCTCGTCGAGGGTGAGGGCAATGACGGCGACCGGCGGTCCGCCGCCGTTCCGCACGATGTCGAAAGTCGCCGTGCCGCCAAGGATCCGGCCCTGGCCGTCGGCGCGAAGCGTGCCGTCGCCGACCTTGATCGTCAGCGCCGCGTTGTCGAGGCTCTCCTTGCCGATCAGGCGCTCGGCGGAGAAGTTCGTCACCTTGGCATCGACTTTGAGGGCTTCCTGCGACGGGTCGGCGACCTCCCCGAGAACGATAGCCTTGTCGAGATCGCCCTCGATCTGCCCGTGCAACGTCGAGGGATCGAGCGGCAGCGAGGCATAGGGCTTGAGCGCGTCACGTGCCAGGATTGACGTCACCGTCTCCACCGGCCCGCTCAGATGAGCGGTCATCGTCGCGTGCGCGGGATGAACGTCCGCGTTGAGCACGGTGAAGGTGCCGTTCGAGAGTCTGGCCGTGCGTCCGTCGGCGGTGGTCGTGGCGCTATCGATGAGCAGGTGGGTAGTACGGCCGGTGACGTGTCCGGTGCCGCTCACGTCGTCGAGCGGCGGCACGCCGTTGAGATAACGCAGACGCCCGCCGGTGACCTTGAAGTCCATCTTGACTGAATCGTCCGACGGAGCACGGTCACCGCGCATGCGTTCCAGGTCGCGCTGGTCATAGTCGATCTTCAGCGTGCCGTCGGAGACCAGCCCGGCCTCGAAATGGTTGAGACACCATGCGCGCACGGCCGACGCGATCGCGGCCGGCCAGATGCGTTTGATCACCGCGACGGGCGTCGGATCCATCGAGATACCGAGACGGATGTGCGGCCCGTCGCTCCACTCCACGGCTCCCGCGGCAGCCACCCCGCTGCGCTGCGGCTTGAATGAGAAACGATCGATGAAGAAGGTCTTGGCGTCGAGGTCGAGGCGCCCGCGGAAGTCGCCGTTCTCGACAGGTATCGGCTCCTCGCCCTTGCGGGCCGGCGCGAGCAGGCCCGGCTCGGAGAGCGCGAGGTCGACCAGCCAGGACTCTCCCTCGTGCGACGGGGGAACGACGCGGCCGGCCGACGTGAAATGAGTGCCACCTTCCACGTAGCCGATCTTGTCGACCACGATCGAGCGGTCGGCGCCGTTCCAGTGCACGGCGGTGGTGATCGCATCCACGAAGGCCGGCTCGAAGTCGGGGTCGTCGAGCCGGAGGAAACCGCGGCCGAGATCGAACCCGCCGGCCGCCTCGAGCAACGTGTTGTCGGGACGAAGGCCGATGTCGACGTGCATGCCGATCGGCATGTCGGTGTCGAGCCCCATGGACCGACTGCCGGTGGCGTAGCGCAGCTCGTCGATCGTCAGGTCCTGCATCTTCAGGGAGAAGCGCCGCTCCGCGCCGGGACGCCCGCGCGCCATCGCCGAGATCGACCAACGCCGCGCCGGCCCCTGCGCCGAAAGCCCGAAGCTCGAGAAGCCGTGACGCTTGTCGAAGGCGAGATCGAGATCCTTGTAGAGCGTCTCCTCGTTCGTCTCCTGGTCCTGTATGACCAGCGTGCCGCCGGAGATCCCCAGCCGGTCGACGGCGGCGATGGGGCTGCCGGGATCGGTCAGCACGTCGATGAACTGCCGCAGCCCCGCCGCCGCCTTGCGCATCACCGCCGCGCGTTCGCGGGATGAGGAGCCGGCGCCCGCGGCCCCTTCGACGGAGGGCTGCGATGGCGGGCCCGCGTTCGTCCCGGATGCTGATGCCGGGACGGCGTCCTCGCCGCTGCGCCCCAGCTCGACGAAGGGATGCGTTCCGTCGCCGGCGGCAATGGCGAGGTTGCCGTTCTTCAGCAGCATGGCGCGCAGGACGACGTCGAATACTTCGAGCCGCTTGGGCCGCACCTTGCCGAAGAGCAGCGCGAACGGGTCGATCGAGATCTCGGCTTGGGGCGCGATCAGGATATCGGAGCCATCCGGTCCCTCGACCTTCAGCCTGTCGATGGAAAGACCCGGGCCGAAGCCGTGCTGCGTCAGCGACGTGCCGCCCAGAGAGAAACGCAGGCCGTTGCCGAATTTATCGTGCAGCGCCGCGGCGATGGTGGTGTTCAAGCCCTCGATCGGGATCGGGCCGGCGTTGAGGCGCACCACCAGGACGCCTGCGGCCAACACGGCCAGCACGAGCAGGCTGGCGGTGAACTTGAAGCAAGCGAAGGCGAAGCGCCGCGGTCGACGGGCGCGGCGCCTCGAAGCGCGTCGCACTCCGCGGGCTGCACCGTTGTCGTCGTCCGATTCGGCGTTCATCACGTCTTCGCTTCGACCAAACGGCAAGCTCGGCTGGAAAGGCTGGGGCGGGAGCGTTATGAAGGAAACGCGCGAGCGGCTCCGGCCACGCCGACCCCTCGCCGAATGTCCTGCTTTTTGGGTCGAAAGGAAGGCCGGAGTGTTGCAGAGCATCGAAGTGGGATCGCCGGCGCCCGATTTCGCGCTGCCCGATCAGGATGGCCACACCGTGCGCCTGGCCGACTACGTCGGACGGCCGCTGGTGTTGTACTTCTACCCTAAGGACGATACCACGGGCTGCACCGCCGAAGCCCTGGATTTCAGTGCGCTGGCCGAGGAGTACGCCGCCGCCGGCGCCGGCGTGCTCGGCGTGTCGCCCGATTCGGTAAAGAGCCACGGCAAGTTCCGCGACAAGCACGCGCTCACGATCCCGCTGGCGTCCGACGAGGACAAAACAACGCTCGAAGCCTACGGCGTGTGGGTCGAGAAGGCGATGTACGGGCGCAAATACATGGGCGTGGAGCGCACCACGATGCTCGTCGACAAGGCCGGCACGGTCGCCCGCATTTGGCCCAAGGTGAAGGTCAAAGGCCACGCCGCCGAGGTGCTCGAGGCCATCAAGGCGCTTGTCTAGGCCTCTTCCGCCTAGCCTTCGGGCCAGCGGCGGAGGATGGCATCGGCGAGCGTGACCATGGTCGGCGCGGTGAGGTCGGGCTGCGGCAGTTGCGCGACGGGAAGGAGCGCGTTGTCCGCCCAGGTCACGAAGGCGGTGCGGCAGCCGACGGCTTGTGCGCCGAGAAGGTCCCAGACGTGGGTCGCCACCATGCAGATCTCGGCCGGCCCGACGCCGAGGAGCATGGCCGCCTTGCGGTAGCATTCCGGCGCCGGCTTGAAGCGGCGCACCGTCTCGACGCTGATCGACCGCTCGAAGAAGCACGCAAGGCCGGCCTTTTCCAGCGGCGTCGGCGGCTCGGAGGGCGGCGAGTTCGTCAGCGTCGCCAGCCGGAATCCCGCGCCGCCGAGCCGCTCCAGCGCTTGGGCGACACCCTCGTGCGCCGGCAGGCTCGTCGTGGTGGCGGCAAGTTCGGCGAGATCGTCGTCGCCGATGGTCTTGCCATGGATCGTGCCCAGCATGCGCAGAACGCCGCCGCCCAACGTCCCGAACGGCAGGTAAGGCTCGGTGAAGGCCAACGTCTGCGAATAGATCACCAGCTGCGCGTACCAGTCGCGCAACACGCGCCCGTCCCCGAAGACGCGGACGAACAAGGGCCGCAGCGCCTCGATGTCGAGCAGGGTCTCGTTGACGTCGAAGAGGAGAACGGCGGGACGGCTCATGTTGCGGGGCTCCAGATCGGCCGGAGGCAGGCCGGGGCACGCGCCGGTCCGTATGGACGTTGCGGCGATGCTGCCTTCTCACAGACTATGTCGTAGACGAACCTTACGGATGTTCACTCGTTATGTCGGCTCGGAGGAGCAATCATGAAGTTTCTGAAGGTGTTGACCATCGCTGGTCTGTCGGCTGCGACGGCCGGGTCGCTGCTTGGCTCGACGGTCGCCGAGGCGCAGTACTACCGTCCCGGCTACGGCCATGGTTACGGACACCGGTATGGTCGCGGTTACGGTCGTTACGGCTACGGCTACGGTCGTCGCGGTTACTATGGCAATCGCGGCCTTGGCGTGGGCGCCGGTGTCGGCCTCGGTTTGGCCGCAGGCGCTGTGGCCGGGGCTGCTGCGGCTTCGGCGGGGCGCGGCTACTAAGCTAGGAAAAAGAAGAAACAGGTAAGCCCCGTCGGTCAAACCGGCGGGGCTTTTGCGTTGGAGTGGCGACCCCAGTTGGATTCGAACCAACGGCCTGCCGCTTAGAAGGCGGCTGCTCTATCCAGCTGAGCTATGGGGCCTGTCTCTCTCGGCCGATGCCGACGCTCAGTGGGTCCACTGCCCGCGGCGCGTCGACTTGAAATTATCGGAATATGACAAGACCTTCGGCGACACGGGTTTCGGCTCGTCGACGCGGAAGGCGATGCCGTTGCGCTCGCAATAGCTCACCGCCTCTTCCTTGGTGCTGAAGCGCAGCGTGATCTGGCGCTTCATATCGCCGGAGCCCGACCAGCCCATCAGCGGTTCGACCACCATGGCCTCCTCCGGCTCGTAGACCAGCACCCAGGCCTTGGTCGAGGCTTTGCCGGACTGGGTCGCCGACGGCGACGGCTTGTAGATACGCGCGGTCATGGAACTCCTCGTTCTCGCCCGGCTGGTCGGGGCAGCAGGATTCGAACCTGCGACCTATAGTTCCCAAAACTATCGCGCTACCAGGCTGCGCTATACCCCGGGGACAGGCGAGCCCGATGCTTCTACCGCGAGATGGCCTCGCTCCGCCATAGCTGATCGCAGGTCCTCTACGTCGCGCCAGCGGCGAAGACGATGAGCACGGCGATTTCGCCGCCCTGTTGCGCCGCGCCCGCGACGTCGCCGGTCTGACCGCCGATCTGACGCCATGCCAGCGCGGACACGGCCAGTGCCGCCAGCATTGCCACGAGCACGGCGTCGGCGGTGCGCGCGGCGCTGACACCCTGCCAGGCGGCGAGGACGATTGTCACGATGATCGCGACGAGCCCCGACGCGCCCAACGCACGCCAACTCGCCATCGCGACCGCTCCGACGCCCTCGGAACGGGCCGGCGAAAGCATCGCCAGCGGCACGAAGCAGGCGGCGCGCGACAGCACCGCGGCCACGGTGATCGCGATGCCGCCATGGCCGGCCATGATCGCGGACTCGATCGCGAAACAGCGCAGGAGCAGCGAGAACGCGATGGCGACCGCGCCGAACGCGCCGACGGCGCTGTCGCGCATGATCGCGAGCTTGCGTTCGCGCGTGCGGCCGCCGCCGAAGCCGTCGGCGCAATCGGCCAGCGCGTCCTCGTGAAGCGCTCCCGTCACCATCGCCTGCGTGGCGAGGGCCAACGTGGCGGCGATGAGGGGCGGCAGGCGCAGTGCTGCCGCCGCTGCCAGGATGCAGCAGGGGAACAGCGCCAGCGCCAGGCCTGCGACCGGCGCCATCGCCGCCGCTGCCACGAGGCCGCTGGCGCCCAGCGCGCGCTCGCGCTGCGTTGTCGGCACCGGCAACCGGGAGAAGAAGCGCAGGCAGATCAGGAGATCGGCGAGGAGGGTCATCGGGCCTGCGGTCGAGTCGGGCGCGGGGGGGGGGGGGGCCGCGGACAAACCCGAGCTAGATGGCGCGACGGGGCCCGCGGCACAAGCGAACGAAGACCGCGCATCGCCGGGTCTCGCGCCCTGTTCCCTTCGGCCTACATAAGCTCTAGGGTCGGCGTGGATTTCACCGCACGGTCTCGATGGACCGCGCGCGGTTCGTAGCCGCACGGCCCGAACCAACCCGGCGGTACCCCGCCGGTCGTTCAAGGATCATGGATGTCGAAAGAAGAACTTCTCGAATTTCCCGGCGTCGTCGCGGAACTTCTCCCCAACGCCACTTTCCGGGTCAAGCTCGAGAATGATCACGAGATCATCGCGCATACCGCGGGAAAGATGCGCAAGAACCGCATCCGCGTGCTGACCGGCGACAAGGTGCTCGTGGAAATGACCCCGTACGATCTGAGCAAGGGCCGGATCACCTATCGCTTCAAGTAGGGCGCGCGATGAGCGGCGGCGTCGAACAGCAGAAGCCCGGCAGGGCGCAGATGCTCGTGCTCGCCTCGGGCTCGCCGCGCCGGCTGGGATTGTTGCGCCAGGTCGGGATCGAGCCGGCGGCGCTGCTGCCCGCCGACCTCGACGAAACGCCCAACAAAGGCGAATCACCCCGCTCGCTGGCGATGCGGCTCGCCGAGGAGAAGGCGACGGTTGCGGCCAAGGCGATGAAGATCCGTCCCGATCTGGAGGGCTCTTACCTCCTCGCGGCCGACACCGTGGTGAGCGTCGGACGCCGCACCTTACCCAAGTGCGACCTGGTCGAGGAGGCCGACGGCTGTCTGCGGCTGCTCTCGGGCCGCGGACACCGCGTGCACACAGGGCTCTGCCTGATCACGCCCCGGGGGGCGGTGCGCAAGAAGCTCGTTGAGACGCGGGTGCGCTTCAAGCGCCTGAGCCGATTGGAGCTTCAGGCCTATCTCGATGGCGGCGAGTGGCGCGGCAAAGCCGGCGGCTACGCGATCCAGGGCCGCGCCGGCGCCTTCGCCATCAAGCTCGTCGGCTCGTATTCGAGCGTGGTCGGCTTGCCGCTCTACGAGACCGTCAATTTGCTGGTCGGCGAAGGCTACGTGATGCAATCCTTCGACCGCGAAGCCGCGCTCGACGAGGTCGCGGCGGACTGAGGATGGCACCCGAAAAAGTCCCCTTCGACTCGACTGATCCGAAGGCGAAGCCCTGCCCGATCTGCGGCAAAGCCTCTCGCACCGAGACGTCGCCGTTCTGCTCCAAGCGCTGCGCCGACGTGGACCTCCACCGCTGGCTGGGCGGCGTCTACGCCGTGCCGACCGACGAGCCCGGCCAGGCGGCGGCGCCCGACGGCGAGGACTGATGTTCTTCGTCATCTCGAAGATCGCCGGCATCATGCTCTTCCACCCTCTCAACTTCCTCCTCTTTCTGGGGCTGCTCGGGTTGCTGCTGTGCCTGACCCGCCACGCGCGGGCTGGGCGTCTCGTCGCCGTGCTCGCGGCGGTGCTGCTCCTCGTGGCGGCGTTCTCGCCGCTGAGCGCCCTCCTGCTCCGCCCGCTGGAGGACCGTTTCCAGCAACCGCCGGCGGATATGCCGGCGCCGACGGGCATCGTGGTGCTCGGCGGCGCGCTCGACGAGGATCTCGGCCTCGCGCGCGGGCAGCCAACCCTGACAGAGGCGGCAGCGCGCCTGACCAGCGGCGTGGCGCTGGCTCTACGGTACCCGCAGGCACGGCTTGTCTTCACCGGCGGGTCGGCCAACCTCGACGCCAGAGCCGCCGCCGACGAGGCCGCAGGCGTGCGCGCGCTGTGGCTCTCGCTAGGCGTGCCGGCGCAGCGCATGACCTTCGAGAACCGTTCTCGCAACACTTACGAGAACGCCACCATGACCCGCGCGATCGTGCAGCCCAGACCCGGCGAGCGCTGGCTGCTCGTCACCTCGGCGGCGCACATGCCGCGCTCAATGGGCATCTTCCGCCGTGCCGGCTGGAATATGATCGCCTATCCCGTGGATTACCGCACCTTCGGCGATGCCCGCGACGTGAGGCCGACGACGCTGGCGCTCGACGCGCTGCGCCGCATCGACGCAGCGCTGCACGAATGGATCGGCCTTCTCGTCTACCGGCTGACGGGCAAGACCGACTCGCTGCTTCCAGCGCCATAGCCTTGCCGGCCGGCGACGCCTAAGGTATATATACCTTACTAAAAAAGGAACTCGGGCGAAAGTTGGCATGACGCATGACGCAGCCTGACGCAGTGAACGTCATTTTCGGCGAAATCTTTTTCGGTCTGGCCCGACCTCGAAGCTTTAGGCGGTCTCGCCCGGCGTGCCGCCTTCGCTGAGCAACTCGTCGAGCCGCCGATGCTCGGCCTCGCTGAGCGGCCGTGCCGGATCGCGCGTCGGCTTTGCGCGGCCGCGCATGGCGACGGCAATGCCGATGCCGCCGAGTACCAGCACGATGAAAGGCGTGCCCCAGAGCAGCAGCGTCTGCGTCTCTAACGGCGGCTTCAGCAGGATGAACTGGCCGTACCGCGCGACGAGGTAGTCCTTGACCTGGCCGTTGGTGTCGCCCGCCAGCAGGCGTTGGCGCACCAGCAGGCGAATGTCGCGGGCAAGGTCGGCATGGCTCTCGTCGATGGATTCGTTCTGGCAGACCAGGCAGCGCAGACCAGAGGACACGTCGCGTGCGCGGTGCTCGAGAGCTGGGTTGGTCAGCATCTCGCCGGGCTCGACGGCATACGCCGGCGCGGCGAAGGCAATACCGAGCGCGACAGCCGCGAGAAGCCGCCTCATTCCGCCGGCACCGCGGTCGGATGCGCGCGCCGGGCCCGCGCGGCGATGCCGAAGCGCAGCCGGCGATCGGACAGCGACAGCGCCCCGCCGAGCCCCATGATCAGGGCGCCGATCCAGATCAGCGTGACCAGCGGCTTCCAGTAGAGCTTCACGTCGATGGTCGGCGAGCCGGCCACCGGCGATCCGATCGACTCGTAGAACTGCCCCAGGCCGAGCGTGACGATACCGGCTTCGGCCCGAGCCATCTTGCGGACGGGATAGAAGCGGCTCGCCGGCTCCAGCCGGGCGATCTCGATCCCATTTTTGGACAGGATCGTGCGCGCCACCGCCGCCTCGTAGTTCGGGCCTTTCTCCGGTGCCACGCTGACGAGCTGGGCGATATAGGGGCCGATAGTGGCGGTATCGCCCGGCCGCATGGCGAGGATCGTCTCCTGCCCCCAGCCGGCGGCGGCGAGGCCGAGCAGCGTCACGCCGAGCCCGGCATGCGCGATTGACGTGCCCCAGGCCGAGCGCGGCAGGCCTATGCCGCGGCTCCAGGCATTGCCCCAGCCGCCGGCGCCGATGCGCCGCGCGAGGTCGGAGAAGGAGCCGACGATGACGAAGACCGCGAGCCCGGCCATGACGTAGGACATCGCCGGCTCGCCCTTGACCCAGGCGAAGACGAGCAGCGCGGCGACGCCGACGAGCATGGCGAGCATCATGCGCTGCGCCGCGCCGAGCAGGTCGCCGCGCTTCCAGGCCAACGCCGACCCTATCGGCATCGCCAGGAAGACCGGGATCGAGAGCGGCACAAAGGCGGTGTTGTAGAAAGGTGCGCCGACCGAGATCTTCTGCTCGGTGATCGCCTCCAGCGCCAGCGGGTAGATCGTGCCGACGAACACCGTCGCGCAGGCGGCGGTGAGCAGCAGGTTGTTGACGACGAGCGCGCCCTCGCGGCTGACGGGCGCGAATAGGCCGCCTTGCCGCAAGGAACCGCCGCGCCATGCGAACAGCGCCAGCGAGCCGCCGATGAAGAAGATCAGGATGACCAGGATGAAGAAGCCGCGGCGCGGGTCGGTGGCGAAGGCGTGAACGGAGGTGAGTACGCCCGAGCGCACCAAGAAAGTGCCGACGAGCGACAGCGAAAAGGCCAGGATCGCCAGAAAGATGGTCCACACCTTCAAGGCTTCGCGCTTCTCCATGACCACGGCGGAATGCAGCAGCGCGGTGCCGGCGAGCCAGGGCATGAAGGAGGCGTTCTCGACCGGGTCCCAGGCCCAGAAGCCACCCCAGCCCAGCGTGTAATACGACCAGTACGACCCCATCGCGATGCCGAGCGTCAGAAAGATCCAGGCGATCAGCGTCCACGGTCGCACAAAGCGCGCCCAAGCGGCGTCGACGCGACCGGCGATGAGCGCGGCGGCGGCGAAGGAGAAGGTCATAGAGAAGCCGACGTAGCCGAGGTAGAGCAGCGGCGGATGGATGGCGAGGCCGGGATCCTGCAGCAGCGGGTTGAGGTCCTGTCCCTCGATTGGCGGCGCCAACATGCGGGCGAACGGGTCCGAGGTGAGCAGGATGAAGAGCAGGAAGGTCGCGGCGATCCAGCTCTGGACAGATAGCACCAGCCCGCGCAGGTCGGCCGGCATGCCGCGCGAGCCCAGCGCCACCGCCGCCGCGAACACAGCGAGGATGAGCACCCACAGCAGCATCGAGCCCTCGTGGTTCCCCCAGACGCCGGAGATCTTGTAGATCAGCGGCTTGGAGGAGGCCGAATTCTCGACGACGTTGACGAGGCTGAAGTCGGAGACGACGTGGGCGTAGGTCAGCGCGGCGAAGGCGAGCGCCGTGAAGACGAAGCCGGCGACGGCAACGGGCGGTGCCACCGCGACGAGGCGGCCATCGCGGGTGTAATGCCCGACGAGGGGCACGATCGCGTTGACGATCGCCAACGCCAGCGCCAGCACGAGGCAGAAATGGCCGGTCTCGACGATCATCGGGCAGATCCCTCAAGCAGGCCATTCCGCACGCAGCGCAACGGCGATGCGGAACCGATGCGCCTCGCTCCCGATCGGAAGGAACGACGCTCGCTGGTCCCGTTTTCGGCTGCGCCGCTCGGGAATAACGACACTGCTATCCTCACGGCGCGGCGCTCGCGCGCTGGTCGGACGGCGGCGGTGCGGCGCCCTCCATGTCGGTGCCGGTCGGCGGCGGCGCGTCACCATCCTTCCAGACGCCCTGCTTCTTCAGCGCATCGGCGACGTCCTTGGGCATGTAGCGCTCGTCGTGCTTGGCCAGCACGCTGTCGGCGGTGAAAAGCCCATCGTGCCCGACGACGCCCTCGACAACGGCGCCCTGGCCCTCGCGGAAGAGGTCCGGCAGCAGCCCGGTGTAGGTGACGTGGATGTCGTGCTTGGTGTCGGTGACGGCGAAGATCACCCGGCCCTGCCCCTCGCGCTTGAACGAGCCGGCCTCGACCAAGCCGCCGATGCGCAACCGCGTGCCGGGCGCCGGCGCCTTCTGCGCGTATTCGGTGGGTCCGTAGAAGAACACGATCGTGTCGCGCAGCGCATAGAGCGAGACGCCGACGGCCGAGCCGAACACGCCCAGCGCCAGGCCGATGATGGTGAGCCGTCGCTTCTTGCGGGTCATCGCTAGCTTTCCAGCCCGAGCTCGTGGGCGAGTTCGTCGAGACGCTTCTTGGCGCCGTCGTCGGAGGCGAAATTGCGGCGCGCGTCGGCCAACGCCGACTTGGCCTTGTCCTGCTCCTGCAGCACGCCGTAAGCGCGCACCAAGCGCAGCCAGCCCTCGATGTCGCCGCCGTTGGTCTTCAGCCGTCGCGCCAGCCGATCGACCATGCCGTGGATCATCTGCTGCTGCTGGTCGGCCGGCATGGCGGCGACCGCCGCGGCCATCTTGGCCTGACCCTGCTGCGCGTCGGGGACGGCTGCTGCCATCGGCGGCGGCGCCAGGGGCTTGCCCGTCGCGGCGGCGATGCGCGACTTGATGGTCGGGATCCATGGCGCATTGGCAGGGCCGTCGGCGACAATCCCGTTCCAGATCGTCACGGCCTTAGTCTTGTCGCCGCCCTGCTCGGCGGCCAGCCCGAGATAGTAGCGCGTCCGCGGTGCTTTCGGATCGAGCTTGGCGGCGGCCTCGAAGTGCTGCGCCGCCTCTGCCGTGACATGGCCGTCGGCGAGCACGGTCTCGTCCTCGCCGAGCGCCGAGAGTCGCTCCTCAGTGGCGCCAAGCAACCGGATCTCCTGGCGGTACGCGTCGGCGGCGCCTTGGGGGCGGCCGAGCTGGGTGTACATGCGCGCGAGCAAGGCCCAGCCGCGGCCATCGTTGGGGTTGGCGGCCACGGTGCGTTCGAGCTTGGCCATCACCGCGGCCATGTCCATCCGCGAAGGATCGGCGTTGAGCCGCGTCTCGAGCGGTTCGTCCGGCATGTTGGGCTGGCCGACGTAGGTGTAGACGCCGAGTGCGATGGCCGGGACCAGCAGGACCACGGCGAGCGCCGTCCAGCGAGCCACCCGCGGCGAGGCGCGCCGCACGTCGTCGGGCGCGACCCGGCTCGCCGCCATCAGCCGGCGCGCCGCCTCGTTGTGGGCCGTCGCCGCCTCGGCTTCGCCGATGACGCCGCGCGACACGTCGCGGTCGATCTCGGCGGCTTGAGCCTTATAGAAGGAGACGTCGAGCTCGCGGGCGTCGGTCGTCACCGGCGCGCGCGACAGCGGCCAGAGCACGGCCAGGACGGCCACCCCGGTGAGAAGCGCGAAGATCACCCAAAGCATCAGCAAAGGTGCACCCGGTGCCCGTTCCTCTTGGTCCGCAATCCTCTTGGTCGGCGGCAGCGCCGGGCCGGCCGGCTTGGCGCCCGTCTTAGCCTTCCCTCCCGGCGCAGAGAAGGCGGATTGTTGTCACGGGTTGACGTCTAGCGAAAGTTTCTCGGAAAATCGAAAGAGACGGCACGTCGTCGGTGTCTGCTGATCACGTCCTCTCAATCCGCAGACTGGCAATCAACGCAAATGCCCTCGATCTCCTGGACCTTACGCTCGACCTTGAACCGCAGGCTCTGCGCGAGGGCCGCGATCTCGCTGTCGACTCCTTCGGCATCGACCTCGATGGTGCGCCCGCATTTGGTACAGGAGAAGACGATGCCGTGGTGGTCGTGGGCGTGATCGAGATGATCACAGGGGGCGTAGACCTGCCGGCTCTCGATCTTCACGACGAAGCCGTTGTCGACGAGGAAATCCAGCGTCCGGTAGACGGTCGGCGGCGCGACGATGCGCTTCTGCGCTTCCGAGAGCTTCTGGATGATCGTGTAGGCGCCGAGGGGCTGGCCGGATTGTGCGAAGATGCCGACGACCTCGCGGCGCAGCGCGGTCATCTGCAGCCCGCGCCCACGGCAGGCGGTCTCGACTTGGACGATCCACGCGGGTCCTGACATTTAGGCAATGTAGCGTGGCCGCAGGGCAGCCGCCACCAAGCCGCCGCGGAATGTCAAAGGAGAGCGAACAAAGTGAGCGTCTCTTAACCGGATTTTCAAACGGCCCTGGGCATCGTCGCGGCAGTTCCAAGCCGCCGAGTCCGCGCCATGCCCGCTCCTGCCAAGCCCGCCACCTCTGGCGTCGCCCTCGCCGATCTTCGCCGCCTCGCCCAGGTCGCCGCCACCGCTGCCGCCGCGATCATCGCGCTCGGGGCGTCGCGGCTCCCCTCCCAGGCGCAGACCAGCCACATGCTGGTGATCCCCGCTTCGGACGGCTACGGCTTCGACGATTGCCTCGCCGGTGCCAAAGCCTGCGGTCAGACCATCGCCGACGCCTGGTGCGAGGCCCACGGCATGTCAGCCGCCGCCTCGTTCGGCCGCGCCGACGACGTCACCGCCTCGATCGCCAGCACCCGGAATGCGGGCGCAAAGGTCGAATCGGGCTCGTTCATCGTGAACTGCCGGGATTAGACTGCACCGCGGCACGAGACTCTGGAACGCAACGACTCGGCACGCCATTTCTCCCGTGTGAACAGGAGAGTACGCATGTCCAAGATCATCGCCGTCGCCCTCGTCATCGGCGCCGCCGGACTTACGCTCGGCGCGCCCGCCCAGGCCAAGGGCTGCATCAAGGGCGCCGTCGTCGGTGGCGTCGCCGGCCATATGGCCGGTCACGGTAAGATGGGCGCCGCAGCCGGCTGCGCCGTCGGCCACCACGAAGCCAACAAGAAAGACACTCAGCAGTCCGGCAAGTAGGGCTCGACGACGGGTCGCTTCGCCGTGCGGAGCGGCCCGTTCGCCGCAACGGCAAGTCGCCACCGTCATCCGTTTACGTCGCTTGCGCTATCCCAGTGGTGATATCGAAGCGTTCCACCTCATACCGGCGGCTCGGCTGCGCAGCAAAGTTGACGTTCGTTAATTGGCTAACGCTTCGAGCGCGTTGGCGACGTCACAACGACATCGTCACTCACCGATGAGGTGCATCGCGATGGTACGGCGGTGCGGCGCGCGGCGGTGCTCGAAGAGGTAGAGGCCCTGCCACGTGCCGAGCAGCATCGCGCCGCCGAGCACGGGGATCGAGAGCTGGGTCTGCGTCAGCGCGGCGCGGATATGCGCCGGCATGTCGTCGGGACCCTCGCTGTCGTGGACGTAGCCCGCGCCCTCCGGCACGACTGCCTCGAAGAACCGCTGGAGGTCGACCTGCACGTCGGGATCGGCATTCTCCTGGATCAGGAGCGACGCCGAGGTGTGGCGGCAAAACAGCGTGAGCACGCCCTCCGCGATGGCGGCGGTCGCGACGAAGCCGGCGGCTGTCCTGGTGAAGTCGACCAGGCCCTTGCCGCTCGTCGCGATGATCGTCTGCCTCGACACCTGCCGCATAGCGCCTCGCCTTGTTCTCTCGCCGGAACCTAGACAGAACAAAAAGGCACGTTCACCCTTTGTCTGTTCCTGCATTTTGTTGTAAAGCTCGTGAAGATGAGGCTCGACGGCAAGGGTCGGGTCTGGATCGGAGCGAAACGACAGCATGCTGACCCGTAAACAGAGCGAGTTGCTGCGCTTCATCAACGAGCGCCTGAAGGAGACCGGCGTGCCGCCCTCCTTCGACGAGATGAAGGAGGCACTCGACCTGCGCTCCAAGTCGGGCATCCATCGCCTGATCATCGCGCTCGAGGAGCGCGGTTTCATCCGCCGCCTGCCCAATCGGGCGCGCGCTCTCGAGGTGCTGCGCCTGCCGGAATCGTCCACCCCTTCGTTCGCCCGCGCACGCCGCTTCGAGCCGGAGGTGATCGAGGGCACGCTCGGCAGGGTCCGGCTACCCTCTGCCGTCGCGCAGGAGGACGAGGGCCGCTCGGTCGTCACGATCCCGGTGATGGGTCGGATCGCCGCCGGCACGCCGATCTCGGCGTTGCAAAACCGCAGCCACACCGTCAGCCTGCCGCCGGACATGCTGCCGCCGGGCGAGCACTATGCGCTCGAGGTTCGCGGCGATTCGATGATCGAGGCCGGGATCCTCGATTCCGACACCGTGATCATCCGCCGCCAGACCACCGGCGAGACCGGCGACATCGTCGTGGCCCTGATCGACGACGAGGAGGCGACGCTGAAGCGGCTACGCAAGCGCGGCGCCTCGATCGCGCTCGAGGCGGCCAACCCGGCCTACGAGACCCGCATCTTCGGGCCCGACCGCGTGCAGATCCAGGGCAAGCTGGTGAGCCTGATCCGGCGTTACTGATCGACGTCGGTCGCCGTTGGCGTGCCGGCTTTCGAACGCAGTCTGAAGCCCCAGGGTGCCCTGGGCGCCGGTGACCAGGGCCGATCCTCGTCCGCCGCGCGGACAGTCGTGGTCGTGAAACTCGCCTCGGTCGCGCTCAGCGTCAAGGCGCCGGTCTGACGCAGCGACTTCCGGTCGATCACGATCTCGGCCGCGCAGCCGGTCGGCGCCAGCAGCGGGGTCACCACGACAGCGGCCCGCGTGCAATCCTCTGCGAAGGCGGTGGGGTCGAGCACCAGAGCCACGGCGCGGCCGTCCTTCAGGGTGGCGGTGCAGCCGAGCGGATCGCAGCTCTCCTTGCGCAGCGCGGTCTTGGCTGCCCTCGCGTCGGCGTCGGCGCGCAACCATTGCTCGGCGTCGAACAGGCTGGGCCGCCGCCCGATGACGACGAGCATGCCGTCCGCCTCGCGCACCGCCGCGGCGTCGCCGCCGGCGGCAACGGCGATGTCGAAGGTCGGGCCCGACAGCGCTCCGGCGAGGCCGAGGCACAGGAATGGCACGGCGGTCAGCTTCAGCGGCCAGGTCCGCCAGATCACCGCCGACAGCACGGCCAGCGCGAAGAAGGCCAGCGACCATGGCGCGAAAGCCGGCAAGTGCAGGCTCGCGCCCGGCAGCGAGCCGATGAAGCGCGCCGCCGCCATGATGATGCCGATGCCGAGACCGACCCAGTGCCAGACGAAGGCGTCGAGGCCGAACGGGTAGAGCAGCGTGCCCAGCAGCGCGCCGGGCACGGCGAACACCTCGATGATGGTCAGCGTCAGCGGGTTGCCGATCATCACGTAGGGGTTCATCTCGTGGAAGTCGTAGGCCATGAACGAGGCCGTGGCGCTGGTGGCGAAGAAGGTGGCCACGAGCGCGCCGCGCAGCCCGTGGCTTCCGGCGCGGCGCCGCCCGAACCAGCCGCGGCGCTCGCCGGCGCGCACCGGCACGGTGACTTGGCGCTCGGCCTCGCGAGCGTAGGCGGCGGAGCGGGCTTCGTAGACCGAGACGAGCGCGGCGACAGCGGCGAACGACAGCTGGAACGAGGCGCCGAGCAGCGCCTCGGGCTGCCAGATCAGCACCGCCATCGCCGCCAGGGCGAGGTTGCGCATGGTAAGGGCGTGGCGGTCGAGGATCACCGCGCTCAGCATGATCAGCGTCATGAAAAGCGCGCGCTCCGTGCCGATGCGCGAGCCGGTCATGACGTCGTAGATCACCGCGGCGATGATCGCGGCACCCGCCGCCCATTTCTTGATGGGGTAGCCCAGCGCCAGCGTGCGGCTTAGCGCCAGCAGGCGTCGGAGCCCGACGAAGAAGATGCCGGCGACGAGCGTCATCTGCACACCCGAGATGGTAATGACGTGATAGATGCCGGCCTCGCGGATCAGGCTGCGCGCGTCCTCGGTGAGCAGGTCGCGCTTGCCCGTGACCATGGCCGCGGCGATGGCCCCGGCGTCGCCGCCGACGATCGCGTCGACGCGGCGCGCCAAGGCGTTGCGGGCCCGGTCGACGGCCATGTCTGCGGCGAGCCAGACATCGGGCGGTTCCGGCGGCTCGGCCTCTTCGATGCGGCCCAGCACGCTGCCGACGGCGCCGATGCGCGCGTACCAGGCATCGCGAGCGAAATCGTAGCCGCCGGGCTGGGCCGCGCGCGAGGGCGGCAGCAGCCGTGCCTTGACCTCGACGTAGGTGCCGGCCTCGAAGGGCGGCGTGCGCCGGGTGGTCAGACGAACGCGGTAGGGCATGCGCGCCGGATCGAGCCCTTCGGTTGCCGCGACCCGCAGCACGAAGCGCGCGCCCTCGCGGCGGAAATCCATCTCCTCGATCCAGCCCTGCACGGTCACGATGCGGATGCGCTCCAGCACCGGTGCCGCGAGGCGGGCGGTGCGCCACCCCGCCGTGGCCATGCCGGCGAAGAGCGCGGCGAAGGCCACGAGTAGCGCGAAGGCGCGACGGTGGCTCGAGGCGAAGCCAGACGCCGCTGCGAGCAGGCCGGCGACGCCCGCGGTGAGCGGCAACAACGGCTCGCGATCGGCATAGAAGTAGAGGACGATGCCGGCGCCGAAGGCCACAGGCACCCAGAGGAAGAAGCGGCGGTGCTCGCTCTCCGCCTCGAGCGCCACGCGATAGAGCGCGGCGAGCCGTGCGGCGCGCGCGCGAAGGCCCGCGCCGCGCCCCAGCGCGAGCGCGCCTTCGAGCGTGGTGCCGACGGCCTCCGCCATCCTGATCCTCGCGACGCGACGCATCGAGGCGCACCCGCGGTCGCGCCTTGACAGGAACACAGCCTACACGACAAACCGCGCGGCCCGCGAGAGCCCTTGCGTCGGCCTCCCGCATCAGGATCGAACCATGGCCGAAGAGGTCGTCACCCGTTTCGCTCCTTCGCCGACCGGCTTCCTCCACATCGGCGGGGCGCGCACCGCGCTTTTCAATTGGCTCTACGCCCGCCATTTCGGTGGCCGCATGCTGCTGCGCATCGAGGACACCGACCGCGAGCGCTCGACGCCCGCGGCGATCGGCGCCATCCTCGATGGGCTCGATTGGCTGGGCCTCCGATGGGACGGCGAGATCGTCCATCAGTTCGCCCGCGCCGCGCGGCACAGAGAGGTTGCCGAGGAACTCCTCGCCACAGGTCATGCCTACCGCTGTTGGACCAGCCAGGCCGAGCTCGACACGATGCGCGCCCTCGCCAAGGAGGAGAAGCGAACGCCGCGCTACGACGGGCGCTGGCGCGACCGCGATCCTGCCGAGGCACCGCCCGGCGCCGCTCCCGTGATCCGCCTCAAGGCTCCGCAGGACGGCGAGACGATCGTCGATGACAAGGTCCAGGGTCGCGTCACCATCGCCAACAAGGAACTCGACGACTTCGTCCTGCTGCGCTCTGACGGCACGCCGACCTACATGTTGGCGGTGGTGGTCGATGACCACGACACGGGCGTCACCCAGATCATCCGCGGCGACGACCATCTCACCAACGCGGCGCGGCAGACGCAGATCTACCAGGCCTTGGGTTGGCCGGTACCGGCGATGGCGCATATCCCGCTGATCCACGGAGCCGACGGCGCCAAGCTGTCGAAGCGCCACGGCGCGCTCGGCGTCGATGCCTACCGTGCGATGGGCTACCTGCCGAACGCCATGCGCAATTACCTCGTACGCCTGGGCTGGTCACAGGGAGACCGCGAGTTCTTCTCGACGCCCGAGATGATCGGCGCTTTCGATCTCGGCGGCATCGGCCGTTCGCCAGCACGCTTCGACTACGTGAAGCTCGGCAACGTCAACGGTCACTACATGCGCGCGGCGAGTTGCCAGGCCCTGGTCGAAGCTCTCGAGGCCGCGCTGCCCTACATGCCCGATGCCGGCACCGGCCAGCTCGACGCGGCTCAGCGCGCGATGTTGCTCGCCGCCATGCCCGGCCTGAAGGAGCGCGCCAAGACGCTGATCGAGCTTTGGGACGGCGCGCGCTTCCTGTTCGCCGCGCGGCCGCTGCCGATCGACGCCAAGGCCGCCGCCATCCTGCACGACGGCCGTGCCCACATCGTCGCGCTGCTGCCGCGACTCGAGGCGACCCAGGAATGGTCCGCCGCGGCGATCGAGGATCGCGTCCGCATCTACGCCGAGGAGGCTGGCGCCAAGCTCGGGCAGGTCGCGCAGCCGCTGCGTGCCGCGCTGACCGGGCGGTCGGTCTCACCGGGCGTGTTCGACGTCCTCGCCGTGCTCGGTCGCGAGGAAAGCCTGGCCCGGCTTCGCGACCAAGCCGCCTGAGGCGTTACGCTCGACAGCATCCGGAATCTGTCATAATGGCGGCAAGCCGCAGGCGCTTGTTCGCTTCCTGACGATCGTCTAATCACGCGGTAACATGCCGGTCTTTGATTGTAGGACCTGACCTGTCAGAAGGCACATTCATGAGCGCAGAGACCGGTGGTTCCCTCTCGATCGGCGGCAAGTCGATCACCCTGCCGCAAAAAAACGGCGTGATCGGTCCCTCCGTCGTCGATATTTCCAAGCTCTACGGCCAGTCGGGGATGTTCACCTTCGATCCGGGCTTCACCTCCACGGCGAGTTGCGAGTCGCAGATCACCTACATCGACGGCGACGCCGGCGTGCTGCTCTATCGCGGTTACCCGATCGAGCAGCTGGCCGAGCAGGGCTCCTTTCTCGAGACCTGCTACCTGCTGCTCTACGGCGAGCTGCCGAGCTCCGAGCAGTTCAACGACTTCAACTTCCGCATCCAGCGCCACACGATGGTGCATGAGCAGATGTCGCGCTTCTTCCAGGGCTTCCGCCGCGACGCGCATCCGATGGCGGTGATGGTCGGCTCGATCGGCGCGATGAGCGCCTTCTACCACGACGTCACCGACATCGCGGATCCGAAGACCCGCATGATCGCCTCGATGCGGCTCATCGCCAAGGTACCAACCTTGGCAGCCATGGCCTATAAGTACAACATCGGCCAGCCGTTCGTTTATCCCAACAACAGCCTGAACTACGCCGAGAACTTCCTCAACATGTGCTACGCCGTGCCGTGCGAGGAGTATCAGGTCTCGCCGACCTTGGCGAAGGCGCTCGACAAGATCTTCATTCTCCATGCCGATCACGAGCAGAACGCCTCGACCTCCACCGTCCGGCTCGCCGGTTCCTCCGGCGCCAATCCCTTCGCCTGCATCGCGGCTGGCACCGCATGCCTTTGGGGGCCGGCGCACGGCGGCGCCAATGAGGCGGCGTTGAAGATGCTCGCCGAGATCGGCGACGTGAAGAACATCCCGAAATTCATCGAGCGCGCCAAGGACAAGAACGACCCGTTCCGCCTGATGGGGTTCGGTCATCGCGTCTACAAGAACTATGATCCGCGCGCCAAGATCATGCAGAAGACCTGCCACGACGTGCTCGCCGAAACCGGCATGGGCGACGATCCGTTGCTGGAAATCGCGGTCGAGCTCGAGCGCATCGCGCTTTCGGACGATTACTTCATCGAACGGAAGCTCTATCCCAATATCGATTTCTATTCGGGCATCACCCTCAGAGCGATGGGCTTCCCGAATTCCATGTTCACCGTGCTCTTCGCCGTTGCCCGCACTGCCGGGTGGATCGCGCAGTGGAAGGAAATGATCGAAGATCCGAACCAGAAGATCGGGCGTCCACGTCAGCTTTATACCGGGGCCGCCAAGCGGGACTACGTCGAGATGGACCAGCGCTGAGGATCGTTCGCGAGGAGCGACCGACGCCCTTGCCTTGGCGGGAGGCCTCGGGCATACCTCGCGGCGTGGCACGGAAGGCGACCATCTTTGCGTCGCTTTCGGACCCTACGGAGACGTGGCCGAGAGGCTGAAGGCGGCGGTTTGCTAAACCGTTATAGGGCCCTAAAGCCCTATCGAGGGTTCGAATCCCTCCGTCTCCGCCAGCCGGATCTTGAGACCGTGATCACATTGGCTCCGGCGCGGAGCCTTCGGAGGACGAAGATGTTCCAGGCTCACCGGTCGGTGCTCACCGCCCTCTGGCCCGTTCTCATCGCGGGCATCTCGATGCTCGCGATGTCTACTGTCGCGGCATCCGCAGCCTCGCCCGACGGCATCTGGTACACCAAAGGCGAAGAGTCGATCATCAAGGTTCATCCCTGCGGCAGCGATGCCGACGCGCTCTGCGGCACCCTCGTGTGGCTCAAGGAGCCGAAGGAGGCCGACGGCAGCGTCAAGGTCGACAAGCTGAATAAGGATCCGGCCAAGAAGAACAAGCCGATGGTCGGCCTCGACATCCTGCTCAACATGAAGGTCGCCGAAGATCACTGGAAGGGCAAGGCCTACAATCCTGAGGACGGCAAGCTCTACGACATCACCTTTAGTCCGAAGGAAGACGATACCGCGGACCTACGCGGCTGCGTACTCGGTTTCCTTTGCCAGACTGAGCAGTTCACGCGCGCCAAGGACGTCCCGGGGGGCGATCCTACCGCCAGCGCAGACGCGAAGAAGCCGCACAAAGGCAGGGCGTCGGCCAAGAAGTGATTTCGGCGCGGACCGTCCGTTTCGGTCTGCTCCTCGTCGCGCTCGGCGGCTGGTCGTGTTCTCGTGTCGCCGCGGCCGAAAACCCCCACAGGGCGCGCCGTAACGTGCCCGCACGTATTCTTAAGACAGCCCCGGACGTGACCGCGACACTCGCAAAACCCGGCGTGCCCGCACCGCGCGCTTTACCTCCCGAAAACGAGGACGTGGCACCGCCGCCGTTCAAGCTGCCGAGCGCGACGCGAGCCAGGGTGCGGGCCTGCGGCGAGGCTTGGCGCGATATGAAGCTGACTGGCATGACGCGAGACGACGACTGGCGTGACTTCGCCCTAAAGTGCCTCGTCGGGAAGGGCTCAGCCGCCGTTGCCAACTGACGCCCGCGGAGCGTTCGCTCAGCTGGCGTCCGCGGGAGCGGACGTTGCAGCCGGTGTCGCGAACGTAGGCTCGGCTGCTGGCAGCTTTGGCGTTGCCGTCTTGCGCGGCGCCTTCGGAGCAGCGGCCTTGGCCGCGCTCTTGCCATCCGCCGGCACCTTGGCTTCGATCGTGGGCGCGGCGTCCTTCTTTGCCGTGTCCTTCTTCGGCTTGTCCTTCGCTGCCGCGGGCTTCGGCTTGACCGCCGGCGGCGCCGCGGTCTTGCGCGCAGTCGACTTAGCCGCGGCCATTTTAGCGACAGGCTTTGCTGCACTAGGCTTTGCAGAGGGCTTGGCTGCGGGCTCGGCAATCATTTTGTTGGCCTTCGCCGTCTTCACGGAGACTGTGGGCTTGGCGGACGCGTTCGTCAGGGAAGCCTTCGCTCTCGCCTTGATGGCAGGCGTCTTGACAGCAGGCGTCTTGGCAGCGGTCGTCTTGGGTGCGGTCGTCTTGGCAGCAGAAGTCTTGGGCGAGTTTCCAGCGGCCGCCGACTTGGTGACGGCTGATTTGGACGACTTGGGTCCAGACGATTCAGCGGCAGCCGGCTTGGTCGCGGCCGGTTTTGTCGCGGCCGGTTTGGCCGGCGCAGCTTTAGGCTTGGAAATCTTGGCCGCGGCATTCTTAGCAGCGATGGGATTCGCAGCCGCGACCTTGGCCTTCGCTGCGGTCACCGCCTTGGCCGCGGCCGCCTTCACGGCAGAAAGCTCGGCGGCCGGAGCCTTTGCAGTTTTCGATGCAGGAGCCTTGGCCTGCGGCTTGGTGGTGGTTTTCTTGGTGGTCGCCTTCACCATTGTCGTCCCCTCGGCCGCCAGAGACGGCACTGTTTCGCCGCATGCAGATCAAGGAAGGTTAGCGCCGTCTACTTGGGAAGCAAGGGGCATGACGCTTTGTAGAAAGTCTAGCCACTTCGCCAACGCCGCCGCGCGAGCGGATCCGGTGCCGTCGATCGCATT
This sequence comes from Beijerinckiaceae bacterium, assembly GCA_965198485.1. Classification (GTDB taxonomy): domain Bacteria; phylum Pseudomonadota; class Alphaproteobacteria; order Rhizobiales; family Beijerinckiaceae; genus RH-AL1. The sequence goes on from CBDAPQ010000005.1 coordinate 2,949,911, forward strand.
GGAAACGGCATCCTTCGTGCCGGCCTCGGCTAGCAGGATCAACTGTCCTCCATACTGATCTCCACCGCGCGATCGGAACAAAGATCAGCAAATACAATAACTTGTTTTTGGTGACGTGGCCTTGGCGACGACCGAGGCACCGCTTGCGTATTAGTTTTAATTCAAACGCTTTCGACTCGAGCGACTGACTCGGCTGTGGTTGAGCCTCCGTCGTCCATGCGTTTTAAGCCGCCGTTTTTCATGTGTGAAAATCGGCGAAGGTCGTGAGATGCCTCTCGATCATCTCGCGTCGAGGCGTCTGCCCGGGGACGTTCCGATTCGCTACCCGTATCAGAGGCCGAGCTTCTGCTTCAGCATCTCGTTCACCGTCTGCGGGTTGGCTTTGCCGCCTGTCGACTTCATGACCTGGCCGACGAACCAGCCGAGCATGGTTGGTTTGGCTTTCGCCTGTTCCACCTTGGCGGGATTTTCGACGATAATGGCGTCGACAGCCGCCTCGATCGCGCCGGTGTCGGTGACCTGCTTGAGGCCGCGCGCCTCCACGATAGAGTGCGGGTCACCTCCCTTGTCCTCGCCGACGAGGATCGCGAGGACGTCCTTGGCGATCTTGCCCGAGATCGTGCCGTCGCCGATGAGGTCGACGAGGCCGGCGACCTGCGCCGGCGTCAGGTGCGTGGCGTGGACGGCCACGCCCTCGCTGTTGGCGAAGGCGGCGATGTCGCCGTTGACCCAATTGGCGACCGCCTTGGCGTCGCGCTTCGTCCCGCCGCAAGCGACGCAGCTTTCAAAGTAGTCGCCTGTCTCCTTGTCGGCGACCAGCACGCCGGCGTCGTAGGGCGAGAGCCCGTAGTCGGCAACGAAGCGCGCCTTCTTGGCGTCGGGCAGCTCGGGCAGTTCGGCGGCGAGCGCGTCGACGAAGGCCTGATCGAACTCGAGCGGCAGCAGGTCAGGATCGGGGAAATAGCGATAGTCGTGCGCCTCCTCCTTGTTGCGCATGGAGCGCGTCTCACTTCGGCTCGGATCGTACAGCCGCGTCTCCTGGATGATGGCACCGCTATCCTCCAGGATCTCGATCTGCCGGCGCGCCTCGATGTCGATGGCCTGGCCGATGAAGCGGATGGAATTGACGTTCTTGATCTCGCAGCGCGTGCCGAGAGGCTCGCCGGGGCGGCGCACGGAGACGTTGACGTCGGCGCGCAGCGAGCCCTGCTCCATGTTGCCGTCGCAGGTGCCGAGATAGCGCAGGATGGTGCGCAGCTTGGTGACATAGGCCTTGGCTTCGTCAGCCGAGCGCATGTCGGGCTTCGATACGATCTCCATCAAGGCCACGCCCGAGCGGTTGAGATCGACGAAGCTGTCGGTCGCGGACTGATCGTGCAGCGACTTGCCGGCGTCCTGCTCGAGATGCAGGCGCTCGATGCCGACTTCGAAGCTGTCGGTCGGCGTGAGGTCAACCTTGACCACACCCTCGCCGACGATCGGGTCCTTGTACTGCGAGATCTGGTAGCCCTGCGGCAGGTCCGGATAGAAGTAATTCTTTCGGTCGAACACTGAACGATGGTTGATCTTTGCCTTCAACCCGAGGCCGGTGCGCACCGCCTGCGCCACGCATTCCGCGTTGATGACGGGCAGCATGCCCGGCATCGCGGCGTCCACAAGCGAGACGTGGGAGTTCGGCTCGGCGCCGAACTCCGTTGAGGCGCCGGAGAACAGCTTGGAGCGCGAGGTCACCTGCGCATGGATCTCCATGCCCACGACGATCTCCCAGTCGCCGGTGGCACCGCGCACGAGGTTCTGCTGCTTGGTGTGGATGGTCATCCCTTCTTCCATAATTTGCCGACTACCTTGATCCAGAGTTCGGTCCCGATCCACATCTGTTGCTCATGCTGGACACGTTCCGCTCGGACGTTGTTCAGCGTGCCTCCGGCAGCAATCGTACCTTTGAACATCAAATCGAGCTTGTGCTCGGACATGGCACTTTCCGGCACGGCCAATCGGATGTGCAGCTCGCGCAGCTGCTTCGCCGTCACCTCGGAGGGTGCCCCCATCAGCAAGTCCTCGGCGCGCTGATTCATCGGGAAGGGCACGATCTCGCGCAGGTTCTCCTCGCCTGCCAGCAGCATTACGATGCGGTCGACGCCGGGCGCGATGCCGCCGTGCGGCGGCGCACCATACTGGAAGGCGCGGTACATGCCGCCGAAACGCTCCTCGAGCACGCTTTCGTCGTAGCCGGCCAGCGCGAAGGCTTTTCGCATTGTATCCGGCCGATGGTTTCGGATCGCGCCCGAGGACAGCTCCACGCCATTGCAGACGATGTCGTACTGATAGGCCTTGAGCCCGAGCACGCTCCTCTCGTCGGCGCCGTCGAGCGTCAGGAAGGCGTCGTGCTCCATCTGCGGCATCGAGAATGGATTGTGCGAGAAGTCGACCTTCTTGTCGTCCTCGTTCCACTCGTACATCGGGAAGTCGACGATCCAGCAGAACTCGAACGAGCCCGAGGTGGCGAGCCCGAGCTCGGTGCCGAGGCGCTGCCGCGCCAGACCGGCGAACTTGTACATGGCGTCGGGGCGCCCCAGCACGAAGAACACGGCATCGCCGGTCGTCATCCCATCGGGACGCAGCGCGCGATAGGGTGCGGCGATGTCGGCGGGGAACCGCTCGGCCGCCTGGTCGCCTTCGGGCGTCGGCAGCTGCGCCCAATCGCCGGAGCGGCCGTTCAGGGCCTTCCGGATCGCCTCGCTGCGCTCCAGCCCGATATTCTTGGCGACGGGGCCGGCGCCCAGATCCTCGCCTTCGCGCCAGAAGATGTAGGCGAGGCCGGGCTGGCCTTCGCTTTTGGCCCAGGCATCCATGCGGTCGCAGAAGGTGCGGGATCCACCCTTCGGCGCCGGGATCGCCCACACCCGCGTCTCGGGATCGGCGGCGATGCGCTTGGCGAACACGCCGAAGCCCGAGCCGGCGAAGGCCGCCGTAACGTCGTGGATGAGCAGCGGGTTGCGCAGGTCCGGCTTGTCCGAGCCGAAGGCCTTCACCGCCGCCGAGAAGCTTATCATCGGGAAGGACTGCGTGACGGGGCGACCACCGCCGAACTCCTCGAAGAGCCCACGAAGCACCGGCTCGACGGCGGCGAAGACGTCCTCCTGCGTGACGAAGCTCATCTCGATGTCGAGCTGGTAGAACTCGCCCGGCGAGCGGTCGGCGCGGGCGTCCTCGTCGCGAAAGCACGGAGCGATCTGGAAGTAGCGGTCGAAGCCCGCCACCATGAGCAGCTGCTTGAATTGCTGCGGCGCCTGCGGGAGCGCGTAGAACTTGCCGGGATGGACGCGCGACGGCACGAGGTAGTCGCGCGCGCCTTCCGGGCTCGACGCGGTGAGGATCGGCGTCTGGAACTCGAAGAAGCCCTGCGCCTTCATGCGCGAGCGCATCGCGTCGATGACGCGGCCGCGCAGCATGATGTTGGCGTGCAGCTTGTCGCGGCGCAGGTCGAGGAAGCGGTACTTGAGGCGGATCTCCTCGGGGTAGTTCTGGCTGCCCGCGACCGGCAGCGGCAGCTCCGCCGCCGGGCCCAGCACCTCGATCGCGGTCACGTAGACCTCGATGTGGCCCGTCGCCATCTCGGCGTTCTCGGTGCCGGCGGGGCGGATGCGGACCCGGCCGTCGACGCGCACGACCCATTCCGAGCGCAGCGCCTCCGCCATTTTGAAGGCCGGCGAGTCGGGATCGACCACGCATTGCGTGATCCCATAATGATCGCGCAAGTCGACGAAGAGCACACCGCCATGGTCGCGTATGCGGTGGCACCAGCCGGCGAGGCGCGTCTCTGTGCCGGCATCACCGTCGCGGAGCTGACCGCAGGTGTGCGAACGGTAGCGATGCATGGTCACGCGTGTCTCGGGTTCGGACGGGCCCTGCTGAGAACAGCGAGGGCGGCAGAAGGCGGCGGGACAACCGCACGCAACCCCGAGGTAAGTCAATACTGACTGACCAAAGCGGCCGAGCGCCGTTGCCAAGAAGGCCGCCGGATGGGAAACCGACGCTGCGGCCTCTTGGCGAAATCGGTAGACGCACGGCACTTAAAATGCCGAGCCCTTCGGGCGTCCGGGTTCGAGTCCCGGAGAGGCCACCAGTATTCAGAGCGCAGCCGGGACCGTCCAGCTCCCAGGCGCCCAGCAAAGGCTCGCAGTGACTGACCTCTCATCGACCGCGACCACTTGGCCAAGCCTCCGTGCTCCCTCGATTGAAGCGCGCCATACCGAGCGTATGGTCCATGGCGTAACGCTTCGCGACGAGTTCGCGTGGCTGCGCGCAAGCACCTGGCGTGAAGTCCTGCGCGATCCGGCAGCGCTGCCTGCTCCGATCCGGGCGGTGCTGGAGGCGGAGAATGCCTACGCGGCGGCGCATCTGGAGCCCCATGCCGGCCTGATCGACGCCCTTGTCGCCGAGATGCGCGGCCGCATCAAGGAGGACGATGCGGGCGTCCCCGTCGAGGATGGCCCCTGGCTTTACTATGAGCGCCATCGGCAGGGCGGGCAGCAGCCACTGTTCTGCCGGAAGGCCGGCGAGCACGGCCCCGAGGAGATCCTGCTCGACGGCGACGCGGAACGCGGCGACCGCGCCTTCTTCAGGATCGACTCGGCGCGGACCTCGCCCGATCACGCCAGGCTGGCCTGGAGCGTCGACGACGCCGGCTCCGAGCTCCACGATATCCGCGTCCGCGACCTCGCCTCGGGCACCAACACCGACGACCGCGTCGCCGATAGCGATGGATCGATCGTCTGGACGAGCGACTCGCGAGCCTTCTACTACGTCCGCGTCGACGACAACCATCGCACCTGCGAGGTGCTGCGGCACCGGCTCGGACAGCCCGACGAGCTGGTGTTCGCCGAGAACGATCCGGGCTGGTTCGTCGGAATCGAGCGCACCGTCTCCGGCGCCTTCGCCGTCGTCAGGGTCAGCGATCACGCCGCGAGCGAGTGCCACCTGATCGACCTCGCCGACCCGCACGCCAGACCCGTCCTGGTCGAACCGCGTGCGAAGGACCTGCGCTACTCGGTAGCGCACCGCGGCGATGAGCTTTTCATCCGGACCAACGCCGACGGCGCCGAGGATTACAAGATCGTGCGTGCGCCGCTCGCCTCGCCGGGGCAAGCGAATTGGACCGACGTCGTGCCTCACGAGCGCGGCCGCATGATCACCGGCATGACAATCTACCCCGATCACCTCGTTCGCCAGGAACGTCACGAAGGCCTGCCGCGCATCGTCGTGCGCTCGCTCGCGGACGGCGAGGAGTATGCCGTCGCCTTCCCGGAAGCGGCCTACAGCCTCTCGCTCGAAGGTCGTCGCGTTTTCGCTTCGAGCAATCTGCGTTTCACCTACGCCTCGATGACCACGCCGCGCGAGACCTACGATTTTGACCTCGTCACCCGTGAACGCGTGCTCCGCAAAAGGCAGACGATCCCCAGCGGGCACGATCCCTCGCGCTACGTGACACGTCGGCTTTTCGCCACCGCCGCGGACGGCGAGCGCGTGCCGGTGACGGTACTGCACCGCGCCGAGCTGGCGCTCAATCACGCAGCGCCGCTCCTGCTCTACGGCTATGGCGCCTACGGCCACGCGCTGCCCGCGAGCTTCAGCGGTAACGTGCTGTCCTTGGTCGACCGCGGCTTCGTCTACGCTCTGGCGCACGTGCGCGGCGGCACGGACAAGGGCTGGCACTGGTATCTCGATGGCAAGCTCGACCAGAAGCCCAACACCTTCTCCGACTTCATCGCGGCGGGGCAGATGCTGATCGACGCAGGCTACACGGCGCAAGGCCGCATCGTCGCCCAGGGTGGCAGCGCCGGCGGCATGCTGATGGGCGCGGTCGCCAACATGGCGCCAGAGATCTTCGCCGGCATCGTCGCCGCCGTGCCCTTCGTCGATGTCGCCAACACCATGCTCGATGCTGACCTGCCGCTGACGCCGCCTGAATGGCTGGAATGGGGCAACCCGATCGCCAATCCCGCCGCCTTCGCGACCATCCGGGCCTACTCGCCCTACGATAACGTCTCCGCCCACGCCTATCCGCCGATTTTTGCCTTGGCCGGGTTGACCGATCCTCGCGTGACCTATTGGGAGCCGGCGAAATGGGTGGCGCGCCTGCGTGCCACGATGACATCGGGCGGACCGGTTCTGCTCAAGACCCAGATGGGCGCTGGCCACGGAGGCGCCTCGGGCCGCTTCGACCGCCTGCGCGAGATCGCCGAGCAATATGCCTTTGCGCTCGCGTGCATCGATTTCGGGTCAGGAAACCAAGCCGAGCACGCGTGATAGCCACCCCTAGACATCGCTCGGGCGTCCGCCGCGCCCGTACTTCTAGTCCGTTGTGGTGGTGCAAAGGAACCATGGCGCTAGCTGCAGGGTCGGTCCGGCGCGGCGCATTTTAGGAACGGCCAAACGGTCCCGTGGATTGCCAATCGAGTGCGCGTTGCGTGCGCTGACGGACTGGGTGTCGCCAAAGTCATTAAGCGCCAACATCAGTAGCGTGGGCGACGGCGCGATGACCGTGAACCCATCGCGCGTTCTACAACCGACGAGTGTCGAAGCAGTCGTCGGCTTGCTCGCCGGCTTAGTTCAGCGAGCCATCCGCGTGTCGTGCCGATGAGCCATATGATGGCCGACGGCGCAACCGGCCGCGGCACCGGCCATTCCGTGATGGGCGAAGTGGCCGGCGATACCGCCGACGATCGCGCCTTTAATGCAGCCACGGGCTTGCGCGCCGGTGGCACCGATCGAGAGCACGGACGATAGAGCGATCGCGATCGCGAGGCATTTCATGGCAAGTCTCCGTTGTGTAGAGCAAGCGAGAAACAGCCACGCTTGCGGGACGTTCCGGCGCTTAAGGTCGTAGGTCCGGCTTTGCTCTTGCGGTCGCCCTGCCCGATGGCGCACAACTCGCGTGCACTTCACGGAGCGCAGCTCTCAAGAAAGACGGAATGACCCTGATCGCGACGACGCGGGAGCTCGCTGACCTCTGCCACCGCCTCGCCCATTTCCCCTACGTGACGGTCGACACCGAGTTCCTGCGCGAGACGACCTTCTGGCCCAAGCTCTGCGTCGTGCAGCTCGCCTCCGATGACGAGGCCGTCGCCGTCGACGCGCTAGCCGATGCACTTGACCTGCAGCCGCTCTTCGACCTCATGGCCGACCCCAATGTGGTCAAGGTCTTCCACGCCGCGCGCCAGGACATCGAGATCTTCTGGAATCTCGCCAAGCTCGTGCCGACGCCTTTGTTCGACACGCAGGTCGCGGCGATGGTGTGCGGCTTCGGCGATCAGATCTCCTACGCCGACCTCGTGCAGACCGTCACCAAGGCCAACCTCGACAAGTCTTCGCGTTTCACCGACTGGACGCGCCGGCCGCTTTCGGCGGCCCAGGTGGCCTATGCCATCGCCGACGTTACCCACCTGCGTGACATTTACCATTTCCTGCTCGGCAAACTCGAGGCTTCGAACCGCGTCGGCTGGCTGGCGGACGAGATGGGCACGCTGACGGCGCCGGCGACCTATGAGCAGCACCCCGACCGCGCCTGGGAGCGGTTCCGCAATCGCGCCCGCAAGCCGCGCGACCTCGCGGTATTGATGGAGCTCGCCGGCTGGCGCGAGGCCGAGGCGCAGAGCCGCGACGTTCCACGCGCGCGCGTGCTCAAGGACGACGTCATGATCGAGGTGGCGCTGGCCGCGCCGCAGAGCGAGGAGGCGCTGGGCGAGCTGCGCGCGTTCCCCAAGGGCATGGAGCGTTCGCGCGCCGGCGCCGAGATCGTGCAGGCCGTCGCGCGCGGCCTCGCCCGGGACGTGAAGACGCTACCCAAGCTCGACCGCGATCGCCGCAACGGCGGCGGCGCCACGGTGGAGCTCCTGAAGGTGCTGCTGCGCCAGGTGAGCGAGAGCCACGGCGTCGCGGCGAAGATGATCGCCACCGTCGACGATCTCGAGGCGATCGCGTCGGACGACCGCGCCGACGTGCCGGCGCTCACGGGCTGGCGGCGCGACCTCTTCGGCTCCAAGGCGCTGGAGCTGAAGCACGGCCGCCTGGCGCTGACGCTGGAGCGCGGCAAGGTCGTCGCACTCGAGTGGCAGGAGCACGCCGAGCCGGCGTAACCGCGCGCCTGGCCGGGCCGAAGATCTACAGCCGAACCGCTTGGAGAATGCACCGTCGTTGCCTAACATTTGGCAAAGCCGAGGGCGCTGACGCCATGACACGCATCGCCACCACCATGCTCGCCGCCGGGCTGTTTTGGGCTTCGTCCGTTCACGCAGGTGACTTGGCCTCGATGCCTAACCTGCACACCATGCTCATGGAGAAGTTCGACGCCATGAACACCATGAACCAAGGCATCTTCCGGGAGGATGTCACGCCGCTGGTCTCGACCTATTTCCCCGTGGGACAGCCGATGGCGGAGACGCGGAGGATCCTGTCCGATCAGAAGCTCGGCGCGCTGAAGCCGTTCAAGGGCACCAACGATCCCGGCATGGGCACGATGTTCGTGACCAAATTCGACCTGACGAGCCACCTCTTCTCGCACGTCTACGTGGTGCTCGACTTTGACTTCGGCGGCGCCGGGCCGGACATGAAGCTCAAGGCCATGAAGGCCTACCTGCGCGCCTCGAACATGTAGCCGATCGATGGACACGATCGCGATCTACTACACGCCGCTTACTTCGACCAAGGTGGCGGAAGTCATAGGGCTAGGCGAAGCCTACCACATGGCGCTCGTCTACACCGACGAGCGGGGCCGCAGCTACGGGGCCAGTTCCGGCCCCTCCAACCACATGACGGCGCAGACGCCGGGCCTTGCCGTCGCCGCCGCCTTCGCCTCGACCATGGGCGTGCCTTCGGCCTTCGGCACGCTGCTGTCCGATCCGGCCAACAATCACGCCTTCATCAAGGGAAGGCCGGAGGATTACTACACCCAGGACGACGAAGGGAATCCCTACCCGGTCACGACCGTCCTGACCGGCGAGGACCTCTCGGCCAAGTGGCAGAGCATCCTCAGGGCTTACGTCGAGATCGGCAAGCTGAAGCTGACCTATTCGCCCATCAGCCAGAACTCGAACAGCATGGCCGGCTCGGCGCTGCGGGCGGCCGGCATTCCCATCCCGTTCTCGAGCAAGACCTGGTTCGTGCCGGCGGTATTCACGCGGCTGCCGCTGACGCCGGACGAGGTCGGGACGATGCCGCGGTGACGCGCAGCGCTACGGTAACGCGAATGTCGGCTCGCGCCCCAGCAGCTTCGCCAACGCCTTGACCCGGCCCGCGAGCCGCTCATTGCCGAGATCGGCGAGGTCCGGAGGCAGCGCCACGCTGACCTTGCCCTTGGCGGCCGTCATCGCGGCGCGCGGCAGCACGTCGGGCATGCCGGCGGCGAGCACGGAGGCGACCCGCAGCGCCGCGCCGATCACCTGGGCCCGGTCGATCAACGCCGGCGGCATCATGCTGCGAATCTGCAGCGCGACATCCTCGTCGAGGCCGACGTAGCGCAGCGTCGCAACCAGAGACAGGAACGAGCGCCCGGCGTGATCGACCCCCGGGAGGATCGCCGAGGACACGAGGTTGAAACTCTGCACCCCGCGATAGTCGGGATGCGCGCGCCAGTTGACCTCGGAGAGGTAGCAGGCGGCCTCGCGCAGCCGCCGCTCCTCCTCGCTCTCCGTCAGACCCGCCGAGCGCAGGAAGGCTTCGGTCCAGGCGACGAGGTCCGTGGCGTAGCGCGGCGCGCGCGAGAGCAGGCGGTTGGCCTTGGACGCGGCGGCGAGCAGGGGGTCTTCCTGCCGTTGCGCGGGATCGAGCGCCTCGTAGAGCAGCCCTTCGCGCACGCCGTAGGTCGAGATGACGACCTCCTTGGGCTTGGCGCGGCGGATCACCTCGTCGAGCACGACGGCGCCGTAGGCGAGCAGCGGGCGCCGCGCGGCGTTGACCGACTCGATGGCGAGAAACGCGCTCGGGTCGACCCGCTCAACGAGACCAGCAAGGTCGGCCGCCTCGCTCGCGGGGATGGCGTATCCGTGCATCACCATGAGCGGGTAATTGCGCTGCCCAATGTGCAACTTGGCCAACGCGCGCCAAGTGCCCCCGACGGCGTAGAAGCTGCGGCCCTCCAGCCTGTCGAGATTGGCGCATCGGGCGAGCGCGTCGCGCACGATCTTGGCCGCGGCCTTGGGCGAGCCGCCCGAGGCGTCCATCAGAGCGAGCCCGCCGAGCGGCAGGCTCACGCCTTTGCCGACCTTGCCGCCCTTGACCTCGATCAACTCGAGCGAGCCGCCACCGAGATCACCAACGATCCCATCCGGCGCGTGCAGGCCGCACATGACGCCCAGGGCGGAAAGCTTGGCCTCGCGCTCGCCCGAGAGCAGCGCGATCTCGATGCCGCCTAGCGCCTCGCGCGCAGCGGCGACGAACTCGGGCCCGTTCGAGGCGTCGCGCGCGGCCGCGGTGGCGATCACGCGGACGTCGTCGATGCCCATCATCGCCGTCAGCAGACGAAACCGCTTGAGCGCCGTCAGCGCCTTCTCGACACCGGCCTTCGGCAGCTTGCCGGTGGAGACGACGCCGTTGCCCAGGCCGCAGAGCGACTTCTCGTTGAAGGCGGGGATCGGCGCCCGATCGAGAGCGTCATAGCAGACGAGACGGACCGAGTTCGAGCCGATGTCAATGATGGCCACGGGTCGAGCCGGGGCGTTCGCCCTGCCGTCGTGCGGCGCGGAATGGGTGCGGGTCAACGGTGCTCCAGGCGCTTGAACAGCGTGCGCGGGCTCGAATCCTTCAGGCTCTTGCCGCGGCCCGAGAGGCTCGGATTGGTCATGAAGTAGGAGTGCGCGTTGAACGGCTCCTCGTTCGCCGGCGCCACGATGCGCGTCGACGATCCGTCCGGCGATACAAGATAGGATTGCTGGTTGTCGAGCAGGTTCGCCACCATGATCTGGTCGAGCACCTGTTCGTGCACCGTCGGATTGAGCACCGGCAGCATGATCTCGACTCGCCTGTCGAGGTTGCGGGTCATCAGGTCGGCCGAGGAGATGTAGACCAGCGCCTTGGGATGGGGCAGAGCGTGGCCGTTGCCGAAGCAGTAGATGCGGGCGTGCTCGAGGAAGCGCCCGATGATCGATTTCACCCGGATGTTCTCGGAGAGGCCCGGCAGCCCCGGCCGCAGGCAGCAGATGCCGCGCACTACGCAATCGATCTGCACCCCGGCCTGGCTGGCCTTGTAGAGCGCATCGATGATGCCGGGATCGACCAGCGAGTTGCATTTCAGCCAGATCGAGCCCTTCTTGCCGGCCCTGGCGAAGGCGACCTCCGCCTCGACGTTCTTCATGAAGCGTGCGCGTAGTGAGACCGGCGACATGGCGAGCCGTTCAAGGTCGCCCGGCTCGGCGTAGCCGGTGATGAAGTTGAACACCCGCGATACGTCGCGCCCGATCGCCGGATCGGCCGTGAAGAATGACACGTCGGTGTAGATCTTCGCGGTGTTGGGATGATAGTTGCCGGTGCCAATATGGCAGTAGGTGATGAGGTTGGTACCCTCGCGCCGCACCACCATCGACAGCTTGCCGTGCGTCTTCAGCTCGATGAAGCCGAAGACCACCTGGGCTCCGGCGCGCTCGAGGTCGCGCGACCAGCGGATGTTGGCCTCCTCGTCGAAGCGCGCTTTCAGTTCGACGAGCGCGGTGACCGATTTGCCGGCCTCGGCCGCCTCGATGAGTGCGCCGACGATGGGCGAGTCCGACGAGGTGCGGTAGAGCGTCTGCTTGATGGCGACGACATTGGGGTCGCGCGCCGCCTGCTTGAGGTACTGCACCACGACATCGAACGATTCATAAGGGTGGTGGACGACGAGGTCCTTCTGCCGGATGGCGAGGAAGCAGTCGCCGCCGTTGTCGCGCACTCGCTCCGGGAAGCGCGGATTGTAGGGCTTGAACTTCAGCTCGGGACGATCGAGCGCGACGATTTCGGCGAGCTCGTTCAAGGCCAGCATGCCGTCCTGCACGAACGTCTCGTCGGCGACCACTCCGATCTCCTCGGCGACGAAAGCGCGTAGGGCCGGCGGCATCAGGCTGTCGTATTCGAGCCGGATCACCGAGCCGCGGCGACGTCGCTTCAGCGCCGACTCGAAGAGCCGCACAAGGTCCTCGGCCTCCTCCTCGATCTCGAGATCCGAGTCGCGGATGACGCGGAAGGCGCCCGAGCCCATGAGCAGGTAGCCGGGGAACAGCGATTGCGTGAACATGCCCACCAGCGTCTCCAGCGAGACGAAGCGCGTCGGCGCACCCTCCACGAGCGGCAGGTGCACGAAGCGGTCGCTCTTCTGCGGCAGACGGATCAGCGCGCGCAGCACCTTGCTGTCACCCGGCCGCACCAGCTCGAGGGCGATCGAGAAACCGAAATTGGGGATGAACGGGAACGGATGTGCCGGATCGACCGCCAAGGGCGTGAGGACCGGGAAGATGTGGCTGTTGAAGTGCGCCTCGAGCCAGGCGACGTCGCACTTGTCGAGGTCAGCCGGATCGGCCAGCACGATACCGACCTTGGCGATCTCCTCGCGCAGCTCGCGCCAGCGCCGCTGCTGCTCAGCGGCCAAGCGCGAGACTCCCTCGCGCACCTTCACCATCTGCTCGGCCGGCGACAGCCCGTCCTCCGAGGGCGTGTTTACGCCCTGGCGGACCTGCCCGCGCAGGCCGGCGACGCGCACCATGAAGAACTCGTCAAGGTTGTTGGCCGAGATCGACAGGAAGCGCAGCTGCTCGAGCAGCGGGTGGTTGCGGTTGGAGGCTTCCTGCAGGACTCGCCGGTTGAACTCCAGCCAGGACAATTCCCGATTGATGAAGCGTTGCGGCGAGGCGGCGAGCTCCGCAGGGCGATCGACGAGATCGCCGAGCGTGTCCATCAGAGCGATGCCTGCCGCGGACGGCCGTGTCTCCGGGACGCCGGCGGCATCGGCAAAGGCGACGTCGCTCATTGGTTTCTCCTTGGACGGCTCGGGCCCGCCATCGTCGAGCGGTGCACGGCACTGTCATTTGACACGACCGACCGACCTTACCAAGCGCAGGTTGAGACACTGTCGAACAGCGTCTTGCACCTGCAACGGAGCAGATGCATCCTCGAAGTATAACGGAAGAGGCCTTCGTGATAAGGGCCTCAGGAGAGATCGATATGACTGTCGGGCACATCCTCGCTCGCAAGGGTCGAGCGGTCGTCATGGTTCAGCCGCACGCCCTGGTGCGGGACGTCGTCGATGCCCTCGCTACCAAACATATCGGCGCGATCGTGATCGCCGACGTCGAGGGCCGTATGCACGGCATCGTTTCGGAGCGCGACGTGGTGCGGGCGCTGGCGGCGCGCGGTTGCGATGCCCTCGAGGACCCAGTGTCCGGCATCATGACCAAGGACGTCGTCACCGCGACCGAGGAGGACGGCATCCTCGATGTCCTTGGCCACATGTCACGCGGCCGCTTCCGCCATATGCCGATCATCACCGACGGCCGCATCGTCGGCATCATCTCGACGGGCGACGCCGTGCTGTACCGTCTCGAGCAGATGGAACAGGAGCAATCGGCGCTGCGCGAGTACATCGCCACCGCTTGAGCCGGCGTTTCGTCTTGGCTCAACGCCGCCGCTCGACGGGGGCAAGCCGCGCCTCGAGATCGGGCATGGCGCGGCGGACGACGACACGACCGTGCTCGATCATCTCCGCCGCTCGGTAGAATTCGAACAGCCCGACTCCCGGTGTCCGCGCATAAAGCATCACGTCGGGCGGATCGAGCGCGAGACGGGCGCGCGAGATCCGCTCCTGCGCGATGGAGAAGGCGCCGACCACCACGCCCGCGATCCCCGGCGTGCCGTCGGAGCGCCGCTTGAACAGGCGGCGGCGGGCAAAGAGCAGCTTGCGCGCCTTCTTCATGCGAGAGGGCGCGTGAGAGTCGAGGTCTTCCTCGTCGACGTCGGAGGCGATCGCGTCGAGGTCGGTGAGAGAAGCGTCGGTGGTGACATCGTGCGGTGCTTCTCCGCCGGGAAGCGAGCCCGTCAGGTTGACCGCGATCACGTAATCTGCGCCGAGAGCCCGGCAGACGGACACGGGCACCGGGTTCGACATGGCACCGTCGAAGAGCCACCGCCGGTCGATCAACAGCGGCTCGAAGATGCCCGGGAGCGCGTAGGAGGCCCGTACCGCCTCCACCACGTCGCCCGAGCCGATGCAGACCTCGCGACCCGAGCCGAGCTCCGTCGCGACGGCGACGAAGGGCAGCGCCAGATCCTCAATACGAAGGCCGCCGAGTTCGCGCGTAAGCCGCCGCCGCAGCCGTGCCCCTCCGATCAGCGCCGAGCCGCCGAGCGAGAGATCCATCATCGCAAATACGCGCCGGCGGTTCAGCCCGCGGGCGAAACCTTCCAGAGCATGGAGCCGGCCGGCGGCGTAGCACGCTCCCACGACGGCGCCGATGGACGTGCCGGCGACGACGTCGATGACGACACCCTGCGCCGTCAACTCGCGAATGATGCCGATATGCGCCCAGCCCAGCGCCGACCCTCCCCCGAGTGCGAGCCCGACGCGGCGCCGCGACGCCTGCGCGACGGGCTGGAACGCGACAGGAGCGAGCTGACGCGTGCCGACCGGGAAGCTGAGCGCCTCCGCCGAGGGTTTGGCGGCGGTCTTGATAGACCTGAACAGACGCCGCGGCTGGGCGTGGCCGTCAGCCGGCATCTGTCACGAGCGACACCTCGGCGCCATCCCACTGCAACCTTCGGTAGAAACAGGACCGTCGCCCGGTGTGGCAGGCGCCGCCGTCACCGCCCGGTACAACGCGCATGACGATGGCATCCTGGTCGCAATCGGTACGGAGCTCGACCACGCTCTGCACCTGACCGGACGTGTCGCCTTTGCGCCACAGCGCCGCGCGCGATCGTGACCAGTAGTGCGCCGTTCCGCTCTCCAAGGTCAGGCGCAAGGCCTCGACGTTCATATGGGCCAGCATGAGCACAGTGCCGTCGCGATCGTCCAGCGTAACACAGGCCACGAGGCCATCGCGATCGTAGCGCGGGCGGAAGGTCGTGCCTTCCTCGATGTCCGCCTTGGTCGCCGCCGCAGATGCGTCAGAAGCGGCCATGGCGCACCAGCGACAGAAAGCGCACCTGCTCCGCCGGATCGTCCTTGAAGCAGCCGGCGAAACGCGTCGTCACGGTGGACGTCCCATGCTTGCGAATACCGCGGATCGCCATGCACATGTGCTCGGCCTCGACCATCACCGCGCACCCGCGCGGGCGCAGGTTGAGTTCCAGCGCGGTCAGGACCTGCGCGGTCATCGCCTCCTGCGTCTGCAAGCGCTTGGCGTAGATGTCGACGAGGCGCGCCAGTTTCGACAGGCCGACGACCCCTTCGCTGCTGGGATAATAGGCGATTTGAGCGCGCCCGGTGAACGGCACCATGTGGTGCTCGCAATGCGACACGAAGGGGATGTCGCGCACCAACACCATGTCGTCATAGCCGTGCACATCCTCGAAGACACGGGTCAGCGCCTCGGCGGGATCCTGCTTATAGCCGGCATAGAGCTCATCCATCGCCGCGACCACGCGGCGCGGTGTCTCGAGGAGGCCCTCGCGCGCGACATCATCGCCGATGTAGCCGATGAGCAGGCGCACGGCCGCTTCCGCCTCCTCCCGGCTTGGTCTGTTGGCGGAAGGTTCAGCGCCGTCTCGCGCCACGCGCTCGCGCAAGGTCTTAACCACATCGTCCATGTGGTGCCTCCATGGGTCGGTGTCAGATAGGATGAGGCGCGCAGCTCGGAACCGGCGTCTCGGACACGCGTGCTCGGCCATCGCGTCGCCGCACCCTATATAGGATCGTGTCCCCGTCGTCACCGCACGCTTTGTGATCGCACCCCCTATGCTGAATGACATCTACAACCAGCGTATCCTTGAGCTGGCAGGCAACATCCCGCGGCTTGGTCGCCTGCCCGCGCCGCAGGCGACATCGCGCCAGCATTCCAAGCTGTGCGGCTCGACCGTCACCGTCGACGTGACGCTGGCGGATGGCCGCGTGGCGGATTACGCGCAGGACGTGAAGGCCTGCGCGCTGGGCCAGGCCGCCGCCTCGATCGTGGGCCGGCACGTGGTCGGCGCGACACCGGCCGAGCTTCGCGCGGTGCGCGACAGGGTCAAGGCGATGCTGAAGGAGAACGGCGCGCCGCCCGAAGGGACCTGGGCCGATGCGGCGGTACTGGAGCCTGTGCGCGATTTTCGGGCACGTCACGCCTCGACGCTGTTGGCCTTTGAGGCGGCGGCTGCGGCAGCGACAGAAATCGAACAGACGGCGTCCGTAGGCAGCGCGTCTTCGTAGACGGCGACGGTCCGATGCCGAACAGGTTGTCGGACACTGTGGCAGGAAGGTGATATCCTTTTAGCGCGAACACGGTCAGGCTCTCGAGTGACATTTACTCGAGCGGCGAGGAGCCGGCGTGATCAAAAAAGTTATGATGGCCAGCGCCGGCGTAGCTCTCGCGGCAAGCGCCGCGGCTGCGGCCGATTTGCCGAGCCGTCGCGCTCCAGCTGTCTACGTGCCCCCAATCGTTGCGGTCCCCTACAGCTGGACAGGCCTGGAGTTCGGCTTGACCACGAGCTATTCGTTTTCGGGCAGCAAGAGCGTCGCAACGACACCCTTCGGCGGCACTTTCGGCCAAGCCTCTTTCGCCACGCTCAACAGATCAGGCTTCGACACCGTCGGCGGCGGCGTCGCTGCCAACTATCAGTTCACCCCCGGTCACGGTTTCGTCGTCGGCGCGGCCGCCGACGTGAACTATTTCAACCTGCAAAAATTCCTTTACACAGGCTACGTCGGAGGCATCGGCGGCGACTATCAGCAGCGCACCGCCTATATCGGTACTGCAAACGGCCGCGTCGGCTACGCGTTCGACCACATCATGGTGTATGGCATCGGCGGTTTCGCCTATGGCGAATTGCACGACAGCGCGTACCTCTTTTCCGGCAACAGCGCGTCGCCCTATTTCGGCACGTCCGGCAACATCTCTACCGGTTACGATTACGGCGGCGGCATCGAGTATGCGATCCCGGCCGACAGCATCTTGAACTACCTGTCCGTCGAGAAGCTTCTCGGCAAGTTCACGGGCGGCACCAAGATCAGCGCCCTGAGCTTCCTCGACAGTCTGTCGTCCACACTCAAAGTCGAATTCGTGCACTACGATCTCGGCACGCGGACTGTCGTCGCGACCAGCACCGCCGGCGCACCCGGCGGCTTCATCAATCGCTTCCATACCGAAGGCAATATCCTTCGCTTCGGCCTCGGCTACAAGTTCGATGGCACCTCGGCGCCAGCTCCGATCGTCGCCCGCTACTGAGCGAAAGCCGCGTCCTTGTGTTCGAGCTCGGCCACTTGGCCGGGCTTGACCTGCTGTACATCTATGTCGGCCTCTCTTCGTGGGTTTGATGCGCGCGAGGCTCGCCACGACGGCCAGCCATCTCGCGCGTGCAGCGATCCGTCTCTACCAAGTGACGCTGTCGGGCTTGGTCGGACGGCAATGTCGGCATCTTCCCACTTGCTCCGAATACATGGACGAGGCGATCACGCGCCATGGTCTATGGGCCGGCGGTTGGATGGGCGCGGCTCGGATCAGCCGCTGTCATCCCTGGGGAACAGCCGGCTTCGATCCGGTTCCGGCGACATTTCCCGCGTGCGCGCGCTGGTACGCGCCATGGCGCTACGGGTTTTGGCGTCGGCGCTCGGTCGAAGAAAGTGGCTGGTGAAGGCGCGCTGAACGGCGCCTTCCGCCGCGGTTCAGGCGCGCGAGCCTAGGGTCCCGTCACGCTCGAGAGAGAGCGCAACAGTCTCCCAAAGGACCCCGCCATGATCACCCGCAAGCTCCTCGCCGCCTTCGTCGGTCTCTCGCTCGCCGCCGGTACGCTCGGCGCCGCCTCCGCCCAGACCGCCGCACCGGCGCCGACCCAATCGGTCAGCCCCTCCAATACGCTGGCGCCCGCAACTGCCGCCAAGAGCGACACCACGACGAAGAAGGCAACGCTGCGCAAGCATCACGCCCGCATGACGTCGAAGACGCACCGCAAGCACGTTTCGCAGCGCGCCACCAAGCATGTCGCGACGCGCCACGCCAACCTCAAGGTCGCCCGTCACGCCAACAAGCGCATCCGCCTTTCGCACCTCGTGAAGCGCGGCACCAAGCACGCCTGATTTGATCGATCTCTCAACTTCGCGCCGCCGCCGCATCTTGCGACGGCGTCGCTTTGCGTCTTGATGCGGCCTCGAACCGGAGCCCGCATGACCACCCGCAACAGCCGCACCGCGGCACACGAGATCGAGCCGCTCTTCCTGGAGCGCTGGTCTCCGCGCAGCTTCACCGGCGAGAACATGCCCGACACCGAGTTATTCCGGCTGTTCGAGGCGGCGCGCTGGGCGCCCTCCTCCTCAAACCGGCAGCCATGGCGCTTTCTCTACGCCAAACGCGACACTCCGGATTGGGTCCTGTTTTTCGACTGCCTGAAGCCCGGCAATCAGCGCTGGGCCGACGCCGCCTCGGTGCTCCTCGCGGTGGTCTCCAAGCGCACCGCGCCGGTCAAGGACAGCGATGAGGTGCGCGAGGACTACAGCCACAGCTTCGACACCGGCGCCGCCTGCATGGCGCTGGCGCTTCAGGCGGCGGCGCTCGGCTGGGGCGCTCACGCGATGGGCGGCTTCGATCTCGACCGCGCCATCGCCGCGCTCCGCGTCCCCGACGACTACCGCATGGAATGCATGATCGCCGTCGGCCGCCTGCACGAGGATCCCGAGGCGCCCGCCAAGCCGAACGATCGCGCGCCGCAGACGAGCTTCGTGCGCGCCGGCCGCTTCGACAGCTAGGTCCCGCCCTCGCCGCCGAACAAAGCGCTCTCGGGGGCGTTCGCGCCTCGCTCCGGCCGAGGAAACCCGATGATCATCGACGACGCCGCCTACCCGCCCCTCAACACCCCCAAGGCGCTCGCCGAGGGCGTCTGGATCGTCGACGCCAAGCCGATCCGGGCGATGAACGTCATGGTCGTGCCGCTGCGCATGACGATCTTCAAGCTCGGCAACGGCGACCTGCTGATCTACTCGCCGACGCAGTGCCGGGAGACGCTGCGCACAGCGATCGAAAAGCTGGGGCCGATCAAGCACCTCGTCGCGCCCAGCACCGCGCACTGGATGTTCATTGAGGAATGGCAGCGCCAATGCCCTGAAGCCAAGTCCTGGGCGGTGCCCGAGTTGGCGAGCCGCAAGGCGGTGCGCGACGCCGGCATTCGCTTCGACGCCCTGCTCGGGCCGACGCCGCCGCAGGATTGGGTCGGCGAATTCGAGCACGTTATCTTCCGCGGACCAGGCTATGGCGAGCTCGACATGGTCCATACGGCGAGCGGCACGCTTGTCGTCGCCGATACGCTGCTGGAAGTGCGCGCCGGCAGCCTGCCGCCGCTGTCACGCGCGATGGCCGTCGTGGCCGGCATCTGCGCGCCGATCGGGCGAGCGCCGCTCCAGCTGCGCACTCTGCTTTCGTTCAATCGCGAGGCCAACGCCACCGCAGCTCGGCAACTCGTGTCGCTGGCGCCGCGGCGCGTGGTGCCGGCGCACGGCGACATCATAGAGGCCGATACAGCCGAGCACCTCCGCCATTCGCTCGATTGGCTGGAGGGCGATCGAGCCCTGAGCATCGGCCTGACGCTCGCCGGCATCGGTGCCGTGGCGGCGGCTGCGGCCTATTACGTCAGCCGCGAGCCACGGCGCCGGCGACGGCGACGACGCGTCAGCCGGCGCTAGCCCCGGCTGACGTGATCCGTGTCGCCGCCTTGGGCAACAGCCGAAGCGCATTGCGGCCGACCGCCTGGATCTGCTCCGACGTCAGGCCGCGAAACGCGAGCAGCGCCTCGATGTTGGCCTCCATCGTTGCATCGGTGGTGCAAGGCACTCCGCAGTCCGAGCCGTAAACGAGTTTGTCCGCCGTCGTCATCGCCAGGGCCGCGGCCAGCGTCGTCGGGCAAGTCGCCGCCGTGTCGAGGAAGAGGCGGCGAAGATGCGTGCGCATTTCGGTCGGCGTGACCCGCTCCGGATTGGGGATCCAGCGCTCGTGCCCGAGCAGAAGCAGGCGGCCCGACAATGCCGGCAGCGCACCGCCGCAATGGGCCACTACAAAACAGAGATCGGGAAATCGTGCGAAAGTGCCGGCGTAGAGCATGTCGGTAAAGGTGCGCGCCGTCTCGAAGGCGACCTCGATCAGCGCGCTCGGCCGGCCCATCGAGCCAGGCGCATAGGCGTCGGGATGGGCGAAAACGGTGGCGCGGCGCCGGTCCAGCTCGGCCCAGACGGGATCGAGCTTGCGGTCGCCGAGATAGGTGCCGTTGTAGCAGCAGGTCACGGCATAGCCGTCGGCATCGAGCTCGTCGGCGTGGGCGATCTCGGCCAGCGCCGCATCCGGATCGTCGGTCGGCACCGCCGCGAGCAGGCCGAAGCGCGAGGGATATTGCCGCACCAGCGAGCCGGCGTAATCGTTGGATTGGCGAAGCGCCTCAAGCCCTTTGGGGATGTTGCTCAACATCTGCATCTGGATGCCGGTGCGATCCATGTACGCGAGCGTCCGCGCGACGCTCCAGTCCGGCGCCGCGTCCACGCACCAGCATCCCTTGCGCATGGTATCGAGCCTCTGCCGCCGGATCGGCTCGCTCTCCGGCGGGTAGAAATGCGCGTGCATGTCGATCCAGTGATCCACCAGCATGCGTTGTCTCCTACCCCTCGCTTCGACATATCTGCCAGCGCTGAGGTTCTGGTGTAGAACGAACGCGATGGAAGAGCGGATAGACGATGTGGAGCGGGTGTTCCTCGCCGCCATGGCGAAGCGCTACGTCTGGGATGCGACGGAGGCGGAGGCGCTCGGCTTCGCCGATCGCACCATCCGTCGCGTCATGGACCTCGGCACGCTCGACGACGTCCTGCAGCTCGAGCCGGTGCTCGGCCGAGACCGGCTCATCGCGTGCCTTCGCAGTGCCCCCGCCGGCGCTTTACGTCCGCGGTCCTGGTGGTTCTGGCACTACCGCCTCGGGCTGACGTCGGCCGAGGACGATCCGCCGCCGCTGCCGATCCGAACCTTCGCGTGACCCGTTACGACATCCTACCCGACGCGCAACGCACGCTGCTGCCGATGCAGTCGCCTTTGAAGGCTCTTGGTTTCGTCCTTTACGGCGGCACGGCCATCGCGCTGCATCTTGGTCATCGTGTTTCTGTCGACTTCGATCTCTTCAACGACGAAGGCGCGGACCGCGGCCGTCTCGCCGAGGCATTTCCCACTCCGGGAGACAAGCCAGACGCTGCAGGACGAACGAGACACGTTCACGATCCTCGCAGCGGCGGCGCGGCAGCCAAGCGTCAAGCTCTCTTTCTTCACGAGCTTGAGCTTCGGGCGCGTCGGCACGCCGGTGTTCGCCGACGATGGAGATCTGCTGCTCGCCTAGCTCCGCGACCTCCTAGGCCACAAGCTCAAGGTCCTGCTTCAGCGCGTCGAGGTGAAAGACTACATCGACATCGCGGCAATGCTCGACGCTGGACAGACCCTGGAGGATGGCCTGGGTGCGGCGGTGGCGCTCTTCCCAAACCTGCCGCCTTGCGAGGTCGCGCGCGCGCTCACCTACTTCGAAGGCGGCGAAAGCCGCCTCGGTGCCCCATCGATCGTGCAGCGGCTCGCCGGCAAGCTCGCAGCCTGACCTGCCGCAACCATAGGCCACGCTCGACAAGTCCGGCGCGACGTTCCAGATAGACGCCCCGTCCGAAAGACCAGTACCCCTTTGACCGATCTCAAGCGCGCTGTCTCCGAACTGCGAAAAGGCGGCTCCCTCACCCTTGCCTCCGTGCCAGAGGGTTTCGACGCCTTCTGCGTCGCCGATCTCGCCCACTCGATGGCGCGCGACGCCGAGAAGCGCGCCGTGGTGTTCGTCCACGTCGCCCGCGACGAAACGCGCGCCCGCGCCTTCAACGAGGCGGTGGGCTTTGCTGCGCCCGACATCGAGGTCATCGACCTGCCGGGTTGGGATTGCCAGCCTTATGACCGTGTCTCGCCCAACGCCGCGATCTCGGCGCGGCGGATGACCGCTTTGGCGCGGCTCGCCCGTGCGCGCTCCTCGGAGGAGCGGCCGCGTATCCTCTCCACCACAATCTCTGCGGTGCTGCAGAAGCTGCCGCCGCTGACCAAGGTGGCACAGGACACGTTCTCGGCGGCACCGGGCAATGCCATCGACATGGACAAGCTCGTCGCGTGGCTGGAGATCAACGGCTTCACCCGCTCGGCCACGGTGCGAGACACCGGCGAATACGCGGTGCGCGGCGGCATCCTCGACCTGTTCGCCCCGGCGCTGGCCGAGCCCATTCGCCTCGACTTCTTCGGCGACACGCTGGAATCGATCCGTACCTTCGATCCCGAGACGCAGCGCACGTCAGGCCAGCTCAAGGCGCTCGATCTCGTGCCGATGAGCGAGGTGCAGCTGACCACCGCCGCCATCAAGCGCTTCCGCCAGGCCTACACCTCCGAGTTCGGCGGCCAGACGCGCGGCGACGTGCTCTACGAGGCGATCAGTGAGGGACGGCGCAGCCCCGGGCTCGAGCATTGGCTGCCGCTGTTCTACGACACGCTCGACCCGATCTTCGCTTACACCGGCGACGCGCCTCTGGTGCTCGACCCCAGCATCCGCGAGGCGGCGACCGAGCGGCTGGCGCAGATCGAGGACTATTACGACGCCCGCAAGAGCGCGCACGATGCCGCCCCGGGGCATTCGAACTACAAGCCGCTGGCGCCGCCCCTGCTCTACCTCGACGAGAAGAAGTGGTTGAAGCGGCTCGAGGAGAAGTCGACCATCCAGCTCGTGACCGGCCCGCATCCCGAGGGCCGAGGCCTGATCGTCGACGCCGGCGGGCGCCCCGGCCGCAGCTTCGCACCGGAGCGGGCGAACGAGGGCGTCAACGTCTTCGCCTCCGCCGCCGAGCACATCCGCGCGCTGCAGGAGAAGGGTCGCCACGTCATCCTCGCGGCTTGGTCGGACGGCTCGCGCGAGCGCCTCGCCGGCGTGCTGGCCGACCACGAAATCGCCGACACCCAGGTGATCGCGTCGCTCTCTCAGGCTCTGCACTACAAGCGCAAGAAGGTGTGCCTCGCCGTCTTCGGACTGGAACAGGGTTTCGAGGCCGGCGACATCGCCGTCATTTCCGAGCAGGACATTCTCGGCGACCGCCTCGTGCGCAAGCGCAAGAACCCCAAGCGCGCGCAGAACTTCCTCACCGAAGTGGGCTCGCTGACGGCCGGCGACATCGTCGTCCACGCCAACCACGGCATCGCCCGTTTCACCGGTCTGGAGCCCATCGAGGCCGGCGGCGTGCGCCACGATTGCCTGGAGCTGCACTACGCCGACAACGTCAAGCTCTACCTGCCCGTCGAGAACCTCGAGCTGCTCTCACGCTATGGCTCGGAGGACACCGAGGTCCAGCTCGACAGGCTCGGTGGCGCCTCCTGGCAGAAGCGCAAGGCGCGCATGCGCAAGCGCGTGCTGGAGATGGCGGCCGGACTCATCAAGATCGCCGCCGCCCGCGCCACCAGCCCTGCCCCCAAGCTGGCGCCGCCCGAAGGCCTCTACGCCGAGTTCTGCGCCGGCTTCCCCTACGACGAGACCGAGGACCAGGCCAACGCCATAGAGGCGGCGCTGGAGGACATGAGCGCCGGCCATCCGATGGACCGGTTGGTGTGCGGCGACGTCGGCTTCGGCAAGACCGAGGTGGCGATGCGCGCCGCCTTCGCCTGCGCCATCAACGGCAAGCAGGTCGTCGTCGTCGCGCCGACGACGCTGCTAGCGCGCCAGCATTTCCGTAATTTCCGCGAGCGTTTCGCCCACCTGCCGATCAAGGTCGCGCAGCTCTCGCGCATGGTGACGGCGGGCGACATGAGGACGGCCAAGGCCGGCATCGCCACGGGCGATGTCGACATCGTCGTCGGCACGCACGCCGTGCTCGGCAAGGGTGTCGACTTCAAGGACCTCGGCCTCGTCGTCGTCGACGAGGAGCAGCACTTCGGCGTCAAGCACAAGGAACGGCTGAAAGATCTGCGCGCCGAGGTCCACGTGCTGACGCTCTCGGCGACGCCGATCCCACGCACGCTGCAGCTCGCCATGACCGGCGTGCGCGACCTCTCGATCATCGCTACGCCGCCGGTCGATCGCCTCGCCGTGCGCACCTTCGTGACGCCGTTCGACGAGCTGCTGATCCGCGAGGCCTTGCTGCGCGAGCGCTACCGCGGCGGCCAGAGCTTCTACGTCTGCCCACGAATCGAGCAAATCGAGGAAGCGCTGGCGTTCCTGCGCCACGCCGTGCCGGAGGCCAAGATCGTGGTGGCGCACGGCCAGATGCCGCCGACTGAGCTCGAGGACAAGATGAGCGCCTTCTACGAGGGCAAGTTCGACATCCTGCTCTCGACCTCGATCGTGGAATCGGGCCTGGACATCCCCCGCGCCAACACGCTGATCGTGCATCGCGCCGACATGTTCGGCCTGGCGCAGCTCTACCAGCTGCGCGGACGCGTCGGCCGCTCGAAGACCCGCGCCTACGCGCTGTTCACTTTGCCCGCCAACAAGACGGTCACGGCGCAGGCCGAGAAGCGCCTCAAGGTGCTGAACTCGCTGGATACGCTGGGCGCCGGCTTCCAGCTGGCCAGCCACGACCTCGACATCCGCGGTGCCGGCAACCTGCTCGGCGACGAGCAATCCGGCCACATCAAGGAGGTCGGTTACGAACTCTACCAGGACATGCTGGGCGAAGCGATCGAGGCGCTCAAGCTCGGCATTGCCGACGAGCTGCCGCAGGAGACCTGGTCGCCGCAGATCCAGACCGGCACGCCGGTCACGATCCCGGAAGTGTATGTGGAGGACGCGCAGCTGCGGGTGCAGCTTTACCGTCGGCTCGCCACGCTGGAGACCGACGAGGAAATCGAGGGCTTCGCCGCCGAGCTGATCGACCGCTTCGGCCCTCTGCCGCCCGAGGTCGACCTGCTGATGAAGCTGGCCTCCATCAAGCAGCTCTGCCGCCAGGCCCATGTCGAGAAGGTTGACGCCGGCCCCAAGGGTCTCGTGCTGGCCTTTCGCGAGAACTCGTTCGCCAACCCGCAGGGCTTGGTACGCTTCGTGACTGAGCAGGGTGCCGACGCCAAGGTGCGACCCGACATGAAGGTGGTCTTCGTGCGCGACTTCGAGAATCCGAAGAAGCGCCTTGAAGGCACGCGCCAGATCCTGCGCACGTTGGCGGCGATGGCGATGAAGAAGGCGGCCTGACGACCGTCAGTCTGAGCCGATCTGAGCGGAGTGATCAGAGAACCGACACACTGCGCTTCAATCGCTTCGACTAAGCAGTCACGATCCCCCTACCTTGTGGCAGCAGCTGAGCGTAGAACATTCCCCATGACTCGCCTGCGCACCCTTGTTGCCTGGACAGCCTGGCCGGCCCTGCTCGTGGCAGCCATCGTCGCCACGGCTTACGGCTTCGCGCATGGCGCGCCGATCCTGGCCTTCAATCTGACCTATGTCGGTCTCGTCGCCGCGCTGCTCGGCCTCGAGCGCTGGATGCCGCACGAGGCGAGCTGGCAGCCCCACGACGGCCAGTTGCTGCTGGACCTCGGCCACACTCTCGTCAGCAACGGCACAGTGCAGGTGCTGGTGGTGTTCTCCGGCGCCATCGGCCTCTCGGCGCTGATCGTCGAGAGCGGCCATCACGGCCTCGGACTTTGGCCGCACGGCTGGCCGCTGGCGGCACAGGTGGTGCTCGGCCTTGCCGTCTCCGAGTTCGCGGCCTACTGGGCACACCGTACGGCGCACGAATGGAGGCCGCTGTGGTACTTCCACGCCATCCATCACGGCGTCGGCAAGCTATGGTGCGTGAACTCGGGGCGCTTCCATTTCGTGGATGCGCTCAAGAGCGTGGTGCCGGGCGTCGCGATACTCGTGCTGGCCGGCGCGCCAGCCGAGATCATGGCCTGGCTTTCGGCGCTGACCGGCTACATCGGCCTGATGACCCATACCAACGCGACGATGCGCTTCGGCCCGCTCTCCTACGTCTTCAACACGCCAGAGCTGCACCGCTGGCATCACAGCATGGACCTGCGCGAAGGCAACAAGAACTACGGCGAGAACCTGGTGATCTGGGATCTCGTCTTCGGGACCTGGTTCAACGAGGCACGCCGGCCACCGGCGAAGATCGGCATCGCCGAAGCCATGCCGACACGCCTCGGCGGGCAGCTGGCGTGGCCGTTTCGCCGGCTGCGGGCGCGGAGGTGGCGGCGGCTCCAGGCCATCGTCGCGGCGTCACGCTGACGCCGGCGCGCCGTCGCCTTTCTGCATCAGGAACATCAGCACCGAGCGCCCGGTGGCATCGTATTGGTCTCCCGTCTTGAAAGAGGGCTCGTCCGTCAGGTCAGGTTGGTTGGTGTCGATCAGCAAGGTCCAGCCGGCACCGTCGGGCGGATCGGGCAATGTGAAACCGACGACGTCCTGCCACCCGTTGAATACGAGGAGCATCGTGGCATCAGAACCGCGGCGCTTGATACCGGTCTCCTGAGCGCGGCCATCCATCAGCATGCCGAAGCAGCGCGTGTTGGCATCGTCCCAGTCGCCCGGCCCCATCTCGTGACCGCTGGTGCCGATCCACGTGAGGTCCTTGGTGCCGGTATCCTCGTTGTACTCGCCCGAAAGGAAACGCGAGTGACGCAAAATGGGGTACTTGCGGCGTAGCGCCGTCAGCTTGCTCGTGAAAGCGACGAGCTTCTGGCCCTTCTCCTTCAAGTCCCAATGCAACCAGGAGATTTCGCTATCCTGGCAATAAGCATTGTTGTTGCCGCCCTGCGTCCGGCCGAACTCGTCGCCGGCCAGCAGCATCGGCGTTCCCTGCGAGAGCAGCAGGGTTGCCAGCATGTTGCGGATCTGGCGCTCGCGCAGCGTGTTGATGTCCTCATCGTCGGTCGGCCCCTCTACGCCGCAGTTCCAGGAGCGGTTGTCCGAGTTGCCGTCCCTGTTGTCCTCGCCGTTGGCCTCGTTGTGCTTCTCGTCGTAGGTGACGGTGTCGTTCAGCGTGAAGCCGTCGTGGGCGGTGATGAAGTTGACGCAAGACCACGCGCGGCGCCCCTGGTGGTTGAAGCTCTCGGCGGAGCCGCACAGTCTCGCAGCGAGTGTGCCGACACCGGCGCGGCCGCGCCAGAAGTCGCGAACGTCGTCGCGGAACTTGTCGGTCCATTCCGCCCAACCCGGAGGGAAGGAGCCGACCTGATAGCCGCCCGGCCCGATGTCCCAGGGCTCGGCGATGAGCTTGACGGCGCCGAGGACAGGATCCTGCCCGACCGCCTTGAGGAAGCCAGACTGGTTGTCGAAGCCGTTGAGCTCGCGCGCGAGAATGGTGCCGAGATCGAAGCGAAAGCCGTCGACGTGCATCTCCTCGACCCAATAGCGCAGAGAATCCGTGACCATCTGGATGACGCGGCGGTGCGAGAGGTTCACCGTGTTACCGGTGCCGGTGTCGTTCACGTAGTAGCGACGATCGTCCGGCATCAGCCGGTAGTAGCTGGCATTGTCGATGCCCTTGAAGGACATCGTCGGGCCGAGATGGTTGCCCTCTGCGGTGTGGTTGTAGACGACGTCGAGGATGATCTCGAGCCCGGCCTCGTGGAAGCGAGCGACCATTTCCTTGAACTCGCGCAGCGAGTTGGGCACGTCATGCGCGTAACGCGGCGTCGGCGCAAAGAACCCGATCGTGTTGTAGCCCCAGTAGTTCGCCAACCCCTTTTCCACAAGATTGTCGTCCTGCACGAAGGTGTGGATCGGCAGCAGTTCGACCGAACTCACGCCCAGCCGCTTGATGTAATCAACCACTTTCTTGTGGCCGAAACCTTTGTAGGTGCCGCGCAGCTCCTCGGGAACGTCGTGATCGAGCATTGTGAAACCCTTGACGTGGGTCTCGTAAGTGATGGTGCGGTCCCAAGGCACGCGGCGGTCCGGGGGCTCGCCTTGCCAGTCGAAATCCTGATCCACCACCACGCATTTCGGCATGAACGGCGCCGAGTCGCGCTCGTCGAAAGTGAGGTCGTCGCCTGTTTCCATCTGATAGCCGAAGACCGCAGGGTTCCATTCGAGCTCGAAGGCGTGGGCGCGGGCGTAAGGGTCGAGCAGCAGCTTGTTGTGATTGAAGCGATGGCCGGCGTTGGGCTCGTAGACGCCGTGCACGCGGTATCCGTAGAACTGACCGGGGTGGACACCCTCAAGGTAGCCGTGGAAGACTTCGTTGGTATATTCCGGCAGCTCGACGCGGGCCGTCTCGCGCTTGCCGGTTTCGTCGAACAGGCAGACCTCGACCTTCTTGGCGTTGGCGGAGAAAAGCGCGAAGTTCGTGCCCTTGCCGTCCCAGTGAGCGCCTCGAGGATGGGGCAGGCCTTCGCGCAGTTTGTAGTCGCTCACGTCAACGCTCCTGATACCGCACCGATGCTGCGGTGCGGTGCTGCCGCGTAACGGGTAGCTTGGCAAGTCGTTCATCTTCGGTTCTCGGGGTTTTCCCGCCGCGCCGATCAAGAGAAAATTTATCGGTGGTCGAGCCTCGCGCCCTGCTTTTCGACCTGCAAGGCACGACGGTGGACTTCTACCGGCCGCTGTTGCGGCTCGGCGAAAGCCTCAACGCCACGAAGGCCACGACGATCGATTGGGCCGCTCTTTCGGTGCGCTGGCGCGGTCTCTACCGCGAGACGATGGATGCCGTCCTCGACGGTCGCCGCCCCTGGATTCGGGTGGACAGGATCTATCGCGAGGCGCTCGACCGACTGCTCGGCGAGGAGGCTATGGCCGGCTGTTTCAGCGCGGACGAGCGCGACGCCATCAACGCGGTATGGACCCAGCTTGAGCCATGGCCGGACGCGCGCGAGGGCCTCGGCCGCCTGGCGCGGCGCTACACGCTCGCGACGCTATCCAATGCCGGCATGGCGGCGGCGATCGCCGTGGTGAAACGGGCCGCCCTGCCCTTCGACGCCGTGCTCACTGCGGAGCTCGCGCGGGCCTACAAACCGGCCGCCGCCGTGTATCGGCTCGCCGCGGACTACCTCGACCTGTCGCCCGAGGCGATGATGATGGTCGCCTGCCACAAGTACGATCTCCACGCGGCCAAGGCCTTCGGCATGAAGACCGCCTTCGTCGCCCGCCCGCTGGAGTTCGGGCCGCAAGGCCGGCCCGACGTCGCGCCGGAGCCGGCCTTCGATCTCAACGCGCGCGACTTCCTCGACTTGGCCGAACAGCTGGGAGCTTGAGGCCTCAATGCATGGAGGATCGCGATCCGCTCGCGCGCCGCAGCCCTCACGATGGCGTGGGCCGACGGCATCGCGGGTACTCGACCGGGCCGACGCGCCCAGATATGGCGACCGAACCTTCGAGCTTGGAGACCTATACATGCGAAGAACTTTCGTGCGATCGGCCGTCGCCGCGACATTCGCGGTCGCTCTCGTTCCGCTGGCCCAAGCCGCGGAGCACTACAAAATCGGCATCATCGGCGCGGGCAACGTCGGCGGCGCGCTCGGCACGGTATGGGCCAAGGCCGGAGACGCGGTGCTTTTTTCATCACGCCATCCCGAAGAGCTGAAGGATCTCGCGGCCAAAGCCGGTAACGGCGCTCAGATCGGGACGCCGTCCGAGGCAGCGGCCTTCGGCCAGATCGTACTCATCGCCGTGCCCTACAAGAACTTTGCCGAGGTGGCGAAGGCCAACGATGCCGCCTTGAAGGGCAAGGTCGTGTTTGACGCGTCGAACGCCATGGAGTCGCGCGATGGTGCGATGGCGGCGGACGTGCACAAGCAGGGCATCGGCCAAGTGTCGGCGTCGCTGCTGCCCGGCGTGCACCTCGTGCGCGGCTTCAACGCGATCCACTACACCGACATGGCCCTGGGCGGGAAGAAGGATGGGCAACAGCTCGGCATCCCGCTGGCCAGCGACGACCCGCAAGCGATCAAGATCGCCTCCGAGCTGGTGCGCCAGGCCGGCTTTGAGCCGATCGTGGTGCCGCTCGCCCGCGCCGACGAGATCGGCCCAGGCCGGCCGCTGGGCAGTGGTGCCTTCACGGCAGTGGAGTGGGAGAAGAAGCTCGGTATCCTCAAGTGAACTTTGCGAAGAGGGCGCAGCCTTCAGGTAGCCCCGTAGTGAGGAGCGCCGCAGGCGCGTCTCCTCACCATGAGGGAGTGGGATCATGACGCGAAGCGACGCGCCGACCCGGGACACCCTCGTCTCGCGCCTGCTGCGCCGCGCCGTGGCGATCGAGCCGGGCGAGGGCGCGGCGCTCGGCTGGGCCTGGCTCTACATCTTCTCGCTGCTCGTCGCCTACTACATCATGCGGCCGATCCGCGACGAGATGGGCGTCGCTGGCGGGGTCGAGAACCTGCCATGGCTCTTTACCGGCACGCTGATCGCGATGATCGTCTTGAACGTGCCCTTCGGCTGGCTGGTGCGCTCGCTGCCGCGGGTCCAATTCATCGCCATCACCTACAGGTTCTTCGCCGCGAACATCCTCGTCTTCGCCGCCCTGCTCTGGATGGCCGACAAGGAGACCACGGTCTGGGTCGGGCGGGCCTTCTTCATCTGGCTGTCGGTGTTCAACCTGTTCGTCGTCTCGGTGTTCTGGGCGATGATCGTCGATACGTTCGACTCCGACCAGGGCAAGCGGCTGTTCGCCTCGATCGCCGCCGGTGCCACGATCGGCGCGGTCTTCGGCTCGTTCGTGGTCGTCGCACTCGCCAGACAGATACCGCAGACCGCGCTCCTGGTCTCGGCGGCCATGCTGCTCGAGGTCGCGGTCTTCGGCGCCAGGCGGCTCTCGCGCCTCGCCGCCACGATGCGGGCGCACGAGCGAGAGATCGCCGACGAGCGCGTCGGCGGTGGCGTGCTGGCCGGCTTCACCCAGACCTTCTCCTCGGCCTACCTCGCCAACACCGCCTTGTTCCTCCTGCTCTTCTCCGTGACCTCGACCTTCCTCTACTTCGAGGTCACGCGAGCCGCGGCCCACGCCTACAAGGACCACGCGGCGCGCACGCACTTCTTCGCCACCATCGATCTCATCACCAACATGGCGACCCTGGCGATCCAACTGTTCCTGTCGGGCCGCATCCTGCGCGTGCTCGGCATCACCTTGACGCTCGCGCTGCTGCCGGCGGTGTCGGTGCTGGGGTTCGGCCTGCTCGCCGGGGCGCCCATGCTCGCGGCGATCATCGCCTTCCAGGTCGTGCGCCGCGCCGGCAATTTCGCCATCGCCCGGCCGACCCGCGAGATCCTGTTCACGGTGGTCCCGCGCGAGGACCGTTACAAGGCCAAAGCCTTTATCGACACGGTGATCTATCGCCTCGGCGACCAGATCGGCGCCTGGTCGACCGACCTCCACACCCTGCCCGGCTTTAGCCACGTCTCGCTCGTCGTCCTCGCCATCCCGCTCTCGGCGGCCTGGCTGCTCAACAGCCTGTGGCTCGGCCGGCGGCAGGAGGCCATGGCAGCCGATCGGCAGCCATCGCCGCAGCTGCGGCCGATTGAGCCGTATCCGCCTGTCCCAGGATGATCGCGCTCCGGGGCTGGTGTCTTCCATCCGTCTTGCCTAGGTTAAGCACGATCTCTCTCACGCTCCCGGACGCATGAAGAAGCCGAAGGCCAAGGCGGGCACGACGACGATTGCCGCGATTGTTCCCGCCGCCCTGCCCGCGTTCGAGGGCCGTGCCATCACCGTGCGCGGCGCCCGCGAGCACAACCTCAAGAACGTCGACCTTGCGATCCCGCGCGACAAGCTCGTGGTCTTCACCGGACTCTCGGGCAGCGGCAAGTCCTCTCTCGCCTTCGACACGATCTATGCCGAGGGGCAGCGCCGCTATGTCGAGTCGCTCTCGGCCTACGCCCGCCAGTTCCTGGAAATGATGCAGAAGCCCGATGTCGACCAGATCGACGGGCTCTCGCCGGCGATCTCGATCGAGCAGAAGACCACCTCGAAGAACCCGCGCTCCACCGTCGCCACCGTGACCGAGATCTACGACTACATGCGCCTGCTCTGGGCGCGCGTCGGTATCCCCTACTCCCCGGCGACCGGCCTGCCGATCGAGTCGCAGACGGTGAGCCAGATGGTCGACCGCCTCGCCGCGCTGCCGGAGCGCACGCGTCTCTACCTGCTGGCGCCGGTGGTTCGCGGCCGCAAGGGCGAGTACCGCAAGGAGATCGCCGACTACCTCAAGAAGGGCTTCCAGCGGCTCAAGGTCGATGGCGCCTTCTACGAGATCGCCGAGACGCCGGTGCTCGACAAGAAACTGAAGCACGACATCGACGTGGTGGTGGATCGCCTCGCCGTGAAGGACGACCAGCGCGCGCGCTACGCCGAGAGCCTGGAGACGGCACTGGAGCTCGCCGACGGCATCGCCATCGCGGAATACGCCACCGAGACCGACGAGAAAGGCGCCCCCAAGCGCATCACTTTCTCCTCGAAGTTCGCCTGCCCCGTCTCCGGTTTCACCATCGCCGAGATCGAGCCCAGGCTGTTTTCCTTCAACAACCCGTTCGGCGCCTGCCCGGAGTGCGGCGGCCTCGGCCTCGAGCAGCGTATCGACGCCGAGCTCATCGTGCCCAATCCGTCATTGACGCTGCGGCGCGGCGCCATCGCGCCCTGGGCCAAATCGACCTCGCCCTACTACATGCAGACTCTGGAGGCGCTGGGCCGCGCCTACAAGTTCCGCCTCGACGTGGCCTTCGAGAAGCTGCCGCTCGAGATCCAGCAGATGCTGTTCTACGGCTCGGGCAAGCAGAGCGTGCGTTTCTCCTACGCCGACGGCGTGCGCGATTACGACGTCAACAAGCCCTTCGAAGGCATCATCCGTAATCTGGAGCGACGTTTCAAGGAGACCGAGAGCGAGTGGGCGCGCGAGGAGATCGGGCGCTTCATGTCGGCGACGCCCTGCGAGGCGTGTCACGGTACGCGGCTCAGGCCGGAATCGCTGGCGGTGAAGATCGACATGCAGACCATCGCGCAGGTGACGTCGCTGTCGGTGCGCGACGCACACCGATGGTTCGACGCGCTGCCGGAGAAGCTCGATGACAAGCGCAACGAGATCTCCAAGCGCATCCTCAAGGAGATTCGCGACCGGCTCTCCTTCCTTGTCGATGTCGGGCTCGATTATCTCAGCCTCGATCGTGCCTCCGGCACGCTGTCGGGCGGCGAGAGCCAGCGCATCCGGCTTGCCTCGCAGATCGGCTCCGGCCTCACCGGGGTGCTCTACGTGCTCGACGAGCCCTCGATCGGCCTGCACCAACGCGACAACGAGCGCCTGCTGGAAACCCTGCGTCGGCTGCGCGACCTTGGCAATTCGGTGATCGTCGTCGAGCACGACGAGGACGCCATCATGACCGCCGACTACGTCGTCGACGTCGGCCCTGGCGCCGGCATTCACGGCGGCGAGATCGTCTCGCAGGGCACGGCGGCGCAGATCATGGCCGATCCCAACTCCCTCACCGGGCAGTATCTCACCGGCGAACGGCAGGTCGCCGTGCCGCGCAAGCGCCGCAAGCCCGATCCCGAGCGCAAGTTGACGATCCGCAACGCCTGCGGCAACAATCTCAAGGGCGTGTCCGCCGACATCCCGCTTGGCGTCTTCACCGCCGTCACCGGCGTCAGCGGCGGCGGCAAGTCCACGCTGATCATCGACACGCTCTACAAGGCGGTGGCGCGGCGGCTGAATGGCGCTTTGGAGCACCCCGCGCCGCACGAATCGATCGAGGGTATCGAGCTTCTCGACAAGGTGATCGACATCGATCAGTCGCCGATCGGGCGCACGCCGCGCTCCAACCCTGCGACCTACACCGGCGCGTTCACGCCGATTCGCGACTGGTTTGCCGGACTGCCCGAGGCCAAGGCGCGCGGCTACCAGCCCGGCCGCTTCTCGTTCAACGTGAAGGGCGGTCGCTGCGAGGCCTGCCAGGGCGACGGTGTCATCAAGATCGAGATGCACTTTCTTCCCGACGTCTTTGTCACTTGCGACGTCTGCAAAGGCCGCCGCTACGACCGCGAGACGCTGGAGGTGAAGTACCGCAACAAATCGATCGCCGACGTTCTGGACATGACGGTCGAGGAGGCCGCGGATCTCTTCAAGGCGGTGCCGCCGATTCGCGACAAGATGCTGACTCTCGCGCGAGTCGGGCTCGGCTACGTCAAGGTGGGACAGCAGGCCAACACGCTGTCGGGCGGCGAAGCGCAGCGCGTGAAGCTCGCCAAGGAGCTGTCGCGCCGCGCCACCGGCCGCACACTCTACATCCTCGACGAGCCGACCACCGGCCTGCATTTCCACGACGTCGCCAAGCTGCTCGAAGTGCTGCAGGAGCTCGTCGAGGGCGGCAACTCGGTCGTGGTGATCGAGCACAACCTCGAGGTCATCAAGACCGCCGACTGGGTCATCGACCTTGGGCCGGAAGGCGGCGACGGCGGCGGCGAGATCGTGGCCGTGGGCACGCCGGAGGCGATCGTGAAGGCCAGTCGCAGTCATACCGGGCGTTTCCTCAAGGACCTGCTGGAGCGCAGGCCCGGCAAGCCGGCGCCGCAGCCGGCGAGGACGAGGCTCGCGGCGGAATAGACCGACCGCTCGGCGGTGGCGACCGCCAGTCGGCGCTGACGTCCGCGACACGCACGAGATCAGCAGCAAGCCTGTTTGCGGCTTCGCTCGCGCAGGTGTCCAACCTCATTTGTTGTTGATCGCCGGTGTTGGTGTGCCTATCCGATCAATTTGACAGGTTTTCGCGACAGCCCTGCAATTGCGGTGAGTTCGGGCCAGGTCGTGTAGGTAAAGAGAATAAGGCGGCTGACGTTTTGTTGCCAGAAAGCAACGCGGATTTGTGAACCGAAGGCAAGCAGCAATCGAGGACTAGCCTTCGCAGCGCGGGCGTATGACTATGCCCCATCGGAATCGGCCTAACGAAAGCAAATGTGTGGTCGATCAGCGCCTTTGGGGAAGGCGCCGACCCTGCCAAGATGGGCCAAAAAATTATGTCATGGGGGACTAATATGAAGAACAAGATCATGGCTGCGGTCGGTGCCGCCGCCCTCGCCTTCACGATGTCCGGCACCGCCAAAGCGCAGATCGTGGGACAGCCGTGCGAAACCTGCGGCGTAGCGCTCGGCGCTCCGTTGCCGGAGGGCGTGTTCTTCGTCGACCTCGAAGATTACGGCAAGCGTGACGGCCAGGCCAACCGCCTCGGCGTGAACATCCCGATCTCGGTGTGGTCGACACCGTTCAGCTTCTACAACACCCGTCTCGAAGTGCTCGCCGCCATTCCCGTGTTCACTCACATCGACGGTCCGACCGCCAACCGCGTCGACCTCTACAGCCAGGGACTGCTCTTCGCCTTGGCGCACGACTTCGGCAATGGCTTCAATGCCGCCATCATCGGCGGTCCGCGCGGCGCCGACAACTTCACGCAGGCCGGTCGCGGCGCCATCGCCGACCTGCGCGCCTCGATTAGCTACGTCAAGGACGGCTTCAACGCGACCGTCACCGCGAACTACGGCGGCAACCTGGGTGGCAAGCTCACCGTCGTCAATGGCGCTCTGACCGGTTTCGACGACAACATCTTCATCGACTACACGCTGACGAAGAAGTTCAACAAGTTCGAAGTCGGCGTGATCGGCTATTACCAGACGGACATCAACGGTCCTGTCGTCCGCCAGCGCTCTCTCGCGGTCGGCGGCCTGATCGGCTACGACTTCGGCAAGTTCACGCTGCAGGCTTATGCCACCCGCGAAGTCTACGTCCGCAACGGCGGCTACGGCCTTGGCCAGCCCAGCCTGACCGCCGGCGCCGGCATCAACAACGACTACGACACGCGCGGCTACATCCGCTTCGTCGTGCCGCTCTACGTCGCCCCGACTGCGCCGACCCCGGTCGTCGCCCGCTACTGATCCGACGCATTTCCGCCTAACTGAAGCCCTCGCCGGGAAACCGGCGGGGGCTTTCTCTTGGCTTGCAGGGTTGCCGGGTGCCGCGGCGATGCCCTACTCCTCGCGGATGACCCACGCTTCGCTTCCCTGTCCCGTCCACGTCATCGGCGGCGGCCTCGCCGGCTCCGAGGCGGCTTGGCAGATCGCCGCGACCGGCGTGCCCGTCGTGCTCCACGAGATGCGGCCGGTGCGCGCGACGATGGCGCATCGCGGCGACGACCTCGCCGAGCTCGTCTGCTCCAACTCGCTGCGCTCTGACGATGCACACACCAACGCGGTCGGCGTGATCCATCGCGAAATGCGGCGCATGGGCTCGCTGATCCTCAGCGCGGCCGACTCGCACCAGGTGCCGGCCGGCGGCGCGCTCGCCGTCGATCGAGAGGCCTTCTCCGCCGCGGTCACGCGGGCCCTGGCAACCCACCCGCTCGTCGAGATACGCCGCGAAGAGGTCGTCGGCCTGCCACCGCCCGAGTGGGACAGCGTGATCGTCGCCACGGGGCCGCTGACCGCGCCGGCGCTCGCCGAGGCCGTGGGCCGACTCACCGGCGAAGCGGACCTCGCCTTCTTCGACGCGATCGCCCCGGTGGTGCACCGCGACTCGATCGACCTGTCCAAGGCCTGGTTCCAGTCGCGCTACGACAAGGCCGGACCCGGCGGCACCGGCGCCGACTACATCAACTGCCCGCTCAGCCACGAAGGCTACGAGACCTTCGTCGACGCGCTGCTCGCCGCCGAATGCACGGAGCACGATGCCGATACTCCCTATTTCGACGGCTGCCTGCCGATCGAGGAGATGGCGCGGCGCGGGCGCGACACGCTGCGCCATGGACCGATGAAGCCGGTCGGGCTCACCAATCCGCACGATCCGACGCGCAAGGCGCGAGCCGTGGTGCAGCTGCGCCAGGACAACGCGCTCGGCACGCTCTACAACATGGTCGGCTTCCAGACAAAGATGAAGCACGGCGCGCAAGTTGCCGTCTTTCAGACGATTCCGGGCCTGGAGGGCGCCGGCTTCGCACGCCTGGGCGGTATCCACCGCAACACCTTCCTCAACGCACCCAAAGTCCTCGACGAGCGGCTGCGGCTGCGCGCCATGCCGCGGCTGCGATTCGCCGGGCAGATCACCGGCTGCGAGGGCTACGTCGAGAGCGCCGCCATCGGCCTCGTCGCCGGCCGGCTGGCGGCGGCGGAGCGTCTCGGCCTTTCCTTCGCGATGCCGCCGGCGACCACGGCGATTGGCGCGCTGATCAACCACATCACAGGAGGACACATCCTCTCGATCGACGCGGGTCCGCGCTCGTTCCAGCCGATGAACGTCAACTTCGGCTTGTTCCCGCCCATCGAAGCGCCGCTCGTTTCCGAGGACGGCAAGAAGCTGCGGGGTCCCGAGAAGGGAGTCGCCCGCAAGCGGCTCCTCAGCGCCCGAGCCGGCATCGATCTCGAACGCTGGCTCGCGAGCGAATCTGCGCCGCAGGCGGCGGTGGCCTGACACCGTCAAGGTTTCGTTACGAAGCTTTCATCTCGCGGCCATTTGCGGGTAAGTCGGCTTCCATCATCTTCGCGTGCGACGGGCGGTTTTGCTGCCGTTGCTGATTGGAGACGCTGGATGGTTGAGAACAAGAACAGGCTGGCACGGCGCGCGGCGCTGCTCGGCGCGGCCGGCGCCCTGGCGTTGTCCGGCGCGGTCGCCGGCGGGATCGTCGGCCCGCACTCTGCCTACGCCGAAGCCCAGTCCTCGCAGGGCCAGCAGGCGGATTCGAACACTCGAGTGTTGACCGTCAACCCGACCTCCTTCGCCGATGTCGTCGAGCACGTCCGCAACTCCGTCGTCTCGGTCAAGGTGAAGATGACGGAGACGGCCGACGCGTCCGACAGCGATGGCGACGGCGATACGCCGCAGATGCCGCAATTGAAGCCGGGTGATCCGCTCGAGCGCTTCTTCAAGCAGTTCGGCCAGCGCGGCGGCAAGTTCCACCAGCAAAAGCCCAAGCAGACCCAGGCCCAGGGCTCGGGCTTCTTCATCACGGCTGACGGCTATCTCGTCACCAACAACCACGTCGTCGAGCACGCCACCGACGTCCAGGTCGTGACCGACGACGGCACCACCCTGCCTGCCACGGTGATCGGCACCGACAAGAAGACCGACCTCGCCCTGCTGAAGGTGACCAAGTCCGGCACCTATCCCTTCGTGCATTGGGCCGAGAAGGCACCGCGCGTCGGAGACTGGGTGATCGCGGTCGGCAACCCGTTCGGCCTCGGCGGCACGGTGACGGCCGGCATCGTCTCGGCCCGCGGCCGCGACATCGGCGCTGGCCCCTACGACGACTTCCTGCAGATCGACGCGCCGGTGAACCGCGGCAATTCGGGCGGCCCGACGTTCAACGCCAACGGCAACGTGGTCGGCGTCAACACCGCGATCTTCTCGCCCTCGGGCGGCAGCGTCGGCATCGGCTTCGCGATCCCCTCCGAGGTGGCCCAGACCGTCGTCCACGACCTCATGACCAAGGGTACGGTCGCCCGCGGCTGGATCGGCGTGCAGATCCAGCCGGTCACGGACGAGATCGCCGAGAGCCTCGGCCTGAAGACAAGCAAGGGCGCCCTCGTCGCCGAGGCTCAGCCCTCGGGACCGGCCTCGGCCGCCGGCATCAAGTCGGGTGACGTGATCCTTGACGTCGATGGCAAGCCGGTGGACGGGCCGCGCGAACTCGCCCGCACCATCGCCGGCATGGGTCCCGACGCCAAGGCGTCACTGACCTTCTGGCACGACGGCAAGCAGAAGACCGCCGACGTCAAGCTCGGCACGCTGCCGAACTCCGACAAGGTCGCCAAGGCTGAGGTCGAAGGCGACAAGACCGAGGACGCCGCCAAGGCGACCGTCGCCGCGCTCGGCTTGCAACTGGCACCGGCGGCCTCGGTGCCGGGCGCCGGCAGCGAAGGTGTCGTGGTCGCCGACGTCGACCAGGATAGCGCCGCCGCGCAGAAGGGCCTCAAGGTCGGCGACGTGATCCTGGAAGCCGGTGGCGAGAAGGTCTCCAAGCCGTCCGAGATCACCAACGTCATCTCGACCGCCAAGAAGGACGGCCGCAAGGCGGTGCTGCTCCGCGTCAAGAGCGAGCAGGGCATCCGCTTCGTGGCCCTCTCGACCAGCGCCAAGGACGGCTGATCTCGAAGCGAATGGGCATGGCGCCGGAACCTTCCCGTCCAACGCCACCCCGATCCCGCAGGCCGGCCTCGTGCCGGCCTGCTCGTTTTTAAGGGATGTCGCTATATGTCACCGATGCGTATCCTGATCGTCGAGGACGATACCGAGGCCGCCCAGTATCTGGCGAAGGCGTTCCGGGAGTCCGGCCACCTCGCCGACATCGCCGCCGACGGGTTGACCGGTTACGACATGGCCCGCGATGAGGCCTATAACGTCCTCATCGTCGACCGCATGCTTCCGAAGATGGACGGCCTCTCGCTGATCGGCGGCCTGCGTGCGCAGAAGGTGTCGACGCCCGTGATCATCCTGTCCGCGCTCGGTCAGGTCGACGATCGCGTCAAGGGATTGCGAGCCGGCGGCGACGACTACCTGCCCAAGCCCTACGCCTTCTCGGAGCTGCTCGCCCGCGTCGAGGTGCTGTCGCGGCGCAAGGGCAACGGCCATGGCGAGGAGACGGTCTACAAAGTCGGCGGGCTCGAACTCGACCGGCTCGCCCACAAGCTCACGCGTGACGGCAAGGAGATCGTCCTGCAGCCGCGCGAGTTCCGGCTGCTCGAGTACCTCATGAAGCATCACGGCCAGGTCGTGACCCGCACCATGCTTCTCGAGAACGTCTGGGACTATCATTTCGACCCGCAGACCAACGTGATCGACGTGCATATCTCGCGGCTCCGCGCCAAGATCGACAAAGGCTTCGAGGCGCCGTTGCTGCAGACGGTGCGAGGCGCCGGCTACACGATCCGCGACACGGCCAGAACCTGAGGCGCCGTCGGTGAGCGCACCCGGTCGGCTCTTCCGAACCACCGCCTTCAAGATCTCGCTCGCCTATCTCGTCCTCACCTCGATTGGCGCGGTGCTGGTCCTCGTGTCCGTCGGTTGGAACGTCAAGGCGCTGATCCAGGAGCAGGTCACGCAGACGATCGACGCCGACCTTGTTGGCCTCTCCGAGCAATATGTCGAGGGTGGTATCACCCGCCTGGTCGAGATCGTCGATCAGCGCGTCAAGCAGCCCGGCGCCGGCCTCTATCTCGTCACCACCCATGCCGGCGAGCCGCTGGTCGGCAACGTCGCCTCGCTGCCGGCCGGGGTCATCGACCGAACCGGGGTCGTCGAAACGACCTACCTGGTCAAGGGCCAGCAGCGCCGCGCCCTGGCCCGCATCTTCGCGCTCTCCGGCGGCTTCCGCCTGCTGGTCGGGCACGATCTTGCCGAGAGCGACGCGCTGACGCCGATCCTGTGGCGCACGCTGCTTAGTTCGCTCGCCTGGCTCACCGCCATCGCCACGATCGGCGGTCTGGTGGTCGCACGCCGCGTGCTTCACCGCGTCGATCGCATCAGCGCCGAGGCTCGCCGCATCACCGAGGGCGACCTCACAGGACGTTTGCCGGTGACGGGCACGGACGACGAGCTCGACCGGCTCGTCGGCAGCTTCAACGCGATGCTCGATCGCATCGCCGAGCTGATGGCCGGCTTGAAGGAGGTGTCGGACAACGTCGCCCACGACCTGAAGACCCCGCTGACCAGGCTGCGCAGTCGCGCCGAGCAGGCGCTTCGCCTAGGGCGGACCGGCGACGATCTCCGCGAGGCGCTGGAGAAGGTGATCGAGGACGCCGACGGCATGATCCGCATCTTCAACGCCCTGTTGATGATCGCGCGCGCCGAGGCCGGCGCCGGCCGCGACGGCATGGTCGAGCTCGACGCTGCCAACGTCGCCAGCGACGTCGGCGAACTCTACGAGCCGGTCGCCGAGAGCCAAGGCGCGGTGCTGGAAGGTCAGATCGAGCCGAACCTGATCGTTCACGGCAGTCGCGAGCTGATCGGTCAGGCGGTGGCGAACCTCGTCGACAATGCGCTCAAGTACGGCAGACCGACGGACGGTGCCGATGCAAGGGTGACGATCTCCGCGGCGAGACGCGGCGCGATGGTGGAGATCGCCGTGGCCGATCGCGGCCCCAGTCTCTCGGCGGAGGATCGCCAGCGGATCACCGACCGTTTCGTGCGGCTGGAGAACTCACGCACGGCACCCGGCACCGGCCTCGGCCTGTCGCTGGTTGCCGCCGTGATGCGCCTGCACAATGGCGAACTGCACATCGAGGACAATGCACCAGGCCTGCGTATCGCGCTCGTGCTGCCCGCATCGCGCGCCGCCGCCTTGCCTTCCTCTGCCCCGCGACAGGCGGCGGCGGAATAGTGGCGCTCCCTAACCGACCGCCGAGATCGGTCGCTTCTCGACATGGTCGGGAGCGGAAAAGCGTGCGGGACGGCTGATCGTGCGCGCGGCGACCTGCAGGGGCGCGCGCACCAGCACCTCGCCCGGCAGCTGCACCAGCACGGTGGTGCCGACGTCCGGCTTCGAGGAAATGCGCATCGTGCCGCCGTGCAGCTCCACCAGCGAGCGAGCGATGGCGAGACCCAGGCCGGAGCCCCGCATCCCGTTGTTGAGCTTGAGATCGGCCTGTTCGAAAGGGTTGCCGAGCCGAGACAACGCCTCGGGCGGGATGCCTCTTCCGGTATCCTCGACTGAAAGGGCGAGCATGCCCTGCGAGATCCGCGAGCGAACCGCCACGCTACCGCCGGCGGGAGTGTATTTGACCCCGTTGTTGAGCAGGATGGCGAGGATCTTGATCAGCGCGTTGCGGTCGGCATGGATCGCTACTGCGAGGCGAGGCTCCACCTCGATCTTGATCTGCGCCGCCTCCGCCGCCTGCGTCACGGAGCTTACCGCCGCATCGATAGCCTCGCCGACGCCGAACTCCGCTCGTTCCAGCCGCACGCGACCGGAGTCGAGGTGCGCCATCTCGAGCACGTCGGTGATCATCTGGTTGAGGGAATGCCCGCTCTGGTGAATGTGCTTGGAATAATCGCCGTAAAGGGGCGAGCCAATCGGGCCGAAGGCTTCCGTCATCATCACCTCGGAGAAGCCGAGGATGGCGTTGAGCGGGGTGCGCAGCTCGTGGCTCATGTTAGCGAGGAAGTCGGATTTGGCGCGGTTGGCGGTCTCGGCATCGGCTTTCTGCTCGCGATATCGCTCGACCAGCGTGGCCATCTCCTGCGCCTGGCTCGTCAGCAGCTGACGCGATTTCTTGAGGTCGGCGACCGAGCTCAGCAGCTGGGCCTCCGACTCCATCAGCTGCTCCTCATGGCGCTTCAGCGTGGTGATGTCGGTGCCCACCGACACGTAGCCGCCATCCTTGGTGCGGCGCTCGTTGATCTGCAGCCAGCGGCCGTCGCCGAGCTGCGCCTCGAAGGTGCGCGCACCCATCGGCTGTCGCTCGATCACGGCGACCTGTGAGTGGATCAACGGCGCGGTGCCGCGCTCCATCACCTGCGCGTAGGCGGTGCCGGGCACGACTGCATCCGAAGGCAGGTTGTGGAAGCGCTGGAACTTCGAATTGCACATGACGAGCCGATTGTCGGCGTCCCAGACGACGAAGGCCTCGGAGATCGTCTCGATGGCATCGCGCAGCCGCATGTCGGCGGCGGCCGAACGCTCCTCGAGCGCCATGGTCTCGGTAACGTCGATGGCGATGCCGACAAGATGCGGGCTACCGCCGTTGCCCTCGATGATCTCGGCCTTGGCACGCAGCCAGATCCACTCGCCGGACGCCCCCCGCATGCGGAACACGTGATCGATCGCGCCGCCGGGATTGAGCGCGAGCAGCCGGGAGAGCTCGTTGAGCCCGCCGTCATCGGGATGGATCAGCGCGTTGACCTCGGCGAAGGACAGCGCCTTCTTGCGTGGCAGCAGTCCGATGATCTCGAACATGGAAAGCGACCAGTCGATGTGACCGCTGGAAAGATCCCAGTCCCACAGGCCGCAGCGCCCACGTGTCAGCACCATGTCGACCCGCTCGCGCAGGCGCGGCAGCTGGTGTCCGATTCTCGAGCGCGGCCGGCCTGCCACGAATAGCCGAAGGCGAGGACCGCGAGCACGGCGCCGACGCTGACGACCAGCACGATGCTTCGACTCCGGCCTTCGCGCCATTCGGCCAGCACACCGTCCATCGTCTGCAACACGGCGATCTGGCCTCCGAGCGCGGGAAGCGATCGCACGGCGGCGAGCACCTCGTCGCCACTCGGCAGCGTGAGGCGCATGACCCCCGCCTTCTCGGCAAAAATCGTGAGCGGCGAGGCACCAAGCTCATCACTGAAGTTGGACTTGGGCGCGCCCGATGGCACGCTGGCGATCACGTCGCCGGCCTCGTCACCGACGATCACGCGCAGGCCACGGCGCTCGGCCTCGGACGGAACCAGGCGGGCGATGATCGCGGCGGATTGCGCCGGCTGCTCGTGCAGGCGCCGGTCGAGATCGTCGGCGACGACCGATGACCAGAGCTCGAGATCTACCGCGGCCGCGGCGACGACTCGCTGCTCGTCGTTCGCGACGGTACGCCACGAGATCGCGATGAGCATCGCGACGAAGATCACGATGGCCGACGGAACTGCGCGGCGCAGCACCCGATCGCCAAAGGTCAGCGACGTGGCTCGTAGACGCGCGGAACTGTCGAAGGAACCGCTCGAAAGCCGATCGTCGGTGTTGCTCCGGCGCGATGCCGAAGGTCGACGCAAGGCAAGGTTACGCCATGCCCCTGCTTGCGCAGCGACGCTGGCCACGCTCGCACGTGACATGTGGCCCCCTCTTGGATCCGGAGCGGATGTGCCGCATCTTCTCCGAATCGAAGCATCTGAATCCGAGCTGCCCGATTTGTCCAGCTGGATTAATGCGGTAGCG
Organism: Beijerinckiaceae bacterium; assembly: GCA_965198485.1. Lineage (GTDB taxonomy): Bacteria > Pseudomonadota > Alphaproteobacteria > Rhizobiales > Beijerinckiaceae > RH-AL1. Next base: position 2,993,894 of record CBDAPQ010000005.1, read on the forward strand.
AAGAAAAGGTCAGAACAAAAGAGAAACGCTCAAAACGAACAGCGCCATCCATTATATGGCGAGAAGATGCAGTAGCCGTATTGCCATCTTGACTTGTGTCGACTTGCGTCAGGCCAGGGAACGCCCCGCAATGTCTGCGACATCGGCGGACAGCCTGTCCGTACCGGCCACGCGTTCGAGGGCGGCCAGCGCCCGGGCGCGGCGCCCCGCCTCCAGCGAGCGCCAGCTGCGAAACGACGAGAGCAGCCGCGCCGCGACTTGGGCGTTGAACTTATCGAGTTCGACGACGATGTCGGCCACGAAGTCGAAGCCGCTTCCGTCCGCGGCGTTGAAACAGGTCGGATTGGCGTTGGCGAAGCTGCCGATCAGCGAACGCACGCGGTTCGGGTTGCGAATCGAGAACGCCGGGTGGTTCATCAGCGCGCGCACGGTCGCGAGCGTGTCGCCGTCCGGCTGGACCGCCTGCAGCGCGAACCACTTGTCGATTACGAGCGCGTCGTCGGCGAAGCGTTCGTAAAAGGTAGCGAGAGACTCCTCGCGCGCCGCACCCGGCATCCGCGCGAGCACGCCCACTGCCGCCATTGTGTCGGTCATGTTCGTGGCAGCGGCGAACTGGGCACGGGCGAGCTCGATGCCGGCTAGTCGGTCGCCTGCGGCGATGAGATCGAGCGCGGTGTTGCGCAGCGCGCGCCGCCCGGCCGCCGGCGCGGCCGGCGAGTAGCCGTCGTCGTCGGTGAGCTCGGCGTAGAGCGCGTGCAGCTCCTCGGAGAGCGTCAGGCCGAGGTCGACGCGCAATGCCTCGCGGGCGGCGTGGATCGCGTCGGGATCGACGTCGCGGCCGATCTCGCGGGCAAGGTCGGCCTCTCCCGGCAGAGCCAGCCCTTGCGCTGCGAAAGCGCGATCCTCGGTAGCGGCGGCCTTGAGCATCAGGCGCAGCGCTGCGGCGAAGGCCGGATCGAACAGCGGCGCCCCACCGGCCCGCACCGCCGCAGTCGAGCGCACCAGGAGGCGGATCGCCAGCGTCTGCGAGGCCTGCCAGCGATTGAAGCTGTCGCTGTCGTGGGCCGCGAGCGTCACTAGGTCGGCTTCCGCGACGTCGGCGTCGAGGCGGACCGGCGCAGAGAAGCCGCGCAGCAGCGACAGCACCGGGCGCTCGCTCAAGCCCCGGAACGTGAGGGTCCGCTCGGACTCCTCGAGCACGATCAAGCCGCGGCGGCGCTCCTCGTCGGAGAGATCGTCGCTCGAGGCCTCGACCGCAGCGCCGCCTGCGCCGAGGAGGCCCCAGGCGATCGGGATGACGAAGGGATCCTTGTGCTCCTGTCCCGGGGTCGGCGGACAGGACTGGCTGATCTCGACGACGAGCGTGCCATCCGCGTCGTGGCGGCTGACGACCTTGATCTCGGGCGTGCCGGACTGATGGTACCAGCGCGCGAACCGCGTCAGGTCGCGCCCCGAGGCTGCGGCGAAGCACTGGAGGAAAACCTCGATGGTCGTCGCCGTGCCGTCGCAGCGCTCGAAATAGAGGTCCATGCCGCGGCGGAACGCGTCGTCGCCGATCAGCACCTTGAGCATGCGGATCACCTCCGCGCCCTTCTCGTAGATCGTCGCGGTGTAGAAGTTGTTGATCTCGCGGTAGACGTTGGGCCGGACGTTGTGGGCGAGCGGGCCGGCGTCCTCCGGGAACTGGCTGGCGCGCAGCGCCCTGACGTCGGCGATGCGGCGCACCGGGCGCGAGCGCATGTCGGCCGAGAACTCGCGGTCGCGGAAGACGGTGAGCCCTTCCTTGAGGCAGAGCTGGAACCAGTCGCGGCAGGTGATACGGTTGCCGGTCCAGTTGTGGAAATACTCGTGGGCGATCACCGTCTCGATGCCGGCATAGTCGCCGTCGGTGGCGGTGGCGGGCGAGGCCAGCACGTATTTGTCGTTGAAGACGTTGAGGCCCTTGTTCTCCATCGCGCCCATGTTGAAGTCGCTGACGGCGACGATGTTAAAGACGTCGAGGTCGTATTCGCGGCCGTAGACCTCCTCGTCCCACCGCATCGAGCGCTTCAGGGCATCCATGGCGTAGCCGGCGCGGTCCGACTTGCCCGGCTCCACGTAGATGCCCAGGCGCACGTCGCGCCCCGACGCGGTGCGGAAGCCGTCCTCGACCAGGGTAAGGTCGCCGCCGACCAGCGCGAACAGGTAGCAGGGCTTGGGGTGGGGGTCGTGCCACACAGCGAAGTGCCGGTCGGTGCCATGGACGGCCCCCGCCTCGACGGGGTTGCCGTTGGAGAGCAGCACCGGCGCCTCGCCGCGCTCGGCCTCGAGGCGCACGGTATAGACGCTGAGCACGTCGGGCCGGTCGAGGAAGTAGGTGATGCGGCGGAAGCCCTCGGCCTCGCACTGCGTGCAATAGGCGCTGCCGGAGCGGTAGAGGCCCATGAGCTTCAGGTTGGCGGCGGGATTGAGGCGGGTCTCGATCTCCAGTACGAAGGGGTGCGGCGGCGGCGCGAACAGGGTGAACTGCTCCGGCGTGGCGAGGTGGGCCGCACTGGCGACGGCCACGCCATCGAGCGTGGCCTCGACCAGCACCAGCTCGTCGCCGTCGAGCACCAGCGGCACGCCGGGGCGGCCCTCCGGGTTCGGGCGGATCGCGAGGCGCGAGCGCACCATCGTCTCGTGGCGCGCCAGCCGCACGTCGAGCCTCACCGTGTCCACGAGGTAGTCCGGCACGCGGTAGTCGGCGAGGCGGACGGGCTGGGCTTGATCAGTGCGCATGGACAACCTTCGACGAACCGCATGCCAGCGGCGGACTTGGTGGAGGCGGCGGCTCGCGGCATAATGGACCTCGCGACCGTCGCCGCAAGGCCCCGCGGCTGCGGCCCTGTCGCGCCCGGCGCGCTCCTCTGCCCGGCGGGTCGAACCGCTTGCAGGATCACGTCGAAACTCCTAGGTAACTTAACCGTAAAGGGCGGCGCTGTCCAGCGACGTCGAGCCCTCGCAGCATTGCCGGTGCACGTCGCGAACCCTGACAAGTCACCCTGCCAAAGTCGACGAACGTCGACAATTCGACCGGCCGGTGTCGACGAACGTCGACATCGCAGCGTGCCATCGGCGCGTTCGCCGACAAGACGGGAAATCACGCCGCCGTTCGCCGACATGGCCGAAATTTCACCGTCGGCCGGCTCCGCCACGCCGTCGGCGCTTGCCGAAAGCCGACGGGCGCTTGTCAGCCGCGAGGCGATTTGCTAGACGGCACCCCTCGCGCGGCACGGGTTTTCCGTGGCGCCGATGCGGCCATGGCGGAATTGGTAGACGCGCTAGCTTGAGGTGCTAGTCGGGAGACCGGTGGAGGTTCGAGTCCTCTTGGCCGCACCAAGGCATCGGGATCGCCCAAGATAACGGGGACGGTCTCGACGGTCCTTCGCGATGGTCGCAATGATCCGTCCCGGTCTGGTCTCTCCGACCGAGTCGAACGCGGAGCTGGCTCCCGGCGAGCCGCACGAGGCTTTCCCGTGGCCCTGCCGGTCGCGACCTTGAGCTGCCCGCCGACCAGGCTGGCGGTCAAGGCGTGGAAAACCAATCGACCGCGACCGGGCCGACGAGGCGATCTCGGGCGTCGAGTTCACCGGGATCGGACGTCTTGAGGGCTAATGATTGACGCCGTGCCTGGGCAACGACCAGATACACCAAGCCACGTAGGAACTTACTGAGACCGCGCGCGGATCACTATGGTGCCCAGGAGAGGACTCGAACCTCCACGGCTTTCACCACTGGTACCTGAAACCAGCGCGTCTACCAATTCCGCCACCAGGGCACGCGGTTTGTCCATAGGGTGCGGAGTGCAGCGCTGTCAATTGCCACGGGCGTCCGATTGCGTCCGATGTCGTCCGCCCATCCCGGGCGAAGGTGCGGGCACCCAGTCCGCAGAAACGTCGCGCGGATGCGGCGGGCGAAACTCTTTGCAGGCTCGGGACGGCTCCCCTATAACGCGCGGAGTCGGAGTGTAGCGCAGCCCGGTTAGCGCACTTGTCTGGGGGACAAGGGGTCGTGGGTTCGAATCCCGCCACTCCGACCACTCGCCTCGCTTTTCTCGTCGATCGCGATGCTCAGCTCGTCGGGTGGCGCAAGGCGAGCAGGATATGCTCGCATTCCTCGATGCACGCGAGAGCCTCGCGCAGGCCGTCACGGTTCAGGCTCGTCTCCGTTACGCGGTCGACGCCCGCTTCCGCCACGCCGAGCGCAGGACTGGGCTCCGGCCCGCCGGCGCCGGCGTCGAGGACTTCGTAGGCGGCCACCTCTTCGGCACTCGCCTCCGGCTCGCTCGGGAACACCGCCACGCTCGGCTCGCTCATGCGCAGCCCCCGCGCGCCCTGCTCCCGGAGTAGGCGCTGCACGCCCTTGATCGTGTAGCCTTCGTCGTAGAGCAGCTGCCGGATCGAGCGCAGCAGGATGATGTCGGCGGGCCGATAGTAGCGGCGCCCGCCGGCGCGCTTCAGCGGACGGATTTGCGGAAAGCGCGTTTCCCAGAAGCGCAGCACGTGCTGCGGCAACACGAGATCCTCGGCCACCTCGCTGATGGTGCGGAAGGCGTCAGCGCTTTTTTCCATGCCCGCTCAGGCTCCTGGCCCGAGATCCTTATCCCCGATCGAAGCCGCGCCGAAGGGCTTGGATCACGCCGTTCACAGCTCGTCGTCGGGAATCGCGTCGCCGTTCATGCGGGCCTTGAGCACGTTCGAGGGTTTGAAGACGATCACGCGACGCTGCATGATCGGCACTTCGACGCCGGTCTTCGGGTTCCGGCCGACGCGCTCGCCCTTGTCGCGCACCAGGAACGATCCGAACGAGGACAGTTTCACCGTCTCTCCGAGCGCGAGTTTCTCGGTGATCTCGGCCAGCACCATCTCGACGAGCCCGGCGGATTCCTTCCGCGACAGTCCGACCTGCTTGTACACCGCCTCGGCCAAATCGACCCGGGTGACGGTCTGATTCGGCAGGACCGCGCAAACCGGCCCGGCCATGGGGCGTGGTGAAAGGCCGGCCTCGGCCACGCCGGAATGCGGATCGAAGACCGCTCGCATCGCGTATCCCGCCTTGGTCATCGAGCCTTCCCCGCCCCGCATCGTCGGCGCCATGCCGAGAAGCACGGCGAAGGCGGCGGGGACAAACGGAAAATGGAGCACTTCGGCCCGTCTGCGCAAGGCCTTGACAGCTTTTCGGCAGGCGACCTTCAGCTACCAGCGGATCAGCGCCGAACCCCAGGTGAAGCCGCCGCCCATCGCCTCGATCATCACGAGATGGCCGGGCTTGATGCGCCCATCCTTGAGAGCCACCGCGAGCGCGAGCGGAATGGAGGCGGCCGAGGTGTTGGCGTGCTGGTCGACCGTGACGACGACCTTCGCATGATCGATCCCGAGCTTGTCGGCCGAGGCATCGATGATCCGTCGGTTGGCCTGATGCGGCACGAACCAGTCGAGATCGGCGGCGCTGAGGCCGGTGGCCTCGAAGGCGTCCTCGACGACGTCGGCGACCATGCCGACGGCGTGGCGGAACACCTCCTTGCCGGCCATCCTGACCTTGCCTGCCGTCTGCGTGGTCGAGACCCCGCCCGAGGTGTAAAGCTTGTCGCCGTGGCGCCCGTCGGAGCGCAGGTGCGAAGTGAGCACGCCGCGATCGCCGATCGTGCCGTCGCCGGGCTGCGCCTCGAAGACGAGCGCGGCGGCGCCGTCGCCGAAGAGCACGGCCGTGGTGCGATCCTCCCAGTCGAGGATTCGCGAGAAGGTCTCGGCGCCGATCACCAGCGCGCGCTTGTGCGACCCCGAGCATAGGAACTTGTCGACTGTGGCGACGGCGAAGACGAAGCCGGAGCAAACCGCCTGCACGTCGAACGCCGCGCCGCCGGTCATGCCAATGCCGGCCTGGACCTGACAGGCGACCGACGGGAACGTGAGATCGGGCGTGGCGGTCGCCACGATGATGAGGTCGATGTCCGCTCCCGTGAGCGCGGCATCCGCCAACGCCGCCTGCGCCGCCTTGAGGGCGAGGGTCGAGGTCGTCTCGTCGGCCCCGGCGACGTGGCGGCGTGTGATTCCGGTGCGCTGCACGATCCATTCGTCGGTCGTGTCGAGCTTCACCTCGAGCTCGCGATTGGTCACGACGCGGGGCGGAAGGTACGAGCCGGAACCGCAGACCACCGAACGAAGGCAGCCGTCCTTCAAGCGTCTCACGTTGATCCTATTCTGGACCCGACCCGGGAAGCGGAGTCCGCGACGTCGCCGGATGCAGGCTCCGGCGAGACGGGCCGATCGAGGGCGGCCGCGAGCATCTCGCGGATCTTGCCCAGAAGCTGATGCCGCACCATCGCATGGCCGAGCTCGATGGCGCCAGCGGTACCAACGGCATCCATGCCGCCGTGGCTCTTGATCACGATTCCGTCGAGGCCGAGGAACACGCCGCCGTTGACGTGACGGGGGTCCATCTGTTCGCGCAACCCATCGAAGGCGGGCTTGGCGATGACGTAGGCGAGACGGGCCCGCCACGATCCGCCCATCGCGCTGCGCAGATAGTGCCGGATCTGGCGGGCCGTGCCCTCGGCGGTCTTCAAGGCGATGTTGCCCGTGAAGCCCTCGGTCACCACGACGTCGACCGTGCCTTTGCCGAGATCGTCGCCCTCGACGAAGCCGTAATATTCGAGGCCGGGCAGAGCCGAGTCGCGCAGCAGCTTGGAGGCGGCTTTGACCTCGTCGAGCCCTTTGACCTCCTCCGTGCCGACGTTGAGCAGCCCCACGGTCGGCCGATCGAGATCGAACACCACGCGGGCCATCGCGGCCCCCATGAGCGCGAGGACGACGAGCAAGCGCGCGTCGGCGCCGATCGTGGCTCCGACGTCGAGCACCACGGAGCGCCCGCGCAGCGTCGGCCACAGCGCGGCGATCGCCGGGCGGTCGATGCCCTTCATCGTGCGCAGGCAGACCTTGGCCATCGCCATCAAGGCGCCGGTGTTCCCGGCCGAGACGGCGACGTCGGCCTCGCCCTTCTTCACCGCCTCGATGGCCAGCCACATCGACGAGACGCGACGCCCGGAGCGCAGCGCCTGGCTCGGCTTGTCGGTCATCGCCACCGCGATTTCGGTGTGGTGGATGCTGGAGCGCCCGGCCAGGTCGGGGCTCGCGGCGAGGAGCGGAGCGATCTCGCTCTCGCGGCCGAAAAACAGGAACGTAGCGCCCGGCCGACGGCGCAACGCGATGGCAGCCCCTTCGACCATGACCGAAGGACCGTGATCGCCGCCCATGGCGTCGACCGCGATCCTGACCTCTGCGGTCATGGCAGCGTCCGGCCGGACGGACGTCGACGAAGGGTGAGGGTCACGAGCGATCCTTAAGCCTAGCCAGCGCAGCGAACGCCGAAGGCGCCGGCGCATCGTTCTCGCCGACAACCATGTCATCGAAATGAACGCCGGGCTTGTGCGGGTACGCATCGAGCCCGAGCACCATGAACTCCACGGCGACGGCGCCGAGATCGATCGTATCGTCGACGATGGGATCGGGCGGATCTTCCTGATCGTCGTTGCCGCCGACCGACGTCGGCAGCATCATCTCGGGCTCGCCACGGCCGCCGCGTCCACGCGGCTCCGGGACCGCCTCCGCGGCCGGTGCGAAGACCATTGCCACGTGCTGCTCGATCGCCGTCTCGAACGGCTCGAGACTGACGACGCAGGTCTGCGTGAACGTGGCCACGACGCGCCCATCGAGCTCGATCCGGTCTCCGGCGCGCGGCACCACGCGGAAGGACGCGCTAAGGGCGGCGATGCCGGGCAGCGAGACGGCCGCGGCCACAGCGGCGCATTCTTCCGTTGTGGCCTTCAGGTCGATCCGGCGCGCCTCGCCCTTCAAGGATCGGACGTCGAAGGAGCGGGCGAAGGGTCCCCGCAGACCGCGGGGCTGACGCGGCGCTTTACCCGTCCTCATGTCGCCTCCCTGACGAAGGACGCGGCATCGGGGAAATGCGGGACGCCGTCCAGGAAAGCCTGCAGCGGCGTCATCGCCAGTGCTGCCGTGGCGGCCTCGACGTAGTCGGCCAGCGCGACGGCGTCCCGCTCGCCGGCGTAGACGTTGCGCGCGAGCGCTTCCACCAGCGTTTCGCGACCACCGCGCAAAGCCGCGTCATAGGCCGCGCTGCGACCGCCGAAGGCCTCCGCCATCGTCTTCATGCGCTTGGGAACGGTGGTGTCGCCCACGCCCATCTCGCGAAGGGTACGGTCGAAATGCTTGAAGACGGTGTCGACGAGATGCTGCGCCATCGCCGGGCCGGGTGCCTCGCAGCGCTGCAGCCTTCGCAACGTCAGGATCGCATGCAAAGAGAGACTCTCGAAGCGCCCCTCGAACGTGTCGGGCACACGCAGATCCGCGTAGAGCGCCGGCTGGCGGGAGGCGGCCACGACTGCGAGGTACAGCCTGTCGATCACAGCGTCGTTGCTGGCGCGCCGGAACAGCCCGAAGATCATGAAATCGAGCCCTGCCGCACCGCCAACCGCCGCGACGGCAGGCGGGCGCATCTTGCTTTCGTCACAAGCGGGGGTTAGGCATCGGAACCGCCGAAGGCAAGCAAAACTTGCGTGCGGGGCGCGTTGGTAAGCCGGAGAGCCAGACCCATGGTACCGCCAAACGCCGCACCCGGCCCGACGCGCCGTCGCGGCGACATGGTCGCGCGCTTCGGAGCCGTCGCCTTCGCCGCGCTCGCCCTCGGCGGTTGCCTTGGTTACGACGGCGAGCTCCAGCACGGCTACCAACTCGATCCCGCGGTGCTCGCCGACGTCAAGACGGGCCAGTCTGCCGAGCAGGTGCTTGTGACGATGGGTTCACCCTCGACCACGTCCACCGTCGGTGGCGATGCCTGGTACTACATCCAGCAGAAGACCGAGCGTTCGATTGCCTTCATGAAGCCGACGGTCACTGATCGTCGCATCTTCGCGGTCTATTTCGACAAGGGTAAGAAGGTCGCGCGAGTTGCCAACTATGGTCTGCGCGACGGCCAAGTCGTCAACTTCTCGACGGGCGCGACGGTGACGATGGGCGCCGACAACAACTTCCTCAAGGGGCTGTTCTTCAACTTCAACCCGTTCGGCGGGATGCTGTCGAAGAGCTGACCGCTCGATACCCAAGCGCTCGACACCTGTGCGCGCGCCGCCTCATAGCGGCGGCTCGAAGCTCTCGATCTCGATGCCGAAGCCTGACAGTCCGATGTAGGTGCGCGGTGTCGACGTGCGCAACCGGATCGAGCGTACCCCCAAGTCACGCAGGATCTGCGCGCCCAGGCCGATCTCGCGCCACTCGCGCGTGCGCTCCGCCTCCGAGCCGGCGACCTGCGAGATGCCGGCCCGCGCCGGTACGCCAGCGGCACCATCCCGCAGGTAGATGAAGATGCCCCTGCCCTCGTGGCGGAAACGGGCGAAGACCTTGCCGATCTCGACGCCGCCTTTGATCACGTCCTCGACGATATCGACGCGGTGCAGCCGGGTCGGCACCCCCTCCCCATCGCCGATGTCGCCGTGCACGAAGGCGAAATGCTGCACGGGGTCGAACGGCGTGACGTAGGCATGGCCGATGAGCGTGCAGCCGTCCTTCTCCACGGGGAAGCTGGCAACCCGCTCGACCAACTTCTCGCGCGCCTGGCGATACGCGATGAGGTCGGCCACCGAAATGCGCTTGAGGCCATGCTCCGCCGCGAACGTCTCGATCTGCGCGCCGACCATCACCGTGCCGTCGTCGTTGGCGAGCTCGCAGATGACCCCCACGGGCGGCAGCTTGGCGAGCTTGCAGAGGTCCACCGCCGCCTCGGTATGGCCCGAACGCATCAGCACCCCGCCCTCCTTGGCGATGAGCGGGAAGACATGGCCCGGCCGCACGAAGTCGGTGGCGCCCATGTTGCCGTTGGCGAGCGCACGCATCGTGTTGGTGCGCTGCTCGGCGGAGATGCCGGTGGTGAGGCCGTGGCGCGTGTCGACGGTCACGGTGAAGGCGGTGCCAAGCGGCGCGTCGTTGGCTGCGACCATGGGCGAGAGCTGAAGGCGCTTGGCGTCGTAGGCGGTAATCGGAGCGCAGACGATGCCGCAGCAGTGCCGGATGATGAAGGCCATCTTTTCCGGAGTGCACAGCGCCGCGGCGACGACAAGGTCGCCCTCGTTCTCGCGGTCGTCGTCGTCGGTGACGATCACGATTTCGCCGCGGGCGAAGGCCTCCAGAGCCTGCACGACTTGGGCCTGGGCGACGGCATGGGCTTTGGAGGACACGCAGGCTCCGCTTTCGAGGAAATGTGACATCGCCGGCACGGAGCCGGCCGGCCGGTCAACGAGACAGGCCGGCCGTTTACACCCGCGCTTCGTGCGGCACCAGCCTGCGAGCGCCTCGACGACGGGCCGCCCGCTCGCGCCTCCTGCGTCGCAAAGATGTTTTGTTCGTCCGACAGGATGGCCACATCCCTCGGAGACCCGCGATGCGATCGACCTGTGTGCTGCTGACGTTTCTCGTCGCGCTTTCGGCATGTCCTGCCCGAGCGGAGGTGCCGCCCGATGCCGCGACCCGCGTCCAGACCGCCTACAAGGACATCGAAGCGCTGGCGCAGAAGACGCTGGTGAAAGGCGTCCTGCCGAAATGGTCCGATCCCGACGGTCAGGCCGCGCTCGCCAGGATGTGGGACGCACCCGCCATCCTCGGCACGCCGCCCTACGCCGGCAAGGACACATCCACGCTCATGTCGGTCATGCCCGTCGAGGTCGCCCTGACGAAGTCCTACATCCTGTTCACTCCGAAGCCCGGCACGCAGCCGGATCTCACGGCCAACTCCATCGCCTACCAGGACGAGATCGCACGCGGGTCGGCCTTCTTGATGCGGGTCTTCGGCGCAACGCTGCCGGCGCTGGACGACTTCGTTGCCCATCTCAAACCGGAACAGATGACGAAGGTGCGCCTCGAGGGAATCCGGCGAATGCGGTTGGGCATGCTTCAGGAAGTGACCGGGCTGTCGTCGACGATGCGCAGCGACGGTCTCAAGCCGGAGAATCGCGCCGTCATCGTCGCCGCGCTCGCCGACAGCGCGGGTCCGCTCTCCGCCGCCGTGCTGCCCACCGATCGCGAGGCCATGATCAAGACCGTCGAGCCGGCCATGCCGATGCTGACCGCGGACGAGAAGACGCGCATGCAGGGCTTCATCGCGTCGATGAAGCGCACGGACTGCAAGGGCCTGTGCGCCTTGCAGTAAGGATCGCCGCGCCGAAGGCGGCATCTTGACTCCATCTCTCTTGGGCGCTGTCTTCGGCTGATGGGAGATTGACGATCGATGCAATGGTGGCTGCGGTTCGTATTGACGCTCGTTCTGGGGCCGCCCGCCTGGTGGATCGCCTCCGGCTACGTCGCGACGCAGCAGGGCACGACGTTCATGCAGTGGCTCCAGGCTACGCCAAAGGTGCTGCCGGAGGTCTACCTCGTCTACAGCCTGCCGGCGCTGCTTCTCTGCGCGATCCTCTACGCCGTGGACCGGCTGCTGAAGCTCGCCTCTCTCGACTTCTTCACCGTGATCGTGTCGCCGCTCTTGGCTTACGGGCTGGCGTATGCGGCGATGCACACCATCCCCGAGCCGCACGTGCAGGCGGCTCGCTCCTCCCTGCCGCTCTTCGTCTGCTACGGCCTGGTGTGGGGCCTGACGATTCGCGAGCCGCGCCGGCGGCGGCTCGGAGGCCGCAGCGACGGCGACTTCGTCAAAGCGCTGCTGCCCTAAGCCGCGGCGGCCGTACCAGCGCCCGCGGCGCTTGCCTCCAAGCCGCGGCGCTCGGCCTGACGAAAGCCTCAAACAAGGCTAGGGTCGGCGCGGATGACCGATTACCACCTCGCTTTCACGCCGCTCCTCTCCGTGCCGCTCCTCTTAGTGCTGGCGATTGCCGGCGCGGCTGTGGTGGCTTCCGGCCTCGTCCTGCGCCAGCGCGCGATATGGCTCCGCGCTCTCGGGCTCGCCTTCGTGCTGCTGGCGCTGTTCGACCCTTCGCTCGTGCGCGAGGATCGCACGCCGCTGAAAGAAGTCGTCGCCGTGGTCGTCGACCGCTCCGGTTCGCAGACCATCGGTGAACGCACCTCTCAGACAGATCCCGCCCTGGCAGAGCTGACGAAGCGTCTCAAGGCGCTCGACAACGTCGATGTCCGCGTGATCGAGGGCGGGCAGGACAGCGGCGCCAACGAGGGCACGCAACTCTTCGCGGCGCTCAACGCCGGCCTCGCCGACGTGCCGGCCGAGCAGATCGCCGGCGTCTTCATGATCACCGACGGCGTCGTCCACGACATCCCCGCCAACGCCGCCTCGCTCGGCTTCAACGCGCCGCTGCACGCGCTCATCACCGGGCACGAGGGGGAGCGCGACCGCCGCATCGAGCTGACCGAGGCGCCGCGCTTCGGCATCGTCGGCAAGGAGCAGGTGATCTCGCTCAAGGTGCTCGACACCGACAACAAGGGTGAGCCGGTCACCCTCGATGTGCGCCGCGACGGTGTGCCGGTCTCGACGATCCAGGCCTCGGTCGGCGAGACGATCAAGGTGCCGGTCAAGATCGAGCATGGCGGCAACAACGTCGTCGAGCTCGAGGTTGCCGCCCTGCCGGACGAGCTGACCACGCTCAACAACAAGGCCGTCGTGACCATCGACGGCGTGCGCGACAAGCTCAAGGTGCTGCTGGTGTCGGGCGAGCCGCACCAGGGCGAGCGCATGTGGCGCAACCTCCTGAAGTCCGACGCCAACGTCGACCTCGTGCACTTCACCATCCTGCGCCCCCCGGAGAAGCAGGACGGCACCCCGATCAATGAGCTCAGCCTGATCGCCTTCCCGACCGCAGACCTGTTCGGGCGCAAGATCAAGGATTTCGACCTCATCATCTTCGATCGCTACTCCAACCAGAGCGTGCTGCCGCCGGTCTATCTCGACAACATCGTGCGCTACGTCCGCGACGGCGGCGCGCTGATGCTGGCGGCCGGACCGGATTTCGCCAAGACCGAGGGCATCTTCTTTTCGCCGATCGGGAGTATCGCGCCGGCGCGGCCCGACGGGACGTTGATCGAGCGCGGTTTCCGCGCCGGCGTCACCGCCGACGGTCGCAAGCATCCCGTCACCCGCGGCCTCATCGGCTCCAAGCAGGGCTCTTCGACCAGTGGCCAGGCGAGTTGGGCGCCCTGGTTCCGCCAGATCTCGGCCGACGTCAGGCGCGGCACCTCCGTCATGGATGGCGCCGACGGGAAGCCGATCCTGGTGCTCTCGCGCGAGGGCAAGGGCCGCGTCGCCGAACTGCTGTCGGACCAGATGTGGCTGTGGGCTCGCGGCTACGAGGGCGGCGGCCCCTACCTCGACCTGTCGCGCCGCCTTGCGCACTGGCTCATGAAGGAGCCCGATCTCGAGGAGGAGGCGTTGCGCGCGAGCGCCGACGGCAAGCATTTCACCGTGACGCGCCAGAGCCTCAAGGACGAGGTGCCGCCGGCCTTGGTCACCTTGCCCTCGGGCCGGACTGAGACCGTGAAACTCGTCGCCGGCGAGCCCGGCCTGTGGTCGGGCCAGATCGAGGTCAAGGAGCTCGGCCTCTACAAGGTCAAGGACGGCGACCTGTCGATCCTCGCCAGCGTCGGGCCGGAGAACCCGCGCGAGTTCCAGGAGGTCGTCTCGACCACAGAGAAGCTGCGCCCGCTCGCCGAGGCGACCGGCGGCACGGTTCGCCGCATCGCCGACGGCATCGACGGGAGCGTCACCCTGCCCCGCATCCTGGAGATGCGCGATAGCCCGATCTACGGCGGCTCGGACTACGCCGCCATCCGCCGGACCGGCGCCAGCGAGGTCAAGGGCATCGGCCTGGCGCCGCTGGCGATCGGCTTCGTGGGCCTCGTCATCCTGCTCGGCAGCCTTCTCGCCGCCTGGCTCTACGAGGGCCGCGGCGCGAGAGCGTAGCGTTAGCGCTGGCGCTTGCGCGGACGTCGAACCCGCCCGCCGAATACGGTTACGGAAGATCCGTGAAGGCGCCGGGTACGAAGACAGTGTTGCTCGAGAAGGCGAGAGCGACGCCGGCGCGGCGCAACGCGGTGGTGGCGAGACTGTTCGAGTTCTGCGTGACCGGCGAATACGTCAGCTTCATCGCATCGATCCGCGCATAGGTGCGCAGGATCGAGCCCCAGCGCGCCGACAGGTTGTTGCCATGCAACACCGTGGCGCGGGGAAAGGCGTGGCCGGCGTCGTCTTGGGTGGAGTGATCGCCGGCGCCGCCCTTCCGGAAAGGCGTCCCATTCCGAGGATCCGACGCCAGCGTGCCAAAGGTCGAGGGCTGATCGTCGAACGAGGCGAAGACGGCCGAGAGGGCATGTTCCGGCGTCTGCGGCGCCGACAGGTCGGTTGGGCCGGAGCTTGCGGCGCGGCTGACGCCGTTCCGGTCGGTGTAGACGATGGCCATGTGGTAAGCCATGCCGAGGCCGAAAAAGCGGGCCACGCGGGTGGAATCGAGCGGTGAGTAATAGACCTCCAGCGTCTCCGAGCCGGACGGATCGTCGATCGCGGTGGGCATGACGGCAACGGCTGCCGATTGCACCTCGGCCGGGCAATGCATGCGTGAAGCGGTCGTGATGGTCAGGGCGCCAAGGAGCGCGAGGGCAGCGAGCCGGATCATGATCCAGATGTTTTGCGCAATATTTGATTGCGCACCACGTAAGTATGTTCCGCCCAGGCACTAGTCGTGTTGCGCGCATAGGAGGCACGCGTACGGCGTCACGGTCCCCAATCGAACGCAAGACGGCGCGACACGCGGACCAAGGTCTACCTCGGGCTTGTCTCGATCCGCAGCGGCGAAAATGCCCCGCTGTCTGGCGTCAGCCCTTCGCCACGGCGGCAACCTCGGCGGCGAAGTCGCCCTCGTCCTTCTGGATGCCTTCACCCAGGGCGTAACGGACATAGCTTTTCAGCACGACGGGCGCGCCGACGCCTGCCGCCTCCTCGACGACCTTGCCGATCGTCTTGCCGGCATGGTCGGCGTGGATCGACACCTGGTCGACGAGGCAATTCTCCTTGAAGTAGCTCTTAAGACCGGACTCGACGATCTTTTCGACGACATGGGGCGGCTTGCCGGCCCCGTTCTTCTCGGCCAGGACCGCCTTCTCGCGGGCGATGGTCTCGGCGTCGATCGAGCCCGAGTCCAGCGCGACGGGATTGATGGCGGCGATGTGCTGGGCGATCTTCTTGCCCATCTCGGCGAGGACCGCGGCATTGCCGCTCGACTCCAGCGCCACGAGCACGCCCAGCTTGCCGAGCCCGTCCGCCACCGCGTTGTGCATGTATTGCGCGATGACGCCCTCGCCGACGTGCATGTGCGCGGCGCGGCGGATGGTCATGTTCTCGCCGATCGTCGCGATGGCGTTGTTGACCGCAGCCTCGACGGTGCCGCCGGTCGGGTAGGAGGCGGCCTTGATCGCGGCAACGTCGTCGAGTTTCTCGCGCAAAGCGACCTCGTCGATCGCGCGCACGAGCGCCTGGAAGGCGTCGTTACGGGCGACGAAGTCGGTCTCGGAATTGACCTCGACGATCGCGCCCTCGTGCCCTTCGGTCTTGAAGCCGATCAAGCCCTCGGCGGCCACCCGGCCGCTTTTCTTGGCGGCCTTCGACAAGCCCTTCTTGCGCAGCCAGTCGACGGCGCCCTCGATGTCGCCACCGGTCTCGTTGAGCGCGTTCTTGCAGTCCATCATGCCGGCGCCGGTCTTCTCGCGAAGATCCTTCACCATCGCCGCCGAAACACTCGCCATCGCACGTATCCTCACAGGGTAGACGCGGTCGGCACATCGGGCGCGAGCCGCATGAAAACAGGGAGCGGGACCCTTCACCTCTCGTCAGGAGAGAACGGCTGGCGCGCCGAGCAAGCGCTGAGGCTCGCGCGATCACCTCTACTCGGCCGAAAGGCGGAAGCCCTGCATCGTCGTCGGCAGGCTCCGCCGCCGCGCCTCTCTCAGGGGGGAGACGGAGCCCTTAGGCCGCCAGCAGCGTGCGGGCCTGATTGATCCAGCCGTCGCGCTCGATGCGGCCGCCGAGCTTGAGATCGGCCTCGACCTTGGTGACGTCCTCGGGGGTCATCGCCGCGATCTGCCAGTAGTGGAAGATGCCGCCGTCGTTGAGCTTCTTCACGATCTGTGGGCCGACGCCCTGGATCTTGGCAAAGTCGTCCGGGGCGCCGCGCGGCGCCGAGAGCAGCTCGAAGGCCTCGGCCGGCGCATCAAGGCTCTCCTCGACGTCGGGCTTGGCATCGGCATCGATGTCCGGCGTCTGCGGCGCCAGGGTGTCGGCGGCGTGCAGCTCAGGCGCGGGGGCCGTCTCCGGCAGCGCCTCGGCGGTGGGCTCCTCCATCTCACCGAGGTCGGCGCCGGCCGAGCCCTGCGAGCGCTGGATGCCGTCGAGCGCGGCGCGAGCGATCAGGTCGCAATACATGGTGATCGCGCGGCCGGCATCGTCGTTGGCCGGGATCGGGAAGGTGATGCCGTCAGGGTCGGAGTTGGTGTCGAGGATCGCCGCGACCGGGATGTTGAGGCGCGCCGCCTCCTTGATCGCCAGCTGTTCCTTGTTGGTGTCGATGACGAAGATCAGGTCGGGCACGCCGCCCATGTCCTTGATGCCGCCGAGCGCCTTCTCGAGCTTCTCACGCTCGCGGCTCATCATCAGCCGCTCCTTCTTGGTGAGGCCGACGGCGCCGTGGTCGAGCTGCTCGTCGATCTTGCGCAGCCGCTGGATGGAGCCCGAGATCGTCTTCCAATTGGTCAGCATGCCGCCGAGCCAGCGCGAATTGATGTAATACTGCGCCGAGCGCTTGGCGGCATCGGCGATCTGGTCCTGCGCCTGCCGCTTGGTGCCCACGAAGAGCACACGACCGCCCCGGGCGACCGTGTCGGAGACAGCCTTCAGCGCCTGGTGCATCAGCGGCACCGTCTGCGCGAGGTCGATGATGTGGATATTGTTGCGGGCGCCGAAGATGTAGGGCGCCATCTTTGGATTCCAGCGGTGGGACTGGTGGCCGAAGTGCGCGCCGGACTCGAGGAGCCCACGCATGGTGAAGTCGGGCAGTGCCATAGGTCGTCTTCTCCGGTTAGACTTCCGCGGAACGTTGAGGGGCTAGGCGTCGTCTCCGACGCCGAGCCCCACCGGAAGCACGCCTTGAAGCAGGCGCGCGCGAACCGCGTGCGGGATGGATTGCCCTATAGACGCCCGGCGGCGTTTGGGCAAGCACGCGCTGGACCGTTCTGGCGTAGCGTCGAACGTCCGGTCCACGACCAGAGATCGGGACCTTGTCACGGACGAAGACCTTGAGCGCGGTCTGGCCGGCCTCTTGCTGCCGCTGATTGCCTCGGTCCATGAGCACGGCTGCGGCAACGCCGCGGGCGAGACCGGGGACGCGACGACGACCGACGTGCGCGCACTCACGGGACTACGACGGAGAAGCGCTGCGAAGACACGCACTTAAGCGCCATGAAGCGGGTCGGAATCGCGGTCCGATGCGCTGACGTTGCGCCGATCCGTCGGCACGAGCTGCCAGACCCGAGCCCTCCACGGCTTGACGTCGCCCCGGTACAGGGTGTCAGGACGAGCACGCGAAATCATGATCCTCGACGAGCTGGACTCGGCGAGAGCCGGACAGGACGCCGAGGATGTCGCCACAAGCGGGTGCGAAAGAGGCGACGGACCTCTACTACGACCTTCTCAAGAAATCGCTGACGAACACCTTGTTCGGCCGGGAACCCGACGCCGACAACGCCAGCGAAATCCGCTTCATCTACGACTTCACCAATCATTACATCAAGAGCCCGGCCGTCTCGATGCTGCCGCGCGTCCGCCTGGACCATCTCCAACGCTGCGTCACGGACGTCCTCAACGACGGCATATCCGGCGATCTCATCGAGACCGGGGCATGGCGGGGCGGCGCGACGATCTTCATGCGCGCCATGCTGAAAGTGAACGGCATCAGCGACCGCCTGGTCTGGGTCGCCGATTCGTTCGAGGGCTTTCCCGAGCCGGACGCCGAGCGCTTCCCGAGCGAGTCCAAGCATTTCGCCGGCGCGGTCATGACCAAGACGCTCAATCACCTGGCCGTGTCGATCGATGAGGTCCGTCGCAACTTCGAGGTTTACGGCATGCTTGACGACGGCGTGCGCTTCCTCAAGGGATGGTTCAAGGACACGCTGCCCGCGGCGCCGATCGAGCGCCTGGCCATCCTGCGGCTCGACGGCGACTACTACGAGTCGACCTGGGATTCGCTCATCAACCTGTACGACAAGCTGTCGGTCGGCGGCTACGTCATCGTCGACGATTACGGCGAGGATCGCTGGACCTATTGTGCCGAGGCCGTCGATACGTTCAGGGCGCAGCGCGGCATCGAGGAGCCCCTGGAGTTCGTCGACACGAAATGCTGCTACTGGCGCCGGAAATGCTGACGGTCGCGCTGGACCACACCGTCAATCGTGGGCTCGCTCCATGCCTACAGCATCAGACGATTATCCAGAGTTGCTTCGCGTTGCCTATGTGCCTGTGCTCGCTAGCTGTTTTTGGAAGCAAGTCCGCAACAGCGGACGTTGCTCTAGGCCGGTGTAGGCGCGGCCCAATCATTGGGAAGGCAACCATCCTCGAAACGCCAGGTCGAGGTGTAGATCGTATCGCCGCGCTTTCCCGTCACGCGGATCGCGCCCATCGCGTTGATCTGCCCCTTCGGCAGGCGCGTGCAGGCCCACACCCGCTGCCAGCAATCGCGAAGCAGGAGGTCGGCCCGACTCAGGTGGCCCTGCTCGGAGAAGGGGAAGTACACGTCGATGAAGCTGCCCTGAAATCCCGCGGGCACCCAGACCCAGACCGAGAACGAACAGAGCGAGCGCTCGGCGATCGGCGTCTCAACATAACGACTGGCGACGATCGCGTTGGCGCGCACCGTATCGTCCTTCAGGACGATCTCGAACACTCGGCTGTCGCCGAAGGAAGGTCCGTGCCCGGTGACCTCGCGGCCGACGCAAAGGTCCTCGAGCTTCCAGGTTTCGTCATGTTGGAGGACGGTGTTCAGGGTGAGGCGGCAGCTTCGGCCGCGGATCACCCGCAAGGCCTCCAGGCACAGCGTCAGCCATCCACGCAGGTCGAGGCTGGGAGCGTCGTTGGCCGGAGCGAGCCGCTTGACGTGCCCCCTGTAGAGCCCGTCCTTCCAGGTCTCCACGTCGCCAGCGTTGAAGTGGCGCTCCTCGCCCTCGACCCATAGGAGATTGTTGGGGCCGAGCGTGCGCATGACGCGAAACAGCTCCTCGGCTTGGCCGAAATCGCCTTCTTTGCGGACGAAGATCTTCTCCCCCGCCGCGAGATCGTCGACGAGCTTGCGCCTGAGATAACGTAGCTTCTGCAGCTCGCGGGTGCGCAACGCCTCCCTGTCGCATGTCGAGGCGGCGACCTCGGTGTGGTAGATGAAATCGTCGTAGAAGCGACTGCAGCCCTGGATCTCGTCGTCCCCGTAGAAAACATCGAGACGCAGGTCTTCGTCAGACCCGATCGGCTCGAAATTGCTCTCGAACGCGCGGACGAGGCTCTCGAGACGCGACCCCGAGAAGCGGAAGAGCCCGAGCGGCTCCACGCCGCAGAAGCGTTGCACCAGGCCGAACTCGCAATTATCGCCGAGGCTCTCGAACTCGGAGACGAGCTCGGCGGGCGTGATCGCGGTCGGCTCATCCGGCTGGAGGTGAGCCCCGGGCGTCTTGACGAGCTCGCGCCGAGGTGCCCTCCACCTGAGCGCGCGCGAGCGAAAGCCCGAGAAAAAGGCAGACATCATGGCCGCGCGGTCATTCATGGGGCAGGTGAACGAGGAGGGTTCTAGGCAAGGTCTCCGTGGAGCTCAACCCTCGCGCGCAGCAGGCTTCGGCTTTGTCGCCCAGAGCCCCGACCCGTGATGACGCGAGGCCCGCGCGGGTCATGGCCATGGCGGAGTCGTTTCCGCCGAAATCGTCGCGCCGTGACGTCCGGCGAGTGTCACGATGGTGTGGGCGAGGTCGTGCGGCCGCCTGTCGAGCAAGCTCAAAGCCACGATCCGATCGCGTCGGCGTCGCCTCCATTCGACACTCCAACCACCGATGCGAAACGGGTTGTAGTTGGGAACGGTTTCGAGCGCGAGCGTGAGACGCACCGCCGCGATGCCGTTGGGCGCGCCGACGATTGCCGCGGTACTGACGTCGCGCCAGGCGATCCGCTCGCCCAGCCTCGTGTCGCACAATTGCTCAGCATCGAGGACCAGGACGGGGCGCTCGACGAGGATATCGCGCAAGGCTGTCGCCGCGATCGCCGCGGGGATCAGCGCCGCGACGGCGAACACGGCTGCGAGCGCATATTTCGAGACCGGATCGCCGACGGCTCTGGCGAGCACAAAGGCAAGAGCCAAGCAGGCCAGCGACATGGCGGCAGCGCCGATCCCTGCCAGCGCGAAACGGAGGCCAGGCCGCGCGGTCAGCGGCAGGGTCACGCGCGTCAGCGCGCGTGGCGCCACGAAGGGACGAGGCTCCGCCGGAATGTGGAGGGTCGTATCGAAGATGGTCAAACCGTGCTCCGCCGGCCAGGCAGCCGTTGATCATCAACGCGCGAAAGGTCCGAATTTTCCGGATGGATCACGCTTGCTAATGGGAACAAATAGAGTACATTTGCGTCCGAAGGTCTCCGTTTGCCTGCCCCTCCCGCCGCATGCCAGAAGGATCGAAAGCGATGTCCCAAGCCAATCTTCGCGTCGTGGAAGGAACCAGCGTGGACAAGACCAAGGCGCTCGACGCGGCGCTGTCCCAGATCGAGCGAAGCTTCGGCAAGGGCTCGATCATGCGGCTGGGCAAGAACCAGCAGGCGATGGAGATCGAGACGATCCCGACGGGTTCGCTGGGGCTCGACATCGCGCTCGGCGTCGGCGGCCTTCCAAAGGGCCGCGTGATCGAGATCTACGGGCCGGAATCGTCGGGCAAGACGACGCTGACGCTGCACGTCATCGCCGAGGCGCAAAAGAAGGGCGGGGTCTGCGCCTTTGTCGATGCCGAGCATGCGCTGGATCCGGTCTACGCCCGCAAGCTCGGCGTCAACCTCGAGGATCTGCTGATCTCGCAGCCGGACACGGGTGAGCAGGCACTGGAGATCACCGATACGCTGGTTCGATCGGGCGCCATCGACGTTCTCGTCATCGACTCGGTGGCGGCCCTGACGCCGCGGGCGGAGATCGACGGCGAGATGGGCGACAACCAGCCGGGCCTCCAGGCCAGGCTGATGAGCCAGGCCTTGCGCAAGCTGACGGCCTCGATCTCGCGCTCGCAGACGATGGTCATCTTCATCAACCAGATCCGCATGAAGATCGGCGTAATGTACGGCTCGCCCGAGACCACCACGGGCGGCAACGCCTTGAAGTTCTACGCCTCCGTACGGCTCGACATCCGCCGGATCGGCTCGATCAAGGACCGCGAGGAGGTCGTGGGCAACCAGACCCGCGTCAAGGTTGTCAAGAACAAGGTGGCTCCGCCTTTCAAGCAGGTCGAGTTCGACATCATGTACGGGGAGGGCGTCTCCAAGGTCGGCGAACTCGTCGACCTCGGAGTCAAGGCGGGCGTGGTCGAGAAGTCGGGCGCCTGGTTCTCCTACGACAGCCAGCGTCTCGGCCAGGGCCGCGAAAATGCCAAGGCCTTCCTCAAGGCCAATCCTGCCGCCGCCGAGCGGATCGAGAAGGCGATCCGCGAGAACTCCGGGCTGGTCGCTGAACGCATCCTCGACCAGGCCGACGCAGACTCCGACGAGGCCGAGGAGGCGTAGCTTTCGCCTCGGCCTGGCACGACGCAGGTTTGTGGGTAGCGCAGGATTTTCGCGATGATCCGCTACGCTACCCCTGACGGGTTCGCCGAGCTCGCGGTCACCACCAACTTCTCTTTCCTACGCGGCGCCTCGCATCCCGAGGAGCTCGTCGCCCAGGCCATCACGCTGGGCCTCGACGCGATCGGCATCGCCGACCGCAACTCGCTCGCGGGCGTCGTGCGCGCGCACTTGTTTCTGCGCCATAACAAGGCGGCGGCGAGCGGCCTACGCGTGCTGTCCGGCTGCCGCCTCGTCTTCTGCGACGGCACCCCGGACATCCTCGCCTACCCCAAGGATCGCGCCGCCTGGGGCCGGCTGTGCCGGTTGTTGACGATCGGCAACATCCGCGCGCGAAAAGGCACCTGCCGGCTGACCCTGGAGGACCTGCTGGTCTGGCAGGACGGGCTGCAGTTCGTGGCGCTGCCCACCTCGACCTTCGAGCCCGACGTCGAGGCGCGTCTGGCGGAGCGACATTTTCCGGAGTGGGACGAAACGGGCGCGCCGGAAGGAGAGGCTGCCGCCGGGGACATCCCCGACGATGAAGCGCGAAGCGGCGGCCACCGCCTGCGGCGGTCCTCTGCCGCGCTAAGCGCTGCGGGCGAGAATCCCCTGGCTCGCCTCGCCGCCGCCTGCCCCGGCCGGCTGTGGATCGGCGCGGTCATGGGCTATGGCCGCAGCCCGCGCGGCGACCTGCTCTGCCGTCGCCAGCTCGCCGAACGGCTCGGTGTGCCGATGCTCGCCACCAACGATGTCGCCATGCACGATCCCGCGCGGACGCCTCTGCTCGACGTTGTCACCTGCATCCGTCACGGCCTGACGCTCGAGGCGGCCGGGCGCAAGCTCGCGCAGAACGCCGAGCACCACCTGAAGCCGGCGGCCGAGATGCGCCGGCTGTTCGCCGAGGCGCCGGAGACGGTGGCCGAGACCCTGCGCTTCGCCGACGGTCTCGCCTTTTCGCTCAACGAGCTCGGCAACGATTATCCCGAAGAGCTGCGCGAAGGCTTCGCCAGTCCACAGGAGGCGCTCGCCGCCTTCGCCGCCGAGGGTGCGCTGCGGCGCTACCCCCCGAGCACCTGTCCCGATGGCGTGCCCGAGCACGTCACCAAAGCCATCGCCCACGAGCTCGATCTCGTCCGCCAGATGGACTACGCGCCCTACTTCCTCACGGTGCACGACGTCGTGCGCTTCGCCCGCTCGCGCGGCATCCTTTGTCAGGGTCGTGGATCGGCGGCGAACTCGACGCTGTGCTTCTGCCTCGGCATCACCGAGGTCGATCCCGCGCTGCACGACCTGCTCTTCGAGCGCTTCATCTCGCTCGACCGCAAGGAGCCGCCCGATATCGACGTCGATTTTGAGCACCAGCGGCGCGAGGAGGTGATGCAATACATCTACGACCATTACGGTCGCGCCCATGCCGCGCTGACCGCGACGGTCGTGACCTATCGCGCCCGCTCGGCGGTGCGCGAGGTCGGCAAGGTGTTCGGCCTCTCGGAGGATGCCATCGGCATGCTCTCGGGCACGATCTGGGGCTGGGGCGAGGCGGCGGTGGACGACACCGGCGCCACCCGTGCCGGCATGGACCCGAGCGAGCCCGGCCTCGCCCGCGTGCTCGCCCTCTCGCGCGAATTGGCCGGCTTCCCGCGCCATCTCTCGCAGCATACCGGCGGCTTCGTCATCACCCGCTCGCGCCTCGACGAGGTGGTGCCGATCGCCAACGCCTCGATGCCCGATCGTACGACGATCGAGTGGGACAAGGACGACCTCGACGCCCTCGGCATCCTCAAGATCGACGTGCTCGCGCTCGGCATGCTGTCGTGCCTGCGCGGCGGCTTCGATCTGCTCGAGACGCATTATGGCGTCACCGAAACGCTGGCGTCGATACCGCAGGAGGACCCGCAAGTCTACGCCATGATCCAGAAGGCCGACACGCTCGGCGTGTTCCAGATCGAGAGCCGCGCGCAGATGTCGATGCTGCCGCGGCTCAAGCCGGCGACCTTCTACGACCTCGTGATCGAGGTGGCGATCGTGCGGCCCGGCCCGATCCAGGGCGACATGGTCCACCCCTACCTGCGCCGCCGCACCAAGAAAGAGGTCGTGACCTATCCCTCGCCCGAACTCGAGGCGGTGCTCGGCAAGACGTTGGGCGTGCCGCTGTTCCAGGAGCAGGCGATGCGCATCGCCATCGTCGCCGCCGGATTTACGCCGGGCCAGGCCGATCAGCTGCGCCGGGCGATGGCCACCTTCAAGCGCGTCGGCACGATCTCGACCTTCTACGACAAGATGGTCCACGGCATGGTCGCCCGCGGCTACCCCGCCGATTTCGCCGAACGCTGCTTCAAGCAGATCGAGGGTTTCGGCACCTACGGCTTCCCCGAGAGCCACGCCGCCTCGTTCGCCCTGCTGGTCTATGCCTCGTGCTGGGTGAAATGCCACTACCCCGACGTCTTCGCCTGCGCTCTCCTCAACGCCCAGCCAATGGGGTTTTACGCCCCGGCTCAGATCGTCCGCGACGCCCGCGAGCACGGCGTCGCGGTAGCCGAGGTCGACATCAACCTGTCGGATTGGGACTGCACGTTGTTCCGCGAGGAGGGGGATCTTGGCCCCACCATCCACCCCCGCCATGCCGACCGCGCGCAGGCCATTCGCGGCGATCACGCGATCCGGATGGGATTTCGCCAGGTGAAGGGGCTCGGCGAAGGCGACATGCGCCGCCTCGTCGCGCGGCGCGGCACCGGCTACGATTCGGTGCGCGACCTGTGGCTCAGGGCCGAGCTGACCCCGGCGGTACTGGAGCGGCTGGCCGAAGCGGACGCGTTCCGCTCGCTCGGGCTCGACCGACGCGAAGCGCTGTGGATCGTGCGCGGGCTGAACCGCGCCGGCGACAAGGACGACCTGCCGCTCCTGCGCGCGCTCGGCCTCGCCGAGATCGAGCCCCAGGCCAAGCTGCCGCCAATGGCGCTCGGACAGCACGTGGTGGAAGACTATCGGCACCTGACCTTGAGCCTCAAGGCGCATCCCGTCGCCTTCGTCCGCGAGCGGCTCGGCGACGCTCTCAAGGCCGAGGCGCTCGCCACCCATCCCCATGACCGTCGCGTCACGGTCGCCGGCCTGGTGCTGGTGCGCCAGCGACCGGGCTCGGCCAAGGGTACGATCTTCCTCACGCTTGAGGACGAGACCGGCATCGCCAACATCATCGTCTGGCCAAAAGTGTTCGAGCTGCTGCGCCCGATCGTCATCGGCGCGCGCTTCATCCGCGTGACCGGCCGGCTGCAGCGCCAGGGCGAGGTCACGCACGTGGTGGCGGAGAAGGCGGAGGACGTGACGCGGCTCCTGTCCCTTCTCTCGAGCGCGGGGGCCGATGTGTCGGCTCTGGCACGCGCCGACCACGTCAAGCGCCCCCTGCTGCCGCCGCGCGCGAGGCGTTGCGAGGTGGACACGGATGCGCCGGGGCTGTTCGCCGCGTCGACGCCGCCCGCAGCGGATGCCGCGGCCTTGCGGCAGATCCTGCCGAAAGGGCGCAACTTCCAGTAACTCAACGGTGGAAGCCGCCGCCACCGTGGAAACCACCGCCGCCGGCGGGGCGGCCACCGCCGAAGCCGCCGGGACGAGCGCCGCCGCCGAACCCGCCAGGGCGACCGCCTCCAAAGCCGCCGCCGAAGCCACCGGGGCGACCGCCGCCGAAACCCGGACGGCCACCGCCGAAGCCTCCGCCGCCGAAGCCTCCGGGACGAACGCCGCCAAAGCCTTGCGGCCGGCCGCCCCCCGCGATGCCCGATTGCCGCCCACCGCCGAAGTTCTGCGCCGGCCTGGCACCGCCGAACCCTTGAGCACGACCACCGCCGAAGCTCCGGGCGGCCCGCCCTCCGCCGACGCCACCACGGCGTGCGGCAAGACCCTGACGCCCGCCGGCGCGCTGCGCCGCGCGCCCTGCTCCCGCTGCAACACGACCACGTTGCGCCTGCCGCAAGGCGGCACGCTGCTGCCGGCGACCGGCGGTGCCGCGGCCACGCGAAGGCGACCGCACTCGCCGGCCGCTCGTCTGCCGCGCCGCGGTGCCGCGAGCCTGGTCTCCACGCGCTGCGCCGACGCCCGCCTTGCCAGGCTGACCGGCGCCCGCGCGCGCCGCTCCGTCTGGTCGAGTCGCGGCCGCACCGGCACGCCTGGCTTCGCCGTTCCGCTGCCCCGGCAAGGCGTTGCGCGTGCCGGCACCGGCGCCGTTGCGCAGATCGCCCTGTCCGCGAGCCGCGTTCAGCTGCGCCGGCGTGGTGATGCCGCGCCGCTCCAAGGCGCCGGCCCTGGCCTGCGCCGCCGCCGGCAGCGCCACAGCCGCCGCGCCTGCGGCCGCACCAACGGCCGCGGCCGTGCCGGCTCGGCCGAAGCCGCGCGGACCGCCACCAGGGAAGGCTTCGTGGATGTTGTTTACCACGCGGATGTTGTTGATGAAGACGTCCCCGCCACCGCCGAACCCGCCGCCCTCGAAGCCTCCGTAGAAGTAGTTGTCGAACGGGTAAACGACGAACGGCGGCGGATCGTAATAGACCGGCAGCGGCACGAAGGCCGGCACGGGCAGGAAGAACAGGCCTTCAGGCGGTGGTGGCGGTGGCAGGTCGACGAAGCCGGGCTGCAGCGGCGGCAACCAATAATCCGGCGGCGGCGGCAGCGGCGGCAAGCCGTAACCCGGCTCGACGAACTCGATCATCGGCTGATCGACGAAGGGCAGCTCGTCGGGCGGCGGCGGCGGCACGTCGTAGGCGATAGCCTGGAAGTCCGCGGGAGGCGTCGGCGGCGCCGTGAGCACGGCGAGACGAAGTTTGGCCGCCGTCGCGTGCGGTCCGTGCGGGTAGCGCCCGAGGTAGGACCAATAGGCCGGCGGCGTGTCGACCGCGATGCTGCGGCGCCACGTCAACGCCTCGCGACGGGCGGCGAGCACCACGCGCGCGCGCTTGGCCAGCGTTTCCTTGCCGTAGCTCGTCACGAAGCTCTGATACGACTGGTAGGTGTCGCGAGCGACGGCGGCGGTGTAGGCCTCCTTGACCGGCAGCTCGCCGATCGGCTTGGTGGTGAGCGCGGCGACCTGTTCGGCCGAGGCCACCGCCGGCGGCGCGCCCTGCTTGCGCACGAAGAAGCGGAAGTCATTGTCGATCTTGGAGACGTTCCAGGGGATCTCGGACCCCTTGGTTTCCTCGTTCACGCGCAGGCGCACGCGATCGAAGACTTCGTCGGGCGTCAGCCCGCCGTCGCGGAGCTCGGCCGCGAGCGACTGTGCGAAGACGCCGTAATTGCCTTTGCCGACGGGCGCTACGGTGCCGGGCGCGGCGTTGTAGGCAATCAGGGAACCGGGCGTCGCCTCCTGAAGGTTGAGACCGCCGGGCAGGGGTGCCCCGGTGACCCTGAAGGGCAGCTGGTAGGCGGCATCGAAAACCATGAAGCGCGCCTTGAGATTCAAGGCGGCGAGCGGCCCGGTGAGGTCGCTTAGACGGATTGTCTCGATCGGAATATCGGCATCGCGCGAAACATCTGCGCCGATTGGCACGTAGTAATTGTCGTTACCGTACTGCACGCCGTAACCAGACATGTAGACGAAGGCGACGGTGCCGGGGCCGGCATCGGTCACGCGTTTCAGGAAGTCGGCGTAGGATCGCCGCAACGTGTCGGCGTCGAGGTCACGGGCGCCGACGACCTGGAAGCCGGCGGCCTGCAGCGTCTGAGCCAACAAGCCGGCATCGTTGGCGGCGGTCGGAAGGGCGCCGGCGGCATAGCTCTCGTTGCCGATGACGAAGGCGAAACGCTTCTCCGCCTTGCCCTGGGCCGCCTTGTTGAGAGGCGCCTTGTCTTGAGGCGCTGCCGCCTTGGCAGGTGCCTCGCCAACGGAGGGCTGGGGCTGCGGCAAGGCCGGACTGCTGTCGGCCTGACTTGGCTTCGGCGCGTCGGTCTGGCTTGGGCTCGGCGATGCGGGTTGAGCGGCAGAAGGCGGTTGTGCCGGCTTGTCGCGCGGCGAGTCTTGCGCGAGAGCAGTCGTAACAGACATTCCGTTGAGGGCGAACAGGGCAACAAGGGCCGGAAGCAGACGCATCGCGAGCGAATCCTGAACAGCGCCGGTGATCTAAGTGAGCGATGAGACCGAAAGCAACATGGTCGGGGGCGCGACATGGTCGTACACCACACCGAGCGAAGACAATGTCCAGGCAAAGGGCGCGGAGGGCGATTCAACCATGACCGATCAGATGGCCGACAGGGCTGGCGTGATCGACGCGCTGCCGCCGGGGCGTAGGCTCGTTCATCGTCACAGCATCTGGGTCAGACTCACGCACTGGGTCTGGGCCGTTGCGCTCGTCGTCCTGTTCATGAGCGGCATGCAGATCTTCAACGCGCATCCGAGCCTGAATTTCGGCAACTTCACTCAGTTCGATCCGCAGGACACCGGGCCCAACCGGCTGATCCTCAACATCGACAACGACGGCAACAAGGGTATCACCCAGGTCTTCGGCCACACCTTCGACACCACGGGCGTGCTCGGCGTTTCCAACACCGCCGAAGGCCTGCAGGCGCGCGGCATGCCGAGCTGGCTCACGCTCCCGGCCACGCAAGATCTCGCCACCGGTCGGCGCTGGCACTTTCTGTTCGCCTGGATCCTGGCGATCAACGGGCTCGTCTATATCGCCTACGGTCTGATCAGCGGGCATTTCCGGCGCGACCTGATCCCGCGCCTGCGCGAGTTCGGCAACATCCCGCACGACATCCTCATGCACCTGAAGCTCAGGTTCTCGCACGGAGCCGACGCGCCGCAGTACAACATCCTGCAGAAACTCGCCTACGCGGGGATCCTCTTCGTCGTACTGCCGGTGCTGGTGCTGGCCGGACTGGAGATGTCGCCGCGTGTCGATGCCGCGCTACCGTGGCTGCAGACGCTCTTCGGCGGACGGCAGAGCGCGCGCACCATTCACTTCCTGATGGCGTGGACGCTTGCGGCCTTCCTCGCGCTCCACCTGGTGATGGTCGTGGTGTCCGGCGTCTTCAACAACATGCGCTCGATGATCACCGGGCGCGCCGCCGTGACCAGAGATTGACGGAGAGGAACAAGCATGAGCTTCAAGCTCGATCGCCGCGCCTTCGTGGTCGGCGCCGCCGGCCTCGCACTCGCGGGATGCGACCGCCTGGCTGCCACCAGGCAGGGGCAGCAGGCGCTGGGCGTCGACGGGGACCAAACCGGCCACGCGGCCGACGGTGTCGGCAGCGAGCTGACCTGGGAAGCGCAGAAAGCCTTGCCCACCGGCGAACTCGCCGAGGAATATCCTGCCTCCGCCATCACCAAGATCTTCAAGCCCAACGGCTCGATCGATCCCAAGGACGCGGCCTACAAGAAGCTCGCCGAGGAGAAGTTCGCGAGCTACGCCATGGAGATCGGCGGCCTCGTCGAGGCGCCGCGCTCGTTCACGCTGGCGGATTTCAAGGCCATGCCGTCGCGCACGCAGATCACCCGGCACGATTGCGTCGAGGGCTGGAGCTGCATCGGGCAATGGACAGGCGTGCCGATGATCGAGGTCCTGGATCAGGTGCGGCCCAAGCCCGAGGCGCGCTTCGTGGTGTTCCACTGCTACGACCGCTACGCGACCGACTATTCGACCGATACACCGGATGGCAACTTGGACGCTTCGGATTCGCCAGTGTTCTACGGCTCGATCGACATGCGCGAGGCACGACACCCGCAGACGCTGCTCGCCTACAGCTTCAACGGCGGGGAGTTGCCGGTGGAGCACGGCGCCCCGGTGCGGCTGCGCGTGCCGCGCCAGCTCGGCTATAAGAATACAAAATACATCAAGAGCATCGAACTGGTCTCGAGTTTCAAGGCATTCGGCCAGGGCAAGGGCGGCTACTGGGAAGACCAGGGCTACGAATGGTATGGCGGCATCTAAGCCCCCTCAATCTCGGCCGGCGCGGCGTTTGACGTAGGCCTGAAGGTGGCAAAAGGCCACCTTCAGCATCTCGGTCGACATGCCGAGCGCTTCGCCACGAGCGATCATGTCGCCCTGGAGGTGATCGTGCTCGATGCGCGCGCCGCGCTCGAGGTCGCGCAGCATCGAGGCGGTGAAGTCCGAGCCGGGATCGGTGAGGAAAGGCCGCGCCCAGCCGTGCGCCTTGGCGCTGGCGGCATAGCCCGACGCGGCCGCAACCGCCTCGCATTCACCGAGCATCTGCAAGGTCAGGCGCTCGCCGTCGCCGGCCGCCATGATCGCGCTCACCGGCGCGCGCATCAGGCAGGTGATGCCCGACGCCGCGGTGATGAAGGTGAATTTTTCCCACATATCCCGCAGGATATCGTCGCTGCGCCTGGTGTCGAAGCTCGCAAGGCGCAGCAGCGCCTCCGCGGCGTCGCAGCGCGACCGTTGCTCGGGCATGCGCGCGCCGAAGGTGAGACCCTGAAGCTTGTTGAGGTGGCGCACCGTGCCGTCCTCGCTCAAAGCCGCGCTGATAAAGGCGACGCCGCCCAGCACCGGCTCCGGCCCGAACGCGGCGTCCAGGACTTCGAGATGGGCAAGGCCGTTGAGGAGCGGCAAGACCGTCGTGTCCGGCCCGACCGCCGGACGAATGGCCTCGATTGCGAGGCCGAGGTCATAAGCCTTGCAGCTCAGCAGCACGAGATCGTAGGGCGTTTCGGTCTGCTCGACGGCGTGGACGGCGATGTGGGCGTTGCCGAGCGGGCTCTCGATACGCAGCCCGTCGGCGTGCAGCCGGTCGGCCCGGACAGGACGAACCAGGAAGGTCACGTCGACGCCCGCCTCGACCAGGCGTCCGCCGAAATAGCCGCCGATACCACCGGCGCCGAGGATGAGAACGCGCATCAGGGAGCCTCGTCGAAAATGTGGCGAAAGCGCTCGCGCAGAAGGGCCTTCTGCACCTTGCCCATGCTGTTGCGGGGCAGCTCGGCAACGGCGACCAGCCGTTTCGGCAGCTTGTAACGGGCGAGCCGGCCCTCGAGCCGGCCGCGCAGGGCGGCCTCGTCCCAAGCCGCGCCGACAGCCGGCACGACGGCGGCGACGACCCCCTCGCCGAGATCGCGGTGCGGCGCGCCGATGACGGCGCTTTCGAAAACGCCGTCGAGCGCGTCGAGGGCGAGCTCGACCTCCTTGGGGTAGACGTTGAAGCCGCCGGAGATCACCAAGTCCTTGCCGCGGCCGGAGATATATAGGTAGCCGGCCTCGTCGAAGGACCCGAGGTCGCCGGTGACGAAAAAGTCATCCGCTCGAAAATCCACGGCCGTCCGCTCCGGATTGCGCCAGTACCCGGCGCAGACGTTGGGCCCGCTGACCTCGATGGAGCCGACGATGCCGCGCCCCAGCGCCGCGCCGCTCTGCGGATCGACGACGCGCACGCTGACGCCGGGAAGCGGGAACCCGACCGAGCCGGGCCGCCGCTCCCCTTCGTAAGGGTTCGACGTGTTCATCCCCGTCTCGGTCATGCCGTAACGTTCGAGGACGGCTTGGCCGGTGCGGGCCTCGAAGCGGCGGTGCGTTTCGGCCAGCAGTGGCGCCGATCCCGACACGAAGAGTCGGATGCCGGCGGTCGCCTCGCGCGTCAGACCGGGACGATCGAGCAAACGGGTGTAGAAGGTCGGCACGCCCATCATCGTCGTCGCCTGCGCCATGGCCGCGAGCACGGCATCGGCGTCGAAGCGCGGCAGGAACAGCAGCGACGCGCCGGCGGCGAGAACCGTGTTGAGCGCCGTGAACAGCCCGTGAGTGTGGTACATCGGGAGCGCGTGAAGCAGCCGGTCGGCGGCCGTGAACCGCCAGATCCCGACCAGCACCTCGGCATTGGAGACGAGGTTGCCATGGGTGATCATCGCACCCTTGGAGCGGCCCGTCGTGCCGGAGGTGTAGAGGATCGCCGCGAGGTCTCCGGCGCCACGCGTCACGGCGTCGATCGCTTTGGCATCGTCGGCGGCCGCCGCCAAACTACCGTGCCCGTGGGCATCTAGGGTCAGCACGTCGGCCATCCCGAGACCACGAATGGCCCCGACCTCGTCGGGCGCGCAGACGACCAGCGCGGGCTCGGCATCGCCGAGAAAAAAGGCGAGCTCGGCCATCGTGTAGGCCGGGTTCAGCGGCAGGAAGACGGCACCGGCGGCGACGACTCCGAGGTAGAGCATCAG
Organism: Beijerinckiaceae bacterium; assembly: GCA_965198485.1. Lineage (GTDB taxonomy): Bacteria > Pseudomonadota > Alphaproteobacteria > Rhizobiales > Beijerinckiaceae > RH-AL1. The sequence goes on from CBDAPQ010000005.1 coordinate 3,025,905, forward strand.
CCCTTCGGCGGATTTGGCGGTCCGCCCGGCGACCCGATCGCCGGGTTTGACGCCGCGTTCCTGAAGCGCCCCGGCGATGGCGGCGGCTCGACCGCGCAGGTCGCCGTATGTCCACACGCGGCCGCCGGTATGCTCGACGAGGAACGGCGCCTCCGCCATGCCCCGCGCCACGACATGCTCGAAGAGATGGTTGGCCATCGCTCCCGCGCGGGCCTCAGCTCACCTCGGCCTTGCGCGGCGGCCCCATCAGCGCCGGCTGGAACAGGATGGCGGCGGCCAAGGTGCACACCAGCGACAGGGCCATCAGCTTGCCCATCGAGGACGTGCCGGGGTGCTTCGAGGCCCAAAGGCTGCCGAAAGCCGTCGCCGTGGTGAGCGCGCTCCAGAACACCGCGCGCGTGAGGCTCGATTGCAGCAGCTTCTTGGTGCCGGCACGCCATGCCAGCACGAAGTAGATCTTGAAGGCGACGCCGAGACCCAGCAGCAGCGGCAGCGCGATGATGTTGGCGAAGTTGAGCGGCATGTCGACTAGCACCGTGATCTCCAGCGTCACCACGGCCGCGAGCAGCAGCGGCACCAGGGTGAGCAGCACGTCGCCGACGCGCTTCAGCACGAGCCACAGGATCGCGAAGATGGAGGCGATGGCGATGGCGCCGGCCTCAATGAAGGCCTCTTTCACGGTGGCGCCCGCCGACTGAATGGAGACGGGCTGACCGGTGGCGTGCGGCGCGATCGACTTCACCTGGCCGGCAAACTTGACCATGTTGTCATTATTGTTCGGATCGCCTGCCGGTGCGATTTCGACCCGGGCTTGCCCGGTCACCGGGCTGACGTAGAGGTCTCTCAAATAGTTCGGCACGGTCTCGATCGTGATCTTCGAGGCGTCGAGCGTGTCGCGCAGCGATTGGATCGTGATCTTGAGCGGCGGCACCAGCGCGGCGGTGGCGCGGGCGCGCACGTCCGGCTTGGCAACGGCGAGCTCGTTGGCGAGCTTGGCGAAGCGGCGCGCCGCGTCGGCGCCTTTGCCGTCCTTGCTCTTCGCGGTGTTCTCGAAGGCGCTCGCGGAGCGCTGGATCGATTGCACGTTCTCCTCGTCGGTTGGCGGATCGAGCGAGCGGCTCGGATCGAGTGCCGGCCCGAGACTCCTCTTGGCCTGGGCGATGATCTGCAGCTTCTCGTCCTGGTCGCTCGGCACCAGGTTGGTGAGCGTCCTGACCCGGGCGACATCGGAGAGTTTGCGCATCTTCTCGGCGACGAAATCGGCCGAGGTCAGGTTGGGCTGGAGCACGCTTATGACCTGCGTGTCGGTGTCGGGGTCAGCCATCAGGCTCTTCAGGGCGACGATCGCCTCCGTCTTCTGGTCGTCGAGGTTCAACGGATTGAAGTCGAAGTGGAGGTTTCGCAGCAGCGGCATGCCGGCGATCGCCACCGCCAACGTGCCGATAACGATGACGTAGCGGTGCCGCTCGATGAAGTCGTCGACCGGCGCCATGAACTTGTAGCCGGCCGGCTCGCGTTCGGGCGCCGGCTTGATCATGGTGAGCAGCGCCGGCAGCAGCGTGATCGAGGCGGTGAACGCGATGATCATGCCGGTCCCGGCGATCTCGCCGAGTTCGGAGACGCCGCGATAGGCGGTCGGCAAGAAAGCGTAGAAACCGGCGGTGGTCGCCGCCGCGGCGAGCGCGAGCGGGCGGCCGACCTTGGCGGCGCCGAGCGCCAGCGCGTCCTTGAAGTCGGGATGATCGAATCGCTCGGCCTTGTAGCGCACCGAGAACTGGATGCCGAAATCGACGCCGATGCCCACGAAGAGCACGGCGAAGGCGATCGAGATGAGGTTCAGCGCGCCGACGAGCGCGAGCCCGGCGGCGAAGGTGATGGCGAGGCCGGCGATTACCGTCACGAAGACGGCCGCGACGATCTTGACCGATTTCAGCGCGGAATAGATGATGAGCAGCACGACGACGGCGGTGATCGCGCCGTTGAGGCCGAAGCCATCGGCGACGGTGGCGAACTCGCTGTCCGAGATCGGCACCTGCCCGGTGATCTGCACGTCGGCCCCGGTGGCATTAGAGAGGTGAAGATCCTCGATGGCCTGGCGGATGAAACCGATCGGCTTCTCGCCGGGTTCAAGCGCCTTGTAATCGAGGATCGGCGTGATCTGGATGAACTTGCGCAGCTGGCGGCTCTGCGGCTTCTCGCCTTGAGCCAAAAGGTTCTGCCAGGAAAAGAAGGCCGGCTTGTCGTCGAGGATGTGCTGCAGCGCGTCGTCGAGCGAGGTGATGGGCTTTTCATACTGATCGAAGGTGCCGCGCCCGGAGGCCACGCCCTTGGTGATGAACTGCATGGCATCGAAGATGCCGCGCAGCGACTGGTCGGAGGATAGGATCGAGAGCACGGGCTGTGCCTGCTGCAGCCCGCTCATCGCCTTCTTCACCTCGTCGACCTCGGTGAAAAGGAGGCCGTTCTTGGCGAAAAAAGGCCCGCCGTCGGGCTCGACCACCGACTTGAACAGGTCGGGATGACCCTGCAGCCTCGCATCGAGCGCATCGACCGCCTCCTGCGTGCGCTCGGGCGTCACCCCGTCGACCATCACAATGATCTGGTTGTCCTGGTCGGGGAACGCCTTGTTGTAGGCGATCTCGTCCTGGCGCCATGGCACCTTGGCGGAGATGAAGTCGTCGGTGTTGGTATTGATCTCGAGCTTGGAGATTGCATACCAGCCGCAGAAGGCGGTCAGCGCCAGGCCGACGAGGATGACGAGATAGCTGAACCTGGAGCATGCCATCACGACGAACACCACGCCCTTGGTGATCGGGCCGTGGCTCACGTGCACGTCGGCGGGCTCTTGCAAGGAGGTGGTCATGCGTTACGTGCACCGTAGGGCTTGGACGCGGCCATGCTTGCCGGACCGCGCGGTCTGACGCAATCGGTGTGGCCTGGATGCGGCAGCAACCAACCATAAAGTCCGAAGCCGTGCACAGCCTTGTATTTCGCAGGTGTCAATGTCATCCCTTCGGCAGCCCGGCAAGAGAAAAGAGGCGGGTGCCTTGGTCGGTTTCGAAGGAGCCGCATAGGGTCGACGCCCGGTCCGCTGCCCCTAGTCAGGCGTATCCGCGGGATGAGCATCCGCGACAAGAACATCGAGGATAGATCTTGGGTATTCCGCTTCTTCAGATGGCGAGCGTGGGGTCCTATGTGGCCCGCAAGGAATTGTCTGGCACCAAGCGTTACCCGCTGGTGCTGATGCTCGAGCCGCTGTTTCGCTGCAACCTGGCTTGCGCAGGCTGCGGCAAGATCGACTACCCCGACAAAATCCTGAACGAGCGCTTGCCGCTCGCCGACGCCTTGCACGCCATGGACGAGTGCGGCGCGCCGGTGGTCGTCATCGCCGGCGGCGAGCCGCTTCTGCACAAGGAGCTGCCGCAGATGGTGGAAGGCGCCATCGCCAAGAAGAAGTGGGTGACGGTCTGCACCAACGCCCTGCTTCTCGAGAAGCACCTGCATAAGTACAAGCCCAACAAGTACTTTAATTGGTCGGTGCACCTCGACGGCGACAAGGCCATGCACGACAAGTCGGTCTGCCAGAAGGGCGTCTACGACAAGGCGCTCTCGGCCCTAAAGAAAGCCAAGGAGCTCGGCTTTCGCGTCACCATCAACTGCACGCTCTTCAACGACGCCGACCCGGAGAACGTCGCCCGCTTCCTCGACGAGGCCAAGACCTGGGGCATCGAGGGCGTCACGGTCGCGCCGGGCTACGCCTACGAGCGCGCGCCCGACCAGCAGCACTTCCTCAACCGCACCAAGACCAAGGAGCTGTTCCGCTCCATCCTAGCCCGAGGCAAGGGCGGCAAGGCCTGGCCGTTCTACCAGTCGATCCTCTACATGGACTTTCTCGCCGGAAACCAGAAGTACGATTGCACTCCCTGGGGCAACCCGACGCTCACCGTCTTCGGCTGGCAGAAGCCGTGCTACCTGCTCGGCGAAGGCTACGTGAAGACGTTCAGGGAGCTGATGGAAGGCACCGATTGGGACAAGTACGGCACCGGCAACTACGAGAAGTGCGCGGACTGCATGGTCCACTGCGGCTTCGAGGCGTCCGCCGTCACGGACTCGTTCCGCAAGCCGTGGAAGCTTCTCGGTCTCGCCGCCAAGGGCATCCGCACCAAAGGACCGATGGCGCCGGAGATCCCGCTCGCCAACCAGCGGCCGGCCGAGTTCGTGTTCTCACGCCACGTCCAGAAACGCCTAACCGAGATCGAGGAACGCGAAGTCCGGCCCGAGGCGCTGACGGCTGCGGAGTAGCGCGGCGAAGGCCTTGCGGGCATCGAGCCCCGTCCTGATCAGCCCGGGCACTTGCCCGGGCTTTTTCATGAGCGAGCCTATGATCGCCGCCAGGTTGACGCTGCCGTCCGCGCGCATGCCGACGGATGCGGCATGCGGCAGGCTGCGGCTGGCCGAATCGGTCACCACGCGGAGCGCGGCGAAAGGCACGCCGGCTGCCTGCGCGGCACGCCCGGCGATGTGTGATTCCATGTCGACGATCGCGGCACCGGTGGCGGCGCGTAGCGCGGCCTTGCCGGTCACGTCGGCGAGCGGCGTATCGACGGCGGCGAAGAGGGCTGCGGGCACGCCGAGGCTCGACGAGAGGCGCGAGACCCAGCCCTCGTCGGCGGGGTAGCGGCGGCCATCGGCGATCACGATGCCCGCACCCACCCTGGTGTCGCCGGGCTCGAGCGTGGGATCCAAGCCGCCGGCGATGCCGAAGCTGATGACGCCCGATGCCTTGGGAGCGAGCCGGGCGAGGTCTTGGGCGAGGCGGTGCTGATCACCCCCGCCGCAGACAGTTGTGACGCCCTTCCCTGCCGCGATGTCGGCTTCGGCCTTCAAACCGCAGACGACCAGGATCACGTTGCGTCATTCCCGTCGGCGCGAGACGAAGGTCCGGAACCGGCGAGCCTCCGTCTGTCCGGCAAACGGCGGGCGCGCCGACCCCGCAGTCGCCTCAGGCACACGGAAGCCACGGAGGTCACACTCACATGCCGACCGGGACCTGCCGGTGGTTGCTTTGCTTGAGGTTACGATATCGCGCCAGCGCCCAGAGCGGGAAGAACTTCGCGTAGCCGTGATAGCGCAGGTAGAAGACCTTCGGGAAGCCGGTCGCGGTGAAGCGCGCCTCGTTCCAGAAGCCGTCCGGTCCTTGCGTCCGCGTGAGGTAGCGGATGCCGCGCTCAACGGAGCTGTCGTCGATTTCGCCCACCGCCATGAGTGCGATCAGCGCCCAGGCCGTCTGCGAGGCCGTCGATTCGGCCTGCTGATAGCCGTTGTAATCGCGCTCGTAAGTCTCGGCTCCCTCACCCCACCCGCCGTCGGGGTTCTGGTTGATGCGCAGGAAGTGGATCGCGCGCTGCACGGCTGCGCTTTCGCGGTCGACTTTGGCGATGTTGAAGGCGCACAGCACCGACCATGTGCCATAAATGTAGTTCATGCCCCAGCGGCCGAACCAGCTGCCGTCCTTCTCCTGGGTCTCGACGAGATAGTCGACGGCGCGCTTCATTGCCGGCGAGGTCTCCTGCGTTTCTCCGAGCTGCGCCAGCATGGAGATGCAGCGAGCGGTCACGTCCGCCGTCGGCGGATCGAGCAGCGCGCCATGGTCGGCGAAGGGGATGTTGTTCAGATATTCGTGGTCGTTGTCGGCATCGAAGGCGCCCCAGGCACCGTTGCGGCTCTGCAATCCCTCGACCCACTCGCGCGCTCGCTCGATCGCGTACCTGTAGCGGTCGGGGATCGCGGAACGGGCGTGATCCTGCGCGCGATCCATCGCCATCACCACAACGGCGGTGTCGTCGAGGTCGGGGAAATAGGCGTTGTTGTACTGGAAGGCCCAGCCGCCGGGTCGCACGTCCGGCTTCTGCGCCGCCCAATCGCCCTTGAGGTCGAGCACCTGACGCGGCTTCAGCCAGTCGAGCGCCTCCTTGACGCTTTCCGAGTTGCGATCGTGACCGGCCTCCATCAAGGCGTGGGCGGCGAGCGCCGTGTCCCACACCGGCGACACGCAGGGCTGCATGTAGGCGTAATCATCGTACTCGACGATGAGGCGGTCGATAGCCTCGACGGCCTGAACGAAGCGCGGATCATCCTCGCCGTCGCCGATCACGGCATACATCATCGCCGAATAGGCCATGGCGGGGTAGATCGCGCCAAGCCCGTCGACACCGTTCAAGCGATCGGTGGCATAGGCTTCGGCCTTGGCCATGGCGCGCCGGCGCGGGCCGGCCGGCATGTGCGGCTCGGCAGCGCGAAGCAGCAAGTCGACGCCGTTGAAGATCACGGTCCAGACCTTGGACTGGCCTACGCCGCCCGGCCAGCGGCGCACCTTGTCAGCGGGGACGACGAAGAGTTCTGGCACGTGCACGCCGCGCGGGTTCGCGGCCTTCGGTTTCACCGCGTTGACGACCATCATCGGCGCCAGCACCGTGCGCGCCCAGTAGCTCACCTTGTCGAGGTGGAAAGGAAACCAGCGCGGGAGGTGCATGATCTCGACCGGCATGACCGGCACCGCCGACCACGGCACCTCGCCGAACAAGGCGAGCAGCGCGCGCGTGAACACGTTGGCTTGCGCGGCACCGCCGTGCCTGAGGATCGTCTCGCGGGCGCGCACCATATGTGGCGCCTGCGGATCGTCGCCCATCATCTTCAGCGCGAAATAGGCCTTCACCGACGACGACATGTTGAAGCCGCCGCCCTCGAAGAGCGGCCAGCCCCCTCGTGCCTTCTGCCGGTCGCGGATATAGCGGGCGAATTTCAGCTCGAGCTGGCGATCCATCGGCAGCCCGCGAAACGCCATGAAGAGCATGTATTCGCAGGGAATGGAGACGTCGGCTTCGAGCTCGAACACGAAATGTCCGTCGGGACGCTGCGTTCTTAGCAGCGCCTCCTCGGCGGTCTCGATCGCGTGATCCAGCCCGTCGAGCACCTGCGGCGGCGGCGCGTCGAGGCGAGTGGCGGTCAACAGCACTATTCGTTCCTCACGGATGCGGTCCGAAACAACTCTGCTTCAAATTCGCAGATTTTTTCGACACACACCTAGTCAAAAATACCATTTCTGCACCCGCGGGCGGAAGAGATGCTGCTTTGCAGCAACGGCAGTGCCGCTCACGTGCCGTCAGGCGAGCGCCGCGGCCGCCTTGTCGCCCGAACGAATGGAGCCCTCGATCGTGGCCGGCAGGCCTGTCGCGGTCCAATCGCCGGCGAGCACGAGATTGCCGAGGCGAGTGCGCGCCTGAGGTCGGCGTGCATCCTCCGCGGGCGTGGCCGCGAAGGTGGCGCGCTTCTCGCGGATGATTTGCCACGGCGGCAAGGCATCCTCAAGCCCGGTGGCGCGCTGCACGTCCGACCATAGCGTGTGGACCAGGCTCTCGCGGGGCACATCGAGCAGGCGGTCGGCACCGCTGATCGTGATGGAGATCCGGTCGGGAAAGGCGAAGATCCATTCCACCGTGCCGTGCACCAGCCCAAGGATCGGCGGTAGCGAGGGTGGCGGTGGCCGTTTGAAATGGGCGTTGACGATCGAACGGAAGCTGGTGGGCGCCGGCAAACCCGGCAGCAGGCTCACAGCGGCAGGAGCGGGCACGGCGAGGACGACCGAATCGGCGGCGCCGAGTGCCACGCTCTCATCGGTGAACCGCAGGGCTGTCGCGCGGTCGCCGGCCTCGTCAAGGGAGCGCAGCGGTCGTTCCAGCCTGACCTGCGCGCCGTGGGTTTCGAGCCAACGCAGGGCCGGCTCGACGAAGGCGGCGCCCAGGCCGTCAACGGCGATCAACGGGCGGCACGCCGCCCCGCCTTTCGCCAGCGTCTCGCGAATGATGGCGCCCGCGAGCGCCGCCGAGCTTTCCGGCGGATCGGTGTTGAGCGCGGCGAGCAGCAAGGGTTGCCACAAACGGTCGTAGAGACGACCTTCGCAAGCCATGAGGTCGGCGATCGTCTGGGTCGGGCGGGCGCGCAGCAACTTGCCCAGCGACAGATAATCCATGGCCTTGGTGCCGGGAACGCGGCGCGCCTTGAAGAGCACCCACCAAGGCACCTGGCCGGCGTTGGGCTTCACCGTCCAGTGCTCGCCCGTAGCGAGATCGACGAAAGGAAAGTCGGCGCCGGGAGGGCCTTGCATCGACTCGAGGCCGCCGACCGTCCGCAGGAAGGCCAGCGCCGATGTGTTGCCCGACAGCAGCAGGTGGTTGCCGTTGTCGATCATCATGTCGAGCGTGGCGTCGTAATACGAGCGGCAGCGCCCGCCGGCCTGCCGCGCACCTTCGTGGACGACCACGCGGCGCCCGCGCTGCACCAGCGCCACCGCCGCGGCGAGGCCGGACAGACCGGCGCCGATCACGTGGACCGTACCGTCCGCCTGCTTGGCTTTCACCATCTTCAGACCAGCCCGTAGCGAAGGAGCGACAGCAGGAAGCGCAGCTTCGAGACCTTCACCTTGGTCCGCGGTGGCGCGAAGCCGCGAACGACCGTCTTGAAGAGGATCGCGCTGTAGGCTTCGGCCATGATCCGCGCCGCTCTGACGCTGCGGCGCGGGCAGCGCGCCATGATGGCCCTAGCCTTGGCAAAATGGGCGTGCGTCTCGGCGATCACCGTCCTCACGGCCTCGCCAAGCCGCGGGTCGGCGGCCACCGCTCGGGGCGCGGTCATGGTGATGCCGACGCCCTGCAGCGCCTCCGCCGGCAGGTAGAGCCGGCCGATTCGGGCGTCCTCGTCGATGTCGCGCAGGATGTTGGTGAGCTGCAGCGCCTTGCCGAGATGGTTGGCCAAGGCGTCGCGCTCGGCCTCCGGCGTGCCGAAGATGCGCACGGAGAGTCGCCCCACGGCGCTCGCGACGCGATCGCAGTAGAGATCGAGTGTCGCCCAGTCCGGCGCGCGGATATCGGCGGCGACGTCCATGGCCATGCCGTCGATCACGGCGTGAAAATCCTCGCGGCGCAGGTCGAAGCTGCGGATCGCCGTCTGCAACGCGGCCAGTTCGCGCCGCGGGATAGTGCCGGCGTAGAGCGCGTCGATGTCGGAACGCCAGCGTTCCAGCGCGGCGTGACGATCGGGCCGCGGCCCACCCTCGTCGGCGATATCGTCGACGTGGCGGCAGAAGGAATAGACCTCGTACATCGCTTGGCGCTGCGGCCGTGGCAGGATGCGCATGGCGAGATAGAACGAGCTTTTCTTGGCCTGCCCCGCGCTCTCGGGCGGTGCGGGCCGGGCTACCATGGTCGCCTCTCTCATGCCTTGCTTACACGCGCTGAGGGGGCCGAGCGCGGGGAAAGAGCGCCGGCCGCGAGACTGCCGGCCACGCCGAGTATCGCTTGCCATGCCGCCGCCGGCTTCGAAAGGTTCACGGTCTCGCTCAGCGGATCGCGCTCGTGGAGCCAGCCATTGAGCTTGACGGCGAGTTTGCAAATGATAGCCGTCTCCAGACGCAACCGCCAGTCCCGCACTTGAGGCGAGAACAGCCGACCCTGCTCCACCAGCGCCGCGTTGCGCTCGGCCAAGTCGCGCAGACTTGCCCGAAGGGGTGCGGGCGCCGCGGGAAGCCCGAGCATGGCGATCTCAGCCCCATGTCGCGCCAGCATGTCCGCAGGCACGTAGACCCGATCGATCTCGCGATAATCCTTCCCGCAATCCTGCAGGTGGTTGATGATCTGCAACGCCGAGCACAGCGCATCGTTGGCCGGCCAGGTGCTCTCGGCCTCGCCATGGACATCGAGCACGTAGCGCCCCACCGGCGCGGCGGAATAGCGGCAGTAGTTCAGGAGTTCATCGAAAGTCGCATACCGCAGCTTGGTGGCATCCATGCGGAACGCCACCAGCAGATCCTGCGCGTGTCGTGCGGAGACACCTGTCCTGGCGAGCGACACGCGCAGAGGCTTCGCAGCCTCGACCTCGTCCACACTACCCAGCAGGGTCGCCTCGAAAAGGTCGAGGCGACGGATCTTCTCCTTCGCCGGCAACGCCGGACTGTCGGCGATGTCGTCCGCCGCGCGCGCGAAACGGTAGAAGGCCATGACCGCCTCGCGATGATGCGGCGCAATCAGGACCGAAGCGACAGGGAAGTTCTCGCCCCTGTCGTCCTTGCTCGCCTCGACCTCGACCGACACAACCACCTCGATTTCGAGCCACAGAACGACGACATTGCGAACGCATTGTCGGACGTTGCGGCCTGATTACAGGAGCATCGGATCGTTGGCAAAGCCGCGAACGAAGCCGGCCGAACGTCGGCCGGCCCAGACCTCAGAACATGTTGACGCCCTGCGGGAAGAAGCCCCCCGGAACCGGCGGGTTGGCGGAGCTGCCGTAAGCGATCTGCATGATCTGCGTCATGGTTCGCTCGTCGGGGATGGCCTGGGCGGTATCGACGTTGGTGATCGTCGGAGCCGCCAGCGTACCGACGCCATGGTCACTGCCCTGCGTGGGGGTCCCGGCCTCGCCGTCGAGACGGACCCGCAGGTAAGACAGCGCCTGCGTCTGGCTGGCGTAACCCAGCCCGAACAGCGCGGTCCGGAGCATGCCGGCCTGGTAGGATTCGGCGCCGAGCAGGCCGGTGATCCCGTCGAGGACCATCTTCGAGGACACCAAGGTCACGGCTCCACGAAGGTTCGTGACGCAGGTTTCCTCGATGATGTAGGCGGCCAGGAGGAAGTTGGCGTCGCTGGCGTAGGCATCGAAACCGCTGCCCAGACCGGCGTTGAGGGCGATCGTCGCGAAGCTGTTGAAGAGCTCTAGGGTCGGACGAGCCACGGCGTTGATGCCGAGATTGGTGCGCACGAAGTTGACGTGGAGCGTCTCGTCGTTGGCCAACTGCGTGACATAGGCCTGGGTCGTCGGGCTCTGGAAGGCCACAGGCCGAGCACCCGACACCGGACCGGCCGCCTGGCCGCGGGGTCCGACCACCATCGCGGTGGGAAGCCCGGGCTGGCCTAGGGCGCGCAAGTAGAGTTCGGCACCGAGATACTCGAAGTTCAGTCCGAAGCGCTGAATGTTGACGTCGTTGACGCCTTGGGCGGGAACGACGGCCTGCGCCATCGCCTGCTCCGCGATTCCGCCGATCGCCAGGCCGGCTACGCCGATACCGACACTCTTCAGGATACTCCGACGCTCGGCCGCAAGGTCGAACGTCGCTTCGGCGACCTTATCGAGATCAACAGATTTCGTCATCGTCCACCCGTAATTCGAGATATCGTGCTCCTATCTGGTTCTGCCAGAAGGACAATAACATACGTTGGGTTGGTGCGGGCATGTCGTCGCGCAGGATCCTCTTTCGAGCTCAAGGCTGCAGTGGCGCGCGACGCTGTGACTGGTGTAACACTCCTGTTAACCATTCGCTGGGCATTGATTGGCAATCGGTTAACCAAGGCGCTTTGATGCAGCCGAGCCATTCTTCCGACGGATTTGCCGACGCTTCTGCGGCGCGGCAAACCGATCTTGAGCGAACCCGGTGTTGAGCACGATGAGTTTCGCGAGGACGGACGGCAGCTTCCTGCCGCGATGGCGAGCCGCGGTGCTCGTCTCGGGCGCGTTTTTCGTCGCAGCACCTGCGGTGTCGGCAGAGTCGCTGAGAGCGCACTACGCCGTGACGCTCATGGGCCTCCACATCGGCGAGCTCTACGCCGACGGCAACATGCAGCCCCAGGCCTATCGGATGGGCCTGAACGCGCAGCTGACCGGGCTGGCCGCCATGGTCTCGAGCGTGCGGATGGCGCTGGCCTCGTCCGGCGCGGTCAATAAGCGCGGGACGGTCGCGCCCTCCTCCTACGCGACGTCGGCGGTCAACTCCGAGGCGACACGCACGCTGCGCATGGCGCTCAACGCCGGTACGGTAAAGGCGGTCGAGATCAACCCGGAGCCGGAATGGCGTGGCGAGCGCGTGCCGGTGACCGAGGCCAACAAGCGCAACGTGCTCGACCCGACCAGTGCGCTGATCATGCCGGTGCCCGCGGGTCAATCCTTGACCGGCCCCGCGGCTTGCCAGCGCACCCTGCCGATCTACGATGGCTACGCCCGCTTCGACATCGCCCTGCACTACCAGGGCGAGCGCGAGGTTCAGGTCCAGGGCTACAGCGGCCCCGTGGCTGTGTGCTCGGCGCGCTACCACCCGATCTCGGGTCACATCGTCGGTTCGCGCCAGACCAACTTCATGGCGCAGAACGAAGGCATTGAGGTGTGGCTCGCGCCCATCCCGAGTGCCCACGTGGTGGTGCCGCTGCGCGTCTCGATGCCGACCATGACCGGCCAGCTCGACATCGAGGCCGACGACTTCGAGGTCGCGGGCGCTCCCGAAGCCACGCACTGATCCCATATAGCGGCTCATGCCGCCGATGATCTTCTCCGCATGCCGCTCCTGATCCGCCTCGCGCTTCGCGACCTCCGCGGCGGCATCTCCGGTTTCGGGATCTTCCTCGCCTGCATCGCGCTCGGTGTCGCCGCCATCTCCGGTGTCGGTTCGGTGTCACGCTCGCTGTCCGACGGCCTGGCCGCCCAGGGTCGCGTCATCCTCGGAGGCGACGCCTCGTTCGACTTGATCCAGCGCGAGGCGAGCCCGGCGGAGACGGCCTTCTTCCGCTCCCACGGCCGGCTCGCCGAAGTCAGCGTGCTGCGCGCGATGGCGCGGCGCGAAGGGGGCGACGCTGCGCTGGTCGAGCTGAAGGCGGTCGGGGCCGACTATCCCGACACCGGCCGCGTCGTGCTCGACCCCGCGCTGCCGGTCGCGACCGCATTGGCGAAGACGGACGGCGCCTTCGGTGCGGTCGCCGATGCCGCGCTCGCGGCTCGGCTCGGGCTGAAGATCGGCGACACGTTCCGCGTGGGCGAGGCTGCGTTCGTGCTACGTGCGACGCTCGTGCAGGAGCCCGACAAACTCGCGGCCGGCATCGGCTTCGGCCCGCGCGTCATCATGTCCGACGGCGGCCTTGCCGCGACCAACCTGGTGCAGCCGGGTTCGCTCGTGCGCCACCTGTACCGCGTCGTGCTGCCGGACGTCGGCGCGCATCCCGCAAGCGACGCCTCCGTCCACCGGTTGGTCGCCGATGCGGCCAAGAGCTTCCCCGCCGCCGGCTGGGAGGCGCGCACGCGCGAGAACGTGTCGCCGCAGTTCTCGCGCGACATCGAGCGCTTCACCCAGTTCCTCACCCTTGTTGGCCTGACCGCGCTGATCATCGGCGGCGCCGGCGTGGCCAACGCCATCCGCGGCTTCGTCGAGCGCCGGCGTCCCTCGATCGCGACCCTGAAATCTCTTGGCGCGACAGGCACCTACGTCTTCAACCTCATGCTGATCGAGGTGATGGCGATCGCCGCGCTCGGTATCGCCATCGGGCTGGCCGCCGGCGTCGCCATGCCCTTCGTCGTCGCCTGGGCGTTCAACGCAGTTTTGCCGTTTCCGCTGTCGCCGTCGATCTACCCCGCGCAGATCGCGTCGGGCCTCCTCTACGGCGCATGGACGGCGCTGGCGTTCTCGATGGCGCCGCTAGGCCGCGCCCACGATATACCGGTTTCGGCGCTGTTTCGCGATCAGGTCGAGCCCGATGCCCGCCGCCTGCGCCCGCGCTACCTGGCTCTCGTGGCGCTCGCCGGCGCCGGCCTCGTCGCCACGATCCTGCTGCTCTCCCAGCAGCGGACGCTGGCGATTTACTACATGGTGGCGACGGCCGGCGGCTTCGTCGTGCTGCGGTTCGTCGCGGCGCTGCTCATGGTCCTCGCACGACGCCTGCCGCACTCGCGCGTCGTGGCGCTGAGGCTTGCGGTCGCCAACATCCATCGCCCGGGCGCGCTGACGCCGACGGTGGTGCTCTCGCTCGGCCTCGGGCTGGCGCTGCTCGTCGCGCTGACGCTCATCGACGGCAACATTCGCAACCAGCTGCACCGCACCGCCACAGGAGAGACACCGTCGTTCTTCTTCCTCGACGTGCAGGACGCCCAGGTGCCGGCCTTCCGCTCTTTTCTCGAGACGCATGCCAGCGACGGCAAGCTCGAGTTCGTGCCGATGATGCGCGGTCGCATCACTCAGGTCGGCGGTGTACCGGCCGAGAAGATCAAGCCTACGGAGAAGGCGGCCTGGGTGCTGCAGGGCGATCGCGGCATCACCTTCTCGCCGAGCGTGCCCGCCGGCTCGACCCTTGCGCGCGGGCAATGGTGGCCGGCGGATTATTCCGGCAAGCCGCTGGTGTCGCTGGAGACGGAGATCGCCGACGGGCTCGGGCTGAAGATCGGCGACACGATCGGCGTCAACGTCTTCGGACGCACCATCACGGCGACGGTCGCGAGTACCCGCAAGGTCGATTGGCGCAAGTTCGGCATTAACTTCGTGCTCGTGTTCTCGCCCGACACCTTCGCCGGCGCCCCCTACAGCGATCTCGCCACCGTGACCTTCCCCCAGGCCGGGGCGCCGCGCGAACTGGCGCTGCTGCGCAAGGTGGCGCAGGCTTACCCGAGCGTCACCTCGATCCGCGTCAAGGACGCGCTTGATGCCGTTTCCATCGTCGTGGCGCAGCTCGCCACCGCGATCCGCGGGGCTGCCAGCGTCGCGCTGGTTGCCTCCGTGCTGGTCCTGGCCGGCGCGCTGGCCGCCGGTCAGGAAGCCCGGCTCTACGATGCCGTGGTGCTGAAGACGCTCGGCGCCACACGCACGCGCCTGCTGGCCGCCTTCCTGCTCGAATACGGCATCCTCGGCCTGGCAACCGCTGTCTTCGGCGTGCTCGCTGGGACGGCGGCCGCCTGGGGCATCGTCGCCAAGGTGATGAGCCTTGAGTTCACGTTCTTCTGGCCTCAGGCGTTGCTCGCCGCCTTCGGCGCCCTCGCCGTCACCGTAGTGCTCGGGCTTGTCGGTACCTGGCGCATTCTCGGCCGCAAGCCGGCGCCTTACCTCCGAAACCTTTAGGTCATCTGTCGAACCGGCAAAATCGTTACGTGACAACACGTTGCCGGTGCTAAGCATTACCGGAGTTTAACCTCCATCGGATCAGCTCAGGCTTGTGCCGATTTCCTCTTCCATCCATATTGTCTGTTGCCGCCTCTCACAGTTCGCGAGGCGCCCGAAGGCGGTCCAGCCTTCACATCAATCGAGGGTTTCATGTCCGACTGGGATCGCAACGCCGCACGATGGGGCCAGAACCCCTCCGTTGCGCGCGGCGCCGCCATCGATCAGGGCCTCCGGGCCTTCATGCTCGGCGTCTATAACAATATGGCCATCGGCCTCGTCGTGACGGGCGTCGTGGCGTTCCTGGTCAGCCAGTTCGCTGTCACAAGCGACGCGTCGCAGGCCGCCGGCAGTCTGCGGGGCCTGCTCCTCACGCCCTTTGGCCAGGCGATCTATTTCAGTCCGCTGCGCTGGGTGGTGATGTTCGCGCCGCTGGCTTTCGTGTTCTTCTTCTCGTTGCAGGTACAAAAGATCGCGGCGTCGACAGCCCGCGTCCTGTTCTTCGTGTTCGCGGCGTTGATGGGACTTTCGATCTCCAGCATCCTGCTCATCTACACGCAGACGTCGATCGCCAACGCGTTCTTCATCACGGCCGCGACTTTCGGTTCGCTCAGCCTCTACGGCTATGTCACCAAGCGCGACCTGGGGCCGATGGGCGCCTTCCTGTTCATGGGCGTGATCGGCATCATCCTGGTCAGCCTGGTAAATGTCTTTTTCGTTCACAGCGCAGGCCTGAGCCTCGGCCTCAACATCGTGATCGTCCTCGTCTTCGCCGGCCTCACCGCTTACGATACGCAGAAGATCCGTGGTACCTACTACCAGGTTGCCGGCAACGGCGAGATGGCGGCGCGCATGTCGGTGATCGGAGCGCTCGAGCTCTACCTCGACTTCATCAACATCTTCCTGGCGATCCTGCGGCTCACCGGCTCGCAGCGCAGCTGACGGGAGCGCCCCTCGCGACGATCATGGAAGCCCCGGCTATCGCCGGGGCTTTTTCCGTCTTAAGTCGGTAGCAGCGAAGCGACATGCGCTCCGATCGCCAGACACGAGGTCACGCCCGGCGACTCGATGCCGAAGAGGTTGACGAGCCCGGCGACGCCGTGCTCCGACTCGCCCGCGATGACGAAGTCGCGGGCGGGCTCTCCCGGTCCGACGATCTTGGGGCGAATGCCGGCGGTGTCCGGCTCCAGCGCACCCTCGGGCAAGCCGGGCCACCAGCGCCTTATATCGGCGGCAAAGCGCTCGCCCCGTGCCGGCTCGACAGTCGGGTCCAGTGTCTCGACCCATTCGACATCGGGACCGAACCGCGCGACGCCGGCGGGATTGATCGTCAGGTGGGTGCCGATCCCGCCCGGCACCGGCAGCGGATAAATCAGCCGCGAGAACGGCACGGCGGCGGTGCAGCGGAAATAATTGCCCTTCGCCATGAAGGCGTCGGGCACGTGTCGCGGGTTGAGCCCGTCGATCGCCCGCGCCAGCGCAGGCGCGCCGTGTCCGGCCGCGTTGACGAGAAGGCGGCAGGAAATCCGCATCGGCGCGGCCCCACCGATCTCCAGCGTGAAACCTTCCTTCTCGACGTAGACATGGTTGAGGCAGGCCTGGAACGCCGTCACCAAGCCGTATTCCTCGGCCTCGGCCCGCAGCGCCTCCAACAGCGCGCTGGTATCGATCACGCCCGTCGACGGCGAGACGAGGGCCGAGGTGGAGTGCAGCGCCGGCTCGAGGCGGCGCGCCTCGACGCCGTCGATGCGGCGGAGGTCCATCACGCCGTTCTCGGCGGCGCGAGAGGCGATGCGGTCGAGCTCCGCGTCGTCGGTCGGCGACGTCGCGACGACCAGCTTGCCGCGCTTCAGGCAGGGCACGCCGTGGAGGGCGGCGAATTCGTAGAGACGCTCTCGTCCGGCCACGCAGAGCCGCGCCTTGAGGCTGCCCGGCTCGTAATAGAGGCCGGCGTGGATGACGCCGCTTCCGCGACCGGAGGTACCGACACCGAGGTGGGGGCCGGCCTCGAGGCAGAGCACCTGCCTGCCGGACCGCGCCAAGTCGCGCGCGATCGCGAGGCCGACGGCGCCGGCGCCGGCGACGACGCAGTCCACGTGGTCCATCGATGCCTTTCCCTGCCCGGGCGACGCTTAGCTTGATAAACGCTGCGGCAAAACTGATATGAGCGGCGTCCGAGACGTCCCCTTTGCGCAGAGCATCATGAACGATCCTAAGTCCGACTTCGCCAACACCGGTTCCGAGGCCGAGACCGCTGAGGCGATGAACGGTGCCTCGGCGCCCGACGACGCGGCCCAGGGTGCGGAGCCGGATCCCTTCAAGGTGCTCGAGGCCTTGCAGGCCGAGAACGCCGAAATGAAGGATCGCGTGCTGCGCACTCTCGCCGAAATGGAGAACCTGCGCCGGCGCACCGAGCGCGAGGTCGGCGATGCCAAGTCCTACGGCGTCACCTCGTTCGCGCGCGACATGCTGACCTTCGCCGATAACCTGCGCCGCGCCGTGGAGGCCGTGCCGCTCGAGGTGCGCGACGACGCCGATCCGCGGGTCAAGAGCTTCATCGAGGGCATCGAGTTGACCGAGCGTGATTTCCTCTCCCGCCTCAACCGCTTCGGCGTGAAGAAGCTGGAGCCGCTAGGCAAGCGCTTCGATCCCAACATGCACGAGGCTCTGTTCGAGGTGCCGGACGAGAGCGTGCCTGCCGGCACCGTGATGCAGATCGTCGAAACGGGCTACGCGATCGGTGATCGCGTGCTCCGCCCGGCCAAGGTCGGCGTCTCGCGCGGCGGTCCCAAGGCGGAACCGGTGTTCAAGCCGAACTGACCAGCGTCGTCGGTACGGCGACGCGCCTCAGCGTTCCGTCAGCACCTTCGGCGCTCCGGGCCGCGGGTCGGGGATGAAGCCGGCGGCATTGGGCATGTGGACCTTCGGAAGGGTCGCCGCGTCCATCGTCTCGCCAGGTGTGATCACCTTATCCTGCACCAGAATATAGGCGACGACGGCGTAGACCTGGTTATTTGAGAGCGATCCCGGTGCGTTGAACGGCATGGCGCGCTTGACGTAATCGAACAACGTGGTGGCGTAAGGCCAGGAGCTTTCGACGGTCTTGATCGGCCTTCGGGTCTCGAGCGTGCCCCGCCCGCCGGCCAGCGCCGGACCGCCCGCCGCCTTCACCCCCTGCAACTTGTCGCCGTGGCAGGCGGCGCATTGCGCGGCATAGACGATCGCGCCGTCGGTAGCGGTCGCGTGCCCGAGCGGCAGCCCCGCGCCGCTCGGCGGGATTGAGCCTTCACCACGAAGGTCGACCGGCCCGACCGGCGTGCCGAAGCTCGGGACCGGAGGTGCGGCCGACGCCGCACCGATGAGCCCGGCGAAGAGCCATGCGCCGGCGGACCAGGCGAACCGCACCTCAAGCCGTCGCACGGCCGACGCTCCCATCGGCACCGATGCTCCAGGCCTGCAGCCCATTATAGTGGTAATGCGCGTTCAGGCCGCGTGACGCGACCAGCGCCTCGCGCGTCGGCTGAACATAACCGGTCTCGTCGGTGCAGCGGCTGACGAGCGTCGCCGCGCCGCCGTCCCAGGCCCAGGGCAGCGAGAACCGCACCGTGCAGATCGGCTGCGGCGTGCCGTCGAGCTGGGCCGAAGACCAGCTCGCACCGCCGTCGGTCGAGACCTCGACCTTCGTGATCCGGCCGCGTCCCGACCAGGCCAGACCGGTGACGTCGTAGTAGCCGGGCCCCGGCAGCCGCATCTCGCCCGAGGGAAAGGTGATGACCGACTTGGCGTCCATGGCGAAGACAAACTGCCACGCCTTGCCGCTTGGCATAAGGTCGGTGTAGCGCGAGGTCTCCTCGCGCGTCATGAAAGGCTCGCGGCTGAGCTCGAGGCGCCGCAGCCACTTGATGTTGGTGTTGCCCTCGTAACCCGGCAGCAGCAGGCGCAGCGGATAGCCCTGCTCCGGCCGGATCGCTTCACCGTTCTGGCCGTAGGCGAGCATCGCGTCGCGCATCATCTTCTCAAGCGGGATCGAGCGCGTCATCACCGCGCCGTCTGCGCCCTCGGCCAGCACCCAACGCGCCTCGGGGTCGATGCCAACCTGCGCGGCGACGACGGAGAATGGCACGCCGGTCCAGTCCGAGGTGCTGAGCAGGCCGTGCGAGAGCTGCACGGTCGGCGCGATGGAGCCGTTGTACTCGGAACCGGTGTTGCCGGAGCACTCGATGAAATGGCGTCGCGTGAGCGAGGGCATGCGGTGCAGCTCCGCCATCGAGAAGCGCTTGGCGTTCGTCACCAGGCCGTGCACCGCGAGCGAGTGGCGCACCGGATCGATGGTCGGGATACCGCTGTGATGGCGCTCGTAATGCAGGCCGGATGGCGTGAGATTGCCCATGAGCGCCGCCAGCGGCGTCAGGCTCCAGGTCGTGTACTTGGTCGGGTTGGACGCCAGCTGCCGCACCGCCGTCTCGAACTGCGAGCGCGTGCCGTAACCGCCGTCCTCGCCGATCGGGCGGCCCTGCTCCTTCGTAGGATCGGGCGCGACGTCGTAGTGCACGGCGCCCGGAGGAACCGATGGCGCCGCTGCCGCAGCCGAGCGATTGAGCAGCGGGAGTGCGGCGAGCGTGCTACCAGCGAGGAGCAACTTGCGGCGGTCCTGGTCGGGATGAGGAAACATCCCGTCGCGGCAAGGGCAGTCCTCGCCAGGCCGCTCGCGTTGCCGTTCCAAGCCTTCGCTGTGTGGATGTTGCATGACGCCAATCTAGTCGGCAGTTCTTCCCGAGGCTAGATCATGCGAACGTCGCACCGTTGTGCTACAAGCGTAGGCGAAGTTGCAGATCGGCCGTCGCCATGAACGTTCACGCAGAAGTGTCCACCACCCGCGCGGCAGAAGGCCTTCTCCGGCGACGCTTCACCGTGGCGGATGTCGAGGCCATGGTCGCCGCCGGCATCATGGAGGAAGACGAGCGAGTCGAGCTGATCGGCGGAGAGCTGGTACCGATGTCGCCGAAGGGCAATCGCCACGAAGTGGTCAAGACGGCCTTGCTCGAACGATGGTATAGAGCAGCACCTTTCGACTGCACTCTTACGCCCGAAACCACGTTTCGTCTTTCCGAGGACACGTACCTCGAACCGGATGTGGTGATCTACAAGCGGTCGGACGGCCTCAAGGGTCTCGACAGCGGAACCGCCCTGCTCGTGGTCGAGATCGCCGACTCGTCGCTGCGCTACGACATCGGCCGCAAGGCGACACTCTATGCCGGCTTCGGCGTGCGCGAGCTCTGGGTGATCGACGCCGTGCGGCTTCAGCTGCGCCTGTTCCGCCAGCCGTCTCGAGAGGGCTACGGCGAGGCCAGGGACCTCGTCGCCGCCGATACGGCGAAGCCGATCTTCGCCGCCGACGCGTTCGCGCTGCGGCTGGACGATCTCAATATCGGTTAGCCGAAGGCCGGCGGCGCTCCCACCCGATACCCCGCCCTTGCCATACCGTCCCGCCCTCGCGACAAGCCGGGTGTGCTCCACATCTCCGGCACACCCTTCGGCTCGAGCCGCGGGTGCTCTTCGACAAGGCGTCCGCCGCGCTGCCGGAGAGGACGCGCATCGGCTTCGTCGGGCGCAACGGCACGGGCAAGACCACGCTCTTCAAGATGGTCGCCAACGAGCTGCAGCCGGATCTCGGCGACATCGACGCGCATTCCGAGCCGGCCCGCGCCGCCCGCCCACGGGGAGACGCTTACCCTTGTATCTGTCAGAGTTCGCCGGTGAGGAACTGTGCGCGCCCGTGCCCGAACGACCAGTCGTCATCAGAGTTCGTGACCAACGAGACTACGACATCGGAGGGTGCGATCCCGCACCGCTTTTCCAGTCGCTCGCATAGCAGCCGATAGAAGGTTTCCTTCATTTCCCGGCTGCGTGGACGAGTGGTCACTTGAAGTAACACCTGCTTGGTGGTGCGAGATATGTTTAGCCCGGTGTCCTCCACGATCATGTGTGTGGCCGGGTGCTCGTGCACGATTTGGTAGCGGTCGCCGGGCGGAACCTGAAAAGCTTCCAGCATGGCGTCATGGGCGGCATTGAGGAGCGTCCGCAGCTCGCTCGGGTTGCGGCCCTCGATGAGATCGAAGCGAAGGAGGGGCATGGGTTCTCTCTAAGTCTTGTAGGTCAGGAGGCGACAACGGCCCGTGCCGCGCCGGTGAGCCGCGCCTCCGCCTCCGCTGCGAGGCGCTCCACCAGCTCGCCGGCCGGCGGCAGATCCTCGACGAGGCCGATGGCTTCACCCACCGTCACGTTGGAGACGTCGTAGTCGCCGCTGCGATCGGCCGCCTCCACCGCCTCGCGTGTCTCGCAGGTCAGGGCGCGCAGCTCGTCCTCGCGGCCGTGCCAGGTGTCAATGAAGGCGTTGCGCATCAGCCGGCCGGTATACGGGGCCGGCCAGGCACGGTCGCGAACGATGTCGTAGACGGAGGTCCGCACCGTCTCGTCGCCGCTGGCGGCGAGCACGCGCACCTTCGCGGCCGGGTGGATGAGGGCCTCCCGAGTCGCCCAGAAGCGGGTCCCGAGCAGGACGCCGTCAGCGCCAAGCATGAGAGCGGCAGCGATGCCACGGCCGTCCGCGATACCACCGGCCGCCAGCACCAGCACCTCCGGGCGCTCGCGGGCGACGAGATCCACCACGGTGGGCACGAGGGAGATCGTACCCCGCGTGGATAGGCCGTGCCCGCCGGCATCGGTCCCCTGGGCAACGAGCACGTCCGCGCCGGCGGCGAGCGCGCGACGAGCATGCTCCAGGTTATGCACCTGGCAGATCAGCGGAACGCCGGCCGCGTGAATTGTGTCGGCGAACGGCTTGGGGTCGGCGAAGGAGAGCATCATGGCGGCCGGCTTGTGGGCGAGCGCCAAATCAAGCAGTGCCGGATCCTTCGCCATCGACCAGGTGATGAAGCCGCAGCCGATGCGCTGATTGCCGGCCTCGGCGAACTCGGCCTCCAGGATTTCGCGGTCGCCGTAGCCGCCGCCGATGAGGCCGAGGCCGCCGGCGGCGCTTACCGCCGCGGCCAGAGCGCCGCCCGAAGCCGGATCCATCGGCGCCAGCACGATGGGGTGCCTGATCGCGAAATGATCCGTCAGCCGGGTTCGCAGTGCCATGTCGTCTCTCGCCTGCCGAACGCTCCTTTGCGCCGCCGCCGCAACGGGCTTGTATTCGATACCGAGCATCGAAGATAATGATTAGTTCGGATGGCAGCCATCCGATGCGGAGATGTCATGAACAGCGCTGACCTGATGTTTTTCGCGGCGGTGGCCGAGGCTGGAGGGATTGGTCGCGCAGCCGCCACGCTCAATACGGTGCAGTCCAATGTCACGGGACGCATCCGCGCCCTGGAACACTCGCTACGCACCCCGCTGTTCTATCGTGGACGGCGAGGTGTGACCCTGACCTGGGCCGGCGAGCGGCTATTGCCCTACGCGACGCAGGTGGCGCGCTTGCTCGCCGACGCCGAACAGGCGGTGCGCTCCGACGAGACACCGCAAGGTCCTCTCCGCCTCGGATCGATGGAAACGACAGCGGCTCTCCGGCTGCCGAAGCTCTTGACCGCCTATGCCAACAGCTACCCCGAGGTGGACGTCGAATTAGAACTCGGACCGACAGAGGCGCTCCTCACGGCTGTACTCGACCGCCGCATCGAAGCCGCCTTCGTGTCAGGTCCGATCAACTCGGACGATCTGGTTGCACTTCCGGCGTTCGAGGAAGATCTGGTCCTTGTCGCTGGAGCGAGGCTGCGCACCTACGACGAGGTCATGGCGATGCTGGCGGTCAAGCGGGAGGCGCGCGTGCTGGTGTTCAAGACCGGCTGCTCCTATCGCCTGCGCCTCGAAGGGCTGCTGGCGGCGAACGGTCTAGTGCATGTCCGCCGCATGGAGTTCGGCACGCTCGACGGCATCATCGGCTGCGTCGAGGCCGGGATGGGCGTGTCGCTGCTTCCGCTCGGTATTGCGGCGCCGATGCGGCAGGCCGGACGCGTCTCGGTTCACGCGATTCCCAACGAGATGGGACGCGCTCTGACGCTGCTCGTCCACCGCAAGGACACTCTCCTGACGTCGGCGCTCGAACGCTTCCTGGATCAGGTCGCGGTGGAATCCATTCCCGGTCTCGCGATGCTCCCCGATGCCGGGATCGCGTCCGTGGGCTGACGCCGACCCGCAACCTCGGCGTACCGTGATGCGATGGACGCTCTTGTCCAAACACGCGCATCCGCGCCCGCAAGCGGCCATTCGGTTTATGGCCAACGGGCGCCTCTGCTTCACGACCCCGCCCTTGCCTTCATCCGCGCCCGCAAGCGGCCCGTTTATGGCCAACGGGCGCATCCGCGCCCGCTGCTTCACGACCCCGCCCTTGCCTTCCCGTGCCGCACGCGCGAGAAACCGGCGTGCTTCACATCTCCGACATCACTCTTCGGCTCGGGCCGCGCGTGCTCTTCGACAAGGCGTCCGCCGCGCTGCCGGAGGGCGCGCGCATCGGCTTCGTCGGGCGCAACGGCACGGGAAAGACCACGCTCTTCAAGATGATCGCGGACGAGCTGCAGCCGGATCTCGGCGACATCTCGATCCCCAAGGCGATGAAGATGGGCCGCGTCGAGCAGGAGGCGCCGGGCGGCCCGGGCAGCCTCATCGACTTCGTGCTCGCCGCCGACATCGAGCGCGCGCGCCTCCTCGTCGAGGCCGAGACCGCGACCGAGCCGAACCGCATCGCCGACATCCAGACCCGCCTCGTCGACATCGACGCGCATTCCGCGCCGGCCCGCGCCGCCCGCATCCTGGCGGGCCTCGGCTTCGACTTCGAGGCGCAGGAGCGGCCGCTGTCGTCCTATTCCGGCGGCTGGCGCATGCGCGTGGCGCTCGCCGCCGTGCTGTTCTCCGAGCCCGACCTGCTGCTGCTCGACGAGCCCACCAACTACCTCGATCTCGAAGGCACGCTCTGGCTGATCGACTATCTCCAGCGCTATCCCGCCACCATCCTCGTCATCTCGCACGATCGCGACATGCTGGACGCAGTCTGCGACCACATCCTGCACCTCAACCACAGCAAGCTGACGCTGTGGACCGGCAATTACACCAGCTTCGAGAAGCAGCGCCGCGAGCAGCAGGCGATCGAACAGAAGCACAAGAAGAAGCAGGACGAGCAGCGCAAGCATATGCAGGCCTTCGTCGATCGCTTCCGTGCCTCCGCCACCAAGGCAACGCAGGCGCAGAGCCGGCTCAAGGCGCTGGCCAAGATGGAGCCGGTCTCGGCGCTGGTCGACGGCGAGGTGCTGCCGATCATCCTGCCCTCGCCCGAGAAACCGTTGAAGCCGCCGATCGTGGCGATGGAGAAGGTCAGCGTCGGCTACGACGGCAAGGCCATCCTGAAGAACCTCAGCCTGGTCATCTCGGACGACGATCGCATCGGCCTGCTCGGCTCCAACGGCAACGGGAAGTCGACCTTCGCCAAGCTCGTCGCGGGACGACTCCAGGCGATGGACGGCGAGGTGCGCCGCTCCTCCAAGCTCGAGGTCGGCTTCTTCGCCCAACACCAGGTCGACGACCTCGACGAGGGTGCGACCCCGTTCCAGTGCGTGCGCCCGCTGATGCCGCAGGCCAGCGAGGCGCAGGTGCGCGGCAAGTGCGCCCAATTCGGCTTTGCCAACATCAAGGCCGACACCAAGGTCGCGATGCTCTCGGGTGGCGAGAAGGCGCGCCTGCTGATGGGCCTCTCGACCTTCCACGGCCCGCACATGATCATCCTCGACGAGCCGACCAACCATCTCGACATCGACTCGCGCGCGGCGCTGATCGGGGCGATCAACGACTACAAGGGCGCGGTGATCCTGGTCAGCCACGACCGCTACCTGCTCGACGCCTGCGCCGACCGCCTATGGCAAGTGGCCGACGGCACGGTGAAGCCGTTCGACGGCGACATGGACGACTACAAAGCAATGGTGCTCGGCACGGAGCCGAGGAAGAAGTCGTCCGAGCCGGTGCAGCTGCGCAAGGCCGCCAACGAGGCGCCCCGCCACGCCGCCGTGCCGCTCAAGAAGAAGATCGCCGCGCTCGAGGACAAGATCGCCAAACTCGGCGCGCTGGTCGCTCGCGTCGACCAGGCACTGGCCGACCGCGACGCCTTCGTGGCCGCGCCGCAGAAGGCCGCGCAGCTCGCCCGCCAGCGCGGCGAGCTCGCCAAGACCCTCGAGGTGGCGGAGGACGAGTGGCTGATGCTCTCGGCGCAACAGGACGCCGCGCAGTGACACGGGCCCGGTGAAGGGCACCGCCACGGCGCAAGCGACGAGCTCGGTGCCGCGCCGGCGTGCTCCCTTGCTGCTGGCCGCGGTCGCCCTGCTCGCTCTGGTGCTGGCGATCGGCCATGCCGCCGGGCCCTACCTCTTTCGCGTCGCCACCCTGCAAAGCGAGCTTGCCAAGCAGGTCCGCGTCACCACCGGCCTCAGCCTGACGGTTCGGGGCCGTGCCCGGTTCGATCTGCTGCCGAGCCCTCGCATCAGGATCGTCGGCGTCCACGTCAGCGACCCGTCCAGCACGCTGACGATCGACGCGGAGGCACTCCACGGCGACGTGCGCCTGCTGCCGCTCCTCGTGGGACGGATCGAGTTGGCTTCGGCGACGCTGGTCAGGCCGAAGCTCGTCATCGATCTCGACGGCCGCGCGATGCCGCCCGACAGCCTCATCGGCCGCGCGATCCGCTCCCGCGCCGGCACGAGCTTCGGCGGAGACCAGAGGCTCGGCGCCGTCACGCTCCTCGACGGCACCGCAACGCTGATGAGCCGCGCGCCGCGACACCTCCCGTCCTTCTCCGACATCGATGTGACGCTGGATTGGCGTGACCTCGATTCGCCGGCGACCATGACCGGCACGGCGCGCGTCGGCGACACACCGACCGACATTGCCGCCTGGATCGAGCAGCCCTCCGCTCTGATGCGCGGCGACCGTTCGGCGACGTCGTTTCGGTTGCATTCCGCCCCGCTCGACGTTTCGGCCAGCGGCGACGTTGCCGGCACGGGTTCAACGAGCTTCAAGGGTCACGTCACGGCGAGCGCGCCCTCGCTGGCCGCGCTGGTCGCGCTCGGCGGCAGGAGCGGCGCCCTGCCCGCCGCCTTTGCGGATCTCGCCGTCAACAGCGATGCCACCATCACCGTCGATCGAGCGGAGGCGGTCACGCTCGACCTTCCGACGCTCCACCTCACCGCCGACGGCAATTCCTACGAGGGCACGCTCGCCTATCGCGGCACCGGCATGCCGCTGCTTTCCGGCACGCTGGCCACCGATCAACTCGCGCTGCAGCCGTTCCTCGCGCGGCTGCCGCCGCTTCTTAGTCCGGACCGTGCCTGGTCGGATGCCACATTGATGCCGAGCGCGGCACCGAGTCCGCTGCAGCTCGACCTACGCATCTCGGCCTCGCACATGCGGCTGCCACCCTTCACGGTGGACGATGCCGCCCTGTCGGTGATGACGCGCGGCGAGCGCACCGAGATCGGCCTCAACGAGGGCAACGCCTACGGCGGTGCGCTCAAGGGCCGGCTGTCGATCGGCATGTCGCCGGACGGGTTCAGCCTGCGCGGAGCCGGCGCGCTCGACGGCGCCGACGCCTCCGCGCTCGGCTGGGACCTCGTCGGCCGCCAGGTCGCCGCCGGTTCGCTGTCGGGTGCCGGCGCCTTCGAGAGCAGCGGTGCCGACGTCGCCGCGCTGATGGCCCACCTCAAGGGTTGGGTTCGCGGCAGCGCCACGGACGGCGATCTCACGGGCGCCGACCTCGGCCTCGGCCTGCGCGCGCTCGCCCGCGGGCGCACCGACGAGGCGGCGGCGGCGCTGAAGGCCGGACGGACGCCGTTCAGCACGCTCTCGTTCGACCTTCGCCTCGACGACGGCGTCGCCACGATCGGCGAAGCGGCGATGCGGGGGCGCGACAGCAACCTGACGGCCGCCGGCAGCATCGACATCGGCACGCGCCACCTCGACGTGCACGCGGTCGCCGCGACGCCGGAGGTCGTTATGTCGAGTCCCCGCGCGACCTTGCCGCTGGAGATCGAGGGACCATTCGATAAAGCAGTGATGCGCGCCGAGACGGCGCCGGCGGCGAAGTAGCCCCGGTGGTCGTCATTGCGAGCCGGAGGCGAAGCAAACCAGAACCACCGTCCAAGGCTTCACCGCCCCTTGAAAGGCTTCATGCCCTCGCGTGCCAGCTCGTCGGCGCGCTCGTTCATCGGATCGCCGGCGTGGCCCTTGACCCAGTGCCAGACGATCTCATGGCTCTTGGCCGCCTCGTCGAGCGCCTGCCACAGCTCGACATTCTTGACCGGCTTCTTGTCGGCGGTCTTCCAGCCGTTGCGCTTCCAGCCGGCCAGCCAGCCGGTGATACCGCCGCGCACGTAGGAAGAATCCGTGTAGACGTCGACCGCGCAGGCCCGCTTCAGCAAGCCGAGCGCGGCGATGGCCGCCTGCAGCTCCATGCGGTTGTTGGTGGTCAGCGCCTCGCCGCCGCAGGCCTCCCTGACCGTCCCACCGAACTTGAGGATGGCGCCCCAGCCTCCGGGGCCCGGGTTGCCGGAGCAGGCCCCGTCCGTCCAGATCGCGACCCGCTCGGCCACACCATCGGCCAGCGAGTCCAGGCCCATCGTCTCCTCGGCCATCACGCGATCCCCAGCTCGCCGGCGCCCGCGACGCGCTGGTGGAAGCGCAGCTTGCCGATATATTCCGCCGGGTCCTTGGGCTGCACCAGCGCGCCGGGCGGCACGTTGAGCCAATCGACGAGCCGCGTCAGGGCGAAGCGCAACGCCGCGCCGCGCGCCAGCACCGGCAGCGCCGTGACCTCGATCGGCGCCAGCCGGCGATGCGCCTGGTAGGCCGAGATCAAGCCGCCGGCCTTGGTGGCGTTGTAGGACCCGTCCGGCTCGAAGCACCAGGCGTTGAGGCAGATGGCGAGGTCGTAGGCGAAGGCGTCGGTGCAGGCGAAGTAGAAGTCGATCAGGCCGGCCGACTCGCCCAGGAACAGCACGTTGTCGGGAAAGAGGTCGGCGTGGATGACGCCGCCGGGCAGGTCGCGCGGCCAGTTCGCCCGCAGGAAGGCGAGCTCGTCGTCGATAAGCCGGGTCAGGCCCGGCGCCACCTCCTCCGCCCGGTTGCGCGACATCTCGAACAGTGGCGCCCAGGCGTCGAGTGACAGCGCATTGGGTCGCGCGGCGGGAAAATCGGCGCCGTAGCGGTGCAGGTCGGCCAGCGCGGCGCCGGCGGCGGCGCAATGGGCGAGCGAGGGACGGCGCACCGACAGACCTTCCAGGAAAGTGACCATGGCGGCGGGACGGCCGGCGAGGCGCCCCAGGGCTTCGCCGGCGCGAGTCCTGATCGGCTGCGGGCAGGACAGGCCCTTGGCCGAAAGATGCTCCATCAGCCCGAGGAAGAACGGCAGGTCTTCGAGGCGGGTGCGCCGCTCGTAGAGCGTCAGGATGAAGGAGCCGGCCTCGGCGTGAAGCAGGAAGTTCGAGTTCTCGACGCCTTCCGCTATACCTTTCATGCTGAGCGGACGGCCGACGTCGTAGGCGGCGAGAAAAGCTGCGAGCTCCTCGTCGGAGACTTCCGTGTAGACGGCCAAGGTGCTTCTTTTCCGGGCTAAACGAGGGACGGCGTCTTGTCGGCCGCGGCCGCCTTCACGCGATTGGCCTCGGCGAGCGCGGCGAGAGTCGCCTGCCCTTCGGGCTGGATCAGGCCGCAGGACATGATGAGCTTTGCGGCATCCTCGGGCGTGACGTCGATCTCGATGACGTCCCGCGCCGGCAGGTAGAAGTAGAATCCCGTCGTCGGGTTGGGGGCGCAGGGCAGGAACACCGAGACGCGCTCGCCCTGGTCCTGGGGCAGATGCGCGTCGATCGTGGTCGAGGGCGGCGCGGAGATGAACACCACCGTCCACTGCCCGGGCACGGGGAACTGCACGAGACCCACGCGGCGGAACGAGGTGCCGGTCTGCGAGAACAGGGTCTCGAAGATCTGCTTGGCGCCGCGATAGATCGAGCGGATCACCGGAGTGCGGTCGAGCAGCTGCTCGCCGAACGAGATCAGGGTGCGCCCGACGATGTTGGCGGTGATGAAGCCGAGCAAGGTGAGGCCGACGAAGGCGAAGATCACGCCGAAGCCCGGCAGCGGCACCGGCAGGTAGTTGTCGGGCCAGAAGCGCACCGGGACTACCTTGCGCACCGCGTTGTCGACGGTGTCGACGAACCACCAGGTGATGAAGCCGGTGAGCACAAGAGGCCCTGCGACCACGATGCCGGTCAGGAACCAGGTCCGGATGCGGGCGCCGATCCCGGGTCCTTTCGGGCGCGGCGCGGCGCCGGGTGAGATCGCGGGGGACGCTTCGTTCATGCTGTTGGCCCCCACCGCATCGATCGAATCTTCTAATGGACGAGGCCGCTGGTTGGAATGGGGCGGCCGGCAGGAATGGACGCTCGTGCGTTGCAGCAGGCGCCGTGCCGGTATGACGAAAAGCGCCGCGGGCTGCCGAAAAACCTCCGTGACCGGCCGTTCCGCCGAAGACCGGATGCCTGAGATCGAGCACCAAGCCACGGCTGTATTTCTACGACCCCGGTCCATATATCGAGAATGTCCGACGCGCCTCCCGGCCCCACCGCTGCTCCCGTCCAGCCCTCGGCTTTCGCGACGGGGCTGGCGGGCCGTTGCCCGCGTTGCGGCAAAGGTAGCATCTTCGACGGCTTCCTGGCTTTGAAAGCGAGCTGTCCGGTCTGCGGCCTCGACCTCACCAAGGCCGACACCGGCGACGGTCCCGCGTTCTTTGCCTCTTTCATCGGCGGCTTCGTCCTGCTCGCCGTCGGCGTCTGGGTGCAGGTCGCCTACGAGCCGCCGTTTTGGGTCTACGCGGTGCTGCTCATCGTCGGGTCGCTGCTGATCATTGGCATGATCCGCCCGATCAAGGGGCTGCTGGCGGCCCTGCAGTACACTAACAAGGCCGAACAGGGCCGCTTCGAGCCATGACGATCGACCGTTCCCGCCTGCGGCCCCTGCTGGTCCCCGCGATCTTCACCCTCGTTATCGGTGCTTTCCTCGTAGGGCTCGGCATCTGGCAGCTCGAACGCCTCGCATGGAAGGATGCCATCGTTGCTCGCATCGAGGCGCGCACCAAGGCCGCGCCGCAGCCTTTGCCGCCGCGCAGTATCTGGGACACGCTGAAGCCCGACGACTACGAGTACCGCCGGGTCACGATCACCGGCCGCTTCGACAACGCCAAGGAGGCCTACATCCTGCGCGCTTCCGCTGACGGCCCGGTCTACCACGTGCTGACCCCGCTTGCCCTCGCGGGCGGCGGCACGGTGCTGGTCGATCGCGGCTCCGTGCCGGCCGAGCGCCGCAACCCGCGGACTCGGCTGGCCGGCCAGCCTTCCGGCGTGGTCACGGTTGTCGGCCTGATGCGCCCGCCGGAAGCCCGCAACCCCTTCACACCTGCCGACGAGCCGGGCAAGGACCGCTTCTACACGCGCGACCCGGCGGAGATCGCCACGCATTTCGAACTCAACGACGCCGCGCCCTTCGTGATCGACGCCGACGCCACTCCCAACCCCGGCGGCTGGCCGAAGGGCGGCGACACGATCGTCGAGGTGCCCAACAATCATTTCTCCTACGCGCTGACGTGGTTCGGGCTTGCGCTCGGCCTGTTCACCGTCTTTGTGAGCTACGCATGGAAGCGCCTCATGGAGCCGCCCGAGGTGGACGGATCTCGCAACGAGGTCACCGGCGAAGCCGCCAGTTCGTCCGCCGGCTGAGAACGCATCGGTCGCTGCCGTGCTAGAGCGAACGTCGATGGAACGGGTCCGGTCTTGAGGTACATTTCCACACGCGGCCAGGCGCCGACCCTGGGCTTCTCCGAGGCCATGTTGGCCGGGCTCGCGCGAGACGGCGGGCTGTATCTGCCGCAGAGCTACCCGCGGCTCTCCCCGCACGAGATCGCGGGCTTTGCGGGTCAACCTTATGCCGAGGTCGCCAGCGCTGTGTTGACGCCGTTCCTCGGCGGCGACCTCGACGCGACCACGCTTGCCGGCATGATCGAGATCGGGCTGAAGGACTTTCGTCACCCGGCCATCACGCCGCTGGCGCAGGTCGGCGACAACCTCTTCGTGCTCGAGCTCTTTCACGGGCCGACGCTGGCCTTCAAGGACCTGGCGATGCAGCTGCTCGCCCGGCTCATGGAGCACGCGCTGATGCGCCGGGGACAGCACGCCACGATCGTCGGCGCGACGTCGGGCGACACCGGCGCCGCGGCCATCGAGGCGTTCCGCGGGTTGAAGAACATCGACGTCGTGATCTTGTACCCTCACGAGCGCGTCAGCCCGGTGCAGCGCCGGCAGATGACGACGGCCGAGGGCGACAACATCCACGTCGTGGCGCTCGAGGGTACGTTCGACGATTGCCAGGCGGCGGTGAAGGCGCTCTTCAACCACGCCGCCTTTCGCGACGAATACGGCCTCTCCGGCGTCAATTCGATCAACTGGGCCCGCGTGCTGGCGCAGACCGTGTATTACTTTACGAGCGCCGTGGCGCTCGGCGCGCCGCACCGCAAGATCAG
Source organism: Beijerinckiaceae bacterium (assembly GCA_965198485.1). Classification (GTDB taxonomy): domain Bacteria; phylum Pseudomonadota; class Alphaproteobacteria; order Rhizobiales; family Beijerinckiaceae; genus RH-AL1. The sequence continues at coordinate 3,057,467 of CBDAPQ010000005.1, forward strand.
CTATACCGTGCCCACCGGCAATTTCGGTGACATCCTCGCGGGGTGGATCGCCAAGCGCATGGGCCTGCCGATCGAGCGTCTCGTCATCGCCACCAACGAGAACGACATCCTTGTGCGCGCTCTGGAGGACGGGCGCTACGAGCAGCGCGGCGTCAGCCACACCATGTCGCCCTCGATGGACATCCAGGTGTCTTCGAATTTCGAGCGCCTGCTCTTCGAGCTTGGCGGCCGCGACGGCGCCCGCATCCGCACCGAGATGGACACGCTCAAGCAGGCGCGGGGCTTCACGCTGCCTGCCGCCACGCTCGACGCCTTGCGCCAGGAGTTCGATGCCGGCGCCACGAGCGAGGACGAGACCGCTGCCGAGATCGCGCGCTGCTGGCACCAGGCCGGCGAGCTGGTCGATCCGCACACCGCCGTCGGTCTGCACGTCGCCCGCCAGGTCCAGGCCAAGGATCCGGCGACGCCGATGGTGGTGCTAGGCACCGCCCATGCCGCCAAGTTCCCCGACGCGATCGAGCGCGCCATCGGCATCCGACCGCCTCTGCCGGCGCATCTCGCCGAGCTGCTCGGCCGCCAGGAGCGCTTCACCGTCGTGGCCAACGATCAGGGCGCCATCGAGCGCTTCATCCGCGACAAGGTCGACGCCGGGCGCGCGCTGAAGTCCGCGTCGTGACGATCGAGATCACCGAGCTGCCGGGCGGCCTCCGGGTCGTCACGCAGGCCATGCCGCAGCTCGAGACGGCCTCGCTCGGCGTTTGGATCGGGGCCGGCTCGCGCCACGAGAGCGACGCCGAGCAGGGCCTCTCGCACCTGCTCGAGCACATGGCCTTCAAGGGCACGCACCGCCGTTCCGCCCGCGCCATCAACGAGGAGATCGAGGCCGTCGGCGGCGACCTCAATGCCGCCACGGGCGTCGAGCAGACCGCCTATTACGCCCACGTGCTCGCCGGCGACGCGCCGCTCGCCCTCGACATCCTCGCCGATATCCTGACCCAGTCGACCTTCGCCGAGGCCGACCTGGAGCGCGAGAAGGGCGTCATCCTGCAGGAGATCGGCGCCGTCGAGGACACGCCCGACGACCTCGTCCACGACCTCTTCGGTGCCGCCGCCTATGCCGACCAGCCGATCGGGCGCGCCATCCTCGGCACGCCCGAGAGCGTCGCCGGCTTCACCCGAAATACGGTCGGCGCCTATCTCGGCCGGCATTATCGCGCGCCCGCCACAATCGTGGCCGCCGCCGGACGGGTCGAGCACGCCCGCATCTGCGACGAGGCCGCCGCCCGTTTCGCCGCGCTCGCGGGCGAGGGCGAGACCGAGCCCGTCGCCCCTGCCCCGGCGCGCTACACCGGCGGCGAGCAGCGCCTCAGGCGCCGGCTCGAGCAGGCCCAGATCATGGTCGGCTGGCAAGGCCTGGCCTATACCGACCCCGGCCATTACGCGCTGCAGGTCTTCGCCAACGCGGTTGGCGGCGGCGCCTCCTCGCGCCTCTACGCCGACGTGCGCGAGGAGCGCGGCCTCTGTTACGCGATCAACGCCTTCCACTGGTCCTACGCCGACACCGGCCTGCTGGGCTTCTACGCCGCCACCGGCGCGCGCGACGTAACCGAGCTCATGGCGGTATCGCTCGACGCCGTGGCGCAGGCCGCCCACGACCTTACCGAGGCCGAGATCGGCCGCGCCAAGGCGCAGATGAAGGTCTCGCTGCTGGCCGCCCTGGAGTCGCCCGGCGCCCGCGCCGAGCAGGTCGCGCGCCAGCTGCTGGCCTTCGGCCGAGTTCTCCCGCGCGACGAGGTGGTCGCCGCCATCGAGGATCTCGACGTCGCCGCCGTGCGCGCCGCCGGGGCGCGGGCGCTGGCTAGCCGCGCCACCGTCGCCGCCATCGGCCCGGTGGCCAAGGTGCTCCGTCCCGACCAGGTCGGAGCACGCGTCGCGGGCCACGCCTGATGGCGCTGTTCCGCACGCTGATCCGCGACAGCGCGACCTTCGTGCGCGGCGACGGGGTCTATCTGCGCCCGGCGGATATGAGCGATTTCGACGATTGGGCGGCGCTGCGCCACTTGTCGCGCGCCTTCCTCTCGCCTTGGGAGCCGACTTGGCCGGCCGACGACCTCACTCGCGCCGCCTTCCGCCGCCGCCTTCGCCGCCACGCCGGCGAGATCGAGAACGACGACGCCTACCCTTTCCTGGTGTTCCGCGAATGCGACGACGCCCTGCTCGGAGGCCTGACCTTCGGCCAGGTCAAGCGCGGCGTCGCCCAATCCACTACGCTCGGCTACTGGATGGGACAGCCCTTCGCCGGCCAGGGCTGGATGGCCCGCGCGGTGCGCGCCGCCACCGGCTTTGCCTTCTCCTCGCTGCGCCTCCATCGCATCGAGGCCGCCTGCCTGCCGGCCAACGACGCCTCCATCCGCCTGCTGGAGCGCAGCAACTTCCACCGCGAGGGCGTCGCACGCGCCTACCTCCGCATCAACGGCCTATGGCAGGACCACCTGCTCTACGCGCTGCTGGAGAGCGATCCCGTCGCGCTGAAACTGCCGCGACGGGAGAAGTAGGACCTCAGCGCAGGAAGGCGACCAGGTCCTCGTTCAGCCGCTCGTGGTGGGTGAAGGGCACGGCGTGGGGTGCGCCCTCGTAGACCTTCAGCTCGGCGTCGGCGATCATCTCAGCCGCCACCTTGCCGGAGATTGCGATCGGCACGGTCTGGTCGGCGTCGCCGTGGATCACCAGGGTCGGCACCTTGAAGGCGGCCATGTCCGGCCGCAGGTCGGTCTCGCCGAAGGCGCGGACGCAGTCGATCGTGGCCTTCGGGCTCGCCATCATGGCGAGGGTGCCGGTCCACTCGATGAGGTCGCTCGACACCGGCGAGGACAGCAGGCCGACACCGAAGAAGGTCTTGGAGAAGTCCGCCAAAAACTTCGGCCGATCCTTCTTCAGCCCGTCGACCATGCCGTCGAAGACGCTCTTGGGCGCGCCGTCGGGATGGTCGTCCGTCTGCAGCAGGAACGGGCAGATCGAGGAAACCAGCACGGCCTTCGACACGTCGGCGCCGCCGTGGCGCGACATGTAGCGGGCGATCTCGCCGCCGCCCATGGAGAAGCCCACCAGCGCCGCGTCCTTGAGCGACAGCCCCTGCATCACGGCGGCGAGGTCGTCGGCCATCGTGTCGTAGTCGTAGCCGGTCCAGGGCTGGTCGGAGCGGCCGAAGCCGCGGCGGTCGTAGGCGATGACGCGGAACCCGGCATGGGCCAGCGCCGGGGCCTGGTACTCCCACATGTCGGCGTCGAGCGGCCAGCCGTGGATCAGCACCACCGGGCGGCCCTGCCCCCAATCCTTGTAGTAGAGCTGCGTGCCGTCCTTGGCCTTGATGAAGGGCATGTGCGCATCCTCGTCCGACGGTGGCGTCAGGCCGGCGAACAAGGGCGGCGCGCAACCGTTCCGCCGACCGGGCCGACGAGCGCGTCGAGCCGACGGCCATCAGTCGCCCGGCCGGGCGCGTAGGCGCCGGTGGCGGCGGCGCACCGCAAGATGAGCGAGCTGGCACCGCCGGGTAGCTTCTGCGGGACAGGCCACCCCGCATCAGGTTGCCGTTCGGCGACATTCCGCGCCGGGGACACACCCCCCGGCGATCGCCCATGCGCATTTTGCGTCGCGATGCGTCGCGCCCTACGCCCGAGCGTCCTGCCGCGACCGAACAGGCCGTCTCGCGCCCCCTCTCGCCGCCGTCCAATACGCGTGCGGACACACCCCCTCGCGTTCAACATCCCCTTTTTGCGTCACCATGCGTCATCCACCGGGCCCGAGCAATCCCGGTTAGAGGTAAAATGACCGGAGAAACGGCGGGTTCCGTGCCAGTCGCGGTCTTGTGGGGGCGCGCGCTACGCGAACCCGGATTGAAGCCCACCTGGGAGGACGCGCGCCGGCGAAGGCGCGACCGCGCGGCCCAGCCAGGACGGCACGGCGGCAGGACCCATCCCCTTTTCCGTATCAAGGACCTGCCACCGGCGGAGCCGGCGCGGGCTCTGTCCGCGTCCTTGACACGAAAAAAGGGATGGGTTTGGGAAGGCCGTTCCTTCGAAGGACGGCTCCGCCGACGTCGGCGAGACCCTAGCCCCGGAGCCTCCGGCCATGATCCTGCGCGGCGACGAGACCCTCGACGTGCCCGTGCCCGGCTCAGGCCCCATGCGCCTGCACCTGTTCCGCCCCGTCGCCGACGGCACGTACCCCGGCGTGCTGTTCTTCTCGGAGATCTACCAGGTGACGGACCCGATCCGCCGCCTCGCCGCGCTGGTGGCGGGGCACGGCTTCGTCGTCGGCGTGCCGGAGGTCTACCACGAGTACGAGGCGCCGGGCACGGTGCTGGCCTACGATCCCGCCGGCACCGATCGCGGCAATGCGCTCAAGTTCGCCAAGCCCGTCGCCGCCCACGATGCCGACGCCCGCGCCGGCCTCGCGGCGCTGGCCGCGCACCCCGCCTGCACCGGCCGCCTCGCCACGCTGGGGGTGTGCCTGGGCGGCCACCTCGCGCTGCGCGCCGCGCTCGATCCGTCGGTGTCCGCCGCCGCCTGCTTCTACCCGACCGACGTCCATTCCGGCACGCTCGGCCGCGAGTCCCGCGACGCCGGCGAGCCCGACGGCACCCTCGCCCGGCTCGACGCGCTGAAGGCCGAGACCCTGTTCGTGTTCGGCCGCCAGGACCCCCACGTCCCCTTCGCCGGCCGCGAGGCCATCCGCGCCCGCCTCGAGGCGGTCGGCGCCCGCTACGAGTGGCACGAGGTCAACGCCGCCCACGCCTTCCTGCGCGACGAGGGGCCGAGGTACGACCCCCGACTGTTCGGGCAGGCGGTGGGATGGATGCTGGACGTGTTCGCGCGGGTGCTGTGAGGGCGGCGGCGAAACCGCGATGCGCACCCCACATGGAATGGAGTGTCGACGGGCGTCCCCGCCCAAACGTCAAGGAGAAGACCCATGTCGTTCACGAAAATCGCCCTGGTGGCTCTCGCGACGATGGCGGCGCCCGCCAGCGCCTGGGCGTTCGGCGCCGGCGCCGGCTGCGCCGACCTGCCCGACTATTACCGCGCGCAGGGCGCGCTTCAGGGCATGCCCGGCGCCTGCGACATGAGCGTCGAGCAGGCCCGCCGCATCGTCGCCGCGCAGGACGGCCCCGCCGCCGTCTACGCGCCGGTCGCCCCGGCGCCGCGGGCGCGGCACCGGCACCATCGGGTGCGCGCGCCGCAGGGGTAGGGTGGCGGACGCCGCTTCATTGCGAGCGGAGCGAAGCCAGCCCGAGGGCCGTGGGTGACAATCTTGCAAGCGCGAGCCCGGCTACCCCGGGTCGCTGCGCTACGCTCGCGATGACGCCGCGGGACCAGCGCGCCAGCGCCGGCGCGCCCCGCGCGGACCCAGCCTTGGAAGGCATGGCTGGCAGGGCAACCCATCCTGATTTTCGTGTCAAGGATCTGCGACCGGCGGAGCCGGCGCGGGCGTCGCCCGCGTCCTTGACACGAAAATCAGGATGGGTTCGGGTCGGCCGTTCCTTCCAAGGATGGCTCCGCCGACGGTCGGCCGAGCTTCCCGTTACCGCGAGGGACGACGCACCATGGAACATTCGGACTTCGTGATCGGGCAAGAGTTCTGGTGTTCGGATCGGCGCTGGCGCTGCACGGACATCGGGCGGCGCGTGGTCGTCGCCATACGCGTGGACGAGCAGACGGTCGTGCGTCTCGAACTCGCGACGGGGATCAAGACGTCCGCATCCTCGATACGGCGGAGGCGGAGCGCGACGGATGGTTCAACGGGCCGCCTTACGCCGTGGCCGAGACCGTCTTCGACGAATATGACTTTGAAACCTACACGTTGACCGCCGAAGAGCGGTAAGCCGCAAGATCGGAAGGTTCCCTATTGTCGCCGTCCGAGCGGAGAAACCGTTTCACAAAGGCGGTTTTAATCCGAATTAGCCACCTTAACCCTCCGGAAAGTAAGCTCAAGACGACTCATCGAGGTCGCAAGCAGCCTTCAGAAGCCAATGCAGAAGGCCAGAAAACGAAGCTTGATTTTTTTTCGTTAAGCGTTTTCAAGAAATGAAAATTGATACGCACGCCATATAGCTGTTGACTATACGCTCAAGTGGCTGCGGCGCTTCCGCTAGATGAGCGAGCAGAGGCTTTTTTAGGGGCGCTGGGGCGAGCATCCTCGTATCTCTCGTAAAGCTTCGGACCTGATGCGCGATCGGAAGCTCTCCAGATCCCATGATTTACACTGTAGCGATCCAAAACCCAGGGGGGCGACAGCTATAATTTCTTGAGATCGCATATTGTTGAGTAACGGAATTGCGATCGAAGGAGAATGGACCGTGCTTGATAAAACAAAATCACTAGCTGGCACGTTCTTGTACATACTTGGCGATATAGCTGGACTTTTGAATGTGCGTGATTCACGCACACCAACTTCCTGCTTCTTGAAGAATCTTTCATAACTGCGCCGACTAACACGATCTCTTGAGCTTTTGCCATTTTCAAGCTCCCTCCAAGACATTAAGTCTTTCCGACGCGATCCATCTACGGCAACATCTTGCGCGATGGAAGGAGCTGCGAAGATGTACTTCATTCTTGTTAAAGGGAGGTTTCGAAGCGCAAGCGACACCTGAATAGAGTCTTCAATTCGTTGATCAGACAGTTTTAACACTGGAAAACTTGATGCCTTCAGAAGACTGAACGTAAGAGTCATAATAGATCATTTCGCTATCAAATAATCCAAGTAGCGCTTTTACTATAGAGAAAGTAAGCCGCACTTACGTAACATTCCGACTGTTCACTGGCCGGAATTTTTTTCTGTGAAGCGATAGACTGAGATGCAATATCCTCATCACTAGGGTTGCTTCGTAAACGCGACGGAAATGTTTTCTAGCTCAGAACTCGACTTGCTAAGATGTGTTCTAATGAACAAGGGTCAGACGCAGCCCTTCGCATTGCTACATTAATCTCATTGTCGCTTTGAGCAAGATGACCTACAATGTCTTTGGATAATTATTAGCTCCATAGTGCGCCGACATAAATTGGATAAGGTGGTAATCATAAATCCTTCTTACATGATGAAAATAGACTTGTTCATACATAGATGGATCTTGCCAGCAGCAATGCTTCGGCAGAATGGACGCCATTCAATTCTACGCCGAGAGCTGGCTCGCGGGATCCTTCTTCGCTACCTGATCTCGGAAGTATGCGTAGAGACTGTATCAGCTTCGCATGGTCGAACCGACCAGCCGAAACTCCGAGATGGTAAGAGTCTCTAAGGAGGTAATCGATACGATCCACACCGAAGGAGTCGCCCGTAATAATCTCAGATAAAACTGCTTCCCAATCGGCGCCGAAATTCACATCTTTGAGCTTTTTACTTCCGACAGCCAACTTCTTCACATCTTCCTTGTTGATGTTAGATCCACTTCTCCAAACATCTTTTAAATGATCACTATCTATTATCTTCAGCGTTAGAATCTCATGATCGATTCCCTCTGGCAGCAACTTCTTTTCAGCAGCATGCGAAAACGGAAGATGACCAAGGTCATGACAAAGAGCAGCAAGGCGGATAGTGATCCGCCACTGCGTCAAATTGTCAGGAAACATGTAGTCTGTGTCTGGATGGCGATTGGCCGGGTCGGTCACCACATCGAAGACAAGACCAGCAAGATGCATAACCCCGAGTGAATGTTCAAAACGTTTATGAGATGCGCCTGGATAGACATTGTAGGTCAAGGCAAGCTGATGGATCTGACGTAGGCGCTGGAAAGGCACAGAGTCCACAAGTAGTCGCTCCTGCCTGTCCAGAGAGATGAAGTTGTATATTGGATCCCTGAATTCATGGAGACGCTTGACGCGATTAGGCATCATAAAACCAAAATGCGATAGGAGGTTCGTCTTAGGAGTAACGCAGTAGTTCTGAAACAGTCGATTCGGCGACAAACGTCACCGTTAGACCACAGCCCATGGATTGTTTTTAGAACGAAGCAGGAACATGTCAAGCCTAGTCGCTCCTACTCCGCCGCTAGTCTCCCCACACCCTCCCCCACCTGCGCCCGCACCAGATCCGGCGCCGTCGCCTCCTTGCCCAGCAGCCGCAGCGCCTCCTCCAGGCCCATCGTCGTCGAGGCCTGCGAGCCCAAACGGCGGATCGAGACCGTGCGCCCCTCCCCCTCCTTCTTCCCGCAGACCAGCATCATCGGCACCTTGGCCAAGGAGTGCTCGCGCACCTTGTGATTGATCTTCTCTTTGCGGATCGAGACCGCCTCGATCTCTTTCTTCCCGCACACCAGCATCACCGGCGAGCTCAGCCGAAAACCCTCACGCGCTGCGCTTCGCCGCCGCAAGCCGAGCATCACGCTCGCGTGCCGCTTGCTCCAGTTCCTCGGCTGTCCAAGGCGGATTGTCGGGATCGGCCAAGGCGGCGGCCTCAATCTCCTCCTCGGTCATGGCGAGAAGGCGCGCCCGCTCCTCCACGGTGAAGTGGCGCGAATTGGCGGCGACCTCCGCGAGGGATTTGCGAACCATACCGTCACCGCCTTGTTCCCCTCGCGTGATATCGCGGGCATGGACGGCAGCGGCGGCATCCCGCGCCGGGCGCGACCCGGCAAGCCGCGCTTCGGCGAAGCGTCGGCGTTCGTCAGCGTCGATGTCTCCGATTTCGCTCATAGGCCTTTCGCTCGGCGGGCGAGGCTGCGAACCCCGTGTTGATGCGCGTGATCTCATCGTGCTCCCCGCGCAAGGTGAAGGCAACCCGGAGGACTCGACCGCCCGCGAGTCCAATAACGGAGAAGCGATCCTCCCCGTAGTCGTCGCGATCGTCATAGCGTTCGAGACGGTCGGGATCGCCGAAGACGAGGGCCGCGATCTCGAGCCTCACCCTATGCTCTTGAAGTACCTCCACGTATTTCGGCGGGTCCCAGACGAAGCCGGCCGGCGGATCGTTGGCCCAGTCGCGCGGCACATCGGCTACTCCGCCGCCAGCCTCCCCTCACCCTCCCCCACCTGCGCCCGCACCCGATCCGGCGCCGTCGCCTCTTCACCCAGCAGCCGCAGCGCCTCCTCCAGCCCCATCGTCGTGCTCGCCTGCGACCCCAGCCGGCGGATCGAGACCGTGCGCTCTTCGCCTTCGCGCCGGCCCACCACCAGCATCACCGGCACCTTGGCCAGCGAGTGCTCGCGCACCTTGTAGTTGATCTTCTCGTTGCGCAGGTCGCCCTCCACCCGCATCCCGGCCTTGCGGGCGGCGGCCATCACCTCCAGCGCGTAGGTGTCGGCCTCACTCGTGATGGTGGCGACGACGACCTGCAGCGGCGACAGCCACAGCGGCAGGTGGCCGGCGAAGTTCTCGATGAGGATGCCGGTGAAGCGCTCCAGGCTGCCGAACATGGCGCGGTGGATCATGACGGGCGTGACCTTGTCGGAATGCTCGTCGATGTAGAAGGCGCCGAAGCGGCCGGGCAGGTTGAAGTCGACCTGCGTGGTGCCGCACTGCCATTCGCGGCCGATCGCGTCGCGCAGCGTGTACTCGAGCTTGGGGCCGTAGAAGGCGCCCTCGCCGGGGTTGACGTCGGTGGCGAGGCCCTGCGCCTTGATGGCGTCGAGCACCTTGAACAGCGCCGCCTCGGCCTTGTCCCAGGCCTCGTCCGAGCCGACGCGCTTCTCCGGCCGGGTGGCGAGCTTCACCACGATGTCCTCGAAGCCGAAATCCTTGTAGATCGAGAGGATCATGGCGTTGATCTCCAGCGCCTCGTCCTGGATCTGGTCCTCCGTGCAGAAGATGTGCGCGTCGTCCTGCGTGAAGGCGCGCACGCGCATGATGCCGTGGATGGCGCCCGAGGGCTCGTAGCGGTGCACCACGCCGAACTCGGCGATCTTGACCGGCAGGTCGCGGTAGGACTTGAGGCCGTTCTTGAAGATCTGGACATGGCCGGGGCAGTTCATCGGCTTAAGGGCGAAGACGCGCTCGTCCTCCGTCGTGGTGACGAACATGTTCTCGCGGTAGGTCTGCCAGTGGCCGGAGGTCTCCCACAGCGCGCGGTCGAGGATCTGCGGCGTGTTGACCTCGACGTAGCCGGCGCCCTCCTGGCGCCGGCGCATGTAGCCGATGAGGGTCTGGAACAGCGTCCAGCCCTTGGGGTGCCAGAACACCGTGCCCGGCCCCTCCTCCTGGAAGTGGAACAGGTCCATCTCGCGGCCGAGCCGGCGATGGTCGCGGCGCTCGGCCTCCTCGAGCTGCTTGAGGTAGGCGTCGAGGTCCTGCTGGTTGGCGAAGGCGGTGGCGTAGAGGCGCTGCAGCATGGGGCGCGTGGAGTCGCCGCGCCAGTAGGCGCCGGCCACCTTCATGATCTTGAAGGCCTGCCCGATCTTGCCCGTGGAGGTCATGTGCGGGCCGCGGCAGAGGTCCTGCCAGTCGCCCTGCTTGTAGATCTTGAGGTCCTCGCCGGACTTGATCATGTCGACGAGCTCGATCTTGAAGGTCTCGCCGCGCTCGGCGAACCAGGCCTTGGCCTGCTCGCGCGTCCAGGTCTCCTTGGTGAAGGGGCGGTCGCGCGCGATGATCTCGCGCATGCGCTTCTCGATCGCGGCGAAGTCTTCCGGCGTGAACGGCGCCTCGCGGTAGAAGTCGTAGTAGAAGCCGTTCTCGATCACCGGGCCGATGGTGACCTGCGTGCCGGGCCAGAGCCCCTGCACGGCTTCCGCCAGCACGTGGGCGGCGTCGTGGCGGATGAGCTCGAGGGCGCGGGGGTCCTCGCGGGAGAGGAACTCGAGCCGGGCGTCCTGGTCGAGCGTGTCGGAGAGGTCGGAGAGCACGCCATCGCGCATCATGGCGACGGTGCGCTTGGCGAGGCTGGGCGAGATGGAGCGGGCGACCTCGAGGCCGGACACGCCGGGCTCGAACGGGCGGCTGTGGCCGTCGGGAAAGGTGACGGAAATCATGGGCGCTGGCTCCTGCGGCTCAGTCGCCGATACGAGTCGGCGTAAGCTGTCGTGGGCCGTGCCCTATCACGCGGGATGAGGCGGGAACAACGCCGGCAAGCGCCTATCGCGCCGCCTGCTTGCTCGCCGCCGACACCCGCCACACCTTGTCGCCGAGGTCGTCGGCGATCAGCAGGGCGCCGGTCTTGTCGACGGCGACGCCGACGGGACGGCCGCGGGCGTGATCGTCGGCCGTGAGGAAGCCGGTGACGAAGTCCTGCGCCTTGCCGGCGGGCTTGCCGTCGGCGAAGGGCACGTAGACCACCTTGTATCCGCTGAGCGGCGAGCGGTCCCAGCTGCCGTGCTCGCTGACGAAGGCGCCGCCCTGGTAGGCCTGCGGGAAGCTGGTGCCGGTGGCGAACGCCAGGCCCAGCGGGGCCACGTGCGAGCTCAGCGCGTAGTCCGGCGGGATCGCCGTGGCGACGAGGTCAGGGCGCTGCGGCATCACGCGGGGGTCGAGGTGCTGGCCGTAATAGCTGTAAGGCCAGCCGTAGAACGCGCCATCCTGCACGGAGGTGAGATAATCCGGCACGAGGTCGGGGCCGAGTTCGTCGCGCTCGTTGGCGACCGCCCAGAGCTTGCCGCCCTTGGGCTCGAACTGCAGCCCGGTCGGGTTGCGGATGCCGGTGGCGTAGGGGCGCTTCAGGCCGGTGGCGCGATCGATCTCCCAGACCTGGGCACGGTCGAGCTCGGCGCCGATACCGTTCTCGGCGATGTTGCTGTTGGAGCCGACGCCGACGTAGAGCTTGGTGCCGTCGGGGCTCGTGACCAGGCTCTTGGTCCAATGGTGGTCGATGGGGCCGGCCGGCAGGTCGGTGACCTTGGCGCCGGGCTCGGCGATGCTGGTTTCGCCCTCCTTGTAGGGGAAGCGCAGCAGGGCATCGGTGTCGGCGACGTAGAGATCGTTGCCGACGAGCGCGACGCCGAACGGCGAGGTGAGGTGATCGAGAAAGATCGTGCGCGTCTTGGCAATGCCGTCGGGCCCGATGTCGCGCAGCAGCGTGATGCGGTTTGCCCCTTCGGCGCCGGGGTCGACGAAGGAGCGGACGACCTTCATGACGTAGTCCTTGGGTCGATTGACCGGGGGCTTCGGCCCGCGGGTCTCGACCACGAGAACGTCGTCGTTGGGCAGCACGAAGATCTGGCGCGGGTTCTTCAGGTCGTTCGCCAACGCGCGCACCTGCAGGCCGGCCGGCACGACCGGCGTCGCGTCGCCCCAAGGCGCGTGGGCTGCGAGCGCCATCGGCGGCAGCAGGTAGGCCTGCGGTTCCGGCAGGACGGGGTTGGCGCCGAGCTGCGCCGCCGGATCGACGCGCTTGTCGTCGCAACCCGCGAGCGCGAGGCCGGCGAGGCCGAGCGTCGCGACGCGGAGCAGGAGGCGGGACGAAGGCAGGGAGGCGCGCATCAGGCCAAATCTCTCTGGAGGGGGGTTACGGCTCGTCCCCTGAGGAAGGTCACGGCGAGGACGAGGACGACGAGGGCCGACAGGATCAGCCCCTGGGGAAAGACGGCCGTGTACCCGTCGCGGCTATGGACAAACGCGTTGACGATCGACAGCGCGAAGGCGACGATTTCGCCGAGCACGCGGATTGGCGGCCGAGCAAGGCCGCGCACGCGGCGACTGCGGACGAGATCCACGACGCCGGCCAGCACCGCCAGGCCGGCGACGACACAGCCGATGGTCAGGAGCCAAACCGAAAAGGTTTCCCAAACAAAGGAATCCGTTGCGACATAGGCGAGATCGGTCAGGAGTGTCCCAACGAAGCAGGCGATCGGGAATTGGACGATCGTCGCATGAAAGGAGCGCCCGGGCACGCGGTAGATGCCCGGTTTGTCGTCGTACATAACAGCATTCCAGCACTACGGATCGTAAGCTCAATCGTCGGTTCCATCGAGCGGTTCCCGCTTCGCACCGGGCGGCAGGCATGCCGATTGAGTGGCCCGGTCCACAGGTCGAAGAAAGAGACATGCCAGAGCCCGTCCATCCCGCTCCCGCCGCCGCGCCGCAATCGACGTCTCATCCCGCCCGGTGGCTCGACACCAAGTTGACGCCGGGGATTTTCGCCCTGTTCTTCGTGGCGCTCGCGCTGATGTGCGCGGCGGCGGCCGGCATCGGCTACGTCACCCGCGGCATGCGGCACGTCGAGGTGCTTCGGTAGCGGAAGCGCCGCGCTTAAAGAAAAGCGACCAAGCGCGGCCGGCGAAGGCGACGGAGGAGGACAAACCCGTCAACCCGTCGTGCTGACGCGGAGCATATCGATGAGAACGCGCAGGGCCGGTGGCACCTGTCGCCGTCCTGGATAGTACAGGAAGAAGCCGGGGAATGGCTGGCACCAATCCTCCAACACCCGCATCAGGTGGCCCGCCGCGAGGTCGTCGGCCACGCTGTCCTCCAACGTGCAGGCGAGGCCCGCCCCGTCCAGAACAGCCGCGCGGATCAGGTCCGTGTCGTTCAGCGTCAGCGCGCCCTCGACCGCGACGTCGAGCGTCTCGCCGGCGCGGGCGAACGGCCAGCGGTACAGGGCGCCGCTCGCTGCGAAGCGATAGTTGATGCACACATGATCCTTCAGGTCGCGAGGCGTGCGAGGCGGAGATCGCGAGTCGAAGTAACCGGGCGAGCCGACCACCGCCGTGCGCAAGTCCGGCGTCACGCGCACCGCCACCATGTCGCGATGGACCCGCTCGCCGGGGCGGATGCCGGCATCGAAGCCGGCGGCGATGACGTCGGTCAGTCCGTCGTCGACCATCAGCTCCAGGTGCACGTCGGGGTAGGCGCGCGCGAAGCGGCCGAAAGCGGGAGCGAGGATCAACTCCGCCGCCAGCTTCGGGAGGTTGAGCCTGACCCTGCCGGACGGAAAGGCGCCCGCCGCGCGCACGGCCCCGACCGCGCCGGCGATGTCGGCGAAGGCCGGCGCGAGCCGATCGTAGAGACCTTGCCCCGCCTGAGTGGGCGCGACGCTGCGGGTCGTGCGATGGAGCAGCTTGGCGCCGAGACGTTCCTCCAGGCTCCGGATGGTGTGGCTGAGCGCCGAGGGCGAGAGACCGACGCGGCCGGCCGCGCGCCGAAAGCTACGCTCCTGAGCCACCGTCACGAAGGCGGCCAGCTCGGCATAGTCGGACCCTCGCATGACTGTTGGCTCCCATTCAGCAAATCATGCCGATCATGGCGTATTATCGGACCATAATGGATGGCCTTATGTCCGTGCCTCACCGAACAGAGGAGGTCATCATGCTCGACATGCCCACACGATCCGCTTCGCGCGATAAGCCTGCGTCCGGCCTTGGTCGCCTGACGGCCAAGGTCGCACTCGTGACCGGTGCCGGCAGCGGCATCGGCCGAGCGGCGGCGCTGGCCTTCGCACGCGAGGGCGCGAGCGTTGTTCTGGCAAGCCGGCGAGAAACCAAACTGGGCGCGGTCGCGCGAGAGATCATGGCCGCGGACGGTGCCGCCGTCGCGATCCCGACCGACGTGTCCGACGAGGATGCGGTCGCGGCCTTGATCGCCGGTACCTTGAAGCGCTTCGGCAGGCTCGACGTGGCCTTCAACAACGCCGGCGTGACGGTCTACAAGCCGATCGAGCAGCTCACCGTGGCCGATTTCGACACCGTCATGGCGACCAACGTCCGGGGCGTCTGGCTGCTCGTCAAGCACGAGATCGAGGCGATGCGAGCTGGGGGTCATGGCGGCGCGCCATCGTCAACACGTCCTCCATCGCGGCCACGGGCGGCGCCGCCGGCCTCTCCGCCTACGCAGCCAGCAAGGGTGCGCTCGACGCGATGATCCGGGCGGTGGCGCTGGAAGTCGGAGGCCAGGGGATCAGGATCAACAACGTGAGCCCCGGCGTGATTCGGACGCCAATGACGGCGTTCCTGCCCGACGAAGCCTTGGCGCCCTACGCGGCGCACGCGGCGCTGCAACGCTTGGGTGAACCCGATGAGATCGGCGACGTGGCGGTCTGGCTGTGCACGGACGAGGCCCGCTTCATCACCGGCCAGAGCATCCTCGCTGACGGCGGCTTCAACATCGCCGGATCTCGGTAGTCGAACCAAGACGGACCGCTGCTCGTGACGGGCCTGAACGACGAGCGACGGATGATGCGTTGCTCAAGCTGATGTCTCGCCTCACGTCGCCCCCGCCCGCGGCAGGCTCACGCCGCCGACGAGCCGCGTGATCTCCGCCGCCGCGGCGGCCACCAGCGGCCCCAGCCGCGCCACTTCGGCGTCGTCGAGGCGGGGGGCTGGGCCGGCGACGGAGAGGCCGGCGACGGGATCGCCGAACTCGTTGAAGATGGCAGCGGCGATGCAGCGCATGCCGGAATTACGCTCTTCGTCGTCGAGCGCCCATCCTCGCAGGTGGGTGCGCGCGAGGTCGGCGTGGAGCGACGCCGGGTCGCTCAGGGTCGCGGGCGTAAAGCGCTCCAGACCCTTGGCGGCGATCACGTCGTCGACGGCGCGGCGCGGCATTTCGGCCAGCAGCGCTTTGCCGATGCCCGAGGCATGGGCGGCGCGGCGCTCCCCGGAGCGGAAGAAGGCGCGGATCGGCTCGGGGCTCTCGACCTGCGCGACGAAGACGATCTCGCCGCCCTGGAAGATCGCGATGTTGGCGGTCTCGCCGCTCTGCTGCACCAGCTCGGCGAGGATCGGACGGCCGACGCTGGCGATGGAGTAGCGGCGCTGGAACGCCTGGCCCGTGCGGAACGCCTCGACACCGATCGCCCAGAGCTGGTCGCGCTCCAGGAACTCGACAAAGCCGCGCGCCGCCAGCGTCTGCAGCAGGCGGTAGGCCGAGGACGGCGCCAGTCCGACGCGCCTGGCCAGATCGGAGAGCGCGATGCCGTCCCCGCTCGCCAGCACGTCGAGCAGGCTCAGCGCCCGGTCGAGCGATTGCACGGCGCCGTCGGCCGGGGTGACGCCGCGCGGACGCCCGCGCTGGCGGTGCGCGCCCGCGATCTCGCGCGTCGTGCCGGAAATGTTTTCCGCTTTCGCCATCCCGGCTTCAGAGAAAAAGCAATTCAATAGCAAGATCAAGGGGAGACAGTTTTTCTGGAGCCGTTTGGAAAATCCTTTCGGAAAAATTGACAGCCTCCCGCGCGAGGCCCATTTTGCGATTTACGAGACGGCGCGTCGCGCGACGAGGGGATGCATGAGCGGGATCGAGAAGAACGGCCTCAAGGTCGAGCGCGTGCTGCACGACTTTCTCGTCAACGACGCCCTGCCCGGTTCCGGCATCGACGAGGCGACGTTCTACAAGGGCCTCGCCGACCTTGTCGCGACCTTCGCCGGGCGCAACCGCGAGCTGCTCGCGGTGCGCGACGAGCTCCAGGCCAAGATCGACGCCTGGCACGAGGCCCATCGCACCAAGGCCTTCGACCAGGCCGAATACATGCGCTTCCTCACCGAGATCGGGTATCTCGCGCCGCAGCCCAAGCCTCGCTCCATCTCGACCGCCAACGTCGACGAGGAGATCGCCGAAATCGCCGGCCCGCAGCTCGTCGTGCCCATCAACAACGCGCGATACGCGCTCAATGCCGCCAACGCCCGCTGGGGCAGCCTCTACGACGCGCTCTACGGGACCGACGCCATCCTCGAGGACCGCGGCGCCGAGAAGCGCGACACCTACAATCCCGTGCGCGGCGCCCGCGTCGTCGCCGAGGCCAAGGCGGTGCTCGACCTCGCCGCGCCCCTGCTGGCCGGCTCGCACGCCTCGGCCACGCACTACAAGGTCGAGAACCGCAAGCTCGTCGTGTCGATGATCGGCGGCGCCGAGACCACGTTGAGGATCCCCGGCCAGCTCGATGGTTACCGCGGTACGCCGAGCGACCCCAACCTCATCCTGCTGTCGAACAACGGCCTTCATCTCGAAGTGGTGATCGACCGCCGCAACCCGATCGGGCGCACCGACCCCGCCGGCGTCGCCGACATCATGGTCGAATCCGCGCTGTCGACGATCATGGACATGGAGGATTCCGTCGCCGCGGTGGATGCCGCCGACAAGGTCGTCTGCTACCGCAACTGGCTCGGCCTGATGAAGGCCACCCTGCGCGAGAGCTTCCAGAAGAACGGCGAGACGCTGCACCGCGTCCTGAACGGCGACCGCACCTACCGCTCCGCCAAGGGCGGCGAGCTGAAGCTGCCGGGCCGCTCCCTGATGCTGATCCGCTCCTCCGCCCACCACGTCTTCACCGACGCGGTGACGGATGCGGACGGCCGCGACATTCCCGAGAACCTGCTCGACGCGATGGTGATCGCCACGATCGCGCGCCATGATCTTTACGGCGAGCAGGCGCTCCACAATTCGCGCGCCGGCTCGGTCTATATCGTCAAGCCCAAGATGCACGGGCCGGACGAAGTGGCCTTTGCCAACGAGGTCTTCGGCCGCGTCGAGGAACTCCTCGGCCTGCCGCAGTACACGCTCAAGATGGGCATCATGGACGAGGAGCGCCGCACCTCGGCCAATCTCACCGCCTGCGTGCTGGCGGCCGAGAACAGGGTGTTCTTCATCAACACCGGCTTCCTCGACCGCACCGGCGACGAGATCCACACCTCGATGGAAGCGGGTCCTATGGTGCGCAAGAGCGTCATGAAGACGACACCCTGGATCGCCGCCTACGAGGACCTGAACGTCGATGTCGGCCTCGCCTGCGGCCTGCCCGGCCGCGCCCAGATCGGCAAGGGCATGTGGGCGGCGCCCGACCAGATGGCGCTAATGCGCTCGATGAAGCGCACCCACCCCGAGCAGGGCGCCAACACCGCCTGGGTGCCCTCGCCCACCGCCGCGACGCTGCACGCGCTGCACTATCACGAGGTCGACGTGGCGGCGCGCCAGGCCAAGCTGCGCCAGCGCAAGCCCGCCGAGCTGACCGACCTGCTGACGATCCCCCTGGCGCAGTCGAACTTCGACCCGCGCGAGGTCACGCAGGAGCTGGAGAACAACGCGCAGGGGCTGCTCGGCTACGTCGTGCGCTGGATCGACCAGGGCGTCGGCTGCTCCAAGGTGCCCGACATCAACAATATCGGCCTGATGGAAGACCGCGCCACGCTGCGCATCTCCTCCCAGCACATCGCCAATTGGCTGCGCCACGGAATCTGCTCTGAGGAGGAGGTGATGGCGGTGCTGAAGCGCATGGCCGCGGTGGTCGACAAGCAGAACGAGGGCGACAAGGCCTACGTGCCGATGGCGCCGGGTTTCGACGGCCCCGCCTTCCACGCCGCCTGCGACCTCGTCTTCAAGGGCCGCACTCAGCCCAACGGCTACACCGAGTACATCCTGACGGATCGCCGGCGCGAGGCGAAGGCCAAGCAGGCGGGCGGGCTGCGCCAGGTGGCGTGAGGAGCGATCGGCTCCCCTGGCACCCCGCCGCGGACGCGGGGCGCGCCGGCCGCGCGCCCCTTCAGCGCTTCAGCACAGCCTGCATCTTGGCGCGCAGGGTCTCCAACTTGAAGGGCTTGGTGATGAAGCCATCGGCCCCGTCCATCTTGGCCGAGGTCTGGTGGCCGTAGGACCGCTCCGATGTGGCGAAGATGAAGGGGATCAGGCCGGGCCTGCGCAGAAGCCGAACTCGCGCAGCAGATCGAGGCCGCTCATGCCCTCCATGTGGCAATCGAAGATGATCAGGGAGAAGCTGCGGTTGCGCAGCATGGCCAGCGTGGTCTCCCCGCTCTCAGCCTCCTCGACGGAGCGAACGTCGAGGCGGCAGAGCATATCGCTCCCGATCGTCCTCATGGGGGACGACGAGGACGGTGGTGTCGCTGAAGGCCGGCATGGGATTCCAGGCGGCCGATTGCTACCGGTCCTGGAGAGTTGCACCCTCCGGTTATGAGCGGTGGACACGCGCATAATCCGGTTGGCTTCGAGAGGAACAGCCTTATTGCAGCACCGCTTGCGGAACAGTTGAGGCCTTGCCGGATGACGCCACCGGCCTTCTTGTGATCGAAGCTGCTCTTGCCCGCAGGACTTCGGCATTTGTCTACGACAAAAGTCGCATCAAGAGCATCGACGCAGGTAGCGTAAATGGTCGCGCCTGTTCACATGGACTGCCCGGCTAAGCGATCGCTTTTTGTATTTTCGACGCACCGGCCAAAGAACATCAAGTCTGTGAGCTTGACTATGTTCGAGATATGCGGGTGAAATGCGTCGAAAAGAGCTTCGAGAGATCGGGAAAGGCGGGTCAGGTGGACGAGAACGCCTACGCATCGCTGCTCGGCTCGATCGCCGAGGCCGGTGTCCATCCCAACAAATGGGACGGCGTTCTCGAAGACCTGTCGGCTTTCAGCGGCTCGCGCGGGGTCGGCATCATTCCCCTAGGGGGCAACAAGCCAGGGCTTCGCTGCACGCCGAGTCTGGACGACATGATGTACGTCTACGTCGCGGACGGCTGGTCGACGCGCGACCTGCGCTACGCTTGCGTACCGAAGATGCTGCAGGGTCACATCGGGGTCGACAGCGATTTCATCGATCACGATGGAATGCGCAAGGAGCCCTACTACGACAGCTACCTTCGGTCGCTCGGCTACCGGCATTTCGCCGGGATGCTCGTGCGCAGCGGTGACGAAACCTGGGCGGTGACGCTGCAGCGCCGCGTCGACGACGACGCGTTCTCCGTAGAGGAACAACGCGCGCTCGCGCCCTTGGTGAAACCTCTGAACGATGCCGTGACGATGAATCGGCTGCTGGCGGAGTCCTATCACCGGGGCTCGCTCGACGGCCTCGATTCGACGGGCAAGGCCTGCATCATGGTCGACCGTATGGGACGCGCCGCGCACCTCAGCAAGGCCGCGGAGGCAATGGTCGGCTCGCTCTTCGATCTGAGGCGCGGGGCTCTGTGGCTGGGCACGCACGAGGCGACCCAGCGCCTGCACGCGGCGTTGCGGATGGCGCTGATGCCGCCGCTCGCGGCCAGATCCGCCGCCGTATCGCCAACGGCGGGAAGCACGGTCGCGTCGGGTCCACCCACGATCGTCGTGACGCGCTCCGGCGCGCGCTTCGCGTTCGAGATCATTCGTCTTCCCGAACTCGACATCAGCAGTTTCGCGCGGTTCGGTTGCATGATCCTGGTCCACGTCCTGACCAGCACCGTCGCGGTGGACGTCGGGACCTTGCGCGCCGTCTTCGGCCTGACGGCGAGGGAAGCGGCCCTCGCCGCCGCCCTGCCGGCCACCTTCAGCCTGGTCGAGGCCGCGCGGGAACTCGGCATCACCTACGAGACCGCCCGCAGCCAACTTAAATCCGTGTTCGCCAAGACCGCTACGGGCAGCCAGGCGGAGCTGATCGGCCTGCTGAGCAACCTGGCGAACGCCGTCTACAAGGGCGAGCGCGCGTCGTAGGATCTCGATCCATTACCGAGCCTACTTCAGCGCGACATCGCCCACAGCATCGTGCGATGGGTCGGACTCACTTCTCGACGCGTATAGGCCTGTCCTCGCTACATTGACTTTGTTGGAGCAAGTCCGCGACAGCCGACATTGTTCTAGGCCGCGTCGCGTCCGGCCACCACCGCCGGCTCCGCCGCAACATCCCAGGTAGCCAGCGAGACGCGCTCGTCGATCTCGCTCGCCGAAAGCGGCGGCGCGAAGAAATAACCCTGCATCTCGTCGCAGCCGAGCCTCGTCAGGAACTCGACCTGATCCCTGTGCTCGACGCCCTCGGCGGTGACGCTGAGGCCCAACGCGTGGCCGAGCGAAACGATATATTCGAGGATGATCGCGCCTTCGCCGCTGGTCTCGAGCGACTGCAGGAAGGCACGGTCGATCTTGACCTTGTCGAAGGCGAAGCGCCGCAGGTAGATCATCGAGGAATAGCCCGAGCCGAAATCGTCGAGCCCCATGCGGACGCCGAGCGCGCGGAGCTCCATGATCACCGTTTCGGCCTGCTCGGCGTCTTGGATCAGCACGCCTTCGGTGAGTTCGAGGTCGAGGCGGTCGGGGTCGATGCCGGAGGCGTCGAGGATCGCGCCGACCTGGCCGACGAAGCCGCGCTGGCGGAACTGCACCGGTGAGACGTTGACGGCGATGCGCAGCGTCGGCCAGCGCTTGGCATCGAGGCAGGCGCGCCGGAGCACCCACTCGCCCAGGGGCACGATCAGGCCGCGGCTCTCGGCCAGCGGTATGAAGTCTTCGGGCGGAATCGGGCCGAGCGTCGGATGCTCCCAGCGCACCAGCGCCTCGACGCCCCGCATGACCCTGTCGCTGGTGCGGATCAGCGGCTGGTACACGATGGCGAGTTCGTCGCTGATGATGGCCCGTCGCAGGTCGTCCTCGAAGGTCTGCCCGAGATGGAGCTTCTGCTCCATCGTCTTGTCGAAAAAGGCGAAACAGTTGCGCCCTTCGTGCTTGGCTCGGTAGAGCGCGAGATCGGCCGCCTGACAGAGCGTCGCCGCGCTCTCGCCGTCCTGCGGGCCCATGGCGATGCCGAGCGAGAGCGTGACGTAGAGCTGCGCCGAACCGACGTCGAAGGGCGGGATCATCGCGTCGAGAAGGCGGCGCGCCGTCGCGGCGCATCGGGCGGCGCTGTCGACCTGCGCCAGGATCAGCCCGAACTCGTCGCCGCCGAGACGTGCGAGGCAGTCGCCTTCTCTCACCAGGCGACGGATGCGTTCGACAATCCCGACCAGAAGCCGATCGCCAGCCTGATGGCCATGCGTGTCGTTGACGTTCTTGAAGTGGTCGATGTCGATGGCGACGAGCGCGATCGGCGCATCGGCGTCGCTACGCTCGATCGCCAGCTCGAGCATTCGCTCGAACCTCAGCCGGTCTGGCAGCGCGGTCAGCGGATCGATGCCGGACTTTCCCGGTTGGGCCGCCCAATCCTGTTCCAGCCCCTTGATGCAACGGCGTGCCTGCCACAGCAGCACGGCGAGCCGGACGCAGACAAGCGCCAGGACGATGACGATCCCCGACAGCGCGGTCAGGACCGCCGGAGTGCGACGGACCATGTCCGACGGAACGCCGAGCGCGAGCGCGAAGGCGCATGCGAGCAGCAGGGCTGTCGGAGCCGCCTGTTTGACCTTCTCGACGAGCATCACGCGGCGTCGCCTTTTGAGCGGGACTTCTTCCATGCAAGATGGAGCCTAAACATATCTAAAGTTTTGCCGCAGGCTTTGGCGCAATACGCAGAGCATCCGCACATCGCGCAACCTTCATATCAGCTTGAGCGAGCGGAAGCTGACATGGCCCTGGCGGCCGATGATGAGGTGATCGTGAACCACGACGCCGAGCGCCTTGCCGAGGCCGACGATCTGCACCGTCATTGCGATGTCGGCGGTCGAAGGGCTGGGATCGCCGGAGGGGTGGTTGTGCACCAGGATGAGCGCGGTGGCGCCGAGCTCGAGCGAGCGGCGCATGATCTCGCGGGGATAGACGGGGGCGTGGTCGACCGTGCCGACGCCCTGCACCTCGTCGGCGATAAGCTGGTTCTTCTTGTCTAGGAAGAGGATGCGAAATTCCTCGTGGTCGATATAGGCCATCGCGGTGCGGCAATAGTCGAGCACGGCAGAGGACGAGCCGAGGTTCTGGCGCTTCTCGATCGCGGATTGCGCGAGACGGCGGGCGGCGGCCTCGACGATCTTGAGTTCGGTGATGGCGGCCTCGCCGAGGCCGGCGATCTCGTCGAGCCGCTCGGGACGGGCGGCGAGCACCTCCGCGAACGAGCCGAAACGCGCCAGCAGCGCCTTCGCGATCGGCTTGACGTCGCGCCGCGGCATGGCGCGAAAGAGGATCAGCTCGAGGAATTCGTAATCGTTGAGCGCCGCGGAGCCGCCGCGGCGAAAGCGCTCGCGCAGCCGCTCGCGATGGCCGATGAAGTGCGGATCGACTGACGACGACGTCGGTTCGGAGGCGGCGTCGCTCACGAACGCGTTAGCCGGCGGGCGTCGAAGGCAAGTACGGCGGCACGTTCAGCCCGGCCGGCGAGTAGGTGAACACCTCGCAGCCCTCCTTCGTGACGCCGAGCGTGTGCTCGAACTGCGCCGAGAGCGAGCGGTCGCGCGTCACGGCGGTCCAGCCATCGCTGAGGATCTTCACGTGCGGGCGGCCGAGATTGATCATTGGCTCGATGGTGAAGAACATGCCGGCTTTCAGCGTGATGCCCTCGCCGCGGCGGCCGTAGTGCAGGATGTTGGGCTCGTCGTGGAACAGCCGGCCCAGGCCATGGCCGCAGAAGTCGCGCACCACGGAGCAGCGCTCGGCCTCGGCATAGTCCTGGATGGCGGCTCCGATGTCTCCGGTCGTGGCGCCCTCGCGCACGACGGCGATGCCACGCAGCAGCGCCTCGTGGGTCACCTCGACGAGCCGCTGGGCCTTGCGCGGGACATCGCCGACGAGGAACATGCGCGAGCTATCGCCGTGCCAGCCGTCGACGATGAGGGTCACGTCGATGTTGACGATGTCCCCTTCGCGCAGCGGCTTGCGGTCGGGCAGGCCGTGGCAGACGACGTGGTTGAGCGAGGTGCAGATCGACTTGCGGTAGCCGCGATAGTCCAGCGGCGCGGGGTAGGCTCCGCGCGCGACCGCGAAATCGAACACGAGCTGGTCGAGTTCGTCGGTGGTGGCGCCGGGCTTGACGTGCGCGGTCAGCATGTCGAGCGCCTCGGCGGTCAGCCGCCCGGCCCCCCGCATGCCGGCGAAGGCCGCTTCCCCGTGCACCTTGATCTGGCCGGTCTTTCGGGTCGGCGCCTCGAGCTCGTCGACGAAGGTCATCATGAACCTGGAAGGATGAGCGCCTGCATGGGCGTGTCGTCCCGCAATCTATCCGCTCGCCGCGTCCGTGCAAGCGCGGGAGTCCGTGCTCACTCGTCGGCGCTGGCCTCGACGTCGACCGCGTCGAGCAGGGCCTGAGGGCTGTCGATCAGCCCCATGGAGGCCGCCCCCAGTCCGCTCTTCGAGGCGACCGCGATGTGCAGCGTCTTGGGATCGGCGATGAACTTGTGCAGGGCGGCGACGATGCCCTGGGCCTTGGCCGAGCCCTGCAGGCCGATGCCGACGAGACCAGTGTCGACGAGCTGCACGATGTTGGTGCGCTCCTGCTCCAGCGTCACGCCGTCGACCGCCGCCTTGAAGCCGATCGCCTTGTCGATCAGCCCGTCGTTGCGCAGCTTGATGTCGAGCATCTTGACCAGCACCGCGGCGACCGCGGCTTTCTGCAACGCATCGTTCTGCGACACGATCGTTTCCGAAACCTTGGCCAGGCCGAGCTTGATATCGAGCGCGCCCATGCCGACGCCGGTCAACAACACACGGTCGAGATCGAGCGTCTGCTCGGCGGCGTCGTAGCGCGAGACGCTCTCGCTCGAGAGATCGAGATGCTTGTAGCCCATCGCCAACAGCATCGGCGCCGCTCCGCTGTCGGGCGGCACGTCGAAGACGGCGTGTTCAATCGACATGTTCGCCTTCGGCGGCAGCTTGCCGATGACCAGACCGGGCGCCTCGTAGCCGGCATGCGTCACGGTCATCGCCAAGCGCGACTCCGGATTGCCTTTGTCGCCGACCGGAACGTCGATGGCGATGTCGCGCAGGTCGATCTTGTCGACGCTCGGGAAACCGTTGACGATGCCGCTGTTCACGATCGAGGCGGCGCCGAGCGCGATCCTGCCCGGCTGCTTCTCGTTGCCCTCGGCGACGAGACGGCTCAGTTCGAACTCGCCCAGCCTTCCGGCCGCAAAATCGTGCAACGCCAAGTGCTTGAGGCCGAACGACTTGAGCCCCTCGATACCGTCACCGACGGAGCCGACGACGGCGAAATCGTCGGCCTGGACCAGGTCGACGGAAAAGGAATGCGAGAGATCGTCGGCCACGAGGGCGTTGTTCTTCTTCTCTACGACATCGTCCTTCGCTTCGGCCTCCCTCGTGTTGACCAGCTTGAAGGCTTCCGCGCTCAGCGGGCGCCCCCTGAGCCCCTTCTCGCTGATCGTGGCGATGGTCAGAGGCTGGCTATCTTTCCCGCTCGCGTCGATCGCGAAGCTTTGGATCGTGAAGGCTTGAACCGCGAGCTCGTCACAGATGGATCGCTGCGCCTCGCTGTCGTCGGCGCGCGGTCCGGCGGCGAGATGCGCGATCTGCGCGAGATCGAGACCCCGGAAGGTCGTGGCGCCGATCGTCACCTTGGTGCTGCGCTGGTCGATCGGCGAGGTGAACACGGCGGTCGCGGCGCTGCCGGCAGTGGCGCGACCGCCGTGGACGTCGGCAAGCAGCAGCTGTTTCTGGACGAAATGAGTTTGGGTGGCCTCGTCGACGCCGGTGATTTCGGGAATTACGATGGAGGCGGCATCGAGCTTGCGAAGCTGTGCCTCGAGCGTCTTGGCATCCTTGCCGCCGAACATCGTGGCGACGTCGCCGGCGGATAGAGGCGAGCCGGCGATCTCAAGGTGCTTGATGTGGAACGTCATACGACCGTTGTTGAAGACGATGTCGTCGGCCACGGTGCTGCCGGCAGCCGACGCGACCGGTTTGGCGGCATCCGCCGTGTTCACCGGCTGTCCCGAAACAGGCGCAGCAGGGTCGGCGCCGACGCCGACGGAGCCGTTTTTCGCTTGAGCCCGAAGCAACGGCAGGCTCAGGCGGCCGATGCTGACGCGGCGATCGCCCGACGCCAGGCCGGTCAGCACGATCCGCCCCCCGAGCGGGTCGACGTGTACTCCGGCGACGTGCAAGCCCGATCCGCCGAGCAGCCGGTCGGCGGCTGCCCGCGCCGCGCCGGCGAAGCCGAAGATCGCGCACCCGCACCCGAGCGCCGTCGTGGTGAGCAGGGTGGCAGCGAGCTTCAAGCTCTTCATGACGCGTTTGCTCCTGGCGGTCGTCGTATCGCCCTCTCTTGAGGGGCGCGACCATCCCGGAGCAAGAGGACGCCCTTTAAAGGCCACGGCCGCGACATTTGTAGCGCAGAGCCGCTGCTGCTCGCAGCGGGGCAGAGGAGCCGGAGCTGCGGGGCAAGCGTGTCAGATCGCGAAGGACGTGCCGCAGCCGCAGGAGGCGGTGGCCTGCGGATTGTGGATCTTGAACATCGATCCCATCAAGTCGTCGACGAAATCGATGGTCGAACCGCGCAGGAACTCGAGCGAGGTGGTGTCGATCAGGACGGTGGCGCCGTCGCGCTCCAGTACGATGTCGTCGGCGGCCGGCTCGCCGGCGACGATGTCGTAGGTGTACTGGAAGCCCGAACAGCCGCCGCCGTCGACGCCGACGCGCAGGGCCGAGCCCGGCGTTTCGCTCTTGAGGATCTCGGCCACACGCTTGGCCGCTGCGGCGCTGATGTCGACCTGCTCCGTGTGAACGGCAGTCATGATGTCCCGATCCTCTCGGCGCGCGAGGCGCTTTCGACCAAGATACGGTTGGCGGGCGGCTTTCGCAACGCGCGCCGGCCGTCGATCGCAGCGCGGGGTGCCGGAAGCCCCGTGGCCGACCTCGTCCGTCTGGAGCAAGTCCGCGAAAGCGGACGTTGCTCTCAACCGCGCGCCAGCGCTGCGAGCGCTTCGCGCGTGTCGACGTCGACAAGCACGCCCGGATCATCGACGACACATTGCAGCACGCTGTGGTTTGCGTCGGCGAGGATAAGGCGCGCGCCTTCGTCGCCGCCGAGCCGCAGCAGCGCTGGGAACAGCGTGCGCGAGATCAGCACGGGATTGCCGCGGCGTTCGCCGTGGACCGGCACGACCGCGTCCGGCCGCTCGCGCTCGAAGGCGGCGATCAAGGCGTCGAGAGTCGCGGGGGCGACGCGCGGCATGTCGGCCAGCAGGATGATCGCGGCCGCGGCCGTCTTCGGCACGGCGGCAAGACCAGTGGCGATCGAGCCGGCCATGCCTTCGGCATATCGTGGATTGTGCACGAGCACCGCGTCGAGCTCCGCCAGCGCGGCCACCATATGCTCGGCGCCGTTACCGGTGACGACGATGACGGGCGCGGCGCGCGATACCGCGGCCGTCGCGACGACCTGCGAGACGAGAGGCCGGCCGTCGAGCTCAGCGAAGACCTTGCTGTGGCCCGGCCCGACGCCTTCGGAAAAGCGCGTGGCCCGGCCCGCCGCGAGCACGATGGCGGCGACCTCAATCAACGCCGGGCCGGCGCCGCTGCGGGCGCGTCGGGATCTCGCCGAGCAGCCCGCCGACGCCCATGCGGCGGAGGTCGGCGCCGCGCACCGGGATGCCGGCGAGCAGCCGCTGCAGCACGAAATCGAAACCGTTCTCCTTGGGCGAGCGGGCGCAGCCCGGCGCACCGATCACCGGCACCGCCGTGCCGTCGAGGTGAAGCCGGCCAAGCAGCAGGAGGTTTCCCGGATCCACCGGCATGCCAAGGTGGTCCACGCCGCCGCCTGCCAGCTCGATGGCGACCGGCACGACGTCACGCCGATCGGTGATGGCGGAGGCGCCGAAGACCACGACGAGGTCGACGTCGACGAGCGCGCCGAGCGCGTCGGCGAGCGGCATCGCGTCGTGGACCACGCGCGCCTCGGCGACGATCCGCGCGCCGGCCGGCGCCAGCCTGTCCTCGAGGATGCCCAGGGTCTTGTCGACGGTCGAGCGTTTCAGCGCCGGCAGCAGGGTCGAGACGACGGCGACCCGCAGCGGCAGGAAAGGCGCGAGCGAGATCGCGCCGGGGCGTCCGACCGCGAGGGCCGCATCGAGGAAGGCGCCGTCGACGGCGAAGGGGATGATCTTCACCGTGGCCACCATCTCGCCCGCCGCGACGGGCTGCATCGCGGCGACCGTCGCCAGCGTGATCGACTCGTCGACGGCGTTGATGGCATCCACCATGGCCGCGTCGACCAGCACCACGCCGTTGGCCTCGGCCAGCAGGTTGCACCGCCCGGTGAATGGACGCTCCAGCGTGACGTGTCGCCCGACGACGCGCTCGGCGAGCCGCAGTGCCGCCGCGTTCTCGACGATGTCGCCGGCCTCGAGTCGCGCGCCGATCACCGATGTGATGCCGGCCTCCTCCAGCGCGGCGATCTCGCCGGCACCGAGCACCTCGCCTTTGCGCAGGACCACTCCCGCGCCCCTCACGGAATGCGCCAGGATGAGGCCCTCGCCAGCGGCAACGGCGACGCGGCCGAACTTCACGCCGCGGACTCCGCCTCCATCGAAACACGGGCAGGCTTCCTGCGCATCGCGCCGATGATCTCGCCGAGGATCGACACGGCGATCTCGGCGGGGCTCACGGCGCCGATGTCGAGGCCGATCGGCCCATGGATGCGGGCGAGTTCTTGCGGCGAGAAGCCGGCCTCGATCATGCGCTCGCGGCGTCGCGTCTGCGTCTTCCGCGAGCCGAGAGCGCCGATGTAGAAGCAGCGCGCCCGCAGCGCCGCGACCAGGGCCTGGTCGTCGATGCGAGGGTCGTGGGTCAGCAGGGCCACGGCGGTGAAAGCATCGAGCGCCAGATCCGGCATCGCGTGGTCGGGCCACTCCGCGAGCAGTCGCACGTCGGGGAAACGCTCGGGGCTGGCGAAGGCGGTGCGCGGATCCAAGACGGTGACGTCGAGGCCGGTGGCCCTGGCCATCGGCGCCAACGCCTGCGAGATGTGCACAGCACCCACCAGCAGCAGCCGCACCGGCGGCACGTGGACCGCGATGAATATGTCTCGCCCGTCGACCTGGACGAGGCCGCCCTTGCCGGCACGCATACACTCGTCGATCGCCTCGGCGAAAGGATCGCCGGTCAAGTCGTCGCCGCGGACGACACGGAGACTGCCGTGCTCGAGGTCGGTGATGACCGCCACCGGTCGCCGCGCCGCGCGCGCGGTGTTGATCGCGGCGAGATCGGCGAGCCTCACCGTTCGTCGAGCCTCTCGACCAGTACCTTGATGCGGCCGCCGCAGGACAGTCCCGCCTTCCAGGCGAGATCGTCGGCGACCCCGAAATCGAGCAGGCTCGGAGTGCCACTCGCGATCACATCGATGGCCTCGGCAACGACGTCGCCCTCCACGCAGCCGCCCGAGACCGAACCGAGGAACATGCCATCCGCGTCGACGACGAGGTGGCTCCCGACAGGTCGCGGGGCCGAGCCCCAGGTCTCGACCACGGTGGCGATGGCCACGGCGCGTCCGGCCTCTCGCCACGCCTGCGCCTGACGCAGCACGTCATCCTCGTTCGCCGTCATCGCTCGCGTAGCCCCTCGGTCATCAGCGTGATCAGTCCTGCGGTTGGAAGTCCAGTGCCGTGCCGTTCATGCAATAGCGCTGTCCCGTCGGTCGCGGACCGTCGGGAAAGACATGCCCGAGATGCGCATCGCAGCGCGCGCAGCGAACTTCTGTGCGACGCATGAACATCGAATTGTCGGCGTGTTCGTCGATGGCACCCGGCGCGATCGGTGCGTAGAAGCTCGGCCACCCGGTGCCGGACTCGAATTTTGTTGCGGAATCGAATAATTTCTCGCCGCAGCACACGCACGCGTAGATGCCGGTCGCCTTGTTGTCCCACCAGGGTCCGGTGAAGGCGCGCTCGGTGCCGTGGCCGCGCGATACCGCGTATTGCTCAGGCGTCAGCTGCTCACGCCATTGCGCGTCCGACTTCACGATCTTCGCGCTCACGTCACCCTTCGTCATGAGTCTGGTCCGCTCCTTGAGCCGATATGCACGGCCATGCCGAAGTCCGATATGGGGCCGCGATGGTGGAAAGCGAAGCGTCGACGTCGCCGCCGGCAACCGGCCTTGCGCGCCGTGCGGGGATGCAGGATCAGTTTGCTCGCGATGCAGCTTGATGAAGAAGCCTTGTTCGACTAGACTTGGAATCATAGGTCGTTCACGACGCTCGTCTTTTCAACCAGGTTGACCAGTTTACTCGACCGACCCGGTGGGAAGCATAGAATTATGGGAGCGCCCCGCGATGCAATCTTACGACAGTTCGATTACCCTCGCCGCCGACATCGTCTCGGCGTTCATCAGCAACAACTCGGTGCCCTCGAGCGAGATACCAGCCCTGGTGGGTGACGTGCATGCCGCTTTGATCCGCCTTTCGGAGATTGCCGAGGCGCCCCCCCCCTCGGAGGCGCAAAAGCCGGCCGTGTCGCCGCGCAAGTCGATCACCGATGAATACATCATCTGCCTTGAGGACGGGCGCCGTTTCAAGTCACTGAAGCGGCACCTGCGCACTCACTTCGATCTGACGCCCGAACAGTATCGCGAGAAGTGGGGACTCGATCCCGACTACCCGATGGTCGCGCCGGCCTACGCGGAGGCTCGCTCGAGCTTGGCCAAGAAGATGGGGCTGGGGCAGCAGCGGCGGAAGCGCTGAAGCGCGCCCGAACTCCGCTTCGGTTCAGACCATCGCTTTCCTGGCATCCGCCTTGATCCGGTCGACCATGGCGCGGACGCCGTTGGTGCGCTGGCGCGTGATGTGCTGGGACATGCCGAGCCTCTCGAAAAGCGGCTCGATCTCGGTGCTCACGATCTCGGCCGGGGGTCGATCGCCGTATTGCGCGAAGACGAGCCGGATCAAGCCCTTGACGATGTGCGCGTCGCTGTCGCCGCGCAGATGCAGGCGTAGGTCTCCGGCAGCGCCGGTGGCACTGGTCTCGACCCAAACCTGGCTGGCGCAGCCGCGGACCTTGTTGTCATCGTTGTGGGCGGCTTCGTCGAGCGGCTCGAGGTCGCGGCCGAGCTCGATGAGGTAACGGTAGCGATCGTCCATCTCGTCGAGAAGCTCGAAGTTCTCGACGATCTCGTCCAACGTCATAATCCAAATCCCGGCGGCGCGCGGCCTCGAGCGGTGCTTACAGCCTCAGCGCGCATCCGTCAGCACGGCGCGGATGACACGGCGCCGCGGATCGCGGACGGGCAGCGGCACGGCCGGCACCTCTGGATCGGCGCGCTCGATAGCCGTGCCGTCGAAGACCGGCTCGATCGCCGTCGCCTCGACCAGCGCGGTGAGACGGGCGGCGTCGCGGATGCATCGCGCCGGGCGCTCGGCGCACCAGTCGGTGGCGTGCGCCACGGCAGCATCGGTCACGCTCGCGGCCTCGCTCGCGACGGCCGCTTCGAAGGCCTGCGAGCTGCGCAGCGAGCCGACGCCGAAGGTGATGCCGACGTAGACGATCGAGAGAAAGAAGCCGCAGCGCAGGAAGAACATGGAAGGCTCGCAAGGGGTTGATCGTTGACCTGAAGCGAGGCTAGCAGCCGATCTCGAAAATTGTCGGCAAAGTCGATAGCTCGATTCGAGCGTTCGCCTTCAGTCTACGCTAACCATGTTGCTTGACCGGGTACCGCGGAGAGTTTCATGCGCGGCGGAAGAGTCCAGTCGAGGCGCCGGCTTAGGCTTCATTTAAGGGGAAGCTGCGAGCGTGATCGTCGTCGCGTGACGGATCTGCCGCCGCTCGCGTGCACGCGTGGAGTGAAGCCCGTTGAACGCCACCCCGAGCGTGTTCGCCCTCTCCAGCGCCCTTGTGCATGCCGGCGCGCGCACGAACGAAGCGGACCGCGGCCGCCACGAGCGGTTCATCCGCGAGAAACTCCTTCTCATCAGCCTCGTCCTCGCCGCACTGCCGCTCGGGCTCGCCTTTCACGGCGTGCCGAGCCCGGCAGAGGCCGCTTTGTTCGCTTTGGCTCTGATGCCGCTGGCGGCCGCGCTGCTCGTTGCACGCAGCGGTCGCCTCGCCGCCGCCCAGGTCGTCGCCGCCTCGGGGGCCGTCGCCATCGCCCTGTGCCTCGCCGCCGTCGCCGGCGCGGCCGCCGGCTTCGCCTGGCTGATCCTGGCCACCATCGAGATGGCGCTCACCTTCGATCGCGGCCTGCTCCGGCGCGCGGCCGTCGCCCTCGTGCCCGCGGCCGGAGCGATCGTCGTTCTCGACGGCTATACCGCGAGCCGCCACGCCGCTGAGGCTTCGGCACTCGCCGCGCTCTGCGCCTTCGCGGTGGCGGCGCTGGCGAGCTGGCGCCTGGTCGAGGCCGGGCGCGACAACGGCCGCAACGCCGTGGGTGACGCCCGCGCCGCGGCGTTGACCGACGCGCTCGGTGTCGCCGTGATCGTGTTCGACGCCGCCGGCCGGCTGGTCGAGGCCGTGACCGGGTGCGACGCGTTGCTCAGCATGAGCCCCGGCGAGCTGTCGGGACGCGGGTTCTTCGATCACGTCAACGTCGCCGACCGCCCGGCCTTCCTGAAGCTCCTCGCCGACGCGATGCACCTGAAGGGCTCGCATTGCGGCACGGTGCGGCTGCGCACCGCCGCCATGGTGCGCAACGCGGCCGGCCACGACGAGCCGCGGCACGTGACCGTCGAGGTGAGCGCGCATGCCGCCGGCCGCGAGGTCGTCGCCGTCCTTCGCGACATCACCGAGACGCGGCGCCGCGAGGCCGAGATCGACGAGGCGCAGCGCGCGATCGATACGGCGCTACGCGCCAAGGATCATTTCCTCGCCAACATGAGCCACGAATTGCGCACGCCGCTCAACGCCATCATCGGTTTTTCGGAGATGCTCGGCAGCCGCACGATGAGCCCGAGCGATCCCGCCAAGCAGCGCGAATATGCCGGGATCATCCATCAGTCCGGCCAGCACCTCCTGGCGGTGGTCAACTCGATCCTCGACATGTCGAAGATCCAATCGGGCACCTTCGCCCTTCTGCCCGAGCCCTTCCCCGTGCTGCCGCTGGCCGAGCAGTGCTGCGACTTGATCCGTCTGCAGGCGCAGACCGGCCGCGTGGAGGTCGTGCGCGACGTGCCCGCCGACCTCGAGGAGATGGTCGCCGACCGCCGCGCCTGTCGCCAGATCCTTATCAACCTCCTCTCCAATGCGGTGAAGTTCACGCCGGAAGGCGGACGCGTCACGCTGCGCGTACGGCCGGAAGGCACGGCGTTGCGCATCAGCGTCGGCGATACCGGCATCGGCATCGCCGAGGCCGACCTGACGCGGCTCGGACACCCCTTCTTCCAGGCAGGTTCCTCGCTCAGCCGACCTTACGAGGGCACCGGGCTTGGGCTCTCCGTGGTGCGCGGCCTCGTCGGCCTGCACGGCGGCACGATCTCGATCGAGAGCGAGCTCGGCAAAGGCACGGGGGTTACCGTGCGCCTGCCGCTGGATTGCCGCGTCTCGCCCGGCGCTGCGAGCGCCGTTATCGAGACGATCCCGCGGCGCAGTCCCACCGATCCGCTACGCCCCTTCGAGATCCGCCGCGGCCCCGACAAGAGGATGAAGCAAAGTGCCTAACGCCGCCATGTTCGACGACGATCTCGGATACGAGTCCAAGGCGCGCAAGGGAGCGCCCCGCAAGCCACGCGCGACCGCCGCTGGCAAGAAGAGAGGCGCTAAGCGCAAGCGCTTCGGGACAAACCAGATCGCGCGCTTCGCCGCGATCGGCATGGCTGCCACCATCGCGACCGGCATCATGGTCAATGCCTTGGTGCTGCAGAAGGGGCATCATCCTGCGCCGTTGTTCGGCAAGACGCCCGCATCCACGGCGAGCCAGGCCTCGGCCCCGCTGCCGCCGGTCCGCGCCATGCCGGTCCGCGCCATGCCGGTCGAGGCCTCCGACGAGTCCGCAGTCAAGGGGCGCAAGACCGTCATCGGCACGCGCGAGACCGACGCGCCCTCCGGCGATGACGCCATCGGCCGCCTGCTCGCCGGTGGCGCTGCTCCCGCCGCCAAGGTCGCCAGTAAGGCCCAAGGCAAAGGCAGGGGCGATGTCAAAGACGAGAGCAAGACCGTGACAGGCGTGCAGCGCGCGTTGACGAAGCTCGGCTTCAAGGTGCCGGTGACAGGCGCCGCCGGCCCTGCCACGAAGAAGGCGATCGAGGCCTACGAGAAGGACCATCACCTCCCGGTGAAGGGCGAGGTCAATCGTCGCCTCGTGAAGGTGCTCGCCGCCGACAGCGGCATCAGGATGGACTGAGAAGGCCGGGGCGACACGCGCGAACGGCGGGCGCGAGCCCGGCCGCTCTCGATGGAGAGTGGTCCAACAGCCTCAGAACACCCTGGAGAAGATCAGGAACAAGGTGGCGGAGATCGCCATGGCGCAGGGCAGCGTCAGCACCCAGGCCAGCGCGATCGAGCGCAGCGTACCCCACTGGATGCCCGATCCGTTCGCCGCCATCGTGCCGGCGACGCCGGACGACAGCACGTGGGTGGTCGACACCGGCAGGCCGAACCCGTCGGCGAGACCGATCGTGCCGGCAGCGACGATCTCGGCGGCGGCGCCCTGCCCGTAGGTCAGGTGTGTCTTGCCGATGCGCTCGCCGACCGTGACCACGATGCGCTTCCAGCCAATCATCGTGCCGAGGCCAAGCGCCAGCGCCACGGCGATCTTCACCCACCAAGGGATGTAGCGCGTCGAGGCGTTGAGCATGCCCTGGTACTTGGTCAGCGTCTTCTTGTCGTCGGCGCTGAGTTCGTTGCCCTTGTCCTTCATCAGGACCTTGAGGGCTTCCGAGGTCAGGTACATGTCGTTGCGGGTGTTGCCGGCCTGCGTGGCCGGGATGGCCTTGATCGTGCCGTAGGTCTGGACCTGCTTGGCGACGTCGTCGACGAGCTTCGACAGAGACGGATAGGTTCCGCCGGTCAGCTCGTGATTGGAGACGTACTGGGTCACGGCCGGGCGGGGGTTGCCGATGATGTCGTAGCCGGCGGCCTTGGCGTCGACGATCTTCGCAGCTTGCTCCGACACCTGCTGGAACCCTGCGACGCGGCTCGGCTCGACGGCGCGGTTGAGCGCGAACGCCGTCGGCACGGTACCGATCAGGATCAGCATGATCAGGCCCATGCCCTTCTGGCCGTCATTCGAGCCGTGGAAGAACGACACCAGCGTGCAGGTCAGGACGAGCAGTCCGCGGATCCAAACCGGCGGCGGCTCGCCGCCCTTGGGCTCGCTGTAGAGCTCACGTTTCTTGATCAGCGCCTTCATGGCGAGCAGCAGCAAGGCAGCGGCGCCGAAGCCGAACAGCGGCGACAGCAGCAGACCCCAGCCGATCTTGGTGGCCTCGCCCCAGTTCACCCCCGAGGACGCGCTGTGGCCGTTGAGGATCGCGTTCATGACGCCCACGCCGATGATGGAACCGATCAGCGTGTGCGAGGACGAGGCTGGCAGGCCGAGCCACCAGGTCCCGAGATTCCAGATGATCGCGGCGATCAGCATCGAGAACACCATCGCGAAACCGGCCGGTGAGGTGATCGAGAGGATCAGCTCGATGGGCAGCAGCGACACGATGTTGTAGGCGACGAGGCCGCTCGACAGCGACACGCCGAGGAAGTTGAAGAAGCCGGACCAGACCACTGCGATCTGAGGCGGCAGCGCCCGCGTGTAGATCACGGTGGCGACGGCATTAGCGGTGTCGTGGAAACCGTTGACGAACTCGAAGCCGAGCGCCACGAGCAGCGCCACGGCGAGCAGGAGGTAGGGCAGGACGCTCGAAGGCTTGGCGCCGGCGGTCTCGACCTCGGAGAAGATCATGTAGGCGACGAAGAACAGGCCGAGCGCGATGATCGCGCCGAAGATGATGATGCCGAGCGGGCCCATCGGCTGGTTCAGGTCGACCTTGCGCTCATATTGCGTCTCGCCGCTGCCGACCGACGGTGCAGAAACTGAACTCATTGCCGAACCCCTGGCTTTCCCCCAGCCGGGTTAAACATCGTTAATTACAGCGGTGTGACACGAGGCCGGGCGATCGCGAGCGGCCGCCTACTCCCCTAGGGAAGCCGACGTTGCCTTGATTTCCCAAGGGGCGGTCGGCAGAAGGGCCTGCTATTACTCTCGCGAAGAGGACAATCATGGACGAGTTGGTGGCTCGGGTCGCCGCGGCGGCAGGTATTCCGGCGGATCAGGCTCAGCGGGCGATCAACCTCATCCTCGCCTTCCTCCAGCGCGAAGCGCCTACCGAATTCGACGAGATGCAGCATCACCTGCCCGGCGCCCAAGACGGAGCCGCGGTCGGTGCGGAGGATAAGCCGACCAACGGCGGCCTGATGGGAAGCATCATGGGCAAGCTCAGCGGCGGCGGCGGGCTCATGGGGCTCGCCTCGCAGCTCACCGGGCTCGGCCTCAACACCGGCGAGATGACGACGATCGGCAAGGAGCTCTTCGCCTTCGCCCGCGAGCGAGCCGGCGACGACAAGGTCGAGCAGGTCGCCAACGCCATTCCCGGCCTGAGCACCCTGATGTGAGCGGCGATGCGGCGCCAAAGGCCGTCCAGCCGCTCTATCCGCGTCTGGCGAGTGACCCGTTCCAGCCCTGGCGCGCTCGGGCGGACTGGGCGGTGTGCCAACGCGTCGATCATCCCGATCCCGAGGCAGCCAACCGCCTTGCCATGCTCGACCTTCAAGGCGGCGCGGACGCCCTGACGCTGGTGGCGGGCGCGAGCCGTGCCGCGCACGGCTACGGCCTCCCCGAGCCTTCGGCGCTGGCCGCGACGCTTGAAGGCGTCGAGCTCGACCTCATCGGGCTGCGCCTTGACGCGGGAGCGCAAGCGCCCGCCTTTGCAGAAGCGCTCGCCGCCTTGGTCGAGGCGCGGCGGCTCGGCAGCGCCGGGCTCGGGATCGATCTCGGCTTCGACCCCGTCGCGCTCGCCGCCTGCGGTCAAGAGGCCGAGCCGGGAGCCGCCTCGGCCCTGGTGCGGCTCGCGGCCGAAGCCGGGCTCGCGGGCAGGCCGCTGCTCTGCGACGGCCGCACCTGGCACGAGGCCGGCGCCGGCGAGGCGCGCGAGCTCGCCCTGGTGCTCGCCTCGGGCGTCAGCGAGTGGCGCCAGCTCGAGGCCGCCGGCCACTCGCTCGAGGCGGCGCGCGATGCCGTCGCCGTGCTGCTGCCCTTCGAGGCCGACGTGCTGATGGGTCTGGCCAAGGCCCGCGCCGTCCGACGGCTCTGGGTCAGGCTCGAAACAGCATGCGGATTGCAGCCCAAGCCGCTGAAGCTTCACGCCGAAACCTCGTGGCGGATGATGACGCGTTACGATACCCACACCAACGCCATGCGCGCGACCGCGGCGGTCTTCGCCGCCGGTCTTGGCGGCGTCGACACCATGTCGGTCCTGCCGATGACCCTGGTGCAGGGCCTGCCCGACGAGGCCGCGCGACGCCTCGCCCGCAACACCGGCCGCGTATTGCTCGACGAGGCTAACCTCGGCAAGGTCGACGATCCCGCAGCCGGCTCGGGCGCGCTCGAGGCGCTGACCGAAGATCTGTGCCGGGCGGCGTGGTCGCTGTTCCAGGACGTCGAGCGGAGCGGCG
Organism: Beijerinckiaceae bacterium; assembly: GCA_965198485.1. Classification (GTDB taxonomy): domain Bacteria; phylum Pseudomonadota; class Alphaproteobacteria; order Rhizobiales; family Beijerinckiaceae; genus RH-AL1. The sequence goes on from CBDAPQ010000005.1 coordinate 3,094,585, forward strand.
GTATCGAGGCCGGTCTGCGCGATGGCAGCATCGCCGCCTTTCTCGCAACAGAGGCGGCGCGGCGGCGCGGCAAAGTCGCAAGCCTCGCCCGCGGCTTGGTCGGCACCAGCCTCTTCCCGAGCCTCGACGCGCCTGCCGCGGCGGTGCTCGATCTGGCGCGGACGACGGCCCCGCAGACCAACGGAACGCTGCCGTCGCACCGCGACGCGGAGCCGTTCGAGACGCTCCGCGACATCGCCGAAATCCGCGCAGGGATCGGGCGACGACCTCGGGCTTTCCTGGCGACGCTGGGCGAACCGGCCGCATTCGGCGCCCGCGCGACGCTTGCCGCCAACCTGCTCGCCGCCGCCGGCATCGCCACCGAGCCGCCGCCCGCCGCCGCGCGCGACATGCCCGCCCTCGTGATAGCCTTCGAGGCGAGCGGCACGCCCGTGGCCTGCCTCTGCGGCGACGATGCGGCCTACGCCGCCAACGGCGAGGCCGCGGCTGCAGCCCTGCGGCAGGCCGGCGCGACCTGGGTGCTCGCCGCTAGTTCCGGCGAGGTCGAAGGCGCCGATGGCTTCATCCATAAGGGCGGCAACGTGCTGCAAATCCTTGCAGCGACGTTGAAAATACTCGAAAGCCAATCTCGATCCGATTAGCCGACGCGATCGTCCGGCGCCGACTTCAGCACTCCGCGAAGTTCACCGCCAGCCCGCCCAGGCTCGTCTCCTTGTACTTGTGGCTCATCTCCTCGCCGGTTTGGCGCATGGCGCGGATGCAATTGTCGAGCGGCATGAAGTGCGTGCCGTCACCGCGCAGCGCCAGCGCCGCCGCCGCCACAGCCTTGGTGGCACCGATGCCGTTGCGCTCGATGCAGGGCACCTGCACCAGCCCGCCGACGGGATCGCAAGTCATGCCCAGGTGATGTTCCAGCGCGATCTCGGCGGCGTTTTCGACTTGGGCCGGGGTGCCGCCGAGCACGGCGCAGAGCCCCGCCGCCGCCATTGCCGAGGCCGAGCCGACCTCTCCCTGGCAGCCGACCTCGGCGCCCGAGATCGAGCCATTGAACTTGATCAGGCCGCCGATCGCTGCGGCCGTCAGCAGAAACTCCGCAATCTTCTCGCGGTCGGGATCAAGGCAGTGCTCGAGATAGTAGCGCAGCACGGCAGGGACGACGCCGGCGGCGCCGTTGGTCGGTGCGGTGACGACGCGCGAGCCGGCGGCGTTCTCCTCGTTGACCGCCATCGCGTAGACCAGCAGCCACTCCGAGACGGCGAAGGGCTGCTGCCGGTTGGAGCCCTTCTCGGCGACGAGCTTCTTCGCGATAGCGGCGGCGCGGCGCTTCACCTTGAGCCCGCCGGGCAGGACGCCGTCTTGCGCGAGACCGCGCTCGATGCAGCGGTCCATCACGTCCCAGACGGTCGCGAGACGCGCGTCGAAATCCTGCGAGCCGCGCCAGGCCAGCTCGTTGGCTCGCTTCATGGCGGCGATGGTCAGGCTGTGCTGCTGCGCCATGCGCAGCATGCTGGCAGCATCGTCAAAGGGATAGGGAAACTTCGCGACCTCCCCCGCCATGCGATTGGCCGAAACGGCGAGCTCCTCCGGCGTGGCGACGAAACCGCCGCCGATCGAATAGTAGGTCTGCTCCAGGACTGCCGCGCCAACGGGATCGAGCGCGCAAAAGACCATGCCGTTGGGATGGCCCGGCAGGGGCGGCCCGTAATCGAAGACGATGTCGTTCGCGGGATCGAAGGCCAGCGGCGGCATGCCGGCGTGGCGCAGCACCTTGTCCTGGCCCAGCGCTGCCAGCATGGCTTCCATCTCGTCGGGATCGACGTCCGCCGGCAGGAGCCCGAGCAGGCCCATCGCCACCGCGCGATCGGTGGCGTGGCCGCGCCCGGTGAAGGCGAGCGAGCCGTGCAGCGTCACGCGCACTGCTGCCGCTTCCGCCCGACGCGGATCTTGGCGCAGCCGGTCGAGAAAGAGGCGCGCGGCCGTCATCGGCCCCATCGTGTGCGAGGAGGAGGGCCCGATGCCTATCTTGAAGACGTCGAAGACGCTGAGGAACAAGGTTCGAGCTCCCAGGATGGTGACGCCATGCACGTGGGATGCCTGTATCGCTCGAAGGTGCTGGCGGTATGGCGGTCGCACCATTGTGCTATGTTTCGATCGCCGCACGGCTTGGATCTAGGAAGGGAATCGCGTCATGGCGACTGGGAGCGCGCGGTGAGCGCCACCGAGGATCTCTACGAGGCGGACTTCTACGCTTGGACCCAGCATCAGGCCGCGCTGCTGCGGCAGGGCGATCTGGGTCGCATCGATCTCGTCAACATCCTGGAGGAGATCGAGACCTTGGGGCGGAAGGAAGTCTCGGAGCTGCGCGCTCGATTGCGAATCCTCTCGGCCCACCTCCTCAAGCTGATGTATCAACCCGGCAAGTCGACGAGAAGCTGGTCGACGACGATCCTCGATCAGAGGATCGCGATCGCGGACCACATCGGCGACAATCCCAGCCTGAAACCGAAGCTCGCGGATGCCTTTGCCAAGGCCTATGAGGATGGGCGCAAGCTCGCAGCATCGGAGACCGGCCTCCCGCTGGCCACGTTTCCCGTAAAATCGCCCTTCGGCTCCGACGAGGCGCTCTCGCAGTCGTGGATCCCGCCGAACGTCTCGAGCGAGCCGAACGGGTCTGTCGAGCAGCCAGACTGATGCCGCTTCGATGGTGCCGGCAATGTCGTGTTCGCGGCATCGTGCTACAACGTCTGTGATGAGCGCACTGCCCGACTTCTCGACGATCAATTTCGAGGCCATCAAGGCGCCCGAGGTCGACACCCGGCGCCAGCCCTGGACCACGCCCGAGGGCCTCGCTGTCAAGTCGCGCTACGCCGCCGCCGACCTCGAAGGGCTCGAGGCTCTCGACACGCAGCCGGGCAAGGCGCCCTTCGTGCGCGGTCCCTACCCTAGCATGTACGTCACCCAGCCCTGGACCATCCGGCAATATGCCGGTTTCTCCACGGCGGAGGAGAGCAACGCCTTCTACCGCCGTAATCTCGCCGGCGGGCAGAAGGGCCTCTCCGTTGCCTTCGACCTTGCCACCCACCGCGGCTACGATTCCGACCACCCCCGAGTCAGCGGCGACGTCGGCCTGGCGGGCGTGGCGATCGACTCGATCCTCGACATGCGCACGCTCTTCGCCGGCATCCCGCTCGGCGAAGTCTCGGTCTCGATGACGATGAATGGCGCGGTGCTGCCGATCCTCGCGCTCTACATCCTCGCGGCGGAGGAACAGGGCGTGCCGCAGGCCAAGCTCGCCGGCACCATCCAGAACGACATCCTCAAAGAATTCATGGTGCGCAACACCTACATCTACCCGCCGGCACCCTCGATGCGCATCGTCTCCGACATCTTCGGCTACACCGCCCGGCACATGCCGAAGTTCAACTCGATCTCGATCTCCGGCTACCACATGCAGGAAGCGGGAGCGACGGCCGACCTCGAGCTCGGCTACACCCTGGCCGACGGCGTCGAATACATCCGCGCCGGCCTCGCTGCCGGGCTCGATATCGATGGCTTTGCGCCGCGCCTTTCTTTCTTCTGGGCGATCGGCACCAACTTCTTCACCGAGGTCGCCAAGATGCGCGCCGCGCGGCTGCTCTGGTGCGAGCTGGTCGGACAGTTCTCGCCGAAGAACCAGAAATCGCTGGCGCTGCGCACACATTGCCAGACTTCGGGCTGGTCGCTGACGGCGCAGGACGTGCCCAACAACCTGATTCGCACGCAGATCGAGGCGATGGCGGCGACCGCCGGCGGCACGCAGTCGCTGCACACCAACGCGCTCGACGAGGCGCTGGCGCTGCCCACCGACGAGACGGCGCGCGTCGCCCGCAACACCCAAATTTTCCTGGCAGAGGAGAGCGGCACCACCCGCACCGTCGATCCCTGGGGCGGCTCGTTCTACGTCGAGCGGCTGACCCAAGACCTCGCCGACAAGGCGCGCACGCACATCGCCGAAATCGAGGCCATGGGCGGCATGGCCAAAGCCATCGAGGCGGGGCTGCCCAAGCGCCGCATTGAGGAGACGGCGACGCGGACACAGGCGCGCATCGACAGCGGTCTCCAGGCGGTAATCGGCGTCAACCGATACCAGCCGCCGGGCGAGAACGAGCTGCTGCTGCGGGTGATCGACAGCCCCGACGTGCGCGAGCGCCAGATCGCCAAGCTGGCCCGCCTGCGCTCCGAGCGCGACAGCGCGGCCTGCACCGCAGCGCTCGACGCGCTGCGCGAGGGTGCGCGTGGGCACGCCAACCTGCTCGCCTTGTCGGTGGAGGCGGCGCGCGCGGGCGCCACGGTCGGCGAGATGTCGACGGCGATGGAGGACGTGTTTGGCCGCCACGCCGCGATCCCGCAGGTGCAGACCGGCATCTACCGCAAGACCGCCGGCGACACCGACGCCATCATGCGGCTGCGCGACAGCGTGGCCGCGTTCACCGAGAACGACGGCCGCCCACCGAAGGTCTACGTCTGTAAGGCCGGACAGGACGGCCACGACCGCGGCCAGAAGGTCATCGCTTCGGGCTTCGCCGACCTCGGCTTTGAGGTCGAGGTCGGCGCGCTGTTCGCCACGCCGGAGGAGGCGGCGCGGCAGGCGATCGCCTCCGAAGTCCACGTCATCGGCCTGTCGACGCTGGCGGCCGGCCACCTTGCGCTGGTGCCGGCGTTGCGCGAGGCGCTGGAGCGCGAGGGCCGTCTCGACATCATGATCGTGGTCGGCGGCATCATCCCGCCCGCGGATTTCGCCGCGCTACGCTCGGCAGGCGCCGCCGCGATCTTCCCGCCGGGCACCCCGGTCACCGAGGCCGCGCGCGTGCTGCTCGACGAACTGAACGCCAGGCTTGGCTATCGGCAACGGCAGGCGGCGGAATAGGCCTGCTTCGGAAGTCGCCTTGAACACAAACAGCGCTTCGAGCATTTCCCACCGGCACAGCAGGACGAGGGCGCATGTTCCATTCCCAGAAGGCATTGCGCGACCAGGTGATCGTGATTACCGGCGCGACGAGCGGCATCGGGCTCGCCACCGCGCGCGCGGCAGCCAGGAAAAAGGCGCGGCTGGTCCTGGCGGCACGCAACGGCGACGATCTGGCCCGCCTTCGCGGAGAGCTGGAGGTCTATTCGCCGGGCGTCGCCTTCGTCGCGACAGACGTCGCCAAGAAGGCCGACCTCGAAGCCCTGGCCGCCATGGCGCGCACGTCGTTCGGGGGCTTCGACACCTGGGTCAACAATGCCGGCCAGACGATCTTCGGTCGTCTCGACGAGGTCAGTGACGATGACCATGAGCGGCTCTTCCAGGTGAATTTCTGGGGCACGGTCCACGGTTCGCTCATCGCAGCCGACCATCTGAAGGCGCATGGCGGCGGCACCATCGTCAACGTCGGCAGCATCGCCAGCGATTTCGCCATCCCGCTGCAGGGCATGTACAGCGCCAGCAAGCACGCGATCCGCGGATTCACCGACGCCTTCCGCATGGAGCTCGAAGCCGAGGGCGCGCCGATCAACCTGACGCTGGTCAAGCCGGCAGCAATCGATTCGCCACTGCCCGGCAGGGCCCGCAACTACATGGCCAACGAGCCACAGCTGCCGCCGCCGGCCTACAGGCCGCACGAGGTGGCGGTGGCGATTCTGTCGGCCGCCACCGAGGTGCGCCGCGATATCTATGTCGGAGGGGTCGGCCGGATGCTGAGCGCGGCGGCCCAGGCCTCGCCGCACCTCTTCGACGCCTTCGCCGGCCCGGCGATGATGGCTTCCTCCAAGCAAAGCGAGGCCCCCGTCAACCCCTCGGGGCGGCTCCATGCCAGCGGTGACGATTTCGCCGAGCGCGGCGGCATGGGAGTCTTTACCCTGCCCTTCAGCCCCTATACGCGGCTGACGCGCAACCCCTTCGACCTCGCTGCCACAGTGCTCGGCCGTTTACGGCGGCAGGCAGGTAAGGCTCGCGACTAAGCCGCGCCTCGCTTCGGCTGCGCCGGCGGATCGCCCAGGATCTTCTCCCGGTAGACCCGTCGCACCAGCACCAGCATCGACGCTGTGACCGGCGTGGCGAGGATGAGGCCCAGAGGTCCAAAAAGCGTGCCGAGCACCGTCTGCGAGAGCAGGGTCACCAGGGGCGGCAACTCGACCGTGCTCCGCTGGATCAGCGGTGCGATCAGATTGCCCTCGAGCGTCTGCACAACGACGAAGAGACCGGCAACGTAGAGCGCGGATTGCGGGCCGTCGCTGAAGGCCACCAGGATGGCCGGGATCGAGCCGGCGAGTGCGCCGACGTAGGGCACGAAGTTGAACAGCGCGGCGATGAGCGCCAACGTCATCGACAGCTTCACCCCAAGGAACAGGAGACCGATGCCGGTCAGGACGCCGATGGCCGCCATGTCCATCAGCTGGCCGAGAAACCACCATCGCAGCGTATGGCCCTCTTGGATCAACACTTCCGCGCCATGTCGGCGCCAGGCCTGCGGCATCAGCGAGAGCAGACCCTTGACGTAGGTCTGCGGAGCGGCGGCGATGTAGATCGCGCCGACGACGATCAGCAACAGGGTGCCAAATCCACCCAACGTGGACGTGACGAAGCCGGCGGCATATCCGGCCGCGTGCGAGCTGAGGTGCTGGAAATAATCATGCGTCTTGTCAATCGTGCTCTTGAGCCAATCGATGTTGCCGAGCCGGCCCCAGAGCGTGGCGACCTGCTCGTTGGCTTGGCCGGAGATGCTGCCGAGCTCACGCACGAGGTCGGGTCCGTGCAGCCAGGCGAACAGCGCAATCGCACCGGCAATGGCCAGAATGACGGCCGCGAGCGACAGGCCGTAGGGCAGTCTCGTCCAGCGCGAGACGAAATGCGAGGCGCCGGCGAGTTGGCAGCCGAGCAGCGTGGCGGCGAAAAGCACGAGGATCACGTCGGACAACAGCCAGAGCAACGCAAGCACGATACCGAGCGACAGGGCGACCGTGATCAGATCCGTCAACCGCTTCAGGCTGGCGGATGGGCGGACCAGCACTTTTGCGGTTTCTCCGAGGCGCTCGGTGTCGGGTCCGTCGGCTCGGCTGGAGGTCATGACAATTCCCGGTACGGGAGGCCTATAGCGTCAGGCGATCAGTCAGGGTCGCTTCAAACCCTTATGTGCCTGTTTTGCAGCGGTTTCTTTGTCGGGGCAGGTCCGCGACGGCGGACGCTGCTCTAGTTTCTACCGCCGGCGATCGGCTGCTGGAAGGTCAAGCCGAGATCCCAAGGGAAATAGATCCAGGTGTCCTGCGACACCTCGGTGATGAAGGTATCGACCAAGGGCTTGCCGAGCGGCTTGGCGTAGACGCACGCGAAATGCGCCTGCGGCAGCAGTTCGCGCATGACACGGACCGTCTGGCCGGTATCCACTAGGTCGTCGACGACGAGGATGCCCTGCCCGCCGCCCTCACCGAACTGTTTGGCCATCGGCTTTACAACACGCGCCGCCTCCTGAACCACCTCGTCGCGGTAGGAGACGATCGACACCGTCTCGATCACGCGGATCGACAGCTCCCGCGCGACGATGGCGGCCGGCACTAGGCCGCCGCGCGTGACCGTCACCATGGCGGAGAATGGCCCGACCCCGCTGAGCCGCCAAGCCAGCGCGCGGCAATCGCGGTGGAACTGATCCCATGAGACAGGGAAGCGGCGCGAGCCTTCACTTGCGGCGTCCACGTCAGGGAGCTCGAGCGAGCGTCGCGACCATCGTCTCGACCTCGCCGGCAGCCGCGACGACCTCCGCCTCCGCCTTGCCGCGCACCACGATCTCGTTGCGGAAACGTCCGTCCTGATAGGAAGGATAAGAGCCGATCGAGACGCCGGGATGAGCACCGGCGATTCGCGTGAGCGCCGCGGCATAGGCGCCCTCGGCCAGACCGTCGGCCGAGATCGCGCGGGCCCGCGTCAGCGACCCATTGACGAGCTTGGGCGTGACAGCATCCAGCATCACCTCGACGATGGCTGGCACGCCGGCCATGACGATGACGTTGCCGATCCAGAAGCCAGGAGCCTTCGAGACGCTGTTCTCGACCAGCGCGGCACCTTGCGGGATCCGCGCCATGCGGCGGCGGGAGGCATTGAGATCCTCCGGCTTGATACGTTCGAGCAGCAACGCGATGGCTCGCGGGTCTTCGGCGATGGACACGCCAAACGCCTTGGCCACCGCGTCGGCGGTGATGTCGTCGTGCGTCGGTCCGATGCCGCCGGTGGTGAAGACGTAGGTGTAGCGCGCTCGCAGCGCGTTCAGAGCGGCGATGATCTCCAGTTCGTCATCGGGAACGATTCGGACCTCGGAAAGGTCGATGCCGAGCTCGGAGCATCGATCGGCGATCGTACCGACGTTGCGGTCCTTGGTGCGCCCCGACAGGATCTCGTCACCGATGACGAGGATGGCGGCAGTGACGGCGTCGGTCATGGGAGGATCAGGCCGGCGTCATGGCGTCGGCGACAGTAACGGGCTCATCGGCTGCAGCCTGAAGTCGATCGCGAACCTGGTTCAGGCGGCGGATCATGTCTCCCGCGGCATGCGCCTCGAACTGAATCATGCACATCAAATCACCCGCGATCGTTGCCGCCTTGGCTTCGAGGTCGCGCCCCGCCGTCGTCAGGACGATGCCGACCTGGCGCTCGTCCCGGGCGTCGCGGACACGGCGGACCAGGCCGATGTTCTCCAATCGCTTCAGAAGCGGCGTGAGAGTCCCCGAATCGAGGAAAAGCTCGACACCGATGTCCTTGACCCTTCTACCATCTCGCTCCCAGAGCACCAGCATGACCAGATATTGCGGATAGGTCAGCCCGATCGGCTCGAGCAGATGCCGGTAGGCGCGCGTGAACGCGTGAGACGCGGAATAAACGGCGAAGCAGAGTTGCCGCCCGATCGGGATGGTTTCGCTGTCTGTCATCCCGTTTCCTCGGGCAGTGGCTGTCTGCCAAGCCATATGTCTACGATGATCGTAACCTTGCAAGGCCACGATCAATCTCGCGGCGCCATGACGGGACGGAGGTCAACAGCGCCGCTAGGAGAGCCGGCTCAAGCGCCGAGCAGCGTCTCGATACGCACCGGCAGCTGCCGGATGCGCGTTCCGGTGGCGTTGTATACGGCATTGGCGAGTGCGGCCGAACCGCCGACGATGCCTAGTTCGCCCACGCCCTTGATGCCGAGCGGATTAATCTGCGTATCGACTTCGGGGACCATGATCACGTCGATTGTGCCGATGTCGGCGCAGACCGGCACAAGATACTCGGCGAGGTTGTCGTTGGTGTAGCGAGCCCGCACCGCATCGAGTTCGGTCTGCTCGAGGAGACCCGAAGACAGTCCCCAGATCATTCCGCCCATCAACTGGCTGTGCGCCGTGCGCGTGTTGACGATGTGACCAGCGGCGAAGGCGCCAACCATCCGCGGCACCCGGACTTCTTTGGTGCGGGCGTGGACACGAACCTCGACAAACTGCGCGCCGAAGGCGAACATGATCCGGTCCTTGTCCTTGGAGCCACCGACGATGGAAGTGGATCCCTTGTAGAGCTTCGCCATCGCACCGGGCTTCGAGCCGTGCGGAACGAATTCGGCGTATTCCTCCACCGCGCCCGCCCCGATCCGCGAGAACGCCTGAGACAGCTCCTCCGACGCGCCGTCGGTCGAGACCAGACGCCCCTCCTTTAAGCTATGCTCGCCCGGCTCGTTGCGGCCAGCGCCGAGACGCTTGGTAATGGCATCGCAAGCCATGGCGACGGCGTTGCAGGCGCTCGCCGTCGTGATCGAGCCTCCAGCGACGGGTCCGGGCGGCAACGTCGAGTCGCCCATGACCACCTTCACCTTGGCCACGTCGATGCCGAGCTTCAAGGCCGCCGTCTGGGCGATGACGGTGTACGCGCCCGTGCCAATCTCGGCACAGGCGATGCCGACATGGGCGCTGCCGGCTGCCTCGAGCCGAACGCGGGCCGCGGCGGGCGCCTGCTGGCTCGGGTAGCAGGCCATCGCGCAACCCATGCCGACGAGCCAGTCGCCATCGCGCACCTGCGCCGGCTTGGCTTTGCGTTTCGACCAGCCGAAGGCGGCGGAGGCCTCGTCGAAACACTTCACCATTGAGCGCGAGGTAAAAGGCAGACCCTTGATGGGCTCATGCATCGTGTCGTTGACGCGGCGCAATTCGATCGGATCCATCCCGAGCTTCTCGGCCAGCTCGTCCATCGCACTTTCGAGCGCGAACATGTACGGCGTCTCCGCCGGAGCGCGCATGAAGCCCGGCGTGTTGCGATCGGCATGGACGAGAGTCACCGCACTGGTAATGTTGGGGCACGCGTACATGCGCGTCGTCGCATCGATGCCGGCGACCGCGTAATCGTCCGGGCGCGAGGTGACCTCCCAGCCCTCGTGCGAGAGCGCCTGCAGCTTGCCGTCCTGGCCGGCGGCGAGCTTCACACGATGACGGGTCTCGGCACGAAAGGTATTGATGGTGTAGCCGTCGGCCCGTGAGGCCACGAGCTTGACAGGGCGATGGAGTCGCTTGGCAGCGATCGCGACCAGGGCGGTGCGCGGCGTGACGAGCGACTTACCGCCGAAGGCGCCGCCGATGTACGGGCTGAGCGTGCGGACCTGCGCCGCATCGATCATCAGCTCGGAGGCGGCGCCGTGCTGCAGGCCGTAGGTCGTCTGGCTGGGCTCGTGGATCGTGAGGTTCGGGCCGTCCCAGGAGCACGTCGTGGCGAAGAGTTCGATCGCGTTGTGATGCTGGATCGGCGTGGCGTAATCCGCCTCGATCTTGATCGGTGCCTCGGCGAATCCTTTGGTGAAGTCGCCGACCTTCGGCGGCTCGATCTTCTCCGCCTGATGGGCGTCCTGGATCGCCACCTCTGTCGTGCCGGGAGAGCCGAAGCTCGCGGTCGGCGACTCGGCCGCATAGGTGATCTTCAGCTTATGTGCGGCCTCCCGAGCCGCCTCGAAACGGTCGGCGACGACCATCGCCACGATCTGCCCATCGTGCCAGATCTTGGGCGACGACAGCGGCACTATCGACGTCGAGGCCGGGCCGCCCTGCTTGCTAAACTTGATCTCCTTGACCGCATCAGCGGCGTTCAGATGGGTCAGGATCAACAGCACGCCATCGACGGCTTTTGCCTCGGTCTCATCGATGCCGGTGATCGAGCCTTTCGCGATGGCGCTGGTCAGGAGATAAGCGTAGCCGGGGTTCTTGACGTCGAAATCGGAAGCGTAACTCGCCTGACCGGTGACCTTGAGGTGACCGTCGACTCGCGGCGTCGGCTGGCCCATGTTCGCCTTGGGCTCGGGGGCTGCATAGCTCATCAATCAAGCTTCCATCTTGGCGGCTTCGAGCAGGGCGCGGACCAGCGTCTCCTTGCCGAGCGGTACCTTGTAGGCGTTGTCCTTGCGGGTCTTGGCGCCGGCAAAGGCCGCTTCCGCCGCAGCGCGGGCCGACGCTTCGTCGAGCATCTTGCCATTCAGTGCGGCTTCCGCCTCGCTGGCCCGCCACGGCCTGCTGGCGACGCCGCCGAGAGCGATGCGCACGCGCTTGACGTGATCGTCCGCTATCTCGAGCACGACCGCCGCCGATGCCAAGGCGAACTGGTACGAGGCACGGTCGCGAACCTTGACGTAGAGGGACCGCCGCGTACCCGGCGCCGGAACGTGGATCGCGGTGATCAGCTCGCCGGGCTTCAACGTCGTCTCGATCTCGGGAGTCGTGCCCGGTTCGCGATGAAGGTCGGCGAACTTCGTTACGCGAGATCCCTTGACGCCCTGGATCTCGAGCACGGCGTCGAGCACCATCAGCGCCTGAGCGAAATCGCCGGGGTAGGAGGCGATGCACTGGTCGCTGACACCGAGCACGGCGTGATCGCGATTGACGCCGTCGAGCGCGGCACAGCCCGAGCCGGGCACGCGCTTGTTGCATTGGGTGTAGGAGGTGTCGCGGAAGTAGGAGCAGCGGGTGCGCTGAAGCATGTTGCCGCCGAGGCTCGCCATGTTGCGCAGTCCCGACGAGGCGGCGAGCGCCATGGTCTGGGCGATGACGGGATAGTCGCGCTTGATGATCGCGTTGTTCGCTGCCTCGGACATGCGGACTAGCGAGCCGATGCGCAGCCCCTTCTCGCCGACGGTGATGCGACTGGCGTTGGAATCTTTCGCGAGCGGATTGATATCGACGACATGGGTTGGTCGCATGACGTCGAGCGTCATCAGGTCGACGAGCCCCGTGCCACCGGCGAGAAACTGCGTGGGGCTGGCGACCTGCGAGCCCGATGAGCCGCTTGAGGCGGCAGCCACGGCGTCCGAGGTGGTGGCGACTTTTTCGAAAGTGAAGGGGCGCATCGGCTCAGGCCCCCATCTTCGACTTGGCGTCGACGATCGCAGCGACGATGTTGGGATAAGCGGCGCAACGGCACAGGTTGCCGCTCATGAACTCGCGTATCTCGGCCTCGGAGCCGGCGTGGCCATCTTGGATGCAGGCGACGCCGGACATGATCTGCCCCGGCGTGCAGTAGCCGCACTGGAACGCGTCGTGGTCGATGAAGGCCTGCTGCACAGGGTGCAGGTCGCCCTCGGGCGAAGTCAATCCTTCTATGGTGGTGATGGCATGTCCCTGCGCCGCGAGCGCCAAGGTGAGACAGCTGTTCACGCTCTGCCCGTCGATATGCACCGTGCAGGCGCCACACTGGCCGTGGCCGCAGCCCTTCTTAGAGCCGGTGAGCCCGACATGTTCGCGCAAAGCGTCAAGAAGTGTCGTACGCGGATCGAGCGCCAACTCCTGCCGCTGTCCATTGATCTGGAGGGTCACCGGCACGAGCGGCGACGTGCGTGTCGGTGGCGGTGTCTCCGCCCTCGCATCACCCAGCGATTCCGAAACCAGCGGGATCGCGACACCAGCCGCGGAAGCGCGCATGAACCGGCGGCGGCTCAAACCGCTCCGGTCGTCCTTGTCATCGAGCATCATGTTCCCCGCTTCAGCCATACGCCGAGAGCTTGCAGACGGAATGATCGTCTGTTCTGAACCGTTCCAATCTTCACTCTTGATTGAAGTCGCTTCTACCAGGCCGGCCGGTTCCGGCGTGCCTTGCAGAGTGAGCGAGGCCATGCTGGACAGCTCCCGACCACGCGCCTAAGTGCACTCGATGGTCGACTACCCGCGAAAGATCCTCGCCGCACGCGTCTACGACGTGGCCATCGAGAGCCCGCTCGACCCGATGCCGCGCATGGCGGAGCGGCTCGGCGTCCCGGTGTTCCTCAAGCGCGAGGACCTGCAGCCGGTCTTCTCGTTCAAGCTGCGCGGCGCCTACAACAAGATCGTCGGCCTTCCACCCGAGGTGCGAGCGCGGGGTGTCATCACGGCTTCCGCCGGCAACCACGCCCAGGGCGTGGCTCTGGCGTGCCTGCGCCTCGGCATCCCCGCGACCATCGTGATGCCGCGCACCACGCCCTCCATCAAGGTCGACTCGGTGCGCCGGCTCGGCGGCGATGCGCTGCTCTTCGGCGATGCCTTCGACGAGGCTCTGGCCCATGCCCGGCAGCTCGAAGTCGAGCGCGGGCTGACCTTCGTGCCGCCCTACGACGACCCCGACGTGATCGCCGGCCAGGGCACGATCGGGATGGAGATCCTGCGCCAGCACCCCGACCCGATCGAGGCCATCTTCGTGCCGATCGGCGGCGGCGGCCTGGCGGCGGGCGTCGCCTCCTTCGTCAAGTACCTGAGGCCCGAGATCAAGATCATCGGCGTCGAGCCCGACGACGCGCCCTCCATGTCGGAGGCGATCCGGCTCGGCGAGCGCGTCTCGCTCGATCAGGTCGGCCTCTTCGCCGACGGCGTCGCCGTGCGCCAGGTCGGCGAGGAGACCTTCCGCATCTGCCGTGAGCTCCTGGACGAGGTCGTGCTGGTCTCGACCGACGAGATCTGCGCCGCCTGCAAGGACACGTTCGACGACACGCGCGCCGCCGCCGAGCCCGCCGGCGCCGTGGGCCTCGCCGGTCTTAAGAAATACGCGCCGCGCCGGCTCGGGACCGGCGCGCTGGTGACGATCAACTCCGGTGCCAACCTCAACTTCGACCGCCTCCGCCACATCGCCGAGCGTGCCGAGCTCGGCGAGAATCGCGAGGCCCTGCTCGCCGTGACGATCCCGGAGCAGCCCGGCGCCTATCGCAGCTTCATCCGCGCCGTGGGCGCACGGGCGGTGACCGAGTTCAACTATCGCTGGTCCGGCCCCGAGGCGGCGCACGTCTTCATGGGCGTGCGTCTTACCGGCGGGACGCCGGAGAAGACGGGACTGATCGAGACGCTTCGCGGCGCCGGCTACGGCGTCGCCGACCTCTCCGACGACGAGACCGCCAAGGTGCACGTGCGCTACATGGTCGGCGGGCGGGTGACGGGGATCGCCGACGAGCGGCTCTACCGCTTCCAATTCCCCGAACGCCCCGGCGCGCTGGCGAAGTTCCTTGACGGCCTGTCGCGCGGCTGGAACATCACCTTGTTCCATTACCGCAATCACGGCGCGGACTACGGCCGGGTGCTCGCCGGCTTCGACGTGCCGCGGGTCGAGCAGGACAGCTTCGAGGGCGACCTCGTCGCGCTCGGTTATCCCTGGTGGGACGAGACCGGCAATCCCGCCTTCCGCATCTTCCTCGGTGGCGATACGGCGCCGGCGACGCAGCCCACGATGGAGGCCGGCGCGCTCGACTGAGGACGCCGTGACGGTCGGCCACCTCGACCGGCGCGACACCAGCCCATAGGGGTGGCACGTCGCGGCACATTCCGGTTCCGCCCAGGAGAATGGATCATGCGTCGGGGCAAACCGCTGCAACGGCAGGTCATGGTGATCACCGGTGCCACCAGCGGCATCGGCTTGGCCACTGCCATGCGCGCCGCCGCGGCCGGCGTCCGCGTTGTCCTGACGGCGCGCGGGGAAGCCGACCTCGCCCGGATCTGCGACACCATCGTCGGCAAAGGCGGCCGCGCCACCTATTTTGCGGCGGACATCGGCGACAGCGACGCGGTGCGCGCCGTCGCCGCCCACGCGATCGCGACGTTCGGCGGCTTCGACACCTGGGTGAACGTCGCCGGCCTGACGATCTACGGCCCGCTCCGCGTCGTGTCCGAGGCCGACAACGTGCGGCTCATGCGGACCAACTTCTGGGGCACGGTGCACGGCTCGCTCGTTGCCGCCGAGCACCTGCGCCAGCGCGGCGGCACCATCGTCAACGTCGGCAGCGTCGGGTGCGACCTCGCCTTCCCGATGCAGGGCATCTACGGAGCCAGCAAGCACGCCGTGAAGGGCTTCACCGACGCCCTGAGAATGGAGCTGCTGCAGGAGGGAGCGCCGGTCGCCGTGACGCTGCTCAAGCCCAATTCCATCGACTCACCGTTGCCGCATCGGGCCCGCAACTACATGGAGGTAGAGCCGATGCTCCCGCCCCCGATCTATCCGCCCGAAGAGGTCGCCTACGCGATACTGAAGTGCGCCGTCCATCCCCGCCGTGAGCTGGTGGTCGGGGGCGGTGGCGTGGCCCTGATCGCCTTCAAGCGGATGCTGCCGAGCCTCTACGACCGCATCGGCCCGGCGATCACATTCTTCGAGCGCCGGAGCATTTCCGCCCGCAACCCGAAGGGAGCGCTTCATGCTCCTCAGAGCAGCGTCGAAGTGCGCGGGGATCAGCCCGGCTACGTCATGCGCACCAGCCTCTACACGCGCGCGATCCTCAATCCGGGGGTGACGGTCGTCGCCGCGGGGCTCCTCGCCGGCGCGCTCCTGCTCGCCGCTTCGCCGACAAGACGGACGTGACCTCCGCGCTCGAGTGTTTCGCCCCGGCTCCCGGCAGCCCGATGAGGCGGGACGTCGCGGATCTCGCAGGCGATCGTTCGATCGCCTACGCGCAGATCGGCTCCGGCTGCGATTGCCTGATGCTTCACGGCGCCTTGATGACCCTGGACGATTCCTGGCTCGCGCTCGGGCCGGCGCTGGCCGAACACGTCCGGGTCACGATGGTGGACCGGCCGGGGCACGGCTTCAGCAGGCGCCGGCGGCTCGTCGATGCGTCGCCATGGCGGCAAGCCGAGCTGCTCCATGATTTCGCGTCCGCCGCCGGCCTGCGGCGACCAATCCTAGTCGGCCACTCGTTCGGCGGCACGGTCGCGCTAGCCTATGCGATGCTCTACCCGGAGGAGGTCGGCGGCCTGGTGGCGCTGGCGCCGATGTGCTTGCCCGAGATGCGGTTGGAAGCGGTGCTCTTCGGGCCGCGCGGCCTGCCGCCGCTCGGCGATGGTCTCGCGCGCATGCTCGGCGTCACCACCGATCCGCTGCTGCTGCCGACTTTGTGGCGCGCGATGTTCCTGCCGCAAGCGATGCCGGAGCGCTTCGCCGCCGCCTTCCCTTTCGCGCTGGCCGCGCAAACCGCCCAGATGATCGTCGAGGGCGAGGATGCGATAGCGCTGACGCCGGCGCTGATGACGATGGCGGCACGTTACGCCGGCTGTTACGTGCCCGCGCGCATCCTAGGCGGCACAGCGGACATCGTCGTCAATAACGCGACCCAAGGCCAGGTTGCCGCTGCTCTCATGCCACAGGCGACGTTCCACTGGATCGCCAACATGGGTCACATGCTGCACCATTTCGCGCAGGACGCGATCGTCGAGGCGGTGCTTTCCCTCGATACCTGAGCCGACGACTTCAGCCGTCCTCCCGCGCGAGCTCGGCTTCAGCCTTGTACCAGAAGTCCGCGTGCGAACCGTGGTGCCCGCCGTCCGCCTCCCAGAGTTCGTAGGCCCGGCGTTGGATTCGGCTCCGCCGCTGCGCGGCAGCTTCCTGCTCGCCGTCGGCATCCAGGGCATCGCTGGCCGCCTTGATCGTCTCGAGCCCTTTGGCTGGCGGACCGTTGGCGAGATCGTGAATGAGGTCCGCCGCCGAATCGCCTTGCGGCTCGGGCATTGTCTTCTCGTCTTGGATCATGGCGCCAGTGCTCCGCTCTCCGCCCAGCCTAGAACATAGTCGGTGGCAACACGATCGTCAGGTGGCGGGATGTCTCTTTCTCCGCCAGGGCGCGACCTCAAGGAACGAAGCTTGCTGGTCGGTGAAGCATCTGGAGGAGTGGTCATGCGGGCTCGGACTTCCCTCGATGCCCTGAACTTCGTCCTCGCCGGCGCCCGCGAGGGCTTCGGCCCTTTCATCGCCGTCTACCTCCAGGCCCGCGGCTTCAATCCCGGAGTGACCGGCATCATCATGTCGCTCGCCGGGGTAGGCGGCCTGGCCTTGACCACGCCGATCGGCGTCTGGGTCGATCGTTCGCATCGTAAGCGTGAGCTCCTGATGCTCGCCGTGCTCGTGATCTCGGTGGGCGCCGTCGCCATCGTGGCCTCGTCGAGCATCACGTTTATCGGGGCCGCCCAGCTCCTGATCGGCATCGGCGACACGGCTCTCGCGCCGTTATTGACGGCGATGACGCTCGGCATCGTGGGCCGCGACGCCTTTGCGCACCGGCTTTCACGCAACGAGGCCTTCAACAATGCCGGCAACGCGACGCGCTCGGCGCTGGCGGCGGCGCTCGGCTACTTCTATGGCTTGCAGTACGTCGCCGTCACCATCGTGGTCTCGGCGCTGCTGTCGTCCTTCGTAGTCGGCCGGATCCGGCCCGAGGCGATCAATCATGCCATGGCGCGCGCGGGCGAAGCCAGCGACGAGCCGACATGGCGGGCGCTGCTCGGCTTGCGCGGGCTCATCCTCCTCGCGCTGATCGTGCTGATCTACCAGGCGGCGAGCAGCGCCATGCTGCCGTTCCTCGCCGAGGCGCGCTCCGCCGCGGGCAGCGACCCCAGCATCACCACAGGCGTGATGTGCGTAGTCTCGCGCGGCTTCATGATCCCCGCGGCGCTGCTGGCACCGCGGCTCGCGCGACGGCGCGGCTATTCCGGGGTCATGACGATCGTCCTCGCTGTCGTGGCGATACGTGCCGTGCTGGCCTATTTCGCGCACAATTGGGCTCTCGTCATCCTGGTGGAGGCGCTGGAGGGCCTTTCGGTCGGCATGGCGCTGGTGGCCATACCCGTGCTCAACGCCGAGATCATGGTCGGCACCGGCCGCACCAGCGCCGCGCTCGGGCTGGTCCTCACCACCTTCGGTGCCGGGGCGACGATCAGCCCCCTCATCGGCGGCTTCGTCGCCGATCGTTTCGGCTTCGGCGGTTCCTTCATCGCCTACGCCGGCGTGGCGGTTCTCGGTATCGTGGTCTGGATCGGCGGCCGCCGGCTGATCCGCGGAGACAGCCGCCTCGAGATCAGGCTGCCCAGCGAGCCGCCCGCCGTGGCCTGAGACGAAGTCAGCGCGGATGCGGCTGCTTCAGGTCCACCGCCTCCCAGCCCGCCGCGCGATTGTAAGTGTGCAGACCGATGGCGCCCAGGCCGGGCGGCGGTGCGATGCATCGCACCTTGCTCTGGCGATAGCCGCCCTCATCGAGCCTCTCGACCCGGCAGACCACGAGGCCCGCGCCGTAGCCGCTACGGCAATCCTGTGCCGGCCGCATCAGCACGCCGTTCTCGTGCCACATCTCTCCGGCCGGCCGCGCCGAGGCGGCATCGATGAGAACGGGATTGCCGGCGTGCGGCGCCCAGGGGCCGAGCAGGTCGGCGGCATGGAAGAGGTGGAGCTGGTCCCAGCTCGAGCCACCGTCGTCGGTCGAGGTGGCGAACAGCCACCAGCGACCCTCGTGCAGCACCGGCGTGGCATCGGCGAGCCTGCGACCCTCGAGCAGGACGGCGTCGGGTACCCAGCGATCTGGAAACGGATCGGCACGGTAGAGCTGAACACGGCCCGCAGCGGAGGTCTCCGGCAGCATGTAGACCGCCCCGTCGTGTCGCAGCACGAGCGGATAGGAGAGATGAAAGCCCTCCTCGAGCACGACGCGCGACGTTCCCTCCTCTGGTGCGGAGGGGTCGCGGGTCAAGGGCGCGCCGTGATCGGCCGCGGCGACGGCGAGGCGGCCGATCACGCCTTTGCGCGCGGCGTAGGGAAACTCCTCGTAGAAGAGCCAGAGGCGGCCAGCCTCGGCGAAGAGGAAAGGATCGGCGCAAAAGCAGGAGGGGTTGTCGGCGAGGAGGCTGTAGGCGTCCTCGCCTACGCGGCGCAAGGCGAGGCGCCAATGATCGGGGCGACCTCGCGCCCGCCCCAGGCGGCGGACGAGCTTTTTCCATAGGCCGCGAGCGAGGAAGGCGGCGGTCGAGACCCGGCGTGGAGCGGCATCCTCGTCGGGTACGAACGGCGGCTCGCTGTCGGTTTCGTTCAGTCGCGCCACGGCCTGCGCGAGGAGCGTGACGAGGCGCGGCAGCAGGTTCTCGAGCGCGCGGGCCAGCACGTGTCCGTCCTCCATCGCCGGACGGCCGCAGGCGAGAAGCCTTAGCGCCCCCGGTGGCCCGCCTCGCACGGCGACGACCGGCGCCGAGCCCGAGCGCACGGCCGCGAGCAACGCCACCTCGCCCAAGCCGCCGCCGAACTCCGGCCGCACGACCAGCCCCGCGGCAGGCAGCGGCCCGGCGAGCACGATCGTCACACCCGGCGCCCAGCTGGCCGGAGGCGGCAGCGGTTCGCCGGCATCCCAGTCGGCGGCGACGCCGTACATCCGCCGCTCCAACGCCAGGTGGCGACGCCCCGACGCCCCGCCGTTGGCTTCGTATCTCACCCGGTGCCCGGCCGCCGCGAGCCGCTCGCCCAGCCGCCGGTGCCAGCGGCGGAACGGCGGCGCGTGGCGGACAAGGATCAGCATTAGGGGCGGCCGCCCTACTCCGCCGCCTCGCTCAGCACGCGTTCCGGAAAGGCGCGGGCCAAAGCCTCGCGCGTGGCGGGGATCACGCCGCGTTCGGTGATGAGCGCGGTGACGAGCGCGGCCGGCGTCACGTCGAAGGCGTAGTTCAGCACGGGCGAACCCGTCGGCGCCACTTGCACCTCCGCGATCTCGCCCGACGCCGTCAGGCCCGACATGTGGGTCACCTCGCTGGCGCTGCGCTCCTCGATGGGGATGTCGCGCACGCCGTCGTCGATGGTGAAGTCGATCGATGGCGAGGGCGCGGCGACGTAGAAGGGGACCCCGTTGGCATGAGCGGCCAGCGCCTTGAGGTAGGTGCCGATCTTGTTGCAGACATCGCCCGTCGCGGTGGTGCGGTCGGTGCCGACGATCACGCAATCGACCCTGCCGTGCTGCATCAGGTGGCCGCCGACGTTATCGACCACCAGCGTGTGCGGCACACCGTGCTGGCCGAGTTCCCAGGCGGTCAGCGCCGCGCCCTGGTTGCGCGGCCGCGTCTCGTCGACGAAGACGTGGATCGGCAGGCCGGCCTCGTGGGCGGCGTAGATCGGTGCGGTGGCGGTGCCCCAGTCGACTGTGGCGAGCCAGCCGGCATTGCAATGCGTGAGCACGTTGATCGGACGGCCGGGATGACGGGCGGCGAGGTCGCGCAGCATCGCCAGACCGTGGCCGGCCATGGCACGGCACAGCTCGACGTCCTCCTTCGCCATCATCGCCGCGCGGGAGTAGGCGGCAGCCAGGCGCTGTTGCGCGGGAAGCGGTGCCAGGTGAGCGCGCATCGCGTCCGAAGCCCAGCGCAGATTCACGGCCGTCGGCCGCGTGGCCAAGAGTACGCGGCATGCCTCGTCGAGCCGTGCATCGTAGGCCGTGTCGCGAAGCGCCAGGGCAATGCCGTAGGCGGCGGCCACACCGATCAGCGGAGCGCCACGCACGTGCATGTCGCGGATCGCGATGGCGGCATCTTCCAGCGTGCGCAGGGTCTCGACGACGAAGCGATGCGGCAGGGCGCGCTGATCGACGATCTCGACGTCGCGCCCGTTCTCCGCCAGCCAGATGGTCCGGCGCGGCTTGCCTTCGACGTTCATGGCGCACTCCTCGATCGCAGCGCGCTTATAGCGGGTTCAGCAGCCTTTGCAGATGCCGCTTTGGATCTTGTTGTCCTGCTCCTCGATGCCACGATCCATTGATGTCGTGCCGGCACTCTGCGGCACGCCGGGATTGGGCACGGTCTCGCCGGTGGCGGTGATGTTGCCGGAGCGAATGCCGGCGCCGTTGTTTGTCGGCAGGTCACGGCCGGGGAGTTCCTGCGCAAGCGCCACGCCGCCCGCCGTAACGATGGTCATGACCAGGCAAGCGATGCCCATCGATGACATGATCTTGTTCATGGCCGTCTCCATGCTGAACACGAAACGCCTTGTTTCCGCTTCCGTTCGCGACGACGATCGATGGACGGCGCGGGGGCGCCAGGGGCAGCTCGGCGCGTTTGCTTAAGACGGCGTTAAGCGAAGTTTGCGCAAATCCATCGATGCGAGCCCCATCGAACGGTGGATGTTAACACATGACCCTAGCCAATGAGTCCACGCCCGGCGACGCCGGCAGAGCCAACGCCCTCGCATCGCTTCCGGAGGTTCGCGGCATCGACCCTTTCGTCACCGCCGGGGCCGACGAGCCGGCGGTGCCGCGCGGCCTGCGCGCCCGCTTGCTGGACTACAGCGCTCACGCCGCGATGATCGTCGGCCTGATCGGTTTCGCCTGGACGGTGGGCGACCACGTGGTGCACCGTCCGGTGGCCGAGGCGCCGGCCAAGGTCGCCGCGACGGCTCCCGCACCGGTCAGCGATCCGATGACCGAGCTGCGCGATCGCAACCGGCAGCTCGCCGACAGCGTGCACGCGCTGCAGGCCAAGCTCGACGCGCTGCAGGCCAGCATCGGCGACCAAGCAAAGGTGGCGGCGCAGGTGCACGTGGTGCAGGCGGGTCTCGATACCGTCAAGATGAGCCTCGGCGCCGTGCGCGGCGAGCAGACCGCCGCCCTGGCCCGGCTCGAGGGGCGGATCGATAAGATCGCGCAGCAGCCGACCTCGAAGATCCAGGGGCTCGTCGACCGGCTTGGCAAGCTCGAGCGCTCCAGCGTCGACGTTTCGCCGACCGCCTCGCTGCCGCACCCGGCCGACAGGACCGGCGAGGCCAAGCTTGCTGAAACCAAGCTTTCCGACACCAAGGCCGGCGACAAGGCCGCCGAGGCGAAGCCGGTGCCGCGCCCGGCCGAGCTCAAAGCCGCCGACGCCAAGCCCGAGGGCGCCGAGGATGCGATCAAGCCGCAGGTCATCGCCGCCTGGGTGGTGCGCGACGTCTACCAGGGCGTCGCCCTGATCGAAGGCCGTCGCGGCACGCTCGAGGTGGTGCCGGGCGTCAGCATCCCCGGTGCCGGCGTAGTCAAGTCGATCGACCGCCACGGCAGCGGCTGGACGGTGACCACCACCAAGGGCCTGGTCGCCTACGCCGCCCCCGCGCGCGACTATCGTCGTGCCGATCGCGGCTACTACCCGGGCGACCGCTACCGCTACGATTTCTGAGGAGATGCAGCGAGGTTCGCAGCGTCACGCGAACTCGGTGACAGCGGCGGCGGCGCCCGCTACATCGGCGGGCCGCCCGGAGCCCACCCATGACCATCAGCGACGCGCAACGCCAGGAGATCGACGCTGCGCGCGCGGCTCGCTCCGAGACCCTGCGCCCCTGCGTGCCGGCGCTGGAGGAGATCCTCTTCCAGCCGGTGCCGCTGCTCGACCACGGCTTCGTGCGCGTCATCGACTACATGGGCGACGATGCCTGCGTGGTGCAGGCGGCCCGCGTCTCCTACGGTCGGGGCACCCGCAAGACCACCGAGGACCGCGGCCTCATCCATTATCTCATGCGGCACTGGCACTCGACGCCCTTCGAGATGGCCGAAATCAAGCTGCATGTGAAGCTGCCGATCTTCGTGGCGCGCCAGTGGATCCGCCACCGCACCGCCAGCGTCAACGAGGTCTCCGCCCGCTATTCCGTGCTCGACCGCGAGTTCTACCTGCCGGAGCCGGAGCAGCTGAAGGCGCAGGCGCGGGTGAACCGCCAGGGCCGCGGCGAGGCGCTCGGCTCCGACGAGGCGGCGAAGGTGCTGGAGCTGCTGCGCTCCGATGCCGAGCGCAGCTATGCCAATTACGCCTGGATGCTCAACGAGGACGACGCCGGCGCGCAAATCGATCCCGCGCGCGACGGTCTCGCCCGCGAACTCGCGCGCATTGACCTGACGCTGGCCACCTACACCCAGTGGTACTGGAAGACCAACCTGCATAATTTCATGAATTTCTTGCGCTTACGTGCCGATCCTCACGCCCAGTACGAGATCCGCGTCTACGCCGAGGCGATGTCCGACATGCTGGCGCGATGGGTCCCGATCACCCACGAAGCCTTCCTCGAGCATCGGCTCGGCGCGGTGAGCTTGTCGCGCACGGCGTTGGCGGCGGTGCGAAGGATGGTGGCGGGCGAGGTCGTGGACGCGGAGAGCAGCGGGCTCGGCGCGCGGGAGTGGCGGGAGCTTGAGGCGGCTTTGAGTCGTGAGAGGTGATCCACAGGCCTCGTCATTCCGGGCGACACAGGCGACCCCGGAATTGGTGAGCTTCCCCCCGAAGTCAGGATAGCGAAACGCCCACCGGTTCCGGATCTCCGCTTCGCTCCGTCCGGAATGACGTAAGCTACGTCACAGAACCCCCTCGATCAGCCCCAGCGCCACCGCCTCGTTGGCCTCGATGTACCAGTTGTAGGACGCCTTCTCGAGCACCTGCGCCATCGTCACCTTCGAGTCGCGGATCAGGTTTGCGAAGCCCTCGTTCTGGATCTCGATCGAACTCTCGATCTCGTGCAGCGTCGCCTTCACGGTGGCGATGCAGGTGGTCAGCGGCCCGTTGATCTTGAGCTCTTTGGAGAGCTTGCGCTCGTGGACCATCAGCCGCGTGCCGCGCGTCACGTAGCGGTTGGACCGAGCGAAAAAGCTCATGAAGGTGGTGCCGGCGGAATAGATCGCCGCCTTACCGAGGAACACGAAGCGGCGGTCGGGATGGATCTCGCTGGCGAAACGCACGTCCTCGCCCATCATGCGCGCGACCTCGGGGTCGCCGCCGAGCGTCGACAGCTCTACCACCACCAGGGCCTTGTCGGCGGCGGCATCGAATTGTTTCCGGAACGTGCCGTACATGTCGTAGTCGACCTTCCCCGCCAGCATGACGGCGGGCGAGACGAAATCGGCGGGTGCGAGCGGCGACAGGTCCATGGAGGCTCCGGGGTCGGCGACCGATCGTTCGGCCGCGCGGGCGATAGCAGCCAACATGCCACGCGTCCCTTGCCGATGATGGTCGCCATGAACCCGGCTCCAACGTCGTGCGCCTGCTAACCGGGCGCCCCATCCCGGCAGGTCGTCGCCTACTGCACCAGCTTCGGCCCGCTGGCCCGCGGCGTCTCGTTCTCCTGCATGATGCCGAGGCGGCGCGCGACCTCGGTGTACGCCTCGACCAGGCCGCCCATGTCGCGGCGGAAGCGGTCCTTGTCGAGCTTGTCGTTGGACTTGATGTCCCACAGCCGGCACGAATCGGGCGAGATCTCGTCGGCGACGACGATGCGCATCATCTCGCCTTCCCACAGCCGCCCGCATTCCATCTTGAAGTCGACGAGGCGGATGCCGCAGCCGAGGAAAAGGCCGGAGAGGAAGTCGTTGACGCGGATCGCCAGCGCCATGATGTCGTCGATCTCCTGCGGGCTCGCCCAGCCGAAGGCGGTGACGTGCTCTTCCGACACCATGGGGTCGTTCAGCGCGTCGTTCTTGTAGTAGAACTCGATGATCGAGCGCGGCAGCTGCGTGCCCTCCTCGATGCCCAGGCGCGTGGCGAGCGAGCCGGCGGCGACGTTGCGCACTACGACCTCGAGCGGCACGATCTCCACTTCGCGGATGAGCTGCTCGCGCATGTTGAGGCGGCGGATGAAATGCGTCGGCACTCCAATGTCGTTGAGGTTCTGGAAGATGAACTCGCAGATGCGGTTGTTGAGCACGCCCTTGCCGTCGATGATCTCGTGCTTCTTGGCGTTGAAGGCGGTGGCATCATCCTTGAAATGCTGGATGAGGGTACCCGGCTCCGGGCCCTCGTAGAGCACCTTGCCTTTGCCTTCATAGATGCGACGGCGGCGGTTCATGGGGATCAACTTTGGCTTGAGATGGTCCATGGGGCCGTGGCTCCTGTCGGTGGCCTCGGGTCGTGCCGGGCGTTTCGCGACAAGCTTGCGCGAAGCGGCACGCCGGGCGGCGGCGCGTACTCTGCGCTTGCATGCCTCGGTTCGTCCGTCCGTAGCCGGTTCCGAAGGTCGACACAACCATATATGCTTCCTCTCAGGAAGGCCTGCCACGAGGCATGGTTACCCTTCGGAGAGATCGCCATGGCAGGCTCGGCCCATGTCAGACGGGGCTCCCATGACTGAAGAGATCGTGCTCGCCTTCCACCCCGCCCTTCCCGACCTCGCGGCGGCGGCGCAAGGCTGGCTCCGCCACATCGGCGCCGAGCGGCGCATGTCGGCGCTCACGTCCGACGCCTATGCCCGCGACCTGCGCCAGTTTCTCTCCTTCCTCGGCGAATATCATGGTGAGCGCCCTGGCCTTGCCGCCATCGACGCGCTCGCCGCGACCGACATCCGCGCCTTCCTCGCCAAGCGCCGGCAGGGCGGCGTCGGCAACCGATCGCTGCTTCGCCAGCTCGCCGGCATCCGCTCCTTCGCTCGCTTCTGCGAGCGCGAGGGCCTCGCCAGCACCAGCGCGCTCTCGGCGGTACGCGCGCCGAAGCTGGCGCGCTCGCTGCCCAAGCCGCTCAGCCCGACGCTGGCGGTGGACGTGGTCAACGGCGACGGCTTCGCCGGCGAGAGCCGGCCGCCGTGGACGCTGGCGCGCGACACCGCCGTACTCGCCCTGCTCTACGGCGCCGGCCTGCGCATCTCCGAGGCGGTCGGCATCAGCCGGCGCGACGCGCCCGTCGGCGACATCGAGGCGCTGACCGTCGTCGGCAAGGGCCAGAAGACCCGTCAGGTGCCGATCATCGCGCCGGTGCGCCGGGCGGTGGAGCGCTACCTCGCGCTCTGCCCCTACCCGCTGTCGACCGAGGGGCCGCTGTTCATCGGCGAGCGCCGCGGCGCGCTCTCGCCTCGGATCATCCAACTCGCCATCGAGCGGCTGCGCGGGGCGCTCGGCCTACCTGACAGCGCCACGCCGCACGCGCTGCGCCACAGCTTCGCCACGCATCTGCTCTCCCGCGGCGGCGACCTCCGCACCATCCAGGAGCTACTCGGCCACGCCTCGCTGTCGACGACGCAGATCTACACGGCCGTCGATTCGGCGCGGCTGCTCGAGAGCTACCGCGCCAACCACCCGCGCGCGGCGGGGTGAGGATGGCCTACTTGGTCGAGACCAGCCAGGCGACGACGAAGAGGACGATCACAAGCGCGACGCTGGCGACGAGGACATAGATGACCTTCGGCCGGTTGGTGCCCTGACGCGCCTCGACCTGGTTCTTGCTGATGTCCGCGTTCGGATCCGACGCCATCTCGTTCGCCCTCTGGTGGTCTCGACGGAGCCTTAGCCTGCCGACGCGACGGCGGGAATAGCCGAGCCGACGGAAAGGTGCAGCTGCGGCGAGGTGGACGACTTCAGTTGGCGAAGGCCGGGTTGATGCCCTTGCAGGCCTCGACCAGCGTCTTCACCGAGGCGATTGACTTCTCGAACATCGCCTGCTCGCTCTCGTCGAGTCGCACCTCGACGACCTTCTCGACGCCGTTGGCGCCGATCACCACCGGCACGCCGCAATAGATGTTGGAGAGCCCGTACTCGCCGTTGAGCTGGGCGGCGCAGGGCAGCACCCGGCGCTTGTCCTTGAGGTAGCTCTCGGCCATGGCGATGGCGGAGGCCGCCGGCGCATAGAAGGCCGAGCCGGTCTTCAGGAGGTTGACGATCTCGCCGCCGCCCTTGCGGGTGCGCTCGACGATGCGGTCGAGCCGCTCCTGGGTGGTCCAGCCCATCTTGACGAGGTCGGGCAGCGGAATGCCGGCCACCGTCGAGTAGCGCAGCGAGGGCACCATGTCGTCGCCGTGGCCGCCGAGCACGAAGGCGGTGACGTCCTCGACCGAGACCTTGAACTCGTCCGAAAGGAAGTAGCGGAAGCGCGAGGAATCAAGGACGCCGGCCATGCCCACGACCTTTTTGGGCGGCAGGCCGGAAGTCTTCTGCAGCGCCCACACCATGGCATCGAGCGGGTTGGTGATGCAGATCACGAAGGCGTCGGGGGCATGCGCCTTGATGCCGGCGCCGACCGATTCCATCACCTTGAGGTTGATGCCGAGCAGGTCGTCGCGGCTCATGCCGGGCTTGCGCGGCACGCCGGCGGTGACGATCACCACGTCCGATCCGGCAATGTCCTCGTAGGAATTGGCACCGGAGAGATGAGCGTTGAAGCCGTCGACCGGGGCCGATTCGGCGAGGTCGAGCGCCTTGCCCTGGGGCGTGCCCTCGGCGATGTCGAACAGCACGATGTCGCCGAGCTCCTTCATGCCCGCCAGATGCGCCAGCGTGCCGCCGATCTGCCCGGCCCCGATCAAAGCAATCTTGCTGCGCGCCATAGTGCCACCACGTCCCGTCGTATCGATGAAGGTTCGGTTCTTGCCCACAAACCTGCCGGGCTGACAAGCGGCCGCTCGGGAGGCGCAGCCCCGGCCAGGCTTTGCTACCTTCAACAACACTTTCCTATCGCCTTGATAGGGCATATAAACCGTACGGTGTCATCGATGACGACGCGGTGGTTTGCACCTCCGGCACGCCGGCCGAAACGGCGTCGGCGTCAGACCCCACGGCTTCGGCGTTCGACCTCTCCGCGAACGCCAGTCTCGGCGAACGGCCTCACCGCAGTCTCGGCCAAGTCGGCGTCCGGCCACCGACCGACATCGCCGCGTGGCCGTACGCCGACACTCGCCCAACGACCGCGGCCGGACAAGCGCCTCACGCCTCGCTGATGAGGTCGCGCACCTCCGGTCCCGGCGCGCGGCGGCGGCCGAAGCCGTGGGCCTGCTGCACGGCACGGAACACCTGTGAATACTGACAGTAGGTGGCGATGTTCTCGGCCATCCCCTTGCGTCGGGCGTCGTCGAGCTTCGACATCTTCGCCGCGGGGCGACCACCCCACATCCAGCCGGACTCCAGCACCTGTCCCGGCGCGGTGGTCGAACCCGCCGCCAGCAACACGTCGTCCTGCACCCAGGTGTCGTCGGCGAGCACCGCGCCCATGCCGACGAGCGCCGCGTCGCCGATGCGGCCGGGACCCATCGCCACGTTGTGGCCGATCGTGGTGTCGCGCCCGATCACGATGTCGCCGGCCTCGGCGCGCAGGATCGTGTTGTCCTGGACGTTGGTGTTGGCGCCAACGAAGATCGAGCCGGTGCCGGCGTGGGCGATGCAGGAGAAGAACAGCGACGAACCCGGCGAGAAGCTGAGCCGCCCGGCCCGTTGCGCGGTGTGGGCGATGAACACCGCGTCGCCGAAGTCCTGCACCGCGGCGGAGAGTTCGCTTTCGCTGCCGTGGCGTGCCCGCACCGCGGCGGCGCGCTCCGCCAGCTCGCCCGGGGCCAGCTCGCGCACCGGCTTGGCCGGTGATCCCGCGTAGATCCACCCGCCCCGCAGCTGCTTGCGCGGAAACACCGTCGATCCCGTTTCGATCAGCACGTCGGCGGCCACCGTGGCGTCGTCGAGGATGACGACGTTCTCCTCGATCACGCAGCGGTCGCCCACCGTGCAGGCGTGGACGACGCAATTGGCTCCCACCGTCACGTCGTCACCGATGAGGCAGGGCAACATCTCGTGGACGATATGCACGGTGGCGCGGTGGCCGAGGTGCACATTGCGACCGATGCGCACCACGTCGCCGTCGGCGCGCACCACGCTGTCCTCGCCCAGCGACGCGCCGGCGCCGATCGTGGCGCGGCCGAGCACCGCCGCGCGCGGGCCGGCGAAGACCGGCGCGCCGGCGAAGGTGGGCAGGACGTCTTGGAAAGGCAGGACGAGGAAAGGCGGCACGGGGGTTCTCTGGGGATGGGCGACTTACGTCGGGGCCGCCGGGGCGCTTGGCAAGCCGTCGCGCGAAGGCTCGTCTCGCCAGCCCGCTTGCGCTAAGACGCGAGAAAGCCCGGAGACCTTCACCCATGCCGATGCCCGCCGCCGAGATCGAGCGCCTGATCAAGGCGTCCCTGCCCGATGCGCAGATCGAGATCATCGACCTCGCCGGCGACGACGACCATTTCTCGGCCATCGTCACCTCGCGCGAGTTCACCGGATTGACCAAGCTGAAGCAACACCAATTGGTCTACAGAGCACTGGGTGCCCACATGGGTGGCGCGCTGCACGCGCTGCAGCTGCAGACGCTGGAGCCGGCGGCCTGAGGCGGCGGCGCCGACTCGCCGCCCGTCACGCCGCCAACGACGCCGCCGCCTCGAACACGGGACGGGCGAGGACGTAGCCCTGCACGAGGCGCACGCCGAGATCCTGGATGGTCGCCAGTTCCGCGAGCGTCTCCACGCCTTCGCAGATGGGCACGATGCCGAGGTCGTTGATCATAGTCAGCATGTTCTTGAGGATGACCTGCTTGACGCGGTCGGTGTCGATGCCGCGGATCAGGTCCATGTCGATCTTCACGAGATCGGGCTGGAAGCGCGACAGCAGGCCCAATCCGGCATAGCCAGCGCCGAAATCGTCGATCGCGGTCTTGAACCCGACCTCTCGATAGGTCTTCAGGATATGCAGGACGTGGTCCGCGTCGAGCCGCTCGGCCTCCGTGAACTCGAAGATGATCTGGTTGAGCGGAAAGCCGGTGCGCCGCGCCGCATCCAGGGTCAGGCGGATGCAGGCGCGCGGTTCGTAGACCGCGTTGGGCATGAAGTTGATGGACAGGCCCTGGCCATCTCCCACGGCGCGACGGGCCGCGGCCATCTCGATCGCCTTGGCGCGGCATTGCTGGTCGAAGGCGTAGCGGTTGGCATCGTCGACCTGCGAGAGGATGGAGTAGGCGCCCTCGCCGTTGATGCCACGCACCAGCGCTTCCTGCGCGAACACCGCTCCCGACCCGAGATCGAAGATCGGTTGGAACGCCATCGAAAACGGCACGTCGAAGCCGGCGCCGTCGCGACATCCTTTACACGAATGAGTCATCGATTAGCCCCATGGCGGCGTTCGCCCGACGATAGACACCTCAAGTTTAAAACCTCGATAATGTCGTCCGATCAAAGGGATGTTCCTTCGCTTACCAGTCGGAAAGCTTGCCGAGTGCGTTGCGGGGCAGTCGCGTGCCGAAACGGAAGTCCACCGGGCGCGCCGGCGCCTCCATCGTCTGCGCGAGCCAGCCGACCAGCGCGGCGCGGAGCAAGTCCTGCGCGACCGACCCATCGGCGACGATGAACGCCTTCAGGCGCGATCCTTCCTCGGGCCGCATCAGTCGCACGGCGGCCTCGGCGACACCGGGCCGCTCGCGCAGGGCGACGGCGACCGCCTCGGGATGGACGTTGGTGCCGCCGACCTGCACCGCGTCGTCAACGCGGCCCGCGGGAACGAAGGCCTCCGCACCGGTGCGCTCGATCATGTCGGGCAAGGCGGCGCATCTTCCGGCGGCATCGACGAGGCAGGCGCGCCCGTCCGCTTCGGCGAAGGACCAGCGCGGAAGCAGGCGATAGGTGGTCTGCGGCCAGCACCGCGTCGCGATCCCCGCCGTCTCAGACGAGCCGTAGACTTCGGTCATGCCGCCGAGGCCGGCGCCGATGAGGGCTTCGACGAGGTCGCGCGGGCACGGGGCCGTGGAGGTCACCCCGAGGACATCCGCGCCGAAGTGCCGGACCACGCGCTCGATCCACGACCAGCGCTCGGGGAAAGCGACGAGGAGGTCGCCGGGCCGCGAGGCCGCGAGGGCCTCGGTCGCCTCGGCGATGTCGAGGCATTCGGCGTCGAGCGCATCGGGCAGCAGCGCCGTGAAGAGAAAGCCGTAGATGTGGTGTGCGGGCACGAAGGCCAGCACGCGACGGCAATCACCGAACACACCGGTGAAATGACGGGCTTCGGCCTGAAGATCGACCAGCTCATGGGTGCAGCGCTTGGGCCGGCCGGTGGTGCCCGAGGTCGTGAACGTGACGGTGCCCAGCCCCCCGTGCCAAGCACCCTCGATGATGTCGAGCCATTCGCCGAAGCGGTCGGAGGCGGCGAGCGCGTGGTGGCGACCCGCCTCGGCCAGGTCGAACATTTCGCAGGCGGCCGAGCTGATCCACAACGCCTCGAGCGAATCGCAGCCGAGATCGGCCACCCCGTGTCCGCTGATGCGCGCCTCGTCCAACCAGAGGCCGGGTGGAAGGTGAGGACCGGCCGCGCCGCCGCGCTTGCCGCGCGCCACCGCCAGTTCCGCCCGCAGCAGGGATTGCAGGACCCGCGCGAGCGCCTTCCGCCTCGGCGGCGCCGCGGACGCGAGCGCGCTACGTGACGATGGCGCCGCGACGCTCAGGCCGCAGCCTCCATGCCGGGCGCGGCAGCGACGCGGTCGCGTCCCTCGCGCTTGGCGACGTAGAGCGCGGCGTCGGCGGCGGCCAGCACCGATGCGAGGTCGGGATTGCGGCCATCGAGGCAGGCGCAGCCGAAGCTCGCGGTGACGCCGAGGCTAACGTCCGGAGTGTCCACCTGGATCGCCGCGATGACTGCCCGTAGCCGCTCCGCCGTTTCGCAGGCCATGGGCAGGTCCGCCGCCGGCATAAGAACGACGAACTCCTCGCCGCCCAGGCGGGCCAGCGTGTCGCCGGGGCGCAGGGCCGCCTTGCAACTCGCGCCGACGGCCTTGAGCACCTCGTCCCCGAGCGCGTGGCCGAAGCTGTCGTTGACATGCTTGAAATGATCGATGTCGAGCACGATGACGGCCGCCGATACGCCGTCGCGCCGGCATTGAGCGGCCTGTCGCTCCGCGACCTCGAAGAAGTGCGCGCGGTTGGCGACGCCCGTGAGATGGTCCGTGGTCAGCCGCCGCTTGAGCGTGCCGGCGTCGCCCCCCTGCCGCGTCACGGCCCGCATCACGACGGTGAACCCGCCGATCGTGCGGCCTCTCGCGCCAGCCTCCTCGCGGCAGACCGAGATCAGCCGCTGCGACCACTGCCGCGTTCCGTCCCGATGAGCGCACCAGCCCTCGTCGAGATGCCAACCTTCGCGCGTCGCCAACGCGATCTGCTCATCGGTGGTAAGGGCGCCCGACGCCGGATCGGGCGCGTCGAAAAGGCCGAGGCTGCGGCCGACGAGCTCGTGATCCATGAAGCCGGTCTGGCGTGCCACAGAACCATTGACGTGCTCGATGAGGCCGTTCGCGTCGAGCGAGAGCGCGGCAAAATCCTCGACCCCGCCGATCAGGGAGGAGAACCAGGCTTCCGCCGCCCTCAGCCGGCGCTCCTGGTGGACCTGCACCGATATGTCGGCGAGCGTCGCCATGAAGCGATCCGGCCCGAGCTTGACCAGCGTGCAGGCCAGCACCACGTCGGTCGCGCCCTCGTCGTCCTTGCCGGCGCTATGGGCATCGCTGCGGCCGACGAAGATCCGATGGTTGTCGCAGACCGTGCCCTGCCTCAGCTCGAAATCCGCGATGATCGCGCGCAAGTCCGGCGCGTAAGGCTCGAGGATCTTGAAGAGGTTCGTCACCTCGTGATTTCGCGCCAGCGGCAGGATCAGCTGCATCGCGAGCGGGTTGAGCATCGTCATGTTGCCCTTGCCGTCCAAGGCGACGAGCCCGATGGGGCAGGCATAGAGGAACTGCATGAGTTCCCCGTTCTCGCGAATTAACGCTTCGGTCGTGCGGCGGGCTACCATTGGATCAGCACGAAGCGGCGCGGCTGGCCCGCCTGCTTCAAGAGGCGCAGCCGCACCGGCGTGGGCCGCATGCGAAAAGTCAGGACGTAAGCGACGATCGTGTCGAGCTCTTCCTCGTCCTCCAGACGCTGGGCCACCAGGAAGTTGTTCATGCATTGCGCCACCGAAAGGAAGTAATGGACGCCGATCACATCGTCGCGTTGCAGGCCGGAGAACTTGGCCTCGGTCTTGTTGTAGACCTCGACGATCCCTTCCGGGTTCAGACCGACCACGCCGAACGGCAGCGCGTCGAGCCGCGCGGCATCCATGACGCACAAGAGGGCATAAGGCACGCCCTCGAACCTGGCGGTGCGTGAGGAGACGGCCGGCGCAGGCGAGCTAGTCAAAACCATGGTCTCTCGTTGCCGCAAAGGGATCATCCGCTTCCAATCGTCAGACTTACGTAACGGAAGAGATGTCAACATTTCACTTACTAAAAGCGGCGGCGACGCTCCAGAGCCATTCTAAAACTCGAGCGCGGGCGCATGGCCGAGACGCAGGCTCCAGGCCGCGCCGCTTCCACTCGGTGCGGGGGTGGCAGTGTAGGCCACGGGGAAGAACGCTCGAGATTTGGATCGGACCCGTATCGGAGCCGGCCGTTTATGCTTGGCACAAACGTGGCAAGCGAGGATGATGAACATCATGACATCATCCCAACCTCTCTCCGGCCCCGCCAGGCTGCTCCAGTCGGCCCGGCTCGTGCCGGTGCTGACCATCGCGCGCGTCGCCGACGCCGTGCCGCTGGCGCGCGCGCTCTGCGCCGGCGGCGTCTGCACGCTGGAGATCACGCTGCGCACCGCCGCCGGCGGCGAGGCGGCCAAGGCGATCAAGGCCGAGGTGCCCGAGGCGGTGGTGGGGCTCGGCACGGTACTGACCGGTCGTGACCTCGAGATGGCGCTGGCTCTCGGCCTCTCCTTCGCGTTCTCGCCCGGCGCCTCGCCGGCGCTGCTCGACGCGGCGGCGTTGGCCGGGCTCGACTTCGTGCCCGGCGTGCAGACGGCGTCAGACCTCATGGCCTGCCTCGAGCGCGGCTTCGACGTGATGAAGTTCTTCCCGGCCTCGCAGGCCGGCGGCCTGCCGACGCTGCGGGCGTTGGCCGGGCCGTTCCCGCAAGTCAAGTTCTGCCCCACCGGAGGCATCTCGGAGGACCAGGCCTCGTCCTGGCTGGCCGAGCCCAACGTGCTCGCCGTCGGCGGTTCGTGGCTGGCGCCGGCCGGCCTCGTCGAGAAGGGCGACTGGGAGGCGATCACCGGGCGTGCCCGACGCTCGATGGAGCTGCTGGCCGCCTGATGCCCGCCCTGCACCCTCGTCTCGAAGAGGTCACCGCCCGGATCGTCGCGCGCTCCCGGCCCGAGCGCGCGCGCTACCTCGCCCGCATCGACGCGGCGGCGGAGCAGGCGCGCACGCCCCGCGCGCGGCTGGGCTGCGCCAATCAGGCTCACGCCTTCGCCGCCGCGCCGCCCGGCGACAAGGCGCGCCTGGCGCTGGGACGCGTGCCCAATCTCGGCATCGTCACCGCCTACAACGACATGCTCTCGGCGCATCAGCCCTACGAGCGCTTTCCCGAGATCATCCGCGACACCGCGCGAGCCGCCGGCGCGACGGCGCAGGTGGCGGGCGGCGTGCCGGCGATGTGCGACGGCGTCACCCAGGGGGAGGACGGCATGGAGCTCAGCCTGTTCTCGCGCGACGTCATCGCGCTGGCCACCGCCGTGGCACTCTCGCACCAGACCTTTGATGCCGCGGTCTACCTCGGCATCTGCGACAAGATCGTGCCGGGCCTCGTCATCGGCGCGCTGTCGTTCGGCCACCTGCCGGCGGTGTTCATCCCGGCCGGCCCAATGACCACCGGCCTCTCCAACACCGACAAGAGCCACGTTCGCCAACTCTACGCCGAGCGCAAGGTCGGGCGCGACGAGCTGCTGAGGTCCGAAATGGCCTCCTACCACGGGCCGGGCACCTGCACCTTCTACGGCACGGCCAACACCAACCAGATGCTGATGGAGGTGATGGGCCTGCACCTTCCCGGCGCCGCCTTCGTCAATCCCGGCACGCGTCTGCGCGAGGCGCTTACGCGGGAGGCGGCGCGGCGCGCCCTGGCGCTCACCGCCGGCGGCAACGCCTACAGCCCGCTCGGCCGCATGCTCGACGAGCGCGCCTTCGCCAACGGCATCGTCGGCCTGCACGCCACCGGCGGCTCGACCAACCACACGCTGCATCTGCCGGCGATGGCGGCGGCGGCCGGCATCATCCTGACCTGGCAGGACCTTGCCGACCTCGCCGAGGTGGTGCCGCTGCTGGCGCGCGTCTACCCCAACGGCCGTGCCGACGTGAACCATTTCCACGCCGCCGGCGGCATGGCCTTCGTCATCCGCGAGCTGCTCGACGCCGGCCTGCTGCACGAGGACGTCGGCACGGTCTGGGGCGGCGGCCTGCGCGCCTACGCCGCCGAGCCTTTCGCCGAGGGCGAGGGCGTGACCTGGCGGCCGATCCCCGAGGCCTCCGGCGATCCCGCCGTGCTGGCCTCCGCCGCCGCGCCCTTCGCCGCGAGCGGCGGGCTGCGCATGCTCGACGGCCGGCTCGGCCGCGCCGTCATCAAGACCTCGGCGGTGCATCCCGAGCGCCACGTGGTCGAGGCGCCGGCGGTCGTGTTCCACACGCAGGAGCAGCTGCAGGAGGCCTTCCGCGCCGGCGAGCTCGACCGCGACGTCGTCGCCGTGGTGCGCTTCCAGGGTCCGCGCGCCAACGGCATGCCCGAGCTGCACAAGCTCATGCCGCCGCTCGGCGTGCTGCAGGACCGCGGCTTCAAGGTGGCGCTGGTGACCGACGGCCGGCTCTCGGGCGCCTCGGGCAAGGTGCCGGCGGCGATCCACGTCACGCCCGAGGCGGTCGACGGCGGCGGCATCGCCCGCGTGATCGACGGCGATATCGTGCGGGTGGACGCGCTCGCCGGCACGCTCGACGTGCTGATCGACGAGGCCGAATGGGCCGCGCGCGCGCCGGCCGTCGCCGATTTGGCTTCGAGCCACGTCGGCGCCGGCCGCGAGCTGTTCGCCTTGTTCCGCGCGAACGTGGGGCCGGCGGACCGCGGCGCCGCGGTGTTCTGAGGCCTCAGCCCAACGCCTTCGCCAACTGCGCCTTGCTCATCGTCGAGCGACCGGCAAGATCCTTCGCCTTCGCCTCCTCGTAGAGTTCGGCCTTGGTCTTGTCGGCCTTGACCGTGTCGCGATGCTCGGCCGTCTTCTCCGCGATGCCCTCGGGCTGCGCCGAATACTGCTTGCCCTTCGTCGTGTCGGCCCGCTTCTTGGCGCTGGTGCGCGCATACTCCTTGTCGGTCAGCGCCTCGCGCGCCTCCTTGGGAAGGTAGCGCTCGCCGGTGTCCTCGCTCTTCTCGCCGGACTTGGTGCCCCAGTCCTCGTCGGTCCACTCCTGCAGGTGATTGTCCTTCGACTTCTCGCCCTCGTAGCCGCCGCCGCGCTTCTGGTACTCGGACGAGGCCATCTGCGCCTTGCGGGCGGACCATTGGCCGGGCTTGCCGCCCTTGTCGCCGGCGGTGACCTCATCCTTGACCTTGTCCCATAGATCGGGATCGCTCTTCTCCGCCGTCTTGCTCATCACGCGTCTCCGTCGTCGTGCAGAGGAAACGTCCATCGATCGGCAGCGGCGATGCGGCGTTTTAAAGCAATGACGCTATATGTTTCTTCAGCGCCGTCGCCGCCGTAAGAGCCAAGCGCCTCCCACGAGACTTGGCAGTCGCATTTCGTCCAGCGATGCCTGTCGCATTTGACTGAGATAGCCAAAGGCTCTGGCGTCAATCAAATCGGACGCGCTTCGGCCAAGACGCGAGCGCGAAAGCCAGGCGGGAAGTCTTCCGGGGTGCAGAGATCGACGGGGAAGCCTAGTGACGCCTCAAGAGCCTCAAGGAGGCCGCCCAGCTCGAACAATGTGGCGCCCGGCTGAGGATCAACCAGAAAGTCGACATCGCTGTCCTCGCAATCGGTGCCATTCGCGATGGAGCCGAACGTACGAGGGTTGCTGGCATTGAAGCGGGTTGTCGCGGTCCGGACCACGTCTCGGTGCTTGTCGATAGCCCCGGAAGGCTTTATGCTGCTCTCTCTCAACACCTTTAGCCTGCCCGCGGCGGCACGCAACTTCGTCGAGGGCTGCCACCATTATGCACGAGTGAACGTCCTTCCTGGAGAGCCGTTTCGCTATTGTTGGTCGGCGGTTCCGCCTCGCCGCGATTTGCTTTAACATCGCGACGACCCGGAGCGCGCCCGATGACCGACCTCGCCGCCCTGCCCTCTTCCGCCGCCCGAGCCGGGCGCCGTCCCGGCCACACTGTCATCCTCGCCAGCACGCTCGTCGCCGCCGCCTTCGCCGGCGCGGCGCTCGGCCGCACGCATGCCACCGACGCCTCCGGCTTCGAGGCCTCGCTGGTTATGCTGCTGCGCTTCATGGCGGTGTGCAAGGCCGCCGGGGTGCTCGGCGCTGCGGCGCTGGTGGTGTGGCGCCTCGGGCGGCCGCTCGGCGCGACAGCCTTCGCCGGCTACGTCGTGACTCTCGCGCTCATGGCCGCCGCACCCGGCATGATCTGGAGCCTCAGCCTGATCGCGCCCGGCGCGCTGGTGTTCCACGCCGGGCTCCTCACCTTCCTGGTGCTGGCCGCTCGCGACGACGGCGTCGCCACCGCCTTCCGCCGCCGCCGCGCGTGAGCCTCGCCGCCACGGCGCCGGTGCGGGTCTCCAGCGCGACGCGGCGGCGGCAATGGATCAGCGTCGGCCTGCTGATCGCGGCGGGCGTCGTCAATTACGTCGATCGCTCGACGCTCGCCATTGCCAATCACACGATCGCCGGCGAGATGCACCTCTCGGCCACGCAGATGGGCGCGCTGCTCTCGGCCTTCGCCTGGTCCTACGCGCTCTGCCAGCTGCCGGTCGGCGCCATCACCGATCGTATCGGCCCGCACATCATGCTGTCGGCCGGCATGACGCTGTGGTCGATCGCCCAGATCCTGAGCGGATTCGTCACCGGCTTCGGGCAGTTCATCGGCGCTCGCATCGGGCTCGGTATCGGCGAGTCGCCGATGTTCACCGCCGGCGCGCGGGCCTGCGTGAACTGGTTCTCGGTCAAGGAGCGCGGCACGCCGCTCGGCCTCTTCAACGCCGCGTCCTCGCTTGGGCCGGCCCTGGCGCCGCCCCTGCTCACGGCCATGATGCTGGCGTTCGGCTGGCGCGTCATGTTCGTCGCGATGGGCATCGCCGGGCTCGCGGTGGCGCTGGCGTGGTGGCTGTACTATCGCGATCCCGAGCAAACCGAGGTGCCGCGCGAGGACCTCGCCGCGATGCGCGCCGGCGAGGTCGAGGCCGAGGCAACCGCCGGCGCCCACACCTGGGCGAGCCTCTTCACCGTTCCCTCGACGTGGGGCCTGATCGGCGGGCTCTTCGGCATCGTCTACGTCACATGGCTCAACGTCGCCTGGCTGCCGGACTACCTGGAGCGGGTCTTCGGCGTCAGCGTCGCGCAAACCGGCATCCTCGCCGCGATCCCGCAGGTCGCCGGCTTCGTCGGCGGCGCGCTCGGCGGCTTCCTCTCCGACCGGCTCGCCGCGCGCGGGATCGACCCCATCGACTCTCGACGCATCCTCACCGTCGGCGGCCTCGTGCTCTGTGCCCTGTTCACCGCCGCCGCGCCCTTCGCCACCACCACCGCTTCGGTCGTGACTCTGCTCTCGATCTCGATGTTCTTCGGCTACGGCGCGGGATCGTGCTCATGGGCGCTCGGCGCCAGCCTGACACCGCCGCGCCTCGTCGCCACGCTGGAGTCGATCCAGAACATCGGCGGGTCGATCGGCGGCGCGCTGGCTCCGCTCGTCACCGGCATCATCGTCGACCGCACCCACACCTTCACGCCCGCCTTTCTCCTGGCCAGCGTCGCCGCGCTTGCCGGCGCCGTCAGCTATTCCACCGTACGCCGGGACGCCTACGCCGGGCTCGGCGGGTAAGCCTTCCCCGCGAGGAGATCGGCCAGCACGTCGGCGATCGGCACGGCCCGCGTTCTCGGCGACGAGAGAAGGCCGTAATGCTCCAGCAGCACGAGACCGTGCAGCGAGGACCAGACGGCGATCGCCTCGCGCACGCCGTCGCTTCGACCGGAGCCGGTACCAAGCGCCTTCAGCAGTTCCTCGAAGCTGCCCCGCGCCGCCATGGCGAGATCGCTAGCCGGAGCAGCACCGGCGAGGAGCCGCGTGCCGAACATCAGGCGATAGAGTCCGCCATGCGCCCGACCGAAGTCGAGATAGGCCCGGGCGTTGGCCGCCAGGACCTCGGATGCGGGAAGGTCCGCAACGGCGCCACGAAGCGTCGCTCCGAACAAGCGGAAGCCTTCGGCGGCTACCGCGGACAACAGCGCGTCGCGGTCGGCGAAGTGGCGATAGGACGCCGGCTGCGACACGCCGAGCTCCTTGGCGAGCGCCGCCATGCTCAGGCTTTCGTGGCCGACCGCCTCAACCCTTGCGACGGCTGCCCTCACCAGCGCCTCGCGAAGGTGGCCGTGGTGATAGGGATTCGGGGACTGCGGCTCTTTCACGACGATGTTATAGCCTAAAACACGCACCTTGACGCAAGCGATCCGCACCTATGTTATAGTGAATAACATAGCGAGTATCCTGAATGTCCTCTCCGCTGCCGACGCTGTACCATGGCCAAGGAACGCGCTCGCTGCGCGTCGCTTGGCTCCTCGAGGAACTCGGCGTTGCCTACCGCAGCCAGTCCATCCTCTTCCCACCACGCCAGCGCCAGCCGGACTTCCTCGCGGTCAATCCGTCCGGATCGCTTCCCTTCTTCGTGGATGGCGAGGTGACGATGACGGAGTCGATCGCGATCGGTCTCTACCTCGTCGAGCGCCATGGGCCGACGCCGCTCGCCGTGGCACCACACGAGGCTGGCTACTCCGATTACCTGCAATTCTGCCTCTACGGCGAGGCGACCCTCACGCAGCCACTGGGCTCGATCCTGCGCTACGCCTTCCTGGAGCCGGAGGCTCGCCGGCTGCCGCAGGCGGTTGCCGACGCGCGACACAAGTTCCGCGAGCGACTCGAGCCGGTGCGGCGCGCCATCGCGACGACCGGGTATGCGGCAGCCGGGCGCTTCACCCTGGCCGATATCTCGATCGGCTACGCCTTACGCTTCGCCGTCCGCGTGGGCGAAGCCGAGGCGCTGCCGCCCGACATCCAAGACTATGCGGAGAGGCTGCAGGCTCGCTTCGCCTACCAACGCGCCGCCGCCCTTTCATGAGATCTCGAGCAAAAGGAGTAGTGACATGAGCCAAACCATAAGATCGCGCGAGGTCCGTTTCGCGTCGCGCCCCGACGGCATCCCGACCGCCGAAACCTTCGCGCTCGCCGAGACCGAGGTCCCGCCGCCCGCCGAGGGCGAGGTGCAGGTGCGCAATCTCTGGATGTCGGTCGACCCCTACATGCGCGGCCGCATGACGACGCGGAAAAGCTACGTGCCGCCTTTCGTTCTCGGCGAGGTGCTGCAGGGCGGCGCCGTCGGCCGGGTGGTGGCCTCGCGCAGCGACGATTTCGCGACGGGCGACCTCGTGCAGTCGATGTGCGGCTGGCGCGAGGCCTTCAACGCCAAGGCCGCGGCCCTGACCCTCGTGCCGCGCACCGGCCTACCGGCCGAGGCGATGCTCGGCATCGCCGGCCTGCCGGGGCTCACCGCCTTCATCGGCATCACCGAAGTCGCCAAGGTCGGCGCCGGCGACGTGGTCTTCGTGTCGGGCGCGGCCGGCGCGGTCGGCTCGGTCGCCTGTCAGATAGCCAAGATCCGGGGCGCGACGGTGATCGGATCGGCGGGCGGACCGATCAAATGCGACTACCTCCGCGAGATCGGCTGCGACGCCGTGATCGACTACAAGGCGGCCGGGGATCTGACGTCGGCCCTGGCGGACGCAGCGCCCGAAGGCATCGACGTCTATTTCGAAAACGTCGGCGGGAGCCATCTCGAAGCCGCACTCGAGGCCGCCAACCCGTTCGCGCGCTTCGCGCTCTGCGGGATGATCTCGCAATCCAACGCCACGAGCGGCAGCGGCCCGGCCAATCTCGCCCATGCCGTACGCAAGCGCCTGCGTCTCCAAGGCTTCATCGCCTCGGACCATTTCGACAGGATGCCGTCGTTCGTCGAGGCGATGGCCGATTGGGTCGCGAAGGGTCGCATGAAATGGCGCCAGAGCGTCGACGAGGGTATCGAGGCCGCACCGGCCGCCTTCCTGAAGCTGTTCTCCGGCGACAATCTCGGCAAGATGCTGGTGCGGCTAAGCGACTAAGGGCGCATTCACGCCTTGCGGCTGAGCGAGCGCGCCGCCTGGTCGAGCCCTTCCAGGGTCATCGGAAACATCCGCTGCCCCAGCAGATCGCGGATCGTGGCCGTCGATTGCGAATAGGGCCAATGTTCCGCCGGCACCGGGTTGAGCCAGGCGGCTGAGGGATAGGCGGCGCAGAGGCGCTGCAGCCATAACGCGCCGGGCTCGGGGTTCATGTGCTCGACCGAGCCGCCGGGCTGCGCCAGCTCGTAGGGGCTCATCTGCGCGTCCCCGACGATCACCAGCTTGTGGTCGCGGCCGAAGCGGTGGAGCACGTCCCAAGTCGGGATGCGCTGGGCATGGCGGCGGGCGTTGGACTTCCACACGCCCTCGTAGACGCAATTGTGGAAATAGAAATACTCGAGTCGCTTGAACTCGGATGTCAAGGCCGAGAACAGGTCCTCGCAAAGCCTGACGTGGTCGTCCATCGAGCCTCCGATGTCGAGGAAGAGCAGCAGCTTGACCGCGTTGCGCCGCTCCGGCCGCATCGCCACGTCGAGGTAGCCCTTGGCGGCGGTGCCGGCCACGGTGGCCTCGAGGTCGAGCTCGTCGGCGGCGCCCTCGCGGGCGAAGCGGCGCAGGCGGCGCAGCGCCACCTTCATGGTGCGGGTGCCGAGCTCGCGGGTGGCATCGAGGTCGGCGAACTCGCGCTTCTCCCAAACCTTGATCGCGCGGCGATGCGTGGACTGCCCGCCGATGCGCACGCCTTCGGGGTTGTAGCCGCCGTTGCCGAACGGCGAGGTGCCGCCGGTGCCGATCCACTTGCTGCCGCCCTGGTGGCGCCCCTCCTGCTCGGCGAGGCGCTGCTTCAGCGTCGCCATGATCTCGTCCCACGAGCCGAGCGCCTCGATCTCGGCGCGCTCCTCCGCCGTCAAGT
Source organism: Beijerinckiaceae bacterium (assembly GCA_965198485.1). Classification (GTDB taxonomy): domain Bacteria; phylum Pseudomonadota; class Alphaproteobacteria; order Rhizobiales; family Beijerinckiaceae; genus RH-AL1. Next base: position 3,136,618 of record CBDAPQ010000005.1, read on the forward strand.
ACTTCTCCGCCATGGCCTTGAGCCAGGCTTCGGGCAGGTCGGTCACCAACGAGTCCGCCGCGGCCGGCGCTTCGCCCAGCACGCCCTTGAACACGCGCGCGAAGACCTGGTCGAAGCGGTCGATGAGGCTTTCGTCCTTCACGTAGATGGCGCGGGCGAGGTAGTAGAACTGCTCGGGCGAGCGCTCGATGACGTCGGCCTGAAGCGCCTCCAGCAGCGTCAGGTGCTCCTTGGGCGAGGCCGCGATGCCGCCCCGGCGCAGCTCTTCGAGGAACGAGAGGAACATGGCGGGCCGACCTAACCGCGCCGCTTGACCATGAAGGCGAGGCGCTCGAACAGCATGACGTCGGCCTCGTTCTTCAGGAGCGCGCCGTGCAGCGGCGGGATGGCGCTGCGCGCATCCTTGGTCTGCAGCACCTCGAGCGGCATGTCCTCGTGGAGGATGAGCTTCAGCCAGTCGATGAGCTCGCTGGTGGAGGGCTTCTTCTTAAGTCCGGGCACGTCGCGCACCTCGTAGAAGACCTCCAGCGCGCGCGCCACGAGACGCTTCTCGATGTCGGGGAAGTGCACCGCCACGATGCGCTCCATCGTCTCGCGATCGGGAAAGCGGATGTAGTGGAAAAAGCAGCGCCGCAGAAACGCGTCGGGCAGCTCCTTCTCGTTGTTGGAGGTGATGATCACGACGGGACGCTCGCGCGCCACGACCTTTTCGCCGGTCTCGTAGACGTCGAAGCTCATGCGGTCGAGCTCCTGCAGCAGGTCGTTGGGGAACTCGATGTCGGCCTTGTCGATCTCGTCGATCAGCAGGACCGGCAGCACCGGCGCGGTGAAGGCCTCCCACAGCTTGCCGCGACGGATGTAGTTGGCGATGTCGCTGACGCGCGCGTCGCCGAGCTGGCCGTCGCGCAGGCGGGCCACCGCGTCATACTCGTAGAGCCCCTGCTGCGCCTTGGTGCTCGACTTGATGTTCCACTCGATCAGCGGCGCGCCGGCGGCGGCGGCGATCTCGTGCGCCAGCACGGTCTTGCCGGTGCCCGGCTCGCCCTTGATGAGCAGCGGCCGGCGTAGCGTTACGGAGGCGTTGACCGCCACCTTGAGGTCGTCGGTCGCGACGTAGTCGGCTGTTCCCTCGAAACGCACGGCGTTGTCCTTCTAGCTCTGGCGACCACGGGTCAGCAGAAACACCGCCTGCGCCCCGAAGAGGTTCCACACCCACCACGGCACCTTGAGCGGGATCGGGCGGCCTTCGCCGTCGAGGGCGAGGCTGCGCTCGATGATCCCGTCCGACAACGCCACCAGGTCGACGAAGTCGCGGATGGTGAAGGCGTGGATGTTGGGCGTGTCGAACCATTGGTAGGAGAGCGCGTCGGTAATGGGCATGCGCCCGCGCATGAGCAGCTGCCCCCGCACCCGCCAATGGCCGAAATTGGGAAACGACACCACGGCGTGGCGGCCGATGCGCAGCATGTGCTCCAGCACCTGGCGCGGGCGGCGGGTGGCCTGCAGCGTCTGCGACAGGATGACAAAGTCGAAGGCGTCGTCGGGGTAGTCGGCGAGGTCGGTGTCGGCGTCGCCCTGGATCACCGAGAGGCCGTTGGCGACGCAATGGTTCACGCCCTTCTGGCTGAGCTCGATGCCGCGGGCGTCGACGCCGTGGTCCTCTGAAAGGTAGTGCAGCAGAGCGCCATCGCCGCAGCCCACGTCGAGCACGCGGGTGCGCGGCTGGAGCAGCCTGGCCACCTCGTAGAGATCGGGGCGCAGGCTCGCCCGCTTGTCGCCCGGCGCGAAACGCTGCGGGTTCACGCCCGTGCCAGCCCCCGGGCGCGGGCGCAGCCCTCGAGAAAACCGTGCGCGGTGGCGTTGAACTCCGGATCCTCGATCAGGAAGGCGTCATGGCCGCGGTCGGTCATGACGTCGACGAAGGAGACCGAGGCGCCCGAGGCGTTGAGCGCGTGCACGATATGGCGCGATGCCGAGGTCGGGTAGAGCCAGTCGGAGGAGAAGGACACCACGCAGAACTTGGTCCTGGTGCCGCGGAAGGCGTCGGCGAGGCGGCCGCCGTAGTCGCTGGCGAGATCGAAATAGTCGCAGGCCCGCGTCACGTAGAGGTAGGAGTTGGCGTCGAAGCGGTCGACGAAGGAGAGGCCCTGGTAGCGCAGGTAGTTCTCGATCTGGAAGTCGGCGTCGAAGGAGAAGGTTGGGGCCTCGCGCCCTTGCAGCTTGCGGCCGAATTTGCGCTGCAACGCCTCGTTGGAAAGGTAGGTGATGTGCGCCGCCATGCGCGCCACGGCGAGGCCCTTGCCGGGATGGCGCCCCTCGTCGAGGTAACGGCCCTTGCACCAGTCGGGATCGGCCATGACCGCCTGGCGCCCGACCTCGTGGAAGGCGATGTTCTGGCTGGAATGTCGCGCGGCGGTGGCGACGGGCATCGCGCAGAACACCCGCTCGGGATAGCTCGCCGCCCATTGCAGCACCTGCATGCCGCCCATGGAGCCGCCGATGACGGCGAAGAGCATGTCGATGCCAAGCCGGTCGATCAGCATAGCCTGGGCCCGCACCATGTCGCGGATCGTCACCATCGGCAGGTCGAGCGCGTAGGGGCGGCCGGTGGAGGGGTTTATGGAAGCCGGGCCGGTCGTGCCCATGCAGCCGCCGATGACGTTGGTGGCGATAACGAAATAGCGGTTGGTGTCGACCGGCTTGCCCGGCCCCACCAGGCTCGACCACCAGCCGGGCTTGCCGGTCACCGGGTTCTCGCTGGCCACATGCTGGTCGCCGGTGAGCGCGTGGCAGACCAGGATCGCGTTGCTCTTGCTGGCGTTCAGCGTGCCGTAGGTCTGGTAGGCGATGGCGAAAGGCGACAGCTCGACCCCGGCGTCCATCTTCAGTGGCGCCGCGGCGCCGAACCGCTCCAGCAGCGACGATGGCGTCTCCACCTCGCGCTGGCTCGCCAGCTTGGGTGTCATGACGTTCATCGGATGGGCTTTTGCGGACGGGACATGACCATGTCCGGATATGGGAACGCGGCGGAGTTTACGTCAAGGTTAAGGTCTCGACGGCAACTCAGGCTCGCACATCGGATGTTCCGTACGGGCCCGGGAGGATGTCGCGTTCACCTTCGCTACCGGAAGCGAAGTTATCGCCGCGCGCCGCGCCGCTCATCGGGCTCTTGCGAGGTGCCGACATCGTGAAGGAACACGCGAAAAGTCTTCGAATGGATCGAGTCTGATCTGCCGCCCGGCACGACGCGCGCCGAGGCACTGGCCCTCTACCGCGGCACGGCCACGGTCTGGGCGGCGAACCCCGACCTGGTCGGCAAAACCTACACGTTCGACGAGGCCACGAGCACCGGCGGCGGGCTCTACATCTGGCGCTCCCGCGAGGCGGCCACGCGCTGGCATGGCGAAGACGATCGAGGCATGATGCGTAGTCGTTACGGGAGCGAGCCGCGCGTCCTCATGACGGACGCGGTGCTAGAGATCACGGACGGTCAAATCCTCGATCTGCCTGGAAACGACTAGACGCGCTCGGGCGCGGCCACCGCCGCGATGTCGGAGGCCGACTTGCGCAATGCGCGCGCCAGCTTCTGGACGTTCTGATCGTTGGACGTGTCCCTGATGGCGTCGGCCAAAGCCGCCACCAGCGCTTCGACGCGAAGCGACGGATCCGGCTCGGCCGCGACGCGCGATCTCACCATGTCGAGCGCGCTCGGCAGTTGGGCTGCGCTCAATGCAGGCTCACCATGTGCAGTTCATTCTGCATGGCGTTGGCTACGGCGGCATCGCGGGAGTCGGTAAGGATCAACGGCCGACCGTTGGCGCCGAGTAGCGCGAAAAGTTGCATGCCGGGTTCGACGCCTGGAATTTCGGGGAACATCGAGCCGACGTCCTCGGAGCGGATCGGCTTGACGTAGGCGATCAGTCCTTCGCCGAGCTGCGCCAGCTGGTCTTGGGTCAGGATCGGCATCGCCAACTCGCTCGCTGGATTGCTGGTCTTGGTCACGCTATGCATATCACTTTCACCTTTCCGACCGGTCCCAACGGGCTCCGGCGCTCGTGCCGACGTCAATCGCGCACATCGATGTCGATCAGCTGGCCCTTTCGCTGCGGCTCGGGGCGATGCAGATCGACGGAGAGAAGGCCGTGGACGAGATCCGCACCCGCGACCTGCATGCCCTCGGCAAGCAGGAAGACGCGCTGGAATTGCCGCGCGGCGATGCCGCGATGCAGGTAGACGCGCTCCTTGTCGTCGCCCTGTCGGCCCCTGATCACCAGCTGCCCGTCCTCCACGATCACTTCGAGCTGGTCGCGGGTGAAACCGGCGACCGCCAGGGTGATCCGCAGTACTTCGGGCGTCGTGGCGCCGAGCGCCACACGCTCGATGTTGTAGGGCGGGTAGCCGTCCGATGACGATCTCGTGACACGCTCTATCGCGCGCTCGATCTCGTCGAACCCGAGCAGAAAGGGAGAGTGAAGGGTCGGCACGCGAGACATTACACGAACCTTCGAAGCCTTACGGCCTTCGTCAACGGAGCCCACGTAGGCACCCCTTCGGCTTCCGCCGCCCGCTCAATATGGATGGCCCGACAGGCTCTTCAAGCAGCAGCAATGGCGGCGACCGGTCGCGCATGGGTGACGTGCGGCCAGTCCCGCGCTAGCCTCCGCGCGCGATGCGGAGTGCGGATGCGGCGCGAACCAATCTTGATCCTCCTGGCCGGAATCGCCGGCCTGCAGCCCGCGGCGGCGCAGGGCCTCGGCTGGCTCCTGGGCGAGCCGCCGCCCTCGCACCGCGCGGCGCGAACCCATCGACTCGGGCGACCGCGCGTCGTCGTCCCGCTCCCTGCCCCCCGGCCGCACTTCTTGGGCGACACCGCGGTGCAGGCCGATCCGGCGAAGCCGGGTGAGCCTGGCCCGACACCACTGGACCGCGACGCCGCCGACGCGCCGGCCTTGCCGCCGCTGCCGCCGGAGCGACCGAGCCGATCCGATCTGGCCTCGCCACCGACGCCCCCGGCCGGCGCCGAGAAGCCCAAGGACGACGCTACCACGACGACGGATTCTCCCGCTTCAAGCCAGCCGACAAGCCAGCCAGCTGCCCAGACCATGCCAACACCCGCGCCGCCGCTGCCGCGCGCCAAGCCGGCGGACCTCGCCGCGCCGCCGGCCCCAGCCGTCGCGCCGAGCGGGGCCACCACCGCCTTCAACCCACGCGACCCCGCCCCCGATGCCGGCTGCATCGACCGGCTCAACGCACGCGGTGTCACGGTGGAGGCGACGACGCTCGGCCCGCAGCCGGACCAGCGCTGCACCGTGGTGCAGCCGCTGCGGCTCGTCTCCGCCAAGCGGGTCGACGGCACCAGCGTGGCCTTCCCCGACCAGCCCACGATCGCCTGCACCACGGCCGACGCCTTTTCCGCCTACGTGCACGACCTGCTGGCGCCGCTCGCCAAAGGCACGTGGGGCGTCGGCCTGGCTTCGGTGTGGACGGGTCCTGGCCTGGAGTGCCGCTCGCGCGACCACATCTTTGGCGCCAAGCTCTCTGCCCATGGCCAAGGCTTGGCTGTGGACATCGCCCAGCTGAAGCTGGACGATGGCCGCCTCATCGCCGTGGGCGAGCCCAAGACCGACGCCGAGCGCGACTTTGAGATGGCCGCGCGCGCCGGCGGCTGCGGCTACTTCCATACCGTGCTCGGCCCCGGCTCAGACAGCTATCACCGCACACACTGGCACTTCGACCTCGCGGTGCGCGGCAAGGACGGCGACGCCAAATTCTGCAAGTAGCGGAAATCAGGCCTTGATCGCGCGCAATCCGACGAGCGCGGCGTAGACGGCGCGCCGCCACTCCTTGGTGGCACCCTCGCGGTGCTCGGCAACCGTGCGCCGCGCCTCGTCGGCCGGGATCAGGTCCTGTTCCAGCTGCGTCGCGAGATAGGAGGCGGCGAAGGCCTCTGCGGTGCGGCGCTCGTCGCCGGAGGCTTCGGCGAGCTGCTGTTCACTGGCTTCGAGCATCGTGCTGGCTTCCCTTGAGATCGGATGGCGAAGGTGGCGCCTGCTGAGGCCACGGCCAGGGCCCGACTTGACGCATGTGCGCTTTTCCCGGATGCCGCGCCGGACTCGCCCCCAAGGAATCGAACCGCTTGTCCGCCGCAGCCCCGCAGTCCGACTTCCTGAAGATCCTTCAGGAACGCGGCTTCATCCACCAATGCTCCGACATGGCCGCGCTCGATGCCAAGGCGCATGCCGGCGGGCTCGTCGCCTATATCGGTTTCGACTGCACGGCGCGCTCGCTGCACGTCGGCTCGCTACTGCCGATCATGATCCTGCGCTGGTTGCAGAAGACCGGCGGCAAACCTGTGGTGCTCGTCGGCGGTGGCACGACCCGCGTCGGTGACCCGTCCGGCAAGGACGAGAGCCGCAAGCTGCTCTCCCTCACCGACATCGAGGCCAACAAGACGGAGATTGGGAAAGTCTTTGCCGCCTTCTTGCACTTCGGCGAGCGCGGGTCCGACGCGCTCATGGTCGACAATGCCGATTGGCTGACCGGGCTGAAGTACCTCGACTTCCTGCGCGACGTCGGCCGCCACTTCTCCGTCAACCGCATGCTGTCGATGGATTCGGTGAAGATGCGGCTGGAGCGCGACCAGGAACTCTCGTTCCTCGAGTTCAATTACATGTGCTGCCAGGCCTACGATTTCGTCGAGCTGCACCGCCGACACGGGGTCACGTTGCAGATGGGCGGCTCCGACCAATGGGGTAACATCGTCACCGGCATCGATCTCGGCCGGCGCATGGGCACGGCGCAGCTTTACGCCCTGACCACCCCGCTGCTGACCACCGCGGCTGGAGCCAAGATGGGCAAGACGGCGCAGGGCGCGGTCTGGCTCGACGCCGAGATGCTGCCGGTCTTCGAATATTGGCAGTACTGGCGCAACTGCGACGACGCCGACGTCGGCCGCTTCCTCAGGCTTTTCACCGAGCTGCCGATGGGGGAGGTCGCGCGGCTCGAGGCGCTCGGCGGCGCCGAGATCAACGACGCCAAGAAAGTGCTCGCGACCGCGGCCACCGCCCTGCTCCACGGCCGCGCGGCGGCGGACGCGGCGGCGGATACGGCGCGCCGCACGTTCGAGGAAGGCGCGCTGGCCCAGGACCTGCCGAGTATCACCCTGCCTTTGGCGGAGCTGGCCGCCGGCCTCGGGGTCCTCGCGGCGTTTCAGAAGGCCGGGCTCGTCGGCTCGATCGGCGAGGCTCGGCGCCAGGTCAAGGGTGGCGGCCTACGGGTCAACGACGTTGCGGTGACCGAAGAGAAAGCGGTGCTGCACGACGCCGACCTGCGCGGCGGTGCGATCAAGCTCTCGCTCGGCCGCAAGCGCCACGTCCTGCTAAAGGTCGAGGGCTGAACCTCGATCGAGGCGCGCGGTGCACGTCGCGCCGCCCGCGCGCTGCGAGCGGCTAGCCGCCGAACAGCTTGGAGAAGAAGCCGGCGACCCCGCCCTTCCTGATCGGCTCCTGCGTCGGAGACCGACCGCTCGGCGTCGCGGTGCTCGTCGTGAGGGTCGGGGCAGGAGCCGTCTTGGGCGCGGGCGCTGTGTTGGGCGCGGGCGCTGTGTTGGGCGCAGGGGCTGTCTGGACCGGTTTGGCGCTGGCGCCGGCCGGCGGCTGGCCCGGCTTGTAGGCGGTGCCGGCCTTCTCGGCGGTGTAACCGGCGATGGCGTCCATCAGCGGCGGCGACAGCGAATCGTAAGTCTTGAGGCCGACATCCTTGAACTTGCCGCGCACGGCATCCATGCCCGAGGGCTCAAAGCCCTGCTCGATGATCGAGGACACGAAGGCCGCGAACTGCGGCGCCTGCCAGCCCTTCTTGTCGGAGAGCTCGACGTGGATGAAGTCGAGGCCCTTAAAGGGATGATCCTTCACGATACGGCCGTACATGTGCGTGCCGCAATCTTTGCAGGCGTGACGCTGGATCGTCGCGCTCTCGTCGACGATGTGCAGCTTCTCATCGTGCGCGAGGACCTTGACCTTGTTGACCGGCACGACGCCGACGATCGAGAACAAGGCGCCCTCCGGCTTCCAGCACTTTGAGCAGCCGCAGGCATGGTTGTGCGCCACGTCGCCGGTGATGCGGACGGCGACCTTGTCTGCCGGACATTTGCAGAAGAGCGTACCACCGTTGAAGCTGCCGAAACCTGGCTGCAACCCGTTGTCGATCAGCGGGTGAAGACTGGGCGCCATCGTGGAGGACCTTTCTGGAACGCGTGGAACCTGGAAGGCGAAGACCCTCGAGGCGGGCACCGCTGCACGATCGTGCCAAGCCACAATCGCGCCAAGTTACGGGCGTTGCGTCGCGCCGCGCTACGGCGCCGCAAGCTTAGCGGTCGTTCCACTGAATGGAAAGCCATACCCGCGATGGTCCGCAATCGCGAGGTCCCTCGCGTCAGGCGACGGAGCGCAGCTCACGCGGTAGCGGGAAGAACACGCTCTCGTCCGCCGTCGAGACAATCTCGATTTCGAGATCGAAGCGGGCGGCGAAGGCGTCCATGATTTCCTCGACCAGGACCTCCGGCGCAGAAGCGCCGGCGGTGATACCGAGCGTCTTGATGTTCTTGAAGAGCTCCCACTCGACATCGTCGGCGCGCAGCACGAGACGCGAGATCGGGCAGCCGGAGCGCTCGCCGACCTCCTTGAGCCGTTGCGAGTTCGACGAATTCGAGGAGCCGACCACGATCAGCGCGTCGACGATCGGCGCGATGCGCTTCACCGCCTCCTGACGATTGGTGGTGGCGTAGCAGATGTCCTCTTTCTGCGGGCCGACGATGAGCGGAAAGCGCTCGTGAAGCTTCTCGACCATCGCCTTCGTGTCGTCGATCGACAGCGTGGTCTGGGTGACGTAGGCGAGCGTCGTCTCGTCACGGACCTGCAGCGCGTCGATGTCCTCGGGATGCTGCACCAGAAGGATCGAGCCTTCCGGCAACTGACCCAGCGTGCCGACCACCTCGGGATGGCCGGCGTGGCCAACGAGCAGGATCTGGCGACCCCGCTTGAAGTGGATCTGCGCCTCGCGATGGACCTTTGTCACCAAAGGGCATGTCGCGTCGATGGCGTGGAAGTTGCGTCGCGCCGCTTCTGCCGGGATGTCCTTGGGCACGCCGTGCGCCGAGAAGATCACCGGCTGCTGGGTGTCGGGCACCTCGGACAGCTCCTCGACGAAGATCGCGCCCTTGGCCTTTAGGCCTTCGACGACGTATTTATTGTGGACGATCTCGTGGCGCACGTAGACCGGCGCGCCGTAGAGGCGCAGCGCCTGATCGACGGCGTCGATGGCGCGGACCACGCCGGCGCAGAAGCCGCGCGGCGCGCAGAGATAGATCTGCAGCTTGGGCTTGATCGCCGCCGGGGCGGCCGCCTCTTCGAGCGTGGCGTGCGTCATGAGCGGTGTCGGTCTCCTGCCGCGTCAGGGATGCGGCCGCGGTGGGGCGCGAGGCCGCGCGAACGATTGATCGGTATTGGGGTTGGCGCCCTCGGGTGTCAAGCATGACACCCTCGATCGCCCGCAACGCGCGTTCCGGCATCGCGCGCCCGCAAGGATTGCCATGAGCGCCCCGGACGACCTCTTCCCTGGCTTCGCCGCGCAGCACGTCGAGACCGACGCCGGGCGCTTCTTCGTGCGGACCGGCGGCCACGGCGCGCCCCTGCTGCTGCTCCACGGCTATCCGCAGACGCATGTCGAATGGCACAAGGTCGCCGCGAGGCTTGCCGATCGTTTCGCGGTGGTGGCCATGGACCTGCGCGGCTACGGCGACAGCTTCGTGCCCGAGAGCCACGAGGGCTTGGGCATGAGCAAGCGCGTGATGGGCGCCGATGCCGTGGCAGTGATGTCCAAGCTTGGCCAGGCCAAGTTCCGCCTCGTCGGCCACGACCGCGGCGGCCGCGTCGCCTACCGTCTGGCCTTCGACCAGCCGGGGCGCCTCGAGAAGGTGGCGGTAATCGACATCATCCCGACCGCCTCGATGTTCAGGGACATGGGCAAGGCCAAAAGCGCCCTCAAGAAATACCACTGGTTGTTCCTGGCTCAGCCCGAGCCTTTTCCCGAGACCCTGATCGGCGCGTCGTCACAATTCTTCCTCGATCACACGCTGTCGAGCTGGACGGCGAAGAAGGACCTCTCCGCCTTCGACCCCCGCGCGCTGCAGCATTACCGGCGCGCCTTCGCCGATCCGGCGCGCCTCCACGCCAGCTGCGAGGATTACCGCGCCGGCGCCGGTGCCGACCGGATGCAGGACGAGGAGGACCAGAAGGCCGGCCGCCGCATCAGCGTGCCCATGCTGGCGATCTGGGGCGACGGCGGCATCCCGGCTTCGGGCATCTCGCCGCTCGACGTGTGGCGCGAGTTCGCCCGCGACGTGCAAGGCGAGGAGGTGAAGTCCGGCCATTTCGTACCGGAAGAAAATCCCGATGCCTGCGCCGAGGCCATTCTGAAGTTCATGCGGTAGCGGAGATGATTCGTCTCGAAAAGGTGCTCTCCGTGGCACGGGCTTACGCATCGCCGCGGGCCACGAGACAAAGACGATCGAAGGCTTGACGCGGTGCGCTGCGGCGCCACACATCGGGCGCGTGCCGGCCGCTTAGGCCGCGCGGGGATAGTCGTTGGTCGATGCATATCGCATGGAGCTATTCCCTCAGCGGCTTCGTCGTCGGGGTCCTCGTCGGCCTGACCGGCGTCGGCGGCGGATCATTGATGACGCCAGTTTTGGTGCTGCTCTTCGGCGTCAACCCGGCGACGGCGGTGGGCACCGACCTCCTCTACGCCGCCGTCACCAAGAGCGGCGGGGTCGTCGTGCACGGCTTCCATCGCACTATCGATTGGCGCATCGTGCGCCGCCTCGCGCTCGGCAGCGTGCCGGCCACCGCCGCGACGGTCGCCGTGCTCGCCCACGTCGGTATCCAAGGCCACGCCCAGCATAGTCTGATCTCGACGGTGCTCGGGATGGCGCTGGTCCTAACCGCCGCCGCCATCCTCCTCCGCAAGCTCCTGCTCGATCGCCTCGCTCCGCACATGGAAGCCATGCCCGAGCGCCGGCGCGCCGTGCTAACGGTGCTGCTCGGCCTGTTCCTCGGCGTGTTCGTGTCGATCTCGTCCGTCGGCGCCGGCGCGATCGGCGTCACCGTACTGCTGACGCTCTATCCCCGCGCGCCGCTCGTGCGCGTCGTCGGGGCCGATATCGCCCACGCCGTACCGCTCACTCTCGTCGCCGGGCTCGGCCATTGGTGGCTCGGCTCGGTCGACTGGGCGGTGCTGGGGTCACTGCTGGTCGGCTCGCTGCCGGGCATCGCGCTGGCGAGCCAGTTCGCCAGCCGCGCGCCGGACAAGGTGATTCGCCCGATTATGGCGGCGATGCTGGCCGTGGTGGGGCTGCGGCTGGCGTTTTAGGCAGGGCTCCCTCTACCCGGTACGGACATGGGCTCGCCGCGCCGCAAAGAAGTCCCGCAGCAGCGCGCTCGACTCGGCCGCCAGTACGCCACCCGCCATGTCCTCCGGCGCGTGATGGCACGTCGGCTGCGCGAAGAAGCGTGGGCCGTTCACCACCGCCCCGCCTTTTGGGTCGTCGCAGCCCCAGTAAAGCCGGCGGATGCGGGCGAACGAGATCGCGCCGGCGCACATGGCGCAGGGTTCCAGGGTGACGTGGAGCTCGCAGCCGACGAGGCGATGGTTGTCGACGAGGCGGGCGGCCTCGCGGATCGCGACGACTTCGGCATGCGCGGTCGGGTCGTGGTCGCGGATCGTGCGGTTGCCGCCCGTCGCGATCACCATGCCCTCGCGCACGATCACGGCGCCCACCGGCACCTCGCCGGCCTCGCCCGCGACGCGGGCCGCAGCCATGGCCTGCTCCATCGGGCTCGCGCCGGCGGCGAAGTCGCTCATCTTTTGTTCCCTTTTGTCGAGCCGCTTTGGTATCAGGAGCCATGCCCGACAACGAAACAGGATCTCCCCGCATGCCGCGCGGGACGCGCAAGGCGTCAATTCCACCCCTTTCGGATGATTGGCCGAGCGTGGCGGCGGTGACGGCCGACGCCGCGGAGCCGGCCGAAGCGATGCCGGAGCGCCAGCGTATCGCCAAGGCGATGGCGCGCGCCGGCCTGTGCTCGCGCCGCGATGCCGAGGCCTGGATCCTCGAGGGACGGGTCAGCGTCAACGGCGAGGTGCTGGCGAGCCCGGCGCGCGACGTCGGACCGGACGATCGCGTCGAGGTCGACGGCGCGCCGCTGCCGACGCCGGAGAAGACCCGGCTGTTTCTCTTCCACAAGCCGCGCGGCCTCGTCACCAGCGACCACGATCCCGAGGGCCGCCAGACCATCTTCGACCACCTGCACGAGCACTGGCCGCAGGGTCCGCGCGTGGTGACGGTGGGGCGCCTCGACATCAACACCGAGGGTCTGCTGCTGCTGACCAACGACGGCGGCCTCGCCCGCATGCTGGAACTGCCCAAGACCGGTTGGCTGCGGCGCTACCGCGTGCGCGCCAACGGCGAGACCGACCAGGCCAAGCTCGACGCGCTCGCCGCCGGCATCGAGATCGACGGAATCGAATACGCCGGGATCGAAGCCAAGCTCGATCGCAGCCAGGGCGCCAACTGCTGGCTGACGATAGGCCTGCGCGAGGGCAAGAACCGCGAGATCAAGCGCGTGCTGGAGCACCTGGGCCTCGAGGTGAACCGGCTGATCCGGCTCTCGTTCGGGCCCTTCCAGCTGCTCGATCTTCCCGAAGGCGAAGTGGAGGAGGTGCGCACCCGCGTGCTGAAGGATCAGCTCGGCGCGGCGCTGGCCGCCGAGGCCGGAGTCGATTTCGGCGAGACGCCTGCGCCCGCACCGCTGCCCGCCAGGATCGAGCGGGACAAGGCCGCCCACGGCCCCAAGGCGACACGTGAGAAGACCCTGTCGGAGAAGATCGTGCCAGAGAAGATCGTGCGCGCGGAGCGAGGCGCCGCGCCGGCGCGGGAGAAGCGCGGGCGGACCGGAGACCCGCGTCCGCAGCAGAGCCGCGCGAGCGAGCGCAGCGGCGAACGGCCCTTGCGCCGGCGCGAGATGCCGGCCTCGGGCGCGCTCGAGGAGCGGGCGCGACCGCGTCGCCACGTCTCGAGCCTGCGCACCACCGAGGCGGACGCGGCGCGCGCGGGGCCGCGCAAGCGCGTCGAGCGCACCGACACCCGCGATCGGAACGACCGCACGGTGACGGTGGAGCGCAAGGTCTCGGCACGGCCGCCCGGCCTCAGCCCTTCCGCCGAGGGCAAGCGCGCCCGGATCGCCCGCTCCGGCGGCGCACGCCGGAAGGACGGCGGACGCGACGAGACGCAGCGCGGCGATACAGGCGGCGCACGCACCAGGCCCGCCGCCCGCGACGGCGAGCGTCGCGACACGCGCCCGGCGCGCTCGTCGGCGGGCGGTGACCGGCCGCAGCGCACGCGCCGGGAGGACGGCGACCGCGCGGCCCCTACGCGGAGCCGCAGCCCAGCCGGTGACGGCGAGCGTCGCGACACGCGCCCGGCACGATCACCAGCGAGCGGTGACCGGCCGCAGCGCGCGCGCCGGGAGGACGGCGACCGTGCGGCCCCGACGCGGAGCCGCAACCCAGCCGGTGGCGGCGAGCGTCGCGACGCGCGTCCGGCCCGATCACCAGCGGGCAGTGACCGGCCGCAGCGCACGCGCCGAGAGGACGGCGACCGTGCGGCCCCGACGTGGAGCCGCAGCGCAGCCGGTGGCGGCGAGCGCCGCGACACGCGCCCGGCACGATCATCGGCCAGCAGTGACCGGCCGCCGCGCGCGCGCCGGGAGGACGGCGAGCGGACCGCTCCGCGCGCCGAACGACCGGCTCGCGCCGGCACCCGGCCGCCGCGGCGAGACGATGCCAAGCGAGACGGCGCCAGCAAGACTCGCGGAGACCGACCGAGAACCAACGACTACGGCCGCGGTGCGCCCGAGCCGGGGGCGGCAACGCGTCTTGCTCGGGGTTCCGGCAGGGCCTCGTCGGGCGCATCGGGCAAAAGCCGGCCCGCTACCGGCGCCAGACCCGGCGGGCGGCCGGCCGGCGGCGGCAGGCCCGGTGGTCGGCCAGCCGGCGGCGGCGCACCCGGCCGCACGAAACGCTAGCGGTGCGGGTCGTCGGCGGCCGTCTCGGCGGCCGGCCCTTGCGCGGACCGCGGTCCGACCGTATCCGCCCCACCGCGGACCGGCTGCGCGAAACGCTGTTCAACATCTTGGAACACGGCCACGGCGGCGTCGCCGGGCTGCGGATCATCGATCTCTTCGCCGGCACCGGAGCGCTCGCCATCGAGGCCATCTCGCGGGGCGCGAGCTACGCGCTGATGGTCGACGATGGTACGGAGGCGCGCGCGGCGATCCGCGATAACGTCGAGGCGCTGGGGCTCGGCGGCGTCACACGCGTGTTTCGGCGCGATGCCCGCAAGCTCGGCGACGCGCCCGCGGGCGAGCGGTTTGACATGGCCTTCCTCGACCCGCCCTACGAGCGCGGTCTCGCCGAGCCGGCGCTGGCGGCATTGCGCGACGGCGGCTGGCTCAAGCCCGGCGCGCTCTGCGTGGTCGAAGAGGCGATCTCCGTCCATGTCGCCTTGCCGGACGGCTTCGCCGCCATTGACGATCGCGTCTTTAGCGACACGCGGCTGCTGCTGCTGGAGATCGAGAGGCAGGCATGAAAAGGCCCGGTCCTGAGACCGAGCCCTCCTACCCGTGCGCGGGAGCCGTGGCTTACGGCAGCATCACCGTGTTGATGACGTGAATCACGCCGTTCGACTGCATGACGTTCGGGATGGTGACGCGGGCCGTGTCGCCCTTGGAGTCGACGATCTCGACGTTCTTGCCCTTGAGCTCGGCGGTGAGATCCTCGCCCTGCACGGTCTTGAGCATGGCCTTGCCGCCACCCGCCTTGATCTTCTCGATCAGGTCCTTGGCGGTCAGCGTGCCCGGCACGACGTGGTAGGTGAGGACGGCCTGCAGCTGCGCCTTGTTCTCGGGCTTCAGCAGGTTGTCAACGGTGCCGGCCGGCAGCTTCTTGAAGGCTTCGTTGGTCGGGGCGAACACGGTGAACGGACCGGGGCCTTCCAGCGTGTCGACCAGGCCGGCTGCCTTCACGGCGGCCACGAGAGTGGTGTGGTCCTTCGAGTTCACGGCATTCTGAACGATGTTCTTGCTGGGCGACATCGGCGCGCCACCGACCATCGGATCCTTGGCGTAGGCGAGGCCGGAAGCGCTGGTCACCGCGAGAAGCGCGGCGACGGCTACGGCCATACGATTGAATTTCATGGTGGTCTCCAAAATCGAGGCGGGGCGAACGAGCCCCGCTACCTGCATCTACGGGAAGCTTGTGACCATGGTTTCACGGCCACGCTCGCGCTTTCGGCCTATACCGCCTAAAAACAAGGCTTCTCATGAGGTTTGACGTCACATCAGCGCGAGCTGTGCTCCGACGGCGCGGTGGCCGATGTCGCGCCGGTAGAAACCGTCCGGCCAGTTGATTCGTGCGATAGCGGCGTAGACCGCCGCGCGCGCAACGGTGACATCGGCTGCCAAGGCCGTGACGTTGAGCACCCGCCCGCCGTCGGCCACGAGCTCGCCCTCGGCGTTGCGGCGGGTGCCGGCCTGGGTGACGAGAACCCCGGCGAGGGTCTCGAGGCCGGCGATCACGCCGCCCGTTCGCGGCGTCCCGGGATAGCCTGCCGCGGCCATGACGACGGTGAGGCCGACGGTGTCGGCAAAACGCGGCGGCGTCGCGGGCAGATCGCCCGCGGCGCAGGCGACGAGCAAGGCCAGCAGGTCGTCCTCGAGGCGCGGCAGGATGGCCTGGGTCTCGGGATCGCCGA
The DNA here is from genome assembly GCA_965198485.1 of Beijerinckiaceae bacterium. Taxonomy (GTDB): domain Bacteria; phylum Pseudomonadota; class Alphaproteobacteria; order Rhizobiales; family Beijerinckiaceae; genus RH-AL1. The sequence continues at coordinate 3,152,486 of CBDAPQ010000005.1, forward strand.
AGCGCACGTTGTACTCGATCAGCTGGGGTCCGTCGGTGCCGATCATCAGTCCGGCGAAGAGCACGCCCTTGAAAGGCGTCCCCTCCGCCGTCATGCCGCGCAAGGTCGGCTCGACGATCTCGCGCATGATCCGGTGCGTCATCGCGGCGTCGACATTGCGCGCCGGCGAGAAGGCGCCCATGCCGCCGGTGTTGGGCCCGGTGTCGCCCTCGCCCACCCGTTTGTGGTCCTGCGCCGAGGCGAAGGCCAGCGCGCGGTCGCCGTCGCAAAGCGCGAAGAACGAGACCTCCTCGCCCTCCAGCACCGCCTCGATGACCGCGCTGGCGCCGGGCTCGGCGAAGATCGACGCGAGCGCCGCCTCGGCTTCGGCGAGCGTCGCGGCAACGGTGACTCCCTTGCCGGCGGCGAGCCCGTCGGCCTTGACCACGATCGGCGCGCCCACCTTCGCCAGGTAGGCTAGGGCGACATCGAGGTCGGTGCAGCGACGGTAGACGGCCGTCGGGATGGCGTGACGGGCACAGAAGTCCTTGGTGAACCCCTTGGAGCCCTCGAGTCTGGCGGCGGCGGCGGAGGGGCCGAACGCCTTGATCCCGGCGGCTTCGAGCGCGTCGACGAGGCCGCCGACCAGCGGCGCCTCCGGCCCGATCACCACGAAGGCGATGGCGTGCGCCTGGCAGGCGGCGAGCACCGCCGCGTGGTCGCAGGGGTCGAGCACGAGGCAGGTCGCCTGCGCGGCGATGCCGGGGTTGCCCGGCGCGGCGTAGAGTGTGGTCAATGAAGGCGAAGCGGCGAGCGCCCGCGCCATAGCGTGCTCGCGGCCGCCCGATCCCAGAAGAAGCACGTTCACGTGATTGGCACCGCCCGGTCGCTCCAACGGCTTCTAGCGCCCTTGGCCGGGTGGCGTCACCCTCAGGCGGCGACGAGCCGGCGGCGGGGGGCTTCGGCCGGCGCCTTGGCGGCCTTGACGAGACGACGCTTCAGCGAGGCCCAGAGCGTGCGCATCTCCTCGGCGGCCTTGCCGTCGGGCTCGAGCTCAGTCGGTCCCATGCCCTCGCGAGCCGCCTCCTGGAAAGCCACGCGGGAGGCGACGAGCGGGCGCAGCAGGCCGCCCATGCTCTCCAGCGCGGCGGCGCCGTCGGTCACGCGCTGGCTCTCCTGCATCGGCGGGCACTGGTTGAGGACGAAGGCGTAGTCCTTGGCCAGCGTCTTTAGCTTGCCGCGGGTGACCTCGCTCGACCAGATGTCGAAAATAGTCGGGCGGGCGGGGATCAGGCAGAGGTCGGCCGCCTTCATGGCGGCATCGGCGGCCGGCGTGTCAGTGGCCGGCGTGTCGATGACGACGAGGGTTACCTTGCTCTTCTCGAGCGCGGCGAGCGCGTCGGGTAGCTTGGCGGCGGAGACGGTCTCGCAAGGCATGGTCTTGTCGCCGCGGCGGTGCGCCCACTTTGTCAGCGACTTCTGCGGATCCATGTCGATGAGGAAGACGCGCTCGCCAGCGGCCTGCGCGCAGACCGCGAGGCAGGCGGCCAGCGTGCTCTTTCCCGAGCCGCCCTTCTGCGTCACCATTGCCACAGTCCGCATCGCCCGCTCCCGATGGTTAACGCCTTCGCACAGGGTGCCGCGAAGATCGTTAACGAAGCGTTTAAGACGGCGGCAACCGCGGTACGCCCTTGGTCGGACAATTGGGAAACCTCGAAAAACGTGTCTCGCTGCGTCAGCCTGCGTCATGCGTCATGCCAACTTTACACCACGCCACACTTTAGGTATATATACCTAAGCAGTTTGTTTTGCAAGATTTCCATCCGCCTCACGCCCAACGCGACAGCGTCTTCACCAGCCGCTTGGTGAAGCCGGTGTAGGGCGGGTTGAGCATGCCGGCCGAGGACATGCGGCGCGACTGGTAGAACACCGGTTTCTCCTTCGATAATTGCTTGAAGCCGTACTCGCCGTGGTAGTGACCCGTGCCGGACGGGCCGACGCCGCCGAAAGGCAGGCCTTCCTGCACGACGTGCATCATCGTCTCGTTGATCGAGACGCCGCCGGCGATCGTCCCCTTCAGCACCTTGTCGCAATTGGCGTCGTTGGTGCCGAACCAGTACAGCGAGAGCGGCCGAGGCCGCGCGTTGACCGAGCCGATGGCGTCCTCGATCCGCTCGTAGGCGAGAACCGGCAGCACCGGCCCGAAGATCTCCTCCTGCATCACCGCCATGTCGTCGGTGGTGTCGAGCAGCAGCGTCGGGGCGATCATGCGCGTGTCGCCGGCACCGGCCGAGCCGATCTCGACCGCGCGCGCGCCTCGCGCCTTGGCATCCTCGATCAGCGCCGTCACGCGGGCGAAATGGCCGTCGTTGACGATGCTCGTGTAGTCCAGGTTTCCGGCGATCGTCGGGTATTGCTTGGTGATGGCCTTGCGCAACGCCTCGACGAAGGGCTCGACCATCGGCCGCGGCACGAGCGCGTAATCGGGCGCGATGCAGGTCTGGCCGGCGTTGAAGAGCTTGCCGAAGGCGACACGATCGGCCGCCACCGCCAGATCGGCCGAGGGATCGACGATCACCGGCGACTTGCCGCCGAGCTCGAGCGTCACTGGCGTCAGGTTCTTCGCCGCCGCCTCCGCCACCAGACGGCCCGTGCGGGTCGAGCCGGTGAAGATCAGGTGGTCGAACGGCAGCGCCGCGAAGGCCCGGCCCACGTCGGGCCCGCCGGTCACGGTCGCCACCTCGTCCTCCGCGAAGGTCTCGGCGATAGCCTGTCTCAGCGCCTCGGCGAAGAGCGGCGTCAGCTCCGATGGCTTCAGCATGGCGCGGTTGCCGGCGGCGAGCGCGCCGACCAGCGGCGAGAGGGTGAGCTGCAGGGGATAGTTCCAAGCGCCGATGATGCCGACCACCCCAAGCGGCTGGCTGATGATGCGGCAGGAACCCGGCATGAAGGCCACGCTGGTGCCCACGCGCCGGGTCTTCATCCAGCCCTTGAGGTGCTTGCGGGCGTAGCGCACGGCGGAGCGCACCGCCATGACGTCGCCGATCTGCCCGACCATGGCCGGGCGATGCCCGAAATCTTGGGAGACGAGGTCGCAGAAGCGATCGGCATGCTGGGCCACCATGCTGCCGAGCTTGCGCAGCCGCTCGTCGCGCACCGCGAAGTCCGGGTTCATGTCGCGCGTCGCGGCGGCCTTCTGGCGCTGGAGCAAGGCGGAGAGGGACGCGACGTCGGTGTCACTGGTGTGGAAGGCGCTGGAGGTCATGGGTACGCTCCGTCGGTGATCGGCGGCACCATAGAGGGTTCGAGCCGACGCGTATGCGTTGTCTTAAGCCGCAGACGGATGCCGCTTCAGCCGTGCTTGGGCGTGCCGCGCAGCCGCAGCGACCAGGCTTCCCAGCCGGCAACCAGGCACAGGACCGCGTTGGCCAGCCCGTTGACGACGGCGAGGTTTGCCGGTCGCGCCGTGACGACGCCGACGGAGCAGAGTAGCAGGAACAGGCCGACGAGGTGCGACAACGGGGCCCGGCGTCGCGCGAAACCCTTGAACAGCGTGTTGCCGAGGAGGAACAGGGCCGTACCGCCAACCGTCGCCGCGAGCTTCGCAGTATCGGTCACCGCATCGGGATGAGCCAGCAGGAGCTCGTCGCCGACTGCCGAAACGATGATGCCGGCGACGATGAGAAGGTGGATGTATGTGTAGAGCAGCCGCGCGTGCTGGCCGGGATCGTCGGCTTCCGCGATGCGCCGGCTGCCGGTCTGGGCGCCGGTGTCGAAGTAGATCCACCAGAACGCGACGCTGCCCACGAAGGCGATGAGGAAGGCCGCGACGTGAAGCGGGTCGAGCTTCAGCGTGCTGACGGTGGTGGCGGTGACGATCAGCGCCTCGCCGAGCGCGATGATGATGAAAAGCGAGCAGCGTTCGGCGAGATGCTCGCCCTCGACGTCCCAGTCCGTGCTCGAGGATCGGCCGAGGCTGGGCACGTGGAAGCCTAACGCCGGCGCCGATGTCTCGAGAACGAGCGCGACGATCCACAATGCCAAGCGCGCCTCGCCGGCGACGAGGCCGCCGGCGATCCAGAACGCGCCGGACACGCCGAGCCAGACCGTGATGCGCTGGAAGTTGCGCTCGTGCGTCGCGTCGTTGTCGGCCAGGAGCGCCCAGAGCATGAACAGCGAACGCCCGACCTGCATCGCGACATAAGCAATCGCGAAGGCGAGCCCCCTGGGGCCGAAGGCCTCAGTATGTGGAGTGCGGCAGCGAGGTCGAGAGCACGAGGCCAAGCAGCATCAGCACGATGAGCCCGATGCGCACCGGCCAGTGCTCGGGCTCGAGCCAGTTGGTGACCCACGAGGTGAATATCCATACCCACCAGACCGCCAGGAAGAGGATCAGTACGTGGAGTGCTCCGAGGGCGGTCAGGTCGGCGAGAAGCGTGTGCGAGAGCTGCGTGACGGCGAAGACGAAGACGAGATCGAAGAAGAGTTCGATGTTGGTGACGGGCGCGTCCTTGTCGCGGTCGCGGAGCAGACTGCGGCGTGGCTTCATCTAGCTTGACCGGAGAACTTCATGAACGAGCGTCTTCCGTATTCTTTCGCGGGTTTATCTCCACCGTGATCGATGCGCGCGAGAAGAGATCGTAGGAGCCAAATTGACCAAGATCGTTTTTGAGACGCTGAAGGCCTTTCCGACCGAGAACACCGAGCCGGACACGATCAGGCAGACACGTGTCGCCCGCAAGGATGGCCTAAAAGTGCTCCGCACTTTCGACGCGAGAAGTGACGCGTTCGGAGACGACCTCACTTACGTGTTCCGATAGAACGTCGAGAAGGCGCGTCGTGAGAACAAGCGCCTGACGGGCAAGCTGGATTTGTCCCTACCAAGCCATGAGCGACCGGTCTTCCTGATCGGCGCGGGCCCGAACGGGTCGGGCAAGAGCAGTGCTTATGAAGACACCGCGATCGAGCTGGAAGGCCGAACGGTCTGGATCGTCAATCCGGACCTGCTCACAACTACCATCATCGAAGTCGAGCGAATGTCGCGATCGCCGCCAATCTGAGCGCCGTACAGAGGATAGAGAGCTGGCTCGAGCATCGATCGGCGTACATAAAAGCGTCGGGGCGGAGACCGTGCTCTCGACCGGCAAATATCGCCGGCTCGTCGTAACGGCGAAGGACCATGGGTTTGCGGTCTGGCTGATCTACGTCGTCCTCGACACACCGGAACGGAACATTGAGCGTGTTCGTATCCGCTTGAAGAAAGGCGGCCACGACGTACCGGAAGCTAAGATCCGGTCGCGTCGCGAACGCTCGCTGGCGCAATCCCCCCGGTTCCTGCAGCAGCCGGATGCCGCCTGGCTCTATGACAACAGCGGCGCGAGACTAAGAGGCATCGTCGAGAAGCAAGATGGAACCGTCAAAACTGGCGAACACGCTCTCGAAGGTGGTGTGAATGCGATCCGCACGATCAACGATCGTCTCGTCTGACTTGCTCCTCCCTTGGCATTTCATCGGCCGAGTCGTCGCCGGCTTCGCTTGCCGCGGGTGACTTCGATCCTGATAGAAAGAAGAATGACCCTCTTCTCTGCCGCCGGTCTCGACCAGGACGCGCCGCGCCCCCTCGCCGACCGGCTGCGGCCGACGACGCTCGCCGAGGTCGCGGGGCAGGACCACATCGTCGGAACGCAGGGTGCGCTGACCCGGCTGCTCGGTGGCAGGACGCTGGGCTCGCTGATCTTCTGGGGACCGCCCGGCACCGGCAAGACTACGGTGGCGCGGCTGCTCGCTGGCGAGACCAGGCTCGCCTTCGTGCAGATCTCGGCGATCTTCTCCGGCGTGGCCGACCTCAAGAAAGTGTTCGAGGAGGCGCGGCGGCGGCGCCAGACCGGTCAGGGCACCCTTCTTTTCGTCGACGAGATCCACCGCTTCAATCGCGCCCAGCAGGACGGCTTCCTGCCGGTCATGGAGGACGGCACGATCACGCTGATCGGCGCCACCACGGAAAACCCGAGCTTCGAACTGAACTCCGCCCTGCTCTCGCGGGCGCGGGTCATGACCTTCAAGGCGCTCGATGCCGCGGCCATTGCCCAGCTGCTCGAGCGCGCCGAGGCGATCGAGGGCAAGGCGCTGCCGCTCGACGAAGACGCCCGCGCCGCGCTGGTGCGGATGGCCGACGGCGACGGCCGCGCCGCGCTGACGCTGGTCGAGGAGCTGTGGCGCGCCGCCCAGCCAGGGGAGCGCTTCGACCCCGCCGGCCTATCGGAGGTGGTGCAGCGCCGCGCGCCGATCTACGACAAGGCGCAGGAGGGGCATTACAACCTCATCTCCGCGCTGCACAAGGCGGTGCGCGGCAGCGACCCCGACGCCGCGCTGTACTATCTCGCCCGCATGTTCGACGGCGGCGAGGACCCGCTGTTCATCGCGCGGCGCGTGGTGCGCATGGCAGTGGAGGACATCGGGCTCGCCGACCCACAGGCGCTCGTCGTCGCCAACGCCGCCAAGGATGCCTACGACTTCCTCGGCTCGCCCGAGGGCGAACTCGCCATCGCCAACGCCGTCATCTACGTCGCCACCGCGCCGAAATCGAATGCCGCCTACGTCGCCTACAAGGCGGCGATGCGGCTCGCCAAGGAGCACGGCTCCCTGATGCCGCCCAAGGTGATCCTCAACGGCTCGACCAAGTTCATGAAAAGCGAGGGCTACGGCGGCGGCTACCGCTACGACCATGACGAGCCGGACGCCTTCTCCGGCCAGGACTACTGGCCCGACGCGCTCGGGCGGCAATCGCTGTACCAGCCGACAGGCCGCGGCTTCGAACGCGAGGTGGCGCGGCGGCTGGAGCGCTGGGCGGAGCTGCGGCGGGCGCGGGACGACTAAACCGCAGGCGCGCCGAGCTGCCGGAGCGCCTCTCCGATCACCATCGCCGCCGCCACCGCGACGTTGAGCGAGCGGGCCGGCGTGCGCATCGGCACACCCACCCGCAGGTCGGCGGCGGCGTGCACCGCTTCGGGGACGCCGGCGCTTTCGCGGCCGACCAACAGCACGTCGCCCGGCGCGAAGGCGGCCGCGGTATAGGCGAGATCGGCGCGGGTCGTCAGCAGCACCAGGCGCCGCCCCGCCGTAGCTCGCCACACCTCGAACGCGACGAAGCTCGCATGCCGCATCACGACGAGTTGATCGAGGTAGTCCATGCCGGCACGGCGGAAGTGCCGGTCGCTGGTGGGAAAGCCGGCCGGTTCGATAATGGCGGCATCGAGATCCAGGCAGGCGCACAACCGCAGCATCGTCCCGCAATTCTGCGGAATGTCCGGCTGGAACAGCGCGAGGCACAACGGAACCGGCGTTTCGACGAGATCCTGCATTCGTTAAGCTTAGACTATTTCAATGTGTGCAGTGCGTGAACCCTCGATGGGTCCCGGCGTTTGGACCACAACCTTTAAGGAGACGCAGATGACGCGCACATTGAAGACGCTCGCAGTTGCCGGCCTGACCGCCCTGACGCTCGGCGCCACCGTCGCCGCTACGACGACCTCGGCGGACGCCCGCGGGTTTGGTCGCGGTGGTTACGGGCACGGAGGCTACGGCCGCGGCGGTTTTTATGGCGGCCGTTTGGGCTATCGCGGCGGGTACGGCCGAGGTTACGGCTACGGCGGAGCTGGCCTGGGTCTTGGCCTTGCAGCGGGCGCCCTCGCCGGCGCGGCGGTGGCCAGCAGCTATAACAATGGTTATTACGGCGGGTACGGTTATCCGGCTTATGGCTACGGCTACCCTGCCTATGGCTACGGCTATTACGGCTACTGAGCCGGACTACTGTTCGTAAGCAGAGAAAGGCCTCGCCTCGCGGCGGGGCCTTTTTGCGTCAGGCCGCCAGGTCGGCCACTACGGCATCGAGCAGCGGGAAACCGGCGGCGCTGACGCGTAGGCGTCCGCCCTGGGTCATCTCCACCATGCCGTCCTCCATGAGCGAGGAAATGCGGCTGCGGTCGAGCATGCGGTGCGACACGGCCTCGAAATGCGTCGGTTCGATACCCTCGGAGAGCCTGAGACCCATGAGCAGGAACTCGTCGCCCTGCTCCTCCGTCGAGAGCAGCTCGTCCTCGGTCAGCCCGTGGCCCTCGCTCTCGACCACGGTCAGCCACATCTCGGGATGCGATTCGGTGGCTTGCGCTCGGCGGCCTTTCGGGGTCAGGATACGTCCGTGCGCGCCGGGACCGACGCCGACGTACTCGCCGTAGCGCCAATAGATCAGGTTGTGCCGGCTCTCGCCGCCGGGGCGGGCATGGTTGGATATCTCGTAGGCCGGTAGGCCGGCGTGCTCCATCGTCTCCTGCGTGACGTCCCATAGCGTGCGGCACTGGTCGGGCGAGGGCACCTTGAGCTTGCCGGCGTTGCGCAGGCGCTCGAACATCGTGTCGGGCTCGATCGTCAGCTGGTACAAAGACATGTGATCGCGGGCGCGGCCGATGGCTTGCGTGAGCTCGGCCTTCCACGCCGCCGGAGACTGGTTGGGCCGGGCATACATCAGGTCGAAGGAGTAGCGCTCGAAGATGGAGCCGGCGATGGCGACGGCCTTCATCGCCTCCTCGGCCGTGTGCAGCCGTCCCAGCGCCTTGAGGTCGGCATCGTTCATCGCCTGCACGCCGAGCGAAACGCGATTGACGCCGGCGCGGCGATAGCCGGTGAAGCGGTTGGCCTCGACGCTGGTCGGGTTGGCCTCGAGCGTCACCTCGCAATTCGGTTCGACGGTCCAGTTGGCCGCGATGGCGTCGAGGATGCCGGCGACCGTGCCGGGCTTCATCAGGGACGGCGTGCCGCCGCCGAAGAAGATCGAGGCGACGCTGCGCCCCTTGGTCAGCTTGGCGCGGTGCGACAGCTCCGAGCGGAACGCCTGGACGAAGCGCTCCTCGTCGATGATCTGCGCGCGCACGTGGCTGTTGAAGTCGCAATACGGGCACTTCGAGAGGCAGAACGGCCAATGGACGTAGACGGCGAAGCCGGGATCGCTGGGTCGATAGAGTTGGCTCGCCATCGCCCCTGCCCTGCTCCGCGCCTCTTGGTCGCGCCCGATTTCGGCCGCGGAGCTTCGCCACCGTGACCGAGAGGAGCGATCCCTAGCATGACTAGGATTGCACGGCGGGGCTTAAGAATGCGTTCACCACGTTTTCCTAGAACGATGGAGGCCATGTTCCATCGAGTGACGCCGCTTTGAGCTACCTGCAGCCGCCACCGAACATGTCGCCCGTCGTCGTCGTCAAGGACTTCGGCGGCTACGTGAACGAGTATGCCTCGCAGACCGAAGTCTATCGCCGGCAGAACCGCGAGGTGCGCATCCACGAGTGCCACTCGGCCTGCACCATGGCGCTGAGTCTGCCCAACGCCTGCGTCTACAAGGACTCGATCTTCAAGTTCCACCAGGCCTACGACCCGCGTAACCACGTCACCAACTGGGAAGTGTCGGACGCGCTATTCCACACCTATCCCGAGCCGGTGCGCGAGCGCCTCGGCACGCTGACCAAGCAGTTCACGATCATGCGCGGCTCCGAGCTGATCGACCTCGGCGTGCGCGACTGCAACCAGGCGCCGGAGCCGCGCATCATGGTGGCCGCGACAACCAGCAAGCCCGTGGGCGAGACTGTGCTATCGGGCGGCGGCTTCTCGGCGCTGACCGGCAAGCTCCAGGGCATGATCCCCAATTTTGGCGCCAAGCCGGAGTTCGCCCCCGATGCCGGCCGCCCGGCGCATCGCGCGCTGCCGATGGTACCGGCAGAGGCGCTGGCGCCATCCGTACCACTGCCGCCGGAGCGGCCGGCCGACATGGTCACCGCTTCCATCTCCGGCCCGGAGCTCGAGCCCGGCGAGGTGCCGCTGCCGCCGCCGCGCCCTAAGATTCTCGTCGCCTACGCGCCAAGCCTGCCGCCGATCCCCTTCATGCAGAAGATCGACGGCTCAGTCGCCGGCATTCTGCCAAGCCGATTCGTGCCCTTCGCCCGCCGCGCGATCTAGGCACGGCGACCACGCATCAACGCGAGCCGGTGAGCGCCGGCGGTTCTTCGGCTGTCGGTTCCGACATCGCACGTTGGCGGAACGCGAGGATCACCGCTCCGCCTTCCGGCTGCGAGCTGTTCGCTGTACGCTTCACATCGGCACGAGGCACCAAAGCGATGACACCCTCGCTCGCGAGGAACTTACCGGCCGACCCTGGCTTGCGGATACGGACTTTCTCGGCGCCTAAGACGGCGAGAGAGAAGATCGGCGCGAGACCCGCCGAAAGCGCGATCCGGTGCAGATACTTGCGCAACCCCGCCATCACCGTCGACTCGCCCTGCCGCGACCCCCACTGGCCGCATCAATGAAACGGTCAAGCCCGCACGGAGGTTGCCGCCCGCGTTGAAGACGGTCGACGGATGCCGCGATCTCAGAACCGCGTCGTGATGTTGGTCAGCCATTCCGGCGATACGTTGACGAGTTGCGTCTCTAGAGCCTTGTCGTAACCCGTCAGGATCGCGACGCCGACGAGTAGCAGCACGCCGCCCAGCGCCGCCTTCACGCCCTTGCCGAGGTTGATCATGCTGTCGCGCCAGCGCATCAGCACCTCGCGCGACAGCGCGCCGAGGATCAACATCGGCAGCGCCGCGCCCAGGCCGAACAGTACCATCGTCAGGGCGACGCTCGGCAGGTTCTTGCCCTCCGAGGCCAGCAGCGAGGCGGCGCCGAGCGTCGGCCCGACGCAGGGGCTCCACACCGCGCCGAGCAGCAGGCCGACGCCGAACTGACCGCCGAGGCCGGTGCTTGAGAACCCGCCGAAGCGCTGCTCCGTCCAGTTCTGCACCGGGCCGGCCGCCGTCGCGAGCCGCACCTGCGCCACCGGCACCATCAGCAGGATGCCGAAGAGGACGAGGATCACGGCCGCAATCTTGCGAAAGACGTCGCCGTCAAGCCCGATCGCGAAGCCGACGGTGGCGACGAAGAGGCCGATGACCACGAAAGAGATCGCCAAGCCGCCGGCGAGCGCCGCCGGGCCCCAGCGATGCTCCGAGGCGGCGGCCCCCAGCACCAGCGGCAGCAGCGGCATCACGCACGGCGAGAAGATCGAGAGGACGCCCGCCAGAAACGCCAGGCCGAAGGTCAGCAAGGCCTACTCCGCCTTCTCGAGCAGCGCCTTGATCGCGCCGGCGTCGGTGTCGCCGCTGGAGCGGCCCTCTTCCTGGGCGCCCTTGTAGACGATCAGCGTGCTCTGCATGCGCACGCCCAGCTTGCGCAGCAGCGGCTTCTGCGTATCGAAGTCGACGTTGAACACCGTGTAGTTGCTGAAGGCCGGCTCGGCGTGCAGCCTGTCGACGATCGGCTTCTGCGCCGTGCAGGTCGAGCACCACGGCGCGGTGACATGCACGAGGATCGGATCGCCGGCCTTCTGCGCCGCGGCGAAAGCGGACTGGCTGTACGGCGTCTCCTCCTTGAAGGTCGCGGCCGAAGCCGGAGCGCCGGCGAGGCTCAGGACAACGCCGGCACTCGTTGCCGCAACGACGATCGATCTCACGCGCATGACCTGCTCCTGCAGAATGAGGGATTGCACGCCCTTCTCCGTTCGGGAGGGTTTTCCCGACGTGTCTCGAAAGGTACCTGCAGGCGACGGGTTTCGTATGTAACGCAGGTCACGTTACACCAAGGCCCGCTCAGTGGGACGAGGGTCGAAGGATGGAGCGTCGCGGGATCGAGCGTTGGGCGGAGCGCTTCCCTTTCGCCGCCACCCTACCTGCGGACGACTTCACGCGCATCGCGCGCGTCCTGCAATTTCCCGTGCTCGAAGCCGGCGCGGTAGCCTACGAGCAGGACGGCGCATGCCACAATTACCTCATGTGCATCGAGGGCCGCACCCGCATCACCAAGTCCAATGGCGCCGGGCGCGAGATGCTGCTCTACACGGTGCAGCAGGGCGGCACCTGCGTGCTGACGACCCAGTGCCTGCTGTCGCACACGAACTTTCCGGCCGAGAGCGTCGCCGAGAGCCGGACCATGCTGGCGGCGGTGCCGGCCTCGTGGTTTTATACTTTCATGGCCGAGATGCCGGCGTTCCGCGACTTCGTGATCGCCGACTATGCCAAGCTGCTCGGCACGATGTTTTCGTTCGTCGACACGCTGGCATTCGCCACGGTGGAGCAACGCCTCGCGCGCCGGCTTTTGGCCGAGGCGGGCGAGACGCTGGTGGTGACCAAGACGCACCAGCAGCTCGCCTCCGACGTCGGCAGCGTGCGCGAGATCATCAGCCGCCATCTCGGCGAATGGGAGCGCGCTGGATGGGTTGAAACGAGCCGCGGCTCGGTGCGCATCGTCGATCGCGCCGCGCTGGCGTCCCGCCGGTCGGCGACTTGAGGCTGCTCAGGACTTCCTGAAGCCGCGCGCCTTATCGATGTTCCTAGCCTTATCGAGACCCTTGGCACCGTCGAGCTTGGTGCCGGACATCTCCGTGCCGTCGAGGTTGGCGCCGGTGAATTCGGCGCCGCTGGCGTCGGCTCCCGTCAGGTCGGCGCGGGTCAGGTCGGCGCCTTCGAAGTCGGCGCCCCGGAGATCGGCGAAGCTCAAATCGGCGTGGCCCATGTTGGTCTTGGCGAAGTTGGCGCCGGCCAGCTTGGCGCTGCCCATTTCCGTGTGCATCAGACCCATAGACTGGTTGTTGAGATGAGCCGAGATGTCCGCGCCGTCGAACTTGGCGCCTTGGAGCGCGCCGCCGGTGAAGCGGGCCTGGACACGGGCGCCGGTAAAGTTCGCGCCTTTGAAGACGGGGATCTCGCCTTTCTCGGCCTCAAGGCCTTCGGCGACCACGGGCGCGACGACGCTGGCATCGGTCAGGTTGGCACCGGTGAAGTCGGCGCCGATCAGCCAGGACAGGTTGAGATTGGCACCGGTCAGGTTGGCATGGGTGAACTTCGCGTGCGCCAACTTGGTGCCGAAGAGGTTGGCACCGGTCAGATTGGCGCCAGCGAAATCGGCGTCGCTGAGATCGAGGTTGCGCAGCGACTTGCCGGCGAGATCGGCAGGGTGGCCCGGCTTAGCGGCGGCGAGCGCGGCCTTCACCTGCGCCACGGTGACGTTGGCCGGCGTGTCCGGGCTCGCTGGCGACATGGCGTAGGCGGGATCGCCGATGAGCGTGGCGAGCAGCGTTCCGAGGATGAGATTACGCATGGTGTTCTCCTGGGCTTCTCTCCTGTGTGCCAGGACGCCGCAGCCCTGTCGGTGACGGAAGTCACCGCGGCGGGCAAGTTTCCCGACGCCGCTTGTCGGTGAAGGCAGTCACTCAGGCGTCCACGCCGGGACGAACGGCACGGTTGGACCGCGCTCGTGGCCCCGCTAGATGACGCCTGCCTCCAGGAGACGCCAAGCCCCATGAAAGCCCTTCGCATCGACAAAACCGACGCCGGCACCGAAGCCGAGATCGTCGATTTCGACGAGGGCGACCTCATGGAGGGCAACGTCACGGTGCGCGTCTCGCATTCCACCGTGAACTACAAGGACGGGCTGGCCATCACCGGCCGGAACCCGGTGGTGCGGGTCTCGCCGATGATCGGCGGCATCGACTTCGCCGGCACGGTCGAGACCTCGGTTGACCCCGCCTACCAGCACGGCGACCTCGTGGTCTGCAACGGCTGGGGCATGTCGGAGACGCATTTCGGCGGCTACGCCGAGAAGGCGCGGGTCAAAAGCGACTGGCTGGTGAAGCTGCCACGGGGTCTCTCCGCCGCCGACGCCATGGCGGTCGGCACCGCCGGCTACACCGCCACGCTGTCGGTGCTGGCGCTGGAGCATCATGGCTTGAAGCCGACCGACGGCCCGGCGATCGTCACCGGCGCTTCGGGCGGCGTCGGCGCCTTCGCGATCATGTTGCTCGCAAGGGCCGGCTGGCACGTTCTCGCCTCGACCGGGCGCACCGACGAGGCCGACTACCTGGAGGGCCTGGGCGCCACCGAAATCCTCGACCGCAAGGAGCTTTCGGAACAAGGGAAGCCGCTCGGCAAGGAACGCTGGGCGGCGGGCGTCGACTCCGTCGGTTCGTACACGCTGGCCAACCTCGTGGCACAGACTAGGCGCCACGGTGCCATCGCCGCCTGCGGCCTGGCCCAGGGCATGGACTTCCCCTCCTCAGTGGCGCCTTTCATCCTGCGCGGCATCGCCCTGCTCGGCATCGATAGCGTGTACTGTCCGAAGCCGCTGCGTGAGAAAGCCTGGGCGCGGCTCGCGCGCGACCTCGACCGCGACAAGCTCGCTACGGTAACGACGACGATTCCGCTCGACCAGGTGATCGACGCCGCCCACGACATCCTCGACGGCAAGATCCGCGGCCGCGTGGTCGTGACGGTGCCTTGAGGAGAGCGGTCGCGGAACCGCGTCATCGTGACAGCTTTGCCTCCCGGAACGCCGCTCCGGGCTCGAGCTTTGCCGCATCGGACGCGTAGAGGAGTGATCGCGATGACCGCCAAGAAGGACGTCAGCAAGGGCGACGACGTCGAGTACAAGTGGGGCAGCGGCAAGGTCGAGGGCGAGATCACAAAGGTCCACACGGACGATGTCGAGCGCACCATCAAGGGCAACAAGGTGAAGCGCGAGGCCTCCGAGGACGAGCCGGCGGTCGAGATCAAGACCGACAAGGGCAAGCGGGCGCTGAAGTCGACCTCCGAGGTCAAGATCAAGTAGCGGCGTGTCCCGCGCTTGACCCGAAGGGTGGGCGGAGCCGATATGGCGTCATGGCCGCCCACGTCATTCTCATCGATAATTACGACAGCTTCACCTGGAATCTGGTCCACGATTTCGGCGCACTGGGCGCTCGGGTTGAGGTGGTCCGCAACGACGCGCGTTCTGCGGCCGATGTCCTCGCCACCCGCCCCGACGCCATCGTGCTCTCGCCCGGCCCCTGTGCACCCTCGCAAGCCGGCATCTGCCTCGACCTCATCGCGCAGGCCGGCCCGATCATCCCGATCTTCGGCGTCTGTCTCGGCCACCAAGCGATCGGACAGGCCTTCGGCGGCGTTGTGGTTCGCGCGCCGTTGCCGGTGCACGGCAAGGTCGCCACGATGAGCCATTCCGCCAAGACGATCTTCCGCGGCTTCAACGAGCCGTTCCGCGCCACGCGCTACCACTCGCTCGTCGTCGAACGAGCCACTTTGCCCGACAGCCTCGAAGTGACGGCAGAGACGGACGGGCTGATCATGGCGCTGTCGCACAGGAGCTTGCCGATCCACGGCGTGCAGTTCCATCCCGAGAGCATCGCCTCCGAGGGCGGACGCCGCATCATGAAGAACTTCTTGGATCTTGCCGCGGCCTGGAACGCGCGCGCCGAGGCGGCGTGAGCGACGACGTCCGGCCGCTGATCGCCGCGGTCGCGTCCGGCCGCGCGCTGACCCGCGACGAGGCCGAGGCCGCCTTCGCCCTGCTGCTTGCCGGCGAGGCCACGCCCGCCCAGACCGGCGCCTTCCTGATGGGGCTCAGGGTGCGCGGAGAGAGCGTCGACGAGATCGCCGGCGCGGTGGCGGCGATGCGCGCGCGGATGGTGCGGGTGCGCGCGCCCGCCGGCGCCATCGACATCGTCGGCACCGGCGGCGACGGCCACGGCACCTACAATGTCTCGACCCTGGCGGCGATCATCACCGCCGCCTGCGGCGTGCCGGTCGCCAAGCACGGCAATCGCGCCTCGTCCTCGCGCTCCGGCGCCAGCGACGTGCTCTCCGCGCTGGGCCTCGCCGCCGAGCTCGACGCCGCCGACGTCGAGCGATGTCTCGCGCAGGCCGGCATCGGCTTCATGGCCGCGCCGAGGCATCACGCCGCCATGCGCCACGTCGCGGCAGTGCGCGCCGAGCTCGGCACCCGCACGATCTTCAACCTGTTGGGGCCCCTCTCCAACCCCGCCGGCGTGACCCGCCTGCTGGTCGGCGCCTTCTCGCCCGATTGGCTCGAGCCGCTGGCGCGCGTGCTAGGCGTGCTCGGCGCGGAGCGGGCCTGGCTGGTGCACGGCGCCGACGGGCTCGACGAGGTCTCGACCACCGGGCCGACGCAGGTCGTGGCCTGGGAGCACGGCAGCCTGCGCCGCTTCACCATCGAACCGGAGGCGCACGGCCTGCGCCGTGCCGCGCTCGTCGAGCTGGTCGGCGGCGACGCCACCCAAAACGCCGCCGCTTTGCGCGCCGTGCTCGACGGTGCGCCGGGCGCCTACCGCGACATCGCCGCGCTCAACGCCGCCGCCGCCCTGGTGATCGCCGGCCGCGCCGCCGATCTCGATGCCGGGCTGGCGCTGGCCGTGGCCGCGATCGACGGCGGCGAGGCCCGCGCGGTGCTCGAACGTCTGGTGCGCGCTTCGCATGGCACCACACTCGCCTCAGCACATTAGGCAGCCCATGACCGACATCCTGAAGGCCATCGAGATCTACAAGCGTCGCGAGGTCGCCGATGCGCGCGGGGCCGTGCCGCTGCAGGCGATGCTGGAGCGCGCCCACGCGGCCCCGCCGCCGCGCGGCTTCGTCCAGGCGATCGAAGCCAAGCACAGCGCCGGCGGGATTGCGCTCATCGCCGAGATCAAGAAGGCGAGCCCCTCGAAAGGCCTGATCCGCGCCGACTTCGATCCGCCCTCGCTCGCCGCAGCCTACGAGGCCGGAGGCGCCGCCTGCCTCTCGGTGCTCACCGATAGACCATCCTTTCAGGGCGACCTGATCTACCTCAACCGGGCCCGCGCCGCGGTCGGCATCCCGGCGCTGCGCAAGGACTTCATGTTCGAGCCCTATCAGGTGGCCGAGGCACGCTTCCACGGTGCCGACTGCATCCTGCTGATCCTCGCCTGTCTCGACGACGCCACGGCCATCAAGCTGCGCGACGCCGCCACCGCGCTTGGCATGGACGTCCTCGTCGAGGTCCACGACGCCGCCGAGATGCGCCGTGCGCTGAGGCTCGAGACCAGGCTCGTCGGCATCAACAACCGCGACCTGCGCACCTTCAAGGTCTCGTTCGAGGTGTCCGAGCGCCTCGCCGCGATGGTGCCGACCGACCGCATCCTCGTCGGCGAGAGCGGCATCACCGGCCACGAGGACTGCCAGCGCCTCGCCGAACATGGCATCCGCACCGTGCTCGTCGGCGAGAGCCTGATGCGCCACGACGATGTCGAAGCGGCCACGCGCACCCTGCTCACCGGCCTGCCGCCAGCAGCGATGCCGCGCTTCGCCACGCGCGGCGCCTGATGAACGCGCTCACCCATCTCGATGCCGCAGGCGCCGCCAGCATGGTCGACGTCTCGGGCAAGGTCGCCACCACGCGCGAGGCCGTCGCTGAGGGCCGCATCGTGATGAAGGCCGAGACGCTCGCCGTGGCGCTGAAGGGCCAAGCCAAGAAGGGCGACGTCGTCGCCGTCGCCCGCATCGCCGGGATCATGGCGGCCAAGAGGACCTCCGAGCTGATTCCGCTCTGCCACCCGCTGGCCCTGACCAAGGTCGCCGTCGACATCTTGGCCGATCCCGCCCTGCCAGGCTTCCGCGTCGAGGCCGTTGCCCGCGTGACCGGCCAGACGGGCGTCGAGATGGAGGCGCTCACCGCCGTGTCCGTGGCCTGCCTGACGCTTTACGACATGCTGAAGGCGGTCGACCGCGGCATGTGCATCGAGGGCATCCGCCTGTTGCAGAAATCCGGCGGCGCCTCCGGCGACTGGTCGGCCCCTTGAACGAGCCCCTGCTGTCGGTGGCCGAAGCACTCCGGCGCGTGCTCGCGCCGGTGACGCCGCTGCCGGAGGAGCGCGCGCCGCTGCGTGAAGCGCACGGCCGCACGCTCGCGCGCGACCTCGCCGCGCTGCGCACCCAGCCGCCCGCCGACATGTCGGCGATGGACGGCTACGCCGTACGCCTCGCCGATCTCAACGACCTCGCCGTGCCGCTGGCGCTCGTCGGCGAGAGCCGCGCCGGATTGCGCCACGCCGGCGGGCTGGGTCCGGGCGAGACGGTGCGCATCTTTACCGGCGCGCCGGTGCCCGAAGGCGCCGACGCCATCCTGATCCAGGAAGATGCCGAGGCGGTCGACAAGGCGATCCGCGCGACCGAGACGCCGCTGCAGGGCCGCTTCATCCGCCGCGCCGGGCTCGACTTCAAGGAGGGCGAGGTGCTGCTGCGCGCCGGCACCCGGCTCGGCGCCTCGCAGATCGCGCTGGCGGCGGCGATGAACCATGCCGAGCTGTCGCTGACCCGGCGGCCCCTGGTGGCCATCATCGCCACCGGCGACGAGCTGGTGCAGCCGGGCTCCGCCGTCGGTCCCGACCAGATCGTGGCCTCCAACTCCTACGCCATCGCCGGCTTCGTCGCGCAGGCCGGCGGCATCGTGCTCGATCTCGGCATCATCGCCGACGACCTGCCCGCGCTCGAGGCCGGAGTCGCGGCGGCGCGCGAGGCCGGCGCCGACGTTCTCGTCACGCTGGGCGGCGCCTCCGTCGGCGACCACGACCTCGTCAAGCCGGCGCTGGCGCGGCAGGGCATGAGCCTCGACTTCTGGCGCATCGCGATGCGGCCGGGCAAACCTCTCATCCACGGCCGCATGGATGGCGCCGCCGGATCCATGGCGGTGCTCGGCCTGCCCGGCAATCCGGTCTCGTCGATCGTCTGCGGCGTGCTGTTCCTGACACCGCTGCTCCGCGCGCTTGCAGGCGATCCGAAGGCCGGCGCCGACCTGAGCGAAGCGGCAGTGACCGGAGTCGCCTTGCCCGCCAATGATGGGCGCGCCGACTACATGCGCGCGACCCTGGTGACGCGCGAGGACGGCATCCGCGTCGCGACGCCGAACAAGCTTCAGGATTCCTCGATGCTGCGCGTCCTCGCCGAGGCCGAGGGCCTGCTGATCCGCGCGCCGCACGCGCCGGCCGCGGCGGCGGGCGAGCCCTGCCGCGTGCTGCCGCTGCGCGGCGGCTGGTAGCTGTTGCAAAAGAGGCATGGCGGCTGTCAATTCGCCGAGCCTGGGAACGGCAGCCCTATTTCACCCCCATTGCGGTGACGATGTCGAATGGCCGCGCTTCGTCGGCGGGCGGGCGCCTTTCGCCGGGGATCGCATGCAGTCTGACCGTTTTGGGCGCCTCGGCCGCCTCGCCGCGCTCGGACTGGCGTTGCTCGGCACCGTGCTTCCGGCGCAGGCGCAGCAAGTCGATTGCGGCAGGCTCCAGCAGCTCATCGCGCAACGCGGCTCGCGCGGCGGCGGCGCCGTCCTTCGACGCCAGTCTGCGGAGATCGCGCGGACCCAGGCGATGATGCGCCAATACGGCTGCGACGGCAGTCTCAACTTCTTCGGCGGCGGCAATCCCAACTGCACCGGCCTCACGCAGCGCCTGCAGGGCCTGCAGGCCGGCATGGCGCAGCTCCAGGCCGGCGAAGGCGGCAGCCGCGGCGAACTCGTCGCGCGCTACGACGCCTATTGCCGAGGCGGCCAGCCGGCGCAGCCCGCGCAGCCGCGCGGCTTCTTCGAATCGCTGTTCGGTGGCGGGGAGCAGCGGCGCGAGCCGGTGCCGCAGCTGCCGCCCCAGGCGCCGCAGGGGCCACGCGAGGCGGACGCCGACGAGGGCGATTACGCCCACGGCGGCTCGCAGGCGGTGTGCGTGCGCACCTGCGACGGCGGCTTCTTCCCGCTCGGCATCTCGGCTCGCCACGGCAAGGAGAGCCTCGTCGAGATGTGCCAGGCGCTCTGCCCCGGCACGGAGACCGAGGTCTTCACGCGCAATCCCGACGCCGACATCAAGACGGCGGCGAGCCTCGAGGGCAAGCCCTACACGGAGCTGCCCAACGCGCTGAAGTTCGAGAAGAACTTCTCCGCCAGCTGCACCTGCCGTCAGGCCGGCAAGAGCTGGGCGGAGACGCTCGCCAACGCCGAAGAGGTGCTCGGCGCTACCCGCAAGGGCGACATCGTCGTGACCAAGGAGAAGTCCGACGAGCTGTCGCGTCCGCGGTTCGACGCCAAGGCCACCGCGGCCCTGCTCGCCAAGGGTCAGGCGGTGGCCGGCGCACCGGCCAAGGCCTCGCCGGCCGACGCCTCCAAGCTGGCCGGCGCCACCGCCGACAACGATGCCGGCGCCGCACAGGCCGGCGAGACCGGGCTGCGCGGCGTCCGCAGGGTCGGGCCGCAGAACTAGCCCGGCGTATCGATTCCACGCGTTGCTCTCGTCGGTGGAAATAAGCGAGGTCGCGCCGTCGCGCTGGACGGTGACGTCGAGCAGCTTGTCCTCGTCGATCATGCCCTGATGGCGCGTTGCGATGCGCACGTCGGCGCGCTGCATGCGCAGCCGGCGCGTCTCCCGCGGGAGCCGTTCGCCTTCGTCGAAAACGGTGATGGGCGTTGCCATTGATGATCCGAAGCTCGGATAGAAACGCGCCGCGAGCTCGCCCGAGATCGGGGAACCGTCGTGCATTGACCTCGCGCCTTCGATGGACGCGCCGGCAGACTGCATCAGCGAAACGCGATCATCGCGATGCCGACGACCATCAGCACGGCGCCGCCGACTCGCGCCTTGTTGATACGATGTGTCGGCATGTGGAACCAGCCGACATGATCGATGGCGAGCGAGGTCAGCAGGTTTGCCGTAATGACCAGCCCGTTGAAGGGCCCGGCGCCGACCTTGCCGACGAACAGCAGGCCACCGAAGACCGCGACCGCGCCGGCAATGCCGCCGAGCGGCGCCCACCACGGCATCTCGCGGATGTCCTTCTTCGAAGGCATCGGCAACGGCCGGAAAGCGAGCATCGTCAGGAACACGAAGACGATCGGCAGGAAGGAGACCACGGCCGCCAGCCAGGGATTGACGAGGCTCTTGTTGAGCTGGCCGTTCATGACGACGCCCGCCGCCTGCAGCGCGCCGGCGACGAGGATGAAGGGATAGAGGAGCTTGCTCGTGTCCATCGAAGCTCTCCTCAGAACCTGGCGATGAGCGCAATGCCGGCGACCATCAGCGCGGCGCCGCCCCAGTGCGCCGTCGCCTGCGAGTGCGCCTGCATGCCAAACCAGCCGAACTGGTCGACGCAGAGCGAGGTCAGGATGTTGGCGGTGATGAGCAGGCCGTTGAACGGCCCCGCGCCAACCTTGTCGACGAAGGCGAGGCCGCCGAACACGGCGACCGCGCCGGCGATGCCGCCGAGCGGCGCCCACCACGGCATCGTGCCGAGATCCGCCAGGCTCGGCAGCGGGGTCGGCATCACAAGAAAGAGTATGACGAAAACGAAGACGATCAGCGCGAAGGACACCACCGCCGCCAGCCACGGGTTGACCAGGCCGACGCGCAGGCGCGCGTTCATGGAATTGCCAGCGGCCTGAAGCGCGCCGGACACGAGGATGAAGGGATAGAGTAGGACGGGATTCATCGGCGTCTCCGGTGACGATGGGGGATCACGGCAGCAGCAGCAGGGCAGCCAACGCGGCGGCGAGGGCCGGCGGCATGGCGAGGGCGCCGAGCTTCAGGAAGGTCGAGAAGGAGACGTCCTCGCCCTCGCGGCGTATGGCGGTGAGCCAGAGGATGGTGGCGAGCGAGCCGGTGACCGACAGGTTCGGCCCGAGATCGACGCCCACGAGGATGGCGCCAGCGACCTTGTCGGAAACGTGGGCGGTCTGCACCGCGGCGCCGGCGAGGAGGCCGGCGGGCAAGTTGTTGACGAGGTTCGCGCCCAGGGCGACGACCACGCCGCTGACGGCGCCGGCGACGACGTCGGAGCGCGCCGCCGCCTGCTTCAGCTCGGCCGCGAGCAGCGTCAGCACCCCCGTGGTCTCGAGCGCCTCGACTAGCACGAACAGCCCGGCGACCAAGGGGATCACCGCCCAGGAGATGTCCGTCACGATGGGCCAGGGGCCCTCGCGCTTGATGGCGAGCACCACGACGACCGTCGTCAGGCCGGCGATGAAGGTCGGCAGCCCGAGCTGCAGGTCGAGCGCCGAGGAGACGATCAGCGCGATGCCGGTGGCGACGATGCCGGCGCCGGCGACCTTCCCGCTCAATGCCAGGCTCGCGGCCTCGACATCGGTCTCGATTCCTTCGCGGAGCTGCTCGCGCTGGGTGAAGCGCAGCACCGCGAAGGTCACGGCGATGGACAGGATCGAGGGCACGGCGAAGCGCGCCAACCATTGGGCGAGCGGCGGCATGTGCGCGGCGAAGACCACGAGGTTGGCAGGATTGGAGATCGGCAGCACGAAGCTCGCGGCATTGGCGATCAGCGCGCAGATGAAGAGGTAAGGCAGCGGCTCGGCCCTAGCCGCCTTGGCCGCGGCGTAGACGGCGGGCGTCAGCACGACCGCCGTGGCGTCATTGGAGAGGAACGTCGTAACAACGATGCCGACGCCGTAGATCAGCGCGAAGAGCTTGGAGGCCGAGCCGCCGGCGCGCTGCACGGCGTGGCTCGCCAGCCAATCGAATAGGCCCTCGCGCCGCGCCACCTCGGCCAAGGCCATCATGCCGATGAGAAAGAGGTAGACGTCAAGGCCCTTGAGCACGCCGTGCCAGGCGTCGACCGCCGGCAGCAGCCCGGCCACCACCAGGATGACGGCGCCGGCGACGGCCCAGGTCGCCTCTGGCCATCTAAAGGGTCGAGTGATGACACCGAGGATCGAGAGCGCGACGATCCCCCAGACGACGAGGTGGCGATGGGCGAGAATCATGCGCTGGTCGTATCCAGGATGTCGATCGAACTTCGACCGTGACATGCGACAGCGAGCGGAAGCCCGCCAGCTTGGCCCTGAAGAATTCGCTATTCCTTCGTTCAGCCGTGCGGACCGAGACGATCGCGCCGAGGTGGCCGGGGCCGAGGCGCCAGACATGGAGATCCGCAAGGCGATCGCCGTCCTCCTCTATGGCGGCCTTGACCCTCTCGGTCAGGTTCCGATCGGGGTTCATGTCGAGGAGGATGGACCCCGTCGCACGAACCAGTCTCCAGGACCATACGGCAATGACGATCGCGCCGATCACGCCGGCGAGCGGATCGGTCCACGTCCAGCCAAAGATCCAGGCGAGAACGAGGCCGGCGATGACCAGCACCGAGACGGCGGCGTCGGCCAGCACGTGCACCACGGCAGCGCGCATGTTGTTGTCCTGGTGGATGGCATGACCATGCGCTTCGTCATGGTCGTGCTCCTCGAAAACGGCCGTGCCGCGATCCGCGCCGACGAGAAGATGCACCGAGAAAGCATGGGGCTCGGGGATCGCGCCGACGCCCTGAAGGTAGTCGTGCAACGCCTCGAACGCGTAGGTCTCGCGGGCGCCGTCCGACCGCTGGATCTCGGCCATTACCTCGCCCGCGGGGGGAAGACGCCCGTGAGCGGCCCGCAGACGGAACACGGGCGGGTGCTTATCCTCGAAGATCTCCAGCGCGAAGACGTCGTTGCCGACGGCGACACGCTTCTCGTCGCCACGATCCGCACGATCATGACGGCCATGATCGTGCCCGTGAGATCGATCGTGCCCGCGGCCATGCGAGTGTCCGTGATCATGTCCGCCGCCGAGAAGCCACGCGCTGGCGGCGTTGACGGCCAGACCCAGCACGGCGGTCGGCAACGCCTCGGCGAACGCGATCGGCACCGGATACAGAAAACGCGTGATCGCCTCGTAGGCGATGAGAAGAGCGATGAGCGCCAGTACGATGGCGCTGGTGAAGCCCGCGAGATCGCCGAGCTTGCCGGTGCCGAAGGTGAAGCGACGGTCTTGCGCGTGATGGCGGGCGAAGGAATAGGCCAGCGCTGCGAGAAGAAGGGCACCGGCGTGGGTGCTCATGTGGAGCCCGTCGGCGACGAGCGCGATCGAACCGAAGAGGAGACCGCCCACGATCTCGATCACCATCATCGCGCCGCAAAGCGCGATGACCGCCCAAGCCTTCCGTTCGGATTGCTCGTGCCCCTCGCCGAGGAACACGTGATCGTGCGCGAAGTCTAGTTCAAGGTGACTCGTGTCGGTCATCGCCTGCTATTTCATGTAAGACCGCAGAACCTGGACGAGGTCTTCGGCCGCCTTACGAACATCGGGATGGTCCGGGTCGACGAGGTGGGTGCGAACGTGGTCCTCCAGGACCTCCATCATCAGCGCGGTCATGGCCGCCCTCGCGCTGGCGAGGAGGTGCATGACCTTGCCGCATTCCGCCTCTGCCTCGAGAGCGCGCTCGGTCGCCTCGACCTGGCCGCGGATGCGGCGCACGCGAGCGACCAGCTTGTCCTTGTCACGGATCGTGTGTGCCACGTCAGTCTTGTACCCTAGGGGGGTATTCTACGCAAGCCAAGCCGCCGGATCTAGGTCGGCCGGGATTGGCACTCTCCTCTGCGCCTCGATAAAGCCGGGCGCTCACCACATCGTTGAGCGCCCGGCTCAAACAAAGGAAACGTCATGCCTCAAACGGCCCTGATCGTGGGAGCCAGCGGCATCGTCGGCAGCGCGGCGGCGGAGCGGCTCGTCGCGGAAGGCTGGACGGTCCATGGGCTGGCGCGCAAGCCCCTATCCCAGGACGGCGTGCGCCCCGTCGCGACCGACCTGGAGGACGTCGGCGCGCTTTCCGCCGCGCTCAAGGGCATAGAGCCCGAGCTGGTGGTCTTCGCGACGTGGCTGCCGCGCAAGACCGAGGCCGAGATGGTGGAGGTCAATGGCGCCGCCGTGCGCAACCTGCTCGCCGCGCTGCGGCCCGCCGGCAGCCTGCGCCACGCCGCGCTCGTCACAGGCCTCAAGCATTATCTCGGGCCGTTCGAGGCCTACGGCAAAGGCAAGGTGCCGCCGACCCCGTTCCGCGAGGACCAGCCGCGGCTCGCAGGCGCCAACTTCTACTACGCGCAGGAGGACGCGCTGTTCGCGGCGGCGGCACGCGACGGCTTCGCCTGGAGCGTGCACCGCCCGCACACGATCATCGGCAAGGCGGTCGGCAACGCCATGAACATGGGCACGACGCTGGCGGTCTACGCCAGCCTCTGCCGAGAGCTCGGTCGGCCGTTCCGCTTCCCCGGCTCGCTGACACAGTGGGACGGGCTGACCGACATGACCGACGCGCGGCTGCTGGCCCGGCAGATCCTGTGGGCCGCCACCACGCCTGCGGCGGCGGACATGGCCTTCAACGTGGTCGACGGCGACGTCTTCCGCTGGCGCTGGATGTGGTCGCGGATCGCGGAATGGTTCGGCCTGGAACCGGCCGAGTTCGACGGCACGGTGTGGCCGCTGGCCGAGCAGATGAAGGACGACGCGCCGGCCTGGGCGGAGCTGGTGCATAGGCACGGCCTCGCCGAGTCCGACCTTGGCCGCCTGGCCTCGCCCTGGCACACCGACGGCGACCTCGGCCGCCCGATCGAGGTGGTGACCGACATGAGCCGCAGCCGCATGCTCGGCTTCACGGCCTACCAAGCCACAAACCTGGCGTTCTACGACCTGTTCGCGCGCCTGCGGGCGGACCGGCTCATCCCGTGACGCTCAGTGAAGGCGCGTGTCGGCGAACGACCACGTCGATCAGGCACTTGTCGGCATTCGCGCCGTTGGCAGGGTTGGATGTCGACGTACGCTGACACCGTCACGCCCTTTTGTCGACGAACCCTGACTTTGGCAGGCTTACTTGTCGCCGTTCGCGGCATGGCACGACCCTCGCTCGAGCGACGACTTCGGGGTCGACACGGAGCGACTTGTAGGTTATGTTACCTAGATCAGACAGGCGGCCCGGGCAAGCCGTTCAGGACGGGCTCGGCGCCACCGCCACGGCGATCTCGTTGCGGCGCAGGAAGGGGATAGTGAAGGGCGGGTCGTAGCCGAGCAGGAACGGTTCGCCCTCGGCCTTGCGATCGTGCTTGGCGAGCTCGTCCACGAGGATCCTGGCGTAGCGCGCGCTCTGCACCCGGTCCAGCGTGCCGGAGAAGCGAATCACCGCCAGGGTCTGCGCCGGCACGTCGACGATCCTGACGCTGCCGTCGTCGGGCTTCGGCGGGTCGGCGGCGGCCTTCTTGGGCAGGAAGAAGCGCATCGCCGCCGGCGCGGCCTGGCCGGAGGCCGGCGGCGCCAGCCTGCCACCGCGCTGTTCCACCGGCGTGGTCATGGAGATCGTCTCCTTGCGGGTGTTGGCGCCGGCGATGTAGTCGAACAGCCGCTTGAAATCGTCGCCCTGCGCCGCCGTCTCGACGGCGACCCGCGGGCCGTACTGGCGGACCTCGATGTCGTGCCCGATGGTCGAGACGACGCTGTAGGGCGGCTCCTCGAAACCGGCGCGAATACCGAAGATCGAGAGGAATGATTCGCAGAAGGTCACCAGGAAGTAGAGCACCTTGGTCATCCTCAGCCCTCCGTGATCCTCCTCCTACACCCCCGCCATCTCGGCGAGAATGGCTTCCGCCGCAGCGCGCGGATCGGTCGCCTGAGTGATGGGGCGTCCGACGACGAGGTGATCGGCCCCCGCCGCCAGCGCCGCCGCCGGGGTCATCACCCGCTTCTGGTCGCCGGCGGCGGCGCCGGCCGGGCGGATGCCGGGCGTGACGAGCCGCAGCTTGCGGCCGATGCGCCGGCGCATCGCCTCGACCTCCTCGGCGGAGAGGATCAGCCCGGCGATGCCGGCAGCGACGGCCTGATCGGCGCGCTTGGCGACGAGGTCGCGGACGCCCATGGTATAGCCGGCCTGCCGGAGGTCGCCATCGTCGTAGGAGGTCATGACGGTGACGCCGAGGATGCCCAGGCCGCGGTCGCCGACGCCCGCCTTCGCCGCCGCCATCGTCTGGGGGAAGGCGTGCACGGTGAGATAGGTGGCGCCCAACCCGGCGACCTGGGCGGCAGCGCGCTCCACCGTGGCGCCAATATCGTGCAGCTTGAGGTCGAGGAAGACTTTCTTGCCTTGGCCCACGAGGCGCTCGGCGAGCGGCAGGCCGCCGCCGTAGGCGAGCTCCAGACCGATCTTGTAGAACGAGACGCTGTCGCCCAGGCGCTCTACCAGCCTGTCGGCCGCCTCCAGGCTCGGCACGTCGAGCGCCACGATAAGGCGGTCGCGCGGCGCGATCGCGCTCACCGCGGCAGTCGCGCTTCGCCGCGACGGAAGAAGCCCTCGCGGCGCTCGCGGAAAGGCCGGAACAGCCCCGTCCCGGCAGCGCGCAGGCCGAGGCGCTGGGCGTCGCGCGGCGCTGCATCGAAGGTCTCCGCCCGGCCTTCGCCGCGCCGCCGGTAGATCCACACTCGAGCCGGAGGCAGGTTGAACCAGATTGGCGGCGACACGTCCGCCTCGAACGGCGATTGCGCGACCCGCGGCACGGGCGAGTTGGCGCCATAGGTGAACTGCACGAAGGAGCCGCCAGGAGCCATCAGCGCGAAAGCATCATCCAGCAGCGAGAGGCGCTGCGCATCGGGCTTGTTGAGCAGCGGCAGGCTCGACACGACGGCGGCTGCCGGCTCGCTGAGCACGCCGCGAAGACTTTGGCGGAGATCGTAGGCATCGCCCTGCACAACCTGGACGAGCGGAAATCGCCGGCGCAACAATCGGCAGAACGCGCTGTCGAACTCGACCAGCACCAACCGCGCGGGATCGACGCCGCGACGCACCAGCGCCTGGGTGATCGGCCCGGTACCCGGCCCGAGCTCGACGATCGGCGCGGTGCCTCGCGGATCGACCGCACGCGCCATGGTGCGTGCCAGAAAGCGACCGGACGGCGACACAGCGCCGGTCAGCAGGGGATTGTCGAACCAGGTCCTGATGAAGCGGGCCTCGTCGGCGAGGCGTTCCTCGAGGCGGGGTCGGGCGACCGACCGATCCGGGTGAATGAGGTCGTCACGCAAGCGTCGTCACCCCATCTCCCTCATCCCGGCTTCGAACCGTCGTGGCGTCTCGTGACCACAAATGGGGCAATCGCACGCGCGCCGTCAAGAAATCGTCATGCTGCGAAGCGGTTCCATCCCGTGTCAATTGAGATCGTCGGGCATCGTCGGCAGCGGAAGAACCATGATCCCGTCCTCAAGCAGGTCGCGCGCCTCCTCTGGTGTCGCCTGTCCGCGAATGCGCTCTTTCGAGGCATCGTCGTCATGGATGCGCCGCGCTTCCGCCGCGAAGGCGCGACCGACGTCGCGAGTTTCGGCCACGACCTTGTCGCGGAAGGCCCGCACCAGCTGACGCTTGGCATGATCAAGCAGCGCCACCTCTGCGGGCTGGTTCGATGCCGGCAACACCGGCTCCGCGGCCGCCGGCCGTACGAACGGCTGGAACGTCCGCTCCTCGCGCGTGGCGACGACGGCCGGCGCCATGATCGCTTTGACGACGTGGCGCGATTCACAATTGGGGCAGGTCACGAGCCCGCGCTCGACCTGCTCGTCGTAGGCCGAACTGTCGTAAAACCAGGAGTCGAAGCGGTGCCCGGCATCGCAGCACAAGGCATAACGGATCATGGTGTGTCGATCAGCTCGCCGTCTCGCGCAGCTTGGCTTCGAGCACGCCGGACGCGTCGAGGGCGTAAAGATCGTCACACCCGCCGACGTGCTGGCCGGCGATGAAGACCTGCGGCACGCTGGTTCGCCCACCCGCCTGCTCGCTCATCGTCCGGCGCGCAGCGCGGTCACCATCCACCTTGACTTCCCGGTACGCGACGTTCCTGCGCTGCAGCAACGCCTTGGCGCTGTGGCAATAGGGGCAGAACATCGTCGTGTAGATCACGACCTCGGGCGACGCCATCGGTTTCTCCTTAAGCGTTCATATGGCAATCACGTACCGCTTGTCACCCGTTCGTCACCCTCCGCCGGTCACCACCCGGGCGAAGACCAGCACGTCAACCCGGCGGGCTCCGCCGCGCAGGAGCGCTCGCGAGGCGGCGTTGGCGGTCGCGCCAGAGGTGAGCACGTCGTCGACGAGTACCACGGTGCGACCGGCAACGATTCCGCGGCGTTCCGCCGGCACCGCGAAAGCGCCCTGCAGGTTGAGCTGGCGCTGCGTCCGCGACAGCCCGACCTGCGAGACGGTGGCCTTGCCGCGGGTGAGCGCGTCAAGCGCCAACGGTACGCCGCACCTGCGCGAGATCGCGCGGGCGAGCAACGCCGACTGGTTGAAGCGCCGCGCCGCGAGCCGGCGTCGGTGCAGCGGCACCGGAACGAGCATGTCGGCCTCGCCGAGGATCTCATCGCCGGCGCGTGCCATCCACGCGCCCATCGTACCGGCGAGCTCGAGCCGGTCGCCGTATTTGAGGCGGTGCACCAGCTGGCGGGACGGGCCGTCCTCGAAGCGCGTGACGGCGCGGGCGCGCGAGAACACCGGCGGATGCGCGATGGCGTCGGGCGACAGCAGGCCCGGCGTCTCGAGATCGGCCTCGAACGGCGTTCCCAGCCTCTCGCAATAGGGTCGCTCGATGAATCGCATCGCCTGCCAGCAGGCGGCGCAGAGCGCGTCCCGCGCCGCAATCGCCTTGCGGCAGGCCAGACAGGACGGTGGGAACACGACGTCGCCGACATCGCGAAGCGCCGTGCAGCCCGTTCGAAGCAACGACATGTACGCGCCTCGAGCCAGGTCGATCCGCGCCATGTCAACAGGCACCGTTCGGTCGGGCCCCATGGGCTCCGACGCGGTAAAGTCGCAGCCCCCGAACGACCACGACAGCCGCGGCTCGCGGCTCAGCTCGCGAGCGCGACCCGCCCGCTGATCGCCGCGGGCGCTCGGACCCAACGCGGCAAGGCCGGCCGCGACAGGTCAACACGCAGGAAGAAAGCGCCAAGGCGGCTCTCCAAAGGCTTGCCTGAAGCTGGGCACGGCTCGCGATCCTGCGCTGCGGTTCCCCATGTCGCCGGGTCGACCTCCTAAAATAGGCTCTAAAAAAGGACCTTTACACCACCGAAGACGGAGAGCGGTTGCGCAACGGTCAAGGCGCTGGCGTTGCCACCCGCGTTGTTGGCCAGTGTGGCGTTGACGTTGCCCCCCGAGGTGCCGGTGTCGTAGAAGGTGCCGTAGGTCGCGTAATGATTGTTCGTCAGGTTGTTGATGATGGTGAAGACCTGCACGTGGTCGGTCAGAGCGTAGCTCGCATGAGCGTTGATGAAGTAATAGGCCGGCAGCTTCGGGTTCTGATTGGCATTGTCGGCGACGAAGTACTGGCTGGCGACGACCGTGGCGTCGGCGCCGATGGTGAAACGCGGCGTCACGCGATACTCGAAACCGGCCTTGCCGAGGTTGCGCGGAATGCCCGGGATATGATCGCCGGAGACCACCTGGATGTTCCCGTTGCTGTCGGCGAGGGGATTGTTGGGAGACGAGAAGGTCGCGTTGAACTGGTAGGTCGCGTCGACGAGCGCGTAGTTGCCGTACAACGTCAGGTTGCCCTTGCTGTAGCTTAGCCCGACCTCCACACCCTGGCGGAGGGTCTCGGGTGCGTTCACGAAATAGCCCTGGCCGGTGATGGCGCTCGGCTCGCTGATGATGTCGTTGGTTGTGCTGATGTGGTAGTAGCCGGCCTTGTAGGTCAGCTCGCCGGCGCCAAAGGTCGGTGGTATGGCGTAGATGCCGCGGGCGCCAGCCTCGATCGTGTGTGAGACGACCTGGTTGAGCCGGGGGTCTGACACCAGCGCCGTTTCCAGGACGCAAGGACGGGTGGGATCGGCACATTCGCTCTCCAAGGGCGTCGGCGCGCGGTTCGCCTCCGAATAGCCGGCGTAGACGTTGAGGGCGCGCGAAAAGGTGTAGGTCGCGCCCACGACCGGGTTGATACGGTCGTAATTGTGCGAGCTGTTCAGCTCCGGATCTTGCCCCGAAACGTCCTGCACCGCGATGTTGGCGAAGTTGGCGCGCGCGCCGGCGGTGAAGGCCAGCTTGTTGGTGATGTCGTAGGTGTCGAGCGCGAAGAGGCCATAATAGGTGGCGCTGGAGTGAATGTAGGTCGAGTTTACGCCGACGTTGGCGGCGGTGTTGAGCTCTGTGCCAGCCCCGGGGAAGCCGGACAGGATGTTCTGGAAGTTGGCATTGAGCTGGCCGAGCAGCGTGCGCGAGGTGTAGCTGGTGTTGCCGGTGTCGACGCTGCCGCCGACGACGAAGTAGTTATCGTGACCGAAGAACTTGTCCTTGTCCGTTGCCTGGATCTGCGTGCCGAAGCTGGTGGTGTGCGTCGAGGTCAGAGCGGTCGTGCCGTAGGGGAACGAGTCGGTGTTGGCGCCCATCGAAGGAATGGTGCCGCCATTGGCGGTGCGGAACTGCAGCTGGTTCGAGGTCTGGTTGCCGACCAGCGGTTGCTGGCAGAGCGTGCCGGCGTTGTTGCCATCGATCTCGCCGCAGTCGGTCACGTCGGCATCGTTGCCGTCATTGTGGACCTGATCGAACTGGCGGATGTAGAAGCTGCTGCCGATCGACCAGTGCGGCGTGATGTCGAATCGGCTGAGCAGTTGCGCCTGGCCGGCCTGGTTGTTCGTCGTCTGCGGCGTCGTGAAGACGGCGTTGTACTGCTGCTGGATCAGGACCTGCGGGGTCGTGCCCTGCACGCCGAGGAGCGAGCGGCCGAACTGCCCGATGAGGTGGGTCTCGGAGTCCTGGGTGCGGTAGCCGAGGTCGGCGAGGAAGCGCTGGGCGTTCTGCGCGCCGAACGGGCGATAACCGTCGTCCTTGTAGACGTCCCCGGCAAAGTAGAAGCTGAAGTTGCCGGACTGCTTGCCGAACTCGCCGAAGGCGTTGGCCCGGCCGTAGGAGCCGCCGAGAATGGTGACGTCGCCGCCGTGAAAGTTGAAGCCGTTTTTCGTCGTGAAGTTGATCGCGCCGCCGAGCGCGTTCAGGCCGAAGATAGGGTTGTTGGTGTAAATCTCCGACGAGGCCAGCGCGATCGGCGGGATCAGGTCGAGGTTGACCGAGTCGCCGAAGTTCTCGTTGATGCGCACGCCGTTCTCGTACACGGCGAGGCCGGCCGAGGTGCCGGAGATGCGCGACGCGTCGAAGCCGCGGTAGAAGAGGTCGGGCGAGAGATCCGAGCCATCCACGCTTAAGGCGACGGCGGCCGGCGTGTGCGACGTGATCGCCGTTGTGACGCTCGGCGAATATTGCTGGATGAAGTCCTTCGAGGAAACGACTGTGACGTCTCCCGGCACCTTGTTGATCTCGATACCGCTGCCCTCGCTCGAGGGGATCGGCGTGGCCGAGACGACCACCTCGGGCAAGGCGACGATCCCGCCGCCCGATGTCTGCGCCCGAGCTTGCACGAGTCCACCAGCGATCGCGCCGATCAGGACGGCTCCGGACATCGACCCCTTGATGGCCGCGGAAGCGGACCTTGCTCGTATCATCGCCATCGCCTCACCCAGACCAGCTACACCTAGGCTCATGAGGCATTCAACGGAGCGGGAGTTTTTCCCGACCTCCGCTGGTCGTCAGCTTTCCTGCTCCACTGTTGCCGAAGTACCCGCTCATCTATCCACCGCGACGAAAGCGCACATCATAGCGCAACGGCTTCGGCGATGCTGCGATTAGCAGTAGATCGGGAAACCAGGCCAAGTTCCGAAAGTGTCTAGGTTGATGCGAAATCTTTTTCGATGTTTATCAGCTTTTATTTCAGTTCTTAGTTGATGATCTGGTCGCTTCGACCCTCAAAGATCTTGAATTGGCTCATCTGTTCAACGGCTACACCGAAGATTGAGTAAACATGATGTTTGCCGCATTGAGACTAGCTCGGGCATGAGCTTGCGGATGATCGAAGATCGTCGATGTCAACCTCAGACCTTCCCGATCGTCGTCGCATCTAACCCACACTACAAACGCGACCTTTTCCCCGCTCGCTTTCCGCGACGGCGTTGGAGGTCCATATCGCCGCCATGGCGGAACCGAACGAGATCTTCGACACGCGGCTGGCACGTCGACGCCTCCTACGCGCCGCCGCTCGGCCGGCGGACTTCCTGCTCGCCCGCGCCGTCGACGATATCGTCGAGCGGCTCGGCGCGGTGCAGCGCCATTTCGCTGAGATCGCCGACATCGGCACGCCGGGACCGGCGCTGGCCCGCGCGCTCGCCCTCGCCTATTCGCGAGCGCATCTGGCGCGAGTGGCCCCGTTCGTTGGCGCCGGGGCTGCGCCGGACACCGTCTGCGGCGACATCGAACGACTTCCGCTCGCCGCGGCGAGCCTCGACCTCGCGGTCTCCGCGCTGGCGCTGCAGGGTGTCAACGATCTACCCGGCGCGCTGCTCCAGATCCGCGCGGCCCTCAAGCCCGACGGCCTCTTCGTCGGCTCGCTCGTCGGTGGCCGTACCCTCGTCGAACTTCGCGCCGTGCTGACGGAAGCCGAGACCACGCTCACCGGTGGCGCGAGCCCGCGCGTGGCGCCGTTCGCCGACGTGCGCGACATGGGCGGCCTGCTCCAGCGCGCCGGGTTCGCTCTGCCCGTCGCCGACAGTGAAGTGCTCACGGTACGCTATGCCACGATGTTTGCGCTGATGGCGGATCTGCGCGCGATGGGGGCCACCAATGTGCTCGTGACCCGCTTGCGGAGGCCGACGTCTCGGGCGCTGTTCCTGGAAGCGGCCCGGCTCTACGCGGCGCGCCACGCCGACGCCGACGGCCGCATCCGGGCCACGTTCGAGATCGTGTCCCTGTCGGGCTGGGCACCTCACCCGTCGCAGGCCAAGCCGGCGCGCCGCGGCTCGGCGACCGCGAGCTTGGCGGAGGCACTCGGCGCGAAGCGCTTTCCTCCCGACGATTGAGTTTGCGGCCGCGCCTATGTGACATCGAGAGCGTTGTGGCAGCGCCACAGTCTGCCTGAAAACAAGGCGTGCCGCCGCTGCCTCGCGGAGCGTTGGATGCTCCACTCCGTCGAAGACGTCGCTTCTTCCCTGTGCGGTCCACGCGGCAGGCCGGCACCGCGGAGCCGTGGACGCGGCAGTTCGTCAACCTTGCTCCCACCAAACGATTGCGTACTCTGCGAAATGCTGAATAAGTTCTTATCTGTAAAGGCGTTGCGGGGGCTGCGTCATGGCCGGTATCTTTGATTTGAAGAAAGGAGCCTTCGACAGCTCCGAGGCGCGACGGCTGCATAGAGCCTACGACATCGCGCTCCAAGGGCTACGCGCGACGCATGAGGTCGACCAGGCGGTGGTGCATCGCCTGGCGCGCTCGATCGTCAAGGTGGCGCGCACGGAGGCGGACTGCCTGAACAACGACGGCACCATCGATCCCGTCCGCCTGGCACAGCGCGCGATCCTGCGCATGCTGCAGCTGAGCGCGCCGGCCCGCACCGCCGTACCCGACGAGGCCACGCTTGACGATCGCGTGCGGCGCCGGCTGAACAAGGGCGAGGACGCCAGCGAGGTGCCGACCGACAGCACCTCGCGCATCATGATGAAGATCTTCGACCGCACCAATTTCGCCAAGCTCTGAGATCCGTCGAGCGGCCGACTATCAGAGGCCGAGCGCGGTGAGTCCGGGGAAGTCGTCGGGCCGCCGCGCGCCTTCCCACGTGAACTTGCGGTCGCTCTCCGCGATCGGCACGTCGTTGATCGAGGCCTGCCGCTTGCGCATCAGGCCGTTCTCCGCGAACTCCCACTGCTCGTTGCCGTAGGACCGGAACCATCGGCCCTCGGCATCGTGCCACTCGTAGGCGAAGCGCGCCGCGATGTGATCTTGGTCGAAGGCCCAGACCTCCTTGATGAGCTTGTAGTCGAGCTCCTTCGCCCACTTTCGGGCGAGGAAATCGACGATGGCCGCGCGGCCGGCGAAGAACTCCGCCCGGTTCCGCCATTGCGAATCCTCGGTGTAGGCCAGGGCGACCTTGTGCGGGTCCCGGCCGTTCCACGCATCCTCGGCACCGCGTGCCTTCTTGGCCGCGCTCTCCTTGTCGAAGGGCGGAAAAGGCGGACGGCTCTCGCTCATGAGGGTCTCTCTCCTGCTAGCTCAGCCGCAGCGATGACGGCGGTGCGCCGTGCCCTCAAGCAAGTCCGACACCACGGTGCCCTCGCGGCGTCCCGCGATGGCACAGCAGGCCGGAGGCCCCGCGTAACCCTCCCCTAAGCCAACGCGGCGATAAAGCGGAACCGTATCGCGCAGGCGAAGAGCGGGCTGCGGAGGGCGTATGAGGCGTTCGGGCACGAAATGGGCGGTGAGCGTCGTCGCGCCGTGGTGCCTCGCCGTCGGCCTGCTCGTCTCCGCGACCGCCGACGCTGGCCAGCCTGTGACGGTCGGCGGCTCGTTCGCGGCGCTCTCCGCCCGGGCCGTGCAGCAGCCCGACGATCTTATACCCCTGGCAAGCGCAGCGCTGAGCGGGAACTTCGGGCATTTCGGTCTGGGCCGCCCAGCCGCGGCACCGATGCCGGCGGGCTTCGAGACTGGCCGAAGCGAAGACTTCCGCAAGACAACCGATGAAATCGAGCCGCGCCGCGACCTCAAGCGCCAGACCGCCACGGCGACGCCGGTGATGCTCCCCGAGATCAATCGCAGCCACAAGGGCGACCCGCTCGTGGGCTTGCGTCCCACCTTCGACACCCGCCTGCGCCGGCCCGGCGGCATCGTCACCTCGCAGCAGAGCCAGATGCTGGCGCCTCACGACGACGCCATGCCGGCCGGCGGTTTCTCGCTGAGCGACATCGGCGGCGACCCCCTCGACGGTACCGCGAGCTTCGCGCCGTGGGCGGCCGGCGAGGACATGCAGGACGCCAGCGACGACGCGCGCACCTCGTCCGCCGCGATCGC
Organism: Beijerinckiaceae bacterium; assembly: GCA_965198485.1. Classification (GTDB taxonomy): domain Bacteria; phylum Pseudomonadota; class Alphaproteobacteria; order Rhizobiales; family Beijerinckiaceae; genus RH-AL1. Next base: position 3,188,053 of record CBDAPQ010000005.1, read on the forward strand.
GATGCGCCCGGCGGCGCTGAAGGAGCGGCTGGCGCAGGGCGCGACGCCGAAGGTCTCGCGCGCCGACGCGCTGTCCTCGACCACGCCGGCGCCGGCCGACGGTGCGCCGATCGCGATGAACCTGCGGCTGCCCGACGCGACGATCGTGCCGCGCATCGCAGGGCGCCCGGACTACGCCGCCCTCCTCGTCGGCGACCACGGCGCGCGCGAGCGCAAGTGCCTCGCCGAGGCGGTCTATTTCGAATCCCGCTCGGAGCCCGAGGAGGGGCAGGCCGCCGTGGCCCAGGTGGTGCTGAACCGCGCCACCTCGGGCCTCTACCCCGCCTCGATCTGCGGCGTCGTCTACCAGAACCGCACGCACTACAAGGCCTGCCAGTTCTCCTTCGCCTGCGAGGGCAAGTCGCTGCGGTTGACGGAAATGGACTCATGGCGCACGGCGTCGCGGATCGCCGACGCGGTGATCGATGGCCAGACCTACCTCTCCGACGTCGGCGGCGCGACGCACTACCACGCCAAATACGTGCGGCCGGGCTGGGCGCGGCGGCTCGTGAAAATGGACGTGATCGGCCACCACATCTTCTACAAGCTGAAGAGCGGGCAGACGTAGGCGGAGCCAGCGTCAGCCTTGGAGACGTGCCCCAGCCCTCTCGCGCCCGATCAGGGGCAGGAGCGCGGCGAGGTCCGGCCCGCTCTCGCGACCCGTCAGCGCCAGGCGGAGCGGGTGAAACAGCGACCTGCCCTTGCGCCCGCTCGACGCCTTGAGCGCTGCGGTCCATGCACCCCAGGTGCCGGCGTCCCAAGGCTCGGGCGGCAGCAGGGGTGCCGCCTGCGCCAGGAAAGCAGCGTCCTCGATGACCGGCTCGATCTCGCCGCCGATGACCGCCCACCATGTCGCCACGTCGTCGAAACGCTCGAGATTACCGCGTACCGCCGTCCAGAACGGTTCGGCGATGCCGTGATCGATGCCTGCGGCCGCGAGCCGCCCGGCGACGGCGGCGAAGGGCAGGTTGTGCAGCGTGCGCGCGGACAGCGCGGCGAGTTCGGCGGGATCGAAGCGCGCCGGGTTGCGCGAGATGTGCGCAAGGTCGAACATTCCGGCGAGGTCGTCGAGGCTCGACAGCGGCTGCACGGCATCCGACGATCCCGTCAGCACGGCCAGCGCCGCCACGGCAAATGCCTCGATTCCGGCCTCGCGCAGCCCGCCAATCGACAGCGCACCGGAGCGCTTGGAGAGGCCCTCGCCGTCGGCGGTGGTCAGCAGGTTATGGTGGGCGAAGCGCGGCGGCTCGTCGCCCAACGCCTGGGCCAGCTGGATCTGCACGGCGGTGTTGGTGACGTGGTCCTCGCCGCGGATTACGTCGGTGATGTCGAGGTCGAGATCGTCGACGACCGAAGGTAAAGTGTAGAGGAAGCTGCCGTCCTCGCGCACCAGCACGGGATCGGAGAGCGACGCGCAATCGATGCGGCTCGGCCCGCGCACGCTGTCCTCCCATTCGACCTCGACGCGCTCGAGCTGGAAGCGCCAGTGGGGATGCCGGCCCTCGGCCTCGAGCCGGGCACGATCGTCGTCGGTCAAGGCGAGCGCGGCGCGGTCGTAAACCGGCGGCAGGTTGCGGGCCTGCTGGCGCTTTCGGCGGCGCTGAAGCTCATCGGGCGTCTCGTAGCAGGCGTAGAGCCGGCCCGCCGCCTTGAGCCGCTCCGCCGCCGCCTCGTAGAGGTCGACGCGGGCGGACTGGTACACGGTGAGGTCGGGCTTGACGCCGAGCCAGGCGAGATCGGCCACGATGGCCTCGGCATATTCGTCGCGCGAGCGGGCGCGATCGGTGTCGTCGAAGCGCAGGATGAACTGCCCGCCGGCCTTGCGCGCGACGATCCAGTTGATCAGCGCCGTGCGGGCGTTGCCGATGTGAATGCGGCCCGTCGGCGAGGGGGCGAAGCGGACGGTGGCGGTCATCGCGGACACTGCGTGTCGATGATCGAACTCACACGTTCGGTGCGCAGACGCCAGGAAGCCCTTCTCCCGATGTGGGAGAAGGTGCCCGAAGGGCGGATGACGGGTCCGGAAACGTCGCCGCTCGTCTGCCGCGGGCTCTGACTGTCTAGGATCGAGCGACCCCTCATCCGGCGCTTCGCGCCACCTTCTCCCGCAAGGGGAGAAGGCCATGTCCTGCGTGACTTCGACAAGGTTGCACGGAAGATGGAGACGACTTCACGCGACTTGGAAAGCCGAAACCAGCCGCCTCGAGTGGGTGCGGGCTCGGCTGCGCCGCCCCGAACTGGCGAGATTTTTCACTCCGCCGCATGCGGCACCGGCAGCCCGCGGGCGATCCGCTCTTCCTTCAGCAGTTCCGCCACGAGAAAGGCCACCTCGATCGCCTGCTCGGCGTTGAGCCGCGGGTCGCAATAGGTATGATAGCGGTCACCGAGATCGATATCGGCCAGCGCCCGCGCACCACCGGTGCATTCGGTGACGTCGCGCCCGGTCATCTCGAGGTGGATGCCGCCTGCATAGGTGCCCTCGGCGCGGTTGACGGCGAAGAAGGCCTGGATCTCTCCCATGATCCGCTCGAAAGGGCGCGTCTTGAAGCCGGACGAGGCCTTGATCGTGTTGCCGTGCATCGGGTCGCACGACCACACCACGTGGCGGCCCTCGCGGGTGACGGCACGCAGCAGCGGCGGCAGGCTCTCGCCGACCTTGTCGGCGCCGAAGCGGCAGATCAGCGTCAGCCGGCCCGGCTCGTTGCCCGGATTGAGGATGTCGATAAGCCGGATCAGCTCGTCGGGCTTCAGCGAGGGCCCGCATTTCAGGCCAAGCGGGTTCTTCACGCCGCGCGCATATTCAATGTGGGCGTGGTCGGGCTGGCGGGTGCGGTCGCCGATCCAGATCATGTGACCCGAGGTGGCGTAGGGGTCGCCGGTGGTCGAGTCGATGCGGGTCAGCGCCTCCTCGAAGCCGAGCAGCAGCGCCTCGTGCGAGGTGTAGAATTCGGTCGCGCGCAGCTCGGGGTGGTTTTCGGAATCAAGGCCGATCGCGCGCATGAAGCCCATCGTCTGCGAGATGCGATCGGCCAGCTCGCCGTAGCGGTGCGCTTGCGGCGAGTCGTGGATGAAGCCGAGCATCCAGCGATGCGCGTTCTCGAGGTTGGCGTAACCGCCGGTGGCGAAGGCGCGCAGCAGGTTGAGGGTCGCCGCCGACTGCCGGTAGGCGTCGAGCTGGCGCACCGGATCGGGCGTACGGGCCTCGGGCGTGAAGGCGATGTCGTTGACGATGTCGCCGCGGTAGGACGGCAGCGTGACGCCGCCAATCGTCTCTGTCGGTGCCGAACGCGGCTTGGCGAACTGCCCGGCGACGCGGCCGACCTTCACGACGGGCAGCGCCGCGGCGAAGGTCGTCACCACCGACATCTGCAGGAACACGCGGAAGAAGTCGCGGATGTTATCGGCGCCGTGCTCGGCGAAGCTCTCGGCGCAATCGCCGCCCTGCAGCAGGAACGCTTCGCCCGCGCAGACCTGCGCCAAATACTTCTTCAGCTTGCGCGCCTCGCCGGCGAAGACGAGCGGCGGGAAGCTCGCGAGCTGACGCTCCACGGCGGCGAGCGCATCGAGGTCGGAATAATCGGGCACCTGCTGGATGGGCTTGCCCCTCCAACTCCGAGGCGCCCAGCGCTCGGCGGACATGGTATGACGCTCCTCGCGCGGGTGGAGAACCAATCGCGCCTGACGAAGCCGCTTCCTATAGCAGGGCTCGCGGCAGGCGAAACCCAGGGTCTCGCCGAAATGCGGCGAACCTTTCACCGCAGCGCAGCATTTCGCCCGCACTCCGCCGTCAGCAAAGCCACGCCATGACCGACTTCACAACGTGCATCGAACTTCAGGACGCGACCGCCGACGACTACGCCGCCCTCGACCAGGCGATGCTCGGGGCAAACTTCGCCAAGACCGTCCGTTCCAACCGCGGACAGGAGTACAAGCTGCCGCACGGCACCTATTTCTCGCAGGCCTTCGGCTTGAGCGCGATGGATGTGCGCAACCTCGCCGCCTCCGCCGCGATGCGCACCGGTCGGCGCTACGACATCGTCACGACGTCGGGCGATGTCGCTTACTTCCTGCATCCCGCCACGGCCTGAATAGAGGCGAGTCCTCCTGCGTCGCGAGGCCGATCAGCGGCAGGGTTGGCCCGGCATCAATTCCAGGTTGATCATCTGGCCGGCCAAGATAAAATCGCCGTAGTCGAAACGGAGCGCGCGCGACACGCCGTTCTCGTAGAGCTCGAAGCCCAGCGTATAGGCCGGCTCCTTGTCCATATGGCCTTCCTCGAAATACGAGATCACCACCGGCCAACGGGTCATATCGTCCATGGCGACAACGCGCGCGGCGCCGGCGTCTTCGGTCGGCCCGCGGAGCGGCCGCCCGATGATGGTTGTCGTGTCGTAGACCTTCTTGCCGTCGTCCGAGCCGTCGAACACCTTGACCGGGACGATATGCTGCCCCGCCTTGGCGGCGGCGATGATGCGCTTGAGGTGCGCGGTCGGGAACAGCACCTCCTGATCGACGTCGAGGGCCTGCTCGGCCGGCTTCAACAGCTTGATCTGCAGCACGTCGGCGCCCTCGCGCTCGGCGTGGCCGTCGACGACCTCGGGCGCGGCGCGGTCGACGCTGGTCTTGACATCGAAAGAGAAGCTCTTGCCGTCGGCGCCCTCGAAGGTCGCCGAGCGCATGTCGGAGAGCCGCGTTGCGCCCTCGGCCGGCTGCATCTCGGTGATCTGGCGGAAGTTCTGGCTGTAGCCGGCGCAGGCCGAGCCGTCGAACTCGTAGGAGACCTTTCCGCGCGCCGAGGTCGGGCTCTTGGTGCCGATCGCCTTTAAAAGGGTCACCTTGTAGATCGCGCGATGGTCGGCCAGCGGCATATCGGACGAAGGCTTCGCCGGCCCGACGATCGCGTCCCGGGACGGCCCCTCTGCATGCGCCGTCCCGAGCATGGCCAGCACGGAGGCGGCGAGAAGGGCACGTGCGACGACGGAACCGACCATGTGACGGATTGAACCTCGAATGAACGAGCGTTGGCTTGGCCGAAGGCCGTGGCGGAATTGCGAGCGCTCGAATCGTTCACCGGCCGTCCTTGCCCGAGACCGCGCGATCCGCCTAGACGGTCGCAACACTGCGAGGAAACGTAGTCCATGAGCACCATCGAAGACCGCCTGCAGACGCTCGGGATCATCCTGCCGACGCCCGCGGCGCCGGTCGCCAACTACGTGCCTTTCGTGCTGCACGGCACGCTGCTCGTGATCTCCGGACAGCTGGCGCTCGGGGCCGACGGCAAGCTCGCGCCCGAGCACACGGGCAAGATCGGCGGAGGCGTCGACGAGACGGCGGCCAAGGCGGCGGCGCGGCTCTGCGTCATCAACGTGCTGGCGCAAGCCAAGGCGGCGCTGGGCGATCTCGGTCGCATCGAGCGCTGCGTAAGGCTCGGCGGCTTCATGAACACGGCGCCGGGCTTCTCCGCCATTGCGCCGATCATGAACGGGGCCTCCGACGTCATCGTCGCGGTGCTCGGCGACAAGGGCCGGCACGCCCGTTCGACCATCGGCGTCGCCGAGGTGCCGCTCGACTCGGCGGTCGAGGTCGAGGCGATGTTCGCCGTCGCCGGCTGATGCCCGCCGCCGACAGTCTCGCCCGCATGCTGGCGCGCCCGATCGCGCATCGCGGGCTGCACGGCTGCGGCGGTGCCGGCCCGATCGAGAACACGGTTCCCGCGGCGCTCGCCGCCGTCGCGGCCGGCTACGGGGTCGAGTGCGACGTGCTGTTCGCGCGCGACGGCACGGCCATGGTGATCCACGACGAGACTTTGGAACGGCTGGCGGGGCGCCCGGAGGCGGTGGCCTCGCTCGACGCCGCGACGCTCGGCGCCATCCCTTTGCGCGGCGGCGGAACGATCCCGACGCTGGACGCCCTGTTGGCCGCGATCGCCGGCCGGGTCACGCTGGTGATCGAGATCAAGGCGGTGCCTGATGTCAGACTCGTCGATGACGTGCTCGATTGCGTCGCGCGCTACGCCGGCCCGGTGGTGCTGGAGAGCTTCGACCCCGCGATCCTCGCGCGCTGCCGGGGCGCGCCCTGCCCCGTGGGCCTCGTCGGTCCCGGCGAGGACGCAGCCGCCCCGGCCGGTCTCGCGCGCTGCGATTTCCTGTCCTGGAACGTAGCCCGTCTTGACGGCCGACCGGCGGCGCTGCCGACCACGTCGTGGACGATTCGTTCGCCGGCCGATGCGGCGCGTGCAATGGCGGCCGGTGCGCAGATCGTCTTCGAAGGCATGCGGCCTTGAGACGGCGTTCACCATGACGGCTCGCCGGGGTGCGGCGTTGAATCTTTCGCAGGGGCTCGCGCGTTTGCTCCTGGGATGGAGGGCGAAACGATGCGGACTTTTCTTGTCGGACTGGCTTTGGTGGTCGGCTGCGCCGCGCCGGCCTGCGCCAAGCAATACCTGGAACATCCCGCGCCGACCCCCGGCTACCCGTTCCAGCGATCCGTGCTGACCGGCCGCGCGGTCATCATCCCGCCCGACGATCGGCCATTCCCGGTGCGGGTCTATTCCACACCGCCGCAGCAGCCCTACTACAACGTGCCGCCCTACGCCGTGGTCGCGCCGTACTGATCAGGCGAGGGCTTCTTGCAAGCGCTCCTCGCGGAGCCGCTTGGACGTGGCGCGCGGTTCCGAAGAGCGACGGCGTTTGGCGACGCCTCGCTTGCCGGCGACGGTGTTGCCGTTGACGAGCTGGGCCGGTTCGGCCGCATCGTCCATGCGATAATAACGGACGCCGGTGAAGAACAGGATCTCGGCGCTGTGGCTCGCGGAAAACTCGCGGGCGGAGAGAGGCTTCGGGCGTGACATGACGATGAGATCGCCCATCGACTGATGCTCCTGGACGGGCGATCATTCCTCGCCCGGAGGTCAGATTGGCTCCGGCGCGGTTAACGGAACCTCACTGAAACGTGAGCAAGTCCGAACTGTTGCTCAAACGCTTCGGTCACCCTGCGGCGCTAATACGCGACAAGATCGACCCACGCATTGCCTTCGCGGTTCTCCACCTCGACGACCCAGACGTCGGCGTCGAAGCCGACCGCGCGCGCCAGCCGCGCTTCGGCATCAAGGGCATCGATCCATTCGGCCTTGTGGATGCGGATAAAGCGGCGTTCTCCCAGCTCGTCGTCCTGCGGCGCCGGGCCGAACACGGCCGTGCGCCCGTCGAGGCAATCGAGCTTCACGTAGACGGCGCCGGCCTCCGCCGAGCCGCGCCGACGCAGCACCGCCGACGTCGCCGTGTCGCCGTTGCAGCGGCGCAGGTAGGCGGAGACCCAGAAGTCGGCACGTAGACGCATGACCTCCTCAAAGGCGCCAAGCGCCGTGCACGGAAGCCGCATCATACGCCCGAGTTTATCGCGAGCGGCATGCGCAATAAGGATGAGCTTGCTCAACGAACTCTGACGAAGGACTCAGCTCATGGCCTCGCTCGACATCGTGCTCTCGCGCATCGACGGTAATCTCGATGCCGCCATCGGCCGCCTGGTCGAGTTCGTGACCATCCCGTCGGTCTCGACCGACCCCGCCTTCGCGGCGGACTGCGAGAGGGCGGCGCAATGGGCGGCGGACGCGCTCATCGCGATCGGCTTCGACGCCTCGGTGCGGCCCACCGCCGGGCACCCGATGGTGGTCGCGACCGCCAAGGCGACGCGATCCGACGTGCCGCGCGTGCTGTTCTACGGGCATTACGACGTCCAGCCCGCCGATCCGCTCGACCTGTGGACGGTCACCAAGGCGTTCGAGCCCAAGCTCGTCGACGCACCCGGAGGTCGGCAGATCGTCGGCCGCGGCACCGCCGACGACAAGGGCCAGCTCATGACCTTCGTCGAAGCCTGCCGCGCCTTCCGCGAGACCGGCGGCCTGCCCTGCCATGTCACCGTGTTGCTCGAAGGGGAGGAGGAGACCGGATCGCCCTCGCTGCCGGCCTTCCTCGACGAGAACAGAAAGGAGCTGCGCGCCGACATGGCGCTCGTGTGCGACACGTTGATGTGGGACGCCAGGACGCCGGCGATCACCACCATGCTGCGCGGCCTGGTGCTCGAGGAGGTGGTCATCCACGGCCCCAGCCGCGACCTGCATTCCGGCATGTTCGGCGGCCCGGCGATCAACCCGATCCGCGTGCTCGGCCGCATCATCGCCGACCTGCACGACGACCAAGGCCGCGTCACGATCCCCGGCTTCTACGACGACGTCGCCGAGCTGCCGCGCGACGTCGCCGACCAGTGGCACGCGCTCAGGTTCGACGGGCAGAAGTTTTTGGGCGACGTCGGCCTCTCGGTGCCGGCGGGCGAGCACGGTCGCTCCGTGCTGGAGATGCTGTGGTCGCGCCCGACCTGCGAGATCAACGGCATCGTCGGCGGCTACACCGCCAAGGGATCGAAGACCGTGCTGCCGGCGCAGGCCAGCGCCAAGTTCTCCTTCCGCCTCGTCGCCGACCAGGATCCGGCGGCGATCGCCCAGGCCTTCCGCGCCTTCGTCGAGGCGCGCCTGCCCGACGATTGCCGTGCCGAGTTCCTCTCCCACGGCGCCTCGGGCGCGATCTCGCTGCCCTTCTCCTCGGAAGCGCTGACGCGGGCGCGCCGCGCGCTGCAGGCGGAATGGGGCATCGAGCCGGTCATGGCCGGCTGCGGCGGCTCGATCCCGATCGTCGGCGCCTTCAAGGACGCGCTCAAGATGGACACGCTGATGATCGGCTTCAGCCTGGAGGACGATCGCATCCACTCGCCGAACGAGAAGTACGAGATCTCCTCCTTCCACAAGGGAGCGCGCTCGTGGGCCCGCGTGCTGGCGGCGCTGTCGAGCTGAGGGCTTTATCCTCCTCCAAGAAGCGGGGGGAGGACCTACCTCAGGCAACCCTCGTTCTAGCACCAAACAAAAAGCGGCGCGGCCAGGGCAGGTCGACGCCGAGCGCGTTCAAGGCAACCAGGAGCGTCGACACGTAGACCACTCCTCCCAACGCCGCCGTCGAAAGGAAGGTCAGCTCGAAGGCGAAGCGCGGCGCGTGGCGGAAGACGGCCCAGGCCAGCGTCGGGCCGGCCAGCGTGGCGCCGGCCAACGCGAACGAGGCGGCGGCCACGGCGGCGCCGACCCTGGCCATCATCATGTCGGGACGCATCTGGCCGCGCCGCAGGGCCAAGGCCACCAGGAGACCGAGGTTGCACCAGCTGCCGGCCGCCGTCGCCGTGGCGAGGCCGATCGCGCCGAAAGGGCGAAAAAGGGCAAGCTTCAGGGCGACGTTGAGCGCGAAGCCGAGTAGCGCCACCACCATCGGCGTCGTGGTGTCGCCGCGGGCGAGAAAGCTGGCGGTGGCGCAACGGATCAGCACGATGGCGAGCAGGCCGAAGCCGTAGGCCTCGAGCACACCGGCGGACCGGTCGGCGGCGGCACCGGTGAAGGCGCCGTGCTCGAAGACGGCGCGCATGATCCAGTCCGGCAGCATGATGAAGGCGACGAAGAACGGTGCGGTGAGCGCGATCGACAGCGCGACCGTGCGATTCTGCGCCTGGTAGGCAGCGGCTTCCTGGCCGGCGGCGAGGCGACGGCTCATTTCGGGTAGCAGGACCGTGCCGGCGGCGATGCCGATGACGCCGAGGGGCAGCTGGTACATGCGATCGGCGTAATAGATCGACGAGACCGCGCCGACCGGCAGCAGCGTGGCGATGATCGTGTCGGCGAACATCGCGATCTGGGCGCCGGCCGAGCCGATCACCGCCGGGCCGAGCCGGACGAAGAAGCGTTTCACGTCGGCGGTGAACTGCGGACGCACCAGCGTCTCGAGGATGCCGGAACGCCAGGAGGCGTAGCCCGTCAGCCCCACCTGCAGCACGCCGGATATCATCGTGCCGAAGCTCGCGGCGTAACCGGCGTTGGGAAACAGGAAAGCGATCGCGAGGAAGGCGATGGTCGAGAGATTCAGCAGCACGGGCGCGAAGGCGGCGGCGGCGAAGCGGCCGTTGGCGTTCAGCGTGCCCGACTGGAGCGTGTTGATGGTGATGAAGAGCAGGTAGGGGAAGGTGATCCGCGTGAACGACACCGCGAGCGCGAAATCATGCGGGTTGCGGCGAAAGCCCGGCGCCAGAAGGTCGACCACGTTGGGCATGAACGCCCAAGCCAGCGCCAGCAGCACGATCTGCGAGATCAGGAGCAGCGTGAAGATGCTGCTGGAAAAGTCGTGCGCCGGCTTGACACCACGCTGTTCCAGCACCTGGCTGTAGGACGGCACATAGGCGGCGTTGAAGGCGCCCTCCCCGAAGATCGCGCGGAAATGGTTGGGCAGCTTGAAGGCCACGAAGAAGATGTCGGCCAGCGCACCGCCGCCGATCACCGAGCTCAGCATGATGTCGCGCAGAAAGCCGGTGGCGCGCGAGAGCAGCGTGAAGCCCCCGACGGAAGCGAGCGACCTATACATCGGGCGGGGGCTCAAGCATGCGGGCCGACCAGGGGCCGAAGCGAATCGGCGACCTGCTCGCGCGGCGCAACTCGCTCCGCCGCCCGCATGCCGCCAAGGCCGAGCCGCTGCTCCACGATGTAGAGCGGGCGACCCTTCACCTCGGCAAAGATGCGGCCGACATACTCGCCGATAACGCCAAGCGACAGCAGCTGGATGCCGGCGAGGAAGGTCACGGAGACGATCAGCGAAGCGAAACCCGGCACGTCGTTGCCGTAGATCATCGTCTCACCGACGAAATAGATCGCCACGCACATCGAAACGACCGAGATCGCGGTGCCGACGTAGGTCCATACCATCAGCGGCATGGTCGAGAACGACATCAGCCCGTCGAGCGCGAACTGGGTCAGCTTGCGGTAGGAGAACTTGGACTGACCGTGCGCGCGGTCCTCGACGGCGAAAGGCACGCCGACCGACTTGAAGCCGATCCAGGCGTATAGACCCTTGTTGAAGCGCGCGCGCTCGCGCAACAGCCGCAGCGCCGCCACGGCGTCGGCATCGAGTAGGCGGAAGTCGCCCGCGCCCTCGGGCAGACGGGTCTCGCCGACCGAGCCGAACAGCTTGTAGAAGCGCTGCGTCAGCGCCCGGCGCAGCCGGCTGTCGCCGGAACGGTCGACGCGCTGGCCGTAGACGTTCTTGTAGCCCTCGCGCCAGCGGGCGACGAAGGCCTCGATCATCTCCGGCGGATGCTGGAGGTCGGCGTCGATGATGACGCTGGCGGCGCCGGTGGCGTGGTCGAGACCGGCGGCGATCGCCACCTCCTTGCCGAAGTTGCGGCTCAGCGACACGACTCCAACCCGGGCGTCGGCGGCATGGGCGCATCCGATCGCCTCCAAGGTCGCGTCGGTCGAGCCGTCGTCGACGAAGATGATCTCGTGCGACGAGGCGCAGCGCTCCAGGATCGGCGTCAGACGCGCCAGCAGATGCGCAACATTGTCGGCCTCGTTGAGCACGGGGACGATGACGGAGAGTTCGGCACGGGGCGACGCGGCGTCGATCGTCATTCGCTGATTCGCGGATCCATGAGTTGGGTGGCGCACCATAGACCTTCGCGCCGCCGCCGGCACCTGCGCCGCGGCGTCCTGAAACTCGCTCGTCATGCTTAACGAAAGCCGAATGCCTTGCTTAAGGCGGCGAGGCCCTGCTAGGCGCGGCGAGTGGCGGCTGCTTTCACCTTCGCGCTCTGCGCCGACGATTACGCGATGGCGCCCGGCGTCAGCCGCGGCATCGTGGAAGCGCTTGAGGCCGGGGTACTCACCGCCACCAGCGCGATGACGACCTCGCCGGACTGGCCGCAGGCGGCGGCGGCTCTGCGGCCCTACGCCGAGCGCGTCGATATCGGACTCCACCTCAACCTGACGCTGGGCCGCCCGCTCGGCGCGATGCCGAGGTTCGCGCCGAAGGGTACGCTGCCCAAAATCGGCGCCGTCGTCGCGGCAGCGCGACGCGGGCACCTACCGCTCGATGAGCTGTCCGCCGAAATCGACCTCCAGCTCGAGGCCTTCGTCGCCGCGCACGGGCGGCCGCCCGATCACGTCGATGGCCATCAGCATGTCCAAGGTCTCCCGCCGGTCCGCCGCCGGCTGATCGACGCGCTTCGCCGCCGGGGATGGGCACCCTGGCTCCGCGACAGCGCCGATCGGCCGCTGCGGATCCTTCGCCGCGGCTCGACCCTGGTGAAGGCCGTCGGTGTCGCTACGCTGGCGGATGGCTTCGCCGCCGCGTCGCATCATGCCGGGCTGGCGACCAACGACGGTTTCTCCGGTTTTTCGTCCTTCGATGATGCCAAACCCTACGCCGAGGAGTTCGCGCGCTACCTTAAAGCTCCCGGGCCGGCGCATCTGGTGATGTGCCATCCCGGCTACGTCGACGACGCATTGCGGCGGCTAGATCCCGTCGTGGAGAGCCGGGAGCGCGAACTCGCTTTCCTGCTCTCGCACGATTTCCCTGCTCTTTTGCAACGCAGGGGCGCCACTCTCGAGCGGCTGTCCAACCTCGTTTCAGCCCGGGATTTCCGCAGCAAGACCTAAGGAGAGCCCGCCCTTAAAGATCGTCGACCTCACGCCGCCTTGGCGTGCAGCGCCTCGACGTGTTCCCAGTTCACGAGATGGTCGAGGAAGGCCTTGAGGTAGTCCGGGCGGCGGTTGCGATAGTCGATGTAGTAGGAATGCTCCCATACATCGCAACCTAGGATCGGGGTAGCGCCGTGAACCAACGGGTTCTCGCCGTTGGGCGTCTTGGCGATTTCGAGCTTGCCGTCCTTGACCTGCAGCCACGCCCAGCCCGAACCGAACTGGGTGACGCCCGCCTGCACGAACTGTTCCTTGAACTTGTCGTAGGAGCCGAAGGCGTCGTCGATGGCCTTGCCGATCGAGGCCGGAGGCATGCCGCCGCCGTTCGGCTTCATCCACTGCCAGAAATGGGTGTGATTGTAATGCTGACCTGCGTTGTTGAAGAGCCCGGCATTCTTGCCGTAGGAATCTTTGACGATCTCCTCCAGAGACTTGCCCTCGAGCCCGCTGTCCTTGAGCAGGTTGTTACCCGCCGTTACATAGGCTTGATGATGCTTGTCGTGATGGAATTCCAGGGTCTCCTTGGACATGTAGGGTTGGAGCGCGTCGTGGGCGTAAGGCAGCTCCGGAAGAGTGAAGGACATGAAGGCTCCTGGGACGTGGACGTGCACGAAGGCGTGCGTGTCATGGCGATAGGTAGGAGCCGAGAGCGGACCGGCAACGTCTCGTCGGCTGACAAGCGTCCCGCCGATGATCCGCGACTTTTGCAAGACACGGAAATCGCAGGTAGATTAGCCAGCTGCGCAGCAAGACCCGCTGCGGACGCGCGTTTTGGAGTTTCGCATGAGCGGTCTCGTGCTTGCCGTGGGTGCGCTGTTGCTGGCCGCAGGCGGCTACGAGATGGTCGCCGGCAGCGGCGACATCCTCTCAGAGCGCGGTTGGTCGGCCTTTATCGCGGGATCGGTGCTCGTGGCGGGCGGCATCGTGACGATGGCGGTCGGCGTCGCCGTGCGCGCCCTGGAGCGCCTGCGCAGCGCGTTGCTCGTTACCCGGACCGAGTCCGCGGTCGTCGCCTCGTCCCGACTGCGTATCGAGCCGGACACGTCGCCGGTCGCCATGGGTCCTGTCGCCGATCCGGTCGCGCAGCCCGATCTGGTTCGAAACCCCATGTTCGAGCAGGCGCCGACGGCACCGGTGCAGGCCGCGGCCCCGATCGAGCACGCACTGGCCCAAGAGCCAGGCTCGGCGGCGGACATGGATCCGCCGCTCGTCGAACCTCGACACGAGCCGCCCGCGACGGGCGGACCCGAGCACGATTGGCTCGATCACAACTTCGCCGAGCTCGAGCGCGAGATGGCGGATCGCCACGGCGCGGCTGATGCAAAGCCACCGGTGCAGAAGGAGCCTTCCCACGTGGCGGCCGCGCCCGCGGTCACGTTGCCGGAAGCGCCTCTGGCCGCCGACGGCCATTCGCGCACGTCCATCGTGATGCACGAGGAGCCAGTCGCGGCCCACGCCTCCCCTGCATCCGAGACCGGAGGCGTGGAGCACGACGTGGCTAGCCACGAGGCCGCGGTCGACCATGCCACCGTCTCCGCGCGCGAGGAACCAGCGCCCGCGGCTGCGGCGGTGATCGGGCGCTACGAGTCGGAAGGGACATCCTATGTGATGTACGCCGACGGCTCGATCGACGCGCAATCCGCGGCAGGCGTCTACCGCTTCGCCTCCATGGCGGAGCTGAAGGCCTTCATCGAGAGCTGATCTTCGTTCACCTATAGGCAAGCCAAGCGGCGATGTCTCCCGCGAACCTTCCCCTTGCAGCCGTTCAAGAGAAGGGCCGAGGGCCAAACCAAGAGGCGGGACACCTCGCCGGTTCCTGATGGCAGCGCGACCCGCCGATCTCGCGCAATCGCTCATTCGGCGCTTCGCGGCCACCTTCACCCATAAGAGAGACGAGGTAGATCCGGCCGTCAGGAAAGCCTGTGAAGCAACGCTCGCTGTTGCGGACTTCATCCAACAAGACGACGTCGCGAAGCCGGGACATAAGCGTCGCGGAGCGGCCCCGAACCGTCGTCCGATGCCCTAGACCGAAGCCGGCACCGCCGCCCTGCCTTCGCCGTTGGCCCACAGCGCGGCGATGCCTTCGCGATAGGTCGGATAGGCGAGGTCCAGTGCGAGCTCCGCCTTGATCTTGGCGTTCGAGCAACGCTTGTTCTCGCCGTAGAAAGAGCGCGCCATCGGCGACAGGTCGGCGGTGGCGAAATCCTGCTCCGGCGGCGGTTCCACGCCCATCATCGCGGCGGCGTAGACCACCACGTCCTGCGGCGGCGCCGGCTCGTCGTCGGTGACGTTCCACACGTCGCCAGGCCCCTCGTGCGCCACCAGTGCGGCGCAGGCGGCGGCGATATCGGCGACGTGAATGCGATTGAACACCTGGCCCGGCTTGATGTAGCGGTGCGCCCTGCCGCTGGCGAGATTGACCAGTGTGTTGCGCCCGGGACCGTAGATGCCCGAGAGACGCAGCACGTGCACGGTTTTGGTGAGGTCGCGGCCCAGCGCCGCCCAGCTTTTCTCGGCCTGCACGCGCACCTTGGAGCGCTCGCTCAGCGGTGCCGGCGTTTGCGCTTCGTCGACCCATTCGCCGCCGCGGTCTCCGTAGACGCCGATCGTCGAAAGATAGAGCACCTTCTGCGCGCGCTTGACCTGCGCCAACCGGCGACCGAAGCGCGCCAGCACCGGGTCCGACGACGTTCCCGGCGCCACCGAGACCAGTATCACGTCGGCCGCACCGAGCCGCTCCTCGATCTCCGGACTCGCCCCGTCCTGCGCGAAATGCAGGATTTCGGCACCGGCGACGAGCGGACGCGGCCGGCTCGCGTCACGCACCGTGCCGGCGACGTGCTCGAAGGCGTGGGCATAGTCGTGCACGAAATGCTGGGCGCTGAAGCCGAGGCCGAAGACGAACAGGTTCATGGGACGAGCGTGCTTGGCAAAGGCGGCGGGAGCGGGGCCGAAAGATCAGTAGGAATGCAGGCTTAGGCTGCGACGTCGCAGTGTCGCATGCGCCCGCCGTCGAATGATGATGACACCAGCTCCAGCTGCGTTCACCATGGTTTGCATGATCTCGCCGGCGCTCTTCGCAGTCCTGCACCTCGTCATCATTCTTGCCATGCTCGTGGGCCTGGCTCTCTCTGCGCGCCCCTCGCGCATGGGCACCAGCCGTCACCGCGGCGTGCGCTACCGCCGGCTGACGACGGACGAGGTGCTGAAGCGGCTGGCGAAAGAAGGACGTTGGGAGGGCTGAGCCGCGATCTCTCCCGCAATCGTGGCTTGCAAGCTCGAAACAGTTGACCGCCGGCGTCAGGCCGCAGGCGTATGTCCGCCGCCGAGTTCCACCAGCACGATCTCCGGCGGCCGCATGAATCGAACCGGCACGAGCGAAGTGCCGAGCCCACCCGAGATGATCATGTGGCGGCCATCGTCGACCACGTGTCCGTAGACGTGGCTGGTGCCGAGCTCGTGGCGGTTCCACCAGTCGCTGAGCACCGGCAGATTGATCTGGCCGCCGTGAGTGTGGCCGCACAGCGTCAGTGCGACGCGAGCCGGCACCCTGCGCCAGATGTAAGGCTCGTGAGCAAGCAAGATGACAGGTGCGTCGTCGGTAACCTGGGCCAGCGTGCCGTCGAGGTCGTCGAGGCCGTAGTGCCCCTTGCGGCCGGTGCGTACCACCATCTGGTCGGCCAGGCCGGCGAGCCAGAAGCGCTGCCCGTCCTTGATCAGCCCGACGCTGTCGTTCTCCAACACGGCAATGCCGGCCTGCTTCAGCGCGCGCCGCACCGCCTCGGCGCCATCTCCCTTCATCGAAGGCAACGCGCCGTGCCACCAGTCGTGGTTGCCAAGAATCGCGTAAGTGCCAAGCGGCGCCTTCAGCATCTCGACAATGCCGCCCCACTGCTGCGGGAAGACGGCGCCGGTGACGTAATTGTGTCCGGCGTTGAAATCGCCGAGCAGGACGGTGACATCGGGCGCCAGCGCGTTGGTGACCGCGACCACCTCGCGGATGCGATCGAGCGACATCCAGGGGTCACAAGCGTGCATGTCGGCGATGATCGCGCAGCGCAGCCTGAGGTCGCTGGGCCAGCCCGGCGGCGTCAGGCGATAGGATGTGACGTCGAGTCGAAGACCCGGCTCGACACCGCACGCGTAGACAGCGGTGCCACCTCCGGCAAAGGCAATCCCGGTGATACCTTGCAGAAAGAGGCGCCGGCTCAGCATCGCGATTGGCGGGAGAGACTCAGCAGACCAGCCGGATCAGGCGGCACGCCTGATCAAACGCTCGCGCTTCTCCCGCGCGCTCGTCTGGGCGACGGTCTCGCTGACCTCAAGCGCGGCGGCGACGGCCGAGATGCCGATCTCCCGGTAAAGGCGGGACTGCAGGTCGCGGGGCTCGTTGCGAGTGCCAGCGGAGACGTTCGAGAGGATCGGTTCCATGTCGAGACTCGCTCACATTGGACGACAGAAGTGGCCGTGTCGTCTTCTTGAGGTTCAGCTTCGATGACGAGGGTTAACCGCCGACTAAGACGACTGGCGGTCTTCCAACATGCGAGATGCCGTGGGACGATGGCCGGCGCGCTGGGCGTGCTGGGAAGATGGACGTCACCTATGGCTGTTTCGCGCTTCAATCAGGGCCTTTACTCCGCCCTTGAACAATGGCTGGCATGCGCGGCGCGCGCAAAGCGGGATGCGTCATGCTGGGCTTGATGCAGGATTGGCCGCTGCTGCTGCACAAGATCATTGATCATGCCGCCGTACAGCACGGCGATCGCGGCGTGGTGACGCGCTCCATCGAAGGTCCGATCCATCGAACGGACTATGCCAGCATCCGCGAGCGCGCGCTCCGCGGCGCCAAGCGGCTCACGATGGATGGCATTGGGATCGGCGACCGAGTCGCGACACTGGCTTGGAACACCTGGCGCCACGTCGAAGCCTGGTACGCTATCTCCGGGATCGGCGCGATCTGCCACACGGTGAACCCCCGCCTGTTTCCCGAGCAGATCGCCTGGATCGTCAATCATGCCGAAGACCGGATCATGATGGTCGACCTCACTTTCGTGCCGCTGGTCGAGAAGCTCGCCGACAAGATGCCGAGCATCGAGCGCTTCATCGTCCTTACCGACGATGCGCACATGCCGCAGACCAACCTTAAGAACGCCGTCTCCTACGAGGCCTGGCTCGACGAGGCCGACGACGATTTCGCCTGGGGTAAATTCGACGAGCGGACCGCTGCCGGGCTCTGCTACACCTCCGGTACGACGGGTTCACCCAAGGGCGTGCTCTACTCGCACCGTTCCAACGTGCTTCACGCCTGGCAGGCCTGCGCCAGCGGGTCGCTCAACGCGAGCGCGCAGGACAGCATGCTCGTCATCGTGCCGATGTTCCACGCCAACGCCTGGGCCACCGCCTACGCGCTGCCGATGGCCGGAGCCAAGATGGTGATGCCCGGCGCCAAGCTCGACGGCGCCTCGGTCTTCGAGCTCATGGACGTAGAGGACGTGACGATCAGCGCCGGCGTGCCGACCGTGTGGATGATGCTGCTCGCCAAGATGGCGGAGATCGGCCGCAAGCCGCACAAGCTGCGCAGGGTAGCGGTCGGCGGCTCGGCCTGTCCGCGCTCGATGGTGATCGCGTTCGAGCGCGATTACGGCATCGAAGTTTACCACGCTTGGGGCATGACCGAGACAAGCCCGCTCGGAACGATCGGCACGCTCAAGCCCGGCGCGACGGAGCTGAACGGCGACGCGTTCTACGACAGGAAGATGAAGCAGGGCAGCGCGCCCTTCGGCGTCGAGATGATCATCACCGACGACGACGGCCGCGCTTTGCCGTGGGATGGCAAGACCTTCGGCCGGCTCAAGGTGCGCGGCCCCTGCATCACGCAGTCCTACTTTCGCGAAGAGAAGCCTGCGGTGGACGCGCAGGGCTGGTTTGACACCGGCGACATCGCCACCATCAGTGCCGACGGCACGATGCACATCACCGATCGCGCCAAGGACATCATCAAGTCCGGCGGGGAATGGATCTCCTCCATCGAGATCGAGAACCTCGCAGTCGGTCATCCCGACGTGCACGAGGCCGCGGTGGTTGGCATGGCGCACGACAAATGGGCCGAACGGCCCCTGCTCGTCGTCGTCCCGGCGCCCGGACGCACCCCGACCAGGGACGACGTGCTCGCCTTCCTGGAGGGCAAGATCGCGCGCTGGTGGATGCCCGACGACGTGCAGATCATCGACGAGATCCCGCATACTGCCGCGGGCAAGATCAACAAGCTTGGCTTGCGCGCGCTCTTGAAGGATTATCGCTGGCCGGCGGCGGTCGCCGCCGAATAGTCGCGCCGTCAGAGCCAGCCCCGCGGACCCATGCGTCGCCTGATCCTGGAAGATCCGCTCGCCCGCTCGGCGCTGTGGAGCCGAAACGTGGCGCTGTTCTCGCTCTTCGTCGCGCTCATCGGAATCGGGCTGTCGCACAAGGGCCTCGACGCGCGGGCTTCGCTGTCGATCGAGGGTGGAGCGCTGGCGCTGGCCGGCCTCTCGGTGTTGTTCGCCCTCTTCGCCATGGTTGTGATCTGGCAAACGGGCTCCCGCGGCATCGTGCTTGCGCTCGAAGGCCTCGCCCTCGCGACGCTGCTCTTCGCCTACCCTGCCTATCTTGCGCAGACGCACCGCTCGCCGACGGTGATCGATGCCGCCACCAACCTCGACGATCCACCGAGCTTTCTGGACACGGCAGCGGCGCGAGCGGCACGCCACGGCTACGAACCGCCGGCGAAGCCAAGCCCCGCCGATGCCGCGCTCGAGGAGAAGCTCTACCCCGACCTGCAGACGCTCGACCTCGACGCCGATGCCTCCGACGTCGACAAGGCGCTGCAAAAGCTCATCAAGCGGCGCAAATGGACGATCGTCGACGAGGCCAAGCCCGAGAATTTCGCCACGGGTCACATCGACATGGTGGTGAGGCCGGGACTGATGGGCTTCCCCGCTGACGTCACGGTACGCATCCGCAGCGTCGGTGCCCGCACGCGGGTCGACATCCGATCGACCTCGCGCTCGCCATGGCAGGAGCAGCCCAGCGCCAACGCCGACCGTGTGCAGGCGCTCTCGGACGATCTCGATAGCGCGATCGGGGAGAGCTGAGCGGCGTCGCGAGTGTTGCTTCCGCGCCATGGATCTAGGCGAAAAGGTCGCCGTACGGCAACATCCCGCGCCGGGGAGACACACCCCCTTGCGATCACACATCTGCATTTTGCGTCGCGATGCGTCGCGCTCCGTTATTGCTTAGGTAGAATGACCTAGAAGGGGCGTCGGTTCCGCCCATGAGAAGCGAGAGTCTCCCTCGCTTCTCGACGGAGGATCAGCCCGCCAGCAGCGGGAAGGTGACGGCGATGGCCCAGGCGAAGGCGAAGGCGTTGGAGAGCCCGCCGATCAGCGGATGCCGCGTGGCGCGGTAGGTCCACGCGCTGAACAGGCCGTAGATGACGAAGAACAGCAGGATCACGGCGGCGATGATGATCAGGAAGAACAACTTCTGCAGGTTCAACGCCACTGCGATGGCGAGCGAGACGAGGAAGCACAGCTTGGTGAAGGCGTAGGCGCCGCGCGGCGCCGTGGAGCCGCGCGTGAGCCATTCGTCGGCGAGGAAGTAGGGCAGCGTGCCGACCAGCATGGCGAGGATCAGCGGCACCCGCGCCGGGATCGGCATGAACGAGGCGACGAAAAGGTCGATCGGCCAGCCGAAGGCGACGATGCTGTAGAGCGCGACCACGGCGAAGCCGAGCGCGAAGCGGGCGGCGGAGATCGGCGCTTGGGGGCGCAGGCCGCGATCGCGGACGAGCCAGAGGCCGGCGGCGGTGAGAAGGCCGTAGACGAGGAAATGCGCGGCGAGGTAGTCGCCGAGCAGGAGAGGCAGCACGTGGGTCGGCGCCTTCCACAGGATCAGCGGCGTCAGAATCGCCGGGGCGATCGCCACGGGAACGAGCCGGCGCCAGCGCAGCCCGGCACCACGCGGCTCGGGCGTGACCCGCGGCAGCAGGCCGAGCAGCGGCCGCGCCAGCACGACGAGGCCGAGGAACAGCAGGCCGAGCCAGCGCCCGCGCACCTCAAGGTAGCCCGAGCCATGGTGATCGAAGACGGCGTTCAGCCAGTCCAGCGCCTCGCGCATTGAGTCCTGGCTGTAGAGCACGCCGACATGCTCGACGCCGCTCGAGAACGAGACGCGCCGCGCCGTGCCGTCGGCGAAGCTACCGTAGGTCTCGCGCGCAACCACGGGTCCATGCGCGGCCATCGCCACGGCCTTGAGGCCTTGGGCCTTGAGCACCTGCGGCTCCAGCGCGCCGACAATCACCAGCAGGTCGCGCGGCGACGTCGCCGTGAGGTCGGGCGCGAACATCGACACCGCGACAGTGGCCGCGATGTCGGGATGCGCCATGGCCTCGCGCACGACGATGTCGGAGGCCATGGAATGGCCGAGCAGCGCCACGCGGCCGTTGCCGCCGGGCACGGTGCGGGCGTGGGCCACGATCGTGTCGAGCTGGTCGACCAGTGCCTTGGTCGCCCCGTTCGCCTGCGTGATGCTGCCGCGCAGCGGATGCGGGTTCTTGCCGTGGCCGAGGAAGTCGAAGGTGATCGCGACGTAGCCGTTGCGCGCCAGCGTGATGGCGAACGGCTGCATCAGCTCGCGCGATCCGGCGAAGCCGTGCGCGATGACGATGGTCGGGGCGGACCTGCCGTCCTGCGGCCGGTAGATCGTGGCCGGGGTGCCGGCGATATCCGTCGTGGTGACGGACAGGCCGGATGTGGCGCCGACGAGCTTCACCAGCGCGAGGCTGATGGCGGCGAGCGCCAGGATCGCGAGCCACAACCCCCTCATGGTGAGGCTACTTGATGTGGAGAACGTCTTTCCGGGGCGCGCGATAGCGCGAGCCCGGAACCCATGACGACGCGCCTGCCGATAAAACGAGAATGTGGATGTGGAACAGAACAGCGATCTCCGTCTTTCCGGGGCGCACGGCAGCCCAAGCCCTTGGAACCCATGACAACGCGCCTGCCGAAAGAGGCGGCACCTTTGCCACTCGTCTTGCATCGACGTTGTCATGGGTTCCGGCTTTGCCGCCCCGGAAAGACGGAGGTACCAGCAGCCATGGCCTCCTCACCAAGTGGCTACGGCAGGGGCCACCTCCGTCTTTCCGGGGCGCGCGGCAGCGCGAGCCCGGAACCCATGACAACGCGCCTGCCGAAAGAGGCGACACCTTTGCCACTCGTCTTGCATCGACGTTGTCAAGCGCGGCTGCGCCGCCCCGGAAAGGCGGAGGTGCCAGCCGCCACGACTTCTATCGCTAGGCCGCCTTCGCCAACTGCCGCAGCACGTAGCTCAGGATGCCGCCGTTGTTGAAGTACTCCAGCTCCTCCAGCGTCGCGATGCGGCAGAGCAGCGGCACCGTCTCCGTGCGGCCGTCGTCGTACTTGATGGCCATCTCCATCTTCTGGCGCGGGCGCAGGCCGTCCTTGAGGCCGTGCAGCGTGACCGCCTCGTTGCCCTTGAGCTTGAGCGTCGACCAGGTCGTGCCCTCCTCGAAGGTCAAGGGCAGCACGCCCATGCCGACGAGGTTGGAGCGGTGGATGCGCTCGAAGCTCTCGGCGATGACGGCGCGCACGCCGAGCAGCTTGGTGCCCTTGGCCGCCCAGTCGCGCGAGGAGCCGTTGCCGTATTCGGCGCCGGCGAAGACCACCAGCGGCACCTTCTCCTCGGCGTATTTCATCGCGGCATCGTAGATCGGCATCCTGGCGCCGTCCGGCCAATGCTTGGTGTTGCCGCCCTCGGGCACGTTGCCGTCGTCGGCCTGCAGCATGAAGTTCTTGATGCGGATGTTGGCGAAGGTGCCGCGCATCATGACTTCGTGGTTGCCGCGGCGCGTGCCGTACTGGTTGAAGTCCTTCACCGGCACCTGGTGCTCGGAGAGGTAGGTGCCGGCGGGCGAGGCCTGCTTGATCGAGCCGGCCGGCGAGATGTGGTCGGTGGTGATCTTGTCGCCGAACATCGCGAGGATGCGCGCGTCGACGATGTCGTCGATGGCGTCGGGCTCCATCGTCATGCCCTCGAAATAGGGCGGGTTCTGCACGTAGGTCGAGCCCATGTCCCAGGCGTAGGTCTCGCCCTGGGGCGCGTTGACGTCGCGCCAGTGCTGGTCGCCGTGGAACACGTCGGCGTAGCGATCGGCGAAGACCTTGCGGGTCACGTATTTCTCGATGAACTCGTTGACCTCGGCCGCCGTCGGCCAGATGTCCCTGAGGTAGACGTCCTGCCCGTCGCTGCCCTTGCCGAGCGGCTCGGTCTGCATGTCGATCGACACCGTGCCGGCGATGGCATGGGCGACGACCAGCGGCGGCGATGCCAGATAGTTGGCCTGTACGTCGGGCGAGACGCGGCCCTCGAAGTTGCGGTTGCCCGAGAGCACGGCGGCGGCGACGATCCCGTTGTCGTTGATGGTCTTCGAGATCTCGGCCGCCAGCGGGCCGGAATTGCCGATGCAGGTGGTGCAGCCGAAGCCGATCAGGTTGAAGCCGAGCTTGTCGAGATCGACCTGCAGGCCGGACTGGTCGAGGTATTCGGCGACGACCTGGCTGCCGGGGGCGAGCGAGGTCTTGACCCAGGGCTTGACGGTCAGGCCCTTCTCGACCGCGCGGCGGGCCAGCAGGCCGGCGCCGATCAGCACGTTGGGGTTCGACGTGTTGGTGCACGACGTGATGGCGGCGATCACGACGTCGCCGTGGCCGAGGTTCCAGTCCCTGCCTTCGACGGAAAAGCGCTCGCCGACATTCTCGGTCTTCTTGTACTCGGCGCCGAGCGCGGTGGCGAAGCCAGAGCCGACGTCCTCCAGCGCGATGCGCCCTTCCGGCCGCTTCGGACCGGCCATCGAAGGCACGACGCTGCCGAGATCGAGCTCGAGCATATCGGTGAACACCGGGTCGGCAGTCTCGGGCGTCCGGAAGAGGCCCTGCGCCTTGGCATAATGCTCGACGAGGTCGACGCGCGCGGCATCGCGGGCCGACATGTTG
Source organism: Beijerinckiaceae bacterium (assembly GCA_965198485.1). Lineage (GTDB taxonomy): Bacteria > Pseudomonadota > Alphaproteobacteria > Rhizobiales > Beijerinckiaceae > RH-AL1. Next base: position 3,211,699 of record CBDAPQ010000005.1, read on the forward strand.
AGGTAGACCAGCGTCTCCTTGTCGATCGGGAAGAAGCCGCAGGTGGCGCCGTATTCCGGCGCCATGTTGCCGATGGTGGCACGGTCGGCCAGCGTCATCTTCTCGAGGCCGGGGCCGTAGAACTCGACGAACTTGCCGACGACGCCCTTCTTGCGCAGCATCTGCGTGACGGTCAGCACCAGGTCGGTCGCGGTGACGCCGGCCTTGAGCTCACCGGTCAGGCGAAAGCCGATGACCTCGGGCAGCAGCATGGAGAGCGGCTGACCCAGCATGCAGGCCTCGGCCTCGATGCCGCCGACGCCCCAGCCGAGCACGGAGAGGCCGTTGACCATGGTGGTGTGCGAGTCGGTACCCACCAGCGAGTCGGGATAGGCGACCTCGGTGCCGTCCTCGTCCTTGGTCCACACCGTCTGCGCCAGGTACTCGAGGTTGACCTGGTGGCAGATGCCGGTGCCGGGCGGCACTACGCGGAAGTTGGCGAAGGAGCCCTGCCCCCATTTCAGGAACTTGTAGCGCTCGCCGTTGCGGGAATATTCAAGGTCGACGTTGGTCTTCAAAGCGCGATCGGTGCCAAAGGCGTCGACGATGACGGAATGGTCGATCACGAGGTCGACCGGCACCATCGGGTTGATCTTCTGCGGGTCGCCGCCGAGGCTCGTCATGGCGTCGCGCATGGCAGCGAGGTCGACCACCGCGGGAACGCCGGTGAAGTCCTGCATCAGAACGCGCGCGGGGCGGAAGGCGATCTCCTGCTCGGTCTTGCCCTTGTTCTCGATCCAGGCGGCGCAGGCCTCGATGTCGGCCTTCTTAACGCTCTTGCCATCCTCGTAGCGCAGCAGGTTCTCGACCAGCACCTTCATCGAGAACGGCAGCTTCGAGATCCCGGGCAGTCCGTTCTTCTCGGCGTCTGCGAGCGAGAAATATGTGTAGGCCTTGTCACCCACCTGAAGCTGCTTGCGGCACTTGAAACTGTCGAGCGATGCCATCGATGGTGTTCCCGAAGATGCGGATCGAAAAAGCGGATCGGCCGCGCGTGTAGCCAATCCAAGGTGGAGAGGCTACGTCCTGCTCCGATCCCCGAGGCAATGCAAGAAGAGCACCCGGCGCTTGGCTGAGACACTTCTGCGCGTGGACGGCCTCGATGTGGAGCGCGGCGGACGCCTCGTCATCGGCAGACTGTCGCTGACGTTGGAGCGCGGCGAAACGGTGCTCGTCACCGGTCGCAACGGCGCGGGCAAATCGACGCTGCTGCGCACGCTGGCCGGGCTGCTGCCGGCGCAGGCGGGCAGCATGAGATACGGCCTCGCCGACGAGGAGACCCGCGGCATCGAGACGGTGCACTACCTCGGCTACGAGGATGCGCTGAAGCCGACGCTCACGGTCGAAGAGAACCTGACGTTCTGGGCGAGCATGCTCAAGGGTCGTTCGGGCGCGCCGCCGGAGGCGTACCCCGGAATGATGGTCCACGATGCGCTGGCCGCCTTCGGCATCGCTCGCCTCGCGGCGCTGCCGGCCGCCTATCTTTCGGCGGGGCAGAAGCGCCGCGTGGCGCTGGCCCGGCTGCTGCTCGCGCCGCGGCCGATCTGGCTGCTCGACGAGCCACTGATCGCGCTGGACACCGGCGCCCAGGCGACACTCACCAGGCTGATGGCCGGACACGCGACCGCGGGCGGCGCCATCCTGGTCGCCTCGCACCAGCCGCTCGCCCTGCCCCACCGCACGCTCGACCTCGCCGCCCGCTCACCGGCTCCTCTGGCGTAACTCGACCGCCACCTGATCAGATGAAGTCGCGCGCCTCGTCCATGGTTTCGAACCGGCGCGTGCCGACGATCGTCTCGACCTCGACCGACCCGTCGGCAAGGATCTGGTAGGGGCGGCGTTCGCGCAGCGGCTCGGCGGAACGGTCGACAGGCGCCGCCGCCGCCATCACCGGTGCCGGCGCAGTCCGCGGCGCGGAACGGGTGAGCACCGCCGCGAAGAAGCGATTCAGCGCGCCGAAGCCGTTCTGCAGCGCGCCGATGAGCGCGAGGCCGAAGCCGCTGCCGATAAGGCAGCGCGCGATCTCCATGAGGTCGCCGTGAAAGCCCTGGGCCGCACCTAACTTGCCTGCCATCCTGTCGGCCAGTGCTGTGGCGCCGAGCAGCAGCGCCCAACCGACTACGGCGACGCAAAGCCCCAGCCAAGTCAGGCGGCTGAGACGACCGGCGTCGAAATCGCGCGGTACATCGGCACCATCGATCGTCCTCACGCTCATCGCTCGTTCTCCTCCTTTGAGATGAAGGTGAAGTCCTGGATCAGGACCTCGTGCACGATCTCGGCCCCGAGCCGCTTGTTGGTGGCGGCGACGAGTCGGGCGGTGAAGCCGTTGATGTCGTATTTTTCGAGATGGAGAAAATCGAGCTTGTCGTCGGTGTAGATCGTGCGGAACGCCTCATCGAGCAGGAAGGCGTCGGGCGCCACGGGCAGCGCCTTCATCTTGGCCTCCTCGACGGTGTAGCCGAATTGGGCGACGATGAAGCCGCGCAGCGCGCCGCCGGCGATCATCGGCACGTTGATGACCCGAGTCTTTTCGAGCTGCAGAACCGGTTTGGCCTCTCCCGCGACCTTGGAACCCGAGTCAAGGCTCGCCACGGCGTAGCTGGTGCCCAGCGCTACGATCAGAACCCAAAGGCCGACGAGGAAGGTCTTCATGTGAGGTCGTAGGCAGCGGCGCGGCCGTGCGCTCGCGAATAGGTGCCATCGGACTCGAGGTCGCGCATCGCGCGGGTGATGATCGCGGCGACGGCCTCCGCGGCGTCGAGCTCGATGCGCAACGCGGCCTGATTGGCCGCCAGCGCCTCGCGAAAGGCGGCGAGACGCCTCGTGATGTCGGCGCTCGGAATCGTACCCTTGAGTGAGCGCTTGAGGCGCTCGAGCTCGAGCAGGCCCTGACGCTTCTGTCGTGCCGCCTCGGGGAGCTCGCGATGGTCGTGCCTGGCGAGCGCGCGCGTCTCGCACGCGATCACGACGTCGAGACGATCCATGACCGCGACGAAGGCATCGTAGGTCTCGGGCGAGACGAACGGAAGGTCGGCGGGGAACAAGGCGGAATGGGTCATCAGCTGCTCGCGGGTTGCACTGCCGAGGCGGATGCGGCGGCCTTATGAGCCGCCGCGGAGGGATGGGCCTTCTCGATCGCTTTGGCGATGCCGATGCCGCCGGCGTTGGCGATCTGGTTGGCCAGCTGCTCGGCCATCATCGAGCGATAGATGCCGGCACTGGCCGCATCGCCGAAGGTCTCGTCGTCCTTGGGCAGCATCGATTCGACGAAGTTCTGGAGGAGCACGGCCTCGAACTTCCTGTAGGTGTCGGTCTTGGGCTGCGCGGAGGCGCGGAGCGAACCGGCCGTCCCGGGCACGAGCACGGGCGACGCGCTCGCGGCGTAGGGCGCGGGCGCGACCGGCCGGTCCGCTTTCGCCGCCGCCAAGGCCTTGCCGAACCCCTCGTTCGCGGACGAGGGATCGGCGGCGAGGCGGGCGAGCTTGGCGGTAGCCTCACGCACCTTGGCCGGATCGGCGGCACGGGCTACGTCGAGCAGCAAGTCGGAAGGCGGCGAGATCGCCACGTGAGACGCTCCTGAAGGATCGCTCGCGAGGTTAGCCGTCGAGCCTTACGGCAGGCTGGCGCGGGCGAGCCAGGCCTCCATCGTCTCGTCGAGCGCCTTCGCCTCCTCCTCGCGCCGCGCCGCGCCGCGCGCGTCCTCGGCCATGCTCGCGACGGTATGGTCGCGGCGGCGCAGCGCGACGAGCTCGCCCTGCAAGGCGGCGATCTCCGTTCCGGCCTGGCCGATCCGCGCGTCGAGCGCCCTCGCAGAGCGCAGCGCGGCTCGGGCGAGCCCGGCGCCGAGCGCCTGCTCGCCGCCCACGAGCGCGCTGAGCAAAGCGCGGTCCGCGTCGAGGCTGTCGCGGCGGCGCCGCGCCGCGTCGAGCTTGAACTCCGCGAGCTCGACCATCTTGGCCTGCACGGCGGCGATCCGGGCCAGGCTCTTCGCCCTCTCGGAAACGGCGCTCACCCCGCCCTCAGCCAACCGGCGAAGGCCGAGATGAACAGGTCGAGCGCCGGCCGCGCCGTGAAGTAGAGGATCACCATGCCCCCCGCGAGCAGGAATGGCGTGGCGATGAAGGTCACCGGCACCTGCGGCACCAGCTTGTTGATGAGCCCGATGGCGACGTTGGCGACGACCGAGAACACCAGGAACGGCGCGGCGATCCGCAGCGTGAACAGGAAGGTCTTCGAGGCGTCTTCGGTGAGTTGCACCAGCCCGATGCGCGGATCGAAGCCCTGTTTCACCGGCAGCACATCGTAGGAGGCCGCCAGGCCGCGGAAGATCTCCCAGTGCAGGTCGGTGACGAAGATCAGCAGCACCGCGGCGAGCGATACCAGCGAGGAGATCGTCGGCGCCGCTTCCTCCATCTCCATGGGCGTGCCCAGCGGGCTGACCAGTCCGATGGCGTTGGCGATGGCGATCGTCACGGTCTCGAGCGCCAGAAAGAAGAAGCGGCCGAGCAGGCCGATCAGGACGCCCTTGAGGCTTTCCGACAGCATCAGCCCGAGCAGGGTGATCGGCTGGGCGTTCTCCACCTGGGGCTGGACCTCGGCCTGCAGCATCGGCGTGAGCGCCAGCGACACGGCGATGGCGACGAAGAGCCGGGCGCGCATCAGCACGCGCGGCGACGAGAAGCCGGGGATCACCAGGAGGCAGCCGCCAATCCGGCAGAACACGATGAAGGCGGTGAGGACGATCGTCGGGGTAAGGGCGCTCACGGCGGAGAGATTCTCCCCTGCGTAGCGAAGCCAACCTCGTCATTTCGGGGCGAGCGCAAGCAAGAACCCGGAACAGAGGCGCCTCGCCTTTGCCGGAAAGACACGCGCGCACCGGTTCCGGGTTCGCCTGCGGCGCCCCGGAATGACGTTGACGTCGAATTCACGAGAGCGCGCCCAACGTCTTGATCTGCACGCCGCGGGCGATCTCGAGGTGCGACAGCACCGGCAGCGTGGCGAACATCCGCTCGACGATCATGCGCACGTAGATGCGCGTCTCCGGCGTCGCGAGCAGAACGAAGGAGAGGCCGGCATCCATCTTCTGGCGGATCAGCGGCGAGGCTTCGGTGCCGAACTGCTCGACCATGCGCGGATCCAGGTCGAAGTCGGTGGTGTCGGTCTTGGTGTCCCGCTTCAGGCTCTGGGTGAAGGCGAGGTCCCACCTCGGCCCCAGCCGCAACACCGCGAGTTCGCCGTTCTCGCTGAGGTCGCCGCAGATCTGCTGCGCCACGCGCATGCGCACGTGCTCGACGACCTGCTCCGAGCGACGCACGTGGGGCACGATCTCGGCGATGGCCTCGAGGATCAGGTGGATGTTGCGGATCGAGACGCGCTCGGCCAGCAGCAGCTTGAGGATTGCCTGCAGGCCCGAATGGGAAAGATGCGCCGGGATGATCTCGTCGACGAGCCGCTTGTATTCCGGCTCCATGCGGTCGAGCAGCGCGCGCAGGTCCTTGTAGGACAACAGCTGCGCCAGGTTGTTGCGGACGGTTTCCCCGAGATGGGTGAGGATCACCGACATGATATCGATGCACTTGAAGCCTTCGCGCTCGACGTCGGCGGCGAAGCTCTCAGCGATCGATACGGCCTTCATGCCGAAAGAGGGCTCGCGCATCGCCTCGCCCGGCACGCTCGGCACCTTGCCCTCGCCCGTCACCACGAGCACCTCGCCGAGGCGCGCCTCCTGCTGCGCCACCACCGTACCGTGGATCTTGATCTGGTAGTTTTTGGACGGCAGCAGGAGGCTGTCCGATACCTTGATGTCGGGCACGACGACGCCGTACTGCGTCGCGAACTTGCGGCGCAGCTTGGCAACGCGCAGCCCCAGCTCACCCTGGTTGGCGAGCAGCTTGCCGCCGAGCTGCCGCCCCAGCACCAGCTCGATCTCGACGGTCTTCAGCGATTCCTTGATCGAATTGGCCGCCTCGGCCTGAGTGTGGCGCGCCTCCTCCTTCACCTTGTCCTGCTCGACCTTCAGCTCCTCGGCGCGGCGGCGCGGCACCGCCCATGCAGTGAAGGCGAGCACGCCGCCGAGCACGGCGAACGGGAAGATCGGCAGGCCCGGCACGAGGGCGAGAAGGCCCATCAGCAGCGCCGCGACCCAGAGCGCGCGGGGATAGTGCGCGAGCTGCGAGAGCACCGCCTTGTCGGCCGAACCGCGCGTGCCGCCCTTCGACACCAGCAGCGCGGCGGCAAGCGAGACGATGAGCGCCGGAATCTGCGACACCAGGCCGTCGCCCACCGACAGCTTGGTGTAGACGTCGGCGGCATCCGCCATCGTCATGCCATGGCGGGTGGCGCCGATGATGATGCCCCCGAAGATGTTGACGGCGAGAATGATGATGCCGGCCACGGCGTCGCCGCGCACGAACTTCGAGGCACCATCCATCGAGCCGAAGAACGAGGATTCCTCTTCCAGCTCGCGGCGGCGCGCTTGCGCCTGCTTGTCGTTGATGAGGCCGGCGTTGAGGTCGGCGTCGATCGCCATCTGCTTGCCGGGGATGGCGTCGAGCGTGAAACGCGCGCCCACCTCGGCGATGCGAGTCGCGCCTTTGGTGATGACGAGGAAGTTCACAGTGATGAGGATCAGGAAGACGATGAGCCCGATCACGAAGTCGCCGCTCATGACGAGGTTGGAGAAGCCTCCGATGATGTAGCCGGCCGCCGTGACGCCCTCGGCGCCGTCCGACAGGATGCGGCGCGTGGTGGCGATGTTGAGCGACAGCCTGAGCAGCGTCGACACCAGCAGGATCGTCGGGAACGCGGAGAAATCGAGCGGCTTGGCGATCCACAGCGCGACCATGAGGATCAGCACGGATAGCGCGATCGACAGCGCCAGGCCGAGATCGATCAGAAAGGCCGGGATCGGCAGGAAGAAGATGACGAGAATGCCGACGATGCCGGCGGCGAAGGCGATGTCACGCGCATTGCCGCGCTGTGCCTTGACCGTCCCCGCCGTAGCTGCGCCCGCCGCCATTTCACCCCGCCTCCGCCGCAGCACGATGGTGAAGCGTCAAGCTTGCGCGGGGGTGGTCGGCCGCGCCGTCATGCCCTCGGTTGCGCCGCCGGCCGCAACTGCTCTACCTGACCCGTGGCCCATTTCTCCTCTCGCGACGAAGCGCCGACAACCCTGGAGCAGGCGTCCGCCGCCATCGCGACGCTGGTGACGCCGCTCGCCGCGCGCGAGACGGTCGCCCTGGCGCAGGCCGACGGTCGCGTGCTGGCCGAACCGCTGGTGGCACCCTGCGATCTGCCAGCGTTCGACAATGCCGCGGTCGACGGCTACGCCGCCCGGCACGCCGATCTCGTGGCCGGCACCTTGCGTGTCACCGGCCGTGTCGCCGCCGGCGAGGCGGCGATGACGGCCAGACCCGGCACCGCCGTACGCATCTTCACCGGCGCGCGCCTGCCCGAAGGATGGGACACGGTGGCGATGCAGGAGGACGTCGCGCTCGCCGAGGATGGCATCGCCTTCCCCGCCGGCTTGATGCCCGGCGCCAACCTGCGCCGGCGCGGCGAGGACGTCAGCATCGGCACCTTGGCGCTGCCGGCGGGACGCCGGCTGCGGCCGCAGGACCTCGCGTTGGCGGCAGCGCTCGGCGTCGAGCGGCTCACCGTGGCGCGCCGAGTCCGCGTCGCGCTGTTCTCGACCGGCGACGAGCTCGTCGACTGCGGCGAGATCCCTGCCTCGGCCCAACGCTACGATTCGAATCGCATCATGCTGGCGGCGCTGCTCGCGCGCGCCGGCGCCTCGGTGACCGATCTTGGCATTCTGCCGGACCGTCGCGAGGCCATCGTCGCGGCTTTGGCAGCGGCGGAAGCCGGGCACGACCTCGTCGTCACCAGCGGCGGCGTGTCCGTCGGCGAGGAGGATCACGTCAAGGCTGCCGTGGCGGCACGCGGCGCCTTGACGATGTGGCGGCTGCCGATCAAGCCCGGCCGGCCCGTCGCCTTGGGACGACTCGGCGCAGCGCTCTTCGTCGGCCTGCCAGGCAACCCAGTCGCCGTCTTCGTCACCGGCGCGCTCGTCCTGCGCCCGATCCTAGCGCGGCTGACCGGTGAGAGCCTCGAATGCCACGCCTTCCCCGTAATCGCCGATTTTCACCACCGCAAACGGGCCGGCCTGCGCGAGTTCGTTCGGGTCAGCCTTCAGCGCGACGAGGCCGGCTTGCAGCGGGCGCGCAAGCACGGCGTCGAGGGCGCGGCGATCCTGACGTCGCTGACGCACACCGACGGCCTCGCCGAGGTCGCGGAGGACGTCACCGAGGTGCGTCCCGGCGACATCCTGCCGTTCCTGCCCTACGAGGGGCTGCTCTGAGGCAGCGGAGTCGGCCGCGCTCTCCGTCTTTTCGGGCAGCGCCACGGCGTCGGCGCCCTAGCTTCGGCGGGGCAGCGCCCGCCGCCCGAAGAGGCGACCGCCCAGCACTCGGTTCACGAGCACGATCAGCGCCACGGCGCCGCCGTGCACCAGCAGGTCGCTCAGCGAGGCGTCGAACGGGTGGAAGAATACCAGCAGCGCCGCCGACGCCGAGGCGGCGGCAAGCCCGGCCGCGGCGCCGGTCAGCGTCGGATAGAGCGTATAGCCGCGTCGCAGCAGCCAGAAGATCGCAATCGATAGCGGCACCGAGAAGCTGACGATCCAGCGCAGGCAGTGCATGGACTCGGCCATCGAGGCGTCCTGGGTGCCCGGAATGAGCCAGGTGCGCGCGCAGCCCATGCCGCTGGCGCCGATCCAAAGCGCCAGGCCCGGCAACGGCAGCGCCGCCCACGTGGGCGAACGGTCCGGCATGGCGAGCTGGAACGTGGCGAAGGCGGCGAGAGCGGCCGTCAGCGCCGCGCCGAGCTCGGCCATCCACATGTCCGGCACGATCATCAGCCGGTGCACGATGACCGGCAGGTCGGCAAAGGCGGCGAGCACCGCCGCGGTGGCGGCGACCAGCCCGATCCAGGCGAGCGCGCGGACCCAGGGCGAACCGATCCGGCGCACCGGCGCGAGGTCCGCGACGAGAGCTTGGCGGAAGGCGTCAGACACGCGGATCCTCCCGCTCGCCCGTATCGCCCGGTAGGCCGGAGGCCGGCACCAGCCTCTCGCGCAGCGCCTTGATGGCGCGGTGAAGGTTGACCTTCAAGGCACCGGTCGTGCGCCCGGTGTCGGCCGAGGCCTCGGCGAGCGTCTGCTCGCGCAACGCCAATCGCTCCACCGCCTCGCGCTGCACCGCCGACAGGCCTGCGATGGCATCGCCGAGCTCGCGGGCGTCGCCGGCGGTCTGCAGCGCGCGCTCGCCGTCGGCCTGCGCGTCCGGCTCGGTCTCGTAGGCGACCGGTGCATGCACCTCCCGCCGACCGGTGCGTCCGGTGCGACGCAGCACGTCGACGGCGCGCCGCTGCGCGATCACGGACAACCAAGCGGTGAAGGAGCGTTTGGGATCGTAGGTCTGGCGAGCATTGTGGAGGGTCAGCAGCGTATCCTGGACAACGTCCTCGATACGATCGTCGATGACGCCGACGCGTCGGCCGGCGCGACGTATGATCGGTTCGCAGTCGCGCAGCAGTCGCGCGTAGGCGATCCGGTCGCCGTCCTGCGCCGCAGCCATCAACGCTGCAAGGGCACGGTCGCGCGCGTCTTCTGCGGCTTCGGCCTTGACGCGAACCATCCGTCCTCCCGCATGGCCTTGCGTATCACATGGCGCGGATCGCGGAGCGGTGGCAAGCTGTCCGTTCATGGTTCCTTGAGCATTCGACCGTCCCGTAGGCTTGAGGCGTCTCTCGCGTTTACGACGGCGGGACGTGTCTTGTTACGCGTCGTCATAGAGCAAGCAGGTGATGGCATGGCCTTCCAGACGAGCCTCGGCGTCATCGCGCTGACGCGCTTCGGATATGGCCCGCGCGGGGACGGCGATGCGGCGATCGCCGCCGACGATCCACGCGGTTTCCTCAAGTCCGAGCTGATGCAGCCAGGCATCGCGCTGCTGTCCGGTGCCGAGCTGCCCATCACCAAGGTCGCCATCCAGCAGTTTTACGGTGACCAGGCCCGGCGCAAGGCCGAGCGCGAGAAGGTGGCCGCCGAGGCGAAAAGCGCGCCTGCGACGGCCGCGCCGAATGCCATGCAGCAGGCGCTCAATGCGCCTACGCCGGTGCAGCAGGCGATCGCCGCGCAGCCGGCTATGGCCAAGGAGGCAAACACCGCCAATCAGGGGAAGGCGCAGAACGCGGAGCAGACGATCTTCCGCGGCGAGGCGCTGGCGCGGTTCCGCCGCGCGGTCGAGGCGCGCGCCGGCTTCGCCGAGCGGCTGGTCGCCTTTTGGTCCAATCATTTCTGCATCAGCGCCGCGAAGGGCGGCATCGCCCGCGTCTCCGCCGGCTCGTTCGAGCGCGAGGCGATCCGCCCGCACGTGCTCGGCAAATTCTCGGACATGCTGCTGGCGGCCTTGAGCCACCCGGCGATGCTGCACTTCCTCGACAATGCGCGATCGATCGGACCGAATTCGAAGGCGGGCCAGCGCTCCGGCCGCGGGCTCAACGAGAATCTCGGCCGCGAGATCTTGGAGCTGCACACGGTGGGCGTGGGCAGCGGCTACAGCCAGGCCGACGTCACCAACCTCGCGCGCATCCTCACCGGTTGGACGATCGTCGGGCCGCCGGGCATGCTCGGGGAACCGGGTACCTTCGCCCTCAACGAGAACGCGCACGAGCCCGGCCCCATCGAGCTGCTCGGCAGGACCTACGCGCAGGAAGGCCCAGCGCAGGGCGCGGCGGCGCTTCTGGATCTGGCGCGCCAGCCGGCGACGGCAGACCACATCGCCGGCAAGCTCGCCCGCGCCTTTGTCGCCGACGACCCCGCGCCGGCCCTGGTCGCGCGGCTCGCCAAGACCTTCCGCGACACCGACGGCGACCTGCAGAGGGTCGCGCTCGCCCTCGTCGATGCGCCGGAAAGCTGGAACCGCGCGCCGCAGCGCATGCGCAACCCCTACGAGTTCGTGATCGGCACGCATCGCCTGCTGCAGCGCGTGCCGGAAGACCCCGGCGTGGTACTCGGCCCGCTGAATGAGATGGGCATGGCCCTGTGGCAGCCGCCGGGACCCAACGGCTTCCCGACCGACGCCGCCGCCTGGGCGGCGCCGGAGAACATGAAGCTGCGGCTGGACTACGCCGCCGTCGTCGGCCAGCGGCTCAAGGATCCGCCCAACCCGAGCGACCTGCTCGAAGTACTCTGCGGCAACAAACCGTCGTCCGAGACCCGCGACGCGATCGCCCGCGCCGAAAGCCGCCAGCAGGGCATCGCCCTGCTGCTCATGTCTGCCGAGATGCAGCGGAGCTGATCGCCATGGTGTTCTCGCCCTCGTTTCCGCACCCCTCGCGCCGCGTCCTGCTCGCGAGCGGCGGTGCCCTGTTCGGTTCCGCCTTCATCCCGCGCATCGCTTCGGCCGCCGGCGCGCGCGACCCGCGGCTCGTCGTGATCGTGCTGCACGGCGCCCTCGACGGCCTTGCCGCGGTCGGCCCGGTCGGCGACCCCGACTATGCCGCACTGCATGGCGACCTTGCCATGCGGCTCGACGGGCCGCATGCGGCCCTGCCGCTCGACGGTTTCTTCGCGCTCAATCCGGGCATGCCGAACTTCGCCCGGATGTTTCGCGAGAAGCACGCCATAGTGGTGCATGCGACGGCGACCAACTATCGGGACCGTTCGCATTTCGACGGCCAGGACGTGTTGGAAAGCGGCATGCCCGCTCCCGGCTACACTCAGTCTGGCTGGCTTAACCGCGCTGTCGCCGCCGTGCCGCGCGGAGAGAAAATCGCCACCGCCGGAGGCCTCGCTGTCGGGGCGGCGACGCCGATCGTGCTGCGCGGGGCGGCGCCGGTGATCGGCTGGGCGCCGCAGGTGCTGCCCTCGGCCGGCGACGACCTCGCCCGCCGCGTGCTCGACCTCTACGCCGCCACCGATCCGATGCTCGCACACGCTATGCGCCAGGGCCTCGACGCCGACAGGCTCGCCAAAGGCGGCACGATGAGCCCCGACGGCAAGCCGAAGACGGCGCAGGGCGGCCCGGCCGGCATGCGCGAGGCGGCAGCGGGCGCGGCGCGACTGCTGGCGGCCGACGATGGTCCGCGCGTGGCGGCGCTGGTCTTCGATGGCTGGGACACACACGCCGGCGAAGGCGGCGCGACTGGCCGCCTGATGAACCTGCTCGGCGGCCTCGACGGCGCTTTTGCCGCCTTGGAAAGCGGGGTCGGCGCCGCCTGGCACGACACGGTCGTGGTGGCGATCACCGAGTTCGGGCGCACCGCCCACATCAACGGCACCGATGGCACCGACCACGGCACCGGCACGGTGGCCTTCCTCGCCGGTGGCGGCCTCAACGGCGGCAAGGTCGTCGCCAAATGGCCCGGCCTCAAGGCGGGGCAGCTCTACGAAGGCCGCGACCTGGCGCCAACCACAGACCTGCGCGCGGTGCTCAAGGGCGTGCTGGCCGACCAGCTGGGACTGTCGTCGACCGTGCTGGGCACGGCGGTGTTCCCCGGCACCATGGGCGTGCCTCCGATGCGCGACATCGTCGCTTGATGGATCAAGACCGCACGATGGCATCTAAGTGAAGCCGATGGTAGTTGTTTGGCATGATACGAGAATGGCAGCCGCGCCAGAGTGAAGACGAGGTCCGCCGCGTGATCGAGACGCTCATCCGAGGACGTTTCACGGAGGACAAATTTCAGCTGTTCGTGTCGCGTTCACGAAGACTTGGACGGTTCAGAGCTGGCCAAAGTGCAAGTGGTCTACAGAGGCGAATCGCTCGCGGCGAAACGGACACTGCCTACAAGCGGCGAGCTCCGCCGCCGACTTCTCGGTATCTCCGAGCCTGCCTTTCCCTTGGTCAGCTTCGCGTCGAAGCTAGCTGTCGAAGCAGAGCCTGACATCGAGGCAGATGATTGAATCCTTCAACCCTGCTCGCGGCTGCCGAAATTTTTAATTGCGGAGAACAAAGCGAAGCCGAAGCAGGTCTTCCTTCGGCGAGCCTCTAGTACGCTCTACTATGCACTATTCCATACACTCGCGAAATCTTGCGCAGATACGTTGATCGGCACATTTGCAGGAGAAAGGGATGAGGGCGCATGACTTCGCGCGTACCGCAGCTTGGAGCGCGGCGCAATCAAGGATCGCTGCCAACGTCGAGAGTTCGAGACACGCTTCTCTTTTACTCAGACATCTATGACTTCGGCCTGCTGTTGTTGAAGATGCAGGTTCAGCGGCACGATGCGGATTACAATCCGAAGGCCGATACCTTCCTCGAATCTGAGGTCCTGGCAGAGCTCGCCGAGGCACGGCTGGCGATCGCGGGTTTCTGCGCCGCTTCGAACAAGGATCGACGCGGTATTATGGATCACCCGCCACAAGCGGAAGCCACCTAGCGCTCCGACATGGGGGCTCGCTATGAGCCCTTGTCTCTGGCGAGCATCAGGCTCGTGTCTGCTATCCCAAATTGTTGCGGCGGTAGTCCTTCGACTCGTGGAGCGATCGGTTGCTGCAGCCTGGGCACCTGCTCTCAAAGGTCGGCTGTTTCAAAACCTCGGGGGGCTCCAAATAGCGGAGCCCGCATTTGCGGCACTCCAAGGCTATCGTGATGACGTTTGGTTGGTCGTTCATCGTCCTTTGTCCTTAAAGAAGGGATTCGGATGCGGAGGTTAGGCCGTGATCGCGCGGGCCGTGGTGGCGGCGCTAAACCTAGCTTATCGAATTCTGTGGTCCGCTAGGCCCACCAAGGAAACGGTTCTCCTTGCCGTCCTTTGTTATAGTTCCGGTCTGATATTTTACACCGACGCATGTTTCGGTATTTCTGATAACCGGGTCGGCAACAGAATTGTATTCTATTCTGAAAACTACAAGCGCGAGACTTGCTTGACTTGTAATAAGGTAAGACTCTCCATCGTCGAACGCATAATGAGGAGAAGAGAAAGTCCCCCCTGGACCAACGACGGCAATGCTATTTTTAGAATGGGGCATCAACTTAATAAGAGATATTTCTGTGTTGACGGGATGAGTTTTAAAGCCAAGCTCCGTCTTGAGTATGATCGCAGGGCTTCTTCCTGTGTTCTTAAAGTGCAGGATGATGACAATGCCTTTCTTAACAGGCTTGTCGTTTATGCGCCCATTGATAAAATCGCCAGCGTCGAAAGTTTCGAAGGTAAGCCAAGCTCGCTCTGTATTGACGGCCTGAATAGCGGCATCAGCCGCCTTTATGGAGGTCAGAAGGCTTTGTTGTGCAATATTTCCTTGCTCTCTTATACCTCTTTGAGTGACGAGAATAAGCTGTACTGTGGCGCAAGCCAAAACAAATGTGCCTATGGCAAGGACAAAAGTGAAAAACGCCGTAGGATCATGAAAAAGAACGTGCCAAAACTGCTTCTCTGGGTTGCAGTGTTCGCTTCCATTTGCGGCACCTGCTGGGGAGGCTACGCAATCACTGGCGAGATTTCGAGTATTAGTGTCGCAAAGATAAAGACCGTGAGGAAACTTAGAGATAAGGCAGCTAAAAAACGCAACATTCGTAGCTCTCGTTTAAAGATCCTCCAACCGTACCCCTTCAAGCTCCAACGCGGCAAGGCAGGCCAGTAGGAAAGTGGCCGCGAACGTGCCTCTCTTAAGCTTCGCCGCCACCGAGTCCCGCGTCTCGGCTAGGCCATGATCCTTGAGTCGTTCGGCCATCACCTCATAGGTGACGTTGGCGCGCTTCATCTCCGCCTTAAGGAAGCGGGACGCGCGCTCCGCTAGCTCTGCCTCTGTGGCTGCAATGCCCATATCGTGTCATCCTTGACCTTAGGATGTCATATCCGACCACTTGTATGTTGCCAAGCCGGCCTTAACATGTCACTTATGACTTTAAAGGGTCACTTGAGACACGTTATGGCCGTTCACTTCCTCCTCTCCCCCGCCGCGAAGACCATCAACCTGGTCCGCGTCGCTCGCATGTCGAAGGAAGAGGCCGAGACGACCTTCGCTTGCATCCGCTGGTCTGAGACAGACGGCAAGCCGGTGTGCCCTCAGTGCGGCTCGCTCAATGCCTATGACTGCCGTCGCCCGAACGGTGCGCCTCGCTGGCGCTGCCGGGGCTGTAAGGCCGACTTCTCGCTCACCTCAAGCACGCTGTTCGCGTCGCACAAGATGCCGCTTCAGACCTACCTTCTCGCCATCGCGATCTTCGTCAACGAGGTGAAGGGCAAGTCGGCGCTGGCCCTCAGCCGCGACCTGGGATGCGATTACAAGACGGCCTTCGTGCTCTCGCACAAGCTGCGCGAAGCCATGGCCGAAGAGATGAAGGGCCGCGTCGTCGGCGGCGTCGGTAAGGAAGCGGAAGTCGATGCCGGCTGGTTCGGTGGTTACGTCAAGCCGGCCAACATCAAGGCCGATCGCCGCGACCGCCGCCTTGCCCGTAACCAAAATGGCAAGCGCCAAGCCTCATCATCATTCGCGAGCGCGGCGGCAACAGCGTCCCGGCGGTATTCAGCTCGGAAAGCGCGGCTCTGTCTTTCGTCAAGGCCCGCATCACGAAGGGCACCGTCCTTCACGCCGATGCTTCGCCCTCGTGGGACGATCTGCACGCAAATTTCGAGATGAAGCGGATCGACCATTCCAAGGCGTACAGCTTCGACGGCGCCTGCACTAACATGGCGGAGGAGTACTTCTCTCGCCTTCGCCGCGCCGAAGCCGGCCACCATCATCACATCGCGGGCCAGTACCTCCTCCGCTACGCGCAAGAGGCTTCATGGCGCGAGGATAACCGCCGCGTGGCGAACGGGGAGCAGCTTCGCCGCGTCGCCAAATTGGCAACGATGAAGGCGACCTCGCCGGACTTTGTAGGGTATTGGCAAAGACGCGCGGTGTAACACCCACGACACAAAGTTCTGTGTATGTTCATTAGTGGCTTGTGGCCACGGAAACGTTTGCTATCAGCATCGGTCGTGGTATGTTGAATCTAGCCGAAACGTAAACGGCCTCCCAAGGGGTGCAACCCAAAGGAGGCCGGAGTTAGGTCACCGGACAGGGCGCTTACCACAGAGCCTGTCTAGCGGGTAGGTCGGGTTGGTGAACCGTTCCCATTTGGAACGTAACATCACCCGACCATTCGATCAACCCTGTGGCTTCCGAAAGGAGGCCGACCATGGCACGCCGTCGCGCATGTCACCGAGTCCGCGCATATACGCGCGTTCGGTTTGGTCAAGTGGAGCACGTTTGTGCCCACTCACGCTGTTGTAAATAAACCGTAGTCGGTTGAGGGCTGCTACCTAAAGCAGCCCTCTTACTCAAGGAGGGAGGCGGACTGTGAGTGATACGTTTTACAATTCGGTGTTGCAGGAGCTAAAAACCGTTCGCGCAGAGCTTTCAAAAAGCGAAGTATACAGACGTTATAGAAAGCTAAGAGAGCTTAGAGATTTATATGCTCCAAGCGCCTCTGTGTTAGAGCGGGAGGATGGCTACATGCCGGTAGGCGCTGTTAATCCCCCGTCCCGACTAAGAATCCGAGCAAATCCTGACCGACAAAAAGCGATAGACTTAGCGCAACATTTGGTTTCATCGTCGAACGAACCAGTATCCACTAGCGATATATACGATTTTATTTTATTAAACGGCGTAAGAGTTGCTGGGGAAGAACCAAAGAATAATCTAAGCGCAATGCTCTCAAATTCTGGATTATTTGACGCAAACGGACGTAGGGGGTGGACGCTGAAGCCGACCCCCGAAATTAGCAATGAAGAAGACGACGACGATGTTGAAGACACTGCAGCAGAGGACGAGCATCGTAGGCGAGTAGAAGAGCTTATCGGCTAATCAAGGACCACGTCGCCGTCTCCCGGTCTCCCTCCTTGACCAGCAAGCCCCGCACCTTCGTCAGATAAAGCAGGTTCGCCCGCACGCGCGGCCTCAGCCCGGCCTCAGCCTCTTCCTCAAAGCCGGCATCGATCCGCACGCCCGTGACGACCTCGCGTTGCGTCATGGGCCTCTCTGCCTTTCGGAGGACGCCTAGGATCAAGGCATTGAGCTTGCCGGCGCCGAACAGCTTGGACTTGCGGCGAGGGAAGCGGGCCTTGACGAGCGTCGGATCGAAGTCGGGCGCCAGCATCGCCAGCGTGGCGTCCAGGTGGACGATCGCCTCCTCAAGGTAGCGCTTGCGGCGGTCCAGCTTCTCCAGCTCGCCTGTCATGAAGGCGCGGCGTTCGCGTAGGGCGCGGAGGGCGTACTGGTTTCCTAGGTCGCGGTTCGGGGTGTGCGAGCTGTAGGGATCGGGGATGATTGCGGTGGACATGACGGAAAGCTAGGCGGCGAGGGGCTGTTCCGCTTGTGGCGGGTGCTCCATAATACCGGATCGACGAGCGTTCGCTGCCTACGTCCTACTTCGGGAACGCGAGATCTGACGCAAAACTACTTGTCGATGCGGCGCACCGAGTCGACGATCGCGCCGATCCGCTCGTCGGTCTTGCCGCTCTCCTGCTGCATTAGGAACAGCTGCTTGGGCGAGAGCGCGAAGTTGAGGAGCTCGGCGTCGACTGGAGCGCCGTGGTAGGTCGCACCGTAGATGACGAGCCCATTGACCGGGATCCTGGCACCCTTTGGGGCTGCCCGTCCGGTCAGATCCTCGAGGGGCAAACCGGCGGCGGCCTTGTCTTCGAAGGCGGTCGGCGCTTGCGGTCCCTGTTCCGGCGTCCCGATCGAGGGCGCACCCGAGAAGAGCGTCTCCGGGGCCGAAGCCGAAAGCTTGACCGGCTTCTTGGCCTTGGGATCGAAGGTAACCCCGGAGTCCTGCATCCTCTGCGTGGCCTGTTGCTGCCACGTCATCAGCGCCGAGCGATCGCGCTTGATGAAACCGGACACGATCAGGGCGGACTTGTCCGGCGGTGCGAACTCGAGGCCCAACGGCATTGCCGTGACGGTCCAGTCATCCGGGATGTCGAAGCTCACTTGGGGCGCGTTTTCCGGCATCTTGATTGTCTTGGCGTCGGCGGCCGATGCGAAGACGAGCGGCGTGCAAGCCAGCAGCGCGAACGCGACGAGAGAGCGGTGACGCATGGTGGACCTCCCTGACGAGGTCCATGAGTGAAATCGCCCTGTGGCCAAAAAAAGTCAGCGCGGCCGGGCGCCTCTTGGGAGCCGCGAAGCGCCGCCGCGATGCTTTGCCCCGCGCCAAGCCATGCCGCGCCGGGTATAAGGCACAACATGACAGAGGCCTTCGATTACACCGCGCTGCGGACCCCCGTGCGGCTGACGCCGCCGGCGCCGGTGCCGCGCGAAGGACAGCTCCGTCCCATTGCCTTCCTGCGGACGCTGCGGCGCAACCCGATCGAAACCTGGACAAGGGCGCATTTCGAGCGGCCGATCCTGACCGGGCGCGGCCTGCTGGGCATTGGCGCGGTGGTCAGCCACCCGCCCTCGATCCGACGCGTTCTGGTCGATAACGCCGCTAACTATCGCAAGGACGCGCTGCAGAAGCGGGTGCTCGCGCCCGGCCTGCATGATGGCCTGCTGACCGCCGAAGGTGAGGTCTGGCGCGCGCAGCGTCGCGCCATCGCGCCGATCTTCACGCCGCGCATCACCCAAAGCTTCGCCGCCGCGATGGCGCGCAACGCCGACGCGCTGGCGCGGCGCTGGAGCCACGTGCGCGACGGGCGCACGGTCGACGTCCAGCGCGACATGCACCGGGTCACGCTGGACGTGCTCGGCGACACGATCTTCTCGACCGGGCTCGAGCACGATCCGGAAGAGTTCTTGACGGCGATGAATCGCTTCTTCGCCGCCGTTGGGACGCTCGATCCCGCCGACCTGCTTGATTTTCCGGACTGGGTCCCGCGCGTGTCCCAGATGCGCTCGAAGGCGCCCATTGCCTTCTTCGAGCGGGCCGTCACCGCTATCGTCGACAAGCGCAAGACCCTCATCGAGGCCGGCGGACCGGCGCCCGAGGATCTGTTGACGCTGCTGCTCAAGGCCTCCGACCCCGTCACCGGCACCGGCCTCACCGATGAAGAGGTGCGCGCCAACATCGTCACCTTCATCGGCGCCGGCCATGAGACCACGGCCAACACGCTGACCTGGTCGCTCTTCCTTCTGTCGCTTTCCAGCGAGTGGCGGCTCCGGCTCTGTGCCGAGGCGGACCGCGGGCTCGACGGCCCCCTGGAGACGGTGCTCGACCGACTGCCCGAGACCCGTGCCGTGATTGAAGAGGCGATGCGGCTCTATCCGCCGGTCGCGAGCCTCAGCCGCGAAGCGCTGGGTCCCGACGACCTCTGCGGGCGCCGCATCCGCAAGGGCTCGCTGATCGTCATTGCACCCTATGTTCTGCACCGTCACAAGCTGATCTGGCGCGAGCCAGACAGCTTCGACCCGACGCGCTTCCTGCCGGGCCAGCGCGAGAAGATCGATCGCTTTGCCTACCTGCCGTTCGGCGTCGGACCTCGGGTTTGCATCGCAGGTACCTTCGCCATCCAGGAAGCGGTGATCATTCTCGCCACTCTGATGAAGCATTTCGAGCTGCTGCCGGTGCCCGGACAGAAGGTCGTGCCGCTCCAGCGTATCACCCTGCGCCCGCGCGACGGGATGCGGCTTGAGCTGCGCCACCGCGGATAGCCTGGAACCGAGTGGGGCAGGAAAAGACCAGCCTCTGGCGGGATTTCAGCTGCCTCCCTGTTGTTCAACGCCTTTCACTAAGGCCAAGCTTCTGGCACGTTCGTTGAACGGCGTCGGGGTCGGGCGATAGCGGGGCGGCATGAGCGACATTTGGGCGCGAAAATCGATCGATCTCCTGCAGAAGGAGGCGGAAGGAGATTTCAGCGAGGCCACCGGCACCTCGACGAGCGGGCTCGTTCGATCACTGTCGTTGACCAGCGTCACAGCCCTAGGCATCGGCGCCCTGATTGGCGCCGGTATCTTCGTGTTGACCGGCCAGGCCGCAGCGGAATACGCCGGACCGGCGATCATCCTCTCTTTCATTCTTTCGGGCATCATCTGCCTTTTCGCCGGCCTCTGCTACTCGGAGATGGCGGCGTGCTGCCCCGTCGCCGGCTCGGCCTACACGTACGCGTTCGCCACTATGGGCGAAGTCGTGGCCTGGATGATCGGCTGGGATCTCATCCTCGAATACGCGGTCGGCGCCACCACCGTCGCCATCGGCTGGTCGGGCTACGTGAGCAGCCTTTTGAACGACATGGGCCTGCCGCTTCCCGCCGCCATCGCCAAGGCGCCTTTCTCCTTCGACCCGCACAGCCATCAGTGGTCGCTGACCGGCGCCGTCCTTAACGTACCGGCCATGGCCATCATCGTCGCTGTGACGCTGCTGCTCGTCATCGGAGTCAAAGAATCGGCTCGGGTGAACAACGCCATCGTGGCGCTGAAGGTCGCGATCGTACTGCTCTTCGTCGTCGCCGGCATCTTCTACGTAAACCACGCCAACTGGGTGGTGCCGGGCAAGAACCCGGCCGGCCTTTTCATCCCACCCAACGACGGGACTTTCGGACAATACGGCTGGTCCGGCATCCTGCGCGGCGCGGCCGTGGTGTTCTTCGCCTACGTCGGGTTCGACGCCGTCTCGACGGCAGCGCAGGAGGCCGAGCATCCGCAGCGCAACATGCCGCTCGGCATCCTGCTCTCGCTCGGCATCTGCACCGCGCTCTACATCATGGTGAGCTACGTCATCACCGGCATCATTCCCTTCGACAAGCTGAACAACCCCGCGCCTATCGCCATCGGCGTCGATGCCATCGGCCTGTTCTGGCTGAAGCCGATCGTCAAGCTCGGCGCCATCCTCGGCCTAAGCTCGGTGATCCTGGTGCTGCTGCTCGGGCAGAGCCGCGTGCTCTACGCCATGGCCTACGACGGTCTATTGCCAAAGAAGGCCGCGGCGATTCATCCGCGCTTCCGAACCCCTTACGTGCTCACCATCGTCACCGGGATCATCGTGACGATCCTCGCCGGCCTGCTGCCGATCGGTCTCGTTGGCGAGCTGGTGTCGATCGGCACCCTGTTCGCCTTCGTGGTGGTCTGCGTCGGCGTGCTGGTGCTTCGCCTACGCGAGCCGCAGCGTGAACGGCCATTCCGTGCGCCGGCGGTGTACCTGACCGCACCCCTCGGTGCGCTCGGCTCGATCTTCGTGATGGCCGGCCTTCCGGCCGACACCTGGATCCGGCTCTTCGTCTGGCTGGCGATCGGACTGGCGATCTACGTCTTCTACGGTCGCCATCACAGCCGCATCTCGGAGTAAGGCGTTCGGTCTTGGGCCGGCGGCCCATGCTTGCTCCACACCGTCTCGCATGCCATCTCCCGGCCTCTTCACCCAACAGGACGCCCCATGGCCCGCTCCACCGCCGACAAGGACGCCGCAGCCGAGCTGCTCGCGACCGCCGAGGCCAACACCAAAGGCCCGGTGCTGACGCCGGAGCAGACCCTCGTGATGTTCGCCCTGGTGGCCCGCCAGGGCTTCATCGCCCAGAACGACCTTGGCGTGCCCGTCGACGCCGGCGACCGCGAGCGTCTGGACGAGGAGGGCCTCCTCACCAGCGTCAAGCGTGAGCACAACGCCCTGTGGCTCAAGCTTACCGATGCCGGCTGGGCCTGGGTTGCGGGTAATACCAACAAGGCCGTGCCGCCCTCGCATTCGGTGGTGCACCACCTGATGCTGCGCATCGGCGCCCATCTCGAGGACGCCGGCGAGGACCTGAGGAGCTTCATCGGGAAGGCCGAGGTCAGCGCCATGGATCCTGAGCTCGGCGCCTGAATGCACACAAGCGAGAGGCCGAGCGCCGCATCAGGTTTGCTCAGCCTCTTTTCCAGTGCTGTCGAAAGCCGACTCTTGTCGAAGCCTTACGCCAATGCCTTCGCGCTGCTCGGCGCGGCCAATCAAATGAGCGCCGTCAAAGGTTCAGGAGGGCTGTTGCGCGGGGTCGCCCTTCTTGTCGTAGGGGGCACCGTCTGCCGGCGTCGAGTTCCCGGCAGGATCGCCTGGTTTAGGGCTGAGGCCGGGGTTGTGCGGTGTCGCCTCGGTCGGCGTCGTCTCGGTGGGCTCGGGTGCGGGCTTGCGGTCTTCGGCCATGATCTGTCCCTCTAGTGCAGCGCCTCGCGTGCACCTCTGCGAACAGAGCGATCACGGCAAAAGTTGCCATGCGCCGTGGCGCGGGTCGCTTCTCGAGCCTGCGGATCCGACAAACCGGAGCGATCATGATTGCCAGGCCAAGACGAGCACGCAAAAAAGCTGCGCGAGCACGGCAGACTCGAGCAGAGCAGCCATCACCATGCCCGGTTTCGCGCCGCGCTCGCTAGATTTTGGCGCGTTCGTCACATCGCCGTAACGAAACGATGGTCAATGCGGGAGCCATCTACCGGGGGTGCAAATGTTGAAATCCATGCTCAAGCGATGTTCGGCTCTCGTCGCCGTTTCGTCGATCCTCAATGCCGCGGGGATGCCGCTGGCATTCGGTCAGTCGGTGACCATCCAGCAGGTCTACGATACTCTCACGCTGCCGATCGTCACTGCGCAGCCGTCGACCACCGACACGCAGGTCGCTCAATACAACCTCGATCCGACCGCGGCGCCCGTCCTATCCTATGCACAGATGGCGGCGCTCGTTCGGCAGAAGATCAAGTACGTCTTCGTCATCTTCAACGAGAACGAGTCGTTCGACCACGAATACGGCACGTTCCCCGGCGCGAACGGTATCTACTCGAACAGCCAGAACCCGCGCCCGAGCAACGACACTCCCGGCTACTACCAGCAGTACTTCGACTCGACCGGCACCGTCCACATGGTCACACCCTTCCTGGTAGGACCGGCCCAGACCTCCAACGTGATGGACAGCGTCGATCACAGCCACACCGGCTTGGCCGTCAAGCTCAACCAGTATCAGGGCATCGCCCGCATGAACGGCTTCACGCAGGACGAGTATAACGGCAAGGCGGGTACCAGCGTCACAGCGGCCTCGGACGCGCGAGGCAAGCAGTTTGCCAACCTCGTGATGTCGCACATCGACTGCAACACGATCCCGTTCTACTGGCAGTACGCGAATCGTTTCACGCTGTTCGACAACATCTTCGCAACCGAGGACACGCCCTCGACGCCGAACGCGGTGTCGATGATCGCCGGCCAGTCCGGTGAGACGCAGTGGGTGAAGCACGGCTCCGCCGGCGTAACCCTGCCGCTCTCCGGCACGATCAACGGCGTCAACTACAACGGCCAGACAGGTACCACCCAGGGACCGCCACTCGTCAACGACCCGCAGCCGTTCTGGGGTTCGCAGTTCGACACCACGACCAACTATCGTGAGCCGAGCTCGCCAAGCGAGTCTTACGCGACCAACAACATCGCCTCAAACCTGACCTTCGCCAACGTCCTCCTCACCCTTGCGGGCACCGGAGTCCGCGACCTTCTTTCCGCTGATCTGAACAAGGCTTCAAACGAGGCCGACATACAGAACGACATACCGGCCATCTTCAACACCGGAAATCCCGCCCATCTCTGGGGCTGGTACCAGAACGGCTACGATCACGAGCCCTACGACACCACAGCCGCCGCCTCGCACGTTGGTTACGTGTCTCATCATCAAGGACCGCAGTATTTCGGTTACCTCGGCAACAACCCGAACGAGATGCAGTTCATCCACGGTGAAGGCGATTTCTTCAACGACATCACCAATAACATTCCCGCGCTGGGTGGCGGTGTCTTCTATATCCGTGGCGGTTACCAGAACCTGCAGGGTCTGCGGTCCAACGTGAACACCAGGCAGTTCCCCGCCAACGCCCAGGCGACGGGTGGCTTGACGAACGCCGACATCGTGACGATCCAGACCGCAAAGGCGGGTGATGACGATCACCCCAGCTACTCCGACCATGGCATCACGGAAGCGATGAACGCGACTGTGATTAACGCGATCGCCTCCAACCCCACGCTCTGGGCGCAGAGTGCGATCGTCATCACCTACGACGAGTCGGACGGCTTCTACGACCACGTGCCGCCGCGCATCCTATCCTACGGTCCGGACGGGCTCCCGCTCTCCCGAGGTATTCGCGTGCCGCTCCTGGTCATCTCGCCTTACGCGAGGACGCACGTCGTCTCCCACGCCGAGGGCGACCACAACGCGGTCATCGAGACGATCAACGCGGTTTTCAACCTGCCGGCTCTGTCGAGCCTGCCGGACGAGGCGAATGCCCTTGCGGCGGGCAACAGCGCGGCATTCAACAAGTTTGCTTCGGTCAATGCACCGGCAGGCTTCACGCAGCAGTACCTCGGGCCGAAAGACACGAACTCGCCGACGACCGACAGCCTGCTGTCTGCCTTTGATACACGCCGCCTGCAGGGGACCGCGCCGGCGCTTCCGGCCTCCTACGCGATGATACCCACCGCGACGGTGCTCTCCATCCCGCACTACGGCTTCCAGGGCTGCCAGGCGATCGGGGTGACCCCGGAAGACCAACGCGAGGGCATCTCGGCGCCTCCGCCGGCCACCTACAACTCGCTTCCTTCGACGTTGCCGCAGTACAACATACCTGCGCCGCAGTAATGCGGCGTTGACCAACGAGTTGTAGGATTAATCATGCCCGCGACGCATCTTGCGTCGCGGGTTTTTTCTCGCCTTGTCCATCGAAAGGCCTCGTCATATGGAGATCTGGGTTGCGCTTCATTAGCTTCTTATTTGCGTCCATTCTCGCGGTGCTTAATCAAGACTATGCGGTTGCGGCTGATATCCCGAGCACAGCAATTCCTCAGGTGCACAGGTCCACGCTGGACAAGATCAAGGAGCAGGGCTTCGTGCGCTGCGGCAGCGTTTTACGACCCGGTTTGGCGATGACGGACGGCAAAGGCCATTGGAGCGGCCTCGAAGTGGAGGTCTGCCGCGCTGTCGCGACGGCGGTGTTCGGCGACGCCGCGCGCTATACTTTCCACGATTACGGCTCAGCTCGCGACTTCGATGCAGTGCGTTCCGGCGAGGATCAGCTCTCCTTCCTGACCTTCGCCGAGTTATCCGATCAGAAAGCGACGGACAAAGTGCTTCCCGGGCCGCCTGTGTTCGTCGAGAGCATCGACATGCTCGTGGCCGAGGCTTCTCCTGCCAAGCAGTTCGGCGACATGGCCGGCAAGGGCGTTTGCTTCATGATCGGCACGTCAGCCGAGAACGAACTCGAAGCCTGGTTCCACGACCACAAGCTGACCTACACACCCTATGCCTTCCAAGAGGACGGCGAAGAATACGACACGTTCAACGTGCAGAAATGCGAGGCTGTCGTGGCCGAGTCCACCACGCTCGGCAACGCCCGGCTTGATCGCGGCATCAACAAGCTTCAGAGTCGCTTCGTCGCCGATCATCTCCTGTCGTATCCGGTGCTGGCGACGACTCCGCTGACGGAAGATGCGCAATGGGCGGCTATCGTGGCCTGGACGATCTCCACGCTCGTCAACGCCGATGCGCACGAAACCGACTATCATGCGAGCGGCTTAAGGGCGATGGCGGTGGCGAATGCCGATCTCGGCCTTTCCGCGGGTTGGCAAAAAGCAGTCGTTGATCGGGTTGGGACGTACTCGGACATCTTCGCCCGCAGCTTAGGCGCAAGATCACCGCTCAAGCTCGACCAAGGCCTTAACCGGCGCGTTGCCGACGGCGGCGTTCTTGTCGTGCCGTTCCGCGAATGATCTATCCAGCCGGGCAGAGGCTCTCCGATCGTGAGCTCATACTGATGTTCTCGCCTAATGTCGCACGTCACACTCTGGCGGCCCTTCGCGAAAAGGCGTACGGCACCTAGGCTTGCCCGCTCTGGCCGCCGTCGGACCGGCACCCGACCACCGCCGGCCCGTCGGTGCTTTCGAACAGGGGTCGCCGGATTGACGGACGTTCACGACTGGCACGAGACCGATCGGCTCCACGCCGAGCAAGGCCAGGGCGATCCCTTCGCCGCCGCCGTGCGGGCGACGCGGATGGCGATGATCATCACCGACCCGCGTCAGCACGATAACCCGATCGTCTTCGCCAACGCCGCCTTCTATCGCCTGACCGGGTTCGAGCGAGATGAGGTACTCGGCTCGAATTGTCGCTTTCTCCAGGGTGAAGGCACCGATCCTGCGGCGGTGGCCGCCATCCGCTCGGCGATCGAGCGCCGCAGCGACGTCGCCATCGACCTACTCAATTATCGAAAAAGCGGCGAACCGTTCTGGAACGGCCTCTACATCAGCCCGGTGACGAACGCCGCCAGCGAGCTGCAGTTCTTCTTCGCCTCTCAGCTCGACGTAACCGATCGCGTCTCGGCGCAGCAGCTGATCGCCACGCAGCAGGAATGGCTCGAGCGGGAAGTTTCGCGCCGCACCGACGAGCTGCGTGAGGCTCTAGCCACCCAGACGATGCTCGTCCACGAAGTCGATCACCGGGTTAAGAACAACATCCAGATGATCTCGGCGCTGCTGTCGATGCAGGTTGCCGCCATCCAGGATCCAGGCGCCCGGGCCTCGCTCGCCAGCATGCTGCAGCGCGTCGAGTCGATCGGCGCAGTGCACCGCCGCCTTTATCAGTCCAAGGACGTACGCCGGTTCGATCTGGCCGAATTCGTGCGCGACATCTCGGGCGAACTGCTGAAGCTATCCGGGCGCGAGGACATCGCGCTGGTGCTGGACCTTGAGCCCGTGCACGTTCCCTCGCAGCAAGCCTCGCCTCTTTCGCTGATGCTCAACGAGCTGATGATGAACGCGCTGAAACACGCCTTTCCCATCGGCCGGCCCGGGCATCTGGGGATCAAGGTCGAAGGGACGGATCGCGACCTCAAGGTCGTCATCGCCGACGACGGCGTCGGGATCCCGGCCGCGGGCCGCAACGGATTTGGCAGCCGCCTCATCCGCACGCTCGCGCGCCAACTGCAGGCCGAGGTGCTCTGGACTCCCGCAAGCCCCGGGACCATCGTCGAGCTGCGATTGCCGATCCGGCACGTGGACTCGGAGCCTCTGCCTTGATCGAAGATCCGTTGCGCGTCCTCATCGTGGAGGACGAGGCGCTGCTCATGATGCAGCTCGAAGCGAGCATCGAGGCCGAGGGCCACGACATCGTCGGGACCGCCATGTCCGCCGGCGAGGCCATCGCCATCGCGCGCATGGTCGAGCCCGACGTCGCCTTTATCGACCTGCAGCTGCTCGATGGCCCGACCGGCATCTTCGTGGCCCGCCACCTGCGCGGCACGGAGAAGACCATGTTCGTCTTCATCACCGCCAACGCCACCCGCCTGCCCGAAGATTACGAAGGTGCAGCGGGCGTTGTGTCCAAGCCATTCTCCCAGGCTGGAATCACGGCGACGATCCGCTATCTCCACGAGTGCGTGCGCCGGCCGCCGCCGGAGATCCCGGCGCCGGCCGAACTCAAGGTCGCGCCGGGCTTCCGGCACATTCTCGACTCCAGGGGCGGCGCAACGCCGTAAAAGCGCGCGATGCGAAGGGCTACGGCAAGCTAGAGCAACATAGCCAGGACAGGCATATAAGCGTTCGAGGCGGTTCGAGATCATCGTCCGATGCCTTAGTCGAGGCGCTCCGCCTCGGTAGGCTCCGGTGCGCGTTCGCGCGAAGGTCGCGACATCGTGGCTACGGCGAGACCCAGCGCGTGGATGCTCTCGCGCAGGCCGGCGTCGTCAGTGGGGGTGCCTCGCACCTCCATGCCCTGAAGCGTCTTCTTCAAGGCGAGGTTCTCCGCCTCGAGCTCGTCCAACCTGTCTGCTGCGGCACGCTCAAGAGCGCGGTCTTTCTCGCCCTTGAGGCTGTTGCCCAGATAGAAGCCTTTCTGGCGATCGCGCTCCGCGTCGCGCTCTCGGCGAGCGCTGGCGAGCTCCTCCTCGAGCCGCTCGATCGTGGCCTGAGCGCTCTCGTGCTCGGCAAGGCGTGCCACCAGCGCCGCGGCGCCGCTGCGGTGGGTCTCTCTCTCCTCTGTCAAACGGGCGTGCTCGCGCACGGCCGCTTCGGCATCGCCGCGCAACGTTTCGACGCTCGCATGGGCCGCGGCTAGATCCCGACGCAGGGCCGAGCTCTCGACCTTGTGTTCGGCGACGGCAGAGGTGAGCAGCGCGATCTCGTGCCGCTGCGCCTCGTCGAGCTTGCGAAACGTCTCCACCTCCTCGGCAAGCCGTACCGCCTCGACCGTGCCGCGTCCGATGGCGATCATGTCCGCATCCTTGCCGGCGCGCACTCGCGCCAGCTCCTGCTCCTGGCGCAAATGTTCGACGGCATGGGCAGCGCGCAGATGATCGCGTTCCGCGAGGATCTCCTGCATGGAGAGCGGCACCTGCAGCTGCAAGCGCTTGCGGCTGAGCCGCAGCGCCCGACTCCACAGGAGCGGGGTGAACAGCAGCGCCAGCAGGCCCGTCACGATGCACCCCAGTGCGAAGTAGATGGCCTGCTCGATCACGCCCGCGTATCCCGTGCCGCCCTGGCGCGTCTATGCCACGCGGGACCGAGACGGCAAAGGTCGACGGCGGCCTCGCTCAGAACGGATTCCAGGTCTGGTGCGGTGTGAACTTCAGGTAGCCGACGTTGACCCCGAGACGCGCGCCGAGCCCGGTACGGATGGGCACCAGCGTCATGTCCTGCGCGACCAACGCCGTCATGCCAAGACCGCCGACGAAATAGGCAGAGCCATCGAGGCCGCCGAACCGCTGGAAGATCGCGTCCCGCGCGGGCAGATGGTAGACGAGCATCATGGTACGATCGCCGTCGCCGCCGCCGTCGAAGCCGATGGAAGGCCCTTGCCAGAACAAGCGCTGCTCGCCGGCCTTGCGGGTAAAGAGCCGCCCCTCGCCATAACGAAGGCCGCCAACGAAAGCGCCGCTGGCCTCTTCGCCGAGAATGTAGCCGTTGGGCCGACCCCAACGCTCGGTCGCCGTCTCCACCACCTGCGCCAAGCCCTTGGAAACCGAACCGAAGAAGCGATGGCCGCTGAGGACGATATCGTCCGATGTATAAAGCATCGGCCGCTCCTCGACCAAGGCGAGAGCGCTACCTGGCAACATCACGGCGGCTGCCGCGGCGCCGATGGACTTCAAGACATCCCGGCGATCATCGAGCCGCATCGCCACTCTCCCCCTGGCTCGCGAAGCTCGCACCGGTGTGTCCGCCGCGCATCGCAGCGCTACGCTGGCAAAAGCTGGTTAAGGGACGCTGAACCTATTCCGCGGCCTCGGCCGGCTTATCGCCCCAAGCCACGAACGGCCCGTTACGATACTGCCGCTCTGACTTGCCGTAGAGCAAAGCCACGCCGCACTCGTCGACGACCGCGCCGCCGGCGGCGCGCAGGATGGCATCGCCCGCCGCCGTATCCCACTCCATGGTATCGCCAAAACGCGGATAAACGTCGGCCTCGCCCTCGGCGAGGATGCAGAACTTGATCGACGATCCGGCCGAGCGACGCTCCGCGATCGGCAAGCGCGACAAGAAATCCTCGGTGCGGGCGTCACCATGAGAGCGGCTCGCGAGGGCAGTAAGCCCGACACAGGGGTTGCGGCGAACGTGAATCTCGCGTCGTTCGGCAATCGGCGGCAGCCGCGCACCGGGCTCGACGTGGAAGGTATAGGCGTGCTCTCCCGACATCCACATCCGCCCAATCGCAGGAGCGTAAACCGCGCCGACGCGTGGCACCCCGTCGAGGATCAATGCTATATTGATGGTGAATTCACCGTTCCGGCAAAGGAACTCGCGGGTGCCATCGACCGGGTCGACCAGGATGAACGCGCGCCCACACAAGGGCTTCTCGCCTCGCGAAGCTGCCTCTTCCGCAATCACGGGGATACGCGGCAGCCGATCGGCCAAACCGGCTAGAATGATCGTCTCGGCGCGCTCGTCGGCGTCGCAGACCATGCTTCGGTCGGCCTTTTCCCGGGCATGATGATCGCCGGCGTAGACGTGCATGACGACCACTGCGGCCTCTGCCGTCAGTTCTGCAAAGATCTCGGCAACCTCGTCGCAATCGATCGTGTCGAGCACGCTCCTCGCCGCCGCGTCGGTCCTCCAGCAGGTACCTGCGGTGGACGCGTCGACGCTCTTGACCGCCATCATATGTTCACTTGACCCAAACACCCGTTAAAGCCTGCGCTCACTCGATCAGAGAAGCAAGGTGGGCACCTTTTTGCCGCAATCAATCTGCCGCGGCGTTTCGCCGAGGACACGGTTACCGCTGGGCGATGGCGGAGCTCAGGCCTTGTGTGGCATTCCCTCCATAGTGAAGTTCCAACCGATCGGATTGGTCTCCACCTGACAGCAGGTTGCTCTAAGCCAAGCGAAGCCATCTTCAAATGCGCTTTCGAAGGCGGCTCCTCGAGCGGGCCTCGCTCGACGTCGAATCTTATGCCCAATCCACGCACGCGGATCGCGATGAACGATGACGCTCGACCACCTCTAAGCCCCGCGCTCGTCGTCGGCGCCTCCGGCGGCCTCGGCGCGGCTTTGGCCACGGCCCTTGAGATGAGCGGCACTGTGACGACCCGCCTGTCGCGACGCGACGATGGGCTCGATCTTACCGACGAGGACAGCATAACCGCCGCCATCGCGCGCCTGCGCCAGCCGCCGCGCCTCGTTCTCGTCGCCACCGGCCTGCTCCACGACGGCGACGTCCGACCCGAGAAGAGCCTCTCCGCGCTGGACCCCGCCCGCCTCGCACGCAGCTTCGCGGTCAACGCGATCGGCCCGGCGCTGCTCGCCAAGCACCTGCTGCTGCGCATGCCGCGCGAAGGGCGCAGCGTCTTCGCGGTTCTTTCGGCGCGCGTCGGCAGCATCGCCGACAATCGACTCGGCGGCTGGTACGGCTATCGCGCCTCGAAGGCGGCGCTGAACCAGCTGATCCGCACCGCCGCAATCGAGCAACGCCGCCGCGCGCCGGACAGCATCGTCGTGGCGCTGCACCCCGGCACGGTGGCGACCGGGCTCAGCGCGCCGTTCCGCGGTGGCGCCGAACGCGTGTTCACCCCCGAGGAAGCAGCGGCGCACCTTCTCGACGTCGTGGCCGGGCTGAGGCCCGCCGACAGCGGCGGCTTCTACGCCTGGGACGGCGCGCCGATCCCGTTCTGAATAGCCACGCCGCGCGGCAGGGCGCGAGAGGCAAGGTTGAGCACACCCACGACGGTCGCGTCGAGCGCGGCTGGCTCAATCTCGATTTGGCCGTCGAGCGCCAAGCAGGCCAGACCGTGCACGATCGCCCAGGAATGCAGCGCGGCGAGGTCGCGCTCGGCGTCCGGCACGAGAGCGCCGACGCGCGAGAGTAAAACATGAAAGGCGGCATCGCCTTCCGCCGACCTGCCGGCGCGCCCCTTGGCCAAGGCCGCCCCGAACATCAGCCGGAACAGCGCCGGCTCGGCAACGGCGAAGGCGACATAGGCTCGCCCCTGCTCCACCAACCCCGCGGCCCCGACAGTGCCGGTATCGGCCGTCCGTAGCCTTTCTGCGAGCCGCTCGAAGCCCACGGCGGCCACCGCGCCGAGCAGCGCCTCCTTGTCGGGGAAGTGGCGATACGGCGCCATGGCCGAGACTCCGGCGCGGCGCGCGGCCTCGCGAAGGCTGAGCGCCGCCGGGTCGCCGCCCTCGGCGAGGATCGCCAGTCCGGCCTCGAGGAGAGCGGCGCGAAGGGTGCCATGATGGTAGCCGACCTTCTCGACGGTTTTTTCCGCCTTAGATGTTGACAACGTAAGCTCCTGAGATATGTTTACATCGTACTCGCGATGGAGGTTGTCATGCAAGCCGTTCCTTCCAACTCCACACCGACCACGCCCAAGCCGAGCAAGGTCTCGGTCGACCTCTCGGCCTATCCAGATCTCGTCGTCGTATACCTCGGCTTTCGCGTCTCGACCTGGCGTGGCTTCAAGGCGCTCCTCGGCATCAGCACGGGTTTGCGCGCCGTGCAGCAGAACAAGCCCGACGGCCTGCTCTGCCACGAGACGATCGTCTTCGCGCTGAACCACATCGGCATGCGCCAGTACTGGCGCGATTTCGATAGCCTCGAGCGTTTCACCCGTTCCGATCCGCACAAGACGTGGTGGAGGCAGTTCACCAAGGATCCGGCGGGCTCCGGCTTCTGGCACGAGGCCTACCGCCGCTCGGGCGGCATGGAGGCGCTCTACCTCGGCATGCCCAAGCCGATCGGGCTCGCCACCTTCGCCGCCGCCAAGGCGCCGGTCGGGCCGTTCATGACCTCGCGCGGCCGGCTGGCGGCATGAGCCTGGCGCCGCTGCTCCAAGCGGGGCCGCTGATCGCCTCGCATGCCGCCGCGGCCTTCGCGGCGATCGGGATCGGCGCCGCGCAACTCGTCGCGCGGAAAAGGCACGCGCGGCCACCGCTTGCTCAGCTACGCCTGCGTGCTGCTGCTGGGCTTCGTGGCGCTGGGCTCGTTCGGCCCAAACCATCCACACGTGGGGACCTTTCAGCCCGATTCTCTTGCTCTCCTTCGTAACTTTGTTTTCGCTGGCGCTGGCGGTGGGGTGTCGCCCGTGCGGGAAAGATCTGAGCGCATCGCCAGACCATGCTCTGGGTCTATGCCGTGGCGCTGGTGCTGACCGGCCTGTTCACGTTGCTACCAGGGCGGGTGATGCACGCCGTGGTATTCGGGGTGACATGAGCCTCCTTGGCTTCGAGCCGGAGGAGATCCGCCGCTTCCAATCTTTGCAGCCGCTCCCGGTCGCGCTATCCCTTTTACGTCGATGATTCGCCGGTAACCGCGCATTAACCATTGCGCGGCTTAGCTGGGCGCCGTTGCGGGCGGGTCGCCCGAGCATGGAATTGGGTCGATGACGGAATTTGCTCTCGAAGCCCTCGATCTCGCCGCCCTGCTCTGCTCGCGCGTGTGCCACGACGTGATCTCGCCGGTCGGCGCTATCGCCAACGGTCTCGAGGTCCTGGACTCCGAGAAGGATCCGGACATGCGCGGCTTCGCGATGGAGCTCATCAAGAAGTCCACCAACGTTGCTTCAGCGAGGCTGCAGTTCTGCCGCCTGGCGTTCGGGGCCGCCGGCTCGGCTGGCGCCTCGATTGACACCGGTGACGCCGAGAGCGTCGCGCGCAACCTCTTTGCCGACGAGAAGACAAAGCTTCAGTGGAACGCCACTCGCGCCCTGCTGCCCAAGAACAAGGTCAAGCTTATCCTGAACCTCGTGCTGCTCGCCGGTCAGGCGATCCCGCGGGGCGGCGTCATTGCCGTAGACCTCGATGGGCACGACGCCGACATGACCTTCACCGTGACCGCGACCGGCACCAACGCCAAGCTGCAGAGCCACTGGCCGCACCTGCTCGCCGCCGAGCCCGAGGGCAGCGTGGATGCCCACGGCATCCAGGCCTATTACACCGGCCTCGTCGCCAAGGAGGCGCACCTGGCTTTGACGGTGGCGTTGGGCGAGGGCGCCGTGATCTTCACGGCCGTGCCAGACGGCACCGCGATGCCGGCCTTCGACTCCGGCATGATCGGGATGGCCGCACAGGTCGCGTGAGGCGGATCCGCGGGTCTGATACAACTCAGTAGAGCGGGCCGTCCGGCAGGCATTGCGCGTCGAGAAGGCGGGCGACGAAGGAGCCGCGCGGGAAGCGCTCGCCTTCGTGGATAGGCATAGGACCGAGCGGCAGCAGCATTTCGTCGTTGACGAAGCTGCGCCAGCTGCCGTCGCGGTCGTGTAGGAAGGACGCGCAGCGGGTGCCTTGCGCGAGCGCAGGCGTGGCGAGCGCCGCAATAAGACTTGTCGCAAGCAGGCTTGCCGTGAGAACGCCGCTCATCGGCGCAGCGCCGTCAGCACCGAAACGCTAGCGCGCCCGTCCGGCCGTAAGCCGTTCTTGCCCTGGTAGTCGGTGATGGCCTCGCGGGTCTTGTCGCCGATCACGCCGTCGATCTTGCCAGCTATATCGTAGCCCTTCTGCTGCAACAGGGTCTGCAACTCGCGGCGGTCGGCGCGCGACAGGCCGGGATCCTCGACAGGCCAGGGTGTTCGCAGGCCGGGTTTTCCTGCCAAGCGATCGGAGAGCAAGGCGATGGCGAGCGTGTAGCTCTCGGCCGCATTGTATCCGTAAATCGCGTCGAAGTTGCGCGTCACCAGGAAGGCCGGGCCGTCGCGTCCTGCCGGCAGCAGCAGGCCGGCGCTGCCCTCGCCGAGCCCGCCGCCGTCGATGCGGGTGATGCCGCGCGAGGTCCAGACCGACATCGGCTGCTTGGCCTTGCGCCCGGAGGGTCCGCGGAAGCCTTCGGGCAGCTTGACCTCGAAACCCCAGCTCATGCCCGGCTGCCACCCAGCCTTGCGCAGAAAGTTGGCGGTGGAGGCCAGCGCGTCGGGCGCGGAATGGACGAGGTCGCGGCGGCCGTCGCCGTTGCCGTCGACCGCCGTGCCGAGAAAGGTCGAGGGCATGAATTGGGTGTGGCCGAAGGCGCCAGCCCACGAACCGTTGAAATCGGCGGGGTCGATGTCGCCGGACTGCACGATTTTCATGGCGGCGAAAAGCTCGCCGCGATAATAAGCCGGCCGGCGGCTGCCAGGCGAGCACGACAGTGTCGCCAGGGACTGTATCACCGGCTTGGAGCCGAAGTTCTTGCCGAAGTTTGACTCGACACCCCACACTGCGACCACGACTGCGGGCGGCACGCCGAAGCGGCTCTGGTCCTGGGCGAGGTATTGGCGGTACTGCGCCATTCCGGCCTGGCCGTCAGCCACGCGCTCCTCGTCGACGAGGCCAGCGAGATAGTCCCAGATCGCCGTCTTGAACTCCGGCTGGTAGCCCTCGGCCTTGATGATGTCGGGGTTGGGCTCGAGTCCCGCCGTCAGCCGATCGAAGGTCTCGCCAGACACCCCCTTGGCGGCGGCCGGGCCGCGGAGCGAGGCGAGGCATGAGGGGAAGTCGGCGCGGGCCGGCGCGACGAACGTGGCCAGTGCGATGACCGCAGCGAGCCCGCGGACGGACAGGAAGACGCTCGTTTTCATCGGGATCCACGACGACGGTGCGGCTAGGATGAGAGCCGGCGAACCTTGGCTTTTCGAAGGACGCGGAAGCCCGAGTCGACGCTTGGGGGTCAGATCAGCGCCCGAAGGTGACGGTACACGATCAGCCGCGACACGACGCCGGTGATCACGGCGATAGCGCCGGCTATCGCCACGATGACAACGTAGCCGTTGAGATGCAGCCCAAAGCTGCCGAACAGCGCCTCGACCTGCTCGCCGGCCGCGCTGGTGCGCCAACGGCCGAGCAGCGCCCCGCCCAGCAGGAAGAAGAGGATCGCGGCGGCGCCGCCGATGGCGCCGCCGCGCAGCCCCAGCCGCAGGAAGTGCTTCTGGAATTGCTGCGAGATGAAGCTGTCCGCCGCGCCGACGAAATGCAGCACCTCGATGATCTCCCTGGCCCCGGCCATGGCGCCGCGCGTGGCAAAGGCGACGGCAAACATCATGGCGGTGAGCACCAGTCCGAAGACGACGATGCCGGTCATGACGGTCGCGTTGGCCATCGAGGCCAGCCGGGCCTGCCAGACGCGATGATCGTCGAGTGTGGCGCCGGGGACCCGGCTCTCGAGCTCCGCCCGCAGCTTGCCCGAGTCGAGCATATCGCCGGGGCCGAGCTTCACCACCACGAGGCGCGGCACCGGCAGGTCATTGAGATCGAGACCGGCGCCGAGCCAGGGCTGCAGCAGCTTCTCGCTCTCGACCTTGGAATAGGGATCGACGGCGGCAACGCCGCGCGCGGCACGGGCGATGGCGGTCGCCTCACCGACTGCCGCGTCGAGGTCGTGGCCCGGCATCGGCCGTACCTGGATGGTCATCTCGCGACCGACATCGCCCTGCCAGTCGCTCGAAGCGTCGGCGACGAGGATGGCGAGACCCGCGGTAAGGGCGGCGAGAAAGGTCATGATGGCGATGACGGTCACCAGGGCACGCCCGGCGATCGTGTCGGCCGGCACCAGCGGCATGTCGCGCCTCAGCGGTCGACCGGCGGCGTCCATCGGCCTGGCCTTGCGCGCGGCGCCGGCCTGCTCGGTCACCGTGACCATGCGCTGCTCTTCTTCTCCGGCCGCATCGCTCTCACTCGAAGATGTGCAGGCGGCTGTCGCCGAGCACCAGGCGGCGCGCGCCGTCGAACTGGTCCATCAGGCCAAGGTCGTGCGTCGCGATCACGACGGACGTACCCGATTTGTGAAGCTCCATGAAGAGCCGCAGCAGACGGCGCGCCAGTGTCGGGTCGACGTTGCCGGTCGGTTCGTCGGCGAGCAGCAGCTCGGGCCGCACGATCAGCGCGCGGGCGATGGCCGCGCGCTGCTTCTCGCCACCCGAGAGCACGGCCGGCAGCGCGTGCATGCGCTCGCCTAGGCCTACCCAGCCGAGCAGCTCGACCACCTCGGCGCGATAGCTCGCCTCGTCGCGGCCTTGGACGCGGAGCGGCAGCGCCACGTTCTCGTAGGTTGTGAGATGGTCGAGCAGGCGGAACTCTTGGAACACCACGCCAATACGGCGCCGCAGTGCCGTGACGGCATCCTTGTCGAGGCTCGACACGTCGCGGCCGAAAAGGCTGATCATGCCGCGCGTCGGCTTCAGCGTGAACAGGATCAGCCTCAGCAGCGTCGTCTTGCCGGCGCCGGAGGGTCCGGTGAGGAATTGGAAGCTCTGCGGCTCGATGCGGAAGGTGATGTCGCGCAAGGTCTCCACACCCATTCCGTAGCGCAGCCCGACGTTTTCAAAAGTGACCAAGCGGCGCTCCGACCTTCCCGCCTCAATCATCGCTTTATAGTTAAGGTGGCCTTAAACATAGCGCGCCAGCGTAGCCCGGACCCAACTCGCACGGTTCCCATGCTCGTCCACTGTCCAGACTGTACCCGAACCTATCACGTCACGAGCGCCGATCTCGGTCGCGGACGGACGCTCGTCTGTCCGCACTGCGACGCCCACTGGTTTCAGGAGATCGGCGACGTCGAGGCAACCCATGGGGAGTTTCGGATTGCCGGCGTCAGCGCAAGCGCATCGTCGCGGCTCGACGAAGCACCGGCCGCAGTGCGCCGCCCCAGCCTGCCGCGCCCGGTGCTCGCCGTTGCGGCGGTCGCGCTGACATGTCTCGGCCTCTTCACGCTGGTTGTCGGCCGCGTGGCCGTCGTGCGCGCGTTACCCCGCGCCGCCGCGATCTACGCCATGGCGGGGATGCCGGTGAACGTCGTCGGGCTCGCCTTCTCGCGCGTCACGCCCGAACGCCTCGCCTCCAGCGACGTCACGGTCCGCGGCGCGCTACGCAACGTCGCCGGCCGCAGGATGGCCGTGCCGCGCCTCGCTTTCGAGGTGCGCGACGGCGCCGGCGCGACGCTCGTCGCCTGGAACGAGACGGTGTCGACCGCCACCCTTGCGGCCGGCCGCGAGCTCGCCTTCGCCTCGGCGCCGCACCGGTTGCCGCCTGAGAGTCGAACTATCGTCGTGCGCTTCGAATGAGCGGACAACGACTTCTCGTTCTCTTAAGAGCTTTAAGATGAGGTTTTTGTCGCTAAAAAGAGGAACGCCTAACTTGTCGGCAGCCCACCCCGCGCGCGTTTTGAAGGCGAAGACCGGGAGCCCCGCGCGCGTCTTGCGAATTACCGTCGCGTTCAAGCTTACGGCGGTCGTTTGCCTCTGCATGCTGGCGACGATCGGCGCGACATACGCCTTCTACGGGCACCAGGCACACCTTGAGGCCAACCTGAAGGCGCGATCCCTGGCCTTGGACGCGACGAACACCATCGTTGAGCGGGTCCGCAGCGAGTTTTCTCAGTCCTTTCGTATGGTCACCAGCACCAACGAGGCTATGACGGCGCTCTGGCTCGCGGACAAGCGGGACCGCTCGACCACGAACGTGCTCATCAAGCAGATGCTCGGCGCTGATCCCGACCGGTTCGGCGCCTGGACAGTCTGGAAACCCGACGCATTCGACAACCGCGACGCGACGTTCGCCGGCAAGCCGGGCTCAGACACGACGGGGCGGTACCTCACCTACTGGCACCAGAACGGCATGGAGATCACGCTCGACGCGGTGCGCGGGTACGACGACGAGGACAATGCCGTCGTCAAGGTGCCTTTGAATGCCGCCACGGCCTATCTCAGCGAACCTTATTTCATTCAGAGCAATGATCGACGGATCGCGACGGTCTCCTATGCCGAGCCGATCGTCGGCGACGACAGGGTCATAGGCGTGATCGGCATCGACATCGCGCTGACGCCGCTGCGCGATACGATTTCGGGTCTGGCGCTGCCCAAAGGTACCAACGTGCTCCTCGTCTCGCACGCAGGCACGGTGGTTGCGGCCACGGACGCCCACTTGCTCGACAGGCCACTCGCGCTGGCACGGCCCGATCTCACTGCCTCGTTCCGCGATCTGGTCGCGCGCCAAAGCGGCGTCCGTGACGTCGTCGCGGCGGCGGCCACGGTGCGGTCCCTCGACGAGGTTACGATCAACGGTCTGAAGAGTCCCTGGTACGTTGTCTGCGACGTGCCCGTGGCGACCTTCGCCGTCGATGCCGCGCAGCAGCAGAGCCCGCTTGTCTTCGCCACGATCGGCGTGCTGCTCGCCATGATGGTCCTGATCCTGCTCGCGGTACGGATGATCGTTGCGCAGCCTCTGGCCCGCATCGAACGCTTCATTCGCACGCTGCGCGAGCCGGCCGGCGCGACGCGGTGCCCTGGTGCGGAGAGAAGCGACGAGATCGGCGCCATCGCTGGATCGCTGACAGCACTCAAGCAGGCCGAGGGCGAGATCTTGCGCATGCACGAAGAAGAGGCTGTCAGCTCCGAGCGCTACGCCAGGAGGCGGCAGGCTGAGCTTCACGCGCTCGCCGGGCGTCTCTCGAGCACGGTGCAGTCTGTCGCGACCACGCTGGAGCAGGCCTCGCGCACGATGATGTGCCGCGCGCAGACCGTCGCCGCGACCGCCGTCTCCTCCGCCGAGCGAACCCGCGCCATCACCGAGGCCTCGGACGGTGCCGAGGCGGGCATCGCCGCCGTCGATCACGCCTCGATGGCTTTGCGTCAGGCGATCGAGGCGATCTCCCAGGATCTCACGCAGAGCCAGCGCATCGCTGCCGAGGCTTCCCGCCGCGCCGCGGATTCGAGCTCGGTGACAGAGGTGCTGGCGAGCCGGGCCGCCCGCATCGGTGAGATCGTCGCGCTGATCAACGCCATCGCGCGGCAAACGAACCTTCTTGCGCTCAACGCCACCATCGAGGCGGCACGCGCGGGCGAGGCCGGCCGCGGCTTTGCCGTGGTGGCGCTGGAGGTCAAAGCGCTGGCCAACCAGACCGCCGAGGCCACCAACGATATCGACGCGCAGATCCGCGCCATGCAGGACGCCGCGACGGAGGCGGCCGTTACCCTGCGGGCGATCGGTGGCACGGTGGGCGACCTGGACACGCTCGCCAGTTCCATCGTCTCGGCGGTGCTGTCGCAAACCGAGGCCACGACGCGCATCGGCCGGTCGGTCGCCGACGCGGTAGCGGCCTCGCGGCGCGTCGGCGCGGCCGTCGTCGGCGTCGACGAGGCCACAGCGCAGACCGGAGACGCCGCCGCCGACATGCTGATCGAGACGGCCCGGCTGACCGACGAGAGCGCCCGACTGAACGACGAGGTCCTCGACGTAATCGAGTGGATCCGCGCCTCCTAGCTCCTCCGCTGCATCCTTTCGCGGCGAAAACACCACACCGCTGTTCCATAGCGACCGGCGCTATCCACAGGTTCGGCTTAGCTTGCCACGGCGAATTCTCA
The DNA here is from genome assembly GCA_965198485.1 of Beijerinckiaceae bacterium. GTDB lineage: Bacteria > Pseudomonadota > Alphaproteobacteria > Rhizobiales > Beijerinckiaceae > RH-AL1. The sequence continues at coordinate 3,251,474 of CBDAPQ010000005.1, forward strand.
AACGCCCAGACCGTCGCTACATTGCGATGATTCGGGGCGACAGACTGGGGCGGTGGATGCGCGAACGGCCGAGGAGTGCCGTGTACACGTGTGCATATCACCCTGATTGCCTCTCATGGACGGCACCGGTGTGGTCGGCGGGACCGCGCGCGCTGGCGCCGGCGATGCCGGCAGCGGCGGTCCTGCTTCCGCAGGTCGCGTACGCGCAGGGTCGGCTCTCCGCCCTCGAGAACATGCATGGGGGCAACGACGCGCTCTTCACCTCGCTGGTCCTCGGCTTAGTGCTGTTCTCCACCGTGGTCGCCCTGCTCCACATAGCCGGGCGGCGTAAGATGCAGGGACGCGAAGCGGCGCTCCTCGCCGAGCTGAACGACACTCGCGCCAGGCTCGATCGTACGGAAACGTTTCTCGCCGCCGAGTCGCAGGTCGTGATCGCCTGGGGGCTGCGCTCGAACGAACCCGAAATCGCCGGCGACACCGCCCTCGTCTCCGATGTCCCGATCGGCGCACGCGTGCTCGGCTTTGGCTCCTGGCTGCCGCCCGACCAGGCGCAGGGGCTGGAGCGCCGCGTGAAGCAGCTGCGCGAGCGCGGCGAAGCCTTCCGCATGGCGGTGACGAGCCTCGCCGGCCGCTATCTCGAGACCGAGGGTCGCGCCGTCGCCGGCTGCGCCGTGATGCGCATCCGCGACATCGCCGGAGACCGCCTGGAGGTCGTGCAGCTACGCGAGAGTCAGAAGCGGATCTCCGCCGATCTCGACGCCACGCGAGCGATGCTCGACGCCGTGCCGTGCCCGTCCTGGACACGCGACCATCTCGGCCGACTGAACTGGGTCAACACCGCCTACGTGAAGGCGGTGGAGGCGATAGACCGGCAGGATGCGCTGCTGCGCGCCACCGAGCTTCTGGAAAGTCCCGCCCGCGACGCCGCCTCGGCCCATCGCGCCCAGATGCAGGTCTTTCGCGATCGCGCCGCCGCCGTGGTCGCCGGCTGGCGCCGCAGCCTCGACATTGTCGAGGTCTCGGCCGACGACCGCAGCGTCGGCATCGCCTTCGACGTCTCCGAGCTGGAAGCGGCGCGTGTCGACCTCCACCAGATGATGAAGGCGCACGCGCGCACGCTCGACCAGCTCTCCACGGCCGTCGCTATTTTCGATCGGCGCAAGCAGCTCATCTTTCACAACTCGGCCTACCGGCAGCTGTGGTCTTTGGACCAGGGTTTTCTCGACGGCGGTCCCAGCGAGTCCGAGATCCTCGACCGGCTGCGGGCGCGCCGCATGCTTCCCGAGCAGGCCGACTTCCGCGGCTGGAAGGAGGCGCATCTCGCCGGCTATCAGTCGCCCGAGACCAGCGAGCAGGCCTGGTACCTGCCCGACGGCCGGACCCTGCGCACGGTGATCAATCCCAACCCGCAGAGCGGCGTCACCTACCTCTTCGACGACGTCACGGCACATCGCCGTCTCGAATCGCAGTTCAACGCGCAGACGCGGGTGCAGCGCGAGACGCTCGACACGTTGAAGGAGGGCGTCGCGGTGTTCGGCACCGACGGGCGGCTCAAGCTCTCCAACGCCGCCTTCGGCGCGTTCTGGCGCCTGTCGCAAAGCGAACTCGACGCCAAACCCCACATCGACAAGGTCGCCGCGCTCTGCGCCCGAATGGCGCCGGATCTGGAAGGCTGGAACGCACTGCGCACCGCCGTCGCCGGCCTGCACGACCAGCGCACCTCGCTCGATCGCCGGCTCGCCTGCCGGGACGGCTCGATCGTCGATTGCACGGCGGCGCCGCTGCCGGACGGCGCCACGCTGCTGACCTTCACCGACACGACGGCGAGCGTGAACGTCGAGCGCGCGCTGACCGAACGCAACGAGGCTTTGCTCGCCACCGAGAAGCTGCGCAACGATTTCGTGCACCACTTCTCCTACGAGCTGCGCTCTCCGCTGACCAACATCATCGGCTTCTCGCAGATGCTCGGAAACGGCTCGGTAGGGCCGCTCAATCCCAAGCAGACCGAGTACGTCTCCTACGTCATGAAGTCGTCGGCGGCTCTGCACGCCATCATCAACGACATCCTCGACCTCGCCACGATTGACACCGGCGCGCTCGAACTCAACCTGCGCACCATCGACATCATGGACACGATCCGCGCCGCCGCCGAGGGCATACAGGACCGGCTCGTCGACGCCTCGCTCAACCTGCAGATCGTCGCGCTGCCCGACGTCGGCAGCTTCGACGCTGACGCCAAGCGCATCCGCCAAGTCCTGTTCAACCTGCTCTCCAATGCGATCGGCTTCTCGGCACCCGGTCAGACCGTGACCCTGGCGGCGTTGCGCCGCGGCGACGAGGTCGTGTTCAAGGTCTCGGACCAGGGCCGCGGCATCCCCGCCGACGTCATCGGCCACGTCTTCGATCGCTTCCACTCGAACACGGTAGGGGCGCGTCACCGCGGCGTCGGGCTCGGGCTTTCCATCGTGAAGAGCTTCGTCGAGCTGCACGGCGGTCGCGTGCTCATCGATTCCGCGCCGGGCCTCGGCACTACCGCGACTTGCATCTTCCCAGCGAGCCATGGAAAGACTCGCACGGACGGGCGAAGCGTGAAAGGTGTCGCAGAGGATGGCGCGAACGGGAGCACCGGCAGTGCTTGAACGGCCTTCGCCTTTGAGCACGGGACCCCTTAGCGCAGGCTCTCGGAGCCAAGGACCGCTTAGCTCAGGGCTCTGGAGCGCGGCGCGATGACCAGCGAGGCCAGTCCAGAACGGCGTCATGAATCGGTATGGCACATCGACCTGCCCGACGAGCGAGCCACCATATCGCTCGCCGCCGATATCGCCTCCCTGCTGCAACCCGGCGACCTCGTCACGCTCTCGGGCGAACTGGGCTGCGGCAAGACCACCTTCGCCCGGGCGCTGATCCGCTCGCTTACCGGCGATCCCAAGCTCGAGGTGCCGAGCCCGACCTTCACGCTGCTGCAGGTCTACGACAGCGTCATCAAGGACGGCGCCAAGTTCCCGATCGTCCATGCCGACTTGTTCCGCATCAAACAGCCCTCGGAGCTGGCCGAGCTTGGTTGGGACGAGGCGGCGGACGGTGCGCTTGTCATCGTGGAATGGCCGGAGCGCGCCGGTGGGGGCCTGTCCGGCGATCGGCTCGATGTCACGTTTCATACCGACACCACGAAGCCGCCGGAATACCGGCTCGGAGCGGTGACCGGAGTCGGCGCATTCGGCAGGCGGCTTGCGCTATCGCGATCGGTGCGGGCGATCCTTGAAAAGGCCGACTTCGTCGGCGCGCAGCGGACCTTCATGATGGGCGACGCCTCGACGCGCGCCTACGAGCGCCTAGTGAAGCCCGACGGCACCAAAGCAATCTTGATGATCTCGCCGCCGCGACCGGACGGGCCGCCAATCCGCTATGGCAAGCCCTACAGTGCCATCGCCCATCTCGCCGAGGATATCCGCCCCTACCTGGCCATCGACGGCGCGTTGCGCGCCATGGGCTTCTCCGCGCCGCAGATCCACGCCCACGAGACACAGACCGGCCTGGCCATCATCGAGGATCTGGGCTCGGAGCTGCTCGTCCACGACGACGGGATCATCCCCGAGCGCTATGCCGAGGCGGTCACGGCACTGGCGAAACTCCACGGCCAGCCAGCACCCGACAGCCTGCCCGACGGCGACGGCGGCACCTACGTCGTGCCGCCCTACGACGCCGATGCGCTGCTGATCGAGGTCGAGCTGCTGGCGGAATGGTACGCGCCGCATGTCGCCAAGACGATGGTTGCCTCCGGCGCCAAGGCCGGCTTCGTCAACCTTTGGCGCGACGTCATCTCCGACGTGCTCGCCGCACCGCCGGTGCTGACGCTGCGCGACTATCATTCGCCCAACCTGATCTGGCTGTCGCAGCGCGAGGGGCTGCAGCGCGTCGGCATCATCGACTTCCAGGACGCGGTGCTGGGCCACCCTGCCTACGACGTGGCCTCGCTTCTGCAGGATGCCCGCGTGAGCGTGCCGCCGGAGCTGGAGCTGCGCTTGCTCGGCCTCTACGCCAAGCTGCGGCGCGAGGCCGATCCCGCGTTCGACATGGCCGCCTTCGCTAAGGCCTACGCTATCCTCGGCGCCCAGCGCGCGACCAAGATCCTCGGGATCTTTGCCCGGCTCGACAAGCGGGATCGCAAACCGCAATACCTCGTTCACCTCCCGCGTCTACAAGCGTATCTGCGCAAGAATCTGGCGCATCCGGCATTGGCGGGGATCAAGTCGTGGGTCGAGCAGAACGTGCCGAGCATCCTGGCGACGCAACCCTGAGGCCGGCGGGTATGAGCGCGTCAGTTACCTGCGAAAGGCCTCCTTCGACGCTCCACGCCGTCGAGCCGGCGCCGCATACCGCGATGGTCTTCGCCGCAGGGCTCGGCACCCGCATGCGCCCGGTCACCGACACGATGCCAAAGTCGCTCGTGCCGGTCGGCGGCAAGCCGCTGATGGACCACATGCTCGACCGCTTCGCCGACGTCGGCCTGGAGCGCGCGATCGTCAACGTGCATTACTTCGCCGACCAGATTGAGGCGCATCTGGCCCACCGTACCAGCCCGCGCATTGTCGTCTCGGACGAGCGCGCCAAGCTGCTCGATCAGGCCGGCGGCATTCGGAAGGTGCTTCCGCTGCTCGGCGCCGACCCCTTCTTCCTCTGCAACACCGACGCTTTATGGCTCGAAGGCCCACGCTCCAACCTCGCCGCGCTTGCCGCGAGCTGGAACCCGGCTTTGATGGACGTGCTGCTGCTCGTCGCCTCGACCACGACCTCGGTCGGCGTCGACTGGGCGGGCGATTTCACCATGACCCCGGAAGGCCGCCTGTTGCGCCGCGCGGAGCGCGAGGTGGCGCCTTTCGTCTACGCCGGCATCGGCATCATCAAGCCGGAGCTCTTCACCGAAATGCCGGACGATACGCCGGTGCGGCTCGCGCCCTGCTTCTTCGAGGCCGCCGAGAAGGGCCGCCTGTTCGGCCATCGCCTCGAGGGGCAATGGCTGCACGTCGGCACGCCCGAGGCGATCGTCGAGGCCGAGGAGACGATCCACCACTCGGTGTGGTGATAGCGCAATATCGTCCTACGTGATGCGTAGGAGGGAGAACTTGGTGAGAGGCTGCCGCCGCTTCCATCTCGCAGGCCGAGCCCATCTGCAGCGCTCGAGAGCCGAAATCTCGTGGCCGTTCGGCGTCGTTCAATCGTAGAGGTTGGTCATCATAGGCTCTGGCGTGCTTGGCTTACGCGTTTGCAAATAGACTTAAGGTCATCGCGAAGAGCTTTTCTTCGGCAGACCGAGGCGCGTCCGTTAGGACGCGCTATAAAGACGACGTCGCAAGCCGGAACGTCCGGTACGGAGTGATCGGTGCCGACGCTGTTTCGCCTCCTGCTTGTGATCGGCGTTCTGGTTGCGCTCGTTTGGGGCACCATGCTCGCGATGGTGACTTACATGAAGCCGCAGCCGCGCAGCATCGAGCAGAGCGTGCCTTTGCCGAGCACGAGAAAATAGAAGTGCCTCACGCCTCGCGCGGCTCGCTTGGCTCGTAGCCAAGCACTCGCGCGTACCGCTCAACCTCGGTATCCGGCCCAAGGAACTTGGCGGGATTGTCCGAGAGCTTGACCGCTGGCCGCCCCTCGACCTCGAACACCTTGCACACCAGCGACACTGGCTTCAGCTCGGCGTCAAAGCTCCGGGGGGGACAGCCGACGAAATCGTTGGTCAGCGCCGTGCCCCAGCCGATCGAGACCTGCACGCGGCCGCGCAGCGCGCGCACGCTGTCCTCGATCGTGTCGATGGTCATGGCGTCGGAGAGAATGACCAGCTTCTCCGTCGGGTCGCGGCCCCGTGCGCGCCACCATTCGATCAGCTCCTCGGCGGCCTTGATCGGCGGCTTGGAATCGGGCCGCGCGCCGGTCCAGTCTGCCGCCCAGTCCGGCGCGGCAGCGAGGAAGTTGGTGGTGCCGAACGTGTCAGGCAGCAGCACCAGCAGATTGCCGGCATAGAGCTTCTGCCAAGCCTCCAGCACCTCGAAGGGCGCCCGGCGCAGCTCCTCGTCCGTCTTGGCTTGCGCCGCGAACACCATCGGTAGCTCGTGGGCGTTGGTGCCGATCGCCTCGCAGCCGAGGTCCAGCGCGTGCCTGACGTTGGAGGTGCCGGTGAAGCTCTCGCCGAGCCCCTCCATCAGAGCGGCGACGCACCAACGCTGCCACAGGAAGCCGTGGCGGCGGCGCGTGCCGAAGTCGCCGAGCCGCAGCGGCCCTTCCTTGGCAAGCACACGCAGGCGCTCGACCTTGTCCCAGAGCCTGGCCTTGGCGCGGGCGTAGAAGAGGTCGAGCTCAAAGCGGCTCATGTGGCGCATGGCGGCTCGCGCCCGAAGCTCCGAGACGATGGCGAGGCAGGGCACCTCCCACATCGTGGCGTGCGTCCACAACCCCTCGAAGCGCAGCTCGAACTGTCCATCCCGTTCGGTCAGCTCGTACTCCGGCAGGCGGAAGTCGCGCAGGAAGTCGATGAAGGCCGGCTCGAAGATCTGGCCCTTCCCGTAAAAGGAGTTGCCGGCGAGCCAGATCAGCTCGTTGCGCTGGAAGCGCAGGGTGCGGACGTGGTCGAGCTGAGCGACGAGCTCGGCGCGATCGATCACCTGCGCGAGCTTGACGCTCCTGGTTCGGTTCTGCAGGCCGAAGGCGACGCGCACGTCCGGCTTCAGCTTCCAGATCATTTGCAGCATGAGGAACTTGTAGAAGTCCGTATCGAGCAGCGAGCGCACGATCGGATCGATGCGGAAGGAATGATCGTAGGCCCGGGCAGAGAAATCGACGCTCATGGGCAAGGTGTAGCAAGGGAGCGGCCTGGCGTCGCGTCGTTCCAGGCGAGTCGTCGGCCTTCCCCTCCGATGGATAGAAGGACGCCACGAATTATAGCTTTCTGGTCAGGAAGGGCACAGCCTGGTCTCTAACCACGAGGCGGCCAAAGAGCGCCGGAGTCACCCCGATGAACATCCTCTACATGATCGTAGCCGCCGTGCTCGGCGCCGTGCTGACCACCCAGATCGCCACCAACAAGCAGCTCGGGGAGCATCTCCACAACCTCTACATCCCGGCCTTCGCCAACATGGTCTTCGGCGTCGTCGCCACGCTCGCGCTGACGCTGGCGCTCTCGACCGAGTACCCCTCGACGCAGATGATCCGCTCGGCGCCCTGGTACCTCTGGCTCGCCGGCGGCGTGCTCGGCGCGGTCTATCTCACCGGCAACATCCTGCTCGCGCCCAGGATAGGCGCGGGGACGTTGATCGGCCTTGTAGTGACCGGGCAAATCGTCTTCTCCGTCATGGTCGACAATTACGGCTGGTTCGGCTTCGAGCAGCATTCCGCGAACTGGCCGCGCATCCTCGGCTGTCTTCTGCTGGTCGGCGGCGCCGGACTCATATCGAAGTTCTGAGGCGCGTCATTCCTCCTCCGGCGCGATCACCGCGGATGCAACGGTCCACAACAGGAGCACGAGGCCGAACCCAGCGGCGACGGTGAGCGCCAGCGCCAACGATCGACCGGCGATCGCCGCTCCGGCGAGGCCGCCCGAAGCGAGCCCGATCCACAATCCCAGGAACGGCAGCGCGGCGTGCCACGGCGCCTTGCCGCGCAACGCGTGGGCGAGGCTGCGCCCGACGTGCACCAGCGTTCCCGTTACGTAGGTCAGGGCGACGCTGATCCCTTCCGCATTGTGCACGGCCGCGTTCTGCACGCCCATGGCCAGCGCCAGGGCTCCCGACGTCCAGCCCTCCCCCAAGCCCAGCCGCAGCGAGGCCAGCGCGGCGCCGAGCAGCGTGGTCTCGAGCACCAGCACGACGGAGCTTTCCCATCGATTCGACACCACCCCCACGATCTCACCGATCATGACGCCGAGGATGAAGAGGACGATGGTGCGCCCGACGACTTCGACTTCGGACAGGTCGCCCGCGGCCGCCGCCACCATCGTCTGGGTGGAGTTGCCGCTCCTGAAGGAGACGAAGAGGTGGTGGAAATGGATGTAGCCGGAAGCGTCGACGAAGCCGGCCAAGGCCGACAGCGTCACCGCAAGCGCGTAGGTCAAGGCCCGTCCGGGTCGCTCCTGCTTGCGGCTGCTCCGACCGGCAGCCGCGTTTCTGGCCTCCTTCATCGCGGCGTCCTCGTCGGGTGAACTGCTGGCCTAGCCGATCAGGTTCGCCGCCGCGACCGTCGAGCGGCACGCACAGCGACGATGTCGAAGACCGGAGCGCCTCACTAGCTTGCCGCGGAGTTGTTTCGGAGCGCTAGGGAGGGCTAAGCTCCGCGTCAAAGGAGCTGCCCATGATCCGCCTCGCCCTTCCTCTCGCCGCCCTCGCCGCTGGTCTGGCGTTAACCGGCTGCAACGAGACCAACGGCGAAGGCACAACACCGACGACCGCGGCCGCCACGGCGCCGTCTTCAAGCTTCGGCCTGCCGCCGGGTGCGCCCTGTTCCGGAGAGATCGGCCGCTACGATGCCGTAGTGAAGGACGATCTGCGCACCGGCAACGTCGAGCAGAAGGTCTACGACCAGATCCAGCGTGAGCTGGCACGCGCCGTCGCCGCCTGCTCGGCCGGTAAGGGCGGCGAGGCCCACGCGCTCGTGGCGGCGTCGAAATCGAAGCACGGCTACAGAGCCTGATCCTACTGCGCCCTGGAAGTCGCACGCCGCCGCATCTCGACCGAAACACGGCAACTGCCTTGCGTTGGCCACACTCGAACTCGCAAATCGCACCACCTCATTCGCGTGCCGGAGAGCCGAAGTGGCCGTTTCCGCCAGGATCGTCGTTTTAGCCGGCTTGACCCTTATCTTCGCAGGGAGGGCCGACGCCCAGCAGGCAGCGTCGCCGCAGCCTTGCGAAGGCACGCTGTGCGATCTCTACTACAGCGGTCGTGGCCCCGCGCCAGCGGCAACAATAGCCGCGACGCCGGGCCTTCCGCCGGGCGCCACCCCGCTCCTGGCGCCGACCAATCCGCTCAGCCGGCTGTTCGGCGGCGGCTCCTCGCCGTCGGACGGCACGCCCAGCAATCGCCCGCCGCCGCCCCCGAGCGAACCGGCGGCGGCCAACAATTCGTACATGCATCTCGGCGGGGGCGGTGTGCTCGGCGGCAGCGGCCAGCGCTGCGAGGGCGGCACGTTGTGCGATCTGATCGGCAGTTCCTCGCCGGCGCAGCCGGCCGTCGGCGAGGAACAGCAGGCTGCCGCCGTTGCCGTGCCGGTCGAGGCGCCCGTGGTGCACCGCCACATCCTGCACGAGACCGAAACCCGGCCGAAATGCTCGTCGCCCAACGCCGACCCCTGGCGCTGCTACCGCTGAAGCGTATTCCGGCCTTGCGCAAATGCTGCCGTCATTGCGGCGGAGCCAATCAACCCGCGGCCCTTGGGCACGGTGCACTCCATCAGCGCCTGGGTGCTTCGCCTTCGGCTTGTAATGACGAAGATCTGCGTATCACCGTAGTAGACGTGCGCTCCGAAGACTTACGGAATTAACGAAAGCCGTCAGCGCCGGGGCACGTCCGCCAGCAGCGTGCGCACGCGGCCGAGGTCGCGCACCGACAGCGCCCGCAATGTCTGGTCGTCGCCGTTCTTGATGTAGTCGACATAGGTGTTCTCGAGCTGGCGCAGAGTCGCCGCCTGCGACGAGGCGTAGAGCGCATTGAAGGCGTCGCCGTCGAGCCGTGTGAGGGCGACGTAGTCGCCGCGTTGGCGCAGGTCGGCCGGCACCACCACGAGGTTGATGGGATCGGCGATGAGCCCAAAGATTGGGCCGAGCCGGTCGATCGTGGGGGCATGCGCCTCGTCGTAGCGCTCGCGCTTGACCCCCGCCGCCCAGGTCTCCAGCTCGGCAATGACCGCGGCGCGACCGCGCGCCGCGCGTCCAGCGAAGCCGCGGATGCGGCCCAAGGCGCGCTCCGCCGCGAGCTGGTCGGAGGCTTCGAGATAGCCGTTGAAGGGGCCGACGGCGGCGACGAAGGCGGCGGTGATGGGCGAGAGGAAGCCGTTGTCAGGCGTCGTCTGGTCGGGATAGACGAGCGGTTCGGCAGCCGCCGGGGCTGCCAGGGGCGCGGCCATGGCCAGACTGATGGCCATAAGCGCGTCAACGAAGGAAGAGCGCGGGCTCATGAGGTCTCCTCGAGCAGGCGGCCCGCCGCAGCGCGGGCCTCGTCGGTGATGGTGGCGCCCGCCAGCATGCGGGCGATCTCCTCGCGCCGTGCGTCCGGCGCCAGAATGGTGACGCGCGTCGCCACGCGGCGACCGCGGTCGAGCGAATCCTTGGCGATACGGAAATGGCCGCCGGCGCGCGCCGCAACCTGCGGCGCGTGTGTGACGGCAAGTACCTGCGACGTGGCGGCGAGGCGAGCCAGACGCTGCCCCATGGCGTCGGCCACGGCGCCACCGACCCCGGTGTCGATCTCGTCGAACACAAGCGTCGGCGCCGAGGCCTTGGCCGCCACCGCGACCTTGAGCGCCAGCATGAAGCGCGCGAGCTCGCCTCCCGAGGCGATCTTCATCAAAGGGCCGGGGCGCGTGCCAGGGTTGGTCGAGACCCAGAAGGCGACGCCGTCCGTGCCCTCGGGCCCCGGCGCCTCCGGCTCGACCTGGGTTAGGAAGCGGGCGCGCTCCAGCTTCAAAGGCGCCAGCTCCGCGTTGACCGCCTTGTCCAGCGCGGCGGCGGCGGCCTTGCGCTTGGCCGAGAGGGACTCGGCGAGGTGCCGGTAGTTAGCCTCGGCCTCAACCAGGGCGGTAGCCAGCCGCATCAGCTTGGCCTCGTCGGCGTCGAGCGCGTCCAGCGTCGCGGCATGCTGCGCGGCAAGGTCGGGCAGCACGTCGGGCGAGACGGCGTATTTGCGCGCCGCGCCGCGAATGGCGAACAGCCGCTCCTCGAGCTGCTCCAGCTCGGCGGAATCGAAGTCGGCGTCACGGATCGCCGCTTCCAGCGTGTCGCGGGCGGCGTCGAGCGCGACCAGCGCCGCGTCGATGGCGGTAACGCTGGGGTCGACGAGATGCGGCGCCTGCGCTTGGCGTCGATCGAGCCGGCGCAAGGCTCCGTTGAGGCTCGCCACCAGCCCTTCAGCAGCGAGCAGCTCGAGTGCATCACGCAGGTCGCCGACGACCTTCTCCGCCGATTGCATGTCGTGGCGGCGCTCCGCCAGCATCTGCTCCTCGCCGGGCTCGACGGCGAGCCTCTCCAGCTCGGTGCGGGCGTGGCGCAGGAAGTCGGCCTCGGCGCGGATTGCGGCGACGCGCTGCTCCTCGGTGCGGCGCTCGACCTCGAGCGCGCGCAGGCGGTTGTGGGCCTCGCGCACGCCGGCAACCTGTCGAGCGAGGCCGCCGAAGGCGTCGACCAGCGCGCGATGCGCCGCCGGCTCGACCATGGCGCGATCGTCGTGCTGGCCGTGGATCTCGACGAGCGCCCGGCCGATGCCGCGCAGCACCTGGGCCGACACAGGTTGGTCGTTGACGAAGGCGCGGGTGCGCCCGTCGGCCATCTGCACGCGGCGCAGGATGAGCTCGCCCTCGGCATCAATGTCGTGGGCAGCGGCCGCGGCGCGGGCGGGATGGTCGGGCCCCAGGTCGAAGGCGGCGGTGACCTGGCCCTGGGTCTGGCCCTCGCGAACCAGCGAGCCGTCGCCGCGCGCGCCGAGCGCGAGCGAGAAGGCGTCAAGCAGGATCGACTTGCCGGCGCCGGTCTCGCCCGTGAGCACGGTCATGCCAGGGCCGAGATCGAGGTCGAGCCGATCGATCAAGACGATGTCGCGGATGGACAGCTGGACGAGCACGGCGTCCGGGTCCTTCGATAGCCTGCGCTTGGTCAGCGATGGCGTCGCAAGGAACGGCGGCGCCGTCAAGGCGGGGGCGGCCGTCTGGCCGAGCTAGCCTTCGATCTCGAGGTCATCAATCTTGAGGGCGAAGGCGGCGGGCGCGAACGCGGGGAGGATCGTCTCGGAGGCGACCCCATCCCGCACCTCCGCGTAGCCGTCGCTGCCAGGCTGCCGGAACACGCGCGTCTTCAGACGGACGGCATCGATGACCCACAGCTCGCGCACGCCGAAGCCCGCGTAAAGCGCCGCCTTACGGCCGATGTCATAGCGCAATGACGAATCGGCGATCTCGACGACGAGGAGCACGGTCTCCGCCGCCAGGTTCTTGAGGCCGGAGGCCCGATCGTAGATCACGACGTCGGGCTCGAGGTAGGTGTCTTCCGTCAACCGGAAGGTCGTTTCTGGGGCAAGCTCAAGGTGGTCCGGCGCACATCGGTACCAGCGCCGGAGTAGAGCGACCTTTAGGATCTCGTGGCGATTTCCTTTTGGCGACATCGGCACGAGTTCCCCGCCTATGAGCTCGATGCGCTCGTCTTCATCTATTCGTCCTGCAGCGACCAGGGCCTCGACATCGACGATCGTGAAGCGTCGCCGAGGCAGCCCTTCCGCAGCCTGTGTCGTTCTCGGAGCGGCATGGACGGTCATCGCAGCTAAACCTCGATGTCGAAGAAGAGACGACAGGATAAGCCGGCCCCGCGATGCCGGCTATCCCCCGCCCAGCGCGGCGGCGAGAGCCGGGGACCAACCCCCTCTCACGCCGCCGCGTGGAATGGCTCGCTACCGCCTGGATAAGGCTCGACTTGCCGGTGCCCGGTGCGCCGTGGAGCAGGACGACGAGCTTGTAGTTGAGCCCGCGGCGCACGTACCAGTCCTCATCGGCGAGTAACAAGCCCACCTTGTCGACGATCGCCGAGCGGGCGCCGGCGTTGGCGAACACGGTCTCGACGGCGCGCTTGCGCCGCTCCACCGGCTGCCAGCAACCTTCGCTGCGGTGGTGCACGTCTGATTCGGAGCCGCGTTGTGACGCTGATGTTTCCTATCCTCGCTTCGCCTGCCGCATCGGAGCAAGTCCGCGACAGTGGGTGTCGCTCTAGCGTCCGGCGAGATCCTCGGGGAACACCAGGGCATCGAGCCGCCCTCCCGAGGCGCAGGCGGAAGGCCAGTCCTCGGCAGTGAAGCTCACCACGGCAAGGCCGCAGGGCGGAAAGCGGCCGCGCAGGCGCTCCAGGTCTATCAGATCGCCTTCCTGCGCTAGGGCTACAGCCACCTCCATGATCCCGGGATTGTGCCCGACGACCATCACCACGCTCGAGTTCGGCTCGATACCGCCGAGGAGCTCGCGGATGCGAACTTCGCTGGCGTTGTAGAGGATCTCTTCGCACTGCAGCTCGATGCCCGGGCCGATCCGCTCAGACACCAATTCGAAGGTGCGGGATGTTCGCTTGGCAGCCGATACCAATGCGACCGACGGGACGAGCCGCTGACCGGCGAGAAAGGCGCCAATTTCGACGGCGTCCCGCTCGCCTTTCTCGGTGAGCGTACGGGCGAAATCATCGCTCCGTGCGCCCTCGGCCTTGGCGTGACGAAGCAGAAGAAGCGTCAGCATCGACGGGCGGCGGGAGGCGTTCGTTCGATCATGCGATCTCATACGACCGCACGATGGAGATGGCTATGGCGCGAGCCTTCAGCCGTGATGCTGGGTGAACTGCTCGCCGGCCTTCTGCATCTCGGATCCGACCTTCTCGCCGGCCTTCTGCATCGCGTCCGTGCCTTTTTGCATGGCATCGCGCGAGTTGCGGGCCATCTCCATCGGCATGGTCATCATCAGCTCGCCGAAACGCCGGGTATAGTCCGCCGACATCGCGAAGGACTGCTGCATGAAGCTGGTCTGCACCGAGATCACGTCTTCCATTGTCTTCGCCGAGCGCATCTTCTCCATCAGCTGCGTCGTCTTCTCGAGCGATTCCTTGCCCATACGCTGCACTTCGCTGGTGAAGTCCTGCAGCGACTTGGAGGCAGCACCGAAGCTGTTCATGGCGTTGTCATAGCCCGGCGTGCCGCGCATATCGGTCGGATCGGTCATGATGAAGCTCCTTGAGCATGTCGCCCGAGGTGGGCCACGACTGCTTAATGCACTCGCCCGGCGCTAGTCCCGTAAAAGCAAAGAAAAGCGGCTCTACCTTACGACACCTCTCGGTCAATCCATCGACGATGATCTGATCCGACAGCTTGTAAAACGACCGCCCTGTCGGAAGCTTCCCCGCTGCCGATGCGGTCTCCGTGAGGGAGACTGCTAGCGATCTCGCACCGGCTTTGGCGTTTCGCTGATGGAACTACGCCGTACACCTACCGCCGAAGCTTGATGGAGCACCCGCCTGCTCGATTTAGTGCCGGTAAGTTACGGATCAAACCGGCACGACGATCAGCTCGCACCGACCGACGTAGGCAGCCGATTTGACCTCAATTATCGAGGAAACTCCGCAGCTTGCGGCTGCGTGACGGATGCTTCAGCTTGCGAAGCGCCTTGGCCTCGATCTGGCGGATACGCTCGCGGGTCACCGAGAACTGCTGGCCAACCTCCTCAAGCGTATGATCGGTGTTCATGCCAATGCCGAAACGCATGCGCAACACGCGCTCTTCGCGCGGCGTCAGCGAAGCCAACACCCGAGTCGTGGTCTCACGCAGGTTCGACTGGATCGCGGCATCGATCGGCAGGATTGCGTTTTTGTCCTCGATGAAGTCGCCGAGGTGGCTGTCCTCCTCGTCGCCGATCGGGGTCTCGAGAGAAATCGGCTCCTTGGCAATCTTGAGGACCTTACGCACCTTCTCGAGCGGCATGGCGAGCTTCTCGGCCAGTTCCTCCGGCGTCGGCTCGCGGCCGATCTCGTGCAGCATCTGCCGACTCGTACGAACGATCTTGTTGATCGTCTCGATCATGTGCACCGGAATGCGGATGGTGCGGGCCTGGTCGGCGATCGAGCGGGTGATCGCCTGCCGGATCCACCAGGTGGCATAGGTCGAGAACTTGTAGCCACGGCGGTATTCGAACTTGTCGACAGCCTTCATCAGGCCGATGTTGCCCTCCTGGATCAGGTCCAGGAACTGCAGGCCACGATTGGTGTACTTCTTAGCAATGGATATCACGAGACGGAGATTGGCCTCGACCATCTCCTTCTTGGCCTGACGCGCCTCGCGCTCGCCCTTCTGCACCATGTGGACGATCTTGCGAAACTCTTGGATCTCGAGACCCGTCTCGGTGGCGAGATTGTGGATCTCCCCGCGAATGTCCTTCACCGCGTCGATCGACTTGCCGATGAGATCCTTCCAACCACGATTGCCAAGCTTCGACACCCGCAGCACCCACTTTGGGTCCAGCTCAGAGTTCTGGTAGGTCCGCAGGAAGTCCTCGCGCCCGACCCCATAGCTCTCGGCCAGACGCAGCAGCTTGGTCTCGAGCGAGATCAGTCCCTTATTGATGCCGTAGAGCTGCTCGACGAGCGCATCAATGCGGTTCTGGTTGAGCGACAGCGACTTGACGTCGGTGACGACCTCCTTCTTGAGCGTCTTGTACTTGCGCTCTTGGGTCGGCGTCAGCGCCTCGTTACGCAGCTTGTTCTCGACGTTCTGATCCTGGAGCTTGCGCAGCTTCTTGTAAGTGTCGGCGATGCGGTCGAAGGTATCGAGAACCTTCGGCTTCAGCTCCGCCTCCATTGCCGACAAGGACACGGAGTTCTCCATGTCGTCGTCGTCGTCGAAGCTCTCGCCACCGATCGGCAACTCGCCCTCGTCACCCGCGCGACGAAGGCCGGCGGGCGGGTTGATCGGAGCGGTCGCAGGCGCGCGCTGCGCAGCCAGCGCCTCCTGAGCACCGGGTGCGGTCATGTCGATCTTGGGCGTGTTCTTGCCATCGGGTCCGGCATAGGTCGCCTCTAGGTCAATGATGTCGCGCAACAACACCTTCGAGCCGTTGAGCTCGTCACGCCAGATGATGATGGCTTGGAAGGTGAGCGGGCTCTCGCACAGGCCCGCGATCATCGCTTCACGGCCGGCCTCGATGCGCTTGGCGATCGCGATCTCGCCCTCACGCGAGAGGAGCTCGACCGATCCCATTTCGCGCAAATACATCCGCACAGGGTCGTCGGTGCGGTCGGCCGGCTCGGAGGAGCGCACGACCACGGCCTTGGCCTGAGAGGCCTCGACAAGGTCGCCGCCTTCAGCCTCCTCCTCCTCTTCCTTCTCCTCTGCCTCGTCGCTGTCGGCCTCCTCGGCCTCGACGACGTTAATGCCCATCTCATTAAGCATGGCGAGGATATCTTCGATCTGCTCGGAGTTGACCTCTTCGGAGGGCAGCACGGCGTTCAACTCGGCGTAGGTGACAAAGCCGCGTTTCTTCGCGGCCTTGATCATACGCTTGACGGCGGCATCCGAAAGATCGAGCAGCGGGCCGTCAGCGTTCTCCGTCACCGCGCCTTCGCCTTCGCCCTTCTCGTTGTCCTTCTTGGCCATCCAGTCCTCATTTACCCGCCGCGGTCCCTACGAACCGACGCCGCTCAAGCCAGCTCGTCGAGCCGGCCCGTCAAAAATTCGCGCTGACGGAACCTGCTTCGGCTGCTCCAATGAGCCGCCGAAATGACCCTCTAGCGGAAACGCCTAGAGCGCGGTCGCGAGCCGTCCCGTCGATGCCCCGAAACCTTCCGCTGCCGCTTCCTTGCCCACGAGGGCGCTGAGCTGCTCCCGTATGTCGCGAATGCGAGCCAAAGTAGCGTCGCAGGGATTGGTAGCTAGAGCTAGTTCGGCGGAAGGCAACTCCTTATGTAACGCGCGCGCCTCACGGTGCAAGACGAGTGCCTGCCGCAACACGAAAGCCGCGTCTGAGGCCGGCGCCTCGGGTGCCAGGTACCAGGCCGAGCCGCTCACCGCCCGGCCGATCCTCTCGATGAGCGGGCCAAAGTCCGCGTCCATCAGGGTTTCCGCCAGCGTCTCGGGCGTATCCGCGAAATCATGGGCCGCATCGATCAGGCGATCGCGCAATGTGGTGAGCTCCGAGCCGACCGCGCCGAGATGGCCGAAATCCAGTGCGACGATGTCGTCGAGATGATCCTCGACGAGCTGCGGCCTTTTAAGAAGGATGCACAGGATCAGCGCTTCACGCGGCGGTAGCGGATGGTGTTCACTGAGATTTCTGATCAGGCTGGCGCTCGCCGAGAGCGGCTTGGTCATGTAGCCGGTGGGTTCTGCCTTGTCGCGACCTTGCTTGAAGCCGCCATACGCCTTTCCGACAGAAGCCATCCTGCCGCCCTGCCCTTGCCGGAGCTCCCGGAAGAACTTGTAGGCGCGATCCTTGAACTCGCGCGCGTAGAGCCGGCGCAGCGTCTCGTCCTTGATCGTGGCCGCCATCTCGGCTGTCTCGCGCTCCAGCGCGGCGCATTGCTCGGGGGTCGCGAAGGATCGACCCTCGATCGCCCGGCTCCAGACCAGATCGACGAGCGGCAGCGCGGTGTCGAGCGCCGCCGCCACCGCCGCGGCGCCGGCAGAGCGGATCAGCTCGTCGGGATCCTGCCCCTCGGGCAGCAGCGCGAACGCCAGCGTACGGTCCGCCCGCAGCTGCGGCAGCGCCAGGGCCGCCGCGCGGGCCGCCGCCTTGCGGCCGGCCTTGTCGCCGTCGAAGCACAGGATCGGTTCGCCCGCCATGCCCCACAGCAGACCGGCCTGTTCCTCGGTCAAGGCCGTGCCTAGCCCTGCCACCGTCTCGGGGAAACCGGCGGCGTGCATGGCGATAACGTCGATGTAGCCTTCGACCGCGATCACGCGCCCCCGATCGTGCGCCGCCTTGCGCGCGCGATGATGGTTGAAAAGCAGCCGGCCCTTGTAGAAGAGCGGGGTTTCAGGCGAGTTCAGATATTTGGCGGGGACGTCCTTCTCCAGCGCGCGGCCCCCGAAGGCGATGACGCGTCCGGTGCGGTCGTGGATCGGGAACATGACGCGTTCGCGGAAGCGGTCGTAAGGCACCGCCACCTCATCACCATGGATCAGCAGGCCGGCCTCGCACATGCTCGCGACGTCGGCGCCTTTGGCCGCGAGCGCGTCGCGCAACGCGTGCCGCCCCGACGGCGCGTAGCCGATGCGAAACTCCGCGCGGCTCGCCGCGGCGATGCCGCGTCCGTCGAGGTAGGCGCGGGCGCGGGCGCCGCGCTCGCTCTTGAGTTCCGCCTCGAAGAAGCCGGCGGCCCATTCGCAGACCTCGTGCAGCCCGGCGCGGCGCTTCTCCTCGCGCTCCGACTCGGGCGAGCGCGCCGGGAGAGCGAGCCCCGCCTCGCCCGCCAGCAGCTCGACCGTCTCGGGAAAGGAGAGCCCCTCGGTCTCCATCACGAAATCGAAGATGTTGCCGTTCTTGCCTGAGGAGAAGTCGAACCAGGCCATCTTCTGGTCATTGACGAAGAAGCTGGGGGTCTTCTCCTGCCCGAACGGCGACAGGCCCACGAATTCTCGCCCCGACTTCTTCAAAGGCACGCGGCGGCGCACGACCTCGGAGACCGGGACGCGGGCCTTGATGTCTTCGAGGAACGATGGCGAATAGCGCATGATGTCCACACCTACCCTGCGCCGCGGGCTGACGGACCCGTGCGACGCGAGCTGTCCCCCGTTTCAACAGGCCTGCAGCCGGATCCTGGTACGAATATAGGAACAAACCGTGTCCAACAAAGCCGCCCGCTTCCTCGACATGAAGCGCAGAGGTGAGAAGATCACCGTGTTGACCGCCTACGATGCTCCGACCGCCCGGGCCGAGCACGAGGCCGGGATCGACCTGATCCTCGTCGGCGACAGCGTGGGCACCACCGTGCTCGGCTACGCCGACGAGCGCGATGTGACCCTCGACGACATCGCCCACCACGTGCGCGCCGTGCGTCGCGGCGCCCCCGAGGCGGCGATCCTCGCCGACCTCCCCTTCGCCACCTACGACACGCCGGAGGCCGCCGTGGCGAGCGCCCGGCACTTGGTCGCGGCGGGCGCCGACATCGTCAAGTTCGAGGGCGCCCGGCCCGACGTCGCGCGCGCGCTCGCCGCCGCCGGGATCGCCGCCTCGGGCCACCTCGGGCTGGAATGTCAGCACCACGACGAGCGGCGCCTCAAGGCCAGGACGGCCACCGCGGCGCTGAAGCTCGAGACCGATGCCGTGACGCTGAGCGAGGCCGGAATCTCGCTGCTCATCCTGGAGTTGATCCCGGAGGCGGTCGCGAGCCGCATCACCCGGGCCGTAACGGCGGCGACGATCGGCATCGGTGCCGGACGCGGCACCGATGGCCAGGTGCTGGTCATCAACGACATCCTCGGCCTGACCAAGGTCGGCTACCGCCACAACCGCCGTTTCGCCGAGCTCGGCACCGTCGTCCGCGAGGCAGCCGGCGCCTTCGCCGCGGCGGTGCGCGACGGCTCCTTTCCGGCGCGAGAGAACGTCTTTACCATGCCGGCGGGCGAACTGGCGCTGATGGAGGACGACGGCTGAGAGGAGGCAAATGGAGCCGCTAAGGTCAAGCTTGACTCGTTTGCTGGCAGACGGTCAGCTCTCGTCTGTCCGCTGCATCGATCCTGATACATGACGCAGGCTGACGCATTGGTCAGCTTCTTGAGAGAGCGAACTCGAAGACAGCTGGTCTGCCAGATATGGGGCCTTCACCTTAGCTGCACGTCTCGATTGTTCGCCAGGCTGCTTCGCGCTTCTATGGGGTGACAGAAAGGTGGGCCCATGTCCGTCCGCGACATTATCCTCGGCGAGATGAAGCGCATCGCCGTCGAGCAGAAGAAGACGCTCGGACCGCTCGACGACAAGACTCCGCTGATGACCTGCGGGCTCGATTCGCTCGGCTTCGCCGTGCTCGTCGCCCGACTCGAGGAGCAGCTTGGCACCGATCCCTTCAGCGCGGCCGACGAAGTGGCGCTGCCTGTCACGATCGGCGACCTCGTCCGCTTCTACGAGCAGGCGCTTGTCTAACGCCACGCGGCTTGCCGCTCGGGCGCGCACCGTCATCGACGATGGCGCGAGCCGCGCCGACCTCGGTGCCTTCGCCCGCGGCGAGAGCAGCCTCGGCGGCGCCGCGCCGGGCCTCGTGGGTCGGTCGGTGCTGGTGGTGACGTCGGGCCAGATCGCCGCCGCCTGCGTCCTTGTCGAGCTTGACGGCGTCGCCCGCCGGCTCGTCATCGCTCCCCCCGACCTGACCGATCGCGACCTCGACACCTTTTTGGAAGACGGTGAGGTCGACGTGGTCGCCACCGACCGGCCCGACCTCCTCGGCCGCGACGACCTCGACATCGTCTCCGTGGCGTTGTCCGCTCACGCGCCAGCTTCCGCGCCGGCCCGCACGCAAGATACCGAGTGGGTGCTCGCCACCTCCGGCACCTCGGGGCGGCCCAAGCTGGTCGCACACAGGCTGGCCGCGTTGACCGACGCGATCCGGCAGGCCCCGCCCGGCGCCGCGCCTTCGAAATGGGCCACATTCTATGATATTCGCCGGTACGGCGGCTTGCAGATCTTCCTGCGCGCGCTCTTCGATGGCACCGATCTCGTCGTGTCTGCGCCCGGCGAGGCCCTGGGCGACCATCTCGCCCGCCTCGCCGCCGCCGGCGTCAGTTCCATTTCGGGCACGCCGTCGCACTGGCGTCGCGTTCTGATGAGCGGCCAGCGCGGCGCCTTCGCGCCCTCCTACATCCGCCTGTCCGGCGAGATCGCCGACCAGATGGTGCTCGACGCGCTCGCCGAGGCTTTCCCCGGCGCCGCGATCGGCCACGCCTACGCCTCGACCGAAGCCGGCGTCGGCTTCGCCGTCAACGACGGACGGGCGGGCTTCCCCGCCGCCTTGCTGGACGCGGAGACCAATGGCGTCGCGCTGAAGGTCGCGGATGGCACGCTGCGCCTGCGCTCCAACCGCGCCGCCACGCGGTACCTCGGTGCGGCAGCGGCACCGTTGAAGGACGCCGAAGGCTACGTCGACTCCGGCGACCTGATCGAGGTCCGCGACGGGCGCTGCCACTTCGTCGGACGGCGCGGCGGCATCATCAACGTCGGCGGACTCAAGGTGAACCCGGAAGAAGTCGAGACCGCCATCAACACGCACCCGCAGGTGCGCATGTCGCTGGTCAAGGCGCGGCGCAATCCGCTCACCGGCGCCATCGTGGTGGCCGAGGTGGTGGCGCGCGACGGCGTCGCCGCCGACGACGCGCTCAAGGCCGAGATCCTCGATCTCTGCCGCCAGCGCCTGCCGGCGCACAAGGTGCCGGCGCTGGTCAAGTTCGTGCCGGCGTTGCCGCTGACCGCCGCCGGCAAGCTCAGCCGTGAGCCTGCTGTTGCGTAACGTCCTCGTCACCGGCTCCAGCCGCGGCATCGGCCTGGGCATCGCCAAGACGCTGGCCGCCGACGGCTTTCGCGTGCTCGCCGTGGCACGCCAGGAGGGCGAGGCGCTGACGCGCACCATCGCCGAGGCGGAATGGGCCGGCGCCGGCTTGATCCACTTCGCCGCCTTCGACCTCGAGGTGCTCGATGGCATTCCCGACCTCGTCCGCAGCCTGACCGAGGCGCACGGCCCGCTCTACGGGCTGGTCAACAACGCCGGGCTCGGCACCGAGGGCGTGCTGGCGACCATGCCCGCCGCCGCAATCGAACGGCTGGTGCGGCTCAACGTGACCGCGCCGATGCTGCTCGCCAAGCAGGCGGTGCGCTCGATGATGTCGGCCGGCGCCGGCCGCATCGTCAACATGAGCTCGATCGTCGCCGCGACGGGTTATCATGGCCTTTCCGTCTACGCCGCCACCAAGGCCTCGATGATCGGCTTCACCCGCTCGCTGGCCCGTGAGGTCGGTCCGCTCGGCGTCACGGTCAACGCCGTGGCGCCCGGCTTCGTCGCCACCGACATGACCGCCGGGCTCGGGGTCGAGGGGATGGCGCGGGTGGCGCGCCGCTCCGCGCTCAAACGCATGCCCGAGGTGGACGATGTGGCCCACGCGGTCGCCTTCCTGATGAGCGACAAGGCGCGTAACATAACTGGCACGACGATGACGGTCGATGCGGGGAACACGGCTTAGGAGGCGCCGTCTTTCCGAGGCGAGCGCAGCGAGAGCCCGGAACCCATGACAACGTGCGAGCCGGCAAGCGCGGCACCATTCCGCGAACCGCCCAGCCGCGATGTCAGAGGTTCCGGGCTCGCCTCCAGCGCTCCGGGAAGACGGCAGTCGCGGCGGTGGCATGCGGCCTGCTGCTTCATACCCGCAGGCGACGAGGGCGTCCCGCAACGGCACGCCCAGCGAAGGACCAAGTGATGCGCAGCGAGACGATCGCGATCCACGGGGGCTACGACGGCGATCCCACGACGCACAGCTGTGCCGTGCCGATCTACCAGACCGTCGCCTACGAGTTCGACAGCGCCGACCACGGCGCTGCGCTCTTCAACCTCGAGGTTCCGGGCTACCGCTACAGCCGCATCGCCAACCCGACCTGCGCCGTCCTGGAACGCCGCGTCGCGCAGCTCGAAGGCGGCGCCGCCGCGCTGGTCACCTCGACGGGACAGGCTGCGTTCCACTACGCGATCTCGACCTTGGCCGACCATGGCGGCACGATCGTCGCGCCAGCGCAGCTCTACGGTACCACGCATACTCTGCTGGCCCACGTGTTGCCGCGCCAGGGCATCCGCACCCGCTTCGCCGCAGACGCCAGTCCGGAAGCCATCGAGGCGCTGATCGACGACGACACCCGCGCAGTCTTCTGCGAGAGCATCGGCAACCCCGCCGGCAACATCGCCGACGTGGCGGCGCTGGCTGAGGTGGCGCACCGCCATGGCGTGCCGCTGGTGGTGGACAACACCGTCGCCTCGCCGATCCTGTTTCGGCCGATCGAGCATGGCGCCGACATCGTGATGGAGAGCCTCACCAAGTTCATGGGCGGCCACGGCACCACGCTCGCCGGCGCGGTGATCGATGCCGGGCGCTTCCCTTGGCGCGAACACGCTGACAAGTTTCCGATGTTCACCGTGCCGGATGAGAGCTACCACGGCATGGTCTACGCCGACCGTTACGGCGCGGAATGCTATATCGCCCGCGCCCGCTCGGTGTACCAGCGTACCTGCGGCGCAGTGCTCTCGCCCTTTAACGCCTTCCTTATCCTGCAAGGCATCGAGACGGTGGCGCTGCGCATGGAGCGCCACGTCGCCAACGCCCGCGCCGTCGCCGAATTCTTACGGTCGGACCCGCGGGTGGCATGGGTGACCTACGCCGGCTTTCCCGACAGCCCATACTACGACCTGTCGCAGCGCTTGATGGGCGGCCAGGCCTCGTCGCTCTTCACCTTCGGCGTAAGCGGCGGCTTCGAGGCCGGCAAGCGCTTCTACGACGCGCTGAGCCTCATCAAGCGCCTGGTCAATATCGGCGACACGCGTTCGCTGGCCTGCCACCCGGCCTCGACCACGCACCGGCAGATGAACCCGGACGAGCAGCGCGCCGCCGGAGTCACGCCCGACCTCATCCGCATCTCGGTCGGCATCGAGCACGTCGACGACATCGTCGCCGACCTCGACCAGGCGCTGGCGGCGGCCGCCGGCCTCGCCCAAGCCGCGGAGTAGAGCCGTGCCGGTCGTCCTCGACACGCCAGGCTCGCCCACCCGCGGCGCCTGCGACGTCGAGATCGGCCTGCTCAACAACCTCGGCGACGCCGGCATGGAAGGTGGCGAGCGCCAGCTGATCGACCTGCTGGAACTGGGCTGCGGCGCTGCGCGTGTCCAGCTGCGGCTGTTCTCGCTGCCCGCGATCGCCCGCGGCGACGAGACCCGCGCCCGCATGGCGCGCCGCTACCACGATCTCGACGCACTGCT
This sequence comes from Beijerinckiaceae bacterium, assembly GCA_965198485.1. Lineage (GTDB taxonomy): Bacteria > Pseudomonadota > Alphaproteobacteria > Rhizobiales > Beijerinckiaceae > RH-AL1. The sequence continues at coordinate 3,275,184 of CBDAPQ010000005.1, forward strand.
GGGCAGCCGCGTCGACGGCCTCTTCGTCACCGGTGCCGAGCCCCGCGCCGCAGACCTGCGCGACGAGGCCTTCTGGCCTGAGCTCGCGCAGGTGATCGGCTGGGCGAAGACCGGCACGCGCTCGACGATCTGGTCGTGCCTCGCCGCGCACGCCGCGGTGCTGCACCTCGACGGCATCGCACGCCGTCCGCTGCCGGCCAAATGCACCGGCGTCTTCGCCGTGACGGCCGCGGGTGACCACCCGCTTCTCGCGGGTGCCGGCGAGAGCCTGCAAGTGTGCCATTCCCGTTGGAACGATCTCGACGAGGTCGAACTCGCCGCCGCCGGCTATACGGTGCTGACGCGCGGCGCGATAGGCGTGGATAGCTTCGTGCGCACGTGCGGCAGCCAGTTTGTGTTCCTGCAGGGTCACCCCGAATACGACGCCGAGGCGCTGAAGCGCGAGGCGCGCCGCGACCTGTCGCGCTGGCAAGCGGATCCGTCGCGCACGCTGAGCCTGCCGGCGAACTACTTCGCGGCGGAGGACGAGGCGACGCTTCGCGCCTACCTCACCGACGGCCGCGCCGAAGCGGTCCTGCCGGAAGTCGGCGCGCCCATGCCGTGGCACCGCGACATGGCCGTCGCTCTGTTCCGCAACTGGCTCGCCCTGCTCGCCACGAGCGCCGCTCGTGCGGCGTAAACCGCCGCCCCGACATCACAAAGGGTAGAGCCTCATCCCAGCACCTCGCCGATTTCGCGGGCGATCGCCGCCAGCGCAGGCGCAGCGGCGGGGACAACGCCGGTGAGGCCGTAGAAATGGTGGACCAGCGCCCCATGGTCGGTGTGGCGCACGTCTACGCCCGCCGCGCGCAGCTGGGCAGCGTAGGCGAACCCCTCGTCGCGCAGCGGATCGAAGCCAGCGGTGTGGATCAGCGTCGGCGGCAGGCCGGCGGGATCGGCGTGTAGCGGCGAGACGCGCGGATCGTCGAGCGAGCGGCGCGGCGCGTAAAAGGCGAGGTCGGCGGTTATGGTGGCGGTGTCGAGCAGGTAGCCCTCGCCGTAGAACCTCCTTGACTCGCGCGCCTCGGCGAAGTCGAGCACGGGGCAGAGCAGCACCTGCGCCTTGAGCCGCAAGCGCCGGCCTAGCACGCGCGCGACGATGGCGGCCAGCGTGCCGCCGCCGGAGTCGCCGCCGACGCCGAGGCGGCCGGGCAAGATCCCCAAAGCACCGGCCTCGCGCGCGCAAAAACGCGTCGCGGCGTAGGCGTCGAGGATCGCGGCGGGAAAAGGATGCTCCGGCGCCAAACGATAGCCGACCGAGACGATGCGGCAGGCCGAGCCGGCGGCGAGGCTGCGGCACAGCGCGTCGTGCGAGTCGAGGCTGCCCGCCACCAGGCCGCCGCCGTGGAAATAGACCAGGCCGGGCGCGGGCTGCGTCGCATCGACCGGCGCGTAGAGGCGCAACGGAATGGCGTGGCCGCCGCAGCCGGGCGCCACATGCTCCGTAGCCTCCACCGGCTCGGCCGGCGCGCGCGAAAAGCGCATGAGCCTGTCGAAGGACGCGCGGCGCTCTTGCACGCCTGCTACGCCCCAATCCCTGCCGGCGAGCGCGACCATGGCAAGGAAGCGCCGCGCCTTCGGGTCCATCGCCTCCGTCATCGAACCGCCGCGACCATCGGGAAAGCATGCATGCCATGACCTCCGCCGCAGCCGACGCCGCCGTCACGCCACCACGGACACCTGGACCTTCTACGAGGGCGCCTGGCATCCGGGCAATCACCCGATCATGGGGCCGCGCACCCATGCCGCCTGGCTCGGCACCACGGTGTTCGACGGCGGCCGCGTCTTCGAGGGCTGCGCACCGGACCTTCGCGCCCATTTCGAGCGTGCCAACGCCTCCGCCGCGGCCTTCCTGCTCGAGCCGCGTGTCTCCGTCGGCGAATGGATGGCGCTGGCCCGCGAGGGTATCGCCCGCTTCCCGCCCGAGGCCGCGCTCTACGTGCGCCCGATGTACTGGCCCGAGCACGGCGCAGCCGGCGGCGGCGTGCGCTTCGATCCGGCGTCGACGCGCTGGTGCCTCTGCCTTTACGAGGCGCCGATTCCGGCGCCGACCGGTTTCGCCGTCACCCTTTCGCCGTTTCGCCGCCCGACGCGCGAGACCGCGCCGGTCGAGAGCAAGGCCGGCTGCCTCTATCCCAACGGCGCCCGCGCGTTGATCGAGGCCTATGCCAGAGGCTTTGGCAATTGCGCCATGCTGGACATGCTCGGCAACGTCGCGGAGCTCGCCAATTCCAACGTCTTCATGGCCCGCGGCGGTGCCGTGCACACGCCGGTGCCCAACGGAACCTTCCTCGACGGCATCACCCGGCGCCGCACCATCGCGCTGCTGGAGGCCGACGGCGTGGCGGTGCACCAGCGCGTCATGCGCTGGGAGGAGTTCTGCGAGGCCGACGAGATCTTTGCCACCGGCAATTTCGCAAAGGTGGTGCCGGTGACTCGTGTCGAGCAGCGCGAGCTGGCGCCGGGTCCGGTGTGGCGTCGGGCGCGCGAGCTGTATTGGAATTTTGCCCGGACGCAGCCGGTCGCAGCGATCTGATCCTCCCCCGCAAAACGCGGGGAGGATCCTCGCCTCAGACGTTGTAGCTGCCGTCGTCGCCGCCCGAGTCCTGCGAATCGTCCATGTCCTGGTCGGCATCCTGCTGCCAATCGGCGGCGGTGCTGCCGGCGTTGTCGGCCGAGTCTTGCGCCATGTCCTGCTGGTAGTCGGCCGCGGTCTGGCTGTTGCCGTCGCCGTAGTAATTGTTGACGGTCTCCTGCGGGACGCCGGACACGCCCTCGCCCATACCGAGACCACCGAAGCCGCCACCGTGGCCACCCATAAGGCCGCGGATGCCCTCGAACATCAGCGCGCCGCCGGCGACGCCCGCCGCTGTCCCGAGCGCGCCCTTGAGGAAGCCACCGCCTCCCCCGCCCATCGGCGCCTGCTGCTGGCCGCCCCAGGGGCCGCCCTGCTGCTGCGGCGCGTAGCCCTGCTGCGGCTGGCCGTAGCCGGGCTGCTGGCCGTAGCCGGGCGGCGGCGCCTGCGTGCCCTGGTTCCACACCGGTGGGCGCTGCGCCGGCACCGGCTCGCGCGAGGCGGCCGCGCCGCCGCCGAAGATGCTCGAAAGGAAACCGCCGCCGCCCGAGGAGTGCTGCGGTGCCTGCTGCGCCTGCTGCTCGAGCTGCTGGATGCGCTGGCTGGCGGCCTGCAGCGCCTGCTCCTGCACGATCACGGCCTGGGTAAGATAGTAGGTGGAATAGGGCTGCTGACGCACGTTGTCGGCGATCAGCCGGTCGGCCTCGGGGTCGCGCTGACCGTTGGCGTTGTTGCGCATGCGGTCGAACACGCCTTGCAGGAGCTGGCGCTCTTCGGGTGACATGGTCTTCTCCCAGTCGATCGCGGCGTCTCGCGGCCGCGCGGCAGCATATGGGGCCGCGTGTCGCGGGCTGGAAGAGCGCGACCTTGCTCCTATGGTCGAGCCCCGCTAAACCACGCCCCTCCCGAGAGAGCGAGATGAGCGACCCCAACAAGCAGCTGGCGCGGCTGCCGCGCGGCTTCGGCGACCGCGGCACCACCGACATCGCCGCGACCCACCGCATGCTGGAGAGGATCCGCCAGGTTTACGAGCTCTACGGCTTTGAGGCGGTGGAGACACCGATGGTCGAGTTCACCGACGCGCTGGGCAAGTTCCTGCCCGACCTCGACCGGCCCAACGAGGGCGTCTTCTCCTTCAAGGACGACGACGAGCAGTGGCTCTCGCTGCGCTACGACCTGACCGCGCCGCTGGCCCGCTACGTGGCGGAGAACTTCGACAAGCTGCCCAAGCCCTACCGCTCGTTTCGCGCCGGCTACGTGTTCCGCAACGAGAAGCCCGGCCCCGGCCGCTTCCGCCAATTCATGCAGTTCGACGCCGACACGGTGGGCTCGGCCAGCATCGCCGCGGATGCCGAGCTGTGCATGATGGCGGCCGACACGCTGGAGGCGCTCGGTATCGCGCGCGGCGACTATGTCATCAAGGTCAACAACCGCAAGGTGCTCGACGGCGTCATGGAGGCGATCGGGCTTGGCGGGGCGGAGAACGCCGGCCGGCGGCTCACCGTGCTGCGGGCGATGGACAAGTTCGACAAGTTTGGGGTGGGGGGCGTGCGCCTGCTGCTCGGCGCCGGGCGCAAGGACGAGAGCGGGGATTTCACCAGGGGTGCGGGGCTGGACGAGGGGCAGACCGACAAGGTGCTCGCCGTGCTCGACGCCAAGGGCGCCGACAATGCGGCCACCGTGGCGCGGCTCGCCGAGGCGTTCGGCGGCACGGCGCGCGGCAAGGAGGGCGCGGACGAGCTGAGCGCGCTGGCCGCGCTGCTCGGCGGCTACGAGGATCGTGTCGTGATCGACCCCGCCGTCGTGCGCGGCTTGGAATACTACACCGGCCCGGTCTTCGAGGCCGAGCTAACCTTCGAGGTCAAGGGCGACGACGACCGCCCGATCCGCTTCGGGTCGGTCGGCGGCGGCGGGCGCTACGACGGCCTCGTCGGGCGCTTCCGCGGCGAGGACGTGCCGGCCACCGGCTTCTCCATCGGCGTGTCGCGACTGCAGGCGGCACTGCAGGCGATCGGCGCACCGCTGATGGCCGGCCACAAGGAGAAGGCGCCCGTCGTGGTGCTCGTCCTGGATCGGCCGGAGATCGCCCGCTACCAAGCCCTCGTCACCCGCCTGCGCCAGGCCGGCATCGCCGCCGAGCTCTACCTCGGCCAGTCCGGCATGAACGCTCAGCTCAAATACGCCGACAAGCGCGGCTGCCGCTGCGCCGTGATCCAGGGCTCCAACGAGCGCGACCACGCTTCCGGCCCGCAGGTGGTGGTGCGCGACCTCGTGCTCGGCCTGGAGCTCGCCAAGAGCACCAAGGACCGCGCCGACTACCTCGAACTGCGCGCCAAGGCGCAGATGGCCGTGGCCCAAGGGTCGCTGGTCGACACCGTGCGCGAGGTCCTCTCCCGCCATCAATAATTGTCGTTGCGGCTTCGGCTACGCCGCCAGGAAGGACAAGCGAGGCCGCGACCTCGTCGTCCTCGACCGCTCGTCGGCGCTCGTGTAGCCAGGTTCGGCCGGCGTTTGCCATCCTCTCGAAGGCCGCCGAGCGTACGAGGCTCCCCATGCTGGATATCGTCCGTCGCCGCTTCATGCTGCTCGCCGGGGCGCTCGCACTCGCGCCGTCGCTCGAGATCGATCGGGCTTCGGCGGCCCCGTCCGTGCCCGACCAGCCGCTCAAGGCGCCTTTCACCGTGCCGCCGCTGACCTATTCCTACGAGGCCAACGAGCCCTCGATCGACGCGCAGACCATGCATCTGCACCACGACAAGCACCACGCCGCCTACGTCAACAATCTCAACGCGGCGGTGAAGGACCACCCGGAGGTGGCGGCCATGCCGCTGCACGAGATCCTGTCCAAGCTCGACACCGTGCCGGCCGAGATCCGCACCGCCGTGCGCAACAACGCCGGCGGCCACGCCAACCACACCATGTTCTGGCAGGTGATGGGCGGCAAGGGCGGCGAGCCGACCGGCGCTGTCAAGGCGGCGGTCGACCGCGATTTCGGCTCCTTCGACAAGCTGAAGACCGAATTCGACAAGGCCGGCACCAAGGTGTTCGGCTCGGGCTGGGCCTTCGTGCTCGTCGATCCCGCCGGCAAGCTCACGCTGGTGTCGCAACCCAACCAAGACTCGCCGCTCATGGCCGGCAAGTGCGTACTGTTCGGCAACGACGTCTGGGAACACGCCTATTACTTGAAGTACCAGAACCGCCGGCCCGAGTACCTCGAGGCCTGGTGGAGAATCGTGAACTGGCCGGCGATCGACGCGCGCTACGCCGCCGCACAAGCGGGCACGCTGCTGGTCTGAGCGACAGGCGCGTTCGACAGGGTCACGTGCAACCTCTCCGCGACGCACCGCGCAGCGGGAGAGGTTGCGCGCCTACCGCACGATGACCCTCGTCCCGACGGGGACGCGGTCGTAGAGGTCGGTGACGTCGGCGTTGGTCATGCGGATGCATCCCGACGACACGTTGGTGCCGATGGTGTCGGGCTCGCTCGTGCCATGGATGCGGTACATGGACGAACCGAGATAAAGCGCGCGGGCGCCGAGCGGGTTGGCCTCGCCGCCGACCATGTGCCGTGGCAGGTCGGGACGGCGCTTCAGCATCTCCTTCGGCGGCGTCCAACCCGGCCACTCCGCCTTGCGCGACACCGTCTTGACGCCGGCCCAGGTGAAGCCGGGGCGGCCCACGCCGATGCCGTAGCGGATCGCACGGCCGTTGTCCTCCACCAGGTAGAGGAACTTGTCCGGCGTATCGATCACGACGGTGCCGGGGCGCTCGCGACCGTCGTAGGCCACGACCTGACGCTGGTAGATCGGATCGATCCCGGCGCGCATCGGCGCCGCCGGGGCAAGCTCGCTTACGCCGAGAGGCTGCTGCTGACCGAAAAGCGCGCCCAGACCCAGCGGATCGAGATCGACCTGCGCGGGAGCGGCACCGCCTACGCTGCCGGTGGTGTCGCCGAACGCCGGCTGGCTGAAGTCCGGCCATCTGGAGGCGGGCTGGCCGGCCGGGCCGGGCTCGGGCGCGTCCTGCGCCGAGGCCAGGGCCGCGTAGGACGGCAGCGCCGCCGCACGGGCGGCCTTCCGCGCAGGGCGGCTCGGCGCCAGTGCATTATACCCGGGCAGCGCGTCAGAAGGCGGAGCGTAGGACTCGCCTTGCGCTCCGCTTCCGAGAAAAGGGGGCAGACCGCCCTGCGGCAACGCCGCGGAGACGGGGTACGGCTCGGCGTAGACGGGCTCGGCATAAGCCGGCTGCGCGTAGACCGGCTGCGCGTAGGAGAACGGAGCTGCGGCGTAGCCCGGCTCGGTGCGCAGTGGGCCGCTGCCAACGCCGCCGTAATCCGCCTTGCGATCCTCAGGCCGGGCATACGGCCGCTTGACGAAGTTCGGCAGCACGGTCTGGGCATATTCCGGCGCGACCGGGACTGGGCGGCCGCCGGTCTGGAGGTACTCGAGCGGGCCGCCGCCGAGCCGGCCGCCCGGCGGCGGAAACTGCTTCATGCGCTCGCGATAAGTCGGACGCGGCGCGGTATCGTCCGGCAAGGGACTGGGGATGTAGAGGCTCTGGGCGAGGGACACCGCAGGCATGACCAAAACCGCCGCAGGAATGACGATCACCGCAGCGGGCGCGAGACACGCCACCGCAGTCGATAGGAACAAGCAACGCACCGACATGTACGCATCCTCAGAAACGCGATGCCGGCATCATAAAGGATAATTCTTAAGAGTAACGCGAAGCCGCAATTCATGATGAAGCAAGAGTAAACTTGCGTAAGGCAGTAAGAGATCTGCAAGGATTAGCACGAAGGGAGAGGCAGCCGCGAAACTGCTTCTCCCTTCAGTCCGCTGCTTCAGTGCGTTGCGGCCGGCGCTCCCCGAGAGCCGCCCTGCCCCTTGGTCGCGGTGTCGGGCATATCGGCGATGGTCAGCACAGTGGAGTCCTGGACCGCGCGCAGCTTCTGGCTGCCCTCGTAGTACTTGCCGGCTTCAATCAACTGCTTGGCCTGGTTCACATCGTCGATGGTCTGCTGCAACGGCACCACCGCGAGCGTGACTGACGTGTCGACCTCGGCGAGCTTCAGCTTCTCCATCGCTCCCTTCTTGTCACCCTGGGCGAGGCTCTTGTTGGCGTCCTGAACAGCCTTGGCCTTTTCCGGCTTGGCGGTGAAGTCCTCGTTGATGCTGATGGCGCCATCGACCGGCAACCAGGCGACCGGCTTGCTCACGTCGGTCTCGTTCGAAGCGGAACTATTCGGGGTGGAACTGTTCGAGGCGGGGGACGCATTCGGCGCGCCCTGTGGCTCGGTGGCGGCCTTGGCTTGGCCACCCTTCTGGACCGTATGCGAACGCATAGTCGACTCGGCCTCGGTGAACACGCTCTCGTCGCCCTTCGCCTTGTTGAAGCCGCTGTCGGCATCCTCGACATCTTTCTTGGCATCGGCGGGTCGGCCGTCGAAGATGGCAAGTCGGGCGAGCGTCAGATCCTGGTAGGCGCGGGCGCCCTCGGCCGAGAGCTTCCCGAAATCCTTGACGACCGCGGCATGGCCGGGTGCCGGCGTCGGCTGTTTCGCGGCCTGGTCGCTGGCGAAAGCGGTGCCGCCGACGAGCATGGTCGTAGCGGCAAGCAACGCGATAAGCGTTTGATTCGACATGATGAGCACTCCCTCCTAAGCCGCCGACGATCACGCTGATCGTTCCGGTTACGGCTGGAAGACACGAGGTCAATGGCGCCGCAGCCTTCGGCGTTTCATGAATTCCCGTCCACGAGGATGAACAAAGCTTCAGGTTCGACGGAGTGCCGTCAGCTCTCGATGCGCACCTTGTCCGGATAGAAGGCGAGGTGTCCGCGGATTGCGGCGACGGCCTCAAGAGGCGTTTCGTAGGACCAGACGGCATCGACGTCGCTGTCGTCGTCTGCCTTCAGCGTGAAGTAGGAGGCCTCACCCTTGTGCGGGCAGCGCGTGTGTTTCTGCGTCGGCTCGAAGACGCTCATGTCGGCGTCCTCGCGCGGCACGTAGAGGACGGCGCGGCCGCTGCCCTCGAACAGGTCGAGCGCGCGATCGCTCGCCGCGACTTCGCGGCCGCGCCAGATCACGCGGACGGTGCCGGCATGCGGCTTGATCTCGATGTAGGCCATGCTGATGCTGTTGTCCTCGGTAAGGCCGATGCCGATATCCAATCTTGGGGCATGGGCGGCTTCGGCAATCAATGCACCGAGAGCGTTCCCGTTCGCATCGAGCGCATGGCCGTCGCGGCTCGTGCGTCCAAGCCAGTGGCCTTGCCCCTCTTCCCTTGCTTTGCTACGCCCTAAGCGATGATGGTTCGCTCGAACGCTCGTTGCTTGCATCGCGATGAGCCACGTCGATTAGAGCTCGGATCGCGACCGGGTGCGGGACGTTTCAGACGAGCAAAGCTTATAAGGCGCTCGTGAGCTTTTCACCTCGATGGTGGAGATGGTCGCTCCAAGTCCTTGTTCCAAGGAACAGCATTTCGGATCGGTGCTGCCGCTTGCTCATGACAGGAGTCCTGCAGCGATGCCGAGATCGCGGCAATTGCGCTTGAACCAGCTTTCTCGCTGGCGTGGGTGGTTCGCTCATGTGCTCGCAGCGAGTCGACGGATCGCGACCGGCAGCATCCGCTGGAATGCGAAAGAGCGGCGCACAAGGGCCCATTTCGATGATTCGTACTACCAACAAACCTACGACGATGTTGCCGGCCCTGATTTTCCCCGCTTCCAGCACTTCATGGAACATGGCTGGCGCGAAGGACGAAATCCCTCAGCCGCCTTCCATACGCTTTACTACCGCGACGTCCATCTCGGAGGTGCGTTCGCCAATCCCCTCCTGCACTATGTCGAGAAAGGCGTAGGTCTCGGCCTGTCGATACGGACCGACGACGATTCGTTCGTCAAGCTGCAGGCCGAGCTTTGCGCGAGCTACTTCTCCGAGGCCTTTTACCGCCGCGCGAGCGGCTACGAGGGCAAGGAAGCGCTCATTCATTATCTTCGCGAAGGCTGGCGACGACCGGGCGATCCTTCTTCGCTCTTCGACTCCTTGGATTATGTCGACCGTCACCGCTTTCTCGCGAAGCACGACGTCAGCCCTCTTTATCATCTCGCTTCCCAGCGCCGGTCCGCCGGCGAAGCCACCCCGCTCTCCCCCGATCTCTTGTCCGTCATGCCGCCCGGTTCGCTCGTCGAGCGCATTGGCTCGCCCCTGGGCGACCTCAAGCCGCCACGTCTTCTCGAAATCGACGCCATTCCGGCCGGCCTGAAACAAGAGCTCGCGGTCATCTGGCAGAGTGGCACGACCGGCGGAGAAGCGATCTCCACCTATCGCTTCAAGGACGTCTACATCACGGGCGAGGGCCTCGTCTTCACGGACCAGGTCCAAGTGATCGGTGTTACCGAGAGCGGTCACACCAGACAAGCCGTCCGGGAGGGCGCACTCGCGATCGCCACCGCGCAACGGAAGGGCTACGAGACGATAGAGGCTGGAATTCTCACGACAACTCGTGGGGCGGGCAACTACGGACACTTCATCCTCGAGATGCTGCCGCGCGCATGGTTTGCAAGGACGAGGCTCGGGTTTGATTGGCCCGCCATCATTCAACGGAGCGACTCGCCCATCGAGCAGGTGTGTCGGGAAGCCCTGCGTCGCGTCGGCTTCGATGCAGACGAGATCATCGCGGTCGGTCGTGAGCCGGTCTTCGTACGCGACCTTATCGTCGTAGACGGTTTGGCGCGACACCCTCTCTATATCTCGCCGACAATCCTGCAATGCTTTGATGAAATCGCCGACCAGATACCGGCCGGCCGCACCGACAAGGTCTACGCTGCGCGCGGCGCCTCGAGCCTCCGCGATTTCATCGACGAGAAGTGCACGGCGGCGCAGCTGGCATCGGCCGGCTTCCATCGAGCGACGACGGGGGACATGACCTTCGACGCGCAGGTCGCGCTGTTCAAAGGCGCGAGCCACGTGCTTGGGATCGGAGGGGCGGCTTTGACGAACCTCCTGTTCTGTCGTCCCGGCACGCGCGTCACCATCCTGAGTCCGGCTAGCGCTTCAGAAGTGCTGTTTTGGTTGATCGCCGAACTCCGCGGCCTCGACTATGAAGAGGTCCGGTGCCGAGAAGCCGGTCCGCGCCAAGGCGGTCTGTCGTGGAACCGCGCGATCGACGTCGCGGCCGATGAACTCTCACGGTTGCTGGCGTGACGGACAATCGGCACGGTCGGTGTGCTCAGACCTTCTCGGGCGTCAATCCGGCGGTGTCGAGATATTGCAGGCTGATGGTCTCGCCGAGACGGCTGTTGTCCTCGACGAAGTTCGTGATGAACTCGTGCAGCCCGGCCTGAAAGATGTCGCGCGTCGTCGCCTGGCGCAGCCGGTCGTAGACCCCGCGCGCGTGGTGCTGCGCCCCGCCCTGCCGGCCGTAGGCGCGGCCGATCGCGTCGAGGAAATAGACGATGTTGTCGTAGCACGAGATCAGCGAGCGCGGCATGTCCGGCTTGAGGATCAGCAGGTCGGCCACGAGCCAAGGCTTGACGCTCTGGCGGTAGACCCAATGGTATTGCGTCAGCGCCGAGACGGCGCGCAGGATCGCGGTCCACTGGAAATAGTCGAGCGATCCGCCGACCACCTCGTTCTCCGGCAGCAGCACGTTGTACTTGACGTCGAGCAGGCGCGCGGTGTTGTCGGCGCGCTCGATGTAGACGCCGAGCCGCGAGAACCAGTAGGCGTCGTTGCGCAGCATGGTGCGGTAGGCTCGGCCGTCGAAGTCGAGTGAGGCCTGCTTCACGAAATCGAGGAAGCGGTTCAGCTCGTCGCGCTGCAGGCCGCGTCCGGCCTTGAGCTGCTCGAAACGCGCCAGCTCGAACCAGGCGGCGTTGATCGCCTCCCACATTTCCGCGGTGAGCGCGACGCGGATCGAGCGCGCATTGGCGCGGGCGAAGGCGATGCAGTTGCGGATCGAGGACAGGTTCTCCGTGGAGAAGGCGAGATATTCGATGACGTTCGTCTCGTTGACCGCGCCGCCGGCCTTGAGGAAGCCCTCGGCACCACCGGAGGCCTCGAGCGCGGAGTCCCACTCCGTGCCCTGCGTCGCGCTGGCGCTGCCTTGGGAGCCGTAATCCGTCGGCAGCCCGGCGAGGCGCTGCGTCGCCTGGATGATGCGCGCGAGGAAATCGGCGCGCTCCATGTAGCGCGAGACCCAGAAGATGGAATCGGCGGTTCTTGCCAGCATGTCGTGTTCGCTACCGCTGCGACTGGCTCTGGGCCGGTCCCGGCTTGACGGCCTCCGCCTGCATGCCCGCCTGGACCGCGTGGCCGGCCGGCAGGTCGCAGGCCCGGCCCGGCCCCGAGCCGTCGACGTCGTCGACGATCCAGGTGTCCTTGGTGCCGCCACCCTGGCTCGAGTTCACCACCAGCGATCCTTCCTTCAAGGCCACGCGCGTCAGGCCGCCCGGTACCACCCTGACGCCGTCGGAACCCGAGAGCACGAACGGGCGCAGGTCGACGTGACGCGGCGACACGCCGGTATCGAAATAGGTCGGGCAGGTCGAGAGCGAAAGCGTCGGCTGCGCGATGTAGTTGGCGGGGTCGTCCGTCACCTTGGCGCGGAACAACTCGATCTGCTCGCGGGTGGCGTGCGGCCCCACCAGCATGCCGTAGCCGCCGGAGCCGTTGACCTCCTTGACCACCAGCTCGCCCAGGTGCTCGAGCACGTACTTGAGGCTGTCGGGCTCGCGGCAGCGCCAGGTCTGCACGTTCTTCAGCTTCATCGCCTCGCCGAAGTAGAAGCGCATGATCTCGGGCATGTAGGTGTAGAGCGCCTTGTCGTCGGCGACCCCGGTGCCGATGCCGTTGGCGACGGTGAGATTGCCGGCACGGTAGGCCCGCATGATGCCGGGCACGCCGAGCACGCTGTCCTTGTTGAAGCATTCGGGATCGAGGAAGTCGTCGTCGATGCGCCGGTAGATCACGTCGACGCGCTTGGGGCCCTCGGTCGTGCGCATGAAGACGGTGTCGTTCTCGACGATGAGGTCGCGTCCCTCGACGAGCTCGATGCCGAGCTTGTCGGCGAGGAACGAGTGCTCGTAATAGGCCGAGTTGAACGGCCCCGGCGTCAGGAGGGCGATGGTCGGGTCGCCGCGGCCGACGGGATCGACCGAGCGCAGCGTGGCGAGCAGCGCGTCGGGATAGTTCTCGACGGGCGCCACGCGATGCTCGGCGAAGAGGTCGGGCGCGACCCGCATCATCACTTCGCGGTTCTCCAGCATGTAGGAGACGCCGGACGGCGTGCGGGCGTTGTCCTCGAGCACGTAGAAATCGTGCCCGTCGGTGCGCACGACGTCGATGCCGGCGATATGCACGCGGATGTCGTGGGGCACTTTCACCCCGATCATCTCGGGCCGGAACTGCGAGTTCCGCTCGACGATCTCGCGCGGGATGACGCCGGCCTTCAGGATCTCCTGCGCGCCGTAGATGTCGGAGAGGAAGGTGTTCAGCGCCTTGACGCGCTGGATCAGCCCCGCCTCGAGCCGCATCCACTCGCTGCGCTGGATGATGCGCGGAATGATGTCAAAGGGGATCAGCCGCTCCGTCGCCTCGGAGTCGCCGTAGACGTTGAAGGTGATGCCGATGCGCCGGAACATCAGCTCGGCATGGCCACGCCTGGTGGAGAAGAAGTCGCTCGGCTTGTCGCTGAGCCAGCGGGCGATGCGCTCGTAGCAGAGCCGCGTCGCTCCGTCCTCACCGCTCATCTCGTCGAAGAATTGCGCCGCCACACTCGCTCCCGACAACAGCCCGTGCCCTCGCGCCCGCTTTGCACATCGCGAGAGCAATTGACAGGCCATGGTTGCCGGCGCGTCACACGCAGCGCCCACCTGCAGTCATGCTTAACCGGCGGGAAACACCTTGTGACTAGCCTCCTCCTGCCGCGGGACGAGCCCGTGGCGGGAGCCGGGCATGAGCCTCTACACCATCGCCACCAGCAGCCTGACCACTCCGGACGATCGCCGCCGCCGCCCCGCCGTCAACCAGGGGCAGGTCAGGCGCACGCTGGCGCTCTGCCTCGTCTTCGCCGTCGCGCTGGTGGCGATGGCCCGCTACAGCCACGCCCGGGAGAGCGCGCCGCGGAGCGGCGGCTTCGCCGCCTTCGTCGAGGGCTTGTACGGCCAAGCTCACCGCCGCGGCGTCTCGCGCGAAACCTTCGATCGCGCCTTCGACGGCGTCACGCCCGACGAGGCGGTGCTGGCGAAGACCCACAACCAGGCGGAATTTCGCAAGACCACCGCCCAGTACCTCGCCAGCGCCGTCTCGCCGACACGCATCGAAACCGGCCAGGAGCGCGGCCGCGCCTACAAGGAGGTGCTGGAGCGCGCCGAGGCTCGCTACGGCGTCGATCCCTACGTCGTGCTCGGCGTCTGGGGCCTCGAGACCAATTTCGGCAAGAACCCCGGCGACCTCTCGACCATTCGCTGCCTCGCCACCCTCGCCTACGCGCGCTACCGCGGCGACTATTTCCGCAAGGAACTGCTCGACGCGCTCGACATCCTCCAGGCCGGCCACATCGGCCCGCAGGAGATGCGCGGCTCCTGGGCTGGCGCGATGGGGCAGACGCAGTTCATGCCCTCGGCCTTCAAGCGCTACGCCGTCGATTTCTCCGGCGAGGGCCGCCGCGACATCTGGCGCAGCGTCCCCGACGCTCTCGGCTCCACCGCCTATTTCCTGAAGGCGCACGGATGGGTCGACGGCCTGCCCTGGGGCTACGAGGTCGTCGCGCCCTCCGCCGCCGCCGGCGACGGCAAGGCGATGCGTCCGTTCACGCGCTGGACCGAGGCCGGGTTCCGCCGCGCCGACGGCGGCCCGCTGCCGCGCGAGGGCGAGGCCGCCCTGCTCGCACCCGCCGGCGCCGACGGCCCGCACTTCCTGGTGACCCGCAACTTTAAGGTCATCAAGAGCTACAACAATGCCACGAGCTACGCGCTCGGCGTCGCCTTGCTCGGTGATCGCATCGCAGGCGCCGGTCCGCTGCAGGCGAGCTGGCCGGTCGCCGCGCGGTAGCGTCTACGCCCTTGAAAACAGGAACGAACGGCCAAGCTTCGCATTGCCGCAGGCCACTCAACGACGACCCTGGAACCTCACCATGACCCTTCTGAAATGGGCGCTCATCGCCTTCGTGATCTCGATCATCGCCGGCGGCCTCGGCTTCTCAGGCGTTTCGTCCGCCGCCAGCGGGATCTCCCGCATCCTGTTCTTCGTCTTCATCGTGATCGCCGTTATCGTGCTGATCCTCGCCATCACCGCCGGCAAGATGGTGTTCTGACCACAGACACGTGATCGAACGAAACGCCCGCCGCGCCGATCACGCCGATCGCCCAGCACCGGATGGATCCGCCAGCCGAAACCGTCGCCAAGCCGGCCCGCCGCGACCGGCTTGCGGAGCAGGAATTGCGAGACGGAGCGTCCCGAAGCGTCGAGGAAATCCGGGTCCGAGGAGTCGGATGCGGCAGCGAAACGGTAGAACCGCCACTCCCGGCCGCCCGACACGACGGAGACGAAGGCCAGTTCGGGCTGGGGCCGGCCGTCGGTCGTCTCCGGACTGAAGAGTACCGTGACGGTGTCGTTCCGGCCCGCCGTCGTCCCAGATCGAACTCGCGGGAGCAGACGCGGACGATGTCGTCGTACAGCGAACGGTCCAGTTTTCCCTCGTCTACGAGCGCAAGCAGGGCCTGGCGGATGGTGATGGCGTCGTCACGGCCACTGAGATCGATCGGCGCTCGGGCGCTGCGGCTCTCATCCGTCGCCTCTGCAGTCTCTTTCTCGACGATCGCGTAGGATCCGGAGTCGCGTAAAGCCGCCGCGGCCAACACGCGTGCCCGTCGGAGGACGGACACCCGGAACGGCTGGGCTGTCCGCCCGGAAAATTCGACGAGATCGCCTCCCGCGAAGCTGAATGCCGCCGTCGAGCGCCTCTTGCGTCAGCAACGCCGCCACCGCGGCGGCATCGGCCTCGTCCAAACCGGCAGCCGACAGGATCTTCTGCGGCTCGTCCCCATCCTGGAACACGACGACGTGACGATCGGGCGGTGCGAGCCGCGTCCGCCCGAAGCTCGTCACGTTCAGGGCGACACCGGGCAAGGCTGCATCGAACGCCGAGATCCGGCCCTCGTTGAGGAGCGCGACCTGCGTCGGGATCGGGTCTTCATCCGTGCCCATCGTGCATCGGAGGTCGGGTTTACCGGTGGCGATCGCGGAACCGAGACGGAGAGCGGGAGTGGTGGTGTCCGCCGCCTCGTACCCGGCCCTCATCGACCGGCCTCTCACCATTGCTGCCTGCATGCCGCTACGCGAGGTCTCCCCTGAGCGCTGACCTCGTTAGAGGCCGCTCCGAAGGATCGGAAGATCGGCGGGCCGATAAACGCGTTCGGCGATGGCGATGAGCGTCGTTGCACCCGGCGACATCGTCACGACCGTGGTTTACCGCGGCTCAGAGAAGCGCGCCTTCCGAGCACTCGAGCGATAGGAGTCTTCGCTTCGCCTCCAGGCCGCCGGCGAAGCCGGTCAGGCCGCCGCCACTCCCGATCACGCGATGGCACGGCACGATGATCGACAGTGGGTTGCGCCCGTTTGCGGCGCCCACTGCGCGTGATGCGCCGGGCCGCCCAATCGCCGCGGCGATGTCGCCATAAGTGCGGGTCTCGCCGTAGGGGATTGCGGCCAGCGCGGCCCAGACCCCGAGTTGAAAACTCGTGCCGCGCAGGTCAAGCGCCAATTCGAACCGGCGTCGACGGCAGGCGAAGTAGGCGTCGAGCTGGTCGGCTGCCGCGCACAAATGAAGGTTCGCGCCAATGCAGGGGCCGAGCTCACCGATTGGACCCAATCCCGCGCGGTCCGGCCAGAGGACGGCCAGGAGCCCGTTTTGGCTTGCCACCAGCGTGAGCAAACCCAGCGGCGAGGCAAAGGGTCTGCTCACGAGGCCGAGGTTGGTGCGGTCACGGCCCGCGTGCCCCGCCGAGGCTCGGTCCGCATGCATGATCGCCGACATCGTGCAGCCCTCCTCCCTCAAGCTACCTGAGGCGTCGATCTGGGCCTATCGGGAACTGCGCTTCCCACCACCCGTTCGTTCCTCCCAAGGAGAGAGCCCATGCCCGGCCCACTCGACGGCATCCGCATCATCGATCTCACGTCCATGGTGTCGGGGCCGCTCTGCACGGCCATGCTCGGCGATCAGGGCGCCGACGTCATCAAGGTCGAGAACCCCGGCGGTGGCGACCACACGCGCGCCGGCGCCAACCGGCGTGGCGGCTTCTCCGCGTCGTTCCTCCACAACAATCGCAACAAGCGTTCCATCGTCCTCGACCTCAAGACGACGGCGGGACGCGCGGCGATCCTCGCCGTCGCCCGGGACGCCGACGTGTTCGTGCAGAACTTCCGGCCGGGCGTCGCCGAGCGCATCGGCGTCGGCGAGGCGGCGATCCGCGCGGTGGCGCCCAAGGTGATCTACGTCTCCATTTCGGGCTTTGGCGAAGAGGGGCCGTACGCGCAAAAGCCCGTCTACGACCCGCTGGTGCAGGCGGTCTCCGGCCTCGCCAGCGTGCAGGCCGGCTCCGACGAGAGGCGGCCGCAGCTCGTGCGCACCATCGTGCCGGACAAGCTGACCGGCGTCGTCGCGGCGCAGGCTGTGGCCGCGGCGCTCTACGCCCGCACCCGCACCGGCGAGGGCCAGCACATCCAACTCTCGATGCTGGACGCAGTCGTGGCTTTCCTCTGGGGCTCGGACATGGGCAGCCAGACCTTCGTCGACGACGACATTCCGCAGCAGGACGCCGCGAGCTTCGCCGACCTCATCTACGACACCGCCACCACGCCGATTAGCGTCGCCGTGCAATCGGACCGCGAGTGGCATGCGCTGGCGAGGGCGCTCGACAGGCCGGACTGGTTGGAGGACCCACGTTTTACGACGGTGGAGCTGCGCCAGCGCCACATCAACGAGCGGCTCGCGCTGACTCAGGACGGGCTGCGCGAGCGGCCGGCGGCGGCGTGCCTGGCCCTGCTCGAGAAGGCCGGCGTGCCCTGCGCGCCGGTGCTGACGCGCAACGCCACGCTGACCCATCCGCAGGTGGTGGCCAACGGCACGATCGTGGAGGTCGAGCACCCGCGGGCCGGCCGCATCCGCCAGGCGCGGCCCGCGGCGCGCTTCTCCGTAACGCCGCAGGCGCTGTCGCGCGCCGCGCCGGGCTACGGCGCGGACACCGGCGAGGTGTTGCGGCAGGCGGGGCTCTCGGATGCCGAGATCGAGGCGATGCGGCGCGACGGCGCGTTCGGTCAGGCGAAGGAAGCGGCGGAATGACGAGGGAAGAGACTTCGGCATGATCGACTTCCACTACTGGCCGACGCCCAACGGCTGGAAGGTCTCGATCATGCTGGAGGAGTGCGGGCTGCCATACCGCATGATCCCGGTGAACATCCAGAAGGGCGAGCAGCACACGCCCGAGTTCCTGGCGATCAGCCCCAACGGGCGCATGCCGGCGATCGTCGACCACGACGCGCCGGGCGGTCCGCTCCCGGTGTTCAAATCCGGCGCGATCCTCCTGCATCTCGCCGAGCGCGCCGGGCGCTTCGCGCCGCGCGAGCCGCGCGAGCGCACCGCTGATGGAATGGCTGTTCTGGCAGGTCGGCAACCTCGGGCCGATGGCCGGCCAGCTCAGCCATTTCGTCAATTACGCGCAGGGTGAGCATCCCTATTCTCACGAGCGCTACGCCGGTGAATACCGCCGCTGCCTAGAGGTATTGGAGCGGCGGCTCGAGGGTCTCGACTATATTCTGGGTGATTACTCGATTGCCGATATGGCAGCCTGGCCCTGGGTGCTGATCGCCAAGCCGCTGGGGCAGGCGCTCGACGGCTATCCCAATGTGAGCCGATGGCGTGCCGCGGTGAAGGAGCGCCCCGCCGTGAGGCGAGGCGTCGATCTCGGCAAGGCCATGCGCCGCTCGGCCCCGCCGACGGAGGACGAACGCCGCATCCTCTTCAACCAGAAGGCCTGACGAAGAACGCCCGCCCCCGGACGTAAGCCTACGGGCGGCCGACGACCGACCGCCGCCGCCCTTTGGCGCGGAGCGGCTCAGCCGGCCTTGGCGACGTAGAACTGGCACCAGCCGCCGGGGGCGATCTCGCCCTCGACGACGACGCAGGCGTTCGGCGCTTTGAACTGCGCGCAGCCCGAGCACATCTTCCCGTCCTTAGGCTGGCCCTGGTACATCGCCGCCTTCTGGTCGACCTTGGCCCAAGCCGCCGACGACGTCAGCACCGCCGCACCGCCGCCGAGCACCAGCGCCGCGCCGCCGAGGCAAGCCCGGCGCGAAATCCGGTTATCGTTACGATCCTCGCCCATAATGTTCTCCCGTTGCGGCCGCTACTTTAGAGCGCCTCCAAAGAGGCTAGCCGATACCGCTGTTTAAAACGATTCCAACTTTTGTCCAGGGTGCGCTCGGCGATCGATGGGGAACGTTCTCGGCTCAGGCGAAATAGGCCTCGATGATCCGGCGGTAGATCGCGGTCAGCGCCGCCAGGTCAGCGACGGGGACGCGCTCGTCCACCATGTGCATCGTGTCGCCCACCAGGCCGAGCTCGACCACGGGGCAGACGGCCTGGACGAAGCGCGCGTCCGAGGTGCCGCCGCCGGTCGAGGGCTCGGGCCTGGCGCCGGTCTCCGCCGCCACCGCCGCCGCAACGAGGTCGGTGAAGGGCGAGGCCACCGTCAGGAACGATGGCGCGTTGCAGGGCAGGACGTCCAGCCGCACGTCCGCTCCGGCGGCGGCGCAGCGGGCGCGGCCCTCGAGCTCGTTGGCCAGGCTCGGCGCGCTCCACGTCTCGTTGAAGCGGACGTTGAAGGCGGCGGTGGCCCGGCCGGGGATGACGTTGGTGGCAGGATTTCCCACGTCGACGCTGGTCACCTCCAGGTTGGAGGCCTCGAAATGCGCGGTGCCGGCGTCGAGCGGCTCGCCCAGCGCCGCCAGCACCCGCAGCAGCGCCGGGACGGGATTGTCGGCCTTGGCGGGATAGGCGACGTGGCCTTGCCGGCCGGTGGCGACCACGCGACCGTTGAGCGAGCCGCGGCGGCCGACCTTGATCGTGTCGCCGACCCGCGCCCGGCTCGTCGGCTCGCCGACGATGGCGTGGTCGAACCGCTCGCCCCGCGCCACCGCCCAGTCCAGCAGCCGTGTCGTGCCGTTGACCGCCGGCCCCTCCTCGTCGCCGGTGATCAGCAGCGCGATCGAGCCGGGCAGCGGCCCGCGCGCCAGGGCGGCCAGCGCCGCCGCCACGAAGCAGGCGATGCCGCCCTTCATGTCCTGAGCGCCGCGGCCGTGGAGCACGCCGTCCTCCACCGTGCCGGCGAAGGGACCGTGCCGCCACGCCTCGACCGGCCCCGGCGGCACCACGTCGGTGTGGCCGGCGAAGAGCAGGCAGGGCGCCGCCGTGCCGATGCGGGCGTAGAGGTTGTCCACCTCCGCCGTGCCCTCGGCGGCGAAGGGCACGCGGTGGGTGGAAAAGCCGGCGCCGGCCAGCACCCCCTCCAGCAGGTCGAGCGCACCGCCCTCGGCCGGCGTCACCGAGGGGCAGCGCAGCAGCGCCTGCGCCAGGGCCAGCGCGTCCACCTAGTTCGCCAGCAGCGCCGGCCGCATCGGCGCAGCGCCGGCGATCAGCGCGGCGCCACCCGAGGGGCTGCGCCAGGCGTAGCCCGCCGGTGCCGCGGCGAAGGCCCAGGGGCCCATCGATCCCCCCGGCTCGGCCACGTGCGCCCGCAGCAGCAGCACCGCCGCCGCCGCCGGCCGCGGCTCCGGCGCCCAATCCGCCTTCACCACCACGAGCGGCGCCGGCTTCAGCCGCGGCGGCCGGTGCCCCGGCACCAGGGTCACGTCGATCCCGGCGAAGGCCAGCGCCTCGGGCCGGCTCACCGTGCCGAGGTCGGCGCCCTTGGCCAGCAGCGCCTTGAAGATCGCGTTCTGCCCGCCGTCGGCGTAGGTGGTGCGCACCGCGGCGCTGCCGTCCTTGACCAGCTGGGCGATCCTTGCCAGCTCGGCGGCGTGGTAGGCCTTCGCCGCCGCCTCCCGCGCCGGGTCGGCCGAGGGCGCGAAGGCGTAGCGCCCGGCCTCGACGTGCCAGTCGAGGATCTCGCCCGTCGCCTCGAAGCGGTCCGAGCCCTCCTTCAGCTGGCGCCAGAAGTCGATGTCGGGGTCGTCGCGGTAGAGCGCCATGTTGGCGGCGCTCATGTGGAAGGGATAGGCCTGCAGCTGGAATGCCGGCTGGCCGCCCTTCAGCGCGTCGCGGGCGATGGCGTAGAGCTCGCCCACGGCGTGGTCGGTCATGGCGAAGCAGCCCATCGACGAGCAGGTGCCGTGCACCATCACCGCCGAGCCCGACCAGCCGTGGGCGCGGTCGTAGGCGTTGGGGAAGCCGGTGTCGAAGCTGAGGTAATAGTGCGAGTTCGGGTTCATCTGCCGCGGGCCGACGGGGTAGAACCCCTCCGGCGTCTGCCGGTCGCCGCTCCTGTGCTTGGGGCCGAGCTGGCCCGACCAGCGGCAGATCGGGAACGCCTTGATGAAGACGAAGCGCCCGGCCGAGGTCTGCTTCCACACCTCGATCTCGCTCTCCTTCTTGTAGGAGCGCAGCACCAGCGGCGCGGCCGGCGAGGTCCCCTTGGCCGCCATGATCGCGACGATCGCGGGCGGGATCGGCGCCAGAGCCTTGCCCGGTCCGCCTTGGCCCGGCTCGGCCCAGGCGGAGGTGGCGGCGAGGAGGGACGCGGCGAGCGGCGCGAGGCGCGGGACGGGCGGGATCATGGGCTCCTTCCTGCAGGCATTTCGCGGCGGGCGAAAGGCGAATGTGCTTGCCGCCGCGCCCCGCGATGTCTAGGTAACATAACCGATCCCGCGCGGCGCGTCCACCCCCTGGCGCTCCTCGCGGGCTCGGCGCGGCTCGCCGCGAGCCCTGACATGTGACCCCGCCAAAGTCGCGCTACCGCGACAACATCAAGGGCCGCTGTCAGGGAACGGCGACACAAAAGAGGGCCTTCGGCGCGTACCGCGACAAGGCCCGAAACCGCGGGGCCGTTCGGCCACATGCCGAAATTTTCATCCGGGGTCGGAGGCGGAACGCATGGATCCCTGGTCGAAGGAGGCCGCCTGGGCGGCGGCGAAGAAGCCCCGCAAGCGCATCACCCTGCCCAAGGCGCCCAAGCCGCCGCCGCGCGACGCGCTCGCCCGCCCGCTCGGCACCATCCGCGAACTTGGCGAGTTCGTCGGCGAGATCCGCCTCGGCCTGGGCATCCCCCAGACCGCGCTCGCCGCCCGTGCCGGGGTGAGCCGCCAGTGGCTCGTCGCCCTGGAATCCGGCCGCCCGACCGTCGAGGCCGGCAAGGTGCTGCAGACCCTGGAGGCCCTCGGCTTCGAGATCGTCGTCACCCCCTACGACCCGCCACCCCCGTGGATGATGCGCGCCGTGGTGGCGGCGGAGCTGAAGCAGGCAGTCCGGGCGAAGGCGGCGCGGGTGCGGCGCAACACCGGGCGACGGGCGCTGGCGCGGCTGTCGCGGCTGGCGGGGAATGGACGGGGTGAGGGGTTGGATTTGGATTGAAAGCGTGATTTGCTATTTATAAGAGTTAGTCGCGCCGGCCATTCTCAATGATCTTCTTCAGCGCAAAATCGAATCCTGGAGAGCATAGCCGCGGATACTTGAACTTACGATCTTCGCGCTTTTCAATAGTACTCTACCGCCACTACCATTTGCGATCCAGGAGATTGCGATAGAACACTGGATAGAAACAAGGCTCAGGTTTGCAGAAATACTTACACCACCAAGCCGCGGATCTTTCTTTTTCAGCTCCCATTCTGAACTAATCACGATCTTCGCAGCCTTTTCGATAGTATCCTCGACGTACCGCCTAATATGCACGCGTCTGCGATTTTTCGTTCTACCATACCATTGTCGATCCAGGAGATGGTAAGCTCGATTGTAGAACGACGATCATCACAAACGCTTTCGACAGTCACTCCACTAGAGCCTTGAAGATAAAATCTGAGACCTTGGCGATCCGACAGGTATCGATCCGCGCCTACAAGGTGCGCAATCAGTTCCTCCGAAAACAAACGAGCATCATCTATGTTAGAGGGATCGATGATAGCCGCCTCTATACTTGTGATTTCAGCTATGATTTGCCCAAAGTCTAATCGCCTACTCTGAAGATCGTCCGTGCAGGTCTCTATCAAACGACTTAGCCTCTTCGGGGCAGAGATCCACTTCTCTTCATAGCTGCGTCTCACCGCCTGATATATTATTCCGGACCACTTTACGTCGAGATAAGCATTAATTTGAGGATGATTATGTCCAAAGATGTAAAATGCAGTCATGCCAATTCCATAACTGTCAACAAGAGTACTTCTACTAAGAGAAAGCTTATTTGGATTAATCTGTTCGGGTGCCAAATAGGCAAAATCGTCACGCGCCTCGAAAAGAACATCTTTTTCGAGAGAGTCTTTATGCCACGACATGTCAAAATCTAAAACGACTATGTCTGGTTCAAAATCACGTTCGTAGGCATAATGTTGAAGCATTATGTTCGACGGTTTAAGGTCCCTGTGCAAAACTGTCTCTGGAAGAAGGTGAGCCTTACGGACTATCGAAGCAACCTGCTTAAGTATCCGGAGTTTCGTTAGCCACCCCATAGGCGGTCCGGTGCGGACCGCTCCTTCTAGACTGACACCATCTATGAAATCCATTACTATTGTTGGTGGGACCTCATAAGCGGACTTAAACCCAATCATGCCTGAAATTTTCGATTTTGCTATAATCTGCATCGATTTGACGCCTCGACGAAAAGCGCCAAGCATGTCTGTTTTATTGTGGATGGCTTCTCGAAGGATTTTGACAGCTGAAAGGCCAGTCTTGTCTTCGGATAGATAGACCTGTCCAAAGGTGCCTTCCCCAAGGGCAGGAAACGAGAGCGGCGCGTCAAACCAAGCAACATCAGGTTCTGTCTCCGAGAGGTAATACGAATTATGGACAGCTCTTGAGTACTCTTTCAAAAATTCTTCGAATATTTTATAATGTTCATCGGTAGGGCTAGAACTCAACAAGCTCGAGATTTTATCGTTGAGGAACTTCCTAATATCGTCCGGCGCTAGCGCTGCGGCTTCGCTTGGAGATAGGTCGAGGCGCGATGAGAAAAGTTTCTGCCGCGTTGCGGGCGGAAGTAATTCCTCTCTGACCGAAAAGCCATTACAGTCTTTCACAATCGCATCGAGAACAGCTTCGTGAGAAGGATTTGCTTTATAAACAATTACCCGTATATAGTTGTCATTAGCCCATCCAAGCAGCCTATCATCCGTTCGGTTCGTGAGCCAAAATAACGAAGGCGGCCGAAAACCTTCCTCTCTCCACTCGATTAGCTTTCCAGAAAGCGCTACATCGTCGGCGCTAATGCCGTAGAAGAGGACCCTACAAAACGAGTAAAGATACTGAAGGAACATAGAGTGGCTTGGATCTTTTTGCAGCGACTGAAGATCGTCGTAATCAAGTATCCACGATGGAGCGTCGTTGATATGTCCATGCAGATATACAAGATAAGGATCAGCGCTTTGAAGTAAATCTAGCCGTTTTACTATCTCTTTTCCATATATTGGTGTTTGTACATCATTGGGTCGAAGCTCTGTTAAAGCTTGGCTGGCCAAATTATCTAAGTTAAGGCTGACTACGCCACGAGGATTAAGACCGAGGATTAGTCTGTAGCTTCTTGGAAGCTCAGTACCTCTAGTAGGAGTAAGAGCTTGCCTCACGACGGTGGTAAAATTAGCAGATCCCAACAATTCTTTGTAAAGCTTAAACCTTATCCAAGGATCAGATGCTTTCCGCGCCGTTTCGAACCTAGACCGAAAACTATAAAGTTCGTCTCCAATCTTATTGTAAGCGCTTACAGTCTTCTCGCACTCATTTTCCAGTGCTTTAGATAAACCTTCCCAATTAGGCAGCCCCGCGGGCATACTTAAGCCGGACCCTAAAATGATGACTAATGGCGCCTTCTTCTCCGAATGAAAGCGGCGAAAAACATCATACGACGTCTGCCCGAGCACGCCAGCAGCTTCTAACAACTCTGTCGATGTTGGCGCCATGCTCTTTTCCGATCCGACGATGCCTTAAACCAAGTATGTTTTCAATCTTCAGGCTTAAATGAGGAGAACACAACCTGGGCAAGTAGCACCTGCGATGTGGTCGGCCGCTCGAACTCACCAGATCGCGACTAGGTTGGCGTCGGTCGCCTCGCTCAGTCGGAGCGCGAGCGGGATGCCTGCCGCCCCAAGCGCGGCAATGCCGGCGACGTCGAAGTCCTTGATCCGTCCGGATGCGACGTCGGCGAGACCGTGCGCGATGTCGCTGCGAAGCGACGCTAGAGCGTCGTCGACCGGCGCACGCCTAGCCCGCCACTCCTTGATCGCTGCGCGCACGACGTCGCTTTCGTTCTGGAACTCTCCGGCGCGCACTAGGGCGCTCATGGCAGAGGCGACAGCGGCCGGAACCGCAACGTTGGTTTCGTTGGGTGGCATCATCGACTCCTCGGCGGTGTCGCAGTGTCGCTTAGCGCCCCCACTGCGCACACGCGCCGGCCGCACAGCGGCAGATTGAGCCCTACAAGGAACGGCCGATCCGAAACCCTCCAGGAACGCTTGTCAATGATCTGCGGCCGGCGGAGCCGGCGCCGCTTCGCGGCGTCATTGACAAGCGTTCCTAAGGGTTTGCCCTGCCGCCGTGCCATCCATGACTATGCCGCCCGGTCCGCGCCGGGCGCAGAACGCCGGTTGTCGCAGGCGAGCGGCCCTTACCCAAGCTCCTCATGGTGAGAAGACCCGCAGGGCTGTCTCGAACCACGCACAGGCGTGCCGTGCGGAATGGTCGGGCGGCGCGATGGTGCGTGGTTCGAGACGGCGCTTCGCGCCTCCTCACCATGAGGGAGTTGGGCGAGGCCCCATCCGCCCTTCCCCAACCCGGTCAGCGCAGGCTGCGGCGGAG
Organism: Beijerinckiaceae bacterium; assembly: GCA_965198485.1. Taxonomy (GTDB): domain Bacteria; phylum Pseudomonadota; class Alphaproteobacteria; order Rhizobiales; family Beijerinckiaceae; genus RH-AL1. The sequence goes on from CBDAPQ010000005.1 coordinate 3,300,852, forward strand.
GATGAAGGCGAGGGCGGCGTCGCCGTCGGGTTTGCGGTAGTAGGACTTGCGCTCGCCGACGCGCTCGAAGCCGAAGCGCTTGTAGAGGGCCAGCGCGGAGGCGTTCTGCGCCTCGACCTCGAGGAACCAGCTCTTGGCGCCGGCCTGCTGCAGCTGCTCCATGTTGGCGCGCATCAGCTTGCCGGCGATGCCCTGGCCACGCTTCCTCGGCTTGACGGCGATGGTCAGGATCTCGGCCTCGTCGGCGGCGAGCCGACTCAGGATGAAGCCCTGGACCTCGCCGGCCTTGCCCAAGGCGCCGCCAGCTTTTCCAAAAGCGCCGTCGGCGTAGGTGGTGGTGGCGGCCAGCAGCGTCTCGAGGTCGTCGGCCGGCCAGGGATAGGTGAAGCACTGGGCGTGGACGCCCGCCGCCTCCTCCGCGTGATCGGCGCGGAGGCGGGCGAGGTTGGGACCGAAGCTCTTCTCGAACAGTCCGAACATGGGGCTCAGGCCGGTGCGGTCGCCACCGCGACGGGCGCCGGCTGCGGCTTGGCGTCGGGCGCCTTGAGGTAGAGCGGGCGCGGCGGCGCGCTGCGCGGATCGGCGAGCAGGCCCAGGCGCGCGACGAAGGTGATGTCGGGCACGATCTGGTCGCCGACGATGTCGGCGACGAGGCCGCGCTGCCAGGCCTCGATGGCGAGGATCGGCGCGCCGGAGCCGGCGAGGCGCAGCGGCCCCTCGCCGAGCTGGCCGATCGCCTCCTCCTTGGAGGCGAAGCGCGGCGGCACGAAGATCTGCCCGTCGGCGTGGAAGGCGGCGAAATAGACGTGGCCGTGGCGCGCGTCGACGGCGACCACCACCGTGCCGGCGCCCTCGTCGAGGATGAGTGGGGCGGCCAGCGCCGCCAGCGTCGACACGCCGACGGCGGGGATCGACCAGGCCAGCGCGATGGCGCGGGCGGCGGCGATGCCGACGCGCAGCCCGGTGAACGAGCCCGGGCCGACGGTGACGGCGACGCGGTCGAGCGTGGCGAAGCCGCCCTCGACGCGGCCGATCACCCGCTCGATCAGCGGGATCAGCGCCTCGGCGTGGCCGCGCTCCATGCCCATCGTCTCGGAGGCCTCGGCCCGCGTCGCGCCCTCGACGAGCACGCAGGCCGAGACCGCCGGCAGGGCCGTATCGATCGCCAGAATCTTCATTGCCACGACTGTGACCGTTTTGCGGTCGCCGGGCAATCGCTTCTCCGGCCAGGGGCCCGGTCGAAAGCCCGCGGCAAAAACGTGTTGGCGGCGCGCCCTTCCCAAACGCCCGCGCGCTTCCTAGAACCAGCACTATGGACCCAACTTCCCTCGACACCGCCGACGCGATGTACAGCGCCGTGACCCGCCACATCGAGATCACCGTCCTGACGGAGTTCCTGCCCGAGCGCTCGGACGAGGCGCGCGGCACCTTCTTCTGGGCCTACACGGTGGAGATCGCCAACACCGGCACCACGCCGGTGCAGCTGACGCACCGCCACTGGATCATCACCGACGCCGACGGGCGCCGCGAGGAGGTCCGCGGCGCCGGCGTCGTCGGCGAGCAGCCGGTGCTCAAGCCCGGCGACAGCTTCCGCTACACCTCGGGCTGCCCGCTGCCGACGCCGTCGGGCTTCATGGCCGGCTCCTACCGCATGGTGGAGGAAGGCGGCGCGGCGTTCGAGGCCGAGATCCCGATGTTCGCGCTGGACCGCCCGGCGGCGCGCCGCGTGCTGCATTGAGCGGGCGCGCGCACCACGGCGCCCCGCGCGCCGCGACCCTCGATCTGCTGGAGCAGCTGATCGGCTTCGACACGGTCAGCGACAAGTCCAACCTGGGCCTGGTCGAGCGGGTCGAGGCCTATCTCGGCGGCGAGGGCATCGCCTTCACCCGCGTGCCCAATGCGCAGGGCGACAAGGCGGCGCTGTTCGCGACCATCGGCCCGGCGCAGGACGGCGGCGTGCTGCTCTCGGGCCACACCGACGTGGTGCCGGTGAAGGGCCAGCGCTGGACGAGCGACCCGTTCGCCATGCGCGAGGACGACGGCAGGGTGTATGGCCGTGGCAGCTGCGACATGAAGGCCTTCGATGCCATCTGCCTCGCCATGCTGCCGGTGTTCCGCGACGCCGGGCTGACGCGCCCGATCCACCTGCTGCTGTCCTACGACGAGGAGATCGGCTGCCTCGGCTCGCTCGACGCCATCGCGCGCTTCGGCGTCGACCTGCCCCGCCCGGCGATCTGCATCGTCGGCGAGCCGACCGAGATGAAGGTCGTCAACGCCCACAAGAGCATCGCCAGCTACGTGACGACGGTGCACGGCAAGGAGGCGCATTCCTCCAGCCCGGCGCTGGGCGCCAACGCCATCGAGGGCGCCTGCGCGCTGGTCACCGAACTCTATCGCCTGCAGGCGCGGCTGGAGAGCGAGGGCGACGCGACCGGGCTGTTCGATCCCGGCTTCTCCACGGTGCACGTCGGCAGGATCGAGGGCGGGCACGCGCGCAACATCCTGGCGAGGGAGTGCCGGTTCGACTGGGAGTTCCGCGGCCTGCCCGGCATCGACCAGAAGACCGCCATCCGCCACATCGAGGATTTCGCCGCCCGCGAGGTGCTGCCAAGGCTGACCCGGCACGCGCCGGAAGCCTCGATCGAGCATCACAAGCACGTCGAGGTTCCGGCGCTCGCGGTGGACGAAGGCTCGGCCGCCGAAGTGCTGGTCAAGCGCCTCGCCCGCACCAACGAAGTCGGCACGGCGCCCTTCGCCACCGAGGCGGGGCAGTTCCAGCGAAACGGCATCCCCACCATCGTCTGCGGTCCCGGCTCCATCCGCCAGGCGCACCAGCCCGACGAGTTCATCACGCTGGAGCAGGTCGATGCCGGGCTCGCCTTCATGCAGCGGCTCGCCGACGAGCTGTCCTGAGCCGGGATCGGATGATCGTCATTCGAGACCTTACCCCGAGCAGCTGAGCCGCCGATCGACGCGCCTTGTTTTGCCCATGCCCGAGTGAGACGGCTCCAGTCAATGGATCTGCGAGCCAAGGATGAACAAGATCGGATGCCGCCTCCCTTCGACCGAGACGACGATGCCCTGGCCGCGCTGCGCCGCGAGAACGAGGCGCTGCGTCGCAGCGAGGCCGAAACCCGCCTCGCGATGGATCGGCTGCAGTTCGTCCTCGACGGGTCACGGGTGGGAACCTGGCAGCTGCACCTCCCCTCGAAGCAGGTGGGCATGTCGGCGACCTGCAAGGCGATCTACGGCTGGCCGCCGGAGGCCGAATACCGCCGCGACGACCTGATCGCCGCGATCCACCCCGACGACCTGCGCACCTACCAGGCGGCGGTCCGCGCCGCGGTGCACGGCAGGGCCGACCTCGAGACCACCTACCGCTTCATCCGCGCCGACGGCGCGCTGCGCTGGGCGGAGGTGCGCGGCCACGCCATCGACGATGCCGAGGGCAGACGCGTGATGCTGTCGGGCATCGTGATCGACGCGACCGACCGCAAGCGCGCCGAGGCCAGCGTGGCCGAGCAGGAGGCCCGCTATCGCGCCATCACCGATTCGATCGACCAGATGATCTGGTCGACGCGACCCGACGGTTTCCACGACTATTACAACCACCGCTGGTACGAATACACCGGTATTCCCGAGGGCTTGACCGACGGCGACGGCTGGGCCGGCATGTTCCATCCGCAGGATCAGGAGCGCGCGTTCGCCGTCTGGCACCGCTGCCTGGCGAGCGGCGAGCCCTATCGCATCGAGTACCGGCTGCGGCATCGCTCCGGAGAATACCGCTGGGTGCTCGGCCGCGCCCAGGCCGTGCGCGACGCCTCCGGCGCGATCGTGCGCTGGTATGGCACCTGCACCGACATCCACGACATCAAGGTTGCCGACGAGCGCGTGCGCGAGCTCGAGGAGCGCTACCGGCTGGCCTCGCGCGCCACCAATGACGCGATCTGGGACTGGGATCTCGTCGGCGATCGGCTGCAATGGAACGAGACCCACCGCGAGCTCTTCGGCCACGACATCTGCGATGCCTCGCTCGCGAAGTGGAGCCGCAACGTGCATCCCGACGACCACGACCGGGTCGTCGAGAGTCTCTGGGCCGCGATCGCCGGCGACGCCCAGCGCTGGAGCGCCGACTACCGCTATCGTCGCGCCGACGGCAGCTACGCCGAGATCTTCGATCGCGGTTTCCTCGCCCGCGATGCGGAAGGCAAGGCGCTGCGCATCATCGGCGCCAAGCAGGACCTGACCGACCGGCGTCAAGCCGAGGTCCAGTTGCGCCGCCTCGCCGAGACGCTGGAGGAACGCGTCGCCGAGCGCACCGAGGAGCTCGCCGCCTCCAACCGCCAGCTCGTCGAGCAGATCGAGGAACGCGAGCGCGTCGCCGGCACGCTGCGCCAGATGCAGCGGCTCGAGGCCGTCGGGCAGCTGACCAGCGGCGTCGCCCACGACTTCAACAACCTGCTCACCGTGATCATCGGCAACCTCGGCTTCGTCCAGCGCGGCATCGCCGGCCATCCCAACGTCGAGAAGCTCACGCGTCGGCTCGGCTTCATGGAAACGGCGGCCGAGCGCGGCGCCAAGCTGACAGCGCAGCTGCTGGCGTTCTCGCGGCGGCAGCGGCTGGAGCCCAAGCCCATCGACCTCAATGGCGCTGTTTGCAACCTGCGCGACTTGCTGCAAAGCACCATGGGCGGGTCGGTGCGCATCGGGACCGTGCTCTCCGACCAGCTCTGGTCGGCCCTGGTCGATCCGACGCAGATCGAGCTCGTGATCCTCAATCTCGCGATCAACGCGCGCGACGCGATGGTGGTCGGCGGCAACCTGACCGTCGAGACCAGCAACGCCGTGCTGCGCGATCCGCCGCGCCGGCCGGAGGAGCCGGAGCCCGGCGAATATGTCGTCGTCGCCGTCTGCGACACCGGCTACGGCATGAGCGACGAAGTGTGCGCCAAGGCCTTCGAGCCTTTCTTCACCACCAAGGACGTCGGCAAGGGCACCGGGCTCGGCCTCAGCCAGGTGCTCGGCTTCGCCAAGCAGTCGGGCGGCGGCGTGCGCATCGACAGCCGGCCCGGCGGGGGTACCACCGTCAAGGTGTTCCTGCCGCGCGCCGGCGAGGTGCGCCACGAAGCCTTGCGGCGCGTCGCAGCCGATGCGCCGCGGCGACGAGACGGCATGGTGGTGCTGCTGATCGACGACGACACCGCCGTGCGCGAGGTCACCGCCGAGATCTTGCGCGAAGCCGACTTCCACGTGATCGAGGCCGGGAGCGGCGGCGCCGGGCTGGAGGCGCTCGACCGCACCGAGGTTGTCGACGTGCTGCTGGTGGATTTCTTGATGCCCGGCATGAACGGCGCCGAGGTGGCGCGCGAGGCGCAGCTGCGACGCCCGGGGCTGCCGACGCTGTTCGTCACCGGCTACGCCGATCTCGACGCCATCCGCTCGGTGGGGGAAGAGCGCATTGTCGCCAAGCCGTTCCAGCCGTCACGGCTGTTCCAGGCGATCGAGCACGTGCTCGGCGTCGCCCCGGCGGCGCCGCCCGACAATGTGGTCCGGCTGCGCGGCTGATCGCGAACAGCGCGCCACGCTATGAGCCAAGATCCTCTAATATTATTAGTCTGTGTATAGTCATCTTATTTCGTTGTAGTAGACTGCCTTTCCATAATTTGCTTACTGCAAGTAGATGAATAAGCTTATGCTGGCAATGATCCCCGACATTGCGACTAAAGCTAATATGAGAATGGACCAGAACGGATCGCTAAGAGCTTGGAACCCCCTCCATTTCTCAGATCCAGTCTTGTTTTGGCTGTGATTTTGTTGCCAACTTAATTCTAAAATACCAATGACTTTCTCAACTCTAAGGAACCACGATGCTACGCTATCAAAGTAAGAAGCCAAAAGCCGGCCGAAATGGTTGCCATTAAGCAGATCCCGATCGGGATAAAAGTATCGTCGCAAGTAGCAAGCCGTGAAGTTCCGAACAGCCTATTCTACCGGAACTACCGAAAAGGTCGAAAACAACCAAGCGTAGTAGGCGCCTATACCGCCAAAGCCAGATCTTAGTCGGTCATATTTAGCACCCTGAGCAATAACCTCTGCCCTCATGCATTTATAATCTTCCAACGTAAATGAACGGCGGGCTTCATCGTCAGTCATCACGATCTCGAACGCTAGCTAAGGATACAATAGCACCACAGCGAAGATGACGCACTACTACTTTAGGCACGAAACACGATCGGCAACGCCTTCCTCGCCAATCGTGCTGTGAAAGGCGCAAGCTGTCATAATGCAAGTGCTTCGGCCGCGAGCGCCTCGGGAATGGCATTACGCAGTTGGAAATAGCCCTTCTTGGCATGGGGCCAGAAGGCGTCGTCCCAGCCGCGCCGCGGACGCACCAGCGTCAGTCCGGCCGCGGCGAGATCCCCAGCCAGCCGCTCGAGAGCCGTGGCGGTGAAACCGACGGGCGCGTGGGGCGTCACCACGATCCGCGTGCCGGCGGCTTCGGCGGCGACGGCGATCGGCCCTGCGGCGAGGTCGTCGAGGCGGGCGACATCCATGCCCTTGCCGCGCAGGCGGGCGGCGGCGTCGTCGAGCGCGCCGCGGGCGAAGGTCGACGCCGGCGCGCCGCGCTCGCCGGCCTGCCCGACGTCGACGCCGCCGGCGACGATCGCCCGGGAGAACCCGCGGCCGATCCAGTCCGGCGTCAGATCCTCGTCGGTGACGAGCAGCAGCGCCTCGCCCTCGGGCACGGCCGGCGCCTCGGCGAGCGGGTGGACGCGCGCCACCGCCTCCTCCTGCAGCGCCTCGGCGCGGGTGGCGAGGCCCTTGGGCTCGAAGCGACCCTCCGTGTAGCGCGCGATGTTCTGCGCCGTGGCGAGATAGGTCTTGCCCTTGGTCTGCAGACCGGCGGTCCAGCGCCACGACAGCGTGTTCGAGGCCGGGTCGCCGTCGACGAGATGGCGGAGGAAGAAATCGGCGCCGAGCTGCCACGGCAGGCCCAGCGTGAAGATCCAGATCGAGGAGAACCACATGCGGGCATGGTTGTGCATCCAACCGGTCTCGACGAGCTCGCGCGCCCAGTCGTCGAAGCCCTCGATGCCGGTCGCGCCGGCCTCGGCCTGCGCCAGCGCCTTCGCCGCGCCCGAGCCGAGGTCGTCGCGCGCGCGGTCGCGCTCCTCTAGGAAGCGCGACCACACCTCCGGCCGCGCCTCAAGCCAGCCCTTCCAATAGGTGCGCCAGCACACCTCCTGGATGAACTTTTCCGCCCTGGTCGGCCCCTCCGCCTCGAGCACCGCGGCGACGATCTCGCGCTCGTCGACCATGCGCCGCCGCACGTAGGGCGACAGCACCGAGGTGTCGCCGCGCCGCTCCGGCCCGGGATCGGCGTTGCGGTGTGACGCGTAGCGCCAGCCGGCGCGCGGCAGGAAGGCGTGGAGCCGGGCGAGGCCCTCGGCGCGGGTGGGGGCGAAGTCGAGCTGGGAGGGCGGCTGGTTCATGGCGCGTGTTGTCGCCGGGGCGGGTGGCGGGGGCGAGAGGGCGAATGGTAGCGGCATGAGGGCTCAGGCGATCAATGGCGGCTGATATCCTTCGGCCTGGTCCGCCAGCGCTGATAGGCAAGCCTCGCGGGCGTCACCGGTGAGGTTAGCTGGTCAGCGCCTTGGCCGTCCTCCGACGAAACTCTTCAAGGGTCACGATATCGCCCCGCTCGATGGCAGCAAGCCTTCGTCGATGAGTGGCTTGGCCCAAGCCAACTCATCGTCCTCCAAGTCGCGCTCGGCGATGCGCTCCTCAATGAGGCGGCGCACGCCGTCCTCGACAGAGCTGCATTCGCCTTCCGCGACGCGGGGGCGGCGATCCGATCTTCCAGGTCGGGCGTCAGGGTGATGGGCATGGCTCGTCCCGCGGTCATCGCGCGAGGATGGCACAGCTGGCCGAGCCGGTCATCCGTCCGGCGCCCCTCACCCGTCCTGCGCCGCCAGCAGCGCGGCCTGGTGCTCCGTCGTCAGCGCGTCGATGACCTCGTCGAGAGCCTCCCCGGTGATCACCTTCTCCAGCTTGTAGAGGGTCAGGTTGATGCGGTGGTCGGTGAGCCGCCCTTGCGGGAAGTTGTAGGTGCGGATGCGCTCGGAGCGGTCGCCGCTGCCCACCTGGCTCTTGCGGTCGGCGGAGCGGGCGTCGTCGAGCTTCTGGCGCTCCATGTCGTAGAGGCGCGAGCGCAGCAGGTTCATCGCCCGCGCGCGGTTCTTGTGCTGCGAGCGCTCCTCCTGCACGAAGATGACGACGCCCGAGGGCACGTGGGTGATGCGGATCGCCGATTCCGTCTTGTTGACGTGCTGGCCGCCCGACCCCTGCGCCCGCATGGTGTCGATCTTCAGGTCGGCCTCGTTGATCTCGACGTCGACCTCCTCGGCCTGCGGCAGCACGGCGACCGTGGCGGCCGAGGTGTGGATGCGCCCCTGCGTCTCGGTGTCGGGCACGCGCTGCACGCGGTGCACGCCGGACTCGAACTTGAGTTTGGCGAAGACGCCGGCGCCCTCGACCTCGGCGATGATCTCCTTGAAACCGCCGGCGGTGCCTTCGGAGGCCGAGAGGATCTCGACCTTCCAGCGCCGGTCCTCGGCGTAGCGCTGGTACATGCGGAAGAGGTCGCCGGCAAAGAGCGCCGCTTCGTCGCCGCCGGTGCCGGCGCGGATCTCGAGGATGGCCGACTTCTCGTCCGCCGCGTCCTTGGGCAGGAGCGCCAGCTGCAGCGAGCGCGCCAGCGCCTCGACGCGCGCCTCGCCCGCATGGCGCTCCTCGTCGGCGAGGTCGCGCATCTCGGGGTCGAGGCCGGGATCCTCGAGCATGGCGACGAGCCCGTCGAGCTCGGCCGCCTCGCGCCGATACTCGCGGATCGCCTGCGTGACGTCCTCCAGCCCCGCCAGCTCGCGCGACAGCGCGACGAAGGTCACGGCATCCGGGTTGGCGGCGAGGCGGCCGTTGATCTCGTCGTGCCGCCGCAGGATGAGGTTCAGCTTGTCTTGGGGAAGATCCATCGGCCTGAGTTAGCGAGACTGCGGAGCGACGACAAGCGAGCGCGACGGTGGTCGTCATCCCTAAGGATGACACGAGACAGAAGGCCGACTTCGAGCGAGGAGACGCTGAGATAGAAGTTTCTCGAAAGTCTCTGTGTCGATCCGAGTTGCGCACTGTTGGCGAATCGCCAAGCATGGAAGAGCCGCTCGCAATCGCTTATGCGGACCAAGCTTGCGGCCTTGTGCTACACCTTCCTCATGAAGAAAGACGATCCCTGCATTGGCGTCTGCCAGTTCGATGGCAAGACCGGCTGGTGTGTAGGGTGCGGTCGCACGCTTCCGGAGATCCGCCTCTGGGCGAAGTCGACGCCTTTCCGGCGTACGGCACTGAAGCGAGAACTGCCGCGGCGACTGCAGCAAGTTCAAGCTAGGAACAGACAGGAACCTCAGGCTCAGGACAAGACCGCTGAAGATTAGGAGTCGGAGTCAGGCACTCCGTGGGAGCGGTGCGCTCACGAGATCCGATGCGGCGCGACGTAGGTGAAGGTCGCCGCGTGGCTCGCCTCGGCGCCGGGCGCGAGGTGGCGCATGGAGGGCTTGGCGTAGAGGTCGCCGTCGGCATCGACGAAGTCGCCGTGGCCGGTCCAGGGCTCGATGCACAGGAAGCGGCCGGGCGGGCGCGACCATAGCGCGACGTGCGGGAAGTCCTTCAGCGTGACGTCGATTGCAGCGCCGGAGGCGGCGTGGCCGAAGCGCAGGTTGCGGCTCCTCACATCGAGGAAACACAGGGCCTCGCGCGCCATCAGGTCGGGCGACAGCGGTAGGCTCCGCCTATCGAGCGGCACCTGACGAGTCCGCCAAGTGAACAGGCCGTCGGGCGAGATCACCGGCACGGCGGCCGCCTCGCGCTCGCCGAAGGTGATGGCGTAATCCTCCGGCGCGCCGTCGGCGAAGGGCCATCGCAAGCCGGGATGCAAGCCGCAGGCGTAGGGCATCGGCGTCGGACCCTGGTTGCGGATCGTCAGCCGCGTCGTCAGCGCCGTCCCTTCGAGACCGTGTTCGATCTCCAGCTCCCAGTGAAGGGGTAGAGGACGCGGGTCTCGGCGTTTGCCGCCGCCGCCAAGCGGATGCGGTCGGGCCGTTGCTCGCGCACGGAGAAGTCGAGCCGGCGGGCGAAGCCGTGCAGTCCCAGCGGGTAGGCCTGCCCCTCGACGACGATCCGCGACCCGCGCGTCCAGCCGACGACCGGAAACAGGATCGGCGCCGTCTCCGGCCAGACGTCGACCTGCGGCTCCCAGATCAACGGCACGGCGCCGACGTGCCAGGCGCGCAGCTCGGCGCCGTGGGCAGCGATCGTGGCGGAGGCCTCGCCGGAGGTCAGCGTGAGCAACGCGTCCATCGCCGCGCTCAGCGGCCCGCGCCGGACGCGACGCTCCTCGTACCGGCGAAGACGCGGTAGAAGAAGCCGCCCGCGGCGCCGGCGAGGATATCGACGGCGAAGCCGTGCGCCGGCGCCTGCCCCAGGACCAGCATGAGCGCCGCGGCGAACGCCGCCGCCGCCGCTGCGCCGCCGAGCGCGTAAGCCATTTGCCCGGTCTGGCCGGTGCGCTTGAGCACGCCATGCGCCAGCAGCAGGCTCGTCGCGGCGGAGCGACCGCCGCCGAGTACGGCGAGAAGGATCAACGCCGGCGCCAGCAGCCGCACCTGGGGCTGGTCGGGCATCGCCTCGGTCAGGTCGCGCAGGGCGGCGATTTTCTGGGTCGCGTCGAGCCCGGCGAGGCCGCAGGCCACGACGATCCCGGCGAGGATCGCGGCGCGCAACGAGCGCGGAACCTCGACCAGGCCGGCCGCCGGCGCGTCCGCCTCGGTCTCGACCCGCGCAGCGGCGAAGAAGGCGCGGTGCGGGTCGGGCTCAAGGGCGATGCGCGGCGGCGCAAGGCGTGCCGGCGCCGTGGTCGGCACAACGCGGTTGCGCTTGCCAAAAGGTCGGGAAGAGCGGCCCTGCATGATCCCACTGTCCGCAGCACGCGTGAACGATCCGTTGATGTGGCTTGCCCCATCACGATGCCGGCGCGTAGACGCGCACCGCCAGCTTGCGCTGGGTGAAGACCGCCGGCGTGTGCGTCACCAGTTCGCCGTCGGCGTTCACCGGGCGCGGCTTGCGGGTGATCACCTCGAACGTGCCGGAGCGCGCCGTGCGCACCTCGCGCACCGCGCCGTGGGCACCGGAATGGAACCACGGGATCATCAGAGCCATGCGCCAGACCTCGGCGAACTCCAGCGAGTAAAGATCGAGAAAACCGTCGTCGATGCGCGCCCTGGTGGCGACGACGTTGCCGCCGCCGTAGAAGCGGCCGTTGCCGATTGCGATCTGCATCGTGCGCACCATCGCCGTCTCGCGGCCCTCGCCCTCGCCGACGAGAATGGTGGCGTGGAACGGCCGCGCCTCCAGCATCAGCTTGGCGGCGCTGATCGCGTAGCTGAGCCGGCCGAACCGGCGCTTGCGCTCCGTGGTGATGGCCTTGGCGAGATCGGCGGCGAGCCCGACGCTGGCCACGTTGAAGAACAGGTGTCCGTTGACGTCGCCGGCATCGATCCTCTGGGTGTGCCCTTCGCAGATCACGCGCGCCGCGGCGGCTAGATCGGTCGGGATGCCGACGGAGCGGGCGAAATCATTGGCGGTGCCGAGCGGCAGCACGCCGAGCGGCAGCCCGGTGTCGACGAGGGCCCGCGCGGCGGCGTTGATCGTGCCGTCGCCACCGCCGACGACGACGCAATCCACCGCCGCGCGATGGGCCAGGATGCAGGGGCCGATGTCGGCTCCGACGGTGCAGCCCGCCTCGACGAGCGCGATGCCGGCGCCGCGGAACACCGCAGCCGCCTCGCCGATGCCGTCGCTCCCGCGTCGGCTCTTCGGGTTGACGACCCACAGCGCGCGACGTGCTGGCGGACGATCGGCTTGGGTGCGCTTGCCCTGCTCCATACCTCCGCCAAGTCGTGCGAAGCGGGCGTTTTCCAAATCTATTCTTTGATCAAGTAGCCGCGCCGAGGCATGGACCGCCGGCGCCCATTGCAGGGAGATGCTCGACACGCGCGCGACCGCAACGTTCTTCTCGCGGTACGTGCCCCCGTTCGACACGTCCGGGCACGCCTACGACCCGGCGTCGCCTCGCCGCGACGCACCTCTCGCGGCATGCGGATCAGGGGTCGACCTGCGCGGACACGCGCCTTCTCGCATCGGCCAGGAGGGCGGCAAGCGTGTCGTCGAAAGGGATCGCGCGAGCCCAACCGGTAGCGGCGACGAGGCGATCAGCGCATCCGGCGGCGTAGGGGATGTCGGACGGCCGCAGCCGGGCGGGATCGATCCTCACCGCGAAGTCGACTTCGGACAGCTGGCGCAGCTTCTCCAAGAGTTCATGCATCGGCCTCGCCGTGCCGCTGGCAATGTTGCAGGTGAAACGGGTCGGCAGCCGCGGCGCCGCCGCGAGCAACGCCACGTAGGCGACCGCGACATCGCGCACGTCGAGGAAATCACGCTGGGCGTCGAGGTTGCCGACCTGCAGCGTCGGAGGCTGCAGCCCCGCCTCGATCCGGGAAATCTGTCCGGCGAACGAAGGTAACACGAAGTCCTCGCGCTGCCCCGGCCCGGTGTGATTGAACGGCCGCGCCACGATCAGCCTGGCGGACGTCGGTAGAACGGCGGCCAGCACCTGCTCCGCCAACAGCTTGGAGCGGGCGTAGGCATTGAGTGGCAGCGGAACGACATCCTCTACGACCGGCGCGGCGCCGAAGGCGCGGCCATAGACTTCGGACGAGGAGGCGAACAGCAGGGTCGCCCGGGGCACCCGGCGCGCTATCGCGAGGGCGAGGTTCAGGGTCCCGCCGAGGTTGACGGCCCAGGTATCGGTCTCCGCGCCCGTCAAAGCCGCGGTGATCGAGGCTTGTGCGGCGAGGTGCACGATCGCGTCAGGCTGTTCGCGCGCGAGCACCTCGTCCACGGCGACTGCATCGGTGAGATCGAGAGCGACGTCGACTTCGCCACCGCAAACCAAACCCGTTCCAATCACGGTCACCGCCGGATCGCCTATGGCCAACGCCGCGCGTAGATAACCGCCGACGAAGCCACGGGCACCGGTCACCAGGATCCGCGAGGGCAGAGTCACCCTCGGCCCGGTCGCGGGACGCAACGTTTCGGTGGGCAAGAACCAAGCTCGCTCACGCGTCCCCGCGCAGCCGCTTCAAGTCGGCGTCGACCATTTCCACGATCATCGTTTTGAGGTCGATCTCCGGCTCCCAGCCGAGCTTGGCCTTGGCCTTGGCAGGATTGCCGAGCAGCACTTCCACCTCCGCCGGCCGGTACAGCGCCGGATCGATCACCAGATGGGCCTCCATGTCCAGGCCGACGTGCGAGAAAGCGATCTCGCACATGTCGCGAACGGTCGTCGTCACGCCGGTCGCCACCACGTAGTCGTCGGCCACCTCCTGCTGCAGCATCAGCCACATGGCCCTGACGTAGTCGGCCGCGTGGCCCCAGTCGCGCTTCGCCTCGATGTTGCCCAGCCGCAGCTCGCGCGCCTGGTTCAGCTTGATGCGTGCCACGCCGTCGGTGACCTTGCGGGTGACGAACTCCAGGCCACGCAGCGGGCTCTCGTGGTTGAAGAGAATGCCCGAGGAAGCGTGCAAGCCGAAGCTCTCGCGGTAGTTCACGGTGATCCAGTGCCCGTAAAGCTTGGCGACCGCGTAGGGCGAGCGCGGGTAAAAAGGCGTCTCCTCCGACTGCATCGGCTCCTGGATCAGACCATACATCTCCGAGGACGAGGCCTGGTAGAAGCGCGCCTTGGGGCAATTCAGGCGAAGCGCCTCCAACACGTTGGTCACGCCGACCGCCGTCACTTGCGCCGTCAGGATGGGCTGCTGCCAGGACGTGGTGACGAAAGACTGCGCCGCCAGGTTATAAACCTCGTCAGGCTGCACTTCGAGCACGATGCGCAGGATCGAGGAGAGGTCGAGCAAGTCGCCGTCGAGCAATTTGACCCGGCTGAGAACGCCCAGCCAGCGCAGCCGATGCTCGGCGACCCCAGAGTGCGACGAGCGCCGCACGATGCCGGTTACCTCGTAGCCCTTCTCCAGAAGAAGCCTGGCGAGGTAGGCGCCATCCTGCCCGGAAATCCCGGTGATAAGTGCTCGCTTCGTCATGGGCCTCTGTCGCGTGTCGTGAGCTGGGAGCGCTAACACCGACGGGCCAGCGCCTCAAGCACTGCGACAACTGATGGGGCGGATAACTATCCTGGAGCGGGCAGCGGCGTCGCGCAGCTGCACGGCGGAGAAGGCCAGCACGTCGATCGGGCGTGAGAACATCGGCGGGAAGCAAAAGGTCGCTATCATAAGCGCCGAAGCGGGAGGCTGTAAGTTGTCCTCGTCCACCGGAAACAAGGAGACCTGAATGGTCGCGCAAGACACCCACCTCGTCATCGGGTCGCTCCTGTTCGAGGGCATCGACCAGATCGACCTTACCGGTCCTTTCGAGGTGCTCTCGCGGATCCCGAACTCGAGCTACGCGATTTACGGCGTCACGGACGAGACGGTGCGCGACATCCGTGGCCTGCGACTGACGCCGGACGCGACGATCGCCGACGCGCCCCCGCTCGACGTGCTCCACGTGCCCGGCGGCTTCGGAGTGGAAGCATTGATGGAAAACGAGGCCGTGCTCAGCTGGCTCCGCCGCCAGGCCGCTGGCGCGCGCGTGTTCTCCGTCTGCACGGGAGCGCTGCTGTTGGGAGCCGCCGGCCTGCTCCGGGGCCGTCGCACCACCACTCACTGGGCTTCCTTCCACCTGCTGCCGTGGTTCGGCGCGACGCCGGTCGACGAGCGCGTCGTCATGGACGGGGATTGGGTGTTCGCCGCCGGCGTGACGTCGGGCATTGACGGCGCGCTGCGCCTCGCCGCCGAGCTGCGCGGCGAGGACGCCGCCAAGGCGATCCAGCTGCACATGGTCTACGCACCGGAGCCGCCGTTCGACAGCGGTACGCCGGCCACCGCCCCGGCCGCCGTGCTCGCGGAGGCGCGGCGCTCCTACGCCGACGTTACCGCCCGGCGCGAGGCGGTGACCCGCCGCATCGCCGCCGGCCTCGGCATCGCGCCGCCGCGGGAGGCTGATCCGCCCGAATAGGCGTCACGCCGACGTCTCGCCGAGCCGATCGTCACCCATGCCAAGGGTGGCGGGATCTGCACGCCTCTCGCTACCCCCTTGGGTGAGCGGGTCCGGCACCGCCGGCCTGCCGGCGCCGACCGCATCGAGCAGAGCGGCGGCGGCGGCGCTCAGGTGACGTCCCTGGTGGAAGATCGCCCTGAACCGACGCGCCGGCAGGTCGAAGGCGACCTGATGCAGCAGCTGCGCCTCGAGGCTGCCGACCGCGGCCGAGGCCGAGATCGCCGTGGCGCCCATGCCGGCCTCGACCGCGGCGCGCACCGCCTCGTTGCTCGGCAGCTCCAGCGAGATCCTCAGATCCTGCAGCACCACGCCGAGCCTGCGGAGCGCGCTCTCGAAGGCCGAGCGCGTGCCCGAGCCCGGCTCCCGCAGCACCCAGTCGGTTTTCAGGATATCGTCGGGCACGATGCCGAAGCGTCCGGCCCAGGGATGGTCGGGCCCGACCACGACGATGAGCTGATCGCGGGCGAGCTCGACGCCGACCAGGGCCGGCTCCTCGATCTCGCCCTCGATGAAGCCGAGATCGACGAGGCCGTCGCGGACCGCGTGGGCGACCTGCGCGGTGTTGCCGATCGTCATTCGCACGCCGATCGAGGGATGGGCGCGCCTGTAGTCCACGAGGCGGCGCGGCAGCCAGTAGCTGGTGATGGTGTGGCTGGCCTGGAGGCTGAGCGAGCCGCGCTTGAGGCCGGCGAGCTCGGCGAGAACGAGTTCCGCCGAGACCGCCCGCGCGAGCACGGCCTTGGCCTCGCCGAGGAACAGGCGGCCGGCCTGGGTCAACTCGATGCCGCGGCCGACGCGGCTGAAGAGCTTGGCGCCGTGGCGACCCTCCAGCGCGCCGATCGCGGCGCTGACCGCCGATTGCGCTAGGTTCAGCGCTTCAACCGCCCGCGTGACGTGCTGGCGCTCGGCGACGGCGACGAAGACGCGGAGTTGTTCGAGGGTCATGGCATCCGCACTGTCGTTATGCTCGAGTGTCGCCCTGGTTCATGCGTGCGGGCAAGTCGAACAAAGAGGTCGCGAGCGACCTGTCACTCGGCCAGACTAGGCTGAGGCGCTCGAGGTGCCCGACCGCGCCGGCGCGGCATCGGCCTGCCCGGCCTGATCGGCAGGAGGGTCCAACGGGCCCAAGGGAGGCATGATGGACAAGGTTTTCTCCTGGCTCTTCTCCGGTCGGGGCCTGACGCCGCACGGGATCTGTCTCTCGTGGCGCCCCGAGCTGATCTGGCTGAACGTCGGCTCCGATGCGATCATCGCGCTCTGCTACTTCTCGATTCCCGTCGCCCTCGCCGCTTTCGCGGTGAGGCGGCGCGACATCGCCTTCCGCTGGGTGTTCTGGTGCTTCGCCGCATTCATCACCGCGTGCGGCGCCACGCACCTCATGTCGATCTGGACCTTGTGGATCCCGGACTACGACGCCGAGGCGGTGCTCAAGGGCGTGACGGCCGCCGCCTCGATCTGGACCGCGACCGCGCTCTGGGTGCTCTTTCCGGCCGCCTTGCAGGCGCCGTCGGCGGCGCAGCTGCTGCAAGCCAACCTCGATCTCTCGGCGCGGGTGCGCGAGCGCGACGAAGCGATGGCGGCCCTTGTCGAGCGCAACCGGCTCCTCGTCCTCGCCGAGGAGATGGCGCAGGCGGGCCACTGGCGCATCGAGCTGCCCGGCCACAGGCGCGTCTGGTCGGACGGCATACACCGGATCTTCGGCGTCGATCCGGCCGACGGACCGCCCGCCCTCCTCGACGCCGCGAACGGCTACCATCCCGAGGATCGCGACCGCGTCATAGCCGTGCTCGAGGATTCATTGCAAAATGGCGAGCCCTTCTCGCTCGAGACGAAAATACAGCGCCCATCCGGCGAAGAGCGGATCATCGTGGTCCGAGGCGTCTGCGAGCGCGTCGCCGGACAGGCGCCGACATCGCTCTTCGGCGTGTCGCTGGACGTGACGGACGCGAAGCGGTCCGAAGAGGCGTTGCGCCTGCGCGAGCGGCAGCTTCGCGCCGTGCTCGACAACATGCCGGCCCTGATCGGCTGCTGGGACCGCGACCTGCGCAATGTTTTGGCCAATCGCACCTATTCAGCCTGGTACGCGATCGACCATCTCGCTCTCGAGAGCCGCGACCTTCGCGACGTGATCGGCGAGGCCGCCTTCGCGCTGAACCGCCCCTACATCGAGGGTGCTCTGCGGGGCGAGCCGCAGCGCTTCGAGCGGCGCATCCCGCGTCCGGACGGGGGCGAGCGCCACACGCTGGCTGCCTACGTGCCCGACGTGCGCGAGGACGGGCGCGTCGAGGGGTTCTTCGCGCTCGTTACCGACATCACCGACCTGAAGCTCGCCGAGGCGCGCCTGCGCGACAGCGAAGCCTTCCTTGATCGCGTCGGCCGGGTGGCGAAAACCGGAGGGTGGGAGGTCGACCTCCGCACGGGCGAGGTGCGTTGGAGCGAGCACACGCGCCGGATCCACGAAGTGGAGGATGATTTCGTTCCGACCTTCGACAGCGCGGCGGCGTTCTACGAAGGCGAGGCGCGCGAGACGATGCGTGTGGCCTACGCCTGTTCGCTGGAGGAGGGAACACCCTACGACCTCGAGTTGCCGCTCCGCACCGCGAAAGGGCGCTCGATATGGGTTCGCGCCTCGGGCGAGACGGAGTTCGTCGACGGGCGCGCGGTGCGGGTCTTCGGCGCGCTTCGCGACGTCACCGAGCGCAAGGTCGCGGAGGCCGAGAAGGAGGCGACGCGGCTGATCGTCGAGGAGGCGCGGGCCGCAGCCGAGAAGGCGCGCGCCGAGGCTGAGGCGGCGAGCCTCGCCAAGAGCGAGTTCCTCGCCACGATGAGTCACGAGATCCGGACGCCGCTGAACGCGGTGATCGGCTATTCCGATCGCATCCTCGAAAGCGAGGGCCTCGCCGACCTCGACAGGCGCAGCGCCGAGATCGTGAAATCCTCCGGTGAGGCACTGCTCACCATCGTCAACGATGTCCTCGACTTCTCCCGCATCGAAGCCGGGAAACTGGAGCTGAGGCCGGTCCCGTTCGAGCTCGAGAGGCTGATCGAGGATGCGATGGCCATGGTCGCGGACGCGGCGCAACGCAAGCGGCTCGACCTGCGGCGCGAGCGACGCTCGCCGCTGCCCGACTTCGTCCTGGGAGACGCGGACCGCCTGCGCCAGGTGCTGCTCAACCTGCTGAACAATGCGGTCAAGTTCACGCAAGAGGGCTCGATCGTGCTGACCTGCGAACCGACCGCCGATGGAGGCTCGGTGCGCTTCGAGGTCGAGGATCAGGGCATCGGCATCGCGCCCGACCGAACCGACCTGCTGTTCCAGCGCTTCACTCAGGTCGACGGCACGATCTCGCGCCGGTTCGGAGGCTCCGGGCTCGGCCTGGCGATCAGCAAGGCGCTGGTGACGCTCATGGCCGGTGACATCGGGGTGACGAGCGTCGAGGGTGAAGGTTCGACGTTCTGGTTCGAGGTGCCGCTGCCCACGGCGCAGCGGCAGCGCGACGAGGCGCGATCGCCGGCGATCGCCTCGACGCATGCCGGTCGCATCCTCGTGGTGGAAGACGTGGCGATCAACCGCGAGCTGGCGCGCGCCGTCGTCTCGTCTGGCGGCTTCGAGGTCGATGTCGCGAGCGACGGCGAGGAGGCCGTCAGTCTGGCCGGCTCGCGCGACTACGACCTGATCCTGATGGACGTGCAGATGCCCGGCATGGATGGCCTGACCGCCGCGCGGCGGATCGCCGAACACGAAGGCCCACGCGGGGCCGTGCCGATCCTGGGCATGACCGCCAACGTTCTGCCGGCTCAGGTCGCGGCGCTGCGCGCGGCCGGGATGGTCGGCCATATCGGCAAGCCGTTCCGCAAGCCCGAGCTGCTTGCCGCCGTGGCGCAGGCCATGGCAGCGACTGCCGACCACCAGCCGGAACGTCGCCCCACGTCCGAAGTCTCTCTTGTATAGCGAGCGATGAAAATCAGGTCGCATCCTGGCAAAGGAATGCACCGGCAAAAATCGCGCTTCGGGCGGCAGCGATAGCGCGCGTGACGGCCGAGAGCCGCGCCTCCGCCTCCGCTGCGAGGCGCTCCACCAGCTCGCCGGCCGGCGGCAGATCCTCGACGAGGCCGACGGCTTCTCCGACTGTCACGTCGGAGACGTCGTAGTCGCCGCTGCGATCGGCCGCCTCGACGCCTCGCGCCGATTGCCGGCCTCGGCGAACTCGGCCTCCAGAATCTCGCGGTCGCCGTAGCCGCCGATGAGATCAAGGCCGCCAGCGGCGCTCACCGCCGCGGCCAAGGCGCCGCCGGAAGCCGGGTCCATCGGCGCCAGCACGATGGGATGCTTGATCTTGAAGCGATCGGTCGGTCGTGTTCGCCGTGCCATGGTTTGCTTTCCCGGCTCTCAGAAGCGCCTTCGCGACACCGCGCCGCTCCGGAGACATCGACCCGCAATCATTGCGGAGACGCGGTCTCCTCACAGAATTCAGTGCCAGATGCCCGCGGCCCAGCCGGCGATCGGAATGTGAGCCCAGGTCGCGGCGAGCCACACCACCAGCCCGCCCAGCGCGGCGTGCAGGCTCAACCAGCCCATGCGGGCGCGCCGCGTGACCATCGCGGCGAAGGGCCAATAGCTGGTCTTCGCTTCCCAGGACCGCCAAACCTCCGGCTGCAGGCTCTCCTTCTTGCGGTCCTGCAGGGCGGCGCCGACCAGGGCCAGCACGACGATGGCCGCGGCGAGCACGATGTTCTTGGCCACGGGGTAGACGGCGACGTGGCAGAGCCCCCACAGCGCGAACGCCCACATCATCGGGTGACGGGTGATGGCGAAGACTCCGCTTGCGGCGTCGGGTGCCACGATCGGCTTTCCGCCGGTCGGCATCGCCGGATTGCGCACCACCGATCCCACCAGCAGCACCGAGGCCAGCAGCATGACGATCGTGACGACGGCCCAGAGCGCGTTGCCGACAGGCCAGAGGAAAGGCGATGCGGGCACGACCAGGAAAGACCACACCAAAAGGGCCAGTGTGACGCCGGCAACGAGGGAATAGACACCCGTGAATCCACCTTCGCCGAGCGCGGCGACGATGGGTCGACGCAGAGGGTGCGACAGGAGCAAGTGCGTTCCGACGAACGCGATCGCCGCCAGAGCGACCCAGCCTGCACCCGCCATGATCCAAATCCCCCGTCCGCGCCGCGGGCCGAACTTAGCACGACACGCAGCGCTGGCGAGCGGTTGCAGGCGAACCGCGCCATAAACCGGTGCGGTCGACGACGACGCGCAGGTCGGGTGAGAGCGGGCGGCGAGTCAGCAAATCACCCGTATGCGGCACCGCTTTGCCCTCACCCATGACCCACAGCGCGATACCCAAAGGCTGAGAAGAAAGACCTCCCTCCACGCTTTGTCAGGGAAGGTCTTTGGGCCAGAAATCGCGATCTTCGACCTGCTCCCGCGAGACGGGCACGCTTTGGGAGATATCCTCAGCGGCAACATCGTCTCGGCGGTCGTTGCACGCCGGGCGCCCACGTAAGCCGCCGCGACGACGGCGGCTTACGTGGGCGATGCCCTTCACACCCGCCGCCCCAGCCAGATCGTGTGCCGCGCGCCGCGTCTGCCGGCATTGGCGCGCACCCGCAACGCCTCGACGTCGAAGCCGGCCTTGCGCAGGCGGGCGGCGAAGGCGGCGTCCGGCTTGACCGACCAGACCGAGAGCAGGCCGCCGGGGCGCAGCGCCGCGCGCGCCGCGGCGAGACCGCGCGCGCCGTAGAGCGCGTCGTTTCCGGTCCGCACCAAGCCGTCCGGTCCGTTGTCGACGTCGAGCAGGATGGCGTCCCAAGGCCCGCCCCGCATCGCGATCCCGACGTCGCCCTCCGCGATGCCGACCCGCGAATCGTCGAGGCAGCCGGCAAAGACGGAGGCCAGCGGTCCGCGCGCCCAAGCGATCACCGCCGGCACCAGCTCGGCCACCACCACCTCCGCCTCGGGCGCCAGCGCGGCAAGGGCGGCGCGCAAGGTGAAGCCCATGCCGAGACCGCCGATCAGCAGCCTCGGTCTCGGGCCAGCCAGCCGCCGACAGGTCTCGCCGGCCAGCGCCTCCTCGGACCCGCTGAGACGCGAATTCATCAGCTCGTCCCGGCCGATGAAGATCGAGAAGTCCGCGCCGCGCCGCATCAGGCGCAGCTCGCCCTCGCCGCCGGGGATTGGTGCGGTGTCGAGGTGAACCCAGGGGTTCAAGTCTAGCCGCCCGCAGCCGGCGCGATGTCCAGAGACCCAACGACCGGTGCCGGATACCAGTCATCGGATTGCATCAGCTCGCGGCTGAACGGTGACATGATCGGGAACGTAGCGATCGGCAGGCCGGTCTCCGAGGCCGCGAGCCGACACGCGTCGGCATAGGCTGTCTCGAAAAGACTATCCGCCTTCGGCTTCAAGCTCGGATTCTCGGCGATCTGCCGAGCGATTTCCAGCCGCTGGTTGAGGATCGTAGTGCGCCAACTGCGACCGGATCGCTCGGGCTGAAACATCTCTTTGAGAAGATGCAGAACGAGAACCTTGTACCGCGACCGCAGCTCGGAGACTTCCTTGCGGCCCAAGCTCTCGATCTCCTCCAACACGTTGATCAAGTCCAAGTCCGCGAGGCAGCCTTCTTTCATCAGCGCGGCCTGCTGCTGCGTCCAAGCGTAAAAGTCGGTCTCGTAGAGGCTGCTCTCGCCCGTATTGATCTCGTCCACGAAGTACCTCCGTCTCCGTTTTGACTAATGTACTAGCTTCGCTTCGTTCAGACCATCTTAAGGGCGCTCGTCCACCTACGCCATGTCCCTGCGAACCATGCTGCCGGGGCGGGCATCTGTATCGAGGTGCGGCTTTTACACCGGCCCGGGACCCTTTTCGACGTTCGTGGTTGCACCTCGGCAAACAGAGGAGCGCCGCATGGTCGACATCAATAAGAGCCGCATCGAGGCACACATGGACGTCATCGCCGCCGACGGCGAGTCGATCGGCAAGGTCGATCATATGCAGGAAGGCAAGATCAAGCTGACCAAGAACGACTCGCCCGACCACCAGCACCATTTTGTGCCGCTCATGTGGATCGACCACATCGACAAGCACGTCCACCTCAACAAGACGCTGGCAGACATTCGCTCCGTCACGCGTGGTGCTTCAGGCGTTTCGAAGACCGACGCCGTGCCTGAGGTTGGTCTGCGCGACGCGGTGCCGAAGACGGCTTGATCCGCATCAGCCGACAATCGGCTTGGCTCACCGCTTCTGGCATAACGGTGGCCCAATGGCTCCGTCTGCGGTAATCATCTACGATCGATAATCGGGAAAAGCCGGGAGCCAGGTTTCGTCCTCAGCTTCTTCGACAGTGAAGGGCGGATGCTTGGGAATAGTGTCGAGCGCGACCCCGGTTTGCGCCGCGCAAACTTTGCGTCCGTCCTCATAGCCTTCGGCGAACAGCAATTGCCGTTTGGACCTGAGGCTTGGATTTTCCTTGAAGAGCCTCGCGATCCTGTTGCGCTGCTCGACGATCGTTCCCTGCCAGCTTCGGGTAGCGCGTTTCGGCTGTACGATGAGCTTGAGCAGATGGAGGCACAAAACCGCATAGCGGGACTGCAAAGCATTGATTTGAGCGCGTCCCAACGACTCGATCTCCTCGACAAGGTTGATCAGGTCCAACGCGCCGAAGTCGCCACCGCCTAGTAGAGCCGCCTGGCGCTGACTCCAGGCATAGAAGTCCGTCTCGTACAAATCGGCTTCGTCCCGTCGGGCGATCTCGTCCAAAGCTTTTCCTCGCGAACAGCGGTCGTAGCAACCTGCGCTACCAGACACCTCAGCCATCGTTTGCATCATCCGTATCGCGGCCGGGGTTCCAAGATGCCGAAAGAGCCTGGTCAAGTGTAAATGGGGGCTTTTCCGGGAAAGTGCTCGAGGGAAGCTTGGTCTCCCATGCGGCGAGACGACGAGCATTGACGTAGGCCCGTGCGAAAATGGTCTCGGCCTTGGGCTTGAGGCTCGGATTGTCTTCCATGTGGAATTCGATCTCCAATCTCTGATTGAAGATCGTCGTCCGCCAGCTGCGGGTCGCGCGTTCCGGCTGATAGGTCTGCTTGAGAAGGTGTAGCGCTAAAACGACATAGCGTGATCGCAGCTCCGCGACTTCTTTGCGGCCCAAGGTCTCGATCTCCTCGAGGACGTTGACGAGATCCAAAGCATCGAGCTGGCCCTCCCTGAGCAGGGCGGCTTGCTGCTGTGTCCAGGCGTAGAAGTCGCTGTCGTAAAGGCTGACGTCGTTGCGGGTGACGTCGTTGCTGGTGACGATTTCATCCATGGATAACCCCGATGGTCGAGACGCACATTCGGGTGCTGCAGGCGCCGTAGGGGATCAACTTAACGCGCTTGCGCCCTCTACTCCACCGTCACGCTCTTCGCCAGGTTGCGCGGCTGGTCGGCATCCTTACCCATGGCGACGGCGGTGTGGTAGGCGATCATCTGCACCGGCACAGCGTAGACCATCGCGGTGAAGGCCGGCGCCATGTCGGGCAGCGTCACGATCGCTTCGGCTTCGTTGGAATAGTCGCGGGCAAGGCGGCTGTCACCCAGAAGGATGAGCCGTCCACCTCGCGCGGACACCTCCTGCATGTTGGAGATCGTCTTCTCGTAGACCGCGTCGCTCGGCGCGATCACGATGACGGGCATGGCCTCGTCGATCAGCGCGATCGGACCGTGCTTGAGCTCGCCGGCGGCATAGCCCTCGGCGTGGATGTAGCTGAGCTCCTTCAGCTTGAGCGCGCCTTCCATGGCGAGCGGATACGAGGTGCCGCGGCCGAGGTAGAGCACGTCGCGCACCTTGGTGAACTCGCGGGCCAGGTGCTCGATCGCCGGCTCGCGCTTCATCGCCTCCGCCATCAGGCCGGGCACGGCGATCAGCTCGCCGACGAGCCTCGCCTCGTCCGCCTCCGACAGCGTTCCGCGGGCGCGCCCGAGCGCCAGCGCGAGGCAGGCCAGCACGGCGAGCTGGCAGGTGAAGGCCTTGGTCGAGGCCACGCCGATCTCCGGGCCGGCGAGCGTCGGCGCCACGACGTCGGCCTCGCGCGCCATGGTCGAGGTGGCGACGTTGACCACCGCCAGCAGGCTCTGGCCGGCCGCCTTGCCATAGCGCAGGCAGGCCAGCGTGTCGGCGGTCTCGCCCGACTGGGAGACCACGATGGTCAGCCCTCGCGAGGCCATCGGCACCTCGCCGTAGCGGAACTCGGAGCTGACCTCGATCGTCACCGGCAGCCGCGCGAACTTCTCGAACCAATATTTCGCCGTCAGCCCGGCCATGTAGGCGGTGCCGCAGGCGGTGATGGTCAGCTTGTCGAGCGCCTTGGGGTCGACCGGCAGCGCGAACGGCAGCGCGACGCGACCGGCCGACATGTCGAGGTAATGTCCCAGCGTGCGGGCGACGACCTCGGGCTGCTCGTGGATCTCCTTGGCCATGAAGTGGCGGTAATTGCCCTTGTCGACCAGGAAGGCGGAGGCCATCGTCTTGAGGCGCTTGCGCTCGACCTCGAGGTGGCTCGCGTCGAAGAAGACCGCCGCGTCGTGGGTCAGCACGACCCAGTCGCCTTCCTCCAGGTAGGTCAGCGTGTCGGTGAACGGCGCCAGGGCCAGCGCGTCCGAGCCGAGGTACATGGTCCCGGAATTGTCGCCCTGGCCGTAGCCGACCGCCAGCGGAGCGCCCTGGCGCGCGCCGATCAGCAGGTTGGTCTCGCCCTCGAAGAGGAAGGCGAGCGCGAAGGCGCCGCGCAGCCTGGGCAGGCTTGCCGCCACCGCCTCGGTCGGCGTCAGGCCGCCGTCGAGCGCCTCGGTGACGAGGTGGGCTACGACCTCGGTGTCGGTCTCGGTGGCGAAGACGTGGCCCTTGGCCCGCAGCTCCTCGCGCAGCTCGCGAAAATTCTCGATGATGCCGTTGTGAACGACGGCCACCTTCGCCGTGGCGTGGGGATGAGCGTTGTTCCGCGTCGGCCGGCCGTGGGTGGCCCAGCGGGTGTGGCCGATGCCGACGTGGCCCGCCAGCGGCTCGCGGCGCAGCACCGCCTCGAGGTTCTTGAGCTTGCCCTCGGCGCGGCGGCGCACGAGGTGGCCATCCTCCAACGTGGCGACGCCGGCGGAATCGTAGCCGCGATATTCGAGACGCTTCAGCGCCTCGACAAGCAGGTCCGCGACCGGTTCACGGCCGAGGATCCCGACGATGCCGCACATTGGGAGCCTTTCAGGATTTCGTCTTGGTGGAAGCGAGCTTGGCGGTGGAGCGCCCGGCCCGGAAGGCCTTGGCCCAGCCCGGCTTCTCGACCTGGCGGGCGCGGGCGAGCGCCAGCGCGTGGGGCGAGACATCGTCCGTCACCACCGAGCCGGTGCCGATGTAGGCGCCCTCGCCGATCGTCACCGGGGCGATCAGCGAGGAATGGCTGCCGACGAACACGTCGGCACCAATCGTGGTGCGCGACTTGAGGAAGCCATCGTAGTTGCAGGTGATGGTGCCGGCGCCGACGTTGCTGCGCGCGCCGATGCTGGCGTCGCCGATGTAGGAGAGATGGTTGGCCTTGACCCCGGCCTCGAGCGTCGAGGCTTTGACCTCGACGAAATTGCCGACGTGCACGTCCTCGCCGAGGACGCTGCCCGGCCTTAGCCGGGCGAACGGCCCGACGATCGCGCGCGCGCCGACGTGCACACCCTCGAGGTGCGAGAAGGCGCGGATGCGGGCGCCTTCGGCCACGCTGACGCCCGGCGCGAACACGACGTTGGGCTCGACCACCACGTCGCGGCCGAGCACCGTGTCGAAGGCGAGCGTCACGCTCGCCGGATCGACCAGCGTCACGCCGGCGCGCATCGCCGCCTCGCGCAGCCGGGTTTGGATACCGGCTTCGGCGCGGGCCAGCTGCACGCGGTCGTTGACCCCCATCACCTCGGCCTCGTCGACCGTGACGAAGGCGGTGGGCAGGCCGCGGGCGCGGGCCAGCGCCACGACGTCGGTGAGGTAGAACTCGTTCTGCGCGTTGTGCGGCTTGACCTCGCGCAGCAGCGACAGCGCGTGCGCGCCGGCAAGCGCCATCAGACCACCGTTGCACAGGGTCACGGCGCGCTCGGCGGGCGACGCGTCCTTCTCCTCGCGGATTGCCACCAGCGTGCCGCCGGCAACCAGCAGGCGGCCGTAACCCTTCGGATCGCGCGCCTCGAACCCGAGCACCACGACGGCGGCGCCCGTTTCGCGCAGGCGCGCGTGCATCAGCGCGAAGGTCTCCGGGCGCACCAGCGGCGTATCGGCGAAGGCGACCAGCACGTCGTCGGGGCGATCGGCGATGGCCTCGGCCGCCGCCAGCACCGCATGCGCCGTGCCGCGCCGCTCGACCTGCGTGAAGGCGCGCGCGGCCGGTGCCACCGCGGCGACGTCGTCGCGGCCGGGACCGACCACTACGGCGACCCGGCCGATGCCGGCGATCTCGATTGCCGCGAGGCTGTGGGCGAGCATCGAGCGGCCGGCAACCTCGTGCAGGACCTTGGGCCGCGCCGACACCATGCGGGTGCCCTCGCCCGCGGCCAGCACCACGGCAAGACAGCCCTCGATCTTCGCCCCCGAACCGGCCTGCATTCTGCTTCTCTCTTTCGGCGCCTTCCTTGCCGAGGAAGCCGGGAACGACGCAAGGCAAAAGATCGCCGGCGGAAGTCGCGCAAGCTTGAGTGTGGTCGCCCGTGTGCTATGCCCAACAGAGATCTCGAAGCTCGTTCTCCTGGTGGCCACCGCGTTGAGATATAAGCGTCGCGACGTTCTCTCCCTGACGTTCGGCGGCGTCGCCGCCTCCGCATTCCTGTCCACATCCGCAAGCCTGGCCGAACCGGCTCCGCAGGCGCCCGCTCCGGCTCCCGCCGCTTCGGCGTCGCCGCCTGCCGCGGCGCGACCGGTCGCCGGGCCCGGCGTGATCCTCGCGCCGCCAACGGATTTCGCGCCCTCGACGCCGGCCGACTATGCGCGCCAGCTCGCCAGGCAGCCGTTCAAGCCGATCTCCAGCGACCTGCCGGACCCGTTCCGCAGTCTGAATTACGAGCAATACGCCGCCATCAAGCTGAAGCCGGAGGCGCGCATCTGGGCCGACGAAACGATCGGCTTCGTAATCGAGCCTCGCCATCGCGGCTTCCAGTACGCCAACCCGATCCTCCTGAATCTGGTCTCCGGCGACAAGGCCTACCGGCTCGTCTACGACATCCGCCTGTACGAGTTCGGCAAGCTCGCACCCTCGGCCAAGACCGGCGACATCGGCTTCTCCGGCTTCGAGGTGATGTCGCCGCAGGGCATCAAGGGCTGGGCCGAGATCGCCTCGTTCGGCGGCACCAACTTCTTTCAAGGACTGGCCGAGGGTCAGGTCGACGGGCTGATGGCGCGCGCGCTCGCTATCAAGGTGCTCGATCCCAAGGGCGAGGAGATGCCCTACTTCCGCGAGATCTGGATCGAGAAGCCGAGCGTCGTCGCCGACCTGCTCGTGGTCCATGCTGTGCTGGATTCCGACAGCGTCACCGGCGCCTTCCGCTTCACGATCCGCCCGGGCGAGGCGACGATCATGGACACGGAGTGCACGCTGTTCCCGCGCCGGGACCTCGACAATTACGGCCTCGCCTCGATGAGCGCGACCCACCTCCTCGGCTTCATGGACCACGGTAAGTTCAACGACTACAGGCCCAACGTTTCAGAGGTCAGCGGCGTGCAGATGCTGACGGGCGCCAACGAATGGGTTTGGCGCCCGGTCAGCAACCGCGACGAGCTGCAGACCTCGACTTTCATCGACAACAAGCCGCGCGGCTTCGGCTGCCTTCTGCGCGACCGCAACTTCCAGGATTACCTCGACGAAGACAACCATTGGGAGCGGCGTCCCTCGCTTTGGATCGAGCCGCTCGGCGACTGGGGCGAAGGCGGCGTGCAGCTCATCGAGATCCCTTCGCAGTCTGACGCCAACGACAACATTTTATGCTTCTGGCGCCCCAAACTTCCGCTCAAGGCCGGCCAGGAGGCGAGCTTCGCCTATCGGCAGTTCTGGTGCTGGGATCCGCCCGAGCGGCCCGACATGGCGCTGACGACGCGTTCGCATTCCGGCGCCTCGGGCAAGCGCCGCCGCTATTTTGTCGAGTTCGAGGGCGACGTGCTCGGCGAGCCCGAGCGCACGAAGGGCATGGTGCCGACATTGACCGCGAGTTCCGGCTCGATCACCGTCATACGCGCCTTCGCGGTGCCGGACCGCAAGGCCTTCCGCGTTTTGTTCGAGCTTGACCCGCAAGGCGCGTCGTCCTCGGAACTGCGGCTCTTGCTCGAGGCCGGCGGAAGACGACTGAGCGAAACTTGGCTTTACCGTTGGACGCCGACATGACGACCGACCTCGCCTCGCGATCTCAAGCTGAGCGATCGCAAGCCGCCAGACGCGCAGTGTCCCGGCCCTGCACGCGTCCGGCCGTACCCGACGAGGCGCCGCTCACCATGCCCGAGCAGGGGCTGCGCCGCTACGACAAGGCGGCGCGCCCGTTCCACCGCGTCTTCCACGGCGGCACCTGGCTGGCGCGGCTGCTGATCTTCGGCGGCGCGCTCGCGACGACGATTTACGGCGCCGACCAGATGTACAAGGTGGTCTCGCTGGGCGGCACCACCACGCTCGAATGGGCGCTGCTCGTGCTCTTCGTCGCCAACTTCTCCTGGATCGCGCTCGCCTTCACCAGCTCCCTCGTCGGCTTTGTCTGGATGCTGTTCTTCGCACCCAGACCGATCGGCATCCCGACCGGGCTGACGACGACGACCGCCGTCGTCATGCCGATCTACAACGAGACGCCGGAGCGCGTCTTTGCGGGCGTGCAGGCGATGATCGAGGAGGTGGAGGCCACCGGTCTCGGCCGCTCGTTCGAGTGGCTGTTCCTCTCCGACACGACCAACCCCGACGTGTTCGTCGCTGAGGAGCAGAACTTCCTGCTGATGCGCGAGCGCATCTCGCCCGAGATCGCACTCTGGTATCGTCACCGCCGCGACAACAAGGCGCGCAAGGCCGGCAACATCGCCGACTTCGTGACGCGCTGGGGCGGGCGCTACGACCACATGCTGGTGCTCGACGCCGACAGCCTCATGCTGGGCCACGCCATCGTCAACCTCGCCGCGGCGATGGAAGCCGACCCGGACGCCGGCATCATCCAGACGCTGCCGCTCATCATCAACCGCAACACGCTGTTCGCCCGCGTGCAACAGTTCGCCGCGCGCATCTACGGCCCGGTGATCGCCGCCGGCCTGTCGTGCTGGATGGGGCGCGACGGCAACTACTGGGGCCACAACGCGATCATCCGCACCAAGGCTTTCGCCGATCATTGCGGCCTGCCGCACCTCCCGGGCAAGCCGCCGATGGGCGGCCACGTGCTCTCGCACGATTTCGTCGAGGCGGCCTTCATCCGCCGGGCCGGCTACGCCGTCTATATGCTGCCGGTGCTCGACGGCTCCTACGAGGAGAGCCCGCCCTCGCTCATCGACCTCGCCGCGCGCGACCGGCGCTGGTGCCAGGGCAACCTGCAGCACTCGCGCATCCTCACCGCGCGCGGACTGCATCCGGCGTCGCGGCAGCATTTCGCCACCGGCATCTTCGCCTATCTGGCGTCCCCCTTGTGGATGCTGCAGCTCGTTGTTGGCATGGTGCTGGTGCTGCAGGCGAGCTACGTGAAGCCGGAGTACTTCTCGAACGAGTTCGCGCTGGTTCCGGCATTCCCGCGCTTCGACGCGGAGCGCTCTCTGGCCCTGTTCGGCTTCACCATGGTGATCCTGCTGATGCCGAAATTCTTTGGATGGCTGCTCTCCTGCATCCACGGCCCGACGCGGCGCGGCAGCGGCGGCGTCATCGGCTTGACCGTCTCGGCTTTTTTTGAGGTGATCATGTCGGCACTGCTGGCGCCGGTCATGATGCTGATTCAGACCGGCCACGTCTGGCACTTCGTCTTCGGCTTCGACACCGGCTGGAACCCGCAGCGCCGCGACGACGGCTCGATCCCCTTCATGGCGATCGTGCGCCGGCACCGTTCACACGTGCTGTTCGGCGTGCTGACGCTCGTCTCGGGTCTGCTGATCTCGCCCTCGCTCGTGGCCTGGATGTCGCCGACGATCGTCGGCCTCGTCCTGGCGATCCTGATCTCCTGGATGACTGGGCTGCTCTCCGTCGGCCTGGCGCTGCGCCGCGTCGGCCTGCTGACCACGCCGGAGGAGCGCACCAAGCCGGCAGTTGTGGTGCGCGCCGCCGCCATCCTTGCCGAGATGGGCGGAGCGCCGGAAGAGCCGGACAACGCGCTGCGCCTGCTCTACGACGACCGCCACCTCCAGGCGGCGCACGAGACTTTCGCCGCCGGCGATCCGCCCCGGCGCCGCGGCGAGATCTCGCCGGACTGGGCGCTGGCCGAGGCCAAGCTCGACGACTCGGAGTGCCTTGAGGACGCTCTGGACTGGCTCAAGCCGAAAGAACGCATGGCGCTGCTCAACGACGGGACCCTGCTGCGCCGCCTGATGGCTTTGCCACGGCGCAGCGAAGCGGTCGCTTCGAATCCGGAACCGCAACGCGCCACCGCCTGACCGCGGCGTAATGTCGCAGAAGCAAGGTATCTAACGCGGTCTTGTCGCTTGCGTTCGTCGCGATTTTGCACTTCATGCGCAGAGACGGGGTAGTCGCGTCATCGCTTGCCCCTGCTTCTAGCCTAGTCTTCATAGGCGAACCCGTTCGCGACCCACGACGCAGCCCGAGCGATGGGCGGCATGTTGGGCGAGCCTGATGGCCGGCGCGAACGCCCCATCCAGGACATCGATGTCATTTCAAGAGCTCGGCCTTAGCGACAAGGTCCTTCAGGCGGTCGAAGCGTCAGGCTATACGACGCCGACCCCCATCCAGGCGCAGGCGATCCCGCCGGCCCTCCTTGGCCGGGACATTCTCGGCATCGCTCAGACGGGCACCGGCAAGACCGCCGCGTTCGTCCTTCCCATGCTCTCGCGCCTCGAGAGCGGCCGCGCCAGGGCGCGGATGCCGCGTACGCTGATTCTCGAGCCGACGCGTGAACTCGCCGCGCAGGTCGAGGAAAGCTTCGTCAAATACGGCGTCAACCACAAGCTCAACGTCGCCCTGCTGATCGGCGGCGTCTCCTTCGCCGATCAGGAAACCAAGATCACCCGCGGCGCCGACGTGCTCATCGCCACGCCGGGCCGCCTGCTCGACTTCTCGGAGCGCGGCAAACTGCTGCTGACGGGAATCGACATCCTCGTCATCGACGAGGCCGACCGCATGCTCGACATGGGCTTCATTCCCGACATCGAGCGCATCTGCAAGCTGGTCCCCTTTACCCGGCAGACGCTGTTCTTTTCCGCCACCATGCCGCCGGAGATCACCCGGCTCACCGAGCAGTTCCTGACCAATCCGGTGCGGATCGAGGTGGCGCGGGCTGCCACGACGGCCTCGACGATCACCCAGAGCCTCGTCGCCTCGCACGGCGGTGCCGCGAAACGCGAGACGTTGCGCCGGCTGATCCGCCGCGAGGCCGAGGTCTTCAAGAACGCGATCATCTTCTGCAATCGCAAGCGCGACGTCGCCCTCCTGCACAAATCGCTGCAGAAGCATGGCTTCTCCGTGGGCGCTTTGCACGGCGACATGGACCAGCGCGCCCGCATGCTGTCCCTCGACGCCTTCAAGACCGGCGCGGTCGACCTCATCGTCTGCTCCGACGTCGCCGCGCGCGGCCTCGACATTCCCGACGTCAGTCACGTCTTCAACTTCGACGTGCCGACCCATGCCGAGGACTACGTCCACCGCATTGGCCGCACCGGCCGCGCCGGCAAGAAGGGAGCCGCCCTCTCCATCGTCTCGCCGGGGGACGAGAAGTACCTCGCCGAGATCGAGAAGGTGATCGCCCGCAAGGTCGACTGGGACGATGGCATCACGCTCGACACCCTGCCGCCCGACGAGAGCGGTGCCGAGCCCGAGCGACGCCCGTCGCGTGGCCGCGAGGAGCGGGGCTCGTCGCGCGGCGCATCGCGGAGCCGGGAAGAGCGAGGCGCCAGCCGTACGCGCGAAGAGCGCGCGCCGGCTGCCTCCGGCGAGCGCCGCTCCCGCCGCGCGACGCCGCGTCCCGAAGGCCGCCCCGACGAGATGCCGGCGGACGAGGTCCGGCGCGAGGCCCGCCCTCCCGCCGAGCCATCCCGCTCGCGCCGCGACGCGAAGCCCGAGCGTTCGCGCCAGACCGACGGAAGCCGCCCCGAGCGCGCCGGGAACGGCCATCGCGACGTGCCGGCACCCCGCGCCGCAACGCCGGCTCCCGGAACGACGCGCGCCCCCCATCCTCGCGCGCAACGCGATCCCGACGACCGCCCCGTACGGGGCATGGGCGACCACGTGCCGATGTTCCTGCTGCGCCCCACCAAGGTGAAGCCGGCGCGGGAAGAAGCCGAGGGCTGAGGTCACGCCGACGCGCGTCATTCCGGACGCGGCCAAGCGGAGATCGGGGCCTTTCCGCTATGACGCGACGGCCGACGCTCGCCGATTCCGTGTTCGCCTCCGGCGCCGCGGAGTGACAAGACTTCAGCTCGCCGGCAGCGTCAGCTCGGCCCGCAGACCTCGTGCCGGGCTGGTGTCGAGGCGGAAGACGCCGCCGTAGAGGCCGGCCAGTTCCTCGACGATCGAGAGCCCGAGGCCGCTGCCCGGCTTGGTCTCGTCGAGGCGGCCGCCGCGCTTGATCGCGGCGGCGCGCTGCTCCGGCTGCAGCCCCGGCCCGTCGTCGTCGATGGTGATGCGGAAGTACGGGCGCTCCGAGGCGGCGTCGCGGAACTCCGGACCGACGCCGATGGAGACTTCCTGTGAGGCCCATTTGCCGGCGTTATCGACGAGATTGCCGACCATCTCCTCGAGATCCTGCTTCTCGCCGAGGAAACGCACGTTCGGCGCCCCGCCCAGCGTGAAGACGATGTTGCGCGGGCCGTAGATCTTGGCAAAGGTGCGCAACAGCCCTTCGACGACTGGCTTTACCTCTGTGGCGCTGCCGATCTTGCGCGCCGCCACTGCCGCGCGCGCGCGCTCCAGGTAGTAGGCGACCTGGTCGCGCATCACGCCGGCCTGTTCCGAGACCTTCTCGGAAAAAGCCCCATCCTCCACCGCCGCCTCGTTGATGATGACGCTGAGCGGCGTCTTCAGCGCATGCGCCAGGTTGCCGACCTGGGTGCGGGCGCGCTCGACGACGTCGCGATTGGCGGCGATCATGAGATTGAGCTCGCTCGCCAGCGGGGCGATGTCGACGGGATAGACCCCTTCGATCCTCTCGCTGTCGCCGCGGCGGATCGAGGCGACGCCCAGCTGCAGGCGACGCAACGGCATCAGCCCGTAGCGCAATGCAAGCGCCGAGGAGGCCGCGAGCACGATGGCGAGGATCGCGAAAGTGACGGCGAGCTCGACCTCGAAGCGGTGCATCTGCACCTCGAGCTCGTCGGTCGTCGCCGCGACCTGGACCAGGAAGATGCCCTGGTCGCCGGTATCGATCACCCGCTCGACCATGCGCAGCGAACGATCGTCCGGCCCCTTGACGTAGCCGCGGCGCGAGCCGCCCATCCCGGAGGGCACGCCGCTGTCGGCGAGGCGCGGCAGGCGCGCCGCGAACAAAGAGCGCGACGCCTTGATCTCCGTCCTCGAGCCGTCGAGGCGCGTGATCTGCCAATACCAGCCCGAGAGGGTGAGCTCGAATTGAGGGTCGGCAAGCTGGCCGATATCGGGACCCTTGTCGTCGCCGGGACGGTCGGCGGCAAGGTCGGCGACGAGCGCGCGGAGATAGACGCCGAGCCGCTCGTCGAAACCTGTCTCGGTCGAGGTGCGGTAGATCGCGGTGAGGATCAGCCCGGCGATGAGCAGCACGACGACGCTGAACACGCTCGCCGAGATGAACAGGCGCGTGGCGATCGAGCGGCGTCGCGGGTCACCCCACATGGGTCAGGCCGTCGAGCACCCTTCCCCGCGAAGCGGGGGAGGGGGACCGCCGAAGGCGGTGGAGGGGCTTTCGGTTCCGCCCCGGCGAAACAATGCGGGGTAAGCCCTTCTCCCCTTGTCGGAGAAGGTGGCGCGAAGCGCCGGATGAGGAGTCGCGCGATCCTGGGAGGTTCGTTTCTCGGCAAAAAGAAGCGGCAACGTTTCCCGACCCCTCATCCGCCCTTCGGGCACCTTCTCCCGCAGGGAGAGAAGGGCGGCCCGGCACGTTGGATCGGATATGGCCCGCTTCGCGGAGGAGGATATGCGTGGCCGACAGCACTCAGCCCTTCCCCACGGCGGGACGACCCGACTTCGCGGTGCCGTCTCCCGGGGTGCCGTCGGCGTTCACAAGGTAGCCGAGACCGCGCATGGTCTGGATGATGTCGACCCCCAGCTTGCGCCGCAGGCGGCCGACGAAGACCTCGATCGTGTTGGAGTCGCGATCGAAGTCCTGATCGTAGAGATGATCGACGATCTCCGAGCGCGAGACCACCCGGCCGGCGTGGTGCATCAGGTAGGACAGGAGCCGGTACTCGTGCGACGTCAGCTTGATCGGGTTGCCGTCGACCGAGACGCGCGAGGCGCGCGTGTCGAGCTGCACCGGGCCGCAGATGAACTCGCTGGAGGCATGGCCGACCGAGCGTCGCAGCAGCGCGCGCAGGCGCGCCAGGATCTCTTCCATGTGGAAGGGCTTGGCGACGTAGTCGTCGGCGCCGGCGTCGAAGCCCTTCACCTTGTCGCTCCAACGGTCGCGCGCCGTGAGGATCAGGATCGGCATGGCACGGCCGGCCTTGCGCCACTCGCCGATGATCGAGATGCCGTCCTTCTTGGGCAGGCCGAGATCGAGCACAACGGCGTCGTAGGGCTCGGTCTCGCCGAGGAACTGCCCCTCTTCGCCGTCGAAGGCGCGATCGACGACGTAGCCCGCCTCCTCCAGGGCCCGGACGATCTGCCGGTTGAGATCGGCATCGTCCTCCACGACCAAAAGCCGCACGTGCGTTCTCCTACTTGTGATCGGCCATATCGGCCGGGCTGACAGCTTGGCCGTTCTGCGCGTTGATGTAGACCCGGATGATGCGGCCGTCGCGGCGCAGCACGAACACCTCGTAGACGAGTTCGTCCTGCTTCCAGCGACAGAGGCGCGTGCGCAGCGTCTCTCCCTCGGCCCGACCGGCCCGCGTCGCACTGACCGGGTCGGTGAGCCTTCTCTGGACGATCTTGTCGCGCGTTTCGGACTGGCTGAAGCAGGTACGCCCGCGCGGGGGATGCGGCGGGCTTTCGGCGCGAGCTGGCGAGGGCGCGTAGGCGCGCAGGCCCGACGAAGCACTCGACGGTGCGGTCGGACCAGGCGATGGAGCCGGCGGGCCACTGGGGAAAGGCGGCAGATTGTACGCGGGAGCGTCCTCGCCAGCCGCGGCAGTGGTGGCGGCGGCGCCCAGCAAGCAGGCTAGAGCGAAGGCCGCGGTCCTCATGCCCTCACGATGTACCTTGAGCGCTGAATGCGTCATGAACGCATCGGCGGAACGCTAAGGCAAGGGCGAGAGCTCGGGCCAGTCGACGACGTGATCGACATAATCGCGCATCTTGACGGTCGTCTCGGTGCCGCTCAGGCGGTTGCGCACCGAGATGCCGGCCTCGTGCACGCTGTCGGGCGAGCCCGAGATCAGCGGGTGCCAGTCGGCCAGCGGCCGCCGCTCGGCAACGAGACGATAGGCGCAGCTCCCCGGCAGCCAGCGCAGCGCGCGCACCACGGCCGGCGTCAGCTGGATGCAGTCCGACACCTTGCGATGGCGTTTGGCGTAGTTCGCGCAGGCGCACGTCCCGGCATCGAACAGCTTGCAGCCGATGTCGGTGTTAACGATCTCGCCGCTGTCCTCGTCCTCGAGCTTGACCAGGCAGCATCGCCCGCAGCGGTCGCACAAGGCTTCCCACTCGGCCGAGTCCAGCTGTTCGAGCGTCTTGGTTTCCCAGAAGCGCTCGGCCGGAGGTTCGACGCAAGCGCCGCCATCTTTCGGCTGCCTTGTCTGAGCAGATCCTGTATCGTTGCGGGACGGGCGAGGCGGCATGTGGATTGCGCGGGAGCTCACGTGTGGGCGGGCCGAGCAATCGACTTGCGCTTCGCCGAATGCCCGGTCAAGACCGCCTTTCCCGAGAGACGCGCCGTTTGAAGAAGCTCGCGCACTGGTTCATTCGCTGGCTGATCGGCCCCTGGATCGATGCGACGGGCGCTTGGCTCGAGCGGCGGCGTCCCTGGATCGAAGCCCGTCGCGTCGATATCGAGCGTCTGCGCAACTCGCCGCGCCTGGAGCGCCTGCGCCGCGGCATGCTCGCGCTCGACTCGTGGATCGACTCCTCGGTCTGGGGCAGCGGCCACAGCGCCTCCGGCAGCTACGAACGGTTCGCGCTGTTCATGGAGCGCTTCCACGTCACCGGCGTGAAGCGCATCGCGGTCGAGGTTGGATGCGAAGCCTTCACTCTATCGATCGCCGGCGGTTTCGTGCTGCTCGCGCTGGCGATCCCGGCCTTCGAGCTGACTTCGGAGGACTGGCTGAAGAAGCAGGACCTCGCCGTCACCTTCCTCGATCGCTACGGCCAGGAGGTTGGGCGTCGCGGCATCCGCCACGACGACGCCGTGCCCTTCGACGAGCTGCCGCCCAACCTGATCCACGCCCTCATCGCCACGGAGGATCGCCGCTTCTTCGAGCATTACGGCATCGACGTCATCGGCACGATGCGCGCGTTGCTGGTGAATTCGCGTTCCGAAGGCGTGCGACAGGGCGGTTCGTCGCTGACGCAGCAGCTGGCCAAGAACCTGTTCCTCTCCAACGAGCGCACGCTGCCGCGCAAGGTCAACGAGGCCTTCCTCGCGCTCTGGCTCGAGGCGCATCTCTCCAAGCGCGAGATCCTCAGCCTCTATCTCGACCGCGCTTATCTCGGCGGCGGGACCTTCGGCGTCCAGGCGGCCTCCGAGTTCTACTTCGGCAAGTCGGTGCGCGACCTCACCCTACCCGAGGCGGCGATGATCGCCGGCCTGTTCAAGGCGCCGACGAAATACGCCCCCCACATCAACCTGCCGGCGGCGCGCGCCCGCGCCAACGACGTGTTGAACAACATGGTCGAGGCCGGCTATCTCACCGCCGGCCAGATCTACGCCGCCCAGCGCAACCCGGCGACGCCGGTCGATCGCCAGCAGGAGACCTCGCCGGACTGGTACCTCGACTGGGCCTACAACGAGGTCCGAGACCTTGCCGCCGACGGCAAGTTCGGCGACGAGACGGTGCTGACGGTGCGCACCGGGCTCGATCCGGCGCTGCAGCAACACGTCGAGGCGACGATCGAGAGCTACCTGCGCCAATACGGCCAGAGCTCCAACGTGGGACAGGCGGCGGCGGTGATCCTCGACCCCAACGGGGTGGTGCGAGCCATCGTCGGCGGTCGCGACTACGGCGTGAGCCAGTTCAACCGCGCCACCGACGCGTTGCGCCAGCCCGGCTCCTCGTTCAAGCCCTACCTCTACCTGACGGCGCTCATGAGCGGCAAGTTCAAGCCCTCCAGCGTGATCTCCGGCGCCTCGCTTTGCCTGGGCAAGGACTATTGCCCGCACAATTACGACGACGAGACGGCCGGCCGCCTGACATTGTCGTCGGCGCTGGCCATGTCGCTCAACACCGCCGCGATCCGGCTCTCGATCGAGATCGGCGACGGCACCACCGCCTGGAACAAGGCCAAGGACGGCCGGGCAAAGGTGGTCGCCACCGCGCGCCGCATGGGCATCACCACGCCGCTTCCCGACACGGTGTCGCTGCCGCTGGGCGCCGACGCGGTGAAGGTCATCGAGCACGCCGGCGCCTACGCGACCTTCGCCAGCGGCGGCAAGCATACGCCGCCCTACGCCGCCTCCACGGTGACCAGCCGGCGCGGCGAGGTCCTCTACGAGCACGACCGCGACGGCCACATGCCCGAGCAGGTCATCGACCCGAACGCGATCGCGATGATGAACACGATGCTGCGCCAAGTGGTGACCGGCGGCACCGGCCGCGCGGCGGATATTCCCGGCCTGCCGGTCGCCGGCAAGACCGGCACCACGAACGGCTATCACGACGCCTGGTTCGTCGGCTTCACCGGCAACTACGTCGGCGCGGTCTGGTACGGCAACGACGACTACCAGTCGATGAACGAGGTGACGGGCGGCAAGCTGCCGGCGCGCACCTGGCACGACATCATGGAATTCGCCCACCAGAACGTCGAACCCAAGCCCGTGCCGGGCCTGCCGGCGCCCTCCGCCAAGGTCGTGGTGACCGCCGGCGGGGACGGCAGCGGCGACAACACTCTGCCGCGGCGCCCGGCGACCTTGACCAAGGCGAGCGCCGACGTGCTGGCGTCCATCGCCAATGCCGCGAGCGTGGCCGAGATGGGCCGCGCCCCGCGGACCGAGAGCATGGTGGCGCCGGAGACCGGCATCGTCGACATGCCGCGGATGGCGGGCAAGGTCACCGACCTCCGGTGAGCCCGGTGCGGGCGGAACCATCGCGCGACGGCGACCTGCGGCTCTCGACGCTGCTCAGGATCGTCGTCGCCGTGCTCGCGGGCGTGATCCTCGGCCTGCTGGCCACCGTCAGGAGCCTCGATCTCGACACGCGCGGCGTCGTCGCCGGCGCCTGGCGCACGACGCCGCGCGACGGCAGCGGCCAGGTCGATCCCTACGCGCTCGCCGCCAATGCCCGCGCGGGCCTGCTGCCGCTCGGCGAGTCGGAAGGGCTGAGCTTCATCGCTCTCACCGACGATCGCGGCATCACGCTCGACGGCGCCTGCGACTACACGGTCGAGGGTCCGATGCCGCCGGCCCGCTATTGGACGCTGAGCCTGCTCGACTCCGCCGGCTTCCCCGTCGACGATCCGGCGAGGCGCTACGGCTTCACCTCGGCGGAGGTGCTGCGCCTCGACAAGGCGCCGGTGACGATCGCGGTTTCGCCGCAGGCGCGCCCAGGCAATTGGCTGCCGACGGGCGCGAGACAGCGCTTCATCTTGATGCTTCGCCTCTACGACACCAGCCTGACCTCGGGCGGCACCGACTTCGGCGCGCTGAAGATGCCCACCATCGCGCGGGGCACGTGCCTTTGATCCGGCTGCTGCCGCTCGCGGTCGGCCTCGCGATCGTCGGCCTCGTCGCCGGGCTGACGCATCTCTCCGCCATCCTGCTGCTCCCTGGCGTGGCGACGCGCGACGCCTACGACCTTCTCGCGGCGCGCTATGTCGGGCACGTCGGCATGAGCCTGCTGCCACCGGCGCGTCCCGGCGACACGCTGATCCCGTTCCGCGATCCGGCGGCCGTGCAGGGCCTCTGCTTCCTCAATCTCGCCAAGGCGCCGACGCGCGTGAGGACCAAGGTCGAGGAGGGCCGCCTGCTGGCGCTGTCTTTCCGCACCCGCGATGGCAGGATCTTCTATTCGATGACCGACCGCGCGGCCTTGCGCGGCACCATCGACATCCGCCTGCTCACGCCGGCGCAGCTCGCCGAGGTGGTCGCCGGCGACGACGAGGATGCCGGCCTGCCTGAAGAGCTGCGGCTGAAGGCGCCCGCCACCGCTGTGCTGATGATCGCCACGGCGCTGATCGCCCGGCCGAGCGAGCGCGCCGACGCCGAGGCCCGCATCAGGGCCATCGAGTGCAAGCCGGAACCGCTCGCCGCCCCCTCTTAGGAGCCCTCTTGTTGAACCCTGTGGCCGCGCGGGGCGGAAGCGCGAATGGCGGTGGAGGACAGCGGCGAGCGCTTGCCGTGGAGGAACACGTAGGCCGGAGGCGGCGATGTCGCCAGGCACGCCGCGGCGCGTTCGGCAATCCGGCATCCGGCGAGCGCCGCGGCGGCGCGGGTCTGGGCGGCGCGCAACGTCGAGCCCGGGCGGTCGACGACACCCATCGGCATGGTCGCGGCGATGGTGCGCCACTTTTTCCAGAGGTGAAGATCGGCGAAACTGTCGGCGCCCATCAGCCAGACGAACCGCACCGAGGGGCAACGCGCGACCAGCGCGGCGACGAGATCGCAGGTGTAGGGCGAGCCGAGCTGCCCCTCGAAGCCGGAGATCGCGATGCGCGGATGGGCGGCCACCTTGGCTGCCTCGGCCATGCGTTGCGCCTGCGAAGGCAGGCCGCGCGTGTTCTTCAGCGGATTGCCGGGCGAGACCAGCCACCACACGCGATCGAGCTTGAGCCGGCGCAGCGCCAGCAGGCTGGCCGCGCGATGGCCGTCATGGGGCGGGTTGAAGGAGCCGCCGAAGACCCCGATCCGCTGCCCTCGCCCGTGCGGCGGCAGGCCGGCGAAAACGGGAGAGATCAACGGCGCGACGATCACCGCGCGAGGATCACGGCCTGACCTGCCCCGTGCCGTGCACCTTGTACTTGAAGGTCGTCAATTGCTCGACACCGACCGGGCCGCGCGCGTGCAGCCGCCCGGTGGCGATGCCGATCTCGCCGCCGAAGCCGAACTCGCCGCCGTCGGCGAATTGCGTCGAGGCATTGTGCAGCACGATCGCGGAGTCGACCTCGCGCAGGAAGCGGGTCGCGGCGGCCATGTCCTCGGCGACGATGCAATCGGTGTGGCGCGATCCATAGCGCTCCACGTGGGCAATGGCCTCGTCGAGTCCTTCGACGACCTTCACGGCGAGGATGGCGTCGAGGTATTCGGTGCGCCAGTCGGCCTCGGTGGCCGGTACGACGCGGGCATCGATCGCGCCGCTGGCCACGTCGCCGCGGATCTCGCAGCCCGCGTCGAGCAGGTCGCGCACGAGGTCGCCGTGGATCGGCGATCCGCGGTCGACCAGCAGCGTCTCGGCGGCGCCGCAGACGCTGGTGCGGCGCAGTTTCGCGTTGCGCACGATCGCGAGCGCCTTGGCCCGATCGGCGGAGGCATGGACGTAGACGTGGTTGTTGCCCTCGAGGTGGGCGAACACCGGCACGCGGGCCTCGGCCTGGACGCGGGCGACCAGGCTCGGGCCGCCGCGCGGCACGATGACGTCGA
Organism: Beijerinckiaceae bacterium; assembly: GCA_965198485.1. GTDB lineage: Bacteria > Pseudomonadota > Alphaproteobacteria > Rhizobiales > Beijerinckiaceae > RH-AL1. Next base: position 3,342,112 of record CBDAPQ010000005.1, read on the forward strand.
GGTTGCCGTCGAGGCCGCGCAGCATGGCACCCACGGCAGCACGGTCGCGCACCGGCACCAGCGTGATCGCCGCCTCCGGCAGCCCGGCCGCGCGCAGCCCGTCGACGAGGCAGGCGTGGATCAGAACCGCGGAATGGAAGCTCTCCGAGCCGCCGCGCAGGATCGCGGCATTGCCCGCCTTGAGGCAGAGAGCGCCGGCGTCGGCGGTGACCGCCGGCCGGCTCTCGAAGACGATGCCGATGACGCCGAGCGGCACGGCGACGCGCTCGATGACGAGGCCGTTCGGGCGCTCGAAACGGGCGAGCACGCGATCGACCGGGTCGGGCAGCGTCGCGATCGCCTCGAGCCCTGCGGCGATCCCGTCGATGCGCCTGGCGTCGAGGGCGAGCCGATCGACGAAGGCCGGCGCCGCCCTGCGCGCCGCGGCCTCGGCGATGTCGCGCCGGTTGGCCGCGAGGATCTCTCCGGCCCTTCCGCGCACGCTCGCCGCCGCACTGCGCAGCGCCGCCGAGCGGTCGTTGTCCGCGGAGGCGGCGAGCACACGGGCAGCCTCGCGCGCGGCCCGGCCCAGCGCGATCATGACGATGTCGACGACGGCGGCATCCGCATCAGGCTCGGAGTTGGCGAACTTCAATTGTTCCATGGCTGCGCTTATCGCGTCCGGCCCGCCTTGCTGCAACCCTCTTGCGTCATATTGGGACCACTTCAGTAGCAAGAAACTAAACAGTCACGACAACCCAGAACGAAATATTAAGGTTAAACGCTCACCTTGATTGAGACCCGGAGAGTCGGCGTTCAAGTTTACGGAGCGTTTACCATGATGAAGCGATTGGTTCTTACCGTCGCGCTGGCCGGAATATCCGGCGGCGCCTTCGCCGCGGATCTCCGCGGCCCCATCATCGAGGCCCCGCCGCCGCTACCGCTGCCCGCACCGGCCTTCAGCTGGACGGGCGCCTATGCCGGCGTCAACGTGGGCATCGGCGAAAGCCACACCAACTACAACTACAACGTCAACAATTACAACGAAGCATATAACAACTATCCCGGCGCAGAAGGTAGCCCGAACTACGGCCTCTGGAATGACTGTCCCTGCAATCCGGCTCCCGCGCCCTATTATGCAGTCGGCGGCAACAGCGCCAGCGGTTCCGAAAAGCTGCGCGGCGGCGGCGTGCTCGGCGGTGTCCAGGTCGGCTACAACTACGCCCTGAACAACTTCGGCGGGTTCGGCGGTGGTTTCGGCGGCCACCACGGCTACGGCGGCCATCCTAGCTTCACGCCCGTGCTCGGCATCGAGGCCGACTTCGACGGCTCCGGCATCAACAACGGCGGCGCGCTCAGCCAATTCGCGCAGGGCTTCCCCGCCGGCTACCCCAACTACGTCGGTGTCGAGAGCGACATCAAGTACTTCGGCACCGTGCGCGGCCGGCTCGGCGTCGCCTTCGATCGACTGCTCGTGTTCGGGACCGGCGGCTTCGCCTATGCCGACACCAGCGCCTCGATCAACTCGCCCGCTTACGGGGTCTCCTACCACAGCGACAACTTCCACACCGGTGTGGCCTACGGCGGCGGCTTCGAGTTCGCGCTCACCAACAACCTGCTGCTGCGGGCCGAGTACCTTCACCTCGACCTGAACAGCAAGGCGATCGTCGTCAACGGCGTCACCAACGGCACCGCGACCTTCAACGCCTACGAGAAGCCCAGCCTCGATCTCGTGCGAGCCGGATTGAGCTACAAGCTCGACTTCGCTCAGCCGATCGCCCCCCCGGTGATCGCCCGCTACTGATCCCTCTCGGATTGGTCCACAAGGGCATGCCGTCGCGACGACCTCGCGGCGGCGAAGCTTTCAAACAGCCGTTCCAAACGGCGCGCATCGTGCTATTCCATAGCCCATGACGGGAAGCGTGCCTTTGCTGGAGGAGCGTGCCGCGCCGGCGCCCTGGCGCGATCGGCGCACCGCGGCGCTCGTGCAGGCGCTGGGCAAACGCTCGATCGTTCTCATCGGCCTCATGGGCTGCGGCAAGACCTCGACGGGGCGGTGCCTGGCGCGCCGTCTCGGGCTGGAGTTCGTCGACGCCGACACCGAGATCGAGTGGGCGGCCGGCATGTCGGTGTCCGACATCTTCGCCAAGCACGGCGAGGCCTACTTCCGTGACGGCGAGCGTCGGGTCATGGCCCGGCTCCTGGCCGAGGGTCCGCGCGTGATCGCCACGGGCGGGGGCGCCTACCTCAACGACAAGACCCGCGCCGGCATCGGCGCCTCGGCGATCTCGATCTGGCTCAAGGCCGATCTCGACGTTCTGTGGCGACGCGTGCGCCGGCGCTCGCACCGCCCGCTGCTGAAGACCGAGGATCCCGAGGCGACGCTGCGCTCGTTGATGGAGCAGCGCTACCCCGTCTACGGGCGCGCCGACGTCACCGTGATCTCGCGCGACGGCCCGCACGATGCGGTCGTCGAGGACGCGATCGGCGCGCTCGAGTTCCATCTTCGCTTCTCGAGAGAGGTTCCGGAGGTCAAGCCGCCGGAGCCACCCGCGCCGACGCTGCCCGCCGTCGAAGCGGCCCGGCGCGTCGCCGTCGACCTGCCCGGCCGCGCCTACGAGATCCTGATCGGCTCCAAGCTGCTGGGCGAGGCCGGCGCCGTCCTCGGCCGCCTGGCGCCGGGCTCATCCTGCGCGATCGTCACCGACGAGAACGTCGCCCGGCACCATCTCGCCCGCCTCGAAGCCAGCCTGGCGCGCGCCGGCATCCGCCACACCGCGATCGTGGTCGCGCCCGGCGAAGCCTCGAAGTCGTTCGCGACCTTCGCCCGCGTCTGCGACGGCGTGATCGAGGCCCGGCTTGAGCGCGGCGACAGCATCCTCGCCTTTGGTGGCGGTGTCGTCGGCGACCTCGCCGGCTACGTCGCGGCCAGCGTGCGCCGCGGCATGCGTCTGGTCCAGATCCCGACCTCGCTGCTCGCCCAGGTGGATTCGTCGGTCGGCGGCAAGACCGGCATCAACTCGCCCCACGGCAAGAACCTCGTCGGGGCCTTCCACCAGCCGGCCCTGGTGCTCGCCGATAGCGACGTGCTCACCACCCTGCCCCCGCGCGAGTTCGCCGCCGGCTACGCCGAGGTGGTGAAATACGGTCTCATCAACGACCCCGAGTTCTTCGACTGGCTCGACGAGTCGCGCGACGCCGTCTATGCCGGCGGTCCGCAGCAGGCCGAAGCGGTGGCACGCTGCTGCGCCGCGAAGGCGGCCGTGGTGATCCGCGACGAGCGCGAGAGCGGCGAACGCGCGCTGCTGAACCTCGGTCATACCTTTGGTCACGCGCTGGAGCGGCTGACCGGCTACGACGGCACCCGCCTCGTGCACGGCGAAGGTGTGGCGATTGGCATGGCGCAGGCCTTCCGCTTCTCGCATCAGCTCGGCCTTTGCTCGGCGCAGGCCGTCGCGCGGGTCGAGGCGCATCTCACCGCAGCCGGCCTTCCGATCCGCGTCGACGCGATCCCGGGCTTCGACGCCAAGCCCTTCGACGTGCTCGATGCCATGCGCCAGGACAAGAAGGTGGAGCACGGCGCGCTGACCTTCATCCTCGTCAAGGGCATCGGCCGGGCTTTCATCGCCAAGGGCATCCAGGGCGACGAGGTGCTGGCCTTCCTCGAGGACGATCTCGGCCGGGATGGCGACGACCGGACCGCGCGGGCCGCGGACTAGGACCGATGCCGGACGGCGACCTATGCACGCGGTGAAGCCGACGCTGCCCGTCGACATCTACGTCGCGGTGGCAATCATCGTCTTCTGCATCGCCATGTCGGCCTTCTTCGCCGCCTCCGAGACAGCGCTGACCGGAGCCTCGCGCGCGCGCATGCACGCGCTGGAGCGTAACGGTGACAAGCGCGCGGCGCTGGTCAACAAGCTGCTGCGCCGGCGCGAGCGGCTGATCGGCACGACGCTGCTCGGCAACACGCTGGTCAACATTGGTTCCTCCGCCTTCATGACCAGCGTTCTGCTGGTTGTGATCGGCGAGCAGGGCGCGGTGTGGGCGACCGCCATCATGACGGTGCTGCTGCTGGTCTTCGCCGAGGTGTTGCCCAAGACGGTGGCGATCAACAACGCCGACCAGGTATCGCTCCTGTTCGCCCGGGTGCTCGCGCCGCTGGTGGCGATCTTCGGCCCGGTGCTTCTCGCCATCGAGGTGCTGGTGCGGGGCGTGCTGCGGCTGTTCGGCTCCAAGACCGACGAGCGCGTCTCCATCCTCTCCGGCGCCGAGGAGCTGCGCAGCGCCGTCGATCTCCTGCACAAGGAGGGCAACGTCGAGCGTTCGGATCGCGACATGTTCGGCGGCCTGCTCGAGCTCGGCGACCTCACCGTCTACGATACGATGGTGCACCGCACCGCGATGACGGCGATCGACGCCGACCTGCCGCCGGCCGAGCTGGTGCGCGAGGTCATCGCCTCGCCCTATTCCCGCCTGCCGCTGTGGCGGGGCGATCCCGACAACATCGTCGCCGTGCTCCACGCCAAGGATCTGGTGCGCGCGCTGGCGGCGGTGAGCGGCGATGTGGCGACGCTCGACATCGCCAAGGTCGCGACGGAGCCGTGGTTCATCCCGGCGACGACCTCGCTCAAGGACCAGCTGCAGGCCTTCCGCCGGCGCAAGACGCATTTCGCCCTCGTCGTCGACGAGTACGGCGTGGTGCTGGGGCTGGTGACGCTCGAGGACATCATCGAGGAGATCGTCGGCGATATCCGCGACGAGCACGACCTCGCGGTCCAGGGCGTGCGCCCGCAGCCCGACGGCTCGGTGGTGGTGGAAGGCTCGGTGCCGATCCGCGACCTGAACCGCGTCATGGCCTGGGACCTGCCCGACGAGGAGGCCACCACCATCGCCGGCCTGGTGATCCACGAGGCGCGCGCCATTCCCGAGACCGGACAGGTGTTCACCTTCCACCGCTTCCGCTTCGAGGTGCAGCGCAAGGTGCGCAACCGCATCACCACGCTGCGCATCGTGCCGGCACCGGCGAAGTAGCCGTGTCGGCGGACGCCGACGCGGCGTCTTCTCTCGAGGTCGTTCGACCACGCCGCGGATGGCGGCCGCGATCCCCGGCGTGGCCGATCGCCCTCTTGTTTCCCGCCGTTCCCGTCGGCGTTCGCCCACCTCGCGGTTCCCAGTGTCGGCGTTCGACCGCTCCGCTACCGAGAGCCCCTTTACGACGTTGAGGCAATAATACCACAATGCAGATGGCGTCTCAAGCCGGATCCCACCCCTACTTGGCCGCTCCGCCGATCTCCCAGATCACCGTCACCGTCGACCTCAGCTTCTGCAAGCCCGGCTCGATCGGGATGAAGACGGGCGCGCCGTAAAGCGGCGGTGCACGGCGCGCCGGCAGGTCGGCCTCGCCGTCGGGCACCGTCGGATCCTGGCCGATCTGCAGCACGCGGCCGAGCTTGAGCCCGATCGCGTCGGTATAGATCCTGGCCCGCACCAGCGCGTCGTGCATCGCCTCGGTGTCGAGGTCCTGACGTTTCTGCCTGGCCTTGGAATAGGAGAAGGCGACACCTTCAAACGAGTTCGCGCCCTTGGCGATGAGGTCGCGCGCGAGCGGGCCGACCTTGCCGACGTCATGCACCCGCACTGCGATGCCCTCGTAGGCCTCGTAGCCGCGCGGCGTGCGCGCGATGATCTGGTTCTTCTCGTCCTTCCTGGTGTCGAACGTCTCGGAAACGCTGAAGCTCGTATGGATGTCGCCGGGTGCGACGCCCTGCGCCTTGATCGCGGCAACGACGGCGATGGCCGCCTCCGCGGTCGCGGCCGTGGCGGCATCGGCGGTCTTGCGCTCCTGCCTGACGCCGAGGTTGAGGTCGGCCTGATCGGGCATGACCTCCGCCTCGGCCTCGCCCGTCGTCGTCATGTGGGGCACCGCCTCGCGCAGCGGCACGCCGGGCGGCTCGGCCGAAGCCGGCGTCGAGACGAGGCACAGGAGGGCGAAGACTCGTTGGCGCATGCAAGATCCTCGAAGACGGCCGCGTTCCGAGCGGGATCGCCGTTGCGTTCGGTGCTCGCAGGCGCCGGTCTCACGGTCCGCGCGATGCCAGCTCCTGCCGGCCGAACACCGGCCGGCAGGAGACAGCCGATCGTACCTTACTCGGTGAAGGCGTAGGAGCAGACCTTGTTGCCGGCCGGGTCGGTCAGGTAGGCGGCATAGGCGCCCGGCAGATGGCTGCGAGCGCCGGGCGCTCCCCCGTCGGTGCCTCCGTTGGCGAGGCCGGCAGCGTGGAAGGCGTCGACATCGGCGGGCTTGGCCGCTGCGAACCCTACGGTCACACCGTTGCTCGAAGGCGGCGCGCCGTTTCCGGGCTTGCCGACGACGAGCGCCGGCTTGTCCTTGCCGTAAAGCAGCCAGCCGTCGCCGAACGGGCCCATGTTCTTCACGCCGAGCGGCGCCAGCGCCGCGTCGTAGAACTTGCCCGAGGACGCGACATCCTTTGCCCCGAGAAAGAGGTGGGAAAAAACACCGTCACCGGAAATTGCAGTCATTGCTCGTGTATCCTCTCAGTTCGGGCGCCGGCACCTGCCGACCGCGAACGTTATGTCGTTACGCGTTTGCGCGCGACATCGCCAGATGCTCCTTGACGGCGGCATCGGAAGCGTTCGCGAGGATCCGGCGATAGGCACAGCGGCGCCATGATGGGACGTTGCGGCTCGCCTCTGACAATCCCCGCCCAAGATGCTATCTCCCGACCATGTCCGCCGCCCTCGAAGATTTCCGCCACACGCCGGTCGCGTTCGCGCCGGCTTCCGCCAGGCCCTCGCTCGTCGGCCTCACCCGCGCCGGCCTCGCCGAGGCGCTGGCGGTGATCGGCGTGCCCGAGCGGGAGAGGGGCATGCGTGTCGCTCAGCTCTGGCAATGGATCTACTTCCAGGGCGTGACCTCGTTCGACGCCATGCTCAACGTCTCCAAGGTGCTTCGCGCGCGTCTGGCCGAGGCCTACACGCTGGCGCGGCCGGAGGTCGTCACCGAGCAGGTCTCCTCCGACGGCACTCGCAAGTGGCTGATCCGCCTGCCGCCGCACCGCCAGGACCGCACCGCGCACGGCCGCGGTTCCGAGGTCGAGGTGGTCTACATTCCCGAGAACGACCGCGGGACGTTGTGCATCTCGAGCCAGGTCGGCTGCACGCTGGCTTGCGCCTTCTGCCATACCGGCACGCAGACGCTGGTGCGCAATCTATCCTCGGCCGAGATCGCCGCCCAGGTCGTGGTCGCGCGCGACCGGCTCGGCGACTATCCCGGCCTGGTGCCGCCGACGGACGGGCTGATCCCCGGCGCCGGCTCCCGGCCGATCTCCAACGTCGTCTTCATGGGCATGGGCGAGCCGCTCTACAATTTCGAGAACGTGCGCGACGCGCTCGGCACGATCTCGGACGGCGACGGGCTCTCGCTGTCGCGGCGCCGCATCACCGTCTCCACCGCCGGCGTGGTGCCGCAGATGGAGCCGCTCGGCCGCGAGGGCGGCGCCATGCTGGCGATTTCGCTTCATGCCGTGCGCGACGACCTGCGCGACGTGCTGGTCCCGCTCAACAGGAAGTATCCGCTGGCCGAGCTGCTGCAGGCCTGCCGCGCCTATCCCGGCGCCTCCAACGCGCGGCGCATCACCTTCGAATACGTGATGCTGAAGGGGGTCAACGACAGCCCCGCCGAGGCACGCGAGCTGGTGCGGCTGCTGAAGGGCATCCCGGCCAAGATCAACCTGATCCCGTTCAATCCCTGGCCCGGCACGGCCTACGAGTGTTCGGGCTGGGACGTCATCGAGCGCTTCTCCGACATCGTCTTCAACGCCGGCTACGCCAGCCCGGTGCGCACCCCGCGCGGTCGCGACATCCTCGCCGCCTGCGGCCAGCTCAAGAGCGAGACCGAGAAGCTGCGCGCGAGGGCGGCGCTGGTGGCCGACGACGAGGCCTGAGAGCTCGACCCTGCCGAGAGCGCGGTCGTCGGCAGGCGCGGAATCGATCGGAACACGACCTGTCAGGGCAACGACATCTTAGGACGATGGCCTTTAACCTGCCGTGATGTCGGGGAAGGACCATCATGCCATCGGAGAAACGGGACCAGGCGGAGCGCGATCGCTGCACCATCGCGGCCTCGATCCGCGTCGCCGAGGGGAGCGAAACCGTGCCGTGCCTCGTCGTCGACCTGACCGAGCGCGGCGCCGGGCTGTCGCTCGACGACATGGCGGACCTGCCCGCGCGCTTCCATCTCGCCCTGCCGCTCACCGACGAACACATGGACGAGCGCCTCGTGGAGTTGCGCTGGCGCCGCGGGAGAGCCGCCGGCGTCCTCTTCGTCCGCCCGTAAGCTCGCAGCGCCGGCGTGCCGCTCGAGATCCTCGACGCGGAAAGGTTCCTGGCGAAAAAATATATCTTGCGGCGGCACGCGCGCGTTTCGCGGTCTATAGCTCTGGGATCGCTTCGCGCGGAGACTCCAGCGAGGTGACGATGTCCCGGGCGCGGCGCGTCCGCAGCCCAGAAGGACCGCCATGCCCAAGCCCATTACTCTCGAGATGCTCCACGCCATGGACCTCGACCAGCGCAAAACCCTTCACCGCAACGCCTCCGGCCTCGATACGCCCGCCGCCCGCGCGGTGCTGGAGCTGCTCGGGCAAGACGACCTGATGGGCAAGCCCAAGGCGCCGCCGAAGGCCGCCGCGGCCCGCAAGCCTGCCGCTCCTCGCACAACCCCGGCCAAGCCGCGGGCTGCGAAGGCCGCCGCCGCGCCCAAGCCGAAGGCTGCCGTCTACGGCCGCCAGGCCTGATCCTCCTCGCCTGGTGCCGCGGGGCGGGCGTGGCCCGACGATGATCGAGCGCCTCGCCGGCCTGCTCTACTGGCTCGTGTGGGTGCTGATCGCCGGCATCGTCGCCTTCGTGGCGCATGCCGGGGCGACCGGCGGCTTTCCGTTCTACAGCCGGGTCGACCCGCGCACCGGCACCTCGGCCATCTCCGTCGAGACCGACGCCGCCACCGGCTGCCAGTACATCCTCACCCCGCTCGGCGGGATCGTCCCGCGCACCGGACGCGACGGCAAACAGGTCTGCGACCCCCGCCCCTGACGCGACGGGGATCGTGATCAGGCCCGTCGCGTGCCGCGCGGGCGCGTCGCCGCAGAAGCGGCGCGCTTCTCGGTTCAGCTATGGTGAGACGTGGCCGCGCGAGCGGCCGCCGCTGACCCGGCAGGAGCAGCCGCCGCCGACGTAGGAGGCGTTGTTGAGCTGGCAGGTGAGCACCGGCGTGCTGCACGAGCCGCCGAGCGTGGCGGCGCTTCGGCCGGTCTGCAGGCCCTCGCCGTAGCCCTCGCCGCCGTAGCCGTACTGCACGCCCGGCGCCTGCTGGGGGCCGCCGTCGTAGCCGCCGTAGCCGCCGTCGAGACCATAGCCGCCGTCGCCGTAGCCGCCGTAACCGAGACCGTAGCCGCCGATGAGTCCCGCACCGACTCCATAGCCAACACCTCGACCGAAGCCGCCACCGCCGGCGTAGCCACCGCGATTGCCGGCGGCGACCTGGCCGCCGCCGACCCTGGCGCCGCCCATACCTGCGCCCATGCCGGCGTGTCCCGCTCCGCCGCCGCCCATGTGGCCGCCACCGCCCATGTGGCCGCCGCCGCCGCCCATATGGCCGCCGCCGCCCATGCCGCCGCCGTGACCGCCGCCGCCGCCGCCGCCACCGTGACCGCCACCCATGGCGTAGACCGGTCCGCCCATCGCCAGTGCGGCGACCAAGGCCACGGCAGTCGTTCCAATGTATTTCCGCATGGTGTTTCGCCTTTTGCTTGATCGTGCACTTTCGTAAAGGATGAAGTGCACGTCGCCATAAAAGTTGCATTTACCGGATCTTGACCGAGGCTATGCCATCGGCATCGGACGCCCTTGCACCATTGCTTGCCGGGACGGGCTCGCGAGACGGTGACGGAGCCGGACGCCGTCTGCGACGGCCGGTCGATCGGGCGCGACCGCCGAGGCAACGACCGCCGCCCCGGCCCACACACCCCCCTGCGATCACACATCCCCATTTTGCGTCGCGATGCGGCGCGGCCGGTGCACCGCCCCGCGATGTCGGCGAACGACGCCTTGCTTGTCCGACGCACCCGGCCGCGATCGCCCATCGCCTTCTTGCGTCATCACGCGTCATCGCAGTACGTCCTGCTCTTTAGGGTAGAATGACCGGAACGGGCGCGGGTTGCATCGTTTCACCCTGTCGATCGCACGCGTCGGGCTGCGCGTTCCTTCTCGTCGAGCCGGAGAAGGACGCGCGTCGTGGTGTCCCTTGGTCCAGCGCCGCGAGGATCGGGGCCAGCGCCAGGTCGCCGCCACCGATCACCAGCGCGTTGGTCACGCGCACCACGCGCCAGCCCATGTCGCTCAGGCAGCGGTCGCGCCACGCATCGGCGCTGTGCCGGCCGGCGTCTCGTGCGACGGCCCGTCGACCTCCACGACCAGCTTGGCCTCGACGCAGGCGAAATCGACGACGAAGGCGTCGACCGGCACCTGCCGGCGGACCTTGGCCCCGATTGCCGGTCGCGCAGGCTGCGCCAGAGGATTTCCTCCGCCTTGGTCTGCTCGCGCCGCAGCCCGCGGGCGCGCGCCAACTGATGCTCCGATGTCCTGGGCGGCATGCTCGCGCTCGCGATAATGATGGGGGAGAATGCCTCGAGGTCATCGATCAGGCAAGACGCCTTCAGCGGCCATGAGCCGAGGCGAAATCGTACCGCTCGCTCCTTCTCCCGTCGGGGACGGGAGAAGGACGCGCGTCGTGGTTTTACCGTAGGGCGGACCCGCAGGCCGGCGACGGCGGTCCGATCCATGGATGGAACGGCCTACACGAACCCATCCGGATTGTTCTGTCGATGATCTGCGACCGGCGGAGCCGGCGCGGGCTTCGTCCGCGTCATTGACAGACAAGTCCGGATGGGTTGCCCTGCCACCGTGCCTTCGGAGTGACACGAATGGTTTGCATTGAGACGGCTTCGAAGACCAAATTGAGCTAAAACCGGAGAGTGTTCAGCCTTAGCTTTTTTAGGAGCAAGAATATAGTGATCCGCAACATACCAAAGGCTTCTGATTTAGAGTTGGCCTCCTTAAATCTTTATTTTCGCGCCTGGAGTGAGGTAACACAGATAATTCGAATTATTCTAGATTCTCCACTCTCCGGCGCAATAATCATCAACGGTAAGATAGAAGTACGAGGAAGCGCAGATGGTTTGTTCTCAAAGGACGACTGCTTAGCCGAGTTCAATGATATTCTCACAAGGTCACAGTCGGACTTAGCTTTATCGCACGCGCTAATACAACAAAGTCAGGAGCTAGCCTTAAAAGCGCTAATTTGCGCTGAGAATCCCTTTCTTCTTCTTCTTGGCTCCGACACCCGGCTTTGGGCTAAGAAGAATGGTGATTTCACAGATTTCCGTACTCTTGATGCTGCAGACTTACCTCGCGTGATAAGCGCAATCTCAACCCGGCAGTTATCCGAGCGTTTTGTGAGAGATTATCATCTACTTCGAAAAGGAAGGAACAGATTCACCCATCTTGGTTCTACGTCAGAAGAGCTCGACCCAATGTTCCTAATTGACACCTTAGTACGGCAGTACGCCGAACTGTATTCGGCGCGCTCTTGGATGAAAGACAGACTTTACATGCTGTCCATAGGCGCGAACTCCCACCTCTATGATAAACGTATAAATGAGACTTTAATTGTTTTGGACGAGATCGTTGAAATGGAATTATTTTTGACGCATCAAAAAAAACGGACCTTACTAGGTTTTTGTAAGACGGATAAAGTTTATAGATGCTTACACTGTCATGATGAAGCCCGAGAGGGTGACTACCTACAAGACCAAGCTGCAACTGCTATCCTATCAAACGGATTTGTCGATGGGACTTCTGAACTAGTTTGCCATCTTTGCCAAAAGACAACGCGCGTAACAAATAAAACGCGATGTGCAGAATGCCACAAGCTGGTTGTGTCGCAGGAGCCAGGGTACGAAGCTATTTGTTGTTATTGTGGCTTCGACACCAATCATCAAGATTGAACACCGAGCGGCACACTGTAGCGGCCATCCGTAGTAGGCGCCGGACAGCTCAGGCACAATTACTACCGATTTGAAAAGTAGATACTTTTAGCGCGCTAATCCGAATTTATACAAAAATAATCGGCTGAGCGTTAGTCCTCTCAATGAAATTCAGCTCGTCATTTTCCGCTTGATCCATTATGATCAGATGTATCGGAGGAAGATGATTTATCGCTTCGCTTCTTTTTCGAACGATATCGAATTTTGAGGATTGGCAGATTACTAGTAAGTCGACATCATCAGCTGCATTTGGCGTACTCAAGATCGAGCCAAATGAGAATACTTGCGTATCTGGGATACCTCTTGCTAGAGATTCAGCTATTTGTTTTAAACTAAGATCGCGCTTCATCTTCTTAGACGTGAGAGCAACTCACCCCATTTTAAGATTTCCGCATCCATGGACGACGCAGCTTGCTGCGCTGAACTTGTGGCGCGCCCATTTGGGTTTGTTACCAAAACGAGATCGAATTTCCCGTAACGAGCACGTGCGCTCCGCACATGCTCGGCAGTCAAATCATACTCGTTATTAAGCAAAACATCTAAAGACCTCAAGCCGTCCACTCGATTGACCGTGTAAAGTCTGTCATAAAGCCGCTCAAGACTTACAACTTTGCTGTGCTGCAGAAGGCCTTGCTCTACAAAGCCAAATTCTTTGTTCACATGAAATCGGACTTCGTTTTCGTTCAACGCGCTGAAAAGATCTCCAACGCTACCAAAGGAGGCGTTTCTATCTGATACAAACTTGATAGCGTCCCCGTTCCAAAAAGAATCACGTGGTATATTGACGACAAATTCGACGCTGCTATTCTCCCTGAATAAACTTCTCACATGCTGCCTACTCACCTCACGCTGTCCTAGAACTCCGACGGTAGTTTCACCATACTTCTTTCGTTTGATTTTGAGGATATTTCCTACGCAGGAGGTCACATCAGCAACCTCAGAATGGGCCAACAGCTTCTCGGCTAGCCAGCGTGACATCGTGCAACTCTCCTATTCATTCAAAAAACGATGATATCGCGTTCGGAAATCGCGACGCTACTGCCGCAGTCTGCATGTTTAGATGTCGCTGCTCCAGCTCTTCTATATGCTGACGAAATTCTTCACACACTAGAACTTCATTTTTCGAGAGCAACACACGATTAGCATCGAAAATCGCTAATATCTTTCTGTTATTCGGAATGATAGTCGATAAGGCTTTTCTTTTCCACACGTCAGCTATTTCGCTTTCCGGATTGTGTCGATAGTCACGATCCGGATTGTATCGATCGAAAATGGATTTATTTTCGTCTAAGGCAGGCAAGATCGCTTTCCGTGCCTCAACTCTCGTGCTGTAAGGTACAGCTCCAAATACCGCTGCGATTTTCTTCAAGTGACCAGACTTCCAACTTAATACCAGAGTATCGGTGAAAATATCTGGAGCTTTATCTACAGTCGTGTGGCAGGTGCTACAGAGCAAAATCAGATTATCGAAATGTCCCCTCATTTCTAATGCCAAGCTTGCGTTGCCTCGAGGACCATCGTCTTTTGCTGCAAAAACGTGAGCCATTTCAGCAATGTGAAGGGTGGTGCCGTCGATCTCGCGAAAAAGCTTCGTATTGCACGCAGGATTCTGACAAAATCCTGCTGATCCGGCAAAGAGCCGAAGTTCAGTATTTTTATTCGGTGAAGCTTTCCCTCGACTGCAACTCACGGCTCACCGCCCCTTCTTCCCCCTGAGCGCCCGCGTGCCGCCCTTCCCCGCCATGCTTCGCCCCGGCGCCGCGCGAGGCTTCGCCTCGCCGCCGCCAAAGTTGTGCGGCCCCATCTCGTGGTCGCCGGGCTTGTGCGGGCGGTTGGCCGGCACGTTGGCGGGTACATTGGCACTTTGGCCGTACTTCTTCGGCCCGGTGTAGGTGCCGCCCTCCATCGCGACGTCGCGCTGGGTCGCCATCGGGTCGTGGCCGATCGCCAGCTCGACGGCCTGGAGGCGCTTGACCTCGTCGCGCAGGCGCGCCGCCTCCTCGAACTCCAAATTCGCGGCGGCCTCGCGCATGCGCTTCTCCATGTCGGCGAGGGTGGCCTTGAAGTTGTGGCCGATGCCGGGGGAGCCGTCGATCAGGCCGGCGTCGACGGTGACGTGGTCGGCCTCGTAGACGCTGCCCAGGATGTCCTGGATGCCGCGCTTGATGGACATCGGCGTGATGCCGTGCTCGAGATTGTAGGCCTCCTGCTTCTCGCGGCGGCGGGCGGTCTCGGCCATGGCCCGCTCCATGGAGCCGGTGACCTGGTCGGCGTAGAGGATCACGCGGCCGTCGACGTTGCGGGCGGCGCGGCCGATGGTCTGGACCAGCGAGGTCTCGGAGCGCAGAAAGCCTTCCTTGTCGGCGTCGAGGATGGCGACGAAGCCGCACTCGGGGATGTCGAGGCCTTCGCGCAGAAGGTTGATGCCGACCAGCGCGTCGAACGCTCCCAGGCGCAGGTCGCGGATGATCTCGATGCGCTCGATCGTGTCGATGTCGGAATGCATGTAGCGCACGCGCACGCCGGCCTCGTGGAGGTACTCGGTTAGGTCCTCGGCCATGCGCTTGGTGAGCACGGTGATGAGGCTGCGGAAGCCGGCGAGGCTGACCTGCTTGACCTCGTCGAGGAGGTCGTCGACCTGGGTGCGGGCCGGGCGCACCTCGACCGGCGGGTCGATGAGGCCGGTGGGGCGGATGACCTGCTCGACGAAGATGCCGCCGGTGCGGTCCATCTCCCAGGTGCCGGGCGTGGCGGAGACGTGCACCGTCTGCGGGCGCATCGCCTCCCATTCCTCGAAGCGCAGCGGGCGGTTGTCGAGGCAGGACGGCAGGCGGAAGCCGTATTCGGCGAGCGTCGCCTTGCGGCGGAAGTCGCCGCGGTACATGCCGCCGATCTGCGGCACGGTGACGTGGGACTCGTCGGCGAAGACCAGCGCGTTGTCGGGCAGGTACTCGAACAGCGTCGGCGGCGGCTCGCCCGGCTTGCGGCCGGTGAGGTAGCGCGAATAGTTCTCGATGCCGGCGCAGGAGCCGGTGGCCTCCAGCATCTCCAGGTCGAACAGGGTGCGCTGCTCCAGCCGCTGCGCCTCCAGCAGGCGGCCGGCGGCGTAGAGCGCATCGAGCCGCTGCTTGAGCTCGCCCTTGATGCCCTTGATGGACTGTAAGAGCGTCGGGCGCGGCGTGACGTAATGCGAGTTGGCGTAGAGCTTCACGAACTCGAGGTCGTGGGACTTCTTGCCGGTCAGGGGATCGAACTCGGTGATGCTCTCGACCTCGTCGCCGAAGAAGCAGAGGCGCCAGGCGCGGTCCTCGTAATGGGCGGGGAAGACGTCGACGGTGTCGCCCTTCACCCTGAAGACACCGCGGGAAAAATCGCCGCCGGAGCGCTTGTACTGCAGGGCGACGAGGTCGGCGATGAGCTGGCGCTGGGAGATGGTCTCGCCCTGCGTCACGGTGAAGGTCATCGCCGTGTAGGTCTCGACCGAGCCGATGCCATAGATGCAGGAGACCGAGGCGACGATGATGACGTCGTCGCGCTCGAGCAGGGCGCGGGTAGCGGAGTGCCGCATGCGGTCGATCTGCTCGTTGATCGATGATTCCTTCTCGACGTAGGTGTCGGTGCGCGGCACGTAGGCCTCGGGCTGGTAGTAGTCGTAGTACGAGACGAAGTATTCGACCGCGTTGTTGGGGAAGAAGCTCTTGAACTCGCCGTAGAGCTGCGCCGCCAGCGTCTTGTTGGGCGCCAGGATCAGCGCCGGGCGGTTGGTCTCGCTGATGACCTGCGCCATGGTGAAGGTCTTGCCGGAGCCGGTGACGCCGAGCAGCACCTGGTCGCGCTCGTGGGCCTGGACGCCCTTGACCAGCTCCTTGATCGCGGCGGGCTGGTCGCCCTTGGGCTCGAACTCGGAGACGAGGTCGAAATGGATGCCGCCCTCGCTCTTGTCGGGGCGGGACGGGCGGTGCGGCGTCCAGGCGACGCCGGTCCTGATGTTGGGGTCGCCGGCCACGAGCAGGGCCTGCAGGCTCTCCGCCGTCGCCGCGGCGCCGGACATGCCGTACGGGTGCGACGGCTCGGGCAGCGCCGGCTGGGTCGGCGGCGCCGGCGCGGGGACATGGTCGCCGGGCACCTCCATCCCGGCGGGGGCGCCGAACATCTGGTCGAGCCTGGTGTCGATGCGCGAGACCGGCGTGGGCTCGCCGTCGTCGAAGGGGGTCGCCGCCTCCTCCACGCCGCCGCGGCGGGCGCCGGCCTCGTCGCGGCGGGCGTAGCCGCGCGAGGGCGGCTTGGTGTTGAGCGCCGGGTTGAGCAATGCGGCGAGATGCTCGCCCAGCGGCACGACGTCCGGCTTGGCCGCCTTGGACTTGCCGGTGGGGCGCGGGCCTTTCGCGGCGCCCAGGGGCTTGGCGATGGCCTTGGCGGCATCGTCGCGCGCCTTGGCGGCGTCCACCTCGGCCTGCGGCTTTCCGGTCTTTCTGGGTCTCGGCATTCCCCGACTATGGGCCAGACTCCGGCGCGTTGAAAGCCGCCGACGACCGCGACACCGACGTCAATCGGCGCTGGGCAGGCGGCGGATGGTGAACTCGATCTGGCCGTCGCTCAGCTCGCGCCAGAACTCGATCTCGGTCATGTAGGCGGCCTTCGGAAAGGCGTCGAACCATTCGTGGGCCTTGGCGCGGGCTTCCTGGCGCGGCAGCGTGTAGGTCTCGCGCCGCCACAGACCGCTCGGCTGGGCCTTGCCCCGGCTCTTCTCGCCGAGGCGTCGCGCCAGCGTTGCGGGCGTCTTGCGCTCTTCCATCATGCCGTGAACTCCCGCGGCCGAATGGGCCGGTACGCGCCTGCCCGCGCCGATTGCGGCAGCGAGGAGGCGGCAACGATAGCCCGGCGGCAGCGAAACGCCAACGGCGCGCCGGCCGATCGTCGGCGGCAAGGTGAACGAGGCCAGCGCTTCAGCGCATCCCCTTCATGTCCATGCCATCCTTGCCCTCTTGCTTGGCCGCGCCGCTCTCGGCCCCGGGCACGCTCTTGGTCCCGGGGGCCACCTTGGCCGCCATGCCGCCGACGACGAAGGTCACCGGCACCGTGCCGGCATGCTTGAAGGTGAGGGAGCCCTCGACGGTCTCGCCCTCCTTCAGCTGCGCCTTGGGATTGAGGAACATGAGATGGACGCCGCCGGGCCGCAGGGTCACCGTGGCGCCCGGCGCGATGGCGAGCCCATCGTCGAGGCGGCGCATCTCCATGACCCCGTTCTTCATCGTCATGGTGTGGACCTGCCCTTCCGGCGCCATCGTCAGGCGCGCCGAGACCAGCGTGTCGGGCTCCTTGCCGGTGTTGGTGAGGGTGGCGTAGCCGCCGGCGACCGGCGCCGATCTGGGCGTGGCTCTCAGCCAGGGATGGGAAATGGAGATGGGCGCGTCCGCTGCGAAGGCGGGGACGACGAGGAGGGTCGCCATGGCGAGCGCGGCGGAAACAGCGGTGGTTCTCATGGGAATGGTCCTGCGATCACGTCGGTCCTGCGCTGTGCGTCTTACCCTCCAGACCCGATCAGGCGTGCGATCGATCCGGCCTATCGTTCGAGCTCACGATGTCGTCGAGCGTCCCAGCTCGGCCGGGTCGGAGGCAGGCGAGCGCGAGAGCATGATCTCGGCGATCTTGTCCCGATGCTCCGTCCCCCACTCGCACAGCGGCATCAACGCTCGTGCCAGCGTCATGCCGAATGCCGTCATCGTGTAATCGACCACCGGCGGTACCCGCTGGTAGTCGTGGCGGATGATTACGTCCGCCGCGGCGAGTTCGCGCAACTGCTGGATCAGCACTTTCTCGCTTACGCCTACGACCAACCGCTTGAGGTTGCCGAAACGCTTGGGCCCCGAAGTGAGGTGATACAGGATCAAGGGTTTCCACTTGCCGCCCATCACGGCAAGCGCGGCATCGAGGCCGCACGGGGATACTTCGGTGCTCATGGAGACGCCCTGTAGTTACCTTGAGGTCAGTACTACCATCAACGGCAGCTCCGGTCCATATCGCTCCCGACAACAAGCGGGAGACAAACATGGGCAAGCTTGAAGGCAAGGTCGCAATCATCACGGGCGCCAACAGCGGCATCGGCTTGGCGAGCGCCAAACGGTTTGCGAGCGAAGGCGCGCGCGTGTTCATGACCGGTCGTCGACAGGCCGAACTCGACACGGCGGTGGCGGAGGTCGGCCATGATGCGCGCGGGGTTCAGGGCGACGTCGCAAGCCTCGCCGACCTCGACCGGCTGTACAAGGTCGTGCGCGAGGAGGCTGGACGGATCGACGTTCTGCTCGCCAACGCCGGCGCCGGCGAGTTCATGCCGCTCGCTGCCATCACCGAAGAACACTACGACCGCACCTTCGCGACCAACGTCAAGGGCACGCTGTTCACGGTGCAGAAAGCGTTGCCGCTCCTGCGCGACGGCGCGTCGGTCATCCTGACCGGGTCGACGACCGGCACCACGGGCGGGCCGTCGTTCAGCGTGTACAGCGCCAGCAAGGCGGCGATCCGCAACTTCGCCCGGAGCTGGATCCAGGATCTGGCTCCGCGTCGCATCCGAGTGAATGTGCTTGTTCCCGGGGCGACCTCGACCCCGGGCCTGCATGGGCTCACTCACACGGACGAGCAGCATCGTGCCTTCGTGGCTGCCCTGGAAGCGGCAGCACCGCTCGGCCGCATGGGGAGCCCGGACGAGATCGCCAACGCCGCGCTGTTCCTCGCGTCGGACGAGAGCAGCTTCGTCAACGGCAGCGAGTTGTTCGCCGATGGTGGTTCGGCGCAGATCTGACTCGAGCCCTGCACCGATCGGGCGAACCCGGAACGCGACGACGGCGGCGAGAGCGACCAGCGAGGCCGAGCTTCGCGCGAGCTTGTCATCACGGGTCGCGACGCGGAGGGAAGTCCTTCAGGCGGCAGTACACGGCCTCGCGCGCCAGCGATCTTCGGTGTGCAGGTCGTCGTGGCGGATCGGGCGCTTGCGGGAGCGTGTGCCGGGCATCGAGCGAGACGCTCACGCGAGCTCGTAGGCCCAGATTCGGAAGCCGCGCAATTGGTGAGGGCCGAACGAGTTGATCAGCGGCACGTCGGCGGCATCGCGGCCGCGGGCGACGACGAGCCGACCGATGCGCGGGATGTTGTTGCGCGGATCGAAGGTCCGCCAGCTGCCGCCGACGAACACCTCGATCCAGGCGGAATAATCCATCGGATCGACGACCGGCACGCCGATGTCGCCGAGGTAGCCGTTCACGTAGCGTGCCGGCATGTTCATGCAGCGGCACAGCGCGATGGCGAGATGGGCGAAGTCGCGACAGACGCCGCGGCGCCCCAGGTAGACGTCGTGCGCCGAGCGCCGCGAGTCGGGGGACTGATAATCGAAGGTGATGTGCCCGTGGGCGAAGTCGCAGATCGCCTGGGCGCGGCCCCAGCCCGGCGGCACGTTGCCGAACAGGTCCCAGGCGATCTGGCTCAGCTTGTCGGTCTCGCAGTACCGGCTGCCCATGAGAAACCCCAGGCACTCGTCGGGCAGCTCGGCGACAGGTGTCTCGACGGCGTCGGCGACGACGGGATCGTGGGCGCCGCTGTCGGTGATCGCTCCGTCGCCCCACAGCTGGATATCGCCGGCGGGCGCGGTGAAGCGGCGGCAGGTGTTGCCGTAGAGATCGTGATAGGTAGTCGTCGGCACACTTGGTACCGTGTGCGAACTTTCCGGCTCGCGCGCGTCGGCGGCGGCGCGCTCATCACGCACGCTCAGCATGGTCACCATCGGCGTCGGCTGCGTGCAATTCAGTGTGATGTCGTAGCCATATCTGATCAGCATGCGCGTTTCCCGGAGGCGAGAGCACGAGTGCCGAAGCCATGGACAAGCTTAACAGAAGATGGCCCCGCGCGTTCGCCTTTCGCGAGGCGGCCGCGAGGGCCCTTGTCGACGCCGGGCCGTCTGCTGCCCGAAAGAGCGTTTCCGACCTATGCCTATCTGCCCGGCCGCCATCCGCACCCGGTGCGCGACCCTGACGGTCACAGCTACGGCCTAGGCGAGGCCACGCGCGATGCGGACGGCCTGCGCTGGGGTCTCGACCTTTTCAACCACGGATATCCGTGGGAGGCGCATGAGGCGTGGGAGCCGATGTGGTTTGCCGCCGAACGAGGCTCCGCGCTCCGATCCCTCTACAAGGGTCTGATCCTGCTCGCGGCCGCGAGTGTGAAGATCCGTGAGGGCAAGGGAGCCCCTGCCCTGAGGCACGCCGAGCGCGCCGCCGCCCTGCTTCGCCGCGCCACCGGCGATGCCGCCGAAATGCTTCGGGCTGCGGCCGGGCTGACGCCGAGCGCCCTCGCCGGCAGAGTGGAGATGTCCTTCTGTGGGCCGCTCCGCGCGCATGGCACGGCCGACCCGAACCTCGTCATCGAGGCGCCGTGACGAGCGTTCAGGCCGGGGCCTGGAAGCGCAGCACGCGGTCGCTCGGGAAATCGTAGAGCGCGCCGGTCTCCTGCGAGCTCGGCAGGCACAGCGCGACGATCCTGGGCGCCAGCTCCGCCGGCGTGCGCAGCGTCGCCGGGTCCTCGCCCGGCATCGCCTGGGCGCGCATGGCGGTGCGCAGCGGGCCGGGGTTCACCGCCATGACGCGCACCTTCGAGACGTTCATCGTCTCGGCGGCGTAGGTCCGCACCAGCGTGTCGACGGCGCTCTTGGTGATGGCGTAGGGGCCCCAATAGGCCTTCATGTCGGCGCGGTGCGCGGCGCCCGAGGTTAGCATGACGACGCGGCCGGCGTCCGAGGCGCGCAGCAGCGGGTCGAGCGCGCGGATCAGGCGCAGGTTGGCGGTGACGTTGGTGGCCAGCACCTGGTCCCATTGCCGGGGCTCGACCTGGGCCAGCGGCGTCAGCGGCCCGAGCATGCCGCCGTTGCCGACGAAGACGTCGAGCCGGTGCCAGCGCGCGGCGATGGCCTGGCCGAGCCGGTCGAGGCCGGCGCCGTCCTTGAGGTCGCACGGCACCAGCGTGGCCTGCGAGCCGACAGCGCGGATCGCGTCGTCGAGTTCTTCCAGCGCGCCCTGGGTGCGGGCCAGCGCCACCACGTGGGCGCCGGCTTCGGCCAGCGCCAACGCCGTGGCGTAGCCGATGCCGCGGGAGGCGCCGGTGACGAGCGCGACGCGCTCGGCGGAGGGCTTGAGATCGTTGGGCATGCGCTGTCCGGCGACGGGAGCGCGGGTTTA
This sequence comes from Beijerinckiaceae bacterium, assembly GCA_965198485.1. Lineage (GTDB taxonomy): Bacteria > Pseudomonadota > Alphaproteobacteria > Rhizobiales > Beijerinckiaceae > RH-AL1. The sequence goes on from CBDAPQ010000005.1 coordinate 3,363,434, forward strand.
GCCGTATGTTTCAGCCTTGTCATTCCGGGGGCACCGCAAGCGAACCCGGAACCGTGAGCGTCACCGAAGACCGAGACGTTCACCGGTTTCGGATCTCCGCTTCGCTCCGTCCGGAATGACGAGCCTAACCCGCCTCCGCCAGCAGCGACAGCTGGCTCCTGTGCTCGCCGATGACGTCGGTGAGGTAGGTCGGGTAGTCGCCGGTGAAGCAATGGTCGGTGAACTGCGGGCGGACCGGGTCGCGGCGCGTCTCGCCCATGGCGCGGTAGACGCCCTCGACCGAGAGGAAGGCCAGCGAATCGCAGCCGATATACTCGCGCATCTCGTCCAGTGAGTGCGTGGCGGCGAGTAGCTTCTCGCGCTCGGGCGTGTCGATCCCGTAATAGTCGGGATGGGTGATCGGTGGCGACGAGATGCGGAAGTGGATTTCGCGGGCGCCCGCCTCGCGCATCATCCGAACGATCTTCACCGAGGTCGTGCCGCGCACGATCGAATCATCGAGCAGCACGATCCGCTTGCCGGCGACGACGGACTTGTTGGCGCTGTGCTTCATGCGCACGCCGCTCTCGCGATGCGACTGCGTCGGCTGGATGAAGGTGCGCCCGACGTAGTGGTTGCGGATGATGCCGAGCTCGAACGGGATGCCCGAGGCCTGCGAATAGCCGATCGCCGCCGGCACGCCGCTGTCGGGCACGGGGATCACCACGTCGGCGTCGATCGAGGTCTCGCGCGCGAGTTCCGCGCCCATCGCCTTGCGCACGCCGTAGACCGGGCGGCCATGCACCACGGAATCCGGCCTTGCGAAGTAGATGTACTCGAAGATGCAGGGGCGCGACGCGATGCGCGGGAACGGCCGCAGGCTCTCGACACCGCTCTCGGTGATGACGACGATCTCGCCGTTCTCGACGTCGCGCACGAAGCGGGCGCCAATGATGTCGAGCGCGCAGGTCTCCGACGCCAGCATGTAGTGGCCGTCGAGTTCGCCGAGCACGAGAGGCCGAATCCCGAGCGGATCGCGAGCGCCGATCAGCGCCTTGTTGGACAAGGTGACCAGCGCGTACGCGCCCTCGAGCTCGCGCAGCGCCTCGATGAAGCGCTCGATGACGCGAGCCTTGCGGCTGCGCGCGACAAGGTGGAGGATCACCTCGGTGTCCGAGGTGGACTGGTAGATGGCGCCGTCGCGGATCAGCTCGCGGCGCAGAGTCAGGCCGTTGGTGAGGTTGCCGTTGTGCGCCACCGCGATACCGCCGGTGTCGAGCTCGGCGAAGAGCGGCTGCACGTTGCGCAGGATCGTCTCGCCGGTCGTCGAGTAGCGCACGTGGCCGACCGCGGCATTGCCGGGCAGGCGGGCAATGGTCGAGGCCTTGGAGAAATGGTCGCTGACCAGGCCGAGGCGGCGCTCGGAGTTGAAGCGGTGGCCGTCGAACGCGACGATGCCGGCAGCCTCCTGGCCGCGGTGCTGAAGAGCGTGGAGCCCGAGAGCGGTGATCGCGGCGGCCTCGGGATGGCCGAAGATGCCGAAGACGCCGCATTCCTCGCGAAGGCGATCGGAGTCGAGATCGCCGTCGCACGGCCCATACGACTCCTGAGAGCCCGCCTCGTCGATCATCTCAACCCCGGGCGGAAGACCGGCCGCGCCGACCAGGAGTCGCGGTGTCTCTGCCAAACGTCATACGTCGCGAAACCTACATAATCTGAACGGCCGCGAATGCCAGCGTTACTTGCAGCCATGAGCCCTCTGCTAGGCAAGGCCGGCGATCCCGAGACCGAGGCTGTCGTGGCCGCTCATGCGCAGGCGAGCGCCGCCTACAAGAACCGGCGTCGCCTGGCCTCGAGGCTGCGGCTCGGCACCGCAACGCCGTTCGACGTCGACGGCGACGCCAGGGCCGCGCTCCTCTCGGCGACGTGAGCCCTGAAGGCAATCCTCACCTAGCCTCGCTTCGCCTCGCAAGTTATGATTCGGCTCGTGCAAGGCCGGCGGGGGTCGGCAACGAGAGCGGGAGCGGCTTCGATCGATGACTCAAGGCATTGACCTGCATCCCCGACGCATCCTCTGCGTCTTCCCGCACTACGAACCCTCTTTCGGAACGTTCGAGCACGCCTATCACCTGACGGACAACACCAAGGCCTTCATGCCCCCTCAAGGGCTGCTGACCATCGCCGCCTACCTGCCGCCGCACTGGCAGGTGCGTTTCGTCGACGAGAACATCACCAAGGCGACCGACGAGGACTTCGCCTGGGCCGAGGCGGTGTTCGTCTCCGGCATGCACATCCAGCGCCGGCGCATGGACGACATCAACCGCCGCGCCCACGCCCACGGCAGGATCACCGTGCTCGGCGGTCCCTCGGTCTCGGCCTGCCCGGAGAACTACCCCGACTTCGACGTGCTGCATTGCGGCGAGCTTGGCGACGCCACGGACGCGATCATCGCGATGCTCGGCGACAGCGTCGCGCGGCCGGCCAAGCAGCTCGTGATGAAGACCAACCTGCGCCGCGAGCTGTCGCAGTTCCCGATGCCGGCCTACGAGCTGGCGCAGATCCCCAACTACATGCTGGGCACCATCCAGTTCTCGAGCGGTTGCCCCTACAAGTGCGAGTTCTGCGACATCCCCGGGCTCTATGGCCGCGTGCCGCGTCTGAAGACGCCCGAGCAGATCTGCGCCGAGCTCGACAAGCTGCTGGCGCAAGGTGTCACCGGCTCGATCTACTTCGTCGACGACAACATCATCGGCAACCGCAAGGCCATCAAGGAGCTGCTGCCGCACCTGATCGACTGGCAGAAGCGCAACGGTTACGCGGTGGCCTTCGCCTGCGAGGCGACGCTCAACATCGCCCGCTCCCCCGACGTGCTGGCGATGATGCGCGAGGCCGCCTTCGACGCGGTGTTCTGCGGGATCGAGACGCCCGAGCCCGACGCGCTGATCCAGATCGACAAGGGCCACAACATGGTCATGCCGATCCTCGACGCGGTGAAGATCATCAACTCCTACGGCATCCAGGTGGTGTCGGGCATCATCCTGGGTCTCGACTCGGACACGGCCGAGTCCGGCGGCAAGGTGCTCGGCTTCATCGAGAAGTCTGGCATCCCGATGCTGACGATCAACCTGCTGCAGGCGCTGCCGCAGACGCCGCTCTACGACCGCCTGCTCAAGGCCGGCCGGCTCGACGAGCGCGACGACCGCGAGTCCAACGTGCACTTCATGATGCCCTACGACGACGTGCTCGGCATGTGGCGCGACTGCATGGAGAAGGCCTACCAGCCCGAAGTGCTGTTCGCGCGCTACCGCCACCAGCTCGCGACGACCTGGCCGCACCGCATCCCCAAGCCGAACTCGCCGCAGCGCACCAATGGACGGATGATCAAGAAGGGCCTGACCATCCTCGCCAAGCTGATCTGGTACGTCGGGATCAAGGGCGACGGCGGCTACCGCGGCACGTTCTGGAAGTTCGCGCTGCCGCTGCTCGCCAGGGGCAAGGTCGAGGCGCTCTTGAACTATGGCCTTCCCGCCCACCACCTCATCATGTTCGCCCGCGAGGCCTGCGCCGGCCGCGGCAACGCCTCGCATTACTCCGCCAAGCTGCGCCAGCCTGCGGTCATGGAGGCGGCGGAGTAGCGCTTTGTCTTGCAACCATCAGGGCTGCTCGCCTCCGCGGCGGCGAACCGTTCGCGATCGTCGTGGCGCGCACCTTCAAAACGGCCAGCTTTCATCAGTCTGGCGCCACAAAGCTGCGCCAGCGTCGCGCTGACACAACGATCGTGCACCAACCTTGACGGGAACGGGGCGCGACGCCGTTTAAGCTTATACAAAGATGTATGAATCTGATTCGGTCCTCACTGGCGCCCCACGATGCGATCCGGCTCTCGAAGACGCGGGGCGAGCGGTGGTGACGGACATCCGCGTCGAGCCTCATCATTCGATCGACGCGTCACCGGAGGGCGTGAGGCGGACAGTGGATCTTGCGCGCCGCGCTTTGCACTGCACTGAGGCGCTGGTGCTTGCGGTGGAGCAGGACTTCGAGCTTGGCGCCACGCTCTCGGCGGAAATCGTCACGGATGACAAGGCCGTCGCCCGCCTCGTCGTGCGCGACGAGCCGGGACGCCGCTGGTCGGACGATGATTGGGCCATCCTCCGCGACCTGGCCGAAGCTCTCGCTGTCGAGATCCGTCTGACAGGCCTGATCTCCCGCCTGGAGGCCAGGCAGTCCGGCGCGGCAGGCACCACGCCCGAAGACCTTGCCACGCGTGTGTCCGAGCCCTCGATCGATGCCGTCACGGCCGCGATCGACGATGCCGATCTTTACGCCGAAGATGCGCCGTTCCACATCCTGCTTGCCGACGACCTCGATCTCAACCGCAAGCTCATCTGCGACATGCTCTCGCTTGACGGCTACGTCGTCGACAGTGTCGCCGACGGCGCCGCCGCCGTCGAGGCGGTGAAGGCCAAGGTCTACGACCTCGTTCTCATGGACATGATCATGCCGGGGATGGACGGGATGGATGCCACGCGCGCGATCCGCGCCCTGCCCACGCCGACCTGCGACGTGCCGATCGTGGCGCTGACCGCCCATTCCTTCCGCGAGCAGCTCGACAATTGCCTGCATGCCGGCATGAACGCCACCCTCACCAAGCCGATGTCGTTCGACGCGCTCTCCAGCGCCGTTAGCACCTGGGCGCGCAGCCGCCGCCGGGCGGCGTAGTATCCTGCGCAAGTTGCGCGTTCTCAGCCGCACCCAGATCGTGATCGAGACCGCGGCGCTCGACTTCGACCGCCCGAGCTGATCCCTTGGGACCCGGCTCGGATCCGTTGATCGTCACCGCCCACCTCGACGCGAACTCGTTCGAGGCGCTCGAGGCGCTCCGCCGCCGCCATTTCCCGAAGAAGCTCAACAAGATCCCGGCGCACGTCAGCCTGTTCCACAAGCTGCCGGGCGAGGAGCTGGACAGCGTGCGCGCGACGCTGGCCGAGGCGTGCCGGGCAGCGCGCCCGTTCATCATGGCGCCGGGCGAGCTGCGCTCCCTCGGGCGTGGCGTCGCCATCGCCTACGAGGCGCCGGAGCTGGCGCAGCTGCACGGACGGCTGGCGCAAGCCTGGGCCGGCTGGCTGTCCGCGCAGGACCGCCAGTCCTTCCGCGCCCACGTCACCATCCAGAACAAGGTCGAGCCCGCCGTCGCCCGCGCCCTGCTCTCGACCCTTCGCGAGGACGCCGAGCCGCCGACCTGCCGCGTCGAGGGCCTCGACCTATGGCGCTACCTCGGCGGACCATGGGAAGCGATCGAGACGGTGCGTTTCGGCTGAAGCTCGTGGCAGAGCGTCGTTCCGGGGGCGCCGAAGGCGAACCCGAATCGGTGTTCGCCCATGCCGGAGTTGAAGCTCACCGGTTGCGGATCTCCGCTGCGCTCCGGCCGGAATGACGCGACGGCTTCAATGCCCCCGCCGGCCGCCGCCACCGCCCTTCTTGCCGCCGCCGCCCTTCTCGCCGGGGTGCTCGTCGACCAGCGCCGCTGCGATCCAGTAGCAGGAAAGGTCGCCGGTGAGCCGGATGCAGGCCAGCGGCGGCTTGGTCTCGTCGATGTCGACGTTGATGCCCTTGGCAAAGGCGAGGCAGGCGCGGGTGGCTTCCAGCGGCTGCGCCGCGGCGTCCTGCGCCGCCTTGCGCCCCTGCAGCGCCACTATTTTGGTGGCATCGGCCGGCGTCGCGCAGCCCACCGTCGCCGCCTTGAGCGCGGCGGCTTCGGCCGGTGCGGAGAGCGCGAGGAGGGCGAACAAGGCGGCGAGAGTCTTCATGGCACCTGTCCTAGCGCGCGCCGCCGACGCCGCCCAATCACGCCTGCGTGGCGCGCCCGTGTAGCTATGCGAGAGGCCGCCGCTTATATCGGACCGATCGAACCTGCGAGGATCTTGGGTGAGCGACACCGGCGAAAAGCCCGTCAAGAAGAGCTTCCTGCGCAAGATCTTCAGCCAGGCCGAGCCGGCGCCGTCCAAGCGCCCGAAGGAGGATCCGGCCTGGCAGCCGCAGGCCAAGGCGATCGAGGAGATCGCGCCGCTCGCCGCGGCAAGCCGCGGGCCCGTGACGAGCGAGGCACCTGCCGTCTTTGAGCCCGTGCCGGAAATGGTATTCCCCGAGGTGGTCGCGCCCGAGATGCTCGCCCGCGACGTGCCCGCCCGCGACGTGCCGAGCCTCGCGCCCAGGACCGATCCCTCGCCCGCCGCCGACGTCCCGCCGGCGCCGATCGTCGTCGCGGTGACGGCGCCGCGGCTCTCGCCGGTGCCGGCCGACGAGAGGCCTCAGCCGCCGCCCGCGACGCCGACGCTCCTCGTCGAGACACTCGCTCCGCTCCCGGTTATGGCCGAAGCGCCGGCCCTTCCCATCGTCGACGACGCCTTCACGATCGAGCCGGCGCCGGAGCCGCCGGCCGAGCCCAAGCGCTCCTGGTGGAGCCGGCTGCGCGAGGGACTGTCGCGCTCGTCGGGTTCGATCGGCACCGGCATCGGCGACATCTTCACCAAGCGCAAGCTCGACGCCGCGATGCTGGAAGACCTCGAGGACGTGCTGATCCGCGCCGACCTCGGCGTCGCCACCTCGACCCGCATCTGCGAGGCCGTCGGCAAGGGCCGCTACGACCGCGACGTCTCGCCCGAGGCGGTGAAGGCGATCCTCGCCGCCGAGGTCGAGCGCGTGCTGGCGCCCTACGCCCGGCCCATCGCGATCGGCACCGGCAAGCCTTTCGTGATCCTGGTGGTCGGCGTCAACGGCTCGGGCAAGACCACGACCATCGGCAAGCTTGCCGCCAAGCTCACTGCGGAAGGCAAGACGGTCACGTTGGCCGCCGGCGACACGTTCCGCGCCGCGGCCATCGCACAGCTGACGATCTGGGGCGAGCGGCTCGGCTGCCCCGTCGTCGCGCGCGAGCAGGGCTCGGACGCCGCCGGGCTGGCCTATGCCGCGATCGAGGAGGCGCGCGCCAGCGGCGCCGACGTGCTGCTGATGGACACCGCCGGGCGGCTGCAGAACCGCACCGAACTGATGGCGGAGCTCGAGAAGATCATCCGGGTGATGAAGAAGCTCGAGCCGGCCGCGCCGCACGCCGTGCTGCTGGTGCTCGACGCCACCGTCGGCCAGAACGCGATGAGCCAGGTCGAGATCTTCGGCAAGGTCGCCGGCGTCACCGGACTGGTGATGACCAAGCTCGACGGCACCGCGCGCGGCGGCATCCTCGTCGCCATCGCGGAGAAATTCAAGCTGCCGGTGCACTTCATCGGCGTCGGTGAGACCGCCGACGACCTCGAGCCCTTCGCCGCCCGCGACTTCGCCGAGGCCATCGCCGGGATCGACGTTCGCGAACCGGTCTAGGTCACTCGAGGGTTCGCTTGGGATTAGATGATAGGTGAACTTGCACGCCCAGATGCGGCTGTGCCCTCTTGTAGCCGGAACAGCACTCGAGCCTTGCGTTCGACCGCAGCCCTGCCCAAGTCACTGGCGCCCGCTCTTTGGGTTAGCGCTTCGAAAGTCCACCTTGGATGCCGATAAGCGAGAGCTGGATCGACGGCGCCGTCGAGCACGAACGGCGCCACGATGCCGCGCAGGCTCATCCCATACGCGAGCAAGTGCAAGCTCTTCCGCTCGCTAGATGTTTAGTCCCGAGCACTTGCTGGAACGCATCGAGGCTGAACCCTTTCCGGCTTATTGGTTCAAGCCTTGCTGATGGCTCCTTGCGCCGTGAGCATGTGGAACGCATCGCCGAACGCTCCGCGAGCGAGGGCAGCAGGCTAAGGAAGTTCTGGCTGATCGCGGAGCGCACGCCTTTCGCCGTGACGAGGGCCAACCGCGCGATGGGAGCCCGGCCCTCGATCGGAATATAGACGACGTCGTCCAGCTTGATCTGCGTGATCGACATCGGGACGATCGATACGCCGAGATGTGCGGCCACGAGCGTCACGGTTGACGCGATATGCTGCACGTACTGGGTGACATTCGGCGTGAAGCCGTTTGCTTGGCAAGCGAAGACGATCTCGTCATGCAGGCTCGGACCGAGCTCGCGCGGGAACGCGATGAACGGCTCGCGCGCGATTTCGGTCAGACGCAGCGTCTCGTGTTGCGCCAGTCGGTGGTTCGCCGGCAGCGCGATGAACGTGGCTTCGTCGGGAAGGTGCAGCAAGTTGACACCGCTGGGATCGCCGTCGCCTGGCCGAACGAAGGCCATGTCGAGTTCGCCGCGCAGCACGCGCGCGTAAAGCGCAGCCGTGGTGAGCTCCTCAAGCGCGATCTGCACGTCGGGCCACGTTCGGTGGAATTCGTCGATCGTCGAACTGATGATCTGGTTGAAGGTGGCCGAGCTCGTGATGCCAAGGAGCAGCCGTCCAATCGCGCCGCGTTGCGCGCGCATCGCGGCGAGCTTCGCCCGTTCCGCGGCGGCGATCGTCAACTTTGCCTCGACGAGAAAGGCATCGCCGGCGGGTGTGAGTTCCGCGCCTTGCGGCACGCGGCGGAACAGGGGACCGCCGAGTTCGCTCTCGAGTGCCTGGATTTGCTGGCTCAATGGCGGTTGCGCGATCCCGAGCTTTTCCGCTGCACGCGTGAAGTTGCGCTGTTCGGCGACAGCAAGAAAATACCGAATGTGCCGCAACTCCATAGGGCCGCATGTTTACGAGGGCGTGACGACGGTCAACCTGCGGCGGCCGCATGGCAGGCACTTGAAACAGACACCTGGCAAATACGAACCCGCCCGGATGAACCGGGCGGGGCGTCGTTGGCGTCGAGTCGGTCCTAGTTGCGGTTCGGCAAGCCGCCGACCGGGCCCCCTGTCGCGGTGGTGGGACCGGAGTAACCAGTGCCGTAATAAACCCGGCTGTGGACCGGGAGCGCCGACGTGATCTGAGATGTCGACGGCACCGGGAGTGCATTGCCATAGGCATCCTGCGCCCAAGTGGCGGCGGACGCGGAGCCCAAGCCGAGCATAAGGGTGGCGGCAGAAGTCATCAGAAGCTTTTGCATTTCGTATCTCCTTGGTTGGTAGATTAGAGATAGGCGACGCTGATCGTCGCTTCCAATACATATATCATGCTAATTTCAGAGCTTTCGAGTATAACAGCAAGCCGTGATTCAGACTTGCTCGATCCTCCTGCGGCTCGCCGCACTGCGATAAGCTCGTTGGACGCGGCTCAAACGGTGCTCGGAAACAGAAAAACCCCATCCGCAGCAGCGGATGGGGCTTCCTTCAAGACCGATCGCAGCACAGCGCCAAAGGCGTGCCAAGCTTGCGTGGCAACCTCGAGATCAAAGGCGGATCATGCTTCCAGGTTGGCGCTGTCGCCACCGGTAACGGCATATGTCGTCCCGCTCACCATCCGCGCCGCGTCCGAGGCGAGGAAGACGAGCGCCGGAGCGACATCCTCCGGCTGAAGCCATGGCACGCCGAGCGGCAGCTTCGCCGCGAGCGAATGCGCCGCAGTCTTCTCATCCTTGCTTTCGTCGCCAGTCGGCTTGCCGCCTCCGGCTTCGATGGCGGCGGCGTAACGACTTTCGCGACGCGTCAAAGGCGTGTCGATGAGGCCGGGAACAAGCACGTTGACGGTGATCTTGTGCGGGCCGAGCTCGAGCGCTGCGGATTTCGCGAGTCCGATCAGGCCCCATTTGGACGTCGAGTAGGCCGAGGCATTCAGGGTCCCGTGCTGCCCCTGGGTCGACGAGGTGACGATGATGCGTCCGCCCCCACGCTTCACGAGGAGCGGCGCGAACACCCGCAACACGTTGGCGGTGCCGTTGATGTTCACGTCGATCGTCGTGTGCCAATCCACGTCCTGCATTTCGAGGAGGGGCTTAAAGGCTTGCACGCCGGCGTTGGCGAACACGATGTCGACGCCACCGAACGTATCGACGGCGCGCGTGGCGGCCCCTCGCAGGGCGCCGATGTCGCGCTGATCCGCCGTGACCTGGAGCCAGCGACCGCCGGCCGCCTGCACCTGACGGCCGGTCTCCGCGAAGTCCGAAGACGTGGCCGGCGTGAGTTGAAGCGACGCGCTGATCGGACCGGCGATATCGATGCCGACGATATCGGCCCCCGCGCGCGCCAAGGCGACCGCGCCGGCCCGCCCGATGCCCCTTGCGGCTCCCGTGACAACCGCGACCCGACCCTTGAGTGAAAACCCCCTGCTTACACTGTCCGTCGCTGCTTCGGCCTTGGCCGCTTGCGCCGTCGCCAACTGGCTTGCCAAGGCCACGCCGACCGCTCCGGTGAGGACCGCTCGCCGGTCGTGCCCCGCATTCAGATTCATGCTCATGTATTTCCCCCTGAAGGATGGAGGCGGTGGATCATTCCGCACGCCTCGTTCACGAGCAAATGGAGCCAAACACTCACGTTCCCAATACATGGAATCCACTTCCATGAGAGCTTCTGAATATGGGTCATTAGCAATGACTTCAACGCGCCGTCCTTCACCGGCATGAACGAGAGAAGGGTCTCCATAGGACATGCGCAGAACGATTTGCTTCGCCCTGTTCCGCACGCGCTCGACATCATCCGAGTGGCGGCGTTCAAGCCGTCAAGGCCACCGCCGTCCGAACGCGCGATCGCCTTTCCCCGCCGGCTCATGAGGTGAGTTGCGAGCCGGAGCTGCGCGCGATGCGGCGGACCCGTTCACGATGATGGAGTCCTCGCGACCCCGTTCCACCGAGCCCTCTGGTACAAGACGGTCGCGCCAGTGAGCGCCGACCGACGAACTGCGCACCGAAGCGCCGGAGGTGACGCAGGTTCACATGGCGCAGGTGCGACCAGCGACGCAAGACGTCCCGGGCATCGACATAACGACAACATCAGGTCCGCGTTTCTATCCGAACCGGTGCTGTTTGGCGCGCCCTGTAGGATTCGAACCTACGACCCTCGGGTTCGAAGCCCGATACTCTATCCAGCTGAGCTAAAGGCGCGTGGCAATATCCTAGCCGCGTTTGCCCGCGGCTTCAATGTCGGCGTAGCCGGCGGCTATGGCGCGTCACGCCTCCGGCCGCCTGTGGCCGCCGGGCAGCATGCGCGAGAGCTCGGACTCATGGTCGATCGCGTGGTGCTTCAGCACGCCGGCGATGTGCAGGGCGAACAAAGCGTAGAGCGCGTAGCCGAGCCAGACGTGCGCCGCACCGAACAGCGAGTGCACCTGCTCCTTGGGGCCGGCGGCGAGGTGCTCGACGAAGCCGATGCGGGGGAACGGCACCAGCCCGTAGAGCTCGATGGGGTGGCTGGCAGCGAGCTTCCAGGCGGAATCGTGGATGTAGCCGGTGAGCGGCAGCAGCAGCATCACCGCATAGAGCAGCAGGTGGGCGAAATGGGCGCCCTTGCGCTCGAGGGCGGGATAGCGGGACGGCATCGGCGGCGGCTTGTGCCCCAGCCGCCAGAGGATGCGCAGAGCCACGAGGCCGAGCAGCGTGAGGCCGATCGACTTGTGCATGTCGATCAGCGGCCGCACGTGGGCGTCGTCGGCATTGGCCGCCTCGAGCCCGTAGACCACGTTGACGAGCAGCAGCGCGGCCACGAGCCAGTGCAGGATCATCGCCGTACGGTTGTAGCGCCGCACCGGCTCTTCGTAGGAAAGTCGATCGCCGGTGGCGCTCGTCATGGGGCTGCTCCTCACTCGCCGAGCTGCGGCAAAAGCAGCGGGGGCGTGCCCGCAACCCTGCCATGCCCAAGATCGTCCGCAAAGCTTGCTAAGGGTCGCGGCAATGTCGAGCCAAACCACCTTCGACTCAGCCGATCTGGAACGCGCCTTCGCCGCCGCCTCGCCGCGGCTCGCGCCCGGATCGACGCCGTGGCCGAGCCTGGCGATCCACGGCGGCGCGGCGCTGCTGTTCGTGCTGCTGGCGACCCGCGCCTTTGCCGCCTCGAACCTCGTGGCATGGTCGGCCGGCTTCGCCTACCTCCTCTACGACACGGCGTTGATCGCGATCGTGTTTCGCCAGACCCTGCCGCTGCTCCGGCCGCCTGCCCCCGCGCGCCCAGCCGGCCCCCGCCCGACACTCGGCGTCATCGTCGCCGCGCACGACGAGGCGGCGGTGCTGCCGATCACCTTGCGCGCCCTGCTGGAGCAGCGCGATCCGCCGGAGTTCGTGCTGATCGCCGACGACGGCTCGCGTGACGCCACGCCCGCGGCGCTGGCGGCCTTCGGGCTGACGCCGCCGCGGCTCGGCACGGTCGCGACGAGCGCCACCTTCCCGTCTCTGCGCTGGCTGCGACTACCCCACGGCGGCAAGGCGCGGGCGCTCAACGCCGCGATGCTCGCGATCGACACCGAACTGGTGGTCACGGTCGACGGCGACACGCTGCTCGATGCCGGCGCCTGCGGCGCCCTGCGCGAGGCCTTCGCCGCCGATCCCCGCCTCGTCGCCGCGACGGGCGTGCTGACGCCTTTGTGCGGTCCGGGCCCGACCGCGCGCCTGCTCGAGGGCTTCCAGACCTACGAGTACATCCGCAACTTCCTCGGGCGCTACGCCTGGGCCAGCATGGATGCCTTGCTGCTCATCTCGGGGGCCTTCGCCGGTTTCCGCCGCGACGCGGTGCTGGCGGTCGGCGGGTTTGATCCGGCCTGCATGGTGGAGGATTACGAGCTGATCCACCGCCTGCAGCGGCACGGCGCATTGCAGCGCCTCGGCTGGGTCACGGGCGTGGTCGGCGCCGCCCGCGCCGTCACCGACGCGCCCTCCACCGTGCCGGCCTTCCTGCGCCAGCGCCGGCGCTGGTTCTGCGGCTTCCTGCAGACGCAGTTCTGGTATCGCGACATGGTCGGCGACCGCCGCTACGGGCGCCTCGGCCTCGCCATGTTGCCGATCAAGGCGCTCGACACGCTGCAGCCGCTCTACGGCTTGTTCGCGATCGCGCTCCTCGTCGCCTTCCTACTCACCGGGCGGGCGGCGCTGCTGGTGCCGGCGGGCGGCGCCTACGTCGGCAAGATCGCGCTCGATTACGCCTTCCATCTCTGGTCGGTGCGGCTCTTCCGACGCTGGGTCGATCCCGACACCAAGGCGCGGCTCGGTCAGGCTCTGCTGTACTCGCTCGCCGAACCCTTCACCTTCCAGGTGCTGCGCCACACCGGTGCCGCCCTGGGCTGGATCTCCTTCCTGGCGCGCCACCGCGCCTGGGGCCGGCAGACGCGGTCGGGGCTCATCGCGCTGGGCGGCCGCGAGGCGGGCGAGCCCGGCGCCGGCTGACCGCTCGCGCGACCGGGTCAGAGGCTAAGATCAGCGTTTCATGTCCGGCGGCAGGTGACGGTTGGTGGCCTCGCGCTCTTCCTTCTCGCGGATGATCGCCTCGTAAGCAGCCTTGGCCTCGGGCGAGGCGAGCACGCGGCGGCCCTTGGGCGTCGAACGCTTGGGCGCCTTCTTGTAGGTGTCGGGCGGGGTCGCCATCGTTTCGCTCCTCACGAGCCCGGGGAGAAGATCAGCACGCGCAGCCCGGCCGCCTGGTCGGAGCCGGGCATCTTGCCGGTGACCACCGGCTTGCCGGCGCTCGCCGCATCGAGCCCGCAGAATGCCACCACGGAACTGGGCTGCGGCTTGCGCACCGCGACGGTCGCGCCGGGATTGTCGAGCCAACGCGCCGGCCCATCGTTGGCCAGCGTGATGTCGGAGACGTTGGCCACCGAACCCTTGGCCTTCAGCAGGGCCTTGGCGGCGTTCATGACCTGCGGCGTCAGGCAGACCTGGTCCTTCAGCGCGTTGAAGCCGGCGAGGCTCGTGGCGTCGACGCGATAGGTCGCCTTCACCGGCGCGAAGCCGACGACGACGTTGGTCACCGCGTCGGGCTCCAGCGCCAAGGTGAAGCCGTGCACCACGTGCAGGCTCCAGTCGGCGATGACCGGGGTGTCGGGCTGCGAAGTATCGCGCGGCGTAACCAGGCCGAGCGCCTCGAGCTTGGCGAGCTGTTCGGGCTTGGCGGCGGCGATCACCTTGTCGGTGGCGGCGCCGAAGGGGATGAGCGGCATCGACTCGGCCTTGAGTTCGGCGGCCCGGTCGATCCCGAGCGCGATCGCCTGCAGGTGGGGCGTCGTCGCCACCGCGGCGTCGTTGACCTTGACCTCGAGATTTTCCGGGTTCTCCGGCACCTGCGCGGGCAAGTCGTAGACGTTGTTGGTCTCCGTGTTCACCTCGAGATCGGGCAGCGCTACGCTGGCGGCCAACGACAGCTTGGCCTTGCCCTTGTTGCGCAGCTTGTAGGCGTAGGCGACGTGGTCGAGCGCGACATCGACCGCCATGCCCTCGATCTGCAGGGCGGGGTCCGAGGCCACGGCCATCGAGCCGAGAGTCAGCGGCGCCTGGGTGGGCTGGTCCTCCTCCTCCTCGCCGCCCTGCTGCGCGGCGGGAGCGGCCTGCGCCGGGTGCGAGGCCGTTGACGCACACAGCGGGATCGCGAGGGCTGCTGCCATCGAGCGAAGAAGCACGGACAGGGACGGTGTCGCCAAGGACGGTTTCGCCATGGAAGTCTCCGGAGCGCGGCGCGCGCGGGCGCTGCCTAGCACATCCCGTCCCGCCGCGACACACGACGCGTCGGTCGGCCGTCTGTACAGGCTTGTGTAACGCAATGTAATGCGAATTGAATGAGGCGTTAACCTCCTGGGGACGCACGCTAAAGCATGTTGACCGCGAGATTTGCGAAGCGTCGTGCGACGAGCGTGTCTTCCCTGCTCTTGCCGCTCGATCGAGCAATGGTATCGATCCACCACGACATCAACGCGCCGTCGCGGCCCGCCGCGACCCAACGAAGATTGCGACAGCCGTGCACAAACAGAAAAGCCTAGCCGACTATGCCGAGAAGCGCCTCCGGCTCGCCGGCGGCAACTACCTCGTTCAGCACAATCCCTTTTTCGTCCCCGTGGACAAGGCGCGCCAGGACGCTGCCGCGAAGGGCCAGCGTTTCACCTCCTTCGCCAACTACGACTATCTCGGCTTGAGCAATCACACGGCGATCAAGGCCGCTGCGATCGCGGCTGTGGAAGGCGTCGGCATCGGTGCCCTGGCTTCGCGCCTCGTCGGCGGTGAGCGTGACAGCCACAAGGATCTCGAGCGCGCGTTGGCCGCCTTCATCGGCGTCGAGGAGGTCATGACGCTGGTATCTGGCTACCTGACCAACGTCACCGTCATCTCGCACATCATGGGCAATCGCGGCGTCATCTTCCTCGACGAGCTCAGCCACAACTCGATCATCTCCGGCTGCCGAGCGACGCCGTGCGAAGTGATCATGTTCCATCATAACGATCTCGACCATCTCGATGCGCTGATGAGCGAGCATCGCTGCAGGCATAAGAACGCGCTGATCGTCTCCGAAAGCCTGTTCTCGATGGATGGCGACATTGTCGACCTGCCGCGGCTCATCGAACTGAAGAAGAAGCACGCGACCTGGCTGCTGCTCGACGAGGCGCATTCGATCGGCGTGCTCGGCGACGAGGGCCGCGGCCTGTGCGAGTACACCGGCGTTGATCCCGAGGAGATCGACCTCATCATCGGGACGCTCTCGAAGAGCTTCGCATCCTGCGGCGGCTTCGTCTGCGCGAAGCACGCGGTCATCAAGTGGTTCCGCCACACCCTGCCGGGCTTCGTCTACTCGGTCGGCCTGTCACCGGTGATCAGCGCCGCCGCGCTCGCCGCGCTCGACCTGGTGCAGCGTGAGAGCTGGCGCATCGCCAAGCTCGCCGCCAACAGCGAGCTCTTCGTCGATTGCGCCCGCGAGGCCGGTCTCGACACCGGCCCGGCGATCGGCCGCGGTGTCGTGCCCATCCTGTTCCGCGACAGCTACGAGACGCTCGCCGCCTCGCGCTACCTCGACGCCCATGGCTTCTACGTGCCCCCGATCATCCAGGTCGGCGTTCCCAAGGACCAGCCGCGACTACGCTTCTTCATGTCGGCGTCCAACGACGCCTCCGACATCCGCGCGGTGATCGACTGTCTCGTGGCCTTCCGCGCCCAGCACGTCGGCACCATGCCCGCCGACATCGCCGCCGTGCCCAGCGACATGCTCGCCGGCCCCTCGCTCGCCGATGCCGTGCTCGGCGACGCGAGGGTCCACGCCGACCTTCTGGCGATGAGCCCGGCCGCCTGAGGCGGCGCGATGGCGGTCGAGATCGTTCCGGTCAAGGGGCTGAGCAAGTTCCTGGCGTTCTGTCGGTTGCCGCGGCAGATCTACAAGGGGCTGCTGGGCTTCTCGGCGCCCCTCGACATCGAGCGCTGGACCAGTTTCGCGGCCAAGTTCAACCCGCACTTCAGACTCGTCGAATCCCAGGCCTTCCTGGCGCGCAAGGACGGACGCTGGGTTGGCCGCGTGATCGCGCAGGTCTACAAGGACGGCATCGTGCCGGTCGGCGCGTCGCCGGCGCAGTTCGGCGCCATCGACGCCACCGACGACATCGAAGTCGTCGCGGCCCTGATGCAGGCCGTAGAGGACTGGCTCGGTGCACGCGCGGCGACCCGGATCAACGGTCCGTTCTCGCCCTCGGTCAATGCCGAGGTCGGCATGCTGGTCGAGGGTTTCAATGCCGTGCCGATGATCTTCATGCCGTGGTCGCCGCCCTATCTGCCCGGCCTCATGGAGCGCTGCGGCTACGAGAAGGCGCGCGACCTCATCTCCTACCGCTACAGCGTCCGCGAGTCCGATCTCGAGAGCAAGAGCTCGATCATGGCGAGGCCGGAGTGGAAAGAGCGGCTGAAGATCCGCACCCTCGACCTCAAGAACCTGAAGGGCGAGTCCGCCATCCTGATGGGCATCTTCAATGATGCCTGGAGCTCGAATTGGGGCTTCGTGCCCTACACCGAGGAGGAGTTCCTCTCGGTGGCCGACGGGCTCAAATACGTCACGCCACCCGAGGCCGGCTTCATCGTCGAACTCGACGGCGAAGCACAGGCTTTCGGCATCGTTCTGCCAAACCTTCACGAGATCCTGACCGACATGGACGGCAAGCTGCTGCCGTTCAACCTGCCGCGGGTCATCTCGCGCGTGCGCAACCACAATTTCAAGTCGGGCCGTTTGCTGCTGTTTGGCATCCGCAAGGCGCTGCAGCGCAAGGCCATCGGCGGCGTCATCACGCTCGCCTTCATCGAGGAATTGCGCCGGCGCGGCCGCAATTTCTCGATCGAGCACATTGAATTCGGCTGGGTGCTGGAGGACAACGCAGGCATGCGTCGCCCCATCGAACTGTCCGGCGCCGAGATCGACAAGGTTCACCGCATCTACGAGAAGCGGCTCGCCGCCTAGGAGTCCCGATGACCGACGTGATGGATCTCGGCCGTGTCACGCGAGCGGCCAAGAAGACGGAGGAAGGCTTCCGCCGCGGTTTCTTCCCGGCCGAGCTGAAGCGCCCGCACCCGATCCGGCGCATGGCGATCCTGCGCGCCCACCCCGAGGTCAAGGCCCTCATGGGCCGAGACCGCTGGACCGCCGCGATCTGCTTCGGCATCCTCGCCCTGCAGGTGGCGCTTGCCGCCGGGCTCGGCCATCTCGGTATCGGCTATTGGTGGGCGGCGATCGTCGTCGGCTGGTGCGTCGGCGCGTTCTGCAACCACGCGATGTTCGTCGTGATCCACGATGCCACGCACAACCTCGTCTTCAAGAACGTCGTCCTGAACAAGCTCACCGTGATCATGGCCGACCTGCCCAACACGGTGCCGACCGGCATGGGCTTTCGCTGCTATCACGTGAAGCATCATAGCCACCTCGGCGACTACGACTTCGACGCCGACCTTCCCAGCCGCTGGGAGGCCGACATGGTCGGCAACGCCTGGTACAAGAAGGCCGGCTGGCTGTTCTTCTTTGCTCTGTTCCAGCTGACCCGGCTCGAGCGCCTGAAGGGCACCGTGCCGATGAAGAATCGCTGGACGGTCTACAACGGCGCCGCGGTGATCGCATTCGACCTCGCGATCCTCTACTTCTGCGGCCTTAATGGCCTGCTCTACCTGTTCGCCTCGTTCTGGTTCTCGGTCGGTCTGCACCCGCTCGGCGCACGCTGGATCCAGGAGCATTTCACGCTCGATCCCGAGCAGGAGACCTTCGACTATTACGGCCCGCTGAACTTCTTTGCGCTCAACATCGGCTATCACAACGAGCACCACGACTTCCCAGACATTCCGTGGCGGAAGCTGCCGATGCTGCGCAAGGCCGCGCCGGAGTTCTACGACACGCTGAAGTCGCACAAGTCGTGGACGGCGTTGTGGCTCGCCTTCATCTTCGACAAGCGCTACACGCTGTACTCGCGCGTCGACCGCAGCCCCTCGACGATCGGCGAGCCCGCACGCTGAGGTTTTCTCCGCCGCCGCGCGGCGTAGCGTCTACTTCTTGTCGGACGTGGACTGCGCGACCGCCGCAGCCGTCTCCGGCTCCAAGCATTTGGCCATGGCCGTGTAGGGTTGGCGCTTGGCCTTGCGGCCGAGCTTCATGCATTTGTCGGCGCCGGCGTCGGTATACTTCGCCCAGTGCGACAGCAGCTCGGCACGCGCTTCCGACTCGGCCACGACGCACTCGCTCATCGCCGACGCGCTATGAAAGGTGCGCCCGCATTGCGCCGAGATATCGAGCATCGGTGGCGCGACATCTGTGGCGTGCGCCGCCGCCGGTAGGGCGAGCATGAGGACGGCGGCGGCCATGGGCGAGCGGACGGTCATGCGCGATCCTTGGGCGGTTGGCCTCCAACATGCAAGATCGCGGCGCCCGGAGTCAAAGCGAGAGGCAAACGGGTCCCGACGGACCCGTTTCTCGGCAAGGGAGTGTTCGGCAAGCCCGCGGCCTTAAGGCGCCTTCTGCTCGTTAAGATAGGCGACGACGTTCTTGCGCTGATCCTCGTTGGCGAGCTGGTAGGCCATCTTGCTGACGCCCGTCGCGGTCTTGCCTTTGCTGGCCACGTACTGCTTCAGATAGGCGGTTGGCCCCTTCAGGTACTCCACGATCGTACCCTCGTCCCACACCAGGCCGGCCTCGCCAGCCGTCTTCAGGAGCTCGGAATAGGAGTAGCCGGCGACCGAGCCCGCCTTGCGCCCGACGACGCCGGCGAGCGGCGGCCCGACGAGGGCATGGTCGAGCGCGTGGCACGCCTTGCATTGGTTGAACGTGGACTTGCCCTTGGTCGCGTCCTGGGCGGAAGCGACGCCGACCGTCGCCGCCAGGAAGCCTGCGGCCGCGAGGGCCACCCAGATCACCTTCATTACCCTGTCTCCTCCGTGGCCGCGACGCGCTTTTCCCTCGCGATCTGCCGCCTGGGCCAAGAAACGGAAGCTGTGCCGCGAGGTCAAGCGCCGTTTCCGGAATTGCCCAGCGCAGCGGTGCGCACGCGATGCGACCGATCGCGCAAGCGGCGTTTATGGGCTCCGGCTTCTGCTATTGACATCAGGGCGTATCCGTCATTTCGCGCAATCGACACGTCTCCAGCCTCGGGTTTCCGTGACCAGCTCCGCCCAGCCCTCCTTCGGCGATGCCGACCTGTCCAACTGCGAGAGCGAGCAGATCCATCTCGCGGGCTCGATCCAGCCGCACGGCGCCCTGCTCCTGCTCGACGAGACGGGCACCACGATCCTGCAGGCGAGCGTCAACGCCGCCGCCTTCCTCGGCCTCGACGTCGCGCCGGTCGGTCGGGCCTTGGCCGTCCTGCCCGGCACCGTCGCCGCGCGCATCGCCGCTCATCTCGCCGCACCGCAGCACCGGCGCGCCGTCGCGGTCCGCGGCACGATCGGCGAGCCGCCGATGGCGGTCGACGCATTGGTGCATCGGCCGCCCGACGGTGGGATCATGGTCGAGTTGGAGAAGGCGGGTCCGGCGGTGCGGCTGCGCGACGAAATCGAGGCGGCGACCCAGCAGATCCTCGACGCGCATTCGCTGCAGGCGCTCGCCGACGGGACGGCCGGTCTGATCGAGCGGCTCACCGGCTACGATCGCGTGATGGTCTACCGCTTCGACGAGCTCGGCCACGGGCAGGTCTTCGCCGAAGTGCGCAAGGAGGGGCTGGAGGCGTTCCTCGGCAATCGCTATCCGGCCTCGGACATCCCGCAGATCGCGCGTCGGCTCTATCTGCAGAACCGCATCCGCCTGCTGGTCGATGTCGACTACGCGCCCCAGGGCCTGACACCGCGGTTGAACCCGCTGAACGGCCGCGAGCTCGACATGTCGCTCAGCGGGCTGCGCTCGATGTCGCCAATCCATCTCCAGTATCTGCGCAACATGGGGGTCAAGGCGACGATGGTGATCTCGCTCGTCGTCGGCGGCGAGCTGTGGGGCCTGATCGCCTGCCACCACTGCTCACCCTTGTTCGTCCCCTTCGAGACGCGCGCGCTGTGCGAGATCGTCGGCGAGCTGGTCGCGACCCGCATCGCAGCGCTCGACAGCGTGGTGCAGACCCAGTCCGAGCTGATCGTCCGGCGCCTGGAGACCCGGATGGTCGACGCCATCGCCCGCGACGGCGACTGGCGCACCGCCGTCTTCGCCGATCCACGCGCCATCCTCGACACCGTCTCGGCGGGCGGCGCGGCCCTGGTCCAGGACGGTCAGGTCCGCACGATCGGCGATGTGCCGGCGAGCGGGGCCATCCGCGACCTCGTGGCATGGCTCGACGAGCGCCCGCGCGAGCCGCTGATCGCCACCGCCGCCCTCGGCCGCGACGCGCCGAGCCTGGCGCATCTCGTCCCCGATGCCGCCGGTGTGCTCGCCGTCCCGGTCGCGGCAGAGCCGGGCCAATATCTGCTGTGGTTCCGGCCGGAGCGGGTGAAGACGGTGATCTGGGGCGGCGATCCCAACAAGCCGGTGATCGTCGGCACCGATCCCAAGCAGCTGTCGCCCCGTCTCTCGTTCGCGCAATGGCACCAGGTCGTCGAGGGCACGTCGGATCCCTGGACGCACGCCGATCGAAGCACCGCCAAGCTCATCGGCAAGACGATCACCGACGTCGTCGGACATTTCCGCTCCGTGCGCATGCTGATCGCCCATGACCAGCTCGCCACCATCACCGAGGAGATGCGCCGCTCGCGCCTCCCGGTGATCGTCGCCGACGGCAGCGGTCGGCTCATCCTCACCAACGAGGCCTTCGCCGCGCTGCTGCAGCCCTGGCAGTCCCTGCCCCAGCACCTCGGGGACCTGCCGCGGCTCTTCGCCGAACCGATGCTCCTGACGCGGCAGTTCGAGGATCTCTTGCGCGCGGGCAAGCCCTGCCGGGGCGAGGCGGTGCTCGTCGAAGGCAGCAGCCGCGACGCGGCGGTGGCCTTTCGCGCCGAGCCGGTCTTCGCCAGCCTCGATCGGCTGCTCGGCTTCATCGTGCAGTTCGACGCCATCGCCGACCGCAAGGCCGCCGAGGCGGCGCGAGCGCGCTTCCAGGATGCGATGATCGATCGCCGCCTGCCGCGCACCAACCAGCTCGGCGAGGGCGGCGACGGCGACTACCAGGCGGCGCTGTCCGGCGTGGTCGAGAACGCGCAACTCGCCGCGCTCGAGATCACCTACGGCCTCGACGCGGACGGCATGGGCCGCATGCTGGAAGGCGTCCGCGCCTCCGTGGCGCGCACCGCCGACCTGCTCGAGCATCTGATCTGGCACGGCAGCGGGGTCGACGCCGAGGGGTGATGCGGCGCGACGGCCGATGTGACATAGCTCGCGCGTCGTCCCGGAGTCCCGCATGCCCCTGATCTGGCCGTCGCAGCGGATCGCGCGCGCCGTCGACGGCGGGATCGTGCGGCCGGCACGCACCCTCGATGCCGATCAGGTACAGCCGGCGAGCCTCGACCTCCGCCTCGGCCCCGTCGCCTACCGGCTGCCGGCGAGCTTCCTGCCCGGGCCCGGGCGCACCGTCGCGGATCGCCTCGCCGAACTGTCGACCCACGAGGTCGACCTCACCCGGCCGACGGTGCTGGAGCGCAACTGCGTCCACATCGTGCCGCTCCTCGAGAGCTTGAGGCTGCCGCCCAGCGTGTCGGCGCGCGCCAACCCCAAGAGCTCGTCCGGGCGGCTCGACATCTTCGTGCGCATCATCGTCGACGGCGGCGCCACCTTCGACGAGATCCCGCGCGGCTACGAGGGCCCGCTCTACGCCGAGGTCGTGCCGCGCTCCTTCCCGGTCAGGCTTTGCGCCGGGGCGCGGCTGGCGCAGCTCCGCTTCCGCGAGGGCCTCGCGGCGACCCGACCGCGCACCGTGCCCGTGACCATCGACCTCGACCCGGAGGGCAAGCCCGGCGGCATCATCGGCTACCGCGCGCGCAAGACCTCGGGGCTGATCGACCTCGCCGGGATCGCCGCCCACCCGCACGAGCGCTTCTGGGAGGCGCTGACCTTGCCGGCGGGACGGCGCGGCCTCGTGCTGGACCCCGATGAATTCTACATTCTCGCCTCGGCCGAGGCGGTCGCGGTCGAGCCCGAGGAGGCGGCGGAGATGGTCGCCTACGATACGGCGGTCGGCGAGCTGCGCTCGCACTACGCCGGCTTCCTCGATCCCGGCTTCGGCCTGGTCGCGACCGGCGGCGCCGGCAGTCGCATCGTGTTGGAGGTTCGCTCGCACGACGTGCCGTTCCTGCTCGACCACGGCCAACGCGTGGCGACGCTGGAATACGAGCCAATGCTGGAACGCCCCGACCGGCTCTACGGCGCCGACATGAGCTCGAACTACCAGGGCCAGGGACTGAAACTCTCGAAGCAGTTCGTGTGAGATGGTCGCGGCCCTCTCGCGACGGAGCGAGCGCAAGGCCACCTTGAAGAAGCGTTAACGTATCGTCGCCAAACCTTTGCGGGCCAGCCATGCGCATGCCGTCCTTGCCCGGCATGCTGCGCTGCACAATGTTGGGGTTGGGCAAAGAAATTCGCCAAGGGACGCACGAGAGGTCGGAGCAGTCTTCGAGGGCATGCACATGGACGAGACGATCTTTCACACTCACGCGGTGCGGCGGCTATACCGGCCGGATCTTCCGGCTTTCGCCGACCATCTGATCCGTCTCGATCCTGAGACGCGCTACAATCGCTACGGGCTCCAGGTTTCCGACGAGTACCTGCACGGTTATGCCGAGATGTGCTTTCAGCCGGGCTCGATCGTCTACGGCTGGTTCGAGGATCACGTGCTGCGAGGCGCGGCCGAGTTGCGGGTGTTCGCCGCTCGCGACGAGCCCCTGCGCAAGAACGGCGAGGCCGCGTTCAGTGTGGAGAAGCCGTGGCGCCGGCGAG
This sequence comes from Beijerinckiaceae bacterium, assembly GCA_965198485.1. GTDB lineage: Bacteria > Pseudomonadota > Alphaproteobacteria > Rhizobiales > Beijerinckiaceae > RH-AL1. Next base: position 3,386,583 of record CBDAPQ010000005.1, read on the forward strand.
GCATCGGCACGGAACTGATGGGCCATGTCGTGCTCGCCGCCCGCAACCGACGCATCGTCACGCTCTCGATCCTTTGCCTGCGTCACAATCAGGCTATGTTGGCCCTGGCGCGCAAGTTCGAGGCCGACCTCGAGTTCGAGCTGAACGACGTCACCGGCCACCTCGTGGCGCGACCGCCCAGCGCGCTCTCGATGTGGCGCGAACTCGTCGACAACACGTTCGATCTCGGCAGCGCCGTGCTCGACCTGCAGGGCCGCGTCTTCAAGGCCTCCTCGCACGTCGGGCGCTGATCCGCCGGGCCTTGTGCAGGAACGGCCGGGCCTGCGCGTTCTCGTGGCGCGGCCTACCTATCTCCTGGCGTTGAAGCTCAAGGCTCTCGCCAGTCTCGGCCGCGGCGAGAGAGATCTCGATGACGCGCAGGCGCTGGCGATGGAGCTCGGGATCGGCGATGTCGGGCAGCTTCATGATCTCTAGTCTATGTCGCGATCCACGGCGAGGCACCGAGCGACCTGGTCAGGCGTCGCCTCGCCTCCGTGCTGGAGCGGCGCTGATGCGTCCCAGGTGCCTCGAGGCGGTAGCCGCCCGCACCGCCGCGGACGGAGACTGGTCCCACCACCTCAACGAGTTCCTGGACGACTTCTACGCAGCCGACCTCGATGTCGAACGGCAGGCGGCGATGATCGCCGGGGCTCCGGCGCTTCTCGGCGACGCCCGCGCCGACGCCGTCCTGGGCGGCGCAGGCGAGCATCTGGCGCGGCGCTGGGGATTGCCGATCCCGCGCTGGGTGCGTGACGACGCGCGCTACCTCGATCACGTCATGTATTGGCCCGATGCCCCCGGCTTGCGCGGCTACCTCCTCGCCGTCAGCCCGGTGTCGTTTCGCACCCGCCTCATCTTCACCGGCCCGGAGCCGCTGCAGCGCGCGCGCTTTCCTTATGCGCGCGGAACGCGGGACCTGCCGCTCGACTACCCTATCCGCCAGCCGGCGGGGTGATACCCGATTCCCGCCGCACCTCCCGATTCCGCGCGAGGGAGGCGCCAGGCCACAGGGCGACAAGTCGAAGTACCCCGACAAGCAAAAGCGTAAGGCGAGGCGATCGCCGACAGCTACGCGGAATGCGGCCTCCTGAGACCCTACTCCGTGGCGAAATAGACTAGGGCCGACAGCGGCATCACCGCGCCGACGATGCAGGCGAGGGTCCAGCCACCGGCGCCGAAGGCTAGACCGGCCGCGTAGGAGCCGAACGCGCCGCCGAGGAAGAACAGGGCCAGGAACAATCCGTTGAGCCGCCCGCGCGCCTCCGCGCCGAGCGCGAAGATCTCGCGCTGCCCGGTGACGAGGTTGGCGGCGGTAGCCATGTCGAGCACCAGCCCGGCGACGACGAGCAGCGGCCAGGAGACCAGCACGCCGCCGAGAATGGCGAGGCCGAACGAGGCCGCCGCCGCCGCCAGCGCCAGACCGGTGACGAGCTTGGTGTGGCCGGCATCGGCGGCGCGCCCGGCGTAGGGGGAGACCAGCGCGCCGCCCGCGCCGACTAAGGCGAAGAGCCCGATGCCCACCTGGTTGAAACCGAAGCGCGACCCCTCGAGCAGCAGCGGTACCGCCGTCCAGAACAGCGAAAAGGCGCCGAACAACGCCGCATGGTAAGCGCCCCTGCGGTGCAGCACCGGCGTGCGCAGGAGCAGCGGCCACAGCGAGGCGAGCGCTCGCCCGTAGGGCATGCCCTGCGGCCGACGCGTCGGCAGGCGGAACCCCAGGAGCACCATCAGCAGCGCGATGGCCACAGCGCTCGCGGCGAAGATGCTGCGGGTGCCGAAGCCGTGGGCGAAGAAACTGGCCGCCGGCCGCGAGAGCATGATGCCGAACAACAGGCCACTGACGACGCTGCCGACCACCCTGCCGCGCACCGCCGCCGGCGCGAGATGGCCGGCGAAAGGCACCATCACCTGCACCGAAGTCGCGGCGAGGCCCAGCAACAGCGACGCGCCGAGGAAGACCGCGGCGTTCGGCGCGAGTACGAGCGCGATCAGCGCAACGACGAGCAGCGCCAGCATGGCGAGGATGAGCCGGCGATTCTCCGCGATGTCGCCGAGCGGCACCACCAGCACGAGCCCGGCGGCATAGCCGAGCTGCGTCACAGTCACGAACAGTCCGGCGCTCGAGAGCGGCATCCCAAAGGTGCGGCTGACCAAGCCCACGAGCGGCTGCACGTAGTAGATGTTGGCGACCACGAGCCCGCAGGCGAAAGCAAGCAGGAGGATGACCGGCCGCGGCGCCACCGCGCCTGGATCGTCGCGATCGGCACCATTTTGTGTCAAACGCTACTCGTCCTCGCCGAACTTGTCGGCGACCAGCTCCGCCAGCGCGTCGAGCACCGCATCGGCCTGCGGTCCCTCTGCGGCGACGAGGATGGTCGAGCCGATGCCGGCACCGAGGGTCAGGATGCCCATGATCGAGGTGCCGCCCACCGTCTCGCCGTTGCGAGTGACGGTGACGGCGGCATCGAAGGTCTCGACGCATTGTACGAACTTGGCGGTCGCCCGGGCGTGGAGGCCGCGGCGATTGATGATGGCGATCTCGCGCGAGAGCTGACCGGAGCCGACGATGCCGTCGGTCATTTGCCGCTGAGCACGCGGCTGGCGACGTAGATGTACTTGCGGCCGGCGTCCTGCGCCTGGATCACCGCCTGCTCGAGGCTGGCGGCATCGCGCACGGACGCCAGCTTGATCAGCATCGGCAGGTTGATGCCGGCGACGACCTCGACGTGGTGGCCGCCCATCACCGAGATGGCGAGGTTGGAGGGAGTGCCGCCGAACATGTCCGTCAGCAGCACCACGCCGGCGCCGCTATCGACCGCGCCGACGGCTTCGATGATGTCGCCGCGGCGTCGCTCGATATCGTCGTCGGGGCCGATGGAGATGGTGGCAACCTGTTTCTGCGGCCCGACCACGTGCTCCATGGCGGCGCGGAACTGCGTGGCGAGTTCGCCATGCGTGACGAGCACCATACCGATCATCGGCACCGCGCCGTCATGGTCGGGGCGAAGGTCTCGCCGGTCGAGCTCCGACGCGTCTTCAAATTCCAACTCTCGCGTTACGACGGCTCGCCGGTGCGCTCCGGCAGGCGGGTATATACGAGCGCGTTTTTCTTACCAATTCCAATCTTCATGATGCGGTCGCTCGAGACCCCGCTTCATTCCTGTCAAATGTGTCGTTGGCTAAGAGGTTCGGCCACCAGGCGAGCACGGCCTCGTGGCGAAAGGCCTCACGCACTTCCACGAGGTTGATCGTGGGAAGGTTGTGCCGCACGAGCGTGAAGGGTGCCGTATCCTCACCGAGGGTCGCCAACGCAGCGATCATGGCGCGCTCGCACCACCCCATCGCCACGAGTCCGAACCCGCGGCGCTCCAAGAAGCCGGCGATACGAGGATGCGGCCGAGCTTCCAGTCCGCGATCGCTGCCAACGAGCAGGACGCGGTCATCCCCGATGAGAAGGATGCGGCAGCGCGGCGTCGAGGCGGCGACGAGCGCGGCGGCCAACCGGCTCTTGCCCGCGCCCGATCGGCCGGTGATCAGCAGCGCGCGGCCCTCGATGGCGACGGCGGTGGCGTGGACGGCGAGGCCCGCCGGAGCGCCATCAGCCGGCATCGCAGGCCGCGGGAAGCCATACGGTAAAGCGGGCGCCCAGCACCATGGGCTCGTCATCGTCCTCGTCATCGCCGGCCTCCTCCGGCTCGGCGAGCCTGTTGGCGGCGACGATCGTGCCGCCGTGGACCTCGACGATCTGCCGCGAGATGGACAGGCCAAGCCCCGAGTTCTGGCCGAAGCCATGGTCCGGTCGATCGGTGTAGAAGCGCTCAAAGATGCGCTCGAAGGCGTCGGCCGGGATTCCCGGTCCGTCGTCGTCGACCACGATCTCGTAACCCTCGAGCGCCTGCGCCCGCGTCGGTCCCCGCCGCGGGCGCAGGGCGACGCGGACCTTACCGCTCTCCTTCGAGAAGGATCGGGCGTTGTCGATGAGGTTGTTGAACACTTGGCCCAAACGTGAATCGTAGCCGCTGACGAGGATCGGCTGGGGCCTGCCGCCTTCGCCGGTCATCGGCGTCACGTCGAGGCTAACCTTGACGTGGTCGCGGTCGACGCCGTTGGCCACCGCCACGACGGCCTCCATGACCTGCATCAGGTCGACGTCCTGGTTGTCGGAACGCGCCAGTTCGGCGTCGAGGCGCGAAGCGTCCGAGATGTCGCTGATCAGCCGATCGAGCCGCTTCACGTCGTGCTGAATGATTGCCAGCAGCCGTTCCTGCGCGCTTTGCGTACGGGCGATCGGCAACGTCTCGACGGCGCTGCGCAACGAGGTCAACGGGTTCTTGAGTTCGTGGGCGACGTCGGCCGCGAAGCGCTCGATCGCCTCGATACGAGCGTAGAGCGCCGCCGTCATGTCGCGCAGCGAGCCCGACAGGTGTCCGATCTCGTCGGATCGCGCGGTGAAGTCCGGAATTTCCTGCCGGGACTTGGTCCCGCGCCTGACGCGGTCCGAGGCCTCGGCGAGACGTCGCATCGGCTCCGCGATGGTGCCGGCGAGGAACAGCGACAGCAGGAACATAATCACGGCCGAGACGAGAAAGATGCGCACGATCGCCCAGCGCTCGGTGGCGATGATGCCATCGATGTCGCCGCCCAGGGTCGACAGGAGCAGCGCGCCCTTGACCGCCCGCAGGCTGCGGATCGGCACCGCCACCGAGATGATCGTGGCGCCGCTCGCGTTGATGCGCACCACGTTCTGCATCGTGCCCTCCAGCGCCGCCTCGACCTCTGGGAAGTTCTTGCCGTTGCGTCCGGCGAACTCTTCCGCACGCGGTGGCTCGGCGCGGCCGAAGCGGCCCTTCACCGCGTTCCAGGTCCGTTCGATCAGCGTCAGCCCGTCCTCGGACGAGGCGGCCGGAAGGTTCGAACGGAATACGCTCGTGCGGCGGTTGAGCGAGCGCGAATCGATGAGCAGGTAGCCGTCGCGATCGAAGATGCGGGCGCGGGTGCGCGTCGGTAGCACCAGCCGGCGCAGCACCGGGCCGATGCGCTCGGGGTTGATGGAAAACTGCAGCGAGGGCGAACTCTCGTCGAGCGGGCCACTGGTCTGGCCCGGCGAGAGCTGCAGGAGCTTCTCAGGATCGATCTGGATCGCGTCGGTGCTGACGCTGGCCGAGGCCGAGATCGCGGCCGCGATGATCTCGCCCTGCGTCTCCAAGCTCTGCACGCGAGCATCGATCAGCCCCTCGCGGAACTGGTTCACGTAGAGGAAACCCACCGCCAGGGCGACGAGGCCGCCGAGATTGAGGAAGACGATGCGTCGCGTCAGCGAAGAGGCGAACCGCGCCGACAACGCGCGGATGATCGGGCGGGCGCGCCGATGCAGTCCGCGGCGCACGCGACGCACCTCGCGCCCCCATGCGGCACGCCGGGCTTCACGCTCGCCGGCGAGGCCCTGAGCTTCGGCCCGCGCCCGAAGCCGAAGCGACACCGGTCCACTATTCCTTGAAGCGATAACCGACGCCGTAGAGCGTCTCGATCATTTCGAAGTCGTCGTCGACGCTCTTGAACTTCTTGCGAAGCCGCTTGATGTGGCTGTCGATGGTGCGGTCGTCGACATAGACTTGGTCGTCGTAGGCGGCGTCCATCAGGGCATTGCGGCTCTTGACCACGCCCGGCCGCGTGGCGAGCGCCTGCAGGATCAGGAACTCGGTCACCGTCAGCACCACCGGATCGTTCTTCCAGGTGCAGGTGTGACGCTCGGGATCCATCTTGAGCAGGCCGCGCTCCAGCACCTTGGCCTCGGACTCCTTCTGCTGCGCCGCCTCCTTGGGGTTGGCACGGCGCAGGATCGCCTTGACCCGCTCGACCAGCAGGCGCTGCGAGAACGGCTTCCGGATAAAGTCGTCGGCACCCATTTTCAGACCGAACAACTCGTCGATCTCCTCGTCCTTCGAGGTCAGGAAGATCACCGGGACGTCGGACTTCTGGCGAAGCCGACGCAGCAGCTCCATACCGTCCATGCGCGGCATCTTGATGTCGAAGATCGCGAGGTCGGGCGGGTTGGTCTTGAGCCCGTCAAGCGCCATCGAGCCGTCCGTGTAGGTCTGCACGCGGTATCCCTCGCCCTCGAGCGCGATCGACACGGAGGTGAGGATGTTACGGTCGTCGTCGACCAGGGCGATGTTGGGCATCGTTCACTCGCGGTGTGCGGGCCGACGTTAGAGGCCGACGGTCCTGGGAGAGCCCGAGACGGGCGAGACGCTCTCGCGTTCCGAAGCAGCGGGTCGTAACGCCGATTGTCATCATGCGTGACCTTAAAGTCACGGCCTGTCAAGGGCTGGTGCCACAATTCGTTGCTTTAACGAGCCACGCTTATACTGGAACCTCTAAAATGAACAACGAGGCCGGGCGGCCTCGTTGTTGTCACCTGGCGTCGCTGTCACCTGACGCCACCATGTGATGGCACGCCGCTAGAAGTTGACGACCTTGTTCTCGCCGACGTCCCGTGGTGCCTCTCCGGTCACGCGCGCCTTGATGTATCCGGTGGCGTAGACCCAGGCCGAGGACGGCGCATCCCAATATTCGGCGCTGTTCACCGTCACGCAGATCAGCGCGATGTCGGGATCCGCCGGTCCCTTGGGGAACCAAACCCGCATCGGCTCGCTCCATAGCTCCTTGACCTTGGCGGTATCCTGGAGCACCTTCCCTGTGCCCGACACCGAAACATAGTTCTGGTCCTTCGGCTCCGAATAAGCGAGCAACACGTGGCTGTCGTCCTTGATCTCGTCGAGCTTGGGCGCATCCCGCCTGGAGGCGAACCACAACTCGCCGTTAAAGTCCTTGTTCATCGCCGCCATCGGTCGGCCGCGTAGACCCTCGTCGGTCGAAGTCACGAGCAACGCGATTTTGACGTCCTTGATCAACTCCCAGACCTTCTGGCGATCGTTGTAGGATTCCGACGTCTCGGCCACTTGGCTCTCCTTCGCTCAGGCTTTTGCGCGAACGACGCCTTCGCATCGATAGTTCCTGTTGTTCTCGGCGCTGAAGGCGGGCGCGATCCTGTCGCAGCGGTCCTTGTGGCGGCATGCGGCCGAGCTGTGGCATGAGCCGACGCGGCAGCGTATCGAGCGCAAGGAGCGGGATCATGACCGAGAGCGGCGACGAAGCGCCGGCGCGCCGCCCGGGCGCCGACCCGGATTTCGACCCGCTGGCCGAAGCCAAGCGGCTGCTGCGCTCGATCCGCGCCGGCGCGCTCGGTACCCTGAACGGCTCTGGCGACCCGTTCTCGACCCTCGTCACGGTCGCCACCGACCACGACGGCTCGCCGCTCATCCTGGTGTCGCAGCTCTCCGCCCACACCCGCCACCTCGACGCCGATGCGCGCTGCTCGCTGCTGCTCGCCGAAACCGGACCCGGCGACCCGCTCACCCACCCGCGGCTGACCCTCACTGGCAAGGCCGTCAAGATGGCCGAGCCGGAGGCACGCCGAGCGGTGCGAGCGCGCTTCCTCGCCCGCCATCCACGCGCCGAGCTCTACGCCGACTTCGGCGACTTCTCGTTCTGGCGCATCGCCATGGAGCAGGTCCACCTCAACGGCGGCTTCGCCCGCGCCGCCCGCTTCCCGGCCGCGCGTCTCATGACCTCGATCGAAGACGCCGCCACCCTTGTCGCCGCCGAGGCCGGGGCGCTGGCCCACATGAACGCCGACCATGCCGACGCGCTCGCGCTCTACGCGCGGGTGCTCGCCGGACAGCCCGCCGGCGCCTGGGTCGCCACCGGGCTCGACCCCGATGGCGTGGACCTCGCCTGCGGCGACCTCAACGCTCGCCTGCCCTTCCTCGAGCGCATCACCACGCCCGGCGACCTACGCAAGGTGCTGGCAGCGCTGGCGGAGCGCGCGCGGAGCAAGGGCGAGCCCACGCCCGCGCCTTGACACCCGCCGCCCCGCACGAGACGACGCGTCATGGCGCGGCGCTACCACATTCTCGACGTGTTCAGCGGTCGCGCGCTCGCCGGCAACCCGCTGGCCGTGGTAAGCGACGCGGAAGGGCTCGACGAGGTCGCCCTGCAGGCGGTCGCCCGCGAGTTCAACCTATCCGAGACGGTGTTCCTGCTGCCGCCGCGCGACCCGGTCAACATGGCGAGAGCCCGCATCTTCACGCCGACGACCGAGCTGCCCTTCGCCGGCCACCCGACCGTCGGCGCCGCGGTGCTCGTCGCCACGCTGCAGGCGCCTGACCTCATCGCCGCGCAGGAGATCGACCTCGTGCTAGAGGAGGCGATCGGCCCGGTGCGCTGCACGGTGCGCCATCGCCGCGGCGAGGCCGCCCACGCCCGCTTCGATGTGCCGAGCCTCGCCGAGCCGTGGAGCGACCCGCCCGACGCCGCATGGCTCGCCGCGCTGCTAGGCCTCGCGCCGGACGAGATCGGCTGGGGCGCGCACCGCGCGACGTGCTTCTCCGCCGGCGTCCCTTTCACCTTCGTGCCCGTCGCTACGATTGCAGGCCTCGGTCGTGCGAGGCTTCCTCCGGGCGAGGGTGAGCGCGAGGCCTTCTACCTGTTTGCGCCCGATGGGGACCATCCCCGCGCCGTGCGCACGCGCATGCTCGCGCGCGGGCTTGGCATCCCCGAGGATCCCGGCACCGGTTCGGCCGCCGCCGCCTTCGCCGGCGCCCTGCTGGCGGGAGGGGAACTCGGCGACGGCGACCATGATTGCCGCATCCTGCAGGGCGTGGAGATGGGCCGTCCCAGCCGCATCGGCCTTGCCTTCGGCGTCTCGAACGGCGAGCTGACCTCGACGACAATCGGCGGCGAGGCGGTGATCGTCGCCGAAGGAACCCTGCGCCTGTGAGCGCCAAGCCGCCGCCCGCCGTCGAGCGCTCCACCACGGTCGCCCGCATCGCCCATTGCCTCGTGCCCTACGACTGGCGCTTCGCCCGCAACGAGGCCGCGCGCATCGACGCGCGCTGGCAAGAGCTAAAGGCCGCTACGCCCTCGCTGTTCGACGGACGCGTGCTGCTCTCGCGCGGCCTCGCGATCGACGATGACGTGCTCGGCGGCACCTCCTTCGAGACCGGCTACAAGCCGTTCCTGTGCTGGCGGGACTTCGGTTATCCCGGCGAGCCGGTGAAGAACCTCTTCGCCATGCCGGCCCTGCGCGGCAGCGACGGCGCCTTCCTCCTCGGCCGCATGGGTGCCGACACGTCCAACCCGGGCCGCCTGTATTTCCCCGCCGGGACGCCCGAGCCGGGCGATCTCGGCGCCGACGGCTTCGTCGACTACCAGGCCAACATCCTGCGCGAGCTGGAGGAGGAGACCGGGATCGCGCCCGGCGAGTTGACGCTGGACGCGCGCTGGACGATCGTCTTCGCCGGCCCGCTCGTCGCCTGCATGAAGGTGGTCCGCTCGCCGCTCCCTGCGAGCGCGCTGGTCGAGCGCGTCGCCGGCTTCATAGCAGGGCAGGAAAAGCCCGAGCTCGACGCCCTCGTGACCGTGGCAACCCCCGGTGATTTCGACGCCGAGCGCATGCCGCCGTTCATGCTGCGCTACCTCGAAGAGGCGCTGCGGGAGGGCTGACCGTTAACTCGTGATTACGGACGAAGCGAGGCGGCTAGGGCATTCACACTTCCGGGTCCGCCCCTGCGAACCATGCGGGGTAGCCCTTCTCCCCTTGTAGGAGAAGGGGGGTACCCGACACCGGTGGAGCGAAGCGGAGATCCGGATCGGTGAGCACTTTCTTCAGCATGGAAGAGCACCGGTTCCGCGTTCGCCTACGGCGCCCCGGGATGACAAAGGTCGACGACGGACCTGTCACGCTTCTTGCCGGGCCGTGTTCGGGGACGACGAGGGACCGATGCGCGGCTTGGCGGGACTGGTGGTGCTGGCGCTGGTCGCCTGGCTGATCGGCGGGGCGCAGCGCGCCGTGCCGTGGCGCGTCGTCATCGGCGGCTTCGCGCTGCAGGCCGTGCTGGCCGCGTTGTTCCTCAGGCTGCCGGCGGCCATCGTCGTGCTCGTCTACGCCGATCGGGCGGTGGGCGCGCTGCAGAGCGCGACCGATGCCGGCACCACGCTGGTGTTCGGCTTTCTCGGCGGCGGTCCCCTGCCCTACGCCGAGACGCAACCCGGCGCGAGCTTCATCCTGGCCTTCCGCGCCCTGCCGATGGTGCTCGTGGTCAGCGCTCTCGTGTCGCTGCTGACGCATTGGGGCATCCTCCAGCGCATCGTCGGCGCGCTGGCCTGGCTGCTGGCGCGCACGTTGGGCATCGGCGGCGCGCTCGGCCTCGGCGCGGCGACGCACATTTTCGTCGGCATGATCGAGGCGCCGCTGTTGGTACGGCCCTACCTTGCCGGCATGAGCCGCGGCGAGCTGCACGCGCTGATGAGCTGCGGCCTCGCCGGGATCGCCGGCACGGTGATGGCGATCTACGGCACGATCGTTGCGCCGACCGTGCCGGGCTCCTTCTCGCAGATCCTCGTCGCCGCCGTGCTCTCGACACCGGCGGCGCTCGCCCTCTCCGCGCTGATGGTGCCGTTCGTGAGCGACCGGGAGGCCGAGGCCAAACTCGAGGAAGCCCACCGCAACGGCGGCGCGATCGCCGCGATCGTGCGCGGCACCATGGACGGCGTCGGCCTGCTCGCCGCCATCATCGCCACGCTGATCGTGCTGGTGGCCCTCGTCACCCTCGCCAACATGGCCGTCGGCCTCGTCGCCGCCGGCGGCGCGCCGCTCAGCCTTCAGCGCCTCCTCGCGTTAGGGTTCCGACCGCTGGTCTGGCTGATCGGCGTGCCGTGGGACCAGAGCGCCGAGGCGGCGACGCTGATGGGCACCAAGACGGTGCTCAATGAATTCGTCGCCTATCTCGATCTCGCCCACCTGCCAGCCGGCGCGCTCGATGCGCGCAGCCGTCTGATGATGGTCTACGCGCTCTGCGGCTTCGCCAATTTCGGCAGCCTCGGCATCCTGCTCGGCGGGCTCGGCCAGCTGCTGCCCGAGCGTCGCGTCGAGGTCGCAGCGCTCGGCTGGCGCGCGCTGATCACCGGCACGCTGGCGACCTTGACGAGCGGCGCCGTCGTCGGGTTGCTCACGCCATGATCGGCTTCAGACCATGACCCGCTTCTTCACGTCCGACACCCATTTCGGCGACACCCGCATCCTGCGCTCGGCCAAGCGGCCGTTCCGTACCATCGCCGAGCACGATGCCGCGCTCATAGCCAGCTGGCAGGCGACGGTGACGCCGGCCGACGAGATCTGGCACCTCGGCGACGTCGCGCCGGGCTACTCGTCCCAGGCGCTCGACACGCTGCTGGCGCAGCTGCCCGGCACCAAGCACCTGATCACCGGCAACAACGACGACGAGACCACCCGCACCCATCCCGGCTGGGCCAGCGTCCACGACTATCGCGAGTTGATCGATGACGAGGTGCTGTGCATCCTGTGCCACTACGCGCTGCGCACCTGGAACAAGATCGGCAAGGGCTCGCTCGACCTCCACGGCCATTCTCACGCCATGCTGAAGCCGCTGACCCGGCAGTTCGACGTCGGCGTCGACGCTTGGGACTACACACCCCGCACGCTGGCCTTCATGCGCGAGGCGCGCAAGCGGCGGCGGAGCAAGACTGTGGCTCCGCCTGAGAAGCGCGAGGCGAACAAGGCCGAAATTTGATGGTATTCCAGGTAGAGGATTGTAACGCGCGGTTGTTACAAGCTGTTTCCCTGCAGCACTTGGAAGACCTGCCTTAGTTCCCGCTATGCTCGACATGGTAGAGAAGCGTGCGGCAGACGGTGCGAACGTCGTCGGGCGAAAGCTTGCCCGGAACATTGGCGCCCAAACGAGCCATGGCGACCACCTGCTGCTGCAGCGACGGCGTGAACGCCCTGTCCGGAGAGATGTGGAACAGCGCCGCCAGCGGCGCGAGTGTATCGATCAGAAGGTCGGCTTCAGCGACGTTGGACATGACACATCCCGGCCTACGCACACGATAGGACGCGCATCCGTAGCAGTCGCTGTCCCAAAAGTTAACGGGGTCGTGAAAACTTCAACGAACCGCGCGGTTTACCGAAGTCGACGGGGCAGACTTCGATCCTTCGGCCGAACCTAAGCCAAAGTCGCATCGCCGACCGGCCCCGACGCTACGACGAACTTCCGATCGCAACAGGCGCCCCTTAGCGGCCGCAACCTTGCGTCCAGGGCAGCAGGAAGCGCAGCGGCCAGATGCTGTGCGTCGCGGTCCTGAACAACCGTTCGCGCTCTATCGAGGCCTCGCGGACCAGCCGGGACTCGCGGGCGATGCCGGCACCGTTGATGCCGGCATCGATAACGGGTAGATCGTAGCTGCGCATTCGGACCGGGCTCGTCTTCGGCGGTTTCGAGGTTAGTGTAGCGTCGCCGAGCGCCGACACGATGTCGGCTCCCGGCCACGCCGCACTCTCCCAAGTCGGCGTCCGCCGACGCCGCGTCCACGGCAAGATCGGCGTCCACCGACGTCGCTTCGCGATCGGGTTGCCGGACGCCGACATGGCCCCTCGCCGAGGCGCCAGCCGCCGCAGCGACAATGCGCACTCTCGCCGGCAGCCGCCGCTTCTGCCAGCCTCGTTTCACCCGCCCATGGAGCCCGAGATGCCCCTGCCGCTGCTTCTGCCGATCCGCCCCGTTACCAGCGCGGTCGTCGCCGTCTCGGTGGCGAGCGGCCTCGCCGCGGGCCTGGCGGCCGGCGGCCTGCTCCTCGTTGCCGCCGCGATGGCGCGCCGGGCATGATCCTCTTCTACTGGCCGATGATCGGCGCCATCCACTTCTTCTCTGCCGCCGCCATGGGCGTCATGGCCGTGCTCTCGGGCAAGGCGCTGCGCGACCTCGGCCGGCCGCCCGATCGCGACGCGCCGTGAGCACGGCGCTCGGGCGGGCGCTCGTCTCCGGCAGCTGCGGCTGCCTCGCTTCGGTGGCGGCGCTGGCCCTGGTGGCCAAAGTCGAGGGCAAGGCGGCGGCGCAGCCGCTCAACGCGACCAGCCATTGGCTCAATGGCGATCGCGCCGCCCGCTTCCGCGGCATTGATGCGGCGCGCACCGGCACAGGGCTCGCCACCCACCTCGCCGCCACGATGTTCTGGGCCAGCCTCTTCGAGGCCTGGGAAGGCGCGCGCCATCGCCCCGGCCGGTTCGGCCGCGCCGCGGCGATGTCGGCCTTCGCCGCCGTCGTCGACTACACGGTCACGCCGCACCGTTTCACGCCCGGCTGGGAGCTGGTGCTGAGCAAGGGCGGCATGGCGCTGATCTATGCCGCGATGGCCGCCGGTTTCGCCGTCGCGCCGGACTGAGACCCGCCGGCCGCCGCGCCGCCTGCGCTTGGAAGGCGGCGGCCAAGCGGCTACAAGAGCGCGAACGGCTCAGCCGAAGGATCAAGCCATGGCTCACGACCACGACGCCCACCACGACGGGTCGCACGGCGCCGACGCTGCCGCTGCGGCCGCGACGGCGATCGACAAGGTCGCGGCCAAGGTCTCGCCCAAGGACGCGATCATCGAGGCGCTGATGGAGCTCGCCGGCGAGCGCACCTGGGAGGACATCTCGATCACCGATGTCGCCACCCGCGCCAACCTCTCGCTGGCCGATTTCCGAGACCAGTTCCCCTCGAAGGGCGCGGTGCTCGCCGCCTTCTCGCGCAAGGTCGACCGCATCGTGCTCGAGGCCACCTCCGACGACCTGATGGGCGAGCCGGCCAAGGAGCGGCTGTTCGACGTGCTGATGCGCCGGCTCGACGCGCTGACCCCCTACAAGCTCGGCCTCGAGGGCGTCGCCGAATGGGTGGGCCGCGCGCCGATGGCCGCCGTCGCGGTCAACCAGCTCGAGCTCAATTCCATGCGCTTCATGCTGGAGGCCGCCGGCATCGAGTCGGAGGGACCCGTCGGCGCCTTCAAGCTGCAGGGGATGGTGCTACTCTGGGGCCGCATCCTTCGCACCTGGTTCCGCGACGACGATCCCGGCCTGGCGCAGACCATGAGCCAGCTCGACAAGGAGCTCGATCGCGGCGGCAAGATCGTCGGCCGCGCCGAGGACCTCAATCGCCTGGCGTCGCCACTGTTCTCCCTCGCCCGCGCCATGTTCGAGCGCCGCCCCGACTACCCCCGCGAGACCGACGGCTGGAAGAAGGCGCCGGAGGAATCGGCGGGGCTGTAGGCTTTCTCGTCTGTCCGGTGAAAACGGCCGCGCCGGGTGAGACTGTCGACCTTCATGTCATTCCATCTCTCCTGCGGGAGGATGGCCGAAGACCGATGAGCGGTCGGGAGACATCTCCTGACGCCCGCCCAGTATGGTCTGCACCTGTTCCGAACGCGGCAGCCTGGCCGCCACGTCGAGGGTGGACGCGCCGCCTCTCATCGGTCATGTTACCTAGATAGTCCCGCGCCGGCGATCAAGCCGATGGTCGGCCAAGACGGAGGTGGCTCGGTGCTCGATCGGCGCGACGTTCTCGGCGGCCTGGTCGCCACGCTGGGTGTCATCGGGCGCGCCGAGGCTGCCACGCCGGCGCCACTGGTGCTGGAGGCCAAGCCGGACCAGGCGGTGCTGGCCTACGGCGGCAGCATGCCCGGCCCGCTGATCCGGATCCGCAAGGGCGAGGTGGTGGCGGTGACTCTCGAGAACGGGCTGGAGCAGCCGACCACGCTGACCTGGCACGGGGTGCGGGTGGCCAATGCTATGGACGGCGTCGGCGGGCTGACCCAGCCGGCGGTACCGCCCGGTGGCAGTTTTGGCTACCGCTTCACCCCGCCCGACTCCGGCACCTTCTGGTACCACCCGCATGCCACGCCACGCGCGGCGGAGCAGTCCGGGCGCGGGCTTCACGGGGTGCTGATCGTCGACGAGGCCGAGCCGCCGGCGGTCGACGACGACATCCTGGTGGTGCTCGGCGACGCCTGGCTCGATCCGGCTGCCGCCGTCACGATCAACGGCCAAGCCACGCCATTGTCTCGCGCGGTCCGGCCCGGCGCCCGGCTCAGGCTGCGGCTCGTCAACGCCTGCCCCTCGCGCATCGCCATCGTCAGCGTGGTCGGGGCGGTGCCGAGCGTCATCGCCGTCGACGGACAGCCCAGCGAGCTGTTCCGGCCGGCCGGCGGCACCGTGCCGATCGGGCCCGGCGAGCGGTTCGAGCTGATGCTCGACATGCCGGCCGAGGCCGGCGCCAGGGTGGGGTTGGTGCTGCGCGGCGGCGCGGAGGGACACGGCGACCTGCCGCTGCTGGCGGTGACGGCCACGGGGACGCCGGTGGCGGCGCACCCACCGATCGCCAAGCTGCCGGCCAACCCGCTGCTGCCCCAGCGCATTGCGCTGGAGAGGGCCTCGCGCCACGACGTGTCGATCGCCGCGGCGGGAGGCGGTCGCTGGAGCGTCAACGGCGTCGAGGCCATGCCGGCCAGGCCGCTGTTCAGCGTGGCGCGCGGCACCCCCGTGACGCTGACCTTGCGCAACGGGAGCGATCTCGTCCAGCCCCTGCACGTCCACGGCCATTGCTGGCGGCTGCTGCACGACCTCGACGACGGCTGGGACCCATACTGGCGCGAGTCGGTGCTGCTCGCCCCGGGCAAGACCAAGCACGTCGCCTTCGTCGCCGACAATCCCGGCCGCTGGGCGCTGGTCTCGGGCGACCTGCGCCGGCAGGACGCCGGGCTTTCGACCTGGTTCGAGGTGAGATGATGTCGCAGAGCCTCGACTACGCCAAGGAGGTCTACGCCGCCTGCGCTACGGTCGGCTTCTCGGAAGGGCCGGCGGCGACGCTGAAGGCGCTCCTCGACAAGCTCGCCGCCGGGCAGGACGTCGCCGAGGCCGAGTTGCTGCGCGCCGCACAAGAAGCACATCGCGCCGCGGCGAACTGGGCTGGTCGTTGAAGGTTGTCGATGATCGATAAGGAGTGGCGATGAGCGACCCGAAGAACGTCAACGACATCGAAGGCAGCAAGACGGCCAAGCCCTTCCACGAGGGCGAGGAGGCCGGTGGCGACGCCAGCCCCGGCATGGAGGAGGCGCCACATGACCGCGCCGACGCAGTCGGCGACCCCAAGAAAAAGGCCGAGATGGCGAAGACGACGCAGCGCCAAGAATAGGCGCAGCAACGCGCCTCAGAGTCGGCCGGTCAGCAGCATGATGATCAGGATCAGCACGACCAGGCCGAGGATGCCCGACGGGAAATAGCCGAAATGCACCAGGCCGATCGACGGAAGGCCGCCGAAGGCTGCTATGACCAGGATGATGATGAGGATGAGGACGATCGGGTTCATGGAAGCCTCGTTAAAACAGCGCCATAGAAGCGCTCGGCTCGACAGGAAAGGCAACCGCCTTTTTTGACTTGTCCCGAGCCGGTTGCGCCGGTGCGAACGCGAAGTGTTCGCCACGTGCTTTAGGATAATGTGGACTCATGAGCGCAATGGGTCTGCGGCGCACGGCGTCGATCGTCGCCACCCTCAACCTCGGCATGTTCGCCGCAGAGATCGCCGTGGCGCTGGCCGGCGGATCGGTGTCGCTCTTCGCCGATTCCGTCGATTTTTTCGAGGACGCCTCCATCAACCTGCTGATCCTCGCCGGGCTCGGCTGGAGTGCCCGCGCAAGGGCCCGGCTCGGCATGGGGCTCGCGGCGATCATCCTCGCGCCGAGCCTCGCCACGCTCGTCATGGCTTGGCACCGCTACGCCTCAGGCACGCCGCCAAAAGCATTGGCCGTGGGCATGACCGGGCTCGCCGCGCTGCTCGTGAACACCGCTTGCGCGGTGCTGCTGGCCCGCCATCGCGAGGCGGCCGGCAGCCTCACCCGTGCGGCGTTCCTTTCGGCACGCAACGACACGCTCGCCAACGTGGCGATCATCGCCGTCGGCGTCGTGACGCTGTGGTGGCGTTCGCCCTGGCCCGATCTCGGCGTGGGCCTCGCGATCGGCCTCGTCAACGCAGGTGCCGCCTGGGAGGTCTGGGAGGCGGCACGCGACGAGCATCGCCTTGCCGATGGTCTTGATCCGGGCTGAGCCCGCGATCAGGCGGCGTGCGACTTCGGCTCTTCGGCCAGGATCGCGTAGATCATGCCGGCGTCGCGGGTGCCGCGAAGCTTGGCGGTCACGGCGGGCGAGCGCAACAGGCGGGCGCCGCGCGCCAAGGCCTTGAGGTGATCGGCGCCGGCAGTCTCGGGCGCGATCAGCAGCAGGACGAGGTCCACCGGCTCGCCGTCGAGCGCCTCGAAATCGATCGGCTTCTCGATCCGCGCGAACACCCCGAAGATCCGGTCGACCTTGGCGAGCTTGCCGTGAGGAATGGCGATGCCGTTGCCGATCCCCGTCGAACCGAGCCGCTCGCGCTGGACCAGGGCGTCGAAGACCTCGCGCGTGCTGAGGCCGCAATGGCGTGAGGCATGCTCGCTCAGCTCGGACAAGGCCTGTTTCTTGTTCGCAACCCTGAGGGACGGCAGGATGGCGTCGCGGGCGATGAGGTCGGTCAAGGTCATCGAAAACGCTTGTGATCCAGGGCGGCGGTGATCCGGCAACACCGGAGCCAAGGTCGGCCCCGATCCACCCAATGTCGTAACCGCGCCGGCTTGGCAAAGGTCCCGAATCGTCCGTGAGGCAGCTGTACGAGAACGGGCGGCCTCTCGGTTGACCGCCTGGGCCGTCTCCATAGCACGGAGGCGGCTGAACTCAAGGTGAAGGGCTCAGGCCGAATGCCCATTGAGCGTGCCGAGAGGGTCGATCCAACCGATGTTGCCGTCCGGGCGACGGTACACGAAGTTGATGCGGGCGTTCTCGGCGTAGCGGAACACCACGACCGGGCAGTCGGCCGCGTCGAGCTTCTCGACGGCGGCCGCCACGGTCATCTCGGCGATGCCGGTCGCATGCTCCGCCACCACCGCCGGGAAGCAGGGCACGTCGTCGAGACCGTCATCCTCGATCTCGGAGAGCGGCGGCAGGGCGAGGGCCTTGGCGGCGCTGACGTCGAGGCCGTCGGCGTGGCCGTTGGCGCCGTGGCGGTCCAGCGTTCGCTTGCGATGGTCGCGAAGGCGCCGCTCGATGCGGTCGGCCGCCTTGTCGAAACTGGCGTAAGGCTCCTGCGCGAGCGCCTCGACCTGCAGGGTGATGCCGGCCTTGAGGAACAGGGTGCAATCGGCGCGGTAGCCCGACCCCTCGGGCTCGATTGTCACGTGGCCGGTCGGCCGCCCGGCGTTGTACTTGGCGACGACACCGTCGATGCGGCTGTGGACGTGAGTTCGCAGGGCCTCGCCGATCGCGAGATTCTTGCCCGAAACGCGCAGCGTCATGGTCGGCCTCCGTGTGAGCCCTGGCGCGCGGCGCCTTCCGGCTGCGCGCCGGATCGACAAGGTAGGGACCGGCGCGGCAGCAAGTCAACAAGCGTTTGCGCGGGAGAACGAACGAGACGGCGGGATCAAGCTTTACGTTCGAGGTCTCTGCGCGACCATTAGGTCGAAGCGCTGCAATAGCGCGCCGGCCGGGACGACCGGCCTGCTCACGGCTCTCGCCCCCCCCCCCCCGTCGTCGCGCCGGGACCTCCGCCACCGCAACCTTGGCGCTTTCCTGTTCAGCTCGGGCAACGATGCCGCCTCGATCGCAGTTGCGATTGCGTTTGTTGCCAGGACCGGCCCATGAGCGAGCACTACGACGTCATCATCATTGGCAGCGGGCCAGGCGGCGGCTCCGTCGCTACGGTCCTGGCGCCGACCGGCAAGAAAGTGCTCATGCTGGAGCGCGGCGGCTATCTCCCGCGCTCGCAGCAGAACTGGGACTCCAAGACCGTCTTCGTCGACGGCACCTACCAGGCCAAAGAAACCTGGTTCAGCCGGAAGGGCGAGAGCTTCCATCCCGGCCTGCACTATTGGGTCGGCGGCAACTCCAAGGTCTACGGCGCGGCACTCTTCCGCCTGCGCGAGAAGGACTTCACCGAGTTCGCGACGCACGACGGCATTTCGCCGGGCTGGCCGCTCGGCTACGACGTCTTCGAGCCCTACTACGGCCGGGCCGAAGTGTTGTTCGAGGTTCGCGGCCAGCGCGGAGAGGATCCGCTGGAGCCGTGGACGTCGACGCCCTACGCGCATGCGCCGGTCAAGCACGAGCCGCGCGTCCAGCAACTCTCGGAGGATTGGGCCAAGGCCGGCGTGCACCCGTTCCACCTGCCGCTTGGCATCAAGCTTGAGCAGGAGGCGGACGGTCGTCCGACTCCGCATTCACCCTGCATCCGCTGCGATGCCTTTGACGGCTTCCCCTGCGCGATCAACGCCAAGGCGGATTCGCAGATCATCTGCGTCGATCCGATGAAGAAGGCGCACGAGAACTTCACTCTGCTCACCGGCGCCTACGTCGAGCGGCTCGAGACCGACGCCCTCGGGCGCAGCGTCAAAACCGTGCACGTCACGCGCGATGGCCGGGCCGAGACCTACTCCGCCGATATCGTCGTGGTCGCCTGCGGCGCGCTCTCCTCGGCCCTGCTGTTCCTGCGCTCGACGAGCGACAGGCATCCCAACGGCCTCGCCAACAGGTCGGATCTCGTCGGGCGCAACTATGTGCGCCACAAGATGAGCGTGCTGATGGCGCTGCTGAAGAAATCCAACGAGACAGTGTTCCAGAAGACGCTGGCTGTCAGCGACTTCTATTTCGGCTCAAAGGAGTACGATTACCCCGTGGGTCTCATCCAGATGTGTGCAACCTCGCATGGCGAGCAGGTCCGCGGCGAGGCGGTGCCGGGCTTTGTCGACAAGTTCCTTCCCGACATGCCCTTCGACGTCGTGGCCAAGCACTCGATGGATTTCTGGCTGCAGACCGAGGACATCCCGCTCGCCGAAAACCGCATCACCTATCAGGGCGGCAAGGTCTTCCTCGACGTCACCGAAACCAACACGAAGCCGGCCAACGACCTGAAAAAGGAGCTGGAGAAGCTGTGCTCGAGCACCGGCGCCAGCACGATGATGCTCGAGCGCAGCCTCTACCTCGGCAAGGGAATCCCGCTGAACGGCACGGCGCACCAGGCCGGCACGCTGAAGTTCGGCGAGGACCCGAAGACCTCGGTGCTAGACCTCGACTGTAAGGCTCACGAACTCGACAACGTCTACGTCGCCGATGCCAGCTTCTTCCCCTCAATCGGCGCGGTGAACCCGACGCTGACGATCATCGCCAACGCGCTGCGCGTCGGCGACATCATCAAGGCGCGGCTCGCCGCTTGAGACTGGCGGCTGCAGGGCGGTGGTCGCCACCGCCCTGCAGTTCCTTGCTGAGCCCTCTTCGTCCTCATCAGGCATGAAATGCCTTGAGCCCGTCCGCCGGCGGTTGGGCGGCCGACGTCGTGGGCCGCCACCTAAGCAAGATGGCTCTGGATACGATCTAGCATCATCGCCGCGGCGGCACTCGTTGTGAGGTTGTGGTCGAGGCCGTCGATGATCTCGACCGATACATTGGCGTGGCGCAGCTTGCGCCCGCCGGCGCCGAAATAGGCACGAAGCTCGTTCACGCTCGGATCGCCTTCCGTGAAGATCATCGCGATGCGGGTTCCGCGCGCGGCGAACTGATCGAAGAGACCGGTCACACGCGCCGCCATCGTATCGCGCAGGATCGGAGAGTGCGAGCGAAGTGGCATGCGCGCCACTACGTTGCCGACCCTCTTCCTCAGAAGGAAAGTCATGGCCGGGACCAAGCGGTGGCGGCTTCGCACGAGCTTGCCCAGCGCACCGTTGCTCTTGAGATCGCCGACATAGTCTTTCATGGAGCGGAGCCCGAAGCGGATCACGTCCTCCATGCTCTCCGACGGGTTCCAAACGAAGCGCTGCGGATTGAAGATGATGATTTCGCTCACGCGCGGATCGGCTGCCGCTGCCGACAGTGCGATGAAGGCGCCGGAGCAGACGCCCGAGAGCGCGATGCGGACGTGTCCTCGCCCGGCGAGCACGTCCACGGCGGCACGCACGTCGGGCAGCAGAAGGTCGGAATAGACGAGGTTGGCCGGGTGTTCGGGATCGTCGCGGCTTTCTCCGAGCCCGGCGTTGTCGAAACGGAGGCTGGTAATCCCGACGGCCGCGAGGGCACGCGCATGGTCGACGCTGCTGCGGCGCCAGCCGACGTGGGGGTTGAGGCCGCGGTTGAGCATCACGACGGCGGGGGCATCGGCGCGCTCGGCCAGCGGTCGCGTGAGCACGCCGAAGAGCCCGTCGGCGGGACCGAAGCGGATCGGCTCCTCGCGAAAGATCCCGGTCACGAGAGCGTCCGGGAAGCGCGGCGCCCGCGCGGCCTGGGCCGCGTCCGCGGGCGCGACGCGCTGCAGCGCCGCGACGATGCGCTCGGGCGACACCGGCAGCGGCTGGATCTCGGTCGCGTCCGACACCATGAGATGATAGGGCTCGATCGGCTCGAGAGTGACGCCGAGGCCAGCCCGGCGCAGGTGCTCGGACACTTCGGCCCCCGACTTCCGGTCGGCGCTGTCGAAGATCGTCACGTCAAGCGCATTCAGGTCCGCGACCTTCGTTAGATCGAGCGTCTTGAGGCTGGCGAACATCTCGCGGGAGAGGCCGAAGCCGACGACACTTAAGCCCTCGTCGGGGTCGAGCTCGAAATTGATGCCAAGCCGTTCGGCGACCATGGTCGACGTCGCCGAGAGTTCGCGCATGTAGTGCCGTCCGCGGACGACGGGCGCGATGAGCTGCAGCGCCACGACATCGCTGCGCGAACGCGCCGCCTCGACCGCCAGCATCGCCCCGAGTGATTGCCCGATGAAGATGAAGCGGCGCACTCCCGAGTTCAGTCGGAGCATCTGGGCCGCATCGTGAATGGACTCGACCCAGGGCGCGAAGCTTACGATTGAGGTGGCTTTACCCAGGGAATCGCCGGTGCCGGGATAATCGAAGCGAAGGCAGGGATAGCCGGCGGCGGAGATCGCCTCGGCGAGCAATCGCCAGCTCTTGCGGATCAAGAGATCCTCGAACCCCCACGGCGCGCAGAGCACGACGCCCGTCGATCCGCCGGCCGGATGGAAGAAACCGGCGCAGCCGTTGAAGGCGCAGGGCACCCCGTAGCGCCGGCCCTCCGGCACGATCTCGGCGGAAAGCTCGCTGGGCGCCTCGAAGACCATGTGCATGCGGGAAGCCCTCGCGGCGATCGTCCCTGACGATACCGTGATGATCTTTCCAATTTCTTGCGAGCGCGGAGAACCTCCGACGGACGGGTCAGCTCGCGAGCGCGACCTCGTCGCCTTGGGAGGCGGTGCGGATGAGCACGACGCCGAGGAAGTCGGGCCTCTCCGCGACGGCATCGATGGCGCCGACGAAATCGTGGCGCATCAAACCGTCCCAGCCGGCCACGAGCGCCAAGCCGTCGCACGCTTCGGCGAGCGCGATGGGCGCCGCAAGACCGTCGGCGAACGCCGGTCCGTCGAGAAGGACCAGATCGAAGCGCGCGCGCGCCTGATCGACGAAGGCGCGCAACACCTTGGCGGACCCCACCGCATCGAGGCCCTCGCCGCAGGGTAGCACGGCGAAGAGGGGCCGCATGACCAAGGCCGCCGCCGCGGTCTTTGCGCCGGACAGCACTTCGGCGATGCCGGGGCGCCGGTCGAGATCGAGACGCGCGGAGAGCCCGCCGCCGGCATCGATCAGCAGCGCGCCGCGCCCCTGCCGCCCGAGGATGGTCGCAACGGCGAGCGCGAGGCTCGTCGCACCTTCGCCGGCTGAGAGCGGCGCCAGCGCTACCGCCCTTCCCTGCCCCGCTTTCGCCGGCGCGGCGAGCTTGTCGGCCAGCATTGCCGCAGCTTGCGCGAAGATACCGTCCGGACGCCGATCGAGCTCGGTCACGACATCCGCGCCGGCTCGCGTGCCGGGCACGCGGGCGAGGATGAAGGCGTTGCCGTGTAACAGGCTCGGCGACACCTCGACGAACGCGCCTCGTCGGCGCAGGTCGAGCCCGGCGGCGAGCCCCAGGCCGAGGATCAGCCCGGCGATCCCGGCGACCGGCACGATCAGCTTGGTCTTTGGCGAGGCGGGAGAGGTAGGCTCCAGCGCCGGCGAGATGAGGCGCGCGTCCGGCTCCTCGAAGGCCGATGCCTCCTGGGTCAGCTTGGCGCGATTGAGGAAGTTCTCGAACAGCGCCTTGTTGGCCATGTTGATGCGCTCGAGTTCGCGCAGCTTCACGCCGGTCTCGTTGTCGCCGCCGGTGACGCCCGACAATTGGTTGACCGTGGCGCGCATCGCATCCTCGCGCGCCTTGGCCACCTCGTAATCGTTGCGCAGCGTGGTCACGAGACGGTGGATCTCGGCGACGATGGCCTTGTCGTAGCCGGCGCGCTGTGCCCGGATCTGCGTGATGGCGGGATAGGCCGGCCCGTACATCGCGGAGAGGTCGGCCTCGCGCCGCATCAGGTCGGCCTGCTGGGTGCGCAGCTGCGAAACGGTGCTGGACCGGATGATCTCGGGCAAGGTGTCGAGGTTGGCGCCGGAGAGGCGGAAGCGCGCCGCCTGCTGGTAGCGGGCGAGCTTCTCGGCGGTATCGGTCGAGGACACCGCGAGCTGCTGGTTCAGGTCCTGCAGCTGTTGCTCGCTGACCGTGATGTTGCCCTGCGACATGTTGGTGGTCGTGAGATCGTGACTCTGCCGGAACGCGGCGACGGCGCTCTCCGACTGGCGAACCTGGTCGCGGAGGCGTCCGAGCCGTTCCTCGAAGAACGTTGCGGCCTGCTGCACCGATTTGACATGCACGTCGATCTGGTCCTCGACGTAGGTCGAGGCGAGAGAGTTGGCGAGCCGCGTGGCCTTGGCCGCATCCTTCGAGGAGACCGAGATCGAGAGCACGTAGGTCTTGGCGACGCGAACGACTTCGACCTTGCCGAAGAGATGCACGATGACGGGCGCGAGCTTGGGATCGATGCCTTCGAGCGAAGGGACCTCGGCCTTCTTCAGCTTGACGCCCTTGAAAAGGCCGAGAAGACGGTCGAGCAGGCCGGGCTTCGCAGAGGCCGCAAACTCGGGATCCTCGGCGAGATCGTCTTTCTCGATCACCTTGGCGAGGAGGCGGGTCGAAGTGATGATGGACACTTGGCTGTCGACGATCGAGGAATCGAGCGAAGAATCCGAAGCGCCGGCATCGTTGCCGAACATATGCTGCTTGCGCGGGTCCAGCAGGATCTGCGACGTCGCCGTGTAGACCGGCGTCATCATGAGACAGGCGAGGCCGGCGAGCACCGCGCAGGCGACGGCGGTCCCGATCACGAGCCGCCAGCGTTTTCCAACGAAGCGCTGCACCTCGCCGAGATCGAGGCGGTCGAGATCGCGACTGGCGTCAGATGGTGGCGACATGGGTCACGAGAACTCTTGCAAAGGAACCTGACGCACGTGCGAGATGGCTTGCGGCGTCGCCGCGACCGCCTAATGAAAGCTAATCAAACAGTCTTAAGCTTTCCTGTGCGCCCGCGCGCCGTGCCGGTAGCCCGACGCGCGGTTCTGCCGCTCGGCGTGGAGGCTCATCGCAAGCTTAGTCGTAGACGCGCTCGACGCCATGCAACGGCTGCCCTTCGGATCGATCGTCATTTCCGCAGGTAGGCGGCGATCGACTTGACGTACATGAATGACGGGTTCGGGGTCTTGTCGATCGGCCAGCCCGAGCCGAGCGCCAGGTTCGCCAGGATGTACATCGGTTGGCGGTATTCGGGGCGCGTCGGCGTGCGCCAGACCTGCTTTCGATTGAAATAGAAGGTCACCCAGTCGTGGTCGATCGCGACGCCGTAGCGATTGAAGTCGGCCGTGGCGCTGCCGGACGGGATAGGCACCACCGCTCCGTCGCCGAAGGTTTGCTTTCCATCGTACCACGTATGGACGTTGGCGTGGTACTCGTTGTCCGCACGGCCGTAATACTCGAAGACGTCGATCTCGGCCCCGGGCTTGGTGTCGATTCCCATCAGCCAGAACCCCGGCCAGGTACCCGGCCCCGGCGGCAGCTTGGTCTCGATCTCGAAGTAGCCAAAGAGCTGGGCGAAGCCGCCTGTTCCGCCGGGACCCTGACGATCACGCGAGCTGATCAGGCCCGAGCGCCACTTGCCGTCGGCGTCCCTGCGCGCCTCGATGCGTAGGAACCCGCTCGCGGTCTGGAACGGAAAGCCAAGCTCGGGATCGGTGAACTCGGCATCGCCGAAATCGCCGTGCCAGGGCGTGTGCGCGATCCACCGCGTGCCCGGCCCCCAGGCCGAGACGTCGAAGTGCTCGAAGTCTTCCGAAAAGGTCTTGCGGTATTCCGTGAGATCGAGGCGCGAGCCGCTATCGGCGCCGGTCGCGGCCGGGCTCGCATCGCAGGCTGCCAGACCAAGGCAAGCGGCGAACGCGATCAGCTTGCGGTGGTGGATCATCTTGCAACCCTCTCTCCGGGATTTCTCCCGCAGAAGCTTGAAGGGAGGATGAAGCCGACCGCTCGCATAAAGCGCGCCTTGCTTAACGCGGGTTCAAGGCCGCACGCCATGTCCCTTTTGTCGTTTAGCACCGCCCGGTAAGGATTGCGTGCTTAGTTGACGTGCAAAGGATGTGATCATGCGCGTCGCGATCGTTCACTATTGGCTCGTCGGTATGCGTGGCGGCGAAAAAGTGCTGGAGGAGTTCTGCCGGCTTTATCCGCACGCCGACATCTTCACCCACGTCTACGTGCCGGAAAGGACCAGCGCGCTCATCAAGCGGCATCGCATCACCACCACCTTCATCGCCCGACTGCCGTTCGCCGCGAAGCTCTACAAGAAATACCTGCCGTTGATGCCCGCTGCGCTCGAGGAGCTCGACCTCACCGGCTACGAGCTCGTGATCTCGTCGGAGTCGGGCCCGGCCAAGGGCGTCATCACTCATCCCAACGCGGTGCACATCTGCTACTGCCACTCGCCGATGCGCTATCTTTGGGACCAGTACCACACCTACCGCGACAATTCCGGGCTGCTGACCAGGCTGTTCATGTCCGTGACGATGCCGTTCCTGAGGGTGTGGGACATTTCGTCCGCCGCTCGCGTCGATCGTTTCGTCGCCAACTCCCGCTTCATCGCGCGACGCATCGCCAAGGCCTACCGCCGCGATGCCGCCGTGATCTTCCCGCCCGTGGACGTCGACGCCTTCACGATCACCGAGGCCCCCAGGCGCGACTTCTATCTCTGCGCCGGACAACTCGTGCCCTACAAGCGGGTCGACCTCGCGATCGCCGCCTGCAACAGGCTCGGCCGGCACCTCGTGATCGTCGGTACGGGACCCGAGACGGCGCGGCTGCGCGCGATGGCCGGCCCCACGATCGAATTCAAGGGTTGGGCGTCCTTCGCGGATCTTCAGGACCTCACCCGCAACTGCCGAGCCCTGCTGTTTCCCGGCGAGGAGGACTTCGGCATCGTGCCGCTCGAGGCGATGGCGGCCGGCCGGCCGGTCATCGCCTACGGCTCCGGCGGTGCGATCGACACGGTCCTCGAGGGCGAGACCGGCGTCTTCTTCCACGAGCAGACGGTGGAGGCGCTGCAGGCCGCGATCGAACGCTGCGAGAGCATTGAGGGCGGCTTTGACCCGCAGCGCATCCGCCGCCATGCCCTCGGCTTCGGGGGGGACATCTTCCGCGACACGTTTCGGGCCTTCGTCGAGACGACCATGCGCGACGTGTCCGGCCATCGGTCGCCGGCCCTCGACACAAGTAAGGAAGACGGGGTGTCCTTCGCGGAGGCGGCAGAATGAGCCCGGCTCTCTGGTCCATCAACGGGCGTTACCTCACCCAGCCGCAGACCGGCGTGCAGCGCTACGCCGGCGAAATCACCCGCGCCATCGACGCCGCGCTCGCGCGCGACGAGGCCGCCGCGCGGTCCACGCGCTGGGAGCTGCTCCTGCCCGCCGACTGCGACCCGCAGCCACACCTCGACGCCATCGCCGTGCGCCGTGCCGACCGCGGCACCGGGCACGTCTGGGAACAGTTGGTGCTTCCATTCGTGGCGAAGGGTGGCCTCGTCAACTTCGCCAACCTCGGTCCGCTGGCGCATGGGCGCCAGATCGTGTGCATGCACGACGCCAACGTCTTCCTCGAGCCGGCGAGCTATTCGCGCGCCTTCCGGCTCGCCTACAGGGCGCTGTTCCCTGCCCTGGCGCGACGCTGTCGCGCGGTCACCACCGTCTCCGCTTTCTCCGCGAAGATGCTGCGCGAGTTCGGCGTCGTCGGGACGCGCCCGGCCCAGGTCATCGCGAACGGGCACGAGCATGCCCTGCGCTGGAACGCCGAAGCCTCGCCGTTCGCCGCGCCGGACCGGTTCCCGCGACCCTACGTCTTCGCACTCGGCAGCCGCGCGCGTCACAAACAGCTTGACCTGCTGCTCAGACTGGCGCCGGCCCTCGACGCGCTCGGCCTCGACCTGGTGGTGTCGGGCGGTCGCGCCTCGATCTTCGCCGCGACCGGCAACGGTGAACGCGAGGCCGCGCCGAACGTCCACACCGTCGGCTTCGTCGGCGACGATGATCTCGCCGCGCTCTTCCAAGGGGCGCTGTGCTTCGCCTTTCCCTCGCGCACCGAGGGCTTCGGCCTGCCGTTGCTCGAAGCCATGGTGCACGGCGCACCGATCGTGTCCTCCGACCGTGCCAGCATGCCCGAAGTGTGCGGCAACGCCGCGCTCTACGCGCCCGCCGACGCGCCGATGATCTGGCTCGAGCAGATCCGCCGCCTCGCCGCCGATCCGGGCTTGCGCGAGGACCTGCGTCGAAAAGGGCGCCAGCGCTACCCGTCGTTCTCCTGGGCGGCGGGTGCGGAGCGCTACCTGGCGCTGGCGCAGCAGCTCTCCCCCGCGGCAGTCCGCCCGTCGCCCGCGACGCAGACGGCCCGCCGCACCGCGCTAGACTAGGCCTACCGGCTCAGCGTGTCGCCGGGCTCGCGATCCCGGCGCTCGGTGCGATGGCACGGCGGGCGGACCCGGTCTTCATGCGCCAGCCTTCCCAGCGACCGGCGACGACGTTGCGGCAGTAGTTGGCCTGCGCCAAGTCACCCTTCAGGAAGGCCATGGACCCGCGTACCATCGGCCGCAGCATCCAGTTCGCGACCTGAAGACGCGAGAAACCGTGGCGCCGCAGCACGTACCCGAAGCCCCTCGCATAGGCTCTGCCCTTGCGGAGCATCGTCGGCGAGCGGACGTCGAGTTCGGCGTGATGCCCGAAGACGCTCGGATCGAACACGCAGGCGTAGCCTTCTGCCAGCACGCGCAGCATGATGTCCTGCGCCTCGCAGGATTGCCAAGGCGTCGCCGCGCCGACGCCGATCTCGGGATCGTAGCCGTCGACGGCGTCGAGCACCTCGCGCTTGAAGAACACCATCCATTCGATGCCGGTGGTCCAGACCGTGGCCCGGTCGATGCGAGTGACGACCTGCTCGAAGCGCCCGTTGATGTCGCGCCCGTCCTCGCTCGCAGCGCGCCCGGCGAGGACGTCGGCTCCGAGCTCGGACATGCGCGCGAGCGCATGGTCGAGGACGTGCGGCGGATACCAGCAATCGTCGTCGGGAAAGAGCAGCACCGAGCCGCGCGCCAGCAGCGTGCCACTGTTGCGGGCGCGGCTGGCCCCGACCTCCCGCGGCGTGCGCAGGTGCCGGATCGGAAAGGTCCAGCCCTCCTTCTCCGGCGTACCGACCCGCTCGTCGGCGTTCTGGTCGACGACGATCACCTCGAAATCACGGAACGTCTGCGCGTCCAGGCTGCGGAACAGGTCCTCGAAGGGTGAAGGACGCCCTTTCGTCGCGACGACGAGCGAAACCACGGGCGATATGGACACGAGCGGCCTCCTCACGACCTGGACCGGAACGGTCCATCATGAGCGCACGGCTCGCGGATCGAGGCCAGCACGCGCCGTGCTTATCGGTCGACAGGCCTAACGAAGGGTTAACCGCGCGATCAGTCTGAAGGTGCCGGCGCGGTCGGCGGACGCGACTGCATCCGCTGCTCCCAGCGCCCCGCCTCGTCCTGCTGCCAATAAGCCAAAGCGAAGCCCGCCCCTTTGAGGCGGCTCCACTGCCCGCGCGCGGCCTCCAGCTCGGCCTCGTTGCGGCCGTCGAAGAGCAGCATCACGCGTTCGTAGGCCGGCGCGTCCGGCGCCAGGTTGATCTCCGCGCCCTCGATGTAGATGCGCAGCGCAGCCCCATTCGGGTTCTCCGCGACGGTGGTCAGCGCGATCGGCTGGCGGGCCGCGCGCGGATCGTCGGCGAGGCCGTGCGGCAGGAAGCCGTCGTCCTTGAAGCTCCACAGCAGGTCGTCGAGCGCCTTCAGGCGCAGCTTGTCGACCGTCTGCACCGCTACGCGCCAGCCCCGCTCGAGCGCCTTGCCGGCGAGGATCGGCAGCACCTGCTCCAAAGGCTGGCGCTGCAGATGATAGAACCAGACCTCCAAGCGCCGGCTCTCCCCGGTCACAATGCGGCGTCGCGGCTCAGCCCGCCTCGTAATGGTCCTCGACGAGACGATTCAGCAGCCGCACGCCCCAGCCCGAGCCCCAGCTCTGGTTGATGTCGTTCGAGGGCGCCGCCATGCCCATGCCGGCGATGTCGAGATGCGCCCAAGGCACGTCGTTGACGAAGCGCTGGATGAACTGCGCCGCGGTGATCGAGCCGGCGTGACGCCCGCCCGAGTTCTTCACGTCGGCGAATTTCGAGTCGATGAGCTTGTCGTAGGCCGGTGCCAGCGGCATCCGCCACAGCTTCTCGCCGGTGGCCTTGCCGGCGGCGAGGATGCGCTCGGCAAGCTCGTCGTTGTTGGCGAAGAGGCCGGCGTGCTCCTGGCCCAGCGCCACGATGATCGCGCCCGTCAGCGTGGCGAGGTCGATCATGAAGGCCGGCTTGTACTTGTCCTGCACATACCAGCACACGTCGGCGAGTACGAGGCGGCCTTCGGCGTCGGTGTTGATGATCTCGATCGTCTGCCCCGACATCGATTTGACGATGTCGCCCGGCCGCTGCGCATCGGGGCCCGGCATGTTCTCGACGAGGCCGACCGCGCCGATCACGTTGGCCTTGGCCTTGCGGCCGGCCAGCGCCTGCATGAGGCCGACGACGCAGGCGGCACCCGCCATGTCACCCTTCATGTCCTCCATGCCGCCCGAGGGCTTGATGGAAATGCCGCCGGTGTCGAAGGTCACGCCCTTTCCGATGAAGGCGATGGGCTTGGCCGCCTCGGTGCCCTCGACCGACTCGCCGGCGCCGTTCCAGCGCATGATCACGATGCGGCCGGGCCGGGCCGAGCCCTGCGACACGCCGACGATGGCGCCCATGCCGAGCTGCTCCATCGCCGCGATGTCGAGCACCTCAACCTCTACGCCGAGTTCCTTGAGAAAGCCGAGCCGCTCGGCGAAGGCCTCGGGGTAGAGCACGTTCGGCGGCTCGTTGACGAGCGAGCGGGCGGTGATGACGCCCTCGGCGACCGGATCGTGACCGTTGCCGGCATGCGCGGGATCCGGCACGGCGATCGTGATCCTCGTCCCGCCGCCGTCCTCCGGCTCGTCCTTCTTCTTCTTTGTCTTGTAGGTGTCGAACTTGTAGTCGCGCAGCCTCAGGCCTGTGGCGAAGTCGTTGGCGGCCCTTCGGGCATCCGGCAC
Source organism: Beijerinckiaceae bacterium (assembly GCA_965198485.1). Classification (GTDB taxonomy): domain Bacteria; phylum Pseudomonadota; class Alphaproteobacteria; order Rhizobiales; family Beijerinckiaceae; genus RH-AL1. The sequence continues at coordinate 3,417,177 of CBDAPQ010000005.1, forward strand.
CGGACGCGGCAGGTCGAAGAGCACGGTCGCCGAGGTGCCCCGTCCGACCTTGCCGGCGACGACGCCACCGAGATTCGTCGGCTCGAGCGGCTTGTCGTCCTTGCCCGCGGCTTCGTCGTTGGGCTGGCCATGTCGGTTGCCCGCGGCATGGCCGTTCTCGCCAGGCTTCCTGTCGCTGCCGACGCCGATCACGAGCAAGCGATCGGCCTCGATGCCGCCCGGTGCAATGATATCGAGGGCGCTGCCCGACTTGCCCTTGAACTTGGCCGCGCCCGCCGCCTTCCTCACCAGCGCCGTGCCGGCCTCACCGAGCACGGCCGCGGTCCGCTCGGCGAACGCGAGGTCGCCCGAGGCGAAGACCACCAAGGTGCGGCCGCTCTCGGCCTTGGCATCAGCGAGCGCGGCGTAATCGATCTTGATGGTCTCGGACATCTCATTCCCTTGGTGCCGGGTCGCCGCGCGAAGCAGGGCGACACGCGGCGGCTGGCGCAATCGGAGGGCATCTTTAGTACCCGCCACGAGCGAGGCAAGCATCGTTTGGCGGCCGTAGCGCGGCTGTGTGGCCTGCGCACACTAGGCCGCCGCTGCCGGTGGGCCTAAGCCGAGGCGATGCCCGCGGCGGGTCGCTGCCGGGTCGCTTCGGTCGGTCACATGTCTCGCTGCCCTTTCCTTCGAACATCGGTAGCGCGCCCTAGCCGGGCGGCGGCCGATCACGATCGCATGATCGGTGGCTCTGCCTCGCTCGTGCCGCCGATGATGCGATAAGGCATGGAATGCTCGGCGCTTCGCCATGATCGGCTTGACCCTCGGCCGCTACCTGTCGTCCCGTTTCCTGCGGATGATCCTCGCCGTGTTTGCGACGATCTTCAGCCTCGTCTTCGTGATCGATTTCGTGGAACTGCTGCGCCGTACCGGCAACATCGCGGGCATCACCACCGCCAAGGTCGCCTTCCTGTCGTTCCTTCGCACGCCGTCGGTCTCGGAACAGGTGTTGCCGTTCTGCGTCCTGTTCGGGTCGATGGCGGTGTTCCTCAATCTCACCCGCAAGCTGGAGCTGCTGGTGGCCCGCGCCTCCGGCGTGTCCGTTTGGCAGTTCCTGATCCCGCCGGTGACGATCGCGCTGCTTCTCGGCGTCGCCTCGGTCACCGCGCTCAACCCGATGTCCGCGCTGATGAAGCAGCGTGCCGACGCAATGGAGATTGCGATCTTCGGCGAGGATGTCTCCAGCGGATCGAAGCCGGAGATCTGGGTGCGCCAGACGGGCATCGATGGCGAATCGATCCTTCGCGCCCGCACCGGAACCGACAAGAACAACAGGCTCACCGACGTGACAGCCTACGTCTACGACCAGGACGGGCACTTCTCCGAACGCATCAAGGCGAGCGGTGCGGTGCTGCAGAGCGGCGTTTGGCGGCTCTCGAATGCGCAGGTGACGCAGCCCGGCGAGGAGCCGCGTCTGGCCGGCACCTACCTGCTTGCCACGACGCTGCGGCCGGGGCAGTCTGTCGAGGGGTCGATGTCGGCGGAGGCGGTGCCCTTCTGGGATCTGCCAGCCCTTCGCGACGAGGCCGAGAGCGCCGGGCTCGATGCGGCGAGCTACCGCCTGCAGTTCCAGACGCTGCTCGCGCGACCGCTGCTGCTGGTCGCCATGACCCTGATCGCGGCGGCCTTTTCCTTAAGGTTCTTCCGCTTTGGTGGCATCGGTAAATTCGTGGGCGGTGGCATCGCAGCCGGGTTCGTGCTCTACGTGGCGACCAAACTCGTGGGCGATCTCGGCGGGTCGGGCGTGCTCAGCCCGCCGTTCGCGGCTTGGTCACCGGCGGTCGTCGCCAGCATGCTTGGGGTCTTGGCACTGCTGAACCAGGAGGACGGCTGATGGGGTGCCGGCAGGCCCCCGGTGAGCCGACATCGAGCGGCGGGCGGAGGATGGGGCGGGTTGCGATGACGGTGCGGGCGGTCGCGCTCGCCGTGGCCACTCTCGTTACGGCCGCGGCCCTGTCACCGGGTCCGGCCGACGCTCAGGCGCGTGACGCGACGACCAAGCCCAACGATGCAGCCAAGAGCGGCGCCAAGATGCTGGTCGAGGCCAACCAGCTCGTGCAGAACGACGACAAGAACACCGTCTCCGCCGAGGGCAACGTCCGCATCTACTACGATGGCCGCACGCTGGAAGCCGACAAGGTCGTCTACGACAAGACCACCAAGCGCCTCCACGCCACCGGTCACGCCAAGCTGACCGAGAAGGACGGCACGATCTATCGCGGCGAGGACTTCGACCTGACCGACGACTTCCGCGACGGTTTTGCCGAAAGCCTGCGCGCCGACACCAAAGATAAAACTCATTTCTCGGCGCCGCGCATGGAACGCGTCGACGGCGATACCGTCTTTGCGAAAGGCACCTACACAGCCTGCGACGCCTGCAAGGACCATCCCGATCGTCCGCCGCTCTGGCGCGTTCGCGCCAAGAAGATCATCCACAAGGATCAGGAGCGCACGGTGTACTACGAGGGTGCCTACCTCGAGTTCCTCGGCATTCCCGTCGCCTACACGCCGTTCCTCTCCGCCCCCGATCCGACGGTCGAGAAGAAGTCCGGCGTGCTATCGCCGCATACGCTCTACAAGTCGCAGCTCGGCTACGGCGTCGGCGTGCCGATCTTTTACAATCTCGCGCCCGACTACGATCTGACGTTGACGCCGACCGCCTTCACCCAGCAGGGTTTCTTCGGCGCCGGCGAGTTCCGCCAGCGCACCGCCAACGGCCTCTACTATATCCAGGCTTCTGGTATCGACGAGGCAAATCCGGGTGCCTTCGCGCAAGGTCCGTACGGCGCCGGCAACCGCTACTTGCGCGGAGACGTGAATACCAAGGGCGACTTCTCGATCAATAACGACTGGAGATTCGGCTGGAACATCACCGCGCTGTCGGATAAATACTACCTCTTTGACTACGCGATCCCCGCGAGCACGATCTCCTCGAATTATTTCTCGGAATCGATCTCGACAATCTACCTGACAGGTCAGGGCGAACGCAGCTTTTTCGACCTGCGCGGCTACTATATCGAGGGGTTGTCGTCGCACGACATCCAGGCGCAGCAGCCGATCGCGCATCCCGTTCTCGACTACAACCGCACAATCGACATCGATCCGGCCAAGACGCATGGCGTCGGCGGGCAGGTCGAAGTGGACTTCAACCTGACGAGCCTGTCGGCGCAGTCGGCCGCCTTCCAGTCGGTGGGGCCGCGCACGCTGGATTCCGCCTTCGGGCTCTACGACGTGTGCAACACCTACCAGCCCGGCCGCACCAGCGGCACCTCCTGCCTGCTCCGCGGGATCGGCGGAGACTATACGCGCGCCACGGGTCAGATCGACTACCAACGCAAGTTCATCGATCCCATCGGCGAGGTCTGGACGCCGTTCGCCTTCGCGCGCGTCAACGCCGAGACGCTCGACCTCAACACGACCAACACCTACAGCTTCCAGGCGAACGGCAATTACACCAGCTATTCCAACGCCTCGCAGCTGGCCTTCCTGCCGGGCGGTTCCGGCACCACGGCCAATGTCATTCCCGGGGTCGGCCTTGAGTACCGCTACCCGTTCTTCTATCGTTCGGCGCTGGGCTCGCTGATCTTCGAACCCATCGGGCAGATCATCGCTCGTCCCGACAACCAGATCGGCACACGCACGCTGGTTAATCTCGACGCACAGAGCCTCGTCTTCGATTCGACGAACCTGTTCGATTGGAACAAGTTCTCCGGCTACGATCGCTTCGAGACGGGCGTACGCGCCAACTACGGCTTCCAGACCGGCTTCACCTTCAAGAACGGCGGCTACGCCCGCGTCGTCGCCGGGCAATCGGCACAGCTCGCCGGCACCAACGCCTATGCGACGCCAGACGCCGCCAACGTCGGCCTGAGTTCGGGGCTCGACACCCGCCTGTCGGACTACGTCGTCGGCGGCGTGGTCTCGCCCCTGCCGCTCATCAGCTTCGGCACGCAGGCGAGGTTCGACCAACAAACGCTGGAGAATCGTCGCCTCGACGCCACCGCCAACCTCAACCTCGGCGCGCTGACCGGCGGCATTCAGTTCGCCAACTATCAGGCGCAACCGGTGATCGGCTACGACGTGCGCCGCGAGGGCCTCGCGATCACGGGCAAATACAACTTCACCAAGAACTACTTCGCCCAGGGCAACGTCACCTTCGACATGAGCCGGCATCTCTATCCGGCATCCATCATCGGCTACAGCAACCCGGGTCCTTTCGCCGTCGCCGCCCTCGGCGTAGGCGGCGGCTACACCGACGAATGCACGACCTTCGCGGTGAACTACACGTCGATCTACCAGGACAACGGCACTGGCACCTTCGAACGTAATCAGACCGTCCTGGTCTCGCTGCAGCTGCGGACGCTGGGTGACGCCAAATTCTCGAAATCGACGCTCGACACCACCACGACGAGCGGTCTCGACGGGGTGCGCTGATCGACGCCCGAAAAGCGCCGAGTTTTTCGCAAAAGAAGGTGACGCTCGTCCACCATCGTAACGGGACCCATGCCCCTAGGCCTCATCCGTCACGTTCTCACCCCGAAGCGCGTCGCCATCGCGTTCTGCGCGGTCATGGCCGTCGCGCCCTGCGCTGTGCGGGCGCAGGCAATCGTCGTCTCGGTCAACGGCGATCCCGTCACTTCCGTCGACCTCGAGCAGCGCATCAAACTGTTGCACGCTTTGCGCAAGCCGGCGACGCGCGATGCCGCGATCGAGAGCATGATCCAGACCCGCCTCAAGACGCGAGAGGCGAGCCGTTTCGGCGTCGCCATCAAGGACGACGAGGTCGCCGAGGAGCTCCAGATCATCGGCAAGAAGATGAAGATCTCGGCTCAGCAGCTCGCGACCGACATCGGCCATGCCGGCGTGACGCAGAGCCAGGCCAACGCTTACCTCAAGGCGGAGCTGGGCTACGCCATCCTGATCCGCGCGCTGAACAAGGGCGTCGAGGCCAGCGAAGTCCAGGTTCGTCAGGAACTCGCCAAGGAGAAGAGCGGCAAGGGCTCCGGCAGCCTGGTCAATTACACGATCCGCCAGGTCGTGTTCACCGTGGACCCGAACGAGACGCAAGCCGCGCTCGCCGCCCGCGCCAAGGAGGCCGAAGCGCTTCGCGGCCGTTTCACCAGCTGCGACACCGGCATCCCCTACGCCAAGTCGCTTCCCGGCGTCGCCGTCCGCGAGAAGATCGTGCGCAGCTCGTCCCAGCTCGGCGAGAGCATCAAGGAGGTTCTCGACAAACTGCCGATCGGGCACCTCACCGGGCCGAGCCGCTCGCCCAACGGCATTGAGCTGATCGCGCTGTGCGACCGCTCCACCTCGCGCAACGACGACGAGCTGCGCAAGGAGATCTCCGAACGGATCCTCAGCGCCCATTTCGACCAGGAAGCGGACATCAAGTTTAAGGAAATGCGCGCCAGCGCCGTGATCGAGCGGCGTTGACCGCGCTTCTCGCCCTCACGCGGGGGGATCCCTCGGGCATCGGCCTGGAGATCGCCTTCAAGACCTGGCGCGCGCGCGATGGTGGCACCGAGCCGTTCCTCCTCGTCGCCGATCTCGCGCAATGCCGCGCCGCCGCGGCGGCGCTGCACCTCGACGTGCCCATGGAGGCGACGAGCCCGGGCCAGGCCGCTTCGATCTTTCCGCGCGCGCTTCCCGTGCTGCCGCTCGACGTCGTGACCCGTGGCGTGGCCGGCGCCCCCGATGCCGCCGATGCGCCCGGCACCATCGCTTCGATGGAGCGCGCCGTCGAGCTGGTGCGCCGCGGCGAGGCGTCCGCCGTGGTTACCCTGCCAGTCTCGAAGGAGATCCTGCATCGGGTCGGCTATCCTCACCCCGGCCAGACCGAGTTCATGGGCGAGCTGGCGCGCCGCTACTGGGGCGTCAGCACCAAGCCGGTGATGCTGCTGTGGTCGCCGACGCTCGCAGTAGTGCCGATGACCGTCCACGTGCCGCTCGCGAGCGTGCCCCGCCTCGTCACCGCCTCGCTCGTCGCCGACACCGTGCGCACCGTCGCCGCCGACATGACGCGGCGCTTCGGCCTGTCCCGCCCGCGGATCGCAGTCGCCGGGCTGAACCCCCACGCCGGCGAAGGCGGCGATATCGGCCGCGAGGAGCTCGACTGCCTGGTTCCGGTACTGGCGCGGCTGCGTGACGAGGGCCTGGCCGTGACCGGCCCGCACCCGGCCGACACGCTGTTCCACGCCGCAGCCCGCGCCCGCTACGACGTCTGCGTGACCATGTATCACGACCAGGCGCTGATCCCGATCAAGACGCTGGCCTTCGAGAGCGCCGTCAACGTGACCCTCGGCCTGCCCTTCGTGCGCACCTCGCCCGACCACGGCACCGCCTTCGACATCGCCGGCAAGGGCATCGCCGATCCCTCGAGCCTGATCGAGGCGCTGCGCCTCGCCGCGCGCCTGGCGCTTGCCGACCGGATTCGCGACGCGGCGTGAGCGACGGCCTGCCGCCCTTGCGCGAAGTCGTCGCCGCGCACAGCCTCGCCGCCAGGAAGAGCCTCGGCCAGAATTTCATCTTCGACCTGAACCTCACCGGCCGCATCGCACGCGCCGCCGGTCCGCTCGCGGGCGTCCGTGTCGTCGAGGTGGGACCGGGGCCGGGCGGCCTCACCCGCGCGCTGCTCGGCGAAGGCGCGGAGGTGGTCGCGCTCGAGCGCGACCCGCGCTGCCTCGCCGCCCTGGCGGAGGTGGCGGCCGCCTATCCCGGCCGCCTCGACGTGCGCCAGGCCGACGCCACCGCGACCGACTTCGCCGCGCTCGCCGCCGCGGCGGGTCCCACGCGCGTGTGCGCCAACCTGCCCTACAACGTGGCGACGCCGCTGCTGGTCGGTTGGCTCGAAAGCGAGCCCTGGCCGCCGTGGTACGACCGGCTGGTGCTGATGTTCCAGCGCGAGGTGGCCGAGCGCATCGTGGCGACCCCGCGCGAGCGCGCCGCCTACGGCCGCCTCGCCGTGCTCGCCAATTGGCGCTGCGAGACGCGCATCCTGTTCGACGTGCCGCGCACGGCCTTCGTGCCGCCGCCCAGCGTCACCTCCAGCGTGGTCGAACTGGTCCCGCGCCGCGCGCCCCTGCCCTGCTGCGCCGCCGCGCTCTCGGCCGTCACCCAGGCCGCTTTCGGCCAGCGCCGCAAGATGCTGCGCCAGAGCCTGCGTTCACTCGGCCTCGATCCGCTGCCGCTCCTGGCGGCGGCCGGCCTCGAGCCGACGCGTCGGGCCGAGGAAATCGCGATCGCGGGATTCGTGGCGCTCGCGGAGGCTTTCACCAGACCATCAGCCAGTGGCGCTCCCTAGGGGAATCGAACCCCTGTTTTCGCCGTGAGAGGGCGACGTCCTGGGCCGCTAGACGAAGGGAGCAGCGCGGCAGGTGGGTTCTATAGAGGCGTGCCGAGCGCCTCGCAAGCCTGCTCGCGCGATTGAAGCTGAACAGCTGGCCGATGCGGCGCTTTGCCTGGCCGGCGCGACGCGCTATCGACGCGGGCGGCGCGAATCGCGAGCGGCCGCGGCGGGGGAGAGCACGATGGGCAAGGCCATGGATCGGCGTCTTTCGACGGGCTTCGCCGCCGCCCTGTTCGCCGCGCTGCTCGCCTTCACGGTACCGGCCTTGGGGCAGAGCAACACGCCGACTCCGGCGGCGCCGCAGGCTGCGCCAGCGGCGAAAGCCTCCCCCCAGGATACCGCTCAACCCAAGCCGACGGCGGCGCCGGCCTCGCCTTCGACTACTACGCCGCCTTCGGCGACACCGCCGACCAAGCCACAATCGCCCGCTTCCGGCAAGGCCGCCGAGGCGCCGGGCGCGAAGTCGCCGGCGCCGGCGCCGGCCTCGCAAGCGCCGGACGCCACGCCCGAAGGCGTGCCGCTGGCGCCGGGCGGCACCAAGCAGAGGAACGAAATCGAACCCAACGCCTCGCCCACGACTCCGGAAAACGCCACGACGGAGAACGTCGAGGTGCCGGCGCGCCCGATCGTGGCCGCCTCCGGGCAATCGAGCTACGACGATGCCTTCAAGTCGATCAAAGCCTCGATCGAGACGGTGAGGAAGGCGATGGACAAGGCGGGGATCAAACCCACCGGGCACCCCATCACCATCTTCTCGGCGCCCAACGACAAAGGCTTCAAGTACCAGGCCGGCGTGCCGGTCGCGCAGAAGCCGGAGAAGAGCGATCTCGGCGGCGGCATCGTCGTGTCCCTGTCGCCGGCCGGCAAGGCAATCAAGTTCCAGCATCGCGGCGCCTACGACGACATCGATTCCACCTACGACGTCATCACCGCCTTCCTCGACGCCAAAGGCCTTCAGGTCGACAGCCCCTATATCGAAGAATATCTGAGCGAACTGACGACGTCGGACGATCCCAACCTGCAGGTCGATATCTACGTTTTCGTGAAGTGAGGCTGCCGGCTCGTCGAACGACTGCGGCGCTGACGAGAAGTCAAGGAACAAAGAAGCCCGGTCGTGCATTTCTTCGTCACAGGTGGTGTCGAGGGTGGGCACCAGCGTAACGGGGTTCAGGCACATGATCGGGATCAAGTCCTTCCTGCGCGGCGCTACGGCTGCCGCGTTGACTATGTCGTACGTCGGCACCGCGGCGGCGGCTGGCCTGCAGCCTTTCGATCTCAACCAGCTTTTCGTGCCGCAGCCGGTGCAGCAGACCAGTTTGCCGAGCGATGCCGAAGTCGCACCACAGGTTGCTGTGCGCTCAACGAAAGTCTTCGTCGCCGATCCGACGGAAGAGAAGCCCGGAACCGTCACCGTCGATACCAAGAACCGCTGGCTCTATCTCTCCATGGAGAACGGGCAGGCCGTGCGCTATGACATCGGCGTCGGCCGCGAAGGGTTCGAGTGGTCGGGTACCGCTCGGATCGAGCGCAAGGCGGAGTGGCCGTCGTGGACCCCGCCGGCGGCGATGATCAAGCGTCGCCCCGACATCCCCCACTTCATGAAGGGCGGCATCGAGAATCCGCTCGGCGCGCGCGCGATGTACCTCTTCAACGGCAAGGGTGACACCGGCTTCCGCATCCATGGCACGAACGAGCCGGACACCATCGGGCAGGCTGTGTCCTCGGGCTGCATCCGGCTCATGAATGCCGACGTCGTTGACCTTTACAATCGTGTTCGCGTCGGCGCGAAGGTCGTTGTCCTTTAGGCTTCTGGTGCACGGAAGCCACGAGTGTCGAAGCTTTGAACGGCGTGGGCGCAAGCCTACGCCGTTCCCGCATTTTCGCCGTTTTGGTCCAGGATGTCGAAGATCGTAGGGGCAAAGGCCTCGATCTCGGGGATCGTGATGGTGGACGCAAGAGCTTGCACGATCTTGTCGACTGCAGTGGTGGCGGCAGCGTTGGTGAGCGCGACACCCGCGGTGCAGGCTCAGGATATCGGCTTTGGTCTCGGCGACGGCTATCGGCGTTACGCCGATCCCGGCAACGGCGGCGGTTCGGCCTACACGCCGTTCTTCGACCCCTACCGCGGCAACCGCATCGTCCGTGGCGCCTATCCCGACGCGTACTACGACGGCTACGGCTATCACTACGGCGCCTCGGCACCGCCCTCGCTCTACGTCGATCCCTATGCCTACGATCGCGATCCCTACGGCTCGCGCGAGAGGTATAATCCCGGTTACGATCCCGTCGTGCGACCCGAACTGCGTGAGGGCGTCAACATGACGACGCGCATCGAGGTCGAGAACCCGACGCGGCAGCCGGCCGGCACCATCGTGATCGACACGTCGAGCCGCCACCTCTACCTCGTCGAGCCCAACGGCCGTGCCCTGCAATATGGCATCGGCGTCGGCCGCCAGGGCTTCGCCTGGCACGGCACCGCCGCCATCAGGCGCAAGGCGGAATGGCCGGGATGGACGCCGCCCAACGACATGCTGAAACGCCGTCCCGATCTGCCGCTGCACATGGAAGGCGGCATCGAGAACCCCCTTGGCGCCCGCGCGCTCTACCTCTACCGGGGCAATCGCGACACGATGTTCCGCATCCACGGCACCAACGAGCCCGACACGATCGGCCAGGCGGTGTCGTCGGGCTGCATCCGCATGATGAACGGCGACGTGATCGACCTTTATCAGCGCGTCCCGGTCGGCACTCGCGTGGTCGTGCTCTGAGGCGCACCGCCGCTTGAAGCAACGTCCGCGATTGCGGACTTGATCCCGCAGGGTAAGCGGAGCGGACGCAGACGCCTATGTTCCGCGCCGCGACACCGATCATCGACCGACGCGCTGGCGATCGACGCCGCCGTTCAGGGCGCGGTGATCAGGATCGCCCGGAAGTCGTTGACGTTGGTCAGCGTCGGCCCGGTGACGACACTGTCGCCGAGCGCCTGGAAGAAGCCGTGCCCGTCGTTGTCGGCGAGGCTCTCCACGGGCACGATGCCGGCGGCGAGCGCCCGCTCCAGCGTCGTCGGCGACACGTAGGCGCCGGCAATCTCCTCGGCGCCGTCGACGCCGTCGGTATCGCCCGCGATGGCGTGCACACGGGCGTCACCGCCGAGCGCGATCGCCAACGATAGCAGGAACTCGACGTTGCGGCCGCCGCGGCCTTTGCCGCGCACCGTCACGGTCGTCTCGCCACCCGAGAGGAGCACGCAGGGAGCCACGAAGGGCTGCGCGCGGCGCGCTACCTGCCTGGCGATGCCCGCCATCACGACGCCCATGTCGCGCGCTTCGCCTTCCAGGCTGTCGCCAAGGATGTGAGGCGTGATGCCGGCGCTCCGCGCCACCACCGCCGCCGCCTCGAGCGAGGCTTGCGGCGCGGCGATCAGGTGGAACGCGTAGTCCGGCAGAGAAGGATCGCCCGGCTTCGGCGTCTCCCCACGACCGCTCTCCAGCACCGCGCGCACGTTGGCCGGCACGGCAATGTCGTATTTCGCAAGCAGCCGCAGCGCGTCGGCGCAGGTTGTCGGGTCGGCCACGGTCGGGCCGGAGGCGATGTCGCCAGGGCCGTCGCCGGGCACGTCGGAGATCGCCAGGGTGACAAGCCGCGCCGGCGCGCAGGCCTGCGCCAGCCGACCGCCCTTGATGCCGCTGAGATGGCGGCGCACGCAGTTCATCTCGGAGATGGTGGCACCGCTCTTCAGGAGCGCGCGGTTGACCGCCTGCTTGTCGGCGAGGTCGAGGCCCGGAAAAGGCATCGGCAGCAGCGCCGAGCCGCCGCCGGAGATCAGCGCGATGACGAGGTCGTCGGGCGAGAGACCGGAGACGAGCGCCTTGATGCGCCGCGCCGCCTCGGCCCCGGCCTCGTCGGGAACGGGATGGCTCGCCTCGAGGATCTCGACGTGATCGCAGGGCGCGGCGTGGCCGTAGCGCGTCACCACGAGGCCTTCCAGCCGGCCGGTCCAATGACGCTCGAGCGCGCGCGCCATCTCCGCCGATGCTTTACCGGCACCAATGACGATGGTCCGTCCCTTGGGGGCCGGCGGCAGCAGCGCCGCAAGGGTCTTCTCCGGCTGTGCCGCGGCGATCGCAGCGTCGAACAGCGAGCGCAGGAAGACCTTTGCATCCAGTGGGGATCGATGATCCGGCAGGGCTTTCGGGTCCAAGAAAGGCTTTCTTACAGCGACGAGATCTTCGAACGCGCGCTGTTTAGGCGAGAAGCGCCGGCCGCGCCATCCCATCCGCCCGGCGGAGGCGTGACCTCGACGGCGGCGGGATCGGGCACCCGCGGCTGGAACGCCGCCGCCAGCGCCTTGGCAACCGCGAAATCGTTGGCCGAAAGCTTCAGCCCGACCTCGTCGCGCTTCTTCTCGGCATCGGCATCGCCCGCAACAGCCGCCACGGAGAACCATTGGTAGGACTGGACCAGGCTCTGCGGGGCACCGAGGCCGCGGGCGAGCAGCACCGCGAGATTGTACTGACTGTCGTGGATGCCGTACTGCGCCGCCTTGCGGAACCAGCCCACGGCACCGGCATAGTCGGGGTGACCGTCGCCATCGGCGAGGAGCACGGCGAGATTATGCATCGCGCGCGGGTTCCCGGCATCGGCAGCCTTGATGTAGAGGCTGCGCGCCTTGGTCTTGTCGACGACGACGCCGATGCCTTTCTCGTAGAGAGAGGCCAGGCGATACTGCGCCGGGGCCGAACCGGCATCCGCCGCCTTCTCGAACCAATTGGCCGCGAGCTTCATGTCGCGGGGTACGATCCGACCCTCGGCGTAGCGGTTTGCAAGATCGTACTGGGCCGCGATGTCACCTCCTTCGGCGGCGGCGACGAGCGCCGGCGAAAGCATCGGGCGCTGCGGTGGCGGCGGAGCGGCACCGGCGGCGAAGGACGGCAGGCTCGGGATGGATCCGGTCTGAATAGGATCGCTGCCGGGAATGGGATTGGCGAGCGGAGCCGCCGTCTTTGGCAGCACGCTGGGCGAGAGCGCACCGGCGTCGAGGCCGGAGGCAGTCGCGATCCTTGTCGAAGCGGCCGGCGCCGCAACGGCCGTCCGCCCCGATGTGGCAGGTGCAGAAGCGAGCTGCACGCCGCCGCCGAAGCCACCCGTGCGGTCCATGAGCGCGATGACGCCCAACCCCATCATCAGCGCCGCGACGCCCATCAGAACCGGACGCTTGTGCGCGGCGACGTAGTCGCGCGATCTGGCCAGCAGGCCGGCGCGCGCCGCCTTGTCCGACGGCGACTGGCGCTGAGCGGCGGACGCCTCGGCCTGCGCCGTGGCAGCGGCACGACGGGCGGCGGCGATGAAATCGCTCCGACGGGCACTGTCGGCGATGGTGGCCTCCGCCTTGCGCGGCGGCTTAGTCGGCGCCGAACCAGGGCGGGGTTCCATACCGCCGAGACGGATCTCGCGCGGCGACTCTCCTATGACCGGACGCGTCATGGACGCTCTCGGCCGTGTCTGGTGCGGCGCCGGCGCTGGCGCTTCGCGGACCGTCGGCTCCGACGCCGCGGGCCGCTGCCGCACATCGGAGATCTCGTGCTCCATCACCGAAAGGCGGTCCACCACCTTGCCCAGCATATCCTGGACTGTGTTCAGAGTGGAGCTGGTACGCGCCTCGACCTCGTCCTGCAAGGCACGAAAAGCCGGCTCCTGCACCGTCTCGCGATGCTGCTGTCCCTCGTCGACGGCGATCTTGAGCACTTCGCGCGCCGCCTTCGCTGCCGACGACTCGACGCTCGCGCGGGTCGCCTCAAGGTGCGAGAAGAGTTCGCGCATGGACGCGGCGAGCGTCGGCAGCGCGGACAGACCCGTCTCCGATCGCTCGAAGCGCTCGGATAGATGCTCGACCTGCCGCTGCAGGGAGTCCAGCGCGCCATGATCTGCGCCCGGCGCCTGTGCCGCCTCGAAGCGCAGTCCCAGCTCTCGTACGAGATGCTCCAGCTGCCGCGTGTCGGTGCTCATGGGCATCGGCGGCCTGTCGGCGGACAGCGCCTGATCGAGGCGACCGGCCAGCAGGTCGAGCCTCGTCTCGATCTTTTCGAGATGGGCGGGCGCCCCGCCGATCATGGCGCGAAGGGCGTCGGTCGCCGCCGCGATCTCGGCTTGCACGTCGGGGCCGGCGAAAGGCTGATCAAGCCGGCGATCGAGGCGCTCGGCGAGGACCGCGACCTGATGCTCGATGCGCTCGATCGGCAGCGGTCGCGCGGCCATGGTCACCACCGTCTCGCGCAGCTCCTCCATCTGCTGCTGCAGCCGATCGATGCCGACGCCGTCGTGGCCGGAAGCATCGAGCTTGTCGCCGATGCGGCGCAGCTCCTCCTCCAGGCCGCCGATCGTCTCGCGCGGATCGAGACGATGCAGCGAGAGGCGCAGGTCTCCGACGGCGGCCTCGACCGGCCGCAGGATGCTCTCGCGGATGCCGTGCTCGCGCGACACCTCGATCCTTTCGGCGAGCGTCGCGATCGAGGTCTCGAGCGCGTCGATGGATCCGCGCGGAGCCAGCCCGCCAAGCGTACGGGCGATGGCACCGAGATCGGCGCGCAAGGCGTCGAGCTCGCCGTCGCGCGCGGCTGGGCGCGCCTGTCTCATGAGGAGCGCCTCGCGGCGGATGTCGTCGACTTTGACGGCGAGACTGGCCATCTCGCCGCGCAGCGAAGCCACCATGGCCTCGGTCGCGTCCGGGCGCTCCACTTTGACGGCTTGGCGCGGTGCGGGACGATCCTCGTTGGCCGGCTCCTCGAGCACCCGCTGGCGTCGCGAGATGTCGGCGATGGCGTCGCCGAGGCTGCGGCGCCCCGGCAGCGACATCGCTTGGTCGTGCGGGGAGACCGGGTCGTGCTGAGCCGCCTGAACCGCGGCCATGGCGACGGACGAGGCTCGAAGGCTCCCGGATGCGCCGGATTGCACCGCTTCAAGGATCGTGTTGAGCTTGTCCTCGAGCCGACGGATCGGCTCGATCGCGTCCGGGATCCTGTCAACGACGGCGCTGTCGCGTGCCGCCATCTCGGCTGCACCGCGCCTGCCGATGGCGTCGAGCCTGGCCTCGAGCCGCGCCAACGATCCCTTAATCGGGTTTTCGGCCACGGCGGCGAAGCGCTGAGACAGCGTGCTTTCCAGCTTGCCGAGCTTGCGCGTCAGAGCCGCGACATCGCCGTACTCCTGCTCGCGCCGCGCCTCGGTTTCCTCAAGCAGCTTCGCCATGAAGGCGAGCGCCTGGTCGGTTCGACGCTCGGTGCGGACGGCGCGGCGCTCCATGGCGGTGACGGCGCTCTCCAGCAGGTCGTCGTGCTCGTCCCGAGCAAGAGCAGCACGTTGGGCGCGTCGATCGGATCCATCGGTCACACGCGGGACGACGGCATCCTCGTCGTCGAACTTCGCGGGATCACGCTCTTTGGGGGCGCGTTGCAGCGGCATCCTTGGATCGGGCCGGGCGCGGACATCGCGCCGGGCGTGGTCGACGCCGGGCCGTGCACCCAACTGTTCCAGCCGGGCGGTCACGGCGTCGATACGTTCCTGGCCACCGATCGCGCGGGGCGCCAACCCATGATCCTCTGCATGGTCGGCGATCACGCCGTGGAGCCATTCGCCGAGGGACTTGCCTTGGCGGCGGGCCGCCTCCCGCGCAGCCTCGCGTGCATCGAAGCCGACTCCGTTTATGTTCCAGGGCTGCGCCTTTTGCATCGACCTTCACCCGCGGAGCATAGCCCCATCTCGAGTTGGCGGCTGGCCTACGCCTCACGTCGAGTAGGATGGAGCGTGCAACCAGCTGCTTAACAAGCGTCAATCTTTCACGGACGGAGTAAACAAGCCGTTAAATCCTGAACGATTTTGAAACAGGTCTCCTCACACGGTTGTGCGATCCTACAGTAGGCATATAATTGAATGGATTTGGCATGCCGGGTTTGAGGAGGCCACGATGGAAAACGGCAAGACGGCCGATGGCCTGGGCTCCGGCACATCGTCCGATTGCGAGCTGAGCATAAGTGACATGGCTTCGTTCTACGCCGTCAGCCTGCGGACGCTGCGCTTCTACGAGGATAAGGGGCTGATCTTCCCGCGTCGGCAGGGCACAGCGCGCTTCTATTCTGTCAACGACCGCATCCGCCTCGAATTGATCCTGAAGGGCAAGCGGCTCGGCTTCTCGCTTTCCGAGATCCAGAACCTGATCGCCTCGCGTACGATTGTCGCGCAGGAGAGCGGGCCCGCCGATCTGGTGGTGAGCCTCAATAGCCAGCAGGTCACGGCGCAGATTGCGCATCTCGAACGTCAGCGCGACGACATCACCAGCGCCATCGCCGAGCTGCGGGAAGCTCATCGACGCATGTACGAGCCCGTGGACTGAAGCAAGCATTACCATCGTTAGCGGTTGTCAGCCCGGCTCGTGCTGGTTATAAGCGCGCGTCGCCTCTCTTGAGGAGCGTCATGTCGGAGTGTAGCGCAGTCTGGTAGCGCACCTCGTTCGGGACGAGGGGGTCGGAGGTTCGAATCCTCTCACTCCGACCATCGCGATTACAGTTCGATCTTCGATCCGGTTCAACGTCCGATCTCGGCATCTTAGATAACGCGCTCTTCGCCGGCATAGGATAGTCGCAAGTCACGCTTGAGGATCTTTCCGATGGCGCTGCGCGGTAGCGAATCAGTCAGATGCAGGTCTGTCAAACGCTGCGCCTTGCCCAGCCGCTCGTTGGCGAAAGCCAGGATGTCCGCGGCCGTGCTCGCCATCCCTTGCCGCAGCACGACGGCGGCGATCGGCGTCTCGCCCCAGCGCTCGCTCGGAACGCCGAAGACGGCGCTCTCCTCGATGGCGGGATGCTGGGCCAGAACAGCCTCGATGTCGCTGGGATAGATGTTGAAGCCGCCCGAAATGATCATGTCCTTGCGGCGGTCGACGAGCACGAGGAAGCCATCGGCGTCCAAGCGTCCGACATCGCCGGTGCGGATGAAGCGCACTCCGTTCGGGCTGAACCACTCAACCTCGCGGGTTTTCTCCGGCAGGTTGTGATAGCCGGCCATCATCGAGGCCGAATGACCGACGACTTCGCCGGTGCCGCCGGGCTCGACCTCGCCTCCTTCCTCGTCGATGAGGCGGATGTCGCTGCCCTCCATCGGGCGGCCGACGGTGTGGAGCTTCTCGGGATGAAAGTGCGCCTCGAGCATGCAGGTGCCGCCGCCTTCTGTCATGCCGTAGAATTCGATGAGGCCGCCCGGCCAGCGTTTGAGCACGTCGGTCATCAGCTCCGGCGAGAAAGGAGCGCTGGTCGAGAACTTGATCCGGAAGCTCGAGAGATCGTGGCGATCGAAATCGGGGCACTCCATGATGCGGCGGTACTGCACCGGAACTAGCATGGCGTGCGTGGCGTGGTGGCGCTGGGCCAGGGTCAGGAACACGCTCGCATCGAACTTCTCGAGCAGAACGATGGTACCGCCAGCCGCGAGCGTCGGCAGGAAGCTCACTAGCGTCGTGTTGGAATAGAGTGGCGTCGAGATGATCGTCACAGCGTCGGCGTCGTAGACAACGCGCCTGAACTGCGCCCAACGCATCGCATGGGGCTGCACGATACCTTTGGGCTGTCCCGTCGTGCCCGATGAATAGATGATGTTGAAGGGGTCGTCCGGTGCCACCGCGACGGGCTCGGCCCGCGCGCCGAAGGTGCGAGCGGAGCCACCGCCGCACCGGACCGCAGTGTGCCGACGAAGATCGCCGCATAGCGGATCGAGGATAGCGCGCAGACCGCCACGACGTCGCCTCTGCCGATGCCGTCACGTTGCAAGGCAGCGGCGACGCGATCCACGAGCACATCAAAGCCGCGATAATCGAGCGTCACGCTGCCATGCACCAAAGCGGTATGGGTCGGCCGTGACGCCGCATGCGATGCGACGAGTTGGTCCAGCGTCCCGAACTCCTTGTCCAGCAACCCGCCTGCTTCCACCATTTACCGACTTCCATGCCGTGGTTCGGAGCTGTTGCCCTCGCGAGAACGACATACCGGAAGAAGGAAGGAGGCTCATCGCCAGAACCGCGGTCGGACACGCGTCGATAGACGGATACCGGCGTGATGCGTGCCCATCACGTCACACCCAACAAGGCGCTCGGCACATCAAGGTGCCCGACGAGCCGATCGACGAAACAGGTTCCAGCGAGAGCACCTTCCGCATCGTCGATGCTCGGAACGCTCCCCGGTGAGGCTCAGGCTGCACGTCGCGCCGACATGTCGCCCCCGCGAGCCATGGTTCCGGCGAGCCGGACCACGCGGACGAGCTCGCGCAGCATCTCGGCCTGCAAGCGTTCGAGATCGGTCTCGAGTTCGGCCTCGATGAAGCGACGGCAGAGCGCGGCGAAAGGCTTGAAGCCGAGCATCGCGCTGCCGGAAATGGCGGCGTGCGCTTCCGCCTTCAGGGCCGGCACGGTCTCGGGCGCGAGCGGCCGCTGGAAGCGCGACAACAGCGACCTCTCGAGCGTGGCAAGCATCGAGCGCACCTTGGCCTCGCCGACGACAGCGGTCAGTTTGGCGAGGGCATCGGCATCGTGAACAGCATGATCGGACCTGGTGCGCAGGTCGCCGCGGCCGACGAGATCCATCAGCGCCCCGATCGGTTCCAGAGTCAGCGGCTTGGCAAGGAAATCATCCATACCTGCCGCTAACGCCGCCTCGACCTGCGCTGGCAGCACGTTTGCCGACACGGCCACGATCGGGACGATCCGACCGGCATGAGGCAGGCGACGAATGGCGCACGTCGCCGTCAAGCCATCGACGTACGGCATCTGCAAGTCCATGAGCACCAGGTCGTAACGGCCATGGTCGACCGCCATGATCGCTTCGGCGCCGTCGCCGACGATATCGACGCTGTGGCCCAGCGCTTCCAGCACGGCGATCACCAGTTCCTGGTTGAGGCGCACGTCCTCGGCGAGGAGGACACGAAGCGGACGCGCCTGATTGGCAGGCCTCCGCCTCGACGGCTCCAGCGTCGGTCGCGTCGCCGGCAGATCGAGCGAGAACCAGAAGGTTGAGCCGACGCCGGGCTCGCTGCGGACGCCAATGGCTCCGCCCATGGCCTCCACAAGTGTCTTCGAGATGGCGAGGCCGAGGCCGCAGCCGCCGTAGGTTCGCCGGATGGTTCCGTCGACTTGGCGGAAGCGTTCGAAGACAAGCGGCATGTTCGCCGCGTCGATGCCGATCCCCGTGTCCTCGATTTCGAACAAGATCCGGCCGGCAACGCCCCCGCAGCGTGCACGCAGCGTCACCGAACCGGCGGGCGTGAACTTGACCGCGTTGTTGAGGAGGTTGAGCAGGATCTGCCGCAGCCGCGTCGCGTCGCCGAGGACCGCGGCGGGCACGACGCTGTCGATGGCGACATGGAGGGTCAGGTTGCGGGCGCGCGCCGCCTTATCGACCAGCGCGACGCATTCCTCGACAAGCCGCGACAGGACGAAGGGACGTGGAACGAGCCGCAGCGCACCCGCCTCGATCTGTGAGAAGTCGAGGATGTCGTTAACCATCGTCAGCACAGCCGCCCCGCCGGCCTTGATCCACTCGGCATGCCGACGCGCCATCGGGCTCAGGTCGGGGTCGATGCCGATGAGGTCCGCGAAGCCGATGATCGCGTTCAGCGGTGTGCGGATCTCATGGCTCATCGAGGAGAGGAAGTCCTCCTTTGCGCGGCTGACGGCGGCAACGGCGTCCTTCGCGGCCTGGACATTGACGACGGAGGGCGAGGCTTCGCACGTTGCGCCGAGCAGGTTCGGCGATACGTCACCGCCCTGTGTCGCCAGCTGAATGCAGCGCGCTTCGGCTGCGGCGAGCGCGCGACGCATGCGCAGGAGCAGCGCGACCGCGAGGAGCACCGCGAGGAGAGCGCCGGCCAACGCGCTCGCGAGCGTGCCGAAAGACGGATTGGACGAGGCGACAGACACCGCGTCGATCGTCGGCAGTTCCGGGCCGTCGGCCGCGTAAAGCGACATGCGCAGCATCGGTGGCATCACCGAGCCGCCGACCGCCTGTCCCGCCGAAGCCATGAAAAATTCGGCGGCGAGAAGGCGGATGCCATGGCTGATGGAGAGGGGAGGGATACGCAAACCGAGCACACGCAACCACCCGTGTCGCCGGTGGCCAAATCTAGGCACGGCGAGAGTTGCGGCACCTTCATGGTCCCGCATGAGAAAAGACAGAGCCACGTTGCGATTTGCTTACGAGCGCGCCTTGTTCCTGCGTCACACGTAACGCGAAACCGGGTGACGGGCGCGATCCGCTCCGCTAAGCGGTCGAGCATGACAATCCGAAAGGGCGAAATGAGCATCGCGATCGTCGGAACGGGCGCCATCGGCGGGTTCCTGGGTGTCAGATTGGCGGCCGCGGGCGAGCCGGTGACCTTCATCGCCCGTGGCGCGAACCTCGCAGCGATCAAGGCCAACGGCATGCGCCTGATCGAGGCGGACGGCACGCAGATTCACGTCGGCGACATGCGCGCCACCCAATCGATGCGCGAGGCCGGCGTCCACGACGTGGTGCTGCTGACCGTCAAGGCGCATCAGGTCGGGCCGATTGCCGATGATCTGAAGTACCTGGTCGGGCCGGAGACGGCCGTTGTCACGATGCAGAACGGCATCCCTTGGTGGTATTTCCTCGGCGCCTACGACGGCCCGCACAGGGGCACCCACGTCGCAGCGGCCGATCCCGGCAGGCTGATCGCCCGGCACATTGATCCGCGCCACGTGATCGGCTCTGTGGTGTTTCCCGCAGCCGTCCTGACCGAGCCGGGCACCGTCAAGGTGATCGAAGGCAATCGTTTCACCCTGGGCGAGCCGGACGGCACGATCAGCCCGCGGGTCGAGGCGCTCGCCGCCAAGCTCGTCAAGGCTGGCTTCAAGGCGCCCGTGATCGAAGACATCCGCGCCGAGATCTGGCTGAAGCTCTGGGGTAACCTTTCATTCAATCCGCTGTCGGCGCTCACGCACGCGACGCTGGAAGACATCTGCCGCTTTTCCGACACGCGCCAGCTCGCCCACGACATGATGAGCGAGGCGCAGGACATCGCCGGCAAGCTCGGCATCACCTTCCGCGTAGGAATCGATAAGCGAATCGCCGGCGCCGAGAAGGTGGGAGCGCACAAGACCTCGATGCTGCAGGATGTCGAGGCCGGTCGCCCGATCGAGCTCGAGGCGCTGGTCGGCTCGGTGATCGAACTCGGCCGCCTCACTGGAACGCCGACGCCGCACATCGACACCGTCTACGCACTGATGCAGCTCCTCGCGAAGAGCCTGGAGACCGCCAAGGGTCGCCTCGCCATCCGAGACGCGGCGTGACCGAACGATGTCGTTCCGAAGCAGATATTGACCCAGGACCGGTGAGTTCGGCCGATTCATTGTGAAGATTATAGGTTCCGGGCTCGGCTGCGCCGCCCCGGTATGACGTTCCTGTTTCCCGTTGAACAATGAAGGACCTTCCCGTGGCTCAAGCCGCCAAGACCCTCCACGACCTGATCCAGGCCGGCGCGGACGATGCCACCGCGCTCTCGTCGCCCGGCGGTACGCCGCTCACCTTCAAGGCGCTGCGCGCGCTGGTGGAACGCACGGTGGTGGACCTCAACGCTCACGGTCTCGGCCGCGGCGACCGCGTCGCGATCGTGCTGCCCAACGGGCCGGAGATGGCGGCGGCCTTCATCGCCATTGCAGCCGGCAGCACGGCGGCGCCGCTCAACCCGACCTACAAGGCCGACGAGTTCGAGTTCTACATGCTCGATCTCAAGGCCAAGCTACTCGTCGTAGCGGAAGGATCGATCTCGCCAGCGGTCGGCATCGCCGAGAAGCTCGGCGTGGCGATTGCATACCTGCAAGCCGCGCCAGCCGAAGGCGCCGGAAGCTTCACCCTCGCCTTCCCGTCTGGTGGCGCCGCGGTATCCGAAGCCGGCATGGCCCATGCCGACGATATCGCGCTGGTGCTGCATACCTCGGGCACCACCTCGCGGCCCAAGATCGTGCCGCTGAAGCATTCAAACGTCTGCGCCTCGGCGGCAAACATCCGCGAGACGTTGGCCTTCACGGCCGAGGACCGTGCGCTCAACATCATGCCGCTGTTCCACATCCACGGGCTCATCGCCGGCACACTGGCGCCGCTCTCGGCCGGCGGCCACGTCTGTTGCACGCCGGGCTACAGCGCCTCCAAGTTCTTCGGCTGGATGAAAGAGGCCGATCCGACCTGGTACACGGCGGTGCCTACCATGCACCAGGACATCCTGGGCAAAGCCAAGGACTTTCCCGAAGTGGTGAAAGGCAACAAGTTGCGCTTCATCCGCTCGTCCTCCTCCTCGCTGCCGCCGCAGGTCATGAAAGAGATGGAGGAGACCTGGGGCGCGCCGGTCCTGGAGGCCTACGGCATGACCGAGGCGGCGCACCAGATGGCCTCGAACCCGCTGCCGCCCAAGCCGCACTACGCCGGCTCGGTCGGCCTCGCCGCCGGGCCGGAGATCGCCATCGTCGACGACGACGGCGAGCCGCTGCCAGCTGGCGCACACGGCGAAATCGTAATCCGTGGCGACAACGTCATGGCGGGTTACGAGAACAACGAGAAGGCCAATGCCGAAGCTTTCACCAAGCACGGCTGGTTCCGCACCGGCGACCAGGGGACGCTGACGCCCGAGGGCTACCTCTCGCTGACCGGCCGCCTCAAGGAGATCATCAATCGCGGTGGCGAGAAGATCTCGCCCCGCGAGGTGGATGAGGTGCTGATGGACCACCCTGCCGTGCGCCAGTGCGTGACCTTCGCCATGCCGCACGATCGACTGGGCGAGGACGTCGCCGCGGTTGTGGTGTTACGCGAGGGCGCCGAGGCCGACGAGGCCTCGATCCGCGACCATGCCGGCATCCACCTCGCCAAGTTCAAGGTGCCGGCCAGGATCCTGTTCATGGACGAGATCCCAAAGGGAGCCACTGGCAAGCTGCAGCGCATCGGCCTAGCGCAGAAGCTGGGACTGCTGTAACCTTCAGGCGTTCAAGCATACAGCTTAAGCGCACTTTCTTTTTTCCAGCTTCTTGAAAGGTTCGTTCAAAGGAGCGGTAGTGGTGCACGCAGCCATCTACAGACTTACTGGCTGTATTACAAAGTTTCAGTTTCTGCTGCTTTACCGCAAGTAGCAGCGCGGCTGCTAACCAAGAGCCAAATGCGATCTTGAGGTATAGCGAATGCATCGAAGCGGCCGATGGGCGCGGCGCGGGACCTTTCGAAGATTGTCTTCTTGAAGCTTCAAAGCTTGCCGACTTAAAGCTCAGAGATACGCTTGAAAGCGTGCTTGAAACTCAGTCATCTTCTTTAGACGATCGCAGAGTGAGGTCACAAGAGATTTGGCTCGCGTACCGCAAAGCAGCTTGTGGAATAGAACTTACCGTCAAAAGCGAAGGGCAACCCGCAGGCATAAAGGACAAAGGTTATTGCATGCTGCGAACTACACAACAGCGAATGCATTGATTGCTGAACCATAATGCATATTCGCCCTTAAAGAGAGCGAGCCTGCTTCAACTGTGTCTTACAGGGTCTGACGCAGAATGCCCCATCTGCGGGGCAAAACTCACTGACTGGACAAGCAAGTCTAAGCCGCGGTCGGCTCCGCAACCGCCCGTTTCTTGGCGATCTCGCGCTTCAGCACGCGCATCGCCTGCGACAGCTCATGCTCGTGAGCCTTGGCGAGGAAGGCGTCGAGCCCACCGCGATGCTCGACGGAGCGCAACGAGGCTGCCGCCACGCGCACGCGCACCGAACGGTCAAGCGACTCGGAGATCAGCGTGACGTTGCAGAGGTTCGGCAGGAAGCGCGTGCGCGTCTTGCGGTTGGAATGGCTGACCACGTTGCCGCTCTGGACGGCCTTTCCGGTCAGTTCACAACGGCGCGACATCTCTTGATCCTTGGGGCGAACGCATAGGAGCGGGAAGGCGGGTCGATACAGGAGGGGTGAGGGAGGGTCAAGGCTGCCGTGGCGCGCCGGCGTCATTGTCGGCGGCACAAAGCGGCATAACTCTTGGCGAAATTCCGGATTCAGAGCTTACCATGCGTCTGACATTAAGATTATCCGTGCTGGTCACCCTACTCGGCGTGTCGTCCTGCCAGCACGTCTCGGCGGCCGGCTACCAAGCGTCCTGCACCGCCTCCAAGGCCAGTCTTGCCGCTCCGAAATCCATTCTGACCGGATAGCCGATCTCGGCCGCATCCTCGCCTTGAAGGTACCCGCCGCACACGACGGCCAGTGTTCCGCACGACGCGAGCCGACCCGTCACCGCGTCCCTCATCAGCGCTACCGCTTCGGCAAGGCTGAAGGATCTCGGCAGAAAGTGGATAGCGCCGAGGATCGCCGGATGATCGGTGAGCCGCCGGAGGTCTCCGCCGAGTTCGGGCTGCAAGCGGCGCAGGCGCAGCCGAGACGTCGCTTCTCCGGCAGGTTGAGCGTCTCGCTCACTTCGCGTCGAATGGCAGAATACCACGCAAGTAGTGCTCGTCGACCTCCGCGATAGGTCGGTGACGGTCGTCGTAGAGCACGGCCTGGTGCTGGAAAAGCTCGAGCGGGATATCCAGCGACTCGTCGGGCTGCTCGGGCGGCGGCGTACGGCGCTGCCAGTCTGGTGGCAGCACCGGCCAGACGGTCTGCATGCCGATTGTCTCTCGGCTGAAATGCAGCGCCGCCACCGCCTTGCCGAACGGCGTGTCCGTCGCGTCGAGCACCCGGTTCATCTCCGGCGTAAGGCGGCCCGGCACGTACCAGTTGTCGGCCTCGGACAGCACGTGATTGCCGCAGGCGAGGCGGACGCGGCGGTAGCGGATCGCCTCATCGGGCCCGACCTGCAGGTGGGTGCGCTGCTCGGGCCGGATCGGTTTTTCCGGCGCGCCCACGACCCGCTCCGCGCGAATCTTCGGGGGCAGCGCAATTGCTTGATCGCCGCACCACATCTCCAGCGCCTGCGTGGCGCTGCGGCTCGCCAGGATCTCGGCATTGAGAGTCTCCATCGTGGCCAAGGCCTCGACGCGGGCGAGGAACGTGTCCGGCAAACGAGGCTCGGCATGCACCGGGCCGGTGAAGGCGAGACCGATGGCCGCGAGAGCGAGGCTGGACGTTGCGTGCATGGCGGGCCGGACCTAATCCAGGATAGGCGGCACGCTATGGCGCGCCGGAAAAGAGAAGCCAAGCGCATGCGGATCGGCCTGTTCGTGCCCTGCTACATCGATGCTTTCTTCCCGGAGGTCGGCGTCGCCACGCTCGAGCTTCTGGAGCGCTTCGGCTGCGCTGTGGAGTACCCGTTCGATCAGACCTGCTGCGGCCAGCCGATGGCGAACTCCGGTTGCCAGGCCGAGGCGGCGGCCACCGAGCGCAATTTCGTCAAGTGCTTCGGCGGCTACGATTACGTGGTAGGTCCTTCCGGCAGCTGCGTGAACCACGTACGCTCGAAGTTCGACGCCATCGAGCAGACGGGCGAGGCGACGCAGGTGCGCGAGCGCACCTTCGAGCTGGTCGAGTTCCTCCACGACATCCTGAAGGTCGAGGCGTTTCCCTGGGCGCGTTTCCCGCACAAGGTCGGCTATCACGGAGGCTGCGGCTCGCTGCGCGGACTGGAGCATGCCCGCCCCAGCGAGATCGTGGCACCGTTCTTCTCCAAGCCGCTGGACCTTTTGCGCAAGGTCAAAGACATCGACCTTGTCGCGCCGTCGCGGCCGGACGAGTGCTGCGGCTTCGGCGGCACCTTCTCGGTGTTCGAGGAGGCTGTATCGGTCAAGACGGGGCAGGACAAGGTTGCTGACCACCTCAAGGCCGGCGCCGATTACATCGTCTCCGCCGATACCTCCTGCCTGATGCACCAGAAAGGGTGCGCCGAGCGCGCAGGACAACCGATGCGTTTTCTGCACATCGCGCAGGTGCTGAACGGAGTTGGAACATGAGCGAGCGGCTTCACGATAAGCTCGATGTGTACGACGACGGGTCAGCGAAGGGTCAGGGCGGGCAGCGGCTCGATCATGCCGAAGCCAATGCAAGCCCCATCAACCCCACCAAGCAGCGTGAGGCCCAGCCCCGCGGCGCGGTCGTGCGCCACGGCAAGCGCGTCAACCATGCCGAGGCGGCCGAGCGCTTCCTCGCCGCGCCGGAACACCAGAAATTTCACGACGCAAGACTGTGGGACCTGCGCGTCAAGCGCGACAAGCAGGCCCACGGCATTACCGAGTGGGAGGAACTGCGCGAACTGGCATCGCGCATCAAGGAGCACACTCTCACCCACCTGGACACCTACCTCGAGCAGTTCGAGGCGGCGGCGCGCAAGAACGGCGTCACCGTGCACTGGGCCAAGGACGCGGCCGAGCACAATGCCATCGTGCTCTCGATCCTGCGCGAGAACGACGCCACGACGCTCATCAAGTCGAAGTCCATGCTCACCGAAGAGTGCGGCATGCGCGAATTCCTGACCGAGCGCGGGATCGACATCGTCGAGACCGACCTCGGCGAGCGCATCCAGCAGCTCGACCACGAGGCGCCGAGCCACGTGGTGGTGCCGTCCGTCCATAAGCTGCGCTCGGACGTCAGCGACGTGTTCGCCCGCACGCTCGGCGCCGAACCCGGCAACGACGACCCGCATTATCTCGCCGAGCACCAGCGCGTGACGACGCGCCCGCATATTCTTGAGGCGGCGGCTGGCATGACCGGAGGCAATTTCCTCGTCGCCGAGACCGGCGCGGTGGTCACCTGCACCAACGAGGGCAACGCCGACCTCTCGGCCAACACGCCGAAGCTGCACATTGCCTCGGTCGGCATCGAGAAGCTTGTGCCGAAGGTGAGCGACCTCGGCGTCTTCATCCGCCTGCTGTCGCGCTCGGCGCTGGGCTCGCCGATAACGCAGTACACGTCGCACTTCATGGCGCCGCGCCGAGGCGCGCAGATGCACGTCGTGCTGGTCGACAACGGCCGCACCAAGCGCCTTGGCATGGAGCAGTTCTGGACCTCGCTGAAGTGCATCCGCTGCGGCGCCTGCATGAACACCTGCCCGGTGTTCCGCCGTTCCGGCGGGCTCTCCTACGGCTTCACCTACACCGGGCCGCTGGGCCTTATCCTCGACCCAACCTTCGACCGGCACAAGTTCTCGAACCTGCCCTTCGCCTCGACGCTGAACGGCTCCTGCACCAATGTCTGCCCGACCAAGATCAACCTGCACGAGCAGA
Source organism: Beijerinckiaceae bacterium (assembly GCA_965198485.1). Lineage (GTDB taxonomy): Bacteria > Pseudomonadota > Alphaproteobacteria > Rhizobiales > Beijerinckiaceae > RH-AL1. The sequence continues at coordinate 3,443,793 of CBDAPQ010000005.1, forward strand.
TCTACGCCTGGCGCGCGGTCATGGCCGAGGAGCACGAGGTACCCTGGGCCAAGAAGACGGCAATGCAGGCGGCCGGCGTGGTGCTTGGCAACCCGCGGCTCTACCGCGCCGCGATCTCAACGGCGGATTCGGCGCTGCAACACCTGCCGCGTTTCGCCACCTACAACCGGCTGAACAGCTGGGGCAAGGGTCGTGAGAACCCGAAGCCGTCGGGCGAGACCTTCCACCTTTGGTGGGCCAAGAACCGCGCCGGCAAAGTCAAAGGCGAGACCACGTGAGCAGCCGCGACGCCATCTTGGGCGCGATCCGCACCAACAAGCCGGCGTCGCGACCGCGACCAGAGATCCCGCTGTTCGACAAGGGTGGCGACCGGCTCGCCCGCTTCGTCGCGGCCTTGAAGGTGATGGGCGGCACTTGGCTCGAGCCCGTGCCAGGAGACCCACTGGCGCCGGTGCGCGAACGCATTTTAGGTTCGGCGGTGGTCGTGTCCCGGGTCCCGGAGGTCGAGGGCACGCGGGCGCTGACTCTTGATGACGAGCCCGCCAGCCTCCAGGACGTCGACGTCGCCATCGTGCGCGCCGCCTTTGGCGTGGCCGAGACCGGCTCCGTGGCCTTCACCGAGGCTGAACTCGGCGTCAACACGCTGGCCTATCTCGCCCAGCACCTCGTGGTGCTGCTCGATCCGGTTGACATCGTCGCCGACATCCACGCCGCCTACGGCCGCCCGGAGTTTTCCCGCGCCCGCTACCTCGTGTTCCACACCGGGCCGTCGGCCACCGCCGACATCGAGGGAGTGCTCATCCACGGTGCGCAGGGCGTGCGCTCGCTGTCGATCCTGCCGCTGGCGCGTGGCGGCTAGCGCAAGTCCACTATCGCGGGCTTGCTCCGACAAAAAGGCTTTGCGATAAGAGCCACATAGACGTCTCGGAGCGGCTCCGTCCGTCGCCTCAGAGCTTCTTAAGCCCTAAAGGCTTGCCACCCTCCTTCGGGTCCTTCTGCCACTGCCCTTCGGCCTGCTTTTCCAGCTTGGTCTTGTGACCGGCCTTGGCGGTGAGCACGAGCTGTCCTTTGACCAGCTGCCAGGAGGAGGGATCGAAGATCACGATGCCCTGGTCGCGGCATCCCGGCGCCAGCTGCGCCCGATCTGAGCCCGAGGAGCGCGACTTGTCGAGCGTGATCATGCAGCCGGTGTCGCGCTTCTCACGCATCACGGCGTAACGGCCGGGCAGATCCTCGCGGTTCTCGGTCGCCGCAGGCTCGGCTTCGGCGCGGGAGCGACGCGAAGCGATCCTCTCCAGGACCGCGGGTTTCTCCGCGGGCGTGTCTGAGGGAACAGGCGAGACACCGACGCTGCCGGCGGAGCCGACGTCGGCTGCCCTTTTCAGAGCGAAAGTGCCGCCCGGCCCTGCGTTGACGAACTCTTCACCCGACGTTTCGAGAACCAGCAGCTTGGCGCCGCCGGGGTCGCCCAGGACGACGTGCCCGTCGTCGGGCATCGACCATCGGCCGACGGAGGCGATGCTCGGCATGGCGTGCCGGCAGGCGCTCGGCATGCTTAGAAAATAATCGCCCTTGTCAGATTTTTCTGTGCGCAACATCACGCGACACACCGAGCCGGTTTTGTCGAACGACAGCTCCCACGTGCCGGCGAGATCGACCGGCTGCCGCGCGGAAGCGGCGAGCGGCGCCGCGCAGGCAAAGATTGCGACGAGGATGGTGCGCGACGGCGTGCGCATGGGAAGCTTGGGCATGACGGCATCCGTGGTCCGACCGAGCTACGGGTTAAGCATATCTGCGGTTTCAGGCAATTGGCCGACGAAGAGGCTCAGGTCGCGCCCAAGGCAGCCGCGATCGCTAGGCCGGCGGCCAGGATCAATCCCGCATCCCTGTTCGAACGGAACAGCCGCAACGCCGACGCCGTGTCGGCGAGATCGATCCGGACGACCTGCCAACCGAGGTGGAGCGAAAAGCAGACGACGCCTGCCTGCGCCCCGAAAGAAGAGCCGGCGCCGGCGAGGACGAGCGCCAGCTCGGCCATGAGCGCGGCTCCGGCGTAGAGCAGCGCCACCGCGAGCCGCAGACGCGGTCCGAACAGCCGCGCCGTGGAACGGATGCCGGCCGCCTCGTCGTCGCGCGCGTCCTGGATCGCGTAGATCGTGTCGTAGCCGATCGTCCAGAAGATCGCCGCGGCGTAGATCGCGAAGGCCGGGGCGGCCAGCGCTCCTGTGAGCGCCACCCAGCCCACGAGGCCTCCCCAGGCGAAGGCGAAGCCGAGCACCAGCTGCGGCCAGGAGGTGACGCGCTTGGCAAACGGATAGGCGGCGACGATGGCGAGCGAGCCGATGCCGAGAAGGATCGTGAACGGGTTGAACTGGATTACGATGACGAAGCCGATTAGCGCCTGCAGCACGAGAAAGGTTCGGGCCGCAGCGACGCTCACCCGGCCCGAGGCGACCGGGCGATACCGGGTGCGCTCCACTTGGGCATCGAGGTGTCGATCGACGATATCGTTGTAGGTCGAGCCGGCGCCGCGCATGACGATCGCGCCGACGAGGAACAGCACGATGTGCCAGAGCGCGAGTGGCCGGTGAGTTGCGAGGCTCGCCAGTGCGCTCGACCACCAGCACGGCAGCACGAGAAGCCAATAGCCGATCGGCCGATCGAGCCGGGCGAGCTGAAGAAACGGAATCGCGGCCCGCGGCGCGAGACGCAAGAGCCACTGTCGCTGTATGGCATCCGGAAGCGCCGCCGCAGCGTTTGTCGGCGTCGCTCTATCCATCCAAGGGATCGCGGCGGCTAGAGAGGGCCGGTCGGCAGCTTCTGCGCCTCGACACCAAGCGCGGGAGCGGACGCCGCCTGCTTCTGCTGCTGCTTGACCTGCGTAGCAAGATTGCAAGCCTGCGTGGCGAATTGCTGCGACTTGCCGGCGGCCTGCTTGAGATTGCCGACGGCCTCGTCCGGCACGTTGCACCACGCCTTGTTGGCTTCGAGGTACTTCAAGAGCGCACCCTCGGCGCCGACCAGGCCGCGCAGCGTCGGGCAGGAGGCGACGGGATCGAGCTTGCCCTTGGCCGCCTTGGCCAGCACGTTGAGCTTCTCGATGAAGGTCTGCCTCTTGGCCGAGAGCCCGGCGATGTCGGCGTTACAGTCGCCCGCCTGCGCCACACCGGCGCCGATCAGCACAAAAGCGGCGAACGTCGCCGCGCGAGATACGCACCCCACCATCGCAAACCCCCACGTCGATCGCGGACTCGTTCGCCGGCGCGCCGGGCGCATGCTAAGCGCGCCCCATGGCGACCTACGACTTCTCCGCTCCCCGCCTCTACGTCGAGCCCGACCTTGGCGGCGGCACGCGCCTACCGCTGGATCGAACCCAGCAGAACTACCTTTGCAACGTACTCAGGCTGAAACAAGGCGAGGCCGTGCTGGTGTTCAACGGTCGCCATGGCGAATGGCGGGCTCGTCTCGTCGACGGGCCAAACCGTAAATTGATGGCGCTCGCTGTCGATGCGCAGGTTCGCGCGCAGACGCCCTCCTCCGACCTGCACTACCTGTTCGCGCCGCTGAAACACGCTCGGCTCGACTACATGGCGCAAAAGGCGGTCGAAATGGGAGCCGGGGTGCTGCGCCCCGTCATGACGCGACGCTGTCAGGTGGCACGTGTCAACATCGATCGGATTACAGCCAACACGATCGAAGCGGCGGAGCAATGCGGCATCCTCAGCCTGCCGCGGATCGAGGCGCTGACGAGCCTCGAAGCCACGCTGGCCGGCTGGGACGAGGATCGTACCCTTGTGTTCTGCGACGAGGACGCGGAAACGAGCGATCCGGCCTTCGTCCTGAGCGAGCTCTCGCGCGGCACCCCGCTCGCGGTGCTCATCGGACCGGAAGGCGGTTTCGATCCTGCGGAAAGGCAAGCCTTGCTCGGCTTGCCCCGCGTGGTGCGGCTCTCGCTAGGCCCGCGAATCCTGCGGGCCGATACCGCCGCGGTGGCCGCGCTGGCGCTGGTCCAAGCGATATCGGGCGCCTGGTCATGACCGCATCACGATCTCGCCCGATTGTAGGGTCACCTTGAGCTTAGCCTTGCAGGCCCGAAGGATGACATGATCTCGCTTCCGCGCAGGACGACCTTGGTTCTCGGCACGCTCGCCACGGCGACGATGGCGAGCACGGCGGCGTTCACGGGAGATGTGATCCGCATCACAGATCGTTGTGCGGTGTACGGTCCGGGCGTCGTCGACCTCGGTAACGGCACGTGCGGCCAGTCCAAGATCAATGACGCTTTCAAGTGGAACGGCGGCACCGCTTCGGCCGGGTTGCGTTCGGACGGTCTAGGCATGCTGCCGGGCGCCGGCAACGCTCGCCACCTGCATGTTCAGGCCGATCCCGACTTCCGCTGAATCGGTGCGATTTTTGGGCCGGCTTCGTGGCTCGTTGAGTTTAAGCGGAGCTTGCGACGAGGCTAACGCGGCGATGTTGGTGGCGCTACGTCGGGTCGCGCGCGAAGTGCTGGTGCGGTCGGCTCGGCGGTCTGTTTCTTTTCCGGCAGCGGCTCGGTGCCGAGAAGGTGGGCGCTGGTCATAAAGCGTTGGTCGCCGACATGGCCGAACACCTTCAGCTCCTGTCCGCCCTGAGGCACGAACAACGCTTTCATGATGCGGTCGTCCGAACAGGTGATCTCCTTCAACCGCACCAGCCCGACCTCGCCGGAAAAGTTTGTGCCGTCACAGGTTGTGCCCCCGGCGAGCTTCATCTCGAATTGAACCTCGCCCTTTCCGGCAACCAGCGTCCCGGAGAAGCTCTCATGGGTACTCTGCAGAGAACCGGAAAAGATCCACACGTCGTCTGACGCGCCATCGCTGGTGTCGGCGTTCGGCTTGAACGCGCTCGGCGCCTGATCGGGCAGTGCCGGCGGTGAGGATCGCAGATCCTGCGCATCATCGGTCGCGCGTTGCGCATGAGCGATGTCGGCCAAGCCAAAGACGCAGGCCGCGACGAGAAGGACCCTCACAGCCATGGCCGCTCGACCGCGAGCTTGTGCTCGTATCTCTCCACGGTGCCTCTCTTCTCCATAGTGAGAGCGACGTCATCGAGGCCGTTCAGTAGACAGTGTTTGCGGAAATCGTCGATCTCGAAGAGCAGCGTGCCGCCGTCAGATCCCTGGATCTCCTGTTTCTGGAGATCGATCGTCAGGGTGGCGTTGCTGCCGCGATCGGCATCGTCCATCAGCTTCTCGAGGTCTTGAGCGGAGACGACGATCGGCAGGATGCCGTTCTTGAAGCAATTGTTGTAGAAGATATCGGCGAAGCTGGTCGAGATGACACATCGTATGCCGAAATCAAGCAGCGCCCAAGGTGCGTGCTCACGAGAGGAACCGCAGCCGAAATTGTCCTCTGCTACAATGATCTTTGCGCCGCGGTACGCCGGCTTGTTCAGCACGAAATCGGGATCTTCGGAGCCGTCTTCGCGATAGCGATGCGGCGAGAACAGTGCAGATCCCAGGCCGGTACGTTTGATCGTCTTCAGGTAGCGAGCGGGAATGATCTGATCAGTATCGACATTGCGGATCCTGAGCGGAGCGGCGACCGCGGTCAGGCTGGTGAAACTATCCATAAACGTGTCATATAGTGGTCAGCGCGCGCGGGCAAATCACTTGAGCGCGCGAAGCTCGACCGGCCTCGGAGCCTGCCCATGTTCCACGCGCTCATCGCGGCGGGTGCCGTCACCATCTTCGCGCTGTTCGTCGGCGGAGTCTCGACCCGCATTGGACCGTGGTACTACACGCTTCACAAGCCGCTATGGAATCCGCCGGATTGGCTGTTCGGGCCGATGTGGACACTCATAGGCGTACTGGCGACGTGGTCGGCGGCGGCAGCTTGGACCTCGGCTCCGCAGGCGCACACACGCATCCTCTGGCTCTTCGGCATCAACCTTATCAGCCACATGGCGTGGAGCCCGCTCTTCTTCACGCTGCAGCGGCCAGATTGGTCGCTTGCGGAAGTGCCGCTGCTCTGGCTGTCGATTCTGGCGCTGATCGTCGGCTTGGCACCCTTCTCCGCGTTGGCGGCTTGGCTGCTCGTTCCCTACCTCGCGTGGGTTTCGGTCGCCGCCGCGCTTAACCTCGCGATCGTGAGGCTGAACGCACCATTCGGGCGGACGCGCGCCGCTTGAGACCGCGCTTTCGCCGCAACGCCATGTCAACTGCTCAGGCTCCCGGAGGTTGGACCGGTCCCGATCCGGGGCAATAGCGGAGTTCTCTCGATGCGCTCTTACTTCCCCAAGGCTCCACATGCGGTGCTCGCGGCGGCAGCCGTGCTTGCCCTGTCGTTGCCCGTCGGCTTCGGCGTCGCTCACGCGCAGGGCAAGACGAACGCCGCGGTGCCGGCCGAGGGACCTCAGCCCAAACAGGTCGCCCTGTCGCAGAAGAGCCTGGACGGGCTTGTCGCGGCGCAAAAGGAGATCCGCGACCTCGAAGCCAAGATGCCGGCGGACGCCAAAACGCCTGATCCGAAGATGGATGCGAAGATCGACGCGGCGGTGAAGAAGAATGGTTTCGCCAGCGCCAGTGATTTTGCCGATGCGAGCTACAGCGTCGGAGTTGTGTTGGCGGGGATTGATCCCGATAACGGCAAGTACATCGGCGCCGAGGCCGCGACCCAGAAGCAGATCAACGAGGTGAAGGCCGACAAGCAGATGCCGCCTAAGGAAAAGAAGGAAGCTCTCGACGAGCTCAATGAAGTCTTGAAAGCCGGCAGCACGGACAAGCCGACGCAAGGCAACATCGACCTCGTGACCGCGAATATAGCCAAGCTCAACGAGGGGTTGAAGCAGGCCGACTGATCAAGTCCTGTGATATGGATGCCTGGCGAGGATGGTGACCGTGCGATAGATCTGCTCTGCCGCCATTATGCGGACTAGCTGATGCGGCCACGTCATGGCACCAAACGCCACCACGTGATCAGCGTGATTGCGGAAGCCGGGATCGAGTCCATCGGCGCCTCCGATGACCATTGCCAATGCGCCTCGACCCCTGTCGCGCGAGGCGCCGATCAGTCCGGCGAACTTCCGGCTGTCGAGAATGCAGCCGGTTTCGTCGAGCGCCATGATCTCCGCAGCATGGGGGATGGCGGCGTGAAGCGCCTGAGCCTCGTCGCGCTTGCGGTCTTCTGAGCGTCGTGCCCGGCTTTCGTCAAGCTCGCGGGTTTCGATAGCAAGGCCAAGGGGACGCCCCGCTGAATTCGCGCGCTCAAGATAGCGCGAAGCGAGATCACGTTCCAGACCGGCCTTGAGACGGCCAATGCCGATAAGCGTCACGCGCAACATTGATGCGCGTCATGCGAGAGCGGGATTCGGATCAGGCCATGAGCGGTCGGTCCGAGCCCCACATCTTTTCGAGGTTGTAGAATTGTCGTACTTCCGGGCGGAACACGTGCACGATGATGTCGCCGGTATCGATCAGCACCCAATCGCCGCCAGAAAGGCCCTCGATGCGAGGCACGCCCTTCATGCCTTCCTTGAGCGCCTTGAGCACGCGATCGGCGATGGAGGCAACGTGGACGCTGGAGCGCCCCGTCGTGATGATCATCGCGTCCGCGAAGGACGTCTTTCCGGCGAGGTCGATCAGGAGCGAGTCTTCGGCTTTCGCATCGTCGAGACTGTCCATCACGATGCGCACGAGCTTGCCGCTGTCGAACTCGTCGGCCGAGAGCGGGTGAAGCTGCCGTGGAGCGGCTTCGGCGAAACCCTGATTGATCAGTGCGTCATCCTCAAGAGGACCCGATCGGACGGACCGGAACTTCATCTAAGATGGCTTAATACGACCCGTTTATCAATCGTCCGTGCGACATGCCGCAACAACGGGGCCTTCAAGAGCGCAAGATCGCGCCGGGCTGTTGCCGTGCCGGCGCGCATGTTAGCTTCGACCAACAAAAGACCGACTCATCTTAAAGCTGCGCCTCGTTGCGGGCAGCCGATTCCGGATGAGCGGCTGCGATGAAGGACATGACTCGATGCCTCAAGCCGCCGCCTTCATGGAGAAACCCGATCAAGCCAGGACATCGCGTGCGGCGGGCAAGGAGAGCGAGGAGCTCCGCGAGGCCATACTTGCCAAGCTGATCTACAACGTCGGCAAGGACCTGAAAACGGCATCGTCGCGCGATTGGTTCGTGGCCTTGGCATTGGCGGTGCGCGATCGCATCGTCGACCGCTGGATGAGTGCGACGCGACGCTCGCACCAGGCTCATACCAAGCAGGTCTACTATCTTTCCGTCGAGTTCCTGATCGGCCGCTTGCTCATGGACGGGTTGACCAACCTGGGCCTGACCGAGCCCGCCCGCGACGCTCTGGCGGCGCTCGGAGTCGATCTCGCCGACATCCGCGCGCAGGAGCCGGACGCAGCGCTCGGCAACGGCGGCCTGGGCCGCCTCGCCGCCTGCTTCATGGACTCCATGGCCTCCGTCGGCCTGCCCGCCTACGGCTACGGCATCCGCTACGAGCATGGGCTCTTCCGCCAGATGATCTCGGACGGCTGGCAGCATGAGGCGCCGGAGGACTGGCTGGCTTACGGTAATCCTTGGGAGTTCGAGCGGCCCGAAGTGGTCTACCCGATCGGCTTCGGCGGCTTCGTCGAGCAGGTCGGCGGCGAGTCCGAAGCCATGCCGCTGAAGAACGTCTGGCACCCGTCCGAGATCGTCAACGCGGTAGCCTATGACACGCCCATCATCGGATGGCGGGGCAAGCACGCCAACACGCTGCGGCTCTGGTCAGCGCGGGCGGTGGACCAGATCGACCTGACCGGCTTCAATCGCGGCGACCACGTCGGATCCTTCGCCGCCCGCGCCCATGCCGAATCGATCTCGCGCGTGCTCTACCCGTCAGACGAGACGCCGGCAGGACAGGCGCTGCGCCTGCGTCAGGAGTACTTCTTCACTTCGGCTTCGCTACAAGACCTGATCCGCCGGCACCTGACGCAAGACGAGTCGATCAGATCTCTCGCAGACTGCGCGGCGATCCACATGAACGACACCCACCCGGCGATCGCGGTGGCCGAATTGATGCGTCTGCTTGTCGACGAACACGGACTGGCGTGGAACGAGGCCTGGACGATCACCCAGGGCACGCTGAACTATACCAATCACACGCTGCTTCCCGAGGCGCTCGAGGCCTGGCCGCTGCACCTCATGAACGACCTGCTGCCGCGGCACATGCAGATCATCTTCCTCATCAACCACAAGCACTTGAAACGTGTGCCCGAGGCCATGCGCTCCGATCCCGCAAAGCTCGCGTCCGTCTCGCTGATCGAGGAGGGCGAGGGCAAGCGCGTCCGCATGGGACATCTCGCCTTCATCGGATCGTCGCACATCAACGGCGTCTCGGCGCTTCATACCGACCTGATGAAGCAGACGATCTTCGCAGATCTTGCCGCGATTTATCCGAACCGCATTGTCAACAAGACCAACGGGATCACCTTCCGGCGTTGGCTCATGGAAGCCAATCCGGGCCTGACATCCCTCCTCGTCGACACAATCGGGCCACAGGTGCTCGACGACCCGATGCACCTCAGGGACCTGGCGGCCTACGCGGGCGACACGGCCTTCGACGAAAAGATGGCGCGTGTGCGTCGGCGCAACAAGCAAGCGCTGGCCGCAGTCATCGAGGACAGGTTGGGCGTCACGGTCTCGCCGGATGCGCTCTTCGACGTCCAGATCAAGCGCATTCACGAGTACAAGCGCCAGTTGCTCAACGTCCTCTCGACCGCTGCGCTCTACCGCGAGATCAAGCTCAATCCTGGCGGCCACTATGCTCCTCGAGTAAAGATATTCGCCGGCAAAGCGGCGGCGAGCTACCACCGCGCCAAACTGATCATCAAGCTCACCAACGACGTTGCGAAGGTCGTCAACAACGACACCGATATCGGTGACCGGCTCAAGGTTGCCTTCCTGCCGAACTACAACGTGTCGCTGGCCGAGGTTATTATTCCCGCGGCCGATCTCAGCGAACAGATCTCCACTGCCGGCATGGAGGCGTCGGGCACCGGCAACATGAAGATGGCGCTCAACGGCGCGTTAACCATCGGCACAATGGACGGCGCCAACATCGAAATCTCGGACGCGGTAGGCCTCGACAACATCTTCATCTTCGGCATGACCACACCGGAGGTCGAGCTGCGAAGAGCCGAAGGCTTCCGCGGCCGCGACGCGCTCATCAACTCCTACCGGTTGAAGGACGTGCTCGATGCGATCCACGACGGCCTGTTCTCACCCGACGAACCTTCACGCTACCATTCCCTAGTGGATGCGGTGCTCGGCTACGATACCTTCATGGTGGCCGCCGACTTCGAAGCCTACGTGCGCCGCCAGCGCGACGTGGATGCTCGATGGTTCGACCAGAAAGCTTGGTCGATCGCGCGCATCGCCAACATTTCCCAGATGGGCTGGTTCACGTCCGATCGGACGATCCGCGAGTACGCGGATGAGATCTGGCACGTGCCACTACTGGCTTGATCAAGTGCCGTCGCCGGCATGGGATTGAGACCCGTGCCGGCGTGCAGCATAGCTAGATTGGGGTTAGGCAGCCTGCTTCTGCAGGGTTTCGCTGAGGTGTGTGGCGACCTCGTCGGCGTTGTAAATGTCCGAAACCAGCGCCTTCAGCTTCTTCTCGTCTTCCGGCATGCCGAGCGCCTTGGCATAGGCGGCAGCAGATCCGAATCCGGCGATGCCGTAGTGCGACATGCGCTGATACTGGGCAATCATCTCGATGTCCTGCAGCGGACCCTTGGTTGGCGCCTCCTTGATGCCGTGCTTCAGCGCTTCGGTGACGAGACCTTCCATGCCCTTGCAATGATCGGGCTTCACGTTGCCGCCGGCGCCCTCGATCAGGCTCTTGAGGGTTCCGGTATGCTTGGCGATCCCCTCGACCGACTTGTGCAGAAGCTTCTTCAGCTTCTCGTCATGCGCGTGCTCGCTCAACTCCTTGACGGCGCGAGACATCTGGTCATTGGCCGACCAAAGGTCCTTCATCTCCTCCAGGTAGACTTCCTTAAGGCTTTCGGGATTGGACATAACGATTCCTTCCATTCGGCACGGCGACCCGACGAGTCGCCGGGTGGCAGACGAACGGAATTGTGCCAAGGCTGTTCCCGCGGTCGCATGTCGCTTTCAGCCTGCGGCGGCGGCTAGCCCGTGGAACCGAAGCCGCCTTCTGCGCGGGCGGTCGCATCGAGATCTGGAGCCGGCACGAAGACGGCGCGGGTGACGGGCGCGATCACGAGCTGGGCGATGCGTAGGCCGCGATCGATTGTGAAGGGCACCTGACCCAGATTGACCAGCAACACCTGCACCTCGCCGCGGTAATCCGCGTCGATCGTGCCGGGCGCGTTGAGAACAGTGACGCCGTGCTTGAGGGCCAGGCCGGAGCGCGGGCGCACCTGCGCCTCGCAGCCGGGCTGCAGCGCCAGAGCCAAGCCGGTCGGCACGAGCGAGCGAGCGCCGGGCTGGAGCACCAGCGGCGCCCCCATCGGCACCGCTGCGGCGAGATCGCAGCCGGCGGCGAGCTCGGACGCGTAATGAGGCAACGGCAGACCTTCGCCGTGCGGCAGCACCTTCACTAAGACGGGCGATACAGCCGCCGGGCTCATCGCGCGAGCCGTTCCGCGATATGGAGGACGAGCCGCGCCGCCACCTCGTCTTTGGTGAGGCGCGGCCATGCGGCGCTGGTGTCGCGCTCGACCACGGTCACCACATTATAGTCGCCTCCGAAGGTGCCGGACGTCGGCCCGACGTCGTTCAGCACGATCATGTCGCAGCCCTTGCTCTCGAGCTTGCGACGGGCATTGCCGACGAAGTCGTCCGTCTCGGCAGCGAAGCCCACCACCAGCGTCGGCCTTCCTTTTGCACGGTTCGCCACCCCGGCGAGGATGTCCGGATTGACGATCAGCTCCAGCGCCGGCGGCGCGCCCGCGCCTTTCTTCAGCTTTGCCGCGGCTTGGGCCGTCACCCGCCAGTCGGCGACGGCGGCGGCAGCGACAAAGACATCGGCCGGCAACGCCGCTTCCACCGCGGCCTGCATGGCGGCGGCAGTCTCGACGCGCACGGTGGCGATTCCGGGCGGGTCCGGCAGCGCCACCGGCCCGCTGACCAGCACGACATCGGCGCCGGCGGCGGCGGCGGCGCGGGCGATGGCGTGACCCTGCTTGCCCGACGAGCGGTTGGCGATGTAGCGGACGGGATCGATCGGCTCGTGTGTCGGGCCGGAGGTCACCACCACGCGACGCCCGGCTAGCGCACCGCTTGGCTCCGCCAGGATCGACGAATCGCCGCTAGGCAGGGGAAGCCGAGCCTCGTGGAGCAGCGCAACCTCGATCGCGGCGGCGATCGCGAGCGGCTCGCTCATCCGCCCCGGCCCGTATTCGCCGCAGGCCATAGCGCCGTCCTCGGGGCCGCAAAACAGAACGCCGTCGGCCTTGAGCAGCGCGACATTGCGTTGCGTCGCTGGGTGCAGCCACATCCGCAGGTTCATCGCCGGCGCCACAAGGGTGCGCTTGTCGGTGGCGAGCAGCAGGGTGGAGGCGAGGTCGTCGGCGACACCGCCGGCCATCTTGGCGAGCAGGTTGGCGGTGGCCGGCGCCACGACCACGAGGTCGGCCTCGCGCGACAGTTCGATATGACCCATCTCGGCCTCGTCGGTGAGCGAGAACAGCGCCTCGTGCACCTTATGGCCGGCGAGGCTCGCCAGTGACAACGGCGTCACGAAATGCGCCGCGCCGGCGGTCATCACCGGCCGCACGGAGGCGCCGCGCTCGCGCAGCCGGCGAACGAGATCGAGTGCTTTGAAGGCAGCGATGCCGCCGCCGACGACGAGAAGGATGCGTTTCTGATCGAGCACGGCGGAGCTCCGAGGCCGGCTGTCTTAGCCTTTCGCCCCGATGCGGGCTACTCTGGCCGCGCCCTGTAACTGGTGAGGAGCGGCGCGCGAAGGATCGGTGATTGGCCGGGGAGAAATTTCCAATGAACAAGCTTCTTTTGCTCGGCGCCACCCTGGCCCTCTGCGTTCCGGCGGCCGTCGCGACCGCGCGCCCGGTGGTGGTCGAGCTCTTCACCTCCGAGGGCTGCTCGTCCTGCCCGCCCGCCGATCGCTTCCTCACCGAGCTGTCAGGCCGCGCCGACGTGCTGCCGCTGGCCTTCCACGTCACCTACTGGAACTCGCTGGGCTGGCGCGATCCCTATAGCTTCGAGGGGGCCACCGCGCGCCAGGCCAACTACGCCGCGCATCTGGGCGGAGGCTCATACACGCCCGAGATGGTGGTGGACGGGCGTCGCGGGCTGGTCGGCTCCGAGCGCGGCGAGGCGGTCGCCGCGATCGCCGCATCGCACGGCAACGGCGGCGTGCCGGTGAGGCTCGGGCGCTCCGGCGGGTCCGTGTCGGTCTCCGTCGGAGCCGGCGCCGGCCACGGACGCATTCTTCTGATCGGCTTCGATCCGCGCCACGAGACGCAGGTCGGTCGCGGCGAAAATGCCGGTCACACGCTAACGGAATCCAACATCGTTCGCTCGATGAAGGTGATCGGTAACTACGACGGCGCGGCAGTCTCGGTCAGCGCCCCTCTTGGGTTTGGTGCCGATGCCGCCGTTCTCGTACAAGGCACCGATGGCCGCATCCTCGGCGCCGCGCGGCTCTGAGATCGGCTCAGAACCCCTTCTCGATGCGTGCGTAGACCTCGCTGGTAAACGTGAAGATCTGGGCGCCGATGAAGGACGCCGTCAAGGCCATGACCAGCAGCACGGCGACGATCTTCGGCACGAAGGTGAGCGTCATCTCCTGGATCTGGGTCAGCGCCTGGAACAGAGCCACCACCAGACCAACGGCCATGGCGACGGCGACGGCGGGACCCGCGGCGGCCATGACCGTCCAGATCGCGTGCTGGACGATCTCGAGCGCGTCAGCCTCGTTCATCAGCTGACCGTCACGCCGCTGCCGAGCACCAGCGTCTGGCCGCCGGCGAGAGTTGCCGTGCCGGTACCATCCGTCCCGATCGCGACCGATTGCACCACACCGCTGGTCTTGCCGTCGGACGAGGTCACGGTGCGCCCCACCGTGGTCTCGGCCTGCGACAGCGCGCTCGAGGTGAGCAGCGTATCGAGCTTGGTGTTCGTCTGCACGGTCTGGCCCACCGCCGAGAACGACGCGAGCTGGCTCATGTATTGGGTCGGATCCGTCGGGCTCGTCGGATCCTGGTTCTGCAGCTCGGCGACGAGCAGCTTGAGGAAGCTGTTGTAGTCGACCGTCGCGGATGCCGCCGCCGCGCTCGAAGAGGACGCAGTGGAGCTTGTGGTGGACAATGGATTGGCGGCGGCGACGCTGGTGGTTCCGGTAGCCGTCGTGCTGGTCACTTGCATGTTGCCGTTTCCGGAGACTCGCGCGCGGAGCTCGCGCGCGCCTTCCCGAAGACTAGTCAGGCCGCCTTTTGCGAGGCTGACGTCGGCGATGCCGCATTGATCATGGCCGGCGGCAGCGCGGCCGGCGACCGGCCAAGCAGCGCGTCGTCGAGCACGAACGCACCTCGCAGCCCCTTCAAAGCGTCGAAGAAGCGGTCCTTGGCGACCTGGTTGGCGCAGACCGCGAGTACGTCGTGGGCGCGGGGGTCGTCGTAGGCGGCCCTCATCGCCTCGAGGCTGGTCGCGAACAAACGGCGCGCCTGCCCCGCATCCTGCGGACACATCAGCATCATCTGGACGATAAAATAGAGCTGGCGCAACGGCGTCGTCGCCTTGTCCGGGCTCATGACGTGAGCTTCCAGGAGAAACGCCGCGTCATTCAGGAGCTCAAGCGAGACCTTGCGGTCGGCGCGAAGAACGGCACCATTGAGGTAAAGCTTCTCACCGGTACGCAGGTTGATGTGCATTTGTGACCTCAGCGAAGCCCGTCGCGGACGAAGGTGCAGATCTCGGCGATGCCTGCGAAATTGGTCGCCCGCCCGCGCCGGACCGACTCGACCTCTTTCAGGATCCAGATGCCGATCGAAATCAGCTTGGCGCGAAGTTCCAGCGGCAGGACGTTGGCGTCATCGGCCAATTCGATCAGGAAGGTCTGCCAGAGCTGAACGGTCCAGTGCAGGGCCTCTACGCTCTCGCGCGACTGCGGCGCCGCCTTTTCCGCCTTGCCGAGAAGGAACACGCAGCGATCGAGCGCCTGATATTCCACGCGCCGCGCCGAGGCCTGATCGTCTTCGAGGGCTTCGTCGTAACTTGCCTGATACATGCGTGGTCTCACGTGGTGATGTAGTTGGTGAGGCTGAGGGATTGCAGTCGCGAGGTCAGCTCGTAGGAGGCCTGGAGCTGATTCTGCAGGGCCGTCACGCGGGTCGAGAGCGCAAGCGGGTCGACACTCTCCATGTCGGAGATCTGGTTCGTGAGAACCGTCGTCTGCGCGCTCAGCCCGGTATCGGCTGAGGTCATCGCCGCCTGGCTGATGCCGACGCCGGTTTGCACGTCGTTGAGCGCGGCAAGGCCCGAGTTGACGAGTGTCGTGGCCTTGCTGACCACCGCCGCCTTGGCGTCCGCACTCATGTTGGACCCGGTGAACTCGCCAAGCATCGTATAGGCTTCGGCGATCTGGCGGAACGCCGTGGCGTTGGCACTGACGGAGGTGGTCACGCTCTGCGACGGGGCGATTTTGCTCGAAATCGTGGTGTCAGAGGCTTGAGACCAGTTCGCCGACCAGTTCGCGGCGCTGAACTGGCTGTCAAACGATCCGTTGAGGAAGCTCGTCATGTCGCTTCCGCTGATCGTGGCGGCGTTGGCGCTCGTTTGAGAAAATCCGAAGGCCGCGCTGAAGGCGGCGTCGACGGATTGTTTGGCATCCGACGTCATGTTGTAAGTCGTAGCCGGCGGAACGCCGCTGTTGATCCCGCCGAAGGCGTACTGCCCATCGACGGACGTGTTCAAACCTGCGAGCAGCGCCTGCAGGCTGCTTTGGCCGGTCGCTTGGAGCGCGTCGGTCGAACCCCCCGTTGAAGAAGCCGTCACCAACGAGGCGGAGATCGCCTGCGCGGCTGAGACCATCGACGTCAGCGTCGTGGCGGTCGTGTCGAGGCGCGTCGAGGCGATGCCGTTCGTGGCCGTGTAGCCCTGGAGCCCATCGATCTCGTTCTTGATCGAGACCGACTTGCCCGCCTCCGCACCAAGGAAGACGCCGAGATCGCTTTGCGTGCCGCTGGCGATTTCCGTCTGCGCCTGCGCCAAGCCGGCTTGGGCCTGGAGCACGGACTGGCGAATGGACGCCTGTATCGATGGCGAGGAGATGTAGGTCATGGCGCTGGCGCGACGATCATCAGTTCAAGGCTTGAATAAGCGAGGTGTACATGGTGTTCACCGTGTTCATGAGCTGCGCCGAGGCCTGGTAGGCGTGCTCGATGTCGAGCATGCTCGAGAGCTGATCGTCGAGGTTGACGCCGGTGGTGTTGGACAACGCCGTCGTCGCCGAGGCCGCCAGCGCGCTTGTCGAGGTCACCTGACTGGAGGCGGCCTGGCGTTGCGCCGAGATCCAGCTCACGGACGACGAGGCGTAATCGGCGAGCGAACCCGACGCTGCACCGCCGGTCGACGCATCGAACGATCGCTGATCCCCGAGCGCGCCCGCGAGCGCGTTGAGACGATCCGCGTACGATGCCGCGCCCGAAGTGTTCGAGGTGTAGGCCGCGTTGTCGCTCGACACGTTGCCGTCGCGCAGCCGCGTCGCGACACCGCCGACCGAGGGATCGACCCGGCTGTTGATCGTGAGCGATGCGGCAAGCCCGGTCGTGGACGTGGGCAGCGCCGAGCTGCCGGCGTTCGTGAAGAGGCCGGCGAGGTCCGGTGCGCCGCCGCCTGTCGTGTCGCTCTCCTTGAACGCGGTGACGAGCCCGCCCGCGATCTGGTCGAGCTGGTTGCCGTAGCTCACGCTGGTCTGATCGCGCAGCGCGGCGAGACCGGCGAGCTTGCCGCCCGTGATCGGCATGACCGCGGAAGCGCCGGTGACGGGAATGCCGTCGACGGTCACGGCTTGGCCCTGCGTGCCCGACGTGTAGGTGGTCGTTGGCGTGAAGCTGACGGCGCGCGGCGTCGTTTCGAACAAGGTCGCGCCGCTATCCGTGTAGATGGATAGGCCTCCGTTAGCGTTCTGCGTCGTCGAGATGCCGATCTCGTTGGAGAGCTGCTTCAGGATGCCGTCGCGCGTGTCGGCGGCATCGGTCACGTCAGCCCCGGCCGCCGTACCCGTAACCACGGCGTCGTTGGCTGTCTTGAACTGCCCCAAGAGATTGTTGATGGTCTTGACCGAGACAGCCATGTCACTGTCGGCCTGCGCCCGCACGCTGGTGACGTTGGCGGCGGCTGTGTTGAGGTTGGCGACGAGCGCCTTGGCCGCCTGCACCGCCGCGGAGGCCAGCGCGTCGCTGTCGGGCTCCGCCGCGTACTGCTGCAAGGCGGTGGTGAAGGCGCCGAGCGCGGTCGCCGGCGATGTGTCGGTGGCGGCCGTGGAGCTCGTGGCTGACGTTGTGTCCAGGCCGAGCGTGCTGGCCAGCGAGTCGAGGCCGTCGCTCTGCGCGCTCTGCGAGGCGGCGCCGGATTGTGCGGCCAGCAGGCTTGCCAGGAGTGCCGTGCTCGTCGCCCGCTGGGTCTCGCCCTGAGTCACGCCGCCGTACGATTGCGAGATCGTGGTGGCGCTAAGCCGCGAATAGTCAGCATTGCCGACGTTGGCGATATTCTTCGAGAGGATCGCGGATTGCGCGGCTGTGTTAGCGAGCGCGGACTGCGCGATGTTTAATGCACTCGTGAGACTCATCTCGACTTGGTCCGTCCGCATCACTGACAACACGGATGTTAAGCGAGAAAGATGGACAGACCGTTTACCCTAAGAATTGGACTCTCTTTTCAAGAGATTTAGCGCGGCGCGTGGCGCCGCGCCGTCGCTCTTAGTTCGTCGTCAATCGATTCAGCACGCCCAGCAGGTCCGATCCGGCCTGCAGCACCTTGGAGTTCGCCTCGTACCCGCGCTGCGCCTGGATCATGTTGGTGAGCTCCGTGGCGAGGTCGACAGTGGAGCTCTCGAGCTCGCCTGAGTTGATGGACCCTAGGCTTCCGGAGTTCGCCGTGCCCGAGATGATGTTTCCGGAGCCGGCGCTCACCTGGTAGACATTTCCGCTGAGCGGCGTGAGGTTGTCGGGAGATGCCACGTTGACGAGCGGTATCTTGTAGGTCGGGATCTGGGCACCGCTCGCGTAAACGGACGTTACGGTGCCGTCCTGTCCGATGCTGACGGACTTCAGCGTGCTGGCCGACTGCCCGTCAGCAGTCGCGGTGTTGACCGCGAAGTTCGCCGCCACCTGCGTCGTCGAGCTGAGATCAATAGGGATCGAGTTGCCGCCGACCAATACTCCCAGGCTGTCGGCGGGCGAGGTGTCCGTGGCATTTGCGGTTTGCGTGAAGTTGCCGTTGGCATCCTTGCCGGGAGTCACCGTAGAGGTCAGCGCCCCGGAGGAGTTGAAGGTGAGATCGCTGACCCCGACGGCTGAACTGGCGTATGGAAATCCGCCGTTGGAGGACGCGTCGCTCTGCTTGTAGGCGGCAGCTTCCCAGGTGTTGGTGCCAGTCTTTGTCAGGTAAACATCGAGCACCGTCGCCGTTCCCAGCGAGTCGTAGACGGTCAGCGACGTCTTCTGCGAGTACGCGGCGTCCGGCTGGTTGCTCGAGGGCAAATCGCCGGTCACGGCCGTCGAGGTCGACGGCAGGTTGACACCGAGCGTTCCTTGGGTCGATGCGGCGGCGGGCAGGAAGTTCGAAGCCACGTTGACCGCCGACAGGGTCGACGAGGTCTCGTTCGCCGTCTGTTGGTAGCCCATCAGCTCGTAGCCCGCAGCGTTGATGAGGTTGCCCGATGAATCTGGGACGAACGAGCCGGCGCGCGTCAGGTATTGTCCGCTTCCGCCCTTGCTGACAAGGAAGAAGCCGCTGCCGTTGATGGCGAGATCCGTTGTGGACGTCGTGCCCGTCAGTGTCCCCTGCGCAGCGATGCCGTAGCGCACGTTGGTCTGCACGCCACCCGATTCGTACTCGCTTGTGGCGTTGATGCCGAGTGCTGTCTCGAACTGCGCCGTTGCATCCTTGTAGCCGGTCGTGCTGGAGTTCGCGATGTTGTCGCCGATCGTGCTCAGCGCGTTACTCTGCGCCTGCATGCCGGACGTCGCCGTGCGCATCGTGTTGAACAAGCTCATGGTCTAAAAACCTCCTGGTGAAGAGTGGAGAAAGGTCAGGCGGCCTGCTTCGCGGGCTGGGTGTTGCTCTCGGCGCGCGTAACGTCGAGCTCGATGCAGTAGCCGAGAAAACGTTTGCTATCGATCAGATCGTAGCCGAGCCGGGCGCGCAGCTTCTTGCGCAGCTTGCTGACATGGCTCTCGACGACGTTCTCCTCGACGTTCTCGTCGAAGATGCCGTAGATCGCGTTGAAGATCTGGGTCTTGGTCACCCGGCGCCCCTCATTGGCGATCAGGTACTCCAGGATGCGCCGCTCTCGCCGCGGCAGCTCGAGAGCTACGCCGCCGATCTCGGGATCGCGCCCGTCGAAGAAGACGCTGACGGAGTTGGACTCCGGTGCCGGCGCGATGCCCCGGGCCAAGTGCGCGGTGCGACGACGGATGGCGCCGATGCGGGCGACGATCTCGCGGACATGCACCGGTTTGCGGACGACATCGTCGACGCCTTCGGCGAAGAGCGAAAGCGTGGTGTCTAGCGAATTGGCGTCGACCACAGCTAACGACGGGACAGCGGCGCGGCGAGCGATGGCTCGCGCGCAGGCCAGGCGATCGGGACTGTCGCCCAGCAGAAAGGCTTCGACCGCCGCGATCTCAAACGCCGGCGCGCTCTCGATCCAGGTGAGGAAGTCCGACGGTTTGAAACCAACCAGCGCCATGCCTTCCGCCGAGAAGCCGTGCTCGTAGCCGGCCACGACCAGGTCCCGCTCTTCCACCATTACCAGCATCGTGACCCCCGCCTTGCGTTCCATCCAAGGTAAGCAAGACGTAAATTTTGAGGGTAAACGGTATTTAACCTTTCGAGCTCGAACCGGCGTCACGCATCGTTAACAATCGATTACGATTCAACTTTTTCAGTGCTATGTTGCGACGTCGACGCGTGACGATGAAATCTTCGTAAACATTTGCGACCAAGTGGTGTCGATGTTAGGCGCCGGTTAACCACCGCTGTTGTTTTCGACGCTCCGGACAGGCGCTACGGCCGGCACTGATGATTTTGCAACGCCCGTCGAGAAGCAAAATTTTTTCGCTGATTCGGTCCATGCTCCGAAGCCGCTCGCCACCATTCGACGAAGGACCCCGCAGACGTAGATCTTCTGCGCCGGATCGTTGTTGGGCCCGGCATTGTAGCGCGCCACCGCCATCGTCCAGCTATGCTCGCGCTCCTTAAGTTCGCGCAGGAAGCGCGCGGCGTAATCGACGTTCTGACCGGGGTCGAACATCGCCTCGAGCGAGCGGAAGCGCGCGGCGTGATAGTGGTGGTTGATCTGCATGCAGCCGATATCGATCATCCTGGCCCCGTCGGCCTTGGCCTTCCGAAATTCCTCCAGCGCCTCCATCAGGCTGTGGTGGATGACGGCGCGACCGTCGATGTTCATCGCGAATGGCTGCAGGCGGCCGCGCACGCCCGTCTCGTTCAAGCCGACGGCGTAGAACACCGCGAGAGGGATGCCGTAGCGGTTGGCCGCTCCGGCGATTTCGCTTTCGCAGGTAGCGGGTAACGACGAAGCAGCCCGCGCGACAACCGCATTAGACAAACAGAGAAGAGCCGCCGCGCTCCAGATCAAGCTCATCCGTCGGCCCGCGCGATGGCTGCGCGGCCCGATCCGACGTGTCGCGGCTACCCTGGTCTCCGGAGCGCCCTCCGAACGATCCACCGTCTCGAGACGGGCCGGACGATCCGGAATCGGCGGATCCTGCATCGGTCCCGCTCTCGGCATGGGTGCCTCCTGGCATCGTGGCATCGTGGGTCGTGACGCTGAGAGATTGCAGCTGGTAATCCTTGCCGCGCAGCGCACTCGAGAGCGCGTCTCGATTGCGATCGATCAGCGACGCTGTACTGCTCTCCGAGGCTTCGAGACGGACATCCAACGATCGACCGACAACGTGCAGGTGAACCCTGAGCGTCCCCAACCCTGCGGGCGAGAGCTGCAGCGCCATGGTGCGGGCAGGCGCGACTTGCGTGACGAGTTGATTCTCATCCGGCACCGCCGCCGCGAGAAAAGCGACGGTGTCGGCGACCTGGATCGTTACAGGTGCCGCGGTCTGCGAGCTGGGTAGAACAATCGACATGGCAGGCATCACAGGCGCGGGGCCGGTCATGCCCGCATCGACCTGGCCAGGCTCCTCGGACGCCGGCTTCGATGTCGGCGAAACGCCGGCAGGGCTGCTGAGCGAGGGCGCTTTTACGGTGATTGCAGGACTGACCGGCCGCGTGTCGGCACCCCTGGCGCCGGCGGCTCTTACCCCTGACGTGGTCGGTGCGGCGGCAGGCGTGACGAAGCCGGTCCGACCTACGCCTGCAAACCTGTCTGAACCGCTCGCACCGGTCTCCGGAGCACTATTTTCGACACCCTGCGTCTCAGTCTCGGCGCTCCCGTTACCCGGCGGCGGCTCTGTTCTGGCAACGGGAGCACCGCGGAAGAAGCCGAGATGGCTCTCCACGCGCACCGTGCCGGGCACGACGGCTAAGTCGACCGGCGCTGCATTCCCAGGCGACTGCAGCGGTGCGCCGGGATTGTCGATGGCTGCGGCTAGCGGCAGATCAGCGAGTGACGCTTGCGTCGCATCAGGGGCCAATGCAACGCCCGTCGTCGCGTCCTTACCGAATGTCGGGGCCTCGGTAGGCGCTCGGGCGACGACGGTCGCAGGTATCATCGTTACATCGGATGCGTTCGGCACCGCGGCATCAGCCGGCAGCCCTGTGACTACAGCAAGCCCGGTCGGAACCTGTGGAACAGATGTCGTTGCCGATAGACCTTCGCCGTTCGACCGCTCGCCGCCCTCGGGGGCGGAGCGTTTTTTGGCAACCCGATCGGTTGCATGCAGACCAGGGTCGGCGGAGCTGTTTTCGCTCGATCCGACCGAGCTGTTGAGACCGGTCTCGCTCACGCCGGTCGAAACGATTGTCGCGCCGGACGCGGTACTGACCGGCGCCGACGGAGCGGCCGCGATCCGCCGAGGATCTGCAGCACGCGCCGCGAGTGTCAAAAGACTACCGACAGTCTTGCGGTCCGCCACATATTCGATGCCACGAACGGGTTCCGTGGCGATGACGGCCGCGTTGGCCTGTCGGGGTTCGCCTTGCAACGGCAAGAGTGTTGGTGAGCTGACGGTATTTGGCTTGCCTTCAAGCTTACCTGCGGCGGAGACACTTCCGATATCCGTTGTGTCCGCGGCCTCTTGACCACTCGAGAGATCCGCTGGCACGTGAGCGCCCGCCACCGGGATGGCAGACGCGCCCGTCGTCTGCGCGGCCTGGAAGCCACTTGAGAGATCTGTCGACCTGAATGCGCCCGCCGGGGATCTATCTGTCGAGACCGTCGTCTTGGCAATCGATTGACCATTGGCATTGACCGTGGGCAACAGGCTATCCGTCGCGATCACACCCGCTGAGCCTGTCGTCCCTATGGCAGGTTGACCATTCGAGGTCACCACCGGCGCGAGGCCATCCAGCCCGACCACGGCCGTCGAGCCCGTCGTTTCCGTGACAGCTCGACCATTCGAGCTCACCACCGGCGCGAGGCCATCCAGCCCGACCACGGCCGTCGAGCCCGTCGTTTCCGTGACAGCTCGACCATTCGAGCTCACCACCGGCCCGAGACCATCCAGCCCGACCACGGCCGTCGAGCCCGTCGTTTCCGTGACAGCTCGACCATTCGAGCTCACCACCGGCCCGAGACCGTCCGTCTCGATCACGGCCGCCGAGCTTGTCGGTCCCGTGGCAGGTCGATCATTCGAGATGACCGTCGGCGCAGAGGCAACGGTCGCGATCATGCCCGCCGAGCTCGTGGTCCCCGCGGCGAACTGGCCAAGCGAAAGAACCGTCGGCACGATTACCCCTGCCTTTGAAACGGCTGCGAAATCCGTCATCTTCGCAGCCTGTTGGCCGCTGGGATCGAGCGCCGGCGCCAATGCGCTGATCGCGAAGTCACCGGCCGAACCTTTCGACTCGGCGGTCTGCTGACCACGCGAGCTATCTGTCGGCGTTCCCGCAGAGTCGTCCTTGGACATACGTTTCAACAACGATCCGAAAGCGTCGCCGGTCGTACCGTCGGCGGCGTTACGCGCCGACGACAGGCCGCCGCTCGACGACAGGGAAGCCATGGTGAAGAGCTTCATTTTACAGCGCTTCGCAAGGCCGCCTCGGCGGCGTTCAGGGCTGTCTCGCCATTCGCCAGAGCCGCGCTTTCGCCGGCGAATGGCGAGACCTGGCTGGACGACGCGGCACGCATCGTCGCGGCCATGTCGAGCGCGGCGATGCGAAGGATCTTGTCGCGCTCGTCCAGCTGGTCCGGTGGCGCGGCTGCCAGCGCCGCCAGCGCCTTGTCGTAGGCATCGCCGACGAGAGCGGAAGCGCCATAGTAGAGCTTCGCGCGCGTCTCGTCGTGCGTACCTCTCTCGGCAAGCTTACCGCCCTCGGTGGCGGCGAAAGGCGCCGAGACCAGGTGACCGGAGACCGTTTCCCTGCGCGCGACCGCGAGATAGAGGCGCCGCCGGTCCTCGCGAGCGAGCGGGGCGAGTAGCCGCATGAGCCTGTCGTTGCCGATCGATGAGTTGGCCTCGGCTACATGCGCCGCCAGCGTGTCGACCAGCTGCTTGTAGTTCTCGACGTAGATCGAGCGGGCGAAAGCAGCCTGATAGCGTCGCTCTAGCAGGTACAGCTTGTCGAAGTCGCCGTCGTTGCCGATGAGCGACATCTGCTTGCGCAGAGCCGCCTCCTCGACGAGCGTGCCCGGCTCGAGCAGTCGGGTCAGGTCGAGCAGGGCCAACGCCTTCGCCTTGTCGGTCGGTTCGATGAGGGTCGCCTGGACCAGGGCAAGGTGCCCTGCCAGCCCGGAAGGCAAAGTCCTGGCATCGATTTTGAGCAAAAGGCCGCGCGCGTCGTCGTCGTTGCCGCCGGCATAAGCGAGCGCGCCCCGGTAGAGCGCATCGGCCTCTTTGTTCAACGCCTCGGGCTGGATCGCACGCGCGAGATCCACCGGATCGCCACCGCTGAAGAGATAGACGACGAGCGCGCGGGCATTGCGCAGGTCACGCCAGATCTCGGGTGGCATGGCAGCGAAGCTCTGCCCCAGGCGGACGATCGTCTTGTTGCGAGCCGCTTGCGCCAGAGCGTCGCCACCCGCGATGCGGTCCTCGAGCGCCTGCATGGCCCGCACCATTTTGTAGGGCGGCGCGTCACCGGCATTCGCGGCACCGGCAAGCACCGTGGCGAACGTTGCGGCCAGGAGCAATTGTCGCATCAGCCGGCGTCCCTCAAGAGGATCTCAATGCGACGATTGAGCGGGCTCGCAGGGTCGACGCCGGGGCGGCCGCCGCGATCTGCATAACCCTCGACGTGAGCGACGCGCGCATCGTCGAGCCCGCCGTGCACGAGCATGTAGTGAGCGACCTGGGCACGATCGAGTGATAGGTGCCAGTTGTCATAACGTTTGCCGCGGTAGGGCTTGTTGTCGGTATAGCCACGCACGATCACGGTGCCCGGCTTGGCCTTGATCACGCCGGCGACGCGATCCATCATCAGGATAACCTGACGCGCGGGCACGGCCGATCCGTTGGCGAACATCGAGAAATCAGCGGTGTCCGTAAGGCTGAGGACCAGCCCCTCCGACGTGCGGCGGACTTCAACCTTGGGTCCGGTCGGATCGTGCGGACCGGCCGTCAGCGCACTCATGACCGCCTTGCTTTCGGCGTCGCCTTGTGCGGCTTTGGTACTTTCGGTGGCCTGCTTGTCGTTGGTCTTGACCGCAACCTTCTCGCCTTCAACCGCACGCCTATCGTTAGGCTCGGTGACCTCCGCCGCAAGCTTGTCCGCCGCGGCGTCGTCGATTTCACCCTGACCTGCCGATGGAGGCGCGAACGGGTCGCGGAACGCCTCGCCGCCGCGCCGACCGATCACCGGCGCCGTCGAGAGCTGGCTGCCGGCACGATCGCCCTGCCCGCTCGTCGAGGCGATCTCGGCCAACGCGGCGAGCGGGTTGTCGCGCAGCGAGCCGTCGAGCCGCTTCTCTTTTTGCGCCTCGGTCTCCTTCGGCGGAGCGATCTGATTGGCGCCCTTCTTGGGTTCGCCTTTGTCGTTGGCGGGTTTCTTGGTGTTAGGCGAAGCGGTGATGCCCGACTCGTCCTTCTTGACGTCGTGAAGGCCGGAAGGCTGGGTCGTCGCGTCGACCAGGCGCACCGGGTTGAAGTAGCGGGCGACCGAGGCGCGCGTCTTGTCGTTGGCGCTGATCAGCCACATGACGAGGAAGAAGGCCATCATCGCCGTCATGAAGTCGGCGAAGGCGATCTTCCAGACGCCGCCGTGGTGCTCTTCATGCTCGCCATGACCGCCGCGGCGGATGATGACGATCTCTTGGTGCTTGCCATCGTCGGACATGATCAAGCCCCTACCGCGGTCGAGAACGCGGCCAATGCGGCGGCGAGGCGCGTTTCGATACGGATGCCGTTGGCCGCGACGGAGACCTCGTCGCCGTCGACGACCTCGAAGGTCACGCCCTTGTTGCGCAACGTCGCCTCGACGACGGCGAGCAGCGGTGCCGGGCCACGGATCGTCAATACCGGGTGATCCGCATCGCTGAGCACGCGTTCGACGATGTCGACCAGGGCGGCGGTGGTGCGCGCCGCGACGGCCTCCGCGAGCAACGGCCTCAGCGTCTTGGCGAGCTGCTCTGCCAGGACGTCCTGAATGGCTCGCGTCGCATCCGCGATCTGGGCGGCGAGCGCGGCACCCTCCTCCGCGTCGCGGTGCGCCGCGACCTCGGCCAAGGCGGTCGCCAGAGCTGCGCTATGCGCGGCTTCGGCGTGTTCCCGCTGAGCGGCATGCTGGGCGTCTAACGAGTCGCGCAGCGCCTCGCACGCTTCCTCGATCCGCTCTTCGAGCGCGGCGACCGTCATCGTCACGCTCGTTTCGGACAGGTCGCACGCGACCTCCGCGTCGTCCGACGCGCAAGGAGCGTCGGCGGCCGGAAAACGCGGGAAACGGACGAGGTGATGAGCCAACGGCACGTGCATCAGGCGAGCCCTCCGCGGGCGACCCATTGCTTGAGGATGGAGGCGGCTTGGTCCTCGTCGAACTCGACCATCTGCTCGAGACGGCGCTGCGGCGTGCGGCGCGGCCGGCTGGTGACGTCCTCGATGAGGTTGACCTCGGTTTGCGCGTCGATCACCGGCGGCCCGGAGTCGCCGTCGATCGGGCCTTCCAGGGCCGGCAAGGGGGCGGCCGTGGCAAGCGCGATCTCCACCGGCTCCTCCGCCGGGCGCAGCACTCGCGTCATCGGACGAATGCCGAACACGATCAGAAGCACCGCCACCACGATGACAGCGAGCGCGTTGATGGCGGTCCCAGATTGGCGCATGAGAACGTCGACGATGCCCGGAGAGGGGATCGGGTCGAGGTCGTGCCCGGCCTCCGCGAAGTCGGCGGCGAGCACCTTGATCGTGTCACCGCGCTCCTTGCGCAAGCCGGCCGCCGAGCCGACCAGCGCCTCGATGTCGGCGAGCTGCGCTTCGGGGGTGCCGCTCTTCGCGTTGACGAGGGCGGCACGGTTCACCAGCACGGCGATCGAAAGGTGGTCGATGCCATAACCGCCGCTCACCGTGGTCACGACCTTGGAGGACAGCTCGTAATTGGTCAGCTCCTCCCGCTTGGTGTTGTCGGTGGTTGCGTTCTTGGCATCGGCCGCCGATACGGCCGGCTTGTCCTGAGGCACGGCGCCGGCGACGGTGGTCGGCGCCTGGTTCGTCGAGTTCGAGGTGGTGTTGTTCTCCTTGACCACGCGGGTCGAGCGCTCCACACGCGAGTCCGGGTTGTAGATCGTCTCGTTGGTCTGGCGGTTGTCGGTGTTAAGCTTGGCGGCGACGCTGATCTGGAAGTTGTGCAGCCCGAGGTACGGGGTGAGCTCGCGGCGGATGTTGTCCTGGATGTCCTTCGACACCGTCTTCTCGAGCGAAAGCATCTTGCCCGGCGCCTGCTCGGCGAGGTCGTCACCGGCCGAGAGCAGCGTGCCGTCGGTGTTGAGCACGGTCACCTGGTCGATCGTCATACCGGGCACGGCGGCGGCGACGAGGTGGCGGATCGCCTGGCCGGTGCGCGCGTCGGCGATAGTCTCGGTGCGGATCATCACGGACGCCGAGGGCGGCTGCTTGGCGCGCCGGAACGAGCCCTCGTCGGGCAGCACGATGTGGACGCGCGCGGCGCGGATGCCATTCATCAGCTGGATGGTGCGGGCGAGCTCGCCCTCGGTGGCGCGCACCCGCGTCACGTCCTGCATGAACGAGGTAAGGCCGAGCGAACCGAGCTTGTCGTAGAGCTCGTAGCCCGACGAGGCCGAATGCGGCAGGCCTTTCTCGGCGAGCAGCATGCGGGCACGGGCGGTTTCGGAATAGCGCACCTTGACGCTGGCACCGTCGGCGGCGACGTCGAAGAGGATGCCGGCCTCGGTCAGCGCCGAGCCGATGTTGGCGACGTCCTGACGGTCGAGACCGCCGTAGAGCGTCTCGTAGGCCGGCCGGCTCAGCCAGTAGCCGCCGAAGCCGACCATGGCCGCCGTCAGCGCCCCCACGATGCCGAGCGCCGCGAGCTTGCGCAGGCCGAGCCTCTGCAGGCTGGCGATAAGGGATTGCAGCTGGTCCTGAAAATTCATGCGCGCTGATTCATGCTTGCCTCGAGCTCATCATGCCGGTGCAAGCTTGCGCGAGGGTGGGAGGCGACAACGCCGGCGGGAAGATCGACCACCGTGGCGCGCGGACGACCGGTCTGCAGCGAACGTTTACCTTTTCGCGCCTTTATCAAGCCTCCCAATCCCGAGCCTTCCGATGTTCGAAACCATCACGATCGAGGTCGCCCCCGGAGAGCTGGTCGACAAGCTGACGATCCTCGACATCAAGCTCGACCGG
Organism: Beijerinckiaceae bacterium; assembly: GCA_965198485.1. Taxonomy (GTDB): domain Bacteria; phylum Pseudomonadota; class Alphaproteobacteria; order Rhizobiales; family Beijerinckiaceae; genus RH-AL1. The sequence goes on from CBDAPQ010000005.1 coordinate 3,471,973, forward strand.
CTCACCGACTACGAGAAGCGGCGAAACGTGCGCATCGAGCGGCACGTCCTGGCCGAAGCGTTCCAAAGCTTGATCCCGTCCGAAAGTCTGACAGGCCTGACGCAGAGGCTCCGGCTCGTGAACGAGACCCTGTGGGCCATCGAGGACGAGATCCGCGATTGCGAGCGCAGTGGAGACTTCGGTCCCACGTTCGTCGCCCTCGCCCGTGCCGTCTACAAGACCAATGACGAGCGCGCCGAGATTAAGCGCGCGATCAACCGCGCGCTGGGTTCGCGGTTGATGGAAGAGAAGTCGTACCGCCCCTACGCCTGACCCTTCAGCCTGGGGCAAGCGTGCTGCGCTGGTATGGGGCTCAGACCCGTCCAGCGAAAGCCAAGACATGCCCGCGCCCGCCCGTTCCAAGGTGTCGCATCGCGCCGCGATCCGAGCCGATCCGGCATCGGCTTGGTACGAGACGGGCAACACGCATCTCGCCAACGGCGAGAGGGAAGCGGCCATCGCCGCCTACGACAAGGCGCTGCAGCTGCGCCCGGCGTTCCCCGAGGCGCTCCGTGCCGGTGGTGCCATCCTGCGCGACAGCGGTTCGAACGATGCCGCGCTCAACTTCTTCGGCGAAGCTCTCCGATTGCGGCCGAGCTATCTCGATGCGGTGCTGGACAAAGGCAACCTGCTGCACGGGCTGGGCCGCTTCGACGAGGCCGTGGCGACCTTCGATGCAGCCCTAGCGGTCTGTCCCAGTCACGCCGGACTCCTCACGAACAAGGGCGTCGTGCTCCACAGCGCCGGGCACTTGAATGAAGCCTGTGCCGCGCTCGAGGCGGCGATTGCCGCCGAGCCCATGATGCCGAACGCTTACCTTAACTACGCCGGCTACCTGATGCGCGTATTCCGCCACGCCGAGGCTCTGCCGGTGCTTGATCGCGCCCTCGCGCTGAAGCCGGACTACCCGGCGGCGCATGCCAATCGCGGGTTGACGCTGAAGATGCTTGGTCGCTTCGCGGAGGCGGCCGAGGCACTCGATCGCGCCATCGCGCTCAAGCCCAACGATGACTACGCGCTCACCAATCGCGGCGAGCTGCGGCTTCTGCTCAGCGATCACACGCGGGGATGGATCGACTATCAATCCCGCTTCGTGACTCAATGGCACAACTGGCCGCTGCTGAAGAGCCCCGTGCCGCTCTGGTCCGGAGAACCCCTTGCCAACCTGCGGATCCTGGCGATAACGGACGCCGGCAACGGCGACATCATCCACTTCGCCCGCTACGTCCCCTTGCTGGTCGGCGCCGGCGCCGACGTGACTGTGGTCTGTCGCCCACGATTGCAGCGCCTGCTTGCGCCTTTGTTGGTCGGGACGCGCGTCATGACGAGCGTCGAAGACGACGAGCGCTTCGACTGTCTGGTGCCGTTCTCCAACCTGCCGTTCGTCCTTGCCACGCCGGTCGCGACCATGCCGGACGCCGAGGCCTACCTCCTGGCCGAGCCAGAGCGGGTCGCGACGTGGCGCACCCGTCTGGGGGGCGACGGCTTCAAGATCGGGCTGTGCTGGCGCGGCAGCCAGGATTGGCGGGCCGATCCCTATCGCTCGATCCCGCTTGCGGCCTTCGCGCCGCTCGCCGCCCTGCCCGGCGTCCGCCTGATCTCGCTGCAGATGGACGCGGAGACCGACGCCGCAATCCCGTTTGAGCGTCTCGACGGCGTCGACGCCGGCGCCGATAGCTTCGTCGACACGGCCGCGATCATGGCCAACCTCGACCTCGTCGTGACGATCGACACGTCGATTGCCCATCTCTCAGGGGCCCTGGCCCGGCCGACGGCGGTGCTGTTGCGCAAGGTGCCGGAATGGCGCTGGCTGCTCGAGCGCGACGACACGCCCTGGTACCCGACGGCTCAGCTCTACAGGCAAGAGGCGGAGTCCGCGTGGGATGCCCCGATCGCGCGCCTCGTAACGGACGTGGCCGCGCGGATTTAAGACGATCACGCGAGCTTGCTCCTCCCTCGTCGCGGCGGAGAACGAGCGAAGACCGGCCGCGTCGCCGCGGCCGGTCTCTCGACTTCGGATCGGCGCCGTTCGCGGCGGCGCCGATGCTCTTACTGGAACAGCTTCAGGATGAGCTGGCTGTTCTGGTTGGCGACCGACAGCGCCTGCACGCCGAGCTGCTGCTGCGTCTGCAGGGCGCTGAGGCGGGTGGACGCCTCGTTCATGTCGGCATCGACGAGCGAACCGACACCCGTGGTCAGAGAGCTCGACAGGGAGCTGATGTAGGTTGTCTGTAGGTCGATCTGGCTCGAGGCCGCACCCAGCTGCTCGGATGCCGTGTTGACGGACGTCACGGCCGCACCGACCTGCTTGATGTAGGCGTCGATCTGGGCGGACGATGTGCTGGAGGAGAGGCTGATCTGGCCGACGTTGAACAACGCACCGTTGACGATCTGCTTCGATACAGCATTCCCCTGGGCAGCTTCCAATGCCTGTGAGGTCGCGTACATATCTCCATTGGTCGCGCCTGAAGCGGGCGTGACGGTCTGGTTAGCGGTCGAGCCGGTTGCACTGTTGCCGCCGAGTGTGGCGAGTGCCCCACCAGTAGCAAGAGTCGATCCTGCAGTATAAACTCCCGTCCCAACGGTGAACGATCCAGCTGTGCCGATCAGCGCGGCGGCCGCCCCCCCAATCGTGCCACCGATTACCCCACCCGTATCGGTCGCGCTGCCGAAGGCAGCTTGGTACGCAGACGTATAAACCGGAGTCGTGGCCTGAGCTTGCGTGTAATCCGTGGAGGAAAGAGCGTTAAGGGCGGTGAGAAAGTTCGTTTGCGCACTGTTATAGGAAGTCTGATCCGTATCCTGCTGGTTGGAAGCGTTGACATAGTTGCTCACCAGCGTGTTGCCGCCCGCGTAGGTCGCGCCGCTAAGATTCGTGTCCGAGGTGTTAACCGTCAAAGAGCTAACGACAGTATTCGATCCCGAACCGGTGATGCCTGAGACGAAGCTGACCGAGGCGCCCGACGAGCCGTCGAGCAGGTTCGTGCCGTTGAACGAGGCCGACGAGACGATACTGGACAGCTGCTGATTCAAGGCGGTGATCGCCGTTTGCAGGTAGGACTGCGTGGTGGAGTTGCCGATGTTGCTCTTCGCCGTTACTAAATCGGCCGAGATGCTCTGCAGGATCGAGGTGACCTGACCCGTCGCCGCGGTCGCCGTAGCGACAACAGAGGAGCCGAGATTCAGCGAGCTCGACACCGCCGAGAGATTGCTGACGCTGGTGCGCATGGTCTGCGCGATAGAATAGTAGGCGGCGTTGTCTTCGGCGCTCGAGACGGCAAGGCCGGTCGAGATCTCGTTCTGTACGGAGGCTAGCGACTTCTGCGTCGCGGCAAGGTTTTGGACGGCGCTCATGGCCGCCATGTTGGTGAGAATGCTCGACATGGTTTGCGTGTCCCGGAAAGTGGATGAAGTTTGGGACAATCCGGATTTTCACCGGCACGGAAGAGCGGCGTAATGCCTCTGGAACGCGCTTCGTGGACGCTCCAACCTTCCGTTACGCCAACTTAGGTCGAAGCCGTTGCGCAAAGGTTTAAATGACGCTTGGTGACCGAAGCGTCCGCATCAAGGTGAATCAATTGTGACCTCACGCATAAGAGCGGATGAGGTTTCCCACCAACAAATTCCAGCCGTCGATCAGGACGAAGAACAAGAGCTTCATCGGCAGCGAGATCACCGAGGGCGAGAGCATCATCATGCCCATTGACATGGTGATGGTGGCCACGATCATGTCGATGACGAGGAACGGCAGCACGATGAGGAAGCCGATCTCGAAGCCGCGGCGGATCTCGGAGATCATGAAGGCCGGCACAAGGATGCGCAGGTCGACGTCCTTCTTGTCGGGCGTCTTGATGCTTGCCTGTGCCAGGTCGTCGAAGAGCTTCAGGTCCTTGTCGCGCACCTGCGCCAACATGAACTGGCGGAACGGGCCGGCGATCTTGGGATAGGCGTCGCTCTCACTGATCTGGTTGTCGATGAGCGGCTTCAGGCCGGTTTGCCAAGCCCGGTCGAAGGTCGGCGCCATGACGTAGAAGGTCATGAACAGCGACAGTGACAGGAGGATGAGGTTTGCCGGCGTGGTCTGCAGGCCGAGCCCCGAGCGCAGGAACGAGAAGGCGATCGCGAAGCGGGTGAAGCTCGTCACCATGACCAGCAGACCCGGCGCGATCGACAGCACGGTGAGGATACCCACCACCTGCACGATGCGGCCGGTCGCGGTGGCGCCGGCCTGCGGCACGAGGGCATTGAGGTCGGTGCCGCCCGTCGTCTGGGCCAGGGCGACGCCGGCGGCGGCGAGAAGGACGAGTGCGGCGAGAGAGGATAAGACTGCGAAGCGCTTCACTGAACCACCAGGGCTTCGATGATGATCTCGCGCACCTTGCCTTCGGAGCGGACGGCGGCGCGCTCGTTCAGGTCTTCGCGCAGTGCCTGCAGCCCGCTGGGCCCCTGCAGGTCGGCGACCGTGAGCGTCTTGAGAAAGGCGATGAGGTCGTCGTTGATCTTGGCAGCGAGCAGGTTCACGTTCTCCACGCCCACTTTGGGATAGACCATCGCCACCTGCATGCGGACGCGCGATCCCTGCGGCATGGCCAGGTTGGTGACGATCGCGGGCAGTTCCCTGACCTGGATGTCGGCGGCATAGGGCAGCGGCTTCGCCGTCGTTGCAGCAGTCGCCGCGGACGCGGCCCGCGGATGGGCGAGGATCTTGCCAAGCAGCCCGCCGCCGACGGCGGCCAGCACGGTCAGCGTCACGATCGTGATCACGAAGCCGCTCTTGCCTGCCGGTTTGCTCTTCGTGTCGACGCCCATCGTCGCCATCCTAGAAGGGTTTGATCGCGTCGTAGATCTGCTGGCCGACCGCCGGCTGCTGGACCTCGGTGAGGCGCCCGCGGCCGCCGTAGGAGATGCGGGCCTCGGCGACCTTGTCGTAGGAGATCGTGTTGTCCTTCAAGATGTCGCGCGGGCGCACGATGCCGGCGACGTAGACCTGCCGAATCTCGAAGTTGACGCGGATTTCCTGCGAGCCGCTGACCACCAGGTTGCCGTTGGGCAGCAGCTCGGTCACCACGGCGGCGACGCTGACCTGGATCTTTTCCGAGCGATCGATCGTGCCCTGCCCGTTGGCCGAGCTCTTCGACCCGCTGGTGATCTCGCTGCCGACGCCGGCGCTGTTGCTGGCCTTGCCGCCGTTGGCGGTCAAGCCGAACTTGTTGTCGATCTCGCTGTCCGACGAACGGTCGGTGTTGTTGCCGAGCGAGGCCTTGTCGTTGATCGAAATGAGGATCGTCAGCACGTCACCGGGCTTCATCGCACGCGGGTCGCGATAGAGGCTGGCGCCGTCGGTGTAGAGCGAATTGAAGGCCGGAGGCGGCGGCGCGGCATAGCCGAGCGCGTGCGGCATGACGTTGGGGATTGCACCGGAACCGACCGGCGTCAGCGTCGGCTCTCGCCCGATCTCCTGCGGGCGTTGCGCGCAGCCGCCGAGCGCCAGTGCGGCCAGGCCCAGGCCGAAGGTGGTGGAGCGCAGGCTCACGGCTTCTTCTCTTCAGACGACGGGGTCGTGCCGGCGATCAGCATGGCGAGCTTGGCGGCGCGCTCGGGCACGATCTCGTTGAAGATGGCGCTGGCCTTCTGCGGCGGGAGCTGGCCAAGGACGGCCGCGGCCATGGGATCGTCGAGCGTGGAGATCTGCGTCGCCGCGGTCTCCGGCCGCATCTTGGAGTAGATGCCGACGAGCTTCTCTCCGGCTTTGCGCTCGATCTCCTGGCGCTTGCTCGCCCAGGCGCGCAGCTCTGCCGTTTTGACTTCGAGCTCGCCGAGCTCAGCCTTGACCCGCGTCTCCAAGCTCTCGAGCTTCTGCGTCTGCCAGGCGAAACGCGCGTCGGCGGCGCCGGCGGCGATGTTCTGGCAGTAGGTTCGCATTTCGGGGGTCGTCGGCGACTGCACCGGCCGGACCACTTCGCCGGCGCTGGCCGCGACGGCCGTGCTGCCGGCAAGCAGGGCGAGGAGCCCGACGCGGGCCGCGCGCTTGAGTGGTCCGGAGTAAGTGTGCCCGTCGATCATGACGCGCAGATTGGCCCAATAAGCTTGTGTCGGGCTGGCGCGGCAGAGGCGCTACTGCGTGACGAGTTCGGCCTGCAACGCGCCTGCCGACTTGATCGCCTGCAGGATGGCGATGATGCCCGAGGGCTTGAGGCCGATCTGGTTCAAACCGTTGACGAGCTTGCGCAGTGTCGTGCCGCCGACGATGCGTATCTGGCCGCCCTGCTCCTTGGCATCGACGTCGGTGCGCGGCACCACCACGGTCTTGCCCTTCGAGAAGGGTGCCGGTTGCGACACCTCGGGCGTCTCGGTGATGCGCACGACGAGGTTGCCGTGGGTCACCGCCACGGTCGAGATCTGCACGTCCTGACCGATGACGATCGTGCCAGTTCGCGCGTCGATCACCACCCTGGCCTCGATGTCGGGCTCGACCATCAGCATGCCGATCTCGGCGATGAAGCGCGTGGCGTGCATGCGCGGCGGCAGCGCCAGGACGATCGATCGGTAATCGCGCTCGCGCGCGGCATGGAAGCCCCAGCGCTGCTGCGTGTACTCGTTGATGGCGTCGGCGACGCGCACCGCGGTCATGAAGTCGGGGTTCTTCAGGTCGAGCGCGAGGGGACCGACATCGCCCGGCCGGGTGGCATTCGGCAGCTCGATGGTGGCGCCTCCGGGAATTCGGCCGGCGGTGGGTACGCCCTGCGAGTAGCTTTCGGCCTGCCCCGTGGCGGCGAAACCGGAGACGGCCACCTGCCCCTGCGCCACGGCGTGCACGCGACCGTCGGCGCCCGACAGTGGCGTCATCACGAGCTGTCCGCCGAGCAGCGAGGTCGCGTCTCCCATCGAGGACACGGTGATGTCGATCTTGCCGCCGACGTTCATGAAGGGCGGCAGGTTGGCGGTGACCAGCACGGCTGCGATGTTGCGGGTGCGCAGGCTCTGGTTGCGCACGTTGATACCCAGACGATCGAGCATCGACTGGATCGTCTGCTCGGTGAAGGGCGCGTTGCGCAGCGTGTCGCCCGTACCTGCCAGTCCGATGACGAGGCCGTAGCCGACGAGCTGGTTGTCGCGCACGCCCTCGACGTCGGTGATGTCCTTGATGCGCACGCTGGCTTGCGCCGACGCGATCGACAGCACCAGCGCCGCGAGAAGCGAGAAGAGCCGGCGCGCCATCAACCCGGACCCACGTGCACCGAACCGTCGGGCGACACCGTGCCTGAGACGGTCACGCCGCTCTCGACGTTGCGGACCGACACGAAGTCACCGGCGACGCCGGCCTGCAGCGCCGCACCATAGGCCATGATGTTCAGCCCGCCGTCCTCATAGATCACCTTCACGCGGGCGCCGACGATGATCAGCCGCGGCTCGCCGACCGCGTTAGCGGCGATCGGCTTGCCCGGCAGCAGCGTGCGCCGCGCCACCTTGCCGACCAGCATCGTGCGGTTCGACGCGAAGGCGGCGGACGCGACGGCGTCGGGAAAGTCCTGATCGGCGAGCTGCTCCTCGCGGATGACATCGCCGGGATAGATCGTGACGGCCGGGACCGGCCGACGCTCGGCCGCGGCGGCCGGTGCAGCGAGCGCGGCGGCGAGCAGGATTGCGAGGAGGCGCTGCATGGTTCTTGCTCGTGTAAGGCTGGCGGCTAGCGGATGCCGGTGGAGAGCGTCTCGCTCATCTTGTCCGCCGCCTGGATCACCTTGGAGTTCATCTCATAGGCGCGCTGCGCCGAGATGAGGTTGGTGATCTCCGCCACCGGATCGACGTTCGAGGCCTCGAGGTAGCCTTGCGTGACCGTGCCGATGCCGGGATCGCCCGGCACACCGACGACCGGCGTGCCCGACGCGGTCGTCTCCTGAAAGAGGTTGCTGCCGAGCGGCTGCAAGCCAGCGTCGTTGGCGAAGTTAGCGAGCGTGAGCTGTCCCAGCGATACCGGCGTGGCATTGCCCGCCACCGTCGCGCTGACGATGCCGGATTGGCTCACCGTGACGGCGGTGGTGTTGGGCGGCACCACGATGTTGGGAGTCACCAGGTTGCCGTCGAGCGTGACGAGCTGGCCCTGCGCGTTGGTGTTGAAGCTGCCGGCACGCGTGTAGTTGGTGTTGCCGTTGGCATCGGTGACTTGGAACCAGCCGCGGCCCTGGATGGCGAGGTCGAACTGGTTGCCGGTCTGGGTCAGCACGCCCTGGATGTGCAGGTTGCGGATCGCCGCCGTCTTTACGCCGAGGCCGAGCTGCGCGCCTTCCGGCACCACGCCCTGGTTGCCGCGCGAGGATACGCCTTGAAGCCGCTGGGTCTCGTAGAGCAGGTCGGTGAACTCAGCGCGGGCGCGTTTGAAGCCGGTGGTGTTGATGTTGGCGATGTTGTTGGCGATGACTTCGACGTTGGTCGTCTGCGCGTTCATGCCGGTGGCGGCGATCGTGAGGGCTCGCATGCTATCAGGTCCTCAGATCGACATTCGAGTGACGTCCGTGAACGCAGCAACGGCCTTGTCGCGGACCGCCAGCGCCGTCTGCAGCTTCTCCTGCGCCGACATCACGGCCTCGACGACTGATTGCGTGGTCGCCGTGCCCTGGATGCCGGCGATCGACATCGACTCGCCAGTCTTCATCGCACCCACCGTGTCTTTCGAGAACGAGGCGAGCATCGACGAGAAGCTGTCCCCCGCGGTTGCGGTGGTGCTCGCAGCTGCGCTCGGAGCGCTCGACCCGAACAAGGATCCGACGGCCGAGGTGATGAGAGGAAGTGCGGCTATCATGATGATCCCTTGAGAAGGTCGATGGTCATCGAGATCAGGTCGCGTGACTGCTTGGCGACCTGTAGGTTGGCCTCGTAGCCATGGTTGGCTTCACGCATGTCGGCCATTTCTGTGATAAGGTTAACATTCGGGAGCTTTACGAATCCTTTCGCGTCGGCAACGGGATTGCCTGGATCGTGCTCGATCGTGAAAGGCGATTGATCGGTGCCGATGTCGGCGATCTGAACCAGATTCCCGCCGCTCGCCGCGTCGAGCGCGTTCTCGAAGGAGATGGTCTTGCGGCGATAGGGATCGGCGTCGGCGGTGGCCGCCGTGGATCGGGCGTTGGCGATGTTCTCGGAGGCGACGCGCATCCGCGCCGAGTTCGCCGAGAGGCCCGACGACGCGATCTTAAGCGAGGCTTGGAGCGGATCGATCATCGGCCCTACTCTTTCAGGCTCGCCATGAGCATGTTGTGGAAGGTCTTGACGATGTTGGTCGTCAAAGCATAATCGCGATTGACCTCGCCGGCCTTCATCATCTGGCTCTCGATACCCACGTCGTTGCCGCTCTCGGACACGTCGAAGGTATTCACTTCCTCGGCTTTTCCGGCGCCGTCCGCCGTCCCGGTCCCGGCGAGCGTCAGGTGTGCGCCGTCGGTGTAAGCGAGTTCGAGCTGCGTCTTGGCGAGCACATCGGCAAAGGGCGCAACGTCCCTGGCATGGTAGCCCGGCGTGTTGGCATTGGCGACGTTGCCCGCCAGCGTCGCCTGACGGGCGGCGAGCCAAGTGCTTTTGCGGGTGGCGATATCGAAGAGCTGAATCGGCTCCATGGGTCCACGTCTTCTTGTTGACCGCTCTACCTTGCTACAGCGAGCTTGCTCCAGGCTTGCCCTTTGTTCGGAAGCGGAAAACCTTATTCCGACGCGGGCACGATAAGCCCGCGCGAGGTCTTCAGCATCGGCTTCGCGCCCGGCAGGATGGCGATGACCTGGCCGGCGCCCGGCACCTCGTCGCCAACCCGTACCACGCGGCTGATCCCCTCGATCGCCACGGTGGCGCTGTCGGTTCCAACCGCCTCGAGCGTGACGGCCGAAATGATCGCCGCACTCCCTGGGTCAGGAGACACGGCGTCGGGCTTGAGAATCGATGCCGTCGCCGTCATGTCGAGATCCTCGGCGGCTTTCTTGGTGGAAGTCAGCATCGCTGGCCGTCCCCCGTGAGTCTCGGGGTGCGGCGCCAGTTGCGCGAAGACGGTGAAGTCCTTGCCAGTGCCGAAGGAAGCCGCCGGCCCATGCAGCGTCATGCCGATGCCGAAGACCGCGGAGCCCGCCGCCAGGCAGACCCCGGCGACTCCCAGGGCATGATCCCCGGTGACACGGAACGCGGCACGGGTCGGCTTACGCGAGGTCATGATCTCGTCCTGTTCAGCGCTTCGGCGAGCTCGCGAAAGGCATCTACGCTCGACGGATTGCTTGGTCCCTGGGTCAGGGCGTCGTAGATGAGCGGTGTCAGCATCACAGCCTGGTCGAGGTCGGGATCCGTCCCGGTTTGTAGCCCACCCATCAAGCGCAGATCGCGCGTGCTCTCGTAGCGCGAGATCATCGCCCGCAGCTTGGTGACGAGCGTGCGTTGATCGGGCGTCCAGACCTGATGGGCCAGGCGCGAGATGGAGCCGAGCACGTCGACCGCGGGGTAGCGAGCGGAGTCGGCGATGGCGCGGTCGAGCACGACGTGCCCGTCGAGCGTACCGCGAATGCAGTCGGCGACGGGATCGTTATGGTCGTCGCCATCGACGAGCACGGCGAAAAGGCCGGTGATTGAGCCCGAGCCGTCGCGACCGGGACCTGCGCGCTCGAGCAGCTTGGGCAAGTCGGTGAAGACACTCGGCGCATAGCCGCGCGCGACCGCGGGCTCTCCGGCCGACAGCGCCACGTCGCGCGCGGCATGGGCGTAGCGCGTCACGCTGTCGACCATCAGCAGGACCTTGTCGCCGCGATCGCGGAACCATTCGGCGATGGTCATCGCGGTCAGCGGCGCCATCTTGCGCATCAGCGCACTATCGTCGCCCGTCGCCACCACGGTGACGGCGAGCGCGCGATTGGCGCCGAGCGATTCTTCGATGAACTCGCGCACCTCGCGGCCGCGCTCTCCGACGAGGGCGATCACCACGGTGTCGAAGCCCTTGCAGGCCGCCATCATGCCAAGCAGCGTCGACTTGCCGACGCCTGAACCGGCGAAGATGCCGATGCGCTGCCCGTGGCATAGCGGCGTGAAGATATCGAGCACGCGCACGCCTGTGCGGCACGGCGTCTTGACGCGACCCCGCCCCAGCGCCGGCGGTGGCTCGGCATGGATCGAGCGATGCTCCGGCCCCGTTTCGAGGGGGCCGAGGCCATCGAGGGGGCGCCCGAGCGCATCGACGATGCGCCCCCGCCAGGAGGGCGCCGGCATCACGGCGACGCCGTCCGCCTTGACGACAGTCGAGCCGAGTCCGACGTCGACGACGGCGCCGAACGGCTTCACCGTGACCGCATCCGCCTCGATGCGCACCACTTCACCGTGGCGGTTGTCGCGGGCTTCGGCGGTGGCGACGCAGTCGCCCAACCGAACGAAAGGGGACAGCCCGCGCACGCGGTAGGTCGACGGCGAGATCGAGCTGACGGTGCCGAAGACATCGACGAGGGCGCCGGGGGCGGCCAGCCGCGCCGCCGCGTCGGCGAGCCGTTCGAGCGCGTTCACGGCCGCGCACCCGTCACGACGTCGATCCGAGCGTCTTGATCGCGTCCTGCAGGCTGCCCTCGCTCGACTGCATGGTGTTGGTCAGGCCGTCGAAGGCCCGCTGGATTTCGATCAGCTTGGTCATCTCAAGGACAGGGTTGACGTTGGAGCCCTCGCTGAAGCCCTGGACGACGTTGTTGTGCGTAAAATCGAGCACCGGCACCGCCGGCTTGTCGGTGAACACGGCCGAATTGTCGTAGCGCGTAAGCGTCGCGTCCGGCGGCAGCGAGAACATGCCGATCGCGCTGATCTGCTGGCCATTTTGCGTCATCATGCCGTCGGCGGAGATCATCGGCGGCCCAGCGTCGCTGTTGAGCAGCATGTTGGCGCCGCCGGCATCGAGCACGGGATAGCCGTTCAGCGTCTGCAGCTCGCCGCTCGCGGTCATCTGAAATCGCCCGTCGCGCGTGTAGGCGGTGCCGGCGGGCGTTTTCACCGCGAAGAAGGCATCGCCCTGGATCGCCACGTCGAGCGGATTGTCGGTCTTGCTCACCGATCCTTGCGCGCGCGAAACGTAATCGGTGCCGGTGGAGACGTAGGCGGCCGGCCGCTCGCCGGCCTTGGACAGGACGGAGGAGAACGAGACCCCCTGGGCGCGGAAGCCGGCGGTGTTCATGTTGGCAATGTTCGAGGCCACGGTGGCGAGGCGCTTCTCCAGCGCGATCTGGCCCGACATCGAGACGTAGAGGTTGGTGCGCATCGCTTAGGCGCCCCCGAGCTTCAGGCCTTGGAGGCTCAGCAGCAGGTCGCTCGAGAAACCCGTCGATGAAGACGACGAGGCGAAGATCTGGGAGATGTTGGTGGTGTTCGAGGAGGTGTTGTTGCCGGAAAGGTCCCACATCGCGGTGAAACGCTCGGCGATCTTCTGGACCTTGGCGGGATTCTGAAGGTCCGAAACCTTGACGAATTTGCTCAGCGTCGCGGCCTCGGAGTCGATATCGGCGGTGGACGATGCCGGCAGGCCGAAGGCGGTCTGCACCACCTTGAGCAGGTTCGAATCGGCGAGCAGCCCGTAGACGTTGGTGACGGTGGACGCGTTGCGGGTGAAGTAGAGCGCGAGCTGCACGCCCTCGTTCTGCTGGCCCTGGTTGTCTTCGAGCGTTTGCTCGACGTACTTGGCCGTGGTCCCGCTGGTCGCCGCCGTCGCCTGAGTGGCGGCGGTCCCTTTGCCGGCGAAGTCGAAAGCCTGGGCGAAAGCGAGATAGCGCTTGTCGGTGAGAGTGTTGGCGAGGGCGCTTGAGCTCCTGGTGCCGCCCTGGAGCACCTTGGTCATCAAGCCCTTGGCGTAGTTCATGTCCTCCAGGCCATAGGCCTTCATGGCGTAGGTGAAGAGGCGGTAGTTGCCGACCAAGTCCGCGATGTTCGTCACCTTGCCGATGTTGGCGAGGTAGTAGGCGGTGTCGTTCTTGACCTGCGGGTCCGACGCCGTCGCCGCCTGCTGGCGGACGAGATTGTTGGAGATCGAGAGATAGGCGGCTGTGGTGGAAAGCACGTATGACACTCGGATGGGTGCCACGCATCCTCGCGCACCAAGCTTGTCCCGGGCTGGTATGAGGCTTTCTTTCGCAGCCGCGAACAAAAATTGCTGCGACTGCGAAGCACACTACCTCTAGTGCCTATCGCGATAGCGCCAATCTTTACCGTTGATCCGCCAGCGCCCCGCCCGATGATGGGTTGCAGCGATCCGGCCAGCCCGAACGGAGCCAGCCATGCCGACCGAGAACCAGCCCATCCTGTTCACCCGTAAGCAAGCCGGCAAGCCAATCATCGCGATCGTCGGCTGCGGCTTCGGCGGCCTGCAGGCGGCGATGCATATCGCCAAGCTCGACGTCGAACTGGTGCTGATCGACCGCACCAATCATCATCTATTTCAACCGCTGCTTTACCAAGTGTCGACCGCGGCGTTGGCGCCCTCGGACATCGCCTCGCCCATCCGCGCGCTGCTCGGCACCCACAAGAACGTGTCCGTCGTGTTCGGCGAGGTCGAGGGCGTCGACAAGGACAGGCGCCAGGTCTGCGTCCGCGACACCGGCTCCATCGACTACGACTACCTCATCCTCGCGACGGGTTCGGCCTACGCCTGGTTCGGCCATGACGAATGGGCCAAGCACGCCGCCGTGCTCAAGACGCTGCCCGACGCACTGCAAATCCGCCGCCGAATCCTGGAATCCTTCGACTGGGCGGAAACCCGCACCGACCCGGACGAGGTCAAGGCGCTGACGACCTTCGTCGTGGTCGGCGGTGGTCCCACCGGAGTCGAGCTGTCCGGTTCGCTGGCCGAGCTCTCGCGCGCGACGTTGAAGTCGGAGTACCGACACATCGACCCGTCCAAAGCTCGCATCATGCTCGTCGACGCCGCGCCGAAGATCCTCGGCGAGTTTCCCGAGCGTCTGTCGGCCTACGCCAAGAAGGCGCTCGAGCATCTCGGGGTCGAGGTCGTGCTGGATGCTCCTTGCGACCGCATCGACGCGAGCGGCATCACGTTGAAGGACGGCACGCGCATCGAGGCCGCCAACGTGTTCTGGGCGGCCGGTACACGGGCCGAGCCGGCGGCGCAATGGATCGGCGCCAAGGCCGCGAAGAACAACGCCGTCGAGGTGAGCAGCGACTGTTCTGTGCCTGGCCATCCCGAGATCTTCGCCATCGGCGATGTGTCGAGCTACAAGACCAAAGAGGGCAAGACGCTGCCGGCGCTGGCGCCCGTCGCCAAGCAGCAGGGCGCCTATGTCGCCAAGGTGGTTGCCAGCCGCATCGGCGCGGCCAAGCACCCGGGCCCTTTCAAGTACACCGATCTCGGCACGATGGCGGTGATCGGCCGCTCCCACGCCATCGCCGTGCTCCTCGGCATGAAGCTGACCGGCAGGGTCGCCTGGCTGGCATGGTCGCTCGTCCATCTGCTTCTCTTGATCGGGTTCCGCAATCGGATCATGGTTTTCACAAATTGGGCGTGGGCGTTCTTCACCTATGGGCGGGGATCGCGATTGGTCGTCGGCAAGGTACGCGACACGATCGAGGACGCGCACCTCGCCACGCCGGAGCGCAAGGTGCATGCGCAGACGGCGCCCGCTCCCGCGGAATAGGTCAGCCGCCCAAGAGGGCTTCGCCCGTGTCGTTCTAAGCGTCGATCCGGATGATGGAATCGATCACTCGCCGTCGGCCGCTTTGCCGCCTTGCCTTCTTCGGCGCGGCACGCTTGTAAGAACGATGGACACCCTGAAGCCTCGCGACGAGGACGAAGTCCTCGCCGCCGTGCGGGACGCTTTGGACGAAGAGAGGCCGGTGGAGATCATCGGTCACGGCTCGAAGCGCGGGCTCGGCCGCCCGGTTGATGCTTCGGCTCAGATCTACACCAGCGGTCTCACCGGCGTCACGCTGTACGAGCCGTCCGAGCTGGTGATGACGGCTCGCCCCGGCACGCCGATGGCCGACATCGCCAAGCTGCTCGAGGAGAACAACCAGGAGCTCGCCTTCGAGCCGATGGATCCCTCGAAGCTGTGGCGCGGTAACTCTACTGGGACGCTCGGCGGCACGGTGGCGGTGAACGCCGGCGGTCCGCGCCGGATCAAGGCCGGCGCCGCGCGAGACCACGTGCTCGGTTTCCGCGCCGTCTCCGGGCGCGCCGAGATCTTCAAGTCCGGCGGCCAGGTGATGAAGAACGTCACCGGCTACGATCTCTCCAAGCTCATCGCCGGCTCCTACGGAACGCTCGCGGTCATGACCGAGATCTCGATCAAGGTCCTGCCGCGCGCCGAGACCGAGCGCACCTTCCTGCTTTACGGGCTCGACGAGGCGATGGCGCTGGCGGCGCTGCGCGAGGCGTCCGGGTTGCCCCACGAAGTGTCGAGCTACGCCTGCCTTCCGGACGGCGCCAGCGTCGGCCTTGCGGCGGGTTGCTGCCTGGCGCTCCGGCTCGAAGGGCCTTCGGTGTCGGTCGACACCCGCTACGACGACCTCGTCGCCCATTTCGGCCCGCGCGGCGACGTCGACGACCTCGGCGAGCGCGCCTCGCGCCTGTTCTGGGCGGCACTGCGTGATGTCGAGCCGCTCGCCGACCTCACCGGTCCGATCTGGAAGGTGTCGACGGCACCGAGCGAGGGTGCGGCCTTCGTCGCCGCCCTGCGCCGAGCCGAGATGCCGCTGGCGCGTTGGTACTACGATTGGGCCGGCGGCCTCGTCTGGCTCGCGCTCGAGGGCGCCGCCGCCCATGCCGAAACGATCCGCACCGCGCTGGCGCCGCACGGCGGCCACGCCACCCTGATCCGCGCCGAGGCCGAGGCGCGCGCCGCAACCGCCGTCTTCCAGCCGCAGCCGGCCGCGCTCGCGGCGCTATCACGGCGGGTGAAGACCAGCTTCGATCCTCTGCTCATCCTCAACAGGGGCCGCCTTGGCCCCGGAAGCTAAGCCATGCAGACCGACTTCGCGCCGGACCTCCTCGAGCAGCCGGCCTTCGCCGCCAGCGAGAAGATCATCCGCAAGTGCGTGCACTGCGGCTTCTGCACCGCGACCTGCCCGACCTTCGTCCTGCTCGGGGAAGAGAATGACTCGCCGCGGGGGCGCATCTACCTCATGAAGGACATGCTGGAGAACGACCGGCCGGCCGATGCCGAGACGGTCAAGCACGTCGACCGCTGCCTCTCCTGCCTCGCCTGCATGACCACCTGCCCCTCGGGCGTGAACTACATGCATCTCATCGACCACGCGCGCGCGCATATCGCCAAGACCTACAGGCGACCGTTCATGGACCGCCTCACCCGCGCCGTTCTGGGCTGGATCCTGCCCTACCCCGCGCGCTTCCGCCTCGCCCTGCAAGGCGCCAAGCTGGCGAAGCCCTTCGCTCGGGCGTTCCCCAAGCGCTTCCACGCGATGTTCGCCACGGCGCCGAGGAGCCTACCGCCTCAGGGCACCTCGGGCAGGCCGGCCATCCATGCCGCCTCCGGCGCGAGGATCAAGCGCGTCGCACTGCTCGCGGGCTGCGCGCAACAGGTTCTCGATCCGGCGATCAACGAGGCAACGATCCGCGTCCTGACCCGCCATGGCGTCGAAGTGGTGGTGGTCAAAGGCGTCGGCTGCTGCGGCGCCCTGCAGCACCACATGGGCCAGGAGAATCATTCTCACGCCATGGCGGCGGCGAACATCCGTGCCTTCGCGGCGGAGAAGCGCGCGCGCGGCCTCGATGCCATCGTGATCAACACGTCGGGCTGCGGCACCACGCTCAAGGACTACGGCTTCATGATGCGCGAGGACGCGGCCCTCGCCGCCGACGCCGCCGAGGTGTCGGCGCTGTCGAGAGACGTCAGCGAGATCCTGGCCGAGCTTGCCATCGCGCCGCGTCCGGGGACGCCGAAGCTGCGCGTGGCCTATCATTCCGCCTGCTCGTTGCAGCACGGCCAACGGGTCACCAAGACGCCGATGGAGGTGTTGCGGAGGGCCGGGTTCGAGGTCGTGGGCGTGCCGGAAGGCCATCTCTGCTGCGGCTCGGCCGGCACCTACAACCTGCTGCAGCCCGAGATCGCGAACCAGCTCAAGGCGCGCAAGGTGGCGAACATCGCCAAGACCAAGCCGGACGTGGTCGCCGCGGGCAATATCGGCTGCATGGTGCAGATCGGCAGCGGCACGACGATCCCGGTGGTGCACACGGCCGAGCTGGTCGACTGGGCGACCGGAGGTCCGGTGCCGCACGCCATCGCCAAGGCGTCCAGCTTGGCCGGCCTCAGCCCCTGAGATAGCCGGTGATGGTGCTATAGGCCATGAAGCACCACGCCAGCAGCACGGGGGTGACCACCAGCACTGCACCGAGGGGGGAAAAGGCGAGATAGTGATGGAGGCCGAAGTAGCTGATCAGGCAGTACAGCGGCCCGGCGACGATGCCGATCAGCAAAGCGAGCAGCCCGGCGAAAAAGACGTCGATCTGGCTGTTGACGTTGATGGTGTGGATCGCGGCGTAGAACGTGGTGATGGCGCTGGCCACCACGATGAAGAAGCCGACGAGCTTGGTGAAGCCGATGACGGCCGAGCTGAGCACGAGATAAACGATCCGGGTCCGGGCGCCACATGGTCTTGGACGCCGCAGCCTGTCAATGCGTGGTGAAGGCGCTCAGCGCGCCGAGCCCGTTGCCATCTTGCTGCCGTTGAGGAGGTTGGCCATGGCCCGGTGGGTCGTCGGACCGACCGCGACCCACACATTGGGATCGGTCTGCGACTGGCGCTTGACGAACTTGTAGCCGGTCTCGTCCCAGCCGCGGATCTCGGCGACCATGTTGTCGAGGACGAAGTCGCCCCTGTCGGTCTTGACCGTGAGGATGGTGTGGCCGTTGCCCTCGAGGTCGCGGACGATCGTCATCAGCAGCGCCTGGCGCGGAAAGCCGAGGTCGATCAGCAGCTTGCGCTTCCACAGCGCGTAGATCTTGCAATCGCCCTTGCCGTCTGTGGGATAGTCCCAATGGTCGAGCATCGTGCCCCAGTGGTCCATGTTGCTGATCGGCTCGATGTCGGCGTTCACGCGGGTGTTGATGCGCTCCAGGATCGCCCAGGTCCTGGACGTCAAGTGGAGGTCGACGGCATCGAGCACCTCGACCTGGCATTCCTGCGGCTGGCGTCCGCACAGATCGGCCCAGCCGTAAGGAGTGCGGGTCACATCGCCGACGGCGGCGAAGGTCGCCGGCGAAGGAAGGCCCTGCGCCCGCACCGGCACGGCCGCGGCGAGAAGAAGGAGGAGGAACGAGAACCTGACCGCGATGCGCACGAGGATGCCCCTTGTTCGATGGGCTCATCGTGCCGACGCCTTTCTGATGCCGGCGGAAGGAAAACCTTCGAATTCGAGCGGATCGCGTTAACCGGATTGGCGCGGTCGTGGACGACGCTTCAGAGCGAGAAACGGAGGAGGAACGCTGCTTGACCGGCAGCTCCTTGGTTAATTCGGCCATGGCGAGGCCACAAATGTTGCGGCTGGCACAAATCAGCGTGAATGGACGCTGAACGCGGGTTCAGGGTCGCACAGCTGGGCGGCATCGGCCTGGCGCTCGTAGCTCGCGGCACGCTTCATCTCAGCCCGTCGCGACACGCGGAAGGTCCGTCCGCGCATTTCGACCAGCCCGTCCTCCCTCAACGCCTGGAGCGTGCGGTTGACGTGCACCGTGCCCAGGCCGAGCGCGTCGGCCAAGTCGGTTTGGGTGAGGGGCGCGCGAAAGCAATCGTCCTCCGCCAGACCGACAGCCTGCAATCGCTCGAGGAGGTCACAGAGAAAGTAGGCGATGCGCTGGCGTGACGTGCGGCGACCGAGCGCCACGATCTGCTCGGTCATGGTCGCATGCTCGCGGGCGAGAAGAGACCAGAGGAGGTCGCGAAACCGCGGGCCTGCTGTTCCGCCTCGATCAGCCATTCGGTGGAGACGGCCGCCACCTTGCAATCTGCGAGTGCAGTGACCCCCACGTCCAAGAGGATGCGCCACGGAGAACCGCTGTCGAGCAACCTAGCGCGGACGATTTCGTCGCGCGAACGAAGCGAACTGCCAGATGCTCGCTGGCAGCGTTCCGGCTCAACGCTGGACGATGACCTTGGTGCCGACGCGGACGCGTTCGTACAGGTCAGTGACGTCGGCGTTGGTCATGCGGATGCAGCCCGAGGACACCGCCTGGCCGATCGTTTCCGGCTCGTTGGAGCCGTGGATGCGGTACATCGAGCCCCCGAGATACATCGCGCGGGCGCCGAGCGGATTGTCGATGCCACCCTTCATATGCCGCGGCAGGTCGGGGCGACGGTGCAGCATCTGCGACGGCGGCGTCCAGTCCGGCCACTCGCGTTTGGCGGTGATGGTCTTGACTCCACCCCAGGTGAAGCCCTGGCGACCGACGCCGACGCCGTAGCGCATCGCCTGGCCGCCTGGCTCGACGAGGTACAATTTGCGTTCGGCGGTGGAGATGATCACCGTGCCCGGCCGCTCGCGCCCGGCGTAGGGGACGACCTCGCGGGGCGGCGCGACCGTGCCGGCCGGCGTGCCGCCGAACATCGGCTGGAGGAAGTCGAAGAGGTCGGCGCGGGCCGGCGCGAGACTGCAGGCGAGCACGCTCGCCGCAAGGGCCGCCGAAGCGGCAATTCGTCGGATCATCGCTCGAGGTTCCTCTGCGAAGCAGCAGCGCTTCACTGTGTTCGGACGCTCGCTGGGTTACAATCGGCTGCCGGCCCTTTCCGGCCCGGCGTGACCGGCGCGCCACAAGGCGCCTTGCGTGGACGCGGCGCTAGGCGTTGAAGGGGGTCATGAGCCTGCTTCCCATCCCCGTCGCCCTCGCCGTGGCGGTGTTCCTGACAATCTGGTTTACCGTGCTCTTCGCGGTGCTGCCCATCGGCATACGCTCGCAGCAGGAGATGGGCGAGGTGACGCCCGGCACGGAGCCCGGCGCGCCGACGGCGCCGCGCCTCTGGATGAAGGCGGGGCTGACCACGCTGATCGCGATCGTCGTGTTCGTGCTGCTGGTGATCGTGCTGCGGGTGGTGGGCTAGCATCCTCGCGCGACGCGAGATGAGAGGCTGGCGGGCGCCTTGTCGAGCGTCCGGACGAAGCCTCGAAGAGCAGGAACCAGCCGCCCCCTCGGTCATTTTACCAATGCGGTTTCGCTCCGGCCGCGACGCATCGCGACGCAAAATGCGGGTGTGCGATTAGCAGGGAGTGTCGATGGACCCACCATGTCGCCGTTCGGCCACCTCGCGCCCCACGCGGCACAAGCGCTCCGTCTCGCGCTGGCGACACGGGCGCGGTGTTGGGGCATGGCGCCGCTTGCTTCGCGGAGGAGGGTCAGGCCGTCTCGGCCCTGCTCTTCTCCATCAGCTCGGCAAAACGGCGGAACAGGTAGTGGCTGTCCTTGGGGCCGGGCGAGGCTTCCGGGTGGTGCTGCACCGAGAACGCCGGCCGGTCGATCAGCTCGAGCCCGCAATTCGTGCCGTCGAACAGGCTCTTGTGAGTCTCGCGCGCGTTCGCCGGCAGGCTGTCGCGATCGACGGAGAAGCCGTGGTTCATCGAGACGATCTCGACCTTGTTGGTGGTGAAGTCCATGACGGGATGGTTGGCGCCATGGTGGCCCTGGCGCATCTTGGCCGTCCTGCCACCGACCGCCAGCGCCAGCAGCTGGTGGCCGAGGCAGATGCCGAAGGTCGGTACCCGGGCCTCGAGCAGGTCCTTGATGACGGGCACGGCATAGTCGCCGGTGGCGGCGGGGTCGCCGGGGCCATTGGCGATCATCACCCCGTCCGGCTTCATCGCCAGGATGTCGGCCGCCGTCGCGGTCGATGGCACCACGGTGACGGAGCAGCCGACATCGGCCAGCAGGCGAAGAATGTTGCGCTTCACGCCGTAGTCGATCGCGACCACCTTGAAGCGGCCCTCCGCGTGCGTGGCGTAGCCCTCGTCAGTCCAGGTGCCCTCGTCCCACTCGAAACGCTGAGTCGTGGTGACCTTGGGCACGAGGTCCACGCCGACGAGGCCGCTCCAGCCCGCCGCCTTGGCCTTGAGCGCGCCGAGATCGAAGCGCCCGTCGGGATCGTGGGCGACCAATGCATTGGGAACGCCCTCGTCGCGCATCAGGGCAGTCAGCGCCCGCGTGTCGATACCGGAAATGCCGACGATGCCGCGACGGCGAAGCCATTCGTCGAAATGCAGCGTCGAGCGGTGGTTGGAGGGCCCGGTCACCGGCGCCAGGGTGACCAGCCCGACGGCGTTGGCCTGCGAGGTGGCGATGACCGACTCGATGTCCTGCTCGTTGGCGCCGACGTTGCCGACGTGGGGGAAGGTGAAGGTGACGATCTGGCCGTTGTAAGAGGGATCGGTGAGAATCTCCTGATAGCCGGTCATCGCGGTGTTGAAGCACAGCTCGCCGACCGCCTCGCCTGTGGCGCCATAGCCTTCGCCCTCGAGCACCATGCCGTCGGAGAGCACGAGCACCGCCGTGACCTTGCGCTCGCTCCAACCGGGAATGTCGCTCATGGCTTGCATCCTGCGCTCCGCCGAACCGCGGTCAGGCGGGGGACGGCGGCCTTTGACGGAAGGTATGGCACTCCCCTAGGGAGAAGCGGCAAAGGCGTCAATCGAGCGCGTCGATCGAGCAGCCACCGTCGCTGGCCACGGAGCGGCAACGCGTCGGGCTTGCGATCGGCTGGCCGCACCCGACTTTGCACAGCATGCGTGTCATCCTCTTCTCGATCATCCCATTGGTCCTTCTCGGCGCTCTCGCAGCTCCCTCGAACTCGCTGGCCGGACAGACGCTGATACCCTCGCCCTATCCGACAGGGGTGACCGGTGCGGAACCGCTCGATCCCGAGCCGAGCCGGCTCGGAGGCCCGCAGACGATCATGCGCGACCCCTACCCGCAGACCACCGGCGACTTCTCGCAGGGCAATCCCCCGATCGCGCGGCTGCACCGCCACCAGCGCCTCGTGCCGAGCACGTTCAAGCGTAAGTACAGGGTCGAGAACCACGGCGGCGCAAGAGACGGTCGGTACTGATCGTATGTTTTGACCGAAAGGCGGGCTTGGACGAAGCTGCGCCGGTCGGGCACGATAGCCGAACATAGAGTGGCGCAGCGATGTCGAGGACCTTGCTTCTGCATCTGATCCTAGTGAGCTCGGCTTTGCCGGCCATGGCCGCCGGAAGCGGCGCCGGAGCTGGCGGCGCCGGGCAACAGAGGGCGATCAACAGCGGCCTACCCGCCGGTGAGGCCGGACCGCCCGGCTCGCCGAACAACCCGAAGCCTGCGGTCAGGCCGCAGGAAGGAGACAAAGGGTTGCCCAAGCCGGAAGGCAGACCCGCGAGCCGATAGCTCAGTGAACCGTCGGTGTGAGGTCGCGCCAGCCGTTACGAGCGGCGACCTCGTCGATCAGCTTCGCTTTTGTGCGGTCCAGCGCCGCGAGCTTCTCCTCAATTTCGTCGCGCGACGTGCGGCTGGCACCGAGCCAGACCGTGCCGCCGATGGCTCCGGCGATGGCAAATGAGACCACGGCCGGTGTCCGCCAGCTACCGGCGAATGTCAGCACCAACGCCAGGGTCAGCAGCGACGCGACCAGAGCCGCGCGCGACAGCGCCATCGCCTGACGGCAACCGTCGAGGCGTTCCTGGAGATCCTCGATCTCACGGTCGATCGTATCGAACTGCGTCTCGCTCGCCATGCCGTCATTCTCTCGCATCGGGGGGCGAAAGCGTCCAGGTCGCCGCTTGATCGTGTGGGAGGTCAGTTGGCGAAGCGGAAATGCAGCACGTCGCCGTCGGCCACGACGTACTCCTTGCCTTCCAGCCGGAACTTCCCTGCCTCGCGCGCGCCGGCCTCGCCTTTGCCGGAGACGTAGTCGTCGTAGGCCACCGTCTCGGCGCGAATGTAGCCCTTCTCGAAGTCGGTGTGGATCACGCCCGCCGCCGCCGGCCCCCTGGTGCCCTGGGGAATGGTCCAGGCGCGCGTCTCCTTGGGCCCGACGGTGAAGTAGGTGATGAGGTGCAGCAGCCGGTAACCGGCGCGGATGACGCGGTTGAGGCCGGGCTCGGCCAGGCCCACCGCCTCGAGGTACTCGGCCTGTTCGTCCGCCGGCATCACCGCGATCTCGCTCTCGATTCGCGCGGAGACCACGACGGCGACGGCACCCTCCTCCTTGGCGCGGGCGGCGACCGCGTCGGAGAAGGCATTGCCCATGTCGGCCGAGGACTCCTCGACGTTGCAGACGTAGAGCACCGGCTTCGAGGACAGCAGGCCGAGGCCGACGAAGGTCTTGCGCTCGTCGGCCTTGACCTCGGCCAGGCGCGCCGGCTTGCCCTCGCGCAGCAGCACGAGGCAGCGCGTCATCAGATCGAGCAGCTCCTTGGCCTCCTTGTCGCCGCCGGTCTTGGCCTTCTTCTCGAGCGCCGGGACGCGCTTCTCCAGGCTGTCGAGGTCGGCCAGCATCAGCTCGGTCTCGATCGTCTCGATGTCGTCGACCGGCGCGATCTTGCCCTCGACATGGGTGATGTCGTCGTCCTCGAAGCAGCGCACCACGTGGGCGATGGCGTCGCACTCGCGAATATTGGCGAGGAATTGGTTGCCGAGCCCCTCGCCCTTGGAGGCGCCGCGCACCAAACCGGCGATGTCGACGAAGGTGAGCCGCGTCGGGATGATCTCCTTCGAGGAGGCGATGGACGCCAGCGTCTCCAGTCGCGCGTCGGGCACGGCGACATCGCCGACGTTGGGCTCGATGGTGCAGAACGGATAGTTCGCCGCCTGCGCCGCCGCTGTCTGCGTGAGCGCGTTGAAAAGGGTCGACTTGCCGACGTTCGGCAGACCGACGATGCCGCATTTGAAGCCCATGACGATCCCGACGGAAGAGCAGTTGGTGGGTTACAGCGGGCGGAAGCGGGGAGCAACCGGACACGGGGCGCTGACCCTGGCGCGGCGACGTAAGAGAGGGTCTGGGATGACTGATGCGTCCGGCCGGCTCGGCTCGACTTCTGAGAGCCGGCTAAAGGAAACGATTTTCGCGAGAAGGTGACGGCCGAGGCGCTCGAAGCCGCGCTGGCGGCGCAGATCGCCGAAGCGATGAAGAAGCAACGCATCACCAAGACGCGCATGGCCGAACTCATGAAGACGAATTGAGCTCAGGTCGATCGGCTCCTGTCCGCCGAAGGGGGGGCGGCGTTACACTGGAGACGCTGTTGTCCGCTGCTCGGGCCGTCGGGCGAACGTTTCGGATCGAGCTGGTGCGACAGGAGCTTCGGCGCCGCGACGGCGCGGCCCTGTACAGCGCCGCACCCGCTCCTCTAAAGATCGCGCGACGCTCCGGAGCACGACACCATGGTGGCACCCACCCTCATCAAGACCGGCAAGCTCGTCACCGTCTTCGGCGGCTCCGGCTTCGTGGGTCGCTACGTCGCCAAGGCCTTGGCCGAGCACGGCTACCGCGTGCGCATCGCCTCGCGCCGCCCAGGCGCCGCCTTTGTCACCCAGGTCTCCGGCAAGGTCGGCCAGATCAACGCGGTGCAGGCGAACCTCCGCTACCCCGACTCGGTCGCCCGCGCGGTGCGCGATGCCGACGCCGTGGTCAACCTCGTCGGCATACTCGCCCAGGGCGGCAAGCAGACCTTTTCCGCGCTGCAGGCCGAAGGCGTGCGGACCGTGGCCGAGGCCACCAAGGCCGCCGGCATCACCCGCTTCGTGCAGATGTCGGCGATCGGTGCCGACGCGAGCTCCGCCGCCGAGTACGGGCGCACCAAGGCCGAGGGCGAGCGCCTGGCGCTTGAGATTATTCCCGAGGCGGTGATCGTGCGGCCCTCGATCGTGTTCGGGCCGGAGGACAAGTTCTTCAACCGCTTCGCCGGCATGGCCCGCGTGATGCCGGCCCTGCCGCTCATCGGCGGCGGCGCCGGCCTGCTGCAGCCGGTCTTCGTCGGCGACGTCGCCGAGGCCATCGCGCTTGCCGTCGACGGCAAGGCGCTGCCCGGTACCACCTACGAACTCGGCGGCCCGGAGGCGGTCTCCTTCGCCGACCTCATGCGCTTCATCCTCAAGACCACCGAACGCAAGCGCCCGCTGGTCAAGCTGCCGTTCTCGCTGGCGACGCGGATGGCCGGCGTCACCGAAATGGTCAGCAAGGCGAGCTTCGGCCTGTTGCCCGAGATGCTGGAGATGACGGTGGACCAGGTCGAACTGCTGAAACAGGACAACGTCGTGTCCGAGGCGGCCAAGCGCGAGGGCCGCACCCTGCAGGGCCTCGGCATCCGCCCGGAAAGCTTCGAGAGCTTCGTGCCACGCTATCTCGGCCGCTACCGCAAGACCGGGCAGTATGCCGCCTACACCACGGGCGGCTGAGCCGGGGCCGGCAGCCGCCCGCGCACCAGCGGTTGCGCCACGCGCACGAGGAGCGCTGTGGCGAACAGCGGCGCCAGCAGCTGCAGGATCGGCACGGACGCGACCGCCGCGCACAGGCAGCCGGCGCCGAAGATGCGCAGGGCGTGCCGGCGGCGCAGCGCGCGCACCTCGGCGAGCGGCCGGTAGCGCAGCGCCGCCAGTTCGAAGAAGCCGCGGCCGAAGAGGTAGGCGTTGGCGCCGAAGAAGGCGACCGCGTTGACGCCCGGCACCACCAGCAGCAGCAGCGCGGCGAGATTCACGCCCAGGCTGACCAGGCCGAACTTGAGGCCCAGCAGCGTGGCCTCGTCGAGCGGCAACGGCCGGCCTCGTCCCGCCGCCCCGGCGAGATCGCGCTCGACGTGGTCGGCGAGCTCGTCGAAGAAGAAGCCGGCGACGACGAAGGCCACCGGCGTGATCAGCACCGCCACGGCGACGACGAGGCCGAGCCCTGTCAGGACTTGGAGCGCGGTGGAGGCCCAATGCCAGGGCGTCACCAGGTAGGCCATCGCCAGCTTCTCGAGCCCGACGGCGCAGAAGGCCAGCAGCAGCACGGTGAGGCTGAGCGTCTTGGCCAGCACCGCGCGGAACGGCGGAGTCAGGATCTCGGCGGCGGCGGCGAAGGCGGCATCGATCATGGCACGGAAGATGGGGCGACGCGCCCGTTCGCGTTAGGACGCGCCTCGCCCAAAGAAAAAGGCGCCCGCGCGAGCAGACGCCTTCTCGTATCGCGCGGAAGTTCGCGGATCAGTAGCGGGCGACGATGCCACGGCGGCGCAGGCGCGGGCCTTCCGTGCCGGCGAAGGTCAGCGCCAGAGAGGTGAAGCCGGCATTGATGTTGGTGCCGGTCGAGACGGTGGTGGCGATGGGCTGCAGGGTGACCGACTGGCCGTTGCCGCCGACCAGTGTGTTGACGCCGATACCGGAGCCGAGCGTCACGCCGCCGCCGGCGCCGACGTAGGAGCCTTGGAGCACGCCGAGGCCCGGGGTGCCGATCGCGACCACGTCGTAGGTCAGCGTGCCCGAGGCTAGGGTGCCGACGTCGAGGCCGATGCGGCCGAGCTCGCCGTTGTAGAACTGGACCGGCATTCCGGCCGTACGGTAGGTGCACGACACCGGCCGCTTGGAGCTGACGAGCTGGCCGACGCCCGGCCCGATGTTGCACTGCAGCTGGCCGACGAGCTCGGCCTTGGCCGACGTCGCGGCGAAAGCGCCCGCGAGGGTCGTGGCGGCGAGAACGGCGGCGACGCGGCCGGTCTTCACGAAATCGAAACGCATGTTGGTCTCCCCTGGAACGCGATGCAGTCTACGTATGCGCGCTGGCCCGCCCCTCTTCGCAAGCCGTCCGCGGCTTTTGCGTGGCAGGCCCGGGTTGTTTTCGCAAGCCTTGACCGGCGTGTCTTCGGAGCATCAGTGCCAGCGCTCGCCTCAAATCTTCGCCAGCTCGCCTCGTTCGTGGTGATCGGCTGCCTCGCCACCGCCGCGCATTACACCGTGCTGGTGTTGCTCGTGCAGCTCGCCCACAAGCCGCCGGTGCCGGCGACGCTGCTCGGCTACTGCTTCGGCGGCGTCATCTCCTACAGCCTCAATCGCCGGCACACGTTCAAGAGCCGCAAGCGCCATTTCGAGGCGATCTGGCGCTTCACCGCCGTGGCCGCGATCGGCTTTCTCGCCACCGCGCTGCTGATGACGCTGGCCGTCGATTGGCGGCACCTTCCTTACCTCTCCGCCCAGATCGTTGTGACCGGCATCGTCACTGTGTGGAGCTACGCCGCCAGCCGCTGGTGGACCTTTGCCGATCGGGGCCGGGCGAGCGACGAGCTGCCCGATGCCTTCGCTTGACGACAATGGCTTGGAGGGCGGCTGGCAGAAGACGGGTGCTCGCGCGAAACGCGCCACCACGACAAGCGAAGCATGTAGGCCGCGCATGACGGCGGCCGGCTGGCTCGGCATTTCCACCGCTACCACTGCGCTTGGCACTTCCCAGATTTCGTCCGCTCGTCGAGACGCGGGACAGAGCAGGGCTGGAGCCCCATACAGCCCGCGTGAGACCAAAGGAGTGGCCTTCGCGGCCCAGGTCAATGTCTATCGTCCGTTTGCTCGCGTCCGCCCTGACCCTCGGGGCCGCCGGTTGGCTCGAAGTCTTCATCAACACTGCCGCCACGATCGGGAGCGCTAAGACAGCGGGCGCCCAGTTCGCCGCCTCAGACCGGACATCTCTTTCAGCAGCCGTACATGGCTACGTTTGGCAGCAGGTCGGCCTCACCGGGCTGATCCTGGTGGCGATCCTGCTTGGGATCTGGTGGCGCCCGATCCGGCGCGCGCTCGCGTCGATCATCGCGATCTGCGCGGTCGGCCTCGCCGCCTACGCGATCTCGCCGGATGAAGCCTACGCCTACTATGCCCAGCACGACTATGCCGAACCCTACACGATCATGCCGAACGAGAGCGCCTTCTGGGTGCCCGACGTCGGCGATAACAGGTCGGGCCAGGACGCCTTCGACTCGGCGAGTTACCTCGACAAGAACAAGATCGCGGCTAAGGATTCCTCATACCGCATCAGACGCTGCGCGGCACCGGTTGGGGCTTCTGGGGCGACTACTATGTTCCGACTGGCCGCCTCTTCATCGTCAACCGCGAGCCGGTCTCTCGCGAATGGCTCGCGGCTCCCACAAAGGGCACGAGCTCGAACAACGAGGGCTTCGACTGCCAGTCGTCGGAGGGGCACAACATCACCTTGGGCGTGGCGATCTCGACCAAGGTGACCGAAGCCGACGCCGCCAAGTTCCTCTACAACTTCGGTGTTCATCCACCGGAGGGGCAGCGCACCGATCCCAACGTCGTCTTCACGTCGGTGTTCTACGGCCGTTCGCTCGCCGAGGTCATGGACACCAAGGTCAGAAGCAAGGTCGGCATCCTCGTCTGCGAGAACCTGATGCAGCACACGCTGATCGAGGACAGCGCCAACGCCAGCGCGATCATGGACACGATCCGCAAGGAGATGAAGGCCTACCTCGATGGCCACGGCATCACGCTGGACTACGTCGGCTGGGCCGACACCTGGTCCTTCGACAGGGAGGTTCAGGACGCCCTGAACCGCCATTTCGCGGCGCTCCAGGAGCGGGACATCGCTATACGGCTGCAGCCCTACGTGGCCACGCTGGAAGGCCTCTCGCTGGCCGACGTGATGCGCAAATGGAACGGCGTGACGCCGAGTACGGTGTCGCTGACGCTGCTGCCGCAAGGGCTGAACGACCTTTTCGGTCAGTTCGCCAGGAGCATGAGCGTCCCGTCGACCAGCCCTGCCGCACATTGATGAAGAGGGCCCGGCGCAAACCGGGCCTTCTTATCGGCATATCCAAGCAGTCTAAATCGCTCGAAGCATGCCGCGGCAGAGAATCCGTTTAACTCGCCTTTTACCCTGATCGAACAGCATGAGCCTCGCCGGACGAGCCCTTCGTCCGCCTCGCCGAGGTCGTATGCCCTGCACCGTTCTGATCGTTGACGACGACCCTGTGCAGCGCCGCCTGCTCGAGGCGCTGGTGCGGCGCTTCGGCTACGCGGCGGAAACGGCCGAGGGCGGCGCCGAGGCGCTGCGCCGGATCGGCGACGTCGGCGCTCAGCCCGTCGACCTGATGATCCTCGACCTCGTGATGCCCGACCTCGACGGCATGGCCGTGCTGACCCGCCTGCGCGATGGCGACCGCAAGGTGCCGACCATCGTGCAAACCGCCAACGGCTCGATCGAGGCGGTCATCTCGGCGATGCGCGCGGGTGCCGTGGATTTCGTCGTGAAGCCGGTCGGCGCCGAGCGCCTGCAGGTCTCCATCAAGAATGCGCTGCGCGTCGACGCGCTCGAGGACGAGGTCCGCCACCTCGGCAAGCGCGCGTCGGGCTCTTTCGGCCTCAAGGATCTGGCATCCAAGTCCGGCGAGATGGAGCGCGTCATCCGCCTCGGCGAGCGCGCCGCCAAATCCACGATCCCGGTGCTGCTCGAGGGCGAATCCGGCGTCGGCAAGGAGCTGATCGCCCGCGCCATTCAGGGCGCCTCCGACCGCCGCGGCAAGGCCTTCGTCACCGTCAATTGCGGCGCGCTGCCGGAGAACCTCGTCGAGTCGATCTTGTTCGGCCACGAGAAGGGCTCCTTCACCGGCGCCACCGAGAAGCATGCCGGCAAGTTCGTCGAGGCCCACGGCGGCACGCTGTTCCTCGACGAGGTCGGCGAGCTGCCGCCCGAGGCCCAGGTCAAGCTTTTGCGCGCGCTGCAGGAGGGCGAGGTCGATCCTGTCGGCGGCAAGCGCCCGGTCAAGGTCGACATCCGCCTGATCTCGGCCACCAACCAGAACCTGATCGAGCTGGTGAAGCGCGGGCATTTCCGCGAGGACCTGTACTACCGCCTCAACGTCTTCCCGATCACCGTGCCGCCGCTGCGCACCCGCCGCGACGACATCGCCGACCTCGCCCGTCGCTTCATCGCCCGCTTCGCCGCCGAGGAAGGCAAGCGCATTCGCGGAATGTCGGCGGAGGCCTCAGCCATGCTCGCCGCCTACGACTGGCCGGGCAACGTCCGCCAGCTCGAGAACGCGATGTTCCGCGCCGTGGTGCTGGCCGACCACGACGAGCTGACCGTGACAGAGTTCCCGCAGGTGGCGGCGCAGGTCGACGGCTTCGACGTGCGAATCCCTCCGATCGTTGCGGTCATCCCGGCGGCGCCGCGGCCCGATCGCGAGGTGGTGCGCATCGAAGTGCGCGACCCCAACGTGCTGGCGCTGCTCGACGAGAACGGCGACGTGCACACGCTCGAGAAGCTCGAGGCCGAGACGATCCGTTTCGCGCTCGGCCATTATCGCGGCCAGATGTCGGCGATGGCGCGCAAGCTCGGCATCGGGCGCTCGACGCTCTACCGCAAGATGAAGGAATACGGTCTCTTCGGCGCCGAAGCGCCGGAGGGCGACGAGGAGGCAGCGTAGGATCACGCCGCCGCCACACGTTCAGGGCAAGGGTTTGCATGGCAGGGGTTTGCTGCCGTGGAACAGCTTGTGGCGAGCGAGTCACGGCCGGCCTAAAGCCGGCCGGCACGATTGATTTCGCCTGATTCGGCGATCACGTATCAATGAGGTGCATCGGTCCCGACGACGGGCGAGGGTGCGCGGGGCGGCGGGACCGTCCGGAGGGGCCATGGGCGCGCGTTCGATGTTCAGGCGGCGGATCCCTCTTTGGACCGCCGCAGTGCTCTTCGGCTCCGGCTTCACCGCCGCGCACGCCGACGACGACACCTTCTTCTCCGATCTCGCCAAGGCTGATTTCGCGACAAAAGATGCGACGCCGATTCGCACCGCCGACGCCAGGCCCGCGGAGGTTGCCGGCCCGCCCGCGATAGCCCCGAGCCAACCCGCGGCGAAGAGCGTACCGTCCACCGGTGCGCTGCTTCAGACGGGCCTGAAGCCCGGCGACACCACCGGCACGATCGCGCCGCGCCAGACGATCGATCGCGCGGACTGGATGCCAGAGCACGCCGCGGCCTCCGCGGATCAGGTGCAGCCGGCGCCGACGCATTCCGGTCGAGCGCAGGCAACGGCCAAGGCGCCCGACAAGGCCGACCCCGAGCCCGACATCGCCATCGAGCCGCCGAGCGCGCCTTCCAGGGACCCACTCGACCATCCCGCCGCGCCAGCCGCCGCCGCGCCCGTCCTGGAAGCGTTGCCGCCCCTCAACGCGGCGCTGAAAGCCGCGCTCGACAAGCGCGACGGCGAGGCGATCCGCGGCGCCGGCGCCGGCGAGCGCCGCAAGGAACGCGCTGCCGTCTCTTTCTTCTACGCCGCCCACGGCTTCGCCCCGGTCTGGTCGACCGATGGCAAGCCGGCTGCGTCGGTCCCCAGCGTGCTGGCCCGCCTGGCCAAGGCCGGAGACGACGCGCTGACGCTGCCGGTCGTCGCGCCGACCGTCCTCAAGACCGAGGGCACGCCGGAGGATATCGTCGCCGCCGAGCTGGCGCTCACCGACGCGGTCGTCGGCTACGCCCGCCAGGCCAGCGGCAGCCGCGTCGATCCCAAAGTCATCAGCCCGCTGATCGGCTCGCTGCCGACCCTCGCCGATCCCGCCGAGGTGCTCGATACCGTCAGCGGCGCGGATGCCGAGGCCGGTGACAAGCTCGCCGCGCTGAACCCGTCCGAGCCGCGCTACGTCGCGCTGCGCGACAAACTCTCCGAGCTGCGCGGCAAGCGCAAGCCGGTGGCCAATGCCGGTAAGCCGCTTCCCAGTGGTCCCAGCCTGCACGTCGGCATGCGCGACAAGCGTGTCCCACTGCTTCGAGCCCGCCTCGGAGCCGCCGCCGGCTTCGGCGACGATGCCGAGGATGATCTTTTCGGTTCTGCGCTGTCGGAAGCTTTGGCCGATTGGCAGCGGGCCAACGAGCTGCCCACGTCGGGCGCGCTCGACAAGCGCACGCTGGCGGCGCTCAACGGCACCGGAGCTCATCCTGCGTCACGCCTGGAAGGCACGCTGATCGCCAACATGGAGATGTGGCGCTGGATGCCGCACGACCTCGGCGCCGACCGCCTCGAGGTGAACATCCCCGACTACGCCGTGCGCGTCTTCCACGACGGTCGCGTCGTCGACGAGCATCGCGTGGTCGTCGGCAAGACCGACACGCCGACGCCGCTGTTCTCCAACGCGATGAAGTACCTCATCGTGAACCCGTACTGGAACGTGCCGCAGTCGATCATCAAGAAGGAGATGCTGCCCAAGGGCGGCGGCAGTCTCGGCTACCTCGAGGGCCGCGGCTATGACGTCGGCTATCACAACGGCATGGCCACGGTGAAGCAGCTGCCCGGGCCAAAGAATGCTTTGGGGCAGATCAAGTTCTTGTTCCCCAACGATTATTCCGTCTACCTCCACGACACGCCGTCGAAATCGCTGTTCGCGGCCTCGAAACGCGCGTTCAGCCACGGCTGCGTGCGCGTCGACAAGCCCTTCGCCTTCGCCGAATCGGTGCTGAACGACGTCGTGCCCGAGGGTACGCGATCACGCTGGACCCAGGACAAGCTCGAGGACATGGTCGGCGACAAGGAGCATTACGTGAACCTCGCCAAGCCGCTGCCGATCCACATCGAGTACTTCACCGCCGGCATCGAGGACGGCGACCAGGTCAAGCTGCGCGAAGACATCTACGGCTACGCCCACGCGGTGGCGACCGCGCTGGGGCAGGACAGCGAGCCCGCGCCGGCGGTGAAGCCGAAGGAGCCCAAGGAGAAGCCCGCGGTCGTGGCCGAGCGACCGCGTCGCCGTGCCGTGGTCGAGGCTGACGTCGATCCCCGTGTGGTCGCCCCGCCGGTGTCGCGCGGGTTCTTCAGCGGCCTCTTCGATCCGCGCTGACGTCTTGCCGGAGCTGATGATCTTGCAGCCAGGCCATTTACCCGGTATATAAACCGAAGATCGGAATGATTTCTCACTGAAGCCATAAGTTGGCATGACGCATGACGCAGGCTGACGCAGTCCGGATGCGGAATTTCGGTTTTTAGAATCGCGAACCAACTCCAAATAAAAATATCACAGCGAAGGAACTTTTGGTGCGGCACTAAATCTTAACTCTTGTGAGTAACCCTTTGGTCGCCATAGGCTGCATGGCGATGCGTAACAGGGGTCAGGCTTTTGCGAGCTTTCAAGGGACGTGGCGCGACTAGGAAGCTCGCGCGCGCTGCGGCCGCGACCCTGAGCATGCTCTTGGGCGCGTCTTTTCTGCCCTCGTCGACGGAGACCGCGGCCGCCAATGGCGACACGCGCACCATCCATCTCTACCATACGCATACCGGCGAATCGATCGACGCGACCTTCCGCGTCGACGGCCACTATGATCCCGCCGTGCTGCGCCAGCTCAACCATCTGTTGCGCGACTGGCGCAACAACGACGAAATCGCCATGGACCCCCGGCTGTTTGACACGCTGTGGGAGGTCTACCGTACCGCCGGAGCGACGCAGCCGATCCAGATCTATTCCGCATACCGCTCGCCCGAGACCAACGCCATGCTGCGCCGCCGCTCGCGCGCCGTGGCCGAGCATTCGCAGCATATGCTGGGCAAGGCGATGGACACCACCATTCCAGGCTTCCCGATGCACCTCGTCCGCGAGGTCGGCATGCGGCTGCAGCACGGCGGCGTCGGCTGGTATCCTTCCGCCAACTTTGTGCACCTCGACGTCGGCAGCGTGCGCTCCTGGCCGCGCATGAACTACGACCAGCTCGCGGGCCTCTTCCCCGATGGCAAGACGGTGCACATCGCCGCCGACGGGCGAACGCTGCCGGGCTACGAGGCGGCGCGCCAGGAGATCGCCGCCCGCGGCGCCGAAGCGCCGCCCTCGCAGGAGTCCGGCGGCTTCTTCGCCTGGCTGTTCGGCGGTTCCGGCAGCGGCAACGGTCAGGCCCACGAGGACGAGGAGGATCGTCGCACGTCGGTCGCCGTCGCCCAGCCGGCCCCGGCACCCGTTCCCGTCGCCGCGGCCTCCCCGCAGCCGGCGCCGGAAACGGTGCTGGCCTACGCCGGACGAGATCCCGAGCCGGCGCTCGCCCGACGGCCGGAGCTCAACGCCGAGCAGCCCGAGCCTCAGGCAGAGCCGCCGGCCCGCAGGGAAGTGGCAAATCTCGAGAGCGACGCCAGCCAACCGCTGTCGCTCGGCGGGGCCGCGCTGCCGCTACCGCCGCGACGCCCGGCCGCTCTTGGCGTCGTCGCCGAGCCGATCATCCCGCTGCCGCCGATGCGGCCGGTCGCGCTGGCGCGGCTGGAGAGCCGGCCCTTCGTCGCGGCCGCCCGCCCCACGGCTGCTCCCCGCAACGGGCTCGACGCCATCGGCAGCCTCATCACCAAGACCGCTTCCGGCGTGCCGTCGTTGCGTCGCTCGCGCCTGCCTTCGGTCATCTCTCAGGGCGCTCACACACCGGGTCAGGCCCTCGCCTTCGCGCCGCCGGAAATCGTAGCCCGCGACGAGATGCCGGAACTGCGACGTGCCGCTGCTCCGCACGCGGTTGGATTGCGTGCCGCGCTACGCCCGACCTTGAGCGGAGCCAGCGTTGCGCCACTGACCGTTCCCGCACTCGTTGCAAGCGCGATGCCCCTGAACGCCCCTCGATTGACCGGCCTTCGCCGAGCCGCTCACACTGTTGTCGACGGGTCGGCGCTGTAGCTCGCGAGCTACCGCTGCGCAGAGCCAAGAACCTAGTGTTCACGACCTGCCAACGGTCAGGCGTCCCGTGAACGGCAGGTGACCACTACTCGCGCCTTCATAGCCGAGCCTCGTCGGTCGAATGTCACGCTTGATAGACACCATTGTTCGTCAACCTTGATTGACACTTGGCCTCGCGATGCGTAGCCTCATCCTGGCTTTCAGCAAGCCCGGGAAACGAGCCGCAGCCGATGCTCCAGCCTTCTTCGGCCCTCAACGCGACACCCATCAACATCGCGATCATCGCGATGGATACGCATTTCGCCGGTGCGCTCGAACGCGCGACCGTCGAGCTCAAGCGCGAGATGCCCGGGCTCACGCTGACCCTGCACGCCGCCTCGGAATGGGCCGCTGACCCGCGCCGCCTCCAGCGCTGCCGCACCGAGATCGCCACCGCCGACATCATCGTCTGCGGCATGCTGTTCATGGAAGACCACTTCCTGCCGATCATGGATGCGCTGAAGGCGCGTCGCGACCATTGCGACGCACTGGTCTGCGCGCTCTCAGCCAAGGAAGTCGTCTCCCTCACCCGCATCGGCCGCTTCAAGATGGACGGCTCGGGCGGCGGCGCTCTGGCCCTGTTGAAACGACTGAAGCCCAAGAAGAACAGCGCCCAGGGTGGCGGTTCGAAGCAGATGACGATGCTGCGGCGTCTGCCGCGCATCCTGCGGCTCATCCCCGGCACGGCGCAGGACGTGCGCGCCTACTTCCTCACTCTGCAATACTGGCTCGGCGGCAGCCGCGAGAACCTTGGCAACATGGTCCGCCTGCTGGTGCAGCGCTACGCTGACGGCCCGCGCCGCAACCTGCGCGACGTGATCAAGGCCGAGCCGCCGATCGAGTACCCCGACGTCGGCGTCTACCACCCGCGGATGACCGGCAAGGTCGGCGAAAGCGCCGAAGCGCTTCCCGCGATCGGTGCGACCGGCATCGTCGGCCTGCTGGTGATGCGCTCCTACCTGCTCGCCGGCAACGCCGCCCATTACGATGGCGTGATCGCCAGCCTCGAGGCGCGCGGCCTGCGCGTCGTGCCCGCCTTCTCCGCCGGTCTCGACGCCCGTCCGGCGATCGAGCGCTACTTCGTGAAGGACGGCCGCGCGACGATCGATGCGCTGGTGTCGCTCACCGGCTTCTCGCTGATCGGCGGCCCCGCCTACAACGACGCCAAGGCCGCGGAGGACGTCCTCGCCAAGCTCGACGTCCCCTACGTCGCCGCCCATCCCGCCGAGTTCCAGACGCTGGAACAGTGGGGCGGCTCGAACCGCGGCCTGCTGCCGGTCGAGACCACCATCATGGTGGCGATCCCGGAGCTCGACGGCGCCACCGGCCCGACGGTGTTCGGCGGCCGCTCCGACGGCGCCGGCGAGGCCTGCACCGGCTGCGAGCGCGGCTGCACCTTCGCCGCCGACGAGAAAGAACGCTCGATGCACTCCTGCGCCGAGCGCGCCGACATGCTCGCCGCGCGTGTCACCAAGCTGGTCGGCTTGCGCCGCTCGACCCGCGCCGAGCGCCGCGTCGGCATCGTGCTCTTCAACTTTCCGCCCAACGCCGGCAACACCGGCACCGCCGCCTATCTCTCCGTCTTCGAATCACTCTACCGCACGCTGCTGGCGATGAAGGCCGAGGGCTATTCCGTCGAGGTGCCGCGCGACGTCGACGACCTGCGCGAGCGCATCGTCATCGGCAATGCCGCGACCCACGGCGCGATGGCCAACGTGCACCTCGTTATTACCGCCGACGACCACGTGCGGCGCGAGCGCCACCTGCGCGAGATCGAGGCGCAATGGGGCCCGGCGCCGGGCCGCCAGCAGAGCGACGGCCGCGGCATGTTCGTGCTTGGCGCGCGCTTCGGCAACGTCTTCGTCGGCATCCAGCCCAGCATGGGCTACGAGGGCGACCCGATGCGGCTTCTTTTCGAGAAGGGCTTCGCGCCGACCCACGCCTTTTCCGCCTTCTACCGCTGGATGCGCGAGGACTTCGCCGCCCACGCCGTGCTGCATTTCGGCACCCACGGCTCGCTCGAATTCATGCCCGGCAAGCAGGCTGGCCTCTCCGGCCGCGACTGGCCGGACCGCCTGATCGGCGACCTGCCCAACATCTATCTCTACGCCTCCAACAACCCGTCGGAAGGCGCCATCGCCAAGCGCCGAGCCGCTGCGACACTGATCTCCTATCTGACGCCGCCGGTCGCCCATTCCGGCCTCTATCGCGGCCTCGTCGATCTCAAGGCCGGAATCGAGCAGTGGCGCGGCCTGCCGCCGGAAGATGCCGCGCAGCGCGCCGAGATGGCGCGGATGATCCAGGCCCAGGCCGCCGCGGTCGAGCTGTCGGCCGCCGAGCCGGCCTGGGGTGCCGACACCGACGAGCGCATCGCCAAGCTCGCCGCCGACGTGCTCGAACTCGAGTACACGCTGATCCCGCACGGCCTCCACGCAGTGGGCGTCGCGCCCTCGACGCAGGAGCGTGCCGAGCAGCTGGTGGCGATCGCCGACGCCATGCATGGCCTGGTGCTGCCGCGTTCCGCCGCCGAGGCCATCGTCGCCGGCAGGACAGTCGAGGCGGCCATCGCCATCGACGGCCTGAAACCCTCGGACGCCACCATTGCAGCCGTCGCGACGCTGAAGGGCATCGACGCGATGCTCGCGGAAGACCACGAGATCCCGGCGCTGCTGCGGGCTCTCGACGCCCGCTTCATCCGCCCGGCGCCCGGCGGCGACCTGCTGCGCACGCCGGCGATCCTGCCGACCGGACGCAACCTGCACGGCTTCGATCCCTTCAAGCTGCCCTCCGCCTACGCCTGCCAGGACGGCGCCAAACAGGCCGCCAAGTTGCTGGCCCGTCACATGGACGACGGCAACGACCTGCCCGAGACCGTCGCTTTGGTGCTGTGGGGCACCGACAACCTCAAGACCGAGGGCGCGCCGATCGCCCAG
Source organism: Beijerinckiaceae bacterium (assembly GCA_965198485.1). Lineage (GTDB taxonomy): Bacteria > Pseudomonadota > Alphaproteobacteria > Rhizobiales > Beijerinckiaceae > RH-AL1. The sequence continues at coordinate 3,509,564 of CBDAPQ010000005.1, forward strand.
GTGCTGGCGCTGCTCGGTACCAGGCCGCGCTTCGACGGCTACGGCCGACTCGCCGGCGCCTCGCTGATCCCATTGGAGGAGCTGGGTCGGCCGCGCATCGACGTGATCGTCACGATGTCCGGCATCTTCCGTGACCTGCTGCCGCTGCAGATCAAACTGCTGGCCGAGGCCGCGTTCCTCGCCGCGAGCGCCGACGAGCCGGCCGAGCAGAACTTCATTCGCAAGCACGCGCTTGCCTACCAGGCCGAGCACGGCGGCGACTTTCGAAACGGCGGCGCTGCGGGTGTTCGGCAACGCCGACGGCGCCTACGGCTCCAACGTCAACTACCTGCTCGAGAACGGTGGTTGGCAGGACGAGGACGAGCTGGCCGAGACCTACTCGCGCCGCAAGGGCTTCGCCTACGGCCGCGCCGGCCAGCCGATGGCGCAGCCGGCTCTACTGCAGAGCGTGCTCGCCAACGTCGAGCTGGCCTACCAGAACCTCGACAGCGTCGAGCTGGGCGTCACCTCGGTCGACAATTACTTCGACACGCTGGGCGGCATCAGCCGCGCCGTGCGCCGCGCCAAGGGCGGCACCGCCGCACCGGTCTATATCGGCGACCAGACCCGCGGCGAGGGCACGGTGCGCACGTTGACCGAGCAGGTCTCGCTCGAGACACGCACCCGCATCCTCAACCCGAAATGGTACGAGGGCATGCTGAAGCACGGCTACGAGGGCGTCCGCCAGATCGAGACCCACGTCACCAACACGATGGGCTGGTCGGCCACCACCGGCGACGTCGCCCCTTGGGTCTACCAGAAGATCACTGAGACGTTCCTGCTCGATCCGGTCATGCGCGAGCGCCTCGCTAGCCTGAACCCGACGGCCGCGGCAAAGGTCGCCGATCGGCTGATGGAGGCTCACGCCCGCAACTACTGGTCGCCCGATGCCGAGACGCTTGCCGCTCTCCAGCAAGCCGGCGACGATCTCGAGGATCGGCTGGAGGGGGTGGGCGCACCCGAGCCGCGCATGCTGGTGGCGGCGGAATGAGCAACGCGGCCGGAATATCCTCTCCTGCGCAGCGGAGGAGGGGAACCGCGCGAAGCGTGGCGGAGGGGGCAGCCGCCTCGAACTCGGCTAAGCCGCTTAGCCACCGGATTACCAAAGATGGCACCGGCAGCAGCCCCCTCCACCGCCTGCGGCGGTCCCACTCTTCCGCTGTCGCGGGGGAGGATGCACTTCGCTTACCCGAGCCCGCCGCCGTGCTCGAGCTTCTCAAGCCGATCACTTGGTTCCCACCGATGTGGGCGTTCGGCTGCGGCGTGGTCTCCTCGAGCCGACCGCTCGCCGGGCACTGGGCCGTGGCCCTCGTCGGCATCCTGCTCGCCGGCCCGCTGGTCTGCGCCACGAGCCAGGCGGTTAACGACTGGTTCGACCGTTACGTCGATGCCATCAACGAGCCGAACCGCCCGATCCCCTCCGGCCGCATTCCCGGCCGCTGGGGTCTCGCCATCGGCTGCGCTTGGACGCTGGTGTCGCTCGCCGTGGCCGCGGCGCTCGGTCCCTGGGTCTTCGTCGCCGCCATCGTCGGCCTGGCGCTGGCCTGGGCCTACAGCGCGCCGCCGTTCCGGCTGAAGGAGAACGGCTGGTGGGGCAACGCCGCCTGCGGCCTCTGCTACGAGGGCCTCGCCTGGGTCACCGGCGCGGCCGTGATGGTCGGCGGCGGGCTGCCGGCCTGGCCCTCGCTCGTGCTGGCCGGGCTCTATAGCCTCGGCGCGCACGGCATCATGACGCTGAACGACTTCAAGGCCATCGACGGCGACCGCATCATGGGCGTGCGCTCGCTGCCGGTGCAGCTCGGCGCCGACGGCGCGGCGCGCGTGGCCTGCCTGACTATGGCGCTGCCGCAGGTCGCCGTGATTGCGCTGCTCTTCGCCTGGGGTCGCCCGTGGAATGCGGCGATCGTCATCGCGCTGCTCGCCGGCCAGGCCGTGCTGATGCGCCGGTTCCTGGCCAGGCCCGTCGAGCGGGCTTTGTACTACTCGGGGTTCGGCGTGCCCCTCTTCGTCCTCGGCATGCTGGCGAGCGCCTTCGCCGTACGCGCACTCGCGGGAGTCTGATCATGAGCAAGACGCAGGCGCAGACTTACGACGTGGTGGTGGTCGGCGGCGGCCCCGCGGGCGCGACGATGGCCGAGGATTTGGCGCGGCGCGGCCACAGCGTGGCGCTCCTCGACCGTGCCGGCCGCATCAAGCCCTGCGGCGGCGCCATCCCGCCGCGCCTGGTGCGCGACTTCGCCATCCCCGAAGACCTGCTCTGCGCCAAGATCCAGTCCGCCCGCATGGTCTCGCCCAACGGCGTCGCGGTGGACATGCCGATCTCCGTCGGCGGTTACGTCGGCATCGTCGACCGCGAGCATTTCGACGAGTTTCTGCGCGCCAGGGCGGCGGAAGCCGGCGCCGAGCGCCGCACCGGCAGCTTCACCAGGATCACCCGCGACGACGACGGCATGGCGGTGGTCAACTACCTCGCAGGGGATGGCACCCACACGATGCGCGCCCGCACCGTGGTCGGCGCCGACGGCGCCAACTCGGGCGTCGGTCGCGACAGCATCAAGGACTTCAAGACCGGCAAGTTCGTCTTCGCCTACCACGAGATCGTCGAAGCGCCCGAGCAGGCCAGCGACAGCTACGACCCGACGCGCTGCGACATCTACTACGACGGCTCGATGTCGCCGGACTTTTATTCCTGGGTGTTCCCGCACGGCAAGGCGATGAGCATCGGCAACGGCTCGGCGGTGAAGGGCTTCAGCCTCAAGAACGCCATCGCCGACCTGCGCCAGCGCACCGGCCTCGCCGAGCTCAAGACCATCCGCAAGGAAGGCGCTCCGCTCCCGCTCAAGCCGCTCAAGAAGTGGGACAATGGCCGCGACGTGCTGGTCATCGGCGACGCCGCCGGCGTGGTCGCGCCCTCCTCGGGCGAGGGCATCTACTACGCCATGGCCTGCGCCCGCTTCGCCGTTGAGGCGGTGGAAGGCGCGCTCGTCGCCACCACGGACAAGGCCCGCGGCAAGGCGCTGGCCTTGGCCCGCAAGCGCTTCCTCAAGGCCCACGGCAAGGTCTTCCTGGTGCTCGGGATCATGCAGTACTTCTGGTACTGCTCCGACAAGCGCCGCGAGAAGTTCGTCAAGATCTGCAAGGACAAGGACGTGCAGGAGCTGACCTGGCAGTCCTACATGAACAAGGAGCTGACCCGGAAGAAGCCGGCGGCGCAGGTCCGCATCTTCTTCAAGGACCTTGGCCAGCTGGTGGGCATCGGCGCGCACTGACGCGCGAAGATCAGGCCAGCCCCTTTTCTTCACGCCAGAGTCGCAGGTAGAGCGGCGGGGTGACCTCCCGCCCCCTCCTCGACGTCGAGCGCTCGCTCTGCGGCCGTCCCTGGCGCACCCGCCTCGACGCGCACGGCGAGGCGCAGGCGCTGGCCATCGCGCAGCTCGGCGGCCATGGCAACGTGCTCTCGCGCATCCTCGCCGCGCGCGGCGTCGCGCCCGACGCCACCTCGGCCTACCTCGACCCCGCCGTGCGCGACCTGATGCCGGACCCCTCCAGCCTGTCCGACATGAACGCGGCGGTGGAGCGCCTCGCCGACGCCGTCGCCGCCGGCACCAGGATCGCGATCTTCGGCGACTACGACGTCGACGGCGCCGCCTCGTCGGCGCTGCTCGCCGACTATCTCTCCGCATGCGGCACGCCGCATGTCATCCACATTCCCGACCGGCTCTTCGAGGGCTACGGCCCCAACGTCCAGGCGGTGCGCATGCTCGCCGCCGGCGGCGCCGGCCTGCTCGTTTCGGTCGATTGCGGCACGACGAGCCACGCCGCCATCACGGAGGCGGCCGCGCTCGGCCTCGCGCCCGTCATCCTCGACCACCACCAGGCCCCCGAGGTCCTGCCCCCTGCCCTGGTGGTCAACCCCAACCGGCACGACGACCTCTCCGGCCTCGGCCAGCTCTGCGCCGCGGGTGTCGTCTTCATGGTGCTGGTCGCCTTGCAGCGCGTGCTGCGGCGCCGCGGGTTCTTCGGCCCGCACAGGCCCGAGCCGGACCTGCTGCGCGCGCTCGACCTCGTGGCGCTGGCGACGGTCGCCGACGTGGCCCCGCTCACCGGGCTCAACCGCGCCTTCGTCAAGAAGGGCCTCGCCGTCATGCGCGCGCGGGGCCGACCCGGCCTCGTCGCGCTCTTCGACGTCGCCGGCGCCGATGGCCCGGCCACGACCTACCATCTCGGCTACCTCGTCGGCCCGCGCATCAACGCCGGGGGCCGCATCGGCGACGCCGCGCTCGGCGCCCGCCTGCTGACGCTGACCGATGACGACGAGGCCGCCGCCATCGCCGCGCAGCTCGACCGGCTCAACCGCGAGCGCCAAGTCATGGAGCAGGCGACGCTGGCGGTGGCCGAAGCCGAGGCGCTGGCCCAGGTCGGACTCCACGACGAGGGCGCGGCGATCATCGCCGTGGGCGGGACCGACTGGCACGCTGGCCTCGTCGGCATCGTCGCCGGGCGCCTGCGCGAGAAGTTCGGCCGGCCGGCCTTCGCCGTCGCCCTGGGCGAGGATGGCCGCGGCACCGGCTCCGGCCGCTCGATGCCGGGCGTCGACCTCGGGCGCTCGGTGCGCGCAGCGGTGGAGGCCGGCATACTGGTCAAGGGCGGCGGCCACGCCATGGCGGCCGGCGTGACGCTCGGGCCAGGCGGCCTCGCCGCGTTCCGCGCCTTCGTCGAGGCCGACCTCGCCACTGCGGCGCGCGAAGCCCGCGCCTCCGAGGCGCTCGACGTCGACGCCACGCTAACCGCGGCCGGCGCCACCCCGGCGCTGCTCGCCGACCTGGATCGCGCCGGCCCGTTCGGCTCGGGCAGCCCGGAGCCGGTCTTCGCCCTGCCCGCGCACCGGCTGGTCGACGTCGCCGAGGTCGGCACCGGCCACGTGCGCCTGCGGGTGCAGGCCGGCGACGGCGCCACCCTCGACGGCATCGCCTTCCGCACCGCCGCCGAGCCGCTCGGCCGCGCCCTGCTGGCCGGCCGCGGCGAGCGCTTCCACCTCGCCGGCACGCTGACGCTCGACCGCTACGGCGGCCGCGAGCGCGTGCGCCTCAGGCTGGTCGACGCGGCGCCGTTGTGAGGCGAGAAGTTTGCGCGTCAGCGCTTCAAGCGATGATCCGCTCGTTGCGTACGGACATCGACACGCCCGCAGGCTCAATGCGCCGCCGGCACCCCTGCACCGGGCGACGCGGGCACGGTCACCGGCGCGCCGATCGGCGGGGGAGCGGCGAGCAGCGGGCGCGCCACCACCTTCTCGCTCACCGGGCGATCGCCCAGCACGGCTGCGACGTCGGCGTCCTGCGCGCGGCGAGCGCCGATGGTGGCGCCGATGCGCTGCACCACCTCTGGCGCGGTGGCGTAGGTGCCGTGACCAATGAAGCCTGTCTCATTTCCGGCAAGGTCATAGACCTGCACACCGAGTTGATCGAGTACGGCCTTGTCGGCCGGGTCCTTCGGGTTCAAGGCACCGACGCGCGGCCGATCGCCGGCGAGGCGCCGCGACAGCGTCAGCGCCTTGTCGTTGACGGACACCAGAACCGAGATGTGATGCGGGTCGAGCTTGGCGATCTGGTTGCGGAACACTCCGACATCGATGTCGGGCGCGGCTAGCATCACGTCGCCGAGCTTTCCATCGAGGTCGGGCTTGCCGGCGATGGCGTCCTGCCGCAGCGCCTCCATCGTCAGCCAAGTGCCCATGGAATGAGCCAGAATGTGGATCCTGCCGACGTCCGGCGTCGCGCCGAGCTCGAGCAGCAGCTGCGCGAGCGCATCGCGCGAGGCCGAGGCGCTCTCCTTGGCGGCCTCATACTGGAACAGGCTGCCCGAGGCCGGCCAAGTGAACAGCACCGGCACGCCGCCGAAACGTCCGTCCGTCACCACCTGCGCGAGGCGGAAACGCGCCTCGTCGTAGCTCGTGTTGAAGCCGTGGACGTAGAGCAGCACGTCGCGGTTGGAGCCGATGCGCCCGGACAGGTGAGAGGCCAGCTCGGCCTTGAACTCGGCGTTGTCGAGAGAGCGCACGGCGGAGACGGTGAAATGGCTCTCGGGGTCGGCGCTGCCCCAGCGCGGCCGCTCGACCTCGCCGGCGACGTGGCTCGCCGGCACGGTGACGGTCTGCAGGGACTCGTGGGCGCCGTCGGCAAGCTCGTCGGCGTTGCCGCCCCTGCCGCGGCGCGTCGAGACGACGAAGAGCGGAACGCGGCGGGCGGCGATCGGATCGGCCTTGGCGAAGACGTCGCCGACCGAGGATGTCACCTCGTTGACCTTGTCCGTCACGCAGCCCGAAAGCGCGCCTGCGATCACGACGATCGCGGCGATTCGCTGCACGAAACCCGGTGCGGACCCCAGCCAAACCTTCATAGACCTTACCCGCTCCGGCTGCGGAGCGGCCCCCTGACCCAGCGACGTCTCCCGCTTGACGCCGCCCACGTGGACAGGTCTTTTCCATAGCGATGAATGATGTCGTTACGGCGGCGCAAGGCCGTCCACGCGTGCTCGTCACCGGCTTCGGCCCCTTTCCGGGGGTCCCGACGAACCCCACGCTCGCGATGCTGCGGCTGCTCGACACCGACGGCGTCGATGGCGTCGATCTCGCCTTCGCGCGACTGCCCGTGACCTTCGCCGGCGTCGGTCCGGCCTTGCGCGAGGCCGCGCGTCATCGACCCGATGCCGTGCTTCTGCTCGGTCTCGCCAAAGGGCGCGCAATCCTCAACGTCGAGACGCTGGCGCGCAACGTCGTCGGCCCCGCGACGCCCGATACGGACGGTATCGTGCCGGCGGCATCGGCGCTGGTCGAAGGCGCGCCGGCGACACGCGCGGCGACCTGGTCCGCAATCACCGTGCTCGCCGCGCTCCACGAGGCCGGACACGAGGCGACACTCTCGGAGGATGCCGGCGATTACGTCTGCAACGCGGCGCTTTATCACGCGCTCGGCGATGATCTGGCTCCGGTCATCGGCTTCCTCCACGTGCCGGCTGTGAGCCAGGATGGAGACGGTCCGACGGCCGTGACGCTGGCGGACGCGGCCCGCGTCGTCGTCGGCGTCCTCGCGACCGGCCTTGCGCGGACGACTATTCGGCCGCGAGCAGCGGCTGCCTGGCAGCCATCGCCTGGCAGAAAGCAATGAGTTCGCCGATCGACAGCACCACGTGCTCGTCGCCACCGCTCGCGCGAAGGGTGGAGAGCAGCGAGCTGTCGCGGTCGGCGTGCCACAGGCCGATCACGACGGTCGCGCCGGGGATCTGTTTTTGCACACGTCGTATGAAGTAGCGGATCGAGGCGGCGGTGCTGCCTTCCTCGAGAACAGAGAGGCAGCAGAGCCGGGCGGCGGCAAGGCGCGAGGGCATCGCGTCGCGCGCGTTGAGCACGAGGTTGGCCGCGCTGTAGGCACCGAAGCCGGCGTCGCGGAGCGCGTCCACCGCCATGATGGCCGCGAGATCGTCGAGCTGACCCCGTCCGGGAACGCAGACGATGGCATCGTCCTCGCGCCAAAGCAACGGCAAGCTGGCGCTCTCTTGGCCGATGCGGCCGGCGGCGGGAGCGGCCTGCGCCAAGCCCTCGCGTTTCGCCGCCTTACTCGCGAAATCGTCGCGGATCTTGACTAGTAGGGCACCGATCTGTCCGTGAATGCCGTCGAGGCGCTCGAAGGCGCTATCGTCGCGCGCGAGATCCCCCTGTGCCAGAGCCAAGCCCGGCAGGGCCACCCTGTCGCAATAGTCGACGAAGGAAGACGTGTTGATCCGCTTGCGGGCATCGGGCGCCAAGGCCATGCCGCGCCCCTCCAAGGCACGTTGGTAGAACGTCTCCGGCGGCTCCAGCGGCGGCTTGTCGCCGAGGATCACGTCGAGGAAGGACAGCGCCTCGACGTGGCGGCCCAGGACAACCAGACATACGGTCAGCGGCGTCGCGATCAGGAGACCGATGGGACCCCAGATCAGCGCCCAGAATGCGGTGGCGACGATCACCGCCATAGGCGACAGGCCGGTGTTGTGGCCGTAGATCAAAGGCTCGATCACCTGCCCCATGACGCCCTCGGCGACGGCGAAGATCGCGAGCACGGCCAGGGCAGTCGTCCAGCCGGGAAGGACGGCCACCGCGAGCAGCAGCGGCGGCACCGCGGCCACGACGACGCCGATGAAAGGCACGAAACGCATCACGCCGGCGAGGATGCCCCACAGCACGGGGCTTGGCAGGCCGGCGATCCACAAGGCGATGCCGATGGTGAGGCCGAACACGGCGTTGAGCGCCAGCTGGAACAGGAAATATCGCGACAGACGGCTCGCCGCATCGTTCATCGCCAGGATGGTGCGGTGAAGGTCCTGCCGCCCAACGAGACGTACGAGACGATCGCGCAGGTCCTCGTTCGATACGAGGATGAAGAAGGCGAAGATCAAGGTGACGCCGAAAGTCCCGATCGGGCCTAAAATCGGCAACGCCACCGAACGGAACAGCGAAAGCCCGGACATGTCGGTGGGCAGGCCGATGCCAGCGCCCTTGTCGTCCTTGGCCCCCTTCCCGCCCTTCTGTGTGGGGGCAGGTGCGCCGCCGATATCCTTGGTGAAGTGCTCGACCGCGCCGAGCTTGGCGACGAGCGCGTTCCATTTGCTCGTGATCGTCGTCTGATAGGCCGGCAGGCTGGCGGCGAGCGAGGCGGCTTGGCGCCCAACGATCATGCCGAGGCCGCCGAGTATGGTGAAGGTCAGCAGTACGGCGACGAGGACGGCCAGGGCACGCGGCAGCCATAATCTTTGAAGCAGCGTACACAGCGGCGCCAGCACGAAGGCGAGAAGCGCCGCGAGAACTAGCGGCACCGTGAGTTCCTGGCCGTAATACAGGCCTGCCACGATGATCGCGCCGCCGTAAAGAGTTGGAAGGACCGCCCCGGCGCGGTCGTCGCCGAGCACGATGTCGTCGGGGGGCTGCTTCTTCAATTCGCTTTCCCTCGCCAAAACATCTTTCTAAGGTGGTTTTCGATGCCTCGAACGTGGCAATAGCACGAAACATATGTCTCACCAGGATCGCCGATGACTAAGCTCCTCCTCGTCGAGGACCACGAAGAATTATGGGATTTCTTATCGCGCCGGCTGCGCAAGCGCGGCTTTGAGGTCGTTCTCGCACATGATGGCAAGCAGGCACTCGATCAGGTCGCCGCGCAGAACCCCGACCTGGTGCTGCTCGATATGGATCTGCCGATCATGGACGGCTGGACGGTCGCGCGTACGATGCGCGAGCGATCCGACGCAACTCCGATCATCGCTTTGACGGCTCACGCCATGAGCGGAGACAAGGAAAAGGCCATCGCCGCCGGATGCGACGACTACCATGCCAAGCCTGTAGACTTCAGCCGGCTCCTCAACCAGGTCGACGAAGTGCTGTTGAAGCGTGAGGAAGCCGAAGGCTGATCCTCGCAAACGCGTTCGGTCTTCCGAGTCGGCTTCGCGGTTTCGCGGCCGACCCGCTGTTTTTCTGCTAAACCGGCTGGGCAGCGTCGGCACCGAGTCGGCGCAGCTTGTCGACAAGGTCGCTCATCTTGGTCGATCCTTTGTTCAGGATCTGGTTGGCCCCGCGCAGGCGGCGCCTGTCGTCGGCGGTGAGGTCGAGCGCGGTGAGCACCACCACCGGCACCTGCTCGCAACCCGGCCGCTGCCGCAGCTCCTTCAGGAAGCCGAATCCGTCCATAACCGGCATCGAGAGGTCGAGCAGGATCACGCGTGGGATCGAGCGCGCCACGAGCGTGAGCCCATCTGCGCCGTTCTCGGCCTCCACGACGCTCCAGCCATTGCGCTCGAGCGCGGTGCGCGCGAGACGGCGCATCTCGGGCTCGTCGTCGACGATGAGCACGTCGCCCTCGGCCTCGCGGAACGCCTCCATAACGTGGCGCAGGCGGTTCCAGTCGACCGGCTTGATGACGTAATCGGCCGCGCCGAGGGAATTCGCCAAGGCGCGCTCGCTCACGAAGGTGACCATGACCACGGGAATGGCCGCCAGGTCCGGATCAGCCTTCAGCGTACTAAGCACGGACCAGCCGTCCATGCCCGGCATGGTGACATCGAGCAGGATCGCTCGCGGCCTGAGACGCTTGGCGAGCTCGAGGCCTGCCAATCCATCGGCGGCGGTCCGGGCGAGGAAGCCCTCGCGGACAAGGAAACGGCTCATCAGGTCGCGCTGGGTCTCGTCGTCATCAATGACCAGGACGGTCTCGCGGCCGGCGACGTCATCATGAGCGCCGCGATCGATCTCCGCGAGGGTCGTCGCCTCCCCCTCGCTCTCGTGCATGGCCGCCGGTAGACGAACGGTGAAGGTGCTGCCTTTTCCAACCTCTGAGGCGACGTCGACCGTGCCACCGAGCAGCGCGGCGAAAGCGCGGGTGAGCGCCAGCCCGAGCCCCGTCCCGCCGAACTGACGCGTGGTCGAGACATCGGCCTGTTGGAAGCGCTGGAACAGCTTGGCCAGTTGTTCCTCGTTCATTCCGATGCCGGTGTCGGTGACGATAAAGCTGATCCAGTCCGCCTCACGCGTTACGGACAGCGTGACGAGACCCTTTTCGGTGAACTTGGCGGCGTTGGAGAGCAAGTTCAGCAGAACCTGACGCAGCCGCGTTACGTCGGATCTCATCGTGCCAAGCGCAGCGCTGCGCCTCAGCTCGAACTGGTTGCCCTTCTTCTCCATGAGCGCAGCGACGGTCGAGCCGACGTCATCGACCATCTTATCGAGGTCGAAGGTCTCGACGAAGGCCTCCATCTTGCCGCTCTCGACCTTGGAGAGGTCTAGGACGTCGTTGATGAGGCCCAGCAGATGGCGTGCGTTGCCCTCGATCTTGTCGACGTCGCTGGCGAGATCGACCGGCTCCGTGCCGTCTGCAATGTCCTCGGCGAGCATCTCGGCGTAGCCGATGATCGCCGAGAGCGGCGTGCGCAGTTCGTGGCTCATGTTGGCCATGAAGGTCGACTTGGCACGATTGGCCGCCTCGGCCTCGTCGCGGGCTGCCTCGAGCCGTTGCTCGACCTCGCGCATCTCCGTAATGTCGGTGTTGGTGCCGATCCAGCCCAGCAAGCGGCCCTCGGGATGAAGGGCGTCAGGCTGGTCCATGACCGGCATGGCGCGCGACAGGAACCAGCGGTACTCGCCATCCTTGCCGCGCAACGGGAACGTGTCTTCCCAGGGTTCGCCGTTGTCGAGGCTGTGGCGGAAGCGCCGCTCGACACGTTCCATGTGATCGGGGTGGTGAACGCTTTTCCAGCCCCAGCCGGCCATGTCCTCGAAGGACTTTCCCGTGAACTCGTACCAGCGCCGATTGTACCAGTAGATGGAGCCTTCGGCGTCCGTCATCCAGCTCAGTTGGGGAACGCCGTTGGCCATAGTGAGGAACCGCGCCTCGTGCTGGCGAGCCAGCCGCTGCTCATGTCGGCGGGCGCTGACGTCGCGCAGATGGGCTACAAGCCGCCTCGCGCCGTCTCCCGAGCTGTGCAGCAAAACCAACTCCGCCGGGAAGGTCGCGCCGTCCAGCCCGTTGACCTCGACCTCTGTGCGCGACGCCAAAGCGTCGGCCTCGCCCGCGAGCGCCCTGGCGAAGAAGCCGTGCTGGGCCTCCCGCGCGTGCTCGGGAAAGATCGTGTCGACGAGATTCCGACCGACACTGTCGTCCGCGGGGAGCGCGAAAGCGGCCTTTGCGGTGGTGCTGGCATCCAGGATGTGGCCGGCGCCATCGATGGTGAAGACCATGTCGGGAGAGGCCAGCATCGCCGCGATGAGTGTCGTGTTCTCGCGTCGAGCGACGCTCGAGTCTCGATCTTCGGGCAGAGCGCGCATGGTGAGAATGCGAGCACCGTCGCTCGAGCCGGGCAGCGGAAACGTAGAATATTCCGCGAAGAACGGCGTGCCGTCCTGGCGCCAAAGCATCTCGCGCTCGAGGGTCAGAGAGTCGCTGCCCTCCGGCGGATGAAGCAGCCTGCATTCGGATTGCGGCAGCGGTGTTCCATCGGCTCGTGTATGATGCACCAGATCGTGCATGTTGCGACCGAGGACCTGCGACCTGTCTGCGAAGCCGAAGAGCCGCATCGCGGCCTCGTTGAGGTACAGGCAGCATCCCCGATCGTCGGTCAAATAAACGCCGTCGCTAAGCGTCTCGAGAAAGGCCCAGTCCCGCTGGGCCGCTGTCGCGTCGCCGACCAAATCGTTTCTCCTGCCGTTGATCACGGCTGTTCGATCAGCTGCTTCACGCGCGAGGCCAGGGCCTCCATGGCGAAGGGCTTGGTCAAAACCTGCATGCCCGGCGCGAGATGGCCGTGATTGAGCACGGCATTCTCGGCGTAGCCCGTGATGAAAAGCACCTTGATGCCTGGGCGCAGCACACGAGCGGCATCGGCGACTTGGCGACCATTGAGGCCGCCGGGCAGACCGACGTCGGTGATCAGAACGTCGAAACGCGTCTTGGAGCGCAAACGCTCCAAGCCCTCGTTGCCGTCAGCGGCGATGGTGATGCTGTATCCGAGTTCCTCGAGCACCTCGGCGGCGAGCGAGCGCACCGCGTGCTCGTCGTCGATCAGCAGGATGCTCTCTCCCTCCGCGGAGCGCGGCGCTTCGGACAGCGTGCTGCGCTCGATCTCCTTCTCCGCCTCGCCGAAATGGCGCGGGAGCAGGATGCGCATGGTAGTTCCGATTCCGGGCCGCGTATGCACCCGCACGTTGCCACCCGATTGCCGGGCGAAGCCGTAGATCATGGAGAGGCCGAGTCCAGTGCCGGAGCCGAGCGGCTTGGTGGTGAAGAAGGGGTCGAAGATACGCGCGGCGACCTCCGGCGGCATGCCTGTCCCATTGTCGCTGACGCTGAGCGCGACGTAGTCGCCGGGCGGCAGGTCGCGCTCGCCGGCGGTCTGCGCGCTTAGCCGCGTGTTGCGCATCTCGATATCGATGCGCCCGCCATCGGGCATGGCGTCTCGCGCGTTGATGCAGAGGTTCAAAAGGGCGTTCTCAAGCTGGCTGACGTCGACGAGAACGGTCCAGAGGCCTTCCGCGTGTGTCGTCTGCAAGCGGATCTCAGGGCCGACGGTACGAGCCAGCAGGTCGTACATCCCCGCTACGAGGATATTCATGTCGGCGGGCTTGGGGTCGAGCGTCTGCCGCCGCGAAAAGGCGAGCAGGCGATGCGTCAGCGCAGCGGCGCGCTGCGCGGCAGTCTGCGCCGCCTCGACGTAGCGATCGACCCGCTCGTAGCGGCCCTGAGCCACTCGCACCTGGAGCAGGTCGAGGCTCCCCATGATCCCAGTCAAGAGATTGTTGAAGTCATGCGCCAGGCCGCCGGTGAGCTGCCCGACCGCCTCCATCTTCTGCGACTGGCGAAGGGCGTCCTCGGCGACACGCTGCTCGGTGATGTCTCGCCCGCAGAACAGGACGAGGCCCTCCTCCTCGTTCGAGTACGCGATCCGCGCCCCGACGATCTGCACGGTCATCGGCGTTTCGGTACGGCGCTCCACCTGGTACTGGATGCGCTTGCCGCGCAGCGCCCGACGCACGTGCACCTCGATGCTGGCAGCGCTCTCGACGGCCGCTACGTCGACCACCGGACGACCGGCGACGAGCTTGCGGTCGATGTCGAACAAGGCCTGGGCGGCAGGATTGACGTCCTCGTAGGCGAGCACGCCATCCTTGGAGAGCCGTATCAGGTAGAGGTAGTCCGGGCAGGCGTCGAAGATCGTCTGCAGGTGGGACCGGCTCCGGTTCAGCTCGTGCAGCCGGGTGAAGAGGTCCTGCTCGAGTTCCTCGTTGTCGCGGGTCAACGCCTCGACAGCGGAGACTTCGTCGTGGACGTCGGTGGCGGTGCCGATCCATGCGGCACTCTGCGCCATCGCCGGATAGGTCGGCGCGACGTGGATCACCAACCAGCGCGATTCGCCGTCGCCAACGGCGACTCGCGCCCTCGCGAAGCCCGAGCCGCTTCGGCCGACGCTAACTCGGTTCGTTACGGCGCTATGCCAGGCGAAGTCGAAATCCTCGCGACAATCCGGATGCAGAAGGCTTGCAAAATCGCGCCCGATCAGCGAACCCGAGGTCCGACCCAACATCGCCAGAAACGGCTCGTTGGCCCACTCGACAGCGCCATCTGCGCGCATCAGCCATGCCGGGCCCGGAAGCAAGCGGACAGCCGCCTGCAGGTCTCGTTCGACCCTATGAACATCAGCCATGACTGGCGCGCGTTCTACCAAGATCGTCCTCTGGCCGCAGCCGTCGCCAATTGCGATTTCGCCCCGCGATCCGGAGCGGCAGGTTCAGTGCGGACCGGTGGAAATCGCTCCGAGCCGCTGATTCGTGCTCGGAGCTTCATGCTGGTTCAGCGTACCGGCTCACTCCATGTAGGGCGCGGAGCTCCTCCGTCAGCTCCCCCACACTGATGTCGCCCTTTCGCAGAATCCGCTGGGCGTCCGCCAGCCGTTCGCGTTCGGCCGCGGTGATGTCGCGCGCGCTCAGCACCACGACCGGTATGTTCGCGCCTCCGGGCGTGGCGCGCAGCTGGTGGAGGAAGGCGAACCCGTCGAGCACCGGCATGGTGAGGTCGAGCACGATGAGGTGCGGCGCGGCGCGCTTTACTTCCGCCAGCGCGGCCGAGCCGTCGCCGGCCTCGCGCACGCTCCAGCCACTGCGCTCCAGGGCCGTTCGCAGTCGCGTTCGAAGATCCCCGTCGTCATCGACGACGAGGACGTCGCCGCCGCTGGCGCGGAAGCCTTCGAGGAGCCGCTTGAGCTTGGCCCAGTCGACCGGCTTAGCGATCGTGTCGACCGCGCCGAGCGACGCACCGAGCTTGGCCTCGGCGACAAAGCTCACGATCACGACCGGGATGTTGGCAGTGGCGGAATCGGCCTTGAGCGCCTTGAGCACAGCCCAGCCGTCGAGTTCCGGCATCATAACGTCGAGGAGTATGACGCGCGGCCGCAGGCTGCGGGCCAGGTCGAGCCCGGTTCGGCCGTCGGCCACGGCGCGCACCGCGAAATGCTGCTTGGTCAGGAAACGGGTCAAGAGCTCGCGCTGCGAGGCTTCGTCATCAATCACCAGAACGAGGTCGCGCGGCTCGTTGCCCCCCGGTCCGCCCGTCTCCGCTAGACCGTCCAGCTGCGTCGCCCCCTCCGGCGCCTCGGCCGGCACGCGCAGGTCGAAACAGGTGCCCCGTCCCTCCGTGCTAGTCACGGTGACGTCGCCGCCGAGCAGTCGGGCGAAGGCGCGGGTGAGCGCGAGGCCGAGGCCGGTACCGCCGAACTTGCGCGTGGTGCTCTCGTCGGCCTGGGTGAAGCGCTGGAAGAGCCGCTGCAGCTGCTCGGGCGACATGCCAATCCCGGTGTCCTCGACGGCAAAACTCAGCCATTCGCGGTCGCGGCGCACGCGCAACGTGATCCGTCCATTCTCGGTGAACTTGCAGGCGTTGCCAAGCAGGTTGAACAGGCATTGCCGCAACTTCACCGCGTCGGTGCGCATTGCGCCGAGCCCTTCGCCGCAATCGAGCGTGAGCGTGTTGGCCTTGGTCCTGACGAGCGTTTCGACCGTGGCGGTGACCTCCTGGAGAAGCGGCTCGAGCTCGATCGTCTCGGCGAAGAGCTCCATCTTGTTGGCCTCGATCTTGGAAAGATCGAGCACGTCGTTGATGAGGCTGAGCAGGTGCTTGGCGTTGCCCTTGATCTTGCCGAGATCGTTCAGGATCACCTCGTCCTCGCCCTCCTCCTCGAGCAGCTCGGTGTAGCCGATCACCGCTGACAGCGGGGTTCGCAGCTCGTGGCTCATGTTGGCGAGGAAGGCGCTCTTCGCGCGGTTGGCCGCTTCCGCCGCCTCGCGTGCCGCCTCCGCCTCCGCGGTACGCTGGCGCAGCTCGTCCGTCATCGCCAGCTGCGCCGCCTCGGCGCGCTTGCGCCGATCGATGTCGGAGACCGCGACGACCGCGCCGCGCAGGACCCCGGCGGCATCGTGGGTCGCGGCGGCGGCGAGATCGACCCAGACCAGGCTGCCGTCGCGGCGGCGATAGCGCACCTCGAGGAAAGCCTCGCGCGCCTTGCCGGCGACGACCTGGGCGAGCGGATATTCGGCGGCTTCGACCTGGCGCCCATCCTCGTGGAAGGCGGTCCACTGGCCGTACTGAGCGGCGGTCTTGGCCTCGCCAGTGGAAGCCTGGCCGACAATCTCATCGAGCCGGCGATTGCGGCCGACGATGCGGCCGGATGGAGCCTCCGCGATCATGATCCCGACGGGCACTGTATCGAAGATCGTGCGCAGATCGGCCTCGCTCTTACGCGCGCGCTGCAATGACGTCGCGTTCTCCACCATCAAACCACGCAGCGCGTCGCAGACCTTGACCATGGCGATCCCGATCAAGAGATACTCGATCAAGGCGATCGCTTGAGCTTCGGTCGGCAGCCAGCCGTGGTCGTGGCGATCGAAGAAGCTGCCCGCGAGCACATCCGACAACGCCAAGCCGAAGAACCCGGCCCGCTGTCCGAACGCCACGCTGACAAGGAACACGACCGGGAGGTAGAGCAGGAATGGCGCCGTATCGAGCGGCAAGACGAGCCGGACGAGAGAACCGGCGGCTATCACGAGAACGACGACACCATGGGCCTGCCAAGCCGTCAGCCTCGAACGTGTGAGGATCGTCAGAAACTTCCGCACAACCCCTCCACCACGTCGTTGCGCCCAACATAGCCCGACAGCTTAGTTTAAGCGAAGCCCCGATCGTGCGGGAAGTGGACTCGATCGGCCGCGGCACGCTCAGCCAGCTCGGATCGCCCTTACCTCAGGTCGCCGTCACCTCGGGTGGCTGCTTAGGCTTGCGCCCGCGCCACAATCGCAGGCTACCGGCAACGACAAGGATCAGCACGGCGCCGGCGGCCGATCCCATCAGCTCGAGATGCTGCGGCAGGTCGCCCGGGAGCGCCTCCCAGGCCGGATCCGACGCGATCATCTCGCCGGCGACCCAGCCGAGCAGCGCCGCTCCGGCGACCACCAGCAACGGGAACCGCTTGAGCAGCTTGAGAATCAGCGTGGAGCCCCACACGATCAGCGGGACCGAGACGGCGATGCCAAAGACGATCAACGGTAGGGAGTTGCGCGCGGCCGCCGCCACCGCCACCACGTTGTCGAGCGACATGACCGCATCGGCGAGCGCGATGGTGCGCACCGCGCCCCAGATCGAGCCGGCCGCCGCGACCTTGTTCTTATGGTGCGAGCGCAGCAGGTCGAAGGCGATCCAAAGCAGCAACAGGCCGCTGGCGAGCTTGAGGTAAGGCAACCCCAGAAGCTTCACGACGAAGAACGTGAGCGCAATGCGCATCACCACCGCCACTGCCGAGCCGCCGAAGATGGCCCAGCGTCGTCGCCGCGCATCCAGCCCGCGACACGCCAACGCGATGACCACGGCGTTGTCGCCGGAGAGCAGGATGTTGATCCAGACGATCTGCAGGCCCTGGAGCACCAGGACCGTGACGGGCGACATCGAGGCGGGTGCACTCCCTTGGAGCCCGATTCTAACGCGAAGCGGGAGAGGATGCTAATGCGCGACCGGAAACTCGAGGGACACTTGCGAGCGCCTCGGACTTAGAAGGTGGCGCGACAATGCTTTGGGAGACCGACCATGCGACTGCCCCCGATCCCGCCCGCGGACCTCGACGAGCCTCAACGCGCCTTTGCCGACACGTCGGGCGCGATGATCCAGAGGCGCGGCTTCGACAAGCTCTTCAAGACGCACGACGCGCACGGCGCGCTGATCGGGCCCTGGTCGGTGTGGCTGCGCCATCCCGAGATCGGCAAGGCGGCGGCCATGCTGACCAAGGCGGTGAGCGAACTCGACGCGCTGCCGCCCCGCGCCCGCGAGATCGTCATCCTGACGATGGGCAGCCATTTCGGCGCCGCCTACGAGCTCTACGCCCATTGCGCGGTCGCACGCTCCGTCGGCCTTGACGATCGACAGGTCGCGGCGCTCTGCGCCTCGACCTGCGCCGAAGGGCTGTCGGACGAAGAGGCGCTCGCCTTCGCCTGCGTATCGGCGCTGGCCGGAGGCGGTCCCCTGCCAGGCTTCCTCTACGCCGCTGTCGGCAAGGCCTTCGGCGAGACCGGACGCGCCCAGCTGGTGCATCTCGCCGGCGTCTACGCCTACGTCTCGGTCATTCTCAACGCCTTCGCCGTCCCAGCCCCGGAGGATGTCGCCGGCGAGTAGGTGCAGGGCCTGCATCTTCAAGGTCGCCGTTTTCGAAACCATGGAAATACCCCAGATATCGACGAGCCTTACCGCGGCACGGCGGTAAGGCTTCGTTTACCGCCGGCGCCTTTAGCTAAGAGTGTGGCCGTCGTGTCTCGCGGCGCTGCGGCACGACGCGTGGAGTCCTGCCTTGTCGCTTCCCCTCCGTCTCACCCTGCTCGTCGCGCTGAGCGCCGCCGGGGCGGCACCGGCGCTGGCGCAGGACGACGCCATCGACGCGGCTTTGGCCGATCCGTTGGCCAGGTCCGGGCTCGAGACGCCGGCGCGCGTGTTCTCGCCCTCGGCCATCTCCGACCTGCTGAAGCGCGACGTGCCCGCCAACCCGCCCGTTGCCCGGCCGATCCGGCCCGCCGCGGCATTGCCCCGTGCCCTCGACGTGCCGATCGACGCCGGGCGCTCGGGGCCGGAGAAGGCGTTGACCTCGGCCCGCGCGCCGCTCTCGCCCGAGACCATCAACGCCGCGCGATACGCGCGCGTCAGCGAGGCCTCCAAAACCATCGACCCCGTAGTGCTCAAGGCCGAGATCCTGCTCGACCGCAACCACGCGCCACCAGGCGTGATCGACGGCCGCTGGGGCTCCAATGTCGCCAAGGCGATCTCGACCTTCGAGACGGTGCGCGGCCTGCCCGTCGACGGCAAGCTCACGCGCCGGGTGTGGGACGAGCTCGGCGCCGACGGTGCCGCTCCCGTGCTCGGCACCTACACGATCACGCCGCAGGACGTCGTCGGGCCGTTCTATCCCGACCTCTCGCCGGACTACGCCGAGCAGGCCAAGATGCCCGACCTGGGATATCGCTCGCCCGAGGAGATGTTCGGCGAGCGCTTCCACATGGACAAGCGCTTCCTCAAGGCGCTGAACCCAGGCGTCGACATGGGTGTCGCCGGCAGCCGCATCGTGGTCGCCGAGGTCGCCGGCGCCCTGCCCATCGCCTCGCAGATCGCTCGCATCGACGTCGACAAGGCGCGGGGACAGGTGCAGGCGTACGACGCCGACGGCAACCTCATTGTCGCCTATCCCGCCACGATCGGCAGCGACGAGCTGCCTTCGCCGTCGGGCTCCTGGGCGGTACGCGGCATCGCCCCGCACCCGACATACACCTATGATCCCAAGAAGAACTTCCAGCAGGGCAGGAATACCCAGAAGCTGATCCTGCCGCCCGGCCCCAACAATCCGGTCGGCGCCGCCTTCATCGCTTTGACCAAGCCGACCTACGGCATCCACGGCACACCCGATCCATCCAAGATCGACAAGACCCATTCCCATGGTTGCGTGCGCCTGACGAACTGGAACGCTCAGGAGCTGGCGTCGCTGGTGCGGCCGGGCATCCCGGTCAACTTCATCGACAAGCCCGGTTCCGAACCTCCGCCGCCAGAGCCCGACATCGCTTCGGTCCTTGGTTCCGAGCCGCCGTCCTACGCGCGCTGAACCGTCAAGGCGACGATCGCCGTAGCGGTTCAGTGCTGAAAGAGCTCCTTTGTCCTGTCGGCGGCGCCGGCTCGGGCGGGATCGTCTCCGCGGCCATCGGTCTTACGCGTCGGCTGCGGCATCTGAGTCTCGGCCGCAGGCCCCTTGTCGCCGGGGCTGAGGTTGGCGCCGCTGGCTCTGCCCTCCGTCCCCGTACCGACGGTGCCCGACGTTGCCGGCGTCTGCGAGTTCTCGAGCTGCTGGGCGGAGGATGACCCCGATCCAAACAGCAGCGCCGCAAGCGCGAGCATGATCGTCCTGATGCAAGTCATCTCGTGCATTCCGGTGAAGCCGATCAAGCAGCCCGGCTGGCGCGGGTTGCCGCGGGCCTTTGCCGCGGGCTTCGGCGCTGATTAGCGGACTTGATCGTCGCCGCTTGCCCGGCCGACCCAGCCCGACTATCCCGCGCGGCGAAGGAGATGCCGATGCACTGCGAGACGCTCACCTACCAAGCCGACGGGCTCACCATGAAAGGCGACCTCTTCGCTCCCGACGGCGGCAGCGCCCGCGCCGGCGTGCTGGTATTTCCCGAGGCTTTTGGCCTTTCCGAGCACGCGATAAGCCGGGCGCGGCACCTCGCCGAGGCCGGCCACGTAGCGCTAGCCTGCGACCTCCACGGCGAGGCCGAGCTGATCGACGATCTCGAAAAGGCGATCGGCCTGATCAAGCCGCTCTACGCCGAGCCGACCCGCATCCGCGAGCGTTCCGGCAAGGCGCTCGACGCGCTGCTCGCCACGGGCAAGGTCGATGCCGCCAAGGTCGCCGCCATCGGCTTCTGCTTCGGCGGCACGATGGCGCTCGAACTCGCTCGATCCGGCGCCGCCATCAAGGCCGCGGTCGGCTTCCATTCCGGCCTCAGCACGCAGTTGCCGGCGGCCAAGGACGCGATCAAAGGCAAGGTGCTGGTCTGCATCGGCGCCGACGATCCGATGATCGACGCCGACGCGCGCAAGACCTTCGAGGGCGAGATGAAGGCGGCCGGCTGCGACTGGCAGATGCACGTCTACGGTGGCACGGTGCACTCGTTCACCAACCAGGGCGCCGCCAAGCGCAACATGCCCGACGCCATTCGCTACAGCCCCGAGTCCGACGCGCGCTCCTGGGCGGCGATGATGCAGCTCTTCGGCGAGGTTCTGATCTAAGGTCATTTGATCAAAGTTTCCCCAGCCGCTTCATCGCCTCCGCGATCGGCTGGGCACCGACCACGTACTCGTCCCAGGCCTTGCTGCGCGCCAGCAGCCTGGGCACTGAGCGGATCGTGTATCGCGCCGGGTCGAGGTCCGCCTTCACCTGCGCCCACGTGAGCGGCATCGACACCGGGGCGTGCGGTCGGCCACGCGGGGAGAGCGGCGCCACCGCGGTGGAAAGCCGGTCGTTGCGCAAGTAGTCGAGGTAAATGCGGCCTTTGCGCGCCGCTTTGGACTGCTTGGTCAGGTACTTAGTCGGTGCGTCACGCTCGATCGCGCGGCAGACGTCGTGCGCGAAGCCCTTGGCTTGCTCCCAGCTGACCGCATCGTCTGGCACCAGCGGCACCACGACGTGCAATCCCTTCCCGCCCGTTGTCTTGGCGAAGGTGACGAGACCGAGCAGCTCCAGCACCTCCTTCACCGTCTTGGCCGCGGCGACAACCTCGGCAAAGGCGACGTCGGGCGCGGGATCGAGGTCGAAGACGAGGCGTCCGGGCACGTCGGGCGCGCCCGGCGCGCAGTTCGACGGATGCAGTTCAAGGCCCCCGCTCTGCGCCACGGCCGCCAGCGCCTCGACACTGCCGATCGAGACGTAGGGCGCGCGGTCGCCGGCGATTTCCATGGTGTGGAGGAGCTTGGAGCTGCCGGCCATGGCGTGGCGCTGAAAGAAGGTCTGTCCCTCGATACCGTCGGGCGCGCGGATGATCGAGCACGGACGGTCGGCGATGTGCGGCAGCATCCACGCCCCCACCGCCTCGAAATAGAGGGCGAGGTCGCGCTTGGTCACCGGCATGCCGTCGTCGGCCGCGTCGGGCCAGAGCGCCTTCTCTGGATGCGAGATCGCGACACCCATGATCTCGGCCTTGCCCTTGCCGTCGGAGCGCTTGGTCCCGGCGCTCACTGTCGTCGCGGCGGTCTTGGCCCGGCCCGTGTGCGCCGGCGCCGCGGTAGCCGGCTCCGGCTCGACCACGGCCTGCTTCGGTGTCGGCGGCACGATCGCCTCGACATCGGTCGCGAGCTTATCGTCACGCAGCCCCTTGAAGGCGGCCTGGCGCATCGATCCGTCGCCGGTCCAGCCGGCGAACTCCACCTCGGCGACCAGGGTCGGCTCGAGCCAATGCGCCTTGCGGGTGTCGGGCGGCAGCGCCTTGCGATCGAACGGCGTCTTGTCTCGCGCCGCCGCCTTCAGCCTCGGCATGATCTGTTCGATTGTGCTTGCCGGGAAGCCGGTGCCGATGCGCCCGACGAAAACAAGCTTGCCGTCCCGGAACACGCCGCCAAGCAAGGAGCGGAACTTGCCGCCGGTGTCGGTCCATCCGCCGACGACGACCTCGTGCGACGGCCGGCACTTGGCCTTCGTCCAGCTGTCGGAGCGGCCTGAGCGGTAGGCGGCGTCGAGGCGCTTGGAGACGATCCCCTCCAGCCCAAGCTCGCTCGCCGAGGCGAACAGGGATGCCCCGTCCGCCTCGAAGTGATCGACGAAGCGGAGGATCGCCTTGCCCGCGCGCCGTTTGTCGAGGATGGCGGCGAGACGCGCCTTGCGCTCGCCCAGCGGCACTTTGCGCAGGTCGGCGCCGTCCGCGTGCAGCAGGTCGAAGACGAAGCACACCAGTGCGTCGGTTTTTCCCGCGGAGATGGCCGCCTGCAGTGCGGAGAAGTCGGGCTTGCCGTCGCCATCGAGAGCGACGATCTCGCCGTCGTAGAGGCCCTCGGGTAGCGCCGCCGCGGCCTTGATGATGGCCGCGAATTTCGCTGTCCAATCGAGCCCGCTGCGGGTGCGCAGGATCGCATGCTTGCGCTCGACGCGGACCTGCACGCGATAGCCGTCGAACTTGATCTCGTGGATCCACTTGGCGCCGGCCGGCGGCTTGTCGACGGTCGCGCAGAGCTGCGGTGCCACGAAGTCGGGGATCGGCTCGGGCGCCGCTGTCTCGGC
The DNA here is from genome assembly GCA_965198485.1 of Beijerinckiaceae bacterium. Classification (GTDB taxonomy): domain Bacteria; phylum Pseudomonadota; class Alphaproteobacteria; order Rhizobiales; family Beijerinckiaceae; genus RH-AL1. The sequence continues at coordinate 3,532,457 of CBDAPQ010000005.1, forward strand.
GGCCGCTGCCCTCTTTGCCGTCGCCTTCTTCGTGCCCGCCGCCAACTTGGCCTTCGGCGAAGCCCCCGCGGTCTTGGGCTCCGGCTTGTCACGCCCCGAGGCCCGCCGCTCCTCCTTCGCCAATCCCTTGTTGGAGTCCCAGATGGCGTCGGGCGCCGGCGCCTTGCCGTCGCCGAGCATGAACGGCTTGGGCGCGCGGCCTTCGCCGGCCGCGATCGTCGCCAATGTCCGGCCCGAGGCCACCGACTCCTCGATGGCGAGCACGCCACCGCCGTCGTCCCCATCGTTGGCGTCGGCGTCGCGATGTTTGATCAGCAGCCAGTTGGTGCGCTTGCCGCCGAACTTGTCGTTCTTGATGCGCACTAGCACGAAGCTGCCCTTGAGCCGCTCCCCGGCGAGCACGAACTTCAGCTCGCCGTCCTCCAGCGACTGCTCCGGCGGCTTGTCCTGCTCCGGCGCCCAGACGCCGCGGTCGAACAGCTGCACCGTGCCGCCGCCGTACTGGCCTTTGGGAATCGTGCCCTCGAAGTCGCCGTAGCCCAGCGGGTGATCCTCGACCTCGACGGCGAGGCGCTTATCCGACGGGTTCAGCGACGGCCCCTTGGTCACCGCCCAGGACTTGAAGACGCCGTCGAGCTCCAGCCTGAGGTCGAAGTGCAGCCGCGTCGCGTCGTGCTTCTGCACCACGAAGCGCAGCTGGTCCGACGCTTTCACGCCATCGGCCCCGCGCGGCTCGGCGGTCTTCTGGAAGTCGCGCTTGGCCTCATAGCGGCTGAGGTCGGTGGCTTTGGCCATACGCTACGCACCTCCTTCACGAACCCCGACATCCCTGGGGGACACACCCCCTTGCGATCACACACCCGCATTTTGCGTCGCGATGCGGCGCGCGGGCACGATCAGAAGACCAAGATGACCGCGCTCTGCGTTGGTAAAATGACCGAGAAAGCGGGCGGTTCCTTCTTCCGACCGTCAATCGCGCGGGATGGTCCTGCTTTGCCGAACCCGCCAAACCTCGCGCATCTCGGCTATGAGCCGATCGAACAGCCGCGGCGGCAAGAAGCCGTAAACGTGGGTTCTGCGGCTGCGAGAGATCGGCCGCAGGTCGAAGCCCGGCCAAGCGAACTCGTTGACCTCATCGAGGATGACCCACGAGCGTTCACTATCGAGACCGAGGTGACGCTTGACGGCGGCTGGCAGCTCCAGCGCGACCGAGAGATCATCCGGCGGTCGGTGCGTGACAGCGGCAACTCGCACGCGAGTGGGACCGCTCGGCGCCTCCTCAACCGCTACAACGATGACACAGGGCCGCTCCTTGACGCCCTCTTCACGGCCGGCGCGGTGCTCATGATGCCATAGGTACGCATAGGAGATGACCAACCCAGGCTGCGGTTCGGGGTCGGCCATGCGGCGCTCGGCTATTCCTCGTCGAGCAGCGCATTGAGGTGGTCATGCTCGGGAGCCATCCTACTCGCCGCCATTTGATTGATCTCCTCCGAGGTCATCTCCGCGACGGCACGGCTGCGGCGCACAAAGGCCTTGAGCCGCTGCACCTCCTCGAATTCGGTGACCGAGACGAAATAGCCTGTCGCACGACCGTGGTTGGTCACGGCAATCGGCTCACGCTGGGCGATCTCCCGATACCGGCCGAAATCGGCAATGAAGTCGGAGGTCGGCACTTCGCGCATCACGCCCTCCTACTACACACGTTCCGCCGGTGCCAGCGCGCACCCCGCGCGATGCGATGCGACGCGACACGCCGGCCGGAACGGAGAACGGCCCTCGCCCGGCCGACCAAGAAACGGGTGGGTCGGTCCGGAAGCCTCGTGGCCGACGAACAGGTGCGGGCGCTCCAAGCGAACTCTTGGGTTCGCCTTGCTGCGACGGCGCTGCGTCAGCACGACAACGAGCAGCGAAGTGACCAGAGTTCAGACCCAATCGGCTCGGCTACGCGAGGGTCCGTAATGGGTGGGAAGCGGTCCAGCCGCTCACGCGGTCCACCTTTACCAGACCGCCTGCAATGCGATACCGGTGCCGTTCACTTCGAGCAACCTCACTCGTCATTTGAATCTTAGCCCAAGAAAGGTCAAGCTATGCAGAAAAGGGTATTGGTATTTCTGTTGGTCGTGCCCACTCTGGCTTTCGCCCAGTCTCAGGATACTCACGAACGGGAAAATGTGATCAAAATGTTTGGTGCGCTGATCCCAAGGTTCGACGTGAAAGCGGGCGATGGTCTCGGTTCCGACATGGACTGTGTGTTTACGCGCAAATGGGCTCAGAGCTACCACAGGGATGCTGACGGTGAACAAACAGAAGCCTTTCTGCCGCGTCAGCTCCTGACACCGGAACAAGCAATCGATCCCTCAGGGCTGCACAAGGAAATGTTCTGCGATTATCACGACCGTGATGCCCAAGCTCTGAAACTAGCTCTCGACCAAGATAAGGATGTTACAGTAGCAAGCATCGGATTTAGCTATCCCGACTTCGGACCCGACTTTCATACCGCAATCGTGTACTACAGTAGGTGGAGTCAAATATTTACGGCGAGAAAAAGAAGGTATTTGCCCGTAGGCAGCAATGGCATGATCAAGTTCGCAAAACACGACGGCGTTTGGTCATTCGAGACGGTCAATCTAGGTACTATGAATTGATTTACGTTTCGAGACTTCGACCCCGGCTCTATTTGAAGGCATAGGAGAAACGCTTAAGGTTTCGGTGGCTTGATCTCTGGAGTGCTATAACTCGGGTCTCGTAGCCTAATTGCTTCAACACTTTGCCGAACTTGCTCGCGGTAGGCGGGTGCCTGTGGCCAATCGTCAGGCATCCTGTTAACAAATCAGGTGAACGCCTGCGCATCAAAAAGCTTTTGCTTTGTTTCTTGATTCCCGCTGAACCCCGCCAAATCCATGCTTTAATCGACGACTCATCCTGTGAGAACGCTCGCGGTCGCTTTTGCACGAAGCTGTCGAGGCCAGGACGAATAAGCGCCAGGAGGCTTATCGATCAATTGTGATTTTCTCCGGCTCTCTGAATGAAAATTACTGTAAAGAAAATCACAAACAATATGATGGCACTAATGGGAATGTTTCTCATTTTAACCACCTCTAATTTAGAGCCTTACGTTCTTGTAGTCCCGGGGGACCGCCGAAGGCGGTGGAGGGGCGGCCGTGCTGCCATGCGGGGCTTTTTCGCGAGCCCCGATCGGTCGAGATCGAGGAGGCGGCAGCCCCCTCCACCAAGCTTCGCGTGGTCCCCCTCCCCGCTTCGCGGAGGAGGATTGGCCTGCCCCTACACCACCTCCTCCGGCGCCAGCGCGCACGCCGTCATCGCGCTGGTCTCGACCTGCAGCGTGGCGTGGCCGATGCCGTGCGTGGTGCGCAACGTGTGGCAGCACGCCATCAGGAACGCATCGCCGGGATGGCCGTCGGACATCACGAGGTGGACGGTGAGGGCCGTCTCGCTGGTGCTCATCGGCCAGATGTGGAGGTCGTGCAGGGCGTCGACGCCCGGCAGCGCGGCGAGGTAGCCGCGCACCGCGTCCGCACGGACCGTCCGAGGAACAGCGGCGAGCGACAGCGCCACCGCCTCGCGCAGCAGGCGCCAGGTGCCGGCGACGATGAGCACGTTGATGGCGAGGCTCAGCGCCGGGTCGATCCAGCGCCACCCGGTCAGCGCGACGAGCCCGGCGGCGATGAGGACGCCGGCGGCGACCGCGGCATCGGCGGCGAGGTGGGCCACGGCGGCGCGCAGGTTGAGGTCGCCGCCCTGCCCCGGCGCCAGCAGCCAGGCCGAGACGCCGTTGGCGAGGATCGCGCCGGCGGCCACCGCCATCACCGGGCCGGCGGCGATCGGCTCGGGATGGACGAAGCGCTGGATTGCCTCGAGGCCGAGCGCGCCGGAGACGACGAGCAGCACCACGGCGTTGGCGAGCGCCGCCAGGATCGAGGTGCCGCCGAGTCCGTAGGTGAAGCGCGGCGAGGGCGGGCGCTTGCCGAGGCGATGGGCGGCGAAGGCGGCGGCGAGGCCGAGCACGTCGGAGAGGTTGTGCGCGGCGTCCGACAGCAGCGCCACCGAGCCGCCCAGGATGCCGGCGACGAGCTCGGCGACGACGATCAGCGCGTTGAGTGCGATGGCGGCCGCGAAAGCCGCGCCGAAGGACGAGGGCGCGTGGGAATGGCCGAGCCCGCCATGGCTGTGGCCTGCGTGGTCGTGCCCGGCGTGGTCATGCCCGGCGTGGTCATGGGACGCATGATGATCGGGCACGCCCGGCTCCGCTCTCGTGTTCGCCGACGTTTTAACGGGAAAACGCTCCACGAGGTAGCAAGCGCATCAGGCGTGGCGGATGAACGCGTCTCAGCGGACCGCATCTCGATCGCGCGTCGAGAGTCGATCCCGTGAAGTCGAGCCGTAGCGTCGTCTTCCCGGGGCGAGCGAAGCGAGAGCCCGGGACCCATGACACCGTGCGTGCCGGATCGAGCGGCATCGTTCCGCCTCCCTTTCGACCACGTCGTCATGGGTTCCGGGCTCGCCTTCGGCGCCCCGGAAAGACGGACGCCGCGACGTGAGCGCGGCTGGTACGCTTGCACCTTGATGAGGTAGAAGCCCGCCGGTGAACATCGCATCCCGCCCACCCGACGCCACCCGCGCCACCCCTGCCCTTCTCCCCGGCCAGGACTTCGGTGCGTTCACCCGCGGCTCGACGCTGCGCCACGTGCTGGTCATGACCGCCGCCGGCTCGGCCGGGCTCGTCGCGGTGTTCTTCGTCGACTTCCTCACCCTGCTCTACATCTCGCGCCTCGGTGACACCAACCTCACGGCGGCCGTCGGCTACGCCTCGCAGATGACCTTCCTCCTGATCTCGGTGAACATCGGCCTGTCGATCGCATTGGGGGCGCTGGTGTCGCGGGCGCTCGGCGCCGGCGACCGGCCGCGCGCCCGGCGCATCGCCGCCTCCGGGCTCGTGCTCACGGCCGCGGTCTCCGGCGGCCTCGGCCTCCTCGCGATGCCGTTCACCCACCACATCCTGGCGCTGTTCGGCGCCCGCGGCGAGGCGCTCGCGGTGGGCTCGGTCTACCTGCGCATGATCCTGCCGGCGTCGGCCTTCCTCGGCATCGGCATGGCCTTCTCGGCCATCCTGCGCGGCGTGGGCGATGCCAAGCGCGCCATGTACACGACGCTCGGCGGCGCGGTCGTCACCGCCTGCCTCGATCCCATCCTCATCTTCGGCCTGCATCTCGGCATCTACGGCGCAGCGATCGTGCTCGTGACCTCGCGGCTCAGCCTGCTGGTGGTCGGCTGGTACGGCGCGGTGCGCGTCCACGACCTCGTCGCGCGGCCGCGGCTGTCGGACCTCAAGCTCGATTGGCGGCCGCTCGCCGCCATCGCGGCACCGGCGGTGCTCACCAACATCGCGACGCCGGTGGCCAACATCTACGCCATGCACGTGTTCTCGAGCTTCGGCGATGCGGTCGTGGCCGCCTTCGCGATCATGGACCGCGTGACCCCGGTCGCTTTCGGCGTGCTCTTCGCACTCTCGGGCTCCGTCGGGCCGATCATGGGCCAGAACTTCGGCGCCGGCGCCTTCGATCGCATCCGCGCCGTGCTGAGCAACTGCTACGCGGTGTCGGCGCTCTACGTCACCTTCGTGACCCTGCTGCTGTGGTCCTGCGCTCCCCTGGTGGTGTTGCTCTTCGGCGCCAAGGGCGAGACGGCGACGCTGCTGCTCTTCTTCTGCCACGTCGCCGGCTTCCTCTGGCTGTTCCTCGGCGGCATCTTCGTCGCCAACGCCGCCTTCAACAATCTCGGCCGCCCCGTGCTGTCCGCCGGCTTCAACTGGGCGCGCGCCACGCTCGGCACCGTGCCGTTCGTGACGCTCGGCGCGATGATGCACGGGCCGGAAGGTGGTTATCTCGGCCTCGTCATCGGCGCGGCGGTGTTCGGTTGCCTCGCTGTCGCCTGGAGCTATGTTGTCGTCGGCCGCATCGCCGAGCGCCCGGCGCCGGCCGCGGTGGGCTGAGCCCGCGGACAGGGAGAAGGCGTGATCGGGAGCGCCACCTTTGTTTAATCTCTACCAGATGGTCACCGGCGCGCAGGGCGGTCAGGGCCTCGAGAACCTTGCTCAGCAGTTCGGGCTGTCGCGCGAGCAGGCCGACGGCGCGGTCAAGGCGCTGGTGCCGGCGCTCTCCACCGCCTTCATGACCAAGGCGGCGCAGCCCGGCGGCCTCGGCGACATCGCCGGCGCGATGACCGACGACCAGCACCGGCAGGCCTACGCCGACCCCAATGTGGCGCAGGATCAGCAGCTCCAGCAGAAGGGCAACGTCGTCGCCGGCTCGATCTTCGGCGACAACGCCATCGTCGAGCAGGTGATCGCCCAGGCCGCGCGTTACACCGGCCTTCCCGAGGCGACGCTGCGCTCCATGCTGCCCGTGATCGTCTCCATGGTGCTGGGCGGCGTCGCCACGGCGATGCACAACCAGGGGATGGGCGGCATGCTGGGCCAGCTCGCAAAGGGAGGGCTTGGCGGCATCCTCGGTCAGTTCGGCGGGGCCGCGACCGGCCAGGGCGCTCCGGGCAACACCGGCGGCTTGGGCAACACCGGCGGCCTGGGCAGCACCGGCGGCTTGGGCAGCTTCGCCGGCATGGTCGGCACCATCATGAACAGCTTCCTCGGCGGCGCCCATCCGGCCAACCCGCAGGAGCCGGTGCCCCCGACCCATGCCGGCCCGCAGCCGGGTGCGCCCGGCACGCCGGGCGCCGACCCGGCCGCCGGCCTCCCGCCGATCGTCCAGGCCGGCCTCGACATGTTCGGCAAGATGTTTCAGGCCGGCGTGCCGTCCTCGCCGGCGCAGCCCGCCGACCTCGGCGAGCGCATCGACGCCAGCCACGCGGCGAGGCGCTAGCCATGACCGGGTTCGAAGCCGTCGTCCTCATCTGCCTGGCGAGCACGCCCACGCCCGATTGCGACGAGACCGTCGCGCTCGTCGTGCGCTCCGTCCACGTCGACAACGAGCTCGGCTGCACAAACGGCTGGCAGGAGATCATCGCCCGCGGCGGCCTGAAAGAGAGCCTGAAGGACGGCAGCTACCTCAAGACCCTGTGCCGCCGCACGAAAGGTTGACGCACCCGTCTTCCCCGCGCCGGATCACGGGCCTAGTCTCGGCGCTGGCCGGGCCGACACCGGCGCCATCGGGAGACGCCCATGTTCGTGATCCTTTCGGTCTGCCTCATGGCATCGCCGACGACGTGCAAGACGGAGCGGGTGCAGCAATCGGTCGAGGAGCGGCCGCCGGTCTCCTGCATCGTCGAGGGGCAGAACACGGTGGCGGTCTGGGCGCAGCAGCATCCGGCCTGGCACGTCGACAAGTGGAAGTGCGTGCCGCGCAGCCGGCTCGATACGGCGCTCTGAGCCCTATCTGGAGCCGCGCTTGCGCACCATACGCTTCAAGCTCGGCCTGCTCGTCTTCGGCTGCCTCGCCATCGCCTTCGCCGCGGGGCTCGGCGTCGTCTACGCGATGCACGTCACCGATCGCACCATCGATCGTGCGCTCGACGCGCAGCGGCGTCTCGACCTCCTCACCGAGCTATCGGGCCGGATCCAGCAATACGGGCTGATCGCCATCGACGCCGTCGACGATCCGGCGACCGGCGGCGCGCGCCTCAAGGAGGCCGAGGCTCAGGTTTTGACGGCGATCGGCAACTTCGAGCCCGAGATCGCCAAGGCGATCCGCAACGCCGACCTGCCCGCCGACGTCAACGCGATGGCCGCCCGCGCTCGCCCCCTCGAGCAGGTGCGCGCCGGCTTCCGCGTGCTGGTCGGGCAGATCGGTCAGGCGCTGAAGGAGCGCGATCCGCAGAAGCGCGGCGATCTCACCCGCGGCGCCTTCAACGGCTTCGCCACCTTCACCGGCCCGTTCCTTTTCTTCCTCATGCAGGCCGACCGTCGCGGGGTCGAAGCCGGTCGCGAGGACGCGCGCTCGGTCTCGGCGACTCTGACACGGGCGGCCGTGATCCTGGTGGTGTCGGCGCTCGTCGTCTCGCTCGCCTTCTACCGCCTGATCTCGCGTCCGATCCTCGCGGCCGTGGCGGAGATCCGCGACGCCGCGATCGCCATCGGCCAGGGCGAACGCAACCTGCGCCTCCCGGTGCGCCGCCGCGACGAGCTCGGTCTCCTCGCCGTCGTCTTCAACCGCATGACCGCCAGGCTGCGCCGCGGCGAGCAGCGCGTCGTGCGCGACCGTCTCGCATTGGAGACGACGATCGCCGACCGCACCGCCGACCTTCGCGCGGTCAACGAGACGCTCTCGCAGATCGACGCCAGCCGCCGCCGCTTCTTCGCCGACGTCAGCCACGAGCTGCGTACGCCGCTCACGGTGATCCTCGGCGAGTGCGAAATCGCGCTGGCCGGCCATGGATCGAGGGTTCTGGTTCCGTCGGGCGGGAACCTGCCGCCGGACGACGGTGCCCCGAACGCCGACCGTGTTGCCTTCGGCGTGATCCGCCGCCGGGCGCGGCGGCTGCAGCGCCGCGTAGAGGACATGTTGCGCGTCGCCCGCTCGGAGAGCGGCACGATCGAGCTCCACTTTCGGCCTGTCGCGCTTCAGGTCGTCTGCGCCAGCGCCGTCGAGGCGTTCGAAGGCGCCACCAAGCGCAACGATCTCGTCATCCTCATCGAGGCCCCCGCCGGCGTCGAGGTCGTCATCGACGGCGATTTTGAGTGGCTGCGCCAAATCGTCGAGGGAATGATCGACAACGCCCTGCGCCACGCGACAGGAGCCACGCGGATCGTGCTCCGCGTCGGCAGGCGAGACGAGGTGGCGTTCCTGACCGTGAGCGACGACGGGCCCGGCTGGGGCGTCGCCGACCCGCAACGATTGCTGGAACGCTTCGCCCGGCGCGGCGAGAAGGACGGCCGCCGCGGCTCGATCGAGACGATGTCGGGCCACGGCATCGGCCTGTCCCTGGTGAGCTGGGTGGTGGACAAGCACGGGGGACGTGTCACACTCGACACCGCCGGCTGGCCGCTCGGCGGCGCCGAGATTGCGATCACCCTTCCGCTCGCGAACCCCTCATGAACGTGCCCCTCGATGCCAGGTAAGGACGTGCTCGTCGTCGAGGACGATCCCGACATCGGCGCGCTGCTTCAGCGAGGCCTGGGTGCCGCGGGCTTCGCGGTGAAGTGGGTGGACACCGCTCGCGGTGCGCTGGACCACATGGCCGGCGCCAACCCGAATGCCGTGCTGCTCGACGTGATGCTGCCCGACGGAACCGGCAACGATCTCTGCCGATCCTTCCGCCAGAACGGCTTCTCCGGCCCGATCCTTTTTCTCAGCGCCAAGGACGAGGTGTCCGATCGCGTCGACGGCTTGGCGGCGGGTGGCGACGACTACATCGTCAAGCCCTTCGTCTTCGACGAACTGGTCGCGCGCCTCAGCGCACAGATGATGCGTCGAGCCGCCGTCAACACGAGCCTGTTGGAGGCCGGCGGCCTCTCGCTCGACCTCGATACCCGCCAGGCGCGTTATGGCGACGCCAGCGTCCGTTTCACCCAGCGCGAGGCCGAACTGCTCGCCCTCTTCATCAAGTCGCCGAATAAGCCGATCGCGCGGGGCGACGTCTACGACAGGCTTTGGCCGGACCAGGGCGGCTCCTCGCTGAACGTCGTCGACGTCTACGTCGGTTATATCCGCCACAAGCTGGCGGAGGTGACGCGCGCCGGGGGGCCGGGCATCGTCACGGTTCGAGGACGTGGTTTCATGCTCGAGACGCTGCGCTGACGCGGATGCGCCTGTCGACAGCTCGCCGCAGCTTTGCTGCGGTGCAATAAAGACTGGTCCTCAGATTGCTCTTAGGAAAAAGAAGTCTGCTTACGCCTGCCGTCTACTTGCCAGATTTTCCCGACAGCGGCATATGACGGTCACCTGCTGCTGAGGCAGGACGCTACAAACCTTAGGATCTTCTTAGAAGAGACCATCACGGTTTCCGCGGATCCTGACAGTGGAGAGAACCATGAACTGGGTTGCCCCGATCGTCGAAGAGATCTGCGTCGGCATGGAAGTCACGAGCTACGAGTCGGCCGACGCCGGCGTCGAGTTCTAAGCCCGATAAACATCACGGAACGAGGACGGGCGTGAGAACGGTCATCCTCGGATCCGCGGCAGGCGGCGGCGTTCCCCAGTGGAACTGCCGCTGTTTTGTTTGCGAGCTGGCTCGCGCAGGTGACCCGCGCGTGGTGTCGCGGACGCAGTCTTCGATCGCGGTCAGCGCCGATGGCGAGCACTGGCTGCTCGTCAACGCCTCTCCTGACATCCGCCAGCAGATCGCCGAGAATCCGGTGCTGCACCCCAAGGTCGGTTCACGGCATTCGCCGATCTCCGCCGTGCTGCTCACCAACGGCGACGTCGACCACGTGGCCGGCCTGCTCACCTTGCGCGAAAGCCAGCCCTACAAGCTCTACGCCACCGACACGACGCGCGAGAGCGTCGACGCCAACCGTATCTTCTCCGTGGCCAATCCCGCCTTCGTGCCGCGCTTGCCGATCACGCTCGACGAGGCGTTCGAGCCGGTCCCGGGACTCAGTGTCGAGATGTTCACGGTGCCGGGCAAGGTGCCGCTTTGGCTTGAGGATGAGACAATGAAGATCGGCGAGGCGACCGAGACCACGGTGGGCCTCGACATCAACGCCGGCGGCAAACGACTGCTCTACATCCCAGGCTGCGCCGAAGTCTCGGACGCGGTGAAGCGCCGCATCGAGGGCGCCGACGCCCTCTTGTTTGACGGCACGCTTTGGACCGATGATGAGATGATCGACGCGGGGCTTGGCGTGAAGAGCGCGCGACGCATGGGCCATGTGCCGATGTCGGGCTCCGGGGGCTCTATCGAAAGCCTAAGAAGCGTCGCGGTCGGGCGGCGCGTATTCGTCCATATCAACAACACGAACCCTGTCCTCGTCTCCGACACGAGCGAACGGGGTCAGGCGGAAGCCTCTGGTTGGGAGGTTGGTCACGACGGGATGGAGATCGCCCTTTGAACATTCTCATGTCGCCCGCCGAACTCGAGCAGGAGTTGCGCGGTATCGGCGCTAGCCGCTACCATAGCCTCCACCCGTTCCATAAACTGTTGCACGGTGGCAGTCTCAACCGCGAACAGGTCCAGGCCTGGGCGTTGAACCGCTTCTATTACCAAGCGATGATCCCCATCAAGGACGCCACCATCCTGGCGCGGATGGACGATCCCGAGCTGCGCCGCATCTGGCGCCAGCGCATCGTCGACCACGACGGCGAGAACGCCGGTGACGGCGGCATCGAGCGCTGGCTGATGCTGACCGACGGGCTCGGCTTCTCGCGCGACTACGTGACCTCGCTGAAAGGCCTGCTGCCGGCGACGCGCTTTGCCGTCGAGGCGTACGTCCATTTCGTGCGCGAGAAGCCGCTGCTCGAGGCGATCGCCTCCTCGCTGACCGAGCTGTTCTCGCCCAACATCATCTCCGAGCGCGTTTCAGGCATGCTCAAGAACTACGACTTCATTTCGGAACGCACCCTGGCCTATTTCGGCAAGCGCCTGACCCAGGCGCCGCGCGATGCCGACTTCGCCCTAGCCTACGTCAAGGCGAATGCGCACACCGCCAAGGAGCAGGCTGCGGTCTGCGACGCGTTGCGTTTCAAGTGCAACGTGCTATGGGCCCAGCTGGACGCGCTGCAGCACGCCTATGTCGAGACGGATGCCGTGATCCCGCCCGGCGCCTGGCAGCCCGGCCAGGCGATCGTTGCCATCGCGGCGGAGTAGCGCGACGCCATGGAAGACGTGACAGGCGCCAGCGTCCCGAAACTGCCGCGCGGAGTTCGCTTGCATTTCGATCAAGTGCGCAATGCTCACGTGTTGCTCGCCCCGGAGCGCGCCTTCAACGTCGACGGCCGAGCCGTCGCGGTGCTTCAGCTCATCGATGGGCAGCGCTCGATCGGTGTCATCGCCGGCGACCTTGCTGGCCGGTACAATGCCGATCTCGCGCAAATCGAGCGCGACGTGACGGCGATGATCGGCGATCTCGTCGCCAAGAGAGTGGTGGAGGCGGCATGACCTCGTCCGAGATGCTTGCGCCGCCAGCGCCAAGCCTGCCGAACCCGATCGGCATCCTCATGGAGCTGACGCACCGCTGCCCGCTGCATTGCCCCTATTGCTCGAACCCGCTCGAGCTCGACAAGCGTTCGCTGGAGATGGACACGTCGACCGTGCTGCGCGTGCTCGACGAGGCCGCAGCGCTCGGTATCCTCCACGTGCACCTCTCGGGTGGCGAGCCGACCGCGCGCCAGGACATCGTCGAGATCACCGCCAAGTGCGCGCAGGCCGGGCTTTATTCCAACCTGATCACGTCGGGCGTGGGTCGGGCGCTGGCCGTGCTGCCGTCCCTGTCGGATGCCGGCCTCGATCACGTGCAGCTCTCGCTGCAGGGCGTGGACGTCGTCTCAGCCGACAAGGTCGCCGGCCTCAAGGGCTCGCACGAGACGAAGATGCGCTTCGCCGAGGAGATCGCCCGGCTTGGCCTGGCGCTGACGGTCAACGCCGTGATTCATCGCGGCAACATCGATCAGGTCGAGGGCTTCATCGAGCTGGCGCAGAAACTTGGCGCCCGTCGGCTCGAGATCGCGCACACGCAATACTATGGCTGGGCCTACAAGAACCGCGCCTCGCTGATGCCGGCACGTCCCGACGTCGATCGTTCGCTGCGCATCGTCGACGCCGCGCGCAAGCGACTCTCGGGCTCGCTCGTGATCGACCTCGTCGTGCCGGACTACTACGCTCTGCGTCCGAAAGCCTGTGCCGGCGGCTGGGGCCGCAAGCTGATGAACGTCTCGCCCGCCGGCAAGGTGCTGCCCTGCCACGCGGCCGAGTCGATTCCCGGCCTCGAGTTCTGGTTCGTGCAGGATCATGCGCTCGCCGACATCTGGCGCCGGTCGCCCGCCTTCAACGCCTATCGCGGCACCGACTGGATGCCGGAACCCTGCCGCAGCTGCGAGCGCAAGGAGATCGACTGGGGCGGCTGCCGCTGCCAGGCGCTCGCACTTCTGGGCGACGCCGCCGCGACCGACCCGGCCTGCGGCAAATCTCCGTTTCACGCCAGGATCGAGGCGCTGGCGACCGCCGAGGCTGCGACGGACGTCGCCCCGGACTACATGTATCGCGGCCCGGGACGCCTGCCCCAGCGCGAAGTCGAGGAAATCGAAGCTTGAAGACCAGTGCAGTTCGTGGGCCGGTCATCGCCGCCTTGCTCCTCGTCGGCACCTTGGGGATTGCATTGGCGGACCCGCCAGCGGCGGGCCCGCCGACGAACGAGCCTGCCGGCTCCGCGAGATCGATTCCCGGTCAGAGCGACGTCGCGACGCTGCTTTTCGGCACGGCTATGTGGGACAAGGTCCCAGCAGGCAGCAAGGTGACCTACACGTTCGACAAGACCACCTCGGATGCTTCGCTCGGCGTTCCCTTCAAGGACAATGTCGTGCTGACGCTGGGGAACGGTGACGATCCGAAAAGCCGCACCACCGAAATGCAGCTCTTCAGCGGTGCCAATCGCAAGCCGGCCGGACCTTTCCCGTCCGACCAACAGAATCCGCTGCTTCTGGTCATCCTCGAGAACAACGTCCAGGAGCTCTCCGCACTCTTCAAGGCCAATCCGCGCTACCTTAAGAACGCGATCCGCAAGGCGTGGCGCGACAACCCCAAGATCGAGCAGGCCGAAGACAGAATCGACGGCAAGCCTGTCGCCGTTACGCGCATCACCGTCGCTCCCTTCATCAACGACGCCGAAGCCGAGAGGATGAAGGGGCTGAACGCGATGATCTACACGGTCGATGTCTCCAACGATGTACCTGGATACATTGCCGTCATCGACATCCACGCTGCCGCGACAGGCAAGCCGCTCTTTGCGGAAACGCTGCGTTACGCATCGGAGGCCAAGAAGTGAGAGCCGCCTTTACTATCGCTTTGGTCGGTGCGCTTGCCATCGGCGCATTGGCAACCTTGACGGCAGGCTCCGCTGCGGCGGCAGACGCGCAAGCGAGCGATTACCCGACATCCGCGCGCGCCGACTACGTGCTCGGCTGCATGGCGGCGAACAGCAACACCCGTCCCGCGCTCGACCATTGCTCCTGCTCGATCGACGTCATCGCCTCCATCCTACCCTACGATAAATACGAGGAGGCGGAGACCATCCTCTCGATGCGCCAGGGGATCGGCGCCCAGGCTCGCGAGTTTACCGCGGCCAAGGGTCTGAACGATATCGTCGCCGACCTTCGTCGGGCGCAGGCCGAGGCCGAAATCCGCTGCTTCCGCTAATTCGACGCCTGTTAGGGAGGCGAATCTCCGTTATTGTGAGCCAAAGGCGAAACGGTTCGGGAGCCGATGACGGATATCGTCCCGAGTCTAGATGTTTCGTCCCCGCCCCTCTCGGCTGATCAGGAATCCAGGAAAAGCCTCTGCCCGATGTATTCGCCTTCGCGGATGCCGCCGCAGCACGCGAAGACGGCGCTTCCCACGTGCGTGGCATATTGATTGAGGAGGTCGAGCTTCGACATCGGCTCGAAGATCTTGCTGAAGCCTGTCCTTGGATCGCGCTGATAGGCGATGAAGAGCAGCCCGGCGTCGTATTCGAGACCCTGCCGCCACGGCGGCCAGCGCTCCGCCACGAAGCTGAGGCCGTCGTTGTAAGAATAGGCCCGGCGCATGATGCGAGCGCCGTCGTTGGCACTGGCCGAACCGAGCCGCACGTGCGCTTGTTGCGCGATAACGAAATTGCCGTCTTTGTCGGTCGCATCGAGCGCCAGCGGCGTGAACTCGTCGCCGCCGGTCAACGGCGCGCCGCTGACCTTGCGCCGACCGATCACCTCTTCCTGAAAATCGAGATCGGTGCGATCCCAATGCTCCAGCGCCAGTCGAATGCGGCGGGCGACCATGTAGCTGCCTCCCCGCATCCAGTCCGGCCCCTCGTCATCGACCCAGACCACTTCATCGAAGCTGCCGTTGCCGACGGTCTTCCCGTCCGCGACTTCGGCGGGGAAAGGGCTGCCCGGGTTCTGCGTGCCGTCCTTGAAACCGAGAAGGTTGCGCGGAGTCTCGCCCCGCGGAGAATCCGGCAGGAAGCCGCTCTGCATCCAGCGGAGTGCCGCAGTGCCCTTCCGGGCGCCGTACGCCGACGTCGAGCCGGCCGTCTTGCCACCGTAGCCTGACGCCGCATCGTCGGCCGCTGCGATCCGGGCCAGCTGCCGGATGGCGTGGAAGGCGACCATCTCCTCGTCGGCGCAAGCCTGGATGCAAAGATCCCCACCGCTGCGCTTCTCGTCGAGCTGGTCGCCGTTGAACACCGGCAAGTCGGCGAGCGCCGCCGGGCGCCGACCCTTGAGCCCGAAGCGATCGCGGCCGTTCTTCTCGAACAGTCCGGGGCCGAAGCCGAAGGTCAGCGTCAGGCGACGCGGCGGCAGCCGGAAGGCCTCGCCGCTATCGGCAGGCGGCTTGTCTGGGTTCTCGGCCAGAAGCTCGGCGGGAAGTCCGGCGGTCATCCGCGCGGCGGCCTGCGTCCAGGCCTTCAGCGTCGCGATGAGGTCGACGACCTTCTCCGTCGTGACGTCGAAGGCCGCGAACACCGTATGCGTCTGCTGCGGCGTCTCGATCCCGGACTGGTGCGCCCCGTAGAACGGCTCGCGCGATTCGAGACCGTGCTGGTCCACCTTCGTGTTGGTCGCGGGATTGCCGGACGGCGCCGCGGCGGCGGCCGTCGCGACGAGCGCGCCGCCGGCAGCCCCCAGGAAGCCGCGTCGAGTGGAAAAAGGACAACCTCCCAAGGTCGCTTACCTCCTCAGTCTGCTTGCACGAGCGTGTTGACGTCGTCCTCGACGTAGTAGAACCCCTTGCCGGACGGCATCATCGCCAAGCCGAAAAGGTCGCCCGAACCGGGCGGCGTCTGCGCCTTGTCGGTATCGGCCCAATAGGCGCCGAGCTGCTTGCCGGTCCTCACGTCGACCTCGACAACCTGCCCGTTAAGCCCGTTGACCACGAGAAGGTGCCCCGCCGGCGTCATCGCCAGCGCCAGCGGGCGCTGCAGCATGTCGCCCTTGGTGACCGCGCGCCCCGTTCCGGCGCTGTCGGCACGAGTGGTGGCGTTGGGGATCGCGGTGATCGCGTTGTCGATCGCGTCGGATACGAACAGCGTACCATCCTTGCCGAGCGCAAGGCCCGTCGGCCCGATGACGAAGACGCTCTTGTCGGCCTGCTCGCCGAACCCTTCGGCGACGATCGTGTCCTTGGCGAGGACCGGCGGCTTGTCCTTCGCCACCATCAGCTCAAGGCGCACCACGTTGGCCTTCCTCACGACGGGTGGATTGTTCTCGGGCGCACCGATGCCGAAGCCGGTGTTGCTGACGAACAGCGTCACCTTAGACCCATCATCGACGACCGCCATGTTACCCCACGGGCCATCGATGTGCGGGCTGGTGATGGTACCGGCGACTTTGCCGTCAGGGTCGAGCACGACGAGGCATCCAGCACCCTTCGTCGCCGTCGTGCCGTCCGTGCTGGGCATGCTGCCGACGATGATCCAGCCGGTCCTGAGCATGGACATCGCGGTGGTGAGCCCGACACCTCCGGGGCATCCCGGAAGCGTCCTCGGGAGCGTGGCGACCTCGGTCATCTTCTTGGTCGCCGGGTCGAAGTCGACGATGGTGGTGCCGAGCCCCTGAAGGTTGGCTTTATTGTTGAAATTGTCGACGAGCACGTCGCCCTGCTTGATCTTGCCGGCGCTGACCGGCGCTACGACGATGGCGTAAGGGTTCTGGTCGCCGTTGCCCGGGATGGTCGAGGCCAGTGTCTTCTGGTGATGGATGCCGTTCAGGAAGCTGCCGGCCTCGCCGTCGGCGTGCGCCTGGCTGCCGAGGGCCACGACGGTGCCGAGCGCCACGATCCGCGGGATCATTCTCGATAGCGCATGAGGTCGGGTGTTCATCATCGTCTCCGTTGGAAGGTGCCGGCCACTCTTGCCGACACGACGCATTGTGAGACGCTCGCGTCAGCGGCCGGCGCCGTCGCCCGTGCCGCGCCTGACCGCGATGCGGCATCGCGCACGTAGCTCACGACCTCGCCCGCGACCGCCAGGCGGACCTGATCGCCGGCCCGGACCGGGACGTGACCCGGCGTGCGCGCCGTGATCTTTGCGGCGGGATCGTTGTCCAGGATCATCGCGACGGATGCGTCGTGGCCGTAGAAGGTCACGCCGCAGATTCGAGCTCGGACGCCGCCGGGTTCGCCGCCTTCCAGAACGCGGATCTGCTCCGGACGGATCATGACGTCGACCTGCCCCCTCGGCATGTCGACGGCGAGGCGCAGCACTCCCAGGGCGCAGCTGACGTGATCGCCTACCGCGACGCCGGGGAGCACGACCGCCTCGCCGATGAAACGTGCGAGTTCGAGGTCGTGAGGGCGCCGGTACAGGATACCGGGCGCGTCGACCTGCACCATGCGACCGTTGCGCAGAACCGCCACACGCTCGCCGAGCGACAGCGCTTCCGCCTGATCGTGCGTGACCAGCAGCGCTGTTGCCCCGACTTCGGCGAGGGCGTCTGAGACTGCGCGCCGGGTGTCGACGCGCAACGCGGCGTCGAGCGACGAGAACGGCTCGTCGAGCAGCACGATACGGGGCTGCGCGGCCAAGGCGCGGGCGAGGGCGACCCGCTGCTGCTCGCCGCCGGAGAGCTGGTGCGGGCGCCGTCCGGCATGGCTCGGCTTGAGGCCGAGCAGCCCGATCAGGCGATCGACGACGGTTCGCGAGGCGCGTTCGCGGCGTGGCAGGCCGAAGACGATGTTCTCGGCAACGGAGAGGTGTGGGAAGAGCGCGCCATCCTGCGCGACGTAGCCGATGCGGCGGCGCTCGGGCGGCATGTGCACGCCGGGACCGGCGACGACGTTGTCGCCAAGGACGATGGTGCCGGCGTCCGGCCGCTCGAAGCCGCACAACAGACGCAGCAGGGTGGTCTTGCCGCTGCCTGACGCGCCGAGCAGCGTCGTCAGCGTGCCGGCGGCGACGTGGAGGTCGATGTCGGACAGCACGGTGTGATGTCCGAAACGCTTCGCCAAGCCCGCCGCGACGAGGTCTGTCATGGCGCGCCTTAGACGCCGGCCGGTGCGCCGGCCCGGCCGAAACGACCGGCAAGCAGCAGCGCGGCGGCGAGCGAGAGCGCCGTCATCGTCGCGGCGTAGGGCGCCGCTGCGGCGAACGCGAGCGAGGACGTGTTGCTCCAGACCTGCGTGGCCAACGTCCGGGTACCGGTCGGCGACAGCAGAAGCGTCGCGGTGAGCTCGGTCGACACCGAAACGAACACCAGAACGGCGGCGGCGGCGATGCCGGGAGCGGCCTGCGGGAGGATGATGCGCCGGGCTACCGCGAGGGGCCCGAGGCCCAGCCCGCGGCCGACCTCCTCCAGACCACGGGAAACTTGCACCAGCGTCGCGCGGATCGCGACCATGGCGAGGGGCAGAAACAGGATGGCATAGGCTGCCACGAGCAGGCCCGCGCTCTGGTAGAGCGGCTGAAGGTTTCGAATGACGAGACCCACCAGCGCGAGCGCCACGACGATCCCGGGCACGCCTTGCGCGAGGAAAGTCGAGCGCTCCGCCAGCGCGACAAGGCGCCTCCCGCCGTAGCGCGTCGCGAGAAAGGTGATCGGCAATGCCAGCGCCGTGGTCACGCCGGCACCGGCGAGGGCGAGGCCGATCGTTGAAAAGGTCGCCGCAGCGACCCGAGCCGGCGAAGCCTGCGCCGGCGAGATCGCGTCGGCGCCGTGCTGGAACATCCAATAGGCCAGGGTCCCGATCGGCACGCCGACGGTCACGCTGGCCAGCAGCGCCAAGCCGCCCACCACCGGCCAGGTGGCGAGGCCGAGATCGATCGGTATCGCCATACGAATGGCGCCACGGGCGACGCGAGCGTAGCGGCGCTGACCGCGCAGGCGACCTTCCGCCCAGAGGCAGAGCAAACAGAGCGCGAGCAGCACGCTCGCCAACATCGCCGCGTCGTTGCCGGCGAAGCTGGTGCGATAGACGGCGTAGATTTCGGTCGTGAAGGTACGAAAACGCAGCAGCGCGAAGGCGCCGAACTCGGTCAAGGTGTTCAGCGCCACCAACAGCATGCCGCCGAGCAGCGCCGGTCGCAGTTGAGGAAGCACGACTCGTACGAACGTCCGCCATGGTCCGAGCCCGAGCGCGCGCCCGGTCTCCTCCAGCGCCGGATCGAGCCCGCGCAAAGAGGCAGCGACCGGGAGATAGACCAGCGGGGAATACGCGCAGGTGACGACCAGCAGAGCGCCGGCGAAATCCTGCAGTCGAGGACTGATCGACACCCAGGCGAAGCTCGTGACGAAGGCGGGGATGGCGAGCGGCACGGCCGCGAGGCTCGCCCAGATCCGCCGCCCCGGCAGACGCATGCGCTCGGTGCACCAGGCCGTCGCCGTTCCGACGATCGCGCAGGAGAGCGTCGTCGCCACGACGAGAAGCATCGTGTTGAAGAGCAGCGATCCGACGAGCGGTCGGAGCAAGGCCGCAGCCGCCTCGGCAAAACCCACTTGAGCCGCGCCATACAGGGTTTCGGCGATCGGCAGAAGGACGAGGATGGGCGCGACCAGCGCCGCACCAAGCAGGAGCGCAGGTGGTCGGCGACCAACGGGATCGGCGCTGACATCCCCGGCCAGCATCATCAGATCAGGCCCGCCTGACGCAGCAGTTTCGCAGCATTCTGGTCGTCGCCGAGCTTGGCGGCGGTGATGGCAGGCGGCTGCAGTTGCGAGAACGGCATCAGCACCGGGTTCGCGGCGATGCCGGCGACGAGCGGGTACTCGAAGTCGACATTGCCTCTGGCCAGCATTTCCTGAACGGGCTTGCTGACCAGGAACGCCAGAAATCTCTGCGCCTCTGCCTGATGCTTTGACGATTTCAGGATCGCCGCGCCCGACACGTTGATCAGCGCGCCGACATCGCCATTCCGGAAATGGTAGATCGTGCTGTGAGTGCCCTTGTCGCCGAGTTCAGCGTGGGCACGCGCCCAATAATAGCTGTTGATGATACCAACGGCGGCAGCCCCACGATTGATGGCCGCGACCACGCCTTCGTCATCGTCGAAGACCTGGGCGTTGGCCTTGAGGCCCTTGAGCCAAACCAGCGCCGCCTCATGCCCCTTCAGCGTCTCGACCGCGCTGACCAGCGGCAGGAAGTCGGCGTCCGCCGGTGCGATCGCAACCTTGTTCTTCCATTTGGGGGCTGCCAACTCGAGGAGCGAGGCCGGCATCTCGCTCTCCTTGATCATCTCCGGATTGTAGGCCAGCACGTTCTCTCGCGAGAGCACGCCGACCCACGTTCCGTCCGATGCGCTGTCCTTCGCCGGCACCTGCGTCAGCGTCGAGGCGTCGACCTTGGCAAGCAGACCCTTCTCGTCGAGCAGGACGAGTTCGGGAGAGTTCTCGGTGAAGAAGACGTCGGCCGGAGAGGCGTCGCCTTCCATCGCGATCTGGTTGGCGATCGCCGGCGCCTCACCCAGGCGTATCTTCACGTCGATGCCGGTCTCCTTCTTGAAGGCGGCGACGACGCTGTCGACCATCTGCTCGTGCTGCGCCCCGTAGAGCACCAGATCCGCGGCCTCGGTTTGCGCCGCGCCGAGGAGCGCCGCGATGCCAAGGGTCAGGCCGGAGACGATACGAAGCGGGCGAAAACGGAATAGACACGCTGTTGGCGACACGGAGCGGATCCTGTCTTGTGAGAGCGAGCCGACCACGTCCTCCCCAGGCCCGTCTGTCAACGATTCTAGTTTTGGATCATTCTAATTCCAGTCTGCGCCGTGATGGGGTTCGCGCGAAAGCCGATCTGGGCCATGCGCCACCGGCTTGCGCAGGGTCCTGAAGCAGCGCCAAGCCTGGCTCAACGATCAGCGCGACCTCGATCCGAGCCGCCTCGTGGCATGGACGAGACCACAGCCTCCGCCGGGGCGGGCTCTGGACCTCCACCGCCATGGCCTGCAAGACGGGCGCGTCCCGAAGGGCCAACGGCTTCGCGTCGGTGTTCCGCATGGCCTTCGGAAGACTACGACTCCTGTGGCAGGATTGCGGATTGACGTCATCGTGGCGCCCTTTGTGCTTGCCGGACCCATCAGCGACGCCGCTTTCGACCTACATCGGACAAGGTGCTAGTGCCCGAGCCGCGTCTTGGCGACATCGAGATGAATAACCTGTCGAGACACAAGGGTCGCCCTTCCGCGCCATGCCCTCGCGTGCAAACCCTGCCTTGGGCGAGCCCCCCGTCATGACGAAGGCAGCAGGCAGACACTCCATGTTGAAGCGTATCCTGGATCTCTTCCACGAAGCTCCGCCGAACCTTCGGGCTCGGCTCGTCACCATCTACGGCATACTCGCCGTTCTGAACGTCGGCGCTTGGATATGGGCGTTCATCGCCTTTCAAGGGCATACTGGACTGCTTGGCGTCGCCCTCGTCGTCTACGGTCTAGGTTTGCGCCATGCCATAGATGCCGACCATATCGCGGCTATCGACAACGTAACCCGCAAGTTGATGCAAATGCGTCAACGCCCAGTCTCGGTTGGCTTCTTCTTCGCCATGGGGCATTCCACCGTTGTCATCATCTCTGCTGCCGCAGTCGCTGGCGCGGCGACGCTGCTCGGCAGCTTCGATATGCTGAAGAGCTACGGCGGCATCATCGGAACCGCCGTCTCCGCGGTCTTCCTCCTGGCAATCGCCGCGATGAACATCGCCATCTTTGTCTCGATCTATCGGACCTATCGCCAAGTCCGTGCGGGAGACGCCTATGTCGAAGAGGATCTCGACCTCCTCTTGAACAGCCGGGGCTTTCTCGCTCGCCTTTTTCGCCCCGTGTTTCGACTCGTGGCGAAGAGTTGGCATATGTACCCGCTGGGCTTCCTGTTCGGCCTGGGCTTCGATACGGCGACGGAGGTTGCGGTGTTCGGCGTGTCGGCGGCGCAAGCGGCCAAGGGCGTGCCGTTCGTCGCCATCATGGTGTTTCCGGTGCTGTTTGCAGCGGGCATGTCCCTCGTCGACACGACGGACGGCGTCATGATGCTCGGCGCTTACGACTGGGCGTTCGTGAAGCCGATGCGCAAGCTGTTCTACAATCTCACGATCACGGGTATTTCGATCGTCGTCGCCGTGCTCATCGGCGGCATCGAGGCGCTTGGCTTGGTCGGTGACCAGTTCGGATTGAAAGATGGCTTCTGGGGCGGGGTCGGCGCGGTCAACAGTAACTTCAACAATTTGGGCTTTGCAATCATCGGTTTATTCGCGGCGGCCTGGTTGGTCTCCTTCGCGATCTACAAAGCAAAGAAGCTCGACGACATTGAAGTGATACCGGAGGGATAAGGCTGCCATCTCGATCATGACCCGAGAGAAGCCGATCGCGCCATCTTCGCCGCCAGGATCACCTTACAACCGAGACGATCCCCGACTTCTATTCACCGCTCGAGGCCGCGAAGGTGACGAGGCTGGTCGGCTTCGGCATGGCCTACCACATGGCCATCGTCTACACGGACCGCGCCGGAAACAGCTACGGCGCAAGCTCAGGCCCTTCGCGACGTCATGGCCATTGAGTTCAGGCCCACGCTCTCGATGATCGACGGCATCGCACATGCTCCAGACCATGCGCTCACGCCAGATCAGCGAGAGATCTTGCGGCGCCGATGATTGCCGTACTCGTCGCCCGGACGTTCGTTGGCGTCGCCGAGACCCTCTACCTCGGCCTTCTGTGGACTCGCCTAAGGGTGTCCGACGGGGAAGTTGCTCGGAGTCGGTCCGGGCATTTTGTAATCCTGCGGCGTGGCTGCGGGACCCGGCATCCTGTGGTCGGCGCTCGTCGCGCGCGGTGTGCGCCCCGGCTTGCCGCCGCCGGCGCCCACACCCGTCGCACTCGCCGTCGCGGCGCCGGTGACAGCTCTTTCTGCCGGGATCAGCCGACCGGCATCATCGATCAACGGGACGTTGTAGTCGACCAGCACCTTGTCGATATCAGCGGCGCGGTCGCGCTCCACCGCCTCGAGCTTGTGCTTCCAGTCCGGTTCCTCGTGGCGGATGCCGAACGAAATGCGAAAACTGAAGCCGGGTCTGTCAGCATCCTTCGACAGAGGTGATAGGATCAGTTCTCCGTCCGACTTCTTCACGTCCAGCCCCGCGAGCGGCCCCCAAACGATCGCAGCTTCGATCTTCCCCGATTTCAAGTCGTCGAACATCGTGGTCAGCGGCGAGTCGAAGCGGTGATCGACCAGCAAGGGATAGACGACGGCCTTGTCCATCAAACCCTTCTTCAGCATCAAATCGACGGGTTGAGTGGCGGCAAAGACGCCGAGCGCACGCCCCTCCAGCCTGGGATCGTCAAGACCCTGCACCCCGGCGAGTGCGCTGTCCTTGCGCGCCACGATCACGTAGGTCGAGCGATAGTACGGGTTGGTCGACTGCATGACGTCCGAACCGACCGCGAAGCCGATTACGATGTCGCAAAGATCGGAGTTCAACGTGTTGCGGGTGAAACCTGGACCCGACGGCGCCCACAGGTAGCGGACCGGCTCCTTGAGTTGATTGGCCACGATGTCGGCGATCTTGTTCTCGAAACCCTGCTTGGATCGGTCGCTGAACGGCATGTTGGCCGGATCGGCACAGACGCGAAGCGCGGTGCGCGAGACGAGGTCAGGAACGACCTGCGCAGAGGCCGGAGCCAAGATCGAGCTAAGAATGAGGAGGGCAGCCGCCGCCGACCAAACGCCAACGCGTTTCCCGCTTCGTTCGGACGGAGTGCGCACCATCGATCTCGTCATTCTGTTTCCGTCCGCGTCATCTATGTCCCGACAGCCCGCGCCATCGGACCGGCTACATCCGAAAGACTAGCGACTCACCTAAACAAAGACGTCCGGCGTTTGGCCGGACGTCTTGTTTGCGAGTCGACGGGAACGAACAGTCCGGTCTCTCGTAGAGGAGTGACGCTCTTACTTCACCGTCTTCGGAAACTGGACGCTGGCCACATCGTCCTTTGTCAGCGGCTTGTCGCCAGCGGGCACGTTGTTCTTCTTCATGATCCAGGCGAGGATCGGATAGAGATCCTTATCGGGAAGCGACTTCGGCGCATTCTGCGGCATGTTCTCGTAAACGAAGTCGCGCAGATCCGAAACCGGCTTGTCGGCGAAAATGGCCTGGAAATTCGCGTCGTGAAGGTTTGGCCCAAGCGCGCCGTCGAGCTTGGGTCCGTGGCACTCGGCGCAATGATTGTTGAATTTGACGTGACCATCATCAGCCTGCGCCTCGGTATAAGGGCCTGTCGCGGCCTGAGCCGCACTGGCGGCCAAGAATGCTCCAAGACCGAGCGCAACCATGAATTTACCAGCACGCATCAGCACCGTTCCTCCCATCTGCCGGCGTTTGCCGGGACTTGACGACATTGGCCGGCGAAACAGTCCGGCGCCGCGCACTTCTTTATGCAGGCCAACGTGTCGAAATCAATTGGAACAGTGGTCGCAGGTGACTTTTTGTACAGTTCAAACCGAATGCTGCATTGCAACAAAAGACTGATCACTGCCTTGCAGTCGACAGACGAAAAAGGGCCGGCCCAGAAGGCCGGCCCTTCCCTTTCCAGGTAAGCTGAAGCTTACTGATTGCTGGGGATCGCAAATACGGTGAGCGTACCGCCAAGAGCGGTGTAGTTGTTGAGGGCAGCGTAGCCACCGACAGCACCCAGACCGGCGTTCGGATCGTTCAGGCCGGCCGCGAGGCCGATGCCAGCCCAGCCGCCGACGCCCGAGTAGACGGCGACGTACTGCTTGCCCTTGTGCTCATAGGTCATGACGTTGCCGATGATGCCCGACGGCGTCTTGAACTTGTAAAGCAGCTTGCCAGTCTTGGCGTCGATCGCCTTCAGGTAGCCCTCGAGAGTACCGTAGAAGACCACGTCGCCGGCGGTGGCGAGAGCACCCGACCACACCGAGAACTGCTCGGGATCCGACCACACGATCTTACCCTTGGTGGCGTCCCAAGCGATGAAGTTGCCCATGCCGCCATGGCTGTTCGGCGCGGGATACATCGAGAGGGTGGCGCCGACGTAGGGCTGACCGGGCTCGTAGGACACCTTGAAGGGCTCGTAATCCATGCAGACATGGTTGGTCGGCACGTAGAACAAGCCGGTCTTCGGCGAAAAGGCTGCAGGCTGCTCGTCCTTGGTGCCGAGGGCGGCCGGGCAGATACCCTTTGAGTTGTTGTCTTCGCCGTTGTGCTCGGTCGAGTACTTGGCGATGACGTGCGGACGGCCGTAGTCGGGCGACGACTTATCCATGTCGACCTTGTCCGACCAGTTCACGGCCGGATCGAAGTGCTGAGCGACGAGGAGCTCGCCATCGGTCCGGTCGAGCGTGTAGCCGTAGCCGTTACGATCGAAGTGGACGATGAGCTTGCGCTCCTTGCCATCGACCTTCTGGTCGACCAGCGGCATCTCATTGATGCCATCGTAGTCCCACTCGTCGTGCGGGGTCATCTGGTAGACCCACTTGGCCATGCCGGTGTCCGGGTTACGAGCCCACATGGTCATCGACCACTTGTTGTCACCCGGACGCTGCTTCGGGTTCCAGGTCGAGGGGTTGCCCGAGCCGTAGTAGAAGAGGTTCAGCTTCGGATCGTAGGAGTACCAGCCCCAGGTGCAGCCGCCGCCCGTCTTCCACTGATCGCCTTCCCAGGTCTTCAGCGACGAATTCTTGCCGATCGGCTTGCCGAGTTGCGTGGTCTTCTCCGGATCGACGAGAAGCTGATCGTCCGGGCCTTCAGAGTAGGCGCGCCACACGCGCTTGCCGGTGTTCTCGTCGTAGGCGGTGACGTGGCACTGCACGCCGAACTCGCCGCCGGAGATGCCGACGATGACCTTCCCGTTCACGGGCAGAACCGTGGCGGTGTTGGTGGCGCCCTTCTTGGGATCGCCGTTCGCGACCTTCCAAAGCTCCTTGCCGGTCTTGGCGTCGAGAGCGACGACGTTGGTGTCGGCCTGATGCAGGAACAACTTGCCGTTATCGTAGGCGAGGCCACGGTTGACGGTGTCGCAGCACATCACGGGGATGACGCTCGGATCCTGCTTGGGCGTGTACTTCCAGACGATCTTGCCATCGTTATTGAGGTCGAGGGCGTAGACGATGTTCGGGAAGGGCGTGTGGACGTACATCATGTCGCCAATCACGAGCGGCGAGCCTTCGTGACCGCGCAGCACGCCGGTCGAGAAGGTCCAAGCGACCTGAAGGTTCTTGACGTTCTCGGCATTGATCTGGTCGAGCTTCGAGTAACGCGTGTTGGCGTAGTCGCCGGTCTGGAGAACCCAGTCATTGGGGTTCTGCATCAGCTTGGCGGCGGTCGGCCCGGTGACTTCTTTGGGGGCATCCGTCTTAGCAGCATCCTGCGCCATCACGGGCAGGGAATAGGAAAGCAGGCAGGCGGTGGCCGCAGCCAGACCGATATACTTCATAAAGCTTCCTCCGAATGTGAAAAGCTTAAGCCGAACACGGCCGTGCCTTCACAAGATTGTCGAGATCGAGAGCTCCGACAGCGCATCGCATCTTTTGTTTAATGCGACAGTCAAGAACCCGCTTGGTGACTCCGCTTCCGAAGACGAGCGGACAGTACCAATCTCCGAAGAGGACGCAAGCGTTTCTTAGAAAGCCCTCAAGCCGTTCGCATCCGTCTTTTGGCAGAGTACAGGCGGTCGCGGCGAAGTTTCCGCCTAAACAGGAATATGCTGCGACGCAGCACTATCAAGTCTTTCCATCCGCAAGAAATCGCCTGCGGCTAAACTTCGCGGCCATGCCGATCTTCACCCGTTAGCCAAGGTTCAAGACGTTCCGATGGGCTCGAAGAAGCTGCTCACGCTCTGTCTCAAGCCACGCGGCATCGCGTAGTCCTCGCGCCGTCGAAACTGGCAGATCGGCGATCACTTTGGTCGGGCGGGGCCCGAGAAGCAGAATGGTGTCGCTGACCATCAACGCCTCGCGCACGTCGTGGGTTACCATCAGCACGGTGGCCCGGCGTCGCGCCACGGCCCCGAACACGACGCCTCGCAGGGTTTCGGCGTTACGCTCGTCGAGCGAGACAAAGGCTTCATCGAGGATTAGGAGATCGGGGTCGACGGCGAGCGCCCTAGCCAGCGCAACGCGACGCGACATACCGCCGGAAAGTTGAAGCGGACGATGGTCGCGCCAATCGAGGAGGCCCACCTCCGCAAGAAGAGCATCGACATCGTTGCGCGAGAGTCCCGGTGCGGCGAGGTGCACGTTCTGCGCAACGCTCCGCCAGGGCAGAAGACGCGCGTCTTGGAAGACGACGCCGAGCCGTAGCGTGTCGATCGGCGGCGAAATGCGTCCCTCGTAGGCCCTATCCAGGCCCATGACGATGCGCAACGCAGTGGTCTTGCCGCAGCCCGACGGGCCGAGCAGACAGGTGACCTCACCGCGACGGAGAACGAAGCGCAGCCCCGCTATAACCTCGAGCGCGTCGCGCCCGCACGTGTGCGCCTTGCGCTCAATCGCCGCCTCAAGGAGCGGCGGGGCGCCAGCGTCGAGCATAATCGTCCAGCGGTTGAAGGATGAACAGCTCGATGGCGAGCATCAAGATGGTGAAGGCGACGCTGTAGCCCAGGATGGCGACCGTGTCAGCAAATTGGAAGTAGCTGGAGATCTTGAAGCCGACGCCGCTCGACATGCCGAACAGCTCAACTACGATCACGATCTTCCACACGATGCCAATGCCGGAACGCGCGGCGACGACGATGAACGGCATGGCCTGCGGCCAGACCACGTTACGAAAGCGCGACAGGAACGAGAAGCGGTAGAGGGTCGCGATCTCGTCGAGCGCGGGGTCGAAGGTGCGGGCGCCGTCGCGCAGGATGATGGTGTTGTTGGGGAACTTGCTCACGGCGGCAGCCGCGACAGCCGCCGTCTCGTTCAATCCAAACCAGATGAACAGCAGCGCGGCCATCACGATCAGCGGCGTATTCTGGTAAAACAGGACCCACGGCATCAACATGCTGTCTTCGCGCCGTGAACGACCCAGCCACAGGCCGAGCCAGCAGCCGAACACCATGGCGATGAAGAAGGCGGCGACGGAGCGCCACAGCGTCATCGCGATGTTGAAAAGCATATCGCCGTGAACGAGATTGTCACCGATGAAAGCGAACACCTGCCCGGGGGGCGGCAGCTTCTCGGGATGAAACAGCGCGACGATCAGCGCCCAGACCAGGACGAGCCCGGCGAGAGAGAGGACAAATCGAAAAATCCGCAGCACGCGCTAGCCGTAGACCTTCTGGTCCACGTAGAGTCCGGCGGGCAGCGTCGTCGCTTTGCCGACCAGTGCCGGGCCACCGATCGCGGCCAGTGTCGCGTAGAAGGCGCTCGCCTCGGCGATTTCGGTGTCGCGCGGCTTGTGTGGAATGCCGCGTCGAAAGGCGTCTCTAAGGGCGACAAAGGTGCCTTCATCGGGCGCGTTCATGAGCGGCCGAAGCTTGGTCCAGACCGCCGGGTCGCCGCCCATCAGAGCCTCGGCCTGGCGTTCGGCCTTGCCAAAGGCGGCCAGCGTCGCCTCGGGCATATTTTCCTTGAACACGAAGCCGACGAAGGCAATCTTGCCCTGGGCGCCCAGACTCTCGGCGAGGTCTTCGACGTGAACGACGGTACGATAGGCCTTGGCAGCCAGGCGGGCGGCGTAGGTCCAGTACAGGAGGCCGGCATCCAGTTCGCCGCTTTCGAGCTTCAGCGAGAGAAGCGGCGGCGCACCAAACACCGGCCTGGCATCTCTGGTGAGATCAAGCCCCTGCTTCTTGGCGGAGGCTTGCAGAAGAAGCCAGCTTTTGTCGAGCGCGCCACCGGCTATACCGATGGACTTGCCCTTGAGGTCGGCGATCGCCCGGATCGGCGATCCAGTCTTAACCACCAGCGACCCCTCGCTCGTCGAATAGGGTAGGAAGGTGATGGGCTTGCCTTCGGAGCGCAGTCGAGCGGCGAAGAGCAGGTCCGTCACGATGGCATCGACCGAACCGGAAAGGAAGCCGATGCGTGCCGCCTCGTTGGAAGCGAGAGGCACGTTCTCAACGACCAGGCCTGCGGCCTTGTCGAGGCCATTGTCGAGGATCGTCGCGATTTCCCAATGCACGGCGCCGAACGGCAACGTGCCGACCCGCACGACCGGACGGTCCCCAGCTCGCGCCTGCGACGCAAGCAGCGCGGCGGCCGTGCCGGCGAGAATGGAACGTCGCGAGAACGAGGAGATCGGGATCATGGTGGCGTTGATCATACGCTAGGTACGGCATGCGGCAAGTGAGCGAAAAGGCAGGTCGCATCGACAATGCCTCGTCGATGATCGCGCACGTATCATGGATTGTCCCCGGAGGGCTTTTGTGAAGCGGAACGCCTGTGTTCACCTTGTTTCGGAAGTCTTCTGAGCGACGCAACCAAACGCAGATTTTAGCAATTAGCGTCGTGATGGAGGAAAGATTGATGCGAAGGCTTGTCGTGTTGATGGTTGTCGTCGGCTCAATTTCACCGGCGCTCGCTTCGATGGACAAGTTTCACGTCACCGACGCGGAAAAGGCTGCTTGCACGTCCGATGCCGTGCGGTACTGCTTCGGAACCTACCCCGACGAGACAAAGCTACTGAGCTGCATGAAACAGAATCGCTCGTCATTGAGTGACATGTGCCGCAGCGCGTTCGACGCCGGCGTCAAGCGACGGCGGCTCTGAGGGCTACAAGGTCGACGATCTGCCGCCCGTTCCGCGCAAAATTGCCTGGTGTTAACCAGAGCTGAAGCGCCGCCCGTATCTTGGGCCAGTCCTCTGCAACAATCGCGTACCAAGCCGTGTCGCGACTGCGGTTCTTAGTGACCATCGCGTTGCGAAAAACGCCCTCAAAGGTGAAGCCAAGGCGCGTGGCGGCCCGTCTTGAGGGCGCGTTGAGGCTATCGCATTTCCATTCGAGCCGGCGGTAGCCGAGTTCATCGAACGCGCGGCGCATCAGCAGAAACAATGCCTCAGTGGCAGCCGGCGTACGCTGTATTGAGGGCGCAAAGTGAACGTGACCGATTTCGATGACGCCGTTGCCTGGATCGATCCGCATCAGCGCAACCGACCCCGCGGCCTCCATATCGCGCACCACCGCCATGTGGAGGGGATCGGCGGACGCGGATCGTATCGCGATCATCTCCTTGAAAGCGTCGAGGTTGAGTTCACGATCGTTGGGCAAATAGGTCCAATCGCGTGCGTCGGTTGCCTGAGCGTAGGCTGAGTACAACGCGCCGCCGTGCCTCTCGGCATCCAGCGGCTCGACCCTGCAGAAGCGCCCCTCAAGCGATGCGCGCGGCGGCAAGGGCCTCGGCGTCCAATCCGGCAAAGCCTCGCCAATCGGCTGGCCGAAGGCATTTCGGCGGTCGGTCGCCATCATGGCCGAGCGATAAAAGCCTGCACCGCCTCGGAGACGGCGATGTTGTGCCGGAACGCCGCCACGGCTTCGTCGCAGATCGTCTGTGCGGCCCGGCTCGTGGAAGCGACGGTATCGAGCGCGGCGCGCAAGGCGAGCTTGGGCGCAGCAAGGTCGGCGTAGGCGGGAAAATTGTAGAAGGCGAGCGCGTCCTGCCCGAGCCCCAGCATGCGAGCGAGCAGCGGCTTGAGGATCTGGCCGCCACTGAGGTCACCGAGATAACGGGCGTAGGCATGGCCGGCGAGCCGGCCCGGGTTCGACGCCGAGACGGTAATCGCCTCCGCGTAGGCCGTAGCCTCTGGAAGAAGCGGCAGAGCCACCCAGTCCGCGCCCGCGATCGCACGCAGGTCGGCCGAGAGCGCTTCGAGGCGGTGGAAGCGTGGATCGGCGAAGGCGGCCACCAGCGGATCGGCAGCTTGCGCCGAGAGAGCCGGCTCGAGCGCGGCATAAGCCGGAAGGAGGTTGCGCAGAAAGAGTGCGTATCCCGCCTTGGTGGCGCGGCCGTGCAGCAGTTCGGCGATGAAGCCGGCGCGTTCAGCGGCACGATGCACGAGCTTGGTGCGCTCGCGGATCACGGCGGCGAAGCCGGAGTCGTCGTCGGCGGATGGCGGCGCGGCAAGGGTGTGTGACATCGCTCCGGCTTAGGACGCCGGGCCGGGCGCGTCCAGCCGCTGCCTCTACCGGCATCGGCGGGGGGGGGGGGGGGCTTCGGCGTGGCCGAGCGCTCCCCTACCGTGGACAGTCAGTACTGCGGGTCGGCCCCCTTCGGCGGTTCGGGCGCGTCACCGGAGCTGTCGGCCGACGTGGTCGGCGTCACCGCAGCCGCCGGCGGAGGCGGCGCGGAGGAGGCGGTCGACGACTGAGTGGATGGCGATCCCGACTCGCTCTGCTTATCGAGGCTGGCCACATCCGTCGCCTCGGTGAGCTCGGGATAGGTCCCGATCATCGAGGCCCCGAGCAGGGGCTTGAAGGCACCCTGGTGACAGGTCGTGCAGTCCACCTTGGGCACGTCGCCGTTGGGGCCGAGGCGGTTGGCGGGAAAGACGCCGTTGAGGCTCTCCAAGTAGTGGACGTTCATGTCCCGCACCATGCGGATGCCGTACCAGGCGTTGACGCGTTGCGGCGTCGACTGGCTCCAGTTCGAGAACGCCCGCGTGTTGTGACAATAGGTGCAGTTCACGCCCAGCGCGGTGCTCATGTGCATCATCAGCGAGTAGGTGCCCTCGGTCTGCTTGATCGACTGATGATCGGTCCCGGCCAGCGGCACCGTGGCATTGACGCGGATCTCCTTGGCCTCCTGCAGGTAAGGGGTCAGCGGATCGGTCGGCAGCGAGGAGTTCCCGGCAAGCGTCGCCGGCACCGCCATTTCCGCGGGCGTGCCCGGATTGTTGAACCAGATATAGGACGGCACGGGCTGGCCGCGGTGACAGGTCCAACAGGTCACCCCGACGTTGGCGACATGCGACTTCCAGTCGGCATTGACGTGCCGGGTCATCTGCAGCATGCGCCGCGCCACGCGCTTGGTGTAGAGCGCGTCGGAGGCAAAGTTGCCCTCGTTGCCGTGGCAATAGGAACAACCACCGTTGTTAGGCGCGACCCAAGTTGCGAAGCTGGTCATCACGCGCAGGAACTCGGCGGCATCGACGTCGCCTAGAACCTGGACGTTCTTATAGATATTCTTGGATTTCGTCCCGGTCTTCTCGACCGGGTCGATCACGTCGGGCAGCGCATTCTTCTGCTGCTCCATCGCGAGCTCGGCGCGATGGTAGATCAGGTCCATGCCGGTGCCGCGATAGCCGTGCTGCACGGTCTCCGTGCGCGGCGACTGGAAGGTGCCGAACACGAGGAAGCCGAAGGCCGCGACGGCGAAGGCGCCACCGATCCAGATGCCGATGCCGATCCTCTTCATTGCGGCGCCCCCGTGAGCGTGGCGGGATCCACAACCGGCGGACCGGCGTGCGGGTATTGCGGAGCGACGCCATGCTTGACGGCCCAGAGGTACCAGTTGTCGACGGCCGTGCCGGAGAGGAGGATGCCGATGCCGCCCACAAGCGGGGTCAGCACGGCGAACCACCAAGCCCAGCGGTGCACCGACTCCATGGTGGCGTTGAAGCCCATGGTCCAGCGCCAGAACAGGGCGGCGCGCTCCGAGGCGGTGCCGCGGTCGACGATCTGCTCGATCTCGCGCTCGCCGCCCAGCCGGCTCACCGCCAGGATGGTGGCGCCGTGCATGGCGAAGAGCAGCACCGAACCGTAGAGGAACGCGATCGAGAGCATGTGGAAGGGGTTGTAGAAAAGGTTGCCGTAACGCAGCGAAAAGGCCGCGGTCCAGTCGAGGTGCGGGAAGATACCGAAGGGCACCGCCTCGCCCCAGCTGCCCATCAGCAGCGGACGGATGAAGCCGAGGACCAGGTAGAGCCAGATCGCCGACATGAACGCCCAGGCCGCATGCGTGCCCATGCCGAGGATCTTGGCGCGACGATAGATGCGCCCCCACCACAGCAGCACCGAAGCGGTCAGAAAGAAGCCGGCGATCTGCCACCAGCCGCCCTGATCGAGCGGACAGATGATGCACAGGCCCATCGCGGGCGGCGGCGGCTCTAGCGCGAGCCACGGCAGTTGGCGCAAGAACTGCACGGGATCCCAGTTCACCGACGCCCACATGTTGAGGCCGATGATCTCGAAGGCCAGCACGCCGCAGAGAAGCGACGCGACGCCAAGGAAGCCGAGGTAAACGGGCCCGACCTGGGCATCGCCGATCATCCCAGCCCAATAGTTGAAGAACGGCGCGCCGATGCGTTCCTTGTTGCCGTGGCCCGGAAGCGCGACGCCGAGATAGAGCGGTCCGCGGATCTGGACCTGCGTGAAGATGTTCTGGTATTCGGCCATGCTACGCCCCCCTCAGCGCCAGATCGGCATGTTGAGCCACCAAGACCACCATTCCGGCCATCCACGCGACCAGAACGGCCCCGAGATCACGATGCAGACGGCGCTCCAGAAACCGGCCGACAGCGCCAGGAAGAGGCCGAGGCGATGGATGCCGAGCGTGCCGATCGACCAGCCGACATAGTCGCGGAACACGGTGTTCTCGTGCTCCGGCGTCTTGACCCGCTGGCCCTTCTGCGGATTGGTCGAGGATAACACCAACGATCCGTGAAGCGACAATGCGAGCGTCGTGGCGAAAAAGAACGTGACGGCCAACATGTGTGCGGGATTGTAATGGAAGTGAAGGTATTGGTATCCGGTGTTTGATACCCAATCGAGATGCGAGAGGATCCCGTAGGGGAAACCGAAGCCCCAGGCGCCGAGCAGCATCGGCCTGACGACCTCGAGGCAGACGTAAGCCAGGATGGCGACGGAGAAGGCGAAGGGCACGTGGAGACCGATGCCGAGCTTGCGACAGATCTCGACCTCGCGCAGCGCCCAGGAGCCGAAGGCCCCGATGGCGCAGATCGTGATCAGCTGCCAGAGCCCGCCTTCCTTCAACGGCGCCAAGGCAAGGCCATAGGAGACATCGGGCGGAGCGATATTGATCTGCCAGATGTTCCAGGTCGGCCCGAGCGCCGCGCCGTAGATGATCAGCGCCGTGCCGATGAAGGAAAAGAAGATGGTGGTCACGCCGAAGAAGCCGACGTAGAAGGGCCCAACCCAAAAATCGAACAGGTCGCCCCCGACCAGCGTGCCTCCCGGCACGCGATATTTACGCTCGAACGTGAGCATTGACATAGCTATGCCTCCCCGCACGTAGCGCGGGTCGTTTTCGGCCTCGGCGACGTGCTATATTTATTATTGCTTCAGTGGTGTCTTCCCAGTGACGACGGCCGGGAGCCCCAGCCGTCTTCGTTGTTATGCGTCGTACCGGTTGGATGCGACGGCGCTAGCGCGCCGGCGCGGGAACCGGCGACATCTGGCTGGCCGCCGCAGCCTGCTTCGCGTGCGACCCTTCAAGCCAGTTGAAGCGATCGGTCGAGAGCAGGATGAAGTGGATCAGCAGAGCCAGAGCGAAGAGGAAGGTGAAGAGGGCGACCAGCGTCCTGCGGGGATCGAAAAGCAGCCAAACACGCCACATGGTATGATCTCCCCTTAACCGAGCATGGTGAGCGCGTGATGGAGCAAGTCCATCGAGGTCTTGTAGCCGTTCGGACCCGGAATCCAAGGACGCCACAGCCACACCAGAATGTGAGCGATGATCG
The DNA here is from genome assembly GCA_965198485.1 of Beijerinckiaceae bacterium. Classification (GTDB taxonomy): domain Bacteria; phylum Pseudomonadota; class Alphaproteobacteria; order Rhizobiales; family Beijerinckiaceae; genus RH-AL1. Next base: position 3,567,172 of record CBDAPQ010000005.1, read on the forward strand.
CGATCACAGTAAAGGCGATGAAGCTGGTGACGAAGATGGAGTGGAATTCACGTGCTTCCGGTTCCGTCATGCCTGAAATGGAGACGTCGCGTCCCGGGACTTCAGCCATGTTACCCTCCCTACTAAGGCCCCTAGGGGCAGTTACCGCGACCGTCCCTGCGGCGGGATTGTCGGGACACCATGCCCCGACGTTTTATGCGTCCGGAAATCCGGACGTATAACTCTGGCGCGGCTTCAGCCCGCGAGGGCGAAGCGCGCGATGGTGCCGGCGGCCTCGCGGGCCTCGGCGAAGATCGGCCGGCGCGACGACGCGTCCTGCCAGAAGGTGGGGCTCAAACGTCGCGCGGCGGCGGTGAAGAAGCAGCCCGGGAGGCAGGTCGCGAAGATCACGCGGAACTGCAGGCTATCCCAATCGCGGGCGGCGCGCTCGTTGGCGGTCATAAAGGTCATGAAATCCTCCCTTGAAGCCCGGTTGTCTTCTGGCGGATAGCGTTCATGCGGGTTGCCCCGCGGCGAAGAGCGAGGCCGAGGCCTCGACATGGTCGGATGTGACACTTGTTCCGCCGTCGCGCTCGGCGGCACGCTCGGCGGCGTCGCGGAAGCGCTTGGCGGCCGAGATGCGCACCAGCACCGGTTGCGCCTCGACGAGCGTCTCGAGCGCGGCGCGGGCGTCGTCGTCCCACGCCAGGGTCGCCGCGCGCGTGCCGAGCCTCGCAGGCGTCGCCTCCACCTTGTCCATGGCCGAGGCCAGCGGGATCATGTGGAAGAGCGCGTCGAACAGCGCGTTGCAGACTTCCTGCACGATCCAGGTCGCGCCGGAGTAACCCATGACCGGCGTGCCGGTGTGGCGGCGGATAATCGCGCCGGGGAAGCTCAGCGGAATGTAGGTCGCGCGCGAGCCAGTTTCGGCGAGGTACATCCGCTCATTGAACGAGCCGAACATCACCAGCGGCGGCTTCTTGTGGCAGAGCGCGCGCACCTCGTCGTTGGCCGGCTTGATGCCGGGTTTTCGCGCCACCGCGAACGAGCAAGGCAGCCCCATCTCGTCCTCGAGGAAGTGCCGCATGCCGCGAGAATAAGTTTCGGTCGCCACGATCGCGAAGCTGGCGGTTCCGAAGAAGTCCTGCGTCACTGAGCGCCAAAGGTCCCACAACGGCTTGATCGTGGTGTGCTTCTCGCGCTCGATGAAGGGCTCGGGGTCGAGACCCGTCAGCTCGCCCAGCGTGCGCAGGAACTTGGTCGTGGAATGCAGGCCGATCGGCGCCTGCAGGTAGGGCCGTCCCAGCTGCTCGCACAGCAGGCGGCCGAATTCGCGGTAGAGGCAGATGTTGACGTCCGCCTCGGCCAGCTTGCCGACGTCGGCGACGTGGCTGCCGAGCGGGAAGGTCATCGCCACCTCGGCGCCGATGCCTTCCACCAGGCGGCGGATCTCGGCGAGGTCGGAGGCCATGTTGAAGGTGCCGTAGATCGCGCCGATGATGTTGACCTTCGGCCGCGCGCCCTCCTTGCGGGGCTTCTGCGCCGGCATCTTCTTCGGCCCGAACTCGGTCCATAACCAGTTGATGGCGCGGTCGGCCGCCTGCCACTGGTCCTCGTCGATGGTGCGCGGCAGAAAGCGCTTGATGTTGGTGCCTTCGGGCGTGACGCCGCCGCCGATCATCTCGGCGATCGATCCCGTCACCACCACGGCCGGCTCATCCGAACTGAGAACCTTGTGGGCGCGGCGCATCGCGCCTTCCGTGCCGGTCTTGCCGAGCTCCTCCTCGGAGAGGCCGGTGACGACGATCGGCAGCTCGTGGGACGGCAAACCGTCGGTGTAGTGCAGCACCGCCGTCACCGGCAGGTTCTCGCAGCCGACGGGACCGTCGATGACGACCTGCAATCCCTTGATGGCGGCGAAGGCGTAGACCGCGCCCCAGTAGCCGCCGGCCCTGTCGTGATCGAGGACGAGCATCAGGCCTGCCCTCCCAGGTCCTGGGTCTCGGCCGCGCGCTGCTTGGCCTTGATGTCGAGCGCCTTCCTGTACCTGGCGCGGAAGTCCGGGCGATCCACCGGCTGGTCCTGCCACACGCCGGCGGCGTGGCCGGTGCCGACCCCCTCGAAGAAATCGCGCATCGCATCGAAGCGCGGCTTGGAGGCGATGGCGGTGTTGATGACCTCGGCGAGAGATCCCGCGCCCATCATGCCGAACAGCGGTCGCGCTGAAATAAGGTTGGTGAAGTACAAAGCCGGGATGCCGCGGGCCTTGGCCTTCTGCACCAGCGGCGTCGTGCCGATGGCGAGGTCGGGCTCGAAGCACTCCATCGCTTGCAGGTCCTGCTCGAGCGAGGCGCGGTAGGTCACGGGGATGCCGCGGGCGTCGAGCCACTCGCGGTCGGCCTCCGACCAGGGCGTGCGCGGACAGGCCGTGCCGACGTAGCGCACGTCGGCGCCGCTCTCGACGAGCAGGCGCGCCACCAGCAGCTCGGAGCCCTCGTAGCCCGAGACCGTGATGCGGCCCTTGATCGGCTTGGCGGCGAGCGCGCCCTTGATGCCGGGGAGGAAGCGGTTCTTGGCGGCGTCAATCCTGTCCTGCGCGACGCCGGTGGCGCGGCCGATGCCGTCGAGCCAGGCGGCGGTGCCGTCGACCCCGACCGGGGCGGAGCCGACGATAGGCCGGCCGGCCGCCTCGAACTCGCGGATCGAGGCCTTGTAGAAAGGATGGATGGCCGCCGCCACGGAGCAGTCGAGCGCGGCGTAGAGTTCGCGCCATTCGCGCGTCGGCACGACAGGGCCGGCAGCCAAGCCAAGAGGCTCGAGCAGCGCGCCGATGCCGATCGGGTCGGCCGGGAACATCTCGCCGAGCAGCGCCACGGTGGGCTTCTCGGAGCGGCCCTTCTCGGGCGCCGCCACCGGGCCGGCCATGACCTCCTCGCGGGCGTAGTTCAGCATCGCGCCGGCGAGCACGTCCTTGGCCTCTGCGTGGGTCGGGATTCCGAAGCCCGGCACATCGATGCCGATGATGCGGACGCCGTCGATTTCTTTGGGCAGCAGCCGCAGCGGCACGCCCGAGGCGCTGGGCACGCAGAGGTTGGTGACGACGATGGCGTCGTAATCCTCGGGCTTGGCCAGCGCGTAGACCGCGTCGCGAATGTCCTCGAAGAGCTTGCCGGTGACCAGCGTCTCGGAGTTGAACGGCACGTAGCCGACCGAGCGGCGGGCGCCGTAGAAGTGCGCGGTGAAGGTGAGCCCGTAGACGCAGCAGGCCGAGCCAGACAGCACCGTCGCCGTGCGCTTCATGCGCAGGCCGACGCGCAGCGAGCCGAACGCCGGGCACATGCTCTGGGGCTGGTCGTGCGGGCCCTGCGGGTAGTCGGCGGCGTAGCGCTGGAGCATTGCGCTGTTGCCGGCCTTCTCGGCGGCGCGACGCATCTCCGCCTTGCCGCCGTGGCAGCCGTCGCCGCTCGTCGACACCGGCTCGCCGGCTTCAGAGAGGGCGACGCTGTCGGCCGGGTCGGCGGGATGGGGTGCGTCGTAATCCATGTCCCTCAGGCCTCGTCGTAGACGACTTCGAGGGTGGGCTTGGTCACGTCGGCGCGGCCGCACATGTCTTCCATCGTGGCCGGCACCAGCACCACGTGGCGGCCGACGACGTCGCCGGAGAACAGGCCGAGCAGGCCGTCCTGGGTCATCGGCTTGGGGCGTACCGGCGGCGCGTCGGCGACGTTCTGGGCGAGGTCCTCGAAGACCGAGGCCCAACGATTGCCCGGCGTGCCGATGATCTCGTAATTCGCGCTCTTCTTGCGGATGTCCTCGTCGGCGGGGATCGCCGCCAGCACCGGGATGCCGGCGCCCTCGGCGAAGGCCTGCGCCTCGCCGGTTCGATCGTCCTTGTTGATGACCATGCCGGCGACCCCGACGTTGCCGCCGAGCTTACGGAAATATTCCACCGCCGAGCAGACGTTGTTGGCGACGTAGAGCGACTGGAGATCGTTGGAGGCGACGACGATGACCTTCTGGCACATGTCGCGGGCGATCGGCAGGCCGAAGCCGCCGCAGACGACGTCGCCGAGGAAGTCGAGCAGCACGAAGTCGAAGCCCCACTCGTGGAAGCCGAGCTTCTCGAGCAGCTCGAAGCCGTGGATGATGCCGCGCCCGCCGCAGCCGCGACCCACTTCCGGGCCGCCGAGCTCCATGGCGAACACGCCGTCGCGCTTGAAGCAGACGTCGGAGATTGTGATCTCGGCGCCCGCCGCCTTCATCTTGGCGGAGGTCTCGATGATCGTGGGGCACGCTTTGCCGCCGAACAGCAGCGAGGTGGTGTCGCTCTTCGGGTCGCAGCCGATCAGCAGCACCTTCTTGCCCTGCTGGGCCATCATGTAGCTGAGGTTGGCCAGCGTGAAGCTCTTGCCGATCCCGCCCTTGCCGTAGATCGCGATGATCTGCGTTTCTTTCTTCGTCGGCGCGTCCTCGTCGAGCACCGGCACGGCATCGGGCTCCATCGCCGCCTCGAGGCGGAGCGCGTCCTGCATGCTGCTGAGGGGCGTGAAGGCGTTCATGAATGTCTCCAGTCGAGCACCATCTTCAGGCAAGACGCGTCGCCGAAGGCCGTCGCATAGGCCTCGGGTGCGTCCCCGATGTCGGCGCGGTGGGTGACGAGGTCGTCGAGGCGGAGGCTGCCGTCGGCGGCGAGGTGGCCGACGGTCTCGAGATCGTGGCGCTGCCATTGCGCGGCGACGCGGAAGCGCGCCTCGCGCATGAAGGCCGGCGGAAAGGTGAAGGACAGCGCGTCCTTGTAGAAGCCGGCGAGCACGATCTCGCCGCCGGGCGCGATCCGCTGCACCAGCGTGTCGAGGATCGCCGAGTCGCCGCTGACGTCGACGATGGAGCGATAGTCGCGACGCCTGTCGTCGTCGGGATGGACGACCTGGTAGCCCTCGCCGCCGCCCATGCGAGACGGGTTGAGCTCCCAAACAGTCGGCGCGTCGCCGCCCATCGCGAGGACGATGCGGGCGAGCAGCCGACCCAGGACGCCGTGACCGACGATGAGGTCGGGCGCGGCATCATGCGGGCCGGAGAAGGTGTGGCGGGCGGTGGCGGCGAGCGCCAGGAGCGTGGCGCTTCCGCCGAGGGCCTCGGGGATCGGCAGCAGCCGGGTGGCCGGCAGAGCGAGATGCGAGGCCGAGGCGCCAAAAAGTCCGCGCGCGCCTTCGTAGCAGTTGGCACCGGGCACGAAGACCGCGTCGCCGATCGCCAGACCGCCCGACGGCGCCTCGACCACGCGACCGACCGCCTCGTAGCCCGGCACCAAGGGATAACCCATGCCAGGGAAGGCCGGCATGGTGCCCTCGTAGAGCAGCCGCTCGGTTCCCGCCGAGATGGCGCTCCAGTCGATGGCGACGATCACGTCGCTCGCGCCAACCACGAGGCCGAGCGTCTGAACGTCGACCTGTCTGGGTTCGCGGAGGACGATGGCCGTGGTCTGCATAGGACGCTTACACTCCTGTTGTGTCACTTTAGGCTGACAAATTGGAGTGTCAACTATGCCTTACAGCTCGGTTGCGGATTCCGGCGCTTTTCTGAGCGACGATCAGGTTCGTCAGCATCGGGCGCGGGGTCGGCACCAGCCGCACGCGGGCGAAGCCGGCGCCGTAGAGGCGGCGCGAGAGGTCCTCGAACGTGCGCGGACGGCCGCTGCCCATGGCCATGAGGTACATGGCAAAATAGGCCCCGACGCGCTCGGCGCCGCCGGTCTCGGCCATCGGCTCGGCGAGCAGCAGGATGCCACCCGGCGGCAGCGCCTCCCAGATCTTGTCGAGCAGCGGGTCGAGATCGCCATCGTCGAGATCGTGGGCGATCCGGACCAAAGAGATGAGGTCGGCGCCCGCTGGCAGGGCGTCGCGCTTGTAGTCGCCGCCGATGGCGTTCGAGCGGCCGGCGAGTCGTTCGGTCGCGAACCGTGCCTCCGCGCCTTTGGCCACCGCCGGCAGGTCGAACAGTGTGACGCGAAGGTCCGGCCGGCGCTGCGCCGCCGCCACCAGGAAGTCGCCGTTGCCGCCGCCGATGTCGAGCAGGTGGGCGTGGTCGACGAAGGGATAGGCGTCGAGCACGTCGTCGGCGAGCATTGCCAGGGAGGACGACATCAGCGCGCCGTAGGGCTCGACCGCTTGATCGGAGAGCTCGTGCGGCGCGTCGGCCCCCGCGTAGGGCCAGAACCGCGCCAGCTCGGTGTCGCCCTTCGCGCCCTTCAGCAGCGCGACGGGGTCGGCAAGGTCGCGATAGAGCATGGCGTGATGGGCAATCATCGCGCCGATCCCGGGATTGCCGAGGTAGGCGGCGCCGTGATGGCCGAGGCCATAGCCGGCATCTCGCTTCTGCGCGAGGTCAAGCGCGTCCGCCGCCTCAAGCAGGCGGGCGAGCCGGTCCGGCACGAGGCCGAGCTTGGTCGCAAGCGCTCCGAGCGACACCGGACCGTCGGCCAGAGCCTCGAAGAGCTTCAGCTCGACGCAGGCGAACAGCACCTGCGAGTAGACGAAGCCGGCGCACAGATCGAACAGGCCGGACGCGCGCTTCGTGGCGATCGGCTTGAACGGCGGAAAGGTCGAGGCCCAGCGCTGGAAGCGCGGCTCGGCCAGGAGCTTGTTGCGTCGCTCGTAGAGGCGATCGTTCCACCCGGTCTTGCCGGTGACGTCCGCGTCGACCTGGGTGGGCACGCTCACCTCAGGCCGCGGTCGAGGCTGCGACGCCCTTCGGCACCAGCCGCCGCGCCTCGGAGCGCACGAGCGAGCGCATCGATTCCGCGCCGCGGCAGGGCGGCACCGAGCCGACGGCCTCGGCGACGAGATCCTCGAGGCGACGCAGCGCGCCGCCGAGCCCGAGCGCAACGACGGCGTTGGGACGACCCAGTGCGATGTCCTGCCCGACGGGCTTGCCGAGTTCGGCCGCCGAGGACATTGCGTCGGCGATATCATCGGCCGCTTGGTAGGCCTCGCCTAGCGTCTCGCCGAGCTTGCGCCAGGGCTCGGCCTCGGCGCCCGCCGCCGCCGCGCCGGCGATGGCGGCGGCGCCGAACAGCGCGCCGGTCTTGGCACGGTGATAGTGCCGCAGGTCGATCTTGGGCTCGCATTCCCAGGCCTGCCCGGCGATGATGCCGGCGGGCGCGCCGACGGCGCGAGACACCGTCATCAGCAGCAGAGCGAGCTTGCCCGGCGCGTGGGCGAGCAGACCGAGCGTCTGGAAGGCGAGCAGGATCAGGGCGTCACCGGCAAGAACCGCGAGCGGCTCGCCGAACGTCTTGTGCACCGTGGGGACGCCGCGCCGCGTCGCGGCATCGTCGAAGCAAGGCAGATCGTCGTGCACCAGGGAGGCGCAATGCATGAACTCGATCGCGCAGGCGGCAGCGTCCGTGACGCTCGGATCGTCCTCACCGCAAGCGGCGGCGACGGCCAGGGTCAGGCGCGGGCGCACGCGGGCCCCGGCCGGAAAGACGGAATGATGCATCGCCGCGAGCAGGCGCGGGGGACACGAGGGTACGGCCACGGTGGCGAGCGCCGCCTGCAGCGCCTGTTCGATACGGTCCGACATAAGCTGTTCCTGCGCTGACCTGCCCTTTTCATTTGTCAGGCTACGTTGTCATGTTCTAGTGTCAAGCAAAATGGACACAGGTCAGCTGAAAGGACAGTCGTGAGCGCGCTGCGCGTCGTGGTGATCGGCGCCGGAATGGGTGGGCTTGTCGCGGCGCTGGACCTCGCGCGGCAGGGCTGCACGGTAACGCTGGTCGAGAAAAACGCCGCGCCCGGCGGCAAGTTGCGGCAACTCGCGGTCGGCAGCGTTGCGATCGACGCCGGGCCGACCGTGCTCACGATGCGCTGGATCTTCGACGAGATCTTCGCCGATGCCGGTCGCAGCTTCGAAGCGTCCGTGCCTCTGCAGCAAGCGGAGATCCTCGCGCGCCACGCCTGGAGCTCGGACGAGCGGCTCGACCTCCACGCCGATCTCGAGCGCAGCGTCGCCGCGATCGGCGCCTTTGCCGGGGCGGCCGAGGCCAGGGGCTACCGCGACTTCGTCGCCCGCGCCAAACGCATGTTCGAGACCCTGGACGTGCCGTTCATCCGCCGGCAGCGGCCGCGGCTCGACCAGCTCGTCGCCTCCTACGGGCTGCTCGGCGCCGGCAAGCTCGCCGCCATCAGCCCCTTCAACATCCTCGACAAGGCGCTGGCGGAACACTTCTCCGACCCGCGGCTGCGGCAGCTGTTCGGGCGTTATGCCACCTACTGCGGCTCGTCGCCGTTCCTAGCGCCGGCGACGCTGATGCTCGTCGCCCACGTCGAGCAGGCCGGCGTGTGGCTGCCGCAGGGCGGCATGCACGCGCTGGCGCGCGCGCTCGCCGACCTCGCGCAGGCCAAGGGCGCCACCCTCCGCTACGGTGAAGCGGTGGCCTCGATCGCCCGCGACGCGGCCGGGGCCGTGTCCGGGGTGAAGCTCGTCGGTGGCGAGCGCCTGCCGGCCGAAGCCGTGGTGGTGACCGCCGATGCCGCGGCCGTGACCGCCGGCCTCTTCGGCACCGGACTCGGCGACGCGGCGCCGCGCATCGCACCATCCGAGCGCTCGCTCTCGGCCGTGACCTTCGCGATGCGAGCCGCCACGTCGGGCTTTCCCCTGGTGCGCCACAACGTCTTCTTTTCGCGCGACTATGCCGCCGAGTTCGAGGCTGTCTTCGGGCGCGACCGCACGCCGGACGAGCCCACGGTCTACGTCTGCGCGCAGGATCGCGGCGACGACGACGCGCCTCGCGCCGGGTCGGAGCGCCTGCTCTGCCTGGTCAACGCGCCGCCAACGGGCGACAGGCGCCCCACCCCACTCGAGGAGATCGCGCGATGCGAAACGGCGATGCGGACGGTGCTCGGCCGCTGCGGCCTGTCGATCGAGCCGGGCCCCTGCCAGGTGACGACGCCGGCCGATTGGGAGCAGCTGTTTCCGGCGACGGGCGGGGCGCTCTACGGCCCGGCGAGCCACGGCTGGCAGGCGAGCTTCAAGCGGGCGGCGGCGCGAACCAAGGTCAAGGGCCTCTACCTGGCGGGGGGCAGCGTCCATCCCGGCCCGGGCGTGCCAATGGCGGCGATGTCGGGCCGGCTGGCGGCGGCGGCGCTGTTGGCGGATCAGGCGGAGGCGACCAGCCGCGCTTCGACATCGTGGTGGGGCAGGACGGTTATTCCTGGTGGTACGTCGACGCGCTGAGCGCCGACGGCCGTCACGGGCTGACGATCATCGCCTTCATCGGCAGCGTGTTCTCGCCCTACTACGCGCTGGCCCGCGCCCGCGGCCGCGGCGATCCCGAGAACCACGTCTGCATGAACGTGGCGCTCGATGGCCAGCCGCGGCGCTGGGCGATGACCGAGCGCGGCCGCGCTTCGCTGCGGCGCGACACCGGCGAGATCGCCATCGGCCGCAGCGCCATGCGCTGGAGCGACGGCGGGCTGAGGATCACCATCGACGAGCCTACCGTGCCGCTGCCCGGCCGCATCAGGGGCACCGTCACGATCACGCCGCGCATCCGCGGCACGCGCACGTTCCAGCTCGACGGTGCAGGTCGACACCTCTGGCAACCGATCGCCCCGCTCTGCGATGTCGAGGCCGAATTCGAGACGCCCGCGATGTCGTGGAAAGGCACGGGCTACTTCGACACCAATCACGGCGAGGAGCCCCTGGAGGCGGCGTTCCGATCCTGGACGTGGACGCGTTTCGAGGATGAGCACGGCGCCCGCATCGTCTACGACGTCACGGAGCGCTCGGGCGCGTTCCGCCCGCTGTCCCTGCAGGTCGACGCCGACGGTGTCCGCGAGGTGCCGCCACCGATGATGAAGCCACTGCCCCGGACGGTGTGGGGCGTTGAGCGCATGGTGCCCTGCGATTCATCCGCGACGCCCTCGCAGACGCGCATGATGGAGAATGCGCCGTTCTACGCGCGCTGCGGCCTCAGCAGCCTTCTCGACGGCAAGCCGGTGCTCGGCGTGAACGAGAGCCTGTCCTTGACCCGCGTCGCGCATCCCGTGGTGCGGCTGATGCTGCCGTTCAAGATGTTCCGGCGCGCAAGTGCCGCGGACGGCCGTGTAGGCTGACGAAATGTTTTCGACCAACAGCGAACTTCGAGACCGTACGACCCTCCGACAACGGCTTACAAAAGGGGATCGTCGCCCTTCTTGCCGCGCTTGCGCATCCCTGTAGCTGCGGTTTTACAGAGCAACCAGAACGCCCTGCCGGACAAGGGTCCGAACACCAGGATCTATTCGATGAGGTTGAATCAGCCGTTCATCGTCGATGCCTGGACCATCGGACGATGGGTCGCGACGCTTGGACGCCTGTTCTCACTACGCTTTTCGTTGCTGGAGCAAGTCCGCAATAGCGAACGTCGCTCTAGCGCGAGCCGACGACCTGCCGCCGACGCTCGACGCGTTCGAAGAGCTCGAAGACCCAGAGCACCTGCCCGCTCAGCGTAAGACGCCGGCGCTGCGGCGTGGCCAAAGCCACCGCCTCGATGAGGAAGGCCGCGGCCTTGAGAGGCGCCGAGCGGTCGGGCGCCTTCGGCCACGCCAGAGCCGGCGCGCGCGCGAGCAGCGTGAGCTTGGTGAATGCCGGCACCACGGCGCGCGACGAGACGCTGTCGTAGCCGCGCCGCGCCACCTCGTCGCCGATGGCGGCGTAGAGCAGCCGCGCGGCGCCGATGCCGGAGCGGCACGCCAGCGGCAGAGCCCCGATTCCAGGTGTGCCGGCGGCGTAGAGCCGGTCCGCCTCGGCGAGCAGCCGCGCCACCAGCCGTCCGACGGCCGGCGTGAAGGACGGCGCGGCGAGGAACGCATCGGGATCGATCCCCTCCTCGCGCAGCCAAGACAGAGGCAGGTAGAGACGGCCGGCCCACGCATCCTCGCCGACGTCGCGGGCGATGTTGGTGAGCTGCATGGCGGCGCCGAGATCGCAGGCGCGGGCCAGCGCATCGCGGTCACGCACGCCCATCAGCACCGCCATCATCACGCCGACGGAGCCGGCGACGCGGGCGGCGTAGCCGTGCAGGTCGGCGAGCGTGTCGTAACGGCGACTGTCGGCGTCCCAGGCGAGGCCCTCGAGCAGCGCCTCCGGGAGTTCGCGCGGGATGGCGTGGCGCGCCACGGTCGCGGCAAAGGCGCGGTCGGCCGGCACCGGCAGCGGCGTGCCGGCGTAGGCGCGATCCAGGCGCACGCGCAGTCTGGCCAGAGCGGCAGCTCGTCCGGACCCGGTGGGGCCGCCCTCGACGTCGACGGCGTCGTCGGCGAGGCGGCAGAAGGCGTAAAGCGCGGTGGCCGGCTCGCGCACCTTGGGCGGCAGCAGGTGCGAGGCGGCGTAGAACGAGCGCGAGCCGTCGGCGAGCAGCGCGCGGCAGGCGGCGCGGTCGGCCGCCGCCTCGATCATGGCTTCAGGAAAAAGCATGGGCCTCCGGACAGACCTTGTCGAGGATGCGGGCGGACGACAGCACGCCGGGAAGACCGGCACCGGGATGGGTGCCGGCGCCGACGAGAAAGAGGTTCTCGACCTCTTCCGATTTGTTGTGCGGCCGGAACCAGGCCGATTGCGTCAGCACCGGCTCCAGCCCGAAGGCGGCGCCGTTGACGGAGGAGAGATCGTCGCGGAAGTCGAGCGGCGTGATCATGCGCGAGCTCACGACGTTGGCCTCGAGGTCGGGCAGCAGCGTCCGCGAGAGCAACTCGGCGATGGCCTGCCGGTAAGGCTCGGCCTGCTGAGCCCAGTCGGTGCCCGAGGCCAAGTGTGGCACCGGCGAGAGCACGTAGAAGGCATCGCACCCCTCCGGCGCCAGCGACGGGTCGGTCGCGGTCGGCCGGTGCAGGTAGAGGCTGAAGTCGTCCGCTAGCTTGTGGCGGGTGAAGATGTCAGCGAGCAGCTCGCGGTAGCGCGGCCCGAGAAGGATGGTGTGGTGCTCGACGTCTTCGTAGCGGCGCTTCGTCCCGAAGTACCAGACGAAAAGGCCCATGGAGTAGCGCGACTTGTCGAGGCGCTTGTCGCTCCAGCGGCGGCGGTGCTCGGCGCCGAGCAGGTGCTTGTAGGTAGTGGCGGAGTCGGCGTTGGAGACCACGATGTCGGCGGCGAGGCGCTCGCCGTCCTCCAGGGTCACTCCCGTGGCGCGGCCGCCGGCGACCTCGATGCGGTCCACACCGGCACGCGTGCGCAGCGTGCCGCCCTGCCCCTCGACCAACCCGGCGAGGCCCTCGACCAGCCGCCCGGTGCCGCCCATGGCGAAATGCACGCCCCAGCGCCGCTCGAGGAAGCAGATCAGGCAGTAGATCGAGGTCGCGGTGAAGGGGTTGCCGCCGATCAGCAGCGGGTGGAACGAGAAGATGGTGCGGAGACGCTCGTCCTTCATGAAGGAGGAGACGAAACCGTAGACCGAGCGGTGGCTCCTGAGCTTGACCATGTCGGGCACGATGCGCGCCATGTCGCGCCACGACGAGAACGGCACGTCGCCAAGCTGCTCGAAGCCGACGCGGAAGATGCCTTCGCTGGCCGTCATGAAGCGCTCGTAACCGGCGACGTCGCCGGGCGAGAAGCGGGCGACCTCGGCGCGCATCGCCTCGGCATCGCCGGTGTAGCGGAAGGTCTCGCCGTCGGCGAAGCGGATTGCGTAGAACGGGGTCACAGGGCGCAGGTCGACATCGTCTTCGAGGCGCTTGCCGCAGAGCGCCCACAGCTCCTCGAAGAGGAAGGGCGCGGTGACGATGGTCGGTCCGGCATCGAAGGTGAAGCCGTCCTGCCGGTAGACGCCGGCGCGTCCGCCGAGCTGATCGCGCTTCTCCAGCACGGTGACGCGGTAGCCTCGCGCGCCGAGCCGCACCGCCGCCGCCAACCCACCGAAGCCGCTGCCGATGACGATGGCGTGCGGCTTGCGGTCGACCGCGGCCGGATGGATCGCGATCGGCAGCTGGGCGTCGCGCGTCAGCGTTTCCATAGTCCCATGTGTAACACGAAGTTGACACCTGTCGAGTGCGAAGCGGCGAAAACTCCGCGATGGTTCCGTGTTCTGATACTTGGCTGCGTCAGCCTGCGTCATGCGTCAAGCCAACCTGACCGTCGCCGCAAATCTTTTCGATCTCTCATGGGCTCCAGGGTGGCGTTTACCAATGCGCAATCACGCAGATAGACCTGCCGAGGCGAGCGCCCCCACCTCCTGCGCGAACGCTAGCATCAGCGCGGCCACTTCGGCCGGCGCTTCCTCATGCGCCAGGTGCCCTAACCCGCGCATGATCTCGACACGTGCCTTCGGCGCCATCTCGCGAATCGCGAAGGCGTCTTCCGACTTGATCGCCTTGTCGTTCTGACCGGCGATCAGCAGCAGCGGCACGTCGAGCCGCGCCATGTCGCGCGACAGCGGCTGCAGGTCCCAATTCGCCATCATGCCGAGGGCGGCGGCGACGTGGTCGGGGTTGGCGACCAGCGTGCGGTAATGATCGACGCCCTCGGCGTCCGGCACGGAGCCGGTGTTGCGGATCAGACGCTCCACCGAGCGGCGGTCGCCGGCCTGCCAGGCGAAGAGCCGCGGCATGAAAGGATTGAGGAACAGCAGCTTGGCCACCGGCGAGAGCAGGCGCGCCGCGTCGCCGCCGTAGGGCTTCAGCGCGCCGTTAAGGCTGACCAGCCCCTTGGGTGCGATCTTGCAGTCGAGCGCCAAGCGCAGCATCACCGCCGCACCGGCGGAATGGCCGGCCATCATGTCGGGCGTCTCGCCCAGCGTGTGCAGCAGGTCGCAGACACCGGCGGCCATGCCGGGCAGCGTGAACAATTGCTGCGGCGGCTTCTGCGTGAAGCCGTGGCCCGGCAGGTCAATCGCCAGAAGGCGGAAGTGCGGCTCCAGCAGCGGCACCAGTCCCCGCCAGGAATGTGTCGCCGCGCCGGTGCCGTGCAGCAGAAGCAGCAGCGGGCCGCTGCCCATCTCCTGCACGTGCCACTTGATGCCCGAGGCCTCGACGAAACGGCTGGCGTCGCGATTAGGCCAGGCGTGGCCGTCGCGGTCCCAGTCGAGGCTGCGGTTCGGACGCATCAGATCACTCTCGCGAGAAAAGTGTCGTACCCCGCCGTGACCTGGTCGAGCGCCTCGAACTGCGGCAGCGCGCCGGTGCGGAAAATCTGGATCGTCCAGTTCGCATGGCGTTCGATCTCGTCCTTGCGGCCGTAGTCGACGAAGTCGCCACGCACGCCGTGGCACATCCACACCGGCACGGAGAGCGACTTGTACACCGTGAGGATATCGCGGCTGAACAGGAAGCCGGAGAGGAACGAGAACACCACGTGCTGGGCTTCGGGCTGGTGAGCGGTGACGTAATCGTACTCGAGCAGCCCCTCGTCGATGGCGGGCGAGCCCCAGGTCTTGGCCAGGAAGAAGCGCATGCTGGCCTTGCTCGCCAGGAGATCGAAGAGGCCGCGACCCCACAGCGGAAAAGAGACGATGTCGCGAACCGCCGGCTTGCCGTAGGTCGTCCCTGCCGCGCCCTGGCGTTCCAGCGTGGTCTCGAAGCCGGTGGGGCTGACGAAGCCGAGCGAGCGGAAGTTCAGCGGGTGCTCGCGCGCCGCCCGGCCCAGGAACTCGCAGGTGAGCGACAGCGCCATCACGTCGATGGGAAAATGGCCGTGACGGTGGCGGATGTCGTCGACGGCGGCGAGCACCGCGTCCGTCATCAGCCTTGGCGTGTAGATGCAGTCGCGCCGCTCCGAGAACCCGTAGCCCGGCAGGTCGAGCGCGTAGACCGGCCGATGTAACGCGTAATGGTCGAAGAGCGGCTTGACCTCATAGGAATTGCCGGCGGCGTTGATGCTGTGGATCAACAGCAGCGGCGTGCCCTCGCTCGGGCCGGCCTTGTAGAGGGCGAGACGACCGAAAGGGATTTGCACATAGTCGATCTTCGCATCGAGGGCCGGCGGCAGGGGCATCTCGCGCTTGGGCCGCAGCGTGCGACCGCCGGCGAAACCGCCCGCCAGCCCCAAGGGAACGAGGCCGAGGAGCGCGGCGCGGCGTACCGGCGCGCGGCGGGGGGCAGACGGGAGCGGCATCGCACCTCCTTGGCGCTTCGGTGGCTCTAGCTCGCCGGTCGCGCCTCAAGCACGGCGCGGGACATCGCGCCGGCATCGGCGTAGGGAAGTGCAATATAGGCCGCGCCCATGGCCACGGCGAGGCGACGCGCGGGATCTGCCGGCCGCGGCGCGATGTCAAGCACCATCGCCGCCGTGCCGGACAGGCGGAAAGCGGTGGCGGCGGCCTGCGCATCCGCGTCCGCGGCGCCGCGACCGGGCTGGCCGCCGCGCCCGATGTTGGCCCTGCCGTCGGTCAACATTACCACGAGCGGGGTCTGCCCCTTGCGACGCACGGCGCCGGCGAGAAGCGCCGCGGCCGCGACGCCCGCCGCCAAGGGGGTGCCGCCGCCGCCGGCCTGCCCGGCCAGCGCCCGCTTGGCGCGCGCCAGCGAGCGGGTGGGCGGAAGCACGATCGCCGCATCGGCACCGCGGAAGGCGATGAGCGCGACCTGGTCGCGGCGCACGTAGCAATCGGCCAGGATCAGCTCGACCGCTCCCTTGGCCTCGGCGAGGCGGTTCAACGCGGCCGACCCCGAGGCGTCGACGCAGACGATCGTCACCGCCTCGGTGCGCTGCTTGTAGCGGGCGATCCGGAAATCCTCGCGGCGGACCAACACGCGGCCGGGCTCCGCTGTCCCGGTTTGTGTCTGGGCGGCGCGGCGGCGCAGCGGCTGCCACGGCGCCGCCGCGCGCAGCGTATCGACGAGGGCGAGGCGTCGGCCGCCGCCCGGCGCGCCGCGGCGCGTGCCGGCGGGCCGGCCGCGGGTGGCGGCCTGGCGCGGCGCGCCGCTCTTGCCGCCAGGCGAGCCGCTCTCGGCGCCCCGCCGGCGGCGCCGGCCAGGGCGGCGAGGAGATCGGCGGGGATCGCCGCCCTCGTGGCCTCGGCGACGCTGTCGGAAAGCGGCTTGGTCTCGGACTCGCCCGGGGCGGCCTCGTCGGGCGGCGGCGTGTCAGCGGCGTCGGCCGGCTGCGGCGGCTCGGGTGCGTTCGGCGCGGGCGGCTCCGGCTCGGCCTCGTCGGGGGCGTCTTCGGTGGCGGGCAGCCGGGTCGCGCGCGGCGCCAGTACCAGAGCGGCGGCGAGTTCGGCGTCCTCCTTTGTCACGGCGTCGCGACCGGCCAGCGCCGCCGCGGCCTTGGCCGCGCGCAGCGCGAGGGTGGCGACGCGCAGCGAGGGCACGCCGAAGGCGAGCCCGGTCGCGCACAGCGCCTCGACGACCTCGTCCGGGACCTGGACCGAGGTGACACGCCGGCGTGCGGCGGCGATGTCGTCGGCCTCGATCGATGCCGCGGCCTCCTCCGCGGGGCGGGCTTCGAGGTCGCACGTGAACGCGAGGCGCTCGATCAGCGTCGCCGGACACGCGCTCGTCGCCCTGCCCCTCGTCGAGCAGCACCGCGGTAAAGCGCGCCGGCGCACGGCCGGCCAACCCGTCGCGCTCGGTGACGATCTCGCCGGTGTCGAGCGCGGCGGCGATGGCGGCGGCGGCGGAGCGGCCGAGACGCTCGGCCATCGGCACCACCAGCACGCCGCCGTCGGCCTCCGCGAGGAGGCCGGGCGCGGCGACCGGGCGCCCGGTGGCCAAGGTCGCGGCGAGGTCGAGGCCGCCGAGCAGGCGGCCCTCGTCCGCGCCGGGGGGGAAGGCGGCGGAAGGCAACGCTCGTCATTCCGGACGTCGCGGAGCGGAGATCCGGAACCGGTGAGCTTCCCTTGCTGGCGCCGGATCTCACCGGTTCCGGGTTCGGCTGCGCCGCCCCGGAATGACGAGCGTTTGGGCTGCCCCCTCCACCTTGCTGCGCTTGGCCCCCCTGCCCCGCTTCGCGGAGGAGGATGGCGCGGAAGCCCGCCAGCCAGGCGTCGCGCGCCGGCCCGGACGGGCCGCGCAGCACGACGCCGCCGAGCCCATGCGGGTCGACGGCGAGCAGGCGCGCCACGGCAAAGGCCGCGCCGCTCACGCCGCCTCGCCGGACATCGCCGCTGGGCCGAACACCTCGCCGACCGCGCGCTCGATCCGCGCCGTCGAGCCGGTATCGTCGAGCGGGTTGCGGCGCAGGCGGTGGCGCAAGGCCAGCGGGGCCACGGTGCGCAGGTCGTCGAGACCGGCGCGGATCTTGCCGGCGAGCGCCGCGGCGGCACGAGAGGCGCGCATCAGCGTCAGCTCGCCGCGCAGCCCGTCGGTGCCCAAAGCGAGGCAGAGCCTGGCGGCCTGCTCCAGCACCGCATCCGGGACCTCGACCTGAGGGAACGCGGCGCGCGCGGCGACGATCTGCCGGCGCAGCTCGGCCTCCTCGTCCTTCCACACCGCGAGGAAGGCGGCGGGGTCGCGCTCGTAGCTATCGCGGCGGCGCACCACCTCGATGCGCTCGGCCAGCACCTGCGGCGTGCGCACCTCCACCGCCAGCCCGAAGCGGTCGAGCAGCTGCGGGCGCAGCTCGCCCTCCTCAGGGTTGCCGGTGCCCACCAGCACGAAGCGCGCGGGGTGGCGCACCGAGAGGCCCTCGCGCTCGACGACGTTCTCGCCGGACTGCGCCACGTCGAGCAGCAGGTCGACGAGGTGGTCCTCGAGCAGGTTGACCTCGTCGATGTAGAGAAAGCCGCGGTGGGCGCGGGCCAGCAGCCCCGGCTCGAAGCTCTTGATGCCTTGAGTGAGCGCCTTCTCGAGGTCGAGCGCGCCGACGACGCGATCCTCGGTGGCGCCGAGCGGCAGGTCGACCACCGGCACGGACGCCTTGACGGCTTTGAGAGGGCCGGCAGCCTTGCGGGCGCGGCAGTCGTCGCAGAGCGCCGGCCCGGCGATGGGGTCACAGCCGTAGCGGCAGCCCTCCACCACCTTCATGAGCGGCAGCAGCGCGGAGAGCGCCCGCACCGCGGTAGACTTGCCCGAGCCGCGATCGCCGAGGATCAGCACGCCGCCGACGGCGGGATCGACCGCCGCGATCAGGATGCCGAGCTTCATCTCGGCTTGGCCGGCGATAGCGGAGAAGGGAAACGGCAAAGGTTCGCGTCCTGCGGAAAGGTGGCACGATCTTGCGGCAAGCGGTCAAGGCGGACAAGCGTCGAGGCGCCGCAACGTAGGAGACGACGCGATGCCGGTCTCCGCGCCTTGCCAAGCTCGACGAAACGCGGCACTAGCGAGCCTCGGACTGGGCCGGTTGCGGCGCGTTGCGGCGGGGCGATGGACAGGAATCTGAGCGACACCGATCGCCAGGCATGGACCGAGGAGCTCGAGCACCTACGCCAGGAGCACCGCGATCTCGACGCCGCGATCGAGGCCCTCACACAGCTCGGCTCGGCCGACCGGCTGCAGATCCAGCGACTGAAGAAGCGGAAGCTTGCTCTTCGCGACCGCATGACCTTCCTCGACGACCAGCTCACCCCCGACATCATCGCTTGACGCCCGCCCTCCGCCCGCGCCTTGCGGCGCCGCGAGGCTTCGCCTATGCCCGCGCTTTGTTTCAGAGCCTTGCCGTGCCGCCGCAATCGCCCGCGTCTCCCGCGCCCGAGCAGACCGTCAAGCCACCCGTCGCCGTGATCATGGGCAGCCAGTCCGACTGGTGCGTGATGAAGCACGCCGCCGACACGCTCGATGCGCTCGAGATCGGTCACGATGCGCTGATCGTCTCGGCGCACCGTACTCCCGAGCGGCTGTACGAATTCGCCAAAGGTGCCAAGGCGGCGGGCACGCGCATCGTCATCGCCGGCGCCGGCGGTGCCGCGCATCTGCCCGGCATGGTGGCGTCGCTGACGCCGCTGCCGGTGTTCGGCGTGCCGATCCCCGGCCATCACCTCGGCGGCCGCGATGCCTTGTATTCCATCGTGCAGATGCCGGGCGGCATTCCTGTCGGGACGCTCGCCATCGGCAAGCCCGGCGCGATCAACGCGGCGCTGCTCGCCGCCGCGGTGCTGGCGCTGCACGACGAGGCGTTGGCGCAACGGCTCGCCGCCTGGCGACTGGCCAGGAGCGAGGCGGTGGCGCTGGTGCCCGTCGATCATGCCTGAGGCGGGCATGCTGGCACCGGGCGACACCATGGGCATCCTCGGCGGCGGCCAGCTCGGCCGCATGCTCTGCGTTGCGGCAGCCCGACTGGGCCTGCGCGCCCACGTCTTCTGCCCCGATCCCGATAGCCCCGCCTTCGACGTCTGCGCGGTCAAGACCGTTGCCGGATATGAGGACGAGGCGGCGCTCACCGCCTTCGCGGCAGCGGTCGACGTGGTGACGTACGAGTTCGAGAACGTGCCGGCGCGCACGGCGCAAGTGCTGGCGGCGGTGCGCCCCGTGCGCCCCGATGCCGCCGCGCTGGCCGCCAGCCAGGATCGCCTCGTCGAGAAGGAGTTCGTCAACTCGCTCGGCATCCGCACCGCACCCTTCGCCGCCGTCGATACCGCCGGCAGCCTGGCGCGGGCCGTGGCGCAGCTCGGCCGCCCCTCGATCCTCAAGACCCGGCGCTTCGGCTACGACGGCAAGGGGCAGACCATGATCAAGGAAGGCACGGACCTCGCGGTGGCGTTCCGCTCGCTCGGCGGCGTGCCGACCATCCTCGAAGGCGTGGTCCCTTTCACCAGAGAGGTCTCCGTCGTCGCCGCCCGCGGGCTCGACGGCACCTTCGCCGCCTTCGACGTCTGCGAGAACGAGCATTCCAACCACATCCTACATCGTACGACAGCGCCGGCCAGGATCACGCCGGAGACGGCGGCGCGCGCGGTCGAGATTGCCCGCACCATCGCCGACGCGTTGCACTATGTCGGTGTGCTGGGAGTCGAGCTTTTCGTGACGAACGAGAGCAGCGCCGAGGCGCTGCGGGTCAACGAGATCGCGCCGCGCGTTCACAATTCTGGCCACTGGACAGAGGCCGCCGCCGCGACCTCGCAGTTCGAGCAGCACATCCGCGCCATCGCCGGCTGGCCGCTCGGGGCGACGACGCTGCGGGGCGGCAGGATCGAAATGCAGAACCTGATAGGTGCCGAGGTCGCCGACTGGCACAGGCTGATGACGACGCCCGGCGTCGCTCTCAACCTCTACGGCAAGGCTGAGGAACGCGCCGGCCGCAAAATGGGGCACTGGACGCGGGTGCTCCGCGACTGAAGCTGGCACAGGCTGCTACACGCGGCCAAGGCACTCAGCGGAACGCCCATCCCGAATATTTATCGAGGTCGATCTCGATGTCGCGCACGAGGTTGGTTGCGACCATGCGCTCGCGGTAGCGGCCCTGATCGTAGGCGAACCAGGCGATCTCGCTCAGCGCCGTGATGTTGCGGGCTCCCCACTCGCGCAAAGTGACGGGGTCAACACCCTCCACCTTGTAATAATTCAAATATCCCTTCTTGGTAACGTTGGCTTGGATCGTGTGCGCCTCGAAAGGAAGCGCCAAGATGATCCCTTTTGAATTATTCTCGATAAGGAAGAAGTTAGGTCTGCTCACGCGCCTTCGCCGGGGATTTGACTACGTCTGCGCTAGCGCCGCGCCGCTCCTTTTGCAAGCGCCACACGACTTGCTGCCATCACCTGCGGACACGCCCGACGGCACGCGCGCGCACGGCTCACCGAACAACGGCGCAACGCGGCGTCACAGGCGGCGCATGCTCCGGAGGACCCGGCGTGACCGTTGGCGTGTATGAGTCTTTCACCGACAAGGTCGCCACGAGCCCGCAGGACGTCACCTTCAGCAGCAGGGCGACCACCGCGGCCGGCGGCGGGCGCCCGCTCCAGGGCCGTTCCGTCACCAGGGTCTCGGCCTACGCGCCGGGGACCGTCGGCGCGACGCCAGGCTCGACGTACGGGCGCTGATCCTTCCGGGCGCGTTGCGCCGCTCTCGGAGGCTCAGAGCCAAGGCTCGTAGGTGACGCTGTCCACCAGGCACTGCTTGCGCGCCACGGTGTAGACGGCGCTGCGGCCCAGAACGTGGGCGAGGTGGTCGCCGCCGACGAACAGCGAGCGCACCGCGTCGCCAAGGAAGTTGAGCCCGCCGGCGTAGGCGCCGAAGGCGGGCATAATACAGCGCAGATCGTCGGCGACGAAGCAGCGCCGGCGCACGCTGCCGGCCTTGCCGCCGACGACCGCCACGGGATGCAGGTGCCCCGCGATCTCGCCGTCGCAGGGCGAGCGCGAGGGATGGTGGCGAAAGCAGATATGGCCGATGCCAAGCTTCGTGGCGTGGTCGCCTTCCAGCCTCTCGGGCGGCGCGGGATCGTGATTGCCGGCGATCCACACCCACTCGCGCCCGGTCTGGATGGCGCGTAACGCCAGAACGTCATGCGGCAGCAGCCGTTCCGATCCGCCGCCGTCGTGAAACGAGTCACCCAGCGCCACGACAAGGCGTGGGTTCAGCCGGCCGACCACAGCCGCAAGCTTGGCCAGCGTTGCCGAGGTATCATAGGGCGGCAGGAACACGCGCTTCTTGGCAAAGGACGACCCCTTCTCCAGGTGCAGGTCGGCCACCACCATCAGGTGCTCCTCGGGCCAGTACAGCGCGCCCGACGGATCCGCGACGAAGGCGGAACCGTGTAGGCGCAGGATCTTCTCCGGCGAGGTGTCGACGCGGGCAGCGTGAGCGGGCATCGTCGGGTTAAATCAGATTCGCGGCGCTTAAGCAGGCTGCGGCGGCGAGTCATTTCGCCCCAACGTCGCGCCGAGATCGGCGACCGCTGATCTCGACAAGGTCTTCCTCACCGATCCCGGCGTTTGAAGCGGGCGAACGCTTCCTCGGCCTCGGCCTGCATCGCCAAACGGCCCTCGCGAACATCGGCCGGCCCCAGCCGGTACGCCGGTGCGATACGCCTTGGTCGATCGGATCGAGCGATCGTCGATCTCGGAAGGCCGACCGGAGCGATCGTCGGGGCGATTCCTTTCGGCTATCGTGGAGTGCACCTTAGACCAGCGCCTCAAACCAAAGAAGGGCTTCGGAGCCGTCCCTGTAAAAAGGACGGGGCCGCCTTGCCCCTTGACGCTGGCCCACCCCGTGCTTGCACGCTCGCGCGGGATCCCGAGCCTGGCCCGTCGGCCGCGCGGCCGCCTGACCGGAGTCGTCCCGCATGAAGCGCCTGCTCGTCGCCAACCGTTCCGAAATCGCGATCCGCATCTTCCGGGCGGCCGCGGAGCTGGGGTTGGCCACGATCGCGGTCTACGCCGAGGAGGACAAGCTCTCCTTGCACCGCTTCAAGGCCGACGAGGCCTACCTCATCGGGCGACTGCCCGATGGCTCGCAGCTTGGCCCCGTCGAGGCCTACCTTTCCATCGACGAGATCATGCGGGTGGCGCGCGAGGCGAATGCCGACGCGATCCATCCCGGCTACGGCTTCCTGTCAGAGTCGCCCGAGTTCGCCGAGGCCTGCGCGGCGCAGGGCCTCGTCTTCATTGGGCCCTCGCCCGAGACCATGCGCAAACTCGGCAACAAGGTGTCGGCCCGCAACCTCGCGCAATCCGTCGATGTGCCGGTGATGCCGGCAACCCCGCCGCTTACCGACGACGAGGCCGAAACTAAGAAGAGGGCGGCGGCGATCGGCTACCCCGTCATGCTCAAGGCGTCGTGGGGCGGCGGTGGTCGCGGCATGCGCCCGATCAAGGACGAGAGCGGGCTGCTGGAGGCGGTGAAATCGGCCAAGCGCGAAGCCAAGGCCGCCTTCGGCAAGGACGAGGTTTATCTCGAGAAGCTGGTGGTCCACGCCCGCCATATCGAGGTGCAGATCCTCGGCGACACGCACGGCAACCTGGTCCACCTCTTCGAACGCGACTGCTCGATCCAGCGCCGCAACCAGAAGGTCGTGGAGCGTGCCCCGGCCTCGTTCCTCGACGAGGCGACGCGCACCGAGCTTTGCGAGGCGGCGCTGCGCATCGGCAAGGCCGCCGACTACGTCGCCGCCGGCACGGTCGAGTTCCTGTTCGATGCCGACACCGGGAAATTCTACTTCATCGAGGTCAACCCGCGCATCCAGGTCGAGCACACGGTGACCGAGGTCGTCACCGGCATCGATATCGTGAAGGCGCAGATCAACATCATGGAGGGCGGCCACATCGGCGCCTTCCTGGAGACCGGCGTGCCGGCGCAGGCCGACATAAAGCTGAACGGCCACGCTATCCAGTGCCGCATCACCACCGAGGATCCCGACAACGCCTTCACGCCGGACTACGGCCGCATCACCGCTTATCGCGGCGCCTTCGGCTTCGGCGTGCGCGTCGATGGCGGCACCGCCTATTCCGGCGCGATCGTCACGCGCTGGTACGATTCCCTGCTGGAGAAGATCATCACCTGGGCGCCGACTCCGCTGGAGGCGACGCGGCGCATGCAGCGCGCGTTGCGCGAGTACCGCATCCGCGGCGTGGCGACCAACCTCGCCTTCCTCGACCGCATCCTCAGCCACCCCAAGTTCGCCGACAGCTCCTACACGACCAAATTCATCGACGAAACGCCGGAGCTGCTGGCCTCCCGTCCCCGCCGCGACCGGGCCACGCGGCTCCTCACCTACATCGCCGACGTCAGCGTCAACGGCCATCCCGAGACCAAGAACCGCGCGAAGCCGGCAGCGGAGGCGAGGCCACCGGTGCTGCCCAGACCCGGTGGTCACGCCGCGCCCGGCACCAAGCAGCTGTTCGACAGCGCCGGCGCCAAGGGCCTGGCCGACTGGATGCGCAACGAGACGCGGCTGCTCGTCACCGATACCGCCATGCGCGACGGCCACCAGTCGCTGCTCGCCACCCGCATGCGCTCCTACGACATCGTGGCCATGGCGCCGGCCTACGCGGCGCAGCTGCCGCAGCTCTTCAGCCTCGAGTGCTGGGGCGGCGCCACCTTCGACGTCGCCATGCGCTTTCTCGGCGAGGATCCGTGGGAGCGGCTGGCGCAGATCCGCGCCAAAGTCCCGAATATCCTGCTGCAGATGCTGCTGCGCGGCGCCAATGGCGTCGGCTACACCAACTACGCCGACAACGTCGTGCAGCACTTCACCAAGACCGCGGCGGCCTCGGGCGTCGACCTCTTCCGCATCTTCGACTGCCTGAACTGGGTCGAGAACATGCGGGTCTCGATCGACGCGGTGCTGGAGTTGGGCAAGATCTGCGAGGGCGCGGTCTGCTACACCGGCGACCTGCTCGACCCCGCAAGGGACAAGTACACGCTGAAATATTACGTCGGCATCGCCAAGGAGCTGGAGGCGGCGGGCTGCCATATTCTCGGGGTCAAGGACATGGGCGGACTGTGCAAGCCCGAGGCGGCGCGCGTGCTGATCAAGACGCTGCGCGAGGAGGTGGGACTGCCGATCCACTTCCACACTCACGACACCTCGGGCGTCGCGGCGGCCTCGGTGCTCGCGGCGGCCGAGGCCGGGGTCGATGCCGTCGACCTCTGCATGGACGCGCTGTCGGGCGGCACCTCGCAGCCCTGCCTCGGCTCAGTGGCGGCGGCGCTGCGCGGCGGCCCGCGCGACACGGGGCTCGACGCCGCCGCCATCCGTGAGATCTCGTTTCGCTGGGAGATCGCGCGCCGGCAATACGCCGCCTTCGAGCCGGCGGTGTCCTCGCCGGCGTCCGAAGTCTACCAGCACGAGATGCCCGGCGGGCAGTACACCAACCTCAAGGAGCAGGCGCGCTCGCTCGGCCTCGACACGCGCTGGCACGAGGTCGCCAAGGCCTACGCCGAGGCCAACGCGATGTTCGGCGACATCGTCAAGGTGACGCCCTCCTCCAAGGTCGTCGGCGACATGGCGCTGGTAATGGTCAGCCGCGGCCACAGCGTCGCCGACGTGCTCGACCCCGAGGTGCCGATCGCCTTCCCGTCCTCGGTCGTCGACATGCTGCGCGGCGACCTGGGGCAGCCGACCGGCGGCTGGCCGGAGGCGCTGCAGAAAAAGGTGCTGGGCGACGAGACGCCCATGACGGTGCGGCCCGGCAGCCTGATCGCGCCCGTCGACATGGAGGCGGCGCGCAAGACGCTCGCGGACAAGCTCGGCCACGAGCCCAATGACCAGGAGCTGGCTGCCTGGCAGATGTATCCCAAGGTCTTCGAGGACTACGCCAGGACAAAGGACCTTTATGGCCCCATCTCGATCCTGCCGACGCCGGCGGCATTCTATGGGCTGGAGCCGGGGCAGGAGATCACCGTCGACCTCGAGCAGGGCAAGACCATGCTCATCGCCATGACGGCCATTGCCGAGCCCGACGGCGAAGGCATGGTCCGCGTCTTCTTCGAGCTCAATGGCCAGCCTCGCTCCGTCCGCGTGGCGGACCGCAAGGCCGGTGGCGGCACCAAGTCGAAGCGCAAGGCCGAGGAAGGCAATCCGGCCCACGTCGCTGCGCCGATGCCCGGCCGCCTCGCCTCGCTCGCCGTCGATGCCGGCGAGAGCGTCAAGCAGGGCCAACCGCTCGGAGTCTTGGAAGCCATGAAGATGGAAACCACTCTGGTGGCGGCGAAGGCCGGCACCATTGGCGAGCTCGTGCTCAAGGTCGGCGACCTCGTGGACGCCAAGGACCTCATCATGACGATCGAGTGAGCGTGAGCTCGACCGCCGTTTGCTATCCTTTGGAGTTCAGACCGCGAGCGAGCGATTGCGCAGGGAGCGAACTCTTCGTCCTAGCCAAAGCCTTCACCGAGGAGTGATGGAAAGTCGAAGGGCTGAGCACCCCGTTTTCTATTAAAAGATCCTTGGTCGTCTCGAACCTTATCGGCGCCGCGCCGGCTTCTTCTCGATCGTGCCGAACACGTAGTCCCAATATGGCGCGCTGACGCCAAAACCTTTGTCGTGATCGCGGAAGTGGTGCATCAAGTGCAGGCGCCGCAGCGTCATCCCGAGCTTCGTCGTCGGTACGGCATGGTGAGTGTAGTAGTGCACCATATCGTAGGCGAGATAGCCGGCAATGAAGCCGGCCAGCGTCGGCAGGCACATTGGGGCGCCAAAGATGGTCCTCGCCACGAGGAGGGCGATCATCATGATCGGCCCCGAAAGGAGGATCGGCATTACCAGGCGCAGCGGATCGTTGGGATGATCGTGATGCACGCCGTGGATGAGGAAATGCATCTTCCTGCCGAACTCGCCTGGAAACTCCCAGTGAAACAAGTAACGGTGGCCGAAATACTCGATCAACGTCCAGATGAGATAACCAAGTGCCATCATCGCCACCGCGGTGACCGGCGTGGTCATCTGGAATGAGACAACGGCGAGCACCACGATGATCGGCGCGTAAACGAAGAGCGGCATCGTCCAATGCACGCGCGACAGCCTGTCCAGCAACGCGTTGTCGAAGAGCCGCGGCGAAGCCGAAAGTCGGTCCGCTTCGCGGGCGAACCCGTGATCCGTCGCCGTCATCCGTCCTGCCCGCCTCTGCGTTTAAGTACGTCTGAATGTAGCCCTTCGCCGATCCACCGGGCAAGTCACATCGCGCAACACTCTGTTGCGAGGCGAAGGCGGCATTGTGTCGGTCTCGAACGACTCCAGACTCGCCGGCAACAAAAGAGAAGGTCGTTCATTCACCCGGTAACGATGTACGGACGGGCAGCCGCCGCATCGGTTCGTCGAAGCCCAGAGTGATGGATGACGCGACTTTTCCTGTTTCTTTCCGCCACCGGCCTGATGGTCGTCATGGGCTTGCTGCCCGGCCACACCGCGGCGCAGCAGCTGCCCGCCGCTTCCGCGCTCGAGC
The DNA here is from genome assembly GCA_965198485.1 of Beijerinckiaceae bacterium. GTDB lineage: Bacteria > Pseudomonadota > Alphaproteobacteria > Rhizobiales > Beijerinckiaceae > RH-AL1. The sequence goes on from CBDAPQ010000005.1 coordinate 3,593,880, forward strand.
CCAAGATGCCGCCGATGCCCAGCATGGAAGGCCAGCAGGGCGACGTCAGCAAACCCGTGACGCAGATCCCTTCGCGCAAGAAGGCTCCGGTGCCCGAGAAGAAGAGCGCCGCCAGGGAGCCGGTGCGGCCGGCCACGGCGCACAAAAAGCACTGAGCCGATGTTTCATCCGGAACCGTGTTGGCTTGCCTGGCCAAGCCGCGACGCGAGAAGAGCGCCCTCAGGGGGCGCCCTTCTCAGCCGAGCTGTCGGATGGTCGAGCTACTTGCCTGTCGGCAGCGCGGCGCCGCCGGCTGGGTTCGTCTTGCTGGCCTCGAGCTTCTTGCGCTCGTCCTCGGCGCGTTTCTGCAACTCGGCCTGAAGCTTCTGCTGTTGCTCCTGCAGCACCTTGGGATCGATGGCCGGCCCGTCGAAGGCGGCGCCGAAGCCGTCGAGCGGCACCTGGAAGATTACCTCGGCGCTGTCGCGATTGCGCACGTTGACGTCGACGCTCTTGCCCTTCTTCATCGTGTCGAGCATGGCGGTCTTGATCTTGGCTTCGGCGAAACAACCGTTCGGGAAGCAGATTTCGTAAGTCCCATCGATCGGCGGCTGCCCTTCCACCGTAAAGCGGAAGCCCGGGCGCAGCATCAGGCCGATCGGCATCAACATGCGCACGATGCGCTGGTCGTCACCCTGGATGTCATAGACGGCGAGCGCCAGAACCGGCGGCTTGCCAGCCTCGGCCGAGAAATCACGCGTGGTGTAGCAGACCTGCTTGTTGGCCGAGGGATCCTTGCCGCACACCTTGGTCCAGGATTGCTGGGTCGCGGTCAGCGCGAGGCGATTGTTCTGCGCGCCCGGCGGCGGTGCGGCGGGCGCGTTGGGCTCCACGGTCGGCGCATCGGCCGCCGGAGCGGCGGGCGCGGCCGGCTTCTTCTTGGCGGCGAAGGCCGGACTGGCGGCGAGGCCGACTCCGAGCAGCGCGACGGCGAGAATGCGCGATCGGGAGGACAGGCGCTTGGACCAAAGCGTCATCAGAGGAAATCCTTATCGTTCTGCGCTCGTCCGGTACGGCCGGCGAGGTAAGGAGGGAGCGGCCGTCCGTTGTCCTCGGCGTGCTCGGCGACGTCGGGCGAGGCGCGCTGCTCTTTACCGCGCATTGAGGCGGTATGGTGACGGCGGCTCAGGCGGATGCCGTTCCACGCACGGCGGTGATCATGCGAATCGCCACCCGATGGTCTAGAGAGGATTATGGCCGTACCGCTTCGAGATCTTTTCGGGGTGGCCCACCTCCACCCGACATCCTCGCCGGTGACATGACGCTCCCTCCGCACCTGGCCTCCGGCGACGACGACGCCTTCGCTCTCAGCGGGCTCGACGCCCTACTCGCCACCGCGGCACGCACCAGCCCCGAAACGGTGCTCGCCGCCGACGACGCGGATGCCGTAACCGCCGAGGTGTTGGCGCGGCGTGCCCGCGTGCTCGCCGCACGTTTCCGCCTATCCGGCCTTCGCCGCGGCGAGCGCCTCTTGATCGTCGCCGGCGCGCAGGTCCAGACCCTGGTGACCATCGCCGCCGCCGTCCGCGCCGGACTGGAGCCGGCGCTCGTGCGACCCGGCCTCGACGCGATCGAACTCGCCGCCCACGCGGCCGCGGCGCAGGCGGCGGCGCTGATCGGTCCGGCCTTCTACGGCGAGGCGCTTGGCGAGACCTACCTTTCGGCCGCAGCCCTCACCGACAGCGTGCGGCTGATCGCGACGCACGGCGCGGAGCCGGTCGACGGCGCGCTCGACGTATCGGCCGCAGCGCTCGACGCCTCGTCCGCTCCCCCCGACGAAGAGGCCGAAGGTGCGCTGGAGATGCCCCTTATCGCCACCTTCGCCGGCACGGGCGCGACGCTGCGGCTAGTGTCGCACCGGCAGGCGACACTCTTCGCCGACGCGCTCTCCCTCGTCGAGCAGGCACATATCAACCCGACCCGGCGCATCCTCTCGCTACTCCCGCCCTCGAGTCGCGCCGGCCTGATCGCCGGCCCCTTCGCCGCGCTCGTCGGCGCCTCCGCCCTCGTACTGCACGGCCCCTTCCGCGCCGCCGCCTTTCTCGCCCATCTCGATGCCGAGCCCGGCGCGCACCTCGTGGCCCCCATCGCCGTCGGCACCCTGCTGGCGGCGCAGGCGTTCACGCTCGAACTCTCCTCGACGATCCTCGTGTCGCGCTTCGACGGCGTCGAGGCTTTCGCGCTGCCCGAGCGTCTGCCGACCTCGCGCCCCGTCGCCGACCTCTACGCCTTCGGCGAGGACCTCGTGCTCACCCAGCGTCGCGTCGACGGCGAGGCGCGCGCGCCGCAACGCATCGCCGACCGCAGTCTCGGCGATGGGCTCGGCGCCAAGCTGAACCTGGCACGCGCCGAGCACCGCCTGCACGTGGGCGACGGCGGCTGATGGCGCGCCGGCTCGTCATCGCCAACAAGGCCTATTCGTCGTGGTCGATGCGGCCGTGGCTGCTGATGCGCGCGTTCACGATCCCGTTCGACGAGATCGTGGTTCCGCTCGACACGGCCCATGCCCATGCGGAGATCCTGCGCCACAACCCCGCTGGCAAGGTGCCGGTGCTGAGGGACGGCGATCTCGTGGTCTGGGACTCGCTTGCCATCATCGAGCACGTGGCAGAAACGCATCCCGATCTCGCGATCTGGCCGCGCGATCAGGCGGCCCGAGCGCTCGCCCGCTCGCTCTCGGCGGAGATGCACTCCGGCTTTTCGGCGCTGCGCCGCCATCTTCCGATGAACATGCGCCGGGACGAGCGCCCGGCGGCGCTCGAGCCTGAGGCGCAAGCGGAGGTTTCGGCCGACTGCCGCCGCATCGAGGCGGCTTGGGCCGACGCCCGCGCCCGCTTCGGCGGCGAGGGAAGCTTCCTGTTCGGCGAGTTCTGCGCTGCCGACGCCATGTTCGCGCCGGTGGTGAACCGCTTCGCCGCCTACGCCGCGCCGGTCACGGACGCGAGCCGCGCCTACATGGACGCGATGCGCGCCCTGCCGGCGTGGCGCGACTGGGCGAGGGCGGCGGAAGCCGAGGGCTGGACGCTGCCGCGGATCGATCGGCGGTAGGGCGGCGACGTCCTCCCCTGCGAAGCGGACGAAGATATGCTCTACACCCAGGCGCGGTGCTTCCAGTCGACGAGGTAGCGGTCGGGCTCGGCGGCGAGCGCGCCGAGCCCGGCGAGTACGGCGTCGCCGGTGGTGATGATGCGGGTCGGCACCTTGCGCAACAGCTCGCCAAACGGCGATTTGTCCTCGAAGCGGGCGCGGAAGCCGGCGGGGTCGAGCAGATCGACGAGGCGGGGCAAGACGCCGCCGGAGAAGGTGACGCCGCCCGTCGCCAGGAAGGCTATGGTCATGTCTCCGGCGAAGCGCGCGGCGAGGCGCCAGAACAGCCGCACCGTGTCGGCGTCCTCGCTATAGTGGTCGGCCTTGGCTCGTTCCACGAGCACCTTCTCGTCGTAGGCCGGCGCTACCAGCCCGCGCGCGGTGAAGCGCGCCCTGTGCAGGCGCAGCAGGCCGGGTCCGGAGAACACCGTCTCGGCGGAGATGCGGCCGTGCGGCATCATTGGGATGTGCGGCCAGATCGCACCCTCCTCGGCGCCGACCGGCCCGAAATCGACGTGCCCGGCCTCGCTGGCCAGGGCGAAGTGTCGGCCATTGACCTCGATCAGCGCCGAAGCCCCGAGCCCGGTGCCGGGCCCCAGCACCAGCTGCGACCCGCCGAGCGTGTTGTGGACATCGCCGATCTGGCGCACCCACTCCGCCCGGACCGTCGGCAGGGCGAGGGCCTGGGCCTCGAAGTCGTTGAGGATGAGACCCTGCTCGAGGTGCGCGGCGTAGGCCACCTTGGTGCCGTCGATGAACCAGCGAGCGTTGGTCATGTGCACCGTGCGGCCCTCGACCGGCCCGGCGGCGGCGGCGATCACCGAGCGTGGCCGCGCCGGAAGGTGCTGCACGGTGTCGGCGATCGCCGCTTCAAGGCTGGAATAATCGCGCGTGGCGAGGTGCTGCGCGTCGGTCGGGTCGGCACCGGGTTCGGCGACGAGCGCGAAACGCGCGTTGGTGCCGCCGATGTCGCCGACGAGGAGGGGAAACGGGAAGTGCACGGGTGCGAGCTCCTCGGCAAGGCTGAAGCGCCGCGCCTCCTTAAACGAGGTGCGCCATTCCGCGCCACTCGCGGAATGTCAGCCAGTAACCTTTGGCAAGGCTCAGGCCGCCAAGGTCGCCGGCACCGTGGCGACGGCCGCCGGCCGGTCGTCGTAGTCGGTCGGCTCCGTCTCGTCGATGGCATCGTTGGGCAGCACCAGCGATAGCGCGCCGGAGACCGCGATGTTGAGAAGGAGCGCGGTGAAGCCGTTGTAGGCAGCGACGCCGCTCCAGACCGCATGGGTCGGCACCCATGCGGTGGCGCCATAGGACAACCAGGTGCCGACGACGAGGCCGACCGCCCAGCCAATCAGCAGCGCCGGTCCGCGGAACCAGCGCGTGAACAGGCCGAAGACCAGCGCAGGGAAGATCTGGATCATCCACACGCCGCCGAGCAGCTGCAGGTCGATGGCGAACGTCGTCGGCACCAGGAGGATCACGAGCAGCGCGCCGACCTTGACGACGAGGCTCACGAACTTGGCCAGCGCGGCCTCGCTCGCCGGTGCGATAGCCGGATTGACGAAAGGCTTCCACACGTTGCGGGTGAACGTGTTGGCGGCGCCGATCGACATGACGGCGGCCGGCACCAGCGCGCCTACAGCGATGCCGGCAAATGCGAAGCCGGCGAACCAGCTCGGGAACATCTTGAGGAACAGCTGCGGCACCGAATCCTGCGGGTTCGCCACCTTGATGCCGGCGGCAAGCGCCATGTAGCCCATGATGGCGATGAGACCGAGCACCAGCGAATAGGCCGGCAGCATGAAGGCGTTGCGGCGGATCGCACCCGGCGAGGAGGCCGAGAGGATGGCCGTCATCGAGCTCGGATACATGAAGAGCGCCAGCGCCGATCCCGCCGCGAGCGTCATGAACGGCACGACCTGCGCGGGTGCCAGCAGGATGCCTGCCGGCTTGTGAGTGGCGGCCGCCTTGGCAGCGAGCGACGCGGAGGCCCTGTCGAACACGACGCCATAGCCGCCGAGCTTGATCGGCACGATGATCACGGCGGCAATGACGAAGATGTAGATCATGATGTCCTTGACAAAGGCGATCATGGCCGGCGCGCGCAGCCCGGACGAGTAGGTGTAAATCGCCAGGATCGCGAAGGCGATCGTCAGCGGCAGGTGGCTCGAGGGAAAGCCCAGCGCCTGGATCGCCTTTTCCATGCCGACGAGTTGCAGGGCGATGTAGGGCATGGTCGCGACGATGCCGGTGAGCGCGATGGCGAGGCCGAGCCAGCGGTTGCCGTAGCGCGCCGATACGAAATCGGCGCCGGTGACGTAGCCGCGCCGGTGGGTCACCGCCCATAGCCTTGGAAAGGTGATATAGAGCAAGGGGTAGATGAGGATCGTGTAGGGCACGGCGAAGAGGCCGAATGCGCCGCTGGCGTACACCAGCGCCGGCACCGCGATGACGGTGTAGGCGGTGTAAAGGTCGCCGCCGATCAGGAACCACGAGACCCATGGACCGAAGCGGCGGCCGCCGAGGCCCCACTCGTGCAGGTCCGACAGATCGCCCCGGCGCCAGCGGCCGGCGAGGAAGCCGATTGCGGTGACCAGGGCGAAGACGATGACGAAGACGATCGTCGCCGGCCAATTCGGCGACACGGCCGTGTCGGTGGGGCTCATGCCTTCCCTTTGGCGCGGTCGAGCCGGAATGCGGCGTAGATGAACAACGCCGAAACCGGCACCAGCGCGAACACTGCCCAGTACAGGAACGGGAAGCCGAACAGGCGCGGCTCGTCCCTGTTGTAGAAGGGCACGGCGAGCGCCATCACGCAGGGCGCGAGGAGGAGAAAAGCTTTCATCGTGGGGCGAAGGGATCGTGGAACAGCACGGCGAAGTCAACGAAGTCTTTGGTGCTAGGGCTCATTACGCGAGGGCCGTGCGCAAGCTCCGGAGCAGCGATCATGCGTCAGCTTGGCTCACCAGCGCACGGACCGCGTACCACCCCTCTCCAGCGCCAGAGCACATTCGGCCCCGCCCGGTGTCAGATGGAAATCTGACTGGTCGCAAGCTGCGCGAACCGCAGCGCTCCTAGGCGCACGGCTAGTGCGGTGCTTGCTTGCGCTAGTTACGAAGCCCTCTCGAAAGTGAGTCCGTAGCGTTCCACCACGGCTCGCAACTGCCGGTCGTTCGCACCGCCCCTGTTGGCGTGCGCGAGCGCGACGTCCTGAGTATCCGGCAGGTCGGGGACCCGAAAGAGACCACCGACCTTGCGGATGGAGCAGCCATGGAGCCGCGCCATACAGTTGATCCATATGTCATCGTTTGTCGGACTAAGCATTTGGTAGGCTTCTTGGTCCCAAACCTCGATCGGCAGCAAGCCGGGCGGGAAGAGTATGCCGCCGCATCCCGTCGCGAACAGATCATCGGCGAGCTCCGGTGTTTCGATTTCGTGTTTCCACTCCAGGTAAGGCAGAGGGTTGCCAGCACTGTCGAACCGCATTCTGTGCGCGCGATTGCATAGGAGGGCGCGCTCACCAGGAACCCAGGCATCGACGAGCTTCTCGAGCCAGTCCATGGCGTAGTACTTGTCGTCGTCCGCGACCACGATGAACGCGTCTGGGTAGGCAGCCATAGCCGGCGCCACCTTCGTGTAAGGGCCGAGATCCTCCGTGATCCGGATCGTGAGCCCCTCCATGGTGAGACCCAGCACGTCCGCCGGAAGCTGACCGTGTTCGATCGGGTCGAGCCAAAGCACGACTTCATCGGGTTTAATCGTTTGGCGCAGCAGGCATGTCAGGGCGATCGCCAAGGAGCGGAAACGTCGGTAATGCGATGTGAGCGAGACGATCAGCGGCTTTGGAAGCGCGTGCGGTGCAGCCGTTTGGCTATGCGCAGAACGGAATTCGAGCGCACGGCTACATATCGCGGCCACATCCTTCTGATCGACCATTTCGATGTCGATCATGGCTTTAGGATCCTTCGGCGGCCCGTTCGATCGGACACGAATTCCAAAGAACGAAAAAGGACGCGACGGCGCATGGAGCCGGCATTCGAAGTTATTCGCGCGTTCCACAAGGTGGAAAGCGATACTCACGAAGCCGCGCGCCAAGGAGTAGGAACGCGCAGCGACGATCGTCTGACCACCGTTCTCGCATATCAGGTCGATCTCGACCGAGCCGTCGGCCGTTTCCGTCGAAGAAGGTTCTAGGCCGGCGAAGGCAGCACGACAGCTTGCCGGATCCAGCAGAATGTCGATAGCGTAGTGGCCAGGCTCGAGTGTCACGTACGGGCCGTGGACGGCGTAGCCGCCGAGCTGCGGACAATCGAAGCGCGTGATGTCGTCCGAAGCGATGAGCACGGCTTGCGGTGCCGTAAATTCGTAGGCGGGTAAGAAAATGTCCGTTTTTGACTCGCAACCTAGCGCGGCGTTCCGAAGCATCGGCAGGCGCGACGCAGCTAGATGAAGGTAGGATTTCGCTCGGACGATCCGTTGGGTCCGCGGCTCAACGGTTTCGATCAAAAAGGGACGCCTGGCATTCTTGCTGTCTCCACCTGCGAAATGGAGAACGTAGGCTTTGTCGACCAGTTCGGGTGTTATTTGGACAATGCAATTGACCTGAGGCGAAAGGCTAATGACTGGAAATCCATTCTTTTGGAAGAAAGCATTTATATAGTCTTGCTCGTGTTGGGGACCGAGATAGATTGGGTCGTCGGCTCCGGAAATCGCTAATCTATCGACCACTTGCGGAGTAAGCAGCATCAATCCCGTATTAGCGTAGCAAGGTGTCGAGAGATCGATCGCGTAATTTGCGGAGATTCTCAGCATGTCGAGCGAGCGATCGGACCAGAAAGACTCGCAAAACAGTGCGACAGCATCATCTGGCGTTATCGCGAAGAGATCGGGGCATGCGTCCTTGACGATCATATCGGCGTCGAGCATGAGGACGCGGCCCCGACCACGGACTCGATCCAACGCCATCAACTTGCAGAGCGGTCGCTGTTCAACCGTAAGCTCATCCTCGAACGTTACGAGATCCGCGTTAATACGCGCCGCATAGGCGGCGATGGAGGGGCGGGAAAGGCGCCATTCGGCGCGCGCCTGGTCGCCGACGATGGCCACGAGGATCGTCTTCTTCGCCTCCTCGCCGACGAGAGCTCGATGCTTGCGGACAAGCATCTGACCCACATTGTACTGCCAGTGTGGCAGCCTCGCTGGAGCGATCAAAGCAGAGGCTAGGGCCTCATAGACTGCCTCGACGACCCACGGCCTTTCGCAGCGATCAACCAGTATTAAGCTGTTGTCATCGGCCAACCGACAGGCTTCCAACAACGCCAATCGTGTCGAAGCGAAGTCGGATGCATCGGCAACGCGGATGCGATCGAACACCTCGCCTCTGATCGACGCCACGGCTCGTGCCACGTCGCCGAACCTCACCTGCCAGTAGGGATGCGCCTGTCGAGTTAGTCGCGAAAAACACGCGCGCCGCTCCTCCGTATCTTCGATGAGCGACAAAGATCGCATGTCGGGCGCGCTGTCGAAGGTTGCTACGATCGATGCAGGAGTGTCGCTGTAGATGTCGAGGTAGCGACACGATTGTCGAAGAAATGACGAGTAGTTCGCAATCGGTCGCATTGCTTTTCATTGGGGGAGGGACGGCCGGGCCGCAGCTGTGTCATAATTCCTCCATGATGGAAACCCTGGAGTCTTGCGGCTTGTTGAAGCTAGCTCCTCTTCGCTTGCGCTGGCGCGCGTCCCACGCCACAGTCCGCGCCCCCGACGGGACCTGATCGGGCGAGGGTGGTGGAACGCGCGTCATGAAAGTCACTCTGGAACGAGCCACGCTGCTCAAGTCGCTTGGCCACGTGCACCGCGTCGTCGAGCGGCGCAACACCATCCCGATCCTCTCCAACGTCCTGCTGCGCGCCGAGGGGCAATCCCTGACCTTGAAGGCCACCGACCTCGACCTCGAGGTGACCGAGATCGTCGCTGCCGACGTCGGGCAGAAGGGCGCGACCACTCTACCCGCGCACATCCTCCACGACATCGTGCGCAAGTTCCCCGACGGCGCGCAGGTGAGCCTCGAGAACGCCGACGACAGTGCGCAATTTGTGCTGCGCTCAGGCCGTTCGCGCTTCAACCTGCAGGCCCTGCCCGAGACCGACTTCCCCGACCTCGCCGCCGGTGAAATGAGCCATAGCTTCACCATGCCCGCGGCGGACCTGAAGAAGCTCATCGACAAAACGCAGTTCGCCATTTCCAACGAGGAGACGCGCTACTACCTCAACGGCATCTACATGCACACGCTCGATGTCGAGGGCACCACCATGCTGCGCGCGGTGGCGACCGACGGCCATCGCCTCGCCCGCGTCGAGGTGGCCGCGCCCGACGGCTCGGCCGGCATGCCCGGCATCATCGTGCCGCGCAAGACGGTGGCCGAAGTGCAGCGCCTCGCAGAGGCTGGCACGGAGGAGATCCGGGTCGAGGTCTCGACTGCCAAGATCCGCTTCACCTTCGGCGACGTGGTGCTGACCTCGAAGCTCATCGACGGCACCTTTCCCGACTACCTCCGCGTGATCCCCAGCGGCAACGACAAGCGGCTGATCGTCGAGCGCAAACCGTTCCAGGAGGCGGTCGACCGCGTCTCCACCATCTCTTCCGAGCGCGGCCGCGCGGTGAAGCTGGCGGTGGCCGACGGCAAGCTCACGCTGTCGGTGACCAACCCGGATTCAGGCTCGGCCGTGGAAGAGCTGGAGGTCGACTATGATGCGGCGCCGCTCGATATCGGCTTCAACGCTCGTTACCTGCTCGACATCACCGCTCAAATCGAGACCGAGACCGCTCTCTTCAAGATGGCCGACCCCGGCTCGCCCACCCTCGTGCAGGACCGCGACGGCGCCTCGGCGCTCTACGTGCTCATGCCGATGCGGGTGTAGGCGGGGCCTCGTCGCGCGACGAAGTCGGCGCTATCCTACTTCCATGTTCGAGAGCCTCTACCAATCCTTCAATGAACCCGCCGATCGCACCCAGGGGGCGGCGCGCGTGGCGATGCTGCGCGAGCAGCTGAAGCGCCAGGAGCTCGACGGCTTCATCGTGCCGCGCGCGGACCGGCATCAGGGCGAGTACGTGCCGCCCAGCGAGGAGCGGCTGGCCTGGCTCACCGGCTTCTCCGGCTCGGCCGGGCTCGCCATCGTCATGGCCGACACCGCGGCAATCTTCGTCGACGGGCGCTACACGATCGCGGTGCGCGAGCAGGTCGATACCGAGGTGATCACCCCCGTCGCGATCGCCGAGGAGAAGCCCGAGGCTTGGCTGGGCCGGCACCTGCGCAAGCATGGGCGGCTCGGCTACGATCCCTGGCTCGCCACGCCCGACCAGGTGCGCCGCCTTGAGAAGGCCGCCGAGGAAGCCGGCGGCACGCTGGTGCCGGTCGGCTCCAACCCGATCGATGCGATCTGGCAGGATCGCCCGCAGGCGCCCCGCGGCGCCATCACGATCCGCCGCCCCAAACTAGCCGGCGAGCCGGCGGCCAAGAAGATCGCCCGCGTCTCGCTGGCGATCGGAAAAGCCGACGCGCTGCTGGTCTCGGACCCGCACGCGGTGGCCTGGCTGTTCAACATCCGCGGCGCCGACGTCGGCCACACGCCGCTGCCCCTGGCCTTCGCACTGGTGCCGGAGATCGGCCACCCGACCCTCTTCGTCGACGAGGGCAAGCTCGGCGGTCGCGACGCTGCCGGCCTCGCCAAGCTGGCGACCATCGCCAGCACGGCCTCCGTCGAGACCGTGCTGGCGGCTCTGGGCAAGACCGGCAAGAGCGTGCTCTTCGATGCCGCAACAGTGCCGGCACGACTGGTGCAGGGGCTGGAGGACGCCGGCGGCCACGCCATCGTCGGCACCGACCCGATCGCGTTGATGAAGGCGCGCAAGAACGTCGCCGAGCTCGCCGGCACCCGCGAGGCGCACCGCCGTGACGGCGCCGCAGTGACGACGTTCCTGTGTTGGTTCGCCACTCACGCCAAGCCGGGCAGGCTCGACGAGATCGCGGCAGCCCAGGCACTGGAGCATTTTCGGCGCGAGACCGGGCTGCTGAAGGACCTGTCGTTCCCGACCATTTCGGCGACCGGACCGAACTCGGCGATCCCGCACTACCGCGTCAGCACCGCCTCCAACCGCAAGCTCGAACGTGGCATCTACCTCGTCGATTCCGGCGCCCAATACGAGGACGGCACCACCGACATCACCCGCACGCTGGCCGTCGGCCGTCCCACGGCCGAGCTGCGCGACCGCTTCACAAGGGTACTGAAGGGAATGATCGCGATCTCGCACGCGATTTTCCCAAAAGGCACGTCGGGGGCGCAGCTCGACGCGCTGGCGCGGCTGCCGCTGTGGCGGGCCGGGCTCGATTTCGACCACGGCACCGGCCACGGCGTCGGCGTCTACCTCTCGGTCCACGAGGGGCCGCAGCGGCTCTCCAAGGTGGGGCACGTGGCGCTGGAGCCGGGGATGATCCTCTCCGACGAGCCGGGCTACTACAAGGCCGGCTCTTACGGCATTCGGATCGAGAACCTCGTCGTGGTCGAGCCGCGTGCCGTCGCGGGCGGCGACCGCGAGACCTACGGTTTCGAGACGCTGACGCTGGCGCCGATCGACCGCGCGCTCATCGACGCCAAGCTCCTCGACGCCGGCGAGCGCGCTTGGCTCGACGCCTACCACGCCAGGGTGCGCCGTGAGATCGGGCCGCTCGTTGCGCCCGAGGTCCGGCGCTGGCTGGCCGAGGTGACGAAGAAGCTCTGAAAGCGCGATCGTCCGCGTTACGTCGGATCGCCGCCGAGGCGACGTCGACATTCGGTCGCCGGAACTCACACGATGGGTGTGGCTTGTTGCTCGTCGACACCCCGGCGAGTTTGTCAATTGTTTGTATCATCAAGACCGTCGGCGCTCGCGAGCCCTAGGAAAGGTGCCGCTTTCGGTGCCGTCGTGGCAATTCCGGTGTGCAACGAGAAGCAACATATCGCCGACTGCCTACGCGCCATCGACGAACAGGCTGGCTTGCCCGCCGCAAGCTTCGGCGTGCTGTTGTTCCTCAACAACTGCACTGATGGCACCGCGGACGTAGTGGCGTCCACCGCGCCGATCCTGTCCTGCCCAATGCGTGTCGTCGTCCTTGATCATCCCGAGGCCTCCGCCGGTTGGGCGCGTCGCCGCGCGATGGAGGCTGCGGCCGATTGGCTCGAGGAGGGTGGCTGCAGCGAAGGCGTGCTGCTGACCACAGACGCCGATAGCCGCGTGCCGCGCGACTGGATCGCACGCAACCTCGCCGCCCTGAACGCAGGGGCCGACGCTGTAGCCGGGCGGCTGGCCCTCGACCCGGCCGATGCCGCCGCGCTGCCAGAATTTCTGCACGCTCGCGGCGCCCTGGAAGCGGAATACGAGGCGCTTCTGGTCGAGATTGTCGCGAGGCTCGACCCTGATGCCGGGCAATCCCTGGCCGACGCACTGGTGTCGCTCCGGTGCCAGCCTTGCCGCTCGCCTGAGCACGTACCGTGCGGTCGGTGGCATGCCTGACATTCCCTGCGGCGAGGACCGTGCATTCGTCGAGGTGATGCTGGCCCACGATCGCGTTGTGCGGCACGATCCCGACCTTGTCGTGGTCACCTCCGGCCGTCTGCTGGGTCGCGCCAAGGGCGGTGTCGCCGACACGATCCGGCTTCGCTGCGACGCTCCGGACACGCCCTGCGACGATCGTCTCGAGCGGCTCGAGCGCGTCGTGACTCGCGCGCTACTGCGCCGCCACCTGCGCCGGCTTCACGGCGCCGGGCACCGCAACGCCCTCCGGCTCTGGGCTAGGGCGCTCGCCTTCAAAGCTGGCGCCGCTTCGGATCTCGCCAGCCTGCCCGCTTTCGGCGCGTTCCACGCGGGCGTCGAGACGGCCAGTCCTCGGCTCGTCTATCGCCCGCTGCGGCCGGCCGAGCTGCCGCGCCAGATCCGTCGTGCCAAGCGTCTCATTGCAACGCTGAGGACTCGAAGCAAAGCCGCAACAACGCCGGCACCTAATACCCTGGAGAATTCGGCGCTGAAACACCCGCTGCTGAAAGCCTACGATTAGGCTTGTGGAGCGTAGGCCTTGTGACAACCGTCCTCGCCACGAGGGCAGGTGATCGTCACTTCGCCCGCAGTATGTCAAGGCGATAGGCATCCTCGCGCCGTTGTTCGACTCTGCTGGTATTGCTGGCTGCAATGAAAGTGTCTGCCGCTTCGTCGCCGCTGAGAGGGTAGTGCGTCTCGCCAAGCCAGTGCACAAGCAGGATATCGGCACCCGGCGCAGCCGCCATGTTCACACGCGCTGCCAGTCGCCGCACGTCGTCGCCGTCGAGATAGTAGACCACCTCCGAGAGCAGGATGAGGTCGAAACGCCCATCCGGCCATTCCCCTGGCACTCGCCGCCTCTCGAAGCGCACGTGCGGTTGGTCGGCGCAACGCGCGCGCGCGCGTTCCAGCGCCGCGTCCGCGACGTCGAGCGAGAGCAGCGCGTCGCAGCGACCTGCGAGCTGCCGCGTGAGCACTCCGATCGAGCACCCGACCTCGAGCCCAGTGGCGTAACGCTGGCGTGGCAGCGCCGCGAGAGTCGCAGCGTACTTCTCTCGCTCGTAGGGGCTCTGCGCGAAGTGCCAGGGATCGGGATCGCGGGCGTACATCTCCTCGAAATAGGTCGGCGGGATCGAAGTCTCGAAGCGGCTCATGCCATCTCCAGCAGGATCTCGTGGGGCTTGGCGAAATGCGCGATCATCTCCGGCGTGAGCCGGAAGCCGTCGGGGCAATCGTCGATGAGATCTGTCGTCTGCGAGCGATGGGCGGCGACGGCGGCGAGCTTGGCCGGCAGGTGCCGCGAGACGTCGAGGCGAACGCCGCGCGGCGCCGGTCCCACGTCCTGGTCAAACGGCAGGGTCCAGCCCCAGATAGGATACGCGAGCACCCGGGCGCCGCCGAGGCTGTCGCGCACCGCCGCGACGAGGTCGGCCGCGGCGAGGTGGTCGCAATGGGGATCGTACCGCCAGGTCACGCAGACCGCGCCGGCTTCGACCTCGCGCGCTGCAGCGGCGATCGCCGCTCCGGCAGCGCCGGCCTGCGGCCCCGAGACCGGCACGAAGCGGTCGGGAAGGCCGAGGAAACGGATCGCCGAGGCCGGCAAGCCGAGTTCGGCGGCGGCGGCGCGGGTCTCCTCCTCCCGCAACGCGCGCAGCCGCGGCGGCGGATAGCGTCGCGAGCCCGGATGCGAACCCGCGCCGTCGCTGACCACCACGAGGCGCGTCGGCGTCCCGCGCGCGCAGGCCTCGGCGATGAGGCCGCCGCATCCCAGGCTCTCGTCGTCGGGATGGGGTGCCACCACCACTAGGCCGCCGCCGTCGAGGATGTCGGGCAGCGCGGTCACAGGCAACGCTTCGGCCGCCGCGAAGAAAGCCTGGGCGTTCACGCGTCGCGCCCGAGGTGGAACGCCGCCGCCGACAGTAGCGAGGCGTCGAGCGCCGGCTGGCGCAGGTAGGTCTGAAGGTCGCGTATAACCCGCTCCAGCCGGTTAGGCCGGGTAAACGCCTTGAGGCCGATCGCCTTCTCGGCGCAGGCGATGACCTCGAGCGCGACTGTCTCGAAGGCGTTGCGGGCGAGATCGACGTAGGCGTCCACCATTTCGGCATCCGCGACCGGCCCTTCCGCCAGGGCGCCGGCGCGGGCGACCCACAGCCGCGCGGTCTCGGCTGCGATCGCCGCCGCGCCGAAGCGCGCGAGCTGCACCGGGTTGTCGCGGTGCGGGCTCCGGCGCAGCTGCGCCTTGTAAAGGTCGAGTACGGCTTCGGCGCCGCCGAGCTGCACGGCCAGCACACGCCAGGCGCCGCCTCGGAAATACGGCGAGCGGAGATAGTCGCCCGGTCGCCCGAGGATGTCGTCGGGATCGACCACGATCCCGGTAAAGTCCACCGTGCCGGTGGCGCTGCCGCGCATGCCACGCACCGTCCAGCCGGAAAGATCTGTGCGCTCGAGCTCAGGTATGGCCGGCAGCAGCATCACCGAGGCGCCATCATGCTCGGCGGCGACGAGTGGGCGCCGAACGTGTCCACAGCCCGAGCAGAGGATCTTGCTGCCGGCGAGGACTAGCCGGCCGTCTTCGCGCACCAGCCGCAGCGGCTCACCCGCCATCCAAACCCCGCCGAGGCGTCCCGCCGTCGCCTCCCTGAGCAGCCGCCGCAGGTTTGCCGGTGAACCGTAACGAATGGCCAACCCCACCGCGTTGACGTGGCCCTCGTAAAGCCGTCCGAGCGCAAGGTCGCCGTGACCGACAGCGGCAAGCACCGCCATCAGGCACGCCGGGCTGCCGACCGCGAGATCGCCGCCGCCGAGCGCGGCGGGAAACGGCGCGAGCAACAACCCCGCCGCGTGCAGGGCGCGCACGCCCTCGGCGGGAAAAGCTCCATCGACGTCGGGGGTTTGCGCTACGGCGGCGGCGTGGCGCGCCCGCTCGACGAGCGTCGCCGGCGTGGCGCCACTCGCCGCCTTGCGAGGCGATGGCTCCGGGTCGGTGACGGGATAAGCTTGCGCAAGGTGATCGAGGATCATGCCCATGCAACGGCGCCGACCCGCGTTCGCTCCATCGTTGCGCGACAGGTCTCGCCCCCGTACGACGCTTCGCAGGAGAGGATTAAGAGCTGGCTTGACCCCGGCGGTGCGATGGTGTCCCAACGCGCGATGACCGCATGTCTCAACCTCGAGGCGTCCGCCGGGTCGCGGCTGGCAGGGCGGCCGGTCGCCCGCATGAACGGCGCCGGCAACCGCATCACCGTGCTCGATCTGCGCGGAAGCAAGGTCGTGCCCACCGCACAGGAGGCGCGCGCGCTCGCCGCCGATCCGGACCTAGCCTTCGACCAGCTCATGGCGATCCACGACCCGCGCGAGCCCGGCACCGACGCCTTCGTCTCCATCTTCAACACCGACGGCTCGCTGGCCGGGGCCTGCGGCAACGGCTCGCGCTGCGTCGCCTGGTATCTCGCGCGCAGCAGCGGCGACGCCTTCACGCTGGCGACCTCCGCCGGCCGGGTCGTCTGCCGCAAGGTCGCGCCCCGGCGCTTCGCCGCCGACATGGGCGAGCCGCGCTTCGCGTCGATTGAGATCCCGATCATCGCCGCCGATCCCCGCGCCGTGCGGCTCGGCCTTGAGGCCGACGCGCGCTTCGGCCCGGCCTTCGCGTTGAGCATGGGCAACCCGCACGCCGTCTTCTTCGTGACCGACGTAGGCTCCCTCGACCTTGCCGCGCTCGGCGCGCCGGTCGAGAACGCGTCCGCCTTCCCCGAGCGAGTCAACGTCTCCTTCGCGCAGGTCCTCGATCGCGATCATATCTCGCTCAGGGTGTGGGAGCGCGGCGCCGGCGCGACTCTGGCCTGCGGCACCGGCGCCTGCGCCACCCTGGTCGCCGCCGCCACCACCGGCCGCACCGGGCGCACCGCTGCCGTAGCGCTGCCGGGCGGCACGCTCGACATCGCCTGGGGTGAGGACGATCGCGTCACCATGACCGGCCCCGTCGAGCTGGAGCGCGAGGGCGTGCTCGACGCCAATCTCGCCCTGAGGCCGGCGTGAGCCTCGCCGCCGCCGAGGCGGCCGGCATTCTGGTGCAGAGCTTCGGCTGCCGGCTCAACCTCGTCGAGGGCGAGGCCCTGCGCCGTGCCGCGCTCGCCGCCGGGCGCCGCGACCTCGTCGTGGTGAACTCCTGCGGGGTCACTGCAGAGGCGGCGCGCCAGGCCCGGCAGGCGTTGCGCCGCGCGCGCCGCGAGCACCCCGGCCGCACCATCGCGGTCACCGGCTGCGCCGCCGCCATGGACCCCGACGCCTTCACCGCCATGCCGGAGGTCGACCTCGTCGTCGCCAACAACGCCAAGACCGCGCCCGGCACGTGGCGGGGCGAGGTACCAGCGGCGGTACGCAGCCCGCTGGAGGAAGGCACCGAGGACCACTCCCGCGCTTTCCTCGCCATCCAGAACGGCTGTGATCATTCCTGCACCTTCTGCGCGATCCCGCTAGGACGCGGCGCTTCGCGTTCGGCCTCTCTCGCGGATGTGGTGGCCTCGGCCCGGCGGCTACGGGACTCCGGCTTCCACGAGATCGTGCTGACCGGTGTCGACCTCACCTCCTGGGGGTCCGACCTGCCCGGCGCGCCGAAGATCGGGCGGCTCGTGCGCGCGATCCTCGCCAGCGTGCCGGACCTGGAGCGGCTGCGGCTCTCCTCCGTCGACTGCATCGAGGTCGACCCCGAGCTCCTCGCCTGCTTCGCCGAGGAGCAGCGGCTGATGCCCTACCTGCATCTCTCCCTGCAGAGCGGCGACGACATGATCCTGAAGCGCATGAAGCGACGGCATTCTCGCGCCGCGGCGGTCGCGCTGTGCGCCGAACTGCGCCGGTTGCGCCCCGACATGAGCTTCGGCGCCGACCTCATCGCCGGCTTTCCCACCGAGGACGAGGCGATGGCCGCGCGTACCCGCACCCTCGTCGAGGATTGCGGCTTGGCCTTCCTCCACGTCTTTCCGTTCTCGCCACGGCCCGGCACGCCGGCGGCGCGCATGCCGGCCGTGGCCCCAAGTTTGGCGCGGGAGCGCGCGGCGCGGCTGCGCGAGCTGGGCGACGGGGCACTGCGCCGGCATCTGCGCGCCCAGATGGGGCGCAGGGTGGAGGTGCTGGCCGAGCGCGGCGGTACGGGACGGGCGCCCGATTTCACGCCGGTGGCGACGGGCAACTTGGTACCTGGCACGCTGGGCTCCTTTGTCATTGCCGGCCACGACGGTCGCAAGCTCCACGGCAGCCATGTCGATTGAGACACCCCCTTGCTGTGGCCGCCAGCCTCCATCGTTCCGGAGCGAGCGGAGCGAGAGCGCGAAAAGTCGGACATCACCTCATGCCCACTGATCGCCGCCGCATCGGCCGCGCGCTCCTATCGGTGTCCGACAAGACCGGCCTCGTGGCCCTGGCCCGCGGCCTCGCCGAGGCCGGCGTGGCGCTGGTCTCGACCGGTGGGACCCACCGCGCGCTGACCGAGGCCGGCCTGTCCGTGACAGAGGTCTCCGATCTCACCGGCTTTCCCGAGATGATGGACGGGCGGGTCAAGACGCTGCACCCCAAGGTGCACGGCGGCCTCCTCGCCATCCGCGAGAATCCGGAACACGAGGCCGCCATGCTGGCGCACTCGATCCTGCCGATCGACCTGCTAGTGGTCAATCTCTACCCCTTCGAGGCGACGGTGGCCGCCGCCGCCGACGACGCCACCGTGATCGAGAACATCGACGTGGGCGGCCCGGCGATGATCCGAGGTGCCGCCAAGAACCACGGCGACGTCGCGGTGGTGGTCGATCCGGACGATTATCCCGCGATCCTCGAGGCGCTCCACCACGGCGGCACCGACCTCCACACGCGCCGGCGCCTGGCGCAGAAGGCCTTCGCCCGCACTGCCGTCTACGATGCCGCGATCTCGAACTGGATGGCCGAGGCGCTGGGCGACCCGGCTCCAACGTGGCGGGCCTTTGGCGGCAAATTGCTGCAATCGCTGCGCTACGGCGAGAACCCGCACCAGCAGGGCGCCTTCTACGCCGGCGGCGACGGCCGCTCGGGCGTCGCCACGGCGCGGCAGCTGCAGGGCAAGCCGCTCTCCTACAACAACGTCAACGACGCCGACGGCGCGATCGAGCTGGTGGCCGAGTTCCGAGACCGGCCGGCCGTGGCCATCATCAAGCACGCCAATCCCTGTGGCGTGGCGCAGGGCGCGAGCCCGCTCGAGGCCTATAAGCTGGCCTTGCGCTGCGACCCGGTCTCGGCCTTCGGCGGCATCGTGGCGCTGAACTGTCGGCTCGACGCCGCCGCCGCCGCCGCCATTGTCGAGGTCTTTACCGAGGTCATCATCGCGCCCGAGGCCGACCCGGAGGCGGTCGCGATCATCGCCGGCAAGCCGAACTTGCGGCTGCTGCTCACCGGCCGCCTGCCCGATCCGCGCGGCGCGGGCACCATCTTCAAGCCGGTGGCCGGCGGTTTCCTCGTGCAGGAGCGCGACCACGCCGTCGTTGCCGACATGGAGCTGAAAGTCGTGACCAAGCGCGCGCCGAGCGAGGCCGAGCTGGCCGATCTGCGTTTCGCCTTCGCCGTCGCCAAGCACGTGAAATCAAACGCGATCGTCTACGCGAGGGACGGCGCCACCGTCGGCATCGGCGCCGGGCAGATGAGCCGGGTCGATTCGTCCCGCATGGCGGCGTGGAAGGCGCGCGAGGCCTCGATCGTCGCCGGCGAGACCGCGAGCTTCGCCGTGGGCTCCGTCGTAGCCTCGGACGCCTTCTTTCCCTTCCCCGATGGGCTGCTCGCCGCCGCCGAGGCCGGCGCCACCGCCGTGATCCAGCCCGGCGGCTCGATGCGCGACGACCTCGTCATCAAGGCCGCCGACGAAGCCGGCTTGGCGATGGTGCTGACGGGCACGCGACATTTCCGCCACTGACGCGTCGAAAGCCGCGCAATTCTTAAACCAAGGCACCATTTTCCGTATGGCGGCGCGGGCCAGTCATTTTTCGTTCGGTTTCGGCTGCCTAAGGTTACCTCACGGGCGCAGACGACCCCCCATCCAAGCGCCCGGGAGAACAATTATGCTCGTCAGCGAGAAAGACGCCATCGAAGGCGCCCGCGTCCTCTACAACATTGGTAAGATTCGTGCGGCCACCGGCTGGCATGCCGTCGGCCACACCCCCGTTTCCAACAATTGGCGCGAGCGCGTCCTGCAGGATCTGATCCGCCGCGCCGAAGACGTCGATGCCGACGCCATCATCGGCGTCGACTATAAGGTCGAGCCGGTCGAAGGCCTCGACGACTCCGGTGTCGAGCTCGAGCGCATCTGCGCCACCGGCATCGCCGTCCGCCTGGCGCAGGCGGCGTAAGGCTCCATCTCACAAGAATACCAACTTGCAGCCGAGGCCTCGCGCCTCGGCTTTTTCGTTAGTGGATGTCGCGTCCGCACGCGCATCGCAACTTGCAGAACTGACGGCCTTACCTTTATTTAGATAATGTCATTACATTCCGGGTTCGGCATGGAAGAGGTTATTTCGGCAGCGGACGCGAACCGCAACTTCTCCCTGCTCCTCCGCGGGGTGCGCGAGGGCCACAGCTACGTGGTGACGAGCCACGGACGTCCTGTCGCCCGTCTCAGTCCCGTCGGCAAGCCGGAAGACGTTGCATCGAGCACACTCGCGGCGCTGCTCTCGCGTCTAGAATTCCAGCCCGTCGTTCAAGCCGAACGCTGGACTCGCGACGACCTTTACCAGCCCGAGTCCTGAAGGTCGCGCTCGACACCAACGTCCTTGTTTACGCGGAAGGCATCAACGACGCCGAGAAGCGCGATCTCGCCCTGGACCTGGTGCGCAGCCTTTTCGGATCGGACACTTTGATTCCGTTCAGGTCCTCGGTGAACTCTTCAACGTCCTGGTGCGCAAGGCAGGCAGGTCGCAGGCCGACGCCCGCGATGCCCTTCTCGGCTGGCGCGACACCTATTCGACGATCGATACGACAGCCGAGGTGTTGCTGACGAAGACCGACCTGGCGGGGGATCATGGTCTCGGCATTTGGGACGCGATCGTTCTCTCCTCGGACTCGCGCGCCGGCTGTCGACTGCTTCTCTCTGAAGACTTTCAGGACGGTTTCACGGGGGGTGGAGTGACGGTCGTCAACCCGTTCGCGTCACCGCGCCACGAGGCCTTGGTTTCCTTTCTGGAAGGATCCTCCTCGTAGATCGAAGGGCAGGACTCAGGCTTAGTTCAAGATGACTCGGACGCTCCATCCAGCGCGAAGGCATACGGCAACAGGTCCCCGAGCAGGTGCGTTGCCTTGATGCCGTCGGGCGCCGCAGCGTGCACAGGCACCTCCGGAGCGCCGAACTCGGCCAGGCGCTGGCGACAGGCGCCGCAGGGCGTGAGCGGCGGATCGATGTCGCCCAGCACCAGCACTTCGACGATGCGGCGCTCGCCGGCTGCGACCATGGCAGCCAGAGCGCCGGCCTCGGCGCAGGTGCCGACGGGATAGGACGCGTTCTCGACGTTGCAGCCGGCAAAGATGCGGCCCGAGGCGGTGCGCAGCGCGGCGCCGACGGCGAAGTGCGAATAAGGCGCGTGGGCGTTGGCGCGGGCCAACGCTGCTGCGGCGAAGAGGTCTTCGCTCACCGACAGGTGGCGCCGGGCGTCAAAAGCTGGTCAAGCCGGGAGGGATTGCCTAGAAGGGCCGCCTCTCGCGCCGCCCCTTCGGCGCCCTCACTACGGACGTTCATGAAGTTCACGCTCAGCTGGCTGAAGGATCACCTGGACACCCAGGCCGATCTCAAGACGGTCGCCGACACCCTGACGCGGATCGGGCTGGAGGTCGAGCACATCCATGAACCCGCCGCGGCGCTGGCCGGCTTCACGATCGCCGCCGTGATCGAGGCCAAGCCGCATCCCAACGCCGACCGGTTGCGCGTCTGCAGCGTCGATGCCGGCGGCGCGCCGGTGCAGGTGGTATGCGGCGCCCCCAACGCCCGCACCGGCATGAAATCGGTGTTCTCCCCCATCGGCACCTGGATCCCCGGCAAGAAAATGACGCTGGGCGCCGGCAACATCCGCGGCGTCGACTCCTTCGGCATGCTGTGTTCCGCCGCCGAACTCGAGCTCAGCGACGACCACGACGGCATCCTCGACCTGCCCGACGACGCTCCGGTGGGGCAGGCATACGCCCGCTGGGCGGGACTCGACGATCCCGTGCTCGACATCAACCTGACGCCGAACCGTCCCGACGCCATGGGCGTCGCCGGTATCGCCCGCGACCTCGCTGCCGCCGGCCTCGGTACCATCAAGCCGTCGTCGCTGGCGCCCTTCGCGGCCAGCGAGCCCTGCCCCGTCGCGGTGCGGCTCGACCTAACCGGCGAGGATGCCGCTTTGGCGCCCGCCTTCGCGCTGCGCCAGGTCTCCGGTGCCGGAAACGGCGACAGCCCGGCCTGGCTGCAGGCGCGGCTTCGCGCGATCGGCCTGCGCCCGATCAACGCGTTGGTCGACGTCACCAATTTCATGACCTTCGATCAGGCCCGGCCGCTCCACGTCTTCGATGCCGCCAAGATCCGGGGCGGGCTTGTCGTGCGCCGTGCCCGCGCCGGCGAGAGCCTCGCGGCGCTGGACGGCCGGACCTACGCGCTCGATGAGACCATGGTCGTCATCGCCGACGACACCGGCCCGGTCTCCATCGCCGGTATCATGGGTGGCGCCGCGACCGGCTGCGATGCCGGCACCACCGACGTGCTGATCGAGTCGGCGCTGTGGCACCCCTCCAACATCGCCGCGACCGGCCGCAAGCTCGGCATCAGCTCGGACGCGCGCTACCGCTTCGAGCGCGGCATCGACCCCGCCGGCACCCTTCCCGGCCTGGAGCGTGCCACTGCGATGGTGCTCGCCCATTGCGGCGGAAGCGCCTCCGTCGTGACGCTGGCCGGCGCAGTGCCGGAGCCGGACGTGCGCATCGCCTTTCCGGAGAGCGAGGTGGCGCGCCTCACCGGCCTGACGCTGGAACCGACCGAGATCGCCAGGATCCTCAAGGCCCTCGGCTTCGAGCTGACACGGGTTACCGGCAACGCCGACACGCTCTTCGTGCGGGTGCCATCGTACCGCCCCGACGTCGCCGGCACCGCCGATCTCGTCGAAGAGGTGGTGCGTATCGCCGGCGTCGACCGTGTCGAGCCCAGGCCGCTACCGCCGGCGGGTGGCGGCGTGGCGCATGCCATCCTGACGCCGCTTCAGCGCCGCACCCGGCAGGCCAAACGCGCGCTGGCCGCATCCGGCCTCATCGAGGCGGTGACCTGGTCTTTCGTCTCGCACAAGGAGGCGGAGCTGTTCGGCGGGGGGCGGCCGGCGCTTCCGCTCGCCAATCCGATCGCATCCGACCTGTCGGACATGCGGCCGAGCCTGCTGCCGGGCTTGGTGGCGGCCGCCAGGCGCAACGCCGCGCGCGGGCATGGCGATGTCGCGCTGTTCGAGGTCGGACAGATCTTCCTGGGGCTGGGCGAGCGCGACCAGCGCATTGCCGCCGCGGCGATCCGCACCGGCACCGCCGGGCGCGGCGGCTCCGGGCGGCACTGGTCCGGCGCTGCAACGGCCGCCGACGTGTTCGACGCCAAGGCCGACGCCATGGCCCTGCTCGCCGCGCTCGGCGTGCCGACCGGCGGCCTTCAGGTCGTCGCCGGCGCTACTGCGGCATACCATCCCGGTCGCTCGATGACGCTGCGCTTCGGCCCCAAGACGATCATTGCCCACGTCGGCGAGCTGCATCCGCGCGTGCTCGCCGCGATGGACGTCGCCGGACCCGTTGTCGGCTTCGAAATGATCCTCGACGACATACCGGCGCCGAAATCCAAGGCCAACAAGGCCAAGGCGCGCCTCGACCTGCCCGAGTTCATGCCGCTCACCCGCGACTTCGCCTTCATCATCGACGCCGGCGTCGAGGCCGGCGACATCGTCAAGGCAGCGCAAGCCGCCGATCGGACGATGGTCACAAAGGTTGCGGTGTTCGATGTCTATGCCGGTCAAGGCGTACCGGAGGGCAAGAAGTCCGTGGCGATCGCCGCCACGCTTCAGCCGCGCGAGAAGACGCCCACCGACGCCGAGATCGAGGCTGTCTCGGCGAAGATCGTCGCCGAAGTCGTCCGCAAGACTGGTGCTGTGCTCAGAGGATGATGACGTGACAGAATCGACCTCGCGCCTCTCCACCGTGCGCCTCGTCACAGTCCACCTCGTGGGCGCCGCGTTGATCAGCCTCGCGTCCGTCGCCGCTGCCCACGCTCAGGCGACCATCGCCGATTGCGAGACGATCTCGGCGGCGGACGCCTACAACCAGTGCCTCGCCAAGTTCGGCCCACCCTCGAAGGCGGGAAACCTCGCACCGGAGCGGCCGGGCGACGTCAAGGGCAGCAGCGAGGAGGCGGCGGCCGCCGCCGGCAGGCCGAAGGGTGCCGGAAAGGCCGTGGCGCGGCGCGGCCGGCATGGACGCGGCGGACACTATGCTCGTCATGGCGGCGGCGGCCGCAAACGGATGACCTTTGCGGTCCGGCGGCACAGATAGGGCCAACGACGCTGAGGTTTGAAGCATCCGCTCAGCTTGTCGGCAACAGGCTCCGAGGCTCGGCGGCCGGCTCGCTCCCTTGCGTAGCGCCGAGCCGCTCCTTGAGGTGATCGGCGACCCTGAGCGCGTTGGCGATGATCGTCAGGGTCGGGTTTACCGCACCGACCGAAGGGAAGAACCCGGCGTCGGTGACGTAGAGGTTGTCGAGCTCGTGCGCCCTGCAGTTCACGTCGAGCACCGAGGCGCGCGGATCCTTGCCGAACCTCAAGGTGCCAGCCTGGTGCGAGACGCCTTCGATGGGAATGTCCTTGTGCACGAACAGCATGTGCGATGCGAGCGGGCGCAGCGCGGCCTTGGTCGCGGCGCGTAGCTGGCGGTGCGCTTCCAGGTTGTTGGGCGTCAGCGCCAGCCTCACCTTACCGTCGCGCTCCAGTGTCACCCGATTCTCGGCATCGGGCAGATCCTCGCTCGACAGCCAGAAGTCGAGCGCGTGATGGGCCACAGCCTCGAACGGCATGTTGGAGAGGAACTCGAGCCAGGAGGGCAGCACCTCGCCGCGCAGGTGCGTACCATGCACCTTGCCGCACATCTGCACGAAACCCATCGGATGCGGAAAGCTGTCGTTGCCGAAGTAGAAGTCGGCGAGGCCTAGCGTCTTTTGAAAAATCGTGTCGTTGCGCTCGCGGGTTAGCGCGATCAGCACCGAGTTGTTGTGGCGCATGTAGTTGCGTCCGACGTGGCCGGAGCCGTTGGCGAGCCCGTCGGCATGGACACCGCTGGCCGAGCGCAGCATCAGCAGCGCCGAGTTGATCGCGCCGCAAGCCACCACCACGACGTCGGCGCTGTAGCGCTCCTCGGCGCCGTCGCGGGTGACATGCACGCCCGTGACGGCGCGGCCCGAAGCATCCGTCTCCAGCTTCGACACGTAGGCGCCGGTCAGGAGTTCGACGTTGCGCTGGCCGCGGATCATCGGATCGATGCTGATGATCTGCGAATCCGCCTTGCCGTTGGTGAGGCACGGAAAGCCGTCAAAGGCGGCGCACCGAATGCACGGGCTTTGGGGAGTGGCATCGCCTGTGCCCGGCTTCTGGTCCAGCAGGATGCCGAGCGGCAGGTGGAACGGCTTCAAGCCCTGCTTGGCCAGCATCTCGTGCAGCGCGGCGAGGCGCGGCTCGTGCTCGACCTGCGGGTAGGGGAACGGTGCTTGCGAATTGGGTTCGCTCGGATCTTCGCCGCGCGTTCCGTGCACGTGGTAGAGGCGCTCGGCTTCGAGGAAATACGGATCGAGCTCGTCGTAGTCGATCGGCCAGGCCGGCGAGACGCCGCCGCCGTGGTGGCGCACCACGCCGAAATCCTCGCGGCGCGGTCGCACCAGGGCTGCCCCGTAGACCTTGGAATTGCCACCGACGACGTAATGCACCATCGGCGCGAACGACTTGCCGTCGGCGTCGTACCAGATCTCCTTGGCCTTGTAGCGGCCCTGGTTGAAGACGGCGGCGGTGTCCCAGTTTTGCTGCTCGCGCTTCAGATAGTCGCCGCGCTCAAGGATGAGGATGCGTTTGCCGGTCGGCGCCAGACGCTGCGCCACCGTGGCTCCGCCGGGACCGCTGCCGATGACAATGACGTCGTAATGATCCTGGTGCATGGGTCCGCCGATCCGTCCGTGCGCTGCTCGTACCAAACGGCAGCGCAGTGGAAATGAACTCTGCCGTGAGCTTTCCGCAGCGTCGTGCGTTGCGGAGGTCGGTTGGGTCGCCTGACGATCTATCATCGAGCCGGGAAAGCCACGCCCTTGTCTATTGTCGCACCCCTGATCCTCAGGATCTTCCTGGTCGTCCTGTTTCCATTCTCAACGCTCGACAAGCTGCTGAATTGGAAGAATGCTTTGAAGCAGGCCACCGACGGGCCGCTACCCGGCGGCGCTCTTCTGCTGATCGCCGCGATCTTCGTCGAGACCGGTTGCTCGCTACTCATTATCTTCGGCGTTCTAGACCGTGCCGCGGCGGCGCTGCTGGCCTTCTATTGCATCGTGACCGCTCTGCTCTACCATCAGTTCTGGGCCTGCGGCGACTTCTTCTCGAAGAACGAGGCGAGCAAGGGGCGCAGCCACTTTTGGGAGTTCCTCAAGAACTTCGGCCTCGTCGGCGGCCTCGGCCTCATCGTGCTCGGCGCGCCGCTCGCCTCGGTGGATTACGCCGTGACCCACCCGGTCTCCTCGACGCCGGCCTATTCCGGCACCGCACCCGGCTACTCGAAATAGCCGCGCTCACACGAAGGATCGACCGATGCCCCTGCACGAGCCCCCGTCGATCACCCGCGTGGCGCGCCTCGCCCTGGTCGTGTCCGACCTCCACGAAAGCGAGCGCTTCTTCGTCGAGGCTTTCGATGCCGTCGCCACCGCCCGCGGCGACAGCGGCGCCGCCTTCGCCGACCTGATGGGTGTGCCGGAGGCGATCGCGCGCCGCGTGACGATCAACCTTGGTGCGCAGGAGATCGTGCTGCTGCAGTTCGAGCCGCCGGGCAGGCCGTATCCGCCCGGCAGCACCAGCTCGGACCTCTGGTTCCAGCATTTCGCGATCATCGTCTCGGACATGGCCGCGGCCTACGCGCAGCTCGAGGCTGCGGGCCACTTTACGCCGATCTCGCACGGCGGCCCGGTGACGCTGCCGGGCGGCATCGAGGCCTACAAGTTTCGCGACCTCGACGGCCATCCGCTCGAGCTGCTGGCGTTCCCGCAGGACGGCGGGCCTCCGCATTGGCGGGATCGGCGCGGCCAAGCACTCTTCCTCGGCATCGACCATTCCGCGATATCTGTGAGGGACACCGACGTCTCCAGACGCTTCTTCGAGGGCTGCTTCGGCCTGAAGCAGAGCGAACAGACGCACAACAGAGGGCCGGAGCAGTCGCGCATGGACGACGTGCCCGAGGCCAGCGTGATCGTCACCGGGCTGGCCCCGGTCACCCCGCCGCCCGCCGTCGAGATGCTCGGCTATCTCGTGGGCGAGCGCCGTCCGATCGATGGCGCCACGCGCTCCAGCGACATCGCCGCGACGCATTTCGTGCTGGAAACGCAGAATCTCGAGCCCATCGTCGAGGCGCTGAGCGCCGGCAGCGTTCGCTTCATCTCGCCCGGCATCGTCACGATGGCCGACGGCACCCGCGCGATCATGGTGCTCGACCCGGACGGGCACCGCTTCGTGATCGAGGAGCGCGCCGATCGCCACATCGCCTGACCACGCCGCGGCTCCGGACGAGGTCACGGCGGGGCTCGAGCCGCCGCTGCATCCCTACACCACAGGCCGGCGGCTGGTCGGCGAGGCGTTCGGCACCGCCCTGCTGCTCGCGGTCGTCGTCGGCTCCGGGATCATGGGCGAGCGTCTGGCCGGCGGCAACGAGGCGATCGCGCTTATCGCCAACACGATCGCGACCGGCGCGGCGCTGGTGGTGCTCATCACGATCTTCGGGCCGCTGTCGGGCGCGCACTTCAACCCGGCCGTCACGTTCGTCTTCGCGCTTCGCCGAGAGATCGGTTGGCAGCTCGCCATCGCCTACGTCGCCGCCCAGGTCACCGGCGCGATTCTCGGCGTCTTCGCCGCCCATCTCATGTTCGCGCTGCCCGTCCTGCAGTTCTCGACCAAGCTGCGCAGCGGCCCGGCGCAGGTGTTCTCGGAATTCGTCGCGACCTTCGGGCTGATCGGCACCATCGCCGGCTGCCTCAAGTTCAGGCCCGACTTCACGCCGGTCGCCGTCGGCCTCTACGTCACCTCGGCCTACTGGTTCACCGCCTCGACCTCCTTCGCCAACCCGGCGGTCACCGTCGCGCGGGGCCTGTCCGATACCTTCGCCGGCATCGCCCCCGTCTCCGTTCCCTGGTTCATCGCGGCCCAGATCGCCGGCGCCCTCGCCGCCGGCGCGACGTTCTCGTGGCTGCTGCAGGAGCGCGGAACGGAGCGGATCAAGGCATGATCCGCAATCGTGCGAGATCGAAGGCGGCGACATCGCGGAGCAGGCCGACGAAGGCCTCGGCGCCGTAGGCGGCACAGGCCCGCCCCGCTTCCGCCGTCGCCAGCGTCGCATTGCCCATGGCACCGGCCTCGTGGAGGTCCTGCGCCATCCAGCCGAAGCCGGTCGGACGCCCGGAGGCGCGCAGCCAGGCCTGCTCCGTCTCCATCGCCACGCTCGCCGGCACGAAGTCGCTCAGGTGCTCGCGCCGGACCAGATCCGGCCTGAACGCCAGCATCAGCGCCGTCTCGATCGCGCCGCCGTGGATGCCGTGCCGCCGCTCCTCCTCGCTGAACAGGCCGTCGGGGGTGCCGAAGCGCTGCCAGGCGGCGAGCACCACCAGCATGCCGAGCTTCGCCCGCATCTCGTGGGCGAGGATGTCGAGCACCGGCGAGTTGCCGCCGTGGGAGTTCACGACGACGACCTTGCGGCAGCCGGCCGCCGCGACCTGCGCGACGAGCCCGCTCCAGGCCTCGAGCGCCGTGCGTGCCGCCAGGCTGAGCGTGCCGGGGAAATCGGTATGCTCGATGGAGCAGCCGACCGTCTGCGTCGGAACGATCACGGCTTGGAGATCCGCCGGCAGCCGAGCGAGCATCGTGTCGAGGTAGCCCTGCATGATGAAGGCGTCGGTGCCGAGCGGCAGGTGCGGCCCGTGCTGCTCGATGGCCGCTACCGGCAGCACGGCGATCACGGAGGCCATGTCCGCCGCGGCGAGATCGGCGGTGGTCAGCTCGGACCAGAAGCGAGAGGGCAGCATGGCGCTTGATGGCACGGTGTTGGCTGCCGCGCCAATCTCAGCGGCCGGTCTCCGCCAGCCGCCTCTCCACGATCCTGAGCGCGGCGGAGAAGGTCGCTTCGACGTCGAGCTCCGTGGTATCGAGCGTCACGGCGTCGGCGGCGACCTTCAGCGGGGCAATGGAGCGCCCGCTGTCGCGCTCGTCGCGGCGGCGGATGTCGGCGAGCACCGCGGCGGGATCGACGTGCTCGCCCCGTTCCTCCAGCTCGAGTTGGCGGCGCCGCGCCCGCGCCTCGGCCGAGGCGGTCACGAAGATCTTGGCATGGGCGTCGGGGCAGATCACCGTGCCGATGTCGCGGCCGTCGAGCACCGCGCCGGTCGGCCGACCGGCGAAACTGCGCTGCGCGGCGATCAGCGCCACGCGCACCGCCGGCACGGCCGCCACGACGGACGCAGCTTCGCCCATGTCCTTGCCGCGCAGGTGGGCCTCGTCGAAGCCGAGCAGGTCGAGGCTCTCGGCGGCACGCACGGCGGCGTCGGGATCGTGGATGTCGCCGCCCGCCTCGATCACGGCGCGCGCGGTACCCCGGTAGAGCAGCCCGGTGTCGAGGTGCGGCAGTCCGTAGGCGGCGGCGAGGCGCCGGGCCAGCGTGCCCTTGCCGGAGGCGGCCGGCCCATCGATGGCGATGATCACCGCAGGCTCGCGCCCAGCCGCGTCATGTCGGCGGTGAAGCTCGGATAGCTCGTCGCGATCATGGTCTCGTCGTCGATGGTCATCGCCCGGCGCGAGGCGAGGCCCATGACGAGGAAGCTCATCGCGATACGGTGGTCGAGATGCGTCGCTACTTGGCCGCCGCCGGCGACCTCGCCGGCGCCGCCCCCGACCACAAGGTCGTCATCCTCGATGGCGTGGGCGACGCCGGCCACGGCGAGCCCGTCGGCGACGGCCTGCAGCCGGTCGCTCTCCTTGACCCGGAGCTCGCCCAAGCCGCGCATCCGCGTCTCGCCGGCGGCGAAGGACGCCGCCACGGCGAGCACCGGATATTCGTCGATCATCGAAGGCGCGCGCGCGGCCGGCACGTCGACGCCGGAGAGCGCGGCGGCGCGCACGCGCAGGTCGGCGACCTCCTCGCCGCCCTCGATCCGCACGGCCTCGACCTCGATCGAGGCGCCCATCTCGCGCAACGTGGTGATCAGCCCCGTCCGCAGCGGGTTCATCATGACGCCCTCGACGACGACGTCGGAGCCGGGCACGATGGTCGCGGCGACGATCGCGAAAGCTGCCGACGAGGGGTCGGCCGGCACCACGATCGGGCGCGGGGCAAGCTCGGGACGGCCCTGCAGGCTGACCTTGCGCCCGGCATCACCGAACGGCTCCACGATGACGTCGGCGCCGAAGAAGGCGAGCATCTTTTCGGTATGGTCGCGCGAGGCCTCGCTCTCTATCACCGTCGTGCGTCCCGGCGAGTTCAGCCCCGCGAGCAGGATCGCCGACTTGATCTGCGCCGAGGCGACCGGCGAGCGGTACTCGATAGGCGTGGGTTCGGCGGTGCCCTGGATGACGATCGGGCAGCGTCCGCCTTCGGCCTGTTCGATGACCGACACGCCCATCAGCGCAAGAGGATCGAGGATGCGGCGCATCGGCCGCTTGCGCAGCGAGGCGTCGCCGTCAAAGCGGGCGCGGATCGGGTGGCCGCCGAGGACTCCCAGCATCAGCCGCGTACCGGTGCCGGCGTTGCCGAAGTCGAGCGTGTCGCGGGGAGCCAGCAGCGTGCCGATTCCGGTGCCCTGGACGCACCAGCCCTCGCCCTCGCGATCGATCGTGGCGCCGAGCGCCCGGCAGGCGGCCGCGGTACACATGACGTCGTCGCCCTCGAGCAGGCCGGTGACTTGCGTCCTACCGACGCTGAGCAGGCCGAAGATCATGGCGCGGTGCGAGATCGACTTGTCGCCCGGCGGCCGCAGGCGTCCCCTGAGCGGACCGCTAGGCTCGGCGGCGAGGGGACGAGCTTGACTCGAATGCGACAAGGGTTCTCGGTTCCGTAAGGAAGGAAGCGGCGCCGGCCGTAACATGGGGCGTGGCGAGCTGTCATCCGGGCACAGGCCGGGACAGTGGCTTGAGCGCCCGGTCAAATCCAATTGACAGCGCGGCTCGCCGCCACTAACCGGGCCGGCTTGAGCGCAGGGCGTTGCCCAATGCCGCCCGCACCTCACACATCCCCAAAGGGCCTTTCCGTGGCGAAACCCGAGCTTGGCAGCAAGCACAAGTGCCAGAACTGCGGCACGAAATTCTTCGACCTCAACAAGGATCCCGTGGTCTGCCCGAAATGCGGTGAGGTGCAGACGATGACCGCGATGCCCTCGCCCGTACGGGCCACGCGCGCCGCGCCGGCCGCCGCCGTCAATCGCAACACCGACGATGACGAGGCCGACACCGAGAGCGGTGCGGAGGTGATGAGCCTCGAGGACGCCGATCAGCCCGAAGACGGGCAGGTCGTGGCCGCAGGCACCGAGGACGAGGCCGACATCGAGGCCGATGATGACGCCGCGACCGCCGACGACGACGATACCTTTCTCGAGGAGGAAGAGGACGACGACAGCAACGTGTCGGACCTCATCGACGGAGACATCGAGAACGACGAGGAGCGCTGAGCAATCCTCCGAAATTCGGAACGGAGCAAAGGCGGCTACCGGATTCACACATCTTTTCGGAGAAGTGCCGGGTACCTCCTTCTCCCCTTGCGGGAGAAGGTGCCCGAAGGGCGGATGAGGGGTCGGGCAACGTCGCCGCTCCTCTTTGCCGAAGCCCAACCTCCCAGGATCGAGCGACCCCTCATCCGGCGCTTCGCGCCACCTTCTCCCGCAAGGGGAGAAGGGCTTCCCCCCGCATGGTTTCGCAGGGGCGGACCCGAAAGTGGGAATGCCTCAGAGCAAGGCGGAGATCCGGGACCGGCGAGCTTCGCTAAGCGTCCTGCAAAGGTGAAGAAACGCCGGTTCCGGGTTCGCCTTCGGCGCGCCGGAACGACGAGGGTTTATTCCGCCGCCACTCCTGCAGCCGGGCGGGCTGCCAGCGCGGCGAAAAGGCCGTCGTCCTCGCCGGTTTCGGCGTTGGGCGTGGTCAGCAGCGTCTCACCGTAGAAGATCGAGTTGGCGCCGGCGACCATGCACAGCACCTGCGCCTCCCGCGATAGCGAGGAGCGCCCGGCCGAGAGGCGCACCCGCGCCCGCGGCATCACGATCCGGGTGGTGGCGACCATGCGTGCCAGGTCGAAGGCGTCGACCTTGGGCAGGCGTGACAGCGGCGTGCCGGCGACCGGGACCAGCGCGTTGATCGGTACGCTCTCGGGATGCGGGTCGAAGCCGGCCAGCACCTGCAGCATGGCGGCGCGGTCGCGAACGCCCTCGCCCATGCCGATGATCCCGCCGCAGCACATCTCGATGCCGGCGCCGCGCACCGCCTTCAGCGTGCGCAGGCGGTCGTCGTAGGTGCGCGTCGAGATGATAGAGTCGTAAAAGTCCGGGCCGGTGTCGAGATTATGGTTGTAGGCGGTGAGCCCGGCGCTCGCGAGCCGTCCGGCCTGGGCCTCGTTGAGCATACCCAGCGTCACGCAGGCCTCCATGCCCAGCGCCCTCACGCCCTCGACCATGCGCAGCACGGCGTCGAAGTCGGCACCGTCGCGCACCTGGCGCCACGCCGCGCCCATGCAGAATCGATCGGCCCCGGCCCGCCTGGCACGTGTCGCGAGCGCCAGCACCTCGTCAGGGTCCATCAGGTCGACGCGGTCGAGCTTGACCTCCTTGTGGTGTGCCGATTGCGGGCAATAGGCGCAATCCTCCGGGCACCCTCCGGTCTTGATCGAGAGCAGGCTGGCACGCTGCACGTCGGAGGGATCGTGGTGCGCCCGGTGAACTGCGCTCGCCTCGGCGATGAGGTCGAGCAGCGGCTGGTCGTGGATCGCGACGATCTCGTCGACGCTCCAGTCGTGGCGGGTGGTCGAACGGTGGGCGGGCTGATCGAGCATGGATCCGGTTTAACGAATCGTCCTTGCGAGCGCCAGAGGAGCAACCCGGAGGCTCCGCTCAGATGCGCTCTCGGCTCAGGATCGCCTCGATGCGCTGGCAAGGATGTCCTCAATCCTTGAGCAGGACCAATCAGTGAAGGAAGTCCTGCACGCGTTGGTGTCGATGCGCGGCGGGAAGCTCCGGGCGATAGCCTCGAGATGCCGCGTCGTCCGCCGTTACGGAGCTTGGGCAACCTCAGCTAGCGTAGCGCGCCATCATCATCTCGGTCACCTCTTCGACGTGCGCGCGCATCGCGGCATGGGTCATGCGCGGCGGCTCGGCCAGAGCCAGGCAGCCGAGATGGAAGCTCGAGACGATCGCGCCGATGAAGATGCGCGCTGCCATCGCCGAATCCACGCATCGCAGCTCGCCGCGCGCGGTCGCCGCCGCCAGGAACTCGCCGAGACGCTGGCGCACGCGGTCCGGGCCCGCGGCCATGAACAAGATGCCGAGCTCGGGATTGCGGACGCTCTCCGCCACCACGGTGCGGCAGAGCGAGACAGCATCCTCCTCAAGGATGCTCTCGAGCATCTTCAGGCCGATGGTACGCAGCACGTCCGCGACGGAACCGGGCGTCGAGAACTTCTCGTCGAGATCCTTGAGCCAGCACTTCGCCCGCTCCGACACGATCTCGGCGAACAGCTCCTCCTTGCTGCCGAAGTGACGATAGAGCGTCTCTTTGGAGGCGCCGGCCCTCGCGGCGATCGCCTGCATGGTGGTTTCGGCAAAGCCGGTCTCGAAGAAGACCTGTTCGGCCACCACGGCGATCTCGCGGCGGCGCTTCTCACCGCGCGGGACGGGCGCTCCAGTCAGATGCAGGTACGCTGTTGACGCGACCATCACTTACCTGATTATTATGCGAACCGATGGGTTCGGTTGCCGCTTCGCACAAAAGCATCTAATTCCTGCGTCGGCAACCCTGAGCAGCGGTCGTACGACCAGCGTTGGACGGCATGAATCATGAGCGGCAAAGAAGACGATCGCGATCATGACGACGGCGAGCTCAAGGCTCGTCGCGATAGCTCCGAGAAGCCGCAGCAAGAGCAGCCCAAGCGGGACGCGACGGCGGACTCTGCCTCGTCCGACGAGGGCGGAGACGAGCAGGGCGAGGACGACGCCGACGAGCAGACCAGGAAAGATCAGGCGACGCGCAAGAAGCGCCGCCCGTTCGTGCTGGTGATCGCCCTCGGTGTCCTGGCGGTGCTGATCCTAGGCGCGGTGTACTACTGGCTCTCGACGCGCACCGTTGTCGACACCGACGATGCCTACACCGACGGCTATACGCAGAATATCGCGCCGCAGGTCGCCGGACGGGTCGTCTCCCTCGATATCGTCGATAACCAGTTTGTGAAGCGGGGCGAGGCCCTCATCCACATCGATCCGCGCAGCTTCATCGACGATCGCGACCAGGCGCAGGCCCAGCTCGATACCGCCAAGGCGATGTTCGCCGCGCAGCAGCTTGCCGCCGAGGTTGCCAAGAAGAACTTCCCTGCGGCGCTGCAGGTGGCGCAGGCCAACCTCGCCGCCGCCAAGGCCAGCCTGGCGCAGCGACAAGCCGATTATGCTCGCCAGAAGAGCCTGCCCAAGCAGGCGACCACGCAGCAGGATGTCGACGCCGCCACCTCCAACCTGCAGAACGCGCAGGCGCAGGTGCTGCTGATGCAGGCCCGCGTCGTCCAGGCCGAGCCCGTGACGCAGCAGATCGGCGAGGTCGAGGCCAACGTCCGCAACCAGGCGGCGATGATAGAGCAGGCTCAGGCCAGGCTGAACCAAGCCAACCTCAACCTCAGCTACACCGTGGTGCGCGCCGCCTCCGACGGCTGGGTCACGCGCCGCCAGGTCGACAAAGGCAATTACGTGCAAACTGGCCAGCAGATCATGGCTCTGGTGTCACCCGACGTGTGGGTGACGGCGAACTTCAAGGAGACGCAGCTCGACCTAATGCGGCCGGGCCAAAGCGTGAAGATCTCGGTCGACGCCTACCCCAATCTAGACCTGCGCGGTCACGTCGACTCGATCCAGGCCGGCTCGGGTTCCAAGTTCTCCGCCTTCCCTGCCGAGAACGCGACCGGCAACTTCGTCAAAATCGTGCAGCGCGTGCCCGTCAAGATCGTCATCGACTCGGGGCTTGACCCGACGGTGCCGCTGCCGCTCGGCATCAGCGTCGAGCCCTTGGTAACGGTGCAATGAGCCCGGCGCCGGAGGACGGCAGTCCCGCCAAAGACGAGACCGGCAACAGCAAGAAGGTCTCCAAGGCCGGCAACGCCAAGTCCGGCGACGCCAAGAACGGCAAAGGCAAGAACGGCGGCGGCGATCAGGACGTTGGCCGAGGCTGGCGCCCATCCGTCAATCCCTGGATCATCGCCGTCGCCGTAACGCTGGCGGCGTTCATGGAGATCCTCGACACCACGATCGTCAACGTCGCCCTGCCTTACATCGCGGGCTCGCTCGCGGTCTCCAACGACGAGGCGAACTACGCACTGACCTCCTACCTCGTCGCCAATGGCATCGTGCTGACGATCTCGGGCTGGTTGGCAGATACAATCGGGCGCAAACGATACTTTCTCATCTGCATTGCCATGTTCACCGTCTGCTCGTTTCTATGCGGCATCTCGCAGAGCCTCGGGCAGATCATCATCTTCCGCGCGTTCCAGGGTCTCTTCGGCGGTGGCCTTCAGCCCAATCAACAGGCGATCATTCTCGATACCTTCGAGCCCGCTAAGCGTGGCGCCGCCTTTGCCATAACGGCGATCGCCACCATCGTCGCGCCAGTCCTGGGACCGACCCTTGGCGGCTATCTGACCGTCAACTACGGCTGGCGCTGGATCTTCTACGTCAACATTCCGGTCGGGCTGTTCGCCGTCATCATAAACTTCTTCGTGGTGCAGGATCCGCCGTGGGAAAAGGCCAAACGGAAGCGTCGAGCACGCGGCTTCGACTACATCGGGCTCGGGCTGATCGCCCTCGGACTCGGCTGCCTTCAGGTCATGCTGGATCGCGGCGAGGACGACAACTGGTTCGGCTCCAAATTCATCACGACCATGGCCCTGCTCGCCTTTGTCGGCATCTTTGGTGCGATCTGCTGGCTGATCACCGCGAAAAAGCCGATCGTCAATCTCGAGGTCTTCAAGGACAAGAACTTCGCGATGGGCTGCATCCTGGTCGGCTCGATGGGCGCCATCCTCTACGCCAGTTCCGTGATCATCCCGCAATTCTCGCAACAGGTTCTCGGCTACGACGCCTACAAATCGGGGTTGATCCTGTCGCCGGGCGGCATCGTCGTCATCCTTCTCATTCCTTTCGTGGGTCAGATCATGAAGCGCGTGCAGACGCGCTACATCGTCATGTTCGGCTTCACCTTCATGGGTATAGCGCTGTTGTACTCGAGCGGCCTCGTCCCCGGGATCGATTTCCGCACGCTCGTGATGATGCGTACGGCGCAGTCGGCAGCCCTCGCCTTCCTCTTCGTCCCGATCTCGCAGATCGCCTACCTCACCCTGCCGCGACGCTTCCAGGCGGACGGCGCGGCGCTCTATTCGATGTTCCGCAACGTGCTCGGCGCCGTCGGCATCTCTCTATCGTCCGCCCTCGTCACCGAACGCACGCAAGCCGATCAAGCGCATCTCTCCAAGTTCATGACGCCGCTGCAGTACGGCTACAACAACCTGATCCAACAAACGGAGGCGGGACTGCGCTCGCTCGGCCGTGCGCCGTCTGCGATTCACGATCAGGCCGTGTCGCACACCTATCAGACCTTCCGCATGCAGGCTCAGGTGCTCGCCTATTCCAACGTTTTCCTTTACACTTCTATCCTGGCGTTCCTTGTGGTGCCCTTCTGCTTCTTCATCTCCAAGAAGAAGGCGAGCGGCGGCGGCGCGGCGCACTGATGCAACCAACATATTTGCGACAGCGGCGGACTTTAGCCCGTAAGTCCCATCCAAGTCCGCTGACGACGCTTGCTTTTCGCCCGGCGTCGGCTTGTTTGGGCCTCATGCAAAGGCGCGGACGGACGGCGGGATGAAGCGCGTTGCCGCAACAATGGCGATCCTGAGCGCTGCCATGGCGATGGCCGGCTGCGTCGGCCCGAACTTCGTCCCGCCGATCCCGGCGACCTTCGGCAGTCACGATTTCCTCGATACGGGCAAGGCCGTACGCTCCCCGGTTCCGGTGCTCGCCGGCACTTCGAGCGCGGTGACAGAAGCGCAGTGGTGGCGCATCTTCCACGACCCCAAGCTGACGCAACTCGAGGCCCGCGTTGCCGACGAGAACCTCGACGTGAGGACCGCCACGCTGCGCGTCGCCGAGAGCCGCTCCCAGGTGGCCTCCACCGCGGCGGCCGCATTGCCGACGCTATCAGCCAACGCGTCGGACTATCGCGAAGCCTTCAGCCAGAACAGCCTTTTCAAGCTCATTCCGCTGACCTCGCTCACATCGGCCAGTGGCGGCACGGGCACGACCTCGAACTCCTCGCTGACATCGGGGATCAACCAGATCACCGGTGGCTTCAACAACTACACCGTCGGCTTCGACGCGTCGTGGGAACTCGATCTCTGGGGCCATATCGCCCGGCAGATCGAGGCGGCGGACGCGCAATATCTCGGCATGGAAGAGATGCGCCGCAACACGCTGGTCTCGTCGTACGCCGAGATGGCGCGCGATTACGTGACTCTTCGCGGCACCCAGCTGCAGCTGCGGATCGTCAAGGACAACCTCAAGGTCGAGGAGGAGATCCTCGGCATCACCAAGGTGCGCCAGAGCAACGGCCTCGTCACCGGGCTCGACGTCGAGACCGCCGCCTCGCAGGTCGATTCGGTGCGCGCCCAGATCCCGCAGCTGCAGGCGCAGGAGGTGAACCAGATCAACATGATCAGCCTGCTGCTCGACCAGCCGCCGCTGGGTCTGTCGCAGGAGCTGATCGACCCGAGGGCGGTTCCGCCGAATCCGCCGGTCGTGCCGATCGGCCTGCCGTCCGAACTGGCGCGCCGCCGCCCCGACATCCGCATGGCGGAAGCCAACCTCCACGCTGCCACCGCCAACATCGGCGTCGCCGTGGCCGAGTTCTACCCGAGCGTGCGCCTCAACGGCAGCCCGACGCTGCAGGCGCTGTCGCCCAAGGACCTCTTCAAGGGCACCTCGCTCCAATACATGAACATCGGCCCTTCGGTGACCCTGCCGATCTTCGAGGGCGGTCGTCTGAAGTCGAACCTCGTGCTGCAGGAGAAACGCCAGCAGGAGGCGGCGATCGCCTACCACCAGGCCGTCCTCAGCGCCTGGCACGACGTCATTAACGCGCTGACCTCCTATCGCACCGAGCAGATCCGCCGCGAGCGGCTGAGCTCGCAGGTCGAGCATGCCAAGCTGGCGCTGACGCTGGCTCGCTCGCGCTACCAGCAGGGCGTCGCCGACTTCACGACGCTGCTGACGGACGAGCAGACCGTGCTGAACGCCGAGCAGCAGCTGGCGCAGAGCACCACCAACGTCTCCACCGACCTCGTCGCGCTCTACAAGGCCCTGGGCGGCGGCTGGGAGCTGACCTATCCCGACCCCAAGGCCAAGCTGCCGGCGCTCGTCGCCGCCGGCGTGCCGCCCGGCCCGATCCCGGCCGTTGGGCCGGGCGCGCCGGCGCTGCCGCAATAGGCGGACGGAGCCGCCCCGGCCGGTCTCGATCTTCGTCGTTCGGGGGCGCCGTAGGCGAACCCTGAACCGGCGTGCCTCGCGCTCGTGCAAAGAGATAGAAGCGCATGGCCGCTTCCGACCGATGACGCCATTTCGGTTTGGGCTTCTTCCTCAATAGCGTCCGTTGACGAAGCTAGACCACGCCGGTGAGGGTGGCGCTATCACGCCAAAGCTCCTGTGCTCGTCCGTTGTCATACGAGTCAACCGAAGACGGAATTTCACGCACGCCCTCGAAATACTTTCCGCTGGTAGAGGCCAGCGCTGGGTCAACGATGAGCCGCGCGAGGGCCGAGCCGGACTCCTCGGGTGTGTGGATGTTCTTCAGCAGGACCAATCGCAGCAATGGGATCAATCTTGGAAGGATGGCGTGCCATGCAAAGCGAGCGACGGCGGGATAGTCGCGGGCAAGTCCGGTTCCCGGCATCAATCCAGGATCGAAGGCGTTGACCGTGATACCTGCGGGCAGCCGTGACGCGAGGCCATAGGTGAAATAGACGTTGGCGAGCTTTGTGGTGGAATAGCGCCGACCACGGTCAGCCCCGGCGTCGTCGTTTGCCGCTTCCGGACCGAGTTCGCCCTTGGCCAGCGCGGTTGGCGTGTTCCAGGCAGGTGCGGGCACACCCGCGCTGGCCGGTACCTTCGCCAGCTCCGCAGGATCATGCACGCCGCTGGCCACGACGGCGATGCGACCCGGCTTTGCCATCAGCGGCAAGAGCAGGTTGACGAGCAGGTAATGCCCAAGATGACCAACGCCGAACGTCGTCTCGAAGCCGTCGACCGTGAACGTCTTTGCGCCTTGCACGGCGGCATTGCAGACGAGGCCATGCAGCGGAGGGAGACCTGCCGCCTTCAATTCGTCGTTCATTCCGGCCGCGAAGGCGCGGATCGATGCCAGCGATGCGAGATCGAGATCCATCGCTTCGACCTTTGCGCCGGGCGGCGCGGACTTACGCAGCGCTTCAACCGCGTTTCGCGCCCGCAACGGATCGCGGCAGGCGATGACGACGTGCCACGTTGGAGACGCCGCGAGCAACGCGCTTGCACAGGCATAACCGAGACCGGAATTGCCTCCAGTGACGATAACGGTCTGCAACGGCCTCGGCGAGCGGTCGGAGCTCATATGATCCACCGTCATGAAATCCATCCCGATGCCAGGCGCCATCGAGCGACAGCCCGCCTCCAGATTTGGTACGGCAGAGGCATTATTCAATCTTCGTAATATGCGATCTTCGTTATAATTTTTACGAACTGCTCCCGCTCATCTGGGGAGAGCCGCCGGAGCATCATGCGATAAAGGTCCTGGTGGAGTTGGCGGAGCGCCATCGCCGTCTCTTCGCCGCTTTTCGACAGCCGTAGCGAAATCGCGCGACGGTCCTTCTCGATCCGATCCCGATCCAGCAGACCGCGTTTGACCAGCCGATCCGTCGCGGACGAAATCGTCGTATTGGCCACGGCGAGGAACCGGGCAACGTCTGACGGCCCACACCCTGGATTGTCGCCTGTAAACAGCAAAACCTGCTTGTCGAGTTCGTTGAGCGGTCTTTCAGCCCCACTGGGGTCTGCCAATTTGTGGCGGCGGGTAAAGTCGTCGAGAGCAGCACCAATTTTGGTCATCTGTTCATCGGTAGGATCGTTCATGCCTCTCTACCACGTTTCTTGGTTCGGCCGGACGAGGGCCGTTTCTTCGTTCCGGCCTGCTTGTTGCCTCGCAGCGCGGGAACCAGTGTGCCTCGCGCTCGTACAAAGAGATAGAAGCGCATGGCCGATTTCGACCCGATGTCGGACATCCATAGACTAGGATCGAACTCTCAAATCGGTCGCTCCTTAACGTGCCGCCAAACTGCTCGTTTCAAGATGGGCGTAGCGACGCGGCGAGCGGCCCATGATTCGCTTGAATGCCGTGTTGAAGGCGCTCTCGGATTAATATCCCAAGGTGCTGGCCACTTCAGCAAGCGTGTCTTGCCCAGCGGCGAGCTGTTCTGCCGCCAGCATCATGCGCCAGCGAGCGAGATACCTGATCGGCGTTTCCCCTGCTCTCGCCGGAAACCCTGCGCGAAGAGTGATCGCGATAACCCGGCCCGGCTCGCCAGTTCGGCAAGCGTCCAGCGATGCGCCGGGATTGGCGTGCATCGCTCGATCGCCTTGCCAAGATGCGGGTCAGCAAGCGCGTAGAGCAGGCCGACCCGATCACCGGCCATGCCGCGATAGTTGGAGCCGGAAGGCCTGCAGCAACATGCAGGTGCGCCAGATGCCGAACAGCATGGTCGATCTGCTGCGCACGACCGGAGCGGCGGTGCGCGGGCTCGCCCTGCCGGCGTTCATGGATAACGCGCTGCGGCAAGCCGGCACCATCCGTATGGGCAGGATGCTCGGTCCAATCGCGCCCGAGAAGAAGCTGCCGCACACTGCTGCCCGCGATACCGGCGCTGCCGCTGCCGGGCTTCTGATCGACCGTAGCTGGTCTGGACAGGAGGACGTGCCGGTACTTGGTCCTGAGGAGCTGTCCTATGCCGATCTGGCGGCGATCATATCGGACGTCATCGGCCGGGAAATCCACTACGAGCATCAGACCTACGAAGATTACAAGGCGGCAGCAACGGCACGCGGGCTGACCGACGCCTTCGCGCAAGGCTATGTCGACATGTTGCGCGCTAAGGAGGAAGGCATGGACAACGTGGCATCGCGGGCCACCGCAACCATCGGACCAACCAGCTTCCGCCAATGGGTCGAGGAAGAGTTGAGGCCGGTTCTGCACGACCATATCGCCGCTTAGGCAGCTTGCTGCCATTCAACGGACAGGCAGCTTCTCCCCTCATCCGAGACCTTCGCGTCCCGGTGACGCCCCATCCGGCCGGCAGCGCGACGGCGTGCTCGCCCCCGTCAAGGCAGGCCTTGATGGCGTCTGCGCGTGCCGTCCTTCAGGCCTCAGGTCGGGACGAAGATGCGGTCGTGCCGGCTGAACAAAGATGCAAGGTGGGGCTCGGGCGTGATGCCGGAACGAAGCCCACATGGAACCGGGCCCTATCCTCGGTCATTTTACCAGCATGAGAATTTGGAGCGGCCCGCGCCGCATCGCGACGCAAAATGCGGATGTGCGATCGCGAGGGGGTGTGTCCCCATGGGACGTGACCGTACGGCAACGCGCCCCCTGGGCGATTCGGATGACGCATGGTGACGCAAAAAGAGGATGTGCGATCGCAAGGGAGGGTGTTTCCGAAACACGATGTCGCCGTACGGCGACATGGGGGCGCCCGGGCGTGAGCCCCGCCCTCCCCATCGACGACGTGCTGCCGGCCGTGCGCGCCGCGCTCTCCGCGCGCACGGAGCTGGTGCTCGTCGCCCCGCCCGGCGCCGGCAAGACCACGCGGCTGCCGCTCGCGTTGCTGGACGAGCCCTGGGCCGCCACCGGCCGCCTGGTGATCGTCGAGCCGCGCCGGCTCGCGGCGCGGGCGGCGGCCGAGCGCATGGCGGCGACGCTGGGCGAGCCGCTGGGACGCTCGATCGGCCTCAAGGCACGCTTCGAGCGCAGCGGCGCCGCCGGCACCCGGATCGAGGTGGTGACCGAGGGCGTCTTCGGGCGCATGATCCTCGACGATCCCGGTCTCGAGGGCATCGCCGCCGTGCTCTTCGACGAGTTCCACGAGCGCGCGCTCGGTGCCGACCTCGGCCTCGCTTTGGCCCTCGACGCCCGGGCGCTCAGGCCCGACCTCAAGATCGTCGTGATGTCGGCGACGCTCGATGGCGCCCGCGTGGCCGGCCTGCTCGGCGACGCCCCCATCGTCGAGTCGCAGGGCCGCGCCTTCCCGGTCGAGACGCGCTATCTCGGCCGCGACCCGGACGAGCGCATCGAGGATGCCGTCACGCGGGCCATCCTCCGCGCGCTGGCGGAAGAGCCCGGCTCGATCCTCGCCTTCCTCCCCGGGCAGGCCGAGATCACCCGCGTCGCCGAGCGGCTCGCCGCCCGCGAGCTTCCCCCCGGCGTCGAGGTGGCGCCGCTCTTCGCCGCCATGGACCGCCGCGCCCAGGACGCCGCCGTGTCGCCGACGCCCCTTGGGCGTCGCAAGGTGGTGCTGGCGACCTCCATCGCCGAGACCTCGCTGACCATCGAGGGCGTCCGCGTCGTGGTGGACTCGGGCCTCGCCCGCGTCCCGCGCTACGAGCCGGCGCTGGGCCTGACGCGGCTGGAAACACAGCGGGTGTCGCGCGCCGCCGCCGACCAGCGCCGCGGCCGCGCCGGTCGCACCGAGCCGGGCCTGTGCTACCGCCTCTGGCAGGAGGCCGGCACCGGCGCGCTGGAGCCGTTCGCCAGGCCGGCGATCCTCTCCGCCGACCTCTCCGGCCTGATGCTCGATTGCGCGCACTGGGGCGCGCGTCGGCCCGAGCGCGACCTGCTCTGGCTCGATCCGCCGCCGGCGCCGGCCCTGGCGGAAGCGCGCGCCATGCTGCGCGCGATCGGCGCCCTCGACGCCGACGGCGGCCTCACCGAGACAGGTGGAAGAATCAGGGCGCTGGCGCTGCCGCCGCGGCTCGCGCGCATGGTGGTGCTCGCGGCGGACGCCGGCGAGGCGCGGCTCGCGGCCGAGATCGCCA
This sequence comes from Beijerinckiaceae bacterium, assembly GCA_965198485.1. Lineage (GTDB taxonomy): Bacteria > Pseudomonadota > Alphaproteobacteria > Rhizobiales > Beijerinckiaceae > RH-AL1. The sequence continues at coordinate 3,637,192 of CBDAPQ010000005.1, forward strand.
CGATCGTCGTCGAGCGCGGGCTCGGCGGCAGCGGCGCCGACCTGCGCGACCGCGTCGCCCGCTTCCGCCGCGACCGTGGCCCGCGCGCCGAGGAGGCCCGAGGTCTCGCACGAGGCTTCGCCCGGGAGGCTGGCGGCGCGCAGCGCGATGTCGACTCCGAGGCAGCCGGGCGCCTGCTCGCGCTGGCCTATCCCGATCGCATCGCCAAGGCGCGCGGCCGTCCCGGCGAGTTCCTGATGGCCAACGGCCGCGCCGCCGCGCTCGAGCCCCACGAGAGCCTCGCGGGCGCCGCCTACCTCGCCATCGCCGAGGTCGTCGGTCGCGCCGGCGCCGCGCGCGTCCTGCTCGCCGCGCCGCTCGACGAGGACGAGCTCGCGCGCATCGCCGCCGACGACATTGTCGAGGCCGACGAGCTTCGCTTCGACCCGGCGCGGGCCGCACTGGCGGCGCGCCGTACCCGCCGTCTCGGCGCACTCGTGCTGGCCGACGCGCAGCAGCCGGTGCCGGCCACGCCCGAGGCCGCCGCCGTCCTCGCCGCCGGCCTGGTGGACCTCGGCCTCGCGCGGCTGCCGTGGACGCCGGAGCTGTCGCAATGGCGCGACCGCGTCCGCTTCCTCCATGCCGCCGAAGGCGAGCCTTGGCCGGACCTTTCCGATCAGGCGCTCGCCGCCGACGGTGCGCCCTGGCTCGCGGCCGAGCTGCAAGGCGTGACCAGCCTCGCCGGGCTCGGCGGCGAGCGCCTCGCCACCGCCCTGAAGACGCTGCTGCCCTGGAATCTGGCCCGCCGGCTGGACGCAGAGGCCCCGGCGAGCTTCACCACGCCGGCCGGCGCCAGCCACCGCCTCGACTACGCCGCCGAGCAGGGCCCCACGCTCGCCGTCAAGGTGCAGGAACTCTACGGCCTTGCCACCCACCCGGCGCTGGCCGGCGGCCGCGTGCCGCTGGTGCTGGAACTGCTATCGCCGGGCCGCCGTCCCGTGCAGATCACCCGCGACCTGCCCGGCTTCTGGGCCGGCTCATGGAGGGACGTGCGCACCGAGATGCGCGGCCGCTATCCCAAGCACCCTTGGCCGGAGGACCCGGCCGCGGCGGCGCCGACCCTCCGCGCCAAGTCGCGCGGGTGACGGCTACCCCCATCAGGCAGCACGACACGATGCTCACGGTTGAAGCTCGATGCCGCGCCTTTGACCGTCGTGAATCTCGCATCGCTGCTATTTCGATAGTCTTTTGGCGTATACTCGCGATGCCGGACATGACAGTCGTGGCGATGCCGGACGGTCGCTAGGTCCAGTACAGCACGTTGGCCGCAGGCAGAGCATCGGCCAGGGCGCCGGTCAGCTCGGTCCGCATCTCCTTCATCGTCGGCGCCGGATAGACGTGCTTGACCGAGCCGAACTTGGTCAGCTTGCGCGAGCGGGCCGCTTCGTCCATGTCGAGCTTGCTGCCGGGATACCAGCCTTCCAGCACCGCCTTGGACTTCGGCGTGAAACGATGGGTGATGAGCTCGACGGTGAGGTCGAGCGCCGGCGCATCGCGCAGCTCCGCCGCCGCCATTGCGAACAGCTCGCGATAGCCTCTGCGCCAGTCGCCGAGCGGCTGGATCGGCGCCACCGTCAGCCCGACCTTGTAGCCGGCGCGCGCCAGCCGTCCCAGCGCATGCAGGCGGGCGACGAGCGCGTCGGTGCCGCCCTCGAAGCGGATCAGCTCCGGCGCGTTCACCGACATGCGCACGCGGGTCCGGCCGCGGTGATCGAGCCCGAGCAGCGGCTCGACGGCGGCAAACTTGGTCGTGAAGCGCAGCTGCACCTCGGCGTCCCAGCGTCCGAAGAAGGCCACCGTCTCAGCCAGGGTGCCGGTGAGGTGCTCGATGCCGAGAGGGTCGGTGTAGCAGGAGCATTCGAAAGTCGTGCCTTCGTGCGAGCGCGCGAGCGAGCCCGAGGTCACGGCGCCCTGCCCCAGATAGGCCGGCAGCTCGCCGAGGATATCGTCGAGGTTGGCATAGGCGCGGGTGAGCGGCGGTCCCGACAGCGACCCGGCGAGATAGCAGTACTGGCAATGTGCGGGGCAGCCCTCGGCGAGATCGAAGCGCCAGTCCGCCGAGGGCGGGATCGGCTGCAGCCGACGCTTGGCGGGCGAGGCCACGGTGATGGCCAACGTCGCCTTGGCGTCGCGATAGGCGGCGCGGAGATCCGACCCCGCGAGTCCGGTGAGTCGATCGCCTTTCAGCTCGACGAGCTCGGCGCCGAGCGCCACGGCTCGTTCCGCCATGGCACGACCGCGCGGCAGGGCGGCGGCAGCGCGGGTCAGGACCACGCGCCGGGGATGCCACACGCGCAATGATTGGGAGGGAGCGATTGCCGCCGACGAGGTCATAGGCAGTCAAAGGACGCGGCGCGCTTGCGCGTTCCGCCCCGCGGGCGCGCCGATCGCCGCGGTGCATCGAGACTTGACCGCGAGTGTCCGCAAGTGCGTCAGGGTTGCACCCCCCAAAACCCTATGTTAGTCGACCCGCGCTCTCGGCAGGCATCTGTCGGGTAGCGTTTCATGTCAGGTCACGGTTGATCCGAGGCGCTTTCCGGTGCGGATGGCACCCGTTTCCCGTTTCCTCTGGGTCGGCGGCAGCCGAGGGGCACCTTAAGTTGGCGAAAGAGGAAACCTACGTCACGGGGATGGCCGGGCGCTACGCCAAGGCCCTTTTCGATCTCGCCAAGGAATCCAACGCGACCGACAAGATCGGGGCCGATCTCGACACTTTTGACAGAATGATTGGCGAGAGCGCCGATCTCCGGCGCTTCCTCGCGAGCCCGGCTTTCTCCGCCGATGAGCAGAAGAATGCGATCGTCGCGCTGCTCAACAAGGCCGGGATCGCCGGCACGGCCGCCAATTTCCTGAAGCTCGTCGCCGAGAAACGCCGCCTTTTCGCGCTCGACGACATGATCCGCGACTACCGCAAGCTCAACGACGGCGAGAAGGGCCTGGCTCAGGCCGAGGTCACCGTGGCCGAGCCGCTGAAGGACGCGCACGTGCTCGCGCTCAAGGATGCCCTGGCCTCCGTCGCCGGCACCAACGACGTCAACGTCCACATCAAGGTCGATCCCTCGATCATCGGCGGCATGATCGTGCAGCTGGGCTCGCGCATGATCGACTCTTCGTTGAAGACCAAGCTGAACATGATCCGCACACGTATGAAAGAGGTCGGCTGATGGACATCCGCGCCGCTGAAATCTCGTCGATCCTCAGGGGCGAGATCGCGAACTTCGGCAACGAGGCCGAGGTCACCGAGGTGGGCCAGATCCTCTCCGTCGGCGACGGCATCGCCCGCGTCTACGGCCTCGACAATTGCCAGGCCGGCGAGATGGTCGAGTTCGAGGACGGCACCCGCGGCATGGCGCTGAACCTCGAAGAGGACAATGTCGGCGTCGTGATCTTCGGGTCGGACCGCCACCTCAAGGAAGGCCAGACCGTCAAGCGCACCGGCGCCATCGTCGAGGTTCCGGTCGGCAAGGAGCTGCTCGGCCGCGTCGTCGACGCGCTCGGCAACCCGATCGACGGCAAAGGCCCGATCAACGCGCAGAAGCGCGCCCGCGTCGACGTCAAGGCGCCCGGCATCATGCCTCGCAAGTCGGTGGACGAGCCGATGCAGACCGGCCTCAAGGCCATCGACGCGCTGATCCCGATCGGCCGCGGACAGCGCGAGTTGATCATCGGCGACCGCCAGACCGGCAAGACCGCCATCGCGCTCGACGCCATCCTCAACCAGAAGCCGCTGAACCAGGGTACAGACGAGAGCAAGAAGCTCTACTGCATCTACGTCGCCATCGGCCAGAAGCGTTCCACCGTCGCCCAGTTCGTGAAGGTGCTGGAAGAGAACGGCGCGCTCGAATATTCGATCGTCGTTGCCGCCACCGCCTCTGATCCGGCGCCGATGCAGTTCCTCGCGCCGTTCGCCGGCTGCACGATGGGCGAATATTTCCGCGACAACGGCATGCACGGCCTCATCTGCTACGACGATCTGTCGAAGCAGGCCGTCGCCTATCGCCAGATGTCGCTGCTGCTGCGCCGCCCGCCGGGCCGCGAGGCCTTCCCGGGTGACGTGTTCTACCTGCACAGCCGCCTGCTCGAGCGCGCGGCCAAGCTCAACAACGACCACGGCGGCGGCTCGTTGACGGCACTGCCGGTGATCGAGACCCAAGCCAACGACGTGTCGGCCTACATCCCGACCAACGTGATCTCGATCACCGATGGCCAGATCTTCCTCGAGACCGACCTGTTCTACCAAGGCATCCGCCCGGCGGTGAACGTCGGCCTCTCGGTGTCTCGCGTCGGCTCCGCCGCGCAGACCAAGGCGATGAAGAAGGTCGCCGGCAAGATCAAGGGCGAGCTCGCCCAGTACCGCGAGATGGCCGCCTTCGCGCAGTTCGGCTCGGACCTCGATCCGACAACGCAGAAGCTGCTCAATCGCGGCGCCCGCCTGACCGAGCTGCTGAAGCAGCCGCAGTTCGCGCCGCTCAAGATGGAAGAGCAGGTCTGCGTGATCTACGCCGGCGTCAACGGCTACCTCGACAGGATGGAAGTGTCCTCCATCAAGCCGTTCGAGGACAAGCTGCTCGGTGCCATGCGCACGCAGCACAAGGGGCTGCTCGACCACATCCGCGACACCACGGCGTTGTCGGACGACGATGCCGGCAAGCTGAAGAAAGTGGTCGAGGACGTCTCGAAGGGCTTCGAGAAGAAGGAAGACGACACCAAGGTCACGACCGCGACCAAGGCCGACGACGGCGACAAGAAGGCGGCCTAAGCCGCGCGACCGACCACCGTCAACGGATAGCTCATGCCTTCGCTCAAGGACCTCCGAAACCGCATCTCCTCCGTCAAGGCGACGCAGAAGATCACCAAGGCGATGCAGATGGTCGCCGCCGCCAAGCTGCGGAAAGCGCAGCAGGCGGCGGAGGCGGCGCGCCCCTACGCCGAGCGCATGGACAAGGTGCTGACGCGCCTCGCTTCCAGCTTGGCGGGCGACGCCAACGCGCCGAGGCTTCTCGGCGGCACCGGTAGCGACAACACGCACCTGCTCGTCGTCGCCACCGGCGAGCGTGGGCTGTGCGGCGCCTTCAACTCCTCGATCGCCCGCCTCGCGCGAGACCGCGCCAACGCGTTGAAGCGCGATGGCAAGACCGTCAAGATCCTCTGCATCGGCAAGAAGGGCTACGACATCCTGCGTCGGCAGTTTCCCGACGAGATCCAGGAGGTCGTCGAGGTCAAGGCCAAGCAGCTGAGCTTCTCGGTGGCGCAGCCGGTCGGCGCCAAGATCCTTGACCTGTTCGACAACGGCGAGTTCGACGTCTGCACGCTGTTCTACTCGAAATTCGAATCGGTCATCGCGCAGAAGCCCACGGCGCTGCAGCTCATCCCGCTCGCCGTGCCGGAGGACGCCGCCAGGGCCGACAAGACCACCGAGGGCGGCGCCGTCTACGAGTACGAGCCCGACGAAGAGGAAATCCTCAGCGAGCTGCTGCCGCGCAACGTGCAGGTCCAGGTCTTCCGCGCGATGCTTGAGAACGCCGCCTCCGAGCAGGGCTCGCGCATGACCGCGATGGACAACGCCACGCGCAACGCCGGCGACATGATCAAGAAGCAGACGATGCAGTACAACCGCTCCCGTCAGGCGCTGATCACCAAGGAACTGATCGAGATCATCTCGGGCGCCGAAGCGCTCTGACCGCAGATAAGAGGAACGACCATGGCTGAAGCCGCCACCAACAAGCCCGTGGGACGGGTGACCCAGGTCATCGGCCCCGTCGTCGACGTGAAGTTCGAGGGCTACCTGCCCGAAATCATGAACGCGCTCGAGACCCAGAACAACGGCCAGCGCCTCGTTCTGGAGGTGGCCCAGCACCTCGGCGAACACGCCGTGCGCTGCGTCGCCATGGACATCTCGGACGGCCTCGTCCGCGGCCAGGAGGTCACCGACACCGGCTCGCCGATCACCGTGCCCGTCGGCGTCAAGACGCTCGGCCGCATCATCAACGTCATCGGCGAGCCGGTCGACGAACTCGGCCCGATCGGCACCGACGAGCGCCGTCCGATCCACGCCTCGGCCCCGCCATACGTCGACCAGTCGACGGACTCGCAGATCCTCGTCACCGGCATCAAGGTCGTCGACCTGCTCGCACCCTACGCCAAGGGCGGCAAGATCGGCCTCTTCGGCGGCGCCGGCGTCGGCAAGACCGTGCTGATCATGGAGCTGATCAACAACGTCGCCAAGACGCACGGCGGCTATTCGGTGTTCGCCGGCGTCGGCGAGCGCACCCGCGAGGGCAACGACCTCTACCACGAGATGATCGAGTCCAAGGTCAACGTCGACCCGCACGAGCACGGCGGCTCGGCCGAGGGTTCCAAGTGCGCCCTCGTCTACGGCCAGATGAACGAGCCGCCGGGTGCCCGCGCCCGTGTCGCCCTGACCGGTCTGACCATCGCCGAGGACTTCCGCGACCAGGGCCAGGACGTGCTGTTCTTCGTCGACAACATCTTCCGCTTCACCCAGGCCGGCTCGGAAGTGTCCGCGCTGCTCGGCCGCATCCCCTCGGCCGTGGGCTACCAGCCCACGCTCGCCACCGACATGGGCGCGCTGCAGGAGCGCATCACCACCACCACCAAGGGCTCGATCACCTCGGTGCAGGCCATCTACGTGCCGGCCGACGACCTGACCGATCCGGCGCCGGCGACGTCCTTCGCCCACTTGGACGCGACCACCGTGCTGTCGCGCTCGATCGCCGAGAAGGGCATCTACCCCGCCGTCGATCCGCTCGACTCGACCTCGCGCATGCTGTCACCGCTGATCGTGGGCGAGGAGCACTACGCCGTCGCCCGCAAGGTCCAGCAGACGCTGCAGCGCTACAAGTCGCTGCAGGACATTATCGCGATCCTGGGCATGGACGAGCTGTCGGAAGAGGACAAGCAGACGGTCGCCCGCGCCCGCAAGATCGAGCGCTTCTTCTCGCAGCCCTTCGACGTCGCCAAGGTGTTCACCGGCTCCGACGGCGTGCAGGTGCCGCTGGAAGACACGATCAAGGGCTTCAAGGGCCTCGTCGAGGGCAAGTACGATGCGCTGCCCGAGGCCGCCTTCTACATGGTCGGCACCATCGAGCAGGCTGAAGAGAAGGCCAAGAAGATGAAGGCCGACGCGTAAGGCCATGAGGCCGAACACCAAGGTCGTGCTGCTGCTGCTCGGCCTTCTCGTCGGCGGCGTCGCCGGATACGTCACGCGCCCGGAGGCGGCCGAGATCAGGCTCGGCGGCACGACGATCGAATTCCAGAACAACCAGGTTTCCGCCGGTTCCGACAACGGGATCACCGGAGGCCAGAGCCGACACATCCTCCTCTACACGCTCGCCGGCGGCATCCTCGGGCTCCTCGCCGGGTTCGCCGCCGACCGCCGCCGCTAAGGACTTCGCCATGGCCGCCTTCCCCTTCGATCTGGTTTCGCCGGAAAAGCTGCTCTTCTCCGGCGAGGTCGAGGCCGTGATCGCGGCCGGCATCGAGGGCGAGTTCACGGTCCTGAAAGATCACGCGCCGTTCATGACGGTACTGAAGCCCGGCGTCGTGCGCATCCGCGGCGGCGGCAAGGACGAGGATTTCTACGTGCGCGGCGGCTTTGCCGACGTCTCGCCCGAGGTCTTCACCATCCTGGCCGATTATGCCGTGAAGATCGACAATCTCGACAGTGGTGCCCTCGACGCCGAGATCCAGACTGCCGACAAAGCCGCCGAGGACGCTCGGGGCGACGAGACGCGGCGCAAAGCGTTCGAGTACAGAGACCAACTGCTCGAGTTCAAGGCGACCTTGGGTCGCTAGAGGGGATCTTTGTCGATTTGAGGCGCCAAAGGCGAACCCGGAACCTGAGCTTCGCCATATCCTGCAAAGGATCCGCTTATCGGTTCCGAATATTTGCCTCGCTCCGCGCCGACCTAAGGCCGCAGAGGAATTACACGCCCTCGTCGCCGCCCTCTACCTCCTCCGGCGGCACGATGGTCAGCGTGCGGCCGGCAAAATCGATCGTCGGCACGACGGCCTGCGTAAACGGGTAAAGCAGCGTCTCGCCGCCGGTCGGCGGGCGCACTTCGACCAGGTCGCCGCCGCCGTAGTTCGGCACATCAACCACGGTGCCCAGCACCCTCCCCTCGCTGTCCAACGCCGCCAGGCCAACGAGATCGGCGACGTAGAACTCGTCCTCGTCGGCGGGCGGCAGCGCCGCGCGCTCGACGTATAGCTCGGTGTTGGTCAGGGCCGCCGCGGCGTCGCGGTCCGCAATCCCGGCGACGCGGGCGACCAGCATGTTGTCCTTGACGGGGCGCACCGCGGAGAGCGCAAAGCGCCTGCCGTCGGCAGCCTGCAGCTCGCCATAGGAGGCGATCGCCCGCGGGTCACCGGTAAAGCTCTGCAGCCGCACCTCGCCGCGCACACCATGGGGCGCGCCGAAGCGCCCCACTAGGATCCTGCCCGACAAGCCTCAAGCCTTACGCGGCTTCCTCGCTCGGGACAGCCGCCGCAGCGGCGGCCTTCTCCGCGGCCGCTGCCGCAGCGGCGGAGCGTTCCTGCGCCTTCTTCTTGGGCAGACCTTTCTTCGGGTTGTTCTGCGCCTCGCGCGTACCGACGCCGACAGTCTCGAGCAGGCGGGCAACGCGGTCGGTCGGCTGCGCGCCCTTGCCGATCCAGGCCTGCGCCTTCTCCGCGTCGACGACGAGGCGGTCGGCCGCATCCTTCGGCTTGATCGGGTCGAAGGTGCCGAGGCGCTCGACGAAGCGGCCGTCGCGCGGCATGCGGGCATCGGCGACGACGATGCGGTAGAACGGACGCTTCTTGGCACCGCCGCGGGACAGGCGAATCTTCAGGGACATAAGGCTTCTTTCTCTTCTTAAGGGTTTTGAGGGTTTCAGCTTTCGACGAGGTCGAGACGTTTTTCGATCCGCGTCACGCGACCGTCCAGACGATCGAAGCGACCGTTCACCTCGGCCAGTTGCACCGAATGCTCGGCGACGGATCGTTCGATATGGCCGACGCGGAGTATCAGATCATCTAGTTTGGTTTCGACGCGATCAATCTGACCGCGGATGTGACGTAGATGCTCAAGTACGAGGTTATCGACTTCGGCCACGTCTACTTCTTCCTGCCGAAGGGTAAGCCGCCGCCGAGCCCGGGCAGGCTACCTCGGCCACCGAGGCCGGGCAGGCCCGGCATATTCGGCATCTTGCCGCCCATCTGCTTGGTCATCGCCTCGATTTGCTCGGGCGTGGGCTGCGGCCCGCCACCGCCCACGCCAGGCATGCCACCCATGGCCTTCGCCATTTTGGCCATGCCGCCGAGCCCGCCCATGCCTTTGCCCAGGCCGCCCATGCTCTTCATCATGTCGGCCATCATGCGGTGCTGCTTCAAGAGCTTGTTGACGTCCTCGACCTTCATGCCCGAGCCCGCCGCGATGCGCTTCTTGCGGCTGGCCTTCATCAGGTCGGGGTTGCGGCGCTCCTTCGGCGTCATGGACGAGATGATCGCGCGCTGGCGCTTGATCATCTTGTCGTCGACGCGGCCGGCGAGCTGGTCCTTCATCTTGGCCATGCCGGGCATCATGCCCATGATGCCGCCGAGGCCGCCGATCTTCTCGACCTGGGCGAGCTGGTCGCTGAGGTCTTCGAGATCGAACCTGCCCTTGGCCATCTTCCTGGCCATGGCCTGCGCCTTCTCGGCGTCGATCGACTCCGCCGCCCGCTCGACGAGGCTGACGATGTCGCCCATGCCAAGGATGCGGTTGGCGATGCGGTCGGGATGAAAATCCTCGAGCGCATCCATCTTCTCGCCGGTGCCGAGCAGCTTGATCGGCTTGCCGGTGACGTGGCGCATCGAGAGCGCGGCACCGCCGCGGCCATCGCCGTCGGTGCGGGTCAGTACGATGCCGGTGATGCCGACGCGGTCATCGAAGTTCTTGGCGAGGTTGACGGCGTCCTGACCCGTCAGCGAGTCGGCGACAAGCAGGATCTCGTGCGGATGCGCGGCCGCCTTGATCTCCGCCATCTCGGCCATCAGCGCCTCGTCGATGTGGGTGCGGCCTGCGGTGTCCAGCATCACCACGTCGTAGCCCTGCAGCCGCGCCGTCTGCTCGGCGCGCTTGGCGATCTGCACAGGGGTCTGTCCCGCCACGATCGGCAACGTGTCGATGCCGACCTGGCGGCCGAGGACGGCGAGTTGCTCCTGCGCCGCCGGACGCTTCACGTCGAGCGAGGCCATCAGGATACGCTTCTTCTGGCGGTCGAAGAGGCGCTTGGCGATCTTGGCGGTGGTCGTCGTCTTACCGGCGCCCTGCAGGCCGACCATCATGATGGCGACGGGCGCGGCGGCATCGAGCGAGATCGGGTCGACGCTCTCGCCCAGCGTCTCGATCAGCACGTCGTTGACGATCTTGATGACCATCTGGCCGGGGGTGACCGACTTGACGACGTTGGCACCGACGGCCCGGCTGCGTACCTTGTCGACGAAGCTCTTCACCACGTCGAGCGCGACGTCGGCCTCGAGCAGCGCGCGCCGCACCTCGCGCAACGCGGTGTTCACGTCCTCCTCGGAGAGCGAACCGCGTCGGGTCAGGGCATCGAAGATGCCGGTGAGTTTATCGCTGAGACCTTCGAACATCCGAACCTTTTAGTGCGGCGTGGCTACCAACGCGAAACGCGCCCGGGGGCGCAACGCGCTGCCGGGCGTGACCGCAGGGGCATGATCCGCGCGGCGCGTCCTCTAAGAGGACAAGCCCTTTTACGGCGGCAACCCGCGTGAATCAAGTTCGGCGAAAACGACAGAGCCGGCCGGAGCGTTCGCTCCAGACCGGCTCCTCGTCGCATCCCATTTCGGTCGACCCGACTGACCTCCCCGGCGGGCTGGGGGGCTGACATACCGGCAAGGCCAGGGGCAACAGCGACGATGACTTTTTGCCCGGCGATGAGGCACGGACAGGGCTCGAGGCGGGCCAAAGCGTGACGATCGATCACGGAGGAGAGAGCAGCCGCGGCATCGGCGCGGGACCCTTGCGGTCGGCGGACGGAGGGCGCACTCTTAGCCGTCAGGCTTACGAGGGATCGCATTGGTGGCGGACGAAGGATCGACCGAGACGGCAAGTCATACCGGCGAGGTACGGCCGCTGCGCCCCTCGTCACCGCAGGCCGGCCCCGTCACCTTCGATCGCCACGAGTTGCGCGACATCCTTGATCTCTACGGGCGCAAGGTCGCCGCCGGCGAGTGGCGCGACTATGCCATCGACTTCGGGCGCGACAAGGCGGTGTTCTCGATCTTCCGCCGCGCCGCCGAATATCCATTGTACCGCGTCGTCAAGGACCCGAGGCTGGCGGGCAAGCAGGGTGCGTTCTCCGTGGTGACCACGACCGGGCTGATCCTGAAGCGCGGCCCGGACCTCAAGCGCGTGCTCGCCGTGCTCGACCGCGGTCGGCTCCAGGTCGTCTCAGGCTGAGCGCTGGCGCGCGGGCGCCGCCTGCGCCATAGAGGCCGCGCGCCGGCGACTGGCCGGCTCAGTGGGACAGACCATGAAGATATCCGCGCGCAACCAGCTCGCCGGCACCGTGCTCGAAGTGCACAAGGGCGCCACCACGTCCCACGTTGTGATTGACGTCAACGGCGCCAGGATCTTTGCCTCGATCACCAACGAGGCCGTCGCCGAGCTTGGCCTGGAGAAGGGCAAGAAGGCGACCGCCATCGTCAAAGCGTCCGACGTCATGGTCGCCGTCGACTGAACGCTACGAAAAGCCGAGCGGTGGGATCGTGACCAGCGCATCGAACTTCATCGACATGCAGGTTCACGACTCCTCGGCTTTCTCGAAAGCAGACCGGACGGGGGAGCGTTGGGAACTCGTAGGGGGCATGCCGATCATGACGCCGCTCAAGATCGCGCATCAACGCATCGTCTCCAACCTCGAGCGCGCCCTCAACACGGCGATCGAGGCCGCTGGTCTCGAGCGTCGTGCCGACCGCGAGATCGGACTACAGATCGAGAGCGCGCCCGGCTACAGGCCGGAGCCGGAGATTACCTGATCGACGCGGACTACGAGCACGAGCGCTACGCGTCGGGCTTCAATGGCATCGTCGAAGTGCTGTCGGCGACCGACCTCGCCCGTAATCCCCGAACCGGATGTGTCGCGATCGACGACAAGCTTGCGTTCTATCGTTCGCATAGCTCGACGGACTTTATCCTCGTCGCGTCTCAAGACACGATGTCGATCGCAATCCATCTTCGCGCGGAGACGACATTTGGCAGGCGCCGATTTCGCCGCAAGGCGCAGCCGACCTCCTCGAATTACCGCGCAGTGGAAGCACCGGAACGGTCGCCGACATGTACAAAGGCGTCAGGCTCTGACGGCAGTTGCGAGGCGGCTCAAGCCTTCTTCGTCGGCCCGAGGAGCAGCGCTTCCTTGGCGTTGCGCTGCAACAGTCCCTCGACCTTGTTCGCCATTGCCGCGAGCAGCCATGGCAGGTGGATCTCGCAGCGCACGGTGCCCGGCTCCACCGCAATCTCGGCTGTGGCCGTCTGACCGATCGCGCTGGCCTTGAGGTGCGCGACATCCCCGACCCACACCAACTCGGCGTGGCCTACCTTGTCCACGTACTGCGTCTTCATGAGGTCGAAGCGCTCGCTGATGCGCTTCTTGGCGTCCGGGACGCTGAACTCGTGGGGGAACGACATGACGATCGATCGCGACATCGGCAATTCTCCGGATCGTTCCGATGTAGGCGCTCGCCGACGCTCCGGGTAGAGCTACGCCGGTGGTTCCAGGGTCGTAGCCTTGGCGGGATCGCCATGCGGGTCGAGCGCGTCGGCGTTGCCGCGGATCAGGCTCTCGAGGAAAACGGCGAAAGGCGACAGCAGCAGCGGTAGCGTGATGTCGATGCGCAGGTCGCGCTCGAAGACCTCTATGACAGCGCTGCCCTTCTGTCCGAGCATCATCGCCCAGCCGTGCCCCACGTCTCCCGTCCAGCTCAGGTCGGCGCGGCCGATGCGCTCGACGTAAGCGCTTTTCAGCGCCTCATAGCGCGCGGTGATGTTACGCTTGGCGCCTTCAACGCCAAGGTCGTGGCGCGAGGTGATGGTGATCGTCTTCGCCACGCCGCCTCCGTGAGCCGCCGGGTGAGGGAAAGATTCAGGCCTGCCGCAGTGCCTCGACGCCCGGCAGGACCTTGCCTTCGAGCCACTCGAGGAAGGCACCGCCCGCGGTCGAAAGATAGGTGAGATCGTTGCCGACGCCCGCGATGTTGAGCGCCGAAACGGTGTCGCCGCCGCCGGCCACGGTCACCAGACGGCGAGCCTTGGTCAGCGCCGCCGCGGCCTGAGCCACACGCACCGTGCCGCGGTCGAACGGCTTGATCTCGAAGGCGCCGAAGGGGCCGTTCCACACCAGCGTCTTGACGTCCTGCAGCAGCGCCTCGATCCGCGCCACGGTCTGCGGCCCGATGTCGAGGATCATGCGGTCGGCCGGCACCGCGTCGATGGCGACCGTCTCGTCCGGAGCGCCGGCTTCGAAGCGCTCGGCGACGACGGCGTCGACCGGGAGCACGATGGTGCAGCCGGCCTCTTTGGCGCTGGCCATGATGGCGCGTGCCGTCTCCGCCATGTCCTTCTCGCAAAGCGAAGTGCCGATCCCGACGCCCTGCGCGAACAGGAAAGTGTTGGCCATGCCGCCGCCGATGATGAGGATATCGACGCGCTTGACGAGATTGCCGAGCAGGTCGAGCTTGGTCGAGATCTTGGCACCGCCGACGACCGCCGCGACAGGCCGCTCCGGATGGCTCAGCGCCTTGCCAAGGTAGTCCAGCTCGGCCTGCATCGTGCGTCCGGCAAAGGACGGCAGCGCGCGGGCGAGTCCCTCGGTAGAGGCGTGCGCGCGATGCGCCGCGGAGAAGGCATCGTTGACGTAGAGGTCGCCGAGCTTGGCGAGATCCGCCACGAAAGCCGGACCATTGTCGGTTTCGCCAAGGTGGAAACGGGCGTTCTCCAGCAGCACGACATCGCCGTCGTGCATCGCCGCCACCGCCGCCTCGGCCTTGGGGCCGATGCAATCCTCAACGAACGTCACGGTGCGGCCGAGCTCGCGCTCCAGGGCCACCGCGAGCGGCGCCAGCGTGCTCTTGGCCTCGAAGGCGCCCTTGGGTCGGCCGAAATGCGCCAGCAGGATCACCTTGGCGCCCTTGCCGGCAAGCTCGCGGATCGTCGGCACGACGCGAGTGATGCGGGTGAGGTCGGCGACCACGCCCTTCGACATGGGCACGTTGAGGTCGACGCGCGTCAGCACGCGCTTGCCGGCGACGTCCGCGTCGTCCAGCGTGCGGAACGGCTTCAATACCTCCGTGGTCATCAGAGCAGCTTACCCATGGCCACGGCGGTATCGGCCATGCGGCAGGAGAAGCCCCACTCGTTATCGTACCAGGACAGGACGCGGCAGAAGTCGCCGTCGATCACCTTGACTTGGTCCATCGCGAAAATCGACGAGTGCGGGTCGTGGTTGAAGTCGATCGAGACGTTCGGCGCATCGGTGAAGGAGAGCACGCCCCTCAGCTCCTGGCCGGCGGCGCGTCGCACCGCATCCTTGATCTCGGCCGGATCGGTCTTGCGCTTGGCCTTGAACTTCAGATCGACCACCGAGACGTTGGGTGTCGGCACGCGGATCGAGGAGCCGTCGAGCTTGCCGGCGAGCTCCGGCAGCACCAGGCCGAGCGCCTTGGCGGCGCCTGTCGTGGTCGGGATCATCGACAGCGACGCAGCACGGGCGCGATAGAGATCCTTGTGCATCGTATCGAGCGTCGGCTGGTCGCCGGTATAGGAGTGGATCGTCGTCATGAAGCCGTGCTCGATGCCGATGGCGTCGTTCATCACCTTCGCCACGGGCGCGAGGCAATTGGTGGTGCACGAGCCGTTCGAGACGACAATGTGATCCTTGGTGAGCTTCTCGTGGTTGACGCCGAAGACCACCGTCATGTCGGCCTTGTCGCCGGGCGCCGAGATCAGCACGCGCTTGGCGCCGGCCGCGAGGTGAGCGGACGCCTTCTCCTTCGAGGTGAAGATGCCTGTGCACTCCATCGCGATGTCGACGTTCATCTCGCGGTGCGGCAGCTCGGCCGGGTTGCGAATCGCCGTGACACGGATCGGCCCCGAACCGACGTCGATCGTGTCGCCATCGACGGTCACCGTGCCGGGAAAGCGGCCGTGCACCGAGTCGAAGCGCAGCAGATGGGCGTTGGTCTCGACCGGACCGAGATCGTTGATGGCTACGACTTCGATGTCCCTGCGGCCCGTTTCGGCGATCGCACGCAGCACGTTGCGCCCGATGCGTCCGAACCCGTTGATCGCGACCCGCACAGCCATCGTCTCGAAACTCCTCTGCCACCCGCTCGCCGACCCGGTGCCTTGCCGCTGATCCCGGCAAAGGCGCGCCCGGCAGTCGAACGCTCGTAAGACGGCTCTTGCTCTTAGCGCTCGCGGGAGGCGGCTTAAGTAGCAGTTCAGCCCCCCCTGTCAACGCGAGGCACCTGCTCTTTACGTGCTCCTAAAAAGGTGAAGACCTTAACTTCTTCGTGCGGAAGGGCCGAACGTTCCTCTCCTGCGACGCCATAGGTCTACGAAGAATTCGATTCTGCCGAAAAGCGCCATCACTGCGTCAGGCTGCGTCATGCCAAAATTAGTGGCAGGGCTCTATGAATGACGACACTAAGGTATTTATGCCTGCATGGCTAGTTGTCGGGCAACTACCGCTTCTACGACGTGGCCATGCAAGAATGTCTGGGAGTTGGTCGCCCGGCACGATTGACACACGGCAACCCTCGGCCACTCTGGCAGCACGATGCTCGATCATCCCCAGCTCGACGCCGCGCTGAAGCGCCTGTCCGCCGCGCTCGACCAGTGCGAGGCCGCGGCGCAGCGGCTCGGCCGCGCCGCCGACGAGAAGCGCGACCTCGTCGACACGCTGGCCGTGATGCAGGACGACCGCGGCCGCCTCGCCACCGAGCTGGACACGGCATTGACCCGCCAGCAGGAGCTGGAGCACGCCACGCAGGAGGTCGCGCTACGCCTCGGCCGCGCCGGCGGCACGCTCCGCCGGCTTCTCGCGGAGACAGGGTGATGGCCACGGTCGCCGTCACGATCGCCGGGCGCTCGTATCGAATGGCCTGCGGCGAGGGCGAGGAGGCGCATCTTCAGGAGCTCGGACGCCATGTCGATGCCGCGCTCGTCGGGCTGCGCAAGGGTTTCGGCGAGGTCGGCGACAACCGGCTCGCGATCATGACCGCGATCACCGTCGCCGACGAATTGTTTGACACCCGCCGCCGCCTCGCCGAGGCGGAGGAGAAGCTCGCCGGCTTCGCCGCCACCCGCTCGGAGGGCGAGGCCATGCGCGACGCGCTCGCCCTCGAGGTCGCCGGCTCGCTCGATGCCGCCTCGGGGCGGCTGGAGCGCCTGGCACAGACACTCAACGAGACCGGTAAAGGCTGAGCTCAGCCGTTGCCAGTCAGTTCGGCGAACAGAACCGGATTGAAGAAAAGCTTCTTTCAGTCCGTCTTGAGCTCGCTCAGGAGGCCGATGTTTACGAGCGTCCGCAGGTAGGCGGAGGCGAATTGCGGCTGGGCGAGACCCGCCGCCACGACGGCATGTCGATCTTCCTGGACATATCAGCGAAAGTCGTTGACGAAATCGCGAACTCATCGATCCGCCGAAGACCTCATCTGCGGCGAAGCCGGGCGCGTGGGCGCGATCTGGCGTAGGCTGCCGCCAGCTTTCTCCGTTGATCTGCCGACATGTCCGCCATCGCCGTCACGCCGACCCTCTCGATCGATGACAGCGAGCTGGCGTTCACCTTCGTGCGCGCGAGCGGACCCGGCGGGCAGAATGTCAACAAGGTCGAGAGCGCCGTCCACCTGCGCTTCGACGTGGCGCACTCGCCCTCGCTCGACGACGGCACCAAGCGACGCCTCACGGCGCTCGCCGGGCGCAGGCTCACCGCCGGGGGAGTGCTGGTGCTGTTCGCTCAGCAGCACCGCAGCCAGGAGCGCAACCGCGCCGACGCGCAGGCCCGTCTCGTCGCGCTGATCGCGCAGGCAGCCGAGCGGCCGAAGTTCCGCGTCAAGACGCGTCCGAGCCTGTCCGCCAAGCGCCGGCGCACCGACGCCAAGGTGCATCGCGGCGACATCAAGCGCGGGCGCGGGCGGATCACGGAAAGCTGATGATCCGATTGGCAGGCCTCGTGCTGGTGCTGATCGCCGCCTCGGCCGCACGCTGCGAGACGACCTGCCCCTCCACCGGGACCACGCCCGTCACCATCGCGGCCGTGGACCCGCGGCTGGAGCTGCACCTTGCCGACGGCCGAAGGCTCCGCCTGGTCGGCCTTGACGCGTCCGGGCCGTCGCCCGGCGATCCCGACCTCGGTGCAACGAGCCAGACAGCGCTCGCCGCGGCCGTCGTGAGCAAGCCGGTCACGGCGCGGTTTCTATCTGACAAGCCGGACCGCTGGGGTCGGCTGCCGGCGATGGCCTATCTCGACGGCGATCCTTCGCCGGGCGGGCTGGTCCACCTCGCGATCGCCACCGGGCTCGGTCGCTATCTGTCCGAACCTGCCGCCCAGCCCTGCCGCGACGCCTTGCTCAAGGCGGAGGCCGCGGCCCGCGCGGCGAGCCTTGGCCTGTGGCATGATCCGTACTATGGCGTCCTCGCCGTCGACGACCGGCCCGCCTTCTCCGAACATTCGGCGACGATCGTCGTGGCGGAGGGGCGTCTCTGGCGCGTCGATGCCGGGCCGTTCCGTACCAAGCTGCGCTTCGTGGCGCCGGGCGAGGTCAAACAGGGCCTGCTCATAGCGGTGGTCCTGCCGAAGGTCGTCAAACGATTCGAGGAGCAAGGCTTGCATTTCGAGGCGCTTATTGGCCGGACCCTGCGCCTGCGCGGGCTCCTCGACTTGCGCTTCGGGCCGCAGGTCGAGATTGCCGGTCCGGATGCGCTGGAGCTGCTGCCGGTCGCGAAAGCTGCCGAAAGCTCCGCCAAGGGCGAGGCGCCATGAGGCGGCCCGTCCTCCTCCTCGCGGTCGTGGCCTGCCTCGCCGGCTGCGCCACCATCGACCAGCAGGGCGTCACGGTGCAGCACATCGAGGCGCCGACGGCGCCGCGCGTGATCACCGAGAGCACGTCCTCGGCCGAGCACAAGCGGATGGTCGCGCTCTTCGGCGGCGAGTACAAGAACCCCGGGCTCACCAAGTACCTCGATGCCGTACTGGCGAAGCTGACGGGCACGGGTGAACTCGAGGGCAAGACCTACAAGGTCACGATCCTCAACACGCCCATCGTCAACGCCTTTGCCCTGCCCTCAGGCGACCTGTTCGTCACGCGTGGCCTGCTCGCGCTCGCCAACGACGGCTCCGAAGTGGCGGCGGTGATGGCCCACGAGATCGCTCACGTGACGGAGAAGCATGCCTTCGCCCGTGACGAGCAGGCCAGGCGCGCCGCGGTGATCAGCCGGGTCGCCCATCTCGTACAGAACAAGGAGCGCGGCGACCAGATCGAGCAGATGGGCAAGCTCTCGATCGCCGGCTTCTCGCGTCTGCAGGAGCTGCAGGCCGACGAGCGCGGCATCAAGACCATCGCCAAGGCGGGTTACGATCCCTACGGCGCCAGCCGTTTCCTCGCTGCACTCGGCCGCTCGTCGGCGCTGCGCGCCTCGCTCATCGGGCAGAACTCGAGCGCCGCCAAGCCCGACATCCTCGCCACCCATCCTTCGACGCCGGAGCGGATCGCCGCCGCGGTGCGGGTCGCCCGCAGCTTCGGTGCCCCCGACATCGGCACGCGCGACCGCGAGGCCTACCTCTCCGCCATCGACGGCGTAATGTTCGGGGACGACCCGTCGGAAGGCACGATCCGCGGCCGTGTCTTCACGCAGCCGAAGCTCGGCTTCGTCTTCACCGCGCCCGAAGGTTTCGTGCTGGAGAACTCGACCCAGGCGGTGCTTGGCGTCAAGGACGGCGGGATCGAGGCGCTGCGGCTCGACAGTGTGGCCGTGCCGGAGTCTCAGGATCTCGAAGCCTACGTGCGATCCGGCTGGATTGACGGGCTCATCGAGAGTTCGATCGAGAAGGCGATGGTGGGCGGCATGCCCGCAGTCGTCGCCACGGCGCGTGCCGGAGAGTGGAACTTCCGCCTCGCGGCGATCCGCTTCGACGACGACGAGGTCTATCGTGTGATCTTCGCCACCCACGGACTCGATCCTACAGCCGAGAAGGTGTTTCGCGCCTCGATCGATTCGTTCCGACGTCTCGGCTCCGAAGAGGCCGGCAAGGTGAAGCCGCTGCGCATCGGCCTCTTCACCGCCATAGCGGGCGATACGCCGGCGGCAACGTCAGCGCGCATGATCGTGCCGGACAAGCCGCTGGAGACGTTCGAGTTGCTCAACGGCCTGGAAGGCGACACCGCGCTGATACCAGGCGAGCGCTACAAGCTGGTCGTCGAATAGCCGACGCCCGCCGTGAGCGGAACCTGAGCGGGTCGACCGCTGTTCCTTGGAGGCACCGGAACGAAGATTCTCCCCGGGGAATCGAAGGTCGCCGCGAGGCGAGCGGGAGAGGTCATGGGTCAACTCATCGGCGTTGGGCAGCAGCTCGTCAGGACGGCGATGGCCGCACCCTTCCTCGAGCGAAACGACGAGCATGATCTTGCAGTCCGTTGGAAGGACAACAAAGACGAGCAGGCGCTCCATGAACTTGCCGAAGCGCATATGCGCCTCGTGATCTCGATTGCCGTCAAGTTCCGCCATTACGGATTACCTGTCGCTGACCTGATCCAGGAGGGCCATGTTGGCTTGCTCGAAGCGGCGGCACGTTTTGATCCGGATCGCGAGGTACGATTTTCGACCTACGCGACGTGGTGGATCCGGGCCTCCATCCAGGATTACATTCTCCGAAACTGGTCAATCGTGCGTGGTGGCACTTCTTCCGCGCAGAAAGCGCTTTTCTTCAACCTGCGCCGTCTGCGGGCGAAGTTGAGTGTTGGCGGCGAGCCCCGGGGCAATTTCGTGCTGATGAGCGAGATCGCCAAAGCGCTCGGCGTCAACCGGGCCGACGTCGAAATGATGGACACCCGCCTCTCCGGTCCGGATGTTTCGCTCAATGCACCGGTGGCCGATGCCGACAACTCGGCATCCGAGCGAATCGAGTTTCTCGTCGACAAGCAGCCCTTGCAGGATGAAACGGTCGGTGGCGCCATCGACACGGACCGGCGAGTTGCATGGCTCAAGGATGCACTAACGCATCTTTCCGAGCGGGAGTATAATATCTTGCGCGAGCGCCGGCTTAGCGAAGAAGGTATGACGCTTGAGGAATTGGGTGTTCAGCTAGGAATCTCCAAGGAGCGTGTGCGCCAAATCGAGAGCCGCGCCATGGAAAAACTACGATCGGCGCTTACGACCAAGCATGCGTTAGTGGAGTTCGCTAGCTAGGTCGTGTGGACGGATATGATGAAGACCAGCCCGGCTGCGGAGGAGACGATGGAGCGGTAGAGCTTCTCGATCTTTTCGCAGCGCAGCGCAGGGCGTCGTGTTTGGAGCGCTTGAGCTTCCCTCCAGTCGCCACTCCACCATGCTTCACATGGCGGAGCCTCTGGATCCTTTAGCCCATGGTTTGCTCGATCCGCGCGCGCTTTGCAGAGTTTCTTGGAAAGAACGTGGGCTTGGTGAGAGTCGTCGAGCGGGAAAGGGATGACGGGGCAGATGACTTTGTCGCGCGCGACCTTCCGATTGGTTTTGGCGGTGAAGAAGTGCATGACTTCAAGAAGGAGGCGGTCGCCGCGACCCTTATCGCTGCGACGTGATCGGCGGGCGTGAAACACCTCGAGAGCCAGTCCTTCTCCGTCATTCCTGTCAGCACGATCGGTCTCCGTCGAACCGACACGCTGTAAATCACCGATCAGGCCCGATGGGCCGGCCAGCCGAACCGTCCGCAACCTAATCTGCGTAGGTGTCAAGCCGCTGAAACCGGGCGATCTGGTCTCGGCAAAAGGCACCCATGTCGCTTTGAAGATTGGCGGCGCGGTACCAATCCACTGTCCAGTCCAGGGCGGTCGTGAGCCGGAGCAAGGGCCGCCACCCGAGGCGGGCGATCGCTTTGGAGGCATCGACTTTGAGCAGGAACGCTTCATGAGGCTGCGGCGTCATCGCAAGATGGTAGGAAGCCGATCCCCCCCAGCGTTTCACCAAGTGGTCGGCGATATAGGAAACGGATTTGCAGTCGTCGTCAGCAGGACCGAAATTCCAGCCCTCGGCGAAGGACATCCCTGCGCTACATAGACGCTCAACGAGCGCGAGATAGCCGTGAACGGGCTCAAGCACGTGCTGCCAAGGACGGGTTGAGGCCGGCGAACGTATTTCGACCGAGCGCTGGGCCTCAAAGGCCCGAATCATGTCTGGGATCAACCGGTCCTCGGACCAGTCCCCTCCACCTATGACATTTCCAGCTCGCCCGCTTGCCACCTTGCAGGTCGACCCCACTCCGCTGAAGAAGCTGTTGCGATATGATGCGGTAACGAGTTCACTGCATCCTTTGGAACTGGAATAGGGATCATGCCCTCCCATGGCCTCGCACTCGCGATAGGACCAGACCCAATCCCGGTTCTCGTAACACTTGTCGCTGGTGACGACAACAATGGCCTGAACGCCGGGGGTTTGGCGTGCGGCCTCCAGACAATGCACCGTACCCATGATGTTCGTGGCATAGGTTTGGACGGGCTCACGGTACGAACGTCGGACGAGCGGCTGCGCCGCCAGATGAAGAACGACCTGCGGTGACGCCTGCAGCATCGCGTGTTTCAGAGCATCGAAATCGCGAATATCGCCGATGATGCTTTTGCAGGTATCGCCAACCCTTGCGACCTGGAAGAGGTTGGGAGTTGTTTCCGGCTCCAAAGCGAACCCGGTAACGTTGGCGCCGAGCTCGGCCAACCAGAGAGTTACCCAACCACCTTTGAAGCCCGTATGTCCGGTGACGAAGACACTGCGACCTTTCCAAAACGAAGGGTTGATCAAGGTTCCTGCTCCCTCTGTGCTGACCATGACAGGCCTAACAGACAGTGACAAGCCGACGCCGTGTCGAGCAGCGCGCCGTCATGGCAAGTACATCCGCTTCACCCTTACCTTCGGTTGCCGTGCCGCCTGGCAAGCATCACATGGTGACCGACGAATGTGCTTCTCCGCCTATCTCCGTTGAGTTGCGCTGTAAGAAGCCTTAAGCAGGCTACGCGACAGTCATCCCGAAATCCGCACCCAGACCACACGCTATCAGCTCTGGACTTTCTACCTCAGACAAGCATTGGCTTCCTGGATGCATGCCACCGTGCATGCGAATTATAAAGCATTGTTAAGCGTCACATCATAAGTCAGGCAATAACCTCTTTGGCCGCGTCGACCTCAATGCCAAACAGCCCGACTTTGAGCGACTAGGCTGACACGACCGCCCGACATTTTTAGCCCAGGTCACAATCAGGGGATATCGAGAGTTCTATCTATTTTTTATCGAGTCCACGGTCGTAAGGATCCAGGCGATGCTCAAATCGTATTCTGTTGTCGAAACGTGGATTTCCAAAAGGCCTTTCAAAGGTAGCGTCTGCAGGCATTCCACCCCATTTGTCCTTAAAATAAACAGAACTTGATATCGCGATTTCAGTGTTGCGAGCAGCGAGATCAGGATCAATCCTCGAAGTCAGCCCACGTTCGTGTTCTACGAGAGTTCTGGTGTCCGTGACCGTGCCGAGTTTACAAAGATGCAAGCGGCGAGCGTAATCGACATCCTCGAAATAAGCAGGACAAAATTCAGGATCGAAATAGCCGACGATATCGAGCGCGCGACGTAAGATGGCGCAGCATGCAAATCCTTGAGTTTGGACAGTACCGGCGTACGGACTGCCACCGGATTCCAAACCATACGTATGAACGATACCGGCCAATTCATCGCTAGCCTCGACTTCCGCACAAAAGTCAACAAATTGCTTGAAGCATCCCGGATAGAAGAAAAGGTCATCGTTGAGCAGCATAACAAGGTCCGCGCCGCTCTCCTGCGCCACAACCAAACCTTCGTTCCAACTGCGCGCAAGCCCGCGATCGCTTCCATAAGGAAAGTACTGACCACTGCGTTCGGCGACAGCGTCGCCTATCTGTCTTTCAAGCTCTAGGCTATGACCATGGAAGAATACAATCCATTTTACATCGATGTCACTTTCATCTATACTCTGTAGAAGCTTCGCAGGAAAGAAAGAGTGGGTGACCAGTATCGCTGCTACAAGCATCGCACCCTCGAGAGTTCTCGGATACGACTTGCTCTATAAGACTTGCGGTAGGGCGTCAATGCCGCCCCTCTCGAGCTACAAATCTTGGAACACGACAAGGTAGCAGGCTTGTCGTGATAAGCGACTAGGAGGGCGAAAGATCCGCGCCCCGATTGAGCGTCGTTTGAACAGGGCACACGACCTATCGTTTCCTAGGATCAGGACTCATTCTTGTCACAGCCAGAAGATGACGATTGCTGCGATGACGATGGCTGACATGAAGGTGTGGGCGCAACGATCGTAGCGAGTGGCGACGCGGCGCCAGTCCTTGAGGCGGCCGAACATGTTCTCGACCTTGTGGCGGACCCTGTAGATCTTGTGGTCGTAGGCGTGCTGGACCTTGCGGGTCTTGCGCGGTGGGATGCAGGGCCTGATGCCCTTGTCTTCGAGCGCGGCGCGGTAGCCGTCGCTGTCGTAACCGCGGTCAGCGACGAGGACGTCGGCCGCTGGCAGCGCGTCGAGCAGGAAGGCGGCGCCGGCGTGGTCGCTCATCTCACCTTCGGAGAGCAGCATGGCGACGGGGCGGCCCTGGCCATCGCAGACCGCGTGCAGCTTGGAGTTCAGGCCGCCCTTCGTGCGCCCGATACGGCGGGGTAAAGCCCCTTTTTGAAGAGGCTCGCTGCAGTGCGATGCGCCTTGAGATGGGTGGCATCGATCATCAGAAGATCGGGCTCCCCGGCCCGGCCCGCGAGGGCGGCGAAGATGCGGTCGAACACGCCGAGCCGGCTCCAACGGACGAAGCGATTGTAGAGCGTCTTGTGCGGACCATAGTCAGGTGGCGCATCGCGCCAGCGCATGCCGGTGCGGATCACGTGCACGATGCCGCTGAGAACACGTCGGTCGTCCACGCGGGCGATGCCGTGCGACAGCGGAAAGTAAGGTTCGATCCGCGCCATCTGCGCGTCCGAAAGCCAGAACGAATCATCCATGCAGCGCACCTCCCAACCGCATGGAATCATCAGCTCGACCTGGCCGAAAGCCTGCCGACGTTAATAGGTCCCGTGCTTAGCACTACAGTTGCGGTCCATCCCCATCTCTGAATCCATGAGCTTCCATGATTCGGGGAATCGTGGATGGCGGGCGCATCGATCGAGGAGACGCTCGAGCTCTGGGCTTCGTCGCTTCGGGCGGTGAAGGCTCGCATGCGGCCGCTGTTCCCCTGCAGGAGCGGATGGCGGCGTCGGCGGGGTTGTTCCTGGATGGTCTGCTGGGAGGCGAGCGCCGCAAGACCGGATGGTCCCGGGCGGAGGCGGCGGGCGATCCCCGGCCCGTGGCGCCAACAGGCGATCCTGGGCCGCGGGCAGTGGGATGCCGACGCCCTGCGCGACATCGTCCGCGACTACGTGCTGGAGTTGCTGGCCGATGCCGACGCCGTGCTGGTGATCGACGAGACCGGTTTCCTGAAGCAGGGCAAGGCGTCGTGCGGCGTCGGCCGGCAGTACACGGGCTCGGCGGGCAAGATCACCAACTGCCAGGTCGGCGTCTTCGCGGCCTACGCGTCGCGGCACGGCCATGCCTTCGTCGACCGCGCCCTTTACCTGCCGAAGGCATGGACCGACGATCCCGCGCGCATGGCCGCGGCGCACGTGCCGGCAGATATACGGTTCGCGACCAAACCGAAGCTCGCCGTGGCGATGATCGAGCGGGCGATCGCGGCGGAAGTACCGTTCGCCTGGGCGGAGCTGACCAGAGGCTCCGCGAGCGAAGCTCGATGGAGTGGTCAGCGGAGGGCGCCGCCGACACCGTCTACGGCACCGGCGATGTCGAGATGGCGCTGCGACGCGCGGGCAAAGGCTACGTGCTCGGCACCAACGCCAACCATCCGTTCCGCTCCTGGGGTAAGAAGCAGCGCGTGTCGGGCAGCGCGGAGGCGATTGCGCGCGACCTGCCGGAGACGGCCTGGACCCGCCTGTCGGCTGGAGAG
>CBDAPQ010000005.1:3667500-3819505 GCA_965198485.1 Beijerinckiaceae bacterium
GACGGCTTTTTGAGATTTGCGCGGGGTCGCCCCTCTGCATCCCATTGTCACCGCCATTGTAGCACGTGTGTAGCCCAGCCCGTAAGGGCCATGAGGACTTGACGTCATCCACACCTTCCTCGCGGCTTATCACCGGCAGTCTCCCTGGAGTGCCCAACTGAATGGTGGCAACTAGGGACGTGGGTTGCGCTCGTTGCGGGACTTAACCCAACATCTCACGACACGAGCTGACGACAGCCATGCAGCACCTGTGTTCCCGCCAGCCGAACTGAAGGACCCCATCTCTGGGACCCATACGGGACATGTCAAAAGCTGGTAAGGTTCTGCGCGTTGCTTCGAATTAAACCACATGCTCCACCGCTTGTGCGGGCCCCCGTCAATTCCTTTGAGTTTTAATCTTGCGACCGTACTCCCCAGGCGGGATGCTTAAAGCGTTAACTGCGCCACTAAGCTGCAAGCAGCCTAACGGCTAGCATCCATCGTTTACGGCGTGGACTACCAGGGTATCTAATCCTGTTTGCTCCCCACGCTTTCGCACCTCAGCGTCAGTTCCGGACCAGTGAGCCGCCTTCGCCACTGGTGTTCTTGCGAATATCTACGAATTTCACCTCTACACTCGCAGTTCCACTCACCTCTTCCGGACTCAAGAAACCCAGTATCAAAGGCAGTTCCGAGGTTGAGCCTCGGGATTTCACCCCTGACTTAAATCTCCGCCTACGTGCGCTTTACGCCCAGTAATTCCGAACAACGCTAGCCCCCTTCGTATTACCGCGGCTGCTGGCACGAAGTTAGCCGGGGCTTATTCTCCCGGTACCGTCATTATCTTCCCGGGTAAAAGAGCTTTACAACCCTAGGGCCGTCATCACTCACGCGGCATGGCTGGATCAGGCTTGCGCCCATTGTCCAATATTCCCCACTGCTGCCTCCCGTAGGAGTTTGGGCCGTGTCTCAGTCCCAATGTGGCTGATCATCCTCTCAGACCAGCTACTGATCGTCGCCTTGGTGAGCCGTTACCTCACCAACTAGCTAATCAGACGCGGGCCGATCCTTCGGCAGTAAACCTTTCCGCCTAAGCGCGTATCCGGTATTAGCCCTAGTTTCCCAGGGTTGTTCCGAACCGAAGGGTACGTTCCCACGTGTTCCTCACCCGTCTGCCACTCCCCTCGCGGGGCGTTCGACTTGCATGTGTTAAGCCTGCCGCCAGCGTTCGTTCTGAGCCAGGATCAAACTCTCAAGTTGAAGGACCTCGCGAGAGGTCCAGAGATTTGATCGTGACTGGTCACTGACTATCTCGATCCCAAGCCAGGGCGGCCAGAGACCTATTGACGAGTCCCAAGCACACCGGTCAACCACAGCCTCACGGCGCAGCCAACCCGATGGTCTTGATCCTAACGTGACCGTCAAAGTCTTGTCTCAGCCTCAGCAAATGCCCCGAAGAGCATCCGCCAAGACCCGCAAGGACCCCGCCGTCCACGTTTCTCTTTCTTCCGATGCAATTGTCAAACAGCACGGAACACCAAATCCACGGCACCCCGTCATCATCGATCTTACCGCCTCGCAGCCAGGACCCCATCCAAAGGACGAAACCCCACACCCAAAGACACTTCGTCCCGCACCCTGGTCAACCACCAGAACGCCTAAGCCCCACATCATCGGAGGAAACGAAACAACGCCGCCGCAAAGCAGCGCCGCCGTCGATGAACACGGTATAAGACAAACAAACACGACATGTCAATCGTCAGTTCGCGAACTTTCGCGAAGACGCGTCCAGGCCCTGCCGCAGACCCCTGTTCCCGAATCCTGCTCTCGGCCTGCCCTTGACCTCTGCGGCGATGTTCAGCGCTGCAGCCGAACGCCGACGAGAAAGATCGTGTCCTTGAAGCTGTTGCCGACCAGTGTCGATTGCAGGTTCTGCTGCGAGGCGCTGGCGATGAGCTGCACCTCGCGGCTGAAGCTGTAGGCCCCCTTCAATGTGAACTGCGTGAAGGCTTCCTGCACCGCGACGCCCTGGTACTGATTGGGCTGGTACGTGGCGATGCCGCTCACGGTGAAATGGCGGAAGAACACGTGGGCGATCTCCAGGCTGATCAGCCGCGAGATCGCGCCGGAGGCGCCGGCGAGCGTCGTCTCCGCGAGAGTCGTGTTGGCGCGCAGCGTGACCGTGGTCAGCGGCGAGAGGGCGTAGACGAGCGAGCCGTCGATCGTCGGGCCGCTTAGGTTGGGCAGCCGCGGATCGTCGTAGTGTCGGTCGGCGTAGCCGCCGGAGAAGGTGCCGGTGAAGTGGCCGAAGAATTCGAAGCTCGAGCCGACCCGGCCGAGGATGCCGCGCGAGTTGCGGAGATAACCGGAGAGATCGAGGTCGGTGTCGCGCACCCGCGCGTCGAAACCGGTCTCGACGAAAGGGATGATCTGAGGCGTCAGCTCGTAGGAGGCGCGCGCGACCACGCCGTAGTCGTTGAAATTCTCCTGGCTGTAGAGGAAGACCGTCCCGTCGGACTGCGTGCCGTTACCGAACTGCGTACGATCGATCGTGCCACGCAGGTCGAGGTTGACCCGGCCGAACTGCTGCGAAGCCCCGAGCGTCGCGCCCGCGGAGACGATCAGCGGACGGCTGGTGACGAACGCGCTGTTGGGCACGGCGAGCAGGGCCGAACCCGGCGTCTGCGTCGTCACCACCAACCGCGCCTCGGTGTTGATCTTGGTGTCGCGGGTGACGTCGACGCGGCCGTCGAGCAGGGCGCTGACGTCGGGACGGTTGGCGTTGCTGTTGGAGGGAAACAGCGAATAGCCGCCTTGCACGTTGCCGGTCAGGCTGTTGTTGTTGAAATCCGACGCAATGGTGGTGCCGCCGTCGATGCGAAACTCGGCCGAGGGCCTGATGCCGACCTGCACCTGGTTGGGGTTGCTCTGGTAGCCCGTGCTGCCCTCGACGAAGGGCAGCAGGCGAAGGTCGCCGACGCGCACGCCGACCGGAGCAAAAGCGTCGGCCTCGGCCAGCGCTGTCGGCGCGTTGCGCGTGGGGAACGGGACCGCGGCGAAGGTCGGGCCGGGCAGCAGCGGATTGAGCAGCTCGCGCGGTTGCGGCGCAGGATTGGGGCCGGGGTTGGCCGTTGCGCCGGGCGACACCGGGGCACGGGCCTGGGCGCGCGCCGCGCCGATCGCCGCCGCCCCGCGCAGCGGGCGCACCGAGGTGCGGTAGGGCACCAGCGCCGACAGCGGCGGATTGCTCTTAAGGTTGGGCGCGTAGAGCTTGCCCTTGCGCAGACGGGCGCGCGCATAGTTCGGGTCGTTCGGATCGGGCTGGTTCTGCGCGGTGGTCGTCGGCGAGATCTCCTCGGCGTCGCTGGGCGCGGCGGTGATGGACGGCGGCGCGTTGCGATCGGGCACCAGCGTCGGCGCATCGGTCGCCGACGTCGGGAAGCCGCCGAGGTCCCCGCCGCTGGCGCCGCGCAGCCCGGCGTCCTGCGCACGCGCGTTCGACGCGGCGAAGAGCGCCGCGGCGAGCAAGGCGCGAAGGAGCAACGGGCGCGACAGGTTCTTTCCCTCGACAGACGCTCAGGCGTTCGTCGAGGGTTAGCGTTTCATGGTTAACGGCGAGTTAGGCTGGCGCCCGAACCGTGCCGAAACGGGACGTTGCCGCCTCGCGGGCCGGCTATTCCGCGGCCTTTGCCTCGGTCAGGCTGGGATAGTCAGTGTAGCCCTCGGCACCGCCGCCGTACCAGGTCTCCTTGTGGTCCTTGGCCAGCGGCGCGCCGGTTCGCAGGCGTTCGGCCAGGTCGGGGTTGCCGATGTAGGCGCGGCCGAAGCAGACCGCGTCGACCCTGCCGGCCTTCACCGCCTCGATCGCCATCTCGCGGTCGTAGAGGTTGTTGGCGATGTAGACGCCGCCGAAGGCTTCGCGCAGCGTCACCCAGTCCACCACCGCGTCGCGGTTGGTCTGGGTGACGCCCTCGATCATGTGGACGTAGGCGATGCCGCGACGGCCGAGTTCAGCGACGAGGTAGCCGAAGGTCGCGCTGGGATCGTCGTCCTGCGCGCCCTGCACCGGCGCCGGCGACAGGCGGATGCCGACGCGGCCCTTGCCGAGCACGGCGATGGCAGCGTCGACCACCTCGAGCGTCAGCCGGCAGCGGTTCTCGACCGAGCCGCCGTAGCGATCACTGCGCTTGTTGGTTCCGCTCTTCATGAACTCGTCCAGCAGGTAGCCGTTGGCGCCGTGGACCTCGACGCCGTCGAAGCCGGCGCGCTTCACGTTCTCGAAGGCCTTGCGGTAGTCGGCGACGATGCCGGCGATCTCGTCCGTCTCGAGCGCGCGCGGCTCGGAGACGTCGACCATGCCGGTCTCAATGTAGGTCTTGACGCCCTGGGCCTGGATCGCGGAAGGCGCGACCGGCCTGCCGCCGTCGGGCTGCAGGCTGGTGTGCGAGATGCGCCCGACGTGCCAGGCCTGGAGGAAGACCTTGCCGCCGGCGGCGTGGATCGCCTTCACCACCTTGCTCCAGCCCGCGACCTGCGCCTCGGAATAGAGTCCGGGCGTGAAGATGTAGCCCTGGCCCTGGCGGCTGATCTGCGTCGCCTCTGTGACGATGAGGCCGGCGCCGGCGCGCTGGGTGTAATATTCGACGTTGAGGTCGTTGGGCGCGTCGTTGCCGTGGGTGGCCCGGTTGCGGGTCAGCGGCGCCATGACGATGCGGTTGGCGATCTCGGTGTCGCCGACCTTGAGCGGCTGGAACAGGGCGGAAGCGTCGGTGGGCATGCTGTCTCCGGGTTGAGGCCGCGCTGCGGCGGCGGGTCGCTGCCTTACATAGGGATGATTGGCGCGCTGCCACCTCGTCCGACGCCCGGCTGCGACGCGCGAAACGGGACGGCGCCGCGATCGAGGCTGCCGCGATAGGCGAGGACCAGCCCGAGCAGCCGGTGCGCCACGACGACGGTGGAGCCGTAGCCGGCGGGCTTGGAGCTGGCGACGGCGAGCACGCCGCGCGCCTTGGCCGTCGCGTCGAGCGCCGCCGGGAAGGCGGCGACCTCGGCGCGGGCGTCGGCGAGATTGGCGCGCCGCTCGCGATGGCGGCGCGTGCCAGCACCAGCTTGCCAGCTTGGAAAGGAGCTGCGGCATCGACCACGGTGCTGGGCGCTAGAGCGGCGAGACCAAGGCGGCGGCGGTCGAGGCCTGCTGCGGAGAACGTCGCGTCGACGGCGAGCGCCAGCGATGCGCGCAGGACTTCCAGAGCCGGCAGCGAGGACGAGGTCGAATCCGGCGATGCGCGAGGTGAGGCGCCGGTGGCGCCTATCCAAAGCACGCGCACGTCTGACGCCTGGCGGCTAGGTGATGCCGAGCGCGCTCATGTAGAGCTCGAGGATCGCCTCCTGCTCCTGGCGCTCGGAATGGTCCTGCTTGCGGATGCGCAGGATGGAGCGCACCGCCTTGACGTCGAAGCCGCGGCCCTTGAGCTCGGCGAAGACGTCCTTGATGTCGTCGGAGATCGCCTTCTTCTCCTCCTCGAGGCGCTCGATGCGCTCGACGAACTGCTTGAGCTCCTCGGCGGCGACGCCGCTCTCGGCGATGTCCTGTGTCATGATCGTGTCCGGGCGCGTAGACGGAGCGCGCGGGCATGCTATGGCCCACGCCCGCCGTCAAGCCGAAGCTCCGGGCCGCCGAAGCGCTCAGCTCAATAGCCGTCGCCGTATGGGCGACCGTATCCATAGCCTCCGCCGGTTCCGTAGCGGCGGGCGCCCGACACGCCAGACCCGAACGAGTTCGGGCGACAGCGGCCGTAGGTGCCGCGTGAGTAATCAAGACCGCAGCCTCGAGCGACGAGGGTGACGGCGATGGCGACGAGAGGCATTCAGCGGCGCGGCATCGGCCATTGTGGCACCGCGAATAGCCGTCGCGGCGACGGCGAGACAGGAGGGGTGAACCTCCAGCCGATCAGGCGCCGACGGTCTGCACATGAGCCAAGGTTGCGAAAGGTCGCCCACGCCGCCGAGGCTCATGCCGAGATTGCGCAAGCCTCCTTTCGCGCTACTTTGATTGCCCGGCGCGCGCGCTAACCCTTTGCTGCCACTTTAGATTACGCTGACCCTGACAGTTCTCTGTCTCTCGGATGTCATGCTCTCGTGGGTGAACAACGATCTTCTCGTCACTGTGAGCACCACAGGCGAGGTCATGACGGTCGGCGGCGAGTTCGATTCCGTCGACCAAGACGGCGTGCAGCAGATCGTATTCCCCGACGGCACAGCGCTCAACCGCTCACAGATCGACGCTGAGGCGTGGTTCCGCGCTGGTGCAGGCGACGTGATGGTGACAAGACCCTACAACAGCCACCAGGGCTATTCCCAAGCCAGGGGCACAAAAGCTTTCTTTGAAAGCTATAAAGCACCGTATCACTGGGTTGTCCAAAGGTTATAGAGGGCTTGAAAATGATTATTACGGCAGGGCGTCTGAAGTTAGTAAAAAAATTATTGATACCTTGCCTGAGTGTAATTAGCTTTCATGGTGATGGATTATTATTATGGAAGCTTATTTAGGAGATTCGATGCTGTAATAACTCTTGGGAGGGCCTTTATTTGGGACTACTTCAGTTAAGATCCACCGGGGTTGCCAATTTCTCAAGGTACGGTCGGCCCGGCGTATCAAGGCGCCTCTTGCGTTCTGAACAGCCAAAAGAATTCCGTAGATTTCTCCGCTCACGACTTGCCTATGGGGTTTTGGCTTTAGCAATTGGACTGTCGATGCAGACAAGCGGCTGGGTACTCGTCTCGAGAAATCATACTTACCCCTGATCGGCCCGACACAGTATTTTCCGGCTGGTAGCACTGATCATCGTCTACGACGCCGAGAGATGGTCTGGCTAGAGAACGGCTCAATCTGCGCGCCGCGCAGGAAATTACGGCGGCGAAATTGCCCGAAAATCATCTGTCGGTCGAGGGTGACCAGACCTTCGACATCATCGGTTCTTGATCAAAGACGGATTCGATCGCAAAGTAGGCTCATGACCGCTCGCTGTAGGTCCGCAGATCGCCATTCGACGCGACCGCTGCATCCGAGACGTCTTCGCACCGCGGTCATGTCATTCCTCAACCGTGCCGCCCGGTGCGCGAGCGGATGAAGGCCGGCTCGTGCAGCTCGGGCTGGGCCAGCACCGGCGCCAGCACGCCGGCGAGCCGGTCGGCGATGGCGCAGGCCGCCGCCTCCTCGCCGATCAGGTCCTGGCGCACCTCGATGAGCAGCCCGGCAAGCCCCCTCCGCGTGACCTCCTCGTCGAGCGTGTCGCCGCGCAGCGCGCCGTCGTAGGGCTCGTTGTCGCCGACGCTGAAGCCGGCGTCGCGCAGCCCGTCCATCAGCGGCACGGCGAAGCGCGGATCGGTGTCCCACAGCACGCCGATCTCCCACGGCCGCGGAATGCCTTTCCAATTGTCGGTAAAGGAATGCACCGCCAGCACCGCCGGCGTGTGGCCTTCGCGCGTCATCGCCTCGAGGGCGTCGCCGACCGCGGTGCGGTACGGCCGCCAGTACAGCGCGATGCGCCGCTCGATCTCGGCCGCGTCGACGCGGGCGTTGCCGGGGACGATGGCGCCGTCGGAGAGCCGCATCACCAGCGTCGGGTCGTCGGCGCCGCGGTTGGGATCGATCAGCAGGCGCGAGAAGGTGGTGAGCACCGCCGGCGCGCCGAACCGCTGCGCCAGCCGGCGGGTCACCCAGGCGGCGCCGATGTCGTAGCCGATGTGGCGGGCGAGCTGCGCCTGCGGCAGGCCCAGCGTGCCGTAGGCCGGCGGCAGGGCATTGGCGGCATGGTCGCAGATGAACAGCACGCCGGCATCGGGCGCGCCGGCGATCCGCTCGACCGGCGCCCATGCCGCCTCGGCCGTTCCCGCCTCGTCCGTGCTCATGACCTCACCACACCTCTTCCAGCCTCGTCCGACAACCAGCAGCAGGGCGCTGGCGACCTGCGTCATGCTGGCGGCTCATTTGCTTTCGACAACGCCGCGCTTCTGTCGTCGGAAAGTGATCCTCTCGTGACAAAGACCCTCTATATCGCGGCAGCCGCGGCCTTCGCCGCGATCGTCGCAGGCGGGCCGGCGCGCGCCGATTTCCGTCTCTGCAACAACACGGCCAGCCGCGTCTCGATCGCGCTGGCCTATACCGACGGCGAGGCCTGGGTCAGCGAGGGATGGTGGAATGTCAAACCCAACGGCTGCGAGACCCTGGTGCGCGGCGCGCTTGCGGCGCAGTTCTACTATGCCTACGCCATGGACGAGCGCGGCGGCGAGTGGAAGGGCAAGGCTTTCATGTGCACCCGCGACCGCGAGTTCAAGATCAACGGGCGGCAGGACTGCTTCACCCGGGGCTTCGACCGCACCGGGTTCTTCGAGATCGACACGGGCAAGGATTCCCGCAATTGGACCGTTCAGTTGACAGATCCGGTGCCGCAGGCCTCGGCCGCGCCGCAGCCGGCCGGCAAGCCGTGAGCGGCGGAACCCCTTCCCCCGCTCCGCGGCGCTGCGCAGGAGAGGATCTCTCGTGAGACGCCTGCGCCGCTGCAAGATCGTCGCGACACTGGGCCCGGTCTCGACGCCCGACGAGATGCTGGCCAAGCTCTTCTCCGCCGGCGTCGACGTGTTCCGCATCAACATGAGCCATACCAGCCACGAGGACCTGCGCGCGCGGGTCTTCGCGCTGCGCGAGGTCGCCAAGCGCTTCCAGCGCCCGGTGGCCATCCTGGTCGACCTGCAGGGCCCCAAGCTGCGCATCGGCACCTTCGCCGTGGGCGCCGTCGGCCTGCTGCCCGGCGACCGCATCACGCTCGACAACGACCCCGAGCCCGGCGACGCCACGCGGGTGTACCTGCCGCACCCCGAGATCCTGGAGGCGCTGAAGCCCACCGACACGGTGCTGATCGACGACGGCAAGGTGCGCCTCCACGTCGTCGAGAGCACCGCCACGCACTCGCTCTGCGAGGTCGAGATCGCCGGCACGATCTCGAACCGCAAGGGCGTCAGCCTGCCCGACACCGAGATCCGGGTCTCGGCCATGACCCCCAAGGACCACGCCGACCTCCAGGCCGCGCTCGAGATCGGCGTCGACTGGATCGCGCTGTCCTTCGTGCAACGGCCCGAGGACGTCGCCGAGGTCCTGGCGATCGTCGAGGGCCGCGCGCTCGTCATGTCGAAGATCGAAAAGCCGCAGGCGCTGACCAAGCTCGACGAGATCATCGCGCTGTCCGACGGGCTGATGGTCGCGCGCGGCGATCTCGGCGTGGAGATGCCGCTGGAGAAGGTGCCGGGCCTGCAGAAGCGCATCACCCGTCGGGCCCGCCGCCAGGGCAAGCCGGTGGTGGTGGCGACCCAGATGCTGGAATCGATGATCTCCTCGCCGGTGCCGACCCGCGCCGAGGTGTCGGACGTCGCCCAGGCGGTGTTCGAGGGCGCCGACGCCATCATGCTGTCGGCCGAGAGCGCGGTCGGCAAGTACCCGATCGAGGCCGTCGCCATGATGGACCGCATCGCCCAGGAGGTGGAAGGCGACCCGGTCTACCGCTCGATCATCACCGCGCAGCGCTGGGAGCCCGAGCCCACCGCCGCCGACGCCATCGCGATCGCCGCGCGCGACATGGGCGAGACGCTGGAGATCAAGGCCATCGTCGCCTGGACTTCGTCGGGCGCCACCGCCTTCCGCATCGCCCGCGAGCGCGTCGGCCCGCCGATCATCGCGCTCACGCCCTACGTCGACACCGCGCGCCGCCTCGCCATCGTCTGGGGCGTGCATCCGGTGGTGACCAAGGACGCCGAGGACGTCGACGACATGGTCGACCGCGCCCTGTCGGCGGCCGAGGAAGAGGGCTTCGCCATCCACGACGACCGCATCATCGTCATCGGCGGCATCCCCTTCGGCGAGCGCGGCGGCACCAACCTGATGCGGCTGGCGCAGATCAAGCGCCCGCCGGCCTGACCGGGCGACCCCGGAGGAGACCGCCTTGTCCCTAGCCCGGACCCTCGCGTCCCGCGTCCAGCTCGCCCTGTTCCGGGCGCTGGGCGGGGCGGCGGCGCGGCTGGAGCCGCGTCACGACCCCGCCCACATGGCGCAGCAGTTCGAGCGCGGCGAGCTCGTCCATCGCGCCTTCGTCGATGCCGGAGCCTCGCTGCGCCGCGCCGGTCGCTTCGACGACGCCGACGCCATGGTCGAACGCGGCCTCGCCGTGTACCCCGCCGATCGCTCGCTGCTCTACGAGCACGCCTTCAGCGCCCACGCCGCCGGGCGCTACGCCGTCGCCATCTCCCGCTGGGAGGCGGCGCTGGCGGTCGCGCCCGATCTCGCGATGTGCCACGCCGGCGTCGCCGCCAACCTGCGCGAGACCGGCGCCGTCGAACGCGCCGCCGCCGTGATCGCGGCGGCGCTGGCGCGTTTTCCCGACGACCTCACGATCCTCTCGGAAGCCGCCCGGATCGCCGACATGCGGCTGCGTTTCGACGAGGCACTGCCGCTGTGGCGGCGCGCGGCGGAGGCGACGAGTCCGGCGCCGGAATGGCTGCAAGGCGAGGCCCACGCGCTGCTGCGCCTCGGGCGGGTCGAGGAGGCGCAGCAGGCCCTCGATCGTGCCCGCCGACGCTTCCCCGAGGCGCCGGGCCTGAGGGCGGTCGAAGGGCTGCTCGCCAGCGAGCGCGGCGACTGGCCGAAGGCGGTCGCGCTGTGGTCGGACTACCGCCGCCGCTACCCCGAGGACGGCAACGGCGAGGTGCAGCTCGCGCGCGCCCTTGCGGGGGAGCGCAGCGCGGCACCACCGACGGGCGCCGACGAGGCCGATGTGCGCCGGCTCATGCTCGGCTTCGAGAGCCTCGGCGAGACTTGCGAATTCGCCGTCGTGCAGCGCCGCTACGGCGCCGAACCCGCCGGCCTGCTGCGCTGGAACGACGTCACCTACGATGGCCTCATCGCCGCCCTGGGCGCGCGCTTCGCCGGCCTCGGCGAGCCGGCCGAGACGCAGCTCGTCATCGCTCCGGACGGCGATCTGCTGGTCGAGGACCGCCGCTGGGGCCTGGCGCTGCACACCCGCTTCGAGGGCGACGAGGACCGCGAGGCGCTGCTCGCCCGCGTCTGCCGCGACACCGGGGCTCTCAAGGACAAGCTGCTGGCCGAGCTGGCGGCGGGAGAGAAGATCTTCGTCTATCGCTCCTCCGGCCTGGACGGCGACCGGCTCGAGGCGCTGCACCGCGCGTTGCGCGTCCACGGCCCGGTGCGCCTGCTCGCCATCCAGCCCGCCGCGCCGACCGCGCCGACCTCGATCCAGGGTGCCGCCGGTGAGCTGGTCGAGGTCGGCGAGGGACTGTTCGTCGGCTTCCTCGAGAGGCTCGGGGTGCAGACCGGCGGCACCTGGGACGTCGCCTGCGACGACTGGGTGGCGGTGTGCCGCAAGGCGGCGGCGATCGAGCGGTGAGCCGGCATCGGCGAGCGATGTCGGCGCCTTGCTGGATCTGAAGCCGATCCCGGTAATATTTAGACGGCATGTCTTCCCGGGGCGAGCGAAGCGAGAGCCCGGCACTCATGAACGCGCTTGCTGGATCGAGCGGCATCGTTCCGCTCCTCTTGCAACCGCGTTGTCATGGATTCCGGGCTCGCCTTCGGCGCCCCGGAAAGACGGACGTTTCGAGTCTCTTCTGCCGGCTGCGCTCTACAGATCGCCGGACGCCCGGTACGAACGCCCGGCAGGGATACGCTACGCCGCGATCTGCATCTGCGAGGCCGCCTCGAGCGCGCCCTGCAGCGCCTTCCCCCGCTGATCGGCGCCGAGCGCGATGCCCTCGGCTTCGATCACCTGGATGTCGCGAATCCCGAGGAAGCCGAACACGGCGCGCAGGTAGGAGACCTGGTGCTCGTAGGACGCGTGCGGGGTGCCGGCGCCGTAGAAGCCGCCGCGCGACGAGGCGATGATCACCCGCTTGCCGCCGGCCAATCCCTCCGGCCCGTGCTCGGTGTAGCGGAAGGTCTTGCCGGCCACGGCGATCCGGTCGATCCAGGCCTTCAGCTGGCTCGGAATCGCGAAATTGTACATCGGACAGCCGATCACGACCGTGTCAGCGGCGAGGAACTCGGCCAGCGCTGCGCCGCCGAGGGCGAGATCCTCCTGCAGCGCCTGGTCGTGCTTCGTCTCGGTCGCCTGTCCGGCGAGGTAGGCGCCGCTGAGATGCGCGATGGGCGCCGCGGCAAGGTCGCGCGTCACGACCTCCGTGCCGGGAGCGGTTTCGATGAGGTGCGCGACGATGGCGGCCGAGACCTGGCGGCTGACGGACGCATCGCCGAGGATGCTGGAGTCGACGTGGAGAAGCTTCATGTTGGCCCCTGCTTACGGAAAGTGACCAGCCCTACTTGCGTCACCGGGCCGGTCGTCGCAAGAACGCACATCGCTTGAACCAGGGCACACGGATGTGACCAGGACTGCTTTAGAAGACGGCCCCTCGCCCACGGAGACTCAACACTGCTGCCCGAAGGTCGCGCCGGTGCTGGCGCGGGTCGGCGACAAGTGGAGCATGTTCATCGTTATGCTGCTGGGCGACGGCCCGGTGCGCTTCAACGAACTGAAGCGGCGCGTCGAAGGCATCTCGCAGCGCATGCTCAGCCTGACTTTGCGCAATCTGGAACGCGACGGCCTGGTGTCGCGCACCGTGACCGCGAGCGTGCCCGTACGGGTCGACTACGCGCTGACCGACCTCGGCCGCTCCCTGGCCGAACCGGTCAAGCGGCTCGGCGAATGGGCGCAGGCCCACCACGACGACATCGCCGCCGCCCGGCACCGCTACGGCCGGGTGGCGT
This sequence comes from Beijerinckiaceae bacterium, assembly GCA_965198485.1. Lineage (GTDB taxonomy): Bacteria > Pseudomonadota > Alphaproteobacteria > Rhizobiales > Beijerinckiaceae > RH-AL1. The sequence continues at coordinate 3,680,306 of CBDAPQ010000005.1, forward strand.
AGGCCCGAAACGATGCGGGGTAAGCCCCTCCTCCCCTTGCGGGAGAAGGGCGCGAAGCGCCGAGTGAGGGGTCGCTCGATCCTGGAAGGTTGGGCCGGGGCAGAGATGAACGGCGACGTTTCCCGACCCCTCATCCGCCCTTCGGGCACCTTCTCCCGCGAAGGGAGAAGGGCTTCCCCGGAACACGGCTAACCTAGATCCCCTGTCCCTCGACCTCGAGCGTCAGCTTCTCGACGAGCTTCTCAAGTTCGGGCTGGTGCGGGTAGACGGCAAGTTCGCGGCGGTAGACCTGGAGGGCGCGCTTGTCGAAGCCGGTGCGCTGCAAGATCATGGCCATGCCGCTCAGCGCGGCGAAATGGTTGGGATCGAGCTTCAGCACCTGCTCGACGTCGCTCATGGCGCCGTCGAGGTCGCCGACGAGGAAGCGCGCCGAGGCCCGCTTGTTCCAGCCCTCGGCCCAGCCCGGCTGCAGCGCGACGACACGGTCCAGCACCTGGATCGCCAGCGGGTAGTTCTTGTCCGCGATGGCCTTCTCGGCGCGCGTCATGAGCAGGTCGGCGGTGTCGGACCCCGAGCGCAGCCAAACCGCCGCGATGAGCGAGGCCAATCCCTTGGATTCATCCTCGTCCTTGGCCTGGGCGAGCTTGCCGTAGAGATCCTCGAGCGTGCGGCGCCTGGAGACGGCCATCGACGGTCGCGGCGTCAGCGCCTTGCGGATCTGCGCCTGCTTCTCCTCGGGCGTCGGCAGCGGCACCTTGGGCGCCGCGGGGCGGGCCTCCCGGTGCGGCACGACCCCGCCCGGCCCGATGACGGTGCCGCCGAACGCGTCGGCGCCGGAGCGGCCGCCGAAGCCGCCGTAAGCCCGGCCGCCACCGTCCGCGCCGCGACGACCGCCGCCCGGGGTCACCGTGCCGTACTCGTGGTAGAGATCGGAGTCGGGGGTAGCCGCGCGCGGCGCACTGGCCTCGGGCGGGTCGTCGCTGCCGGGACCATAGACGTGGCTGCCGCGCGGCATCGCGATCGGCGGAAAGCCGGGAATGCGCAGCAGCGGCGGCGCGTCGCCGTCTTCCGTCGCGGAAGCAGAAAGCGCCGGCGACAGGATCGCCAGCGCCGTTAGGAGGGAGATAAGCCGTCCAATGAGCGCCATCGCAACAGGCTAGGACGGGACGGCCGAAACGTCAAAGCGTCCCGACGCAGCCGTTTACTGGTGCGCGCGGGGCAAAGGCATCAGCCCTGGCGGGCCTTGAAGCGCTTCTGCACCTTGTTGATGATGTAGACGCGGCCCTTGCGGCGCACGAGCTGGTTCATGCGATGGCGTCCGCGCAGGGACTTCAGCGAATTGCGGACCTTCATGGCACTCGACCTTCGGAACGGAAAGGCGCCGGACACGAGGTCCGGCGCGGGTTGGAGGCTGTATGCCGGAAGGCGCGCGTGAGATCAAGCCGCCGGCCGTCGCCACGCCTCCCCCGCACCACGCCACGGCCGAGGCGCAGATCGTGACATCTTCTTCATGTGGCCGAACGCAGGCGTGATTTCGGGCCTTGTCGACGTAAGCGACAATAGCCCGCCTTTATGTCGATGGACCGCGACACCGACACGTCTTCTTGTCGACGTTCGTCGACTTTGGCAGGGCTACATGTCGCGGCTCGCGACGTGCCAGTCCGGATGGCCGAGGGCGGTGCCCACCTGGACAGCTCCCGGCGTTTCGGTTATGTTACCTAGACCTTGCGGGCAACACGATCAAGCGCCCCGGAGATGGCATGCGAGACGATACCTCTGACAGCCGCGCCAATTGGAGCCTGCGGACGCGGATGAGCGCGGCCGGGCGGCGGCCGGCGGAACAGTTCGGCTACGTCAACACCCCGATCTATCGCGGCTCCACCGTGCTGTTCCCGACCTACGACGACTTGGTGAGGCGCACCGGCCGCTTCTCCTACGGCACCGCCGGCACCCCGACGACGCAGGCGCTGGAGGAGGCCTGGAGCGAGCTCGCCGGCGCCGCCACCACCGTGCTGACCCCCTCCGGGCTCGCCGCCCTCACGGTGGCGCTGCTGACCGCGCTGCAGGCCGGCGACCACGCCTTGGTGATGGACAGCGTCTACCGGCCGACGCGGCATTTCTGCGACACCATGCTGGCGCGGTTCGGCATCACGGTCACCTATTTCGACCCGATGCTGCCGGCGGCCGAGGTCGCGGCGCTGGTGCGGGAGAACACGAGGGCGATGATGCTGGAGGCGCCGGGATCGCAGAGCTTCGAGGTGCCCGACCTGCCGGCGCTGGTCGACGTGGCGCGGGAGAACAACCTCTGCACCATCCTCGACAACACCTGGGCGACGCCGCTCTTCCTGCCGCCGCACGCGCTGGGCATCGACATGGCGGTCGAGGCCGGCACCAAGTACCTTTCCGGCCATTCCGACTTGCTGCTCGGCCTGACCTCGGCCAACGAGCGCTGGGCGGCCCCGTTGCGCGCCACCTTCGATTGCTTCGCCATGCTGGCCGGCCCCGAGGACGTCTTCCTCGGGCTGCGCGGGCTGCGCACGCTGCACCTGCGGCTGCGCGAGGCGCAGGCTCAGGGGCTGGCGATGGCGCACTGGTTCGCGGCGCGGCCGGAAGTGTCGCGGGTGCTGCACCCGGCCCTGCCCGACTGCCCCGGTCACGCCCACTGGGCGCGCGACTTCAAGGGATCGACGGGGCTGTTCTCGGTGGTGCTGCACCCGGTGGCGCAGCCGGCGGTGGCGGCCATGCTCGACGGTCTCGAGCTCTTCGGCATGGGCTATTCCTGGGGCGGCTACGAGAGCCTGGTCATTCCCTTCGACTGCGCGAGCTATCGCAGCGCGACGCGCTGGCGGCCGGAGGGGCCGGCGCTGCGCTTCTCGATCGGCCTCGAAGATCCCGCCGACCTCCAGCGCGACCTCGACGCCGGCTTCGCCCGGCTGCGAGCGGCCGGGTGAGGGCGGGCAAATGAGCGCGTCTTGCCGCGCGCTGTGGGCTCGGGCATGGTTCCAAGCCGGGGGCGTGCGGGGCGTGGAACGAGATGCGTGAATTGCGGCTGGTGATGCTCGGCCTCGCGGCCGTCATGCTGCTGCTGCTCGCCGCCGGCTTCGTCGCCCGCGCCCTGCATCCGCCCGCGCGCGACCAGGAGCGTGCCGCAGGCGCGACGCGATCCCCGGGCGGTCCGCGGGCGAGGGTCGAGGCGGCGCTGGCCGATGCGCCGGACTACACCCGCTTCTTCGACCGGCTGCGGCTCGCCTTCCCCAGCGACTACGACGCCATCATGGCCTCGCTGGCCGCCAGCCAGGAGACGCGCGGCGGCGAGGCGGACGTCGACATCATGATGGCGGAGGCGGTGGCGGCGCTGCGCCGCGCCCACGGCGCCCTGGCCGCGCAGGCCTCGGACGCGGCGCTCGGCCAGATCTTCAGCTCCAACCTGCGCGAGATGCGGGCGATGGGCGAGGCCAATCCCGAGCTCTGCGTCAGCTTCCTGTTCGGGTCTGCCGGCCCCGGCCTCGCGCGCTTCTCCGCCGAGCACCGCGCGCTGGTCGCCGACGATGCCATCGCCGGCCTCGACGCGATCAGCTCCGGCCGCAGCGAGCCCGTGGCCCGCGCCAAGCCCGACGAGGCCGACTTCCAGCAGCTCGACGCGGCGCTGAGCGCCAAGGGACTGACGCGGCCGCAGATCGAGGCGCTGCTCGACGGCAAGACCGCCGAGACGCCGATCCCCGATGCCGAGATGTGCCAGGCCGGCCAGACCTACCTCGCCACCCTCGCCACACTGCCCGAAGCCAGCCGCGACCGGCTCTACGCGCTGGCGGTCGATCTCATGGCGAAATCTTAGCGCGCGCCCGCCCGCCGGGTGGAAACAGACGTGCCTAGCGAAACTTGCCCGGCGCCCAAAGCACATCACCGGGACCGTGGTGGTTGGCGTAGCGGGCCGCGACGAAGAGGAAGTCCGAAAGGCGATTGAGGTACTTCATCGCCGGCGCGCCGACCGGCTCGTTGGGCGTGGCAGCGAGATGCACGATCAACCGCTCGGCGCGGCGTACGACGGTGCGCGCGACGTGGAGGTGTGCCGCCGCCGCCGAACCGGCGGGCAGTACGAACGAGCGCAGCGGCGCGAGGTCGGCATTGAGCGCGTCGATATCGACCTCGAGGCGCTCGACCTGGGCCTCGACCACCCGCAGCGGCTCGTAGGGCAGAGGCTTGCCGCTGTCGGGCGCGCAGAGGTCAGCGCCGAGGTCGAAAAGATCGTTCTGGATGCGCGACAGCATGGCGTCCAGGTCGGCCAGAGCGGGATCGGTGGCCGTCGCGAGCCGCGCCACGCCGATCGTCGAATTGGCTTCGTCCACCGTGCCGTAGGTCTCGATGCGCAGGTCATCCTTCCGCCGGCGCTCGCCGGTGCCCAGCGCCGTCGTGCCGGCATCGCCGGTCTTCGTGTAGATGCGGTTCAGGACGACCATGGTGCGGGTCTCAATGCGGGTGATGGTGGAAATAGTCGCGTACGGCGAGCACGCTCATGATGATCACGATCGCCGCGAACTGCAGCCCGATGCGCCAGCGCATCAGCCTCTGCGACAGGTTGGGGTCGCCGCCACGCCACATGTTGACGAGCCCCAGGACGAGGACCACCGCGACGGCGCCACAGGCGACGGCTACGAGGAGGCTTGTGGCTTTCTGCATCTCGATCCTTCGCCGCCGAGGCGCCCTTGAGGGTGTTCCGGGCGGGGCATCACGCCACGATCGACCGCCCGCGCGTCAAGTCGCTCGGGATCATGATGGCAGCGGCCTTTTAGCCGGCCGACTCAATAAGAGCGCAGAAGCCGCTCAAGATAGTCGATCTCCCCCTGGTCGCGCGCGGGATCGCTCAAGCGGCGCCTCAGCTCCTCCAGCACGCGTTGGGCACGCTGCGCCGCCGGGATCCCCAGCGGGTCGAAGCGCGAGTTGGAGTTCAGCGTGTTGTTGCCGCCGCGGGGACGCCCCAGCGGATCGGCGTCGCCGGTCTGCTGCCCCTGTTCCGAGCTCTGCGACCCCGCCTGCTCGCCGCCCTGGTCACCGCCGGGCTGCTCGCCGCCCTGCTGCTTCTGCAGCGCGTCGGCAAGCTTCTTGGCCCCTTTGCCGAGCGCGTCGAGTGCCCGGCCCTGAGCGTCGACCGCCTGGCCCGAGTTCTCGCCCTCGCCCTGCTTCAACGCCTCCTCGGCCTCGCGCATGTCGTCGCCGGCATCGCCGAGCTGGCTTTGGCCTTCGCCGGCCTGCTTCAGCTTCTTCTGGATCTCGCCGAGGCGGTCGCGCAGCTCCTGCTGGCGCTGGCCGAGGCTCTTGCCTTGCCCGGCCTTCCCTTGTCCGCCCTCGCCTTCCTGTCCCTGGCCCTGCTGACCCCGGCCCTGCTGGCCCTGCCCGCGCTGGCCCTGCCCCTGCGAGCGTCCCGGCCGGCCCGGTCGCATCCCCGGCATGCCCTCCATCCCGGGCTGCGGATCGCCCTCCTCCTCACCCTGGCGCTCGGATTGCTGCTCCCGGCCCTGGCCCTTCTTGAAGGTTTCGTCGCGCAGGTCCTGCTGGTCGCGCATCATCTGGTCGAGCTGGTTCAGACCCTCGGCCACGGCGCGGGCCTGCGGATCGGCCTTCTGGCGCTTGGCGGTCTTGAGGTTCTCGAGCAGGTCCTGCAACTCGTCGAGCGCCTTCTTGGCCTCTTCGCGGTTGCCGGACTTGGCCTGCTCCTTCAGCCGGTCGATGAGCTTCTGCAGGTCGTTCTTGCTGATCGTCTTGGCGTTCTTGCTCGATTGCGCCTGCTGCTGGTCCTTCTTGTCCTGCTCGGCGAGCTCCTTCAGGAACTTGTCCATCGCCGCCTGGAGATCCTCGGTCAGCTTGGCGATCTCCTCGGGCGGGGCGCGGCGATCGATGGCGTCGCGCAGCGCCTTCTCGGCATTGCGCAGAGCCTTCTCCGCCTCGGTCAGGTCGCCGTTCTCGATCTGCAGCGCCATGCCCCAGAGGAAGTCGGCTACCGCGACCAGCTGCGGCTTGGTCTGGGCCTGCGCCAGCGTGTCGCGAGCGAAGCGCAGGCCGAGGTAGACGCCCGAACTCTCGCCGAAGGCCTCCGGCTCGATCATCATCGCCTCGAGCGCCGCCGCCACCTGGTTGCGGTGACCGGGGTCGAGCACGAGGTTGCGGCGCTGCTCCACCAGCGCGCGCGCGATCGGGTTGGTGAAAGGCTTCTCCGGCAGCACGATCTCGACAGGCTCGCTGCGTCCTTCGTTGCCGCCCTCGTCTTTGGCGACGAGCACCATGGTGGCACTGGCCCCAGCCCAGGGGCTCTCGGACAGATCGGCCGTGGTCTCGCCGTCGCCGAGGCCGTGGCTCAGTCCCGGCAGCGAGAGTAGCACCTTGGGTGGATCGACGAGGGCGGGACCGGTCGCCGGCGTCCCGTCGATCTTCGGGCTGGAGAACTGCGCCTCGGCGGAAGCCACGCCGTAATCGTCACCGACGGTGTAGGCCAGCGTCAGCGAACCGCGCGCGTTGTGCTTGGGGACATCGCGCAACGCGATCGTCGGCGGCCTGTCGGGAATCGCGGCCAAATCGTAGATCCCGCGCAGGCCGCCGCCGTGGCGCAGCGTCAGGCGGCTGTCGCCGTGCAGCACCAGCCTGGTCTCGCTGTCACCGGGCACGCCTGGGGCTATCGCCGTATCCTGCTGAGCCGGCTCCGGCTTGGCACCATCGCTGGCGGCATCCTTCCTGAGCTTTGCAGGAAGCAACAACGGCCCCGAGGTCTCGACCTCGACGGGGCTGCCGCCGGACGAGCGGATCACGACCGTGGAGCCCGCGGGCGCGGCGAGGCGCAGCGGATGCGTGGGATCGCGGGCGGCGTCGGAGGCGAGGTCGAGCAGCACCGGCGGCTTGCCGGTGTAGGCCGGCGGGTCGATCCAGGCGTCGATGCGGTAGCCGGGTCCCGCCGCCGCCGGATCGCCGAAGTCGAAGGCGGCGGCGACGCGGGCGTAGCGCTGCGGTCCGGCGACGATGGCGCAGGCGAACAGCGCCGCGACGATGCCGAAGCGCAGCGCATAGCGGTCCAGCTCCACGGCGCGTGGCGAGGGCCGGCCGGCGCTGAGGCGGGCGGCCTCGGCCTCGGCCCGGCGCTGGTGCAGCGCCCACAAAGCATCGGTGGCGGGGTCGCGGCCGGCGGCGGCGAGCCGGTCGTCGAGCGCCGCGGCGGGCCGGTGCACCACACCCGAGGCGCGATCGACGCGGCGCAGCGCGTCGGCGCGGCTCAGCGGCCTGAGGCGCCAGAGACCAAAGGTGGACAGGACGAACGCTGCGGCGAAGACGGCGAGTCCGGCCGCCCGCGCCCAATGCGGCACGGCGAGCCATAGCCCGAGCCAGGACACGGCGAGGAACACGCCGAAGACCACGAGCGGCGGGATCAGGCCGCGCCAGAGGCGCTCCCAGAGATCGAGGCCGCGCGCCGCCGCAACGAGGCGGGCGAGGCGGCGCTCGACGGGGCTCGGCTGCGGATTGTTGGCGGACTCGGGCAAAGCGGGCTTGGACAAAGGCGCTCCTGCGGTCCCGCGCGGCGGCGGGACGGGCGTCTGGCATGTGTTATCGCAACCAAGCCGGAAGTTTGTCGAGCCCGATCAGCGCGTCGTAGGAAGAGCGCGGCCTCACGACGCTCCAGCGGTCGCCGGAGACGAGCACCTCGGGCACCAGGAGGCGGGTGTTGTAGGTGCCGGCCTGCACCGCGCCGTAGGCGCCGGCCGACATCAAGGCGAACCGCTCGCCGGCCAGGGGTCGCGGCATCGTGCGGCCAAGCGCGAGATAGTCGCCGGTCTCGCAGACCGGCCCGACCACGTCGGCCTCGACCATCGGCCGGTCGACCGGCGGCTGCCGCAGCGGCTCGATCTCGTGATGGGCCTCGTAGAGCGTCGGCCGGATGAGGTCGTTCATCGCCGCGTCGACCACCACGAAGCACTTGGCCTCGCCCTGCTTCACCAGCACAACCTGCGTGACCAGGATGCCGGCATTGCCGACGATGAGCCGGCCCGGCTCGAACACCAGCTGGCACCGGAACCGCCCGAGATGGCGGCGCACCACCTCGGCGTAGCGGACGGGATGGTAGCTGTCGGGGTCCTCGTGCGCGCGGTAGGGAATGCCGAGGCCGCCGCCGAGATCGACGTGATGGATGCGGTGGCCGTCTGCGAGCAACGCGTCGAGGAAGTCCGCGAGGATCGCGAAGGCGCTGTCGAAGGGCGCGAGATCGGTGATCTGCGAGCCGATGTGCATGTCGACGCCGGTGACGACGAGGCCCGGCAGCGAGGCGGCGGTGCGGTAGGCCTCGCGGGCCCGCTCGATCGGGATGCCGAACTTGTTCTCGGCCTTGCCGGTAGCGATCTTGGCATGGGTCAGCGCATCGACGTCGGGATTGACCCGCAGCGCGACCGGCGCCGTCGCGCCCTTCTCGCTGGCGATGCGCGACAGGGTCGCGAGCTCGGACTCGGATTCGACGTTGAAGCAGAGGATGCCGGCCGCGAGCGCCGCCGCCATCTCGCGCTCGGTCTTGCCGACGCCGGAGAAGGTGATGCGGCCGCCCGGCACGCCGGCGGCCAGCGCGCGGCGCAGTTCACCCTCGGAGACGACGTCGGTACCGGCGCCCTCGCGCGCGAGCGTCGCCAGCACGGCCTGGTTGGAGTTGGCCTTGACGGCATAGCAGACCAGGGCGTCGAGCCCGTCGAAGGCGTCGCGGAACACCCGATAGTGCCGCACGATCGTCGCGGTGGAATAGCAGTAGAACGGGGTTCCCACCGCGTCGGCGAGCGCGCCGAGATCGACGTCCTCGGCGTGGAGCACGCCGCCGCGCATGGCGAAATGGTGCATGGGGCTGGCTACTTGACCAGCGGGTCGAGGAGGAAGGTGCTGGGCTGGGCGACGGGCGGCGCGTTGATCGGGCGCGGTGGCGCCGCCGTCGCCGCGTTGAGCTTAGCGATGGCCGGGCGCTCGTAGACCTGGTTGGGGCTCTGGATGAGCCCCGGCGTGTCGGTATCCTGCAGCACGCGCTGTTGCTGCGCCTCCAGCGCGGCCGGCGGCCCATTGGCCACGGGACCACCCGGCGGCGGCTCGAGCGGCCCCTTACGGCCGCATCCGGCGAGAAGCAGCGCCAGCGCGCAGGCGCACAAAGCGCCGCGACCCAGTGGTGACAGGTGACCCAACATCGAACTCCGTTCGCCACTCTCTATAAGACAAACCCGGGACGAGGCGAAGGTGCGAACGAGCGATGCTGGCGCAGCGTGATGGAGAATCCCTGAACACGAGCGCGACGCTCGATCTCGAGGCGCGCCTGCTCTACCGCGACGCCTTGATGCTGGTGATCGACAAGCCGCCCGGCATTGCCGTGCACCGCGGCCCCAAAGGCGGCGCCAACCTGGAGGACGGCTTTGCCGCCCTGCGCTTCGGCCTGCCGCGCGATCCGGCCCTGGCCCATCGGCTCGATCGCGACACGGCCGGCTGCCTGGTGCTGGGACGGCACCGCAAGGCGCTGGAAAAGCTCGGGCTGCTGTTCAAGCAGGGCAAGATCGCCAAGACCTACTGGGCCGTGGTCGAGGGCGAGCCCGAGGCCGAGGAGGGGTTGATCGACCTGGCGCTCGGCCGGCTCGACGCCGAGCGCGGCTGGTGGATGAAGGTCAATCCCGCCGGGCAGCCGTCGCGGACGCGCTGGCGGGTGATGGCCCGCGGCGGCGGCCGCGCCGCGCTTGCGCTGGAGCCGCTGACCGGGCGCACGCATCAGTTGCGCGTGCATTGCGCGGCGCAGGGCTGGCCGATCCTCGGCGATCCGATCTACGGCCGAGGAGAAAGAACGGCCGGCGCGGTGCCGCTGCAGCTGCTGGCCCGCGCCGTCGCCGTGCCGCTCTACAAGAACCGCGACCCGATCGCGGTCGAGGCGCCGGTGCCGCCGCACATGCACGAGGCGCTCGACGCGCTGGGCGTCAGGCGATGAGGCGCCGGCGGCGGTCCTTGGCGGCGTAGAGCGCGTGGTCGGCGCGCGCCACGATGTCGCCGACGCTGCGATCGCAAGGCAGGCGCACCGCGCTGCCGCAGCTCGCCCCCACGACCATCGCGGCGCCGCCGCAGGCGAAAGGCTCGGAGAATGCGGCCTCGATCCGCGCGGCGAGACCGTCCATTCGTTCGAGCGTCGTGGCCGGCAGGAGCACGGAAAACTCGTCGCCGCCCACCCGCGCGAGGCACTCGCCGGGCGCGACGAGAGCCGCCAAACGCCGCCCGACCTCCCGCAGGAGTTCGTCGCCGACGCGATGGCCGTGGCGATCGTTCACCGGCTTGAAGTCGTCGAGATCGATGGCGATGACGCCGAAGAACGGCTCGGCCTCGTCCGCGAAACAGCGTTCTGCGACGCGCTCGAAGGCGCGGCGGTTGCCGACGCGGGTCAGGAGATCCGTCGCCGCCTCTTGCGCCAGGCGCATCATCTCCAGCTTGCTGTCCGTGACATCGAGCACGATGCCGACGACATGCGTCGGTCGACCGGAGGCGTCACGAATCGGACGCCGACGTGTCTGCAGCCAGCGCGTGCGCCTCTCGTGAGTGAACATGCGGAACTCGACAGTCGCGTCCTGCTCGCCGTCGGGCATCTCGAGGTCGAGGTCGTCGACATGGACGTAGCTGACGTACTCGGCGAGGTTCAGCGAGGCGCGTCCGGGTCCGGCGATCTTTTCGGCGAGCCCGCGCGACGTCTTGAACTCGCGTGTGGCGAGATTCAGCGTCCAGAAGCCGCCATCGAGCGTGTCGAGCGCCAGGGCCGGCAGGTCGACCGTTGCCGCGTCTTCGAGGCGGCTGCAGATGCCGTAGAGGAACGCCGGCCTTCCGTCGTCACCGGCAACGGCGATCAGCGTGGTCTGCCAGCACCGCAGCTCGGCGCCGACCATCGCGCTGGAAGCGTAGCTCACCGCGCCGTCGACGCAACACGCCCGATATCGCTGCACGATCAACGCCGCGACATCGGGCGGGAAGATGTCGTGCGGAGTGAGGCCAGGCTGGAACACGCTGCGGCCGCTCAGAGCAAGGATTGAAGCATTCGCATCGTGGAAGCGGAAGTTCTCGCCGTCGACGGCAATGCTGAAGGCGGCGGCATGGATGGCGTGAATGTCGATCATAGCTGCGAAACACACCGACGAGGCCGGCTACAACCTAATCGGGAACGATTAACATTCCGTAGCGTAAATGGACGCTACTGCACTTACGATGAGGCGAAGCTGACGAAGTCGGCGACGACCCTCTCGTATACCGAGCGCTTGAACGGGATGATGAGCTCGGCGAGCTCGTCCATGCGCGCCCAGCGCCAGGACTCGAACTCCGGCTTGAAGCCGCCGGGCGGCGCCACGACGTTGATCTCGCTCTCCGGTCCGGTGTGGCGCAGCGCGAACCAGCGCTGGCGTTGGCCCTTGTAGCGACCGCGCCAGGAGCGCCGCGAGGCGTCCACCGGCAGGTCGTAGCAGTACCAGTCCGGCGCCTCGGCGAGCTTCTCGACCGAGGTGACGCCGGTTTCCTCGGCGAGCTCGCGCAGCGCCGCGGCGTAGGGATCCTCTCCGGGATCGATGCCGCCCTGCGGCATCTGCCAAAGGTGGGCGGCGCCCGTGGCGTCCCCCCCTTTTTTGGGTCGCCGCTTGCCGATGAACACCAGCCCCTCGGCGTTGAGAAGCATGATGCCGACGCAGGGCCGATAGAGTCCGAAATCCTCGACCCGGTTCATCGCGTGGCGGCCGCCCGCATCGGATCGCCGGCTTGAGCGAGCGTTCCCACCGGCACCAGCACGACGCCGCGGCTTCCGATCTCGGCGGCGAAGCGGGCGATCGTGCCGAGGTGCTCGGGCAGGCCGCTGGCCATGCCGATTGCCCTGCCCTTGCGCTTGGCGATGGCGACGAGTCGGTCGAGGTTGGCGCGCACGACGGCGGCATCGCCGGTGGCATCGAGCACGAGGTCGGCCTTGGCGACCTCGACGTTGAGGTCCGGCGCGAGGCCCTCGGCCACGGATCGCCGCGACGTGCCGTCGTCAAGGTAGAAAAGGTGCCGCGCTCCCGCGGTCTTGAGCACGAGGTTCATGGCCCCGGTGTCAGCGGTGACCGGCGCCCCGAGCAGGTTGGTGACGCCGTCGTAGCCGGCGAAGCGATCCATCAGCCAGGCGAGGTCGCTCTTGAGCACCTCGGTCGGAGCGTCGGGACGCAGCGCGTGAGGGCCGGGGCTGCCGCCGCCCTCGTTGCGCATCGGCAATTGCAGCAGAACCTCGTGGCCCTTGACCTTCGCCGCCGCAACGCTGGCCGCGACCGCCGTGCCGTAGGGCAGGAAGGCGAGCGTGACGGCCGCGGGCATTGTCTCGATGGCAGTCCGCGTCGCACCGGCATCGAGGCCCATGCCGGACACGTAGATCGCGATGCGGGGCTCGGCCGGCAGGGACGCGGCCGTCGTGACGGGTTTGCCGCCGCTCGCCTGCGCCGCATGGGCCTTGCCCAGCGGATCATCGATCGCGCGGGTGACGTCGATCACCACCGGTCCCGCGCCGGCCGAAGAGACGGCGGAATTGGAGCCAAGCCCTCGATAGACCATCACGCCGCCCTCGAGGCTTCCCGTCCGCGAGTGATCGACCGGCTCGGTCGCTGTCGTGGAAGATGCGCCGGGACTGGTGTTTGGAGCCACGGTGCCGGTCGGCGTCGTGTCGAGAGCCTGCGAGCGAGGTGGCGCAGGTGGCGGAACTGGTGGGAGTTCGGCGATGACAGACGGTCGTCCGCCGTGAGGATCGGCCACGGCCAGCACCAGCGCCACGGCAGTGAAGGCTGCCGCGACGAGACCGCCACCGGCGAGCAGGACGGCCGGACGCCGACGTTTCGGCGGCGGCGTCATGCCCAGCGGAGCGTTCAGGTCCATCCGATGGTCCTCGAGATCGACGCGACCGCTCCGAATCGGGCCGGCCCGCCGCGTCATATCATGGTGCGCCGGGCCGGAGGGATCGGCAAGGCAACCTCCTATCGGCCTCGGCGCCGGCGAGAGCCTTGCCTATTGCACCTTCGCGGGAGGCGCCGTGTTCGGCACGCCACCGGTGGTCGGCGCCTCGGGGGCGGGCGCGCCGGGCTTGACCTCGGTGGCCAGCGGCGCGGTCGGCTTCGGCGCGACCGGCGCATTGGCCGAGGTCTTGACGCCCCGCAACAGGTCTTCCGCCGCGATCAGCTGCGTATCCTTGGCGGGATCGGGCGGCACGTAGGCCGAGGAGCCGTGCCCCTCGTCGCCACCCTGCGTCAGGTGGCCCTTCAGAGAGGCCTCGCCCTTGGTGTCGTCCTTGCCCTTGATGTCGGCAGGCACGTCCTCCTGCACCACCACGTCCGGCTCGATGCCCTTGGCCTGGATCGAGCGGCCCGACGGCGTGTAGTAGCGCGCCGTGGTGAGCCGGATGGCGCCGTTGGACTGGCCCAGCGGGATAATGGTCTGTACCGAGCCCTTGCCGAACGAACGCGTGCCCATGATCGTGCCGCGCTTGTGATCCTGCAAGGCGCCGGCGACGATCTCTGACGCCGAGGCCGAACCGCCGTTGATCAGCACCACCAGCGGCTTGCCGTGCGAGATGTCGCCGGGGCGGGCGTTGTAGCGCTGGGTCTCGTCGGCGTTGCGGCCGCGCGTGGACACGATCTCGCCGCGATCGATGAAGGCGTTGGAGACGGCGATCGACTGGTCGAGCAGGCCTCCCGGATTGTTGCGCAGGTCGAGGATGTAGCCCTTGAACTTGTTGTCCGGAATTTCCTTATCGAACTTGTCGATGGCCTCCTTGACCCCGTCGAACGTCTGCTCGTTGAACTGGGTGATGCGGATGTAGCCGATGTCGCCGCCCTCGACCTTGTTGCGCACCGACTTGATGGTGATCACCGCGCGGGTGAGCTTGATGTCCTTGGGGTCTTTCTTGGGACCGCGCAGCACCGTCAGGGTGACCGGCGTGTTCACCGGGCCTCGCATCTTGTCGACCGCCTGGTTCAGCGTCAGGCCGGAGACCTGCTCTCCGTCGATGGCCGAGATGATGTCGCCCGAGAGGATGCCGGCCTTCGAGGCCGGCGTGTCGTCGATGGGGGTCACCACCTTGATGAGGTCGTTGTCCTGGGTGACCTCGATGCCGAGACCACCGAACTCGCCGTGGGTCTGCACCTGCATATCGCGGAAGCCTTTGGCGTCCATGTACGACGAATGAGGGTCGAGCGAGGTCAGCATGCCGTTGATCGCGGCCTCGACGAGCTTCTGGTCATCCGGCTTCTCGACGTAGTCGGTGCGGATCTTCTCGAAAACGTCGGCGAAGAGGTTCAGCGACCGATAGGTGTCGGGAGCGGCGGCGCTGGCCCCGGTGAAAATGTGCGGTTGCAGGCCGAGCGCGACGGAGCTTCCCAGCGCCGCACCAAACAACACCAGCGAGACTTTGCGCATCAGCCGCGAACCTTTTGAAGCTCCGGTTTCGCCCACCATGGGCCCGGATCGATCGTCGCCCCGTCCTTGCGAAACTCTACATACAGCACAGGCTGCGCGGCACCGAGGGCGACGGCGGCGGCAGACTTGTTCGAGCCGTCGCCCATGGCGCCGACGGGCTCTCCAGCCAACACGAACTGGCCTGAGGTTACGTTGACCCGATCCATGCCGGCAAGGACTATATAGTACCCGCCACCGGTGTTGAGGATCAACAGCTGGCCGAACGACCGGTAGGGACCGGCAAACGCGATCCATCCATCGGCCGGCGCACTGACCGTGGCGCCGGCGCGGGCGGTGAAGAGCGTGCCCTTCTCGCTGCCGCCGAGGCCGTCGTCATCGCCGAAGCGGCGCAGCACCGAGCCGCCGCCGACCGGCGCCGAAAGGGTTCCCTTGGTGGAGGCGAAGGCGACGGCCGGTGCCAGCCGCGACGGATCCTTGGGCGTCGCGTCGCTCGGAACCGCTTGGCGCGGGTCCGGCATCATCATCGCGAGCTTGGCATCCGAGTCTTTGGCCGCCTCGGCGGCCTGCAAGGCGGCGCCGCTCTCGCGCTCCGAACGCGCGATCAATTCCTTGAGAGATCCGGCTTCCGCGGCAAGCTGCTTCGCCTTGTCACGCTCGTTGGCCATGTCGCCTTCGGCCTTGCCCAGTGCCGACTGACGCGCGTCGATCAATGCCGCCAGCCGCGTCTTCTCGCCGCGCAGCGCCGCGAGCTCGCCGTCGATGATCCGTCGCTCCGCCTCGATCGCCTTGCGGCTGCGGGCGAGTTCGGCAAGGTCGGCGATGAGCGCGTCGATCTCGGCGCGCATGCCCGGTACCACGGCGCCGAGCAGCATGGAGGTGCGGATCGCCTTCAGCACGTCCTCCGGCTCGACGAGCAGGGCCGGCGGCGGCTTGCGCCCCATGCGTTGCAGCGCCGCCAGCACTTCCGCCACCACAGCGCGGCGACCCTGCAGCGAGCGCTTGATGGCGTCCTGCCGCGAACCCAGCGCGTCGAGCCGCGCCTCGGCGTCGATGATGCGTCCCTCGGCCTCGGACACCTTGCGCGTGGTGTCGATCAGCAAGGCTTGAAAGCGGGCGCGATCGGAAGTGTAGGTGGCGATGTCGGCGGCGAGCGCGCGGCGACGCGCCTCCGACCCGTCGATGGTTTCCTGCAGGCCGCGCAGCTTCAGCTGACTGTCGTCTTCCGCGGGCTTGACGTCGGCGACCTTGGCGTCGGCAATCTGCGGCTGTGCCTGTGCGGGAGCGAAGAGCACCAGGGCGGCAAGCGCCACAGCTGCGCCCACCGTCGCGTCTCCCCATACTGGCTGCATCGGTCCCTCCGCTCGCGCGAAGAAAAGGCGAGATCGTGTCGTTATGACGGCATCGGCCCCGAGCGAGGCTCGCACCCTCGCCGCGCCGCAGCGAGAGGCTGACCGCGCCTTGACGCGGCGCATATCAGGCAAATGTTTAGGAGCGTGGGGAGAACCGTCGCATGACCCGTTCCGAACTCTTTCCGCAGCCCAACGATCTTGACGCCTTCTGGATGCCCTACACGGCCAACCGCGCCTTCAAGCGCCGGCCGCGCCTGCTCGCCGGCGCCAAGGACATGCACTACGTCGATATCAGCGGCCGCCGCATTCTCGATGGCACCGCCGGCCTGTGGTGCTGCAACGCCGGCCACGGCCGCGACCCCATCGTCGCCGCGATCCAAGAGCAGGCGGCGACGCTCGATTTCTGCGCGCCCTTCCAGTTCAGTCACCCCAAGGCGTTCCAGCTGGCGAGCCGCATCGCCGCCCTGGCACCGGGCGACCTCGACCACGTGTTCTTCACCAACTCCGGCTCCGAGGCGGTCGACACCGCCCTGAAGATCGCCCTGGCGTTCCACAACGTGAGCGGTCAGGCCTCGCGGGTGCGGCTGATCGGGCGAGAGCGCGGCTACCACGGTGTCGGCTTTGGCGGAACGGCCGTCGGCGGCATGGGAGCCAACCGCAAAGTCTTCGGTGCGCTGCTCGCGGGCGTCGACCATCTGCCCACGACCTACGATCGCGGGCATCAGGCCTTCTCAGTAGGCGAGCCCGCCTGGGGCGCGCACCTTGCCGACAGCCTCGAACGGCTTGTCGCGTTGCACGACGCCTCGACGATCGCGGCGGTCATCGTCGAACCGATGGGCGGCTCGACGGGCGTGCTGCCGCCACCTACGGGCTACCTGCAGCGACTTCGTGCGATCTGCGACAAGCACGGTATCCTGCTCATCTTCGACGAGGTGATCTCCGGCTTCGGGCGCCTTGGCTTCGCCTTCGCGGCCGAACGCTACGGCGTGGTGCCCGACATGATCACCTTCGCCAAGGGTATCACCTCGGGCACGGTACCGATGGGCGGCGTGATCGTGCGTGCGCCGATCCACGACGCGTTCATGCGGGGCGCGGACGACGCCGTCGAGCTGTTCCACGGCTATACCTATTCCGCGCACCCCCTCGCCTGCGCCGCCGCGCTCGCCACGCTCGATCTCTATCGCGAGGAGGCGCTCTTCGAACGCGCCCGCGACGGCGAGGCCGCCTGGGCGAGGGCGATGCATGCGCTTCGCGACGCGCCCAACGTGGTCGACATTCGCACCCTCGGTCTCACGGCCGCCATCGAGCTCGCACCGCGACCGGGCCATCCCGGTGCCCGCGGCTACGCCGCCGTCGAACACGCCTTCTTCGAACTCGACACCGTCCTGCGGCAAGCCGGCGACACGATCGTGCTGACACCACCGCTCATCGCGAGCGAGGAGAACGTCGCGGCGCTTGCGTCAACGATCCGCGCTGCTGTCGAGAATGTGAGATAATCTTGTTACACGCCATTGACTTGCGCGCTATCCATTGCTACTTGCTGGCCCAAGAGGAATTGTGTCGTCTCCTTCATCTTTCAGTATTTGAATGATATAGTGCGTTGCATGAACTTGAAGTTCTAGAAAAGTGAAGATGTAAATTGGTCATCCCTACTAACCGGCAATCCGCGCGCTAGATTGCGCAAAGGCGCACGCAAAAGGTGAGGCGCGGAACCATACAGATCAAGGAGCGATCATGGCGAGCGACGTCGACAGTTTCGCCGAGTGGGCGAGTCAACCGTTTCGGCCCAGCCAATGCAAGGGCAACGGCGAGGCCGCGGAAGTCGGCGAACGCGTCGTCGAGGCCTTAGAATACATAGCGGCCCAGCTTGGCGAGATCTGCCGAAAGATGGATGATGTCGGGTCCGGGTACGGCGCGAAGACGGAAGATTTTGAAAAGATGAACGAGCTTCTGCGGAAACTCTGAAGCTTTGCTCGGCACCAAGGAAGACTTGCGCCAGGGCGGCCCGATCCTTATGGCTCCGCTCAGTTTCGGCTTTGGAGTTGAACAGTGGCACGGGCCAATTTTCTTTTCACCAGCGAATCCGTCTCCGAGGGGCATCCGGACAAGGTCTGCGATCGCATCTCCGACGAAGTCGTCGACCTGTTCTTCTCCGAAGGTGAAAAGGCTGGGCTGGATCCCTACGGCATCCGGGTCGCCTGCGAGACGCTGGCCACCACCAACCGCGTTGTCATCGCCGGCGAGGTTCGCGGCCCCGATATTGAGAAGAGCCGGATCATCCAGACCGTCCGCGCAGCCATCAAGGACATCGGCTACGAGCAGGACGGCTTCCATTGGGAGAATGCCGAGATCGAGATCCTGTTGCATGCCCAGTCCGCCGACATCGCGCAGGGCGTCGACTCGGCCGGCAACAAGGACGAGGGGGCCGGCGATCAGGGCATCATGTTCGGCTACGCCTGCCGCGAGACGCCGGAGCT
Organism: Beijerinckiaceae bacterium; assembly: GCA_965198485.1. Lineage (GTDB taxonomy): Bacteria > Pseudomonadota > Alphaproteobacteria > Rhizobiales > Beijerinckiaceae > RH-AL1. The sequence goes on from CBDAPQ010000005.1 coordinate 3,698,574, forward strand.
GATGCCGGCGCCCCTCTACTATAGCCACAAGATCCTCGAGGACCTCGCCCGCGCCCGCAAGACCAAGCACGGCGACGCTGCCAAGCTCGGTCCCGATGCCAAGAGCCAGGTGACGGTGCGCTACGTCGACGGCAAGCCGGTCGGCGTGACGCAGATCGTGCTCTCGACCCAGCACGTCGACGAAGACCTCTCCTCCGCCGACGTGCGCGCGATCGTCGAGCCTTACATCCGCAAGACGCTGCCGGACGGCTGGATCTCAGACGAGACGGTCTGGCACGTGAACCCCACGGGCAAGTTCGTCATCGGCGGCCCCGACGGCGATTGTGGACTGACCGGTCGCAAGATCATCGTCGACACCTACGGCGGGGCGGCGCCCCACGGCGGCGGCGCCTTCTCCGGCAAGGATCCGACCAAGGTCGACCGCTCCGCGGCCTACGTCGCACGCTATCTCGCCAAGAACGTCGTTGCCGCCGGTCTGGCCGATCGCTGCACGATCCAGCTCTCCTACGCCATCGGCGTGGCCGAGCCGCTGTCGATCTACGTCGACACGCACGGCACCGGGCACGTGCCGGAGGAGAAGCTCGAGCAGGTGCTCGGCTCCATCATGCGGCTCTCGCCGCGCGGCATCCGCGAGCACCTCAAGCTGAACCGCCCGATCTACGCGCGCACCTCGTCCTACGGGCACTTCGGCCGCAAGCCCGACGCCGACGGTGGCTTCTCCTGGGAGAAAACCGACCTCGTCGACAAGCTCAAGGACGCCGTCGCGGCCTGATGGAGGAGGCGCTCCCTTCTCCCGTCGGCGGGAGAAGGGACAATCTCCTGCGCGGTCGGCGCGTCGGCAAGCCGCTGACCGGCTACCGGCGCGAGCTCATGGACGTGCTGCTGCCGCGCATCGCGGTGGATCCCTCGCGGGCGATTGATCCCGCGGCACTGTTCACCCGGCCGCGCGCCGACCTGCACCTCGAGATCGGCTTCGGCGGCGGCGAGCACCTGCTGGCGGTCGCCGGGCACGAGCCCGATGTCGGCTTCATCGGCTGCGAGCCTTTCGTCAACGGCATGGCGCGGGCGCTGGCCGAGCTTGCCACCGCCGATCTCGACAACCTCCGCCTGCATTGCGGCGACGCCGGCGAGGTCATCGACGCCCTGCCCGGTGCCTGTCTCGGCCGCGTCTACCTGTTCTACCCCGACCCCTGGCCCAAGCGCCGCCAGCAGAAGCGCCGCTTCGTCTCGGACGAGATGCTGGCCCGTCTCGCCCGCGCGATGCGCCGCGGCGCCGAGCTGCGCTTCGCCACCGACATCGACGACTACTGCGGCTGGACCTTGGCCCGCCTGCTGCGCTCGCCCGATTTCCACTGGGTCGCGTCCAAGGCCGAAGACTGGCAGCGGCCCTGGCCGGACTGGGTGCACACCCGCTACGAGGCGAAGGCCCACGCCGAAGGGCGGCGCGGCTGCTACATCACCGCCGTGCGGCGGTGACGCTCGTCACCCCGGCATGGTCACTCCGGCATCGTCTCGTTGAGCCCCACCACCGTGGCGCCCCACGCATCGATTTCGACACGGCTCAGCGAGCCGGGCGCGACCTCGATGCGGTGGAGCTTGTCGAGCGACAGCCCGAGATAGAAGAAGAGCGCCGCCTTCAGCGGGTCGGAATGGCCGACCAGCACGAAGCAGCCTTCCGGCTGCTTGCCGCGAAGCCTGTCGACGAAGTCGAGGATGCGGTTCTGCGCCGAGCGCATCGTGTCGCCGGCCGGCGTCGACGAGATCGCGCGCGCGGCATTCCACTGGCGCCAGTCTTCGAGCGGCTCCAGCTCCGTCAGCGTCTTGCCCGACCAACTGCCGAAGTCGAGTTCCTCGAGCGCCGGCTCAATCCGAGCCTCGAGAGCGAGCCGCCCGGCGATGACCTCGGCCGTCCCGCGCGTGCGCTCCAGCGGGCTCGTGTAGACGGCATCGATGGCGAGCCCGGCGAGCCGTTCGGCGGCCCACTCCGCCTGCCGACGGCCGAGATCGTTCAAGTGCACGCCGGGCCGGCGGCCGTCGAGATAGCGGTTGAGCCGGTCGTGCGCGCCGTGGCGAGCGAAAATGAAGGTGGCCATGCGCCGGTTCAGTCGTAGTGCTTCAGCTCCGCCGCCGCGTCGGCGGGCGGGCGATCGAGGTTGAAGCCGCCGACGAACAGGCCCTTCCTGTCCATCAGGTAGGTGATGGCGGTGTGATCCATCGTGTAGGTGCCGTCCTTGTCGGGCTTGGCTTCGGCATAGACCTTGTAGTCGTCCTCGATCTTCTTGACCGCCTCGGGCGAGCCGGTCAGTCCCACGATGCGGGGGTCGAAGCTCGAGAGATAGTCTTTCATGACCAAGGGCGTGTCGCGCTGCGGGTCGACGGTGACGAAAAAGGCCTTGGCCTTGGTGTCGGGCCCCAGCGCCTTGAACACCGAGGAGATCTGGGCCAGCGTCGCCGGGCACACGTCGGGGCAATGCGTGTAACCGAAGAACACCAGGTTCGGCTGCCCCTGCAATGCCTGCTGGGTGACGGGCGCGCCGTCCTGCGAGACCAGCGCGAAAGGCCCGCCCACCGCCGAGGTGCCGCCCTGGCTGTCGCCGCCGCGCATCAAAAACACGCTGGCGACGAGCGCGAGGACAACGAAGCCGGCGAAGACGCCGACGAAGGGCAGCAGCAGCTTGCGGGTCTGAGGTGTCATAGCCGACCGTCTAGGGTCCGATTGCGGCGGCAGCGCGCCACCGGCGACGGCCGGACGCGGCGGGGCTTTGCGCCCCTTCGATATGCTCCTATATCCGGGCGCCGAAAGGGGTTGCTCGCGAGTTCACCGCGCGTCCCGACCCCGCATTAAACGGAGCAACCATGGCCGAAGCGCGCGTCCAGCCCAAGGCAGCCGCCGAACCCGCGGCCAAGATCCCGGTCACGGTGCTCACCGGCTATCTCGGTGCCGGCAAGACGACGCTCCTCAACCGCATCCTCTCTGAGCCGCACGGCAAGAAATACGCTGTGATCGTCAACGAGTTCGGCGAGATCGGCATCGACAACGAACTCGTCGTCGATGCCGACGAGGAGGTGTTCGAGATGAACAACGGGTGCATCTGCTGCACCGTGCGCGGCGACCTCATCCGCATCATCGAGGGCCTGATGAAGCGGCGCGGCAAGTTCGACGCGATCATCGTCGAGACCACCGGTCTCGCCGATCCGGCACCGGTGGCGCAGACCTTCTTCGTCGACGAGGACGTTCAGGCCAAGTCGCGCCTCGACGCCGTGATCACGGTGGCCGACGCCAAATGGCTGTCCGATCGCCTCAGGGACGCGCCCGAGGCCAAGAGCCAGGTCGCCTTCGCTGACGTGATCGTGCTCAACAAGACCGATCTCGTCACCCCGGCCGAGCTCGACGAGGTCGAGGCGCGCATCCGCGGCATCAATCCCTACGCCAAGATCCATCGCACCCAGCGCTGCCAGGTGGCGCTCGACGCCGTGCTCGGCCAGAATGCCTTCGACCTCGATCGAATCCTCGAGCTCGAGCCGGCCTTTCTCGAGACAGAGGACCACGATTGCGCAGGCGAAGATTGCTCGCACGAGAGCCACGCGCACGGGCATGATCACGGCCACTCGCACGACCATCACGATCACAAGCAAGAAGAGCACGGCCGCAAGCATGACGATCACGGTCATGCCCCCGGCCACAACCACAAGGCGCACGGCCACGGCGGCGCCAAGCACTTCCACGACGAGGACATGCATTCGCTGTCGCTGACCATCGACGGCGACGTCGACCCGGAGTTGTTCCTGCCGTGGATCCAGGACTACGTGCAGCGCGAGGGCGGCGACATCCTGCGCTCGAAGGGCATCCTCTCCTTCAAGGGCGAGCCGCGCCGCTTCGTGTATCAGGGCGTGCACATGATGATGGACGGCGATCTGCAGCGCGAGTGGAAGAAAGGCGAGCATCGCCAGAGCCGCATCGTCTTCATCGGCCGGCGGCTGAAGGAGGGCGAGATCCGCGAAGGCTTCATGGCCTGCGCGGCCTGACCGGGTGGCCGATCTCAAGCCATCGTTGAGCGAGCGCGTCGTCGTCTACGAGCCCGGCGAGCCGGTCCAAGCCGCTGCCTTCCTGGGAGACGTGCCGGCGCTGGCCCGCGACGACGGCCACGTGACGCTCGGCGTGCCCGGCGAGGCGCGCGTTCTGGCCGTGCATCCCGAGGCCGCGATCCTGTGCAGCGCGCCCCTCGGTGCCCGCTTGGTGACGGGCGGCGACGACGGCCGCGTCGTCGCGCTGACCAGCGATGGCCACTTGGAGGTCCTGTTTGAAGCCAAGGGCAAATGGATCGACGCTCTCGCCACCCGCGGCGACGGCGCGATCGCTTGGGCGATCGGCAAGTCCGTTACCGCCCGCGACCCCAAAGGCGGCGAGAAGCAGGCCACGTTCGCCTCCACGGCGCGAGGCCTGGCCTTTGCTCCCAAGGGCTATCGCCTCGCGATCGCGCATTACAACGGCGCCAGCCTGTGGTTTCCCAATTCCGAAGCGCCGCCCGAGCCCTACGAGTGGAAGGGCTCGCACCTCGCGGTGACCTTCTCGCCGAACGGGCGCTTCCTCGTGACCGCGATGCAGGAGAATGCGCTGCACGGCTGGCGGCTCGCCGATCGCGCCAACATGCGCATGAGCGGCTATCCTTCCAAGGTGCGCTCGCTGGCTTGGTCGCCCGACGGCGACTGGCTCGCCACCTCAGGCGCCGACTCCTGCGTAATGTGGCCCTTTCGCGACAAGGACGGGCCGATGAAGAAGCCCCCGCTCGAGGTGGCGATGCGCAAGGCCAAGATCTCCAAGGTCGCATTCCACCCCAAGCTGCCGCTGCTCGCGATCGGCTACGAGGACGGCTGGGTTCTGACCTGTCGGATTGCCGACAACACCGAGTTGCTGGTGCGCCGCCCGGACGATGCGCGCGACCCGGTCACGGCGCTGGCCTGGAGCGGCGACGGCAACCGGCTGCTCTTCGGTACGGGCGGCGGCGAGGCAGGGCTCCTGACGCTGCCGGCCTGAGTCTATGCTGCCGGCCTGACGGCGCGAAGGGCGGCGCGCGGGCGGTTCGGCGGCAGGCGGAGGCGACGACATCGCCTCGAAGTGCTAGGCTGGCGGTATCGCCGAGCCTCGGACCGACGCCATGATCCTGCGCCGCCTCGCCCTCTTCGTCGCCCTGCTCCTCGGCTTCCTCGCCACGCAGGTGCCGGAGTTCATGCAGCAGTATCGCCAGCGTCTCGGCGGCGCCATCGACGAGCTCGCCGCGGTGGTCGCACGCTTCGACTCCGACAGCGAGCAACAGGGCCTGACGCAGAGCGGCGGCATCGATCGGCTGAAGGCCAACGGCGATCGCTTCGTCCGTCAGCGCGGCGAGCAGGAGCAGGACAACGTCGCCCGGCTGCAGACCCTGCGCGAGGCGCAGGCGCAGTTGCGTACCGACGGCCCCGTGATGCAGTACGCGACGCTGCTCACGCATTTCGACGGCCACATCGCGCAGGGCGCGCTCGGCGACTTCTCGCCCGCCGTGCCGACCACGCCGCAAGGCTTCGTCTTCGGCCTGCTCGGCTTCGTCTTCGGCGGTGGGGTGGTGCACCTGGCCGGCCGGCCGCTGCGCCGCAGGGTCCGGCACGAGCGCGAGATCACCCGCACGGCATGACGCGTCGCCGCGATGCCACAACGCGGGGCAAACAGCGCGATGTCTCCCGTTAGGCGGAGAGCCGACTCGCATGCGGCGGCGGCGTGTCGTTAAGGTGGTCGCCATGACGATCCCAGACCGCGCGGCTCGTCACATTGGCTCGACATGAACGACGTTTTCGATCGACTTGAAAATCGCACCCCCGTGTCACGAGAGGGCGCGCTCCTGCGTGATCTCCAGCATGTTCTCACGGTTTCCAAGAGCCGTGCTCCGGCGCTTCGCGCGCAGCTGAAAGGCATCGACGTCGCCAAGCTGCGCACGCGCGCGGACCTTTCCCGAATCCCGCTGCAACGACGCTCCGACCTCCTTGCCGCACAGGCCGACACGCCGCCCTTCGGCGGCTTCGTCGCCACGCGGGTCGCCGGCCTGGCGCACGTGTTCGGCGATCCCGGCGCAATGGCCACGCCCGCCGGCCAGGCCAAGGATTGGTGGGGCATGGCGCGCGGCTTCTACGCCGCCGGTCTGCGCAGAGGTGCGCTCGTCCTCAATGCCTTCCCTTACGACCTCGTGCCCCACGGCCACATGGCCGATGCCGGCGCCCGCGCCCTGGGATGCCCCGTGCTGCCGGCGGGCGGCGCCGAGCCGGCGCGCATCGTCGAGGCCATCGCACGTTTCCGCCCCTCCTTCTTCTGCGGTGCCGTCGAGCGTCTGCGGCACGTTCTCGACGGCGGCCTCGATGCCGCCGCCGACCTGACGAGCCTCAAAGCCGCCCTCGTGACCGGGACACTGAAGTTCGGCCTGCGGCGCGAGTTCGAGCTTCGCGGTCTCGAGGTGCGGCACGCCTTGCTGCTGCCCGAGGTCGGGCTCGTCGCCTACGAGAGCGGAACGACCGAGGGCATGACGCTCGCCGAGCATCTCGTTCTCGAAATCGTCGACGAGAACGGGATCCCTGTGGAGCCCGGCGCGGAGGGCGAGATGGTCTTGACGCGGATCAACCTCGATTACCCGCTGGTGCGCTACGCTACGGGCGTCATCGCCCGCGTGCTCGCCCAGCCTTCCACCTGCGGGCGCACCAACACGCGTTTGGCGATCGCCGGCGATGCCGCGACAAACACCGCCACGCGCCACATCCACGAGATCCGCGCGAGGCATCCCGACCTTCGCATGCACCTGAGCGTCGCCGGCGGCACGCCGCATCTCAGAGTCGAGCACCGCCACGACGAGCCGGGCCTGCGCGCCTTCCTCGGCGAGACGCTGGCGTCGGTGACGCGGCGCCCGGGCATCGTCGAGATCGTGCGGCCGGGCACGCTGCCCGACGACGACGCTGCTGCCACTGCGGCCTCGCATTGATCGCAGCAGACCGTCGCATCCCCAACATCCTCTCGATCGCCGGCTCCGATCCCAGCGGCGGCGCCGGTATCCAGGCCGACCTCAAGACCTTCGCCGCGCTCGGCTGTTACGGCATGGCGGCGCCGACGGCGCTCACCGCGCAGAACACGCGCGGCGTGAGCGCCGTGCACCTGCCGCCACCCGGCTTCGTCGCCGAACAAATCGCGGCCGTCCTCGCCGACATCGACGTCGCCTCCGTCAAGATCGGCATGCTGGGCTCGGCGGCGATCGTGGACGCCGTTGCCGGCGCGCTCGCCGCCTATGCCGGGCCCATCGTGCTCGACCCGGTGCTGGTGGCGACCAGCGGCGCCACGCTCGGTGACGACGCCGTGATCGCCGCCATGCGCGCGCGGCTTTTCCCGCTCGCCACCCTCGTGACGCCCAACCTCCACGAGGCCTCGCGCCTGCTCGGCGGCGCGCCGCTCGACGACGACGACGCGATCGAGGCGGCGGCGCGACGGCTGCGCGACGGCCCCGCCGCATGGCTGGTCAAGGGCGGGCACGGCGCCGGCGACGATGCGGTGGACCTGCTGCTCGATGCCGAGGGTCTCACCCGCTTCAGCTCCCCGCGGCAAGCCACCCGCAACACGCACGGCACCGGCTGCACCCTGTCCTCGGCCATCGCCGCGGCACTCGGGCGCGGCGAGGCGTTGCGGCAGGCGGTGGCCACAGCCAAGCGCTACCTCGACGCTGCGCTGGTCGGCGCCGACCGCCTCCGCGTCGGCGCCGGCGCCGGCCCGCTCGATCACTTCGCGCGCTGGCGCGACAGGTGACCCGCGCGATCATGATCCAGGGCACCGGCTCCGACGTCGGCAAGTCGCTGGTCGTCGCCGGGCTCTGCCGCGCCTTCGCGCAGCGCGGGTTGCGGGTGCGCCCGTTCAAGCCGCAGAACATGTCGAACAACGCCGCCGTCACCGCCGACGGCGGCGAGATCGGGCGGGCGCAGGCGGTGCAGGCGCGCGCCTGCGGCGTGCCGCCCTCGGTGCACATGAACCCGGTGCTGCTGAAGCCGCATAGCGGCACCGGCTCGCAGATCGTGGTGCAGGGCCGCGTCGCCGGCCAGGCCGAGGCCGCCGCCTACCAGGACTGGAAGCCACGGCTGATGCCGGCCGTGCTCGAGAGCTTCGCTCACATGAAGGCCGAGGCGGACCTCGTGATCGTCGAGGGCGCCGGCAGCGCCTCCGAGATCAACCTGCGCGCCAAGGACATCGCCAACATGGGGTTCGCCCGCGCGGCGGACGTGCCGGTGGTGCTCGTCGGCGACATCGACCGCGGCGGCGTCATCGCCCAGATCGTGGGCACCAGGACCGTGCTCGACCCGGCCGACGCGGCGATGGTGGCGGGCTTCGTCGTCAACCGCTTCCGCGGCGACCCCGCGCTCTTCGCCGACGGCATGGTCCTCATCGCCGCGCGCACTGGGTGGCCGGCGCTGGGCCTGGTGCCGCACTGCCCGGCGGCGGCGCTGCTGCCGGCCGAGGATTCGCTGGCGCTGCGCGACTGGCGCCCCGCCGCCGACGGCACGGTGACGATTGCGGTGCCGCTGATGCCGGGCATCTCCAACTTCGACGACCTCGACCCGCTGCGCCAGGAGCCGGCGGTCCGCCTCGTCACCGTCGCGCCGGGCGCGACGCTGCCGGTCGAGGCGCGTCTGGTGCTGCTGCCCGGCTCCAAGACCACGATGCGCGACCTCGCCTTCTTTCAAGAGCAAGGTTGGGATATCGACCTTCGCGCCCACCTGCGCCGCGGCGGCCACGTGCTCGGCCTGTGCGGCGGCTACCAGATGCTGGGGCGCTCGGTCGCCGATCCGCTCGGCGTCGAGGGTCCACCCGGTCGGCTCCCCGGCCTCGGCCTGCTGCCGGTCGACACGAGGCTGGCCGGCGAGAAACGGCTGTCGCCGGTCGCGGGCGAGGCCGACGGCGTGCCGTTCTCCGGCTACGAAATGCACATGGGCGAGACCACGGCGGCCGAGCGCCCGTTCGCCCGCTTCACCGACGGCCGCGCCGACGGCGCCGTCTCCGCCGACGGCCGCGTCGCCGGCTGCTACGTCCACGGCCTCTTCGCCGACGACCGCCAGCGCGCCGCCCTGCTCGCGCGGCTCGGCGCCGCCTGCGACGGCCGCGCCTACGAGGCCGGCCAGGAGGCCGCGCTCGACGCCGTGGCGGCCCACATGTCCCAGCACATCGACCTCGACAGGGTGCTGGCCATCGCCAGATGAGGCGTAAGGGTTGAACTCTGAAGAAGATTCATGGCCCGTCTTTCCGGGGCGAGCGGAGCGAGAGCCCGGAATCCAAGGCAACGCGCGTTCAGAAACAAGCGGCATCGTTCCGCTCTTCCGGTGCCCGCGTTGTCACGGGTTCCGGGCTCGCCTGCGGCGCCCCGGAAAGACGGCGCTTCGGCTGCCAATCAGCGACCTTCTTCGCGGGGCATCGATCAAGTCGCGACGAGCGCTACGACTGCCACCACGACGACGTTGATCGCGCATGCAACCCGATACACCTGCAGCGCCCGCCGGATGGTCGCGGCGCCGACGGCCGCGTCGCCATCGCCCATTGTCGCGCCCGCCACCATCGTGCCGCCGTAGCTGCGCGCGCCGCCGAGCCGCAGGCCAAGCGCCCCCGCCATCGCCGCCTCGGGCCAGCCGGCGTTGAGCGAGGCGTGGCCGCTCGCGTCGCGCCGCGCGATGCGCCACGCCGCGCCAGCCGAGGCGCCGGGCAGCAGCGCAGCGGCGAGCACGATCCACAACGCCGCCAGCCGCGCCGCCGGCCAGTTCACGAGGTCGTCGAATTTCGCGGCAGTGAAGCCGAAGGCCTCGTGACGGGGCGTGCGGTGGCCGATCATGCTGTCGGCGGTGTTGGCGGCCTTGTAGGCGAGGCCGCCCGGCAGGCCGGCGAGCATGAGCCAGAACGCCGGCGCGACGATGCCATCGGAGAAATTCTCGGCGAGGCTCTCGATGGCGGCACGGGCGACGCCGGCTTCGTCGAGCGCTGTGGTGTCGCGCCCCACGATCATCGCCACGGTGCGCCGGCCGGCCGCCAGGCCGTCGCGCTCCAGCGCGTCGGCGACGGCGCGGACGTGGGCGTAAAGGCTGCGTTGGGCGAGGCAGGACGAGGCGAGCACGCCAAGGACGAGCACGGCGGCGGGGCGCGGCAGCGCGGCGAAGGTCACCGCTATCATGAGCCACCCTGCCCCGCCGCTCGCCGTGAGCAACGCGGCGAGCGCGACGAAGCCGGCGACACGGCGCCGCCCTGGCGCGTCGCCCTCGCGGTTGAGCCCGCGGTCGAGGCGCGCCAGGAGGGCGCCCATCCACGTCACGGGATGGCCGATGTGCGTGTAGAGCGCCTGCGGGTAGCCGACTGCCGCCTCGACCAGCAGCGCCGTCAGCGCGATCAGGGCCGCATCATGCACCAGCAACGGCGGCGATCAGAGCGAGGGCGCCTCATGCCAGGTGCGGCCGTCGCGCTCGATCAGCGCCACGCTGGCCGAGGGCCCCCAGGCGCCGGCGGTGTAGCCCTGCAGCGGCTGCGCCAGGCGCGACCAGGCATCGAGGATCGGGTCGGCCCAGGTCCACGCCGCCTCGACCTCGTCGCGGCGCATGAACAGCTGCTGCGAGCCGCGGATGACGTCCATCAACAGGCGCTCGTAGGCGTCGGGGTTCTGGCCCTTGAAGGTCTCGGCGAAGGAGAGGTTGAGACTCTCCTCGCGGAAACGCATGCCGCCGGGGCCGGGGTCCTTGATCATGAGGTAGAGCTTGATGCCCTCGTCGGGCTGCAGGCGGATGACGAACTGGTTGGCCGACAGACCGCCGCCGGCCTCGCCAAAGATCGAGAGCGGCACCTCGCGGAACTGGATGACGATCTCGCTGACGCGCGCCGGCAGCCGCTTGCCGGTGCGCAGGTAGAACGGCACGCCGGCCCAGCGCCAGGTCTGCACCTCGGCCCTGAGCGCCACGAAGGTCTCGGTGGTGCTCTCGGCCTTGCCGCCGCCGTCGGTCGGCAGCTCGTCGAGATAGCCGGGCACGCTCTTCCCGTCGATGGCGCCGGCCTTGTACTGCCCGCGCACCGTCAGCGCCTTGACGTTGGCATCGTTGATCGGCTTCAGCGCGCGCAAAACCTTCAGCTTCTCGTCACGCAGTGCGTTGGCCTCCATGGCCGAGGGCGGCTCCATCGCCACGAGGCAGAGCAGCTGCAGCATGTGGTTCTGCAGCATGTCGCGCAGCGCACCGGCGGTGTCGTAATAGGCGCCGCGGCCCTCGACGCCGACGGTCTCGGCCACCGTGATCTGCACGTGGTCGACGTGCGCCTTGTTCCACACCGGCTCGAAAAGCAGGTTGGCGAAGCGCAGCGCCATGAGGTTCTGCACCGTCTCCTTGCCGAGGTAATGGTCGATCCGGTAGATGCGCGCCTCGTCGAGCACCTCGCCCACCGCGCGATTGATCGTCTGCGCGGATTTGAGATCCTTGCCGAGCGGCTTCTCCAGCACCACGCGGGTCTTGGCCGTCAGCAGGCCGTGGGCGTCGAGCTTGTGGGTGATGGGATCGAACAGCTCCGGCGCCGTGGCGAGATAGAAGGCGCGGACGCGGTCGAGCCCGTCGGCCAGCATGGCCTTGAGGTCGCCCCAGCCCTGCTCATTCTTGGCGTCGAGGCGCAGGTAGCGCAGCCGCTCGAGGAAGCGCCCCAGCGCCGGCTCGCTCAAGCGCTCTTCCTTCACGAAACGGTGCAGCGCCTCCGCGACCTTGTCCCGGAACACCTCGGTCGAGAGATCCTGGCGCGACACGCCGACGATCCGCGTCGGATCGGTGATCTGGCCGTCGAGGTCGCGCAGGTAGAGCGAGGGGAACAGCTTGCGATAGGCGAGGTCACCGGTACCGCCGAAGACCACCAGGTCGAACGCTTCCACGGCGATGATGCGGCTGGTCATGGCGTGCTCCTGCCCTGGTCCTTGTGGTCGGAGCGAGGGTCTGCGGTCAAGCTTCCGAGCATCGCCATGCCTTGAGGAAACAGACACCGACACCCCTTGCGAGCCGAGCTCGAACAGGACGGTGCCCTTCGAAGCTTCAACGTCAGAGCATTGTCCGCTCAGGTCGCGTCGGGCGTCGCGGTGCTCTTCAGGGTCGCCCTTTCGCGCCGATAACTCCGTCAGCGCCAGCAAGGCGACGAAGACGCCGAGTGGCAGGAGGTGCGATGGCTCGCGGTGACGCAGGACGGTCAAAACCGCAGCCGCTACGATCACCGCACCAAGCATCAGGCCTATTCCGCGACTGGCAGGAAGGGCGATCAGAACGGCGCTTATGACCTCGAGCCCGCCGGTCACGCGGCACCACCACGGGGGATAGCCCCAGCGAACGAAGTCGCTTCGCGTCGCGGACGTGCCGGTCGCATTGAACAGTCCTGCGCCGACGAGCCCGGCGACGAGGATCCAGATCGAGAGGGCATGCAGCAACTTACGGCACCGCCGTGATCAGCGGGATCGCTGCCAGGATCATCAGCACCGCCGTGACCCCATGGATGCCGAAAGCGCTCTTGGCCGAGCCTTTCGCAGCCAGGATGAGCAGCATGTCGCCGACAGGGACGCATGCCTCGACCACCAGGATGATGCCGACTGCCCGAGACACGCCCCAAGCCAGGAAGGCGAGCACGAGCAATCCCGAAGCGATATCGCGCACGCCCTTCAGGCGAAGCCACCAGGCGATGTTGGTGCCCTCTTCGGGAAGCGGCAGGCCGAAGCTGCGCGTCGCGGTTCTCGGGCTCGCCACGTAGTGAGCACCGATCGCGATGATTGCGACCGCCAGCAGCAGCGCCAATCCGGTTGATAGCCAGTGCATTCGCGCCTCCTTGTAGCCGCAGTATATAAACTAGCGTTGCTAGATCTTCAAGCTTCCTTATTATCGAGGAGCGCCGCCCTTTGACGGCGGGAGATCGAAGATTGGGTATCGCCGAGCGAAAGGGCAGGCAGCGGGCTGAACGCGAACATCGCATCACCGCGGCGGCGCGGCTGATCGCGGAAGGCGAGGGCTGGGGTGCCGTTACGATCCGCCGCCTGGCGGAGGACATCGAATACAGCCAGCCGGTTCTTTACTCGCACTTCGAGAACAGGGAGGCGATCGTGGCGGCAGTCGCCGTCGAGGGTTTTCAGGAGCTCACGACAGCGCTCGAGAAAGCGGCGCGCGGATCGACCGATCGTCGCGACGCGCTGGAGGCCGTCGCCATGGCCTATCTCGCCTTCGCCCGAAAGCATCCGGCCCTCTACGAGGCCATGTTCACCCTGCCGACCGGTCTGCGCTTCGCCGAAGCCGAGACCAGGTTGGAGCTGAAGGCAGCCTTCGACGCGCTCGCGGCGGTCGTCACGCCCACACGCATGGATGTCGCAACCGCGACCGAGACGTTCTGGGCAGCACTGCACGGCCTCGCCGAACTCGAGCGCTCGGGCCGGATCAGACGCGACGCGCGCATCGAACGGGTCGCGCTGGTCGTCCAAGGGCTACTCGGGTGTTGAAGGAAGAGAGACGCTCGCGCCCAGATGCTTCTCGCGGGACGCAGCCTGTCGCGGCGAACCCGTAGGCGCGATCGCGCGCTCGCTCGGCCACGCATTGGAAGGCGCGTTCGGCACGGCCTTCAAGCGCGTGACGGGCAGCATGGCTCGTTGCCACGCGCGCCCGACCAACGCGTAGGAGGCCGTCCGCTTTGGCGCTTCCCGCCGGTGCCTTGCGTCGCGGCCAACGACGGCAACCAAGCCGATCAGCGAGGCGCGAAGTCCGTGTCGGGCTTCACCTGCCGGCAGTAGCCCGCCATCAGGCGCGCGCAATCCTCGACGTCCTTGAGGCTGAGCAGCTCGACGGGCGTGTGCATGTAGCGCAAAGGGACGCCAAGCAGCCCCGTCGCCATGCCGGCCCGGTTGAGCTGCATGGCGTTGGCATCCGTTCCGGTGCCGGCAGCGCTGACGCTCACCTGATAGGCGATTCCGGCCTCGCGCGCCGCCGCGGTGATCAGGTCGAAGGTGATCGGGTTGGTGTTCGGACCCCGCGACACGCTCGGTCCCTTCCCGAGCTCGAGGCTGCCGTGCAGGACCTTGTTGGAGCCGGGATAATCGGTGGCGTGGTTGACGTCGACGGCGAGGCCGGTCCGGGCGTCGATCCCGTAGCTGGCCGTCTTCGCGCCGCGCAGGCCGATCTCCTCCTGCACGGTGGCCACCGCGTGGACGCCGACGCCGGGGTCGAGGCCGCCCTCCTCCTTGAGCAGGCGGAGCGTCTCGGCCACGACGAAGGTGCCCATCTTGTTGTCGAAGCCGCGAGCGGTCGCGCGATCACCCATCAGCGGCTGGAACTCGCATTGGTAGGTCGCCACGTCGCCGAGCGCGACGACCGCCTCCGCCTCGGCGCGCGTGGTGGCGCCGACGTCGATCCACATGTCCTTGATCTCGGGCTTCTTCTTGCGCTCCTCCTCGGTCTGGAGGTGGATGGCGGTGCGGCCGATCACCCCGGCGATGCGATGCTTGCCGTAGATCCAGACGCGCTGCCCGATCGCGACGGCACTGTCGTGGCCGCCGATAGTGCGGAAGTGCAGCTGCCCCTGATCATCGATGTGGTGGATGATGAAGCCGAGCTCGTCCATGTGGCCGGCGAGCATGATGCGCATGGAAGCGCCGGGGTTGAGGACGGCCGTGACGTTGCCGTGCACGTCCGTCGCCACCGTGTCGGCGAAGGGCTCGACGTAGGAGCGGTAGACCCGCGCCGCCGGCTGCTCGTAGCCGCTCGGCGAGGGAGCGTCGGCGATGCGCTTCAGGAAGTCGAGGGATGCTTGTCTCATGCGGGCAATAGCTGATCGACCCGTGGTCGCGTCAAGGTCCGACTACGATGCGGGTGATTTGCCGAAGCCCACGTGCAACATCGATGCTGTGCGGCTGGACGGTGGCTCCTTACCGTCCACGATGAAGAACAACAGCGACGTTCCAGCCCGAACCATGATTAGCACTGACTTGAAAGGCCGACGGTGGTGGAGCCATGCGGAATCGAACCGCAGACCTCTTCAATGCCATTGAAGCGCTCTACCAACTGAGCTATGACCCCGGCCGTTTTGCCAACCCCTTGACGAGGGCCGGACGCCTCGGCATTGCCGAAGCGAGGGCGCCGTATAGCCGCTCCGCCGCGGCGCGACAAGAGGCTTCTGCCAGCCCGTCGAACGACCCCCCGCGAGACATCTCGGCGACGCGGAACACGGCGCGTCGCTCTCATCCCGTCGTGATCGGATTGCTTCTAGACTGCCGTCTTCATGTTTTCCACTGAATGCGACAAACGGGTGGCGAACTCGCCTCGCGCGCTGCCTTCATGCTCGTCTTCGTCCGCTCCACTCGCGGCGCCGCGTTCGAGGCAGAGACGGACCGCCTGCGGCAGGCCCGAGACGCAGACATCCGCGCGCACGTCGCGACAGAGGCCGGAGATGCGCCCCTCGTCGTCCTCCGACATCCAGAAGGCGGCGACCAGCGGCGCGTTCCCGAGGCGGCGACGCAGACGACGCACCGCAAATCGCGCCTGCCCCACGCTGAGATCGGCGTCGAGGAAGGAGAGGATGACCAGTTTGGGCTCGTGTCCGGCAACCACGGCGCCGCCCGCGTCGGCCAAGGCTTTGGCGGCCTCGACCCGGGTTCCGAAGCCGCGCTGCTGAAGCAGGTCGGCGAGCAGGTGCGCCGCCGCCTCGTCGAGCGGGGTGCGCCCGGCGATGCACACGATCGCGCCGTCTCTCGTCCAGGCGTCGTCTAGGGCGCTCGTGTCGGGCAGCTCCTCTTCCGGGTCGCCCTGCGCCGCATCCGGCTCCGGCGCCGCGAGCGAGGCGGGTGCGCTGCTGTCGTCGACCGGCAGGATGGAATCCTCGCCGCGGTCGACGAGGTCCTCGGCAAGGTCGCGCATCGTGTCGCGGATGCGCAATTGGCGATCCTCGCTGAGCGCGCCGCGTCGGACGTCGTCCTGCGCCATCAGCAGCGCCTTCATGGCGATGGCGTCGCAATAGTCGAGCAGCGAATGCTCGGCGAGGTAGCGGTCGGCATGGTCGAGCACCTCCGACGCGTCGCCCGAAAGCATGCGCTGGTAGAAGCTCTCGACGTCGGTCAGCGGCGGCGCGTCGCCGAGCAGGACATCGAGGAAGCCGAGGCGATCGATGTGGCGCCCCATCACGACGACGCACACGGTGAGAGGCGTCGCCAGCACGAGCCCGACAGGTCCCCACAGCCAGGTCCAGAATGTCGCCGAGAGCACCACGGCGAAGGGCGAGATGCCGGTGTTGTGCCCGTAGACCAGCGGCTCGACGACCTGGCCGACGACGAGCTCGAAGGCGACGAAGAACACCGCCGTCTCCACGGCCATGGTCCAGCCCGGGCTCGCGGCGAGCGACAGCAGGACCGGGAACAGCGCCGAGCCGATCGAGCCGACGTAGGGAATGAAGCGCAGAAAGAAGGCGACGATCCCCCACAGGATGGCGCCGGGCACCCCGATGAAGGTCAGCACCACCGCGGTCACGATGCCGAAGCCGGCATTCAGCAGCACCTGGGCGAGGAAGTAGCGGCTGAGCCGCCGCGCGGCGTCGTTCAGGGCCAGCGTGGTGCGTTGAAGGTCGCTCGACCCGGCGAGACGGATGAGGCGGTTGCGCAGGTCCTCGCGCTGCATGAGGATGAAGATGATGAAGACCGCGACGAAGGCGGCGGTGGCGAGCGGCGTCGCCGCCATTCCCGCCGCGGTCTGCAGCAGCGTCAGGAGACCCGGAGGCGGCTCGACGATCTCGACCCTGGTCGGCGCCGTGGCTTGGTCTTGCGCGGCGGCCGGCGTGGCCGACCTCGTCGGCTTGGGCTTGTCCGCCTTGTCCGGCGCGTGCGGATCCATGTCGGCGATGGCCGAGTTCAGCCTCGCGAGAAGCGGATTGTTGGCAGCGAAGTTGCGGACTCCCGCCACCTTCTGCGACACGGTCGCCTGGTAGCGCGTGGCGTCGTCGGCGAGGTCCGAAATCTGCTTGGCGAGGATGGCGCCGAGCCCGACCGTCACGGTGAAGGTGACGACGACCGCGAGGCCGACCGCGAGCTTCTTGCCGAGCCCGAGCCGGCGCATCAGCTTGACGAGCGGCGAAAGGACGAAGCTGAGGATGACCGCGATGGCGACCGGGATCAGGATCTCGCGCGCGAAATACAGGATGGCGAGCGTGACGAGGATCATCACAGCCGTCGCCAGCGTGTCCAGCGTGCGGGCGAGGTCGGGCGCATCGTCGCCCGGCGGCCTGCGCGTCGATCGTGGCACCAGATCCGCCAAGTCCGGGTTTCCCGCTCGCGCCTTCCTGGGCCTTGTAACATGTTGTTTCACCGCGGGTTCCGGTCGTAAGACTACGGCGCCCGACGGCTCGAGGCGCTGCCACCTGCCGCCCTTGACGCGGCCTGGCACCATGGCGACATCGGGTTATCGACGGGCAAGCCGACGGAGCCGCGGACGTTGAAGACAAAGGCCGAAGCCGGCGAAGCGGGACGCGTCGAGCCCGCGCGTGAGTCCACCCGGGCGCCGATGCGCGATCTCGCGGTGTTGCCGGTGTTCTTCGCGCTCGCCGGCAAGCGCACCCTGCTCGCCGGCGCCACCGAGCGCGCGGTTTGGAAGGCCGAACTGCTGCACGCCACCGGCAGCCACGTCGACGTCTACGCCGCCGACCCTTGCCACGAGATGCACGAGCTCGTCGCGCAGGCGCCGCGCCTGACCCTGCACGAGCGCTCGTGGGAGCCGGCCGATCTCGAGGGCGCGGCGATCGCCCTGCTCGACACCGAGGACGACGGCGAGGCCGCGCGCTTCAAGCAGGCGGCGCGCACCGCCGGCATCCCGATGAACGCCATCGACAATCCGGCCTTCTGCGACTTCCAGTTCGGCGCCATCGTCGAGCGCTCGCCGCTGGTCATCGGCATCTCCACGCACGGCACGGCGCCGGTGTTCGGCCAGGCGATCCGGGCGCGGCTCGAGGCGCTGCTGCCCGACCACCTCAAGCTGTGGGCGCAGACGGCCCGCGCCTGGCGCGAACGCGTGGTGCCGCTGCGCCTGCCGTTCCACGGCCGCCGCACCTTCTGGGAGCGTTTCTCCGAGCGCGCGCTCGGCCCGGACGCCGCGCCGCCCGACGAGGCCGACTTCGCGGCCTTCCTCGCCGCCGCGACGAGCCCGAAGACCACCGTCGGCCGAGTCACGCTGGTCGGTGCCGGCCCGGGCGACCCCGACCTCATAACGGTCAAGGCCGTGAAGGCGCTGCAGGGCGCCGACGTCGTGCTCTACGACAAGCTCGTCGCCCCGGAGGTGGTCGACATGGCACGGCGCGAGGCGCGCAAGATCGATGTCGGCAAGCGCGGCTATCTCCCTTCCTGCAAGCAGGACGAGATCACCGGTCTGATGATCGGCCTGGCGCGCGAGGGCAAGCGCGTGGTCCGCCTCAAGGGTGGCGATCCGATGATCTTCGGCCGCGCCAACGAGGAGATCGACGGGTTGCGAGCCGCCGGCATCCCCGTGACCGTGGTGCCCGGCGTCACCGCCGCGCTCGGCGCCGCCGCCTCGCTGGGCATTTCGTTGACCGAGCGCAGCGCCGCGCGGCGACTGCAATTCGTCACGGCGCACGCCAAGGATGGTCGCCTGCCGCAGGACATCGACTGGCGCGCGCTGGCCGATCCCGGCGCCAGCACCGTGGTCTACATGGGCGTGCGCACCATGCCGGCCCTCGTGGACAAGCTTCTGACCCACGGCCTGCCGCCCGAGACGCCGTGCGTGCTCGTCGAGCGCGCCACCTGCCCCGACGAGCGGCGGCTGTGGGAGAGCGTGTCGCGCATGCCGGCGCTGGCGCTGGCGGCCGACCCGAAGGGGCCATGCCTCCTGTTGATCGGGCTGGTGTTCGGCAAAGTCGGTCGCGAGACGCCAGCCGATCTCGCCGAAGCGTCTGCGCGCTCGACAACGATGGCTACGGCGGACTAGGGGGAGGGTTCCGGATCCGACTCGAGCACGCGTCGTCCTAACTCGCGTATGCTTCTGGTCTGACGCTGTCATAAGACTAAGCAAGGCAAGCTCGCGATGATGATGGCACAGACGCTGTTCGAAGAGCTTCGCTCTCGCAAAGTCCTACTGGAACCGCACCCCTATGCCGTCAACATCGGCTGCGGCGACGGCCTCCAGTATGAAGATCCCGTGTATCCGCTCTATAGGTCCGGCTTCAGGGGCGTGGCCATCGATTCGTGGAACCATGAGGATTTGGCCAGGAACCTTGGATCGTTCGATGTCGTCCTGAAGCCCGGCACGTTCCTCTCGAACGAGAACGTTCTATCAATCCTGCGCGAAGCGGGATGTCCGGAACGTCCGGCTTTCTTGAAAATCGACATCGATGGGTTGGATGCGGACATCCTGCGCACGATTCTCAAAGGCGGGGTGCGCCCCCTCGCCATTCAGGCGGAAGTCAACACAGAAATCCCGCCGCCTTACGCCTTCTCGGTCTGCGCGAGCGACAAGTTTGCAGGCGGTAGCGAACAAGGCTTCTTCGGGTTCTCTTTGTCCTACGGGGTCGACCTTCTCAAGGCCTTCGGCTACCGCTTCTATGCTTTGGACTGTGAAACGCCGTGGACCCATGACGGGCTTTGGGTCGACGAGGCCGTTCTGGAAGAAGCCGGTTTGCCGCCGGCCGATCCAACCGCCGCGTTTATGTCGCGACACCCGATCCTCTACCACATAGAGACTGCAACCAAGGAGGTGCTCGTGTCGTGGCGAACGCGTACGGATCGTGACGTCGTCCGAGCCGAGATATGGCGCACTATGCTTGATGCTTGCAAAACCAAGCTCGGCCACACCGATGTTCCATTCGAACTTTTCATCTCGACGTGATCGTCCCGACGCGCGACGCGAAGAGGCGCGGCAACGCTGAAGCGACGTCCGCCGGGCAGAAGCTTTCATAAGGAAGTCTCATTGATGACAGGCAGAGTCGTGCCGAGGAGCAGCTCAGAACCAACTTCAACGAACAAGACTAGGGCTGATCTATGCTCGCACGCTCTGCCGCGATGCTAGCAGATCTTCGGCTTGCGCGACGGCGCCCTGCACGTCGGGGATGTCGATGGTCCACGTTTGAAGGTGTACCGAATATTCCGCCTTGCCGGGGTCGAGAGATCGTCCGAGCACGCAGAAGTAGGTGAGCCCACGGGCGGCGGCCAGCCGGCGAAAGCACCAGTTGCGATAGGTGTCCATCATCAGCTCGATGACGAGGGTGCCCGGCCTCGCGAAGCCGATGTTCGACAAGCCTGCACCGTGCGGCGCGACGATGATGTCGGCCTCGGCGAAGAGACGCGCCTGCTCGCGCAAGGACAAAGCCTCCAACCGCACGGGCTCGAAGCCGGGAAGAGCGGCGATCAATTGGTCTTCGCAAACGAGGCTGCGCAGGTTGGATCCCCGACGATCCACGACGATGCGCCGCGCGGCCGTTTGCGGCGCCGGGCCGGCATGGGCGAGCAGACGATCGAAGAAAGCGTTGGTCAGGGTGGCGTGGAAGTCGAACATGCCGTGCAGGCTCGAAGGCTGGACCAGCGTCTCGGCGAGGAAACATTCGCGCGGGCGGACGCTGCGGACCTCCACCCAAGCGGGCACCTCGAAGAGTTCGGCGAACTCGTGCTGGCGAAGGCCGGTCGAGGGCACGAGAAGCCGTGTGGTCCGACCCCATATCTCGTCATCGATCAGAACCAGGCGAAGCGCCGCATCGACGAGCGAATGCCAATAGCTCTCCGCCGCTCCGGTCAGGATCGAGACCGTCGTGCCCGGCAGCCTTTCCAGCGACGGCGGGCGAAAGGCGATGGCGTCCCCGATCTGGCGATAGTGGTGCCGACGCCAGTCGGTGTGCCACAACGTTTCCTGTAGGACGAAGTTCTGCGCGGCGACGATACCGACGGCACCGAAGGTCATGGCCTCGTCGAGCTCCAAGACGCGCGGGCTCGTCGAATCGTAATGGTCCACCGTCACGTCCGCACCGATGTCCCCCCGCGTCTCGAACAGCGGCAGTTTCGAGACGTCCCAGCGGATGGCGGGTACCGCCACCCTTTCGCTGGGAAACGTGCGGATCTCGCGCACC
Source organism: Beijerinckiaceae bacterium (assembly GCA_965198485.1). Taxonomy (GTDB): domain Bacteria; phylum Pseudomonadota; class Alphaproteobacteria; order Rhizobiales; family Beijerinckiaceae; genus RH-AL1. The sequence goes on from CBDAPQ010000005.1 coordinate 3,719,704, forward strand.
GCAGGATCGTCGGAGGTCGGACCGGCCAGCGTGCCCGTGTACACGGGCGTGTAGCGCCGATCGAGCGTCGCCGCGAGTTCGCGGATCCCGTCGGGGAAGAACCAGCCCGGCGTGGCTTCCGCGTTCCCGTAGAGGATCTGGAGGCACTGCGCCGACGTGCGGCTCCAGGCCAGCGAACGGCCGTCGATGGCGAGCATGCTTGGCTGCTCCAGAGTGCCGACACCATGGTCGCTCCCCTGAAAGATGGTGCCCAGAAGGCCGCAGAGCTTCTGGCGTAGCACCGAGATGGCGTTGGTCTGATGGGTCAGACCCGCGGTCAAGAGCATCACGCGCACGAGCGCCGAGTGCCCGGCCTCGGCCGCCGTGATCGCTGCCAGGCGGGTCAGGTGCGCCCTCTCCAGCGTCGTCGTGAGCGCGCCCTGGTAGGCGGTCCCCACCAGATCCTCGAACACGTAAGCGGCGAAAAGCAAGTTGGTGTCGTTGGCGAAGGCATCAAAGGATTCGCTTTGCTGGACGACCCCGGCTGCCCGCATCACCATCGTGAAGCTCTTGTCGAGATCGATCTTCGGAGCGGAAACGGGCTCCGCGCCGAGTTCGGCGATCATCTCGCGGAGGATCAGGACGTGATCACGCTCCTCCCGCGCGGAGCCTTTGACGAAGGCGGCGACCAAGGGGTTGGAGAAGGCCACGGCGCGACCGCCGACGACGGGACCGGCATGGATGCCGCGCTCGATCTCGCCGAGGCCGTTGCCGTCGAGCGCGCGCAGGTAGAACTCGGCCTGGAAGTATTCGAGATTGAGAAGCAGTGTCAGGCGATGGAGGTCTTCTTCAAGGCGCTCGGCGTGCTCGACAGTGATCACGTCAGCTCTCGTCCTCATGCTGGTTCAGCCGAGCCCGGCTCCGATCGAAAGAGACGAGCCGCCCGCGTTCGGGGCGCGTCGTGATCAATTTAGGCGGGGAGCCTTCTCGACCGCGGTCGCGGGCAGGTCAACGCTTTTCGGCAGTGCGATACCCTTCTGCGACGCGGGTCAACACAACGCATAAAGGCAACAAAAAAAATCGGCCGGATTTCCCGGCCGATTCGACGATCAAACGTGATTGACCAAGCTGGCCTTACGTCGGCATGTTGACACCGGTGGGGAAGAACAGGCCGGACGAGGCGTTCACCGCACCGTACACCACGTTGAGCACCTGACGCGTGGTGCGATCCCAGGCGATCGCATTGCCGTCGGCATCGAGGATCGACGGAGCCGCGGTCGTGCCGACGCCATGGTCGTTGCCCTGGGCGGGGGTGCCGGCGACACCGGTCAGCTGCTGGCGGAGATAGGAGATGGCCTGAGTCTGGCTCGCCGCACCGGCGACGAACAGGGCGGTACGCACGATGCCGGCGTGGTAGGCCTCGGTGGCCATGATGCCGGACGCCTTGTCGAGGTACACCGGGTTGCTGATCGAGGTCAGCGCGCCGTGGTAGGCGGTCACGCCGACGTCCTCGAAGATGTAGGAGGCGAGCAGGAAGTTCGTGTCGTTGGCGAAGGCGTCGAAGCCCGAGCCGAGTCCAGCTGCCTGGGCGGCGGTGGCAAAGCTCTGCGAGAAATCGATGTTCGGCATCGAGATCGGCACGACGCCGGCGGCGGCGATCGCGGCGCGCAGGAACTCCACGTGGGTCTGCTCCTCCACGGCGAGTTCGTTCGCATAGGCCTGGTTGATCGGGCTCGTGAAGGTGACCTTGCGACCGCCCGTGACCGTGCCGGGGGTGCCGCCGCGATCCGCGCCGGGAAGGCCCGAGCCGGTGGCCGCGATCAGGTAGAACGACGACTCGAGATATTCGAGGTTGAGTGCGAACGTCAGGATCTGGATGTCGACCGAAGCCGTAGCGGCGGCGGGCGTGGTGGCGGCGGCCATGGCCAAGCCACCGGCGGCCGCGCCGGCTGCACCGTAGCCGAGGCCCTTGAGGAACGAACGACGACCGCTCTTTGTGAGCAGATCGCGCTCCGTGGTCGCTCCGACGTCAATGGTCATTAGGTCAGCCTCCCCGAGGATTAAAGGGACATGAATTGCCCATCCACATTATAGAGACGCCTACGGCATAGGCAACCATGAAGAAGGCGAACTTGCGAAAAGACAAAAGAGGATAAGATGTTCCTACGTCGAATACTCGTGGAAACAACGCCGTAGGTCACGCCCGCATTGTCTTTGAAACCCAGGAAATAACCGGGCAAAGCAGTCCGCTGCTGCAGCTTCGGCTTGCGGGCCGATGGCTGCACCTAGGAAAAGGCCGGACTCCGAAGCCGCGCGGTCGGCTTCCGCAAGCCGCCGGGCGATGCTAGAGGACGGCGCCTTCCCGCGACCTTCAGGTGAGATGCCCCGATTTTCGGCCACCACCCATCTGCCGAGCCTCAACTTCTTGATGCTCTGCCTGCTCTTCACCGGAATGGGGGCGGCGCTTTGGCACGGATGGGTCGCGGGCCAGGCGGCGGTGCTGGTCTTCGTCATCACCGGCTGGATCGTGAGCCTCTGCCTGCACGAGTTCGGCCACGCCCTCACCGCCTACAAGGCCGGCGACCACTCGATCCCGACGAGCGGCTACCTGACACTGGATCCGTTGAAATACGCCGACCCGTTCCTGTCGCTCGTTCTGCCCCTGGTCTACATCGTGATCGGCGGCTTCGGCCTGCCGGGCGGCGCGGTCTGGATCAACCACGCCGCCATCCGCAGCGCCTGGTGGGATTCCGCGGTTTCCGCCGCCGGACCGTTCGCCAACGTGCTGTTCCTCGCCATGCTGGGCGGGCTCTACCAGCTCGTGCCGCACGGCGAGGAGACCTCGGACATCGAGGCGGCCCTGGCGGTGCTGGCCTTTTTCCAGGGCACCGCCATCGTCCTCAACCTTTTGCCGATCCCCGGGCTCGACGGGTTCGGCATCATCCGCCCGTTCCTGCCCGGCCATTACGCCGCGGCCGGCATGGCGATGGCGGCCGGCCTCGGCTTCGTGCTGATCTTCGTGGTGCTGTCGGTCCCCGTCATCGGCAACTTCATCTTCGAAACCGGCCTCGACGTCACGACGTTCGCCGGCTTCGATCCGCACGACGTCTTCTCCGGCTACAGGTACCTGCGCTTCTTCTGAGGTCTTGCTCTTTCGGGGGCGGGCCGAGGCCGCGTCCGCCGGTCACGCGGCCAACCCGTCCTTCCCTCCATCCCCCGCCCCTGCTACGCCGCCACCATGGCCTCCGTACCGCTCGACAACATCCGCAACTTCTCCATCGTCGCGCACATCGACCACGGCAAGTCGACGCTCGCCGACCGGCTCATCCAGACCACCGGCACCGTCGCCCTGCGCGACATGAGCGAGCAGATGCTCGATTCCATGGACATCGAGCGCGAGCGCGGCATCACCATCAAGGCGCAAACGGTGCGGCTGGAGTACACGGCGCAGGACGGCAAGACCTACATCCTGAACCTGATGGACACGCCCGGCCACGTCGACTTCGGCTACGAGGTCAGCCGCTCGCTCGCCGCCTGCGAGGGCTCGCTGCTGGTGGTCGACGCCTCCCAGGGCGTGGAAGCCCAGACGCTGGCCAACGTCTACGCCGCCATCGAGGCCGGCCACGAGATCGTGCCGGTGCTGAACAAGATCGACCTGCCCGCCGCCGAGCCCGAGCGGGTGAAGCAGCAGATCGAGGACGTCATCGGCATCGACGCCTCCGACGCCGTGTCGATCTCGGCCAAGACCGGCATCGGCATCGACCTGGTGCTGGAGGCCATCGTCAAGCGCCTGCCGCCGCCCAAGGGCGACGCCGCCGCCCCGCTCAAGGCGCTGCTCGTCGACAGCTGGTACGACGCCTACCTCGGCGTCGTCGTGCTGGTGCGGGTGCTCGACGGCAGCCTGCGCAAGGGCCAGCGCGTGCTGATGATGGGCGCCGACGCGCGCTACGAGGTCGACCGCATCGGCGTCTTCACCCCCAAGATGAAGGACGCGCCCATTCTGGGCCCGGGCGAGATGGGCTTCATCACCGCGCAGATCAAGCAGGTGGCCGACACCCGCGTCGGCGACACCATCACCGATGCCGGCAGGCCCTGCGACGCCGCGCTGGCCGGCTTCAAGCCGGCACAACCGGTGGTGTTCTGCGGCCTGTTCCCGGTCGATGCCGCCGATTTCGAGGCCCTGCGCGCCGCCGTCGGCCGACTTCGGCTCAACGACGCCAGCTTCTCCTACGAGATGGAGAGCTCCGCCGCGCTCGGCTTCGGCTTCCGCTGCGGCTTCTTGGGCCTGCTGCACCTCGAGATCATCCAGGAGCGGCTGGAGCGCGAGTTCAACCTCGACCTCATCGCCACCGCCCCCAGCGTCGTCTACGAGATGAAGCTGCGCGACGGCACCCAGGTCAGCCTGCACAACCCCGCCGACATGCCCGACCCCACGCAGATCCTGGCGATCGAGGAGCCGTGGATCCGCGCCACCATCCTCACCCCCGACGAATACCTCGGCAACGTACTCAAGCTCTGCCAGGAGCGCCGCGGCGTGCAGGTGGACCTCAACTACGTCGGCAGCCGCGCCATGGCGGTCTACGACCTGCCGCTGAACGAGGTGGTGTTCGACTTCTACGACCGCCTGAAATCGATCTCGAAGGGCTACGCCTCGTTCGACTACGCCATCACCGACTACCGCGAGGGCGACCTCGTGCGCATGAACATCCTGGTCAACGCCGAGCCCGTCGACGCCCTCTCCATGCTGGTCCACCGCGACCGCGCCGAGGGCCGCGGCCGCGCCATGGTGGAGAAGCTGAAGGACCTCATCCCCCAGCACATGTTCGTCATCCCCGTGCAGGCGGCGATCGGCGGCAAGATCATCGCTCGCGAGACCGTGCGCGCCATGCGCAAGGACGTCACCGCCAAGTGCTACGGCGGCGACGTCTCACGCAAGCGCAAGCTGTTGGAGAAGCAGAAGGCCGGCAAGAAGAAGATGCGGCAGTTCGGCAAGGTGGAGATCCCGCAGGAGGCGTTCATCGCGGCGCTGAAGATGGAGTGAGGGGTTCGGCATGGCGGTCGGGACGGGTTTCGGCAGAGGCACCGGGCGCTCCTGGTGTCTTGCCGAAGCGTTCATTTAGGTATCTTAACCGGTTTCCAACGACGCGTCCACCTCCAGCCGCCCTCGGGAACGCGGCCCTGTCGCGTCGCGAGCCCTGACATGTGACCCTGCCAAAGTCAGGGTACCGCGACACAAACAGGGGCCGGTGTCAGCGTACCGCGACATGAAACCCGGCCATCGGCGCGAACCGCGACAAGGGTCGATTCCGAGTGGTCGTTCGGCGACATGACGAAAGTTTCATGCTTGGCGGGAGGCGATCGGCGGTCGTGGAGGCAGCGTTTATCGCAACGCTGAAGATGCCGAGGCGGGCCGGAAATGACAGCCTATGATCCTCATCCGCCAGACTGAAGCTTTCGCCGACTGGTTTGCCGGCTTACGCGACGAGCGCGCCGTCGCCCGCGTTTCGGCGCGGCTTCGCCGTATGGCCCTCGGCAATCCCGGCGATGTCTTATCTGTCGGCCAGGGCGTCAGCGAAATGAGGATCGACTACGGGCCGGGAATACCGCATCTACTACAAGCAAATCGGCACCGAAATCGTGCTTCTGCTGTGCGGAGGTGACAAGAGCAGCCAGAAACGCGATATTGCTCGGGCGATCGTCCTGGCTTCGCTGGAATAACCATGCCGCTCAAAACCATGCCATGGGATGTCGCCGACCATCTCGGGAGCGACAGCGCCATCGCCGCTTATCTGGATGCCTGCCTGGAAGACGGTGACCCGAAGCTCGTGGGTGCGGCGCTCGGCGATATCGCGCGCGCCAAGGGCGTCACCGACCTCGCGGCGCGAACAGGGCTGCCGGTTGCCATCCTCGGACGCGCTTTGTCCGGCGAAGACATTCCCGATTTTGCGACCATCGTGAAGGTCATTGCCGCATTGGGTTTGCAGCTCGGTGCTCGATTGGCACCTGCGGCGAATGCGGCTTGAGTTCATGGTCGTCACCGCCGTGCAGGCCGCTATCGGCGGCATTATCGCCCGCGAGACGGTGCGCGCCATGCGCAAGGACGTGACAGCAAGTATTGCGGCGTCGACGTACCCGTAAGCGCAAGCTGCTGGAGAAGCCGAAGACCGGCAAGAAGAAGATGCGGCAGTTCGGCAAGGTGGAGATCCCGCAGGAGGCGTTCATCGCGGCGTTGAAGATGGAGTGAGGGGTTCGTGGTTCGAGATGATGCGTGGTTCGAGAAGCGCCTTCGGCGCTCCTCATCATGAGGGAGTTTGAAGCGCTCCCATGCCCCTCATGGTGGGGAGGTGCGCAGCGCCGTCTCGAACTACGCACGACCTTGCCGCGCGCGTACCGACCAGATAGCCTCATCTGAGGCAAGTCGAGGCGCAAGGACATCACCGCCGAGTGCTATAGCGGCGACGTCTCCCGCAAACGCAAGCTCTTGGAGAAGTAGAAGGCCGGCTTCTTATTTTGCATAGAAAAGGTGTTGCGCAAGAAGAAAGAGGACGGAAGCTATAATCGACGCAATAATACCACTGATAAAGCCAAAAAGGCGCTCCTTCCAAACTTGAGCTTGTGTCGGAAATCCGACTACGCGCCGAAACTCGGCGGTATCTACTTCTGCTACTTTTTTCAAAGTGTCGAGCTGAGTGTCGAGCTGCTGCTTCTGTTTTTCAGCATCAGCAATTCGCGCCAAAGCACGCTCAAGCTCGACTTTATTTGCGCTCGCCTGCTCTCGCAAATCGTCGACTGCGCGTATAGCATCCTGCAGGTTCTCTCTAGCCGCGTCGATTTTTCGAATGCGATCATCAAGACTTATGTCGCTTGGCTCTGCGACGATATCGCGGAGGATCGCTGGCCGGCGGTATTCCGGAATGACGAGACGTAGAAGCTCTTCTATAATGTGAAAGTAGGCACGAAAAATATCGAAAAGGATACGGGCTACCGCCACAAACAGGCGGTACATATTTTTTCTAGCCTTGCTCGTCATTGTCTAATCTCATATCAATGCTTAAAACGGGATGTCGTCATCGACTTGGCTAGAGGAAGATTGATTCAAATGCCTTATATGTTTATTGTTTATATCATTGCCTAATCCACGCGAAGGTGCAGGCAGAGCTTTCGGCGGCGGAGTTAAGCGCTTCTGCGCTGCGTCTTCTGTTTCTTTGTCTTGACCAATTAATTGCATGATGTGCGCGATGGCGCTTTGTCCGTCAGCAGCGATTGTTGTCACGTTTGCAATAGCAGCTATGGCAGCCAGTACAGCCATGGTCTTTGCAAAGCTTAGACGCTGGTCGGACACATCTCCTGCTAGGCTCAGGACTCATTCTTGTCACAGCCAGAAGATGACGATTGCTGCGATGACGATGGCTGACATGAAGGTGTGGCGCAACGATCGTAGCGGGTGGCGACGCGGCGCCAGTCCTTGAGGCGGCCGAACATGTTCTCGACCTTGTGGCGGACCCTGTAGATCGCGCGGTCGTAGGCGTGCTGGACCTTGCGGGTCTTGCGCGGTGGGATGCAGGGCCTGATGCCCTTGTCTTCGAGCGCGGCGCGGTAGCCGTCGCTGTCGTAACCGCGGTCAGCGACGAGGACGTCGGCCGCTGGCAGCGCGTCGAGCAGGAAGGCGGCGCCGGCGTGGTCGCTCATCTCACCTTCGGAGAGCAGCATGGCGACGGGGCGGCCCTGGCCATCGCAGACCGCGTGCAGCTTGGAGTTCAGGCCGCCCTTCGTGCGCCCGATACGGCGGGGTAAAGCCCCTTTTTGAAGAGGCTCGCTGCAGTGCGATGCGCCTTGAGATGGGTGGCATCGATCATCAGAAGATCGGGCTCCCCGGCCCAGCCCGCGAGGGCGGCGAAGATGCGGTCGAACACGCCGAGCCGGCTCCAACGGACGAAGCGATTGTAGAGCGTCTTGTGCGGACCATAGTCAGGTGGCGCATCGCGCCAGCGCATGCCGGTGCGGATCACGTGCACGATGCCGCTGAGAACACGTCGGTCGTCCACGCGGGCGATGCCGTGCGACAGCGGAAAGTAAGGTTCGATCCGCGCCATCTGCGCGTCCGAAAGCCAGAACGAATCATCCATGCAGCGCACCTCCCAACCGCATGGAATCATCAGCTCGACCTGGCCGAAAGCCTGCCGACGTTAATAGGTCCTGAGCCTAGCTGGTCAAGCCTTTGAAAAATTCGCTCCTTCCGCTCGGCATCTATATCGGAATTAATTACAAGCTCACGTATCCTCAAAATATAATGATCGATCTTGGTCCGCGTGCTGCCCGCAAGCAACACCGAATAGGGGTGCCGCTCGCCGCGCTGCCGAATACGGATTCGTGCGACTTCTCCTTGTACAGCCAAACTAAACCGGGAGAAAAAGCTATAAACGTCCTTGTCATCCGGATCATAATAAACGTTCGCAATACGGCACTCTTGAGCCACAGCTGCTACAGCAGCCATGTATTGATCACGAACGGCCTGATCGAACTCTGAGGTGGTATTCTCGTCGATCATCCGAGTCATGTTGCGCCGGCAAATGTTTTCAAACTCAACAAAACAACGCTCATCATCCTCGGGAAGAGAATTATATTCGTCTTCAGAGATTAGCTCGTAGGCCATAATTAATTCGTCCGGTTGTCTGCATAAACCAGATTCGAGTGAGTTCACGAAGGGAGATGCGGTGTTTTAGCTGATCAGGCGGATTGCCTCAGCAAGGGTCCTTCCGAAAATGATCCGGGTTGGCATGATCGTGGAGATGGCGGACGCGGGCGACGTGGACGGGGCGGTAGCCTTCGGCGCAGGCCTTGTCCTTGGCCTCGTGCTGCGTCTTGAACGAGCCGTGCTTTTCCTCGCCGCCGGTCACGATGACGTAGTGCGAGACCGTGGCCTCCTTGTCCGTGCTCTTCGGCCTGTGCTCGATGTAGGCGGCTGCCATGGCGTGCTCCCGTAGGTTGCGGACAAGCGTAGGGGCACTCGTGACGCCGGACAAGACGCCGGCAACCGGCGTGCACAGCCTTGAAGCCTACATCCGAATGCATCGGCGCGGTCCGCGCGGGTCTGTCCCTGGAAGGCACGGCTGGCAGGGGAACCCATCCGGATTTTCTTGTCGATGACGGCGCCAGAGGCGCCGCCGCCTGCCGCGGTCGCAGATCATTGACAAGAAAATCCGGATGGGTTCGGGTCGGCCGTTCCATCCAGGGTCAGGTGTGCCGCGGCGCGGCCGGCGCTCGCGCGCTCTCGGCGGAGGAGGCTTGCACCGTACGGCTGGAACAAGCCGCCTCCCCGGTCATTCTACCCAAGCTGTTTGAATCCGGTCACGGCGCACGTCGCCTTATGACGCAAAACGGGTGTTTATGATCGCGAGGTGTACCCTTGGACCTGGGACGTCGCCGTACGGCTCCACGCCCCGACGATGCCGTACCCTGTCTCCGATTGGCCGCGCCCGCGACGCATCGCGACGCAAAATGCGGATGTGTGATCGCAAGGGGGTGTGTCCCGGGCCGTGTCGGACGCTGCGCGCTTCCGCCCCTTGAACCGCAGCCGGCTCCGGCGATTAGGCCGGCATGTCGAACAACCAGCACGAACCCATGCCCACGGACGAACTCACCTCGAAGGTCGTCGATGCGCGGCGGCGCGAGATGGTGGTGGAGCACATCGTGTTCGGCACCGTCCGCTTCCTGGCGGAGCGTCACCCGGAACTGCTCGACCAGCTCGACGGCAGCCTCGACCACCTCTGGGACCACGAGCACGGCGAGGCGCGCGACGACCATGCGGTGCGCACCATCGCGCGGCGCATGCTCAAGAGCTTGCGCGCGGAATCGTAGCCGGCTTCGGGGCGGACGAGGCGCGGGGCTCGTAACGGTCTCAAAAGAGATGCTCCTTCTCCCCTTGTGGGAGAAGGGAGGCGCCGACCCTCTTCAGTTCTCCCAAAATGGCCTCCCTGCTCGCGGCAGGGGGGCCATCTTGGTCGTCGGTGGGTAAGGCTTACGCCGCCTTCGCCGCCGCCGGGTTCACGCTCTTCTCGGCGATGCGGTTGAACTGCACGTCGCCGGCCTTGCTGTCCTTCAGCGCCTCCTGCAGCGGCTTCAGCGCCTCGGTTTTGCCGGCGGCCTTGGCGTACGCTTCCATCGAGCCGTAGGACGCCACGCGGAAGGCCTGCTGCTGGTTGGCGGCGACGATGAGGGCGGCGTCGCGCACCGGGCCCATCTCGGTCTCCTTCACCATGCCCTGCACCTCGTGCACCATGGCGGTGGCGATCTTGTTGTCGTTGGTCTTCACCGGCTCTCCGATGGCTTTGAACACCGCCTCGAGCTGCTGGGCGTAGTGCTGGCTCTTGGTGGCGGTCTTGCCGAACAGCTCCTTGAGGTCGGCATCGTGGCTGGCCTCGGCCATGGCGGGGGCGGCCTTGGCGATCTGGTGCTCGAAGTCGAGCACGTAGGTCATGGCGGTCACGAGCAGCTCGTGGATGGTCTTGATGGTCATGCGATCTCCTGGGTGCCGGGTCGCCTCTACGGCGACCGCGAGCGCCCAATCCGAACCGGGGGCGCGCGTTGCCTCGCCCCCCTCCGGCATACGAGGGACATAAGCGCGCGCGGCAGCCGCTTGAGCCCCTCCCCTCGCGCCGGCCGGCGGCCTGATGCGCCTAGCCGCGGTCCCGACGAAAGGCTGCGCTCAGACCGAAGGCAGGCCGGCGCGGAGGCGGCGCAGGATCGCGAGATGGGTCTGGATCGTCGGCACCGAGACGGTGGCGACGCGGCGCACCGCCGGATCGGCGAGGCTGCGGATCGCCTGCTCGTTGGTGGCGAGCAGCTCCTCGTGGCCGCGGATCTGGCCGACGATGTAATGATGGTCGAAGGCCGCGCCGCGATGCTGGGCGAGCCGCTGCACCATCTGCTCCTGGTCCGGCCGCGGGGCCACCGAGCCTGGGGTGGCGCCGAGGGCGGCGGCGACCGAGACCTGCTCGTCGATCTCGAGCTGGGCGAAGTCGCGCACGGCGCGGCTGCGGGCACGCGCCAGGGCGAGATGGCTCGTCTCGATCGAATACTGGCCGCCCTGCAGGTCGGCGAGGCGGAAGCCGCCACCCAAGCCGCCGCCGAGACCGCCGCCGAGGAGGTCGCCGCCGGCGCCCAGCGTGCCGCCCAGGATCTGACCGGGCGCGGCGAGGCCGGCGCCGATCACGTCGCCGGCCGCGTTGGCGGTGCCGCCGAGAAGGCCCTGGGCCTTGGCGACCGTGCCGGTCGCGACGAGGCCGCCGAGCGCGGCGAAGAACATGCGCCTGTCCATGATCGTACTCCCTGATGAAGACCCAAGGGTTCGGCTCGTCGCGCGACGATGAGGTGTCGGCTGGGCGTCGAACCGTCCCGGCGCGCAAACACGCGACCCGCGCTTGGGTCCATTCGGACGGACGCGACCGTCCGTCGCAGGATGCCCGCGCGGACGTCGCGGCCGGCGGACAGGTGCGGCACCCGCGTTGACAGTTCTTTGCCAATGAGGTTCGGGTCGGCCGGCCTTTTCGGTTCGTCGGGGACATGTCCGTTGAAGCGTTTTTCCCGTGTTCTGCTGTTGCTCGCCGCCGCTCAGGGGCTGCCTGCGTCGGGTGCGGTCGCCCTGGAGACGCTGCCCACCGGGCGCGACGACAGCGTGCTGGGCGCGTTCCAGTCGCAATGCCTGCGCGAAGAGCCGGACTACGACCGGCTGGAGACGGAGGCCGGTACCCTCGGCATGGCCGACCTCGGCGATCATTCTGCGCCGGCGCCCGACGGCGGCACGGCGAAAAGCCATCGCTGGGGCGGCAAGCTGCCCGACGGACCTTTCGCGCTCTACGTGTCGCGCCTGCCGACGAAGGGCGCGGTCGAGACCAGCTGCGGCGTCAGCGGCATGGTCCCGAGCGCCGAGCATTTCCGCGAGGGCCTCGTGCACCGGATGGCGTTGCCGCCGCTGCCCGTGCCCACGTTCGATGCCAGCGGCAGCGCCATCTATATCTGGCCGGCGTTCCCGTTGCCCGGCAACCGGCTGATCCTGCAGACCCGGACCGGCAAGCACGGCGAAGGCTTCGTGCTGATCACGGTGGCCGTCAAGCGGGCGAGCTAGCGCCCGGGCAGAATAGACAAGCCTCGGCGGAGCGCCGGGGACGCCGTGACGCGACTCAGTAGGACGGGCCGCCGAGCAGGGCCGGAACGGTCGTGCTGCAGGTGAAGCTGTCGATGAGGCCGGCCCGGCAGGCGTTGGCGATCTGCGCGCGCGGGCCGACCGCGTCGGGTGCCGGGTACGGCGGGTAGCCCTCGGCGCGCGGCGGCAGCGCCTCGGACGTGTCCGTCGTCTCGCGCGGCTGTCGCATGATCTCGCGCTCGTCGTCGCGCGACGCGGGTGCGCGGGCGACGCGCTCGCCGCGTGGCATCGGTGCGCGGGCCTCGCGCTCAGGGCGCTCGGGCCCGCGACGCTCGGGCATGCGGTGCTCGGCGCGGGTGGCGACCTTCGCGCGTGGCGCCTCGGACTTGCGTTCGGCCGCCTTGGTCTTGCTGCCGGTGGCGTCGGCGAACGCCGCCTGGCAGCGCGGCGCGAGCTGGGAGAAATGCGCCTTCATGCAGGCGGTGGTCTTGGGAATATCGGGGATCGTATCCGAGCACAGCTTCACGGCATCGGGCGTGCAGGCCTGCTGCTGTTCCTCGGTGCCCTGACCGAAGGCGGCGACCGGGACGGTGACGAGCGCCAGCGCCGCGATGGCGCCGATCACGCGATGAGTCTTGGCAGGCATCCGCATCTCCTTTGGTATCGCGAGTTCTATGGCCTGCCGGCCCGCTTGTCTCTTCAATATGACGACAGGCGTTTGGTCCGCGCCGCGGCCGGCGACGTCGGACGACGCTCCACATTACCGCGGATCCGGCTTCGGCGTCAGCCGACTTTGAGGTAGAACTGTGTCGGCGTCAGGCCCGGCCGGGCGCCGCCGGATCAGCGCGGCACGGCAGGCGACGATCACCAGGACCACGATCAGCATCGCGCCGACCACGTCGGACAGGAAGTGCGCGCCGAGGGCCATGCGCCAGACCGCGGCGGCCGCGGCGAAGGCCAGGGCCGCCGCCATCGCCGCGCCGCGCCAGGGCGGCGGCACGAGGCTCGCCGGGGCGAGCGTCCAGGCCGCCACACCCGCCTCGCCCGAGGCAAAGGCGCAATTGTGCCGGCAGGCGCCGTCGAAGCGGTACCAGGGGCGGAAGGCCTCGGGGCCGCCAAAGACGGTGACCGCGAGCGGGCGCGGGCGGTGCGAGACCTCCTTGAGGCCGACGTGGATGAGCAGGCCGGGGCCGACCGCCATGGCCAGCACCAGCATGGCCAGACTGCGCCCGCCGGGCGCGTAGCGGGCCGGCCATAGGCCCAGGCGGGCGAGGCCGGCGGCGACAGCCATGAGCGCGAGCAGCACGAAGGGCAGCGCCCAGGCGACGTAGCGCAGCGCCACCCCCGCGGGCGTGTCGCCGACGAAGCGTCGCGGCGCGACGTAGAACAGGCGGGCCACCTCGAGATCCGTCGCCGGGCGCAGCGCCAGCACGATCATGGCGAGGTAGAGCACGGCGGCGAGGCTCAGCAGGATGCGCGTCATGCCCTGCCATGCCGTGATCGCGGCCTGTGGGGCAAGCCAAGCGCCGCGAATGCGCCTACATGCCTCCCATGCTGACCGGCCCAGAGATCGAGCGCTACGCCCGCCACATCGTGCTGCACGACGTCGGCGGCCCCGGCCAGGCCAGGCTGAAGGCCGCCCGCGTGCTGGCGATCGGCGCCGGCGGCCTCGGCGCGCCGCTGTTGCAATACCTGGCGGCGGCGGGCGTCGGCACGCTCGGCGTGGTCGACGACGACACCGTGGCGCTGTCCAACCTGCAGCGCCAGGTGCTGCACGGCACGCCCGACGTCGGCCGGCCCAAGGTCGAGAGCGCCGCCGAGGCGATCCGACGGCTCAACCCCCACGTCACCGTCGTGCCCTTGGCCGAGCGGCTCGACGCTGGCAATGCCCGCGCGCTGGTGCGGGGCTGGGACGTCGTCGCCGACGGCTCCGACAATTTCGCCACGCGCTACGCCGTCTCCGACGCCTGCTTCCACGAGGGCGTGCCGCTGGTGAGCGCGGCGGTGGGCAGCTTCGACGCCTCGCTGACGACGCTGCGCCCGCACGAGCGCGACGCCGAGGGCCGACCGAATCCAACCTACCGCTGCCTGTTCCCGCAGGCGCCCGAGGCGGGAGCCGTTCCCAGCTGCGCCGAGGCCGGCGTGCTCGGCGCGCTGACGGGGATCGTCGGCGCGATGATGGCGCTGGAGGTGATCCGCGAGATCGTCGGCTTCGGCGAGGGCCTCGTCGGCCGCCTCGTGCTCATCGACACGATGGGCATGCGCTTCGAGACGCTGCGCTACGGCTGGGACCCGGCCAATCCGCTGAGCGGGGGCGGGGCGGCGAGCCCGCGCTAGCGAGGTCTCACGTTCATCGATACCCGGATTATGGCCGAGCGAGCTGCAGTACACGGTCCTCTCGCGGCTAGAACACAGCCACTCTGAGCGACGTAGACGAGCTTCATAACTTCCATGGTCGTCTTGAACGGCAAGATACCGAAGCGGGATTGCGTGTCGTTCCTAAAATATGCAAGCCGCCCGACAGACCCGACCCTTACGAAAGCACGTTGCTCGAAGCGAACGAGGGGGCAGACGGTGAGTAAGGACGCAAAAGCATCGGCGGCTCGGAAGCCTAAGCTCAAGGATAAGCGTACCTTTGCCAACTAATTTGAACGCTTCATCGCCAAGGCCCGTGAGCTTGGCCTTGATGAGCGGGAAGAGACGTCCGATACCGCGCTTACAAAGCGTGGTACGGCATAACGTTAAGGCACCACCTAAGTCTGGTGAGCGTAAGCAACAACCCTGCAAAAGTAGCTTTTCTTATAGTCGGAGTTAACTCCAAATAATTCTTTCCTGCTTCGCTCGCATTCTGAACGTTTTTCGTACGTTTTATCGATTTTTTTGCCGTCTTCGCTTGTCTCGGCAGCGAAAAGTAATTTTGGTGACAAGTTATAAGACACATATATAGCGTATTGATACATATTAGGTCCGCAGCGATTTTTTAGAATTTGCCAAAGATCTACCCCAGCAAACTTAGATCCTTTCTCTATGTCAGCTCCGCTAAAAAGCGTCTCGACGCTTTCGCCCATCTTCAATTCAATATTACCAATTGATGTCCAGGTGGGGCCATCGCTGGTAAAAAGGAAATTGCCACAGCTTAAGTGCATGTAGTCAAACCAGTCATCATCAGAACGAGAGACATAGCTTGGTGGGAAGCAGGCGAGTAGCACCGATAAGCCGATCCGCAGCATGCCTCTCCTCCTGACGGGAGGGCTACGTACCTCAGATTGCCGTTGTGCGACAATGACATGGTCGCCGGACTTATCGTCCGATGCTCCAAGACGTTAGCATTGCGTCGAGCGCGGCGAAGTCCCGCGCGATCGACGCCGCACCGGCGGCCGTCAGCGCGCTTTCCTCGTGGTAGCCCCAACCGACACCGATCGCGCGCACGCCGGCCGCTTGCGCCATCGCCATGTCGTAGGTCGTATCGCCGACGAAGACGGCTCCGCTCGCGGGCACCCGCGCCTCGGCCAGGGCGGCACGCAGCATGGAGGGGTGCGGCTTGGAGGGATGGTCGTCGGCCGTCTGCACCGTCGCGAACAGGCCGCACCACCCGTGCGTCTCCAGCATACGCTCGACGCCCTTGCGCGATTTGCCCGTCGCCAGACCGAGCATGATGCTCGGGCACGCGGAGAGCGCGGCGATCGCATCGGCAGCACCGGGATAGAGCGGTTCGCAATAGCCGGGCTCCTGCCGCAGCGCGAACCAGGCCGCCTTGTAGCTGTCTGCCAGCGCTACGATGGGGCCGTCCGCGCCGACCAGCGCGACGAAGGCTTCGGGAAGCGACAGGCCGACGACGGAGAGCGATCGCTCCCGCGTAGGAGGAGTCAGTCCCTGCGCCGAGAAGGCACGGCGCTGCGCCTCGACGATGTGGTTCTGGCTGTCGACGAGCGTGCCGTCGACGTCGAAGAGCACCAAGCGGACAGGCTTCATGGGCAAGGCGTCTTCGCGAGTCGGTGAAACGAAAAGAGCGCCCCCGCCTGACGGGAGCGCCCTTCTCTCGTCGGGTCGACGAGTTCAGCGCGGCGGTTTGCCGCCGTTGTCGGCCATCAGCTGGGTGATGTTCTGCACCACGACGCGGCGGTTCTCGACCGACGGACCTGGGGTGTTCACCTTGGGGTTTTGCTGGCCGTAGCCCTGGGTGGTCAGGTTCTCCGGCGGCACGCCGAAGTCCTTCGAGAGGATCGCGGCGACCGATTGCGCACGATGGTCGGAGAGCGAGAGGTTGTCGTTCGGGTTACCGGTGGCATCGGTATAGCCCTCGACGAGGAATACCGAGTTCGGATTGCGCGACACGGCGCGCTTGATGGCGTCGCCGAGCGCCCGGAGCTTGCCTGTCGCCGCACCCGGTACGACCCACGACCCCGATTCGAAGTTGATCGTGTTGATGTCGACCGAGCGCACGTAGCGCCGGATGTCGGGGCTGTAGCGGATCTGGTCCAGGGTGTAGCGACGCGGCGGCGCGGCCACCGGCGGCGCGATCAGCGTGTCGTAGATCGCGCCCTCGTCGGCATTGGCGTAGCTGACGTCGTAACGCTCGCGCGGGAGGTCGTAATGCGGCGGCGGCAGGTCCACCACGTCCTCGGTGTAGGGCCGCAAGCCTCCCTCGTAGGCGTTGTCAATCAGCACGATCTCGCGACCGTCGCGATCGCGACGCACGCGGCGCAGCATCCTGCCGTCGGGCGTCGTGTAGGTCAGGATCTGCTCGCCGCCGGGCCGGTTGATGACATCGACGTAATCGCCACCGCGGCGCTCGCGGCGCACGTCGTAGCCGAGCTCGCGGAAGCGGTCGTTCTCGTCATGGACGATGTAGGCGCGGCCGCCGGGCTCGTCGACGATGGTGCGGCCGGGCTCGCGGATGTAGGTGCGTCCGTCCTCGACCTCCTCGCGACGGTCGCGACGAATGCCTTCCAGGTCGCGCGCGCCGGTCGCGGCGAGGAACCCGCCGGCGAAGCCCGCCGCCGCGCCGATCGCCGCCGCGCCGCCGACCCCGATGCCGTTGCGGCCGCCGCGGTCACCCTGGCCGCGGCCGTTGTCGGCGTTGCCACGCGGAACTTCGGCGCCGCGAACACCGCCCTGCGCGCCGGGACGACCGGGCTCACCGGGACCTTCCCGGCCGACAGCAGCGCCGCGCGGCGCGCCGGGCACGCCGGGACGCTCTTCGGCGCGGGCGGCCGGTGTCGAAGCATGACCGGGCACGCCGGGGCGCTCTTCGGCGCGGGCGGCCGGCGTCGCGGCATGACCGGGCACGCCGGGGCGCTCTTCGGCGCGGGCGGCCGGCGTCGCGGCATGACCGGGCACGCCGGGGCGCTCTTCGGCGCGGGCGGCCGGCGTCGCGGCATGACCGCACGCCGGGGCGCTCTTCGGCGCGGGCGGCCGGCGTCGCGGCATGACCGGGCACGCCGGGGCGCTCTTCGGCGCGG
The DNA here is from genome assembly GCA_965198485.1 of Beijerinckiaceae bacterium. GTDB lineage: Bacteria > Pseudomonadota > Alphaproteobacteria > Rhizobiales > Beijerinckiaceae > RH-AL1. The sequence continues at coordinate 3,737,287 of CBDAPQ010000005.1, forward strand.
GCGGCCGGCGTCGCGGCATGACCGGGCACGCCGGGGCGCTCCGCAGCGCGTTCGGCAGGGCTGGCCGCGTGACCGGCGGCGCCGGGACGCTCTTCGGCGCGCGTGGCGGGTGTCGCGGCATGACCCGGGCGTTCCGCGGCGCGCTCGGCCGGCGTGCCGGCCGCGCGATCCGGAGCATGTGCCGCCGGCGCACGACCCGGAGCGCTGCGCTCGGCCGCCGGGGCGGCGCGACGCTCGGCAGCGGGCTCGCGAGCCCGTTCCGCGGCCGCCGGTGCCTGACGCTCCGGTTGACGCTCCTGATGCGCCCCTCGAGGCGCACCGTCCTCGGCGCCGCGCGGGCCTGCCGCGCCGTGCTCGGCGCGACCGCCAGCCTCGGGACGCTCGGCGCGTGGTGCCGCTCGCTCGGGACGTGGAGCGGCACCGCCGGCACCGCGAGGAGCCGGCTCGCCACCATGCGGGCCAGGCCCGCCGGCGCCGCCCGCCGGACCGCCGGGCCCGCCACGCTCGAGACCGTTGGGCGTCTGCGCCCAACCGGCCGTCATGGGCGGCAGGACCAGGGCCGGGACAAGGGTCCCGGCGAGAAGGATGTTCTTAAGTCGGGTCATGGCCTCGCTCGACATCAGGAAGGGGATCGCGCGACGGCGCGCCTGCGCCTCCTTGAGGAGCAGGTATCCCGGAGGGGCCTCGAGCCCTCGGTCCGGCGCACTCCAATGACACCCTAACGGCAAAGGTTCCGGACGACATGGTCTCAGGGCGCAACGCCGGGCGTTGCGGTGGGCACGGAAAAGGCCGCGGGAACGCCGCGGCCTTGGTCACTCCTTCAGCCCAGATGCGGCTACTGGACGAGCGCGAGCAGCTTCTTGCCGGCGGGGGTGGCGAGCTCCTTCTTGTCGAGCGTGCCGTCACCGTCCTTATCGGCCTTCTTGAAGGCCGTCTCGACCAGCGCGCCGTACTCGGTCTTGTCGATCGTGCCGTCCTTGTCGGGGTCGGCTGTCTTGAAGGCGGCCTTGGACATGCCCTTGCCCTCCTTCATGTCGATCGTGCCGTCCTTGTCGGGATCCATCGCGGCGAACTTCGTGTCGCCCGCAGCCTTGGCCTCGTCGAGGCTGACGGTGCCGTCGCTGTCGGGATCGAGAATCTTCATGTCGGCCGACTTGGCGTGGGCGGCGACCGGGGCGGCGATGGCCAGGGCGGACAGTGCGATGAAAGAGGCGGCGAAGAGGCTCTTGGTGGTCACGTAGGCACCTTTCCTAGATCTGCTGCAACGCGATAGCATAAGCCAAGTCGAGAGGCAAAATATCCGCCGTGCTGCAAAGAATACCATCCGATGCTTCAAGCCAACGTGGCGTCGAGGTTGATCGTGGCGTTGAGCAGCTTGGAAATCGGGCAGTTGGCCTTGGTGGCCTTGGCGACTTCCTGGAACTTGGCGTCGTCGATGCCCGGCACCGTCGCCGACACCTTGAGGTTGATGGTCTTGACCGCGAAACCCTCGCCCTCCGGCTCCAGCAGCACGTCGGCGTGGGCGTCGATCTTGTCGGCCTTCAGGCCGTCGTTGCCGAGGAACAACGACATCGCCATGGCGTAGCAGCTCGCGAGCGCCGCGCCGATCTGCTCCTCGGGGTTGGTGCCGGGCTTGCCCTCGAAACGGGTGTTGAAACCGTAGGGCTGCTCGCTGAGCGCGCCGCTCTGCATCGAGACCGTGCCCTTGCCGTCCTGAAGGCCGCCGCTCCACGTCGCGGTGCCGAACGTCTTCTTCGCCATGGTGATCGTCCTCTCGCTGCATCCCGCCTCCATGGCGAGCGCCTGGCGAAAAGGTGACACTCCTCCCGACGAGATCAAGTGTGCACAACCAGATTCGCCCTTTGCAGAACGATGTTCCATCTTCGTTCCAAACAAGGAACGAATCGCTTAAGCTGGCCGGCATGGACCGCACGCTGTTCGTCGTCGCCGACATCCCCGTCACGCCGTTGCACCTCGCCATCGCCGGCGGCGGCACCCTGCTGTTCCTCGTCCTGATGCTGCTTGTGGCGCTGGCGCGGGCGTCCGGACGCGGCCGGATGGCGCGCGAGGAGGCCGCAGAGCGGCAGGACGAGATCGACGAGCGCATGGCGCAACTGGCGCGCGCCTCGGCCGAGCTCAACGGGCGCATGGCGACGGTGGCGGAGGTCTTCGGCAGCCGCCAGGCCGATCTCGCCCGGCTGGTCAGCGAGCGGCTCGACGCCGTCGGCCACCGCCTCGGCCAGAACCTCGAGAGTTCCTCCAAGGCCTCGACCGAGAACCTCGGCCGGCTTAACGAACGCCTCGCCGTGATCGACGCCGCGCAGGGCCGCCTCACCGAACTGACGCAGGAGGTGCTCGGCCTCAAGGACATCCTCGCCAACAAGCAGGCGCGCGGCGCCTACGGCCAGGGCCGCCTGGAAGCGATCATCAAGGACGCCCTGCCCGCCTCGGCCTACGAGTTCCAGTGGACGCTCTCCAACCGCTGCCGGCCGGACTGCTGCATCAAGCTGCCGGGTGACGACCGCATGATGGTGGTCGACGCCAAGTTCCCGCTCGAGGCTTTCACCGCCGTCAAGGCAGCGGCCGGCGACGAGGCCGCGACGAAGGCCGCGATGACCCGGGTGCGCGGCGATGTCTCCAAGCACATCAAGGACATCGCCGAGCGCTACTTCCTGCCGGGCGAGACGCAGGACCTCGCCATCCTCTTCGTGCCCTCGGAATCGCTCTACGCCGAGATCAACGAGCACTACGACGACCTCGTCGCCAAGGCTCACCGGGCGCGCATCATCCTGGTCTCGCCCTCGCTGCTCATGATGGCGGTGCAGGTCATGCAGGCCATCGTGCGCGACGCTCGCGTCCGCGAGCAGGCGCATCTGATCCAGGACGAGGTGCGCAACCTGGTCGCCGACGTCGCCCGTTTGCACGAGCGCATCGGCAAGCTCGGCACCCACTTCCGCCAGGCCGGCGACGACGTGGCGGCAGCGCTGACCTCGGCCGACAAGATCCTGAAACGCGGCGAGCGGATCGACGCGCTGGATTTCTCTGAAGGCGAAGCGGCGGCGGCGGGGCGGGCGCTGCGCGCGGCGGAGTAGGCTTGCAGAGCCTCATCGCAACGCGCCTTTCCGGGTCCTTCAACATCCGGCAGCGCCCTTGACGACGTCACCGCTGGTCGATGTGCACCTACGGCGCGGCGCTTTACAACGGCACGAGCAGCACCTGAGCCGCCGCGAGCCTCATCCGCGACATCAGCCATTGCCTCTGACGCGCGTTACCGGACGCGATGGTCTCGAGGTGCGACAGGAGAGGCTTGTTGCGAAGCGCCTTTGCCGCCTGCAGGAGGATCGTGATGGCGATGAAGCTCTCGTTTGCCATGAGGTAGAGGTTCTGGATCTCGAGCAGCAGGTCGAGGCCGTGCTGTGATCGTTGCGTGGAGAACGCCTTACAGAGGCGGCTCGACGTCACCTGTCCGGCGGCGGGATATTCATCGCGCCAGGAGCGCAGGATCGAGGCCGCCTCGCGCGACCATTCCGCGAGGAGGGAGCATTCGCCGACGATATCGGGCACATCGTGAAAGACGGTCTTCGCGTCGATGAGATCACGCGCCAGGCGTTCCTCGCCGACCGCGAGGATCGCGAGATAGTCGCCGAGGTGGGCGCGCCCCTCATGCGACGGGTCGACGATGCCCGTCGCGATGGATGACCGGCGCTCGTCCGTCTTCGTCTCGCGATCATGCGGCGCGAGGGTCTCGGGTCGCGCGACCTTCTCGAGCTTGACCGCGGCGTACTTGAAATGCGGCTGCTTGGAGACCGGGTCCCAGGCGAAGAGCGTGAGTTCGTTCGCAGCGCGCATTCGTCCCGGCGCGTCCCAATAGCCGAAGTGGAAAGGGATGAAGACCTGACCCGGGCCGATGTCGCCCAGGCGCGCGCGCTGCTCGACGGCGCCGCGGCGTGACGTGACCCGCACCCAATCCCCGGCTTGGATGCCGAGGCTCTCGGCATCCTCCGATGCGATCTGGACGAAAGCGTCCGCCGCGGCCTCGCGAAGCCCTGGCGAGCGGCCCGTCTTGGTGCGGGTATGGAAGTGATGGACGAGCCGTCCGGTCGTCAGGAAATACGGGTAGTCGGCGTCGGGTTGCTCGCTGGGCGGCCGGTAATCGACCGCCTTGAAGATCGCGCGTCCCGCCGGGTTGGACGCGCGATAGAACGTGGCATCCACCGGTGCACCGGTATCGAGGTCCTCGCCGTAGCTTTCGCAATAATCCGCATCGGTCGCAAACTTCAGATCGGTGTAGATGCGAAGGCTGCCATCGGGATGGTCCTGGTTGCACGGCCACGGAATGCCCGACCCTTCCGACAGTTTGGCATAGGACAGGCCGGTGTAGTCGCAGGGGCGCCCGCGGGTGCATTCGCGCCACGCCTCGAAGGCGCCTTCGGCGTCGGTCCACTTGATGAGCGGGGCGCCGTCCTTGTCGCGGAAGTCCATCCGTGACGAAAAATCGAGGAAGATGTCGAGGTCCGAGCGCGCCTCCCCCGGCGGCTCCACGGCCTTGTGGGTGATGTGCACCGTCCGACTGACGTTTGTCGTGCAACCGGTTTTCTCACCCCACAGGGCCGCCGGCAGGACCAGGTCGGCGAACTGCGTCGTTTCCGTCATGAAGGCGTCGCTCACCACCAGGAAGAGCTCTTCCCGGGCCAGGATCTCGCGGATGCGCGCGACGTCGGGCATGGAGACGGCCGGGTTGGTGCCCTGAACCCAGAGCATCCGTATCGAACCGATCTCGCAGTAGCGGAAGATCTGCAGCGCGTGCGTCGGGCCGACCCAGTGCGGGATGATGTCGGGATCGACGTTCCACAGGTCCGCAAGCTCGCGGATGTGGGCGGGATTGCTCCAGTTGCGGAAGCCGCACATGTCGCCGTCGGCCCCCGTCTCGCGCGTGTTCTGCGCGGTCGGCTGGCCGTTCATCTGCAGGATGCCGCAACCGGGACGCCCGATCCGACCCAAGACGAGGTTGACGTTGTTGACCTGCACCGCCGAGGCGCAGCCCTGGTTGGACTGGTAGACGCCCTGAAGGCAACTCGACAGCAGGCCCTGCGATCTGCCGATGAGGTCAGCGGCGCGGCGCAAGTCGGCCGCCGGCACGCCCGAGATCGCCTCGACGCGCTCGGGCGTGTAGCTCGACACGCGCTCCTTGAAGTCCTCGAAGCCGATCGTGTGCGCCGCGATGAACGCCTCGTCGGCGTAACCGCCTTGGATCAGCAGGTTGTTCAACCCGTTCAGGACGGCGGCGTTCGTGCCGACGCGCAGCATGAGATGCACGTCGGCTTCTTTCGCCGTCGGCGTCCGCCGCGGATCGATGACGACCATCTTGGGCGGGTTCGCGCCCCGACGGCGATCGAGGACGCGCATCCACAGCACCGTGTCGGTGTGTGCCATGTTGTGACCGACGTGGAGGAGGCAGTCCGTGACGTCGATGTCTTCGTAGCTGCCGGGCTGTCCGTCGCAGCCGAACGTCTGCTTCAAGGCCGCCGCCGCGGTCGCGGTACAAAGGCGCGTGTTGCCGTCCATGTGCGGCGTTCCGAGCCCCGCCTTCCCGATCACGGCCAGCGTGTAATATTCCTCGAGGAGGAGCTGACCGGACGTGTAGAAAGCGATGGCGGATGCCGTGTAGCGGTCGCGGATCGCGCGCGTGCGCGAAACGAGAAGATCCATCGCCTCGTCCCAGCTTGCCGGTTCCAGCTGGCCGTTGCGCCGGATCAGCGGATGGGTCAGCCGGTCCGGGCTATTGTTGGCTTCCCAAGCATGGAGGCCTTTCGGGCCGAGGCGCCCCTTGTTCACCGTGTCGATGCCGCGTCCGCGCACGCCCACGATGCGCCCATCCTTCACGCCGATGTCGCAGCCGCAACCGTTCGAGCAGAGCACGCAGGCGCTCTGCACCCACCGATCCGGCTGGTCGGACGTCCGCTCGTCGATGCGCTCGGGCCAGCTGTCGTCGGCATCGTGAGTCGTGCGTGGACCCCAGACGTCGGCAATGCTGTCTCGGCTCACGCGCTTCATATTTGCAAGATCCCCCATGCGGCCGGCCCGGTCCGAGGGGAACTTACGGTTTCCGCGCGGTCCGGGGTAGATGCAAATGACCTTTGCTCCCAACATCGACCGCGTGCTGCGCCGGCGTGCCGCCGCCAGAACGCTTGCCTCTTGCACCGGTCCGGACGAGGTGGACGTGACGAACCAGGCTGGACGCTCGTTCGGTAAGTTACCTAAGGCTGACGGCGGCTGCCAAGCCTTGCATGGCGGGACGCCTTTGTGGAAGGTCGCCGCCGATCCATCCTTCGAGACTAGGCCCATGAACATCCATGAATACCAGGCCAAGGCGGTGCTGCGGCAGTTCGGCGTGCCGGTGCCGCGCGGCGTCGCGGTGCTCAAGGCGGAGGATGCCGAGGCGGCGGCAATGGAGCTCGGCGGCCCGGTCTGGGTGGTGAAGAGCCAGATCCACGCCGGCGGGCGTGGCAAGGGCACGTTCAAGGAGGCCGCTGCCGGGGGTAAGGGCGGCGTGCGCGTCGTCAAATCCGTCGCGGCGGTGACCGAGGCCGTCGGGCAGATGCTGGGCAACACGCTGGTGACGCTGCAGACCGGCGCCGAGGGGCGCCAGGTCAACCGCGTCTACGTCGAGGACGGCTCGGCCATCGCCAAGGAGTTCTATCTCTCCATCCTGGTCGACCGCGAGACCAGCCGCGTCTCCTTCGTCGTCTCGACCGAGGGCGGCATGGACATCGAGGAGGTGGCGGCCCACCACCCCGAGCGCATCACCACCTTCTCGGTCGATCCGGCGACCGGCGTGCAGCCGCACCACGGCCGCACCGTGGCCAAGGCGCTGGGCCTCGAGGGCGACCAGGCGCGCCAGGTCGCGAAGATCGTCGCCCAGCTCTACGAGGCCTTCGTCGCCAAGGACATGGCGATGTTGGAGGTCAACCCGCTGATCCTCTCGGCCGAGGGCGACCTGCGCTGCCTCGATGCCAAGATCTCGTTCGACTCGAACGCGATCTACCGCCACCCCGACGTCGCCGCGCTGCGCGACGAGAGCGAGGAGGACGCCAAGGAGATCGAGGCCTCGAAGTACGATCTCTCCTATGTCACGCTCAACGGAACGATCGGATGCATGGTGAACGGCGCCGGCCTCGCCATGGCGACGATGGACATCATCAAGCTCTACGGCCAGGAGCCGGCGAATTTCTTGGACGTCGGCGGCGGCGCCACCAAGGAGAAGGTGACGGCAGCCTTCAAGATCATCACCGCCGACCCCAACGTGAAGGGGATCCTCGTCAACATCTTCGGCGGCATCATGAAATGCGACATCATCGCGGAAGGCGTCATCGCCGCGGTGAGGGACGTCGGCCTGAAGGTGCCGCTGGTGGTGCGCCTCGAAGGCACCAACGTCGAGCTCGGCAAGGCAATCATCGCTAAGTCCGGCCTCAACGTGATTCCCGCCGACGACCTCGACGACGCCGCGCAGAAGATCGTCCACGCCATCGCCGCGTAGGAAAGTAGACGGCGGCCGTTTCGGTGCGCACCGAGCCGGCCGGATCGCCTTGGTTGCGGCACGTGCCTTGCGCCGGCGTCCAGGCATGAAAACCTGTTTCGTTCCGAAACAGACCTGCGCCGCGTCGGGAACGAGCCGGGCGGCGCGAAGATTTCACCATTGTTGACGCGTCCGCTTCTGGGTCAGGCGCGCTTCGTTGCTGACGTTGATCACGGCACTCCAAAGCAAAGTCACCAATTAAGTGGTTAAAAATGTGTTGCAAGCCCTACGAGCCTCGTGAAATAGAAGTTGTGGAGTTCGAGTGGGGTGTGCTGACATGCGTAGGATTGCTAATGCTCTGATGGCGACTGCCGCAGGCAGTTGGATGCTTTGCGGTGCGGCGACCGGCGCCAGCGCGCACCATCGGCCCGGCTGCAGCGCCTGCGGGCCGATCACGCCGGTGACGATCTACAAGACCGTCCATCCGCAGCAATTCGTGACCAAGTATCACGACGTCTCGAAGACGCACCTCGTGCACCGCGTCCGCCGCGTCACGACGGTCGTCCGCGTGCAGCCGATCCTCCACATCCACGAGGTGACGCGCGTGCATCACCACACCATCGTCACCGTCAGCAACGCCTACAATCGCGAGACGGAGCACCTGTCGCCGATCCGCATGGTCACGCGCAGCGTCGAGAACCTCTACAGCTGCGGTTGCCGGCCGTAGCAATGGGGCGAGAGCAAGGCCCGCTGTTGCGGACTTGCTCCACTATCTGTCGTCGCTACGCTTCTCTTGCTGGAGCAAGTCCGCACTAGCGGACTTGCTCTATTGCGACGCCGTCTCGGCTTCCGCCTTCTCCTGCGCGTCGGCCCAGCCCTGCCGACCCCAGAGGCGCACCGTCACCTCGGCGCTGCCGTCAGCGACAGTGATGCGGTTGTAGGCATTGGGCTCGTCGCCGCGCAGGCGGGTCGAGGTGGCCGAGCCGGCCTGCACGGCGAGCAGGCGCGGGCCTGAACGGCGCCCGCTACGGTCGACCGAGACGTCGGCGGCGGCGGCATCCGCATCCGCGTCGGCGAAGCGGGCGTAATGACGGTGGAGATGCCCGGCGAGCGTCAGCCCGACACCCTGGCGGCGGAAGGCGGCGAGCGCCGCGCCGGCATTTCCGACGAGCCGCGCCTCCGCATCCCAGGGCGGCGGCATGAACGGGTGATGCCCGACCACGATCTTGAAGAGATGCCGCGGCATCGCCGCCAGCCGGGCCTCGGCGCGCGCGATCTGCCGCCGCCGGATCGTTCCGTGAGACCAGTCGCGCTCGGGCGCCCAGATCCGCACCGTGTTGAGGCAGACGACGCCGATCTCCTCGTCCACGAAGGTCGGCTCGGTGTCCGCCGCGATCGCTGCGCGGTAGCGATCGAAGGGCCTGAAGAAGCGCTGCATCAGGTGGTAGGGCGAGATGTCGTGGTTGCCCGGCACGCCGACCCACGGCTTCGGCAGCCTCGCCATGAAGGCGCGGGCCTCGGCATATTCGAAGCGGCGCGCCGCCATCGTGAAGTCGCCGGAGGCGACGATCAGGTCGGGGCGCCATGCCACGAGGTCGGCGGCCAGCGCGGCCACCACTTCGGGATCGGTGCGGCCGAAATGCAGGTCGGAGATCTGAGCGATGCGCCTCATGCGGACCATGGGGCGAGAACGGTCAAGGCCTTGGGGCGGATCGTGTAGCGCAGCGGCGCCTCGATGAGCCGGACCTCGCCGTCGTTCATCACACGAAGTGCCCGCTGCGACGCGGCGAGGTCGAGCGTCTCGACGACGCTGCGCTCGAGGCCGGGCAGCCGGTGCCAATGGCCGATCGCGACCCCGGACGCCAGGCGCAGCGTGCGCCAGAGCGAGAGCTTGCGCAGCAGGTAGACGGTGAGCCGTCCGCCATCGAGCGGCTCGCGCATCAGGATCTCGCCGCGCCGCTCGACGAAATCGTTGTTGACGACCGCCAGCAGGTGCAGCCGCCATGGCTCCTCGCCGCCGTCGATCTTGGCCGTCAGCTCGGTACGCGGATAGCGCCGGAGGTGTCGCGCGAAGCCGCCGAAGAAGCGCGCGACCCCGCGCCCATCGAGACCCTCCCGTTGCGCCTCGCGGTGCCTGGCCATGCGAGCCGGCATCCCGATCATCGAGCTGGTGATGAAGACGTGGCCGTTGACGTCGCCGAGGTCGATGCGGCGCGCTGCGCCGTCGCGGACCACGGCGATCGCCGCGTCGAGGGCGAGCGGCACGCCGAGATCCTTGGCCAGGAGGTTCATGGTGCCCAACGGGAGCACGCCGAGCGGCAGGTCGCGCCCGGCCATCACGCTCGCCGCGCAGGCCATCGTGCCGTCGCCGCCGGCGACCACCAGGGCGGCGATGCCCGGCAATCCCGCCGCGGCCTGCAGCCGCGCCGGCAGCTCGGCATCGGGGTCGGGCTCGGACACGGCCTCCAGCCCTGCCGCCGCGACCTTCTCGCGGACGACCTTCGGCGTGTGATCACCGGAGCCGGCGCTCGCGTTCACGACGAGTGCGATACGCATTGTTGTTCCTCGGCACGATCAGCGCCATAGGACAAGGATACGTCGTGCGTATGTCAGTCGAGGCCGGATTGTGCACTTGGCAGGTCGGGTTGGCCGGTCCGGTCGCGTTCGCTCCAGCGTGGAGACGAGGTCCGACGCCGGAGACATTCCAGCAGCCTCGGTCCGGATCTCACCCGTTTGGGTCACGACGGGGCCGAGCCGGTCCTCTATCGATCGTCTCATGGCGCGTGGCCCGATCCTCAAACCCTACCTTTTCTGCGTCGCCACGAGGCGGGAAAGGTTTTCCGTCGGCTTCAAGGCCGTGGACGATGCCGCTGCCCTGGCGCACGCCTCGCGATGGCTCGCCAACAACCCTGTCGACGAGGACGGCACCAGCAGGGTGATCGGACCCGACGGTCGCGACGTCGCGCGGGTGCCGCCGACCGCCGGCCTCGACATGGCAGGCGCCGTCCCGGCGACGCCTGACTGCGGCGTGGGACGCTGATCCGCGTCTCTGGACGCGCCGAGGCGATGCGGTTCAGTCGCGCACCTGCAGCGGCGCCGGCACGGCCAGCCCGGGCGGGATCGGGAACAGGCTCGTCTCGAGGCGGCGGACCGCGTCGGGATCGCTCGCGGCCTTGTCGGGGTGCAGGATCGCCGCGAGCGCGACGGCGCCGACGAGGCGGTTGAGCGAGGGCGCCCCGGTCAGCACCTTGTAGGGCTCTCCGGCATCGAGCACGAACCTGGTGCCTTTGGGCAGGGCAGCCCGCAGCGGCGATCGCAGCGCCTCGAGGTCGGAAACGACGACCACCGCCGGCTTCAGCGCCACCACGGCGTCGATGTCCATGCGGCGGAACGTGCCGCCGCCGCCCGCGACGACGTTGCGGCCGCCGGCGAGGCGGATCGGCTCGTCGAAGGAGGTGCCGGCGCGCACCGCGCTGAGGCCGTCGGCGCCGCGGGCGACGTAGACGGCGACGCGCTCGGCCTCGGGCAGCGAGCCGAAGGGCTTGAGCCTGTCCAGCACCTGCTGCGCCGCGCTCGCCACCGCCTCGCCGCGCTCGACCTCGCCGAGCGGCTTGGCCAGCTCACGCGCCACCTTCGGCACGTCGGCGAGATCGCCGGAGAAGAGCACCGCCGGCACATGCAGCTCCTGCGCGATCTTCTCGTCGGCGGCGACGTAGCGCGGCGACAGGCTGCCGTAATCGACCACCAGCCCCGGCTTCAGCGCCGCCACGGTGGCGACGTCGCCGGGCGCGGAACTGCGCGTCAGCATGGCGACCTGCGGCAGGGCGGCGACCTTGGCGTCGACGTACATCGCGTGGTCGGGACCGAACCCCTCGACCAGAGCCCCGAGCTTGTCGGGCGCGATCGCCTGCAGGAGGATCTGCGCCGGCGCGCCGGCCGGGACCGCGACGGACACGGGTGCGGCCACCTCCTGCGAGCGGCCGGTCGAATCGACGAGCGGCTCGGCGTGGAGCGAAGCCGACGCGGGCGCAGCAAAAGCAAGTGACACGGCGGCAACACGGGGCCAATAACCGAGACCGCGCGCGGACACGGCTCGCCTGCGCCGACCGTCGCTGTCATCGCACCGCCATGCAGGAAGACTACGCTTTGCCATGATCCTGCCGACCTTTCTTTGCGCGCTCGCTGTCTTCTTCATCGGGATGCACCTCGGTACGCTCGCGATCGCCTATCTGCGCTGCCGCCCGACGCGCGCGGCGCGGGTGGCGGCGAGCCTGCCGCCGGTCACCGTCGTGCGTCCGCTGTGCGGGATTGAGACCTTCTCGCAGCGGACCATCCATGCCGCTTTCGCGATGGATTATCCACAGTTCGAACTGTTGTTCTGCGTCGCGCGCGACGACGACGCCATCATCTCGTTGGTCGAGGCGGCCATTGCCGCCAATCCTCACGTGCCGGCGCGGCTCCTCCTCGGCGACGATCCCATCAGCATCAACCCCAAGCTCAACAACATGGTGAAGGGCTGGCGCGAGGCCAGCTACCCGTGGATCGCCTTCATTGATTCCAACGTGCTGGTGCCCCCGGCCGTGATCCGCAACATCGTCGGCGCCTGGCGCGACGATACCGGGCTCGTCACCGCGCCGCCGGTCGGGATCCTGCCCGACGGCTTCGGCGCGACGCTCGAATGCGCCTTCCTCAACACGCACGAGGCGCGCTGGCAGTACGTGATGGACGCGTTCGGCGCCGGCTACGCCCAGGGCAAGACGCTGTTCTACCGCAAGGCCGATCTCGATCGCTCCGGAATGCGCGAGCTCGCCGCCGAGCCGGCCGAGGATGCGGCCTCGACCAAGATGGTGCGCGGCCTCGGTCTGCGTGTCCGCCTGGCGCCGCCTTCGCCGCAGCCGCTCGGTGCGCGCAAGGTCGGGGACGTCTGGGGTCGGCAGCTGCGCTGGGCGCGCCTGCGCCGCGCGACCTTTCCGCTGGAGTTCTTCCCCGAGATCCTGGCCGGCACGGTGATCCCGGTGCTCAGCGTCGTGGCCGCCTGCCTCGCCGCCGGCGTTCCGGTTGCGCCGTGGCTCGCCGGCTACCTCATCGTCTGGTACGGCGCCGAGCTGGCGCTCGCCGCCGGCTGCCGCTGGCCGTTCGGCCCGACGACGCTGCCGGCGCTCGTCGCACGCGACCTGCTGCTGCCGGCGCTCTGGGTCGGCGCGTTCACCGGCTCGTCCTTCACCTGGCAGGGCAATGCCGTGAAGATGGAGAGGTCCACCAAGGTCAAGCCGACGCTGCGGCCCCGCTCCTGAGCCAAGCGCCGAAGGTCGGGCGCCGATCCCGGTAGAGTGGAGCCGATGACGTCGTCTTTCCGGGGCGGCGCAGCCGAGCCCGGAACCCAGGACAACGCGCTCGCTTGGATCGAGCGGCATCGTTCCGCCTCTACTTTGACCGCGTTGTCATGGCTTCCGGGCTCGCCTTCGGCGCGCCGGAATGACGGACGCGGCGTGGCCGTGGGTCATCTCCGCCGGGATGCGCTCTAGCGCCGGCTGTATCCTATTCCCGGGCGCGGCTTGCGGGCCAGCGCCAGGATCACCAGTCCGAGCACGCCCAGCACCGCCCAGGTCGGCAGCAGGAACACGCTGGCCAGGACAGGGTCCCACAGCAGCGGCGCTTTCGCGACGACGAAGGCGTGCAGATGCTCGAATCCCTCGGGCGAGATCCTGGACAGGGTGTCGCCGAACGGGTGCAGCACGATCCTGTTGGCCGCCACCGACGTCGTGCCGTCGATGATGATCGCGGCGAACGCCGCGGCGAGACAGGCCAGGCCGAACAGGCGAAACAGCAGTCGCATGCGGCGCGATCCAGCCCGTCGAGGACGCGCGAGAGCCGCGCGGTGGAGGCCGCTCTAGGCTCGCCGCGCGCCGCCGTCAAACCGAGGCTGGCGCGACGTCCGGTTCTGCGGGGTCGATCCGACAAGGACAAGCGCGGCGGGTCGGCAACGGCGGACGTCGCGCTACTCGATCGCCCAGCTCGCCTCGACCTCGGCCGACAGCGTCGCCGTGCCGGGCTCCACGTCCATCGTCGCCGGGCCGGCGTTGCGCGCGCGCACCACGGGCCGTACCGCCACCGCACGGTCCGGCCGCTCGACGGAGAGCAGCCGCCCGAGTCTGACACCCGCGGCCGCCGCGAAGGTCTCGGCCTGGTGGCGGGCGTCGCGCATGGCGTCGCCGCGCAGCTTGTCCTGGATCGGCTCGGGATGCGCCACGGAGAAGGACACGCCGCCGAACGTCTCGGCGCCCTTCCCGATCAGCAAGCCGGTGAGGCTGCCGATGCGCTCGAGCTCGTTGACGCGGATGCGCAGGTCGTGCGAGGCGCGGAAGCCCTTGAGCTCGCTGCGCGAGGTGCCGTCGGGGCCCCGCACCATCTCCTGCTCCTGGGACAGGTTCACGCCGGTGGTGGCGATGTCCTGCGGCTTGATCCCGGCCGTCTTGGCGGCATCGATCACGTCCTTGACCCGCCGCGCCGCCTCGTCCCAGGCCTCCTGCGCCGTCGGCTTCGCGACGCTGACGCCGACGCGGATCTCCGCCTGGTCCGGGACCACCGCCGACGCCGCCGTGCCGGTCACGGTGATGTGCGGGGTGTCGTCGAGCGAGGGCTGATCGTCGTCCTGCGCGCGGGCCGCCGAGGCGAGGGCGAGACCGGCGACGAGACCGAGCGCGGCGACAGGGGTGAGACGCATGAAGCAAGCTCCGAGAGGGGTCGCGCCTAGGCGAAGAGCTGGGCTTTTTGCGGGTGCCGAGGACTCGCCCGTAGGACCTCGGCCGAAGCTGGACAGAAGACCTCGGACGGCTGCACTGAGGTCGAGATATCCGACCTCTGGTGCCGGTTGTCACCGGCAGTTCCGTCCTTGGAAAGATCGGCATGGACGACCGTACCGACTCAAGAACAGACAACCTCTACGAGCGCGACTTCTACAGCTGGACGCAGGAGCAGGCTGCGTTGCTGAAGGAGGGCCGGATCTCGTCCGCCGATATCGCGAACATCGTCGAGGAGTTGGAAACGTTGGGACGCTCGGAACTCGGTGCCCTCGTGTCCGCATACAAGCTCGTCGCGCACCATCTTTTCAAGCTGACGTACGCGGCAGACGAGATGCGGCGAACGAGACCGGGCTCGCATAGAGCGTTTGCCTGCGAAGCCGCCCTTCACCCGGGAGGAGGCGGAAACCGGCGAGTTTTTCCCGGCGTCGTCGCCGGATGACAAGTCTCCTTTGGGGGACTGACCGGAGCTGACGCTCACGCTAAGCGTTCAAAGGGTTGAATTACCGGATGACATAGGTATATATACCCTATGCCGTTGCAGGTTCAACCCAGGAGGTCATTGTGATCGGAGCTTGCCAGGACGCGGGTCATCCCGTTCACCGCGCCGTCTGTGCCTACCAGCCGCCCGAGCCGCCGACGGGTCCGACGCCGTTGCAGCGGATGCGCGAGACGCTCCGCCTCCGCTTCGGAACGCCTCACCCGGACGAGCCGCGCGATGCCGAAGAGTCGGAGCCGCCGGACTGTCGAAGCGGCGTGCGACCGGTTATGGTCGAGGCCATGAGCCCCACCGCCCGCAAGACCAAGCCGAAGCCCGCCGAGGCGCCCTCCCCCGAGATGTCGCCGCCCGAGATGCCTTCCCCGGAGATGCCCACTGCCGAGGCCCCTCCACCCGAAGACGCCCCGGCGCAGGTGCCGCGCCCGATCGGGCCGGGCGACCACGTCTTCCTGGTGGACGGCTCGTCCTTCGTGTTCCGCGCCTATTTCCAGTCGATCCGGCAGGACCCGAAGTACAACTATCGCTCGGACCGCCTGCCGACCGGCGCCGTCAGGCTGTTCTGCACCAAGCTCTTCCAGTTCATCAAGGAAGGCGCCGCCGGCAGCATGCCGACTCATCTCGCCATCATCTTCGACAAGAGCGAGAACTCCTTCCGCCGCGAGATCTACCCGCAGTACAAGGCCAACCGCTCGGAGCCGCCGGAGGACCTGATCCCGCAGTTCCCGCTGATGCGCGACAGCGTGCGCGCCTTCGGCCTGACGCCGGTGGAGCAGGACCGCTACGAGGCCGACGACCTCATCGCCACCTACGCCGAGCAAGCCCGCGAGCGTGGCGCCGACGTGCTGATCATCTCCGCCGACAAGGACCTGATGCAGCTGATCCGCCCCGGCGTGGCGATGTACGATCCCGCATCGGGCGAGCGCGGCGCGGCGGGATCGCGCGAGGAGCGCAAGATCGGCGAGGAGGAGGTGTTCGCCTATTTCGGCGTCGGCCCCGAACTGGTGGTCGACGTGCAGGCGCTGGCCGGCGACAGTACCGACAACGTGCCCGGCGCCAAGGGCATCGGCGTCAAGACCGCGGCGCAGCTCATCACCGAATACGGCGACCTCGACACGCTGCTGGCCTGCGCCCGCGAGATCAAGCAGCCCAGGAAACGCGAGACGCTGACCGATCCCGAGAGCGTCAAGCTGATCCAGCTTTCGCGCGAGCTCGTCAGGCTGAAGCGAAACATCGATGTCGAGGTCCCGCTCGACGCGCTGGGCCTCGCCGAGCCCGACGGGCAGAAGCTGGTGGCCTATTTCAAGGCGCTGGAGTTCACCACGCTGACCAAGCGCGCCGCCGAGGGTTACGGCGTCGAGGCCGACGAGATCGAGCCGGACCCGGCCTTCGCCGGCCAGGCCGGCTGGCGCAACCGCCGGGGCGAGCGGATCGCCGGCGACGCCCAGCCCTTCGAGGGGCCGGCGCAGAACGCCCGCTACGGCCAGCAGGCGCCGCGCGCGGCTGCCGCCACCGGCCCCGGCGCGCTCGCCAAGGCGCGCGAGGCCGCGCTGAAGGGCAAGCCGTTCGACCACGCGCGCTACCTCACCATCACAACAGCGGACGCGCTGGCCCAGGTGATCGCCGCGGCGATCGAGAGCGGCACGGTGGCGATCGACACGGAGACGTCGGGGCTCAACCCACTGACCGCCGACCTCGTGGGACTGTCGCTCTGCGTCGGCGAGAACGACGCCGTCTACGTGCCGCTCGGCCACGTCCGCCAGGTCGAGGGCGACGGCGACAAGGACCTGCTCGGCGCCGCCAAGCCGGGGCTGGCACTGGAACGCCTGCCCGGCCAGCTCGCCGAGGCGGCGGCCCTGGCCCTGCTCAAGCCGCTGCTGGAAGACCCGGGCGTGCTGAAGATCGCCCACAACATGAAGTACGATTGGCACATCTTCATGCAGCGCGGCATCGCCGTGGCGCCGATCGACGACACGCTGCTGCTCTCCTACGTGCTCGACGCCGGCCGCACCGACCACGGCATGGACGTGCTCTCGCAGGCGCTGCTCGCGCACAAGCCGATCCCGTTCTCCGCCGTCGCCGGCCAGGGGCGGACCTTCATCGGCTTCGCCCGCGCCGAGATCGCCAAGGCGGCCGACTACGCCGCCGAGGACACCGACGTGACGCTCAGGCTGTGGCGGGCGCTGAAGCCGCGCCTCGCCGCCGAGCGCATGACCGCCGTCTACGAGACGCTGGAGCGGCCGATGACGGCGGTGCTGGGCGCGATGGAGCGCCGTGGCATCCGCATCGACAGGGCGATCCTCGCCAAGCTCTCGGGCGAGTTCGCCGCCGAGGCGGCGCGGCTCGAGGCGCTGATCTTCGAGGCGGCCGGCAGCCCCTTCAACATCGGCTCACCCAAGCAGCTCGGCGACATCCTGTTCGGCCGCATGGGCCTGCCCGGCGCGCGCAAGACGGCGACGGGCGCGTGGTCGACGGCGGCCGGCATCCTCGAGGACCTCGCCGAGCAGGGCAACCCTTTCGCCGGCCTGGTGCTGGAATGGCGCCAGACCACCAAGCTGCAGACCAACTATTGCGACGCGCTGCCGACCTACGCCGACGCGGACGACCGCGTCCACACCTCCTACCAGCTCGCGGCGACCACGACGGGCCGTCTGTCCTCCACCGAGCCCAACCTGCAGAACATTCCCGTGCGCAACGAGGCCGGCCGCAAGATCCGCACCGCCTTCGTGCCCCGGCCCGGCCACGTGCTGATGTCGGCGGACTATTCGCAGATCGAGTTGAGGCTGCTCGCCCACATCGCCGACATCCCGCAGCTGAAGGAGGCCTTCGCTTTGGGGCACGACATCCACGCGATGACCGCCTCGGAGATGTTCGGCGTGCCGATGGCCTCGATGACGAGCGAGATCCGCCGCCGCGCCAAGGCCATCAACTTTGGCATCATCTACGGCATCTCGGCCTTCGGGCTCGGCAACCAGCTCGGCATCGAGCGCTCGGAGGCCGGCGCCTACATCAAGACCTATTTCGAGCGCTTCCCCGGCATCCGCGCCTACATGGATGCGACCAAGGCGACCTGCCGCACCAAGGGCTACGTCGAGACGCTGTTCGGCCGGCGCTGCCACTACCCGCGCATCACCGTCGGCAATCCCAGCGAGCGCGCCTTCAACGAGCGCGCCGCCATCAACGCGCCGATCCAGGGCACCGCCGCCGACATCATCCGCCGCGCCATGATCCGCATGGACGCGGCATTGGAGCGGGCACGGCTGAGCGCGCAGATGCTGCTGCAGGTGCACGACGAATTGGTGTTCGAGGTACCGGAGGCGGAGGTGGAGAAGACGATCTCGGTGGTGCGCGGCGTGATGATCGACGCGCCGCATCCGGCGGTGGAGCTGAGTGTGCCGCTGCAGGTGGATGCCAAGGCAGCGCGGAACTGGGACGAGGCGCATTGAGGGCGAGGGGCAGAGGACGCCATTGCGAGCGAAGCGATCAATCCAGGAGCATGATGTGAAACGTTGCTTATCCTACTTGATTCATTGAGGCCCGCGACTCCTTGGTTGCCTCGCATCCGTCTTCCTTTCCATTGCGCTTCCAGATTTCTACGTCCCGAAGCCCCCTTCTCCCCTTGCGGGAGAAGGTGCCCGAAGGGCGGATGAGGGGTCGGGCAACCTCGCCGGTCCTACCTGCCGCCGCTCCCAATTTTCCAAGATCGCCCGACCCCTCATCCGGCGCTTCGCGCCACCTTCTCCCGCAAGGGGAGAAGGGATCGTCCTGCCTGACTCTTTCCTTGCGAGCTGGTCCCGGCAAGGTGGAGCCGTCCACGTGGCGTCGTCTTCCCGGGGGCGAGCGAAGCGAGAGCCCGGGACCCATGACAACGGGACCCATGACACCGCGCGTGCCGGATCGAGCGGCATCGTTCCGCCTCTCTTTCGACCGCGTTGTCATGGATTCCGGGCTCGCCTTCGGCGCCCCGGAAAGACGGACGCGGGGTGCCGCGGCTTGTTTGGCGGGATGCGCGCTTGCGTGCCGGACGTCGCTTCCGTTCAGATGTCGATTGATCAGGAGAAGCCACCATGTGCGACGACGACATCCACCAGGGCATCGCCCATGACCCCGGCCTGTCGAGGCGCGACTTCGCGCTGACGTCGGGCACCGCCGCGCTGGTGCTCGCCACCGGCGCGGCCGCAGCGACCGCCGACGTGGTCGAGACCGACGTCGACATCAAGACGCCCGACGGCACGGCGGACGCCGCGCTGTTCCGCCCCTCGGCCGCCGGCAAGCACCCGGCGGTGCTGATCTGGACCGACATCCTCGGCCTGCGGCCGGTGTTCCGGCAGATGGGTCGCCGCCTCGCCGCGCAGGGCTACGTCGTGCTGGTGCCCAATCCGTTCTACCGCGTGCGACGCGCGCCGATCGTCGACGGCGCCTTCGATTTCACCAAGCCCGAGGACCGCGCCAAGGTGATGCCGCTCGCCGCCGCGCTGACACCGGAGGGCGGCGCCAGCGATGCCAAGGCGTTCGTCGCCTTCCTCGACGCGCAGCCGCAGACGGACACGGGCAGGAAGGCCGGCGTGCAGGGCTATTGCATGGGCGGCCCGCTCGCCTTCCGCACCGCCGCCGCCCGCGCCGACCGCATCGGCGCCGCCGCCACCTTCCACGGCGGCGGCCTGGTCACGGACAAGCCGTCGAGCCCCAACCTGCTGATCCCGAAGATGAAAGCGTCCTTCTACTGCGCCGTCGCCGCCAACGACGACAAGAAGGACCCCGCAGCCAAGACGGTGTTGCGCGATGATTTCGCCAAGGCGCAGCTGCCGGCCGAGGTGGTGGTCTACGAGGGCGCCAACCACGGCTGGTGCGTCGCCGGCAGCGCCACCTACGACGCGGACGCCGCCGAGCGCGCCTGGGCGAAGCTCACGGAGCTGTACGCCAAGGTGCTGGCCTGACGCGGGCGGGAATCTCCTTCCCCCTTGTGGGAGAAGTGACGCGAAGCGCCGGATAGGGGGTCGCTCGATCCTGGGAAGTTATGAGCCGCCGCGCATCGATCGATGGACGCGGCGGAGACAGCGTGCACCGCACGCTGAAGCCTAGTCTAGCACTACGATCCTCGTCGTGGAGACCACCGAAGGTTGAGGTGCGGCCCGATCCTTGCTCGAATTACGCGCGATTAACGCCGCTTTAACCATCCATCTCACCAAATGGTGTGAAGGCGGATTGGCGCGGGAAGGGATAGAGTTTTGCTCGAGGACGCACTTGTCAGCCATCAAGATTGCGGCGCTGCCGCCGAGGGCTGGACTGTAAAGGCGCCGACGCGCCGCATCCTCGTAGTGCTGCATCAGGAGCACTCCAGCCCCGGCCGCGTCGGCCGACTTCTACGTGAAGCCGGATACAGCCTTGACATACGTCGACCCCGGTTCGGCGATCTTCTGCCGCGCACGATGGACGCGCACGACGGCGCGATCGTCTTCGGCGGTCCGATGAGCTGCAACGACGACGAAGCCTGGATCCGCCAAGAGATCGGCTGGATCGGCGTGCCGCTGCGTGCCGGAAAGCCGTACCTCGGCATCTGCCTCGGCGCGCAGATGTTGGCGCAACACCTTGGCCAACGGGTCGCGCCGCACCCGCAAGGACGGGTCGAAGTGGGGTTCTACCCCATCCGCGCCACGGCGCACGGTCTTCGGGCCTGGCCAGAGAACTTCCCGACCAAAGTCTACCAATGGCACCGCGAAGGCTTCGACCTGCCGGCCGGCGCGACGTTGCTGGCCGAGGGCGACGACTTCGCGGCACAGGCGTTCCGCTACGGCCGCGGCGCGTACGGCTTGCAGTTTCACCCGGAGGTGACCTATCAGATGATGTGCAGGTGGACCACCGCCGGCAGCGAGCGCATGGCCATGCCGGGCGCCTTCTCGCGCGAGCACCATTTCCGCGACTGGTACCAGCACGATGCTATGGTGGCGCGCTGGCTCTCCTCTTTTCTCGGTCGTTGGCTCGCCGGGGAGTCCGCACGCGCCCTGCGCCCGATGACGCCGCAGCCGCGCTTCGCGTGAGTGCTTGACAGAACCACCGCGCTGGCCTGCACGTTGAGAGCAGCGAAATGCCCGCGTCAGAGTGTTTGCATGCCTATGCCACGCGTCCTTCTCGCCGCCATCGTCGTATCGACCCTCACCGCACCGAGCGCGGCATACGCCGGCGCCAAAGCGACCTGGAAGGATCGTTTCGACCAGATTGTCGAAACCTTCTTGGGCGACCCGGCCGCTGGCGTCGACATCGACATGAAGCACGTGCTCGATCGATGGCGGGAAATGCATCCCAAGCCGCTCGAAACGCTGTCGGCCGCGGATGCCCGGCGTCAGCCCTCGCCGATCGAGGCCGCTCAGGACTTGGCGAAGGACAGCCACGTGGCTCTCGTGCCCGCAAGCGTGTCCGTCAAGTCTCTCACCTTCACGGGACCCGCGGGCGACCCCCTGGCGATCAAGGTCTACACTCCCGCGCGCGCAGGCGATGACAAGCCGCTTCCCGTCGTGGTGTTCTATCACGGCGGCGGCTTCGTGCTGGACAACACCGCAGGCTCCGAAGCTTCCGCCCGTGCCATCGCCGAACCTTCCGGCGCCATCGTCGTGACGCCGGAGTACCGGCTCGCGCCGGAGCACAAGTTTCCCGCGGCGCAGGACGATAGCTTGGCCGCCTACAAGTGGGTCCTGGAGAACGCCGCCAGCTTCGGCGCAGACTCTTCGCGCGTCGCCCTGGCTGGCGAGGGCGGCGGCGCCCTCCTGGCCGCCGATACCGCGATCGCCGCCCGCAAAGCCGCTTTGCCGAAGCCGTCAGCGCTCATCCTGATCGCGCCAGCCGCCGGCACCGATCTCAAGACAAACTCCTGGCTGGAGGATTCCGCCGCGAGGCCGTGGAACAAGAAGGCCGTGGAATGGGCGCTCGGCCTCTACTTCGCCACTCCGGACGACAGGGACGATCCGCGCATCGACCTTGTCGGCAAGGCCGATGTCGCCGGCCTGCCGCGGACGACCATCGTGACCGCCGAGATCGATCCTCTGCGCTCGGACGGTGAACGCCTGGGCGGCAAGCTGAAACGCGCAACCGTGCCGGTTCAGATGCGCGACTATCCCGGCGTCACCCACGATTTCTTTGGCATGAGCGGCGTGGTCGAGAAGTCGGCGATGGCGCAGTCCTTCGTCGCCGACCAGCTCCGCGAGGCGTTCGCACCAAAGGCGAGCGCGACGGTGGCTCTCGAGGCGCTCGGCGTCTCGCCCTACCCCGAGGCCGCCGATCCCGCTACCAATTCGACCTCTGCCGCCACGCCGAACGTCCCGACGACGCAGCCGATGAACGACAAGAAGAACTAGCGACGGCTCGCCGGCAGCCGTGCTAACGCGCGGCATGGCTCGCAGGAACAAGCATCCGTCCGCGCAAATCAACGCCCGACCGCCGTATGACTCGGCGCGGGAACGGAGGTCTGCACGCGGCGAGACGGTTGAAATCTACGGCTTTCACGCGGTGCTGGCAGCGCTGACGGGCCGTCACCGCAGGCTGCACGCGATCCACGCCACGACGGCCGCCGCGGGGCGGCTCGCCTCCGAGATCGCAGCTGCCGGCCTCACGGCGACGATCGCGACGACCGAGGAAATCGCACGACGCCTTCCGTCCGCCGCCGTGCATCAGGGTGTGTTGCTCCTGGCCGGCCCCATCGAGCTCATCGACCTCGGCGACATCGTCGATCGGAGCGGCATCGTGCTGGTGCTCGATCAGATTACCGATCCCCACAACGTCGGCGCCATCGTGCGCACCGCGGCGGCCTTCGCCGTAGATGCGGTCGTGACCACGGCGCGGCACTCGCCCGAACTGTCCGGCGTGCTCGCCAAGGCGGCTTCGGGAGGTTTAGACCACGTGGCTGTTGCGGAAGTTGTCAATCTCGCCCGCGCGCTCGAGGAACTCGAGCAGATGGGCTATTGGCGCATCGGGCTCGACAGCGACGGCGAAACCAGCTTCGAGGCGGCACCGCTGCGTCGTCCGGTAGCGCTGGTCCTCGGCGCCGAGGACAAGGGCCTGCGTCGCCTCACGCGGGACGGTTGCGACGTCGTGGCCCGGCTCGACATGCCCGGTGCCATCAAGAGCCTCAACGTATCTAACGCCTGCGCCGTGGCGCTCACGATGGTGTGCCAGCGCCTGCCGCCGGCCTGACCCGCTTAATCGCGCACGGGTGATTCATGACGGGCTTTTTCCGACTTAGGCGTCCGCTTGAAGCTTTCGCGACGGCCGAACAAGGTTGAGAGGATCGAAGGGGCATTGCTGAGGCTGATGAAGATCATCGCCGGCGGCAGCATCAGCACCGTCGCAAAATAGCGCCACACCGGCCCGCGGCGCAGCGTGACGTAGGGCATGAAAGTCATGCCAAGCGCGACGACGAGGACGAGGCTCCAGACCACGACCGAGATGCCGACGTAAGGGCCGCCGTGACCGCCACGCAGGATCACGCAGGCGAAGAGCGACACGATGGCGATGGCGGCGCAGGGATAGAACAGCTGCACGAAGATAAGGAAGCAGGCCGAGAGCTTGAAGCCGACGCTCCAGGGTGCCCGCCAGATCGTGAAAAGCAGCTTACGCGCGACCTCGACGAAGCCGGTCGACCAGCGGCGCTGCTGAACACGCCAGTGCGAGACGCGCTCCGGCACGAGGCCCGGGATCGCTGGCTCGGCGACAAAGAGGCCGTGCCAGCCGGCGAGCGCCACGCGAATGGTCAGGTCGAGGTCCTCGACAAGAGAGTCGGACGACCAGCCGCCCGCCTCGTAGATCGCCTGTCGCCGCCAGATACCGCCGGTGCCGTTGAACTGGAACATCCAGCCGCCGCGATAGCGCCCGGCCTGCTCCACCATGAAATGAGCATCGAGCATCATACCTTGGATGCGGGTCAGCAGGTTGGTCCTGTAATTCGAGAATTCGCAGCGCGATTGCAGGAAACCGGCATCGGGATCGGCCAGCAGCACCGGCACGACGTCACGTAGCCAGTGCGACGGCGGCCGAAAATCGACGTCGAGCATCGCGATCAGCGGTTCCCGCGTGGCCGCAAGGCCTTCCGCCAGCGCTCCGGCCTTGAAGCCGGCGCGTTCGGTGCGGTGGCGATGTTCGACCTGCACACCCTCGCTCTCGAGCGTGGCGGCGGCGTACGCGATCATATCCACGCTCTCGTCGGTCGAATCATCGAGAATTTGGATGCGTAGCCGGTCGCGCGGCCAGTCGAGCGCCGCTGCGGCCCGCATTGCGCCGATTGCCACCTCATGCTCGTTGTAGACGGGGATCTGCACCAGGACCGGCGGCATGTCTGCCTCGCGCACGAAAGCGCGCGGCAGATGGTTGCGCCAATGCGGCGGCCCAAGCACGTCATACAGCCGGATCGCGATCAGGGCGACGAAACCACATCCGACCAGGATGAGGCCGGCCACGGAGACGTAGAGGCAGGCCTCGCAAGCGGCGAGCAGGAGCCTGTAGAGGATCAAGGAAGAGCCTGCTTGAGAAGGAGCACGAGTCACCCGTCGCGCAGCCCCGTGGCCTAACGAAGGCGACCGGGAGGCGTCAGCCCTTGGCAGCCTTGGCGCGTTCGATCGCCTCGGAGATCAGGCTCTTTGCCTTTTCGGCGTCGCCCCAGCCGGTGATCTTCACCCACTTCGTCTTCTCGAGATCCTTGTAGTGCGCGAAGAAGTGCTCGACCTGCTCGATGGTGATGCTCGGCAGGTCGGTGTAGTTGTGGACCTTCTCGTAACGCCGCGTCAGCTTGTTGGTCGGCACGGCGATGATCTTCTCGTCGCCGCCGGCCTCGTCTTGCATCAACAGCACGCCGACGGGGCGGCACGAGATCACCGCGCCGGGCACGATCGCGCGGGTGTTGCAGACGACAACGTCGCAGGGATCGCCGTCCTCGGACAGGGTATGCGGAATGAAGCCGTAATTCCCGGGATAGCGCATCGAAGTGTAGAGGAAGCGGTCGACCACCAGGGCGCCGGACTCCTTGTCCATCTCGTACTTGATCGGCTCGCCCCCGATCGGCACCTCGATGATGACGTTGATGTCTTCGGGTGGGTTCTTGCCGATGACAAGCTTCTCGATCTGCATGGCTGGCTCCGCGCGGCGCAGGCGGCCCGCGCTCGATGGATGGGACGCGCGCCGCAGCGAGCGAGGCGCGCTGCCTAGCAGAGGCTCAGGGACGAGGGAAGTTGACGAACGTCGTTTTGCTTTGGCGCAGCTTTGGCAAAGCCGCGCTTCGCTATTTTCCGAAGACCTTGACGAGCCCGATAATCAGCCCTGCCGTCGCGAGAAAGTTGAAGCCTATAGCCGTCACGATCCAGCGGATGGTATCCGCACGTAGCAGGCTGATTTCTTTGACAAGCCGGACTTCCAACGAAGCGATTTCGGCTGAGATCTCGGCTTTGAGCGCTTTGAAGTCGGTCTTCAAGGCTGCAAGCTCAATCTTCAATGTTGCCACATCGCTCTTCAGGACAGCCACGTCGCTCTTCAAGACAGCCACGTCGCTCTTCAGGACAGCCACGTCGCTCTTCAAGACAGTCACGTCGCTCTTCAAGATCGCCACGTCGCTTTTCAAGACAGCCACGTCGCTCTTCAAGATCGCCACGTCGCTTTTCAAGACAGCCACGTCGCTTTTCAGAACCGTCATGCCGGCATTGAATGCGGCAATATCAGCCTTCGTGGCGAGCTGGTCGTCACCGGCAGAGGCTAAGACGCGGGCGAGTGTCTCAGCCTGCTGGGGCGAGAAACTTTCCTGTAGGTCTTTGGACAGTTGTAACGTGTCGAACAGCATATGCTCGGATCCGGGCCAAGGGATCAATAAGATCGCCGGCGTGGTACGGCAAGAAGGCCCTACTCGAACGCGAAAGCCACCCGCGCGCGCATCTCGGAACCGAAGCGCTCCTGCGCCTCGCGTACGAAACGGCCGCCGAGCCGCCTGTAGAAGGCGAGGGCGCGCTCGTTGTCGGCCAAGGCCCACACGATCAGCGACTTGTAGCCATGGTCCTGCAGATCGCCACGGGCGACGTCGAACAGGCGACGTCCGAAGCCGAGGCCCTGGAACTCGGGCGCGATGTAAAGCTCGAAGATCTCGGCCCCGTACGGCATCGAAGGCACGCGGTTGCGACCGTAGCTCGCATAGCCGCTGATCGTCTCGTCGAAGTCGAGCACGACGAGGCGCGATTTCCGCACGATCGCCGAATACCACCACGCCGGCCCGCGCCGCGCGATCATCTTCTCGAGTTCGCGACCGGGGATGATGCCGCGATAGGCGTCTCGCCATGCCGCGTCATGCACTTCGGCGATGCCCCGGGCATCCTCCTCTCGCGCATTGCGGATCGTGATGAGCGTCTCGACCATAGCTTGATGTTAGGCTCGGATTCCATTCCGCGGCAAGAGGTTTAAACGGCGGAGATCAGGTGCCGGAAGGCACGCCGGCATCGGCCGACAAAGGCCTGCTTTCGGATGGCACGGCGATCGGCCGGCTGTTGCGGCTGGAGCGCGCAAGCAGTCCGAAGGCGATGGCCTGGAGGCTCACCAGGGTGACGAACCACAGCTCGGCTGTGGCGATGCCGAAGACCGCGATCGTCAGCGTCGCGACGAGACCACCGAGAAGCGGCGGCGCAACGTGGGGAGCGGCCTCTCCCGCCGCACGCAGCCCGAACGCTAATAGCATTGCGAGCGCCAAGGCCCCTAGTAGGCCGAAATCGTACCAAACCTCGAAGAGGATCGTACGCGGGGCATGGGGCGGCAGGTAACCCAGGCTAGCAGCAAGCCGAGCCTCGTCGAGCCCGTGGCCGGTAAGGAGCCGCGGCAGATCGGCGGCGACGACATCCCGCCAATCGCTCATCGCCGCCACGGTGCTGGCGCCGACCGGCGTTACGGCACGCGACAGCGGCGCCAGCGCGAAGGGCAGCAAGGGAGCGAAGATGAAGAGACCGGCGAAGACCACGGCGACGCTCTTGCCGAGACGTCGCGGCGCGCCGACAGCGGCCGCGAACGCAAAGGCCGCGGCGGCGAAGACGGCCATGGCCAGACGCGCGTCCGCCGCGGCCAGGCTGGCGGCGACCAGCACCGCGAGAACGGCGGCAAGGCGCCAGCGAGCGAAAGCGGCGAGCGCGCCGACTCCGGGCCAGAGCAGCACCGCGAGGGTCAGGACCGAGCGCTCGAGCAGCGAGGGGTCGAACTCGGTGCCGCCACGAAAGGAGGCCGGGCCGAGCAGCGCCAGCGCCATCGTCGCGAGCGCCGTCAGCGCAACGCCGGACGGCAGGAGATAGAGGTAGGGGCGCGCGCGGCGTTCGGGCAAGTGGGCGATGATGACCACCGCCGCAAGCACCGTCGCCGCGGTGGCGGCGAGGCGCGGCAGCGCCAGCTCCGGGAACGGCGTCCAGGCGATCGACAGCGCCATCCAGCCGCCGAGGAAGAGGCCGACGAGACCGATCGGCGTGGTGAAGGCATCCCGCAACGCCCGTAGGCCGATGCGAGAGACCGAGAGACCGTAGCCCGCCACGAGGATCGCGATACCGACGGGCAGCAGCACCAGGAGCGCCCGGCGCGACAGCACACCGACGAGCGGAGCGCCGATCATCAAGACGGCCAAGCCGAACCAGCCGAGAAGCCGCGCGGCATCCTTCGCCGGATCGTACAGGCGCGAGGCTTCTGGAGAGGCTAGCGCAGACTTGCGGATCACGACGCTTGCCTGTCTAGCCCTTCCTGTCCGTCATGGCTACGTCGCCGAAGCCTTGGCGCCCAACGGGCCTCGATCGCTCCTCGGGCAAGCTGTCGAAACAGAAGAGCGCGAGACTTTGCGCCGATCGCGCAAGTCGAGAACAATCCTCGTGACGCCGTTGAAACCGTCTTAGCGACGCTAGACAAGTCCGCGCCTTACGGTCGTAGGGACCCGAAACACCGGTTTTTCCGCGCTTAGCCAAGACATGTACGCAGCGGTGCGCTATCGACGGACATAGAGTGCGTCGTATGCGCCGGACGATCATGGATGAAGGAGGCGACGGTGGACTGGGACAAGCTGCGCATCTTCCACGCCGCGGCCGAAGCCGGATCGTTCACCCACGCCGGGGACGCGCTGAACCTTAGCCAATCGGCGGTCAGTCGCCAAGTCAGCGCGCTGGAGCGCGACCTGCAGACGCCGCTGTTCCATCGCCACGCCCGCGGCCTGATGCTGACGGAACAGGGCGAGGACCTGTTCCGCACCGTGCAGGACGTCATCGCCAAGCTCGATGCCACACGCTCGCGCCTGACCGACAGCCGCGAGCGGCCGAAGGGCGACCTGCGCATCACCACCAACCTCGGCTTTGGCACGGGCTGGCTGACGCCGCGCCTCAAGGGCTTCCTCGACGCCTATCCCGACGTCAAGGTGAAGCTCCTGCTGACCGACGACGACCTCGACCTCGGCATGCGCGAGGCCGATATCGCCATCCGCCTGCGCGAGCCGGCGCAGCCCGACCTGATCCGCCGCCGGCTGTTCTCGATCTCCTATCATCTCTACGCCTCGCCGACCTACGTGAAGGAGCACGGCGAGCCCAACACGCTCGACGAGCTCGACCAGCACCGGCTGCTGAGCCTCTCCTTCGCCGGCAATAGTTTCCTGATCGACAACCTCAACGCTCATCTCCACCTCGAGCGCGGCGCCAAGAACCCGCGTCCGGCCGCCTTCGCCGTCAACAACATTCCGGCGCTCTATCGTGCCGTGGTCGACGGGTTGGGCATTGCCACGCTGCCGGACTACCTCGTCGATCCCGACAGCCAGCTCAAGGTGCTGATGCCGCAGACGGTCACGCCAGAGCTCGAGGTGTTCTTCGTCTATGCCGAGGAGATGAAGAACGTTGCCCGCGTGCAGGTCTTCCGCGACTACCTGGTCGAGACCGCGAAGCGCTGGCGCGCTTGAGGGCGCGCCCGCAGAGGGCGCTCCTGATCAGGCGACGCGCACGTGGCTGGCACGCTCTTTGATCATCGCGATGACGCGCAGGCTCGCCGCCGCCTTAGCCACCGCAATTGCGGCCGCTGCTGCGGCAAAGCCGGTACTGTCGTCCGGTTGAACTGGGAGCAGGTTGGCGCAGCAGCTGTAGAGGTCGTTGAAGCCAAGCATGCCGGCGACCGAGGTGACGACGCGATGCACTGCGATGGCGTCCACGTGCGGGATGCGGAATGCTTGCTCCAGCACATCTCCCACTGCTCAGTTCCCCTTAGCGTTCCGATCATTGCACGAAAGCTTACCATGGTTAACACAACGTTAAGAAACAACAGCGTTTCCCTTAACGACCGCCGGCGGCCTTGTGGCGAATTGAGAGCATGATCGACGTGATCTTTGCTTCGGCGCCTGTCGAGCCGGCGCCGATCGAACAATGCTACTTCTATCATTCCACCGACATTCCTGGGCACGGTCGTGTCGACGGAGAATGGGATCTCGCCTCCGGGATCGAGGCCTATCTCGGCCATGTCGACTTCGCCGGGCGCACCGTGCTCGACGTCGGCGCCGCGACCGGTTTTCTGACCTTCCACATGGAGCGCGCCGGGGCTCGCGTGATTTCCTACGACTTGTCGCCAGAGCAGGGCTGGGACATCGTGCCGCTGTCAAGCCTCGACGCCGCCGAGCACGCCCGTGTCCGCAAGCACCACATCGGCGCGATCAACGCCGGCTATTGGCGGTGCCACCAGGCTTTCGCATCATCGGCGCGAATGGCGCATGGCACCGTCTATGCGATGGACGAGGCGCTCGGCCCGGTGGACGTCAGCGTCTTCGGCAGCATCCTGCTGCACCTGCGCGACCCTTTCCTGGCCTTGCATAACGCCCTGCGGCTCACGACGCAGACCGTTGTTGTCGCCGACATCCTGCCCGGCGCGCACCCCCTGTCGCGATGGACCAGCCTGCTGCTTGGCCGCGCCCAGCAATTCAAGCCGCGCTTCGCCCGGGGGCTGCCCTGGGAAACCTGGTGGAACCTGCCGCCGCGGCTGGTGGTGGAATACCTCGGCGTGCTCGGTTTCGAGAAGACGGTGGTGACCTACCACTCGCAGCTTCTGAAAGGTCGCCGCATGCCGATGTACACGGTGGTCGGCACGCGCACGCGGCCGACGGTGCCGTTGGAGCGCGACCGCGGCGGCGCCTGATGTTCGCGCTCTGAAGCATGGGACGATTTCAAGGGTCGCTTTGCGATGCTCGTGTGCTCGTCCGCGCTACGTTTTCTTTGTTGGAGCCAGTCCACGACAGTGGACGTTGCCCTAGCGTCGCGGCTCGATCACGGTGCGGCCCTCGAAGACCTCGAGCGCCGGCTTGGCGGCGAGGATCTGGTCCATCGTGCGCGCCGGCTCGGCGCAGCCGGCCTCGCCGACGATGCGGGCCGGCACGCCCGCTACGGTCTTGTGGTGCGGCACGGGGTGCAGCACCACCGATCCGGCGGCGATGCGGGCGCAATGACCGATCTCGATATTGCCGAGGATCTTGGCGCCGGCGCCGATCAGCACGCCGTGGCGCACTTTGGGATGGCGGTCGCCGATATCCTTGCCGGTGCCACCGAGCGTCACGTCCTGCAGCATCGAGACATTGTCCTCGACCAACGCCGTCGAGCCGACGACGAGACCGGTGGCATGATCGAGGAAGACGCCCTTTCCGATACGCGCCGCGGGATGAATATCGGTTTGGAACACCGCAGACGAGCGGCTCTGCAGGTAGAAGGCGAAATCGTGTCGCCCGGCCTTCCACAGCGCGTGGGCCAGGCGATGCGCCTGTATCGCGTGGAAACCCTTGAAGTAGAGGATCGGCTCGATCAGCCGCGTGCACGCCGGATCGCGGTCCACCACGGCGAGCAGGTCTGCGTGGAAGGCCTCGGAGAAGGCCGGATCGGCCGCCACCATGTCGGCGAAGGCCTGGCGTATCAGGTCGCTCGGCACGTCCTGATGCGACAGCCGCGCGGCGACGCGATGAATGATCACGCTCTCCAGCGAGGCGTGGTTCAGCACGGTCGAGTAGATGAAGCCGGCGACCTCCGGCTCGCGACGGATGATCTCTCCCGCCTCCACGAGCATGCGGGCGAAGGCCGGATCGTCCTCGCCGCGGAACGGGACGATTTTGGCGCCGCCTTCGGGCTTGCCGCTCATGCACACATTCCAGTTACACTACCTTCACCGAGGAGCCCGCAGAGGCGTTCTCCGCATAGGCAAGCATATAGGCATTTCATTCCCGTTCATCGAGAAAGGCGAGCACGGCCTCCTTGTAGGTCTTGTCGCCGACCGCGCGATTGTGGTCGCGGCCCTCGATGTGCAGCACGCGCGCCCGGGGGATCAGCTCGGCCAGCGCCTCGGGATCGCCCGCGATGTCGTCGTGGCTTCCCACCGCGACGAGGACGGGGCAAGCGATTTGCGTGACCTCGTCGAGGGGCATCATCTGTCGCGCGCCGCGGATACAGGCGGCCAGCGCGCGCCGGTCGCTGCGGGTGGCGTCGGCGAAGGCGCGGAACAGTCGCTGGTGTGGATCGGTGAGGCTCTCGAGAGCAGGGGCGTCCATCGCGTCGGCGATGCTGGTGGGGAGGGTGCCGCCCTCGACCAGGCTGTAGCCCAAGCCACCCAGGACGAGGGAGCGCAGCCGCTCCGGCGCGCGGCGCTGGAGGAAGGCGCCGATGCGCGCGCCCATGGAGTAGCCCATGACGTCGACGCGGCCGAGCTTGAGCCGGTCCATCACAATCAAAGCTTCTTCTGCGAGCACGTCGATGGTGTAGTCGCGCGCGTCGTAGAGCTTGGTGCTGCGTCCGTGGCCGCGCACGTCGTAGAGGATCGTGCGGCGGCCGGCGGCGGTGAGCGTCTTCACCCATAGCGGCAACACCCAGTTGACGGCATGGCTCGAGGCGAAGCCGTGGATCAACAGGATCGGCTCGTCGCAGTCGGCGACGCCGTCCGGCACCGGTTCGGTCAGGGTGAAGAGCGTGACACCAGGCGCCGCTTCGATGGTCTGCATGGCTGGCGGGTTAGCGCGGCGGCGGAACGGCTGCAAATCGAGGCTGGCTTTTCGCGAGAGCGCGCCATGTTCCGGCAGACAGGAGATTAACCATGCGACCTTTCCTGACCGCCGCCCTCATCGTGTCCGCACTGAAGCCGACGCTCGCCCACGCCGACGCGCTCGACGACGCCAAAGGCAAGATACGTCCCGTCATCGTACTCTCGGACGCGCGCGACGACCCGCGTGTCGCCAAGCAGATCCAGGCGCTCGACGGCACCAGGCCGGAGCTGAGCAGTCGCAACATCCAGGTGCTGCAGGAGGCCGGATCGGACGGTCCGCTGCGTAAGAAGCTCGGCGTCGAGACCAGAGGTTTCGCCGTGGTGCTCGTCGGCAAGGACGGCACGGTGAAGAAGGTCTGGCGCGCTCCCGTCGATCCCAAGCAGATCTTCACGATCATCGACGCGATGCCAATGCGACAGAACGAGATGAACGGGTAGCTCACGAATTGCATGCAACGCATGTCGTTTTTGATGCTGCGACGCAGCACAACAGCATCTTCTACGGGTTGAACAGACCCGCTTCCTGTTCCACTTTCGGCTGATCGCGGGAGACGCCCATGCGCACCATCGCCCTTCTCTTCCTTGCCGCCATGGTCACGATCTACGTGGCCGTCCGCGCCGTCGCGCCCAGAGCCTTGCAGAAGGAGACGGCCGCCCAGGCGAGCACCACGGACATCAGTCACCCGCCCAGCTCGATCGGGTCGGCCACCTTCATCGTCGCGCCGCACATCGCCCACGACGCCAAGGCCGCTTCGGCGCGCTGAGGCCTTCGTGTTGCGCCGCGCCTCACGTTCTCGGCGCCATTGACGCACGCCGCCGCCGTCTCTTCTAGTCCGGCGATGCGCAGATCCGACCGCGAGCAGGCGGCCTACACACCCGAGCCGCCGGCGCCCTCGCCGATGATGGCGCAGTACCACGCCATCAAGGCCGATCACCCCGACGCCCTGCTGTGGTACCGCATGGGTGATTTCTACGAGCTGTTCTTCGAGGACGCAGCGATCACCGCCAAGGTGCTCGGCATCGTGCTCACCAAGCGCGGCCGGCACGAGGGCGCCGAGATCCCGATGTGCGGCGTTCCCGTGGAGCGCCACGAGGATTACCTCCACCGTCTCATTGCCGCCGGCCATCGGGTGGCCATCTGCGAGCAGACCGAGGATCCGGCCGAGGCCAGGAAGCGCGGCTCCAAGTCGGTGGTGGCGCGCGCGGTGGTGCGGCTGGTGACGCCCGGCACCATCACCGAGGAGCGGCTGCTGGAGCCGGCCGCCGCTAACTGGCTCGTGGCGCTGGCCCGCGCCCGCAACGCGGAGGGCGCCTGGGCCTACGGGCTGGCCGCCGTCGACATCTCGACGGGCGCCTTCGCCGTCACCGAAGCGGCGTCCGCCGCGCTCGGCGGCGAGGTCGCCCGCATCGATCCGCGCGAGATCGTGGTGGCCGACACGCTCGCCGCCCTGCCCGAAGTCGCCAAGGTGCTCGACGAGGGTCGCGTGCCCGTCACTCGCATCGGCCGCGAGCCCGGCTCGGCCGAGCGCCGCCTGCTCGACTGGTACGGTCTCGCCACGCTCGACGGGCTCGGGCCGCTGTCGCCGGCCGAGGTCGCCGCCGCCGCGACCGTGGTCTTCTACCTCGACCGCACGCAATGCGGCGCCCGGCCCAAGCTCGACCCGCCAGCCTCGGTGCGCGGTGCGCCGGCGATGGAGATCGACGCCGCCACCCGCGCCAACCTGGAGCTGACGCGCACCCTGGCCGGCGCGCGCGAGGGCTCGCTCCTGGCAGCCATCGACCGCTGTGCCACGCCCGCCGGCTCGCGCCTGCTCTGCGCCCGCCTGTCGAGCCCGCTGACCGAACGGGCGGCGATCGAGGCGCGGCTTGACGCCGTCGCCTACCTGCACGAGAGCCGCGCCACCCGCGCCGACGCCCGCGCCATCCTCAAGGCGGCTCCGGACCTGTCGCGCGCGCTGGCGCGGCTGGCGCTGGGCCGCGCCGGACCGCGCGACCTCGCCGCGATCGGCGCCGGCCTGGAAGCGGCCCATCGCATCACCGAGCTTTTGCGCGAGGGTACCACCCCGCTGGCGCAGTTGCCCGACGAGCTGCGCGCGGCCCGCGACCGCGCCGCCGCGCCCGATCCCGCCCTCGTCGAGCGGCTCGCCACCCTGCTCGACGACGCCCTGCCCCTGCAGCGCCGCGACGGCAACTTCGTGCGCCCCGGCGTCGACCCCGAGCTCGACGCCCTGCGCGCGCTGCGCGACCGCAGCCGCGAGGTCATCGCCGCCCTGCAGGGCACCTATTGCGAGCTGGCCGGTACCAGGCGGCTCAAGATCAAGCACAACAACCAGCTGGGCTATTTCGCCGAGGTGCCGGCGGCGATCGGCGAGGCCTTCCTGCAGCCGCCGCTCTCGGCGACGTTCCACCACCGCCAGAGCATGGTCGACGCCATGCGCTTCTCCACCGCAGAGCTGGTCGAGCTTGAAGGGCGAATCGCCAGCGCCGCCGAGGGCGCCGTCGCGCGCGAGAACGCGCTGTTCGATCAGCTCGCAGCGGAGGTGATGGCTGCAGCCCCCGCCATCGACGCCGCAGCCGCGGCGCTCGCCGCCATCGACGTCGCCGCCTGCCTCGCCGAGGTGGCCGAGGCCGGCGAGTGGACCCGCCCGGTCATCGAGGAGGGCGGCGCCTTCCGCATCGCCGGCGGCCGCCATCCGGTGGTCGAGCTGGCGCTGAAGGCCGCCGGCGAGCCTTTCGTCGCCAACGCCTGCGATCTCACCGGCTCGATCGCCGGCGGCGCCATCGCCGTCGTCACCGGCCCCAACATGGCGGGCAAGTCGACCTTCCTGCGCCAGAACGCGCTCATCGCCGTGCTGGCCCAGGCCGGGTCCTTCGTGCCGGCGACCGCCGCCACGATCGGCATCGTCGACCGGCTGTTTTCCCGCGTCGGCGCCGCCGACGACCTTGCGCGCGGCCGCTCCACCTTCATGGTCGAGATGGTCGAGACGGCGGCGATCCTCAACCGCGCCACGCCACGCTCGCTGGTGATCCTGGACGAGATCGGCCGCGGCACCGCCACCTTCGACGGGCTCTCGATCGCCTGGGCGGTCATGGAGCACCTGCACGAGAAGAACCGCGCGCGCGCGATCTTCGCCACCCATTTCCACGAGCTGACGCAGCTCTCGCGCCGGCTCGACCGGCTCGTGAACCTCACCACCCGCGTCGCCGACTGGCACGGCGACGTCGTCTTCCTGCACGAGGTGGTCCCGGGCGCCGCGGACCGCTCCTACGGCATCCAGGTCGCCAAGCTCGCCGGCCTGCCCGCCGCCGCCGTACGCCGCGCCAAGGCGCTGCTCGCCGAACTCGAGGCCAGCGACCGCGGCGCCTCCCGCCGCCTCGCCGACCTGCCGCTCTTCGCCGCCAGCACCAGCGCGCCTCCTGAGCCTGAGCACGACAGGCTGCGCGAGGCCCTTGCCACGCTCGATCTCGACGCTGTGACCCCGCGCGAGGCGCTCGACGCGCTCTATAGGCTGAAAGCGCTTGGCAGGGAGGAAGGCTGAGAGGTCCCGCTCTCACGAGGCGCTCCGTAGTGCATAAGCCCGGTGCCGTAGGTCTTCAGCCAAGCCTCAGCCGACGCCAGCTCCGGATACAGCCCCTGCACCAAAGCCCAGAAGGCGGCGGAATGGTTCATGTGGCGGAGGTGCGCGACCTCGTGGGCGGCGAGGTAGTCGAGCACGTGCGGGGGCGCCATGACGAGGCGCCAGGAGAAGTTGAGCGCGCCGGCGGACGAGCACGAACCCCAGCGGCTGGTGGTGTCGCGCAGCGTCAGGCGCTTCGGCGTGATCCCAAGCGCGGCGGAATGGCGGGCGACCGCCTCGGCAAGGTCGGCGCGGGCCTGGCGGATCAGCCAGTCCTGGACGCGCCGGGCGACGAACGGCGCCTCGCCGCTGACGCAGAGCTTCGAGCCATCCTCGCCGGTCTCGACCCACACCGTGCCGCGCGCGCCCGGCCTGTGCACGATCGCGTGCGGCACGCCGCGCACCGGCACGCTGGCGCCCGGCCCGAACGGCGTCGCCTCGGGCAGGCGTGCCAGCCGCACCCCGATCCAGCCGGCATGGCGGTCGACGAAGACTTTGGCGCGGGCGAGCGAACCCCGCACCGGCATCGTCAGCACCACGTCGCGGGTGGCGGCGCGCACGCGCAGCGTGAAGCGGCGCGCCGTGGCGACGCGCTTGATCTGCACGCGGTGCGTCGCACCCTCGTGGCTGACGTCGAAGAAGGCGACGTCGGCCCCGCGCAGCACCGTCCTGGAGGCGAGCCAACCCATGCCGCGAACATAGCCGGCGGGCGGGTG
Organism: Beijerinckiaceae bacterium; assembly: GCA_965198485.1. Classification (GTDB taxonomy): domain Bacteria; phylum Pseudomonadota; class Alphaproteobacteria; order Rhizobiales; family Beijerinckiaceae; genus RH-AL1. The sequence continues at coordinate 3,773,457 of CBDAPQ010000005.1, forward strand.
AGTCGCCATGGGGCCCTACCCCGCCTTCGCGATCCGCGTCAGCGTGAACAGCCCCAGCGGCGGCAGGGTGCGGCGCTCGGCAAGCGTCATGTCGGGGCGGCGGTCGATCCAGCCGCCGATGGTCTCCCACGGGAACTGCGGGTGCCATCCAAGCTTCTCGGCGCGCCGGCCCATCCAGGCCTCCACCGCCGCTACCGGGCCGCGCGCGGCGCCGACGTGGTTGACCAGCACGAGCTCGCCGCCGGGCTTCGTCACCCGCGCCCATTCCGTCAGGCTGGCGTGCGGGTCGGGCACGACGGTGAGCACGTAGGGCGCCAGCACGGCGTCGAAGTGATCGTCGGGAAAGTCGAGGTGCATCGCGTCCATGACGCTGAGGTCGACGACGTTGGCGAGCTTGTCCGCTCGCACCCGCTCGCGGGCGCGCTCGAGCATCGGCGCGGAGAGGTCCACGCCGGTGATGGTCGTGCGTCGGTCGATCATCGGTAGCTCCAGGCCGGTGCCGACGCCGACGTCGAGGATGTGCCCGCCGGGGCGACCCGCCGCCAAGGCGGCGGCGCGACGCCCCGCCCGCATGACCAGCGTGAAGGTGAGGTCGTAGACCGGCGCCCAGCGGGCGTAGGCCGCCTCGACCCCGGCGTTGTCGAGCGCGCTCGCGCTGTCGTGTGTCACGAGGCCAGCACCGCTTCGCGGGCCGTCTCGACCGGGGCCGGCCGTGCGGTGACCGTACCGCCGCCGAGCACGCGGGCTCCGGGCGCGTCGCTTTCGTAGAACACGCAGGCCTGGCCCGGCGACACCGCCGTGTCCGCCGCGGGGAACATCACCGCCACGCCGCCCGCCTCGCGCACCACCCGCGCCGGCACCGGCGCGCGCGTGGAGCGGGTGCGCACGTGACACTCCAGCGCCTCGGGCAGCTCGCCGCCGCCGAGCCAGTTGACGTCGCGCAAGGCCAGCCGTGCCGTGGCGAGCGCCTCGCGCGGACCCACCACCACCTGCGCGCGCCGGGGATCGAGGCGCAGCACATAGAGCGGCGCCTCCTGACCGCCGAGCGCGAGGCCGCGGCGCTGGCCGACGGTGTAGCCGGTGACGCCCTCGTGGCGGCCGAGCACGCGGCCGGCCTCGTCGACGATGTCGCCGGAGCGCACCGCCTCCGGCATCATCCTGGCGACGAGGTCGGCGTAGCGGCCCGATGGCACGAAGCAGATGTCCTGGCTGTCGGGCTTGTCGGCATTCACCAGCCCGTGGGCGCGGGCGAGGGCGCGCACCTGCGTCTTGGGCAGGTCGCCCAGCGGAAAGCGCACGAAGGCCAGCTGCGCCGGCGTGATGCCGAACAGGAAATAGCTCTGGTCGCGCGAGGCATCGGTGGCGCGGTGCAGCGCCCGGCCGCCGCCCGGCAGCGCCCGCGTGGCGCAATAGTGCCCGGTGGCGAGCGCGTCGGCGCCGAGGTCGCGGGCGGTCTCGAGCAGGTCGGTGAACTTCACCTTGTCGTTGCACGAGGCGCAGGGGATCGGCGTCTCGCCGGCGGCGTAGGCGGCGGCAAAGGGCGCGATGACCTGCTCGCGGAAGCGCTCCTCGTAGTCGAGCACGTAGTGCGGGATGCCGAGCCGCGCCGCCACGGCGCGCGCGTCGCCGATGTCGCGGCCGGCGCAGCACGAGCCGGCGCGGGCCGTGGTACCGCGGTCGTCGTAGAGCCGCAACGTGACGCCGACGACGTCGTAACCCTCGGCCTTGAGCAGCGCGGCCACCACCGACGAGTCGACGCCGCCGGACATGGCGACGACGACCCGGGTCTCGCCGGGCGGCTTGGGGATGTCGAGATGGTTCAAGGATTCGACCGGCTTGCAGGGCCTTTGTCATATCGGTCCGCGCCGGGGCGGCGCAAGGCGACGCGTCAGCCCGGATAGGACGCGATCTCGACGAGGTTGCCGTCTGGGTCGCGGCCGTACACCGAGCGGATCGGCCCGCGCGCCCTGCTTCGTGGTGGGCCCCTCCTCAATGGCGACGCCCAGCTTGGTGAGATGCCGGGCGACCTCGTCCGGCGGCGTCACGGTGAGGAAACACAGGTTGTCGCTGCCGGGCTGCGGGCGGGCGCCGGTGGACCAGTCGATGTCGCTGGCTGCGATCGGCTGCAGGGCATCGTCTGCGCGCCGGAGTGCATCGCATGCGCTCGAGCTTCCCGGGCGCCGGCTCGTCGACGGTCAGCCGCACGGTTCGCTTCGCTGGTGCCACCTGCGGTGGCGATCTGAAAAGACCGTAATCAACGGTCGGCCAGCTCTTTATCTTTTTTAGGCTTTCTTCGCTTCCGTGCTAGAGACGCGACCTCCAATCACGGCGGGGCAGCTCCAGGCATGACGAACTCCCGCTTCGACGCTTTCGATCCGCTTGGCTCCATCCAGACGGACCGCTGCAACGTCCTCCTCGTCTTCCCCGGTTTCGCCGCAAACTCGTTCTGGAACTACCGCGCGACCTGCGAGATCGTCGGCGCCAAATATCCCGGCGCCCCGCTCGGCCTCATCACCGTCGCCGCCATGCTCCCGCAGCATTGGGACATCCGCCTCGTCAACCGCAACACCGAGGCGCTGAGCGAGGCCGACATCGCGTGGGCCGACATGGTGATGACCGGCGGGATGATGCCTCAGGAGGCCGACACGCTGGTGCTGATCGAGCTGATCCAGCGTCATGGCAAGCCGGTCGTGGTCGGCGGCCCCGGCATCACCTCGACGCCCGAACCCTACGCCAAGGCCGACTTCAAGGTGCTGGGCGAGGCCGAGGGCCTGCTCGACGCCTTCGTGGCGGACTGGCGCGCCGGCCTGCGCAGCGGCACCTACGAGGGCGTCCGCTTCAAGGCGGACGTCACCGCCGCGCCAGTGCCGCGCTGGGACCTGCTGAAATTCGACCAGTACCTCCACGTCGGCGTGCAGTTTTCGCGCGGCTGCCCGTTCACCTGCGAGTTCTGCGACATCATCGAGCTCTACGGCCGGGTGCCGCGCACCAAGACCACCGACCAGATCCTGGGCGAGCTCGATGCGCTCTACGCCCTCGGTTACCGCGGCCACGTCGACTTCGTCGACGACAACCTCATCGGCAACAAGAAGGCGGTGAAGCTCTTCCTGCCCCACCTCAAGGCCTGGCAGGAGAAGCGCGGCTACCCGTTCGAATTCTCGACCGAGGCCTCGGTGAACCTGGCGGACGACGAGGAGCTGCTGGCGCAGATGCGCGACGCCAGCTTCTTCGCCGTGTTCATCGGGATCGAGAGCCCCGATCCCGAAACGCTGGTGAAAATGCAGAAGAAGCAGAACACCAGGCGCGACCTCTCCGAGAGCATCCGCAAGATCTACGACGCCGGTATCTTCGTCATGGGCGGCTTCATCGTCGGCTTTGATTCCGAGAAGCAGAGTGTGGCCGCGCCGATCGTCGCGCTGATCGAGGAGGCGGCGATCCCCATCGCCATGGTGGGGCTGCTCTACGCGCTGCCCAACACGCAGCTGACGCGGCGTCTCGAGAAGGAGGGCCGGTTGCTCGAGCCCGATACCGGCGAGTTCAGCGGCGACCAGTGCACCGCCGGCCTCAACTTCGTGACCAAGCGCGCGCGGCGCGACGCCTACGCCGACTACCGCACCATCCTCGAGGCGATCTTCGCCCCAAAGGCCTATTTCGAGCGCGTGCGCGACGTCAGCCGCAGCCTGCGCATGCCCAAGCGTTCGCTCCGCGTGCAGCTGACCAGCACGTTCCGCGAGTTCGGCCGCTTCCTGAAGCTGATGACGCGTGTCACGCTGTACCGGCGCGACATGCGCGCCCAGGTCTGGCTGACTCTCATCGCCACGCTGCTGCGCAACCCCGCCGCCGTCACCTCGGCGATGCGGCTCACCGCCTTCTACGTCCATCTTGGACCGTTCTCGCGCTTCGTCATCGGCCGCGTGGACGAGCAGATCGCGGCGCTCGACGACGGCCGCTGGGTGCAGCCGGCGCTGGTGTCGCCGCCCGAGATCGCGGCCAAGGTGATCGAGACCGAGATGGCGGCGCTCGCGATTTGACCGAAGCCGGAGGCCGGTTCTAAGAGCCTGCGACGCGGCGGGATCGCCGACCTTTCAGCGGCGGGACCGCTCGTGCCCTTTCGGGCGGAGCAGTCCGCGCCTCCAAGCGAACGGACAAGACGGATGGCCAGGAAGCCGAGTTTCGATTTCGAGCGTCGCGAGCGCCAGAAGGCCAAGGATGCCAAGCGCGCCGAGAAGACCAAAGCGAAAAGCGAGAAGAAGGCCGGCGAAGCCGCCGGCGAGACGCCCGAGGGCGACGTGGCCGAGACGACGGAGCCGGCGCCCTCGGCGGAGTAGCCGTCTCCCTTGCCGAACGCTCCTCTGGAGAACGGGCGCGGTGTCCTTCCCTGCGGCCCCGACTGAAACGGGAGCAACGAGAAGGACCGCCGTCTCGCCGGGAAATCCCTTCTCCCCTTGCGGGAGAAGGTGCCCGAAGGGCGGATGAGCGGTCGGGCAAGCTTCCCGGCAACTCGCCTCGACGCGAAACGAAAACCGGGTGAGGTGAGCCGACTCCTCATCCGGCGCTTCGCGCCGCCTTCTCCCACAAAGGGAGAAGGGATCATCCGGGAAGATTGCGACCTGTCCCGCTCGCCTGCGGCCTCGCCACGCAGGAGAGCATCAGCCCTTCATCGCCAGGTCCAGCACCCGCACCGCGTGCAGCGCCTCGCGGCCGCCCAGATCCGCGATCTGGTGGCGGCAGGAGGTGCCGTCGGCCACCACGATGTCGTCCGCACCCGCGGCGCGCACCGCCGGCATGAGCGACAACTCGGCCATCTGCTTCGAGGCTTCCAGCGTCTCGGCGCCGTAGCCGAAGGCGCCGGCCATGCCGCAGCACGAGGACTCGATCGGCTTCACCGTGGCGCCCTCGATCTTGCGCAGCACGGCCAGCGCGGCCGGAAAGGCGCCGAAGCTCTTCTGGTGGCAGTGGCCGTGGACGTGCAGCACCTTGTCCGGCAGCGCCATCGGCGCTTCGATCTTGTGCTCGGCCAGGTACTCCGTGAGCAGACGGGCGCGATCCTTCATGCGATCGGCGGCCGGACCGGGCAGGAGCGAGCCGAACTCGTCGCGCAGCGTCATCAGACAGGAGGGCTCGAGCCCAAGCACGGGCGCGTCGCCGGCCAGCGCATCAAGCGTGCGTCGGGCCTCCTCGCGGGCGCGGTCCACCAGGCCGGCGGAGAGATAGGTGCGGCCGCAGCAGAGCGGTCGGCCCGTGACCTTCGGCATCACCGGCGTCAGGCCGAACCTGCGCAGCACGCGCACGGCCGCGCGCAGGTTTTCGGGCTCGTAAAAGCGGTTGAAGGTGTCGCTGAAGAGGATCACCTCGCTCGCCGCGCCCGTCGGCCGGCCGATCTCGGCGTCGCGGAACGGGTCGGAGCGGAACGCCGGCAGCGGGCGTTCCGCGGCGATGCCGAGGAAGCGCTCGCCCAGCCGCCGCAGCAGCGGCACGCGGTTGCGCAGGTTGGCGAGCGGCGCCACACGCGAGACCCACGGCGCGTAGCGTGGCAGCTCCGCGACCAGGCGCTCGCGCAGCGCCACGCCGTTCTTCGCCGCTCGCGCGGCCGAGGCCTCGATCTTCATCTTGGCCATGTCGACGCCCACCGGGCACTCGCGCCGGCACGCCTTGCAGGAGACGCAGAGCTTCATCGCCGCCGCCACGTCGTCGCCGGCGAGCGCGTCGGGGCCGAGCTGGCCCGACAGCGCGAGGCGCAGCGTGTTCGCGCGCCCCCGCGTCAGGTGCGTTTCGTCCCGCGTGACGCGGTAGGACGGGCACATCGAGCCGGCGTCGAATTTCCGGCAGGTGCCGTTGTTGTTGCACATCTCCACGGCGGCGAGCAGGCCGCCCTGCGGCCCGGGCCAAGCCGACCAGTCCATGCGCGGCGTCACCGGCGCGGCGGCGTAATCGGGGCCGTAGCGGAACAGGCCCCGATCGTCGAAGCGCGGCGGGCGCACCACGCGGCCGGGATTGAGCAGGCCGGTGGGATCAAACAGGTCTTTCACCTGCTCGAAGGCGCGGGCGAGGCGCGAGCCGAACATCGACTCGTTGAACTCGGAGCGGGCGATGCCATCGCCATGCTCGCCGCTGTGGCTGCCCTTGTACTCGCGCACGAGGTCGAAGCACTCTTCCGCGATCGCCCGCATGGCGCGCACGTCGGTCGCGTCCTTCATGTTGAGCACGGGGCGCACGTGGAGGCAGCCGACGGAGGCGTGGGCGTAGTAGGTCGGGCGGCTGCCGTGGCGCGCGAAGACGGCGTTGAGCCGCGTGGTGTATTCGGCAAGGTCGGGCAGGTCGACGGCGCAATCCTCAATGAAGCTGATCGGTTTGCCGGCCGATTTCTCCGACATCATGATGTTGAGCCCGGCCTCGCGCACCTCGGCGATCTCAGCCTGCTGCTTGAGGTCCACCACCCGCACCACGGCGCGGGGATGGCCGATGTCGCCCATCACCTCGTCCAGCGCGGCGAGGCGAGAGGCGAGCCAGGCGTCGTCGTCGCCGTGGAACTCGACCATCAGCAGCGCCTCGGGCTCGCCGATGAGCATCGTGTCGATCGTGGCGCGGTAGATCGGGATGCCGCGACCGAGGTCGATCATGGTGCGGTCGACGAGCTCGACGGCCTCGGGATCGAGCGTGACGAGGTGCTGCGTCGCCTCCATCGCCGCGCGGAAGGTCGGGAACTGGCAGATGCCGACCACCTTGCGCGGCTTGATCGGCGCGAGCTTCAGCAGCAGCGCCTCGGAAAGGGCCAGCGTGCCCTCCGAGCCGACCAGCAGGCGGGCGAGATTGTCGCGACCGGCCGTCTTCGCGTCGGGGGTGAGACAATCGATGTTGTAGCCGCCGACGCGGCGCAGCTGCTTGGGAAAGCGCGCGGCGATCTCCGCCGCCTCGCGCTCGCCCAGCGCGCGCAGGGCGGCGAGCAGGCCTTCGGGCTCGTGCGTCTCGGCCGCCGGGCCGAAGCGCTGGCGCGATCCGTCGGCCAGCAGCGCGTCGACGGCCTCCACGTTGTCGGCCATCAGCCCGTAGCGGATGGATTTGCCGCCGCAGGAATTGTTGCCGGCCATGCCGCCGATGGTGCAGCGCTGGTGCGTCGAGGGATCGACCGGGAAGAACAGCTTGTGCGGCTTCAGCGCGGCATTGAGGTGGCCGAGCACGAGGCCGGGTTCGACGAGCGCCGTCCGCGCGGCCGTGTCGATCTCCAGCACCTTGCGCAGGTGCTTGGTACAATCGAGCACGACGGCGCGGTTGACGGTCTGCCCGCACTGGCTGGTGCCGCCGCCGCGTCCCAGCACCGGCACATCGAAGTCGCGCGCCACGGCCAGCGTCGCGGCGAGGTCGTCGCGGGTCATGGGCACCACCACGCCGAGCGGCTCGACCTGGTAGATCGAGGCGTCGGTGGCGTAGCGCCCGCGGTCGGCGCGGCCGAACAGCACCTCGCCCCGCACGGCCTTGCGCAGCGCCGCCTCCAGCTTCGGATCGCCCGGCCGCGTCGCGCCGGCCGGAGCCGTCAAACCCCCAGACATCCCAATCTCTCTCGCCCGCTTCGCCAAGTTCCTAGCAGGCCGTCGGATGGTTCTCGGCGTTGAAAAGCGTCCACACTTTTCATGTGGACGCCGTCATCGTCGGCCGAAAGCGGCCTCTTACATGTGGTCGCGATGCATCATCATGTGGTCGTGGTGCATCATCATATGGTGGTGGTGCATCATCATGCGGCGGTGCATCATGTGCTCGCGCATGTGACGGGTCATCATGTCGGCCTTGGCGGCGACCGACACACCGGACATGGCGGCGACGAGCACCACCGACGCGATCAGCTTCTTGAACATATCATCTCTCCGGGCGTGCGAATCGCACACCAGCTTCTACGATGCGGCGGCTGAATGGTTTCTGACCGACGCCAAGGCCGAAGGACGGACGGCTCAAAACGCTGGCGGCGGCGGAACGGTCGCGGCCCGCTCCGCGGCGAGGTGCCGGTGGGCGTCGAGCGGCGTCATCACGCGGATGTCGTCCTCGGAGAAGCCGCGGTCGCGCAGCTCGGCCCGTTGCACCCGCGTGATCAGCAGTGGCATTCCGGCCGCGGCCTCGCTCGGCTTCAGGGCCTGGACGTTGCCGTTCTCGTTGGCGGCGACGCGGGTCTGTCGGTTCTCGTCGTCCATCACGCGGCCTTCCGTTCGGGTGACCGCACCATAGCACTTTCCGGCATCACCCGGGCATTGTCTGCAAGAGAGACGGTGGTGGGAGAGGTAGGACTCGAACCTACGAAGGCGTAGCCAGCGGATTTACAGTCCGCCCCCTTTGCCGCTCGGGACACTCTCCCACGCCGCGCTCGCGCGGAACCGGGCTTATGGCGAAAGCCGCGGGCGCCTGTCAACCCGATCGGGGCGCCGCACGGCGCTCGTGGTCGGCATGCTCGCCGCGGCAGGCCGCCGTTACACGCGATGCAGGACGGCGAAGGCCTTCACCAGCCCCACAAGCAACAGTCCATAGGCGACGAGGCTCTCGACCCCGAGCCGGCCGAGCCATCTGCGCGCGCTTTTCATGCGAGTCCCCCCTCTGGCGTGCCTCCACCGTTAACGATTCGTTAACCAGGGTCCATCGCAAGGTCGCAGCGTGGTTAAGACCGAGGCGAGCAGCGGCCGTGGCTCAGCGCGAGGACGGCGTCGACGTGGCGCAAGGCCTGGCGATGGTGGGTGATCAGCAACGTCGTCTTGCCGCGCATCAACGTCGCCATGGCTTGCAGGACAAGGTGTTCGGAGGCGGCGTCGAGCCCCTCGGTCGGCTCGTCGAGGATCAGCAGCGGCGCATCCTTTAGAAAGGCACGCGCCAGGGCGAGCCGCCGCGCCTGTCCTCCCGAGAGGCGCGTGCCGGTCTCGCCGACGATCGTGTCGAGGCCTTCGGGCATGGCCAGGATCTCGTCGAGCAGGGCGGCATCGCGCAGGGCGGCGTGCAGCTCGGTCTCGCTCGCGCCGGGTCGCGCCAGCATCAGGTTGGCGCGTACGCTGGTGTTGAAGAGGTGGGTCTGCTGCGCCACCACGGCGCAGAGGCCGCGGGCGCTCTCGCCGCTCAGCGCGCGCAGCGGCACGCCGCCGATCTCGACGCGCCCCTCCTGGTAGTCCCAGAAGCGCAGCAGCACGTTGAGCAGGCTGGTCTTGCCGGAGCCGCTCGGGCCGACGATGCCGAGCGAGCCGCCCTGCGGCACGACGAGGTCGACCCCGTCGAGTGCCCAGGGCGCGTCGGGCGCGTAACGCATGCGCAGGCCCTCGACCCGCAGGTCGAAGCTCGCCGGCGCGGCGGCGGCGATCGCCGGCTCGGTCACCGAAGGCGCGGCATCAACGATCTCGAAGATGCGGCGAGCGGCGGCCAAAGTCTCGCCGAGCGTCTGGAACGCCAGCGGCAGCGCGGCGACCGCCTCGAAGCTCGCCAGCACGAAGAGCGCGATCATCGCCAGGTCCGGGCCGGGCAGCGCGCGCGCGGCGACGAGCGGGATGGCGACGACGAGCGCGACCCACATCGTGCCATGCGCCCCGAGGCCGGAGAGCGCCGAGCCGGCGGCGCCGACCCTGGCCAGGCGACGTCCCTCGGCGACAAGACCGGTACCCAGACCCGTGACCAGCGCGCGCTGCCGCCCTTCGGCCCGGCACACCATCAGCTCGCCGAGGCCGCGGACATTGTCGGAGGCGGCGGCGCGCAGGTCGGAGCGCAGCGCCACGCTGCGCCGGCCCGGCGCGCGTCCCAGGCGCTGCGCCAGCAGCGGCAGCGCGACGCCGGCCAGCACGAGGCCGGCGCCGTCGGCGAGCGCGACGGAGGGGCTGAACAGCGTCAGGAAGGCCACCATGGCGGCCACGCTGACGAGCGCCGCCACGCTCGGCGCGATCACGCGGAGGTAGAGGTTGTCGAGGCTGTCGATGTCGGCGCGGATGCGGCTGAGCAGGTCGCCGCCGCGGTAGTGCTGCAGCCGTGCCGGAGCCAGCGGCTCGAGGTGCTCGTAGAACCAGGCGCGCAGCCGCGCCAGCAACCGGAAGGTCGCCTCGTGGGTGACGAGGCGCTCGCCGTAACGGCCGCCGGTGCGCAGGATCGCCAGTCCGCGGATGCCGGCGGCCGGCGCGAAATACTCGACGCCGGGGCCGCCGAGGCCGGCGATCGCCATCGCGGCGATGAACCAGCCGGCCAGCGCCAGCAGCCCGACATTGGCGAGCACAACGGTCGTGCTCAGCGCGATGCCGCCGAGCATCCACAGGGCGTAGGGGCGGAACAGGCCCAGCAGCCGCAGCAGGTCTCTCATGCCGGCACGTCTTCGCGCGCGGCTTCGACGTCCGAGAAGCCGACCAGGCGGGCGTAGAGCGAGCCGCTCGCGAGCAGATCCTCGTGACGGCCCCGCTCCACGATGCGACCGCCGTCGAGCACCAGGATCGTGTCGGCGCCGCGGATCGTCTCGAGCCGATGCGCGATGACGAGCACCGCCGCCTTCGTCGCGAGCCGCTCGATCGAGCGCGTGATCAGCGCGGCGGTCTCGTCGTCGAGCCCGGCGCTGGCCTCGTCCAGCACCACGATGTCGGCCTCTGCGAGGAAGATCCGGGCGAGCGCGACGCGCTGGATCTCGCCGCCGGAAAGCCCCTGGCCGCGATCGCCCAGCATCGTGTCGTAGCCCAGCGGCAGGCCGGCGATCAGCGCGTCGGCGCTGGCCTGCTCGACCGCGCGGCGCACCCGCGCCATGCTCGCGTCGGGACGGGCGAGGCGGATGTTGTCGAGCACGCTGCCGTGGAACAGCGTCGGCCGCTGGGGCAACCAGGCAACGCGCCCCATCCAGTCGTCGCGCGCCAGGTCGCGGAGATCGGTGTCGTCGACGAGGATGCGTCCGGCGGCGGGCGCGAGGAAGCCGAGCAGCAGCTGGGTCAGCGTGGTCTTGCCGGCTCCCGACGGGCCGACCAGCGCCACCCGCTCGCCGCGCGCCAGCGTGAAGCTGACGTCGTGCAGGACAGGCTCGGCCGCGTAGGCGAAGTCGACCCGATCGAAGCGGATCTCGCGCACCGCGGCTGCAGGACGCGCGACCGCAGCGGCAGGGTCGGCCAGCGCCGCGCGCTCAGGCACGAGGGTGTGCAGCAACGCGACAATGGCCTCGGAGGCGCCGATCGCCTCCATCCGGGCGTGGTATTGCGTGCCCATGGCGCGCAGCGGGCGGTAGAACTCGGGCGCCAGCAGCAGCACGAAGAAGCCCTGCAGGAAGTGCATCTGCCCGTCGTAGAGGCGGAAGCCGATGAACACGGCGACCATGGCGATGCTGACGGTGGCGAAGAACTCGAGCGCCAGCGAGGACAGGAAGGCGACGCGCAGCACCGCCATCGTGCTCTCGCGGTAATCGTCGGCGATGGCGGCGACGACGGCAACCTCGGCGCGGCTGGCGTTGAAGAGCTTCAGCGTCGTCAATCCCTCGATCATGTCGAAGAAATGCGCGCTCATCCGCGCCAGCTTGCGCCACTGGCTCTGGTTCAGCGCCTCGGTGCCCTTGCCGATGAGGATCATGAAGAACGGGATCAGCGGCGCCGAGAGCACCATGATCAAGCCGGAGATCCAGTCGGCGGGCAGGACGAAGGCGAGGATGGCGAACGGGATGCAGGCCGAGAGCGCCATCTGCGGGAGGTAGGCGGCGTAATAGCGGTGCAGCGTCTCGACGCTGTCGACCATCGTGGTGACGACGTCCCCGGTGCGCTGCGCCCGCGTCCATGCCGGTCCGAGCTCGGCCACGTGCGCCTGCAGCTTGTCGCGCACCTGGAGCACGACGCGGGCGCCGGCCTCGAAGGCGATGACGTCACCCGCCGCGCTCGCCAGCGCGCGGAGGGCGAAGATCGCCAGCAGACCCCAGAGCCAGGGCCAGGCGGCGTCGAGGCCGTGCCCGGCGATGACCACGGCATCGACGATGCGGGCGAGCACCCAGGCCTGGGCGATGAGCAGCAGCCCGCCGACGAAACCGGTGGCGACGGCGACGTTGATGAGCGGACGCACGCTCGATGCCGAGTTGCGGAGCCAGCGGTCGAGTGCCTTGCCGGTCGCGCGCGGCATCGGAGCCGAGGGCCCTGCCATGGGCTACGCCCCCCGACGCGGGTGGGGGCTCATCGGCGCGAAAGGCGCGTAAGCCGGTCGTATTCGCCTTTGAAGAGGATGGCGAACAGGGCGAAGCTGAACAGCGCCATGGCCAGCGCCATCCGCAGCATGCTGCCCGTCATGCCGAAGATCAGCGCCAGCGGCACGAGGCCGCCGACCGGACCCGCCGCGAAAAGGCCGGCGTAGCGCAGGTTCCAGCAGGCGCGCCGTGCCCGTCGCGTGTCCATCGCGCGCACTCACTCGTGGAACGAGGCGAGCTTGGCGACCCGGGCCCGGAACACCCAGATCTGGTACCAATTGTACATGATCATCACCGGGAACAGGAACACCAGCGTCAGCAGGAAGGTGAAGAGCGAGATCTCGGGGCTGGCGGCGGCGGCGACCGTCCAGGTGCCGGGGATCATGTCGGGGTATAGCGTGGCAAACATGCCGCCGGCGACGATGGCGATGGTCAGGTCGAGCCAGAGCAGCGCGTGGAAGTCGCGATCCTCGATCGCGGCACGACGCATCATGAAGGTCGAGGCGATCGCGGCCAGCAGGAACAGGCCCCACACCCAGAAGTAACGGCCCAACCAGTTGTTGGAGGCCCAGGGGAACTCTATCGTGCTCCAGACCACGGTGATCATCACCGCAGCCAGCACCAGGTAGAAGGCGGCGTTGGTCCAGCCTGCGGCCTTCTTGCGGATCGGCTCGCCCTTCTCGAAGCGGGCGCGGATGAAGAGGCCGCCCGAGAGCGACACCGCGATGACCGCCGCCACCCCCGTCCACACGCTGAAGGGGCTGATGAAGCGCAAGGCGCCGCCGACGTAGGTCGGCACCTGCTCGGGCACGTGGGTCAGCGGAAAGCCGTGGAGCACGGCACCCACGCACATGCCGCCGAAGAAGGTCGCCACCAGGCTGGAGATGCCGAAGGCATAGTCGGTGAAGCGCTGGCTCCAGCCCTCGGCGAGGTGGCGGTACTCCAGCGCCACCGCCCGCGTGAGGATGGCCCACAGGATCAGCATCAGCGGGATCATCAGGTAGCTCAGCACCGAGCCGTAGGCGAAGGGGAACGAACCAAACAGCACGCCGCCGGCGACGATGAGCCAGGTCTCGTTGGCGTCCCAGGTGCCGGCCATCGCCTGCATGATGGCGCCGCGCTCGTCCTCGTCGACGACGAAGAGCGAGAAGATGCCGGCGCCGAGGTCGGCGCCGTCGAGGATGATGTAGGCCAGGATGCAGAAGGCGCAGGCGACCCACCAGCCGTTGGCCAGCACGTGCTGCAGGGGTGTGAGTTCGGTCATCGGCGGGCCTGCGTCGGCTCGAGGTTGGCGGGGCGCGTCACGCGGGGTGCAGCCGGCCGGCTCTGGCCGGCTTGCTGGCCTTGGGCGATTCCACTGTGCCCATCTGCTCTTGGTGATCCTTGGGCAGGTCGCCCAGGCTCTCGCTGCCCTCCTGCGGGATCGGCGTCGTCAGGTTCGGTCCCTGGGTGACGAGCTTGTTGAGGAACCACCAGGTGGCGCCCCACACCATCAGCTCGAAGACCACGTAGCCGGCGAGCCAGACCACCTCCTGCGCGACGGACATGTGGCTCACGCCCGCTTCCGTCCGCATCAGGCCGTAGACGACCCAGGGCTGGCGCCCGACCTCGCGGACCCACCACCCGACCCAGATGGCGATGTAGGGCAAGCCTGCGCTGGCGATGACGGCACGCAGGAACCACTTCTGGGCGGGCGCCGCCTCGACCGTCAGCTTGCGCCGCCACGCCAGCCAGGCGCCCCACAGCGCGACGAGCACCATGCCCATCCCGCACGCCACCATCACGCGGAAGCCGTAGAACGGCACCAGCATCTGCGGGCGCTCGTCCTGCTTGAACTCGTTGAGGCCCTTGACCGGGCCGTTCCAGCTGTGGGTCTCGAGCAGGCTGAGCACGTGCGGGACGGTCACCGCCCACACGTTGCCGTCGTTGTTGGCATTGGGCCAGGCGATGACGTGCCAGCCGTTATTGACCGAGCCGTCCTTGTTGTAGGTGTTGTAGTGACCTTCCATCGCCGCCAGCACGGCCGGCTGGTCCTCGGCCACCGTCAGGCCGGTGGCGTCGCCGAGATAGACCTGGATGGGCGCGACCACCACGAGGGCGAGGATCGCCCATGTCAGCGCGCGCTGGAATAGCGGCACGTGGCGGCGCGTCAGCACGTAATAGGCCGAGATCGAGGCCACGACACCGAGCGCCAGCTCGAACGAGGCCACCAGCATGTGCGGAAAGGCATAGATCACGTCCGGGTTGAACAGAGCCTTGACCCAGTCTTGGACGACGAAGACGCCGTTCTTGATGGACACGCCCCTCGGGGTCTGCATCCAGGAATTGGCGTCGAGGATCCACATGGCCGAGATCGCGGACGACAGCGCCACGTTGAAGGTGGCGAAGAGGTGCATGCGCCGGCTGATCTTGCCCCAGCCGAAGATCATCAGCCCGATGAAGCCGGCCTCGTACATGAAGGCGGTGATCGTCTCGTAGCCCAGGACCTGGCCGAAGAACGGCCCGGTCGCCTGCGAGAACGGCCCGTAGAGGATGCCGAAGGCCATCTCCATGGTGATGCCGGTGGCCACGCCCGCGGCGAAGTTGATGATCAGCAGCCGCTCGAAGAAGCGCACGAGCCGGTACCAGCGCTCATCGTCGGTGCGCAGCCACGCCGCCTCGGCGGTGAAGAGCAGCGCCGCCAAGCCGATGGTCAGCGGCGGGTAGAGGATGTGGAGCGTCGTGATCCAGCCGAAGTCGAGCCGGGCGAGAACGAGCGACAACGAGTTTTCGGCCATGTCTCGGTTCTGCTTCGACGTCCGTTAAGTTGCCCGGATGATATAAGCCTCGGACTGCCGTTCAGGAGCAAGGCACGCCGACGCATGCAGGCAGCAACCTCATCGTGATCGAGAGCGGCGCAGCCGCATCTCGAAATATGCACGACAGCCACTCAGATCGAGGTGGGCTTCCCCCTGCCTCCCTATGGCGAGGCGCGAAGCAGCGTTTCAGACGACGCACCCGTCTCGCCGCTCGATCGTCGCTCGCGAGAGGCTCGTGTCGGCGAACGGCCACACCAAAGCGAGGACGACACCGTGTTGTCGCCGTACGCGCCGATGGCAGGGTCGGATGTCGCCGTACCCTGACTCCGGCCCGCCCCGTTGTCGCGGTACCCTGACTTTGGCAGGGCCACTTGTCAGGGCTCGCGGCATGCTCGCATGACGGTAGTCCAGCCGGATCCAAGACTTGACCTAGGTTTCTATACCGCATAGAACCTTGCGGTGGCAAGCGCGGGCTTCGCCGCCACACGGAGCGTCGCCTTGCCCGATCTCGCAGCAGCCGTCGCCGACGTCGCCGACGCCATGGCCGCCCGCCCGGACCGGGGCGAGGTGGCGCGCTACATCCCCGAATTGGCGCGGGTCGATCCGGCGCAGTTCGGCCTGGCGGCGGCGACCCGCGACGGCACCGTGGCCGCGGCGGGCGACTGCGACATGCCCTTCTCGGTGCAGAGCATCACCAAGGTGTTCACCCTGACCCTGGCGCTGGGCCGCATCGGCGACCTGCTGTGGCGGCGCGTCGGGCGCGAGCCCTCGGGCAACCCGTTCAACTCCATCGTCCAGCTCGAGCTGGAGCGCGGCCGCCCACGCAACCCGTTCATCAACGCCGGGGCCATCGCCGTGACCGACGCTATCCTCTCCGGCCACCAGCCGCGCGAGGCGCTGGGCGAGATCCTGCGTTTCATGCGCTTCCTCGCCGAGGACAATGCCGTCGGCATCGACGAGCGGGTCGCGGCGAGCGAGAAGCGCACCGGCTTCCGCAACGCCGCGCTGGCCAATTTCATGATGTCCTACGGCGTGCTGGAAAACCCCGTCGACAACCTGCTGGGCGTCTACTTCCACCATTGCGCCATCGCCATGAGCTGCCGCCAGCTCGCCATGGCCGGGCGCTTCCTCGCCTTCGACGGGGTGCATCCCGGCACCGGCCGCGCCGTGGTTTCGCCCGACCGCGCCCGGCGCATCAACGCCATCATGCTGACCTGCGGCCACTACGACGGCTCGGGCGAGTTCGCCTACCGCGTCGGCCTGCCCGGCAAGAGCGGCGTCGGCGGCGGCATCCTGGCGGTGGCGCCGGGCCGCGCCTCGATCTGCGCCTGGTCGCCCGGGCTCGACGCCGCCGGCAACTCGCACCTGGGCTCGATCGCCCTGGAGATGCTGGCCAAGCGGATGGGCTGGTCGGTGTTTTCGGGCTAGGTGCACCTCCAATGTGGTAGAGCCGGCGCCGCCACGACCCCGGAGGCCGCCATGATCCCCTTCCACGACGTCAGCATCGCCGTCTACGCCCAGAGCCTGCCAGGGGTCTGCGCCACGATGGACAAGGCGAAGGCCTATTTCGCCGAGAAGGGCATCGACCCCGAGGCGGTCGTGCAGTTCTCGTTGTTTCCGGACATGAAGGCGTTCGACTTCCAGATCCGCTCCGTGGTGCACCATTCCCTGGGCGCCATCGAGGGGATGCGCAGCGGCCGTTTCGCGCCGCCGCCGCCCTCCCCGCCCCTCACCTGGGACGCGCTGCGCGAGCGCGTTGCCGAAGCCTTGGCGCAGGTCAAGGCGGTCGCGCCCGACGAGCTCGACGCGCTGTCTCGGCGCGAGGTGCTGTTCGAGGCCGGCGGCCGACGGCGGCTGTTCACCGCGGCGGAGTTCGTGCTCTCCTTCTCGATCCCCAACCTGCACTTCCACGCCGCCACCGCCTACGACATCCTGCGCCTCAAGGGGGTGCCGCTGGGCAAGCTCGACTATCTCGGCATGCCCCGCGGCCGCGACCCGCAGGCGGCCTGAGGCGCTTTACGCTAAGTTAACCATCCATGGTGCAAGGAGGAGGCGGCTCCTCCCGGTGACCTCCGATGCCCCAGCTCGCGACCGCCTTCCTCCCCCTCCCGTCCGCGCCCGAGCTCCCCTCGGCGCCAGAGGCGACCAAGGTCGCCGAGACCCTCGCCACCATCGTCCAGGCCGGCCGCACCATCACTGACCTGAGGGCACGGCTCGCCGACGCCGAGCGCACCGTCGCCACCCTCACCGCGGAGAAGCGAGCGCTCAAGGTCGAGCTGCGCGCGATCCGCCACGGCGCACCCGCAACCAGCGCGCCGGCGCCGCAACGCAATCCCCGGGACGAGGCCATCGCCGCCCTGGTCGAGGGCCTTGGCCCCGACATGGTCCGCCTCGCGCCCGAGGCGTGACGGCCGGCTCCGCTTTGCCGCGTCGGCTGCGCCCTGCGTCGAGGTTCGTCTAAGGTTTTTAGACCGCAGCTCGCGATGTCGGGCAAGCCGCCGAGACGAAAAACAAGGCGCCTTCGCCAAACCATCCGGCACGCCGCGGCTTGGTCGCGCCCTCAGGCGGCGGGCGCCGCCACGAGGGCCTCGAGTTCCGCCAGCGCCTGCTTCACCGTGCCGAGGTTGGCGGCGAAGGCGGTGTCGGGGTCGAGCGGCTTGCCGCCGCCGATGGCCTCCTTGGGCAGGGTCAGCGCCGGCATGGTGGCGGCCGGGCGCATCTTGAGGCCCTCGCACAGCTCTCGCACCTGCATCCCCGTCTTGGCCCCGCCGTGGCCGCCGTAGCTGACGATCAGCACCGGCTTGTCCGCCCATTCCTTGTAGAGGTGGTCCATCGCGTTCTTCAGCGAGGCCGGGATGGCACCGTTGTACTGCGGCGTGACGATCACGAAGGCGTCGCTGCCGGCGACCTTGGCGCTCCAGGCCCGGGTGTGCGGCTGCTCGTAGGGGTCGCCCGAGGCCGGGATGCCCGGCTCGTCGTCCATCGGCAGGCGCCAGTCCTTGAGGTCGAGCAGCGCGTAGCCGAGCCCCGTCTCCTCCCGTCCGACGCCGGCCACCCACTCCGCCACGGCCGGGCACAGCCGCCCCGGCCGCACGCTGGAGACGATGACCTGGACGATGGGGTTGGTGGGCATGGTGGCTCCGTGATGGCTTGGCTTTGTGCGCACCTATGCACGGGTGCGGCGGTTGGAGTCCTGCGTCATCGCGATGCGCTCGGGGATTCGTGTTTCCCGAGGCGAGCAAGCGCACGAGGGCTCGGAGCCGATAACACCGCGCGCGTAGAACGAGCGGCAAGGTTTCCGCGCAACCTGCAGCCGCGTTGTCATGGGTTCCGGGCTCGCCTGCGGCGCCCCGGAAAGACGGAGGTCGAGCCTTGCCGTTCCACGTCTACCTGCTCGCCAGCCGCAACCACGGCACGCTCTACCTCGGCGTCACCAACAACCTCTCGCGCCGCGTCTGGGAGCACAAGCAGAAGCTGACGCCCGGCTTCACCTCGCGCTACGACGTCGACCGCCTCGTCTGGTTCGAAGAGTACGACCGCATCCTCGACGCCATCGCCCGCGAGAAGAGCCTCAAGAAGTGGCGCCGCGACTGGAAGATCCGCCTCATCGAAGCCGACAACCCCAACTGGCTCGACCTCTACCCCCTGCTGAACCGCTGACGCGGGCCACCTCCGTCTTTCCGGGGCGCGCGCCAGCGCGAGCCCGGAACCCATGACACCGCGCGCGCAGGAAGAAGCCCAGGTCTCCGCCCTTTCCGGCACCCCCGTTGTCATGGGTTCCGGGCGCGCCTGCGGCGCCCCGGAAAGACGGCACGGTGCATCGGCCCCAGCGCCGCCCTCCGACGCGCCCGACCTCCGTCTTTCCGGGGCGCGCGCCAGCGCGAACCCGGAACCCATGACACCGCGCACGCAGGAAGAAGCGGCCAGGTCTCCGCCCTTTCCGGCACCCCCGTTGTCATGGGTTCCGGGCGGAGCCAGCCAGGGGCCACGACGAGCGAAGCTCGGTGGGGTGGCAGGCGGAGGGTCGCCTGCGGCGCCCCGGAAAGACGGCACGGTGCATCTCCCCGAACACCGCACCTAAATGCAGCCGCGAAGCCCGTCTTTCCGGGGCGCGCGATAGCGCGAGCCCGGAACCCATGACAACGTGCGTGCAGAACAGGCGGCAACGTTTCCGCTCCTCCGGCGAACACGTTGTCATGGGTTCCGGGCTCGCCTGTGGCGCCCCGGAAAGACGGAGGTTGCGGCCCCATGCGCGAAGACGCATCCGACCGCGAAGAGCGCCGGCGCTCAGCGCGGCATGGGCAGCGTCGTTCGGGAGGGCGTGGGCAGCGTCTCGCCGGCGCCAACGTAGGGCAGCGCGGTCGCGGAGATCTGGCTTAAGGCTTCCAGTGTCAGGCGGTCGCGCATCGCCTGCTTGGTCTGCCGGCTCCATGCCGGGGATGAGGACAGCGTCGACGAGCAGCCACAGCACGCCGATCAGCACGAAGACCGAGAGGATCTGCAAGTTCGCCGAGACCGGCCGCCCGAGGGTGAAGCGGTGCGCGGAGAAGAACGTCAGGGACAGTCACGGCAGAGTGGCCGCGCCCGTGCTTGGCCCATCGTTGGCGATACAACTATCGATCAGAACATTTCGAGCTAAGATGCCGTTTTCATACACAAACTACTGAGTGTCTCTGCTTCACCAGCTTCGAATGCTCCTTGGCAGTTAGGACACGTGATTTCGCCTTCAGTCGCTACGCGAAGCTTAGAGCAATGAGGGCAAATCACGAGGAACTGCTCAAGCGCTTCTTCCAAACTAGACTCTGATAAAACAGCCAGAGCCAACCGAGGATCACGAATACCAAAGAGATAAAGCGGCCGGTTACCTGGATTTGGGACATCACCGATCCTCACGACGGCGCCCGAAAGTTGCCAATTCTGGATCTTGGCCCGGGCGGCTTGCGTCGTAATACGAAATATGTCGTTTGCGAGCATATTGATGGTAAAAGCTAGTGTGTCTACCTTTCGAAGATCTCGAATACTTTCGCCGTAAAGCTCGGTAGAACGCTCAAGAGAGAATGCAAGTATTGCCGACTTGACTGTCCTAAAAGCGATAATCTTGTCAAAGCTTCCTGTTCTTGTGTGTTCGTCAACAATCTTCTTGCAGATGCGAACCATATCGCGAGGCGATCCGTTTGCGAAGTACGTTACAAGCTTATGGACGTCATAAGGACTATCTTCTTCAATCAACTGGTCCAAACGCGAAATTTTCTTATCGCTGTAAGTTTCCATTCGTCGGCTAAGTACTTTATCAAGCTCAGCCTCGGACCATTCAAGCGTATATTCTAGCAGCCGATCAGATCTACCCCCAGCCTCTTGATAAAACGGCTTGGTTTGATCCCAAAGAAAAAATTTGAAGGCTATTCCGGGAGTTTCGAGAAGAGGGAGATCTATCAAGATACTTTTTAAAAAATCGAACCCCTTTTCTGCATCTTGCGCCGTAAATATCAGCTCGTCGACTCTATCGACAAGAACATACACTGATGAGAATCCCAATTTCCCGATAACAGAAACTAAGTTTTCAAACCTAAAGCGCACAGATTCGTCCTCTTTCTGTTTTCCTGGCGCAATGTTCTCCATTTTGTTTAAACCAAATTTCAGCGCAACAAAATTGATAAGTGTAGTGACAAGACCTCCATACTTATTGTATAGATCTGACGCTTTATCCGAAATTGATTTTACGCAGATCCGAGCGCCTCTCTAAATTGTTCTGAGGAAATCGAGCCTAAGAGGCTTTTGCGCCCGAGAAAGACTTACAATCAATAGCTTGTTGTGGGTCTCTAATTTTCCACGCACAGCCCAAGGTGCGCTCGACAACCCATGTTGGGCAGGACCTCGAGAGACTTCGCCAAATGTGCGAGAGCTGCTACTAAGCGCCCTTGATATATTGAGCAAGTGATACTCCGCTGTCATGTCGGCCGTGGCCTCCTTGACATTTTTTAAGCGGATGGCCTCGCGGCCCATCCGGCGGGAATTTGTCGTATGAGATGCAAATGAAGCCTGGATGCTCGATGCTAGGACATTTTTCAAGCATGATCTTCTGAGCTGTCTTGCCTCCGCCTCTTGGAGCAAAAACAACGTTGCTCTTAGGGTGCTTAGGGTCGCCAACAATAGCAGGAAAGAATGGCGGTTTTACAAAGTACTCTTCAATGAGAGGCTCGTCAGCAGCATTGGTTGATGCAAATGGATCTTGCGTGAAGCCGAAACGCTTGAGAAACTCGATCGACATACGTGCTCCTCGGACGGTTATTTCAATGCGCATCGAGGTAGTAGCAAACCTTTCTGAGCTCGACCACAGTCTTATCGTCCCGCGTCAAATTCCGGCGCCGCATTCTTTGATAAGGTAAAAGAGCCGCCTCTTCGCCCCGGTCAGCGACATTTGCGGAAGGCTGGCCCTCGTTCCCAAAGCACTCGGGGCGACGACCCTGCTCGCCAGCAGCGTGACGGCGGCTGCGCGCGCCGTCCCTCGGGCCGCAGGTCGGGACGAAGAGGTGGTCGTCCCGGTCGAACAAAGATGCGGGGCTGGCGCGGCGGGATCAGGGCGCCGACTATGGCGCGAGCAGCCGGAACCCACGGTCTTCTCGGTCATTCTACCTTTAGACGACGGCGGTTTGGCGGGACGATGACGCATGATGACGCGAACGGGGAGGTGCGATCGCAAGGGGTGTCCCCGCGGGATGTGGCCGTACGCCGACCGCGCCGCATCGCGACGCAAAATGCGCATGGGCGATCGCGAGGGGGTGTGTCCCCCATCGCGGTGTCGCCGTACCGCCCCGGCGCTTCCCCCTCCGCCCCAAACACCCTAAACCCCCGCCATGGCTCCCCCTCTCCTCACCCTGCAGAACATCCACCTCTCGCTCGGCGGCAGCGGGACGCCGCTGCTCAACGGCGCGGACCTCTCGGTCGAGCGGGGCGAGCGGCTGTGCCTCGTCGGGCGCAACGGCTCCGGCAAGTCGACGCTGCTGAAGATCGCGGCGGGGCTGCTGGAGCAGGATAGCGGCGAGCGCTTCTTCCAGCCGGGCACCTCGGTGCGCTACCTGCCGCAGGAGCCGGACTTCACCGGGTTCGCCACCACGCGGGCCTATGCCGAGGCGGGGCTGGGGCCGCTCGACGACCCCTATCGCGTGCAGAACCTGCTGGAAGAGCTCGGCATGACCGGGGACGAGGACCCCTCCACGCTGTCGGGCGGCGAGGGGCGGCGGGCGGCGATCGTGCGGGTGCTGGCGCCCGAGCCCGACATCCTGCTGCTCGACGAGCCGACCAACCACCTCGACCTGCCGGCGATCGAGTGGCTGGAGAGCGAGCTGAAGGGCCTGCGCTCGGCGCTCGTCCTGATCTCGCACGACCGGCGCTTCCTCACCAACCTGTCGCGGCGCACGGTGTGGATCGACCGCGGCGCGACGCGCGTGCTCGGCAAGGGGTTCGGCGAATTCGAGGCCTGGCGCGACCTGCAGCTGGAGGAGGAGGAGGCGCAGCAGCACAAGCTGGAGCGCCGCATCGAGAACGAGGAGCACTGGCTGCGCTACGGCGTCACCGCGCGGCGCAAGCGCAACGTCAAGCGGCTGGGGCGGCTGCACAGCCTGCGCACCGAGAGCCGCGAGCACCGCCGCGTCGCCGGCGACGTCAAGCTGGTGGCGTCCGAGGGCGCGACGTCGGGCAAGCTGGTGATCGAGGCGCGGCACGTGGTGAAGGCCTACGGCGAGCGCTCCATCGTGGCGGATTTTTCCACGCGCGTGCTGCGCGGCGACCGGCTCGGCGTCGTCGGCGCCAACGGGGCCGGCAAGACCACGCTGATCTCGCTGCTGACCGGGGCGCTGGAGCCGGACACGGGCAGCGTCAAGCTCGGCGCCAACCTCGAGATGGCGACGCTGGACCAGAAGCGCGCCTCGTTGCAGCCCAGCACCACCTTGAAGGACGCGCTGACCGGCGGCGGCAGCGACTGGGTTGAGGTCAACGGCGCCCGCAAGCACGTCATCGGCTACATGAAGGACTTCCTGTTCGGGCCGGAGCAGGCGCGCACGCCCATCGGCCGGCTCTCGGGCGGGGAGCGCGGGCGGCTGATGCTGGCGCGGGCTTTAGCGCAGCCCTCCAACCTGCTGGTGCTCGACGAGCCGACCAACGACCTCGACCTCGAGACGCTCGACCTGCTGCAGGAAATGCTGACGGACTACCCCGGCACGATCCTGCTGGTCAGCCACGACCGCGACTTCCTCGACCGCGTCGCCTCGGGCGTGCTGGTGGCGGAGGGCGAGGGGCGCTGGCAGGATTACGCCGGCGGCTACACCGACATGGTGGCGCAGCGCGGCGCCGGGGTTTCCGCGCGCCGGATCGAGGCGCCGGGCGCCAGCGCCGACCCGATGCGCGAGGCCAAGCTGGCGCCCACCGCGCCGCGGGCGGGCAAGGAGAAGCTGTCCTTCAAGGACAAGCACGCGCTCGACACGCTGCCCAAGACGATCGCCCAGCTCGACACGAAGAAGGCCAAGCTGAAGAAGCTGCTCAACGACGCCGGGCTGTACGCGCGGGACCCCGCCGGCTTCGCGCGGCACTCCGAGGCGCTGTCGAAGATCGAGGCCGAGATGGCGGCGGCCGAGGACGCCTGGCTGGAGCTGGAGATGCGCCGCGAGGCGATGGAGGGATGAGCTCTTCCTTCTCCCGCAAGCGGGAGAAGGACCACTGCCGGCAAACTCACACCACCTCCACCTCGAGCGGCGGCAGGCCGCGGATCTCGCCCTTCAGCCGGTCGCCTCGGACGACGGCACCGACACCGGACGGCGTGCCGGTCATGATGACGTCGCCGGCCGCCAGCTCGCTGCCGCGGGAGAGTTCGGCGATGAGCTCGGCCACGCTCCAGATCATGTCGGCGAGGTCGCCGCGCTGTCGTGGCGCGCCGTTGACCGAGAGCGTCAGCCCGCCGGCGTCGGGCCGGCCGAAGGCCGAAGCCGGCACCAGCGGGCCGATCGGCGCCGAGGCGTCGAAGCTCTTGCCGATCTCCCAGGGCCGGCGCGCCGCCTTGGCCTCAGCCTGCCGGTCGCGCCGCGTCATGTCGAGCCCGGCGGCGTAGCCCCACACGTGGGCCAGCGCCTCGCTCGCGGGGATGTCGCGACCGCCGGAGGCGAGCGCGACGCAGAGCTCCAGCTCGTGCTGGTAGTCGGCGGTCAGCGGCGGATAGGGGACGCGGCCGACCCCACCCGCCGGCACGGCGAGGATCGCGTCGGCCGGTTTCATGAAGAAAAAGGGCGGCTCGCTTCGCGGATCGCCGCCCATCTCGCGGGCGTGCTCGGCGTAGTTGCGGCCGATGCAGGTGAGCCGGCGCACCGGGAACAGCGCGCCCGTGATCGTGGGCAGGGTGGGCGTGGGCAGCGGGAAGAGGAGCATGGGTAAGCCTAGCACGCGCGGCGCGGGCGACCGAGGCGCTCCGCGAGCGAGCCGCTGCCACCCGCCCTACACCGGGATCCGCACCGTCGCCCTGAGCCCGCCCATCGCGCTGTCGGTCAGCACGATGTCGCCGCCATGGCCGCGGGCGATGTCGCGGGCGATGGAGAGGCCGAGACCGGTGCCGCCGGCGTCCTGGTTGCGGGCTTCGTCGAGGCGGACGAAGGGGCGGAACACGTCGTCGCGGTTCTCCGGCGGGATGCCGGGGCCGTCGTCGTCGACGTGGATGGTGAGAAAGCGCCCTTCGCGCGCGCCCTCGAGCGCGACGTGGGTGGCGTGGCGCTGGGCGTTGGCGACGAGGTTGCCCAGGCAGCGGCGGAAGGCGTCGGGGCGCACGCGCACGGCAGCCTCGCCGGCGAACTCGAGCGTGAGGTCGCCGCCGCCGCGGTCGGCATCGGCCTTCAGGTCCTCGAGGAAGTCGCGCATGTCGACGACCACCGCCGGCTCGCCGGCATCGCCGCGGGCGAAGGCGAGATAGCCCTCCAGCATGCGCTGCATCTCCTCGACGTCCTTCTTCATCTCCTCGGAATCCTCGCTGCCCTCCATGAGCGCCAGCGAAAGCTTGAAGCGGGTGATGACGGTGCGCAGGTCGTGGCTGACGCCGTTCAGCATGGCGGTGCGCTGCTCGATGGCACGCTCGATGCGCCGCTTCATGGCGATGAAGGCATAGCCGGCCTGGCGCACCTCGCGCGCGCCGCGGGGCCGGAAGTCGAGGTCGCGGCCCTTGCCGAAGGCCTCGGCGGCGCGCGAGAGGCGGAGGATCGGCCGGATCTGCGTGCGCAGGAAGGCCACGGCGGCGACGATGAGCACGAAGGACGTGCCGAGCATCCACACGATGAAGATGTAGGAGTTCGAGGCGTAGGCGGCCGAGCGCACCGTTACCGCGCGCAGGATGGCGTGCGGGAGCTGGATGCGGATCTCGATGAGGTTTGAGCGGCCCACCGTGTCGAGCCAGAACGGCCGGCGGATCTGCTTGCGGATCTCGTTCGACAGCGCGCCGTCGACGATCGAGAAGAACGGCTTGGGCAGAGCCGGCGGCAGCGGCCCCGGCGGCAGGAACTCGACGTCGATCTTCATATGGTCGGCGGCGATGCGCGCCAGCGTCTCGCTGTCGTTAGGATCGGTCTGGTAGAGGTCGATGATCGCGGCGAGGTCCTGCGTCACCACGGTGGAAAGCCGGTTGGTGACGAGCGCCCAGTGCCGCTCCAGGAAGATGAAGGTGATGACGCTCTGCAGGATCACCATCGGCAGGATGACGATGAGGATTGAGCGGGCGTAGAGCCCCTTGGGCGTGAGCGCGGCGACGCGGCGCGCGACCTCGCGCCAGGCCACGCGCGGGGGATCGCGGAACCAGGGGTGGAGGACGAGGCTCATGGGGCGACCGGGCTCATGGGCGGCAGCGTAGCCGAGATGCGGGACGACCGCATCCTCGGCGCCGCCGGATCGGGGTCGTCAGGCGGCAGGCGCGAGAACAGCACCCGGGTTGGCCATCGCGCCCGGCGAGGCTAAGGTGAAGCCCATGGCACTGTTCACGCGCCTCCGCCTCCTCGCAATCCTCGCGCTGCTCGCCGCTTGCACGGCGGCGCCGGCGGCGGCGCAGGGCTGGTTCGGCAACCTGTTCGGCGGCGGCACGCCGTTACCGCGGCCCGGGGCACCGGCCTATCCCGGCTACGGCGGTGGTGGGGGCGGTGGCGGCGGCTACCGCGGCCGCGGGGGCGGTTACGGCGGGGGCTATGGCGGCAGCTACGCCCCGTCCGACGATTACTATAGGCCGCGCCGCCACGCGCAGAAGCGCAAGCCGACGCCGCCGGCCGAGGACGTTGCCAAGGAGACGCCCAAGCCGCCGGCCAAGAACGCCGCCTTCTTCGTCGACGTGTTGGGGGACAGCCTCGGGCAGATGCTGGCCGACGGGCTCGACGACGCGCTCGCCGATCGCGCCGACGTCGCGGTGGTGCACAAGGCGAAGGGATCCAGCGGCCTCGTCTCCAGCGACTTCTACGATTGGCCGACGGCGATCAACGACCTGCTCGCCGGCCGTGAGGGCGGCAAAGATACAGCCAAAAATGCCGCGAAGGATAACAGCACGAACGCGAAGCCGGCTGCCGACAAGCCGGCTGCGGAGACGGCCAAGCCCGGCGCGGCGAAGGCGGATGCGGCTGTCAAGGCCGACAAGAAGCCCGAACCCGCTGACAAAGACGCCAAACCGCCGCGCATCGACGTCGCCGTGATGATGATCGGCTCCAACGACAGGCAACCGATCCGCGAGGGCGGCAAGTCGCTGGCCTTCGGCACGCCGGAATGGACTGCCGCCTACACCAGGCGGGTGAACGCGATCGACGAGACGTTCCGCGCGCACGGCATCCCGCTGATCTGGGTCGGCATCCCGATCACCAAGGACGACGGCTTCGCCGACGCGATGGCCAGCCTCAACGACATCACGCGCGACACCGCCGCCAAATCTGGCGCGGTCTACGTCGACACCTGGGAGGCCTTCTCCGACGACAACGGCGACTTCGCCTCCTACGGGCCGGACATCAACGGCCAGACGGTGCGACTACGTTCGACCGACGGCATTCACTTCACCCGCGCCGGCGACCGCAAGCTGGCGCATTTCGTGGTGACCCACGTGCTGCGTGCGCTCGACGGCAAGACGCCGGCGCCCCAGCTGCCCACGGCCGAGGCGACCGAGGGCGGCGGCAAGCCGGTCGCCGCGGCCAAACCCGACGCCGGGCCGATCCGCAACCTGAACGAGATGCCCGACAGCCGCAACGGCACGCTCGCTTCTCTCCCGACACCATCGCAGGCGCCCAAATCGGACCCCCTCGTGGCCACGATCATCACGCGCGGCGAGGCGGTGCCGATCCCCGCCGGTCGCGCCGACGATGCGCGCTGGCCGGCAAAAGGCGCGCCGGAGCCTTGAACTTCTAATACAGGTCTCTCCTGCCCTTCGCATCGAGTGGTTGGGGATGGCGTCGCCTCGACCCTTCCAACAAGCGAAGGGATCCTTCGCATTCCCGAGTGAAATCTTGACCGAGAGCCTGTTCTTCGATCGTGCGGCCTGCGCCGCGCCGCATGCCGCCGCCGCGGAGACCGGACGCGCGATCCTCTACGAGGGCGGCAACGCCATCGAGGCGATGCTCGGCATGGCCGCCACCATCGCCGTGGTCTATCCGCACATGAACGCCATCGGCGGCGACGGCTTCTGGCTGATCCGCGAGCCGCGCGGCCGCGTGCGCTACATCGAGGCCTGCGGCCCCGCCGGCGCCCGCGCCACCCCCGCGCACTATCGCCAGCTCGGCTACGATTCCATTCCGCCGCGTGGGCCGCACGCCGCGGTGACCATCCCCGGCACGGTCGGCGGCTGGCAGCTCGCCCGCGAGCACGCCGAGCAGGGTGGCGGCCGCATGCCGCTGGCCGACCTTCTCCATGATGCCATCCGCCACGCTCGCGAGGGCTACGCGCAGTCGCCCAGCGAGGCCCGCACCATACCCTTCCTGTTCGACGAGCTGAAACGGGCGCCGGGTTTCGCCGACGCCTACCTCGTCGACGACGCGATCCCCGCAGCCGGCACCCTGCGCCGGAAGCCGGCGCTGGCGGCGACACTGGACCAGCTGGCACGCGCCGGGCTCGACGACTTCTACCGCGGCGACATCGCCCGCGAGCTCGCCGCCGACATGGAGCGCATCGGCGCGATGGGCACGCGCGAGGATCTCGCGGGCTACCGCGCCCGCTGGCGCGAGCCGCTCGCGCTGCATCTGGAGGGCCGCACGCACTACAACGCCCCGCCGCCGACGCAAGGGTTGGCGAGCCTTGTGCTGCTCGGCATCTACGACAAGCTCGGCGACGCCAAGCCGGAAAGCTTCGCCCACATCCACGGGCTGATCGAGGCCACCAAGCGGGCGCTGGCGATCCGCGACGCGGTCTGCACCGACTACGACGCGCTCAAGCACCTGCCCGAGGATTTTCTCACCTCCGCCGCGCTGCAGCGCGAGGCCGACGCCATCAGCCCGACGCGCGCCGCCACGCTGCCGATCCGGCCGGCCCATGGCGACACCGTGTGGATGGGCGCGATCGACGCCTCAGGGCTTGCCGTGTCCTTCATCCAGTCGGTGTTCTGGGAATACGGCTCGGGCTGCGTGTCGCCCTCGACCGGCGTGCTGCTGCAGAACCGCGGCGCCTCGTTCTCGCTCGATCCCGCCGCTGTCAACCCGCTGCAGCCGGGCCGGCGCCCGGTGCACACGCTGAACCCGCCGATGGCTTTGTTCGACGATGGCCGCATCGTCTCCTACGGCTCGATGGGCGGCGACGGCCAGCCGCAGTTCCAGGCGCAGGTCTTCACGCGCATGCTGATGGGCGAAGGCGTGGCGGCGGCGCTCGATCGCCCGCGCTTCCTCTACGGCAAGACCTGGGGCACGCCCGACCCCGGGCTCAAGCTGGAGCCCCGCTTCGACGACGCGCTGGTGGCGGCGCTGCGTCGCGCCGGCCACGAGCCCGAGCTGGCGGCCACACCCTACGCCGACAGCTTCGGCCACGCCGGCGCGCTGGTGCGCCGCCCGGACGGGCGCATCGAGGCCGGGCACGATCCGCGCAGCGACGGCGGCGCAGCGGGGGTGTAGGAAAGTAGATTACCGCAAAAGCTCGGCGGGCCGTCCTCCCGCGTTCAGCAGCTTCACCGCTTTCCGATCGAAGGAGACGAAGGTCTCACTGCCGAGTGAACCGCCCTCGTAACCGATCACACCGTCGGCGAAGTCACCGCCAGCATCGAGCACGCGCAACCCGGCTTCCACCGCAAGGCGGTTTGAAACGACGTTGTCGGCACCGGTCAGGCTGCGAATGGCATTCGCAATATCGGCGCGATCGACGCCGTAACGCCGTTTGAGGACCCAGGCCATCTCGCAAAGCGAGGAGAGGCCGATAGCGACGAGTACAGCGTTCTCGATCGCAGTCCTCGCTTTGGCGTTCTGGGCCGGGTCGTCGGCCATCACGAGACGGACCAGGACGTTCGTGTCCAGCGTGATCTTCACAAGCCTTCCATGCCTGCGGCGGCGCCGGCTTCCGCGATGGCATCGTTCATCTCTTCGATCGTCAGGACCGCCCCGTTGCCCTTGCCTTTCAGCATACCGCTGATTTCACGCCACGAGCCCTTCGGCCGATCCGCCGAGATCTCCGCACGACCGTTGGGCATCAGGTCTAACCTGATCTTGTCGCCGGGTTGAAGCCCGAGATGCTTCAACACCTCCTTCTTGAAGGTGACCTGGCCCCGAGCCGTGATCGTCAACGTCGTCATGATGGCCCACCTGATCAGCAAAGAGTAATGCAAAGGTGCATTACTCGCAATCTGCCTCCCGCCCAATCTGCCTCCCGCCATTGAGCCGCCCGTCCCCGCCCGCTACAAGACGCGCCTCGCCCAACGGACCCAGCGCATGACACGGGACATCCCCACCGACCCGCACCAGCAGGCGGCGATCCTCATGCAGGCGCTGCCGCACATGCTGGAATACGACGACGCCACCGTCGTCGTGAAATACGGCGGCCATGCCATGGGCGACGAGACCAAGGCGCGCGAATTCGCTCGCGACATGGTGCTGCTCGAGCAATCCGGCATCAACCCGGTGGTCGTGCACGGCGGCGGCCCGCAGATCGGCGCCATGCTGGCGAAGCTCGGCATCCAGTCGACGTTCTCGAACGGCCTGCGCGTCACCGACAAGGCCACCGTCGAGATCGTCGAGATGGTGCTCGCCGGCGCCATCAACAAGCAAATCGTCGGCATGATCAATTCGGTCGGCGGCCGCGCCATCGGGCTCTGCGGCAAGGACGGCAACATGGTGATCGCCCGCAAGGCCGCCGGCACCCTGTCGATGGGCGCGGGCGGCGGCGAGACCATCGACCTCGGCTTCGTCGGCGAACCGGCCAAGGTCGACACGATGGTGCTCGATCAGGTGCTGGGACGCGAGCTGATCCCGGTGCTGGCGCCGATCTCGATGGGCGAGGACGGCGAGACCTACAACGTCAACGCCGACACCTTCGCCGGTGCCATCGCCGGTGCGCTGCGGGCCAAGCGGCTGCTGTTCCTCACCGACGTGCCAGGCGTGCTCGACGCCGACAAGAAGCTCATCGAGAAGCTCTCCGCCGACGAGATCCGCCAACTCATCGCCGAGGGCGTCATCACCGGCGGCATGATCCCCAAGGTGCAGACCTGCCTCTACGCCATCGAGCAGGGGGTGGAGGGCGTGGTCATCCTCGACGGCAAGCAGCCCCACGCCGTGCTGGTCGAGCTGCTGACCGACGGCGGCGCCGGCACGCTGATCACGCGGTGAGGCTGCAGCGGGTTGCCACGCTCCGCCGTTTGTCGTTCCGGCGCGTCGCGGAATGAAGAGGATCGAGGCCGACGAATTGAGCGAGGCTACGGCGGCTTCGTCCCTCGGCAAGGCCTTCGCCGACGTCGACACCTGGGTGTTCGACCTCGACAACACGCTCTACCCGGCCGGGTCCGACCTGTGGCCGAAGATCGACGCGCGCATCACCGCCTTCATCATGCAGCTCTACGGGCTCGACGGGCTGTCGGCCCGCGCGCTGCAGAAGTTCTATTACACGCGCTACGGCACGACGCTGCGCGGGCTGATGCAGGCCGAAGCCATCGACCCCGACACTTTCCTCGATTTCGTGCACGACGTCGACCGGACCTCGGTCGTCGCCAACCCGGCGCTGGCGGCGGCAGTGGCGGCGCTACCCGGCCGCAAGCTGATCTTCACGAGCGGATCGCGCACCCACGCCGAGCAGACCACGCAGGCGCTGGGTCTCGGCGGCCTGTTCGAGGACGTGTTCGATATCGTCTCCGGCGCGCTGCTGCCCAAGCCCGAGCGCGGCGCCTACGACGCCTTCCTCGCCCGCCACGACGTCGACCCCCACCGCGCCGCCATGTTCGAGGACATCCCGCGCAACCTCCTCGTGCCCCATGAGCTCGGCATGGTCACCGTGCTGGTGGTGCCCGCGTCCGACGCCGTCGACACGCGCGAGGCCTTCGAGATCATGGGCGCGGCCACGCCGGCCCACGTGGACTACGTGACGGCGGATCTGGCGAGATTTTTGCGGCAAGTGGCGGCAGCAGGCTGACGTCGCTTGGTATTTCGCCATACGCCGTGCGTGTGGGAGACCCCTCTGCTCGACGAGTATTCGCGTGTAGGCTGGGCGGATGACGGGACCGGCAGCTTACCACGACGCCGCACCCTCCGCCCCTTCCACCTGCGCGCCGAACCGGGCACAAGCCGCCCATGTCACCTGCCATCGCCACCGCCGTCCTCTGCATCGCCGTCGCCGGGGTCGGCGCGCAATGGGTGGCGTGGCGCTTCAAGCTGCCGGCGATCGTGCTGCTCTTCGCCACCGGCCTCGTCGTCGGCCCGGGACTGGAGATCCTGCAGCCCGCCCGCGACTTCGGGCCGGGCCTGCGCCCCATCGTCGGCCTCGCCGTCGCCATCGTCGTCTTCGAGGGCGGGCTGGCGCTCGACTTCCGCGAGCTGCGCGCCGCCGGGGAGGGCGTGTGGCGGCTCACCGCCGTGGCGCTGCCGATCTCCTTCGTGCTGGCCTCGTTCGCCGCGACGCTGGTCGGCGGCATGGGCTGGCGCCCCGCCATCCTGTTCGGCGCCATCACCGTCGTCACCGGGCCGACGGTGGTGCTGCCGCTGCTGCGCAACACGCGGCTGGAGCGCCGCACCGCCTCGTTCCTGAAGTGGGAGGCGATCGTCAACGACCCCGTCGGCGCGCTGCTCGCCGCCCTGGTCCTGGCCCTCATGCTTGCGCCCAAGGGCCTGACCCCGGCCGGGCTCGCCGGCGAGGTGGCGCTGAGCCTCGTCGTCGCCACCGCACTCGGCGTCGGCGCCGCCTGGCTGGTGCGCTGGCTCGTCACCCACGACCAGGTGCCCGAGACGCTGAAGACGCCGATCCTGCTTGCCCTGGCGATGGGCGTCTACGTCGTCGCCAACCTCGTCATGGACGAGGCCGGCCTCGCCGCGGCGACGATCTTCGGCATCGCGCTCGCCAACATGCACATCCCCGGCGTCGCCGAGATGGCGCGCTTCAAGGAATCGCTCGTCGTGCTGATCGTCTCGGCTCTCTTCGTCGTGCTGACGGCGGGGCTGAGCCGCGCGATCTTCGCGCAGCTCGACTGGTCCATCCTGTTCCTGACCCTGGCGATGGTCTTCCTGGTACGCCCGGCGGCGATTTGGCTGGCGACGGCGCGTTCCGGCCTGACCTGGCAGGAGCGCACGCTGGCCGGCTGGATCGCGCCGCGCGGCATCGTGGCGGCGGCGGTGGCCGGCGTCGCCTCGTCCAAGCTCGGCGCTGCGGGCGTGGCTGGCGGCAACGAGGTCATGCCGGCGGTGTTCGCGCTCATCGCCGCGACGATGGTCCTGCACGGCTTCTCGTTGAAGCCGGTGGCGCGCCGGCTCGGCCTGACGCTGGGCGATCGGCCCGGCCTCGCCATCCTCGGCGCCGTGCCCTGGACGATCGACCTCGCCGCGGCGCTGGCGAAAGGCGGCACGCCGGTGCTGATGATCGACGCCTACGCCGGCGGGCTGGAGGAGGCGCGCGCGCGAAACCTGCCGGTCCTGCGCACGCAGATCCTCTCGGAGCACGGCGAGGATGAGCTCGGCGACCGGCGCATCGACTACCTGCTCGCCGCGACCCAGAACGACGTCTACAACAGCCTGGTCTGCGCCAAGCTCTCGCCGGAGCTCGGCCGCGCCAGGGTGTTCCAGATGGCTCCGGACGGCGACGACCTCGAGAGCTGGCTTGAACTCGATCGCGAGTGGCGGGGACAGGCGGTCGGCGCGCCGCCGCTCGACTTCAAGTTGGCGCGCAAGCGGTTCCGTGCCGGCTGGCGCTTCGAGCTGCGAGAGCACGGGCCGGTCCAGGAGGGTTCCGACACGCTCGCCAAGAGCGAAGGCGAGGGCGCCACCGCCGTGCTGGCGGTGCGCCGCAACGGCGACCTCAGCTTCACCACGGCCGAGAGCCCGGACCTGACGTTGGCCGAAGGCGACCGCCTGCTGGTGCTCGCGGAGGTCGGCGCGAAAGCCGAGGCGAGGCCGGCCGAAGCGGCTTAGGTGTAAGGCGCGATGTCCGCTCTCGCCTAGTGCCGCGTGATCCGCGCACCATAGCGCCGCCGCAGGTGGCCGAGGTAGCTTTCCAGCCCCAGCGATTTGCCGGTGGCGTCCGCGACCAACGTCCCCGTCTCGAGCAGGCTGCCTTTGCCATGGATGTTCGCGCGAAGCCACGCCGCCAGTCCGGTGAAGTCGCCGCGCGCCAGACCCGGTATGATCCCCGCGTCCGCCACGCAGGCCGCCTCGAAGAGCTGCGCCGCGGTGATTGCGCCGAGCGTGTAGGTCGGGAAATAGCCCCACGCGCCGCTCGGCCAGTGGATGTCCTGCAGGCAGCCGTGGGCATCGTCGGGCACCTTGAGGCCGAGCAGTTGCTCGACGCCCGCATCGAAGGCGTCCGGCAGGTCGGCGACGGCGAGCGAACCATCGATCATCGCGCGCTCGAGGTCGTAGCGCAGCAGGATATGGGCGGGGTAGGTCACCTCGTCGGCGTCGACCCGGATGAAGCCGGGGTCCACGCGGGTGTAGAGCCGGTGCAGGTTGCCGGCCTCGAGCGCCGCGTCGGCCCCGAACGCCTCGCGCACCAGCGGGGCCAGCCAGCCCAGGAACTCCGCCGTGCGGCAGGCCTGCATCTCGATCAGCAGCGACTGGCTCTCGTGCATGACCATGCCTCGTGCGTCCCCGACGGGCTGCGCCAGCCAGTCGCGCGGGCGGCCCTGCTCGTACATCGCGTGTCCGGTCTCGTGGAGCACGCCCATCAGCGCGCGGCTGAAATCGTCCTCGCGGTAGCGCGTCGTGATGCGCACATCGGACGTGGCGCCACCACAGAACGGATGCAGGCTGACGTCGAGCCGGCCGCGTTTGAAATCGAAACCGATGGCGCGCATCAGCCGCTCGCCGAGCGCGCGCTGCGCCGCCTGCGGGTAGTCACCGGCGAGAGCAGTGGGCGTGGCCTCGTCGTCTTGGCGGGCTTGGGCCGCGGCGAGCAGGCCCGGGAGCTCGACGCGAAGCCGGTCGAACAACGGATCGATGAAGGCCTGGCGCAGGCCGGGGTCGAACTGGTCGAGTAGCGCGTCGTAGGGCGACAGGCCGAGCGCCGCGCCCTTGGCCTGGGCGATCTCGCGCACGGCGGCGAGCACCGCCTCGAGATGCGGGCGCAGCATCGTGAAGTCGCTCGCGGCCCGCGCTTCGCGCCAGGCCATCTCGGCCTTCGAGGTGGCCCGCGACTCGGCGACGACGAGGTCGCCCGGCACCGCGGCGGCATGGGCATGGGTCCGCTTCATCTCGCGCAGGTTCGCCGCCTCCCAGGTGCCGAGACCGCCGGAGGCCGCGTCGGCTTCAAATAGCAGGTCGGCCGTGGACGGGGCGACGAGCAGCTCGTGGGCTAGGCCGCGCAGCGTCGCCAGCTGCTCGGCACGCCCGTCGGCAGCGCCTGTCGGCATGAGCGTCTGCGCGTCCCAGCCGAGAATGCCGGCGGCATCGTTCAGCGCGCGCAACTTGGCAAACAGGGCCGCTAGGGACTCGTAGGCCTGCATCGTCTTTCCTCTATAGCCGCCGCATGTCGGCGCGCACGGCATCGATCACGGCGCCCAGCAGGACGATCAGCGCCGAGAGCCAGAACCACAGCAGCAGCACGATGACGGCGCCGAGCGAGCCGTAGGTCGTGTCGTAGCTACCGAACCGCGTGACGTATTGCGAGAAGGCATAGGAGCCGAGGATCCATAGCGCGGCGGAGAGGAGAGTGCCGATGCTGAAGAAGTGCCAGCTCGGACGCTCGACGCTGGGCGCGAAGCGATACACGAGATCGATGGCGAGGATCACGAACAGCGCCAGCACCGGCCAGCGCGAATAGGCCAGCACGTTGCGCCAGTGATCGTCAAAGGGCAGCACGTTGACCACGATCGGGATCACCGCCACTGCCGTCAGTACCACAGCCGCGAAGACGATGGCGCCGATCGTCAGCACGATGGCCATGGCGTTGAGCGTGATGAAGGAGCGCGTCTCGCGCTTCTCCATCGCCATGTTGAGGCCGCTCATCATCGAGGAGACGCCGTTGCGCGCGGCCACGACAGCGATGCCGAGGCTGGCGAGCAGGCCGAAGTTCAAGCTCGCATTCGGCTTGGCGAGCAGGCTGTTGAGCGCGTCGTTGAGCAGCTTCGCCGTCTCGTGCGGCAGCAGCTCCGTCAACTGGAGCACCTGCGCCTGCACGACGTGGGTGTCGCCGAAAAGACCGTAGACCGAGACCAGCGCGCCGAGCGCCGGGAAGATCGAGAACATCGCGTAGAAAGCGATGCCGGCGGCGACCAGGCTGAGGTTGTCCTCACCCATGCGATTGATCACGCGGCTGACGGTGGTCCATAGCGTCCGCGCGCGGCGGCTCTGCTTCATCCAATCGGGCGACAGCTCGGGCAGCGGGTCGGTGCCGTCGCCGCCTGTGTTGGAGAGCACGGCGACCGCGTGCTGCTGAGCGACGTTGGTCGAGGCGGCAACGGCGACGCCGAGCACGATGAGGTACCAGGGCAGCACGGTCACCGGCCTGCGCCTGGAGCGCTCGGTGCGCCGGGCTCCCCGCCCACGCCTCGGGCGATCCGCTTCCCTCGCGCGCCGCGCCGTTCGCCAAGCCATCGCCACCCCTCGTACATGCCGGCAACGGCGCTCACGCGCGCGCCGTTCCGCCTCAATCCTCGCTGTAGCGCTGCTCCGCCCAGGGATCGCCATGGTTGTGGTAGCCGCGCACTTCCCAGAAGCCCGGCTCGTCGCCGGTCTTCACCTCGATGGCCTTGAGCCATTTGGCGCTCTTCCAGAGATAGAGGTGCGGCACGATCAGGCGCACCGGACCGCCGTGATCGCGGGTAAGCGGCTTGCCCTCCCACGAGTGCACGAGCATGGCGTCGGCCGCGGCGAAATCCTCGAGCTTCAGGTTCGTGGTGTAGCCGTCCGACCCGGAGAGCACGACGTGGGTGGCACCGGGCAGCGGCTCGACGATGTCGAGCAGGCGCCGCGTCGCGAGCCCCTGCCACCTGTTGTCGTAGCGCGACCAGGTGGTGACGCAGTGGATGTCGGTAACGCGCGTGTCCTGCCTCTCGGCCTGGAAGGCGGACCAGTCCCAATGCAGCTTGTGTGCGACGGCGCCGGTGACGTCGAGCGTCCAGCGCTCGCGCGGCACATTGGGCGTCACGCCCAGGTCGAGCACCGGCCAGTCGCGCACCAGGTGCTGGCCCGGCGGCAGCCGCTCGGTCTCGGGCCGCACGTGCTGGCCGGTGAGGAACTTGCCCTCGTCGGCCCAGCGCTGCTTGAAGCGGGTCAGCTTGGAATCGGGTGGCGTCTCGTCCGGCGGCACGGCAGGAGCTCCTTTCAGGGCGCAGGATAGTCTCGTTGTCAGCGACGACAAAGAAAAGGGCGCCCGTAGGCGCCCTTCCAAAGATAGTAGTTGGCTTTCCGGATCAGGCCGCCTTGGGCGCCTCGACCACACGAGGCGCAACCGGGGCGGCCTTGCCGATCGAGATCTGGCGAGGCTTCTGCGCCTCCGGGATCTCGCGCACGAGGTCGACGTGGAGCAGCCCGTTCTCGAGGCTGGCACCGACGACCTGGACGTGATCGGCGAGCTGGAAGCGGCGTTCGAAGGCGCGAGCCGCGATGCCCTGGTGAAGCACCTCGCGCTTGCCCTCCTTGGCAGGCTCGACCGACTCCTTCGATCCACGGATCGTCAGCGTGTTCTCACGCGACTCGATGGCAAGATCCTTTTCGGCGAAGCCGGCGACAGCGACGGTGATGCGATAATCGAGCTCGCCGGTGCGCTCGATGTTGTAGGGCGGATACCCGGCGACAGCGCCGTCGGAGCCCGAGGCCTGGTCGAGCATGGCGAACAGCCGGTCGAAACCGACCGTGGAGCGGTATAGCGGAGAGAGATCGTAGGTACGCATAGACATATCCTCCAAAAGAAGCGACATGGTCGAAGCGGTCACCGCCATTTGGCCGGCCCCGCCGCGATGCTTTGCGCGTTCGTCATGAACCGCGCCACAGTTATTTGGGGGCGGTGAAAAGCGCCCGCAAGTCCTCTTTCCATCGAAAATGCGCGGTCGCATGGAGCTTTTCGAGACTGCCGGGAACGTCATGCCGCCCGACGCGATCGTCTCGGGCGTGCGAACCCGCGACGGGCTGCGGCTTAGGGTGGCGCGCTGGCCGGCGCCGAGCGCGACGCGCGGCACCGTAGCCATCGCCATGGGACGCAGCGAGTTCATCGAGCAGTACTACGGGGTGATCGCCGCGCTGATCGCGCGCCGCTTCGACGTGGTGGTGTGGGATTGGCGCGGCCAGGGCCAGTCGGATCGAGAAATCCGGCAGGGCCGACGCGGCCACGTCTCGAGCTTCTCGGCCTACCGTCGCGATCTCGTCGCGATCGAGGCGCAGGTGCTGCGCGCCTTCGCGCCGCGCCCCTGGTTCGGCCTAGGACACTCGATGGGCGCGGCAATCCTGATCGATCAGGCGCACGACGGCACCTCACCCTTCGAGCGGCTGGTCCTGTCGGCACCGATGATCGGCGTCCCGCTGCGCCACATGAAGAGCGTGCGCGCGCTGATCCGCGCCATGAACACGCTCGGACTGGGCCAGCAGCTCATCCCCGGCGGTCGCGAGCAATCGCCGATGATCCGCCCGTTCGGCGACAACGTGCTCACCCGCGACAGGCGTCAGTACGCGCGCCTATCCACGGCCATCGCGCAGCTGCCCAAGCTCTCCGTGGGATCGCCGACGATCCGCTGGCTGGCCGGCGCTTTCGACCTGATGCAGCGCTTCGAGAATCCGTTCTACGCGGTCGAGACGACGCTGCCGATCCTGATCGTCGCCGCGGGAGCGGACCGGATCGTCGACACGGCGGCGACGGAACGTTTCGCGAGCCGCCTGAAAGCCGGATCCTGCCTCGTGCTGCCCAGTGCCCGCCACCAGGTGATCATGGAAAGCGATGTGGTGATGGCGCAGTTCTGGGCCGCCTTCGACGCCTTCATTCCCGGCGAGAGCCTGGCCTACTCGGCAGGGGCGGCGGCGGCGGCCATGTGACGCCACGGACCAGACGGCACACTTCACGCATCGCGTAGACCTCTCACGCCAGCAATCTTTGTTGCGGGCCTCACCGCGCAAGACTTAAGTTGTAGTCGAGAGTCTTAGCTGAAGTTGGAGCCGCATATCTTGCGAGTGTCCCGCAGGATTAGCTTTCGAGACTATAGTCGACTTTACCGTTCCTTGCGTCACGCACTAAATCGGATCTCGGTGAGGTGGGAAACAGACGAAGCTGCCGGCGAATCATGTTGTTCAAAAAGCTGGAAGCTCGACGCGACTGCACATCGATCCTGGGCGACAAGTGGGAAAATGGAACCATGAAGACGATCAACACGAACCTGCGCCGGGCGATAGTCGCCGCGGCCGCATTCATCGGCTCTGCCGTCTCCGGACAGGCGAACGCTCAAGCCGTGAGCTGCCCCGTCACCTTTCAGGCGCTGCAGGCCAACGTAACCGCGGCCGACAACATCGACACGAGCGGCTTCAACAATCATTATTGGGCTGTGGTGGTGAACCGGCAGGGTGTCGTCTGCGCCGTCGCTTACTCCGGACCGACGGTGGGTTCGCAATGGCTGCTCAGCCGGCAGATCGCGGCGGCGAAGGCCTTCACCGCCAACGGGCTCAGCTTGGACGTCGGCACCGGCAGCGGCGCGCTTTCGACGGCACAGCTCTACCAGTTCGTCGTGCCGGCCGACCTCAACAGCGTCAACCCGCTCTACGGCCTCGAAGGTGGCAACGTTCTCAATAGCCAGTACGCGTTCGCCGGCGACTACAACACCTTCGGCTCGCCGTCGGACCCGATGATCGGAACTCGCGTGGGCGGAACCATCACCTTCGGCGGTGGCCTCGCGCTCTACAGCGGCAACACGGTCGTCGGCGGGCTCGGCGTCTCGGGCGACACCGCCTGCGCCGATCATTCCGTGTCGTGGCGGATGCGTCTGAGCCTGAACATGACGCCTCCCAGCCCGACCGACCAGCTACCATTCAGCAACAGCGGCAGCCAGCAGCCCAACGGGCATCCCCATTGCCCCAACGACGGCTTCACCGTCGGCGCGCGTTAGAGCGGCGTTCGCTGCTGCGGACTTGCTCCGACGAAGGCAAGGCAGCAAACCAGATGCCCGGACGTCGCGGGGCGCTTATGAGTCACCGTTTGATGCTCTGGCCAGAAAGCCAAGTATGAACAACGGCGGGAGCAAAGAAAGCGCATCCCTGCGATGCGCCTTCTTCTTTTTGTCGTACTTCGACCACGTTAACCATAATTGCTGCCGCGCGGCAAAAAGGTTACGCGGCGCTTCATAGATGTGGCGCTTTTGCGGATACTCGCGCCTTGGCGTTCGCCGTGCTGGTTTGCCTCGCCGACAGCCATTAAGAGGGTCGAGTGACAGGCCTCGGGCACCGTGCGCGGACCCGAAGCCTGCCGATCAAGGGATGCCCTTCTTCGTGCGAATGCGTGCCTGCGCTCTCCTTGCCGGCCTGATCCCGCTGGCGGGATGCGTCGGCGATCGGCCGCCGCCAGTGGTCGACACCAGCATGCCCGTGGTCATGGATTACCGCGAGCACCGCGTCGTGAACCCGCCGCCGGCCCTCTTCAACGGACGCGCCGACACCGTGCCGAGCGGTCCCGGCCGCGAGCGGAATTTCGGACCCGACTCGCAACTCATCCTGCCGCCGATCGGCCGTGCGACCTTGCTGGCGACGCTCGAGCGGTTCCGCGAGCGCGAGCCGCGCGCCGGCGCCATACTGCTCGGCCTCGCCAAGAAGAAGAAGGGGCGCCTCGCCAAGGTCGATCCCGACAAGCCCGATTCGGCCTTCGACGACACCGACCGCGTCGATGCCGCCGACGCGCGCGCTGGCGACGTCAAGCCGGGCCGCCAGGCCCGCCGCGATGCCGACTCGGTCACCGATAACGACGGCGGATACAAGCTCAACTTCGACGAGGCCGACATCAAGGACGTGCTGCAGGCGGTGCTCGGCGGCGTGCTGCACGTGTCCTACACCTTGGCACCCAATCTCACCGGCAAGATCACCATCTCGTCGGCCGCCCCTCAAAACCGCGCCGAGCTGCTTTCGACCCTCGAGAGCGTGCTCGCGATGCAGGGCCTGTCGATGACGCAGACATCGACCGGTTACCGCATCGCGCCGATGGCTGTGGGGACCGGCGCGGTCACCGACCCGAGCGGCAAGGAGGCCGGCTTCGGCATCACGGTGGTGCCGCTCGAATATTCCTCGGCCCCTACCATTCTGAAGCTTGTCAGCGGCTTCCTGTCGGAGGCCGACGGCGTCCGCGTCGATGCCGCGCGCAACACGATCATCGTCCGCGGCCCGGCCCCGCGCCGCGAGGAGATCGTGCGCGCAATCAAGAACTTCGATGCCGATTGGATGCACACCCAATCGGTCAGCGTCGTCGAGCTGCGCCGATCGAGCCCCGACGAGG
The DNA here is from genome assembly GCA_965198485.1 of Beijerinckiaceae bacterium. Taxonomy (GTDB): domain Bacteria; phylum Pseudomonadota; class Alphaproteobacteria; order Rhizobiales; family Beijerinckiaceae; genus RH-AL1. The sequence continues at coordinate 3,814,449 of CBDAPQ010000005.1, forward strand.
TCATCGGCGAGCTGACCCGCATCTTCGACATCGACAAGGAGGCCGGCGGCGCCGCCGGCAGCATTCAGTTCAAGGGGATCAAGCGGCTGCGCTCGATCATGGTGATCTCGCGCAACCCGCAGCTCGTCCGCCGCGCCACGGCCTGGATCCGCCGGCTCGACCACCAGGACCTCTCGGCCACGCCGGGGATCTACGTCTATCGCCCGCGTTACCGGGACGCGCGCGAGCTGGTCCGCCTGGTCAAAGGCCTCTTCGGCGTTTCAGGCGGGGGCGGGGGTAGCGGCAGTCCCTCCGGCGACGTGACCTTCCAGGGCGCGAACCCGGGCGGTCAGCAGTCCGGGCAGGGCCAGGGCCAGAACGGAAGCATCGGTCAGTCTTCGGCCTCGTTCGCCGGCGGCTTGTCGTCGGGCGGCTTTGGCGGTGGAAGCGGTGGCCAATCCGGCGGCCAAGGTGGCTTGGGCGGCGGCCAGAGTGGCCTCGGCGGCGGAAGCCAAGGCGGCTTCGGCGGGGGCGGCGGCTTTGGAGCATCGGCGGGCGGCGGGGCGGGTGGTCAGGGCGCGCCCGGTGGCCTGGCCGGCAACGCGGCCGACCCGATCGAGGCCGGCCGCGGCGAGGGCGGCGGTGACAAGAACAAGCTGTCGCTCACCGCCGACCCCGGCAACAATTCCATTGTCGCTTATACCGACGGCGAGACCTATGCGAAGGTCAGCGCTGTGCTGCGCCAGCTCGACCTGCCACCCCTGCAGGTGGCGATCAACGTCACGGTGGCCGAGGTCGACCTGAACGACGCCCTGCAGTACGGCGTGCAATTCTACCTCAACAACATGCCGGGGCAGGTCAGCTTGATGGCAACGGCCCAGCAGGGTCTCGCCATCGCCTCGACCGTGGCCTCGGCCAGCACCTTGGGAGGCCTCAACAACGGCTTCGGCGGGTTCGGCGGACTAGGCGGCCTGAGCGGCTTGAGCGGTCTCGGCGGCACCGGAAGCAGCACCCAGGACATCATCCTCCAGGCCCTGGACTCGGTGTCCAAGGTCCACATCCTCTCCAACCCCTCGATCGTGGTCATGGAGAACAAGCCGGCGACTTTCGAGGTCGGCAACCAGGTGCCGGTCACCACCCAGTCGGCGACCAGCACCATCGGCACCAATTCACCCACGTTGAACCAGGTCCAGTATCTCGACACCGGCGTCCTCCTGAAGATCATCCCTAGGGTCGGACAGAAGGGCGAGGTCGACATGGACCTCGATCAGATCATCTCCTCGGTGGTCCCGCAGGCGAACGGCTCGCAATCGCTGACGCCGACGATCTCCAAGCGCCGCGTCGCCAGCAACATCTCGGTGCGCAGCGGCCAGAGCGTGATGCTCGCCGGCCTCATCCAGGATCAACGCCAGCGCGCGCGCAGCCAGTTGCCTTTCGTCGGTCAAGATATCGGCGACATTCTCGGCAATTCTAACAACGCGTTCACCCGGACAGAACTCGTGATCTTCATCAATCCCGTGATCATCCGCAGCGGTCGCGATGCCGAGACGGTCGCCGAGAACCAACGCGCCAAGTTGCGTACGATCGATCTCACCGCGCCCAAGGTCGTCAAATGACCGGCTTCGCGGCGAGCCTGCGTCGCGCCGAGTGGGCGGCGCCGATGCTCGGCGTTCTGCTGGCCGTCGCCATCCTTCGCGCCGCGCCGGGCGCGTGGATTTCCGTGATGCTGGTCGCCGGCGCCACCGGCGCCCTCGTCGTCTGGATCGTCTGGCAGGACCTCGCGACCTTCACCATTTCCGACGCCGCGGTGCTCGCCGTTGCCGCCCTGGCCTTCGCCTTCCGCTGGTCGAGCGCCATGGCCGAGGGCGAGGCGCCCGGGCACGCCGCCGCGGCGATCGCGCTCGACGTCGGACTGTGCGGCGGCTTGCTCCTGCTGTTCCGCGAAGCTTACTACCGCCTCAAAGGCGTCGACGGGCTCGGCCTCGGCGACGTGAAGCTGGCGGCGGCGGGCGCGCTTCTCGTCGGCGGCGTCGGGTTCTCCTGGGCGCTCTTCGCCGCCAGCCTGGCCGGCCTCGCCCTCGTCGGCGTGGCGCGGCTGCTGCGTCGCGCGCCGGCCGGACGGCTGGCTTTCGGCGCCGTGCTCGCCCCGGCGATCTGGGGCGTGTGGTTGATCGAGCAGGCGCTGCCGCGCCTCGCAGGGAGCTAGCGCCCGATGCCGAGCTTCCGCTACGAGGCCCTCGACACCAGCGGCCGACGCATGTCCGGCACCATGGACGGCGGCTCACCCGGCGACATCATCGCCGAGCTCAATCGCGCCGGCTTCCTGCCGATCAAGGCGTGGGAGGCGCGGGCCGGCTCCGGCCGCACATTGCGCGACATGCTGACCCCCGAGCCCAAGAGCGAGGATGTCACCTCGCTCACGCTCGACATCGTCATGCTGCTGCAGGGCGGCGTCACGCTCTCGGACGCCCTTGTGCTGCTGAGCCAGATGGACAGCCGCGGCTGGCGGGTAAAGGTTCTGCGCGAGCTACACCGGGCGATCGCCACCGGCAAGACCTTCTCGGCGGCCCTGGCCGAGCATCCGCGGCTGTTCTCGCCGATCTACATCAAGATGGTCGAGGTGGCCGAGGCCACAGGGCGTCTCGACCAAGCCTTGGCGAGCCTCGCCGAGGAGCGCCAGCGCGTCGAGCGCGTGCGCAAGAAACTGGTGTCGGCGATCTCCTACCCGGCCTTCCTCGTCGTCGCCGCACTGTCGGCGATGGTGTTCATCTTCACCTACGTCATTCCGCAGTTCGAGACCGCGCTCGAAGGCTTCCGCGACAAGATCGATCCGACCGCGCTGATGGTCTTCAACGCGTCGCGCTTCCTGCGCGAGCACGGCCAGGCCATCACGATCGGCGTCGGCGTCACGGTGCTGGCCCTCATCGTGCTCGGCAAGCTCGGCGCCAGCCGCGGCCTCTGGCTGCAGCTCGTCGCCAAGCTGCCGGTGGCGCGCACCGTATTCCGCCACGAGGTGACGGTAAAGTTCTGCCGCACGCTGGCCGTGCTGATCGGCAACGGCGTCGATATCTCGACCGCGTTGCGCCTGCTCCGCGACGTGGTGCGGCTGCCGGCCTACGCAGCCGAGGTCGACGGCGTGGTCGCCGACGTCCGCAAAGGCCGCCGCCTTTCGGAGGCGCTGGAGAGCCGCTCCTTCTTGCCGCGACACGTCGTCCAGATGCTGCGCGTCGGTGAGGATTCCGGTCGGCTCCCGGATAGCGCCAGCCGCGTTGCCGTGTTTTATGAGGCGAGGCTCGATACGGCGCTGACGCGCGCCATCGCCGTAATTGGCCCGGCCACCATGATCCTCGTGAGCATCCTCATCGCGTGGCTCATCATCTCCGTCATGACTGCGCTGATGAGCGTTAACGACCTGCTCAAGTAAGAGGCGTCCTCACGATGACATCCTCGTTTCTCTCCCTCGCTGCCCTCCGCGACCGGTTCCATCCCGCCGGCGGGTCGCGCCAACGCCGCGACAGTCGGGGTGGCTTCACCCTCGTCGAGCTCCTGGTGGTGCTCGTCATCCTCGGACTGGTCATGGGCCTCGTCGGACCCCGCGTGCTCGGCTACCTGTCGAGCTCGCGCGAACGCACCGCACACCTGCAGATCGAGTCGTTCAACTCGGCGCTTGACCTCTACTTCCTCGACAACGGCCGCTATCCGACCAACAGCGAGGGGCTCGAGGCCCTGGTGCGACGTCCGGCCTCCGAGCCGCATTGGGCCGGCCCCTACCTGAAGCAGGCCAACGTCCCGAGCGATCCGTGGGGCAACCCCTACGCCTACCACGTACCGGGCAAGGCCGGTCCCTACGCGATCACCTCCGCCGGGCCCGACGGCAAGGGCGGCAGCACAGAGCACGCCGCCATCGGCTCCGAGTGAGGTGACCGCGTTGGCGCTATCCCGGGACCGGCAGGGCGGCTTCGCCCTCATCGAGGTGATGATCGCGCTGCTCATGATCGCGTTCATTGCCGCCCTCGCCATGCCGGGGCTGGTGCGGCAGACAGGGCCGGGCACGCTGCGGATCGCCGCCATGAACGTCACCGCGCTGCTGCGCGATACACGCAACGCCGCCACCGCGAGCGGACGGCCCAGCGCCGCCATGGCTTCCGGCGGGCTCGTGCGCGCGGCATCGGGTGCCTCGGTGGGCATGCCGCCGGGCGCCATCGTCGGGCCGATGGGTGCCACCATCCGCTTCACGCCCGACGGTCGCGCCTCGGGCGGCCCCCTGACCCTGGCCTCGACCAGCGGCGCCTTCGTGATCGGCGTCGATCCCGTTTCGGGGGCGATCGATGTGTCGGCGCGCTGAGCGCGGCGGCCGACGCCGTTTCGCCGATCGCTCCGGCTTCACACTGATCGAGGCGCTGGTCGCTTTCACGGTCATGGCGACGGTGCTGGGCGTGCTCTACCGCGGCGTGGTGCAGACACGCGCCGGCGCCAACGCCTTCGCTGCGCGCACGCAGGAGGAGGTCGTCACCCGCTCGCTCATCGCCGAGTTCGGCGCCCGCCGCGACCTGCGCGACGGGACCTACGCCGGCACCCGCGACGGCCGGCGCTGGACGCTCAAGGCCAGCGCGATGGACCTCTCCGCGCAGCTGCCGAAGGGGGACGAGGCGCTCGGCGCCGACAAGGTCGCCTCCAACCCGGCCAACGCGGGCGCGATCAATGCCGGCGCCGCCAAGCCCGACCCTGCCAAGCCCGTCTGGGTCGCGCAACGCCTGGTGCTGCAGGTCGCCACCGGCGCGCGGCCGCTCGAGGCCGAGGCGGTGCACCTCGTGAAGCTGGCGCCGCCGCCGCGCGACGAGGACGCGCAATGAGGCGTGCGCCCGCCGACGCCGGCTTCCTCCTGGCGGAAACGCTCATCACCTTCGCACTGAGCGCCCTGGTCATGGTCGGCCTCGTCGCCTCCGCAGCCGTGCTGATGCGGGCGACGGACCGCAGCGTGGCCGCCGTCGGCTCCGCCGACGATCTCGGCCGCACCCTCGCCGCCCTCACCCGCGACATCTCGGGCCTCAAGCGCGCGCGCTGGAGCGGAGAGGAGC
>CBDAPQ010000006.1:0-111153 GCA_965198485.1 Beijerinckiaceae bacterium
CTCGGAGGTGCTAGACTCCTGGGCAGCGCGGGAGCCGAGCGGATGAGCCATACCGTCGAGATGGAAGAATGTATTACCGTCCGCGTACCGCTCGGGACGAGCCTAGCGCTCGAACGCGCCGCTATTGGTGCCCATGCCCGTCCAGGTCAGCTCGCCCGGCGCATGATCTTGGACGGGTTGCGCGCGAGCGGGTTCGAGCTTGCTCTAGGTAACGAGTTCGGCGACAAGAACGTGGATTTCTGATAATGTTAGAACGGCAACCAAGCTAATAGTGCAGCGTCTGTAGCGGCTTAGGGCCGCAGATTTCCGATAATATTAATTAGGCGCAATAGCGGTGTAGACGCAAAGTGCAAATGTCACCTGAGCGCAAGTTAGAGATGGCACTCCTGCCCCCCTGTCCAGGGCTGGTGGGGAGCGCTGCGGGTGACGCTACGGATCATGAGCGACGGCGAGCTGACGCGGCTGGAGGTGCTGCGCGATTTGGACGAAGGCCGGCTGACGACGGAGGCGGCACGTCAGCTGCTGGCGTTGAGTCGTCGGCAGCTGTTTCGGACGCTGCAGGCTTACCGGGCGAACGGCGCTGCGGGGCTGATCTCACGCAAGCGCGGCCGGCCCAGCAACCGCAAAACTCCAGATAGCTTACGGCGATCAGCGCTGGCGATCGTTCGAGAGCGCTACGCCGACTTTGGGCCGACGTTCGCGGCGGAGAAGCTGGCGGCGTTGCACGAGATCCAGATCTCGCATGAGACGCTGCGCAAGTGGATGATCGCCGACGGGCTCTGGCTGGATCGCCAGCGTCGGCTTAAGCGGGCGTACCAGCCTCGTTATCGTCGCGACTGCGTCGGCGAACTGGTTCAGGTGGATGGAAGTGAGCATCGCTGGTTCGAGGACCGCGGCCCGACGTGCACCTTGCTGGTGTTCATAGACGACGCCACCAGCCGCCTGATGCAGCTACGCTTTGCACCGTCAGAGTCGACCTTTTCCTACTTCGCCGCTACTCGGACATATCTGGAGACCTACGGCAAGCCGATCGCCCTCTACACCGACAAGCACGGTGTCTTTAGGGTGAACCGGCCGGACGCCGTTGGCGGAGACGGCCTCACCCAATACGGGCGGGTGCTACACAACCTGAACATCGATCTGATCTGCGCCAACTCCAGCCAGGCGAAGGGTCGGGTCGAGCGGGCGAACAAGACGCTGCAGGACAGGCTAGTGAAGGAGCTCAGGCTCGCAGACATCAGCAACATGGACGACGGTAACGCCTTCCTGCCGAGGTTCATGGCGGACTACAACGCCCGCTTCGCCAAGCCGCCGGCCAACTTCAAGGATCTGCACCGGCCCCTCACCGCTCGCGACAACCTGGATGAGGCGCTTTGCTGGCGCGAGACGCGACACGTTTCACAGTCTCTGACGGTGCATTATGATCGGACTGCCTACATCCTGGAGCAGAGCCCGCTGTCCCTCGCAGCCGCCGGCAAGGATCTGGAGGTCATCGAGTTTGCGGAGGGGCCGGTGATCTTGCGGTTCCAGGGCGTCGATCTACCCTATCGCATGTTCGACAAGGAGCGGCGCGTAGATCAGGCCGCCATCGTGGACAACAAGCGGCTTGGGCCCTTGCTGGAGCTGATCCGGGCCGAGCAGCTGAAGCGGGACGCGGGCGAAAAGCCGAGGCGCTCAAGTCGGCCCGTGCGCGAGCTTCGGGTAGGTTGATCTGAGCCAGGCGGTCGACGGCCCAGGCGTTGCGCTAGCTGGGGGCTCCACGCCTGGGCCGCCGCCCTACCCCAGCCCGCAGTGCCATTTCTAACTTGCGGAACCAGTGCCATATCTACTTTGCGTGGACAAGCGGCGTCGTGTCTGAGTCAGCAACTATGTCGCCTTTAATCTAGCCTGTCCTGCCATCGATAACCGATGGAGGACGTGCTGCCTCAACCACTTGGCGGCTTGCGTCAGAGCCTCCGATGAGCAGGCGGCCTTTGAGGGTGCGAGCGATCTGCGCAATCGCTGCCCTACATCGGCTTGGACGGGAGGATGTCGGAAGAGCGTTGCTGACTGGTCGATCACGGGGAACCGCGTTGAAGTTCGACTCGGCCATTTCAGAAGTCGATGCCCGTATCGGCCGGCGGTTATGCACGCTACGCTGGTGCGCTCGCCTGACGCCAGCCAGGCTGGCGGCGTCGGCCGGGATGTCGCTGACCGATTTGGAAGCGTGCGAGAGTGGCAACCGGCGTGTGCGAGCGAGCGAAATGTTTCGGCTTTGCTCGGCGCTGCGCACTCCCGTCGCGTCCATCTTGATCGCGCTGCGTTGATGACGGCTGTGCGTTGTCGGGCGCATTCTTCAGGCCGCCGACCCTAGGTGAAAGGGGCTTGGCTCAGCCAAGCCCCTTTCACCCGGCCTCCACTGGCCGCCAAACGCTATGTATATGCGGTCGACGTAAAGGCGGCGCCCACCGATCAATCCGCCCATGGCGGACAGGGGCGACAAGCTGCTGCGGCGGCTTGTGGCCGCCAATCTCCGCGACCGGCGCAAGGCGTTGCAGATGTCTCAAGAGGCCGTGGCGTTGGAGGCGGGCTTTCATCGCACCTTCATCGGCCATGTGGAGCGCGGCGAGACGAACATCTCGATCGACAATCTCGAAAGACTGGCGCTCGCCTTGAAGGTCCCCGCGCACGAACTGCTCATGTCATCCCCCGGCGTCGGGGATGAGAAACGACACCATTCGTCTCCATGAGGTCGCCCAGGCGGCCGACCGCATCCACAGCGTGGATCAGCTCACCGCCGAGGTTGCACGGGCCGCAGCCGCCTTCGGTGTCACTTCCGTCTCGGTCAACCTGATCGTCACGCCCGGCAGGGTGCTGAGGCCCGGCATCCTGATCGGGCGCGGCTGGAAGGAGTGGTCGGCGCGCTACGGCCGCGAGCGGTTGTCGAGGGATGATCCGGCAGTGCGCATGCTGCGCGCGCAAACGCGCCCTTTCACCTGGGCGGAAGCCGTGGAGCGATACGGGTCGGTCGCGGCTGCCAGGGTGATGGACGCCTGCCGGGAGACGACCGGCGCTTCCGAAGCGCTGGTCGTGCCGGTGCGTGAGACTGACGGGGCGCTCCTGTCGGCCGCTTTCTGCGGCGAAAGGCTCGAGCTCGATCCGGAAGCGCGCGCCGCCATGCACCTGGTTGGCTACTACTACGCGACGCGCGGCCGCGAGCTCGTCCAGGGCATCCGCCTGGACGTCGCCTGCCCGCTCACGCCCCGCCAGATCCAGTGTTTGCAGTGGGTCCTGGTCGCCAAGACCGACGAGGAGATCGGGGCCATCCTCGCCATCTCGCCCAACACGGTGCACCGCCACGTGGAACTGGCGAAGGAGAAGATGAAGGCGACCAAGCGCGGACAGGCCGCTCACGAAGCGTGGCGTCGTGGCTGGCTGGACTGACCCCGGCGCGCCGGAGTGCTGCGCGCTTGAGCTAACCGACCCGCAGCTGCGACTCGGCGCCGTCCCACTTGCCTGAAAGACCCGGAACCTCCTCGAGTTGGCGCACCTTCGAAAAACCGCTCCGCTCCTCGCGATAGCGCACGATCTCGAAGCCGTGGCCCTTCAGCTGCGGCAGGCGATCCAGCTCTTCAGCAGTGGCTGAGTTCAGGTCGATCAATTTCCCTCCGAAGCTCTCTCCCGCCGCGGGAGCGTGTCCGTCGAAGCGCGGTGCGGCTGAGGCGCTGGCGGACGCGCAGGCATTGCACGCTTTCGGCGTACAGCCGGACGGGCCCGGCGCCGAGCAAGTCCAAGATCCTCGTCCCTACGGAGTGGGCACGCGGGGCAAATCGGTCCGCCGACTAACCTGAACAGGTCATAGGCGCTTCGGAGCGGAAGAAGCACACCTCCGGCCCAAGGAGGCGCGCCATGATCCACCTCATCATTCACAAGAACCGCAGGCTCTACGAACGGGAGATGCGGGACTTCCACTCGGAGAGGCGCCAGCAGTTCATCGTCGAACGGGGATGGCGTCTGGCCGAGCGCGATGGCGGCGAATTCGACGACTACGATGACGAACAGGCAATCTACCTCCTGGGCTTCTCCCCTGACGGAGGACTGGAGGTGGGATGTCGCCTGCGACCCACCGTCGACGGCGGCGTGCTGCCCGACGTCTTTCCGCACCTGATCGCCGACCATGAACCCAGCCTGCACACGCAGGGCGTCTATGAGTGCACCCGTTACTTCTCGACCGCGCGGGCGCGCGGCCGTCGGGGGTTCGAGGCGCGCTCACGGCTGCACATCGCCATGCAGGAATGTGTTCGAGATCGGAGCGGCCACCGCCTGTTGGGGTTCGTCGACCTTCCGCTGCTGACCCACCTGCGGCGCTACAGCGGTCTTCGGATCAGGCCTGTGGGCCTACCGGCCGCCTACGGCGAGGACGGCGTCACCGTGGCGTTTGAAATCGGCGTGACGACGGAGGACCTGCAGGACACTCGTCGCCGGCTGGAGATTCCGACTCGTCAGCTGTTCGAAGCACCCGAGTGGACACCGACCGGCACGCCGGTGATCGCCCTAGCGCAGGCGCTTGCCGTCCTGACGGAGGGCGAGGAGGACGAGCGGGCCCGCTTCAGCGAGGCCGCCCGCCTGGCCTCCGAGCGCATCGTCCACCACCCCGACGTGGACGGGTTGATGACCCGTCTCCTGGCGCGCGCCGCCTGATCCACGTGGCGCGTCTTGATCAGGTGTTCGCCGCCGTCGTGGACGATCCGTGTCGGCGCGTGGACCTTTCGACGTCGCCGCTTCCCCTTGGGCCGGTCGGCGATGTCGCTGCGGCGCGCAGCGTGGCGCGACGTCTCCTCGCCGATTGTGGATGGCACCGGCGTTCGGACGCTGCCCTCGCCACACTGCTGGTGACTGCGCTCGGCCTGCATGCCGCCGCCACCACGGCCGATGATGTCCGCGTTTCGGACGTGGCGGACCTTGTCCACCAGCTGCTCAAGGGCGAGCTGCTTGAAGAGCTGCGCCATAGCCCGATGCAGTTCGTCGGATACGCGACTGCGGAGGTGGAGGCACTGGACGTAGGCGTGAGGGATGAGCTGCTGCAGTCGCTCCGCCTCGCGCTGGCAAGCGCGGACCTAGCAGAGGACGGGCCCCCAGACCCGATCCGGCCAGGCGATAAAGCAGATAGATAATCACTTGACGTGCATTATCACCTACGGGAGGTTGGGCGCTGTTCCTTCTCCTCGGAGCTCTCGATGTCCCGCGCCGTCCGTAACGTATCGCCGACCGCCGCCTTCGCCTTCCTCACGATCGCCGGCGTCGTCCTGGCCGCAGGGCCCGCTTTCGCGGGGAGCAGCGGGACCTCGATGCCATGGGAAACGCCGCTGCAGACCGTGCAGGACTCCCTCTCCGGACCGGTCGCCAAGGCGGTGGGGATCATCGCCATCGTCGTGACGGGCCTGGGCTTCGCCTTCTCGGAAGGCGGGTCCGCCATGCGGAAGGGCATCGGCATCGTGTTCGGGCTGGCCATCGCCTTCACCGCGACGACCTTCATCACGACCTTCTTCAACGTCACCTCCGGCGCGGCGTTCTAGCCATGAGCCGCTCCTCGCTCGAAGGCTTCGAGATCGCCTTCCACAGCTCGCTGTCCGAACCCGTGACCATTGCGGGCGTCCCGCGCATGATCGCCGTGTTGAACGGCACGATCACGGCGGTCCTGGCGCTCGGCCTACAAGTGCCTGCGATAGGCCTGCCGCTCGGCTTCGCCGTGCATGCCGCCTGTTACTGGCTGAACAAGCGCGACCCTTACTTCTTCGACGCGCTGAAGCGGCACATCCGCCAGAAGCCCTACTGGGACGCTTGACGATGGCGCGCGTCCTCCCTCCGGCGGCGCACCGCCCGGTCGCCAGTCCGGTCACGTCCGAGCGGTAGGGCCGGCACCATGTTGTTCCTGCGCGAGTACCGGGCCAAGGCCGAACGGCTCTTCGACCACCTGCCTTGGGTGGCGTTGATCGGGCCCGGCCTGATCCTGAACAAGGACGGCGGTTTCCAGAAGACGCTCGCTTTCCGGGGCCCCGACCTCGCCTCCTCGACGGACGCAGGGCTGCTCGCCGCCCGCGCCCAGCTGAACAACGCGCTGCGACGTCTGGGCTCGCGCTGGTGCGTGCACGTTGAGGCGCTGCGGGCCGGGGCCCAGGACTACCCCGCCAGCATGTTCCCCGACCCGGTCTCCGCCCTGGTGGACGACGAGCGCCGCACCGCCTTCGAGGCGGAAGGACGGCACTTCGAGAGCCGCTACTTCCTGACCTTCACCTTCCTGCCGCCCGAGGAGGCCATCTCCACGGCCGAGAGCCTGCTCCTGGAGAACGCGCCGTCGGGACGCGGCGCCGAGGGCATGTACCGGGCGGCGCTGGGCGGGTTCCTCTCCACCGTGCGCCAGATCGCCGACATCCTCAGCGCCATCATGCCGGAAGTGCGCGAGCTCGACGACGACGAGACGCTGACCTACCTGCACGGCTGCATCTCCACGAAGCGCCACTTCGTGCGCCGCCCGGACGTCCCGGCGTACCTGGACGCGTTTCTGTGCGACGACGACTTCCAGGGCGGGCTGCTCCCCCGGCTCGGCGGCCACTTCGTGCGCACCATCTCGGTGCGCGCCTACCCGACTACGTCGTCTCCCGGCCTGCTCGACCGGCTGAACGAGCTGGGCGTGGCCTACCGCTGGACCTGCCGATTCATGCCGCTCGACAAGGAGGACGCGCGCAAGGCGGTCTCCATCGTGCGCAAGCGCTGGTTCGCCAAGCGCAAGGGTGTGATGGCCCTCCTCAAGGAGGCGGTCACCCGCGAGCCCTCCCAACTCGAAGATCCCGACGCCGCGGCCAAGGCGGTCGACGCCGACGCCGCCCTGGCCATCCTCGGCGGCGACTACGCCTCGATCGGCTTCTTCACCCCGACCGTCACGCTCATGGACGACGACGCCGACCGGCTCGCTGACCGGGTCCGTGAGGTGGAGAGCGCGATCAACCGTGTCGGCTTCGTCTGCAAGGTCGAGGACGTGAATGCGGTCGAGGCGTGGTTGGGGTCGCTGCCGGGGCAAGCCTACGCGGACCTGCGGCGGCCGCTCGTCTCCTCCCTCAACCTCTGCGACATGATCCCGATGTCGGCCATCTGGCCGGGTCCGTCACGCAACGCCCACCTTTCGGCCGAGTGCCGCAAGCGAGGCCATGCGGGGGCCCAGCCGCCCCTGATGGTGACGCGTACCGCCGGCACGACGCCCTTCCGGTTCGACCTCCACCAGGGCGACGTCGGCCACACCATGGTGGTCGGCCCGACCGGCGCCGGAAAGTCGGTGCTGCTGAACAGCATCTGCATGCAGTGGCTGCGCTATCCCGAGGCGCAAATCTTCTACTTCGACAAGGGCGCGAGCTCCCGGGCGGCCACGCTCCTGGCAGGCGGCGAGTTCTTCGTCCTCGGTGGCGACCAGAGCGACCTCGCCTTCCAGCCGCTAGCGGAGATCGACGCGCCCGAGGACCGGGCGTGGGCGCACGAATGGGTGCAGGACATCCTGGCCGCCGAAGGCGTCGAGATCACGCCGGCGGTGAAGGACGAGGTCTGGGGCGGGCTCAAGAACGTCGCCTCCGGCCCGTGCGAGCAGCGGACGCTGACCCTCCTGGCCGCGACGATCCAGGACCAGACCGTCAAGCGCGCGCTCCTGCCATACACGCTGGACGGACCCCACGGCCACCTCCTGGACGCGCAGGACAACCTGCGCCTGACCGCCCGGTGGCAGACCTTTGAGATGGCCGAGCTGATGGCGTCCAAGGCCGCGCTCCAACCCGTCCTGACCTACATCTTCCGGACGCTGGAGAAGCGGTTCGACGGGCGCCCGACCCTCCTCGTACTCGACGAGGCCTGGCTCTTCCTCGACCAGGGCGCGTTCGCCGCCAAGATCCGCGAGTGGCTGAAGACGCTGCGGAAGTTCAACGTCGCGGTGGTGTTCGCGACCCAGAGCCTGGCGGACATCGCGCGCTCGTCGATCGCACCGGCGCTGATCGAGAGCTGCCCGACCCGCGTCTTCCTGCCCAATCCCGACGCGCACACCCCACAGATCGCCGAGTTGTACGAAGCGTTCGGGCTAAACACCCAGCAGTTGCGGATCGTCGCCTCCGCGACACCCAAGCGCGACTACTACTACCAGTCCTCGGCAGGAAACCGGCTCTTCGAATTGGGCCTGGGGCCGATCGGCTTGGCGGCGGTCGGCGCCTCATCGCCCGGCGACCAGGCTCGGATCGATGGCGCGAGGGCTGGAGAGGAGTCGTTCGCGGCGGGGTTTTACCGCGCACAGGGGCTTCCCGAGGTCGCCGAATTTCTACTGCGCTCCGAGCCGGCGAGGGCCGCATGACCGGGCTCCACGAGCAGGGCGCACGGCCTGGGGCCGACAGGTTGGAACGCCCGCTGTCGGCGGCCGAGTTCGCTCGCTTTGCCGTGGTCTGCCGCTGGTTGCCGGCCACCTGGACGTCGAGCGCCCGCCGCCGGCGCCTGTTGCTGCTCGCCATGGCCGCGCCGGGCTTTGCGGCGCTGGTGAGCACGCCGTTACACCAGAGCTTGGCCCTCCTCGCGGTCGGCGCTGCGCTGTTCGCCGGCGCCTTTGGCTTCCGGCGACTGACGGAGGGCGCCTTCGTCCGCGCGGAGGCCGCCGCCCTCTGGCCGCCCTCCCCTACCCCCAAGCCGGAGCTGCGCCGCCATGCCTAGACGATCGGTCGTGCTCGCCGGCGCCGTCGCGCTCGGCCTCGTTTTCAGCTCGTCCCAGGCGTCGGCGCAGGCGCCGGTGATCGACGTCAGCGCCATCCTGCGGCTCGAACAGCAGGTGTCGCAGGGCCTCACCCAGATCCAGCGGCTGGAGGCCCAGCTCTCCAACCAGGCGCTGATGCTGCAGAAGATGCAGACCGACATCACCGCCCCGGTCGCGCAGATCACTGGGCAGGCCACCGGCATCCTGCAGCAGGCCCAGGGCATCGGCTACGGCGCCCAGAACGTCGCCCAGCAGTACGCTTCGCTCTACCCCTCGACCATGCCGGGGGCGAGCCTCGCCACCACCCAGGCTTCGCTCGCGACCTGGCGGCAGAACAACACGCTGGCCCTGCAGCAGGCCATGCAGGTGCAGAACCAGATCGCCCAGGGTCAGGCCGGCGTCGCCGCCCAGGTCGGCGGCGCCGTCTCGGCCTCCCAGGCCGCGCCGGGCCAGACCGCCGCGATCCAGGCCACCAACCAGCTCCTCGCCACGGTCACCGGGCAGCTCACCCAGCTTCAGGCGCTTCTCATCACGCAGGCGCGGGCCGAGCAGACCCTGGCCGCGCAGGCGCAGGCGTCGCAAGCCGCCGGAGCCGCCGACAGCCAGCGCTTCTGGTCCGGAGGAGCCGCGCCGAGCCGGGTGCAGAACCCGGGAAAGATTTGATGGCACGCGTCCGCCTCATCCCGACGCTCGGCCTCGCCCTGGCGGCGGCCGTCGCGTCCTGCTCCCGGCCGCCGGCGCGCGACATCGCCTTCTACCGGGCGCACCCGACCGAGCGGGCCACGCGCCTTGAGGCCTGCCGTGGAGATCGCGGCCGGCCCTCTCCCACTGCCGACTGCATCAACGCCCTGGCGGCCGACAGCGAGGACACCTCGCGCAAGTTCTGGACCACGCCCCCGCCCGCTGCGCGCCTCCAGCATCCGAACACGCTGTAGACGCCGCATGGGCACGACCGCCGACACCTCGACCCTCGACGACTTCCTCAACAAGTTCCGGACCCAGGTCGATGCCGGGTTCGGGTTGATCCAGGGCGACGTCTCGGCGGTGCTGGCGACCCTCGTGGTGATCTCCATCACCATCACCGCCATCCTTTGGGCCATCGACGAGAACCAGAACGTCCTCGCCTCGCTCGTCCGCAAGGTTCTGCTGGTGGGCTTCTTCGCCTTCCTGGTGGCCCAGTGGCCGACTCTCGCCGCCACCGTCGTCAACGGGTTCGCCGCCCTGGGACTGAAGGCCGGCGGCGGGACGATGGACGTCACCACCTTCACCCAGTCGCCGTCCAAGATCGTCATCGCCGGGATCAACGTGATCGGCGGCTTGCTTCAGTACATCAAGAAGATCTCGCCGGGTCCGATCGAGTTCTTCGCCCACATTGACGTGGTGGTCATCACCATCGTGGTGGCGATCGGCATCCTGATCGCCTTCGTGATCCTCGCCGTCGAGGTCGTGGTGACGATCATCGAGTTCCACATCGTCACGCTGGTGGCCTTCGTCACCGTGCCGTTCGGCGTCCTGACGCAGACGTCCTTCATGAGCGAGCGCGCCATCGGCTACGTCGTCTCGGTCGGGGTGAAGATGATGGCGCTGGGCCTCGTGGTCAGCCTCGGCACCACGATCTTCGACAACTACACCGTCTCGCCGGACCCGGGGATCAACGAGGAGACGGGCCTCCTTCTGGCCGCCGTGGTCATGGTGATGCTGGCGTTGAAGATCCCCGCGATCGCCGGGGCCTTGATCTCCGGCGGGCCGCAGCTGAACGCCGGATCGGCGGTGATGGGTGCTGCGGGCGTCGCCGCCGGCGTGGCCGGGGGAGCCCTCGCGGCCCGAGCTCTAGGCGGCGCTGTTGGCGGCGCATTCGCGAGCGGTCAGGTGGCGTCCGCGCGGTCCGCCGCCGGGGCCATTCCTGGCGGCGGTTCAACGCCCCCGCCCTCCCCTTCAAGCGGCTCGAGTGCGCCGGCGTCTGGAGGCGGAGCGTCCGGCACATCGGGCCCCAGCTCCCAGAGTGCGCGCAGCGCCGGACCTTCGGCGGCGCCCACGACGGCGCAGACGATCGCGAGCGCCGAGGCGCGTCGGGCCCAGGCCTCGGCCAAGAGCGGCGACTCGAGCGGGGGGCCGTCGGGTGTGGAGGAGACTGCGACCAAGGCGTCGCCACCCAAACGAGCCACCTGGGCCAACCCGACCGGCGAGGCGCCTGACCCGCCGCCTCAGCCCGAACCCGCGTCGGCGAAACCAACCGACGATGGGGGGGCTCCCAAGGCCTCCGCGGCGTCGCCATCGACCGCGCCGTCGCCCTCTCCCCCGTCCGACGCAAGGGTCGCTTCCAAGCGAGCACCGCCCCTGCTGTCGGCCGCTGCGCAGCGTGCAGCGGCGACGGCGCTCCAGGACGAAGAACGCCAACCCGGTCTGGCCGCGACGCCCGCTCGTCGCGACGACGGCGAGAGCTGAGAAAGCCCCGCGAAGATGCTGTCACCCTTCCGCCGCGCCGCCGACCGGTACGGAGCCTCGGCTCCGGTCGAGAGTCCCTATCAGCGCGCGAGCCAGGAATGGGATCGCCGCATCGGCAGCCACGTCGTGCAGGCGCACAGCTGGAAGCTGATGGCCTTCGGGGCGCTGGCGGTCGCCGCGCTCGCGATCGGGGGCCTCATCTACGAATCGAGCACAAAGACGGTCGCCACCTACGTGGTCCCGGTGGACCGCTACGCCCGGCCCGGCCGTATCGAGATGGCGGGACGCAGCTACACGCCGAGCAGCGCGGAGATCGGCTACTTCCTCGCAGATTGGGTGACCAAGACCCGCTCGAAAAGCATCGACCCGATCGTCATCCGCGACAACTGGACGAGCGCCTACCACTTCGTCGCGAGCGGCGCGATCGGGCAGCTGAACGACTACGCCAAGACGCACGATCCTTTCGCTAACGCCGGATCCCAGGCGATCAGCGTGGAAGTCGTGTCGGTCCTGGCTCGCAGCCCTGCCACCTACCAAGTGCAATGGCGCGAGACGACCTATGACCAGGGGGCGACCACCTCCACCGCGACCTGGACCGGTCTGTTCACCACCAAGATCCAGCCGCCGAAAACGGAGGCGGAGCTCAGGGCCAATCCGCTCGGCGTCTACGTCACCGCCTTCCAGTGGAGTCGAGAACTATGACAGCCAACCGCACACCGCGTCTTTGGCACCGCCTCCCGTCCTGGGCGGCCGTGTGCGTCGCCGGGGCCGCGGTTTCGGCGGCGGCTCAGACGCCGCTGGCTCCGGTCCGTCCGGGACCGCCGCTGAAGGTGACGACGACCGCGCCGGCCACCGTGGCGTTGCCGTCCGGGACGCCCTTGACGGTGGCGGCCACCGCTCCGGCCGTCGCCAAGGCGTCCGAGCCACGCCGGCGCCGGCGGAAGCACCATGTCTCGCCCGGCGCGAAGACGGTGCAATCGGCCAACGCGCAGGCGCGCTCGTATCCGACGCCGCAAAGCTACATCAACGCCAACCTCTTCTACGACTACGAGGCCGGGCGGCTCTACGAAGTGCAGACGAGCCCGCGCTTCCTCACCACGATCATGCTGCGTCCCGGCGAAAAGCTGGTCGCCAAGGCGGCAGGGGACACCGTGCGCTGGGTGCTCGGCGAGACGGTCCAGGGCGCCGGGCCCGCCCAGCAGGTCGTCGTGCTCCTGAAGCCCATCCGGGGGGACCTGCGCACCAACGTCGTGCTCACGACGGACCAGAGGACCTACCTGATCGAGGCGTCGAGCCGCGAGGGCGGCACCTATACGTCCGCCGTCAGCTGGAACTATCCGCAGGAGCAGATGCAGGCGCTCGCGGCCTCCCAGGCGGCGGACGCGGCCAGGGCCCAGACCGTCGTGGCCCCGGCGCTGGCGATCGACAAGCTCCACTTCGGCTACACGGTGGCCCCCGTGAAGGGCAAGCCGCCGCGGTGGCAGCCGCTGCGCGTGTTCGACGACGGGACCAAGACCTACGTCCAGTTCCCGGTGAACATGGCCGCCACGGAGGCGCCGCCTCTGTTCCTGATCGGGCCGAAGAACCGGGCCGAGCTCGTCAACTACCGCTTCCTCAACGGCTACTATGTCGTCGACCGGATCATCGACGTCGCCGAGCTCAGGATCGGCGAGAAGCCCCAGGCAGTCGTGCGGATCACGCGCACCGAAGCCCGCGGCCAGCCATGACCTATCTCCCCCCCGATCCGCCCATGGACGTGGTCAGCCCGGAGCGGAAGATCCCGGCGGCTGGCGCCCTGGCCGGGCCGCGCACGCCGGTGACCCGCTGGAACCGCCGCTATCTTGCCGCGGGCTCGGCCATCCTCGCCGCCCTGGTAGCCGCAGGCTTCTGGATCGGTTTCGGCGGAGCGCACAGGCCGGCGCCGGCCGCCCCGGCCCCGCCCTCCTCCGATACGACGACGACCGCGGCTCCAGTGGCCGACCGCTACGCCAAGGGCTACGGCGATCCGACTGTGCAGGGGCTCTCACAGCCTGGGACGCTACCACTTCCGTCACCCGCCCTTTCTCCAGGTCCCTTGACCGCCGCCGCCCCCCCGCCACGGGCTGTCGATCCTGCGGTCCAGCAGGCCCGGGAACAGGCCGTCGCGGCGCGGTCGGCCGGCCCCTTCTTTGGTGGAGCGAGCGCGTCCCAACCCTCAACGCCAGGTTTGCCGCCTCCGTCGGCTGGACCGCTGATGGTCAGTCCCGGCGTCACGCCGCCGCTCGCCGATGTCCAGCCGGCGAACGGTCAGGGCGCCAAGCGGCAGTTCCTCGCCAGCGCGCGAGCGGACGACTACCTGGCCACTCCCCTGCGAGGACCGGAGAGCGCATGGGAGGTCAAGGCCGGCACCGTGATTCCCGCGGCGCTCCTCACCTCGATCAATTCCGACCTCCCCGGCGAGCTCATCGCCCAGGTCACCGAGCCCGTCTACGACCACGCGACGGGACGCACTGTCCTGATCCCGCAGGGGGCGCGGCTCATCGGCCAGTACGACAGCCAGGTCGCCTACGGGCAGGATCGAACCCTGATCGCCTGGAACCGGATCGTCTTTCCGGACGGCCGCTCCATTAACATCGGCTCGATGAGTGGGGCGGACCTGACGGGAGCCGCAGGCCTCGCCGATCGCGTGGACGGCCACTTCTGGCAGCTTGCCAAGGGTATCCTCCTCTCCACGGTCTTTAGCGTGGGCGCCGCGTCGGCTCAGGATGCTGGGGCCCGGTCGTCGGGAGGGTTAGTCTTGAACAGCGCGGGAACCGGGGTCTCGGCCGAAGCGCAGCAGGTCGGGCAGCAGATCACCGCGCGCGATCTCAACCGGCAGCCGACCATCCGCATCCGCGCCGGCTGGTCGCTGCGGGTGCTCGTGAACAAGGACATGATCTTGGCGCCCTACCCTTGAGCCTGGGGGCCGAACGTGAGGACCAACCTGTATGCCGAAGACACCGTCGTCGCTCGCCCTTCCCAAACTCGATAAGGAAGAGAGGAGCCTAGATCTGCGATTGCGCCTGAAGGGTCGCGCAGCGCTGGACCTGCTCGAATACCAAAAGGCGTACGAGGTCGATCACGGCGAAGCGATCGAACCCGACCTTCTGGCTCAGCACATCATCGCCACTTTCCTCGAGCGCGATCGAGCCTTCCAAAGCCGACGGAAGGTCGGCGACCGCTGACTGTTCTGTGAGTCGGTACGCATCCAGCCCTGACAACCACCAGGTTTCGCTACGAAGAGAGGCCGCGTGGTTCGTCGCGCACCCCGCATCCGCATGCCTCAGAAGTCCTTAGGCCACGCCGAGGCTTAGACCCCGCGCCTACATCAAGAGGCGGTAGTCGTAATTGGCCTCGCCGTAGCCCTCCATTAGGCGGCCGATGCGCGCGATTTGGCCCGACGTCTCGATTGTCGCCGGGACCTGGGTGTAAAGATCGAAGCTGTTCCAGTTCATCTTAGACAAGCCTAGGACCTCCAGAGCCAGCGTATGAAGGTCGGTCGAGCCTGCGTGGCGCCGGATGAGCAGGGGCGCCGGGATACGCCGCTTACCCTGGTAGTAGCGCCAATTGTTGCGGATAGCGGCCGCGCTGCCGTGGACCCACAACAAGGCCTCGTTGTCACTGACCGGGATGACGGTGCCGCGGGCGACCGGGAAACCGTCCGCCTGCATCTTGCCGTCCTTCAGCCTTGAGTTGAGATAGCGGAAGGCGTCGTCGACCTGGATCTCGATCATGTCGATCTCGCCCACGCCGGCCAACCCTTCAATTAGACCTTCGCGCTCATCCCGCCGGAACTCGGTCCGCTTATGGATGACCACACGTCGCGGAAGGGCGCTCCGGGCCTCGAAGAACAGCTGCCGGATCGACTCTCCGACTCTTCGGGCGTCGTCGCGCGACAGAAACGCGTTGCGCCGCCGGCTGTCAAAGGTCGGGTTTTCGACCTTGCTCAGCCGATACTGCAGACCCTGGCCTTGCTCGTTGAAGATGTGGCTGCAGCCCAGCACGACCTTGCGGCCGTCCGGCCCGTGGCGGTCGATGCTGGTCCCAAAGCCGACATAGGCGGTATCGCTCGCCGCCGCCTTCAGCACGAACGGCGTTCTGAAGCTTTTGGCGTAGAGCGCGAGCGACAGCCACCAGCGGATGCGGCAGGCCTGGGTGTCGGACAGGGTCTCTTCGTCGATGAACTGCGTCGCGATGCCCCGGCGCGCGCAATAGGCCTTCACGAAATCATGCAGGTCGAAGTGTTCAGCCTCGGTCTCGAAGGAGCGCCAGTTGGCCCAGCGTCGGGGCGTGATGATCAGGGTGACATTGACGCGATTGGCGCCGCGCAGCTCTTCAATCGCCTGGACCACGGCCCGAGCGGCCATGCGCGCGCCCCGCTCCTTGCTTTCCCCGGGCGCGGGTTCATCGGGCGTGCGCCAGGCGTCATCTCCAGGGCGCGGAACCACCAGGGGCAGGCCGAAGGCTTGCGCGAAACCTGGAAAGTCCAACAGGTAATCGCGCTCGGTGTCACTCGGAGCGGCGGCCTGTTCGAGCATCTGCAGGCGAGGCGCGACGGCGCGCGCCTCGGCCGCTGGACATATCACGCCGATCCGAACCTCGGAGGCAAGTCCCGAACGGGTCAGACTGAAATCGTAGGGGCGGTTGTTGGCCAACCCGCGGACTGGATGAGCGTCCGAAGGCGTCCCTGAGGTGCCCTTAGAGCCGAACAGCAGATGCGGCTCCTGAACCTTGAAGCCGCGCTGGGCAGCCAGTCTGACGGGGGCGTCAGGTAGGATCGGATCACCTGGACCTGCAACGATCGCTGCGGAGACGTTGGCGCGGTCGACGGTGAAGTTGAGGCCCGTGTCCTCGCCGGCCGGACAGGAAAAGCTTGTGCCGGGTCCGAACAGGACGCGCCGCCAGCCTTCAACGGCGCCGTTGAACTTGTCATTGTGTTGGTAGCCGAAGATGCCGATCTTGATCGCCTTCTCCACCTCCTTGACGGCCGGCGCACCCTCGATGTTGAAGACCTTTACGGTTGGTTTCAGCACAAGCAGCGTATCGCGTCCGACGCGACGGATGTAGAGCAACACCGCGTCATGGACCTTGTAGATCGCGCCGTCGTGCCGACGATCCTGGCTGGTCTTCGGATCCCACAACAACGGCCCCTCGCAAGGCAGGCTGCGTGCGCCGGCGATCGCCTTGGCGAGGCTATGCACGAGGAGGTGGGTGATCGCTCCGTCTTCGTGACGCACCTCGCCGGCATCCAAGGGGGCCCGGACAGGACCCACGGACATGGCGTCGCCGAACACCTCGTGGATCGCGGTCAACGTTCCAAGCGCCCAGATCCGACCCTTGTAGGGCACGGCCACGAGGTCGGGGCGCTTGGCTGTCAGCTCTCGGAGCCAAGCCCAGATGCCGCTGTCGGGCATGATCTGCGGCCGGAAGCTGTAGGCCTCGACCGGGCAGCGCAGCCTGAAGGCGGTGCTCTTCAACAGGCCGCCGATGCGGCCGCTGGGTGCGGTGAACGGCGCCCGCGCCACCTTGTCGACGCCGGCCTCGGCGATCACCGCGAGCGCATCGTCGCGGGCCGCGCCCATCAGACCGGCTAGCGCGAGGCGGCGCATGACGTCGTCGAACGCCGCGCCCGGAACATAGAACGCCGTCCGGCCGGCGGCGCGTGCAGCCTGCAGCAAGTCCGCGACCCGCGGCAGTGGCGGGCCGTCCCCGTAACCGCACCAATAGAGGACGCCGGGTCCCGGCTGACTGTAGCTGGAGTCGAGAGCGTCCATGATCGACCGATCGCGGCCGCTATAGCCTAAGACGATCAAGGGCGCGTTGACCGCGCGGTCCACCAGGGTCTTGCGCAGCTCAGCGTCCAGCCGTTGCAACTCTTCGTCCGTGTTCCGCAGTGCATCGTAGCGGTAGTCGCCATGAAGGGCCACGCAGGGCACCTCGCCGCTCCGCTCCGCCCGCACGACCCGGTTGGTGCATTCCAGCCCGACCTCGATCGGCGTGACCGAGGTCTCGGCCAAAGCTCGGGCCATCAGCCCGTCGAAGTTCGTGGTCCAAACCGACTTCAGCAGCCCGGCCTGAGCCAAGCGTGCGGCGAGCCGATAGCCGCCACCCGGCTTGGCGGCCTGAACATGGCGCTGGAAGAAGGCGCGCCGGTCGTCGACAACCGGATAGCACCGCGCGATGTAGAATCCGTACTCCTCCGGCGCGCCTTCAGGCGGGTATCCGTTTTGGGCGTCCAACCACAGCTGGATGCGCTCTTGAACAGATCCCAGGGACAGCTCGTCAAAGCTGCGTTCTACGCCAGGGTGGTTGGAGAGAAAGATCGAGCGTTTCCATTGCCAGACGCAGTTGGCGGCCGACGGCACGTTCGACGAGATCGATGCGCCGGCGCCCAGAAGCAGCATGTGGCCGATCTGCGCGTTGACAGTGACCGAACGCACAAACGCGTCGAGCGCCAGCACATTGGCGGTTTGGCTAGCTGACGATGTCCGCGCCGGCGCCTGCGACCTGGGGGTGATGACGTCAGACATGGCGTGCTGGCGCCCTCGGCGACAGCCCCTGAACTCGCCCTTGGCGAACCCGGCAAATCAGTTCACGAACGCTGCACAACGAGAGACGCCCTCCGTTGGCCCGCGGCGTCGGACGACCGCGAGTATGGCTCCAGCCGAAGCTCGGAACTCTAATCGTTCCCCGATTTAGTGGCAAGGCGTCTGCTCAGGCCCCATATCTGGATGGCCGAGTTCGCGACGCCTATTGTTCAGCACTCCGTCGGCGTCGACTCGCCTAGTCCGGCTCGTCGGGCACCGAGGCATGCAGGTCCGTCCAGCCGCTGGGTGGATCACCCCGGCCGAGCCGCTTCTCGAAGGTCGTGTAGGGATCGGTCTTCGAGCCCGCCTTTCGCAGGGTGTTCTCGTCGTTGACCCAGGCGTAGATGATGACCCGGCTTGCAGTATCGAAGCGGAAGAACAGCCGGAACCGGCCGAGGAACTTGGCCCGCCGCCAGTGGGTGTGCTGCTTGCCCATGGTGTCTGAGAGTCGGTAGGCCGGGTCGTCCGGGTTCGCCGGAACCTCATCCATAATGACGTCGCGGATCCGCTTCAGGAGCTTGGCCTTCGGATGGCTCGTCCAGCCCTTCGGGTCGTCCGCCTCAAGCTGGTCGACTCCGGCAACCAGGGCGTCGAAGGGCTCCCGAAACGCCGGATGACGCAGCAGCGTCCAGCCCTTGCGGACCGAGAAGGTCTTCTTCTCCCTCTTTTTCGTCGCCATCACGCCGCCCCGCTGCTGACGGCCTTCGCGCGCAGGCCGGGCCGGGTGGCCGCTCGTTTCACCTTCGCCGCCTCGGCGTCAGCCTTCTTCATGGCGGCGGCGATCCCCTCCAGCTTGGTGACAAGGGGAGACAGATCGTAGCGGTTCGACGTCTGCCCTCCCCCGGCCCTGTGACGGGCTTCGCTGACGATCAGACGTTCCTGCTGCAGCGCCGCGAGGTGGCGCTGAATGGTCTTCTGGGAGACGCTCAGGCGCTCGGCGAGGGCCTTCTTCGAAGGCCAGGGCGGATTGTCGGGAGCCCACCAATAGTCGATCAGGATGATCAACACCGCCAGCTCGCCGGCGCCGATGTGCAGGAGCGGCAGGCCACGGATCAGGGCTGAAGGGATCACGGTCCAGCCCGTGTCCAGGCTGGTCCGCCATTTCTGGCGCAGCGTCTTGTCGGAGTCGGGCTTGGTCGGCGGGACCGGCTCGCTCACTTCGGCAGGGGCGTCGATGTTCATGAGGCGGTTATGGGGTATGATCCCGTCGAATCCTAGGAGCGCGCGGTCGCGCGCCCGAGACATTTTTGACCCCCGGCCTAGGACGTATGCGTCCTGGTCCCCTGGACCAAACTGTCCTCCGAAGAATGACCATCGGATCAGGATGCCATGGGGCAGCACGCCTAAGGACGTATGCGGGGTAGGACAAATCTGTCCTGGTATCGGGGGTTGGCCAGATACGTTCTATCTTACGTATCGTGAGAGATGATCTGATGGCCCGCACAGCGACGAGTTTTGGAGGGGCGATCACGACCACGGGTCGGTCCGGCGCCTTGCGCCTGGACAAGGCGTTCTTCAACTCGCACCCCGAGTTTCGGCTGAAAGCGAAGCTGCGTGTCCACCACATTGGGCCGGGCCAAGCGCTTGTCTCCGTGGAGGAGCCTTCCGAAGCTGACCGGACCGAGACGCCCGATCCGGTCGTGTCCGCCTACCTCGCCTTCCTGGAAAAGGACATGTCAGCCCAGCCCGGCGCGCTGACCCCGTTCACCAGCGCCGAACTGGCCAAGCTGACCGAGCGGCTGAAGGGCGTGTCGGTGAGCGATGACGAGGTCCTGCCGGACACCGTCACCATCTAAGGCCCGCCGCCCGCCGTTGATCTTCGGATTGGCCGTCTTACCTTCAGATGGCTCAGCATGACGACCGCGTCGTCAGTTCCCACCAGGTGGGGACCCGGTCCCAGCGCAACGTTGGGTTAACCGGCCGAGCCCCTTGGAGGGGCGCGCCGGCATGAGCCGCCCTCCGGAGGGTTCTTCGAACCCCGAGTTGGAGCAACCTATGTTGAGGCGAAAATTCACCCCCGCCGAGCACCTCCTTGCGCAGCGGCTCTACAGGACGGCCGAAGCGCAAGGCCGCTTGAAACCCCCGTCCGGCCTTGGAGCCGTGGCGACGAGCGATGGCCTGCTGAGGTCGTGTTCAGTCTCGGCGACGACGTATCGGGACTATCTCCGAGACGCCCGGAAGATGCTCAAGGGCCGGTCCGAACGGCGCTGGCTGGCTAGATAGGTCCAGGGCCTCGGCGCGGGTCGCCCCCGCGTCGGCGCTGAAAAGAGATCAACGACGATGCCCTACAGAGATGATGATGCACAGCCGGCCGATCTCGCCGTAATCGACCTTCCGATCGAGGGCGCCGCTCCCGAGGCGGCCGACGTCTGGCGATCACTCCGTGGCCGATGCGGGCTCACCGTCCACCCGATCAAAGACCGGAAGGGTCTGACGATCCGCGCGCGCAAGACGCGGATCGAATTCGACCCGAAGTCGACGGCCTGGATCTGGCTCCTCGCCTTCTCGGGCTGGAAGGCGTGGCGCCTGCACGGCCCCCATCTTTATTGGCGCTGGCTGACCACCCAGACGATCGACCCTGATCTGCGATCAGCCGATCCGACCTATGCAGAAGCCGAAGAGGACTACGAGGCGATCCGCTACGCCATGCGCGACATTCGAGATCTTGAAAGTGTCGACGACATCGACTGGCCCGAGAACGTGCCCCGGCCGCAGGTCGACAAGACCGGCTTCGACGTCGAGCACCAGGCCGCTTTCGACCTGACTATCATCGCCTTGGCGTACCTCCTCCTTCACGAGGCGCGGCACGTTCAATTCTATGTCGACAAGAACCGTCCCGATCCCATGAATGAGGAAATAGCCTGCGATGCGTTCGCCCGTGACCACATCCTCGCCGGCGCGGCGCGGTATGCCGCCGACGCAGGCTTTGGAGCCGACGAGGTCGTGGCCAAGCGATCCGCTGGAGTCATGCTCGGCGCCGTCGCTCTTTACGACCTGACGCCTTCCGAGGGGCGCGGCGGATCGACGACGTACCCTCCGGTCGCGGACCGGCTGGCGCTGATCTGCGAGGCGATCACCCTCCCAGATGAGAGCTGGCTTTGGGATTTTGCGGCATCGTTGCTGATGGCCCTGATCGTTCGAGACGACCAGAAGTTTATAGTGCCCGAAGTGCGTGGGCGCGAGCTGTGTTCTGCATTGATTGAACACTTGCGCATCAAAAATGAGAACGCGGTTCTTTAATGGGGGCCACGTCCCCGGAGCCTACTCGCTCATCCGCGAGGCCATCCGGGCTGTGATCCGCAGCAGCCTGCGGAGGTTGGTTAGAACCTCATCCCGCCCCAATGCGTCGCTCGAACCTCGGTGTCGGCAACGGCCTCCGCCTCAATGCGCGGCTCCGCGTTCATGTCCTCTCTTCCCTGTTGATGGTTGTCGTCGCCGCGGGAGCTGCGAGCTCGATCACCAGCACCCGCGGAATGCCAACTGAGCCCGGAGCGACCGAGTGTAGGGTGCATTCCTGCGGCGGATTACCCCGGGCGCATGCCTTGAGGCAGAGGCGGACCCGAGGTGAACCAAGCCACGTGTAGAAAACGATCCTACCGCCATCAAGCGCGCGAACGCTGTTTCGCTCCGCCGCTAGGCACCGAATCGCTGCGGTGGCCGGCCTGTTCGATTCTGCCGGTGGCGCAACAGCAGAGATTCGCACCTCGAGTGCGTTTCAGCGACTTTGATCGCCTATGCGGGCTATTGGACCCCGCAGACTCGTTCCACGATCCACCATGCCGAATCGCGCGCGCCGCGATGTGATTCGGCGTTCTTGGAGCTACGCCAGATGACTTAGACCGACGAGCGCCAAAACGGCGAAAACCCCCGGCGGCAACCGAGGGTCTTCGTGAATTCGATCAAGCTGCGTGAGGGCGGCTCTTGATGGGGAAAGGCTAGGCGGCCGAAGATTCGGCGTCAAGACCCCAAACGCCTTCGTGCGGCCGTCGACCACCACGTCGCCGCAGCGGCCTCGTCCGAAGAAGGACGACACCGATGCTTCCACCCTGAGCCTTGTCTGACGTCGGGCGCCCGCGCGCTCGCGAGGATGCTTCTCCCCGCTTCGGCGGGACCCACCAGGATCAAACCCGTGACCTAACGACGAGACCCTAAAACGGCGAAAGCCCCCAGTTGGCGCTGGAGGCTCTCGGAAATTGCAGATGCCGTTGTCGAGGCGGCGAGATAACCGGATCAACCTAGGCGGCGCTTTTTGCGTCGTCAAGGCCCGGACGGGAGAGCTTTGTCTCTCGAACCCTGCGGTCTCAGCCCCGTTCGCACGGCCTCGTCCCTCATCCGAAGGGACATCATGAAGACCGCCCATTCCGAGGAATGGCGGCCCGGATTCGCCAAGCGCGCGGAGAACTTCTCCGCGGTCTGCGCCCAGGCGGAGAACTGGCGCTGGTCGCCGGGCGAGACGATCGCCCGCGTGGCCGCCGCCGTCCTCAAAGGGACGCCCACCCTCACCACGCCGCAGCGCATGACGCTGCTGCTCTACGTCGAGCACCTCAACCAGGATCGCCTGGAGGCGGACGTCGCGTGCGTCTGGCCGTCGACCACGCTGATCGCCGAATACCTCGGCTGCAGCGACAGCCAGGCCCGCGCCAACCGGAGGGCGCTGGAAGCCGCAGGCTTCATGGTCCGCGACTACACCCGCGCCAACCGGCCTGCGGGCCTGGAGGCCTATGACCTGCGGCCGCTGATGGCGCGCCTCGGAGAGCTGGAGGCTGTGGACGAGACGATCCGGGGAGCCATGGCGGCCCGCAGGGCCGCCTATTCGGAGGCGCTAGCCTTCCCGACAAAATATAGCGCCCGGGCGCCGGAATCCCGGCGCCTAGAACAGTCCGAATCCAACTTGCGGTCTTCTGTACGAGAAATGGCCGCGGCTCCGCCGCGAGGGTCATTGGACGTGCGGCCCGACAGACGGGCCGCCGACGCACCACCGCCGAGCAGAACTACGACCGTCGAGAACCCGACCCCAAAAAGAAGCTCCTCGGAAGGAGCTCGCGGTTTGGGGAGCGGCTTATCGGACCCGTCGGTGTACGCGGAAATGGTCCGCCAGGAGCTCAGGACGGCGATCCAGGTCTGTCCTCGACTGGCCCCGCTGGTCCGGGGCGCCGTGCTGGCATCGCCCGCCGACGCCACGCCTGAGGACGCCGCGCGCATTGCGGCCGCCGCGGCCGCGCTCCTCCCAGAACCCGAGCGGAACAACGACCAGACCCTCCACTGGGGATGGCGCCGGCACGGCATCCGCGTGGTCGTCATGCTCGCGATCGCGCTGGAGGACCCCGACGTCCGCAGCCCCTGCGGCTACTTCGGCAAGTTGGCGACCCAGGAGCGGGGGGCCGCGGACCTGCGGCTCAACCTAGCCCGGATCCTTCGACAGAAGGGCCAAGTCCCCGAGGCCGAACCGCCGGCCGCCCCGTCTTCCGTCCCCGCGCCGGTCGTGGAGCCTGACCCGCCGCCGCTCATGTTCGCACCGGGAACCGAGGACCACCCGTGGCCGGAGATCGCCGGCGAGCTGCGCCGCCTGATCCGCGAGGGGGCGTGGGGGAGTTGGTTCAACCGCGTCGGCTTCCATGGCGTCGAGGACGGGGTGATCACCCTGTCGACGCCGACAGGCCTCGCCGCCGAGCGGATCAAGCGCGACTACGTGCCGGCGATCCTGCAGGCGGCCGACGCGGCCGGCGTCTTCGTCGACAGGGTGGTGCTGACCGTGAGGAAGCGATGAGACCGCCCGCGACCCTCACGGTCCGGACGTCCGCCACCTCCCCGCTCCCGAGCTGTCGGCCCCCCTGCGGCCGGGTGCCCGCGCCGTCGTCGACGAACAACGACCGGACGCCGTCAGGTCCGCGGGGGAAAGCGCCGCTCCGTCGACAGGGTGAGCGGCCCGACGTAGCCGAAGTCCTGCCTGATCGCGTTGATCGCCAGCGCGACGTCGCGGTAGGCCTTGGGTTCGTCGACGCGGACCTGATTCAACCTGAACTCGCCTGGGCGGTCGGAAAGTCGCAGCCAGATCGTCCAGTTCTCGTCGGCGTCCTCGAGGAGCCGCGCCTCGGTGACCGCGGCTCCGCGCTTGAGGATGTCCTGCAGGTGGCGAAGGCGGACCGCCAGCTCGCCGTTGCCGAGCCGGATCCAGATCTCTTGCTCGTCGTCCTGACTGGCCTTTGCCACCGCAGCCACGTCCTCGATCTCCCCCACGGCCACGTTCACGCCCCAAGGGCTATCGGAAATCAAGTCGGGCGTCCCGAAACTCCGAAGAGGCATGTTGTCAGCGTGAGAAAGCTGCGCTTTTATCACCTGTAGCCTTGATGACGTGCAAAGCGGAGGGGGGAGCGCCCTCCCCCTGAGCGGGAGCCCGGGTCTCCCGCGACCCCCTCCAGCGGGATCCCCCCGCAACGCCCCGGAGGAGAGGAAGGGACGGCGAGGTCGGATTGTGAGGAGGATGGACCGTGAGCTTGCAGGCGATCGTGAAGGTTTTGGGCGGCGATCTCTATGACGGAGGAAGACGGGCGAATATTCCAGCGCCGAACCACAGCGCCAACGACCGGTCCGTGTCTCTGCTCCTGCAGGGGGACCGCGTGGTGGTCCACACCTTCGGCGACGGAGACTGGAAGACCGTCTTGGACGACCTCCGCCAGCGCGGCCTAATCGACCAGGCCAACATCCCCACCTCGGGCCACGTCGCTGGCGTGGGGCGCCGGGCGGGTGACGCCGGCGCGGCGCCCCGCGAGCGCGTGGAGGCCGCCCTGCGGCTCTGGGATGCGGCGGTCCCGCTCGGGCGGACGCTGTCGGCGCGCCATTGTCGGCTTCGCGGCGTCGCTCGCGACCTGCCGGGACCGGGGGCGCTGCGGCATCTGGCCGAGGCTCCGGTCTCCGCCTACCGCCTAGGACGCCACCGTCGGCCGGCCTTGCTGGCGGGGGTCCAGGCCGCCGACGGCCGCTACGTCGCCGTCGAGATCACCTATCTAGACCCGAACGCGCGCCGCGCCGTCGACCTGCGCCTTTCGAGAAAGACCGTCGGCGCCGCGCCATCGGGCACGGCCGTGCGGCTCGACGCTCTCGCCCCCGACATGCTCGTGGCCGAGGGCGTCTTCACCACCCTCTCGGCCAGCGAGTGGCTCGGGCTCCCGGGCTGGGCCCTGATGTCGACGCGCAATCTGCGCGCCTGGACCGCGCCCCCGGAGGTTCGCTCCGTGCTGATCGCTGCCGATCGCGGCCGGGATGGCGAAATGTCGGCGGAGACGTTGCGCAGGCGCCTGGCCGAAGCCGGTGTGATGGCGACGGTCGCGCTACCTCCCCCGCCCTGGGGGGACTGGAACGAGTGGTCGGTCCGCGCGACCCGTCAGTCCGGCGGGAGGTCCAGCGTCGACGCCGCGGTATCGATGTCGGACCCGCTGCGCCCTTAGGCGGACCGACCGTCTGCGCGCGTGCCTGGAGGAGAGAGGAAGGGCGGGCGCGGGCGCGCCAAGAGGCCGGGATGAGCCCGGTCCAGGCGTTGGAGCCTGCCCCTATGACCACCGACCACCAATCGAGCCTTCCCGCCACCCTGCCGCTCATCCAGGTCCGCATCGGCGATCTGGGCCTGGCGAAGGAGAACCTCCGCTACGCCGAACCCGCCGATGACGGCGTGCCGCAGCTCGCCGAGACCATCGTCGCCGCGGGCGTCGTGATTCCGCCGATCGTGCGCGCCGGGCGCAAGGACGAGCAGCCCTTCATGGTGCTCGACGGGCGACGGCGTCGCCTCGCGCTTATCCTGCTCCGCGACCGCGGCGACCTCAGCAACGACGACCTCGTCGACTGCCTGCTCGCCGGCGACAAGGCGGCCCAAGCCGCCGCGGTCGTGCTGCCCAACGCCGAGCGCGCCCCCGTGCACACGGCCGACGTGATCGTGGCGATCGGGCGGCTTCGTAGGAGCCGCATGGACACCGGCGCCATCTCGCGGGCGCTGGGGTATTCCGAGCTGGAGATCCGTCGCCTCGAAGCGCTGGCGGGCGTGCACCCGACCGTGCTCAAGGCCTTCCGGCAGGGTCGCCTGACGCTGAAGCAGGTGCGCCTGTTCGCCCGGCTGCCGGACAAGGCGCGCCAGGCCGACATCGCGCAGACCGCACTCGACGGCTACTTCCAGGACTACCAACTGCGGCACGTGGTCGATCAGGATCGGGCCACGGCCGAAGACGAACGCCTCATCCTCGTGGGTCTCGACCGTTACGTCGCGGCCGGCGGGCGGGTCGACGCCGACCTCTTCGGCGAGCTCCCAGACCGCCTGCTCGACCCCGACGTCCTGCAGGAGGCGTGGGTGGACCGGATCAAGCCGGTCGTCGGCCGCTTGGAGGAGCAAGGCCTCGCCGTCTTCGTCGGCCAGGAGAAGGGCTACCGCGCCCCCGACGGCTTCTTCCCCCTCCCCTACGTCTATCGGTCGCAGCTGACCGAGGCGCAGTCCGAGCGCTTGGCCTCGGCGAAGGCGGACGCCGCGGGCGTGGCGGACGGACTTCAAACTCTCGGGGCCGTCGCCGACGATGCGCCCGGTCGCCTCGCGCATCTGCTCGTCGCGCAGATGCACGTGGCCGCGGCCCCGCTCGCCGGCAGCCGGGTGGGCGCCGTCCTGCTGACGCCCGCGCAGGGCCTGGGCGTCGAGGCGACCTTCTACACCGAGCCGCTACCGCAGGAGGCGGGGTCCGACGCGGTCGAGGGGGAGGAAGAGGACGCTTACGAAGCTGAAGGCGCGCGGGCTGGCGCCAACGACATCGATGTCCCCGACGCCGACATCGACCTCAGCGGCGTCGGGCACAGCTTCCACGAGACGCGCACAGACGTCGCCACGCGCGGGCTCATTCGCGACCTGGCTGACGACCCCGGCGCCGCCCTGACCGTCCTTGTGGCTCAGCTGTTCAAGAGCCTGGCGCTCGACGTCTACGCCGGTTCGGAAGGATCCGCCCTGGCGATCAGCGCCGTCGCCTACCGTCGAGGATCGACCCCGGCCATCGCGGCCCTGGACGGCGAGGTGCGGGCGCGTCTCGAGCTACGCCGCGCCGCCTACAAGGCCTCGGGTCTTCGCCCGATCCTCTACGTGGAGACCTTGGCCCACGGGGAGAAGATGGCGTTGCTCGCCGAGCTGGTGGCGATCTCGCTCAACGTCCGGGAGGCCCGGACCACGAGCCTGCGGCACGCCGCGCGTGCCGAGGCCGCCGAGATCGCCACCCTCTGCGGAGCCGACATTTCGGTCCACTGGACGCCCGACGCCGCCTATCTGGCCACCCATTCCAAGAAGCAGCTGATGTCGCTGCTGGAGGAGATGGGCGTCCAGGACGAACGCGCGAAATTCCTGAAGAAGGACGATCTCGTAGCGTTCGTGGCGGAGGCCGCGGCGGAGCGGCAATGGGCGCCGTCGGCCTTGGCCTGGGACCGGGCGGGGCTCGAAGACCCGGCGGAGGGCGGCGAGGAGGCGAACGACGCTACGTCGGAGCCTCTGGACGAGGGCGTGGTCGTGACGATCGAGGCGCACACGGCTATCGCAGCCTGAGCCCGAGCGGGCCCCCGTCGTTTCGGCGGGGGCCCATTCCACAGGTCGTCACGCGCAGGTGGAGCCGCCGATTCACCGGCCGGAAATTGCCCATGTACCCCGACATCGACGCCCTCGCGCGGACCGCCGCCGGCGCCGCGGATTTCCCCGCGACGCGCAGCTGGCGGACCAGCTCTCCGCGTTCGGTTTGAGCGGGCGCGCCGTCGAAGACGAAGCCCTCGAGCGGCTCATGATCCGGGCCGAGGACCCGACCCGACCGCAGGCCGAGCGCGCCTACGTCCGGGCCAGGCTGCTCGATTTGCGCGAGGCGTAGGGAGGGAGAGGAAGGGGAGCCGCGGGGCGAGCCCGGCGGGACTGGAGGGAGGAGCCCTTCGCCGCGGGTGATCGGATCCCCCGCCATGAACGCGATGCTCCCCCTCTTCGGCCGCCCTGTCCCCGGTGACAACCGGGCGACCAACCTGCTCGCCGCCGCGCGGGCGCTCTGTCCGCAGTTGAACCGGTCGCGACCGCTCGACCGCAGGCTCGTGGCCGGCGTCATGACGACGACCTTCGGGGGATCGGACACCGACGGGACCTGGCTCTGGCGGGACGCCTACGACGCGATCGAAGCCGCGCTCGTCCTGCAGATCCGGCGGCTCGCCTCCCAGCTGGCTCGCCTGGAGGATGCGCCGGCCGAGATCGCCGCCCTCCTGTCCAACCTTGCCGATCTCGGACTGACCCACTCGCGGCGCAGCGAAGAGCAGGTCCTGCTCGACCAATTCTCCACGCCGCCACACCTCGGGGCGCTCGCTGTCCTCGCCGCACAGGTGCGTCCGGGCGACCGCGTGCTGGAGCCTTCGGCGGGTCATGGCCTCATCGCCATCCTCGCGGAGGCGTGCGGCGGAGCGCTCACGCTGAACGAGCTCTCCCCCGGTCGCGCCTCGCTGCTGGACGCCCTGTTCCCGATAGCGGCCGTGAGCCGCTTCGACGCGCTGCACCTGCGCGATCTCCTGCCAGGCTCGGGCGGCTTCCACGCCGTGCTCGCAAATCCGCCGTTCCAGCACCTGGACGCTCACCTCCTCGCGAGCCTCGACTGTCTGGCCGACGGGGGCCGTCTGGCGGCCATCGTGCCGTCGCGCGCTCTCGAAGACCCTGCATTGCTGGCGGCGCTCGCCGCCCGTGGCCGCATCGTCGCCCGCCTGCCCTTCGCCGGCGCCGCCTTCGCCAAGCACGGCACGTCGGTCGAGACGGGTCTCCTCGTCGTCGACCGCGCCGTGGAGCCGGGCGTCGTCGCCGCGATCGCCGACTGCGGGTCGCTCGCCAATCTCGCCCTGGCCGCCGCCGCCCTTCCGGCGCGAGCGACCGCCCAGCCGCGCCGATTCCGCACCATCGCACCCTCGGCCATGCTGGCGCCGAGGGCGCGCGCGCTCGCGACGCCTTCGAACCGCCTCGCCTTCCTCGCGACGGCGACCCCCGTGGCCTTCGAGACGCGTCCCTGGTCCGGCGAAGGCCACGACGTGGGGCTTTACCAGGCCTACGCCCTGGGTCGGATCGCCTTCCCGGCTTCGAGCCCGCACCCCTCCCCCCTCGTGGAATCAGGACCGATGGCCTCGGTAGCCCCGCCCGCGCCGACCTACCGTCCCGTCCTCCCCGCCGCCATCACCGCCGAGAAGCTGATCTCCGACGCCCAGCTCGAGACGGTGATCTACGCCGGCGAGGCGCACGCCACGATGCTCCCGGGCGCCTGGATCCTGGGCGAAGCCCCGCATCTGACCACGCTTGTAAGGGACGACCACGCCGGCGCCTTCGGTCTGCGGCGAGGCTTTTTCCTGGGGGACGGCACCGGCTGCGGGAAGGGTCGGGAGATCTGCGGCGTCATCGCCGACAACCTCAGCCAGGGACGTCTGCGCGCCCTGTGGCTGTCGAAGAACGACGCCCTCCTAGAGGACGCCCGTCGCGACTGGAACTCCATCGGCGGCGCGACGTCCGACATCACGCCGCAATCGGCCTGGAAGCAGGCCGACGCCATCCGGCTGGACCGGGGGGTCTTGTTCACGACCTACGCCACCCTGCGCCAGCCGGCGCGGGGCGTCCGGGCCTCGCGTCTCGA
The DNA here is from genome assembly GCA_965198485.1 of Beijerinckiaceae bacterium. GTDB lineage: Bacteria > Pseudomonadota > Alphaproteobacteria > Rhizobiales > Beijerinckiaceae > RH-AL1. Next base: position 29,451 of record CBDAPQ010000006.1, read on the forward strand.
CCAGATCGTCGCCTGGCTCGGCGCCGACTTCGACGGCGTGATCGTCTTTGACGAGGCGCACGCCATGGCCAACGCGGCCGGCGGCGGCAAGGGCGGCAGGGGGCCCAAGAAGGCGTCCCAGCAGGGCATGGCCGGTCTGGCCCTGCAGAACCGGCTGCCGAATGCCCGCATCCTCTACGTCTCGGCGACAGGTGCGACCACGCCCGAGAACCTGGCCTACGCCGCGCGCCTCGGTCTCTGGGGCGGGCCGGAGGCCCCCTTCCCGACCCGCGACGCCTTCATGGACGCGGTCGAGACCGGCGGCGTGGCCGTGATGGAGCTGATCGCCCGCGAGCTGAAGGCCATGGGCCTGTACATCGCCCGTTCGCTCTCGTTCGACGGGGTCGAATACGAAGCGCTGCGCCACCCTCTCGCGACTACCGACGTCGCCATCTGGGACGCGTGGGCCGACGCCTACCAGCTAATCCACCGCAACCTGCGCGCCGCGCTCGAGGCGGTGGGCGTGACGGAGGACGGCAAGCCCAAGAGCGGACAGGCCGCCTCGGCGGTGATGTCGGCCTTCGAAGGCGCCAAGCTGCGCTTCTTCGGCCACCTCCTTGCCGGGCTGAAGTCGCCCACGCTCGTGTCCGCGATCCGCGCCGACCTCGCCGAGGGCCGGTCGAGCGTGGTGCAGGTGGTGTCGACCAACGAAGCGGTGATGGAACGGCGTCTCGCCGAGATCCCGGCGGAGGAGTGGAACAACCTCTCGGTCGACCTGACGCCGAAGGACCAGGTGCTCGACTACCTGATGGGCGCCTTCCCGGTCATGGCCCTGGACGCGGTTGAGGATGACGACGGCAATGTCACCATGGTCCCGGTGACTGACGCCGACGGCCGCCCGGTCGCCAGCCAGGAGGCGCTGCGGCTGCGCGAGGAACTGGTCACCCATCTCGCCTGCCTACCCGCCGTTCCCGGCGTCCTGGACGCCGTCCTGGACGCCCTAGGAACAGACCACGTCGCGGAGATCACCGGCCGCAGCCGCCGCGTGGTGCTGCGCGACGGCCGCCGGGTGGTGGAACGGCGAAGCGCGTCGGCCGCCAAGGCCGAGACCGACGCCTTCATGGCGGGCAAGAAGCGGGTCCTCGTGTTCTCCGACGCCGGAGGCACCGGGCGCAGCTACCACGCGGACCTGGGCGCCCCGAACCAGCAGCGTCGCGTCCACTACCTGGTGGAGCCCGGCTGGCGTGCCGACGCCGCCATCCAGGGCCTTGGCCGTTCCCACCGGACCAACCAGGCCGTCGCGCCGCTGTTTCGGCCGGTCACGACCGACATCCACGGCGAGAAGCGCTTCACCTCGACCATCGCCCGACGGCTCGACAGCCTGGGCGCCCTGACCCGGGGCGAACGGCGAACCGCTGGAGCCGGCCTGTTCCGCGCCGAAGACAACCTCGAGAGCCCCTGGGCGCACCGCGCGCTGCAGGCCTTCTACGTCGCCCTGCACTTCGGAAGCGTCGAGGCGATGGACCGGGCCACCTTCGAGGAGAAGACCGGTCTGAGGCTCCTGGACGCCGCCGGAGACCTGAAGCCGTCCGACCAGCTGCCGCCGATGAACACCTTCCTGAACCGGCTTCTGGCGCTGCGGATCGACGACCAGAACCGGTTGTTCGCCGCCTTCGACGAAATCCTCTCCAGCATCCTGGAGCGGGCCGCCGCCTCGGGCGCCTTGGACCGCGGCATGGAGGACATCGTCGCCGACGACGTGGTGATCCTCGACGAGGAGGTGGTCCGCACCGATGCGGTCACGGGGGCGGAGACGCGCCTCACCCGGTTCCAGGTCCGCACCCGCAGGGAGCTGACCACGGCGGACGCCGCGATGGCGGGCGTCGATCCAGAGGCGTTGATCTTCGCGGTCAACACTAAGTCGGGGCGCGCCGCCCTCGTGATCCAGGGCCTGACGACGACCAATGACGACGACCGGCTCGTTCCTGCGGTTCGGCTCGTCCGCCCGGAAAAGCGCAGCATCGCGCCGCGCAAGGGCTACGACGAGTCCGCCTGGGAGGATGTCGGCGAGCCCGCCTGGCGTGCCGCTTGGGACGCGGAACTCGCGGAGGCCGACCCTTGGCTCTCACGCGAGCTCGTCCTGGTTTCCGGTCTCCTCCTGCCCATCTGGTCCAGCCTCCCCCACAAGGGCGCATCGGTCCGCCGGCTGAAGGCGCCGGGCGGACGCCGCTGGCTCGGCCGCGTGCTCGACCCCTCGCAAGTGCCGCGGCTCAAGATCGCCCTCGGTCTGTCCGACACGGCGGACGTGGTCGGCGACGGCGCCTCGGCCGCCCGCCTCGTGCTTTACGACGGCGCGTCCCTGGCGCTGGCGACGGGCCTCTGGATCCGTCGCGCCAAGGTCATGGATCGCATGCGGATCGAGGTCGTGGGCGCCGCCGGCCAGCGACCGGTCTTCACCGCGCTGGGCTGCTTCGTCGAGATCATCGCCTATACGCCTCGCGTTTTCGTCCCCACCGACAAGCCCGAGGTTCTGACCGCCATCCTGGCGAAGTGGCCCGTGCAGACGCTGCTTCCAGCCGCCGCCTGACGTCCGTTTCCGACGCCGACGGCGGCTATCGGGTCCTCGCTTTCTAGCGAGGGCCCGATCTCGCGAGCCATTCCGCTCCGAGGACCTGCGTCATGTCGACATCCACCCACAATTTCTCCGCGCCGGCGGCGCCGAGCCCCGTCGCCTCCTTTCCTGAAAGGGCCGTCAGGTCGCAGGGCCTGGGCTGGACCGAAGATCGCGTCGTCCTGCTGACGGCGCTCTGGCTCGAGGGCCTGAGCGCCGCCGCCGTCGCGCGCCGCCTGGGCGGGGTGAGCCGCAACGCGGTAATCGGCAAGGTGCACCGGCTCGGCCTCTCCGGCCGCGCGGCCCGGGCCAAGCCCTGCCGCGCCCCGGCTGCTCTTCCTCGCTCCATCCGCTCGCCTGCTAGGGGCAGGCCCCCTCCCCTGCCGCTTCCGCCGGTCGCCCGGTCTCGTGTCGTCACACTCGCGGCCGCGCATGGAGAACTGGTGCCGCTGCTTCAGCTATCGGCAGCGCGGTGCAAGATGCCGATCGGCGACCCCCAGGACGAAGGCTTCGGCTTCTGCGGCGCCGCGGTGACGCGCGGTCCCTACTGCGAAAGGCATGGCGCCTTGGCCTTCCAACCTCGCGTGGGGGCGTCTCGGCGAGAGGCAGGGTGAGGCTGATGGTGTCCGAAGTTTGTAGACAGACTTCGGACATCGCAGACTGGTTCGACGTCCGAATAATGTGTACATATTCCGGACATGGCCTCGCCGACGCCCCTCCGAAACGACCTGCTGGCCCGGCTGGACAAAGGGGCGCCCACGACCGTGTGGACGCCCGCGGACTTCCTCGATCTCGGCGGCCGCGAGGCGGTTGATAAGGCGCTGCAGCGTCTCGTCGCCTCAAGGGACCTGCGTCGCATCGACCGGGGGCTGTACGATCGGCCCGCGTCCAATCGACTGACCGGTCGTCCCAACCCGCCCGATCCCCGCGCCGTCATCGACGCTGTCGCACGCCGCGACCAGATCCGCGTCCTCGTGGACGGGCTGACCGCCGCCAACGACCTCGGACTGACCGACGCCGTCCCGGCGCGCATCGTCGTGCACGCTGACGCCAGGCTGAAGCCCATCCGCCTTGGCGCCTTGGAGATCACCTTCCAGCCGACGGCCGCCAGCAAGCTCTACTGGGCCGGCCGGCCCGCCATGCGCCTCGTCCAGGCCCTCCACTGGCTGAAGGACATGGTGGCGCGCGATGAGGACGGCGTCCTGAAGCGGCGGGTCGCGCGGCTTCTCTCGAAGTCGACCCCGTCAGGCGATCTTCGATCGGATCTCGAGTCCGGCCTGCCCACCCTTCCGGCCTGGATGCAGGCTTACCTCAAGCCGCTCCTCCAACCCTCGCCGTCCGTCGCGGCAACGGAAGAGGCATGAACCTCGCCTACGACGAGATCGTCGGCGCGGACGACCAGACGCGCGCCGGCCTCTTCGGCACGACCGCCCAGCGCATCGGGACGACGCCCCAGAACGTCGAGAAGGACTTCTGGGTGTGCTGGACGCTCGACGCCCTCTTCAACGGCCGCCCCGCACCGGCGCCCAGGCTCCTCTTCAAGGGCGGCACCTCGCTTTCCAAGGGCTTCGGCCTGATCAGCCGCTTCTCCGAAGACATCGACGTGACCGTTTTCCGCGACGATCTGGGCGAGCGGGCCTCGGCCGCCCAGCTCCAGGGGATGAGCGCGAATGCGCGCAAGCGAGAGCTCGAGGCCATCGTCGACGCTTGCGCCGCCTACGTGCAGGGCCCGCTGAGGGATGCCCTGGCCCGGTCGGCCGCCGAGGCGTCCGCGCGCACGGGGCTTGGCGCGGATCGTCTCGTCGTGCGACCCGCGGAGGAGGACGCCCAATCGCTGAAGCTCTGGTACCCGCCCGCCACCCCGGCCGGCGGCTATGTCGAGCAGGCGGTCAAGATCGAGCTCGGAGCCAAATCCGCGCTCGATCCTCACGAGGCGCGGATCCTGCAGCCTTACCTCGCCGAAGACGTCCCCCAGTTCGCGTTGAACGTGGCGAACGTCATGACGGTAGATCCCCTGCGCACCTTCTGGGACAAAGTCGTCATTCTGCACGGCCTGCGCAGCTGGTACGTCGCCAAGGGGACGTTGAGGGGGGAAGGCCAACGCGTCTCCCGCCACTACTACGACCTGCACCGGCTGCTCGCGTCGGACATAGGCCCACGAGCGTTGGGGGCGCCCGACCTTGGCGCGGACTGCGTGGCGCACGCCCGGCTGTTCTTCAACCGGCCTCCCTTTGATCTGGCGCGGGCGCGTCCGCCGACCTTCGCATTGACCCCGGTGGAGGGCATGACCGAGGCGTTGCGACGCGACTATGCAGCCATGCGCGGCATGATCTTCGGGGCGGCTCCCGAGTTCGCCGCCATCCTGGACAGCGTCGGAGACCTCGAGCACCGGATCAACGCGCTGGAGGGCTGGCTTGGCGGGGAGCGGGGCGCCGGCCTGTAGAACCGCGCGGTCGGTGAGGCGTGGCAGCGTTGGGGCGTCGCGTCGTCATCGGCCAAGCCTGCTGCGGCCTCTCTTGCTGGCAGGTCTGATCGGGGTCGGCTGGCGCCTCGCCGGAGCGTCGCAACGGGGCGCCTCCACTTTCTTCCCCGGCCTTTGGCCTCCTCGCGGACAAGAAAGTTTCGGCGCTCCCGTCCTTCGCTGACGCTGCGGCCCTGCGGGTGCGGCCCCGGCGCTCCCGATCTCTTCGACCGCCATCGAGGCCGCGGCAGGCGCGGCCGGATCAGAGACGGAGACACACCATGGCCACCATCGGCACCTTCACCAAGACCGACACGGGCTTCACCGGCACGGTCAAGACCCTCACCCTCAACGTCAAGGCCACCATCCGCAGCGTCGAGCGGGACAGCGAGAAGGCTCCCGACTACCGGGTCCTGGCCGGCGCCACCGAGTTCGGAGCCGCCTGGAAGAAGACCTCCAAGGCCGATCGCGACTACATCTCGGTCAAGCTGGACGACCCGAGCTTTCCCGCTCCGATCTACGCCACCCTGGTGGCCGCCGACGACGGGGACACGATGAACCTCATCTGGTCGCGATGAGCCCCGGGCGCCCCGCCGCAAGGCGGGGCGCCCCTCTCCTTGGCGGTACGGTCCGGCGGACGCCGGGCGGGGCCGCGAGGAAAGGCGGAACGGAGCGGCGCGCGGCGGCGAAGAGCGTCTTTCGCCGGCGCTGCGCGCTATCGCCCGAGCGTCTACGAGGTCCGGCTCCGGCCCCGCCGTGTGACGAGGCTTCGACCGGGTGGAGGAGGGAGAGAGGGCGGCTTCGCCGTGACGGATCAGGAGGTCGGGAGGTCGGCTCCCGCCGATCCGTCGCGGGAGGTCCGCGATGTCACGTGTCAAACCGGCTGCGTCATCGGAAGGTGAGAGGCGCAGCCTCTACGAGGAGATCACCGGCCAGATCATCGCCGAGCTTGAGGCCGGGCGCATACCCTGGGTGCAGCCGTGGGGCCGCATCGAGGACGGCCCACCCCTGGGCATGCCGCTGAACGCCGCGACGGGCCGCCGCTATTCCGGCGTCAACATCCTCATCCTCTGGGGCGCCGTGTTTGCGCGGGGCTATGCGAGCCAGGCTTGGCTCACCTTCCGGCAGGCCCAGGCCTTGGGAGGAAGCGTCCGTCGTGGCGAACGCGGGATCACCGTCGTCTACGCCGACCGCTTCACGCGGCAGGAAGAGCGGCGCCGCGCCAGCGAAGGCGGTGACGAGGCCCGGTCGATCGCCTTCCTGAAGCGCTTCACCGTCTTCTCCGTCGAACAGTGCGACGGTCTGCCTGACGAGCTGATCGCCCCTGCACCTACCGCGGAAGTCTCTTCGATCCTGCCAGAGGTCGAGGCGCTGATTCGCCGCTCATGCGCTGACATGAGGATCGGCGGCGACCGGGCATTCTATGCTCCGACGCTCGACTACATCCAGGTTCCTCGGCCCGAAGCCTTCTTCGACCCCATCAACTGGCATCGCACCGCCCTGCACGAGCTCGGACACTGGTCCGGAGCGCCGCACCGGCTCGCACGAGATCTCACAGGCCCGTTCGGATCGGCCCAATACGCTCGCGAGGAACTCGTCGCGGAGATGTCCGCCGCCTTCACCTGCGCCTCGCTGGGCGTCACCCCGACGCTTCGACACGCCGACTACATCGGCGACTGGCTCCAGGTGCTGAGGGACGACGACCGCGCCATCGTGCGAGCGGCGTCCGCCGCGTCGAAGGCCGCGGACTACCTCCTGGCGTTCAGGGAAGGGATGGACGGCAGGGCCTGACCCTCAACAGGCGGAGCGTCGCGACACGCCAACTGCTCCCGATCGGCTCAGGTTGCCGGCGGCGGGGCGCACTTGAGATCAGGCCGCAGTCATCGACGGCGGGGTCGGCGGCGCCGGGGTGCGGGAGCGACACGGGCTGCATCGGTGGGGGGGCGGCCCTCTGGCTCGAAGGACCTCGCCACCAAGCGGTCGGGCCCGCAAGGGACGCTGCGCTCAAAGCCCTTGCGCGTCCGCCCGCCAAGCGGCGCGAGGCGGTCGTCGAGCCGACGGGCTCACCCCCTCTCGACCGATGGAGCAACCCCATGTCCCTCCCCTTCCCTCTCGACCCCGATCCCCTCACCGCCCTCGAAGCCCAGGCGCTGCTGCTCGAAGATCCCAGGCCCCATCCGCCCGAGGCGGCGCTCGAACAGCTGGGCGAGGTGATCATGACCGAACTCCTCGACCTGACGGCCTCGACGGCCCTGGAGGACTTCCAACCCCTCATCGCAGAAGCTCTCATCGGCGCCTTCCACTCGGCGGCGCAGCGCATCGAACGCGACGCCGACAAGGCGCGTGACGCCCTCAAGGGCCTGGCGAGAGACTTCGACGGCTCAGAGGTTCTCGATGTCGAGCTGCAGGATGCAACCCGCCGCACGCGGGCGGCCGACGTGGCCATGCTGGCCGTCGAGCTGATCCGGGACGCGGCCTCGGCCACCTACACACTGGGCACAGGCGAGGTCTGGAGCCCTTGGAAGGGAAGCGTGCGACCCTCCCGCACCACAGCGGCCCAGGTCGAGGCCAGGGATGCGCTTCGCGCCGCGAAGGCGATGCGGCACGCTGTGGCGGCTCCAGGCGCCCTCCTCGTCGCCTTCAGGGCTGCCCCTCAGGCGGACACGGCCGACGACGCCACCCGCATCTTCGACGCGCTGAACTGGGCGTTGACCCAGTGGCCGGGCATGGCGCTGGCCACCTCCGGCGCCAAGGGCGGCGAGAAGCTGGCGATCAAGTGGGCCAAGCAGAAGAACATCACCATCGTGCTCGCCCGAGCCGACTTCGAGCGCCATGGTCGAGCCGCACCCTTCCGGGCGAACGACGAGATCCTCGACCTGGATCCCGTGTGCGTGATCACCCTGGACAACTCGCTGAACGCCCTTCGGGGCGGCGCCCTCAAGCCCTTCGGTCCGGCCCTGAACCTCGCGCAGAAGGCCGGGGAGAAAGGCGTCCGCCACATCGCGGTGCGAGCGCGCCGCTGACGTCAGGCCTGCGCCGCCGCCACGGCGGCGCAGGCCATTCTTTCAGGAGTCGGTAAGGGATGACGTGCTTCGATCGCTCGCCCGATCTCTCCGATCAGGCGGGCTCTCCAGTTGTTCCCGCATGCGCAAGCTACGGGCCAACTGGCTTTCGTCTCCACCGCTAGGCGCCTGATCGCACGCGCGTTCTGCGACGCGCCTGCGTCGTCGAGGGAGCGTCACGACGGCGCCGGCGCCGTGATCCTTCGGAAGCCAAGACGGCTCTCGTTTGCTGACCGCCCGCCGACCAACTTCCCCCACCCAGTTCCTTGCGGCCGTCCGCCCGCATCTGAGGGCTCAAGGCGATCGACCCACGAACCTGGGCCGGGTCCGGTCGGCCCCAAGGCGACCTCGCGCGCGAGGCGGCGTCAACGGAGCCTCCGGTCTTCCTCGCTGCGCTCGTGCAGACCGGCTTCCATCGCCGCCGACCTTGGGTCCGGCCGTCTCCCCGTCCCGACGGATCGCGTGATCGCGGGATGAGCCCGCAGGTCCGCGAGGAGACTTCCGATGGCGAACGAAGCGATGGCGCAAGCGGTCCTGGACCACGCCCATCAGTTCTACGATGTCGGCGCCTGGTACGTGGTCGCCGAGTGCTGGGACCTCTGGTCGGTGCTCGAGGAACTCGACCAGCACGAGGTCCGGACACGGACGCGGTTCGAGATCGAAGCCGGGGCGATCGCCCATTTCGCCAGCATCATCCAGCCCAGGAAGACGCTCCACTGATCAGCGGGCGGCGGCGTCACCGTCGCCGCCCGCCTCTAGGCTCTGCGATCAAGAGGTCCGCCAGGGCCGCCACGGCAGACATGGCGGCCCCGGCGGCCGTCATGGTTAACGCCGCATTAACCGCTTTGGGGGAATCGTGGTCGGACTCGCCGACGTGCAGCCGGGAGTCGTCAGGCGGGACTTATGAGCGCGACGAAACCCAAGCAGATCGAGCTCTTCGTCGCCCAGCAGCTCGAAGCGCCCTCGCTGCGGGACGACATCGACATCATGTCCCTGCCCTTCTTCTCGATCGAGAAGACCCCGCGCCATGACCCGATCGAGTTCGAGCGCACCGTCGGCGATCGCCGCCAGTACATCCGCGTGTCGCCTGGCGAGTACGGGCTGGCGACGATCTGGGACAACGACATCATCCTCTACCTGCGCACGCAGATCATCGAGGCTCTGAACCGCAACCGAGACGTCTCCAAGCGGGTCTCCTTTCACATCCATGATTGCCTCGTCGCGACCGGCCGGCGCACCGGCGGGCGGGAGTACGAGCTCTTCAAGGAAGCCCTGACCCGCCTCAAGACGACGACGGTGCTGACCAACATCTCGACGTCCGACGAGATTGCGGACGAGGGCTTCGGCTGGCTCGAAAGCTTCAAGATCAAACGCCGTCGCACGGCCGCCGGCGCCGACGTCATGGCCTCCTGTGAAGTCGTGGTGTCCGACTGGCTGTTCGGCCTCTTCATCAACAGCCGCCGGGCCCTCGCCATCGACAGCGCCTATTTCGACCTGCAAGGCGGCCTGGAGCGCAAGCTCTACGGCATCCTTCGCAAGCACCTGGGCCAGCAGTCGATGTGGCAGATCGGAACCGACACTTTGAAGGATCTGTGCGGCGTCCGGCGCGACATGCGCCGCTTCACCTACGACCTGAAGAAGATCGTCGAGCGAGGCCTGCCGGGCTTCGACCTCGAGATCACCCACGAGCCCCGTGGGCTGAAGCTGGTGGCCCCGCCGCGGACTTCGAAGCGAACCTACCTCATCGTACGTCCCAGCGCGGCCCGGCGCGCGCTGGCGTAGCCTGCGGTCCGCCTGCCGCCGGTCTTCGGCGGCATCGAATGTCCGCGATATCCCGACCTTGCCCCCCTTGCCCTCTTCGTTCCCGCGCTCGGTGGGACTGGTGTCCGCGATCTCACGACCTCGTTTTGCGCGTCCGCGTTCTCCCGAGCTTCAGCCCCCATCCCGTCCGCGATCTCCCGACCTTTTCAAGCCCCTTGTCCGCGATATCACGTGGAGATTCGGTCTCTGTTCGCGCCCCGTTCCGGTTCAGAAAGCCCTCTGGTCGTGAGAACGCGGACATCGGGTCGTGACTTGGCGGACGCAAACCCGTGATAAGGCGGACGAATTGCCGCTCCTGGTCGCTATGACGGGAGATCGCGGACGCTGGCCCGTGACATCGCGGACGCTCCACCTGGGACTTCGGGGACGGTTCTTCGGGACTTCGCGGACAGGAACCGCGCCTAAGGCATTGTTGCGGCTTCGAAAACGGCCCCCTCTAACTGTACTAAAATCAGAGTCTAATTCTCTAACCGGCGGAAGCGCGCCGGCCGACGACGTTGGCACGTCGCCGGCGCGCTTCCGGAGGCCCCTCCCCTCGTCGGAAGCGGCGTGGACGTTGAACGATCAGCGCACTCCGGCGCGAGCGTTGAACCGTAGCCTCGCCTGGAGCGAAGGCAGCCGGCCCGGCCGAGTCGGCCGTTGTGTTCAGGGTCCTTTACGTCTGGGAGATGAGGGTCGTGCGCGAGGCGTCGATCAGCATCGCGAGGCAACACCGTGCGGGGTCGGTTCGTGCTCATCAGCTTTCGGCCAGCGGGTCTCCCCACCTAGGACGCCTCGAGCAACGGCAGCCGTGGCAGCCCTGGCAGCCCTGGCAGGCAGGACCGCCAGGGCGGCCATGTCGGACGGGGCGTTCATGGCTGCCGCGTGTTCGCTGACAGATGCGGTCGCGCCTTCAGCTCGCATCTACACCGGAATCGCGCCGAAGGCCCTCTCTCAAGCTATTATGCGCCGGGCATCGCGGCCGGAATTCAGCAGCCAGGGCGGCCACGGCGGCCAGGTCAGCCAAGGCAGCCACGTCAGCAAAGGCAGCCACGCTGGCCAGGGCAGCCACGTACGACACGACAGCCATGGCGGACGGGAACGCCAGGTCTGCCGCGATCATAGCCGACTGTCGCTCGCTGGCGCTCTCAGACTGAGAGGACACAGACCCAGGGGCTGTTCGAGGCGGCCTCACTCCAAGGATTAACCCGGTGTTCACCATGATCGCTTAGGGCAGACGTGGCAGCCACGAACGCCTTGGCCGACATGGCGGCCATGACCGTCAGGGCAGCCACGGCAGACGTGGCGGACATGAAGTCTTGCTACTAAGGTGCGTTGGTCGGAAGGGAAGGGGCCAGATGCCCGTAATCGCGTTCGTCTCCCCCAAGGGAGGCGTCGGAAAGACGACCTCCGCTCTGCTGCTGGCGACCGAGCTTGCTGAGCAGGGGTCAAGCCATGTGACGATCGTCGACGCCGATCCCAACCTGCCCATCCACAAATGGAGCAAGCTGCCCGGCGTCCCCAGGAACATGGACGTGGTGGCCGACGTGGGAGAGTCGACCATCGTTGACGCCATCGACGATGCCCGCAGGCGGGCGCCTTTCGTCATCGTTGACCTCGAAGGGGCGGCGTCGAGCCGGGTGACGCACGCCGTGTCGATGGCCGATCTGGTCCTGATTCCGATCCAGGCGTCGGTGCTGGATGCGGACCAGGCGGCGCGGGCCATCAAGCTGATCCGCATGACGGGGAAGTCTCAGGGGCGCATCATCCCGCACGCCATCGTCTTCACCCGCGTCGCCGCGGCGAATTCGATCCGGACAAGGAACTTCAAGGCGATCGCCGCCCAGTTTGAGGAGGCCAACATCCCGTCGCTGCATACGGCAATCGCGGAGCGCGAAGCGTACCGGAGCCTCTTCAGCCACGGGGGAACCCTCTCGGGTCTTGATCCGACCCTGGTCTCTTCGCTGAAGACGGCGCGGGAAAACGCGCAGGCCCTCGCGAGCGAGGTGATCCACATGCTCAAGCAAGCAAAGGTAGCCGCGTAATGCCGACCGCTGCAGCCTCCAAGCCGGCCTTCGCCGGACTCAACCTCGCCGATGACCTGAGGGATTTCGAGGTAGAGCAAGCGCCCGACCATCGGCCAAAGCCTGATGCGGCCGCGCTAGCCGACGTCAGCGAGCGCGCCGGCTTCCCGTCGCGCGAGCCCAAGCCCTCCAAGCCTCCACCCGCACCCGTCCGGGAGGTCCTCTATGGAGAGCGATTGACGCTTCGCGTGACCAGGAAGGACCGCGAGCGCTTCGACGAAATCGTCTATCGCCTTCGCGGCGCCAACGGCGAAGCCTTCGCCCGCGTCCTCGACGCCTTCGAGTTGCAGGAGAAGGCCGCGAAGAGGGGAGGGGAGTAGCCCTCCTAGTGTAAAAACTAGCCGTTTTCTCACGTCATGCGATACTGGCGAGATGAGAGCGCCGCGCCGCCAACTGCAAGCCTTCCGCCGCGGTGGGACAACCACATCGGCGGGATTGATCGCGACAGTAGTGCTCGTAGCCGCCGTTATCGCCAGCTTCGGCGCCAGAGCCGAGTTCCTCGTCAACGACTCGTCTAGCGAGCCCCCAGGGCTGTACGCGCGCTCCGCATCACCGGTGGAGCCGGGGGCCGTCATCGCCTTCAAGACGCCGCCTGCGGCTTTCCCGTACGCCGATCGGCGGCTGGCCTACCTGCACACGCGTCCCCTCCTCAAAGCCGTCGTCGCAGGACCCGGCGACGCGGTCTGTACGGCCGGCGACGTCCTGCAGGTCAACGGCGTGCGATTGGCGAAGATCGCGTCGATGGACTCGGAAGGCCGCGTCCTGCCGCGGTGGCGAGGGTGCCGCAGTCTCGCGCCGGACGAGCTGTTCGTGTTCTCCGACCGCATCCCCAATTCGTTCGACAGCCGCTACTACGGGCCCATCTCGCGGCGGGCGGTGCTCGGAGTCTACAGGCTTGTCGCACCTTTGCCGTGGATCGCCTCCTGATGGACCCGTCGGCCCTCGCGGGGCTCTGCGCCCTTCTGTCTCGCGCCGACGGCCCGAGCGCGCAGGCGCTTCGCCTGGGCTGCGCCGCAGGTCCGTCGGCGACCTCGCCCGCCCGCCCCCAACCCTCCGCCGCTGTCGCCCGCCTGATCGGCCCGGAGGCCCGCGAAGCGATCGCCCGGGTGAGTTTCGCCGAGGCCGGGAACCAGGGCGACTCGGGCTTGGCCGGGGTGGTCTACACGATCCTCAACCGGCTGCAGGACGGGCGCTGGGGCGGTAGCGTCGATGCTGTTGTCAACGCCCGTGGACAGTTCGAGCCCGTGACGCGAGCTGGGGGCGACTGGCGTCGCCTGCCCGCCCTTTCGCCCGCCCAGCTAGCGCGTATCGACACCATCCTGAACCTGGCCATGGACGGGCGTCTCCCCGACCTGACGAACGGCGCCAAGTTCTTTCAGAACCCCGTGATCGTCGCGCGCCGGGAGGGCGCCGGGCAGGTGTCGCCGGGGCTCGTCGACTTCGGCGGCTCCCCCGCATCGGCGGTCATCGGAGCGCATCGCTTCTACGTCTCAGCGAAGAGGGGAGGGGGGTCGAAAACCCGCGGGAAGGCCGTCTCTCCCGGCCCAGCTGTCGCGCCATCGAGCGCGCTCATCGTCGGGGAAAATCGAGTGCCACCCTCCGGCGAACGCGATGCGCGCGCGACGCCGGCGGACCCGTCCCATGCCCTGTTCGTCGGCGTGGATGGGCGCGTGGGAGACGGTCCGCGGTGACGGCGCGGACGTAACCGCGCCGCCGGTCCGCCGCCGCCTCAGCTAGGCGGATAGTTCGAGCGGGTCGGCCTCGTCCGGGCCGGCATCTGGCTCGGAGCCGAGTGCGCCGACGAGGACCTTGGCGTCGTCGCCTGCGATTTTCAGCGCTTGGGGAAGCGCCTCGTCCAGAGGCCCTCCAGGCCTCAAGGGGAGGGGAGCGTTGCCGAGGAGATCTCGCACCGTCAGGCGGTCCCGGACCGCTTCGACCCGGCGATCCAGGACCTCGATCAGGGCCGAGAACAGCTCCGTCTCGCCAGCGGCGATCCCGTCGATGAGCTCGGCCAGAAGCGCGCCGCCGATGATGATCTTGCCCCGCGTCTCTCGCTTGCGCCGGTCGATCGACCAGAGCGCCTCGAGCCGTTCGACCCGCGCTTTCAGCACCGCCAGGCGTTCGGCGTCGTCTGAGATATCCTCCAACGGACGAATGTGGCGTCCCCCGTGCACGCCCTGCCGGCCATGCTCCCGCAGCGCGAGGTCGAGTTCGACGAGCCGGGCTTTCAATGCGGCCTCGCGATCGAGGCCCTGATGCGCCGTCCTCTCGTCGGCGCGAGCGGCCCAAAGCGCCTTGCGACGCTCCTTCTGGGCGTCTGACCGGGGCCGGTACTTAGAAGGGCGGGAATTCCGGCGACGTTTGTCCGCCATGTCACGTGCCCATCAGCCAGCAAGATCGCACCTCGCGTGATTTTCCTAGCGCTTTATCACTTGGCGGTCCATGGTTGCCGTGCAGTTTGGGAGCAATGGCGCATATACGGGTCGAGAGGGCTACGCCCATCGACCCTGGCGCCCGGTTTCCAACCCGCCCGGAAATCGGGTGAGCCAAGGGCGGAGCCCTTAGCGATCCCAGCCGGCCCAGAGGTTCAGATCAGGGGCGAGGCATGGCGTCCTTCCTTTGCCAGGTTCAGACGATCCAGCGCTCGCAGGGGCGGTCCGCCGTCGCGGCCGCGGCCTATCGGAGCGGGCAGTCCCTGGTCGACGAGCGGCTGGCCATGGAGTTCGATTTCGCCCGCAAGGAGGGGATCGAGTTCAGCGAGATCATGCTTCCGCGCGAGGCGCCGGCGACCTTCGCGGACCGGGCGACCCTCTGGAACGCGGCCGAGCGCCGGGAGACCCGCAAGGACGGGGTGCCCGCCCGGGAGGTCCTCCTGGCGCTTCCCCACGAGCTTGATTTCGCGCAGCGCCGAACCTTGGTCCGCGCCTTCGTCGCCGGCCACATCACCGCCCGCGGCATGGTCGCCGACATCGCCATGCACGAGCCGGGAAGGGGAGGGGACGAGCGCAATTTCCACGCTCACATCCTGGTGACGACCCGCCGCATCGGGCCCGATGGGCTGGGGGTGAAGGACCCCTCCTGGTGGAGCCCGCGGCTGGTCCGCGAGTGGCGGTCGGGATGGGCCGACATCCAGAACCAACACCTGCGGCGCCACCTCGGCCCGCAGGCTCCGCAGGTGTCGCATCTCAGCCTCTCCGAGCGAGGGGAAAGCCGCACGCCCACCCAACATCTAGGCCCCGCGGCAACCGCCTTGGAGCGGCGAGGACGGCGCACCGAGAGGGGCGATCGCAACCGCGATGCGACGGCCAGGAACCGGCTCGCCGACAGCCTCCGGCGCGACTACTCCGACACCGCCGACCGCATCGCCTTCCGCGCGCCGATGATCGATGCGGCCGTCGAGACGCTGATCGCCGAAGGCGCGCGCGTCAGGGCGGAGCTGGCGGGCGAGCGCGCGGCGTTCCAGGCGCAGCGGGAGCAGCTCGCGCCGTCGGTCGCGCCGTCCAAGAAGCAGGTGGAGCTTGAGCTTATGGGGACGCTCGCCGCCGACCGCGCGCGCGCGCGGGCCGCCCAGGCGCGCACCGAGGAACGCGTTGCGAAGACGCGGAGCCGGCGCTTCGGGCTCGTCGCTTGGATCCGGCATCCCGCGCGCATGATCTGGGCCAAACACGCCGAGCTGAACGCCCTGGCGCGAGCTCGAAAGGCGGTGCGGGCGGCCGACCAGAACGTGCTCGAGAGGCAGGCCTGGCTCCGATCCCCCACAGGGCTCGCGGCCGTCGCCGCGCGCCGGCAGCCAGGGATCGACGCGGCCGCCGACGCAGCGCAGACGCGGCGCACGCTCGAGCGCAAGATCAAGCGGATCGACCGTCGGCTCGAGGCCTCGGAGCGGACGCTGAAAGACCTGATCGTGGCGCAGGAACTCGGCTCTAAGAGGCTCCGCGTTCCGAGCCGATCGCCCGACGCGACACGGTTCATCCGCGACGTCGGGACCTCGGCGCGCGAAGCGGTCTTCCGTCATCCCGCCCCCGCCCAGCGCCAGGCGATCGAGCGCCTCAGCCGGGGACAGGGTCGGTCGATGGCCCGCTCGCTCTTCCCGGGCCGTTAGCACCCGATGTCATCCTCGACCCGCTCGCGTCTCATCCTCCTGCTCGCGCTTGCGGCGGTGCTGGTGGGGCTGTGGACGGCGACGCAAGAGGTCGCGGCCGCCTTCCGCTATCCTCAGGAGTTCGGGCGCGGCTGGGCGGATTTCGGAGCGCTGCGCCTCTATCCCCCTTGGGCGATCTGCGGGTGGTACGTTCGCTACGAGCGCGGCTATTCCCGCGCCTTCGACCTGGCGTGCCTCTGGGGCCTCGCCGCCGGCCTCCTGCCGATCATCGTCGCCATCCGCCTGGGCCGGGGGCGGCGCGCGCCAGCGGCCTTCGGCGCCGCCGCCTGGGCGACGCGCGCCGACATTGCGCGAGCCGGCCTGACCGACGCGCGCCGCCGCGTGCAGGGACGCGTGCTCGGCCGCTTCGGCGGTCGCTACCTGACCTACAACGGGATCGAGCACGCCATCATCGTCGGCGCCTCGCGCAGCGGGAAAGGCGCTGGCCATGTCGTGCCCACGCTCGTCGCCTGGCCGCACAGCGTCTTCGTCTACGACCGCAAGGGCGAGCTCTGGCACATCACCGCCGACCATCGGAAGCGGTTCAGCCACGTATTCTACTTCGCGCCCACTGACCCGGACACCGTCCGCTGGAACCCGCTCTTCGAGGTCCGCAAGGGCGTCATGGAGATCGCCGACATCCAGAACGTCGTGGGGATCCTCGTGGACCCGCTCGGCCGCAAGGCGGGGGACCTCAACTTCTGGGACCAGAGCGCGACGGACTTCTTCACCGCCGTGATCCTCCACGTCCTCTACAGCGAACCGGACGAGAGGAAGAACCTCGCGCAGGTGAGGCGCCTCCTCATCAACATCGAGCCGACCCTGCACGCGATGATGAACACCGCGCACCGCCCCAGGCCGGACCTCCATGCCCCGGACGGCCTGTGCCGCGGGCCGGACGGCGAACCCATCCCGGAGGCGCACCCGGAGGTGCTCTTGGGCGCCCGCGCCTTGGACAGCATGGACGAGCGGGTGAAGTCGAACGTGCTCGCGACCTGCCGAGCCTCGCTCTCCCTATGGGCCGATCCCCTGGTCGAGTACGCCACCAGCTGGTCGGACTTCTCGATCGGCGACCTCGTCTGCTCCGAGGCGCCCGTCAGCTTCTACATCATCACGCCTCAGGCCCACGCCGACCGTCTGGCGTTCCTCGTGCGCGTGTTCACGCGCCAGACCATCAACAGCCTCATGGAGAACGAGCATCTCGACAGCCGCCGTCGCCGCAAGCTGCACCGGCTCCTCCTCCTGCTCGACGAATTTCCAAAGCTCGGCGCGCTCCCGTTCCTGGAAAACGCGATGGGCGAGATGGCCAGCTACGGGATCACCGCCCACCTGATCTGCCAGAGCTTCAACGACGTCTTCTCCAAGTACGGCGACAAGACCCCGCTGTTCGACAACATGCACATCACCGCGGCCTTCGCCACGTCCGAGCCGACGAGCATCGAGAAGGTGACGCGGCGTGCGGGGAAGGCGCTCGAGCTCCGGGACAGCTACAGCGATCCTCGGACCCTGTTCGGAAGGGCGCACCGGTCGACGTCGCAGTCGGAGCAACAGCGGTACATCCTCTCCGAGGAGGACGTGCGAGGCTTGGACGATCGCAAGCAGTTCCTGTTCGTCAACAACACCAAGCCCATCGTCGCCGAGAAGATCCGCTATTATGAGGAGCCGTTCTTCAAGGCGCGGACGGGCGACTATTACCACGGCGTCCTCGCCAAGCACGTCCAGAAGCCGGGCAAGGCCGATTTGCCGGGACCGGCTCGGATCGATTGGCTCGGGATCACCGCCTTGAGCGCGGCGGCCCCCTACGAAGGCGTGCGCGCCTCGTCGAGCCGGGTCGTAGAGGCGAGCCTGGCCATCGAGCCGGACGACTATCTCGAACCCTCCAGCGTCCAAGCCGAGCGCGCGCACGACGACGGGCTGCTCTGACCGCCATGACCTCCCCCTCTATCGTCAGCGACAGAAAGGTGGCGGCGCTGCGCCAAGCCATGGGCCCTGTGATCGCCCAGGCCCTGGCCGACCGGCTCGTCGTCGAGGTTATGGTCAACCCTGACGGTCGGATCTGGGTCGACCGGATAGGGGAGGGGAGGTCCTTCACCGGAGAAGTGCTGGCGTCGGATGACGCCAACCGCATCCTGCGCCTCCTGGCGGACCACGCCGGGGAGGTGGTGACGCGCGACCGGCCCCGGGTCAGCGCCACGCTGCCGCAAACCGGAGAGCGCTTCCAGGGCGTGTTCATGCCCCTAGTCTCCAGTCCGACCTTCGCGATCCGCAAGCGGCCCGAGGTCGTGTTCGACCTCGCCGACTACGTTGAGCGCGGCGCCATGGACGAGGCGATGGCCGATCGCCTCCGGGCGGCGGTGGCCGAGAAGCGCAACATCCTCGTGGCCGGGGGGACGGGCTCGGGAAAAACCACGTTGGCCAACGCACTTCTCGCCGAACCGGCCTTCGCCCTCGACCGCGTCGTCATCATCGAGGACACGGCGGAACTCCAATGCGCCGCCGCCGACCGCGTGGAGCTCTTGACCAAGCGCATCGAGCCCGCCGTGACCATGGCCGATCTCGTTCGCGATACGCTGCGGCTGCGGCCGGACCGCATCGTGATCGGCGAGGTGCGAGACGGTTCGGCGCTGGACCTCCTCAAGGCGTGGAACACGGGGCATCCGGGCGGGCTGGCCACCATTCACGCCAACAGCGCCCACGAGGCGCTGAGCCGGCTGGAGGATCTCATCGGGGAAGTGACACAGAGGATCCCGTACCGGGCGATCGCCGCCGCCATCAACATCGTGGTATTCATCCAGCGAACGGGGGCGGGGCGCCGCGTCCGCTCCGTGTCGAAGGTTCGCGGTTGGGGGCCGGACGGCTACGATCTGGAAGACTGACCAGACCGTCAGGACCGCTAGGCGACGACCGCTTCGTCTTTTCGCTCACCCCGGGCGACCTCGGTCAGCGACCCGTCCGGCATTGGGCGCTGCAGGTGCTTGACCTCCGACCAGGGCGAGTCGCTCAGCCAAAGGTCCCACTCCTCGGGCGACGTCAGGATGACGGGCATCGCCTTGTCGTGAACGACCGCAACTTCGGCGTTGGCGTCGGTGGTCAAGAACCCGAAGAGGTCGCAGGTGACCTCGCCCTCGCTGATCTTGCGCACGCAGGTCCAGCCGTGGGTCATGACGCCCGCGAAGAAAGCCAACGGCCGATCTTCGCCGAGGGCGAACCAGACGGGCTTCAACGATCCGCCGACTTGGTCCGGCTCGCTAAAGGAGGTGAAGGGCACGAGGCATCGGTTTTCGGGTCCGAGCCAGCCTGCCCAGTGCCGGCTCTCGGTCTTGCGCACGTTGGTCGTTCCGCGATCGGGCTCCATGCGAAGAAGATGATCGAAATCGACGTCCTTGCCCTTGGCGCGGAGCTTGTCGGCCCGCTTCACGGCGGCGTCGAACAAGGCCTTCTTCGAGGACGGCATGCCCCAGCGGAGATCCCGCATCTCGCGGGACCCGTCCGCCCCCGTCATAACGATCGGGGCGGGATAGTCGGGGAACACGCCGGCCTGGGGCGGCTGGTTGTTGTTCCGGTCGCTCATGGCGCGCGCGATGCCGGCGATCTCCGCGCGATGCTTCATGATGGCGTAGAGGTTGCACATGGCTGCGTCCGCGATGGTCGATCCGAGGCGATCTTGCTGACCCTGGCTCCGAACGCCAAGTCGTGAAACGGTGGCGCGGCCGGCCGGGACCGGCCTTCAGGGATCGCCGACATGGCCGACGACAACGGGACGACCGATACGCTGACCCTGACCGCGGAGATCGTCGCGAGCTACGTCGGCAACAACGTGCACGTCCAAGCGGCCGAGATCCCCAACATAATCCGGAGCATTCGAGCGGCGTTGGCGGAGAGCGACGCGCCAACCCCCGAAGCGACGGAGGCTTCGTTCCCGAAGGCCGACAAGCGCGCGATCAACAAGAGCATCACGCCCGACGCGCTGATCAGCTTTGTCGACAACAAGCCCTACAAGACCCTGAAGCGGCACCTCAGCCGCCACGGCCTCGACATGGCGGGCTACCGCGAACGCTACGGCCTTCCGAAGGATTATCCCTCCGTCGCGCCCGCCTATAGCGCCTCTCGGTCGGCCATGGCCAAGCAGCTCGGTCTAGGGGCGCGTCGGCGTGCAGCGGCGCCCGCGGAGGCTCCACCGGCGCCGAGCGCGCCTCCGCCGAAGACGGGCTCAGGACGCGGACGCAAGAAGCAGGATGCAGAGTAGGGCGCCCTAAGGGCCTTCCAGGGTCTCGCGCACGACCTCGCGCGCCGGTTTGTCGGACCGCAAACCCTTGAAGCTGGCTTGGCGCAGCTTGCCGGACGCCGTCCACTCGGCGATCTCGATATTGGCCACCAACTCCGGGCGCGCCCAGTGAATGTTGCTCGTCTTGCGGGGCGGTCCGCCAGCGGCATAGGGGCTGATTTGCGTCTCGACGGCGCGAAGCCGGGGCATCAGGTCGGCCGCCACGCCTTGGGGAAAGCCGGTGCCGACGGAGCCGACGTACCGGAACGCCCCGCCCTCATAGACGCCCGCCAGTAGCGACCGGAAGCGGGCGCCGTCGGTCTTCCATCCGCCGATCACGATCTCCTGCGAGGGACGGCATTTCGCCTTCCGCCAAGTCTCAAGCCGCTTCGCGCCGCCCGCGTACGGCGCGTCCAGCCGCTTGGAGACGATCCCCTCCAATCCGAGTCCGCAGGCGGCCTTCAGCAGCGCCTCTCCTTCGCCGGGGAGGGCGTCGACATATTCGATCAGCGGCGAAAGCGGCTCGCACCCCGGAAACAGCAGGGCCTCCAGGTACTCCTTGCGCTCGGCGAGCGGACGGCCGCGCAGGTCCTCGCGGCCGTGGCTGAGGCAGTCGAAGGCGTAGAACTTCAGGTCGCCCACGATGGCGCCGGCCTCCCTGCGCCCCATCGCCGAGCGCAAGGCCGAGAAGTCGGTCCGGCCATCCGACCCGACGGCGCAGACCTCGCCATCGAGGACGCAGTCCGGGCCGCTGGCCAGCGGCGCGCCGAGGTCGGGCAGGCGGGCGCTCCAGTCGTGGCCGTTGCGCGAGAACCAATAGGCCGCGCCCCGGCGTACCACGACCTGCATGCGGTAGCCGTCGAGCTTCATCTCGTGGATCCAGCCCGCGCCTACCGGCGGCTGGTCGACCAAGCGGGGATGCTGGAGCGGCAGGAAGCTTGGGGGCGGGGAGGGGACTCGGAGTCCGAGTCTCCCAGGCGTCGCGGTGCTCGGCCTGGGCGGGCTGCTCGGCTTGTCAGACCCGAAGGCCTGAACCGTCGCCACCACGCGCGTTCCCTCTCAACCGGGGCGAGTCCTCGACCGGCGGACTCGAACGACGCCGTCCGGGGTCGGTTCCTTGATGGCCGTTTCGCGTTCTGGGTCGATGGTCCCGCCCGCCGCGCATTCGGTGACGCCCGACGGCCGCTGCTTTGTCGTCAAAGGCCGTCTCTGGCGCTGCTCCAATCCTGCCTTGGACGACAAGACCCGGCATGGCTTGGTCTCGAGCCTGATGACCGCACGCCGCGCGGTGCGGAGCGCCAAGGCGGGCCGCGGAGACCTTGCGGGGCGCGCGCGTCTGTCGACGCCGCGAAGCGGGCGCTGGGCGAGCGCGGACCCGTCTGGTGGGAGGACGGGGCGGCTGACTACAATCGTCGCATGGCGGCGAACACGCCCTACGCCGGCTGGTTCACCGAGCTCATGGCAGGGGCGATCCACAGCGACATCGCGAAGGACCCGTTGACTCACTGACCCTGCGAGTGAGAACAAACAAGGAACGCCCACCAGGCGCGCCAGTTCGGCTCCAGCCATGGATCTCTCGCCACGTACAGTCGTCCTCGATCGTCTGCGCACCCGCATCGCCGAGGTGGAGCGGCACGGACGGCCGCGCGCGGCCGTCCTGCCCTTCGGCGTGGCGGAGCTGGATGGCCGGCTCCCCGCGGCTGGGCTGCCCCTGGGCGGGCTCCACGAGGTGGCGGGGGGAGGGCCGGGCGCGATCCATGGCGCCGCATCCGTGCTGTTCGTGGCCGGCATCCTCGCCCGCATTCCCGGACACGTGGTCTGGTGCCTGCGCCAACGCGACCTGTTCGCTCCGGCCCTGGCGGGCGCGGGGCTGCATCCGGACCGGGTGATCTACGCCGAGGCCACGGACGAGAAGGGCGTGCTGACCGTCCTGGAGGAGGGCCTTCGCCATGGCGGCTTGGCGGGCGTGGTCGGCGAGGTCGGCGTGTTGTCGATGACCGCCTCGCGGCGGCTTCAGCTCTGCGCCGAGGCGTCCGGGGTCACCGCCTTCGCCATCCGACGCTGGAAGACATCGGCGGCGGCGGCCGACTATGGCCAGCCGACCGCCTCGCTGACGCGATGGCGGGTGACGGCTTTGCCGTCGACACGCCAGGCGGCGCCGGGGCTCGGACGATCGCGCTGGCTGGTGGAGATGATGCGGTGCCGCGGCGCGGAGGCGGCCGACTGGGAGCTGGAGGCCTGCGATGAGGCGGGTCGTCTCGCTCTACCTGCCGCGATGGCCGACCGATCGCTGGCGCAGGAGCCAGGGCGACGCCGCGCCGCCGGCTGACGTCCCCGTCGTCGTGGTCGGCCGCCGGGGCGCCCGCAAGCTGATCCTGGACGCCGACGCCGCGGCCCTGGCGCTGGGCGTGTCGCCGGGGCTCGCCGTGGCGCAGGCGCAGGCGCGAACGCCGGGCCTGCACATCGTCGAGGCCGAGCCCGCCGCCGACGCGCTCGCCCTGGAGCGGCTCGCCGTCTGGGCGCTGCGGCGCTACTCGCCACTCGTGGCGATCAATGGCGTGGACGGGCTCTGGATCGACGCACAGGGCTGCGCCCACCTGTTTGGGGGCGAGGCCGGCTTCCTGACGGACATCCAGTTCAAGCTCGGTTCCGTCGGGGTTTGCTCGCGCGCCGCCATGGCGGGCGCGCCGGGGGCGGCGCACGGCCTCGCGCGGTTCGGCGGCTCCGCCGCCCTCGTCGCAGGCGCTGACGAGGCCGCCCTCGTGCGCGGCCTTCCCGTCGCCGCCCTTCGCCTCGCACCCGAGATGGTGGCGGGCTTGATCCGGCTCGGCTTTGAAACCATCGAGCATCTGGAACGCACACCCCGCGCGCCGCTGGCCTTGCGCTTTGGCTCGGAGCTGACACGGCGCCTCGACCAGGCGTTCGGGCGCCAGGGCGAAACCTTCGATCCTGTCGCGGCCCCCGAGCTTCCCCGGGTGCGCCATGCCTTCTTCGAACCGATCAGCGCCCCAGAGACGATCGCCCGGCGCGTCGGCAAACTGGTGCAGGCGTTGTGCGACGTCCTCGACGCGCAGGGCATGGGGGCGCGCAAGCTCGATCTGGTCTGCGAGCGGGTCGACGGTCGCCGAGAAGTAGTGCGGATCGGCACGGCCCGGCCAAACCGCGACCCAAAGCGGCTGACGCGGCTCCTGTGCGACCGGTCCGACCACGTCGACCCCGGGTTCGGCATCGATGCGATGAGCCTGTCCGCGCCGCTCGCCGAGCCGCTGCAGCCCCACACGGCGCCGTCGTCGCTGGCCGGCGACGCCCCGGCCCCCGATGTGGAGGGGCTGATCGACGTCCTGACCAACCGCCTGGGTGGAAGCCGGGTGTACCGGATGGCGCCGGTCGAGAGCGATGTGCCCGAGCGCTCCGTCCGCAGGGTGGCCCCCGCCGCCCCGGCCGGCGGTCGCACCTGGCCGGCCGCCTGGCCGCGTCCCTCGCGGCTCCTCAGCCCTCCCGAACCCGTCGATGCGGTGGCCGCGCTGCCGGACCAGCCGCCGGCCGCCTTCACGTGGCGCGGTCAGCGGCGGCGCGTGAAGCGCGCGGACGGCCCTGAGCGGATCTACGGCGAATGGTGGAAGCGGGACGCCGAGATGGAGAGCGTGCGCGATTACTTCGCCGTCGAGGACGAGGCGGGCGAACGGTTCTGGCTGTACCGTCAGGGCGACGGCGAGATCGCCGCCACAGGCGACCTGCGCTGGTTCATCCATGGGGTGTTCGCGTGAACGGCCGACCGCGAGAATGCGGGCCTGATCCGCGAGGGGAGGGGGGGTCACTTCGGAGATGAGCGACGTTCGGCCCGCGCTGGTGGAAGAGCCGGTTCGGAAGATCATCCACATCGACATGGACGCGTTCTACGCGTCGGTGGAGCAGCGCGACGATCCCGGCCTGCGCGGCCGGCCGGTCGCCGTCGGAGGATCGAAGGCGCGCGGTGTGGTGGCGGCCGCGAGCTACGAGGCGCGCGCCTTCGGGGTGCGTTGGGCCATGCCGTCCGTCACCGCCCAGCGGAAATGTCCCGAGCTCGTGTTCGTGCGCCCTCGCTTCGAGGTCTACGGCGCGGTCTCCGCCCAGATCCACGCCATCTTCGCGGACTACACCGACTTGATCGAACCGCTCTCGCTCGATGAGGCGTACCTGGACGTCACCGAGGATCGCAGGCGACTTGGAACGGCGACGGCCATTGCGCAGGAGATCCGCGCCCGGATCCGTGTCGAGACCGACCTGACCGCCTCGGCGGGCGTCTCGTACAACAAGTTCATCGCGAAACTCGCGTCTGACCACAACAAGCCGGACGGATTGTGCGTCGTCACCCCGCGGCAGGGGCCGGCGTTCGTCCAGCAGCAGCCGGTGAAGCGCTTTCACGGCGTGGGCCCTGTGACCCAGCGGCGCATGGAGGCGCTCGGCATCCTCACCGGCGCCGACCTCGCCGCCTGGCCGCTTGCCGAGCTCGAGCGCCACTTCGGCTCGAGCGCTAGCTACTACCATCGCGCCGCGCTTGGCGCCGACGATCGCCCGGTCCGCGCCGACCGGGTGCGCAAGTCGATCGGGGCGGAGCGGACGTTCGAGGTCGACCTGGTAAACGGGGCGGCGCTGGAAGCGGCGATGGAGCCGGTGCTGGACGCGCTGATGGAACGGATCGAGCGGAAGGGCGCGGGGGGTCGGACGGTGACGCTGAAGCTGAAGTTCAGCGACTTCACGCTAATCACGCGGTCGCGCAGCCTCACGCAGGCGACAGCCGACCGCGAGATCCTTCGGTCGGTCGTGGAGAGCCTGCTTCGGGCGGAGGGGCCCCTGGCTCGCAGCGTGCGCCTCATGGGCGTCACGCTCTCCGGCCTAAACTTGATCTCGCCCGGAGAGGCCCCGACCGGCCTGCTCTGAAAGCGAAGCTGCTGCCGCCCCTGTGGGCGGCACCTTCAGATCACCTGCTTTTCTTCCTGCCCCCCGACCAAGTGCATGATCATGGTCCGCGAGGCGAGCACCGTGCCTTCGGGAGTGATGGAGTAGAGGTCGCCGTTCTTGAAAAAATGCTGCGTGATGCCGCCGAAGACGTCTTCTCCCAGAGGCTGGCGTGCATTTGGGTTGTGAAATATCTGCAGCTCGTCCGACCAGTGCTCGACATACCCGTCGAGACCGATTGGCTCGGAAAACACGCGGGGATGCACCGCGTTGGGATCGTGATCGAAGCGGTATCCAAAACGGAAGAAAAGGTGGCCGGGCGCCTCAACCCCGGCGCTGAGCCCCATTCGGTCGAACTTCGCGAGCGTTCCGGCATTGGAAAAGATGATGGCGGAGATGTTTTCCGCGCCCTCCAGGTCAAAGAAGCCGGTTTCGATCGTCTTGCCCTTGTAGGCGTGAGGGCCGCCCTTCGTCGCGCGGACGACGAGCTCGCCGTCCACAAACTCCCAGTCCACCCGGTGGCCATAGAGATAGGGCCAAAGCGCCGAGTGCGTGTAGCTCATCGAGCCCGGCTCATCGACACTGCCCGACACGTGGAAGTCGGCTACCGCGAGAAGGAACGGCTTCCCCCTGGCTTTCCCCCGCTGCCAGTAGCTCTCTCCATCCTTGTTCTTCTTGTTCAGCTTACTCGTCAGGCTCGACCCGTATTTGATCGGCATATAGTGCGCCAAGAATTCCGCCATCTCCTCCGGGGTCCGAGGATCAGGGCGATCGGCTAGGACCCCCGACGTCGAGGGGGCGACCGTGGTCGCCTCGACGGTGAACTCAATCCCAGGAGCAATGCAGGAGAAGTCCGGCGCCTCGGGTTGGGTGATATCGAAGCCGAGCTCGCGAAATGTCGCCCAAAGATACATTTCCCAAAGCCGTTGGTCGAAGGCGTTCTCCTGAAACTCCTTTACGAAATGAGGGTCAGTCGGCGCGAGCCATGGCCCGATCTCACGAAAGACAGCCCGGGCGGGAGCCCGGGCTGGACTGTCCAAGAGCACCTTGAAGTGTGGATGCAGCCGGTCGACATCGACCTCCGGCCCGACGTGGAGGACGTTGGTCGGGTAATTCGTCTCGTCCTCCTGGTCGCCCAAGGCCAAGAAGTCGGCTTCCTCGACCGCGCGGCCTATGCGGTCTCGGATGCCGGCTTCGGCGTAAGCGGAACTGCGCAGGCTCATCTCGAGATCGACGCACCGGAACCGCCCGATCTTGTCGCGCGCCATCAGGATCCAGCCGAAATCGTCATCGGTGCGGTCTCGCAAGACCAGTCCCAGCACGCGCTCCTCGGCGTCGCTCCAATGCGACAGCTCCTCCGCCATGAGCCGGGTGGGCGAGCGCCGCGCTCCCAGGGCTAAAAGGTCAAAGCGCGACCGACGCATGGGCCGGCTCAGCCCCGCTCGGCGCCGTCGCTCCTTTGTCTTCGCCCTGGCTTCACCCATGGGGACCATCTAGGCGACCGCAGGCGTGGGCGCGAGACCCCGACCCCGCATGCGATCATCCCGGCGGATCGATAGGCAGGCTGATCATACTCGACTCTCCCTTGCTAAGAACATACCAGGAACACTGGAGGGCGGCCCGTGCCACGCTACGCCGAGCTTCAAGTCACCAGTCACTTCTCCTTCCTGCGCGGGTCAAGCGCCTGTGAGGACTTGTTCAGCCAAGCTGCCCTTTGCGGAATCGAGGGGTTGGCTGTCTGCGACCGCAACTCCCTGGCGGGGATCGTGCGCGCGCACGAGGCCGCCAAGGTGACAGGGGTGCGGTCGGTCGTCGGGTGCCGCCTGGACCTGACGGACGGCACGGCGCTTCTCGTCTATCCGACCGACCGCGTCGCCTACGGCCGGCTCTGCCGCCTCCTCTCGCTCGGGAAGGGGAGGGCTGGGAAGGGAGGCTGCGAGCTCGCCTGGGAGGACGTCTGCGCCTGGAGCGATGGTCTCCTGGCGACCCTCGTTCCTGGGGACGCCGATGCGGACTGCGCGGCGCGGCTGCGCCGGCTGGCCGCGCAGTTCGGCGACCGCGCTTTCTGCGCCCTGACCCTCCAGCGGCGTCCCGGAGATCACCGGCGGCTGCACGACCTCTCCAACCTGGCCGCCGCCGCCCGCGTCCGGACAGTCGTGACCAACGATGTGCTGTTCCACGCCCCCTCGCGGCGTCTCCTGCAGGACGTGGTCACCTGCATCCGCGAGGGGTGCACAATCGACGACGTCGGCTTTCGGCGTGAGCGCAACGCGGACCGGCACCTGAAGCGCGCCGAGGAGATGGCGCGGCTCTTCCAGCGGCATCCGGAGGCGCTGGCGCGGACGACGGAGATCGTCGAGCGCTGCACCTTCAGCCTGGACGAGCTGCGCTATCAGTACCCCGACGAGGTGCTGGTCCCCGGCGTTGCGCCCCAGGCGGCGCTGGAGCGGCGAACCTGGGAGGGTGCGGCCGACCGCTATCCGGAAGGCGTGCCGGCGCACGTGGCCAAGCAGCTTCGGCACGAGCTGAGCCTGATCGGCCAGCTTGAGTATGCGCCCTACTTCCTGACGGTGGACGCGATCGTGCGGTTCGCACGCTCGAAGGGCATCCTCTGCCAGGGGCGGGGTTCGGCCGCCAACTCGGCCGTCTGCTTCGTGCTGGGCGTGACCAGCATCGACCCCGAGCGCAACGACCTCCTTTTCGAGCGCTTCGTCTCGATGGAGCGGCGCGAGCCTCCCGACATCGACGTCGACTTCGAGCACGAGCGCCGCGAGGAGGTGATCCAATGGATCTACGAGACCTACGGCCGTGACCGGGCGGCGCTATGCGCGACGGTGATGCGCTTCCGCGCGAAGGGTGCCGTGCGCGACGTGGGCAAGGTGCTGGGCCTGACCGAGGACGTCACCGCCGCCCTGGCCGGTCAGGTCTGGGGCTGGAGCGAGGAGGGCGTGCAGGAGGACCATGCCGCCGACCTGAACCTGAACCTGGGGGACAGACGGCTGCGGCTGACGCTGGACCTCGCCCGCGAGCTGATCGGCACGCCTCGCCAGCTGGGGCAACACCCCGGCGGCTTTGTACTGACGCAGGATCGCCTGGACGAACTCGTGCCCATTGAGCCCGCCCGGATGGAGGACCGGGCGGTGATCGAGTGGGACAAGGACGACATCGATGCGCTGAAGTTCATGAAGGTCGACGTGCTGGGTCTGGGGATGCTCGGCTGCATGCGGCGGGCCTTCGCGCTCCTAGCCGAGGCCAAGGACACCAACCTCGACCTCGCCACCATCCCCGCCGAGGATCCGCGGACTTACGCGATGATCAGGAAGGCCGACACGCTCGGCACCTTCCAGATCGAGAGCCGCGCGCAGATGGCCATGCTGCCGCGGATAAAGCCCCGGACCTTCCACGACCTCGTGGTGCAGGTCGCGATCGTCCGGCCGGGTCCCATCCAGGGCGACATGGTCCACCCCTACCTGCGTCGGCGCGAGGGGTTGGAGCCGGTCAGCTACCCCAAGCCGGAGCTGGAGGCGGTGCTCGGCAAGACGCTCGGCGTGCCGCTCTTCCAGGAGCAGGCCATGCGGGTAGCCATCGAGTGCGCCGGGTTCACGCCCGGCGAGGCGGACCAGCTGCGGCGCGCCATGGCCACCTTCAAGTTCACCGGCGGGGTCAGCCACTTCCGCGACAAGCTGGTCGAGGGCATGGTGGAGCGCGGCTACGAGCGCGCCTTCGCCGAGACCACCTTCAAGCAGCTGGAGGGCTTCGGCTCGTACGGCTTCCCCGAAAGCCACGCCGCCAGCTTCGCGCTCTTGGCCTACGCCTCGGCCTGGCTGAAGTGCTGGCACCCGGATGTCTTCTGCGCCGCGCTCCTCAATGCCCAGCCGATGGGCTTCTACGCGCCCGCGCAGATCGTGCGGGACGCGCAACAGCACGGGGTCGAGGTGCGGCCGGTGTGCGTCAACGCCTCGCGCTGGGACTGCACCTTGGAGCCGACAGAGGACGAGGATCGGCTCGCCGTGCGGCTCGGCCTGCGCATGAGCAAGGGCCTGCGCGAGATGGAGGCGGCCAAGATCGTCGTGGCCCGTGCCGACCAGCCCTACGCCAGCCCGGAGGAAGTGCTGCGGCGCGCGGGCGCGCCTGTGTCAGCGCTGGAGCGGCTCGCCGAGGCCGACGCCTTTCGCGCCGCGCTCGGGCTTGGCCGGCGCGAGGCGGCGTGGACGATCAAGGCGCTGCGCGACCATGCCTTGCCGCTGTTTGCGGCGGCCGACGAGAGGGGAGGGGGGCTCGCGCCGGAGATCGTCGAGGCGCCCGTGACGCTGCGGCCGATGACCGAGGGCCGGGAGGTGGTGGAGGACTACGGCCACGTGGGGCTGACGTTATGTGCCCATCCGGTCAGCTTCCTGCGCGAGGAGCTGACCAAGCGGCGGATGGTCACCTGCGCCGAGGCGGGCGCGGCGCGGGATGGGCGACGGTGCACGGTCGCGGGCCTCGTCCTGATGCGGCAGAAGCCGGGGTCCGCGAAGGGGGTGATGTTCATCACCCTGGAGGACGAGACTGGCGTCGCCAATCTGGTGGTCTGGCCGCAGCTCTTCGAGAAGCAGCGAAGGCTGGTCCTGTCGGCCAACATGATGGGCGTGGAAGGGCGCGTTCAGCGCGAAGGCGACGTCGTCCACGTGGTCGCCTACAAGCTCCTAGACCTCGCCGAGGACCTGCGTGGGGTCGGCAAGAAGGAGGGCGCCTTGACCCTGCCGCGCGGCCGCGGCGACGGGGCGACGCACGGAGGTGGGCCCGACGCCCGTGACCCGCCCACGCCGAAGGGGCGTGCGAAGCCGCGAGACATCTACATTCCAGACTTGGCGCTCGGCTCAGGGATCAAGGTGCCGACGCGTGATTTCAGGTGACCCGCAGGTTTGGTGCGACGACAACGCGAATCCTGCCGAGCGCACGTCGCTGCGTCAGGAGGCAAGTATGGAGGTCGCTGCAATGCGCCGCGCTCGTGTCACTGATTAGCAGTTTAGCCGACGTATGGCGCTGGTCCCAATCTAGTCAGATTCGGGTCAAACCCGGCATAGCCATGTCGAAGGCGACGGAAGAGGAGGCCGAGGAATTCCGAGTGCCCCCGAGTGGCAAGCGCAGGATATCGAATGACTTTCATGCAGAAGGTTTACTCGGAGTCGGTCTTGAGCGCGCGCCTCGAGCGTCTGGGACAACCATATCATCAAAGGACCTCTGGAGGGTCATTACCGATAATCAGGTGATCGCGAATTGGAACCGAATCGTAACCCTCAAACCGCAACGGCAGGAGTTCGGCTGGACACCTTTGTCTTCTCAGTTATGTTGAAGTTCACCGACCCACATCTGCAGCGTAGGCCCTGTTTTTTTCCCTTTCGCGGCGTGATCGAGAGCATCTCGTTGCAAGCCGGGCACGAAAAATGTTCCGTCAGCGATTTGAATGCGCCCACCAGCGGCGTGAAGTCCTGCTTTTGAAGGTCCGCCCAGGCGTTGAAGTGGAGAGCGGCGTTCACCTGCCATTGATCCGTCGAGACCTTGTCCTTGACGGCGTCAAAGGCGGCGCTTCGGACTGTGATCGCGGCGAGCACCTCCTGCTGTCCCCAGGAATTGGCGGCCGCCTTGGCGCTTCCGTAGGCCTTGCCAAGGGCTGAGACGGCGCTCGGCAGGAGGTCGCCGAGGTCAAACTGCGCGTCGCCGTGGAACTCCACTTGGGCGCGGAGCCGATCGCACGCCTCCTTGCCGAAGTGCTCCAAATAGTGGCGCAGAAGCGCCGCGGCGGCACGGACATCGTTCTTGGCCAAGTGGCCTTCGATTTCCGCCCAGACGTCGTGGTTATCCCACTCGGTAGGGCCAAGGTCGACGCTCCAAGTCCTGAAGTGTGCAAAGTGACGGCCCACAACCAGACCCTCGGACTTCATGTGGCGCAGCCAGATCTCGTCGTGGGTGGTGAAGATGAACTGGGTGTTCGGAAAGTGGGTCCTTAAGAGCGCGCAAACCTCGCGCCTATGGCCCGCATCGACTGACATCAAAACGTCGTCGAGGACCGCGAAGGTGAAGTTGCTGGCTAGAAGGTGATGCATGAGGGCGAGGTAGAGGCACAGCCCCATGCCGTCTTGGTGGCCTTCGCTGTGGTAGGCGCCGGGTGGAAAGTGGCCACGTCCGTAGAAGTCCACATCGAAGCCGAGCTTGCCGATTGAAGGCAGCAGCTTGGCGGTGAACGCGCTCTCGTCGTCCTTGTTGATCTCGCGGTAGTAGGCAGTGAAGTTGGTTTCGACCTGTTTGTAGATGTCCTCCAGCGCCTTGTTCGTCACGTCCGCATAGACCGCGAGCGCCGACGCTGACCGATCAGCGCGGAGCTTGCCGGCCGTGACCTTGGACCTTGCCGCGCGATATGCTTCCAGACGCTCTTGAGCGATCACCAGAAAGTCGCGCGCCGCATCCTGCTTGCTGGGCTCGGGCAGCGCCGCCACCGCAGCCGCCAGAGCCGCCATAGGACCGGCGACTGTCTCGGGATCGTGCGCCTGGCTGAGAGCCGCGATTGCCTCGTCCAGCGGCAAGAGCTTCTGCAGCGCTTGATACTGACGGAGCAGCCGAGCCTTGAAGCCCGTGAGCTCGACCGCGTCCACGGCCGGAGAGAGCGTTTGTGCGTGCGTGATCAGGGTGGCGACCGCCGCGCCTGCCGCTTGGATCCTGCCCAAGATCGGCTGGACCAAGGCATCCAGTGCTTTCCGCTGAGCGGCGACAGCGGCGAGATAGCCGAGCTTCGCCTGGATGAGCGCCTTGAAGGCCTCGGGCGCGAATGGCGTATCGCACACCGGGCAGGTCTGGTCGTCGTAGAGCGACAAGGCATCGCGGAGCAGCGCGTCTCGCGACACGCCGGACAGGGCGTCGGCGTCGGCCGCCAGGGTCGTCGCCGCCTCTAGCGCGCCGCTAACAGCGTTCAGGTGATCGGGTCCGGCCAACGCCGCCAGCGCGGCGTGGAAAAGCTGAATGTCAGCGGCCGCCTGAGCCTTCGGCACTCGGGTGACGGCGGTGGAGGCGGAGGCCGTGGCAAGACCGTCCTTGAGCGAAGTCGTCACCTCAAGGTCGGTCAAGGGTGCCAGCCCCAGAGTGATGCGGTGGGTGTTGGCCGCGCCGAGCACCGCGCTTTTGGAGACCTGCGGTGCGCCGAGGCCGCTCAACAGGCTCCGCTGTGCGTCACCCTCGTCCCGCTGAAATGCAGGCAGCTCCTTGGAGGCCGTGTTGGCAACGCGCTGCAGCACGACGCGAAGCTTCTCGATGTCCTCCATGCGCAGCAGCGCCTGGACCTCTTTGGAGCGGTCTCCGGGGTTGGACAGGACGTATTTGATGAGTTCGCGCCGGCTCAGCACGAATTCCGGATGCAGGCGCACCGTTTCAAAGGCTGCGCGCACGTCCGGGTCGTCGGGCGTGATGATCGGTATTGAGGCGGCCTTCACCGTGCGATGGATCGTAGCCTTCTTGCCTCCCTTGGAGGGAATCGAAACCTCGAGGGTGACCGCGGCTCGCTCGGGCTTGTTTCGGCTGTCGACGTGCGGTCCGTGCGCCTTTATCGACAGGTTGCCCGTACCGCCGCCGGACAACCGAGAGATGTTGCCGGTTAGGGCGAATTCGATGGCGTCGACGATGCCACTTTTACCCGTTCCGTTCGGGCCGCAGGCGGCGAAGTTCTGACCCTGCAGGTTCAGGGTCAGGTCGCGGATGCCCCGAAACTCCTGAATCTTGACGGACTCGATCCGGATCATGAGCCGTCCGGGAACATGGCCGCTTTGATGGCAGCTTCGCTGAACTGGCCTTTATCGAGAACGGTAGCCCGAAGTTTCGGCGCGATCTCGGCGAAACCGTCCGTCACGGCCAACTTGTCGAAGAACAGGGATAGCACAGAGCGTGCGACGGTTGCGACCTCTCCGGCCTTCATCTCGTCTGCAGCCTCGTCGTTCTCGGCTCGCATGGAGCTCACCTCAGCGTTGCGTCCAGCGGGGGTTTAGCACCTTACCGCCGCGCGCGCAGGTGCCGGGGCTAGCCGACCTAGTGGCGACCGGTTCCCGTCGTCCAGGAAGCCCATGGTCGGCACGGAGCCCCGGCCGGCGTAGGCTTCATGCCCGGAACCGGACTCTGCCAAGAACCGCCTTGAGCCAGACCTGCGCCCTCGCGGCTATGACAAGGCGGTTCGGTTCAGGCCGCAGACGTATCCAGAGCACGATCTGACCTCGACCCAGCGTCTCAGCCCGGCTTCAAGCGAGATCGTGAGGCAGGACCTTGCGCGGGCCGTCCCAAGAGCTGCTCACACTCGCTCGGAATAGCGGTCGTAGGCGCTGACGCGCCGCTGCAGCGGTTCGACCTCGTAGCCGAAGACGTAATTCCGCAGGAAGTCGACTTCACAGTCGAGCGCGTCCTCGGCCAAGTCGATCCACCAAGCTCGAGGACGGCCGTCCTCGCCGCCGCACCAGCGATAGCCACGGCCCTTAAGCGTGTCCTTGTGATCGAACGGCGCGCCGTCCGCCCAAAGGCGGAAGCTTGGCCTGCGCGCTCGCTCGAGGAGGTGGGCGAAGGCGGTCCGGCCGGAAACAGGGAGGGGACGGGCGAGGAGCTCAAGCGTGGCGTGGCAGTCGTGCAGCGCCCGGTGCTTGTCGTAGAAGAAGCCGTTTTGGGCGGCCAAATAGGCGAGCTTCAACCCTTCGAAGCCCTCCTCGCGCCAGGGCGGCTCGCTCATGGTGCAGCCCCAGGCCTTAGTGGAAAAGTAGGGGTGGAGCCGCTCGGCGAAGCGCCGGTCGAATGCGGCGTTGTGCGCCAGCACAATCACCGCCGGCGCGACGAAGGCTCCTATCGCCTCAGGATCGAGCGCGTGACCGGCAACGGTCTCCGCGCTGATGCCCGTCAGCGCGGTGATCTCGGCCGAGATGGCCCGAGCGGGCTCGTGGTAGCCCTGAAAGGTGTCCACTACGCCCAGGACCTCGCCCTCAGGCGTGTAGGCGAAGCGAACCATGGCGAGCTCGATCACCTCGTCGCCGCGAAGATCCGAGCCCGTGGTCTCCACGTCGATCACCAAGCCCAGCCTCGCGCCGGCGGGCAGCGAGGGGAGGGGGGTGGGAGCCACAAGGCGACGCAAAACCCGGTACTCGCCGGAGGCCTCCAGCGTCGCAGCCATGGCCTGCAAATCAGCGCAGGGCAACGATCCAACGGTTCCCGCCCGCTCGTCAGAAGTCATGTGCTACGCTACTTTGGTAGGCTGCCTTAACCTCAACGACGTTCTCTAATATATTGCGTGTTTCTTCATCTGTGAGGTCAAGAACTCGCAGCTCCTCGTCGACAACGGCCAACGCCTCGACTCTGCGGACCCGTCCCGCAAACCGTCGCGCCCATGTCGCCAGTCCGCGCAGTTTTGGAAGTGCATCAGACAGATGGAACCCATGCGGATCGAGTATATCAGCGACCACCGATCCATCCGCCTTTCTAGAGAAGATAACGAAGTCAG
Organism: Beijerinckiaceae bacterium; assembly: GCA_965198485.1. Lineage (GTDB taxonomy): Bacteria > Pseudomonadota > Alphaproteobacteria > Rhizobiales > Beijerinckiaceae > RH-AL1. Next base: position 64,290 of record CBDAPQ010000006.1, read on the forward strand.
GACGTAAGATCTTGTCCGCGTCCCCTTCCTTGTAGCTTACCCCCATCGAGTCCTGGCTCGCGCGGGATGGATTGCGATACCAGGCAACGAAGCCATCGCGGCCCATTTCCCGCTCGAGCACCCTCGATTCCCAGTCGTTCAGTTCGGCGGGGAATAGCCCGTCAGGTCCACACAGCAGGTGGTGCGAATAAGTCGGCAGCAGCTTCTCGGAGCCGTCCGGCTGTTTCGCCGTCGTCATTAGCATCCAGGAACTAGGCTTAGCGAAAGCGATTTCCTGCACGTCGGCGCTCGAACCCTGGATAGAGCGGTAGACGTCCTGCCGCTCATCAGACAAGCCGCGGATGTCGACCCGATGCTCACTGAACCAGTTGTTGGCGAGCTTTTCAGCCTCCGCCTCGAGGTAAGACCTTACCTCCGGAACCAACCCCATAGACGCCACCAGCACGCGGGCGTCCATGAGGGCTTCCACCTCATCCTCGGCCTCCGGGTCGGCCTTGTACTCGACGTAGGACTTGGCCATTGCAAGGCTGAGCTGGCGCGCGGCGTGCTGGAAGGCGTCGTTGATGACGGCGTTGTCCGCCTTCTCGACGAAGTCGTTAAGGCTCTTCCTCCCTCCGCGAAGGTCCGCGATCAGGGTCTTGCCCTCGACGGTGAGCACGCCCTGTCGGGCCGCCTCAATCTTGTCGGCGTACTGGACGGCCGCGGCGTCCAACGCTCTGTGCATGGCAGCATGCGCCAGCTTTCCCGCGTTCGGCTTGAGACCATCGAACGCTAGCTCGTGAGCGAGGATCGTCAGCCGCTTAACTGGCTTGGCGGCACGTTGAGGCAGGGACTGCGATGGGAGGTTTAGGAGAGCCTCCCACACCTCCTCTGGTACGGCCGGATTGGGCGTCATTTCCTTCGCGTTTATCAAGACCCGTCGAATTGGCGGGCCGGACTCATCGTTGTCATCACCCGACGCCCTTCCGGTCATCAACGCGTCGGCCACGGCGGTCACCGATTTGGCGTCGAAGAAGGGCAGCAGACAATCGACCGCATTCAGCCGCTCATTACCCGGGATGCGGCGCGCCAGCGGCGCGCGTACCATCCGCCCAAGTAGCTGGGTGATATGGGTCGGGTCCTTGGCGGGACGGAAGGAAACCATAACCTCCGCGCGAGGGCAGTCCCAGCCGGTGCTGATTGCGTCTTTGGCGATCAGCACCCGAACAGAGGCCTCGTCTTCAACCCGCTCCGGTGAGATGTAGGGCACGGCGTGAGCACCGAATGTCTGGGTCGTGTGGTCTCCGAACACGTGGGCGAAGGCGGCCGACGAAAGCTCAGGCCAGCGCTGCAGAATCGTGTCGATGGCTTCGCCGATCTCCTTGGGGTTGGGCTTGTTCTCGACCTGCAGAACCATGAGCGGTCGGACCATCGTCGGCTCGCCCTGAGCTTTTGCGTAGTCCGCCCAGGCTGTGCTGACTTCCTTCAGCTTGTCTGCGCCGCGTCGCACCAGCACGGTGCGGAATTGCCCCTCCTCATCTGGCACGTCGAGCGCGATGGTGTCCTTTAAGAGGCCCGACTCTTGAACCCTGCCCGAGTCCACGACGACGTTGGGCAGGGTGGCGCGGTCCGTGGCCACTGCCATGGCCCTGTTAAAGCGCTCTACGGTGGCGGATATGCCCCAAACGATGGGCATGGCGGGGGCACCACGCTCGCCGTTGATCAAGCGCTGGACGATGGTGGAGCGCGCCTCGGCGCTTGAACCGCCCCCGCTCATACCCCGATGAGCCTCGTCGAGCACAAGGTACAGAGTGCGATCAGGATCCTCGACAGTGTTCTGGATGGTGTCCCAGATGGTGTAGGCGCGCAGGTCGGGCATAGGCAGCTCTGGCTCCCGCTCGTCGGCGCCGCGGGTTAACAGGCTGTTGCGGCCGAGCTTCTGGGTGTTCAGGAAATAGATCTTTCCGGCGTCGAAGCGCTCGGCGTTGAAGCTGGTCTCCACCACCTTCATGTCCGAGCCGTTCAGCCGATCCGAAGCCTCCATCAAGCGAAACCGCGTCTGCTCGTTCAGAGATGGGTCGTCGCTGAACCAGATAACCACGGCTGTCTGATCAGCGTCGAAGTCGAGATCGTCGTCGCCGTGGAACAGGGCCTCGAAAACCGCCGCCGCCATCACCGTCTTTCCCGCGCCGGTTGCGGCGGTGAGGGAGAAGGCGGACTTGCGGGGGCGCGGTCTGCGCCAATCGTCCTTCGCGTCGGCGAGGCGTTCGAGCACCTCGCGAACTGCGTCGGTCTGATAGTCCTTGAGGGTGAACTTCACGACTCGCCTCCGCTCGAAAAGCGGAAGTTGCTGAGGTAGCTCTCGTACAGCCTAACGGGCTCGACCCGGTCGGGCAGCTCGGCGGCAATCGCTTGAAAGCGACGATCGTCGTCGGTGACGATATAGGCGAGGCGCTGGTCCGCTTGCGCCTTGGTCGTGGCGAGGAAGGCGTCGGCCTGGTCAAGATCAGTGAGTAGACCGTAGGTCTCGACAACCGCCCAGCCCTCGGGCGGCAAGACATTGATCCGTCGGCCGCGGCTGCCCGCCCGCATCCATAGTAGGGGCGCGATCCTCGCGAACGCGCGGTTGTGATCGACAGCGACCGGGTCCTCGTAGGTCAAGGTGAAGAACTCGGCATTCTCGTCGAAGCCTTCCGACATCGGGAAAGAATCGCTAGATTTGTATTCGCCCTCAATCGGCTGGCCCTCAGAGGTGCGTCCAGTGATCGCCCCCGCGACCCGGGCCTTGGTGACATAGTCGCAGATGCCCCAGCGCTCCCAGTTCGGATCGCCGGGTCGCAGCCCCTGGGCCGTTAGCTTCACCTGCTCGTCCGCCGCCACCTCATTGTTTGTGACGCTAATGCACTGCCGCCGCCCGCCATCCTGCCGGTTCAGCCGCATGACCGCATGAGCTGTGGTTCCTGAGCCGGCGAAGAAGTCGAGAACGACTGCGCCAGGCTTGTTGGCGATGAAGAAGCGTAGACAGTCTTCGACGGCATAGAGGCTTTTCGGAAAGGGGAACCCGCGTTCGCCGATGATGGACTTCAGCAGGTCGGTACCGTGAATCTCGGCGTTGTGTAATGGCCGCTGCCAAGTCGAAATCGGCATTTTTAGCTTGTGAGTGTCATAGCGGGTGATCACGCTCCCATCCGGGTTGCGCCCGACGACCGTCGCGCGGCCAGTAGCGATGTCGTCGATCCTGCCTGAGGTCAGATAGGAGATCTCATAGCTCTGTGGCTTGGTTGGTGTAGCCTTTCCGACCCGCACGTATCCCTCTGCTAACAACACGCGCAGTGAGGGCGCGGTCAGGCCCCAATTCATCTCGGTGCCATCCTCGCGGACGGGGAAGACGGCTGTGCAGCGGGCGACGACGGGCGCGTCTTGGCGCGGTGTCCGGTGCGGAAGGGCCTCGCCGATAGACTCGATCTTGCCACTGGCGTCGACGTAGATCGGGAAGAACTGTCCTGTGCCGCCCTTCTTCGTTCCTCGCGCAGACGACAGGTCGCTGCGCCTGAGCGTCCTCCAGGCCACCGAAGCGCCCTCGAGAAAGTCCTGATCAGGTTCGCCCTGGACGCGCGCCGCGCCGAATGCGACGAAGTAGATGTAGTCCTCGCATCGCCCGAACTCGCCGTCACGATACTTCCCGCGCGGATTGATCACTGAGGTGACCATTTCGATCCGGGCCTCGGAAAACATCTGGTCGAGTAGCATGCCAAGGCGCTTGCCCTCCTTATCGTCTATGGCGACGATCAGGACACTATCGTCAGGCTTAAGAAGCTCCTTTGCCAAGAGCAGCCGGCGTTCCATGAACGCTAGCCATTTAGAATGGCGGTAGGCGTCGTCAGCTTCGACGTAATCATTGTTGTACTTCCAGTCCCGCGCGCCAGTATTGTAAGGCGGGTCGATATAAATCGCGTCCACCTTGCCGCGATGGGTGTAGGTGAGTGCCTTGAGCGCGTGGTAGTTTTCGGCGTTTATTACCGTGTGGTTAGGCTTGTCGTCGCCGCGCTCCACCCGGTCGGTGCTCACTAAGCCCGGGTAGATGAAGTCGCGGAACTCGGCCACGAAGACCAAGTCCTCGACCGCTGCCTCCAGCGTTTCCGCTTCCCCTGCGCCAGCCGACTCCAGCCGAGCCGTGCGCCGCCCGTCCGACCGCGCGATCTCCGTCACCGTCCACAGTCGAGCGTCGCCCTTAGCCGTAGATCCGCGCGGGAGCAGCACGCGCACCGTGTCGCCCCGGCGCGCCGGCCGGCTGGGCAACTCCACCGCTTCTGGCTGGTGACGCTCGAAGTTGAGGCCGAACGCCCGTCGCGAGGACAGCGCCCTCAACTCTCGCTCCAGGTCACTTCCCAGCTGCGGGTCGGCGCGCCTTGCTCGGTCAATCAGGTCTGTTAATCGCGACATGAAATCCTAAACCGCTGTTGTTCCTGAATCGGCACCACGTCCCTCCGTGCCATCGAGAATCGAACTCCGCCCGCCTGGTATATGCCGGTAGAGGGTCGAAGGCTGGACGCCCATCTGCCGAGCGACCTCCTCAACCGTGATCGTCGGATCTGTGAGCATGGCTTTCGCCCGCTTCACCTCGGCCGGCCCCATAGCGGGCTTTCGACCGCCACGTCGCCCAAGCGCCTTGGCCGAAGCGAGCCCGGCGTGAGTACGCTCCAGGGTTAGCTCGCGCTCAAACTCCGCCATGGCGGCGAAGACGTGGAACACGAGCCGGCCGCCCGGCGTGGTGGTGTCGATCTGCTGGGTCAGCACCTTCAGACCGATGCCCCGCCGTTGCAGGTCCTCGGCGGTCTCAACGAGCTGACGCACGGAGCGGGCCAGGCGGTCGAGCTTCCAGACCACGAGGGTGTCGCCGGCTTGGATATAGTCTAGGGCCGCGGCCAGCTCGGGGCGATCGCGCTGGGCGCCCGACGCCTTCTCCATGAAGGTTCGTTCGCAGCCGGCCTCACGCAGCGCGTCCAGCTGTAGGGCAGGAGACTGGTCCCGGGTGGACACCCGGGCGTAGCCGACCATCAAGCGCGTTCCTCCCACAACTCATCCGACGGTGTTCTGATTTGGGAGATTGAAACAAGAGACTGTTTTGAGAGGCGGCGGGGGCCGGGTCGGTGGGTGGGCTACGGTCCGACACGAACTCTCCCGTTTGGGATCGTTTGCGACAGATGGTGCAAATTGGTGCAGTCGCGTGACGCGCCCCCGCAACGAAGCTAAGGTTTTTGGCGGTGAAACACCTTCTCGCCCTCTTGGCCGCCCTGGCGCTGGCCCTCAGCCCGGTGGTGGCTTCGGCCGCCGCGCCGGGTTGCGAGATGGATCGCGCCGGAACGGTGACGATGGAGGGCATGGGCTCGCCGTCGCTAACGACAGAAACGCCCTGCTGCCCAAAAGACAAAGCGTGCGCCGCGGCCTGTGCGATTGCCTGCCAAGCCGTGTCCGCGCTGCCCAGCGTCGCTCCAACATCGCTGGCGGCTTGGAAGACGGTGCGCTTTTCCGCCGTACGGCTCCTCTTTGCGCCGGGTGTTGACGTGCGCTCGGACACGCCCCCTCCACGAACGACCGCCTGAGAGCGCGCACCCGCGCGCGACGCTGACGCCTGGAGTCCGCCCGTTCGCTGGCGGCTCCCCACGCTCATCCGCTCAGGACGGCCCATGTTCAGACCTCTTCTCGCAGCGGCTTGCTGCGCCTGTGCGTGGCCTTGGGGCGGCACGGCAGCCGCCGCGCCGCTGACCTTCGCCGACGCCCTCGCCCGGGCATCCCGCTCGGCGCCCTCCCTCCAGGCCGCCGATCTACTGATCGACGCCGCCAGATCGTCAGCGCGCACCGCGGGTGAACTGCCGGACCCGAAGCTGTCGGTCGGGGTGACGGACTTCCCGATCTCCGGGCCGCTCGCAGGGCGACCGGACCTCGACAACTTCAGCATGGTGACGCTCGGCTACGCGCAGGACGTGCCGAACCGCGCCAAACGCCGGGCGCGCACCGCGCAGGCGCAGGCGGCGATCACCGAAGGAGAGGCGAGCCTGCTGGCGGAGCGCCGGACAGTTCGGGTCGCCGCGGCTCTGGCCTGGGTCGACCTCTTCTACGCCCAGCGCAAGCTGGCCGCCCTCCAAGCGCTCCGCACGGAGCTGGAGGCGGACGCGGACACCGCGCCGGCTCGGTTGGCCTCCGGCGTGGCGCGGCCCGCCGCCACGCTCGAGCCCCGCCAGGCGCTGGCGGGGCTGGAGGATCGGGGCGAAGCCCTGCGCGCAGCCGTTCTCAAGGCGAGGGCCGATCTCGGCCGATGGATCGGCCCCGCGGGGGACGTCGAGCCCGCCGGGCCCGCGCCCGAGCCGGAGGTCGATCCCGCAGCCCTGCGCGCGGGGCTCGACGACCTGCCGCCGCTCGCCGTCAAGGCTGCGGCGGTGCGGCGGGCGGAAGCGGACCGGGGCGCGGCCAGGGCCGAGACCCGGTCCGACTGGGGCTACCAACTGGAATACGCGCGCCGCGATCCGCGCTTCGGCGACTATGTCTCGGGCAAGCTGACCTTCAGCCTCCCCCTGTTCACGCGCAACCGGCAGGACCCGGTCATCGCCGCCCGCGCCTCCGACGTGGCTCGTGCGCTGGCCGAGCGCGAGGCGACGCGGCGAGAGCTGGCCGCGGCGCTCGACGGCGACCTGGCGGAGCACGCCATGCACCACGCGCTGCTGGCGCGGTCGCGCGGCGTGCTGATCCCGCTCGCCCGACAACGCGCGGAGCTGGAGACGGCGAGCTACCGGGGCCGTAAGGCCTCGCTTTCCGACGTCCTAGCGGCCCGTCGCGCCGTGGTGGACGCCCAGCTCGACGCGCTGGACCGCGAGGCGGAGGCGGTCCGCGACGGTGTGCGGCTCAACCTGACCTACGGCGAGGAGCCGCAATGACCCCGACCCGCCGCAACGCCCTGTTCCTGGGTGGCGTCGTCCTGACCGGGGCCATCGCCGTCGTGAGCTACCAGGCCGGGCAACATCACCCCGACGGGTCGCCGCCGGCCGCCCCCGCGCCGGGGGCGCCCTCGGCCGCCGCCACGGCGCTCTACTGGTACGACCCGATGGTTCCGAACCAGCACTTCGACCATCCGGGCAAGTCGCCCTTCATGGACATGCAGCTGGTGCCGAAGATGCCCGATTCCGCCGATGCGGGAGGCGCGGCCTCCCAAGGCGTGCGTGTCGATCGCGCCGTGGTGCAGAACCTCGGCATCCGCACCGCCGAGGTCCGGCGCGGCGAACTGGCCGACGCGGTCGTCGCCACGGGGATCGTGCAGTTCAACGAACGCGACCTGGCGATCGTCCAGCCGCGCGCCGCCGGCTTCGTCCAGCGCGTCTACGCCAGGGCGCCGGGGGACGCGATCAGGGTGGGCTCGCCGCTCGTCGATCTGCTGGTTCCGGAGTGGGGCGGCGCCCAGGCCGAGTTCCTGGCCGTGCGCCGGATGGGCGACCCCGCCCTGACGGCCGCTGCCCGCGAACGGCTTCGGCTCCTCGGCATGACGCCGGGCCAGATCGCCGCCGTCGAGCGGAGCGGCCGCGTGCAGTCGATCGTCAGGGTCAGCGCGCCCGTCGGGGGCGTGATCCAGAAGCTGGACGTCCGCCAGGGCATGACGGTGTCGGCCGGACAGAGCCTCGCCGAGATCAACGGCCTGCGAACCGTCTGGGTCATGGCCGCCGTGCCCGAAGCGCAGGCCGGCCGCGTGCGTCCGGGGCAGGCGGCCAGAGTGATGATCGACGGCTATCCGGGCGAGACCTTCGCCGCGAAGGTGCAGACGGTGCTGCCGCAGGTGGCCGGGGAGAGCCGGACGCTGCAGGCTCGCATCGAGCTCGCGAACCGGGGAGGGCGGCTGCGGCCCGGCATGTTCGCTCAGGTCGCCTTCGCCAGTGCGCCCACGGCCGCCCTCCTGGCGCCAACCGAGGCGCTGATCCGCACGGGGCGGCGCACGATCGTGATGGTGGCGCGGCCCAAGGGGCGGTTTGAGCCCGTCGAGGTCCAAGTCGGGCGAGAGTCGGGCGACCAGGCCGAGATCCTCGCGGGCCTGCACGAGGGCGACCGCGTCGTCGCTTCGGGCCAGTTCCTGATCGACTCCGAGGCGAGCCTGTCGGGCCTCAACGCCCGGCCGCTTTCGGGTGCGACGCCGCCACCCCCGGAGCCCGCCGACGCATCCAAGCCGCCGCTGCCGATGGCCATCACGCAGGGGCGGGTCGAGAGCGTGGCGCCGGGCGCCATCACCCTTTCGCACCAGCCTGTTCCGTCGATCGGGTGGCCCGCCATGACCATGACCTTCCATGTGTCGGACCCCAGGCTGACGCGCGGGCTGAAACCCGGAGACCAGGTCCGCTTCGGCTTCGACCAGCCCCCTTCGGGGCCCACGCTGCGGATGATCGCCAAGCCCGGCGCAGTGCGATGATGGCCAACCTCATCCGCTGGTCGGTCAAGAACCGCTTCTTCGTCTTCCTGGCGGTGCTGGCGCTCGCCGCGGTCGGAGTCTGGGCGGTGCGGACGACGCCCGTCGACGCCCTGCCGGACCTCTCCGACACGCAGGTGATCGTGCGCACCAGCTATCCCGGCCAAGCCCCGCGGATCGTGGAGGACCAGGTCACCTATCCGCTGACCACCACGATGCTGTCGGTGCCCGGAGCCGAGACGGTGCGAGGCTACTCGTTCCTCGGCGACAGCTTCGTCTACATCATCTTCAAGGAAGGGACCGACCTCTACTGGGCGCGCTCGCGCGTGCTGGAATATCTAAGCCAGGTGCAGAACCGGCTTCCCGCCGGCGCCAAGGCCTCGCTCGGGCCGGACGCGACCAGCGTCGGCTGGGTCTACGAGTACGCCCTTGTCGACCGCTCCGGCGGCCACGATTTGGCGCAGCTGCGCAGCCTGCAGGAATGGTTTCTGCGCTACGAACTGAAGACCGTGCCGGGCGTGGCCGAGGTCGCTTCCGTGGGCGGCATGGTGCGCGAGTATCAGGTTCAGCTGGATCCGGTGCGCATGGCCGCCCTGGGCATCACCCAGGCGCAGGTCACACAAGCTCTGCAGCGCGGCAACAGCGAGATCGGCGGCTCGACGCTCGAGCTAGGCGAGGCCGAATACATCGTGCGCGCCGACGGCTACCTGAAGACGCTCGACGACTTCCGCGCCGTCCCCATCAAGACCGCGGCCGGCGGGATCCCTGTTCGCGTCGGCGATGTCGCCACGGTGCAGATCGGCCCCGCCGCCCGCCGGGGCGTGGCGGAGTTGAACGGGGAAGGCGAGGTGGCGGGCGCCGTCGTCGTACTGCGCGCCGGCGAGAACCCCCGCGCCGCCATCAAGGCGTTTCGGGAGAAGCTCGACACGTTGAAGCGCGGCCTGCCGCCAGGGGTGGACATCGTGACCACCTACGACCGCTCGCACCTGATCGATGCGGCGGTGGAGAACCTGACCGGCAAGCTGGTGGAGGAGTTCATCGTCGTCACCCTGATCTGCGCGCTGTTCCTCTGGCATCTGCGCTCCGCGGCGGTTGCGATCATCGCGCTGCCCCTGGGAGTGCTCGCGGCCTTCGCGGTCATGCGGGTCCAGGGGGTGAACGCCAACATCATGTCGCTGGGCGGCATCGCCATCGCCATCGGCGCCATGGTGGATGCGGCGATTGTGATGATCGAGAACGCCCACAAGCGGCTGGAGCATTGGGCGCGCGATCATCCGGGCGAGCGGCTGGAGGGCGAGGCCCGCTGGGGCGTGATCACCGAGGCGGCGGCGGAGGTGGGTCCGGCGCTGTTCTTCAGTCTCCTGATCATCGTCTTCTCGTTCATCCCGGTCTTCACCCTGCAGGCGCAGGAGGGGCGGCTGTTCAAGCCCCTGGCCTTCACCAAGACCTATGCGATGGGCGCGGCGGCGATCCTCTCCGTGACGCTGATCCCGATCCTAATGGGCTACCTGATCCGCGGCCGCATCCCGGCGGAGGACTCCAATCCCATCAACCGCGTCCTGGCGCGCGTCTATCGCCCGGCGCTCGACTGGGTGATGCGCAAGCCGCGCCTGACCCTCGTCGCGGCGGCCCTTGTCTTCGCCACCAGCCTCTGGCCGATCACCCACCTGGGCGGCGAGTTCATGCCGGCGATGGACGAGGGCGACCTCCTCTACATGCCCTCCGCGCTACCCGGACTCTCCATCGCCAAGGCCTCGGAGCTGCTCCAGCAGACCGACCGACTGATCAAGACTGTGCCGGAGGTCGAGAGCGTGTTTGGCAAGGCGGGGAGGGCGGACACCGCCACAGATCCCGCGCCGACGGAGATGTTCGAGACCACCATCCGCTTCAAGCCGCGCGCGCAGTGGCGCCCTGGGGTGACGCCCGACCAGGTGGTGGCGCAGCTTGACGCGGCGGTGAAGGTTCCCGGCCTCACCAACATCTGGGTGCCGCCGATCCGCAACCGAATCGACATGCTGGCCACGGGCATCAAGAGCCCCGTGGGCGTGAAGGTCTCGGGCTCAAGCCTCGGCGATCTCGACCGCGTCGGGCACGACATCGAGGTCGTCGCCAAGAGCATTCCCGGCGTCAGCTCGGCGCTCGCCGAGCGACTGACCGGTGGCCGCTACGCGAATGTGGCGATCGACCGGGTGGCGGCGGCCCGCTTCGGGCTCAACATCGCCGACGTGCAAGCCATCATCTCGGGCGCGGTCGGCGGCGAGGAGATCGGCCAGACGGTGGAGGGCCTCGCCCGCTACCCTATCAGCCTGCGCTACCCGCGCGAGCTGCGTGACAGCCTGGAGGGCCTGCGCAACCTGCCGATCCTCACACCCTCAGGCCAGCAGATCACCTTGAGTTCGGTGGCCAAGGTCGAGGTCGCCGACGGCCCCTCGACGCTCCGCAGCGAGAACGGCCGGCCCGCCACCTGGATCTATGTGGACGTGCATGGGCGCGACATCGCCTCGGTCGTGCGCGACCTGCAGCGGCGGGTGGCGCAGAAGGTGCGCCTCAGCCCGGGGCAGAGCGTCTCCTACTCCGGCCAGTTCGAGTATTTGGAGCGGGCCAACGCGCGGCTGCAGATCGTCGTGCCGGCCACGCTCCTGATCATCTTCGTGCTCCTCTACCTGACCTTCGGCCGCTTCGATGAAGCGGCGCTGATCATGCTGACCCTGCCGTTCGCCCTGACCGGCGGCCTCTGGACCCTTTACCTCCTCGGCTACCACCAATCGGTGGCGACCGGCGTGGGGTTCATCGCGCTCGCGGGCGTCTCCGCCGAGTTCGGCGTGGTGATGCTGATCTACCTGAAGAACGCCATGCGTGACCGCGGAGATCAGCTCTCGGCCGCGCAAGTGGACGACGCCGTCCGCGAAGGGGCGCTGGCGCGCATCCGGCCCAAGGCCATGACAGTGGCCGTGATCCTGGCGGGCCTGTTCCCCATCCTGATCGGCCATGGCGCGGGGTCCGAGGTCATGAGCCGCATCGCCGCGCCAATGATCGGCGGCATGCTGACCGCCCCGCTGCTGTCGCTGCTGGTCGTTCCGGCCGCCTTCCTCCTGCTCCGCCGACCCCGGCGGGCGCGCCCTTCAACAGAACCCTCAAAGAGCCTTCCATGACCAAAGCCATCCTCTTCGCCCTCTCCCTGACGCTCGTCACGACCGCCTCGGTGCAGGCGCAACCCGCCAGGATGAACATGCCGACGGGCTCGGCGGCGAAGACTGGGACGGGCGTCGGCGTGATCCGCGCCATCGATCTCAAGACGGGCGCCTTGACCATCCAGCACGAGCCCATCGCCGCGATCGGGTGGCCCGCCATGACCATGGTGTTCAAGGCGAAAACGCCCACCGTTATGCGCGCCGCCAAGGTGGGCCAGAAGGTCGACTTCGGCGTTCGGGTGTCAGGCGCAGCCGCCGAGGTCACCTCGATCAAGCCGCGCTGAGGGATGCGCCATGCTCCACGCGGTTCTGGAGGCCCTTCGGATGGCGGCCGTGATGGGCTGGGGAATCCTGTGGGCGCTGATCTTCGGCTTCCTGATCTCGGGCGCCATCCAGGCGGTCGTCAGCCATAAGGAGATGGCCAAGCTCCTGCCCGATGACAGCGCCGGCACGATCGCCAAGGCGACGGCGCTCGGCGCGGCGTCCTGCTCCTACGCCGCCGTCGCCATCGCCCGGTCCATGGTGCGCAAAGACGCCAACTTCACCGCCGCCATGGCCTTTCAGTTCGCGTCGACCAACCTGATCCTAGAGCTGGGACTTATCCTGGCCGTGCTGATGGGCTGGCGCTTCGCCTACTTCGCTGGGGACTAGTAATAGTCCGCCAAGACAATCTTTCGATTTGCGCCGCTGGCCAAGGTGAGTGTGACGCTCGATCCCGGTGATCGCTCCCGCCAGGCTCGTAGACGAGCATCGGCATAGACACGCGACACCGGAACGCCGTCCACCGCAACGATCTCGTCGCCTTCCTTCCATCCTTCCTGTGATGCCGGGCTGCGTGCCGCGACATGCTTGACGACCAATCTGTCGGTCAGAAACGCGACCCCCAATCCGGAGTGGTCCTCGCGGAACGGCTTCGCCATCTCCTTGCGCGACGGCGCGAACCAGACCCTTCCGCCGTCGAAGTCGAACGTGATCTTGAAGCGGCGGAGAACGGCGAGACCGACGATGACGGGGATCTCGGGGGTCAGCCACTGGTCCACCACCTCGGCGGGCATCGAGGTGAGCGTCTGGCCCGCGATCTCCAGGGACGCCATCATCACCGACGTGCTGAGCGTGACCCCGTTCACCCCGGCGAAGGCTGCGGTGGAGGTCCGCTTGGCCTTGAGCAGATCGTTCGCGTCGGCGAAGCCGCGCGACAGGGTGAGGGCGGCCGACGCCCCGATGTCGAGGATGGCCGGAGCGGAAGCACGGTTCTCCACACGGACCGTGATCAGAGGCTCGAAGTGCGGGCCAAACCGCAGATCGAGCGGGGTTCCCGAAGGCGCTTCCCCGCCCGAGCGCGGGCTCAAGCGCCAGCGCCCGCCCGGAAGGTCGAGTTCGACAAGTCGCCCCAGAAAGAGATCGTGCCCGACGATCAGGTCGGTTGGGCGGCCGAGCGAGGAGGAGATCACGGCGAGGTCGGTGCTCACCGCGCGAGAGAAGGCCACCGGCGCGCCGCCGACCTCCGCCGTAAAGCCGCTCAGCTCGTTGAAAGCGCCCACATCGCTATAGCCGCGCAGCGTCCTCTGTCCGACCGCGGCGAGCTGAAGCTCCCGCGCCAATTTGAGGTCTAGCACCGTCGCGGCGGCGCCGGTGTCGAGCAACGCGGTTCGGCGCTTCCCAGCTATCGTCACATTAATGAAGACGGAGCTCTCATCGACGATCTCTAAGCCCGACCATGCCTGCGCGCTGACGGAGGCCGCAGCAGGGATCGGCGACATCAATTTTCCGAGCGCGCCCAGGGCGGAGGCCGCAACGACGGAGCGCCGCCTCACCGCGCGGCGCCCTGGCCGGGCGCGGGCGGCGCTGCATTGAGCGCCTCAATCACTCGGCAATTTGAGACTTTCTCACCCGAGCATTCCTGACTCAACCGAAGAAGTTCATGGCGCAGATTGACCAAATGCTCGATCCGGCACTCCACGTCGGCGAGATGGGCCCGCGCGATCAAACTCGCTTCGAGGCAGCTTCTCTCCGGATCGTCGGAAAGGCTTAGGAGCGAACGCACGGAATCCATGCCGAAGCCGAGGTCACGGGCTCGCTTGATGAAGGCGAGGCGGCGGGACGCGTCGTCATCGTAGAGGCGGCGATCGCTCTGGGTCCGCGGAGCGGGTGGAAGCAGGCCGATGCTCTCATAGAACCGGATGGTGGGCGTCTTCACGCCGACCTCACGGCCGAGCTGGCCGATAGATTGGAGGCCCCGCTTAAAGGCCTGCTCAGTCGTCACAGCCACGGGCGCTCCAAAACTGCTCTTGATCCTCCAGCGACTATAACATCTAGAAGGTCGGCGTGCGATCGGCTTAGGGCGGAAAGCGGCGGCGCGGCGGGTCGAAAATGACGCAAGAGTGTGGATGCGAGAGCGTGGCCGGCGACACTAAGGCGCAGCGCCGGGTGCTGACGCTGGCTCTCGCCCTCAACGCCCTGATGTTCGGGGTCGGTCTGGCCGCGGGCCTTGCCGGTCGATCGAGCAGCCTGATCGCGGATGCGCTCGACATGCTGGCCGACGCCGGAGCCTACGCCATCGCTCTGCTCGCGATCGGGCGCAGTGCGCGTTTCAAGGCCAACGCCAGCATCCTGAGCGGGTCGGTGCTTCTAGTCCTGGGTCTGGGTGTGCTCTGCGATGTCGTGCGACGTGGTCTAGGCCCGCACCACCCTGAAGGCGGGCTGATGATCGGCGTCGCGACGCTTTCGCTGGCTGTGAACGCGACGGTGCTCGCCCTGCTCGGTCGCGTGCGGAACGAGGGCGTCCACTTGCGCGCCACATGGATCTTCACGCGCGCCGACGTCGTCGCCAACGCCGCCGTGATCACGTCCGGCCTCCTGGTCCTTCTGACGAGATGGCTGTTTCTCGACCTTCTGGTCGGCGCCGCGATCGGGGTTTACGTCCTTAGGGAGGCGCTTGAGATCTTGGGCGACGCCCGCAGGGCCGGCGCGGAGGCTCGTGCATGACGCGCGCTGCCCGACGGCCGTTGGCACGGCTCGGCGTCGGCCGGGCGCTTCTGATGCTCGCCGGCGCCGCGGCCTGTCTCGCGACCCCCGCCGCAGCCGCGCCGATCACCTTGGAGGCTGCTTTGCAGCGGGCGAGCGAGGCTGCGCCTCAGCTCGCCGCGGCAGTCGCTGGAGTCACGGCCGCGACGGGCCGCGCGCGCCAGGCCGGGTTCGCCCCCAATCCCGAGGCGAGCCTCGTTGCGGAGAACATCGGCGGCTCGGGCGCCTACACCGCCTTCGACCAGAGCGAGGTCACCTTGTCGGTCGGACAGCGCTTCGAACTCGGCGGCAAGCGGCGCGCCCGCCGCTCGGCCGCGGAAGCGGAGATCGAGACGGCGCGCCTGCGGATGGAAATCGCCCGCGCCGATCTGGAGCAAGACGTGCGCCAGCGCTTCTTCGAGGCGCTGGCCTGGCGCTCACGCGTCGAATTGGCTGGCACCCTCGCCCAGTCCGCCGCCGAGCTGGCGCGCGTGACGGCGATCCTCGTGGACGCAGGCCGGGAGCCCCCCTTGCGGGCGCTGCGCGCCAAGACGGCCTCGCAAGAGGCCGCATCCCGCGTCGATGCGGCGCGAGCCGAATACGCCAGCGCACAGCGGGCGCTGAGCGCCTTGTGGAGCGCGCCCGAGGAGTCGCCCGACCCGATTCAAGCCGACCTTGCCGTTTCGGATGCGCCCATCGACCCGGCGGCAGGACTGGACGTCCGGGCGGCCGAGGCGGAGCTGAACGCCGCCAGGGCCGGCGTCGATCGCGAGCGGGCGCTCGCGACACCGGACGTCACGGTCAGCGTAGGCGTGCGCCGGCTGAACGACACCCATGACACCGCATTGGTGGTCGGCGCCTCGGCGCCCATCCCGATCCGCGACCGCAACCAGGGTTCGATCGCCGCCGCCCGCGCCGACGCCGTGGGGGCCGAAGCGAGACGCAACCTGGCGCTCTCCGAAGCCGTGCGCCGCGCCCGTGATGCGCACGCGACGCTCGTGACCGCGACCGCGCGGGTCGCTCTCCTGGAACAGGCGACGACTCCGCAAGCGGCGGAAGCGCTTCGCTTGGCGCGGGAAGGCTACGCAGCGGGCAAGTTCTCGCTGCTCGATGTCTTGGACGCCCAAACCGCGGTCGCCGCCGCCCAGTCCGACCTGATCGACGCGCGCCTCGCCCGCGCCAAGGCCGCGGCGGCGCTGCTGCGCGCAGCCGCGCGCTGAGGACCCTCATGACCCGCACTCAACTCGCGCTCGGAGCCGCGGCGCTCGCCATCGTCGCCGGTGGAGGAGGTGTTCTCATCGGCCGCGCCTCGGACCACCACGGTGCGCCGGTCGCGGCTGGCGAGCGAAGCCATGACTCTGGCAAGGCTGAGACGGCCGAGGGAGGCGAGGCCAAAGAGGCCTCGGGCGAGGCTCCTGGCGTGATCGCGATGGACGCCGACCGGATACTGGCCGCAGGAATCGCGACCGAACCGGCTCAGGTCGGCGGCTCGGAGGCTGGCGTCCTCGCACAGGGTCAAGTCACCGCGACGCCCTCAGGGCAGGCCGTCCTCGCCGCCGTTGCGGACGGGGCGGTGATCCGTATCCTCAAGAGGCTGGGTGATCCCGTCCGGGCCGGCGACACGCTGGTCGTCCTGCAAAGTCGGGACGCCGCATCCCTCGTCGCCGAGGGCGCGACCGCGCGGGCCAAGCTCCTGGCCGCTCAGCAGGCCTACACCCGCGAACGCAGACTGTTCGATGCGAAGATCACCGCGCGGCAGGACCTGGAAGGGGCGCAGGCCGCCCTTACGGAAGCTCAAGCTGAAGCGCGACGGGCCTCATCCTCCGCCACGGCCGCTCACCTCACACGCGACGGAAGCGGCATCGCCGTCGTCTCTCCGATCGCGGGCCGGGTGACTGCGGCGCCCGCTGTGCTCGGCGCCTATGTCAGCGCCGGCGCCGAGCTCTTTCGGGTGACGGATCCCGCCAAGGTCCAGGTCGAGGCTTCGGTGGCCGCCTCCGATCTCGCTCATGTGCATGTGGGGGATCGGGCGATCATCGAGACTTCCGATGGGCAGGGGGTTGACGCCGTCGTCCGATCGACAACCCCGGCGCTCGATCCGCAGAGCCGGGCGGCCACGATCGTGCTGGCGCCGGCCGCCAAAACGCCGCTGCAGCCTGGGCAAGCCGTGCGCGTACATATCGCCTCGCGGGGGGCAGGAAGCTCGACGATCTCCTTGCCGGAAGAGGCGGTCCAGTCGGTCGGCGGCCGCGATGTCGTCTTCGTGCGTGTCGAGAGAGGGTTTCGACCCACGCCTGTCGCCGTCGGCGCCCGTTCGGCCGGTCGGGTGGAGGTGCTTTCCGGCCTGCGGCCTGGCGAGATCGTCGCCACGCGCGGAGCCTTTTCCCTGAAGTCCGAAACGGCCAAGTCCGCGGGCGACAGCGACTGATGTCTTCATCCCGCAGGGCCGCGCTATGATCGGCCGCATCCTCGCCGTCGCCGTTCGCTTCCGCTGGGCCGTTTTGCTCGCGACCCTCCTGGTCGCGGGCCTTGGCGTATTCAACCTCACCCAGCTTCGGATCGACGCGACTCCCGACGTCACCAACAAGCAGGTCCAGATCAACACGCTGGCGCCCGCTCTCAATCCGACCGATGTCGAGAGGCGGGTGACCTTCCCCATCGAGACCGCTCTCGCCGGCATCCCGGGCCTGAGTTCAACGCGCTCCTTGTCGCGAAACGGATTCAGCCAGGTCACGGCCGTCTTCGCCGACAAGGTGGATATCTACTTCGCGCGCCAGCAGGTGGCCGAGCGTTTGGCGCAGGCGCGCGAAAGCCTCCCCGCCGGCGTCGATCCGCGTCCCGGACCGATCTCGACGGGGCTCGGTGAGATCTTCATGTACGCGGTCGAGTTCTCGCCGCACGTCCTGGCCGCGGAGGGGTCGCCCGGCTGGCAGCGCGACGGCAGCTTCATCACTCCCGCGGGGGAGCGCCTGGCGGACACAGTCGGGCAGGGCGGCTACCTGCGCACGGTGCAGGACTGGCTGATCCGGCCCCAGCTCCGTTCCACGCCGGGCGTCGCCGGCGTCGACTCGATCGGCGGCTACGAAAAGCAATATGTGGTCGAACCCGACATCGGCCGCCTGGCCGCCTATGACGTCTCGTTGGCCGAGCTGGCGGAGGGTCTCGAGAGAGCGAACCTCGCGGTCGGCGCCAATTTCCTGAACCGAGGCGGCGAAGCCTACCTCATGCGCGCCGACGCGCGCATCCGCGACCCCGGCGAGATCGAACGGGCTGTGATCACCACGCGAAACGGCGTTCCCGTGGCTGTCCGGGACGTCGCGCGGGTGCGGATCGGCGGAGACCTGCGAACGGGTGCGGCGGGAGAGAACGGCCACGAGATCGTGGTCGGAACGGTTCTGATGCTGACGGGGGAGAACAGCCGCGTCGTCGCCAAGCTCGCCGGCCAGCGCTTGGCCGAAATTGCGCGATCCCTGCCGCCGGGCGTGACCGTCAAGCCGCTTTACGACCGCTCACGCCTCGTCGACGCGACGATTCA
This sequence comes from Beijerinckiaceae bacterium, assembly GCA_965198485.1. Taxonomy (GTDB): domain Bacteria; phylum Pseudomonadota; class Alphaproteobacteria; order Rhizobiales; family Beijerinckiaceae; genus RH-AL1. The sequence goes on from CBDAPQ010000006.1 coordinate 82,441, forward strand.
CACCGTCGCCGAGAACCTGGCCGAGGGTGCGCTGTTCGTCGTCGCGGTCCTCTTCCTGCTGCTCGGCAATCTGCGCGCCGCACTGATCACCACCCTCATCATTCCGCTGGCCATGCTCATGACCGCCATAGGGATGAACCGGCTGGGGATCTCGGGCAACCTGATGAGCCTGGGCGCGCTGGACTTCGGTTTGATCGTCGATGGCGCGGTCATCATCGTCGAGAACTGTCTTCGGCGGCTGGCGGAGGCGCAGCATCGCGCAGGGCGCATTCTGACCGTCGGCGAACGCCTGGACGAGGTCCGCGACGCCGCGACCGAGATGGTGCGCCCGAGCGTCTACGGGCAGGCCATCATCCTCCTCGTCTACGCGCCGCTGCTCACCTTCGGCGGCGTCGAGGGCAAGATGTTCACGCCGATGGCGCTGACCGTCATGCTCGCGCTAGCCGCTGCGTTCGCGCTGTCCCTGACCTTCGTTCCCGCTCTGGTTGCGATCCTGATCCGCGGACGGGTCAGCGAAGGCGACGTGAGGGTCATCGCCTGGGCCAAGCGGCGGTATGTGCCCGCCCTGCGCTGGGCGCTGCAGCGGCCGCTGGCGGTGATCGGAGCGGGACTCGTCATCGTAGTGGTGGCGGGGATCGCCTTCTCGACGCTCGGTCGCGAGTTCGTCCCGCAGCTCGACGAGCAGGACATCTTGATCGAGAGCAACCGCGCGCCGTCGACTTCGCTGGCACAATCGGTAGAGATGGAACACCTGGTCGAGCGCACGGTGGGGAGCTTCCCACAGGTCGCCACAGTCTTTTCGAAGACGGGGACCGCGGAGATCGGGAACGATCCCGATCCACCGAGCAGCTCGCTCACCTTTGTCATCCTCAAGCCACGCGCAGCTTGGCCCGACCCCGGCCTCACGAAGGCGCAGCTCGCTAGACGGATGGAAGGCAAGCTCGACCAGCTCGTCGGCGGGAACAACGAGTTCAGCCAACCGATCCAGCTGCGGACCAATGAACTGATCGCGGGCGCCCGCAGCGACGTGGCGGTCAGCATCTACGGCGAGGACCTCGCACAGCTCAGCCGCGCCGCGGACGCCGTCGCGGATCAGTTGCGCAAGACGAGAGGTGCGGCCGACATCCGCGTCGAACAGACCGGAGGTTTTCCGACGATCAACGTGCGCTTCGATCGCGACGCCATCGCTCGCTACGGCCTGACCGTCGGCGACGTGGCCGATGCGCTGGCCGCCGGCATGGCCGGGCGGGGCGCCGGACTGGTGTTCGAGGGCGATCGCCGGTTCGAGGTCGTCGTACGCCTTCCCGACAGCGTCCGGAACGATCTGAGCGCCCTGGGCGCCTTGCCGATCGTGCTTCCCGAGAAAGGTGGCGTTCGCACCACCGTCCCCTTGCATGAGATGGTCCATTTCGAAGCCGCCGACGGCCTCAACCAGATCAGCCGGGCCAACGGTCAGCGGCGCGTCGTCGTCCAGGCCAATGTTCGGGGGCGCGACCTCGGGGGGTTCGTCACCGAGGCGAGACGCAGCGTCGCGACCCACGTGCGCCTGCCGGTGGGGGCTTTCATCACCTGGGGCGGACAATTCGAGAACCTCCAGGCCGCCCAGGCTCGGTTGGCCCTCGTCGTTCCGCTGTGCGTGATCCTGATCCTGGCGCTCCTCTATGCAGCTTTGGGCGGGATCGGCCCGGCGCTCATCGTCTTCTCAGCCGTGCCGATGGCGCTCGCGGGCGGCGCGGTCGCCCTCGCGATCCGCGGATTGCCCTTTTCCATATCCGCCGCCGTAGGGTTCATCGCCCTCTCCGGGGTGGCGGTGCTGAACGGTCTCGTCTTGATGAGCAGCATCGGGAGGCGTCTGGCCAGCGGTGAGCCGCTCGACGTCGCGATCGTCGACGGCGCTCTGGAACGCCTCAGGCCCGTTCTGATGACAGCCTTGGTGGCGTCGTTGGGCTTCGTGCCAATGGCGCTCGCCACCGGCACCGGCGCTGAGGTTCAACGGCCGCTGGCGACCGTGGTCATCGGCGGACTGATCACCGCGACCGCCTTGACCCTCTTCGTGCTTCCGGCCCTGATGCGGATCTTCTACCGCGTCCGGGCTCGAAACGATCCGGCCAGTCTGGTCACCGCGTCCGGGACTGGCCCGCGGCGTCGGGAGAGCTGATCTGGAGGCGGGTGAATTGCGGATCCCTTCGTCTGACTGGATCCTGCCTGCTACTGCGGAAGCTGAATAGGGCCGCGTTCAATTCCCCCATTCCGCCAGACCGTCACGGCGGCCACCACGCCGGTGATGGCCACGATGACCCCGGCCAGCTCGTGCAAATAATTCGGATTAAGCAGCTCGTGCATGATCGCCTCCTTGCCGGCCGACCATGCTTTGGTTCGGCCAGGCGCAACGCGAAGTCTGTCGTCACGACATGGCTCCGCAGAATGCACCCAGTCTGGGGCCGGCCCCGGGGGCGTCGGATGAAGCGCTTTAGCCTTCCAAAGCAGCGGTGAGATGGGCCGCGCCAGCCGGTTCCCGCCCCTCGGATTTCCGCTCGCTATAGCGATCGACCAGGTAGTCGGCATGGTCACGGGTAAGCAGGGTGAATTTCACCAGCTCCTCCATCACGTCCACCAGGCGGTCGTAGTAGCCGGACGGCTTCATGCGCCCCGCCTCATCGAACTCATCATAGGCTTTGGCGACCGACGACTGATTGGGGATCGTGATCATCCGCATCCATCGCCCAAGGACGCGGAGCTGATTGACGGTGTTGAACGATTGCGACCCTGCGTTCACCTGCATCACCGCCAGCGTGCGGCCTTGGGTCGGACGCACGCCTCCGCGATCAAGCGGCAGCCAATCGATCTGAGACTTGAAGATTGAGGTCATGGCGCCGTGCCGTTCGGGGCTGCACCACACCTGACCTTCCGACCAAAGCGACGCCTGAAGCAGCTCCTCGACCTTCGGATGGTCAAGCGGCGCGTCATCGACTTGGGGCAGGCCGCGAGGATCGAAGATGCGGGTCTCGGCGCCCATGCTGCGGAGAAGGCGGTCGGCTTCCTCGATCAGGAATCGACTGAACGATCGCTCGCGCAAGGAGCCGTACAGCAGGAGGAAGCGGGGAGGGTGGTCGGCCCGCCGTGGCGGCGTAAGCGCGTCCAAGCTCGGCGGATCGGCAAAGCGGGCGTCGAGAGCAGGAAGGTCCGTCATGTCTTCCATCTCTCGCATATTTCGTATATTGGTGAAACATGGAAATAGCAGCCGCCGTCGCCGCCCTGTCCGCCTTAGCCCACGAAGGCCGGCTGACGATCTTTCGCGAACTGGTCCAGGCCGGGCCGGAAGGACTTGCCGCTGGCGAGGTGGCGCGGCGCGTCGGAATAGCGCCAAGCACACTCTCGGCGAGCCTGACGATGCTGTCGCACGCGGGCCTTGTCAGCTCTCGGCGCAAGGGACGTTCGATCATCTATGCCGCCGCCTATGAGCGGATGGCGGCGCTGCTGAGCTACCTCGTGAAGGACTGCTGCAACGGCCGGCCAGAAGTCTGCGCGCCGTTGGCGGCGATCACCGAACAGCTCGCGTGCTGCGCGTGACGAACCTCGGCGGCGCTGATGCGCAAGCCTCTTAATGGAGTGAAGGCATGAGCAAAGCGCGGGGGCCCTACAACATCCTATTCCTCTGCACGGGAAACTCGGCCCGCTCGATTCTGGCGGAGGCGATCGTGAACCGAACCCTGGACGGCAAGTTCAAAGCCTGGTCGGCCGGGTCGTACCCCAAGGGAGCCGTGCATCCGGCGGCGATGAGGCTCCTCCACAGCCTGGGTTATCCCACCGATGGCCTCCGATCGAAGTCGTGGGATGAGTTCGAAGGCGAGGGCGCGCCGGTTTTCGATTTCATCGTCACCGTTTGCGACAACGCCGCCGGAGAGGTCTGCCCGATCTGGCCAGGGAAGCCGATGCGATCCCATTGGGGCATAGCCGATCCCGCTGCTGCCGAGGGCGCCGATTGGGAAATCGATCGGGCCTTCGCCGAAGCGCACCGGCTGCTCGGCAATCGTATCCGAATCTTCGCCAGCCTGCCGTTCGATAAGCTCGACGGGCTTTCGCTGAAACGGGAGATGGATGCGATCGGCCAAACGACGGACCAGGCGGCGACTTCCTCCGCCACCTGAGCAAAACGCTTATCCCTTCCGTCTAGGACACCGCCCCGTGCTGCTTGCCGTCGCCATATTCGTCCTGACGCTCGTGCTCGTCATCGTCCAGCCCAAGGGGCTAAAAATCGGCTGGGGCGCCATGATTGGAGCGGTCCTGGCGCTCCTGGCCGGGGTGGTTCACCTCGGCGACATTCCGACCGTCTGGGGCATCGTCTGGAACGCCACGGCCGCGTTCGTCGCGGTGATCATCATCAGCCTGCTCTTGGACCGGGCGGGCTTCTTCGAGTGGGCGGCCCTGCACGTCGCCCGCTGGGGCGGCGGCCGGGGCAAGCTGCTGTTCGCCCTGATCGTGCTTCTGGGCGCCGCCGTGGCCTCGATCTTCGCCAACGACGGGGCCGCCCTGATCCTGACGCCCATCGTCATCGCCATGCTGGTGGAACTGAAATACAGCGCCAAGGCGACGCTCGCCTTCGCCATGGCGGCGGGCTTCATCGCCGACACGGCGTCCACCCCGCTCGTCGTCTCCAATCTCGTCAACATCGTCTCGGCTGACTTCTTCAAGCTCGCCTTTGGCGGCTACGCCCTGGTGATGATCCCGGTGACCCTCGCCACCATCATCGCCACCCTGGCGGTGCTGCTTCTGCGCTTCGGTCGCGAAATCCCGGCCACCTACGACCTGGCCGGCCTCAAACTGCCGAACGAAGCAATCCGTGACCGTGGCGTGTTCATCACCGGCTGGATCGTCTTGGCGGCGCTGCTGATCGGGTTTTTCGCTCTGCAACCGCTCGGTGTTCCGGTGAGCGCCGTCGCGACGGCCGGTGCTATGGTCCTGCTGCTGGTCGCCGCGCGCGGCCGCTTGGTCAGCCCCGTGGCGGTCCTGCGCGAAGCGCCCTGGCAGGTCGTGATCTTCTCGCTCGGCATGTACCTAGTCGTCTTCGGACTGCGGAACGCCGGGCTGACCGCCTATCTCTCCGGCCTGTTCGAGGGGTTCGGCCGAGGCGGGGTCTGGCGCGCGACCTTCGGGGTCGGGATCACCACAGCCGTGCTCTCCTCGATCATGAACAACATGCCGACCGTGCTAGTTGGTTCACTCGGCATCCAGGGCGCCCATGTCGCGCCGGCGATCCGTGAGGCCATGGTCTACGCCAACGTGATCGGCTGCGACCTCGGGCCGAAGTTCACGCCTATAGGATCTCTGGCCACCCTGCTCTGGCTCCATGTCCTGGCGCAAAAGGGCGTGCGGATCGGGTGGGGTTATTACTTCCGCGTGGGCGTGCTGCTGACCACCCCCATCCTTCTCGTGACGCTCGCCGCCTTGGCGCTGCGCCTCACCCTAGTCTGACGGACCTGCTGAGATGGCCGACGCTTTCCCTGTCACGATCTACCACAACCCCGACTGTGGAACATCGCGCAACACCTTGGCGATGATCCGAGCGGCCGGCTGCGAACCGCTCGTGGTGGAGTATCTGAAGACGGGTTGGTCCCGCGAGCTGATCGAAGCCCTGCTTCGGGACCTTGGCATGACGGCGCGGGAGCTCATGCGCGAGAAAGGAACGCCCGCCGCCGAATTGGGCTTGCTGGGCGAAGGGACGACGGACGCGGCGATCATCGACGCCATGCTGGCGCACCCCATCCTTGTGAACCGGCCCGTCGTGGCGACGCCGCTCGGTGTAAAGCTCTGTCGCCCATCTGAAGTCGTGCTGACGTTGCTCGACGAACAACCCGCCGCGTTCACCAAAGAGGACGGCGAAGTGGTCCGTATATCCCAAGAGCCTTGAGCGAAGCGTACTGGCTTGCGGTATCTTGCCGATGGTCCAACAAAGCCGGTTGAAAAGATGTCCAACCTCATTGCCTTCCTGATCCTCGCCGCTGCCGCCCTCCTCGAAGCAGGGGGCGACGCCATTGTTCGCGGCGGCCTCCACAGCCAGGCCATTCCCCAACGCATCGGCGTAATCTGTCTAGGCGGTTTTGTGCTCACAGCTTATGGGGTGGTGGTGAACGCGCCGCCCTGGGATTTCGGCCGGCTGCTCGGCGTGTATGTCACCTTGTTTTTTCTTGCCGCCCAGATCATCAACGCGACCGTCTTCAAGGTCCAACCAAGTCTTCCGATCATCCTCGGCGGAGGGTTGATCCTCGCAGGCGGCCTGCTCATGACATTCTGGAGAGCGACGCCGGGCTAAGGCGGACGGTGCTGGATCAAAGGCCGGAAACCTTCACAAAGGAAGATGGGGAAGTCCCTAACCCCTAATCCTCCGATACAGCTCCGGAGGAAGTGACGCCCACAGCCGAGTTTGCTAAAGAGGTTCGTGGTTCGCTTTTTGCTCGCCTTTTTGGCTGTCTTGGCCTTGCTAACCAGCCCCGCGATGGCAGCGGCGCGGGCGGACTGCTTGGGCGTGGCGCCTCAACAAAGTCCCTGCGCGAACGTGCCCGATATGCCTTCGATGAACGCAGCGGCAAAGAGGGCAAGCACTTCGCCGTGCTGTGATCCGAGTTCAAAGCAGAATCAAGCTAGCAAGAGCTGTGCGCAGATGTGCGCCGCTCTTGGCGCGGTTGCAGTGGCGAGCACGCCGGCGATCTTCTCCCGCTCCTTGAACTTCGCGCCTGTCGTGATGACCGCCGCGACCCAAGTATCCGCCCGCTCCTTCGAGCCGCGCGGCCTGAAACGACCTCCAAAGCGCATCGCGTAACGACGACGGCTCTTTGCCGCGTCTCTGAGCATGCCGCCATAGCCGTGCGCCCTTCCCGTCCCTGACGGGCTGAGGCCATCGCGCGGCGCGCTCCAAATCCCCCTTTGCCCTTCTCTAAGGATGAGTGCCGATGCGCTCCCTCTCCATTCTGGCGACCGCGACCTTGTTCGCGGGCGTCGCACACGCCGAACCTCTGACTCTGGCTGACGTTTTGAGCCGGGCGCGCGCGTCGTCACCAAACGTGGCCGCCCAAACCTTGCAGATCGACGCCGCACGATCCGCCGTCATTCCGTCCGGAGAATTGCCCGATCCAAAGGCTTCGGTCGGCGTCACCGATTTCCCGATTTCCGGCCCCCTGGCTGGCCGCCCGGATCGCGACAACTTCAGCATGTTGTCATTCGGGTTCTCCCAAGATGTGCCGAGCCGCGCCAAGCGCCGCGCCCGCGTCGAGCAGGCCCAGGCAAACGTCGGCGTCGCCACATCGGGTCTCTCCGTCGAGCAGCGTAAGGCGGAAGTTGGCGCAGGCGAAGCCTGGGTGCGCCTCTATTATGCGGAGCGCAAATTGGCCGCGCTCGACAAGCTCCAGCACGAATTGACGATCGAACGCGAGACGGCGCCGGCGCGTCTGGCGTCCGGGAATGCCCGGCCCGCGATGGCGCTTGAGCCCGATCAGCTTCTGGCTTCCCTCGCCGACCGACGCGATGTGTTGAGGGCGCAAGTGCTGGAGGCCCGCGCGGCGCTTGGACGGTGGATCGAAGGCGCCGCTGCCGCCGAGCCCAGCGGACCGCCGCCGAGCTTGGACGTCGATACCGTGAGCCTGCGGGCTCACCTGGACGAGCTGCCGGCCATGCAGGTGGCATCGGCCAAGATCGAACAGGCGCAAGCGACCGCCCAGGAGGCCAAGGCGGAGAAGCAGTCGGATTGGGGCTACCACGTCCAATACGATCACCGCGACCCGCGCTTCGGCGACTACATTTCGGGAGGCGTGACCTTCAGCCTGCCGATCTTCGCCAAAACACGCCAGGACCCGGAGATCGCCGCCCGACTGGCACAGGTGAACAGCGCCCTCGTGGAACGGGAGGCCACGCGGCGCGAGCTTCAGGCCGATCTTGAAGGCCAACTTGCCGAGCACGTCCTGCACCACGCCCAGCTTGCACGCGCCCGCGAGACCCTGTTGCCGCTGGCGCAGCATCGCGCTGACCTGGAGGCGGCCAGCTATCGCGGCCGAACCGCCAGTCTTTCCGACGTCCTCGCTGCGCGCCGCGATGAGGTCGAAGCCGAACTCATCGTCTTGGATCGAGAGGCGGAAACGGCCCAGCACGTCATCGATCTGACCCTTACCTTTGGAGCGGATCAATGACCCGGCCACCCACGCGCACCACGCTCATCCTCGCTGGAGTCGCCACGGCTCTCGGCCTAACCGGCTACGCGCTCGGGCGTTGGCAAACGCCAGCGAAAGCGCCGATGCCCAACGCGGTCGCGCCGGGCGGAAAGGCGCTCTACTGGTACGATCCGATGCGCCCTGAGCAGCATTTCGACCATCCCGGCAAGTCGCCGTTCATGGACATGCAGCTCGTGCCGAAGATGGCCGACTCTGGAGGAAGCGACGCCGGCGCAACGCCGGGCGTCCAAGTCGATCCGGCGGCGATCCAAAGTCTGGGAATCCGTACCGCTGTGGCGACGCGCGGAATGCTGGCCAGCGCCGTCATCACGACCGGAACTGTCGATTTCAACGAACGCAACATCGCCATCGTCCAGCCTCGCGCGGCCGGCTTCGTCCAACGGGTCTATCAGCTGGCGCCGGGCGACGTGGTGCGGGCGGGCGCGCCGATCGCCGATCTACTGGTCCCTGAGTGGGGCGGCGCCCAAGATGAGTTCCTGGCTGTCCAAAGGACCGGCGACGCCGGGCTGATCTCGGCGGCCCGCGAGCGATTGCGGCTGCTCGGCATGTCGGACGGGCTGATCCACACCCTCGAAAGGGGCGGACGGCCCCGCCCGATCATCACCATTTCCACGCCCATCGGCGGCGTGATCCAGAAGCTGGACGTGCGACCAGGGATGACGGTCGCCATGGGGCAGAGCCTGGCCGAGGTGAACAGCCTATCCTCGGTGTGGGTCACCGCCGCCGTCCCGGAGACGCAGGCGGGCCTCGTGCGAGAAGGGCAGGGGGTTTCGGTCACCCTGACCGCTTATCCAGGCGAAACCTTCTCCGGACATGTTCAGGCGGTGCTGCCGCTGGTCGCTGGCGACAGTCGAACCCTGCAAGCCAGGATCGAACTTCCAAATCCCGGCGAGCGGCTAAGGCCGGGCATGTTCGCCACCGTCGCCTTCGCCAGCGGTGGCCAGAACGCACTTCTGGTGCCTTCCGAGGCGATCATTACGACCGGACGCCGCACCTTGGTCATGTTGGCGAAGGCCGGCGGGCGCTTCCAGCCCGCCGAGGTCCGCGCCGGGCGTGAGGCCGATGGCCAGACTGAAATCCTGGCCGGCCTTCAAGAAGGCGAGCGAGTCGTGGCCTCCGGACAATTCTTGCTGGATTCCGAAGCCAGCCTGGCGGGTATCGCGGTTCGTCCGATCGACCAAACGCTAACAGCGGGCGCAATGACGGCGATGCAGCCGCCTGAGCCGACCGCCGCCATGCGAGCGCCGGCCGGGCTTTATCAGACCCAAGGCCGGGTCGAGAGCGTATCGCCGACCGCCATCACGCTGTCCCATCAGCCTGTGCCGGCGCTCGGCTGGCCAGCGATGACCATGACGTTTCATGTGGTCGATCCAAGCCTCGTCAAAGGCGTGAAGACCGGAGATCAGGTCCGGTTCGGCTTTGATCAGCCGGCCCAAGGGCCGACCCTTCGGACCCTCGCGCCTGTCGGGGGCGCCCGATGATCGCCCGCCTCATCCGCTGGTCGGTCGCCAATCGCTTTTTCGTCATACTAGGCGCGCTCGTTTTGCTGGCGGCCGGCGTGTTGGCGGTGCGAAACACCGCCGTCGATGCGCTGCCGGACCTTTCCGACACGCAAGTGATCATCCGCACACCCTATCCAGGCCAAGCGCCTCGGATCGTGGAGGATCAGGTCACCTACCCCCTAGCCACCACCATGCTTTCGGTGCCGGGCGCGCAAACCGTGCGTGGATACTCCTTCTTCGGCGATAGCTACGTCTACATCATCTTCAAGGAGGTCACCGACCTCTATTGGGCGCGCTCGCGGGTGCTGGAGTACCTCTCACAGGTCCAATCGCGCCTGCCGGAGACGGCGCACCCGGCGCTCGGACCCGACGCCACCGGCGTAGGCTGGATTTACGAATACGCCCTCGTCGATCGATCGGGACGCCATGACCTGAGCCAGCTTCGCAGCTTGCAAGACTGGTTCTTGCGCTATGAGCTGAAGACGGTGCCGGGCGTCGCAGAAGTGGCGTCCATCGGCGGCATGGTGCGCGAGTACCAGGTCATCCTCGATCCGGTGAAACTGGCCGCGCTCGGCGTCACCCAGCAACAGGTTGTCGCCGCGCTGAAGCAGGCCAATGCGGAGACCGGGGGATCGGTCCTGGAACTCGGCGAGGCCGAATACATGGTCCGCGCCGGCGGCTATCTGAAGACGCTCGATGACTTCCGCGCCGTACCCGTCAAGACGACGGCGGGCGGCGTGCCGATCCGCATCGGCGATGTCGCGACCGTTCAGGTCGGGCCGGAGATCCGACGTGGCGTGGCGGAGCTGAACGGTCAGGGCGAGGTCGCGGGCGGGGTGATCATCCTGCGCTCCGGCGAGAACGCCCGGAGTACGATCGCGGCCGTCAAGGCCCGGTTGCAGACGCTCAAGGCGAGCCTGCCACCGGGGGTGGAGATCGTCCCGACCTACGACCGCTCCAGCCTGATCGACCAGGCGGTGAGCAATCTTACCGAGAAGCTGATCGAGGAATTCATCGTTGTGGCGCTCGTCTGCGCCCTCTTCCTCTGGCACGTCCGCTCAGCGCTCGTGGCCATCCTCACCTTGCCGCTTGGGGTGATGGCGGCGCTAATCGTGATGCAGCTTCAGGGCGTCAGCGCCAACATCATGTCACTGGGCGGCGTCGCCATCGCCATCGGCGCCATGGTGGACGCCGCCGTGGTGATGATCGAGAACGCCCATAAGCGGCTCGAACAGTGGGACCATGCCCGCCCCGGCCAGCGATTGGTAGGTGAGGCGCGCTGGCTCGTCGTCACCGACGCGGCCGTCGAGGTCGGGCCAGCGCTGTTCTTCAGTCTGCTCATCATCACCCTGTCGTTCATCCCGATCTTCACCCTGCAAGCGCAGGAAGGCCGGCTGTTCAGGCCGCTGGCTTTGACCAAGAGCTACGCCATGGCCGGGGCGGCGATCCTGTCGGTGACGTTGATTCCAGTCCTGATGGGTTACCTGATCCGAGGCCGCATCCCCTCGGAGAGCGCCAACCCGATCAATAGGGGGCTCACCGCTCTCTACAGGCCGGCGCTGGGCTGGGTCATGCGCCGCCCCCGAACGACCCTGGTGCTGGCGGCGCTGCTGTTCCTGACGACCGCCTGGCCGGCGACCCACCTGGGCGGCGAGTTCATGCCGCCGCTGGACGAGGGCGACCTGCTTTACATGCCCTCGGCGCTGCCTGGCCTCTCGGTGGCCAAGGCGTCCGAGTTGCTCCAGCAAACGGATCGAATGATCAAGACCGTGCCGGAGGTCGAGAGCGTGTTCGGCAAGGCCGGCCGGGCCGAGACGGCGACAGACCCGGCGCCGCTCGAAATGTTCGAGACGGTGATCCAATTCAAGCCCCGTTCGCAATGGCGCGGCGGCATGACGCCCGAGAAGCTCACCGCCGCACTCGATCACGCGGTGCAAGTCCCAGGCCTAGCCAACGTCTGGGTGCCGCCGATCCGCAACCGCATCGACATGCTCGCCACCGGCATCAAGAGCCCGATCGGGGTGAAGGTCTCCGGCGAAAACCTGGCCGATATCGACCGCATCGCCCAAGACGTCGCGACGGTGGCCAAGGCCGTTCCCGGTGTCAGCTCCGCCCTGGCGGACCGCCTCACCGGCGGCCACTATATCGACGTGACCATTGACCGGGCCGCCGCCGACCGCTTCGGCCTCAACATCGCCGATGTCCAAAGCACGGTTTCAGGAGCGATCGGCGGGGAGGAAGTCGGCCAGACCGTCGAAGGCCTCGCTCGCTATCCGATCAACGTCCGCTACCCGAGAGAGCTTCGTGACAGCCTGGAAGGCCTGCGCAACCTGCCCATCGTGACGCCGGGCGGCCAGCAGATCACCCTGGGCAGTGTCGCCACTCTCCAGATCACTGATGGGCCGCCCATGCTCAAGAGCGAGAACGGCCTCCCCACCACCTGGGTCTATATCGATACGCACGGGCGCGATCTGGCCTCGGTCGTGACCGATCTCCAGCACGCTGTAGCCCAGAAGGTCCGCCTCTCCCCTGGTGCCAGCCTGAGCTATTCCGGCCAGTACGAGTATCTGCAACATGCCGTCGAGCGGCTGAAAATCGTCGTTCCCGCCACGCTGATGATCATCTTCATCCTGCTCTACGTGACGTTCGGCCGCTTCGATGAGGCGGCGCTGATCATGGGAACCTTGCCGTTCGCCCTGACGGGCGGCTTCTGGATTCTCTATCTGCTCGGCTTTCATCAATCGGTCGCCACTGGCGTCGGGTTCATCGCGCTGGCGGGCGTTTCGGCCGAGTTCGGCGTGGTCATGCTGATCTATCTCAAGACCGCGCTTGCCGAGCGCGGCCCGAACCCTTCAACCGAAGCGGTTGAAGGCGCCGTGCGGGAGGGCGCTCTCCTGCGGGTGCGGCCGAAGGCGATGACGGTCGCCGTGATCCTTGCCGGCTTGTTCCCGATCCTGGTGGGCCACGGAACGGGCTCGGAGATCATGAGCAGGATCGCCGCACCGATGATCGGCGGGATGCTGACCGCCCCGCTGTTGTCGATGCTCGTGGTCCCGGCCGCATTTCTACTGCTCCGACGGCCTCGTCGCACCGGCCTGTCTCGATCCAACCAAATCGAAAAGGAGATTTTTCCATGAGCAAGCTGACTTTCACCGCCTTGGCTGCCGCCGTCACTGTGACGGCCTTCACGCCGGCATGGGCGCAGCCGAAGATGAGGGGTATGGCCATGCCCTCGAAGTCGGCCGCAAAGATCGGCGTGGGCTTCGGCGTCGTCAAAGAGGTCGATCCGAAAGCTGGAACGGTGACCATTCAGCACGGGCCCATTCCAGCCGTTGGCTGGCCGGCCATGACCATGGCTTTCAAAGCGAGTACGCCTGCCGTCATGCGGGCCGCCAAGGTCGGGCAGACCGTTGAGTTCGGCGTTCGCGTTTCTGGGACCGGAGCTGAGGTCACCTCATTGAAAAGCCGGTGATGGAGTTCGTCGACCTGTGCTTCTCCGGAGCGCAGGTCGTCTGAAGGTCCCTTGATGGAGAGGAGGAGGAAGATCGATCCTGACCGTCATCGACATGAGTGGAGACGTCGGCCTCAACGCCGCCTGAGGGATACCGCTACCGAGCACTGATAGACCGCTGCACCTGCGTCTGATAATCGTTCGCGTCTTTGCGGGCGCCCATTGGTCGTGGCCACAATCTCCATCCCGCGGCGCGCCCGCATCCTCGCTGCCCTCGGGCCGGGCATCCTCGTCATGCTCGCCGACACGGACGCGGGCAGCATCATCACGGCGGCGCAAAGTGGGGCGCAGTGGGGTTACAAGCTTCTAGCGCTCCAACTCCTGCTGATTCCGATCCTGTTCATCGTCCAAGAACTCACCCTGCGCCTTGGCCTAGTCACGGGACGGGGGCATGGCGAGCTAATCCGCGAGACCTTTGGGCGAGGATGGGCATGGTTCTCCGTCGGCACGCTCATGCTGGCCTGTGTCGGCGCGATCGTGACCCAGCTCTCCGGCTTGGCCGGCATTGCCTCGCTGTTCGGCGTGCCGCCCCCGCTGATGGTCGCCATCATCGTGGCCCTGCTGCTCGTGCTGGTCTGGACAGGAAGCTACCGCTCGGTCGAGCGGATCGCCATTGTGCTCGGACTCTTCGAGCTGGCCTTCGTCGCCGTCGCCTTGAGCGCCCATCCTGATGCGGCGGCGGTATCGCGGCAGATTGGCCAAGTCCCGCTGGCTGATCCCAAATATCTCTATCTTGTCGCCGCGAATTTAGGCGCCGTCATCATGCCGTGGATGATTTTCTACCAGCAGTCTGCTGTGCTCGACAAAGGGCTTGGACCCGCCGATCTGAATATCGCGCGCTGGGATACCGCTGTGGGCGCCGTGGTCACGCAGCTCATCATGGCCTCGGTTCTGGTCGCCGTCGCCGCCACGGTCGGACGCACGCGGCCCGACACGTCGCTGCAGGACGTGCCGGAGATCGCCCACGCCCTGATCTCGTTCCTCGGCGATGGTGTCGGACGGGTGGTGTTCGCCGCCGGCATGGCGGGCGCCGCCCTGGTGGCCACCATCGTGGTCTGCCTCACCGCAGCGTGGGGGGTGGGCGCGGTCGCGGGGTACAAGCGGTCGCTGGAGCATCATCCTCGCGAGGCGCCCTGGTTCTATGGTATCTTTTCGGTATGCCTGATCGCGGGAGGCGTGCTCGTCGCCACGGGAATCAACCTGGTGAAGCTTTCGGTCGCGGTGGAGGTCATGAACGCGCTTCTGCTGCCGATCGTGCTGGGTTTCCTCTATCTCCTGGCGCTCAAGGCTCTCCCTCAACCGTACAGGCTAGGGGCCGTCTACCGCTGGGTGGTCGGGTCGGTCGTGTTCATCACCGCCGGCTTCGGAGTCTATGCCGGGATCGCCGGCGCGTTGGGGGGCGGCTGACGATGGCCGAGGGATGTGGATGCCGTGCCGCCGGGACGGAGACCCGGGCTCAGAGGCAGGTTCTGGATGTGCGCTTGGCCTCAACCCAGCCATGTCCGCGATCGGGCTGGCGGCAGGGCTGATCGCCCAGGCGAGCGGGCTTCTGGCCGACGCCCTGGACATGCTGGCCGACGCAATCGCCTACGCCATAGCGCTGGCCGCCATCGACCGCGGACCTCTGTTCAAAGCGCGTGCAAGCCTGGTCAGCGGGGCGATACTTCTTGGACTCGGAGCCCTCGTGCTCGCGGACGTGGTGCGCCGCTTGCTCACCGGCAGCGCACCGGAAAGCGGCCTCATCATCGGCGTAGCCAGCCTTTCACTGATCGTGAACGCCAGTGTGCTCCACATGCTTGGCCGCTACAGGCGCGGCGAGGTCCATCTGCGGGGGCCTGGCTATTCACCCGCGTCGATGTGGTGGCGAACCTCCCTGTCATGAGCTCCGGCATACTGGTCCTCTTCACGGGGATTCGTTACCTCGACCTGATCGTGGGGGCCGGGATCGGTCTCTATGTCATTCGAGAGGCGATCGAGATCATCAGCGACCGAGCGTCCCGCTCGGGGAAGCGCCGCCGAGAGCGAACGCGCATGGCGAGCGCCGCGCCTCTGGTGGAGAAGCCTATCGGCGGGCGCGCGCTCTACCTCGCCCGAGACGTCACGGCCTGATGAGGGCGTCGCTTGGCCCTCCAAAGCCTTTAGGCTGTGGTAAACGAAAGATGAGCTACCAAGGCTTGGAGGCGGTCGCCCGCGCGGCGCGCGTCGATAGCGGAGGGACGCAGGCCTCCTGATTGGGACCAGGGGAGGGACGCCATGGCCGAGACGCATATCGAGTGGACCGACGCCACCTGGAACCCCGTCGCAGGGTGCAGCATCATCACAGCTGGCTGCACTCATTGCTACGCCATGGAGATGGCCCGTCGGCTGGAGGCGATGGGGGTGGCCAAATACGACGGGCTGACCCGCCGGAGCGGACAGCGCACGATCTGGACGGGTGTCGTCCGGGAGGACCCGGCTTCCTTGGAAATACCGAAGAGCTGGAAGAAGCCGCGAAAAATCTTCGTCAATTCGATGAGCGACCTTTTCCATGAGGAGGTCAGTGACGCCTTCATCGCCAAGGTGTGGTCGATCATGAAAGCCACACCGCATCACAACTACCAGATCTTGACGAAGCGGCCGGACCGGATGGCGGACGTCGTCGCTAATCAGATCGGCGAAGTGCTTTCGAACGTGTGGTTGGGGACGAGCGTCGAGGACGCGCACGTGACGACGCGCATCGACCATCTTAGGCGGGCGCCCGCCGCGATTCGGTTCATCTCCTTCGAGCCCCTAATCGCGGCCGTCGGAGCCGTCGACCTCACCGATATCCATTGGGCGATCGTGGGCGGGGAGAGCGGCAAATCCGCCCGGCCCATCCGCGAAGATTGGATTGACGAGATTTACGAGCAATGTTCAGCGTATAGTTGCGCCTTCTTCTTCAAACAGTGGGGCACGTGGGGCAAGGACAACAAGCGCCGCTCCAAGAAGGCGAACGGTCGGGAGTATCGTGGTCGCATTTGGGACGAAATGCCGGCGTTCGCCGCCCCCTGACACGCCCCGATCCAGCGGAGCTGCGCCTTGGTAGCCAAACTGTACACCTGGGCCGACGGGGCCCAGCTCGACGATCACTCGCGGCGCAAGCACAAGATACTGCGCGAGTATTTCCACGAGTACCTGATGGTGCGCTGCGCTAACCCAGCGCAGACCAGATTTCGGTTGGCCGTCGTGGATGGCTTCTCCGGCGGCGGCCGCTACGCCTGCGGAACGGCGGGATCGCCTATCATCTTCATCGAGGAGCTACGGCGCGCGGTCGACGAGGTGAACTTACGACGCGCGGCGCAGGGCCTGACCAACATCCTCGAGGTGGAGTGCCTTCTGATCTTCAACGACGCCCTGGATGACGTCACAGAAGTGTTGAAGCGCTATGCTGCACCGGTCCTAGCCGCAGCTAAGGAAACTTCGCCTAAACTCCACCTGAACGTCTGCTACATGAGCGATAGCTTCGAGGCGTCCTATCCAGCGATCAAGGAGATGATCGCACGGGGCCGGTATCGGACGGTGCTGTTCAACCTCGACCAGTGTGGTCATTCGAAGGTCGAGACCGCCACCCTGATCGACATCATGGCGTCGACGCCCTCAGCCGAGGTCTTCTACACCTTCGCGATCCAGAGCCTGCTCACCTACCTCAGTCGCACCAACCCGAAGCTGATGGCCTCCCAGGTACGAAGCCTCGGGATCGCGCCGGACGAGTTCCAGGTCGGCGACGGCTCTATCAGCAACGCCGCGTGGCTCGGCACGGCCGAGCGTTTGGTTTTCGAGACGTTTAGGGGCGCGGCGCGCTTCGTGAGCCCTTTCTCCATCACCAACCCGGACGGCTGGCGGTACTGGCTGATCCACTTCGCGAACAACTATCGAGCCCGCCAAGTCTACAACGACGTCCTTCACGGCAATGGCACTCAGGCACACTTCGGTCGCTCGGGGCTGAACATGTTGGCCTATAACCCGTCGCATGACGAGGGCGCGCTTTATCTTTTCGAAGGCAGTGACCGGGCGAAGGCCAGGGACCAGTTGCTCGAGGACATTCCGCGTCTGGTCGCCGAGTCTGGAGACGTCATGGACGTGGCCGAATTCTACGAGGCTGCTTACAACGCCACGCCCGCCCACAAGGACGACATCCATACTGCGATGATCGAGAGCGAGGAGCTTGAGGTCTTCACTGAAGGGGGCGGACGCCGCCGAAAGGTCAACACGATCGGCGTTGGTGACACGATCAAGCTAAAGTCACAGCGGTCGTTCTTCTCCATCTTCTTCGAGCCAGAATCGAAGCGGACGTCAACGAAGGCCTAGTTTATGACGGTGTGGATGACCAAGGTCTGGGGCTTCGGCGACCCCGTGGGGCCGCTGCAGTTCTCAACGGAAGGTTGGCGCCGGCGCGCCCGCTCTCAGCTTCAACAGGGCGACACCGTCGTGCTGGTGGGGACCATGGGAGCCGAGACCCAGGACGACGAGCGGAACAAGTTTCTTGGCATGATGGAGCCCACGACCCAGCCGGTAATGGCGCTGGACTACCTGAAGGCCGATCGCAAGGAGGACTTCAACGAGCGGGGCGAATACAAGTGGCCGTTCGGCCTGTTGAACCGGGCAGCCTGGCGGTTCGACGAGCCCCGCGTAAAGCTCGCCGACATCAGCAACCGCTCGTTCGCGATGGATTCCGCACAAGGCATCGTACCGTTGACCCCGGAGGAGGCCGCGCGGGTGCTCGCCCTGCCGCGCACCTCGTCCCTGCTCGCTCAATCGATTGAAGCGACCGCCCGGATTGAGGGGGACGATGTCGCACGCCGGCGCGCCTCGCCGCCGCCGACCACGACTCGTCGGGGCACGATGCACATGCGGCGGGCGCCGGCCTTCACCTACGCCCTAGCGCTGACCGCGCCAGGTCCGGGCACCAGAGCGCCCGCGCACCTCGGTTACAAGATCGGGTGGGCGTTCAACTGGGAGGCGCGGATGCGGACGTTCAATCACGCCGCGATGCCGGGGCTCGGCGGGCTGACTTACGGCTCCGGCATGAAGCACCTCTGGCCGACCGCCATGGCCGCGTTCCGGATGGAGCAAGCCGTTCTAAGGCGCTTTGATAGAGCGCGCCATCGCCACAACCACGAGATCGTGGCGGGCGTTACAATGGATGAATTGGGGCTCGCCTGGGCCAGCTGCATGGCGGATGTGAAGCGCCAGTCGTAGGCCTCGGTTCAGGGGGCACCTTCGACTTGAAAAATGTCGGGTTTTTGCATATGCTCTGCGTCGGGTTCTTGCATCAAGGTGCGGCCATGGCCACTGCTCGGACGCTTAAGCAAAAAGTCCATTACCGGATCGCGCGCGCGCGCACCGACGCCTTTCTGCCCAAGGAGTTTCGCGACCTCGGCGGCGAGGACCAAGTGCTGCGCGCGCTGCGCAGCCTGGTCAAGGACGGCGAGCTGATGAAGCTGGGTTACGGCGTCTACGCGAAGGCCCTTCGGTCCCGGCTGACCGGCCGGATGATGGTCAACAGCGACAACGGTTTTTCGAGTGCGGCGCGCCAAGCTTTGACCAAGCTCGGTGTGCCGTGGGAGCCGAGCTCAAGCGAGTGTGCCTACAACGAGGGCCGCTCGACCCAGATTCCGGTGACCGCGACCGTGAAGGTCAAACGCCGCTTCAATCGCCGGCTCTCCGACGGCCGGACGGAGTTGCGGATTGAACGGTAGACCTGACCGAACCACGCTTCTCGAAGTCCAGGAGTTCTTCAACCTCCCGTCGCCCACCCTTGTGGAGAAGGACTGGCACGTGGTTCAAGCGCTGGCGGCGATTTCGGGCGCCGCCAGCGACGGCCTGACCCTTGTCTTTGGCGGTGGCACGTCGCTCGGCCGCGCCTACGGGCTGCTCTCCCGCATGTCCGAGGACATCGACCTACGCGTGGTGGGCGACAAGGCGACCAGCCGAGGCGCCCTCCAGCGTATTCGGAGCGAAATCTCCGAGCGCCTCGCCATCCGAGGCTTCGCGGTCCACGGCCACGTGATCGTCAAGCAGAGCGACCGTTACGTCCGCTACGACCTGCCTTACGACCCCATCATGGCAGGGGAGGGCGTGCTGCGTCCCGAGATCAAGATCGAGGTCGCCGCCTTCCCGGTGCGGCGGCCCCCGGTCATTCTGCCGGTGACCTCGTTCTGCGCCGAGGCGGTCAAACGCGAGCCGGAGGTGGTCGGCATACCGTGCGTCGCCCTGGAAGAGACCGCGGCCGAGAAGTTCGTGGCGCTGACGCGGCGCACCGGCGAGGTGTTCGCCGGTGGGAAGCCCGACGAGACGCTTGTCCGCCATCTCTACGATCTGACTCGGCTGGATGGCCGCTACGACGGCGACGACTGCGCGGTCCTGGCGAGGGAGAGCATCCAGGCCGACGTGGAGCGCGGCTACGACGCCTACAAAGCTGACCCCTTCGGCGAGACCCACCGGACCGTCGCCCGGATGGCCAAGGACAAGGCGGTGCGGAGCGACTTCGATAAGCTCATGGCCGGCATGGTCTATGGCGAGAAGCCTTCGTTCCAGGACGCAGTGACGGCGATCGAGAAATTCGCCGGACGGCTCAGGTGAGCCAACGCCGAGCCGGCACCGGCGCGCTACAACCTAAACGCTGGCTGATGAAGTCGGCGAGAGGCACGAGACTATGAACGACCCGAACGTCGCCACCGGCCAGCTCCAGCAGATTATCTCGGCATCCCGGCCGCACGAGCTCTCACTAGCCGAGCGTTGCGCACTCTTCGCGGCAATGCGTGAACTTACCGATGATCTTCGCGCCCACATCGCGGACGAACTGGGACACGACGGCTACGCCCAAGAGAAGGTCGCCCAGGTAAGATGGCACACTGCCGCAGCCCTCGGTTTCGACGTCAACAATAAGCACGACGACAGTCAACATCGGAGCTGGGCGTTGGGCGCACTTGACTCTCTGCTGAGCCGCTTTCCGAACTAACCGTCATACCCAACGCGAGGTGAGCCCAATTCGCATAACCACCTTCGAGGCAGACTCGACAAACCTCTATATTCCCTCCAGGAGACTCTCCCGGCTTCCGATAAGAGTAGCTTAGACGCCAAACTGCAATCTCAAGACAAGTTTACAACGTCTGACGTGACCCCCTGAAACTCAGCCATTTGAACGTAGAGTCCGGCCCAGCGAAGGGACGGACGGATGAAGCAGTCAAGGTTCAGCGAAGAGCAGATCATCGGCATCCTTCGCGAGCAGGAGAGCGAGATCGCGGTGAAGGAGCTGTGCAGGAAGCACGGGGTCAGCTCGCCCACCTTCTACAAGTGGAAGGCCAAGTTCGGCGGCATGGACGTGTCGGAAGCCCGCAAGCTGAGGACGCTGGAGGATGAGAACGGCCGGCTCAAGCGGCTGTTGGCTGACGCCATGTTGGACAACGCCGCGCTGAAGGACCTGCTTGGAAAAAAGTGGTGACGCCCGCTGCGCATCGGGAGGCTGCGGCGCACCTGCAGTCCGCCTACGAGATGAGCGAGCGGCGGGCGTGCCGGGTTCTGGGCGTGGATCGGGCCAGCGTCCGCTACCAAGCGAGCAAGCCTGACGACACGGAGTTGCGCGACCGGCTGAAGGCGCTTGCCGCCGAGCGACGGCGGTTCGGCTACCGGCGGCTGCACGTCCTGCTCCGGCGCGAAGGCCATGCGGTGAACAGTAAGCGTGTCCAGCGCCTGTATCGTGAGGAGAAGCTGACGGTGCGTCGGCGGGGCGGGCGCAAGCGGGCCATGGGAACGCGACGGCCCATCGAAGTGGCGCTGGCGGCAAACCAGCGCTGGAGCTTGGACTTCGTCTCCGACCAGATGACCGACGGTCGACGGTTCCGCATCCTGACCGTGGTCGACAACTGCACACGCGAATGCCTGGCGCTGGTGGCGGACACCTCGATCTCCGGCCTGCGGGTCGCCCGTGAGCTCGATGCCATCATACGTTGGCGGGGACGGCCAACGACCGTCGTCAGCGACAACGGCACTGAGCTGACGTCGAACGCAATCCTGAGCTGGGCCGATCAGACGAAGGTCGGCTGGCACTACATCGCGCCCGGCAAACCCCAGCAGAACGGCTACAACGAGAGCTTCAACGGTCGGCTGCGCGACGAGCTGCTGAACGAGACGCTGTTCCGCTCTTTGCCACACGCCCGCGCGGTACTCGAGGACTGGCGGCGCGACTACAACGAAGAACGCCCGCACTCCAGGCTCGGCTGGCTCACGCCTCGGGCCTACGCCGACGCCCTCTGCGGGAAGGCCGGCGGGGTCGCTGCGCTACCCGATGGCTCCGCGCCCCCGCCTCTTGCAACCCATCACCAACAGAGCTCAAATCACCGCCGGACTCTCGTTACGACTGGATGAGAAACGGGGGTCACGTCACGTCTTTGGCCGGTAGGGGAGGGGTCTCAAGGCAGCTCTTGCCTTCGTGAACGGCAACTATGCGCCCGATTTTGTTGAAAAAGGCTGGGTTGAAGTCGTTGAGGGGAGCTGATTCAGTGTTCCCGTAGATGCGGGGGGCAGCGGATGATGGGCGAGCGGACGGTCGCACAAGAGTCGCTGTTCTACAGCTTCAGCCTGGAGCGGCACGTGCCGGCGGACCACCTGCTGCGCTCGATCGACCGGTTCGTGGACCTGTCGGGCATCCGCGAGCACCTGCGCCCTTTCTATAGCGAGACGGGCCGGCCATCGATCGATCCCGAGCTTCTGATCCGGATGCTGCTCATCGGCTACTGCATGGGCGTCCGTTCTGAACGGCGGCTGTGCGAGGAGGTGCACCTCAACCTGGCCTATCGCTGGTTCTGCCGGCTGGGGCTTGAGGGCGACGTACCGGACCACTCGACCTTCTCCAAGAACCGCCACGGCCGTTTTCGTGACAGCGACCTGCTGCGCCAGCTGTTCGAGGCGACGGTCGCGCGCTGCATGGCCGAGGGGCTGGTCGGCGGCGAGGGCTTCGCCACCGACGCCAGCCTGATCAAGGCGGACGCCAACAAGCAGCGCTCGGCCGCCGGCGCTGAAGACGTCGACTGGGAGGCGGCGGCCAGAACGCGTCGCTCGGTAAGGGAATATCTCGACACGCTCGACGATGCGGCCTGGGGCGCGGCCAGCGAGGTTAAGCCCAAGTTCGTCTCGCGGTCGGACCCTGCCGCCCAGTGGACAGGCGCGCTCAAGGGCCCCGCCTTCTTCGCCTACTCCACCAATTACCTGATCGATCTCAATCATGCTGTCATCGTCGATGTCGAGGCGAGCCGCGCCATCAGGCAGGCGGAGGTCGGCGCCACGCGGACCATGATCGGGCGCACCCACGATCGCTTCGGTCTCTGGCCCGAGCGGTTGGCGGCTGACACCGCCTACGGCTCGGCCGAGAACTTGGCCTGGCTGGTTCATGAGCGCGGGATCGAGCCGCACATCCCGGTCGTCGACAAGTCGCAGCGGCAGGATGGGACCTTTGAGCGGGCCGACTTCTCGTTTGACCACAAGGCCGACGCCTACACCTGTCCGGCAGGCAAGCAGCTTAGGCAGCGCCAGAAAACCTATCGCGAACCGCGGCCCTTGGTCGATGAGAACGGAATGCTGCGCTACCGCGCCAGCAAGTTCGACTGCGACGCCTGCTCGCTGAAGCCGCGATGCTCCCCAAACGCGCCCGCCCGCAAAATCCTGCGCTCCATCCATGAGGGCTCGCGACATGGCGCGCGATATCGCCAAGACCGACGCCTATCTCACCTCACGCCGCGAGCGGAAGAAGGTCGAGATGCTGTTCGCGCACCTCAAACGCATCCTCAAACTTGATCGGTTGCGCCTGCGAGGTCCGAATGGCGCCAGGGACGAGTTCCTCCTCGCCGCAACAGCCCAGAACCTCCGCAAGCTCGCCAAGCTCATCCCGCTGACGGTCCAGGCAGTACCCGCCTGAGCCGCCATAGGTCGTATTTGGCCAGCCGCCGACACCACCCGCTTCCGCCCCAAGCCGGCCTTTTTCAACGCAATCCGCCCAGAAGCTGCCCTTACCGTAGCTCCAGACACCGGACGTTAGCCGAGTGGGCGCGACCGTCCGGTTCTCGGCAGGGGGCTGACTTGCGGTCTCGACCAAGTCGGACGTTGCTCCCCCTTAGGCTGCGAGCACCCCGGCGAGGATGTCCCTCATGGTCAAAGGTGAGCGGCCCAGCAGCGCTTCGAGCGTGGGGTTCACGGCTGCGAAGTCGCCGCGCCGGGCGGCTCGCCACGTTCCCAACAACATCTCCGCCATCGCCGCCGGAACCCCCGACTCGATCTTGGCGTCCCGCCACTCCTCATCCGACACGGTGACTCGCTTGATCTCACGTCCGGTCACTTCCGAAGCGATCGCCGCGATGTCCGACATCGTGACCGCCTGCGCGGCGGTGAGCGGCGGCGAGACGCCATCGACGCGACCCTCCTCGGCGAGCACACGCGCATCGGCCTCGGCAAGGTCGGCCCGAGCGGTCCAACTGACCGGGCCGTCTTCAGGCGCCCGGATTTCGCCGTCCTTGAAGCCGGAGCCGATCATGTGCAGGGCGCTCTCGGCGTAGAACCCGTGGCGCAAAGCCGTGAACGCGCCGGAGCCGTCCGCCAGAAAGGCTTCAGTCGCCGAATGGTCCACCGCAGGCGCGAAGGAAGAGTCGGAGCGCGCCGCCATGTGGCTCGTGTAGAGCACCCGCCGAGCGCCTGCCTCGCGCGCCGCCGCGATGGCGTCCCGGTGCATCTTGACGGCCTCGGCGCCCAGCTTGTTCACTGAGACGATCAGCACCTGCGTCGCGTCCGCGAAGGCTGCGGACAAGCTGCCCGCGTCGCCAAAGTCCGTCGCTCGAACATGCACGCCGCGAGAAGCGAGATCATTCGCCTTCGCCGGTTCACGGACGGTGGCGACGATGCGATCCGCCGGTGTCCCGCTCAGCAGGGCTTCGACCACCCCCCGTCCCAGTCGGCCATTCGCTCCCGTCACCACGATCATGTCGGCCCCACTCGTCACCCTCGCCGGCCTTTACAGCACGATGGCCTGCCCGTCCGCTGTCCACCCCGAGTCGGCCCCTCAGCTTCGAACTACGGGATTGGACGTCAGCTCACCCCAGCCGGTGAGTGGTCGGACCAGAGCTGGTCAACGCCGAGCGGGGCGCCGTGCTGATGGACGCGCTCGCCGCCCCACGGCTCGGAGTGCATCTGCCCCAGGGTGTCCACGAGGTTGTAGGTCGACTCCAGCGGTTTGCCCGCGGCCCGGTCGGCCAGCCAGTCGGCGATGAGCGGGAAGAAAGGCGTGCCGAGCTGGGAGGAGCGCGAGCCGCCCATGCCGTGCTCCTCGCCCGCGTACATCACCAGCGTCTTGGGCCCGGGTACGCGGTTCAGGTGCTCGACGGTGCAGGCCGCGTCGGTAAGCGAGTCGTCCTCGCCCGACATGACGAAGCACGGCATGTGAAGCCTGGGGCCGAGTTCCGCCACGTCCATGCGGTCCATGATCCGCTCCAGCGCGTTCTCGTCGGCGGCGTTCGTCATGTACATGAAGCGCTGGCGGAACGACGGCGCGGCCATCTGGAAGATGGCCCAGTTGCGCGGCTGAAAGTTGGTGTACATCACGGCCAAGGCCGCGAAGCGCGGCTCGGCGGCGGCCATCTGCGTCGCCCAGAAGCTGCCGAACGACAGCCCCCACATCATGACGCGCGAGGCGTCGACCTCCGGCCGGGCGGCTGCGGCCTCGAAGGCGCTGACCCCCAACGCGCCCTGACGATCGGGATCGTACCAGACGCGGCGCGTCAGGCTGGTCCCCTGTCCCGGACCGTCCAGGATGAGCACGGCGAAACCGCGCCGCAGGAAGCGATCGGCCGAGCTGTTGATCTGCAGCTCCTTGAACGCATCCATGCCGCTGATCATCACCAGGCAGGGATGCCGGTCGCCCTCCCGATGGCCGGGCGGCAGGTGAAAGAGGGCGGGCACGGTGGTTTCGCCGAAGGACACCTCGACCGCGTCAATGCGATGGTCGGCGTGCGGGATGTAGGCGGCGTAGCACTCCGTCTTCTTGCGCTCGAGGGCGAGGTTCAGGTCGGTGTTCTCGAAGATCGGCCACTGCGCGGCTCCGTACATGACGGAGGCGGCGAAGAAGCCGTCGCTCGCCGTGACGTGACGGCCCTGCGCCTCGGCCGCCTTGGCCTGCAACTCGTAGCGCCGGGCCAGCCGCGAGAACTCGCGGGCGAGATCATCCCAGCGCTTGATCACCGCCTTGAGCCCCATCACCGGACCGGCCCAGTCGGGGCTCATCGGCGCGCTGTAGTAGTGCAGCCGGGTCTGATCGAACTCGGGGCCGGCCAGCTCGACCACCTTGTCGATCAGCCAGCGCTGGTCTCGGAAGCGCTCCACCCGGGCCTGGGTCGTGAAGGGAACGGTCGGCATCGAGAGGGCTCCTAGCGCTGCGCGGAAGGCGCGGAGTGGGTCGGGATCTGATGCAGGCAGGCGCTGAGGGCGGTGCGGCAGGCCGCGACGTCGAGGTCTCCCGCGCGCCAAGCGACGAAGCCGTCAGGCCGCACCAGCAGCAAGGCTTGAGCCTCGTCGGCGTCCAGGCCGTAGCGGTCGAACACCTCGGCGCGCTCCACGCGTTCGACCCGTGAGTGACGCGGCGTCTCCAGCCGCGCGACGATGCGGCCGGCGGCGCCCGGCAGGGCGTCGAGCTCCGCCGCCAGCCGATCCGCCGTCGCCATGTCCAGCCGCTTGCGCGAGAGTGCTAGGGCGGTGAAGCCGTAGCCGGCGATGAGTTCGAACACGTCCAGCCCGCGCCTCACCGGCGCGTCGGGCGCCCGGTCGCCCGCGCGGGGCCCAGTCCCGTCCGCTTTGGACGGGCGGCCCTCCGCGTAGTTCACGTCGATCTGCGACAGCGCTCGGAAGGCCATGTCCTGCACGCGGTCCAGCTGGGTCGCCGGGCCGACCAACAGCGGCGCGAGCGCGTCCCGCAGCTTGGCCCGCCAGCCGCTCTGGGAGGCGCTGACGTCGAACATGCGGTCGGACAGCTCGAGCACGTGGTGCGCCACGGGCAAGCGCTCGGCCTGGTAGGTGTCCAGCAGGGCGTCGCCCGCGCCCCGCTTCAGCACGGCGGCGAGTTTCCAGGCGAGGTTGGCCGCGTCCTGCAGGCCCGTGTTCATGCCCTGACCGCCTGCGGGCGAATGGATATGCGCGGCGTCGCCCGCCACGAACACGCGGCCGACGCGGTAGCGGTCGACCACCCGGTGCTGCGATGAAAAGCGCGTCAGCCACACGGGGTCGTGCAGCCGCACGGGCCGCCCCGCCGCCGCCTCGAACCCGGCCTGCAGGTCGGCCAGCTTCAGCGCCGACCACGCCTGATCATCCGTGGGCGGAGGACTGAGGTCGGTGGTCATGACCCGCGCAGTCCCTTGCCCTTGGAAGGGCACGTAGAGGCCCAGCCGATCGCCGTTCAGGAACACGCGGAAGCGCTTGTCCGGCAGATCCCAGTCCACCTGCACGTCGCCGAGCAGAAACCCTTGCGGGTACTTGGCGCCCTCGAAGGCGAGACCTAGGCCGTGGCGCACCAAACTGTGCGCTCCGTCCGCGCCTAGAAGATAAGCGGCTTGGATCTGCTTGGGAGCGCCGTCCGCGCCCTTGACGTCGACGCAGACTCCTTGCGCGTCCTGCCTGAAGGCCACGGCCTCGAGGCCGCGCTCCACCTGAAGGCCCGCTTCGGCCAGCGCCTCGATCAGCACCGCCTCCGTCCCCGCCTGCGGGATCATGGTGATGAACTGGAACGGCGTGTCGACGGCGTGGGCGTGGTCGAAGTGGAAGCCGCCCGCCAGCTTGCCGCCGGCGTAGATGTCGAAGTCGCTGTTCGGCACGCCGTGAGCGAACACCTGCTCGGCCAGGCCCAACGAGGCGAACAGCTCGACGGAGCGGGCCGACATGACCCCGGCCCGCGACTCGGAAGAGGGCTCGGCGCGCTTGTCGATCACCCGCACGTCCACGCCGCAGCGGCGCAGCAGGAGGGCGGCCATCAGGCCGGTGGGCCCGGCGCCCAGGACCAGGACCTCGCAGGTGTTCACCGTCACGTCCGATCCTCCCACCCGCGACGGACAATCTGAGTGGGCGATCAGTTAGTCAAGTGACAGTCTTAAGGCTGGAGCGAGAAGGCGGGCGTAGTGGCCGACGTAAGCGTCCACCTCCTCCGGTGTGCGCTGCAGCAGCTCGGGGTAGATGAAGCCCAGCTCGAACCCGAGCGAGACGACGGCCTCCGCCGTGACGTCGGGCTCTTCTGTACCGGGCCACAGGAGGCGCAGCCGCTCGGCTGTCCGCGTCACCAGCATGCGGCGGGGGGTCATCTCGGCGAAGCGCCGTCCGAAGGTCGGGTCGAGCAGCACCCGGTCGAATAAAATGCGCAGGCGAGGCGCCAGTCGGCGCATGCCCGAAACGATGAAGGCCAGCAGCTCAGCCGCCTCCTCCGACGCGGAGGCCGCCCGGGGGCGGTCGAAGAAGGCGTCGCCCGCTGCGCCCATCTGCTCTTCGCCGCCCGAGCGCATGACG
Source organism: Beijerinckiaceae bacterium (assembly GCA_965198485.1). Lineage (GTDB taxonomy): Bacteria > Pseudomonadota > Alphaproteobacteria > Rhizobiales > Beijerinckiaceae > RH-AL1. The sequence continues at coordinate 110,217 of CBDAPQ010000006.1, forward strand.
GCCATCAGCAGCCCGTCCTTACCGCCGAAGTAGTTCTGGATGAGCGCCTCGGAGCAGCCAACGCGCGCGGCGATGGCTCGGGTGGTGGCCGCCTTGAAGCCGCTGTGGCTGAATTCGGCGAGCGCCGCCCCGATCAGCGCCGCTTCGGTCCTCGCACGGTCACGGCGGCGCGGTTCGGCAAGCGTGGGTGGCTCCGGAGACATCTTTCCCCCATCATACACCGGGTTCTCTCGCCGCACCCGTAGCGCACGGCGAGGAACACCCGGTTCTTGCGATCTCTTGGACGCCGATCAGGGGTCCCGGTTGGACGCCGCTTTACACCTTCCCGGTGCACCTCACTCACGGCTACCATCCTAAGAAACGCGTCTACGCGTCGACGCACAACTAACGGCGGCCTGATCACGTGTCGCGGACTCACCGTGTTTTCGAGCTGATCGCCGCTCTGCGGGCGTACCGCTCGCCTGTCACAGCATCCCAGTTGGCGCTCGAGCTGGGCGTATCCCTCCGGACGGTCTACCGAGACATTGAGACGTTGCGCGGGCTGGGAGCACCTGTTGACGGACAGGCGGGCGTCGGATTCCGCCTACGGGAGGGCTTCTTCCTCCCGGAGTTCGCCTTCTCCCCTGACGAACTGGAGGCCTTAGTCCTCGGCCTCGGCTGGGTGCGGCAGAGGGGCGATCCCGTCCTGGCCCGGGCCGGAGATGCGGCCGTGGCGAAAATCCTCTCTGCGAGCGGCGGCTCGCCTGCGCGCGACGAGCCATTCGGCCTCATCACCGCGGCCCCCCGCTCACAGCGTACCGATCCTCCGCATGCAGCGCAGCTGCGAAGCGCGATCCGTCGTCAGCGCAAGCTCGCGATCGGCTATGAAAACGCAGAGGGCGCGAAGTCGGAGCGAGTCGTCTGGCCCATCGCCATCGTCTATTTCGACGAGGTGCGC
>CBDAPQ010000007.1:0-152031 GCA_965198485.1 Beijerinckiaceae bacterium
CGCTCCGCGCCCGGACGGGATCACGACCGGCCGGCGCGCCTTCCCGCGACGGGCGGACCCTCCTAAGCTCGCGCTCTTCACGAGTGCCCGCGCCCCATGGCCCGTCCGCCCATTCCCCGCCGCCTCGCCCTCCTTGCGCTCGCGGTCCTCGCCATCGTGTCGACCGTGCCCGCGCAGGCGCAGTTCTTCGCGCTGGGCAAGGGCTCGGCGCCGCTCGAGCCCTACGACGTCGACTACGGCACCCTCGCCGATCCGGCGCGGCGCGTGACCTTCGAGGACCAGCTGCACTACGTGCCGCTCGGCTTCGGCTCGTACGTGACCTTCGACGGCGAGCTGCGCGAACAGGCGTGGACGCTCAACAACGCGTCCTACGCGTTGCGCACGCCGATCCAGAACAGCTACGACCTGCAGCGCCTGGTCGCGAGCGCCTACGTCCATTTCGATCCGCACCTCGCCGTCTTCGCCCAGCTCGGGCGCTTCGATTCCTTCTCCCGCATCGCTCCGAGCACCACCGAGCGCGAGGAGGGGCGGGTGCAGCAGGGCTTCGTCGAGCTGAAACAGCGGGTCGGCGCCGCCGACATCACGATGCGCGGCGGCCGGCAGGAGGTGACGCTCGGCTCCGGCCGCTTCGTCTGGGTCAACGACAGCTCCAACGTGCGCACCACGCACGACGGCGTGCGCGCCCACGCCGCCTTCGCCGACGGCACCACGCTGGACCTCGTCTATACGCGCCCCGTCACCCCGGTGCTCGATCCCTTCGCCGATTTCGACAGCCACGCCGGCGCCTTCGGCGCGGCCTACCTCAGCGAGAGCCTGCTGGCGGACGTCCTCCACGTCGACGAATACTACTTCTACCGCCGCAACCTCGGCGGCCAGTATTCCGGCCTGACCGGCAACGAGGACCGCTCGACGCTCGGCGGCCGGGTGTGGGGCACCGTGGCGCGGCCGGGCGGCACTTGGCTCTACGATGCCGACGGCGCCTTCCAGTTCGGCAGCTTCAACGGGCGCGAGATCTCGGCCTTCGGCGGCTCGGCGCGCGCGCTCTACACCTTCGACCAGGGGACCTGGCAGCCGGGCCTGCAGCTGCAGGCCAGCTATTTCAGCGGCGGCGGCGGCACCGGCACGGGCACGATCCGCACCTTCTCCGCGCCGTTCCCGCGGCCGACGCTGCTGAACTACGTCGGCATCGACACGCTGGAGAACCTGATCGAGGCCTACCCCGCCCTCGTCCTCAATCCGCGCGACAACCTGGCGCTGCGCTTGGGCCCCGAGTTCGTGTGGCGCGCCGACGTCAACGACGCCGTCTACATCTCGCGCACGACGCCGCTGGCGGCGACCATGGCGGCGCGCGACAAGGCGCGCTTCATCGGCACCAACCTCATCGCCACCGCGCAATGGCGGGCGACGCGCAACATATCCGTCTTCGCCGAGTACCTGCACGAGCTGCCCGGCCCGGCGATCCTGCTCGCCGGCGGCCGGGCGGTGGACGCCGGCGTGCTCCAGGTCAGCTTCAAGTTCTGAGGCGCCGGCGGCTCAGGTCGCGGTCCAGTCCTGCAGCGTCAGGCCGGGCACGCGCTCGACCTCGCGGGTGTTGGCGGTGACCAGCACCGCGCCGCGCCTGCGCCGCGATCAGCACGTCGTAGGAGCCGATAAGGGTGCCTTTCTTCTTGAGATCGGTCCGGATGATCCGGCCTCTTCCGCGCCATGGCGGCGTCGGGCATCGCAAACCCTCCTCGCAAAGCTCGATCTTAGCACACCCGCTGGACCCCACCCGCGTCCCCCGCTAGAACCCGCCCAACCCCTTTCCTCGAAGACCGAGCTTGCAGCCCCCCAAGGGCCGGCAGCGGCCAGGACAACACATGGCGCGGCAGTTCATCTACCACATGCAGGGCCTCACCAAGGTCTACCCGACGGGCAAGAAGGTGCTCGATAACGTGCACCTCTCGTTCTACCCCGATGCCAAGATCGGCGTGCTCGGCATCAACGGCTCCGGCAAGTCCACGTTGCTGCAAGTATCATGGCCGGCATCGACACCGAATATCAGGGCGAGGGCTTCGTCGCCGAGGGCGCGCGCGTCGGCTACCTGCCGCAGGAGCCCCCTCTCGAGGCCTCGCTCAACGTGCAGAGAAAACGTCATGCTCGGCGTCAAGGCCAAGCAGGACATCCTCGACCGTTACAACGACCTCGCCATGAACTATTCCGACGAGACGGCGGACGAGATGACCCGCCTGCAGGACGAGATCGAGGCGCAGAACCTGTGGGACCTCGACAGCCAAGTCGAGCAGGCGATGGACGCGCTCGGCTGCCCGCCGGACGACTGGCCGCGTCGACCGGCTCTCCGGCGGCGAGAAGCGCCGCGTCGCGCTGTGCAAGCTGCTGCTCGAAAAGCCCGACCTGCTGCTCCTCGACGAGCCGACCAACCATCTCGACGCCGAGACGGTGAACTGGCTCGAAGGCCATCTGCGCGAGTACCCCGGGGCGATCCTGATCGTCACCCACGATCGCTACTTCCTCGACAACGTGACCGGCTGGATCCTCGAGCTCGACCGCGGCCGCGGCATCCCGCACGAGGGCAACTACACCTCCTATCTCAAGCAGAAGGCCAAGCCGCCTCTCCCTGGAGAAGAGCGAGGATTCGGCGCGCCAGAAGCAGATCGAGATGGAGGCCGAGTGGATGGGCTCCTCGCCCAAGGCGCGGCAGGCCAAGTCGAAGGCACGCATCCAGCGCTACCAGGAGCTCGTCGACAAGCAAGCCAACCGCGTGCCCTCGGCGACGCAGATCGTCATTCCGGTCGGCGAGCGGCTCGGCACCAACGTCGTCGAGTTCACCGGCCTGTCGAAGAGCTTCGGCGACAAGCAGCTGATCGACAATCTCACCTTCAAGCTGCCGCCCGGCGGCATCGTCGGCGTGATCGGCCCCAACGGCGCGGGCAAGACCACGCTGTTTCGCATGATCACCGGCCAGGAGACGCCCGACGACGGGGTGATCCAGGTCGGCGAGAGCGTCAAGCTCGGCTACGTCGACCAGTCCCGCGACAAGCTCGACGGCAAGAAGAACGTCTGGGAGGAGATCTCGGACGGGCAGGACATCATCTATCTCGGCAAGCGCGAGATCAACTCGCGCGCCTACACCGGCGCCTTCAACTTCAAGGGGGCGGATCAGCAAAAGAAGGTGGGCCAGCTCTCCGGCGGCGAGCGCAACCGCGTCCACCTCGCCAAGATGCTGAAGACCGGCGCCAACCTGCTGCTCCTCGACGAGCCCACCAACGACCTCGACGTCGAGACGCTACGCGCCCTGGAGGACGCCCTGACCGACTACGCCGGCTGCGCCGTCATCATCTCGCATGATCGCTTCTTCCTCGACCGCATCGCCACCCACATGCTGGCCTTCGAAGGCGACGCCCACGTCGAGTGGTTCGAGGGGAACTTTGCCGATTACGAGGAGGACAAGAAGCGGAGGTTGGGCGTGGACGAGCTGGTGCCGCACCGGATGAAGCATAAGAAGTTTGCTCGGTAGACTACAGAGCTTCGATACAACTCTCAGTCTGTCGTAGATTCTAGACCGCTCGTATGTTGCGGTTTTGGTACGCCTTGTTGATGTCAGGGTTTGCCAAAGCCTCGCGCAGCTTTGCGAGGCATATAGCGCTATAGCGCTTGTGCAAAGTTGTGCCGATTTTGATGGTCTTGTGAAAGTCTAGATTTTCCGAGATTTTTTCCTTGCCCATTATCCAAAGTAGCTTATGCTCTGTGACCTTAAGTTTCCTGGCCATGTCTCGTGCACCTAAGTTGTAGAAATCTAATTCATTTACTTTCTTAACCGCCACGACTGTTGCATTAGGGTCGCCCTCTTGAACTAACTGAACAGCCTCCCCTTGATTTCGACTGATACGGATTGTAATTCCGGGTCCGGAGACTTCTTGCTGTATGGTTAAAGTCGAAACACCTGGAAAGATTGACCGCCATCCTTCACCTTTGTTTATCCTCTGCACTACTTTGTCGAGTTCTCGATCAGCAGGCTGGCTCCGCCGACCATCTAGAGAGGCCTGCAAGACGGCAAGAGATCGAAGTTTTGCTTTCGCGTCTAACCTTCTTCGCGATCCGGGAGCTACCATTCTTTTGATATCCGCAAATTCAACATCGAAGAGAGCATTCAAATTCGTCGGCGGCTTGGCGCAGACCGGAAGGATGCGGCGAGGGATCTCGTCTCGCAAAGGTTTGGATAGTGCATCAGATACCAATCGTGTAAAGAGCGTTACTGCACTCTGGGCGTAGACATATAAATGCTCTTCTGAGACCTCTATCATGTGGTGCTGGGCTGCATCACGGAGAGTGTTCATTGCCTGCAATGCTACGACCTCGTCCTCGCTTAGGCATTTCAATTTGGCGTCTGATAAACACTTGCGCAGACAGAGATCGAAGCCGATTGTCGTTCCCTCTCTGGCTTTGTCACGAATATCGCCACCTTTATGGATGATTATCGCTTTCAGTAGCAATTCAAATGCACGATCAAGCATTATAAGAACAGCTTCAGCGCGACCCCGATCCCACGCGCGGTTGAAATGATCTACAGCGATCACTAGCGAGTCAACGGCCTTACCATGAAGTGATCTTGCTTCTTTGCGCAATGATTTTTCCCCAACTACTTAGCTTCATGAGTTATTGTAGTAAGTGATCAGAGCCCTCGCATCGCCTCGAGTGATACGATCAAGACCATTCTCGCTTGAGAATGCATTTAACATCTTCTCTACGCTAAATTTAGCGTACCTGGTCGGCATTTTAGCTTTAAAGTTATCTACGTCATTTTTATAATTGTGGATAAAGACCAAGTACTCAAACACGCCAACATTTGACGAAGTGATTTGACTTTCGATGTCGTCGACCACCTCTCTCATAATCTTAAAAGACTCTTTTATATCGTCGGAAGTAACAGAAATCGTGGTTGCCTTAAAATAAGAGGGATCGACTCTTTCGAAAAATCGTAAATCGCCCTCTAAGCCAAATTGATGCGCAATCGCATTGCGCTTTATTCGATGGTCTTCTAACCTCACGATATTTTTTTCGATAGACGGAATACTTACGCCAAACACTTCTTTGATGCGCTTATACCTGTCTTTCCATTTTCCTTCTATGAGCGATTTTAGGGTACTCTGAAAAGGGAAGAGCTCTTTAGCTTTTAAGACCTTTATCCCGTCTAGGCTTTGCGATTGCTTAAACATGATCCCGACATTCGAGTAAAGCGATAGCCTAAAGCTTTGGCTTAGATAAAGCTCGAAATACGAAGCGCAGGCGATAAGACTAAACTGCCGAAATGTGTTAACAATTCGAGGATGAATTATTTTGAAGTCCTTATTAAAGGTGTCTTTTCGATTTCCTTGGTCAAGACCGTAATCGAGAATGGAGCTTAAGTAATCCGCGTCGGGCGCCGCCTTTGAACGAGCATCGACATCATTTAAAATGCCCTCTACGTGCCAAAAGAAGTCGTTGATCGCTTCCTCGTTTTTTCTAAATCGAGCATAGCAAAAAGTCTTTCCTTTGATCGGCTGCCATCGCTCCATCTTCAACTCTCCTCGTTCGTCCGGAAAGACGGAGGTTAGTGGAAGCCCGCCAGCCACCGCGCGGCCCGCGCCGACCCAGCCTTAAAGGCACGGCTTGCAGGGCAACCCATCCGGATCGTCGTGTCAATGACGCGTAAATCCGGATGAGTTCGGGTCGGCCGTTCCTTCGAAGGATGCTCCGCCGAGGCTCGGCGGCGGCGGGGCGCTTCCAACATCGTCATTCCGGGGCGCCGCAGGCGAACCCGGAACCGGTGCGCCCCGCTTTGTCCGGCGAGCGCGAGGCACACCGGTTCCGGATCTCCGCTGACGCTTCGTCCGGAATGGCGACGAGAGAAGCCGTGACGGGCGAAGCGAAGGATGGCTCCGCCGTGGGCTACGGCGACGGCGGGGCGGCTCTTCCTTCTCCAGGTCGCCGCTACGGCATGCACACATCTCGCAAAGCCCATCCTTCGACGATGGCTTTGAAGTGCTGCAGGCCGTAGTGGAGAAAGGGGGCAGATCCCTTTCTCATGCAGCTCGCCAGCGGAAAACCTCGCCAGGGGCAAACCGGCGGAAAGGGCCGCGCTGTCGCCGGACTGTCCCCTTCTCCCTCTTGCGGGAGAAGGTGCCCGAAGGGCGGATGAGGGGTCGGGCGACCTGTCCGGCAGGTCGCCTCGACGCGAAGGGCTCCGACGAGGAGAGGTGACCCGACCCCTCATCCGGCGCTTCGCGCCACCTTCTCCCACAAGGGGAGAAGGGCGTACCCCGCTTGGTTTCACCAGGGCGGACCCGGATGTGTGCATGCCGTAGCGCGAAGCGGGAGAAGGAGCGCGCCCCCGGTTTGGCTCGCTATGACGCGCCTGACCCCGCCGCGATCTTGGCCGTCGCCGCCTCCACGTCGAAATCGGCGGCCAGCAAATCGTCGAGCGTGAAGGGGCAGGCGTCGCGCGCGCGGGCGCCGTGGTCCTTCAGGAAGCGCTGGGACGCGCGGCAGCCGCCGGTCCAGATGTCGTCGACGTCGAGGAGGCGACGCATACCGGGCGAGACGGCGCGACGTGCCGCGAGCTGGAAGTTGACGACTTCGGCATGCCAATGGGCGGCGTCGCGCGAGGCCGGGGCGGCGTGCAGCTTGACGAGATGCTGGATGACGAGGCCGAGGTACGACATCACCTCGCGCAGGTCGCGCTTGCCCAAATCCTCGATCTCCTCCGCCAGATGCGTGATGTCGACAGGCGCGAGATCGACCGCCGGTTGCCCCGGCAGGGCGCGCAACGCCGCCGCCTGCCGCTGTGTCCAGCGAAAGAAATCCTCGTCGTAGAGGCCGGATTCGAAGCCCGGCTGTTCGTTGCGGGTCATCATGGGTCTCGCTGGCCGATCCGGCCTTGCCTCGCTGCGTGGACCGACGATACCACCATCGTCAGGGAGCCGAAACAGTCGCCGGCCCAGCCTCGCCGGACAGGAACCGGCCGCCCTCTCGGTCATTCTACCAACAAGCTTGGTTCGGGATGGGGCCGGTGACGCACCGCGCCGCATCGCGCCGCAAAATGGGGATGTGTGATCGCGAGGGGGTGTATCCCCGGCGCCCGCGTTGCAGCATGAACGTCCGGGCACGGAGAGGGCGATGGCAGCGGGGCACGGCATCCAGGAGACCTTGCGCGATGTGACCTTGCGCGATGTGACCCTGCTCGACATGGCCCGGCGCGACGGGCCGGGGCGCGCGGTCGCCGCGGCCGACGTCGCGGCGTGGGAGCGGGCGGAGGGCTGGGGCTCGGAGGCGGCGGCCGCGGCGGTGGCGCGGCGCGGCATCGAGCGCTGGATCCCCGGCCTGCCGGCGCGCCGCACCTACAAGGTGCTGGGCTGGATGGCCGTGGCGGCAATCCTCGTCGATGGCGCGCTGGCCTGGGCGCCGCCCTCGGCCGGCATCGACACGGCGGACACCTGGGTCCGCTACGGCACGGCGATCGTCTTCGTGGCCGCGGCGGCCTGGAGCCTGCTCTCGGAGGTGCGCGGCTGGGAGGGCAGCGACGCCGCGACGTGGTTCCTCAAGGCCCGCGTCAAGCGCCACGAGACGCGGCTGGCGGCGCGCCGCCGGGCGTTGCGCGACACCGTGATCGCCGTCGGCGCCGGACGGGCTCGCCGTCTACCGCGACGAGGGCGGGCGCGCCACGCACGAGACGCTCGCGCCCGAGGCGATCCTCGACCTCGCCCTCGAGGCCGGCGCCGGCCACATGGCGCTGCGCCTCACCACGGCCGCCGGCACCCGCCGCTTCGCCTGGCTGCCGCGCGACCCCGCCTTCGAGGCGGCGGTGGCCCGGCTCGCCGGCGCGGAAGACTCGGGCTCGGCCGCGCCGGTCGAGGCGCAGGCCGGGGCTCGCCCCGGGTCCGGCCGGAGCGCCTGACGTGGATAAGGTCGTGCGGACGCACGCCCGATGACTGGGCGTGAGCGCCGGCCATTCCCGACGCCGGGGCGCACCGTTGCCGCGGGGTGAAGCGTCGTTGCGATCGAACGATTCATCGGTCGCGCCGCCGGTGTCTTGGCGGCATCCATCAGCTGCGCCGAGGCCAGCCACCGAGGCCTGGCGGCGGCGCCCCGCGAGGCGTGTCGGCGAACGGCGACGCGAAATCGGGCGTTGTCGCGGTTCGCGCCGATGGCCGGCGTCTTTGTCGCCGTACCCTGACAGCGGCCCTCGAACTTGTCATGGTACCCTGACTTTGGCGGGGCCACTTGTCAGGGCCCGGGTCGTGGCGCCGGCTGATCCCCCGAGGCGAAAGACCGGTGGACGCGGCGCGATGTTTAGGTTATGTTACCTAGATCAATCGAGGCCGGCGATCAAGGGCGCCGCGCCTCCGCCCTCCACCTCACGGATCCTCCATCCCCATGAAGACCATCGTCGTTGCCGGCTCCGGCGTGCTCGGCTCCCAGATCGCGTTCCAGAGCGCCTTCCACGGCTGCGCCGTCACCGTGTACGACGTGGCGCAGGGCCAGCTCGACAGGCTCGGCGGCGTGTTCGACAGGCTGGCAGAAGCCTACGTCCATGACCTCGGCGCCTCGGCCGAGGCGCTGGCGGCGGCGCGCGGGCGGATCACGGCGACGACGGTGCTGGGCGACGCCGTGCGCGGGGCCGAGCTGGTGATCGAGGCCGTGCCCGAGCACATGGGCCTCAAGGAGGCCTTCTACCGCGAGCTGGCCGGCGTGGCGCCGGCCGACACGATCTTCGCGACCAATTCCTCGACCTTCCGGCCGAGCGACCTCGCCGGCTTCACCGGCCGGCCGGCACGCTTCATCGCGCTGCATTTCGCCAACCAGATCTGGCGGCACAACACCGCCGAGGTGATGGGCCACCCCGGCACCGATCCCGCGGTGTTCGCGGCGACGCTGGCCTTCGCCACCTCGATCGGCATGGTGGCGCTGCCGCTGCACAAGGAGCAGCCGGGCTACATCCTCAACACGCTGCTGGTGCCGCTGCTGTCGAGCGCGATGCACCTGGCAGCCAACGACATCGCCGCGCCCGAGACGATCGACAAGACCTGGATGATCGCCACCGGGTCGCCGACCGGGCCGTTCGCGGCGCTGGACGTGATCGGGATGCGCACCGCCCACATGATCGCCGCCGGCCACGCCGCGGCGGGCGATGCCAATTCGGCGCGCGTCGCCGCCTGGCTCAAGGCGCACTTCCTCGACACCGGTCGGCTCGGCATGGAGGCGGGCCAGGGCGTCTACAGCTACCCCAACCCGCGCTATCGCGATCCGGACTTCCTCAAGGGCTGACCACCCGAGGTCTCTACAGCCGCGCCGTCGCGACCGGCACGACGCGGGCGGCGTCCATGTGCAGCACCTCGGCGGCGACGCGGCCGGCGAGCAGGCGATAGCCGGCGTCGCGCATGTGCAGGCCGTCCGACGAGAGCATGTCGGTCATGGTCAGCAGGCCCGAGCGGATCCAGTCGTGCATCAGGTCGGCGCGGCGGATCACCGGCACGCCCATGTCGGCGCCGATCCGGCGCACGGCGTCGCGGAAGCCGTCGCCGGCGCCGGTCTTCTCGAGCGCCGGGCACCATTGCGGCTCCATCAGCACCACCGCGATGCCGGCGGCCTGGAGGGCGGCGATGCCGGCGCGGGTCTTGGTCTCGAAGCGCTCCAGCGGCACGTGGCGCAGCGCGTCGTTGCTTCCGGTCTGCCAGATGGCGATGTCCGGCCGTGCCGCGACGACGTCCCTGTCGAGGCGGACCATCATGTCGTCGACGTCCTCCCCGCCGATGCCGCGGTTGACGACGTGCGCACCGCCTGGCAGCGCCGCGCGCAGCATGATCTCGAGCTGCGCGGGATAGGCCGCGGCGGGGCTCGAGGCGCCCACGCCCTGCGTCGAGGACGAGCCGAAGGCGACGATCCTCAAAGCGTGGTGGCCGGACGGCGCCGCGCCCGCGTCCGAAAGGCGGGACGAGGTGCAGATGGCGGCCGCGGCGAGGACCAGTGCGGCGAAGGCGATGCGGACACGGACCATGACGGACGTCTTTCCGCCTGCGGATCGCCCAGGCGCTACGGCATATCGAAGGAAGGGGGGGGTATGAAGCCGCGGGTCGCTTCGTTGCGACGGATCGTGCTTGCCGTTAACGTTTGTGCACAGTCTCTATTTTGACGCAAGCAATTCCTTTGTCCGGCAGGACGATCAGCCGATCGGCATTACGCAGCGCGCTTCACGCGCGTCGATGGTTGTCCCCGCGAAGCGACCCGGCACGTCCTCTACGACCGCCGCGCGGATCGGCGCTGGACAATGGCCACCCTGCCGGTTAAGTTACCTAGATCGCGGAGAGGCCTTGGCCGAGAGCCGTGCTGGAGAAGGACGCACCATGAAGCTCTACTGGGGACCATTCACCTGCGCGATCGAGATCGCGGCGCTGCTCGACGAGGCGGGCGCCTCCTACGAGGCGGTGAAGGTGGATACCGGCGCCGGCGAGCAGCACGGCGCCGCCTTCAAGGCGATCAACCCCAAGGGCAAGATCCCGGTGCTGGTGCGCGACGACGGCTCGACGCTCACCGAGTACCCGGCGATCGCGCTTTGGATCGCCCACACCCATCCCCAGGCCGGGCTTTGGCCGCGCGACCCCGAGGCCGAGGCGCGGGCGGCACAGATGATGTTCTACACCGTCGGCACGGTTCACGGGCAGGCCTTCCGCCGCATCTTCTTCCCCAAGGAGTTCTGCAAGGACGAAGTGCACCTGGCCGCGGTGAAGGCCGACGGCAAGGCCATGGCGACGGAAGGCTTCGAGGTCCTCGCCGAGCAGCTCGGCGACACGCCCTACGCCGCCGGCGAGGCCTTCTCGATCGCCGACGCCACGATCTTCTACACCACGCGCTGGGCCAAGCTGACCAAGGTGCCGATGCCTGCCAGCATCGAGGCGCTGGCCGGGCGGGTCGGCGCGCGACCGGCCTTCGCCAAGGCCGTCGCCACGCTGGTCTGAGCCGCGCGGCGGTGACGAGCCCGCGGGATTGCTCGCCTAGAAGCGGGCGCCGCCGTAGGGGCGGCGATGCCGGCCCTGCGCGGCCGCCTATTTCCCGCAGGTCAGCATAACCCTGACCGGGTGCTCGTGGGCGCGGTCCAGCCGGAAGCCGCTGGCGCTGGTGAACACCTCTTCCTGGATCGGCTTGCTCGCCGCGTCGAGCAGGATCACGGGGATGGTCTGGTGCTCGATGATCGCCTGGACGAAGTAGATCTGGCGGCCCGCCGGGCAGCTGTGGATCACGTCGGTGTGCGGCGCGATGGTGAAGATCTCGAGCGCGGGGCCGGCCGTTTCCTCCGCCGACGCGCCGAGCGCCGGAGCCAAGGCCAGGGAGACGGCAAGCAGGGGCGGCACGATCCGCATGGGCGATCTCCTTGGAGCTGCACCAGGGTGCGGTACGGCGAAGTGGGCTTACCCGCAAAGCCTCGCCTGCCTCAAGCCTGGACCAGCGCGCCGGCGGTGCGCCCCCTGCGCAGGTAGGGCATCGCGGTGGCGAGCTGGACCAGGATCAGCGCGCCCCAGACCGCGCGGTGCGCCGCCGCCGGGTGGCCGTCGCCAGTGCTCGGCCAAAAGCCCAACGCGATGCCGATGCCGGCCTGGATCGCGAAGATCGCGCCGAACAGCAGCAGCGTGAGGCTGGTGTTGACGCGCCCGACCATCGCAGACGGCGCGGCCTCGACCAGCACGCTGTAGGTGAGGACGCCGGTGCCGCCGAAAAAGCCGTAGGCGCTCCACAGCAGCGCCGGCGGCAGCGGCGCACCGGCGACGATGACGATCTGATCAAGCACGAACAGCGCCATGCCGATCCCGCTGAAGTGGGTCAGGCTCAGCCCGAGTCGCTCCACAAGCCGCGCTGCGAGACCGAAGACGAGGCTGCCGGCCATCATCGCCAGGCCGAGCACCGAGACCAGCGTGGCGGCTTGGGCGGCGTCGAGGTGGCCGACGTCGCGCATGTAGGCGCCGACCCAGAGTGATTGCGCCGCGTAGAACACGCCCTGGGTGACGGCGGAGAACGGCGCCACCCGCCAGAAGAAGCGCGAGCCGAGCACCGCGCCGGTGCCGCGCAGCTGCGCGGCGAGGCTGCTGCGGCGCTCGGCTTCCGGCACCTCCGGCGTGCCGAGCATGAGCAGCGCCGCCGCGGCCAGGGTCAGCAAGGCGAGGCCGACGCAGACGCTCCGCCACGTCGCCTCGACGAGGATCCAGCGCAGCGGCGTGCCGACGAGCACGCCACCGAGCCCACCGATCGCCAGCACCAGGCTGTAGAGCAACGGCAGCCGCGCCACCGGGAACTGCGCCGCGATGGCCTTGCAGGCCCCACCGAAACATACCGAAACGCCGACCCCGATCAGCAGCCGGCCCAGCATCATCGCCGGCAGACCGCCGGCGCTGCCGAAGATCGCGATGCCGAGAGCCGCCACGATGAGCAGCGCGGCGTTGGTGCGGCGCGCGCCATAGCGATCGAGCAGGACGCCGGCGGGGATCTGCGCCGCGGCGAAACCGAGGAAATAGAGGCTGGTGAGCAGCCCGAGATCGCCGGCGCCGAGCCCGACGTCGCGCGTGATGAAAGGCGCGAAGCCGATGTTCACGCCCCGGTAGAGGTAGGAGACGAAGTAGCCGAGCGCGAACAAGACGAAGACCCGCGCGCGCACGCCGGCGGAGGACGCTGGTGTCAAGGCCGCTGGTTGCGAGGCCGTTGGTTGCGAGGACGCTGGTTGCGAGGACGCTGGTTGCAAACCGATGAACGCCGAGCGGACCGCCGGGTGGGTGGGTAGGCCGCGGACCCTATTTCTTCTTGTCCGCGGCGGCGCCGATCTTCAGCGACGGCGCGGCGGCGATGGTCTTGACCTTCTCTTTCTTGGGCTTCTTGGCTTCCTTGTTGCCGCGCACCTGACCTTTGGCCATGGCTCCAACTCCCGGGCTCGGACGCGCCCGATGCGCGCCGGAGGACGGAGAGTGTAGCGCAAGTCGCGAGGGGCCAAAGCGTTATCTGGCGAACCCGTCCCACACATCGGGTCAGGCTTTCGGCTCACGAAGCGCGACGATCGCCGCCCTCGCCCATCGGGCTACTGGACGCCCTGCGTCGGGTCGACCGACTGGAACATGAACCTCAAGGGCTTGTCGTAGACGTAGGGGTTGGCGAGCACGACCGGCTGGTCGCGCGCCGGCGTCGCGGTCACCGGAACCGGCGGCGGGGACGGCGGCGCCATCGCGAGCGACGGCGGCGGCGCCAGGGCCGCCGCGACGGGCGCAGGCGCGGGAGCCACCGGCGTCAAGGTGGCGGCCACGGGCGGAGCCCCGAAGGTCGTCGGCGAGGAGGGTTCGGCGACCGGGGGCTTAGAGACCGGCGGCCTGGCGACCGCGACTTTCGACACCGAGGCCTTGGCCACGCGCGCCTTCCTGCGAGCCGGCCGCTTCGGCTCCGCTGCCGCTTGGGGCGCCGCCGCGGTGCGCGCCGGAGCCGGCGTCGGCGAAGCCGCGACCGGGCTCGGCGAAGCTGCGGGCTTCGGCGCGGTCTTGTGGCCGAACAGGCCGAGATCGCAGACCAGGCCGCCGCAGCTCTGGCCCTCGGGGACGTCCTGAGCCATGCCGGCCGCGGAAAAACCGACGGTCGCCGCGGCGACCAGCGCGATCCTGACAAGACGGGTTCTCGCAACGGCGTCCATCATCGGGATCCTCATGTCCGCCCCGACCCAATCACCCGATCGCCGGCCGCGCAAGCCCCGGCTCTTCGCAGACCGCCGCACGGCGCCTATGGCTCCCGATCGCCGGAAATCGTATAGCGGCGGCCCCCAGCGCAACCTCCGAGCTCCCCATCACCGCTCCCCTGGCCGCCATCACCGGCGTCGGCATCGACTTCGGCACGACCAACAGCGTGGTCGCGCTGGCCCGCGCCGACGGCAGCGTCGCCACGCGCCGCTGGCCCACCGCTACCGGCCCGACCTCGACGTTCCGTACGGCGCTGGCCTTCTGGCGCCAGGGCCGCGCCGTGGCTCATGCCGCCGGGCCGCAGGCGCTGGTCCGGGCCGAGGCGCCGGGCGAAGGGCGCTTCATCCAGTCGCTGAAGACCCATCTCGCCAGTCGCGCCTTCTCCGATACGCGGCTGTTCGGCAAGCGCTTCACCGTGGAGGAGCTGGTCGCGCTGTTCCTCCGCGACCTGCTCGGCGAGGAGCCGGTAGCGGCGCCGGTCGCGGCGGGGCGGCCGGTGGTCTTCGCCGGCCACGTGCCGGACGAGGCGCTGGCGGTCGCGCGGCTCCACACCGCCTACGCCGCCGCCGGGCTACCCGGCGCCACCCTCGCCTACGAGCCGCTGGGCGCCGCCTACTGGTACGCCCGCGACCTGCGGCGCGACGAGACCGTGCTCGTCGCCGATTTCGGCGGCGGCACCAGCGACTTCTCCGTGCTGCGCTTCTCCCACGGCGGCGGTCCCGACGGCCGGCTCCACGCCGAGCCGCTGGCGCACAGCGGCGTCGGCCTCGCCGGCGACACGTTCGACACACGCATCGTCGAGCACGCCGTGGCGCCACGGCTCGGCAAGGGCGCCACCTTCCGCTCCTTCGAGAAGGAGCTGCCGGTGCCGGCCTACATCCACGCGGCCTTCTCGCAATGGCACCAGCTCTCGTGGCTGAAGTCCGGTACCATCCTCGCCGACCTGCGCAAGCTGGCGGCGACGAGCGCGCGCGGCGACGAGCTCGAGGCGCTGGCCACCGTCGTCGAGATGGACATGGGGCTGGCGCTCTACCGCGCCGTCGGCGAGGCCAAGGCCGCGCTGTCGGCAAGCGAGCGCACAACGCTGCGCTTCGCCGGCTGGGGCGTCGCGGTCGAGGCCGAGATCGCGCGCGCCGACTTCGAAAGCTGGATCGCGCGCGACCTCGCCGCCATCGACGCCGCGGTCGACGCGGCGCTGGCCCGCGCCGGGCTCGACGAAGGCGGGATCGACGCGGTGTTCCTCACCGGCGGCACCTCGTTCGTGCCGGCCGTGCGCGCGCTCTTCGCCCGGCGCTTCCCGGCCGAGCGCCTGCACCAGGGCGACGCGTTCCAGTCGGTCGCCTCGGGTCTGGCGCTGCTGGCGGCGGACGGGGGCCGAGCCCGACTCGATTGATGCCGTCACCGTCGCCCGGCCAGCGGAAACGGCGTGCAACGCGGCAACACCGCTCCGGCTTTTGACCCGGCAGCCGCTCTGGCGCACGCGCGGCCCCAGCCTCGCCACGTCCGCGACCGATTGAACCCTGACGCCAGCTTCTACGTTGAAGTCTCAAAGGGGTTCCCAGCTCATGCGTCTTCTCGCCAGCCTTGCCGTCGCGACGGCCCTCGCGGTGTGCCTGCCCTCGCTCGCACAGGCCAAGGTCAAGATCCTCGTGGATCTCGACGGCCAGACCATGCACGTCGAGGCGAGGGACAAGACCTATGACTGGAAGGTCTCGAGCGGGGCGCCCGGCTACGACACGCCGGCCGGCAGCTACGGCGTGCTGTGGACCGACAAGGACCACAAGTCCGACGAATACGACGGCGCGCCGATGCCCAACGCCATCTTCTTCAAGCCGGGCTTTGCCATCCACGGCGCCTACAAGTCGAACTGGGGACACCCGGCCTCGCACGGCTGCGTCCGCCTGCCGGTGGCCAAGTCGGCGATCCTGTGGGACCTGGTGAAGGCGGAGGGCGCCGAGATCACCATCACCGGCGGCACGCCCGACGAGCCCACGGTGGCCGAGCGCCCGCATCACCGCGCGACGCAGGCAGCCGACGGCGCCGACGATTTCTACGGCTACGAGGATCCGAGAGCTCGCCCTGCGCCGCCGCCGGCCTACGACGGCTACGCCCGCGCGCCCGGCGACAACCTCTACGGCGGCTATTACTAGGCGGCGCGCCGCTCACGCCAACACGTCGGCAAGGTACAGCGCCAGCGTAAGTCGCAGCTCTGACAGTCGCGAGCCGGCGGTGTCGGCGTCCTCCGACAGGCGCGACACGCCCCTAAGCAGGTGCATGACCACCGCGGTGGCGGCCCCGCGGCGCTCGTCGCCGAGACGCGGCGAGGCGGCCCGAAGGACCGCGGCGATGCCGTCGGCGACCCGCTCGCGCACCGCGCCGCGGCGGGCGTCGGCCTCGCCGAGCACCTCCATCAGCGCCAGGACCGCGGTCTTGCTGCAACGCATCTCGATCATGAGGTCGAGCATCGCGTCGGCCAACGCCGGCGGCGAAAGGGCTCCCGCGCGCGCCTCGACGGCGTCGAAGCGGGCGCCGATGTCGGCGAGGAAGCGCTGCGACAACGCATCGGCGAGCACGTCCTTGGTCGGGAAGAAGCGGTAGAGCGAGCCGATCGCGGTGTGCGAGCGCGCCGCGATCTCCGTCATCGTCGCCGCCGCGTAGCCTTTGGCCGAGATCACGTCGGCGGCGGCTCCAAGGATCGCCTCGACCCGCAGCCGTCCGCGCTCACGCTTCGGCGCGACGGCGCCGCCGACGGACTGCGCGCTTGACATTTGCGAGGGTATCCTCAAGTAAGCGAAGGCGAGGGTATGCTCGCATAACATCGCGCGCACCGCGCGTCACCTCGGCGACCGGAGGCCCCATGCTGGAACTGGATCCACACACCACCGCGCTCGTGCTGATCGACCTGCAGAAAGGCATCGCCGGCAGGCAGGTGGCGCCCCGCTCGGGCGGCGACGTGGTCGCCGCCGGCAAGGTTCTGGCGGAACGCTTCCGGTCCGCTGCGGCGCTCGTGGTGCTGGTCAACGTCGCCTTCGCCGCCGACTTCGCCGACGCCCCGCGCTCCATCGTCGACGAGCCGATGCAGCTCCCGCCGGGCGGCGTCCCGGCCGACTTCGCCGAAGGTCTGGCGCAGCCGTCCGATCTCAGGATCACCAAGCGCAGCTGGGGCGCCTTTCACGGCACCGAGCTCGATCTTCAGCTGCGTCGGCGCGGCATCCGCACGATCGTGCTGGGCGGCATCGCGACCAACTTCGGCGTCGAGAGCACGGCCCGCGAAGGCTGGCAGCACGGCTATGACGTGGTGGTGGCGGAGGACGCGACGGCCACGATGACTGCCGAACTCCACGATGTCGCGATCACCCATATCCTGCCGCGTCTCGCGCGAGTGCGGCCGGTCGCGGACATCACGCTCGTGACGGCCTGAAGTGGCGGCACGCTGGCTGCTGCTGATCGCCGCCTCGGCGGCGGCGATCGTGATCCTGGCGAGCCTGCGCATCTCGGCGGCGCTGCTGATCGGGCCGATGGCGGCGGCCATCGCGCTGGCCGGGTCCGGGCGGCCGGTGCGCGTCCCGCCACCGCTGTTCACCGCGGCGCAGGCGATCGTCGGCATCATGATCGCGCGCGCTTTGTCGGGCTCGTTGTTCGCCGAGATCGGGCGCAATTGGTGGGTGTTCCTGCTCGCGGTGCTCTCCGTGCTCGCCGCCGCCTGCGCTTTGGGAGGAGCGCTGACGCGCTGGCGCGTGCTCCCGGGGACGGCCGCGCTGTGGGGATCCTTTCCGGGTGCCGCCACCACCATGACGCTCATGGCCGCCGACTTCGGCGCCGACATCCGGCTCGTCGCCTTCATGCAATATTTCCGGGTCGTGCTCGTCGCCCTCGCCGCGTCGGCGGTGGCGCGGATCTTCGTCCCGGCCTCGGGCGATGGCGGCACCGGCGCCGGGTTCGTCACGCTCGTCGTCGGAACGGCATCGATCCATCCGGGCGCGCTCGCGGCGACGCTGATCGTCGCTGCCATCGGCGCGACCGTCGGCCTGGTGGCGCGTCTTCCCGCCGGTGCGCTGCTTGGCCCAATGGCCCTCGGCGCGGTGCTGCACGGCCTCGGCCTGCTCACCATCGAGCTGCCGCCGCCCCTCCTCGCCATCGCCTACGCCCTGGTCGGCTGGGTGATCGGCCTGCGTTTCGATCGCGCCGTGATCGCCCACGTCGTCCACGCCCTGCCGCGGGTCGCCGCCGCCCTGGTCGCGCTGATCGGCGGCTGCGCGCTGCTCTCGGTGGCGCTGTCGCGCCTCGCCGGCGTCGACGCGCTCACCGCCTATCTGGCGATGAGCCCCGGCGGCGCCGACAGCGTCGCCATCATCGCGGCCTCCTCGTCGAAGGTCGACGTCTCCTTCATCATGGCGCTGCAGGTTTCGCGCTTCCTGGTGATCCTGGCCTTCGGGCCGATGATCGCCAGGTTCGTCGCCCGCTGGGCCGAACCGCCGTCGCCCGCTCAAACCTCGGCCTGACCATCAGCGCCGGCTGATGTGCGTCGTCGGCAGCTGGCCGTCGAAGACCGAGGACCAGGCCAAGCCGTGCTCGACGCCCCGCGGCGGCGGCGGGAACGGCTGGGCGGCCATCAACGCCCGCATGGCGATCTGGTCAACGTCGGGATAGCCGCTCTTGTGGCAGTAGTCCGTGATCGTCACGCGGCCGTTCTCGTCGACGTGGAAGCAGATCACGACCTGACCGCCGGCCTGCCAGTGCTGGGTGCGCGGCAGCTTGCCGACCTTCTCCTCCAGCATGCCCTCAACCGTCGACATCCAGCGCACGTCCTCGGTGCCGCCGTAGATCTTGGTCTTGGCCGACGGCTTGGCAAAGGTCATCTGCGGCAGGGCGTCCGAGCCGGACAGGCTGGCGAACAGGTCCTTGGTCTTCTGGTTGGTCTTCGGCATCGCCCTGGCCGCCTTCGTCTTCGGCGGCTTCGGGCTCGGCGCCTTGGGGCTCTTCGGGCTGGCCTTGTCCAACGCCTCGGCATCGGGCTTCGACTTGTCCTCCTCCTTGCCGGCCGTCTCCTCCTTGGTGTCGGCCGGCGGCGCGGCCTCTTTGGGAGGCGCGGCGGCGGCCTTGGGGCTCGGCGTGCCTTCCTGCGGCGGCTGCGGCGCCTTGGGCACGCTGGTCTTGTCCTGGAGCTTGTCGGTCTTCAGCGTCTCCTGGTTCTCCTTGCGCGGCGCGGAATAGGCCGGGCTCAGGTCCTCCTTCGGCGGAGGCGGCGGAGGCGGCTTCTTCTCGGGCGGTCGCGGCGGAGGCGGCGGCACGGGCGGCGGGGCCGGTTCCGGCGGCTTCTCCACGATCACCTCGACCGGGATCTCCTCGCTCGCGGCCACCTGCATCGGCGTGTCGCGGTCGCGCAGCAGGAACGCGGCGACCAGCACCGCGTGCACCAGCAGGACCGCGACGAGGATGAGGGCGAAACGGGTGCGCGCAGACAACCCGACGCGAGGCCGCACGTCGGCGAAGCGCTCGTCGGGAGCAGCCTTGAGATCGGTGTCCACCTCCGGCGGATCAATGGGCTGCGGGTCGTCGCTCGCCATACTCGGATCGTCACAACAGCCGGCCGGCGGACGCCAGCGGAAAAGCGCGGCTCAGCTTGCCGCAGGGTGTGATTCCGCCTAGCTGCGGAGCCGATGCCACAGCGCCGAGCCTTCGTGCCCCAGTCCGACTATTCTGAGGCGAGCGACCATCCGGCGATCCGCGGGATGCGAGCGGACGAGCTCGCGCCGCTCGCCGACCTTTGGGTCTCCTCCTGGCAGGAGACGATGCCGGCGATCGACTTCGCTGCCCGTTGGGCCTGGATCTCGGCGGTGCTCGCCAACCCCGCCAACGCGACGCTGGTCTTCGAGCGCGACGGCTCGGCGCTCGGTTTCGCGACGACGGAAGGCGCGCTGCTGCACCAGCTCGTCGTCTCGCGCATTGCCAAGGGAAGCGGCGCGGCCATCGCACTCGTCGCCGCGGTTAAAGCCCGGGCGCCCGACGGCCTGGCGCTGGAGGTCAACCAGGACAATCCGCGCGCCGTGCGCTTCTACCTGCGGGAAGGCTTCCGCCGCACCGGCGAGGGCCGCAACGCCGGCTCCGGCCTCGCCACCTGGCTCATGCGATGGCCGTGAGCCAATCCGGGCCGGGTGCACGTCATCACGCCGCCATCGTGCCGGTGCAGACCGTCTGCGCCTGATGCCGGAGCAGCCGTGCCGCCCCTTCTGATCTCCTATCCCGTCTTCGATCCGGTGCTGGTGCGCGTCTTCGGGCTGCCGATCCGCTGGTACGCGCTGGCCTATATCGGCGGGCTGATCGGCGGCTGGGCGGGTGCCCGCACTCTCGTCTCGCGCCCGACGCTGTGGGGCACGCGCGGCCATACCAGCGTCATGTCGATCGACGACCTCGTGGTCTACATCGCCGTCGGCATCATCGGCGGCGGCCGGCTCGGCTACGTGCTGTTCTACAACCTGCCTTTCTTCCTCGCGCACCCGCTCGAGATCCCCGCGGTGTGGAACGGCGGCATGTCGTTCCACGGCGGCCTCATCGGCGCGGCGCTGGCGATGGTGGTCTTCGCCCGCCGCAACGGCGTGGCACTCGACGGCGTCACCGACGCGGTTGCCGCGGTGGTGCCGATCGGCCTGTTCCTCGGCCGCGTCGCCAACTTCATCAAGCCGGAGCTGTGGGGCCGCCCGACCGACGTGCCGTGGGCCATGGTCTTCCCGGGCTCCGACGGGCAGCCGCGGCACCCCTCGCAGCTCTACGAGGCCGGTCTCGAGGGCCTTGCCCTGTTCGCGCTGCTGTGGATCGTGATCCTGCGCGGCGGCCTGCGCCGCGACGGCCTCGTCACCGCCTTGTTCTGCATCGGCTACGCGCTCGCCCGCATCGTCTCGGAGACCTTCCGCCAGCCCGACGTCCAGCTCGGCTATGTCTTCGGCCAGACCACCATGGGCATGCTGCTCTCGCTGCCCTTGCTCGTCGTCGGCGTCCTGCTGCTGGTGCGCGCCTATCGCCGACCGAGGGCGGGGGAGTGGGTCGAGGTCGCTGACGCGGTGCGGCCGGGCGAGGCCGTCGGGTCGCCAACGGTGTAGTGTGAGCGCTCGACATGCCAGGGCGACGTGACGGCAAGCCTGCGGTCGAGGTAGGCGATCATCGTGGGGGCAAGACGCTCATCGGCTTCGATCCCGACGATCGTGGTCATCTGCCCTTCAGCCGTCGTCAGGTCGATCGCGGCCTCGCCATCGACGATCACGTTTCGATGACCGCCGCCGCACTCGACGAGCCAAGACAGGTACTGCGCGAAGGTCGGGGCTCGCCCGAACGGCGCCGCCAACGAAGCGTCAGGCCACGAGAGCGAGATCGTAGGCGATCCCGTCGGCCTTCATCGTGGTATCGAAGGTCGCGGCCCGCTGCTCCCACATCGCGAAGAAATGCGCCGGCGCGGCCGGGAAGCTCGCGAGGTTGCGTCCGGCCCCGGCATGAAGGGGGGCGCGCAGGCGCCGCTGGAGAGCCGTCAGGTCGGCGGCCTGGGTGCAGAGGTCGTGCTCGAGGCACTGGGCGAACCAGGTCTCCTGTTCACGGAAGATCACGACGCGTAGCGACATTCGCCTGGTCCGAACAGAGGGTCAGAAGGAGCGTGCCACCGATCTTCGAGAAAGCAAAGCGCGCATGCCCATGACCCCGCTCGGCGAGGAGATCCGCGCGATGATCGAGGCCGAGGGGCCGATCGGCGTCGATCGCTACATGACGCTCTGCCTGCAGCACCCGCGCCACGGCTATTACACGACGCGCGAGGCGATCGGGCGCGACTTCATCACCGCCCCCGAGGTTCACCAGATGTTCGGCGAGCTCGTCGGCCTGTGGGCGGCGCAGGTGTGGCTCGACATGGGGTCGCCCGCGCCGTTGCGCCTCGTCGAGCTGGGGCCGGGGCGCGGCACGCTGATGGCCGACGCGCTGCGCGCGACCCGCATCGTGCCGGGCTTCCACGCCGCGGCTCGCGTGCACCTCGTCGAGACCAGCCCGCGGCTGCGCGCGGCGCAGGCCGACAGGCTCGAGCGCGCCGGCGTGCCGGTCGAATGGCACGCTGCCCTCGACGACCTGCCGGCTGGCCCGGCCATCGTGCTGGCCAACGAGTTCTTCGACGCGCTGCCCGTGCGCCACTATCTGCGCGGTGCGAACGGCTGGCACGAGCGCGTCGTCGGGCTCGACGCGCAGGGCGCTCTGGTATTCGGCGCTTCCGCCGCGCCCGTCGCCGTGGCCGGACCGGCCGGCCGCGCCAACGACATCCTGGAGGTTGGGCACGCCGCGCTCGCCACCATGGCGACGCTTGCAGGGCGGATCGCGCGGCAGGGCGGCGCGCTGCTCGCGCTCGACTACGGCCATGCCGAGAGCGGGCTCGGCGAGACGCTTCAGGCGGTGCGCGGCCATCGCTACGCCGACGTGCTCGCCGCGCCGGGCGAGGCCGACCTCACCGCTCACGTCGACTTCTTCGCGCTCGCCCGAGCGGCGACAATGGCCGGCGGGCGCGTCTTCGGTCCGGTCGAGCAGGGCAGTTTCCTCGGCCGCCTCGGCATCTTCGCGCGCGCCGAGGCGCTGAAACGAAGCGCCACGCCCGAGCAGGCGACGGCGGTCGACGCCGCGCTCGCCCGCCTCGCCGCGCCGGACTCGAGCATGGCGACCCTGTTCAAGGCGCTGGCCGTGGTCGCGCCCGGTGCCGCCGCTCCGCCCGGCTTCGAGGAGCCAGCATGAAAGATGATGCAATGGTGCCGGCGATCACCGCGCCGGCGCTTCGCCCGTTCCGCCACGCCTTCTTCACGCGGGACGGCGGCGTCTCCACCGGTGTCTACGCCAGCTTCAACGGAGGCGTCGGCTCGCGCGACGCGCCCGAGGCGGTGGCGGAGAACCGCCGGCGCATGGCCGCCCATCTCGGCGCCGCGACGCTGCTGGTGCCCTACCAGATTCACTCGCCGAGCTGCCTCGCCGTCTCCGGACCCTGGGACGAGCGCCCGCGTGCGGACGCCCTCGCCACCGCCACGCCCGGCCTGGCGATCGGCGTCACCGGCGCCGATTGCGGGATGATCCTCTTCGCCGACCGGTCTGCCGGCGTGGTCGGCGCGGCCCATGCCGGCTGGCAGGGCGCCTTCGGCGGCGTGCTGGAGGCGACGCTCGATACGATGGAGACGCTCGGCGCGCGTCGGGCGGACGCGATCGCGGTGCTCGGCCCGACCATCGGCCCGGCAAGCTATGAGGTCGGCCCGGAGTTCTCCGCCCGCTTCCGCGAGCGCGACCCCGCCTACGCCGGCTTCTTCACGCCCTCGCCGCGGGAGGGCCACTCGCTGTTCGACCTGCCGGGCTTCATCGGCCACCGGCTGCGCGCCGCCGGCGTCGGCCGCTTCGAGAACCTCGCCCTCGACACCTACGCCGACGAGACCCGCTTCTTCTCCTACCGGCGCACCACGCACCGCGCCGAACCGGACTACGGCCGGCTGATCTCGGCCATCGTGGTGGGATAGCGCCTGGCTACGTTCGGCGTTATACAGAACGTACAACGAGCATTCGAGGTGTCGCCATGACGAAGTCGGAGCACGACGAGGACGCGAGCGCGTCGGTCCTCCAGATCCGCAAGATCGGCAATTCCGTCGGCTTCATCCTGCCCAAGGACATGCTGGCGCGCCTGCGGTTGAGCGAAGGCGACAAGCTCTACCTCACCGAACTGACCGAGCGCGGCTTCAAGCTGAGCCCCTACGATCCCTCGCATGCCCGCGGGATGGAGCTCGCACGCCAGGCGTTTCGTGACTACGCGGACACGTTCAAGGCACTCGCGAAATGAACGAGCCGCTCTGGCTCGGCGTCGATCTCGTCCTTGACATCCACAGCGAGCAGCTCGCGCTCTTCGGTGGCCCCGACGGGCTGCGCGACCGCGGCCTGCTGGAGTCGGCACTGGCGCGGCCGGTCAACAAGCATGGCTACGGCGAGGCGGAGCTCGCAGCGCTGGCCGCCAGCTACGCCTTCGGGATCGCGCGCAACCATCCTTTCGTTGATGGCAACAAGCGCGTGGCCTTCGCCAGCTTCCTGGTCTTCCTCGGCCTGAACGGCGTCAGCTTCCGGGTCGGACCCGCGCATGCGACGGCAAGCATCCTTGCGCTCGCGGCTGGAGAACTCGATGAAGAGGGCTTCGCCCGCTGGGTGAAGGCAAACCTCTAATCCATGCGCCTTGGTCCAGCCTTGGGCCGGGCTCGAAAGCACCCATGCGCGACACCGAAGCCAATCGTTTCACTGCCCGCGCGGCTCGTTACGCCCGCGTCGGCGCCAACATGAGCGGGGTGGCGGCGCGCATGGCGTCGGGCAAGCTGTTCGGCGCCAACGGGCAGATCACCAACGCGGCGGCGCTGACGCAGGCGCTGGGCGGCCTCAAGGGACCGTTGATGAAGGTCGCGCAGATGATGGCGACCATCCCCGACCTGCTGCCGCCGGAATACGTCGACGAACTGCAGAAGCTGCAGAGCGACGCGCCGCCGATGGGTGCCGCCTTCGTCAAGCGCCGCATGCAGGCGGAGCTGGGACCGGACTGGCAGCAGAGGTTCGGCTCGTTCGACCTGCGGCCCGCCGCAGCGGCCTCGCTCGGCCAGGTGCAGAAGGCGACGACGAAGGACGGCGCGCCGATCGCCTGCAAGCTGCAATACCCCGACATGCAATCTGCCGTGGAGGCCGACCTCCACCAGCTCGATTGGTTGTTCGGCCTTCAAAGGCAGTTCGCGGGATCGATCGACACCCGCGAGATCGCCGAGGAGATCGGCCAGCGCCTGCGCGAGGAGCTCGACTACGAGCACGAGGCCCGCAATGCCGCGCTCTACAGCGAGATCCTCGATGGTTCGGTGGTGCGCGTGCCGAAGGTCCACCGCGATCTCTCGACCAAGCGCCTGCTCACCCTGGGCTGGCTCGAAGGCACCAAGCTGCTCGCCTACAAGGGGGCCGATCAGGACACCCGTAACCGGCTCGCCGAGGCCATGTTCACCGCCTGGTGGCAGCCGATGGCGCGCTTCGCCGTCATCCACGGCGACCCTCACCCCGGCAACTACACCGTCTACGCGGACGAGGCCGGCGCGCCCGCCGGCATCAACCTGCTCGACTACGGCTGCATCCGTGTCTTCCCGCCGCGCTTCGCCGCCGGCGTTGTCGAGCTCTATCGCGGCTTTCTCCACGGCAATGACGCGCAGGTGATCCACGCCTACGAGCTCTGGGGCTTCCAGAACCTCTCCAAGGACCTTATCGAGACGATGAACATCTGGGCGCGCTTCATCTACGCGCCGCTGCTCAGCGATCGCGTCCGCACCGTGGCCGACGGCATCGCGCCGGGGCAGTACGGGCGCCGCGAGGCGTTCCAGCTGCACCAGGCGCTCAAGGAGAAGGGGCCGGTCACCGTGCCGCGCGAGTTCGTGTTCATGGATCGCGCGGCGATCGGGCTCGGCAGCGTGTTCCTGCACCTCGACGCCAAGCTGAACTTCCACCGCATGTACGAGGCGCTGATCGAGGGCTTCGACGTCGACGCCCTCGCCGAGCGCCAGCGCGGCGCGCTGCAGCGCGCCGGCCTCGCGGTGCCTGCCGCCTGAGTGCCACGGCGCGTTGACCACGTGTGCGAGAAAATTGCGCCTTGCTCCCGCCACAGGCCTCTTGCGTTGCGGCGCGAAGGTTGCAATGGCTGCGCTCGCTTGCATCCATCGGGGGAGATCGAGGGCTGAACGCCTCCACCGGTGCGCACGTTCAGGGACAAGATCGGGCTCTAAGACCCGCGCGCGAGGACATCGAGGGGGCGACATGGCCGAGACGACGAACGATGCCGGACATCCGGACATGGACTATGCCGAACACGAAGCCACCTACGCGCTCTTCCTGAACCTTCTCAAGTATATTGCCATCGCCGTCGTGGTGATCATCATCTTCCTCGCCTGGATGTGGGGCTGAGCGCCACCGCCGCCTCGTCCCGAGCCGCGTCCCGGTCTTGTTGCGGACCGGCACCCGCCCTTTCCGGAGATTGACATGCGTATCGCCGTTCCCACGGAAAACGACCCGTCCGAACATCGCGTCGCCGCCGTGCCCGACACGGTGAAACGATTCAAGGCGCTCAACGCCGACGTCGTCGTGCAGTCGAACGCCGGCCGCGCCGCGGGCTATCTCGATGCCGCCTACGAGGCCGCCGGCGCCAGCATCGTCCACAGCGCCGAGGAGGCGATCCGCGACGCCGACGTAGTGTTGCGCGTGCGCCGTCCCAGCGCCGAAGACCTGAATGGCCTGAAGCCAAACGCCGCCGTCGTGTCCGTGATGGACCCCTACGGCCATGAGGACGCGATCCGCTCGCTCGCCGAGAAGGGCGCCGCCGCCTTCGCCATGGAGTTCATGCCGCGCATCACCCGCGCCCAGGTCATGGACGTGCTGTCCTCCCAGGCCAACATCGCCGGCTACCGCGCCGTGGTCGACGCCGCCAGCGAGTACGGCCGCGCCATGCCGATGATGATGACGGCGGCCGGCACCGTTCCGGCGGCGCGGATGTTCATCATGGGCGTCGGCGTCGCCGGCCTGCAGGCCATCGCCACCGCGCGCCGCCTCGGCGGCATCGTCACCGCCACCGACGTGCGTCCCGCCACCAAGGAGCAGGTGGAATCGCTCGGCGCCAAGTTCGTCGCCGTGCAGAACGCCGAGTTCAAGGAAGCCGAGACCTCCGGCGGCTATGCCAAGGAGATGTCGGACGACTACCGCCGCCAGCAGGCCGAACTCGTCTTCGACCATATCGCCAAGCAGGACATCGTCATCACCACGGCGCTGATCCCCGGACGGCCGGCGCCCAAGCTGGTCTCGGCCAAGATGGTCGAGTCCATGAAGCCCGGCTCGGTGATCGTCGACCTCGCCGCCGAGCGTGGCGGCAATTGCGAGCTGACGAAGCCCGGCGAGATCTACACGACCGAGAACGGCGTCAAGATCGTCGGCACGCTGAACCTTGCCGGCAAGGTGCCCTCGACCTCCTCGTTCCTCTACGCCAAGAACCTCTATGCGTTCGTCGAGACCTTCTTCGACAAGGAGAGCAAGAGCTTCCGGATCCCGTGGGACGACGAACTCGTGAAGGCGACCTTGCTGACCAAGGACGGGCAGATCGTCCATTCCAGCCTCATGAAGTCGCAAGCCGCCTGATCGCAAGCCGCAGACAACAAGCCGCCTGATCCCGCCGCCATCGCCGGAACCAACATCCATGGCCATCGTCACCGATCCCTCGACCACGCAACAGCAGCTCCTCGAGAAGGCGCAAGCCGCCGCCGATGCCGCCCGTCACGCCGCCGAAGCGGCGCAGGGCTACGCCGACCAGCTCGGCCACATCGGCTATGCCGACCAGATCGGCCACGCCGGGGGAGCCGTCGCGCATGCCGCCACCGCCGGCGCGGTCGACCCGTTCGTCTTCCGCATCGCCATTCTCGCTCTGGGCTGCTTCGTCGGCTATTACGTGGTGTGGTCGGTGACGCCCGCGCTGCACACGCCGCTGATGTCGGTCACCAACGCCATCTCCTCGGTGATCGTGGTCGGCGCGCTGCTCTCGGTGGGCGTGGATGCCTCGGCCTTCGGCAACGACGGGCCGATCTGGGCCAAGATCTTCGGCTTCATCGCGCTCGTGCTGGCCTCCGTGAACATCTTCGGCGGCTTCCTCGTCACCGAGCGCATGCTCGGCATGTACAAGAAGAAGGGCTGACCCTCGTGAACGTCAACGTCGCGGCCTTCTTCTATCTCGTAGCCGGCATCCTCTTCATCCTGGCGCTGCGCGGTCTGTCGTCGCCCGCCACGTCGCGCCAGGGCAATCGCTTCGGCATGGCCGGCATGGGCCTCGCCGTGCTGACCACGCTGGCGCTGAGCCCACCCTCGGGCGTGATCTCCTGGTTGCTGGTCATCGCCGGCATCGGCATCGGCGGCGCGATCGGCGCATGGCGCGCCCGCACCATCAAGATGACGGACATGCCGCAGCTCGTGGCGCTGTTTCACGCGCTCGTCGGTCTCTCCGCTGTCTTCGTCGCGGCCGGCGCCGCCTACGCGCCGCAGGCCTTCGGCATCGGCGAGCCCGGCAACATCCACGGCGCCTCGACCATCGAGATGTCGATCGGCCTCGCCATCGGCGCCATCACCTTCTCGGGCTCGGTCATCGCCTTCCTCAAGCTCGACGGGCGCATGTCCGGCAAGCCGATCATCCTGCCGCAGCGCCACTTCATCAACATCACGCTGGGCCTGTCGATCATTTCGATGGTGATCGTGTTCATCTTCACCCAGAGCCTGATCGTGTTCTGGCTGATCGCGCTGGCGTCCTTCGCGCTCGGCTTCCTCATCATCGTGCCCATCGGCGGCGCCGACATGCCGGTCGTCGTGTCGATGCTGAACTCGTACTCCGGCTGGGCCGCGGCCGGCATCGGCTTCACGCTCGGCAACCTCGCGCTGATCATCACCGGCGCGCTGGTCGGCTCCTCGGGCGCGATCCTGTCCTACATCATGTGCAAAGGCATGAACCGCTCCTTCGTCTCGGTGATCCTCGGCGGCTGGGGCGGCGAGACTGCCGCGGCCGGCGTCGCCGGTGCCAAGGAGACGCGCCCGGTCAAGCAGGGCTCGGCGGAAGACGCCGCCTACGTCATGCAGAACGCCGGTTCAGTCATCATCGTGCCGGGCTACGGCATGGCGGTGGCGCAGGCCCAGCACGCCTTGCGCGAGATGGGCGATCAGCTGAAGAAGGAGGGTGTCGACGTGAAATACGCCATCCATCCCGTCGCCGGCCGCATGCCCGGCCACATGAACGTGCTGCTCGCCGAAGCCAACGTGCCCTATGACGAGGTCTTCGAACTCGAGGACATCAACAACGAGTTCGGCCAGGCCGATGTCGCCTTCGTCATCGGTGCCAACGACGTCACCAACCCGGCCGCCAAGACCGACAAGTCGTCGGCGATCTATGGCATGCCCATCCTCGATGTCGAGAAGGCCAAGACCGTGCTGTTCCTCAAGCGCGGCATGGGTTCGGGCTACGCCGGCGTCGAGAACGAGCTGTTCTTCCGCGACAACACGATGATGCTGTTTGGCGACGCCAAGAAGACCGTCGAGAGCATCCTGAAAAACCTGGAATAGTTGTACGCTCATACTTCGTTGTCATTGCGAGCGAAGCGAAGCGACCCAGAGCCATCTGGCAACGTCTACGCCGGTTGCGTCTGGATGGCTTCGCCTATGGCTTGCCGCGCAATGGCTCGCTTTTGCGAGTCTTTCTTCAAAGACGAAATCCGTTGGACTCCGTCACGTTCTTTGGCCTCATCGCCGTCACCCTGATGCTCGTGACCTACGCGCTTGAAGCGCGTAGCCCGTGGTTCACGCTGGCCTTCGCCGCCTCCTGCGCGCTCGGGTCGATCTACGGCTTCCTCCAGGGCGCCTGGCCGTTCGGCCTCGTCGAAGGCGTGTGGTCTCTGGTCGCGCTGGCGAAGTGGCTTCGGCTCGAGCGGGGCTCCCCCTGACCTGAGACGTCAGGCCGACGGCGCCGGAGGCTCTACACGATCCTCGGCCCAGACCTCGATCTCCTCGGCTGAGACAAGCTCGCCATCCGGTCCCTCGACGGCGGTGATGTCCTCGCCCTGTTCGGCCAGCGTCCAGGCCTCGCGCATGGCCTCCGCCTTGGTCGCCAGTTCGGGTGACAGCAGCTCCTGCTGGAGCGAGGGGCTGAAGAAGCGCACGTGCCAGGACATGGTGGTTCAGCCTCAGGGGGTTGCGTGACCGACTTTCGAGCCGTCCGGCGCGCCGGTTGCGCTTGCCATAGGCCCGTCCTCACCCGGCTATCGCGTTCTCGGCGTTGTCGCAATCGGCGGCGGGGTCGGGACGAACGGGCGGCATGAGAGGGCGCGAGCTTCGATCGCCAGCGCTCGAGCCGATGCCACGCTAAACTCCCCCAGCTATACCGTCCTGTCCGCCATAAGGTTTAGAGCAATGCGAGACGCCGCGAACCTGGCGAGGGCGGCGGCGATGTCGAAAGGTCTGGCCAGCAGCTCGCGAGCGTGAACGGGCAAGCCTCGCCGGAGCGATCTTCATCGGAGCCGATGTCGTCCAGGACGCGCCATGCCGGCGTCCGCCGAAACCTCCTCGAGGTCGATCAGCTGTCGCATGCCGAGAGAGGCCGATCTGCGCGCCGACGCCTGGAAGTTGCTCGTCTCCTGATACCAGTGCGCCGCATCTCGCGAAGCCGGAGCGACCTGCAGCTTGATCAAATGCTGGAGGACGAGAACGAGGAAGGACATCACGCGGTGAAGCTCGCTCTTGCCCAAGTCCTCGATTTCCTCGGCGATGTGAGAGGTGTCGATCGTGGGGAGGGCAGCGTCCGGCGACACGCGCCTCAGTCTTGCGGCCTGCTCCTGGGTCCAGGTGAAGAAATCGGCGTCATAGAGGATCGGCGCAAAACACGGCTCATCGCGCGTCATGAGAAGCCGCCTTCGTCTTGGGTCTTCGTTTCGACCTCGACGTCCGTTGCCCCGCTGCGCGCTGCAGCGAGCGTGGTGAGGGGGACCTTGATCTCGAAGTCCCGCGAGAGCAGCGCTTCGAGCGTGAACGGGGATCGACTTGGTTCGGCGTAGTCCGCGCCGACCTCTTCGATGAAGAAGGACGCCAGCTTCCGGCCTCCCTCCCAGATGCTCTCGTCCGAGAGGAACTGGCGCATGCCGGGCGTGAAGGCGGCGGCGGCCGAGCGCTGAAAGACCGTCGCCTCCCTCTTCCAATGAGCGCGGTCGCGCGAGCCGGGACAGGCATCCAGCTTGATGAGATGCTCGATCAGGCGTTCGAGATACGAACCGACGGCTCGCAGGTCGCGCTTGCCCAAGTCCTCGATCTCCTCGGCGACATGTTCGACGTCCAAAGAGGCGTCCCGCGGCATGGCGCGCAGTGCCGCCGCCTGGCGTTGGGTCCAAGTGAAGAAATCGGCGTCGTAGAGGGCCGAATCGAAGCCCGGATGCTCGGCTCGAGTCATGTCTGGCGGGTCATGGGCGGCGCCTCGCACCTTTCACGTCCTCGCACATTACCACACCATGCCAGACGAGAAGACGAACGAGTTGCATCACGCAGCCTCGCCCTACCTGCAGCAGCACGCCGACAATCCCGTGCACTGGCGGCAATGGACGCCGGAAGCGCTCGCGGAGGCCAGGCGCGACGACAAGCCGATCCTGCTCTCGGTCGGCTACGCCGCCTGCCACTGGTGCCACGTGATGGCGCACGAGAGCTTCGAGGACCAAGCCACCGCCGACGTGATGAATGCGCTCTTCGTGAACATCAAGGTCGACCGCGAGGAGCGGCCCGACGTCGACGGGCTCTACATGGCAGCGCTGCACGCGCTGGGGCAGCGGGGCGGCTGGCCGCTCACCATGTTCCTGACGCCCGACGCTGCGCCGTTCTGGGGCGGCACCTATTTTCCCAAGACGGCGCGCTACGGCCAGCCGGCCTTTGTCACGGTGCTGAAGAGCGTCGAGCACGCGTTCCGCACCAAGCCCGACCAGGTCGTCGAGAACACGCGTGCGCTTCTCTCCCATGTCGGCGCGGACGGCGAGGGTTCCGGCTCCGACTTCACCGGCGCCGAGATGGACGGCCTCGCCGGCCAGCTCACCCGCCATATGGATCCGGTCAACGGCGGCATGCAGGGCGCGCCGAAGTTCCCCAACCCGCAAATCCTCGAGTTCTTGTGGCGCGCCGCCGACAGGGGCGTGGCGGGCTGCCGCGAACAGGTCCTGCGCACCCTCGACCGCATGAGCCAGGGCGGCATCTACGACCACCTCGGCGGCGGCTACGCCCGCTATTCCGTCGACGAGCGCTGGCTCGTGCCGCATTTCGAGAAGATGCTCTACGACAACGCCCAGCTCCTCGAACTGCTGGCGCTGGCGTGGCTCGAGACCGGCGACGCTTTGTTCGCGCAGAGGGCGCGCGAGACGGTCGGTTGGCTGCGCCGCGAGATGACCGCCGCCGGCGGCGCCTTCTGCGCCAGCCTCGATGCCGACAGCGAGGGGCAGGAGGGCAAGTTCTATGTCTGGCAGGCCGAGGAGATCGAGGCCGCGCTGGGTGTCGCCGATGCCGCCGTCTTCGCCGCCGCCTACGACGTGACGCCCGCGGGCAACTTCGAGGACCCGCACGGCGGCGGCGCGGCCAACGTGCTCAACCGCCTGCGCCGGGAGCCCGGCGACGCGGCGGCCGAGGCTCGGCTCGCGGCGATGCGCGAGCGCCTCTTGGCGCATCGCGCCGGGCGGGTGCGCCCCAGCCTCGACGACAAGATCCTGGCCGACTGGAACGGGCTCATGATCGCGGCTCTGGCCCGCGCCGGCACGGCCCTGGGCGAGCCCGGCTGGGTCGATGCCGCGGCCCGCGCCTACGCCGCTGTTATGGACAGCATGGCCGAGCGCGACGGCGACCACCTGCGCCTCGCTCACAGCCGTCGCGGCACGGCCAGCGTCCGCCCGGCCTTCGCGCTCGACTACGCCGCCATGGCTCGCGCCGCCCTCGCGTTGGCCGAGGCCCGCGGCGCCGCGGCGGCGCGCGACTACGCCGGCGAGGCGGCGGCGCTGCTCGACAGCCTGCTGGCCTTCCACCGCGACCCGGTCTCCGGCCTTCTCGCCATGGCGGCGACGGACGCCAGCGACGTCATCCTCCGCCTGAAGCCCACCGCCGACGACGCCATCCCCAACGCCCATCCTGTGGCGCTCGACGCCATGCTCCGCCTCGCCGCGCTCACCGGCGAGGTGCGCTGGCGCGAGGCGGCGGACAGCCTCTTTGCCGCCATGGCCGGCGCGGTGCGGGCCAGCGCCGTCGGTCACGTCGGCACGCTGAATGCGCTCGATCTTCGGCTGCGCGGCGCGGAGATCGTCTTGGCCGGCGCCGACCGCGCGGCGCTGCGCGGCGTCACCCTGGCCACACCCTGGCTGGTGCGCACGGTGCTCGATATCGCCGAGGCCGAGGCCCTGTCGCCCGACCATCCGGCGCGGGCCCAGGTCGCCGCCGCCGGCTCCGGCGCCGCATTCGTCTGCCGCGCGGGAGCCTGCTCGTTGCCGATCCACGAGCCCGTCGCCTTGCAGGCGGCGCTCGCTGCAGGATAATGCCGGCGCCGATCAGTACGCCCAAGCCGCCGCGCGGCTGACCTTCGCTTTGACAGAGTCCCGAGCACGACGAAGGGCATCGCCGGCCTAGTACAAGGGCCACGATCTCAAAGGCGAGCTTGCAGCCTCCCGAGAATGTCATATCCGGGATTTTTATCTACTTACCTATAGATCAGTCGATAAGGCTGTAATCTGCACCGATATGGCAACAAGCCGAGTCATTTGGGCGATCGGCGCCTCACTACACCACCACCGTGAGCCGCTCCGCAGCGCGCGTGATCCCGGTGTAGAGCCAGCGGTTCTTGTTCTCGCGGAACGCGCCGCTCTCATCGAACAGCACGACCTCGTCCCATTGCGAGCCCTGCGCCTTGTGCACCGTCAGCACGTAGCCGTAGTCGAACGCGTCGGACGTGCGCCGGAACGCCGGCGGCACGGCTTCCTCGCCATCGGTGAAATATTCCGGGCGCACGGCGATGCGGGTCGGCTTGCGGGCGGGATCGTCGTCGGGCACGACGCCGTAGCGCAGCTTGCCCGAACGCGTCGCCGCCTTTGTCCTGACGATCCAGATGCCGCCATTGAGCAGCCCCTTGGTCTTGTCGTTCTTCAAGCATACCAGCTTCTCGTCGACCTGCGGGTAAGGATCCGTGTGCCCGGCGAGCTGGCGCATGCGGGCGTTGAAGCCGCGTCGCGACTTGTTCATGCCGACGAGGACCTGGTCGGCCGCCTGCACCAGCCCGGCGTCGATCTCGGCGCGGCGCAGCACCCGGCTCTCGCCGTAGGCGCCGAACGGGATGCGCCGGCCGTCGCGCACCAGCATGGACATGCGGATGATCGGGTTGTCGGCGGCCTGGCGGTGCACCTCGGTCAGCATCGCGTCGGGCTCGGCCTCGGTGAAGAAGCCGCCGCCCTTCACCGGCGGCAGCTGCGCCGGGTCGCCGAGCACCAGCACCGGCTTGCCGAAGGAGAGCAGGTCGCGGCCGAGCTCCTCGTCGACCATCGAGCATTCGTCGATGATGATGAGGTCGGCCTTGGAGGCGGCGCTGTCGTCGTTGAGCACGAACACCGGCTCCTCGGCATCGCTTTCGCGCAGCCGGTAGATGAGCGAGTGGATGGTGCGCGCGTCCTTGCAGCCCTTGCCTTTCAGCACCAGGGCCGCCTTGCCGGTGAAGGCGGCGAAGCAGACCTCGCCGTCGCTGTCGGCGGCGAGCTGCTTGGCGAGCGTGGTCTTGCCGGTGCCGGCGTAGCCGAACAGGCGGAACACCTGCGGTTCGCCGCGCTTCAGCCACGCCGAGACGGCTCGCAGCGCCGCCTCCTGCTGCGGCGACCAACTCAAGGCCCGAGGCCCGCGAGGAGGTCTGGCCGGCGCTCTCGCGTGATCCGCAGCGCCTCCGCCTCGCGCCAACGCGCGATGCGGCCGTGGTCGCCGCCGAGCAGGATCTCGGGGATGGCGCGGCCCTCGAAGTCGCGCGGGCGCGTGTAGTGCGGGTACTCAAGCCGGCCGTTCTCGAAGCTCTCCTCCACGCCCGAGAGGTCATGCCCCATGATGCCCGGCAGCAGCCGCACGCAGGCGTCGAGCAGGGCCAGCGCCGCGATCTCGCCGCCCGACAGCACGTAGTCGCCGATCGAGACCTCCTCGAGCGCGCGCGCCTCGATGACGCGTTCGTCGACCCCTTCGAAGCGCCCGCACACGATGGCGATGCCGGGACCGGCGGCAAGCGCGCGCACGCGGGCCTGGGTCAAGGGCCGGCCGCGCGGCGACATGAGAAGACGCGCACGGGGATCGTCGGTGGTAAGATGCGCGTCGAGGCTGGCGGCGATGACGTCGGCGCGCATCACCATGCCGGCGCCGCCGCCGGCCGGCGTGTCGTCGACCGCGCGATGGCGGCCGAGACCGTGTTCCCGGATGTCGTGCGCCGCAAGGCTCCACGTCCCGCGCGAAAGGCCCTCGCCCGCGAGCGACAGACCGAGCGGTCCCGGGAACATGGCGGGGAAGAGGGTGAAGACGTCGGCGCGCCAGGCGGCTGAGTTGGTCATCGCGTCGGTTGCGTGAACGCCGTGTTTCAAATTGTAGCGCCGGGTCTTCGCTCGGCGCACGCATCTTTTTACAAGCAGAGCGGTTATCGCGCCAAATAAACTCGTGCCGGTTAGAACGCTATGACCCGCTCGCTCTCCGCCCTCGCTCTCATCGTTCTCTTCTCCTCCACCGCTTCGGCAGGCACCGTCCCGGTTGTCAAGCGCGATGCAGTACAAGCGCCAGCGTCGAAATATCTCGTGACGGCCAATCTCAACAAGCTCGTTTTCTGGCAGCTGCCCTCGCGCGACAGCGATCACGTTCAGCGTTAGAGATTAAAACAACATCGGTTCGGCCAACCGGTGCCAAGCCTCAGATCTGTTGCAGCGCCGCCTTCACCTTCTCCGGCTTGAACGGGATCGACCGTATTCTTACGCCGAGCGCGTCGGCCACTGCGTTGCAAAGCGCCGGCGGTACGATGGCGGCGGAAGGTTCGCCGGCACCCCACGGCGCCTCGTGCGGGAGATCGACGAGGCCCATGACCACCTCCGGCACGTCGGGGAAGGTGATGATCGGGTAGCTCGCCCAATCGAGGCTGGTGACCATCGAGCGATCGAAGGTCATCTCCTCGATGAGCGATCGGCTGACGGTCTGCACCACGTTGCCCTGAAGCTGGTTGCGGACGCCGTCGGGGTTGATGATCTGCCCGCAATCCTGCACCACGGTGAACTTGGTGCAACGCACCTTGCCTGTCTTGCGATCGATGGAGACGTCGGCGACGCCGCCGACGTAGGTGCGGATCAGCTCGTATTTGACATAGGCCATGCCACGGCCGGTCAGCACGTCGCCGGAGCGGTCGCGCTTAGGGTCGGGCGTGCTCCATTGGGCCAGATCGTGCAGCCTGTCGAGCACGGCGAGGCCACGCTTGTCGTCGAGGAGGCGGCGGCGATAGTCGAAGGGGTCGACGCCGGCGGCGAGCGCCAGCTCGTCCATAAAGCTCTCGTTGGCGTAGGTGTTCTGCATGCGTCCCGGCGTGCGGATCCAGGAGGGGCGGAACGGCGTCGTCTCGAGTCGGTGCGCCACCGTCCTGATCGCGGGCACGGCGTACTGGATCGCCGTGTTGCCGGTGATGCCGCCGGGCGAGAGCACGGCCGTGTGGGGCAGCTCGCCAAGCTCGGCCGACGTCAGCGGCACGAGGCCGGCGGCGCCTTGCGGCACGAAGAACTGCGAGTGCCACGCCGTCACGGCGCCCTTGTCGTCGAGCGCGGCCTCGAGGTCGATCAGCGTCGGCGGGCCCTTGGGGTCCCAGCCGTGCTCGTCGTGGCGGCTCCATTGCACGCGGACCGGCGCGCCGACCTCGCGCGCCATCAGGGCGGCATCGCCCGCGGCGTCCTCGTGCCCGTTGCGGCCGTAGCAGCCCGAGCCTTCCACGTAGATGCAGCGCACGTCCTGCGGCTTCACCTTGGACATGATGGCGAGCTGCGTGACGAGGTTGTGGGTCGCCTGACTGGCCGTCCAGCACGTCAGCTTGCCGTCCTTCCACTCGGCGATGGCGCAGGACGGGCCGATCGAGCCATGGGTGTGGATGGCGAAGTCGTAGGAGGCCTTCAGCACCTTGCCGCCGGCCTGGGTCGCGGCGGCCATCGCGGCATCGACGTCACCCTTGGTCTGGGTGACGTCCTCGTGCGCGACCTTGGTGTGGCGCACGTGGTCCCATAGCTTGGCCTGCTCGGGCAGGCCGTCCCACGCCGTCCACTCGGCCTTGAGCTGCCGCGCCGCCTTGATCGCCGCCCACTCGCCCCTGCAGACCACGCCGAGGAAGTTGGCGACGCGCACCACCTTCACGACGCCGGGAATGTCCTTGATCGAGCCCTCGTCCAAACTCTTCAGCGTGGCGCCGAGCGCCGGCGGCCGCACCACGCGGCCGTGCAGCATGCCGGGGACGCGGTAGTCCTGCATGTAGGTGAAGTCGCCGGTGCACTTGGCCGGGATGTCGAGCCGCGCCACCGACTTGCCGACAATCGTGTAAAGGTCCGGGTTCTTGGTCGGCGCCTTGGGGTTGAGCTTCAGGTCGAAGTGCTTGCCGCCGATCAGCGCGCCGTAGGCGACGCTCCTGCCGTCCTTGGCCGCGATCACGCCATCCTCGACCGAGAGATCGCCGGCGGCCGTGCCGAGGCGCTTGGCCGCCTCGTCG
This sequence comes from Beijerinckiaceae bacterium, assembly GCA_965198485.1. Taxonomy (GTDB): domain Bacteria; phylum Pseudomonadota; class Alphaproteobacteria; order Rhizobiales; family Beijerinckiaceae; genus RH-AL1. The sequence continues at coordinate 37,069 of CBDAPQ010000007.1, forward strand.
ACGAGCGCCTTGCGCGCGGTCGCGCAGGCTTGGCGGATCTGCTGGCCACCCTTCTGGATCGAGTTGGAGCCGTAGGTCGGCGCCTGGTCCGGCGTGAGCAACGTGTCGCCCTGGATCACGGAAACGCGTGCCATCGGCACGTCGAGCTCTTCGGCGACCATCTGGGTCAGCGCCGTCTCGACGCCGGTGCCGAGGTCGACCTTGCCGGAATATAGCGTGACGTGCCCCGCGGCGTCGATGCCGAGGTAGGAATCGACGTCCGTGGCGGCGACCGTCTTGTCGGTGAGCGCCTCGGTGGCCTCGCGCGAGGCGGCCTGGCCGGCGGTCTCGGCCAAGGCGCGGGGTACTGCGAAGGAGACGGTGAGCAGCCCTGCTGCGGCGAGCAGCGAGCGGCGATCGAAAGCGGTCATCTGCGCGGCTCCTCAGATCGTGCCGGCGGCGCGCTGCAGCGCGCGCACGATGCGGATGTGGGTGCCGCAGCGGCACAGGTTGTTGGCGAGCGCGTCCCTGATGTCGGCTTCGCTCGGCTTGGGATTGTCCTTGAGGAAGGCCGCGCCCTGCATGATCATGCCGTTGATGCAGTAGCCGCACTGCACCGCCTGCTCCTCGACGAAGGCGGCTTGCACCGGGTGCGGGTGCTCGGTCGTGCCGAGGCCCTCCAGCGTCACCACCTTGCCGTCGCCGATCGAAGACACCGGCGTGATGCAGGAGCGGACGGCGTTGCCGTCGAGGTGCACGGTGCAGGCGCCGCACTGGCCCAGGCCGCAGCCGAAGCGCGGTCCGTGCAGCCCGAGGTCGTTGCGCAGCACGTAGAGCAGCGGGGTTTCGGGATCGTCGACTTCGACATCCCTGGTCGCTCCATTGATGTGGAGCGTCAACGACTGGGTCATGGCACGGTCCGACGGGAACATGTTTCCCTAAGGCTTAAGTCCTAGGAAGGTCGCCGGGGCGCTGCAAGGGACAAACGCCGAGGCTGCACCGGCGGGATGCAGAGTTGCGCTCGGCGCGGCCGCGACCCATCTTCACGCGCGGTGACGAACGCGAAGGATCACGACGACCATGGTGGACTTGGCTGCGGCAGGAACGGCGGACCAGGGCTTCGGTCCAACCATGGTCAAGGCGGTCACGACCCAGAGCTTCCCGGCCGACGTGCTCGTCGAGTCGCAGCGGCGCCCGGTCGTCGTGCACTTCATGTCGAAACGCAGCGAGAGCTGCAAGAGCGTACAGGCAGCGCTCGAGCGCGTGGTCAAGGGTGCCGACGGCAAGCTCGGGCTCGCCACCATGGACATCGATGCGCATCCGCAGATCGCGAGCCGGCTGGGCGTGCGCGCGGTCCCGGCGGTCTACGCTTTCGATCGGGGACAGCCGGTCGACGGCTTTACGGGCGCGCTGCCCGAAGCCCAGATCAAGGGCTTTCTCGAACGGATTATCGGGCCGCTCGAGGATGATGCCGGGGCGGCGCTGGCCGAGGCGGAAGCCGCTCTGGCCGAAGGCGACGTCCAGGGCGCAGCGGCGATCTTCTCCGCCGTGCTCGAGCAGGATCCGACCCATCTCGGCGCCACTGCCGGGCTCGCACGGGCCCTGATCGCCGCAGGCGATCTCGAAACCGCGCGCGATCTCCTCGCCCAGGTGCCGGCGACCGCCGCCAAGGACCAGGGCATCGCCGCCGCGCAGGCCGCGCTCGACATCGCGGTGCAGGCCAGCGGGTTAGGCGATCTCGCCGAATTGAAGGCCAAGGTCGACGCCGACCCCGACGATCACCAAGCCAGTCTCGATTACGCACTGGGACTGAACGGTCACGGCAAGCGCGAAGAGGCGTCGGAGATCCTCCTGGCGTCGATGAAGCGTGACCGCGCCTGGAACGACGCCGCGGCCAAGAAGCAACTGATCCAGTTCTTCGAAGTCTGGGGCCTGATGGACCCTGTGACGCTGGCGGCTCGCCGAAAGCTGTCGACGCTCCTATTTTCATGATGGCATCGCCGACGAGCGACGCGAGGATTTGAACCGATGACGTCACCGTCGAACGATGCCACCCTGGACAAGATGCCTGGCGTATTGCCGCTCTTCCCGCTCTCGGGGGCCCTACTGCTGCCGCGTGGGCAATTGCCGCTCAACATCTTCGAGCCGCGTTACGTGCAGATGGTCGACGACGCGATGCGCTCGCACCGGATGATCGGCATGATCCAGCCCGATCCGCAGGCGAGCGACGAGCGGCCGGTGCCGCCCCTGTTCAAGGTCGGTTGCGCCGGGCGGATCACGCAATTGGCGGAGTCGGGCGACGGCCGTTACATCGTCACGCTGACCGGTGTGTCGCGGTTCGCCATGGTCGAGGAGGTCGCGGCGGTGACGCCGTACCGACAGAGCCGCGTCGACTTCTCGGCCTTCGCCGCCGACTTCCTGCCGCGCGCAGGGGAGGATAGCGTAGACCGCGGCGGTGTGCTCAAGGCGCTGCGCGACTTCGCCGAGGAGAACGACCTCCAGATCGATTGGGATTCGATCAACCAGGCGCCTAACGAGGCGCTCGTCAACGCGCTGTCGATGATGAGCCCGTTCGGACCGCGAGAGAAGCAGGCGTTGCTCGAGGCCGACGACCTCAAGAATCGCGCCGAGGTGCTGGTGGCGATCACCGAGATCGAGCTGGCGCGCGGGAAGAACGCGTCGAGCTCGCTGCAGTAGGGCGATATGGCCGAAGAGTCCGCCCTGCCGACGGCGATGCGAACCGAGCACGAGCCGACGCGGATCGATCCGCGGCTGCTCGAAATCCTGGTGTGCCCGCTGACGAAAACCGTACTCGAATACGATCGCGCGGCGCAGGAGCTCATCTCGCGTGCCGCTCGGCTGGCTTATCCGATCCGCGATGGGATACCGATCATGTTGCCGGAAGAGGCGCGTCCTATCGAGTAGCACGATGTCCGGGTGCGCACGTTCGTTCCGCGTTGTTTATTGCGCTTTAATTGTTTCGTGCAACCTTCGCTTTGCGTCTTCCCGCACGGCAGGATCGCGGTAATGACGATTACCAGGATTTCATTTTTACTCAAGCTCGTGCCGGATCCACTATGCCTCTCTCACGCCTGATCTATATCAGCGAACCGCAATTTGACGCCGCCGAAGGATCGACACTTACGCAGCTCGCTTCGATCATGACCGCATCGCGGCGCAACAACAAAGCAAGCAACATCACTGGCGCGCTTGTATACGACCAATACTGGTTCCTGCAGGTGCTCGAGGGCGAACGGCGCGCGATTTGGGAGCGGTTCAGCCGCATCAACGAGGACGAGCGACACGGTGGCTGCCTTCTGATCGAGATGGCTGACGTCGAAGATCGCCTGTTCGGCAATTGGTGGATGGGCTTGGCCGCGCGCAACACGACGACGGAACCGGTGTTCGCACCCTATCTCGTCAACGGCGCGCTCCAGGCCGATGCCATGTCAGCATACGCCATCCTGGGCCTCATGACCGAGCTAAGCCGGGTCGGCCTGAGCCGCGAGATGCACAGCGCCGCGTGAGCCGTCAGGGCAGTGGATGGTCCGGCGCGATGCCGGCGACTCGTCAGGACTCGACCAAGGGGGCAAGATCCTCGAAGTACGTCTCGAAGCTCATGCGCGGCAACCGGAATTTTGCCCGCTTCGCGAGGCTAAGGTTCGTTAACCAAACGCGAACGGCTTTCCCGGAGACTGCCGCGGCCATGACCCGCTCCGCCAAGAACCTTCTCGTACTCTCCCTCGCCCTCGCGACGTTGGCGGTCTGCTCGTCGCGGCCGGCCGATGCGCGTCGCCGCGCCTCTGCGCCCGACAGCGAAAGCGAGAAAGCGGCCCCCGACAAGGCCGATATCTCCGCGCCCGGCAAGCCGGTGCAGGTCGGCACCTATGGCGATTGGGGCGCTTACCTCGCCAAGGGCAAGGCCAAGACCTGCTACGCGCTCGCGATGCCCAAGGACCGCAAGCCCGACGGCAAGAAGGACGCCGCCTACGTTTTCATCGCCGACCGTCCGGCCGAGAAGGTGCACAACGAGGTTTCGATCATGATGGGCTTCCCCATCAAGGAGAGCGGTGCGGCGCAGGCCAAGGTCGGCGCGGTGAGCTTCGATCTCGTGGCGAAAGGCTCGAATGCCTGGATCAAGAACCCGGCCGACGAGGCCAAGTTCGTCGACGCGCTGAAGCACACGGCCAAGCTGACGGTGACCGCACCTTCGATGAAGGGCAAGGCGACGACCGACACGTATTCCCTCGCCGGGATCAAGCAGGCGCTGGAGCGAGTTGGCAAGGACTGCAAATAGGCACGCAAACTTCCCCCCGCGCGAGGGAGGATGCGCCTCGCCTAGAGCAGCGCCTCGATCGGCTCGGCCAGGGCGTTCGGCTTCGTTGTCGGCGCGTATCGCGCGACGACGCTGCCCTGCCGGTCGATGAGGAACTTCGTGAAATTCCACTTGATGCCGGAGAGCCCGAGCAGGCCGCTTTTCTCCTTCTTGAGCCAGGCGAATAGAGGGTGCGCGCCGGCGCCGTTGACCTCGACTTTCGCGAACATCGGAAACGAGACGCCGTAGTTCGTCTGGCAGAAGCCGCCGATCGCGGCGGCATCGCCCGGCTCCTGGTTGCCGAACTGGTTGCAGGGGAAGCCCAGCACGGTGAAGCCGCGGTCCGCGTAGCGCTTTTGCAGGGTCTCCAAACCCTCGTACTGCGAAGTGAAGCCGCATTTGCTCGCGGTGTTGACGACGAGCAGGACGTCGCCGCGCCAGCGCGCCAGGGTCTCGGACGTGCCGTCGAGCAGCGCGGCTGAGAAATCGTAGATCATGGTTTGTAGGCTCCGCAGGACGGGGGTGCGCCGGCCGGCACCGCCGGCAGGCTGATGTGGCGGGCGCCGCGCGCGTCGCTGAGCAGGCCCTCAAGCTCGTCGTCCTGCGCGTGGCCCTGGAACTCGATCAACTCGGTCTCGGTGCGCAGCTTGAAGAAGAAGCGGCGCGAGACGAAGGCGAGGTTGTCGTCGCGGGTGTCCAGTGCGCCGAGGTCGGCACGCTCGAAGGTGACGACCAGGCCCCTGGGAGAGTCCTTGATGGTGATGGCGCGGGGATCGCCCGGCGGCGGGCAGGTGGTGGCGTAATGCAGCGGCAGGCTCGCGCGCGGCTTGCCGGCCTGCGCGCCGGCCGGCGCCGCGACGCTCGCAAGCACCATGCTCAGAAGCACCGAGGAGATCGCCTTCATTGTCACTCCATGCCGGCGTGGTACCAAAGCCCATGCCGCGCGCCAAAGCCCGATCCGCCGATCCCGCCGCTGCCTACCGTGCCCTCGTCGCCGAGATCGCCGAGCACGACAGGCGCTACCACAGCGAGGACGCGCCGACGATCTCGGACCGCGCCTACGACGCGCTGCGCCGCAGGCTCGAGGCGATGGAGGCCGAGCATCCTGAGTTCGTCGCGGACTCGTCTCCCTCGAGGAAGGTCGGCGCCAGGCCTGCCGACAAGTTCGCCAAGGTTCGCCACAAGGTCGGCATGCTGTCGCTCGGCAACGTCTTCGCGAACGACGAGGTCGAGGAGTTCTGCGGCCGCGTCCGGCGCTTCCTCGGCCTCAAGGCCGACGACCCTGTGGCCTTCACCGCCGAGCCCAAGATCGACGGGCTCTCCTGTTCGCTGCGCTACGTGGACGGCGCCCTGGTGCAGGCCGCCACACGCGGCGACGGCCAGGAGGGTGAGGACGTCACGGCGAACGTGCGCACCATCGGCGAGATCCCGCACGCGCTGAAGGGCAGGCCGGCGGGCGTGCTCGACGTGCGCGGCGAGATCTACATGACCAAGGACGGTTTCGCCGGCATCAACAAGCGCCAGGCCGAGGCCGGCAAGCCGCTCTACGCCAACCCGCGCAATTCCGCCGCCGGCTCGCTGCGCCAGCTCGATCCCGAGATCACCGCGGCGCGGCCGCTCCAGTTCTTCGCCTATGCCTGGGGCGAGGCCAGCCACCGGCCGGCCGACACGCAGACGGGGATGGTCAAGGCCTTCGCGCGCTTCGGGCTACCGATCAATCCGCTGTCGGTTCTGTGCCACTCGGCGGAGGAGCTGCTGGCCGCCTACCACCGCATCGAGGCGGAGCGGGCGGCGCTGCCCTACGATATCGACGGCGTCGTCTACAAGGTCGACAGCGTGGCGCTGCAGGCGCGGCTCGGCTTCGTCTCGCGCACGCCGCGTTGGGCGGTGGCGCACAAGTTCCCGGCGGAGCGCGCCACCACCGTGCTGCGGCGCATCGAGATCCAGGTCGGGCGCACCGGATCGCTGACGCCGGTGGCGCGGCTCGATCCCGTCACCGTCGGCGGCGTGGTGGTGACCAACGCCACGCTCCACAACGAGGACGAGATCGAGCGCAAGGATGTGCGCGAGGGCGACACCGTGCACCTCCAGCGCGCCGGCGACGTCATCCCGCAGATCTTAGGCCCGGTTCCGGAGAAGCGGCCGGACGACAGTAAGCCCTACGTCTTTCCCGAGACCTGCCCGGCGTGCGGCGCGCCGGCGGTGCGCGAGATCGATCCCAGGACCGGGCGCATCGACGTGCGCCGGCGCTGCAGCAACGGACTGCTCTGCCCGGCGCAGGCGATCGAGCGTCTCCGCCACTTCGCCTCGCGCGAGGCGATGGACATCGAGGGGCTCGGCGACCGCCAGATCGAGCAGTTCTACCACGACGGGCTGGTGATGACGCCGGCCGACATCTTCACGCTGGAGGCGCGCGACAAGCGCAGCCTGAAGAAGCTGAAGGACCGGGAGGGCTACGGCGAGTCCTCGGTGAAGAAGCTCTTCGCCTCCATCGACGAGCGCCGCTCCGTGCCGGTCAACCGGCTGCTGTACTCGCTCGGCATCCGCTTCGTCGGCCGCACCAACTCGCGGCGGCTGGCGCGGCGCTACGGCACCTTCGCGGCGATCCGCGACATGGCCAAGGCCGCCGCCGACCCGGACTCCGAGGCTCACGCCGAGCTCGTCGACATCGAGGGCATGGGGGCGGCCGCGGCGGACTCGCTCGCCGCCTTCTTCGCCCGCGAGGAGAACGACCGCCTCGTCGCCGACCTCGTCGCGCAGGTCACCGACGTGCCGATGGAGGCGGTGGCGAGCACGAGCCCGGTCTCGGGCAAGACGGTGGTCTTCACCGGCACGCTGGAGAAGCTGACGCGCGACGAGGCCAAGGCCCAGGCCGAGCGCCTCGGCGCCAAGGTCGCCGGCACGGTGTCCAAGGCAACCGACATCGTCGTGGCTGGCGCGAAGGCCGGCTCCAAGCTGAAGAAGGCAGCCGAGCTCGGCATCGAGACGCTGACCGAGGACGAGTGGCTGGCGCGCATCGCGGGCGAGGCTACGGGTGAAGCGGCGGAGGTGGAGGACGGTGCTAGCGACGATGACGATGGCAGCGAAGACTAAGTCGGCGCTACAATCATCGTTGCGCAGACGCGGCAAAGCCATTCACCTGTGTGCGCTACACAAGTTGTCCGCCTGTCATGTTTTGGACCTACGTCGACGCGCTCCTTCAGCTCGCCAAGGATCACGGTGAGCGGTTCAGACGTTTGTTCGGGCGTCGGCTCAAGATGTTGATCTGCCACGACAGATCGCAGTTGGTACGACACTGTCATTTCAGTTGACCGCAATTTTGCCCTATGCCGCCTCGGCACGCCGCTCCAGCCACGCAACCGCCCCCACGCCAGCTGCGCGGCCGGTGGCGAAGCAGGCGGTGAGCAGGTAGCCGCCGGTCGGTGCCTCCCAGTCCAGCATCTCGCCGGCGACGAAGGTGCCGGGGCGTGAGCGCAGCATTAGGGCGTCGTCGAGCGCGTCGAAGCGCACGCCGCCGGCGGTCGAGATCGCGCCGGCCATCGGCATCGGCGCGGTGGCGCGGAGCGGGACGGCATTGACGAGCGCCGCGAGCGCGACCGCATCCAACGCGGTGATCGGCGGCTGGCCCGGCCGCTCCGCCTCGCGCAGCAGCGCCACCGCGACAGGCGCCAACCCCAGCGCCTTGCGCAGCCCGTTGCCGAAGGATTCCTTGGGCCTGCGCCGGGCCAAGCGGTCGACCAGCGCGTCCCGCTCAAGGTCCGGCCGCAGCGCGACGTGGAACGCTGCCGTGCCGTCACGCGCAATAGCCTCGCGCAGCCTCGCCGCCAGGGCGTAGATCGGCCCGCCTTCCAGGCCGGCACGCGTGATTATGACATCGCCGCGCGCGCGGCCGCCGGACACAATCGCGACGTTCTTCAGCGGCTGGCCCTCGAAGCGATCGCGGAAGGTGTCGGACCATGGCAGGTGAAAGCCGCAATTGGCCGGGCGTAGCGGCGCGGTCGCCGCGCCGGCCTCGGCGACGATGGGCAGCCACGCGCCGTCCGAGCCGAGCTGCGGCCAGGTCGCGCCGCCCAGTGCCAGCACGGTCGCGTCCGCCGCGACGGCGCTCTCGCCCGCTGGCGTCTCGAAACGCAGGTGTCCGGAGCCGTCCCAGCCCAGCCAGCGATGGCGCGTAGCGAGGCTCACGCCGGCGCCGTCGAGGCGGCGCAGCCAGGCGCGCAGCAGGGGAGAGGTCTTGAACGAGACGGGAAAGACCCTGCCGCTGGAGCCCACGAACGTCTCGATGCCGAGGTCGTCGCACCATTGCCGCATCGCCTCCGGCCCGAAGCTCGCGAGCGCCGGCGCGAGGGCAGCAGTGGCGGCGTCGTAGCGCGTGGCGAAGATCTCCGCGGGCTCGCCGTGAGTCAGGTTGAGGCCGCCGCGTCCGGCGAGCAGCAGCTTGCGGCCCGGCGAGGGCATGCGATCGAAGACCGTCACGCGCGCACCGGCCGCGACGGCGACCTCGGCCGCCATCAGCCCGGCCGGGCCGGCCCCGATGATCGCGACGTGTCGATTGTTCGAGCCACCGAGGGGTGCTGCTTGGATCACGGCGATCGCGCGTCCTTCGCATCGATCGACCGTATGATCACGGTCGTGATCATCGCCCGCGCCCATCCGTGACTCGAACGCGCATCTCTTCCCCTTCCCAGCCGAGTTCGGGCTTATCGCGCACCGAGGCTCCCGCGAAGACGAGTGCCTCGAGCCGCGCCTCCTGGAGATTCGCGCGCTCGGTGCCGTCCAGGTCGGGACCAAACGCCGTCGAGGCGATGGAGACAGAAGCGGGGCATGTGTTCTCCTGAGCCAGGATGACACGTCGCCGCCCCGTTGTCGCCGTGGTCGGCCCTAGATCGGTGTGTCGAGCGGCGGCAGCCCGTCGTCCGGCGCGCGCGGCGCGGGCTCGGCGTCGAGCCAGAGGCGGCGGATGTCGACGGCGAGCGGCTTCAAGGCCGGCGCCGCCGCGCCGCCGCGACCGAAGTCGGGCGGCGTCGAGCGCGGCGAGGCGCGGCGCCACGGCCGGGGCGGCGGCGACCTGGCGCCAGCGCGGCGCATCGGCCCGGCCGAGGTCCACCAGCGCGCGGGTGAACCCGGGGAAGTCCTCGCCATGGCCGGCACGCCGCAGGGCGGCCAGGGCACGGGCGCGGCGAAGGGCGCGGCGTCCCGGCTTGCGGCGCGACGTGGCGACGAAGCCGGCGAGCGTCGCCGCCCAGGCGAGCCCGGCGAACCCGGCGGCGAGCGGGCCGGGCGAGAGCGGGCTCAACGTCTTCGGCTTCTCGTGCGAGGGATGGACCAGCGTCCCGATGTCGGCGATCCAGGTCTCGGGGATGGCGTTGGAACGCATGCGTCGCTGCTCGGTGTCGAACCAGGGGACGGCCACGGGCGGCAGCTTCGCAGGGGCCGCCGTCGTCGGGCGCAGGTCCCAGACGTAGGTGCCGCGCGCCACCGGGCCGTCCTCGGTCAGGCTGGTAGTGCGGTCGACGGGTCCGCGAAACACGATCGTTCCGGGCGCCTGCATCTCGGGTGGCGGCGGCAGCCGGTCGGCGGTGAGGCCGGCGGCTTCCACGACGATCGTGCGGCGCGTCAGCGTGCCGGGCTTGATCTCGTCGGGCACCTGCGACCAGCTCTCGGAAAGCGTCAGGCTCTTGGCCGGCAGCCACCAGGCATCGGGCGGGTTGATGGCCGTATAGTTCTGCACGTCGACGTAGACGGGCTTGGAACTGAAATCGGCTCCGACGCGCTCGTTGTCGCTCGTGACTATGGTCACGTGGCGCACGAATGGCTCGATGATGAGCCGCCCCGAGGTTCCGGGAAAGATCGCCAGGTCGCGTTCGAGGCCCGAAACCTGGAAGCCGTCGACCATGGCCGAAATAGGCTTGTCGCGCCCGAGCTGCTGCCAGGAGAAGTTGAGCAGCGGCGGCTGCTGAATCTCGTCGAGCACGATGTCGGCGCGCACGAACGAGCGCATCCGCAGCAGGATCATCTCGCCGACGTAGGGCTTGTCGCCGCCCTTGGGTACTTCCAGCGTCACCTCGACCTTGCCGATGGAAGGATCGACGGCGGGGCCGGAGGGCTGCGGGTCGGCGATGGCGGGGGTGATTACTACGAGAGCTGCGAAGAGGGTAAGGAGGCCAAGGAGATGTGCGCCATTGTCCATCAATCGTCTCCCGCGCCGGCCTCGCGGTCGGCGCGCGCCTGGCGGCGCTTCTGTTCGGCGCGGATCTGAAGCTTGAGGAATTGGCCAGGATCGTCGGTGACCGTCTGCAGCCATTCCACCGTCGGCTTGACGTTGAGCGTGGTGAAGGCCGGGCTGTACTTGCGCTGGTTGGCCGCGAGCTGCGCGGTGATGGCATCGGCCAGGTTGCCGCCGCTGCGGCCGCGGCCGGAGGCCTGCCCGGCAGAGCCGGAGGCCTTCTCCGAATCGTCGCCGCTGGCGCCCTGCTGACCCTTGCCCATCTTCGACACCTTGCTGCCACCCTGGGTGGAGGCGTCGGTGGAGCCCTCCTTGTTACCGGTGTAGCCGATGCCGGTCGAAGAGGTGTCGCCGTTCTGGTCGCCGTTGCCGCCGTGGTGGCGCTCCTTGTTGGCGCGGGCATTGGCGTTGCCCTTGGCGGCGCCGGGCGCCGTGGCGGCGGTGTCGAGGATCTGCTGCACCAGCGACTTGTTGTGGCGGGCGTCCTCGTCCTCGGGGTCGGCCGCCAGCGCGTCGTCGTAGGCATCGAGGGCCTGCTCGTAGAGGCCGGCCCTGGTCAGCGCCACGCCGCGATCGTAGGCGTGGGACGGCGCGGTACCGAAGGCGCGGGCGGCGTCGACCCAGTCGCCGGCACGGCCGAGCTCGTAGCCGCGCCAGCCAGCGTCGAGCATCAGCGGCGCGGCCGCCGCGCGGAAGCCGAGGGCGAACAGCAGGTGGCCGATCACGAGCGGACCGGCCATCGCGAGCGCGACCGCGGGCACGAGCAAGAGAAGGGCGGCGAAGAGCTTCCTCAAGCGGCGGCCGCTTTCCTGAAACCGAGGAGGAGGGGAAACGTGGCCAGACCCAGCAGCAGCCGGCCGAGATCACGCCAGTTCAGCGCATTGACGATGCTCGAATCGGTGTGCCGGATCGCTTCGCTCGAGAGCGCCTCGAGCAGCCGGTCGGGCTGCAGCATCGGAACGGCGAAGCCGCCGCCGGCGGCGGCCAAAGCATCAAGCGCCGCCCGGGCCGAGCCGGTGCCGCGCGCCGCCGCGTCCACCGTGAACACGCGGTGGCCCTGCCGCGACAGCGCCGCCGCGGCGCGAATCGCCGCCGTTCCGCCCAGGCCGCCGCCCGACGAGAACAGCACCACGTCGCCGTCGAGGATATGAGCCTCCTCGAGTACGCGGCCGGCCAGCGCAAGCGCTCGATCCGGCCGCACGCCGGGATCGGGCACGGTGGTGTCGTCGAGCGCGAAGAGATCGGTGTCGAGGGCAGAAGGCGAGTCCGACAGGGCCGAGGCGAGATAGGCGTCGCCGGCGAACACGATCAGCGCGGCCTGACGTGCGCCGATGTGGGCGATCACGTCGTGGGAGGCGCTCGCCGCCTCGCGGATCTGGCCACCCATGCCCTGCGACACGTCCACCACGATGATGGTGGCGTCGAGGTTGCGGAGACGGTCGCGATCCTGCCGCCGCACCGCCGGGCCGGCCAGAGCGACGATCCCGACGAGCAGAGTGACGAGGAGGGCCGGGGCGCGCAGCCGAGCGCCCGCCACGGCGGCACCGCGCGCGACCATGGCGGCGAGGAGGTGCGGGTCGGCCGCCTCGTCCCAGCCGGCCAGCGCGCCGCCGCGTGGGCGCGAGAGGAGGTAGACCAGAGCGACGGCGGGGATGGCGAGCAGCCACCATGGGCGCAGCAGGGCGACGGAGCCGACGACGATCATCGGCGCACCCGCCTCCCGCTCGCCGCCATGGCGAAGGCGACGAGCATCCCGGCGGCGGCGGGGATCGGCCAGAAGTCGCGGTGCAGCACGGCCGGCGGCGCGATGGTCTCGCCGGCGATGAGTCTCTCCAGGGCCCTTGCGTCGGCGGCGAACTCCTCGCCGTTGCGGGCGCGGAATGCCTCGCCGTCGCCCACCTTGGCGAGCTTCTGCAGGGCGAGGAAGTCGACGGAATCGGGGTCGTCGTCCGGCGTCAGCGTCTCGTTGGGGCCGAAGCCGATCGTGTAGATCTTGATGCCGAGCGAGTGCGCCAGCTTGGCGACGGCGGTCGGGTCCATCGTTCCGGCATTGTTGGAGCCATCCGACAGCAGCACGATCACGCGCGTCGGTGCCTTGACCTCGGAGAGCCGCTTCACCGCCAGGCCGAGGCCGTCGCCGATCGCGGTGGAGCGGCCAACGAGGCCGATCTCCTGATGCGTCAGGATGCGGGCGACGCCGTCGGCGTCGAACGATAGCGGCGCGGCGGCGAGCGCGCGCTCGGCGAAGATCACCACGCCGACCCGGTTGCCGGCGAGCCGGCGGATCAGCTCCGATCCGACTTTCTTCAGCAGGCCGATGCGGGTGGTCGGCTTGCCGGCGTCGAGCATGTCCGGCGCGATCATGGACCCCGAGAGATCGAGCGCGAACATGATCTCTCGGCCGGTGGCCGGCAGCGCCGGCGTCGCCGCTACCGTGCGCGGCCCGGCCAGGGCGGCCACCAGCAGCGCCCAGGCGAGCCAGCGCGCGATCGCGGCGCGCGAAGGCGGACGACGCGCCGTTGCCTCGCCGCCGAGACGCTCGCGCATCGACGCCGACAGCCGCGGGCCAACGGCCGCCGTGCTGCCGCCGCGGCGCCACAGCGCCACGAGGAAGGGCAGGGGCAACAGCAGCAGTGCCCAAGGCGTGGCGAGGTCTATGCCGCTCACGCGCGGGCCTCCTCGCGGTGACGCGTATCCATCCGCTTTGCGCCGCCGAGCCCGGCGACGAGCTCGGCGAGCGCGCGGTCCAGGGCTTCGACATCGACGGCGACGGCGCCATCGCGGCGGTAGAGCAAGTCGGCGTAGGCGCGGCCGGCGCCCGAGGTGAAGAAGTCCGTCGCGAAGCTGCGATCGAGGCTGGCGAGCCAGCCCTCGCCCTGCGATTGCGCCGCGGTCTCGCCGTCTCGCGCGCGCACCAGCCGACGCAGCAGGCGCGCCTGCGCGGCGAGTCGCTCGGGCGGGGTCAGGGTACGGGTGGCGGCGAGGGCGAGGCCTGCGGCGCGCCGCATCCCAGCGCGACGGCGGCGCGCCTGCCGCCACACGACGAAGGCGATCGCGGCCGCCACGATGCCGATGGCGAGCGTCACCAGATAAGGAGCGATCGGCGAGGGCGGCGGCGGCTCGCGCATCGGATGCAGGCTCTGGAGCAGCTGGGCCACGTCAGCCATCGATCGCCTCGAGGAGCGCCAGCGAGCGCGCCGGCCCGTCGGCGGCGGGGTAGCGCAGGGCGCCGGCCCCGAGCCGTCGCAGCGCGCCGACGCGGTCGGGCGAGGGGCGCCGTTCGCGGCCGATGCGCAGCCAGCCGCCGCGGCCCTCGTCCGTGGCGAACGGGTAGTCGCCGGCCGGCGGTTCACGCTCGAAGGCGTCTTCGACCAGCAGGACGAAGACATCGTGGCGGCGCGAGGCGCGCAGCATGGCCTCGTCGAAGCCGGCCCCGGGGCGCTCGAGAGCGGTCGCGACGATCAGCGTGGAGCCGGTGCCGGCGAGCGTGGTCGCGGTATCGAGAGTCCCGGCGAGGTCCGGCTCGCGCGAGCCGTCGGCCAGCGCCTCGCGATGCGCCTCGGCCATGACGCCCACGGCCGAGATCATCGCCCGCTCTCCGCGGCCCTGGCGCGAGAAGCGGGTGCCGCGCGCGTTAGCGGCGAGCAGGCCGACGCGCCCGCCGTGGCCGACACCCCGCCATCCCAGCATGGCGAGGGCCTCGGCTGCCGCCACCGAGCGGAAGGCGCGCCGCGTGCCGAACAGCATCGAGGGGCGGAAGTCGGCCACGAGCAGGATGGAACGCTCGCGTTCGTCGAAATAGGTCTTGGTGTGCGGCACGCCGGTGCGCGCGGTGGCGTTCTGGTCGAGGTGGCGGATGTCGTCGCCTTCCACCCACGGGCGGACGTCATGCACCTCCAAGCCGCGCCCGCGCCGCTTGTGGATGATGTCGCCGGGCATGGTCGAGCGCGGTACCGTGCGGATGTCGCGCATTCGGATGGCCAAGTGGCGCAGATCGAGCAGCGCCTGGGTGTCGAGATCGACGCCGGGGGTCACCGACCCGCCTCCGCGAAAGGGGCTGCCGGATTTATCTCCCCGATCGAACAACGTGCGGCGATCTCCTTATCTCCTTGCGGGAGAAGGGGCTCCAAGGGCGGATGAGGGGTCGGGAAACCTCGCCGCTGATCTATGATGCGGCCCAGACTTACTGAGGTCGCCCGACCCCTCATCCGGCGCTTCGCGCCACCGTCTCCCACAAGGGGAGAAGGGCTTACCTCGCATCGTTTCGCCAAGGCGTAGCCGGAAGGACAGGGATTCAAGCCCATCAAACCACGTGGATGCGATCGAGGAACTCGCCGATGACGCGGCGCGGAGTGGCCCCGTCGGCGGTGGCGCGCCAGGTCAGGATGGTGCGGTGGGAGAGGATGTCGCCGGCAAGGTCGGCGACGTCGCCCGGTACCACGTGGTCGCGCCCGGCGAGCCAGGCCTTGGCCTTGGCGGCGGTCGCCAGCGCCAGCGTGCCGCGCGGCGAGGCCGGGTGCTCGACCTTGGCCGAGGCGTCGGCGTGCGCGGCCTCCCGCGGCGCGGTGACCAGGCGCACGATGTAGTCCTTCACCGCCGGCGAAAGGAACACCGCCATCGCGGCGCGCTGCGCCTCCACGATCTCGGCGCCGGCGATCGGCATGATCGTAGCGGCTTCGGTGCCCCCGGCCTCGCCCTCGACAAGGTCGAGGATGAGGCGCTCGGTGGCGGCGTCTGGCAGCTCGACCTCGACCTTCAGCATGAAACGGTCGAGCTGCGCTTCCGGCAGCGGGAACGTGCCTTCGTGCTCGATGGGGTTCTGCGTCGCCACGACCATGAAAGGCTCGGGCAGCTTGTGGGTCACGCCGGCGGCAGTCACCTGGTGCTCGGCCATGGCCTCGAGCAGGGCGGACTGCACCTTCGGCGGGGCGCGGTTGATCTCGTCGACCAGCACCAGCGAGTGGAAGATCGGCCCCGGCACGTATTCGAAGGTCCCCTTGTCGGGCCGGAAGATCGAGGAGCCGGTGAGGTCGGCCGGCATCAGGTCGGGCGTGCACTGGATGCGGGCGAAAGGCGCGTGCAGCCCCTGCGCCAGCAGCTTCACCGCGCGAGTCTTGGCGAGGCCCGGCGCGCCCTCGACGAGCAGGTGGCCGCCGGCGAGCAGCGCGATCATCAGCCGCTCGACGAGATGCGTGCCTCCGATCAGCCGAGCTTCCATGTAGGTCTTGAGCTCGGCGAAGCGTGCCTGGACGTCGGAGCCCTGACCCGTCCCGTCGCGTTCCAAGGCGTAGAGCCCGGTGTCCGACCGCATTCGCTTCTCCCGGCGCGACGGCGGTCCTGTCTCGGGAACCTTGGCCGCGAGCCCGCCTCGGCGTTCGCTCTCAAGCGCGCTTCATAATTGCGCTGCGGCCGATGGGCCTGTCAACGGCGCGCGATCACCTCGGGCAAGATGCCCACTGCGTGACCGGCCGCGAGCCGCTGCGCGCGGTGAAAGGCGCTGCGGCATCGGCGCCGTTTGACGGCGTTCGCCGCTCGGCTAGTGTCGGCGCAATTCCGACGGCCGCCAAGGCCGCGGGTCTTCGGGAGGATCACCTTGCGTGTCATCGCCAAAACGGCGCTCGTTCTTCTGGCTGCTTCGTGCTCGGCACGCGCCGACGATCGGCAGGAGGCCTGCAAGAGGGCGATGAACGATCGCATCCAGGTCTGCACCGACGATTGCACGTCGCGCGCGCTCGCCGCCGCCTCCGAATACGTCGACACCAACCACAACGTGAAGTTCGGCTGCCTCAAGGGCTGCGCGATCGGTCAGGTCATGCAGATGAAGGCATGCCGCGAGGGCAAGAGCACCGGCGATGTCGAGACCAATCGGTAGAACGCAAGCTTCGCCGCCGCCGCCTACTCGATGCTCTCGTTGGGGTAGACGCCCCACAGGTCGACCTGCTTGACGAAGCCGTCGAAGCCCTGGCCGTTGACACGGCACCAGCTCTTATCGCAGGAGCGGATATTGGCGATCACGTTGGGTTCGAGCTTGGCCGAGGCGGCGGCATCGTCGTTCGGCCTCGCGCGCACGGCGGTCGGCGTCCCGTCCTTCTTCCAGGGCGTGACCAGCGCGGTGCGCCGCCCCGAGAGCAGCGAGTGCAGCACCCAGCCCTCTGAGCCTTCGCTGTCGCGCACCTTGCGCCAGGTCTCGAACTCGGCGGTGATCTCAACGGGCAGGCCGGCGCGCTGGAAGATCCAGGTGGTGCGGTTCTCCTTGGAAGGGCCTTCGCGCAGGTTGACCCGGTCCGACTTCAGGCTGACGTAGCGCGGCACCGGGAGGCCCGACGCCTTGCCGATCTGGTCGGCGCGGGACGCCGGCGCGGCAAGCGCCGCGAGGACGGTGGCGACAACGAGCGGCATCCGCAACCAGCCTGCGTGCATCGAGGCTCCGATCCTTATCGACATGTCGCGTGCCGCACTGGCGCGTGCGGTTGCTGACGCGACCCTCGCCCGACGACATTAAGAGCCGGTGAAGCCGCCTCTTTTCGGATGCGTTCATGGCCTCACGACGGCGATCAGTCGCGAGCGATGATCTCGTGCTCGGCGGCGAAGCTGGTCCGTGCCAGCGCCGCAACGCCGGGCTTGCGGCGCCGGCTGAAGGCCGAGCGGCGCGACGGCCTCATCCGCTTGCGGGTGCGGGCGTAAGCGGCGTGCATGATCACGCAGGCTTCCTCCACTTTGATGGTTTTTCCCAGCACGCGGCTCCAGGCCCTTGCGGAACGGGCGACGTCCTCGGCCTCGCCGCTGCCAAGCACCACGTCGAGCTCGCTGTCCTCGTGGCGCAGGCTGAGCGTGGCGCGGCCGCTCGGTGCCTGCACCGCGATGAACAGGCCGCGATAAGCGGCCGTCGGGACCCCGACGCGCATGCGCACGCCCCCGAGACTGCGCTCGATCGTCACCGCGGTGGCGCCGACCCGGACGAGGCGGCGGCCGCCATCGGCGCGAGGATCTGCGGCGTGGCGGGCGATGGAGAAGCTCTCCAGGGCAGGGTCGATGGCGGGCTGGGTCATGGCGCGGGTCTCGTGTTGCCTGGCTTGAGCATGCCCGCGGGGGGGCCCGATTTCCCTAACGCGGACGCCGCCACAGCCTCTAAGTGACCGTAGATACGGGCCTTTCGCGCGCCATCCTTCTCATAAAAAGACCGTATCTTATAAGATTGGATCGAATCCGTCCGCGCTTGCATCGGGAGCCCGGCTTGCGCAGAAAGGCGCGCCCCTCGAGCATTCCGAGAACCCTCGCATGATCCCGCACCACGCCCTGTCGCTCGACGATGCAAAGACCATGGCGGCCGCCGCCCGCGCCGAGGCGGCGAAGAACGGATGGACGATCGTGGTGGCGATCGTCGACGACGGCGGACACCTCGTGCTGCTGGAACGCATGGATGGCACGCAGAAGGCGTCCTGCGTCGTTGCCCAGGAGAAGGCGCGCACCGCCATCATGTTCAAGCGCCCGTCGGCGGCTTTGGAAAAGGTGGTGCTCGACGGCAAGGTTCACATGATGACCCTTCCCGGCGCCACCACGATCGAGGGCGGCCTGCCGATCGTTTTCCGCGACGCCTTCGTCGGCGCGATCGGCGTGTCGGGCGTGCAATCGTCCCAGGATGGCATCTGCGCCAAGGCGGGGCTCGACGCGCTGCCGGCTTGAGGCCTGTGGGCGCGGCACCGGTCCATCTTGCTGCCGGCGCCGAGGCTGATTAGGAAAAGCGCGGGTTTTTCCATGAACGGCAGATCACGCTGGACATTCATGCAAACGATCGCGACACGCTCGCGCGCCTCGTCGCCCTGGCGAACGAGGCCGGCGACATCGCGCTCGGTTTCTTCGAGCCCGGCGGCAAGACCCGCGCCGGCGTTGAATGGAAGGGCGACGGCTCTCCGGTGACCGAGGCGGACTACGCCGTCAACAGCTTCCTCGAGCCGCGGCTCAAGGCCCTTTGGCCGGGCACGGCCTGGCTCTCCGAGGAGAGCGTCGACGACGACGCCAGGCTCGGCGCCGAGCGCGTGATTATCGTCGATCCGATCGACGGCACGCGCGGCTTTTCGCGCGGCGACCGGCATTGGTGCGTCGCCATCGCCCTGGTGACCCACGGCCGGCCGATGGTGGCGGTGGTCCATGCGCCGGCACTCGGCGAGACCTATACCGCCGTCGCCGGAGGTGGCGCCTTCCTCAACGATCGGTCGCTGCGAGTGCCGGACGCGGACGCGCCGTCCCGCGAGATGCAGATTACCTGTCCCGACAATCTCACGAAGGCGATGCGGGCGGCGGGACTCGACTACGACTTCAAGCCGAAGATCGCTTCGCTGGCGCTGCGGGTGGTGATGGTGGCCTCCGGCGTCTACGACGCCGGCTTCACGACCCGCGACTCACACGACTGGGACCTTGCCGCCGCCGACCTAGTGCTGCAAGAGGCCGGCGGCCTTCTCGCCGATCTCGACGGCGCGCCCCTGATCTACAACAAGCGCGAGCCGATCCACGGTTGCCTGACCGCCACCCCGCGGCGCCTGCAGCCTCGCTACCGCGAGGCGTTGGCGCGCACGAAGTTCGGGTGAAGCCGTATCCTGCGCAGCGGAGGGGGAGACCACCTCAGCGTGGGGATGGGCGTCGCTTCCATCTTCGGTGGTCCCTCCCCGTTGCACGAAAGAGGATGCGTCGTGGCGGCGACCTGCCCTTTTGAGGGACGCAGAAGGCCGGCTCTTTAGGTCGTCGCTTGCGGCGTGGTAGAGCTTCTGCGATTCAGCGAAGGACGACGACCTTGCGGCTTCTTCAGAGATTGGTATCGCCGGCGGTTGTGGCGCTGGTCGCGGCGGCGAGCGTGGCGGCGCCGGCCGGCGCAACGGTCCGGCACCGCCATCACGCCTCGCGTCATCGCCACGACGGCTACCGCGACGTCGCCGGGCGCGGGCGCGCGCCGAATTTCGCGCCGCCGGGCTACGTCGACGCCGGCCTGCTTCGCCCCGAGGGACCGCAGGGCACCGGTCTGCTCGGCCATGGCGGCGTCTTCGGCACCGGCTACTCCAATGGCACCGGCCTTTTCGGGATCGGCTTCTTCGGGCTCTGATCGAAGCTTTGTGGCACGCTCAGACGGGCGAGCCTTCCGGCGCCTCCAGGAGCCCGTCGATGAAGCGTCCGATCGTGGCCTTGGCCCGGGACGCCTTGCACCGCTCCGCCTTGATGATCGCGAGCAGCTGGTCGAAGGTGTCCTGGATATCGTCGTTGACGAGCACGTAATCGTAAAGTGGCCAGCGGCGGATCTCGACGCGGGCGTTGGCGAGCCGCTTGGCGATCACCTCCGGCGGATCCTCGGCGCGGCGCTCCAGGCGGGCCTGCAGCTCGGCCATGCTCGGCGGCAGGATGAAGATGGTGACGGCGTCCATGCCGGCCTTCGCCTTGACCTGCTGGGTCCCCTGCCAGTCGATGTCGAAGAGCACGTCGCGGCCCTGCTCCAGGATCCGCTCCACCGGCGCGCGCGGCGTGCCGTAAAAATTGCCGTGCACTTCCGCCCATTCCAGGAGGTCGTCGGCGTCGCGCAGCGCCTGGAAGCTGCGCTTGTCGATGAAATCATAGTGCACGCCGTGCGCCTCGCTATGGCGGCGAGGGCGGGTCGTCACCGAGATCGACAGGGTGAGGCCGAGCTTCGATTGCCCCAGCATGCGCGTCAGCGTGGTCTTGCCGGCTCCCGAGGGCGACGACAGGATCAGGATGAAGCCGCGGCGTTCGGCATGCGGCGCGGCCGCGTCGTCGTCCATGTCGTCCACCCCCTCGCACCAGTTCAAGGGCGCGAACAACGCGATCCGGCGGCCGATTTCAAGCGGGCCAAATCCGATCAGGCTGTGCCGCGGCGCGTCGCACCTGCTCGAGGAAGGCGGTGCGCGCCTCCGGCATGGCCTGGCCTCGCGGCGTGAAGACGTCGCGGGCGAGGAAGAAGCCCGAGAGGGCGAACCCGGCCTCCAGCTCTCCGGCGGCGGCTTCCGTCTCGGCGAGCAGGAACGGCGGCAGCGCCAGCAGGCGGTCGCGGTAGGGCGAGCCGGCCTCGCGCGACACGGCGCGCGACGAGCGCGGCGACACGTAGGCGAGATCGTCCGTCCGCTCGGTCGCGGCGCAGGACGTGAGATCGAGCCCGAAGCCGCTCTCGGCCAGCACCGCCAGCTCGAAGCGCACCATTGCCGCCGCGGCCGCCGCGATCATGGCGGAACCATCGAGCGCGTCGAGCACGCCGCGCGCCGCCTCGTAGAGCGCCTCGTGCGGCTCGCGCTCGGCGGTGAGGCGCAGCAGCGCCGAGACTAGGTTGAGCCCGTGCAGCGAGGCCGGCGCGTTCATGAGTTCGGCGGCGCGCAGCCGCGTCGTCTCCACCGCGTAGAAGCCGAGGTGCTCCTCGAGCCTAGCGCGCCAGGTCACCTCGACCTCGTTGCCGGGCTGCAGCAGCGGCGCGGTGCGGCGCGAGCGGCCGCCCCTGACCAGACCAAGGTGGCGGCCGTGCCCGCGCGTCATCACCTCGAGGATGAGGCTGGTCTCGCCGTGCCGGCGCGCCCCGATGATCAGCCCCTGGTCCCGCCATTCCATCGCGCCGGCTTAGCACGGCGCTTCCTTCCGCGGCTTTTGTTTGCCTGACCGCAGCCGACCGGGCGCGAGGCGAGCTGTGGCCATAAAGTCCGAGCCTAGTCCTGCCTCCGGCGCCCCGGAATGACAATATTTAGGCCGAGGGATCCGCTCAGCGCGTGGGGATCGGCGTGCCGCTGCGGTAGTCGTAAAAGCCGCGCTGCGTCTTGCGGCCGAGCCAGCCGGCCTCGACGTATTTCACCAGCAGCGGGCAGGGGCGATACTTCGGGTCGGCCAGCCCCTCGTGCAGCACCTGCATGACCGATAACAGCGTGTCGAGGCCGATGAAATCAGCGAGCGTAAGCGGACCCATCGGGTGGTTGGCGCCGAGCTTCATCGCGGTATCGATCGCCTCGACCGAGCCGACGCCTTCGTAAAGTGTATAGATCGCCTCGTTGATCATCGGCAGCAGGATGCGGTTGACGATGAAGGCCGGAAAATCCTCCGATAGCGTCGCCGTTTTGCCAAGGCGCGCGATCAGCACCTTGGCCGTTTCGAAGGTGCGGTCCTCAGTGGCGATGCCGCGGATCAGCTCGACGAGTTGCATCTTCACGGCCGGATTCATGAAATGAATGCCGATGAACTTCTCTGGCCGGTCGGTCGCCGCCGCCAGCCGCGTGATCGAGATTGACGAGGTGTTGGAGGCGAGCAGGGCGTCGGGCTTGAGGTGCGGGCACACCATGCCGAAGATCTTGCGCTTGACCTCCTCGTTTTCCGAGGCCGCCTCGAT
Organism: Beijerinckiaceae bacterium; assembly: GCA_965198485.1. Taxonomy (GTDB): domain Bacteria; phylum Pseudomonadota; class Alphaproteobacteria; order Rhizobiales; family Beijerinckiaceae; genus RH-AL1. Next base: position 58,951 of record CBDAPQ010000007.1, read on the forward strand.
GACCAGGTCGCAATCCGCGAAGGCCACGAGGTCGGGCGCCGGCGTAATCCGGGGCAGGGCACCTGCGGCGGCATCCTCCTCGATCGCCTGGCGGTCGACGAGCCTGCCGAGGTTGACGCGGATCGCCTCGACCCCGGCGTGGGTCCTGGCCTCGGTGACGTCGTTCAGCAAGACGTCGATCCCGGCGAGCGCGCAGACCTGGGCGATGCCGGTCCCCATCTGCCCGGCGCCGATCACGCCGATCTTCCCGATGTCCATCAGACTTGCCTGCCTGGCGCGGGCGCCCACGGCACCACGCTCCCAATGTGAGAAGACGCGCTAGCCGCCTCGCTTCGCGAGCGCGGCGGTGAGTTCTGAACGATGGTGAAGACCGCGCCGGCGAGATCGTGACCGGCCGCCAGGAAGATCGGGCCCTTCTCGTCCTTGTCGATGACGATCTTGGAATCCTTCATGTCCGCGAGGTGTTTCCAAGATCGCGCTTGGAAGCCGGCTGGCGCAGCCCGACGGACAGCTGGCGATAACGAAGCGTCGAAGTCGAGTCAACGCGCGGGAGGACGCGGGGAATGACGGCTGGCCCCCGAACGGGAAGCGGCGTGGCCACGCACGCAGAGCAAAGCCGCGAGCCCTCCTGACGAGGCCTCGCGGCGCAACGATCCTGAGCCGGCGTCTCACGCTCCGCGGCATCTTATGACCGACCGCGGCGGAAGGCTGCCCTCGAGCCGGCGTCAGTAGCGGTAGCCGAAGCGACGATACCCGAAGCGGTGGAAGCCGTAGCCGCGGTAGCCGTAGCCGAAGCGCCGGAAGCCGAAGCCGCCGTAGAGGTTCGGCCGACAGACGCCGTAGAGGCCGCGGTGGAAACCGATGCCGCAGCCGCCGGACGTCAGGGTGACGGCGGGGGCGTCGCTGCCGGCCAGCGGGAGCGGCTGGGCGAGCGGCATGGCATTGACGCCGGCTATAGGCGTGGCGGCGAGGGTGAGAGCCGCGGCGATCGTTGATAGGCGCATCGGGTTCCTCCTGGTGGATGCGCAGGAAAAACGCTGCAGTCCTCGCCTCCCTACGGCCCCCCGTGAGAAAAGCGCGTGTCAACGGCTCTCGCCGCTGCCGATGCCGCCATCCTGAGGCTTGACCAGCTTGGCGTAGCTGGCGTGCGCGGTCCCGGCGAGCGCGACGGCGCCAAGCATGGCGAAGGCGAAAGGCAGCTCTTCGGGACGCGGTGCCTTGAGGACGCGACTGCGGCTGAGGCGCAGGGCGTCGAGCGAGCCCTGCGCCTCGCGCGTGAGATAGCGCTCCCGACCCATGATTGCGACGAGCGCCACGAGCGCTGTCGACATGAACAGCAGGAGAAAGCCGACGGGCTCGCCCCGCGGCAGCCCGACGCAGACTTTCGCGAGGCCGAAGGCCAGTAGCAGGGTGACGGGCAACCAGGTCGCCCGATCGAGGCGCGCGCGGCGCGCGGGGTCGAGCAGGATCTTGCGCGCCAGCAGCCTGTCCAGCATCGCCCGATAGGGTGGGCCGGCCGCGAAGGTGAAAAGGAAGCGCTCTCGCGAGCGGGAGCCGACGAGCGCCTCTCGGAAGGCTTCGAGCTGCTCCGGCAGCGCGGCTCCCGGGCCATCCACGACGATAGCGTTCCCGCCGAGGCCGGCGATGCCACGCGCCGCCAGGGTCACGTAGAACGTGTCGGCGGCGCGCGCGGCACCGCCGATGCAATAGGCGAGCTCGACGTCGCCGAGGTCGCGCAGGTCGGGCCGACGGTCGCTCGTGCGCGCCACGTCGCGAAGCAGCCAGGTCAGCATGGCGACTAAGACCATCAGCGCGGCGTAGAGCGCCAGGAAGCTCGAGTCGTCGAGATCGAAGGGATTGGCCGCCGAAAGGTCCCAGTCCGGCAAGGTCCAGTTCGGCAAAGCCAAGGCATCCTTTCGTCTCGGCGTGGTTTACCGGAATCGGTTCACCTTCGGAAACCCCTTGGGTGGCAGGCGGCCCGCCTCGGCACGGTTTCCGATCCACTCGCGCAGCTCGGGGAGCTTGACGGTGAAGGTCCGGCCGCCGGAGTCCTGCCAGGTGAGCCCGTTGGCGAGGTTGAAGACGAGGATGTCGGCAATGCCGCCGTCCTTGTAGCGCTGCAGGCGCACGCCCTTGCCGCGGCTCATCTCCGGCACCTGGTCGAGGGGGAACACCAGCAGCCGGCGGTTGTCGCCGATCACCGCGATCTGGTCGCCGGCGGCGGGGCGAACGATCGAGGCCACGGCCGGCTTGTCGACGTTGAGCACCTGGCGGCCCTTGCGGGTGCCGCCGATCATGTCGTCCTGATCGATCACGAAACCGCGGCCGTCGGTGGCGGCCACAATCATCTTGGCACCGGCTTGGTAGGGCAGCACGGCGGTGATGTCCTCGCCCTCGCCGAGGTCGGCCATGACGCGGATCGGCTCGCCTTGGCCGCGTCCTCCGGGCAGCTTCGAGGCGTCGAGCGTGAACGCCCGGCCGTCGGTGGCGAACACCAGGATGCGGCTGGTCGTCTCGGCGAGGAAGCTCGTCTTGAGCGTGTCGTCGCCCTTGAACTGCAGGCCGGCGAGGTCGGTCACGTGCCCCTTCAGAGCGCGGATCCAGCCCTTCTCCGACACTACGACCGTTATGGGCTCGCGCTCGACCAGCGCGGCGGAGGCCAGCTCGACGTCGGCGGCGGCGGGTGCCTCGGCGAAGCTGGTGCGGCGGCGGCCGAGCGAAGTGTCCGGCCCGTACTTCTTGCGCAGGTCCTTGATCTGCCAGGCCACGGTCTTCCACTGCTTGGCCTCGTCGGCGAGCAGCGCCTCGACCTCGGCCTTCTCCTTCAGCAGCGCGTCGTGCTCGCGCCTCAGCTCCATCTCCTCCAGCCGGCGCAGCTGGCGCAGGCGCGTGTCGAGCACGTAGTTCACCTGGACGTCGGACAGCGCGAATCGCGTCATCAGCACGTCCTTGGGCTCGTCCTCTTCGCGGATGATGCGGATCACCTCGTCGAGGTTGAGGAAGATCACGATCATGCCGGCGAGCACTTCGAGCCGGTGCTCGATCTTGCCGAGGCGGTGGCGCGCGCGGCGCACCAGCACGCTGCGGCGATGGTCGAGCCATTGCCGCAGCGCTTCCTTCAACGAGACGACGCGCGGCACGACGCCGTCGACGAGCACGTTCATGTTCATCGAAAAGCGCGTCTCGAGCTCGCTGGCGCGGAACAGCTGCTCCATCATCACGCCCGGCGCCACGGCGCGGTTGCGCGGCTCGATAACGACGCGCACGTCCTCCGTGGATTCGTCGCGCACGTCGGCGACGAGCGGCAGCTTCTTGTCGTTGAGCAGCTCGGCGAGCTTCTCGATGAGCCGCGACTTCTGGACCATGTAGGGGATCTGCGTGACCACCACCTGCCACTGTCCGCGCGCGCCGTCCTCCTTCTCCCAACGCGCGCGAAGCCTGAACGCGCCGCGTCCGGTGCGATAGGCCTCGGCGATGGCCGCCGCCGGCTCGACGATGATGCCGCCGGTGGGGAAGTCCGGCCCGAGCACGAACTGCAGCAGGTCGTCGGTCTGCGCGTCCTTGTGCGCGATCAGGTGGAGCGCGGCATCGCACAATTCGGCGAGATTGTGCGGCGGGATGGACGTCGCCATGCCGACCGCGATGCCCTGCGCGCCGTTGGCCAGCATGTTGGGGAAGGCCGAGGGCAGCACGATCGGCTCGCGCTCGGTGCCGGCGTAATTGTCCCGGAAGTCGATCGCATCCTCGTCGATGCCTTCCAGCAGCAGGCGCGCGACCTCGGTCATGCGCGCCTCGGTGTAGCGGTAGGCGGCGGCGCTGTCGCCGTCGATGTTGCCGAAATTGCCCTGGCCGTCGACGAGCGGGTAGCGCGAGGAGAAGTCCTGCGCGAGGCGCACCAGCGCGTCGTAGATCGCCTGGTCGCCGTGCGGGTGAAACGAGCCCATCACGTCGCCGACGATCTTGGCGCATTTGCGGAACGCGGTGCCGGGATCGAGCCGCAGCACCTGCATCCCATAGAGGATGCGCCGGTGCACCGGCTTCAGCCCGTCGCGCGCGTCCGGCAACGCGCGCCCGGTGATGGTCGACAGCGCGTAGGCAAGGTAGCGCTCCTCCAGCGCCTCGTGCAGCGAGACCGGATCAATGCTGCCGCCGTTAGGCGGCAGCGGAGGAGGAGACTTGGCCATGGATCGGGGTTACGCGATGGCGCGGGCGCCATCAAGTTCCTTGTTTGTTCTCAAGATGCTTGAGCGCCTGATGGCCTGGTGCGTTGGCAACGCCAAGGTGGAGCTCAAGGGCAGCGCCGTCACCATCACCAAGAAGGTGGCAAGCACCACGGCTAAGATCGACCCGCTGATGGTCCTGTTCGACGCCGTAGCGCTGATGGATGGCTGCCCGCCGGTGCCGGATGTGCAGTCGGCTTATGAGTTGCGGGACCTGTTGGTGGTTGAAGAGCCAGCCTGATGAATGATGTCATCGAGCTTCGCGTCTCAGTCTGAGCTCGAGTTCATCAAGCATTTCGCGCTCATTGAGCGAGCGGCGCTTGGTGCTAGGACTTGAGCCCTGAGAAGTATCAGGGATGGACGGATCGCAAGATCTCGGAAGCAGGACCGTCGCTCTCGATGTCGTCGTCACCTTGCAGGACCACGTCGCCTTCGATCGCCACATGATCCGACGGCCGGCGTTCCGGCGACGGCTCGCATCCTGGGCATTCGCCGGCTGTGTCGCCGCGCCGTCATCGCTCTGGTGATCGTCTTGATTGCCAAGGGCGCGCTCACCGGCAGCGGTTTGCGATCTCGACGAGGCGCTGGACTCCGCCGGGCGGCTGCGCATGTTCCTCCAGGCCATGGTCGGCGTGGCGGTCGCCGAGGGTCTCGCGGCGGGCGCGATCCTGGCGCTGCGCGGCCGCGTCTACGAGGCGACGGCACGGGCGCGACTGCGGCAGCCGCCGGGTATCGACCCGCGCGACCCGCTGCTGAGAGAAGCTTGCCGCTGCACCTACGATGCCGAAGGGTTTCTCCGAAACGCCGAGCCTGAGCGTCGGCGTTGTCTGGGCGCTCGTGAAGAGCTTCGAGGAGACGGCCGAGCATATGTTCGTCCTCATCGGTCCCACCCGGGGCTTCATCGTACCCAAGCGCGACCTGCCGCCGGCGACCGTGCTCGCGATCCGCGACATCGCCCGCGCGCACGTGCGTCCGACTTGAGGAGTTCGGCATGCCGCAAGGTGGCGTGGCGGAGAGACGGCACCTAGACGAAAGGGGAGGGGCGAGAGGGCCCTGCACCATCAGGGTGCGCCGGTAGGACCGGCGAAGCTCGGGAACGCGAAACGGCACAAGCGGTTGGGGCGGGACAACAACAACACCGCAAGGAGGAAGTCCCCATGAAGTCCACCATCATCGCGCTCGCCACCCTCGGCATGCTGTCCGGCGCTGCCTACGCCCAGTCGTCCGACAAGCCCATGAACAACGACAAGACGTCGCCCGGAACGACCGGCGCGATGTCGACACCGACGGCGCCTGCCGTCGCCACGAACCCGCAGGAAGTTCAGGCGCAGCAGGGCGATGCCGCCAAGCACTCGGCTGGCACGGTCGGCGCGGCTCCCGGCGCGGACACCAACTCCCAGACGCCGATGCAGAACGGCACTAAGGCCAAGTAGTTAGTGTAACCAACAGCTTGGGGCCCGCACCTTCTCGGTGCGGGCCTTTGCTTGTCTGTTCAATTGCCGCCCTTGCCGGTCAGTTTCTGGCCGGTGCCGATGCTCATAGCGCGCTTGTCGACCGAGGGAGTCGGCACCTCATGCATCCGGATAGAGCCCGGCTCCACCGGCGCCATGGTCGTCGCGCTCGACATCATCGACGGTGCTTCCGGCACCTTCTCCGACGAAGCAGGTGATTGCGCCCAAGCAGGGGCGGACACGGCGAGAATGCAAGCTAGGATCGCGATAAGTTTCATGGCTACCTCCTTCGGAACGCGGGCAGCCTAAGCCTCCTATACGACAATCTTGTATCGGTGCCGAACGGCGGAGGTGAACTGGCGCTTAACTCTGCCCTTCGAATGCCACGGCTTTCAAACCTGCTGTGGCAGGCCAGCACTATCGGCGCCGGCCCCTCATCCGTATCGCTGAATTTGCGGTCGGACGGGGCGACCGGGCTTCATCCTGGATGGCGCGGTGAGCGAGAACACGTTGAGCCTGAACAAGACTTTCGTCCTCTTCGGAATCGCGGTGCTCGGCATGATCGCCTTCGCGATCGTTGCCACAATGCCCACGGCCGGCCGTCTTATGGCGCGCGAGCGTGCTGCGCGCTCGCCCTGCCATACCGAGCAGGTGCCGCTCGATCAGGGCTATGGCGTCAGTCGCTTCGTCGAACGGCGGGTCTGCGACGAGGATTGATCGCCGGGGTTTTGCGCCCCGGCTGGACGAGAGTCGCGCTGTACAAGCCTTCAGCGTCATCCCATCGTCACCCTCGGCCGCTATCGGCGGCTTAGCCGTTTCGAGGTGGGGATTCGTTCAGCATGACCCGGATGACGCAGGCGGTTCGGCGCGCCACCATCAGGGGTCTCGATAGCGCCGTCCATCGGTCCCGCGCGCTGTCTCGCGCCGGCGCTCTCGAACGGATGTTCACCCTAGCCTTCCGCGGCCTGGTCTACCCGCAGATTTGGGAAGACCCGGCAATCGACATGGAGGCGCTCGCGCTTCGCCCCGGCGATCACGTGGCGGCTATCGCGTCGGGCGGCTGCAACGTGCTCTCCTATCTCACCGCCGGTCCGGCGAAGATCTCGGCGATCGACCTCAACGGCGCGCACGTGGCGCTCGGCCGCCTCAAGCTGTGCGCGGCCAAGACGCTGCCCGACCATGCCAGCTTCCTTCGTTTCTTCGGCGAGGCAAACTCCGAGAAGAACGTCGCAGCCTACGATCGCCACATCCGTCCGGCGCTCGATGCGGTCAGCGTGGCCTACTGGAATGCGCGCCGGGCCTGGGGCCGCCGCCGCATCTCCGTCTTCGCCCATGGTTTCTACCGCTACGGACTACTCGGCAAGTTCATCGGCGGCGGTCATCTGCTGGGCAAGCTCTACGGCTGCGAACCCGAGGCCGTGCTGCGCGCGAAAACCCTGGCCGAGCAGCGCGAGGCCTTCGAGCGCTGCGTCGCGCCGATCTTCGACAAGGGCTTCGCCAAGTGGCTCTCGCGCCAGCCGGCCTCGCTGTTCGGCCTCGGCATCCCGCCGGCGCAGTACCGCAAGCTCGCCGCCGACCGCCCCGGCGGGATCGGCGCCGTGCTGCGCCACCGCCTCGAACGCCTGGCCTGCGACTTCCCGGTCAGCGAGAACTACTTCGCCTGGCAGGGTTTCGGCCGTCGCTACGCCACCGGCTCCGACGAGGCGCTTCCACCCTACCTCCAGCGCCGGCATTTCGAGGCCGTGCGCAAGCGCGCCGACCGCGTCGACTACCACCAGCAGTCGATGACCGGCTTCCTGGCGACCCAGCCGGCCGCGAGCGTGGATGCCTTCGTGCTGCTCGATGCCCAGGACTGGATGGGCGATGACGATCTCGCCGCGCTGTGGACGGAGATCGGCCGCACCGCTGCGCCCGGCGCCCGAGTAATTTTTCGCACCGCCGCCGACGAGCGACTGCTGCCCGGCCGCGTGCCGCAGCGCCTGCTCGCCCTTTGGAAGACGGATGAGGCCGAATGTCGCGCCTGGTGCGACCGCGACCGCTCCTCGATTTACGGCGGCTTTCATCTTTACCGGCGCGCCGCGTGAGCGACGTGTCGGCCGAAGCCGGCCGATTGATGGATGCGATCTACACTCGCCAGCGCCACATCTATGACGCCACGCGAAAATTCTACCTGCTCGGCCGCGACGGCCTCATCGCCGATCTTGCGCCACCCTCTGGCGGCAGCATCCTCGAGATTGCCTGCGGTACCGGCCGCAACCTCGTGGCGATCGCCGAGCGCTACCCCGACGCGCGCTGCTACGGGTTCGATATTTCGAGCGAGATGCTCGTCACTGCGCGCCAATCCATCGCCCGCGCCAAGCTGGCGGCGCGCATCGCGCTGGCCGAGGCCGACGGCACGGACTTCGATCCCGTGGTCCTGTTCGGCCGGTCGAGCTTTGATCGCGTGGTGATCTCCTATGCTTTGTCCATGATCCCATCCTGGCGCGAGGCGCTGGACCGAGCGGCCGGTCTGCTGGCACCCGGCGGCTCGCTGCACCTCGTCGATTTCGGCGACGGCCGCGGCCTGCCCGACGCGTTCAACGCCGCGCTCGGCGCCTGGCTCGCCAAGTTCCACGTCTCGCCACGCCGCGAGCTTCCCGCCGTGGTGGGCGCCGCCGCGCGCGACCACGGGCTGGCAGGCGTGACCCGGCCCCTTTACCGCGGATATGCGGTCAGTGCGCGTCTGCGGCGGGCCGTCTAGCCGCTTCGCATCTTCTAAAAATGGCAAATTCGCGTTTTCTGCGTCAGCCTGCGTCATGCGTCATGCCAACTCGCACCCCCGAACGTCGATTTAGGCAATAATACCTTAAGCAGGCGTCGCTTCAAGAGCCAATTGTCGTCTCGACTCGCTCGGCGCCGTTGAACACAGTCAGCGTGTCTCGCCGGGCGATGGCGATCAGGGTCAGGTCGAGGGCGCGGGCGCGCTCGATGGCGAAGGAGGTCGGCGCGGAGATCGCCACCAGCGTGCGGGCGCCGAAGGTCGCGGCCTTCTCGACCATCTCGAACGAACAGCGGCTGGTGATGAGCGCGAAGCCGTCGGTCGGGTCGGCATCGGCGCGCATCATCGTGCCGATGAGCTTGTCGAGCGCATTGTGGCGTCCGACGTCCTCCCGCACCGCCTGGATCGCGCCGCGGCCATCGGCCCAGGCGGCGCCGTGCACGGCGCGCGTCTCGAGGTTGAGCACCTGTCTTTCGTCGAGATCGCGGAGCGCGCGCGCGATCGTCGTCACGGCCACCGCGGGCGCCGCGGCCGCCGCTCCGCGCGCGCGGCGCAGCGCCTCGATGTCGTCGATGCCGCAGACGCCGCAGCCGGTGCGCCCGGTCATCGCCCGCTGCCGCGCGAGGTGCTTGTGCAGGCGCTCGCCGGCCAGGGCGATGCGCAACCCGAGCCCATCGTCGAGCGTCTCGACCTCGACCGAGCGGATCTGCTCGGCCGTCTCGACGATACCCTCGGTCAGGCTGAAGCCGTAGGCGAAGTCGACGAGGTCGGCTGGCGTCAGCATCATCACGGCGAAGGGCACGTCGGCGAAAGAGAGCTTGACCGGCACCTCCACTGCGACGGCGTGAGGCCCCTCGCGCACCGGTGTTCCGTCGAGCGCGATGACGCGCGACGGCGCCGAGGCGACAGGGGTCGGGATCATCGTCAAGGCTTGTTCTGCTCGCCGGGCAAATGCTCGCGGACCGGAGCGTGGTTGAGGATCGCCACCAGCGAGACGCCGCCGATGCAATTGCCGATCAGCGTCGGGAAGAGGAAGCGCGGGAAGTATTCGGCGAAGGTGATGTGGCCGACGTAGACGCTGTAGGAGGCCTCCACCGAACCGGCAATGATGTGCGAGAAATGCGCGATCGCCACCACGTAGGTGACGATCACGATCAGCCACAGCCGCGCCTGACCCGCGCCGGGGATGAGCCAGACCATGAGCGCGATCAGCCATCCCGCGAGGATGCTCTTGATCATCATCGGCAGGAAGTCGTCCTTCAGCGCCTCCGCGGAGAGCGAGTGCAGCGCCTTGACGACGTCGTCGTCGAAGAGGCCGTCCCGGCTGATCAGCCAGGAGAAGGCGAAGGTGCCGACGATGTTGAAGACGAGCACGAAGGCCCAGAGCCGCGCCGTTTGCAGAAAGGTCTTGGCGTCACGACGGGTGAGCAGCGGCAGCACCGCCGTCAGCGTGCTCTCGGTGAAGAGCTGTTGGCGCCCCAGCACCACGATGAGGAAGCCGAGCGTGTAGCCGAAGCCGGTGACGAGCTTGGACCACGGCGCCTCGGGCAGGCCGCTCTTGATGAAGGCCATGGTGAGGAAAGAAAAACCCATGGAGAGGCCGGCGCCGGTGGCCGACCAGATCAGCGCCTTGCTGGAGCGTTCGAGCTCGTCCTCGCCTTCCTCGCGGATGATCTCGTGGATCACGAACGCCGAGGGCGGTGTCGGCCCGACGCCGGCCTCCTTGCGTTCGGCCGCGCTGATATCGGGATCGGAATCATCGGCGCGGTCGTCGTCGACGCCGGTTTCGTCGACGGGTTGCCGCTCCATGATCGTTTCCTTCGGCTAACGCCCGTCGAGCACCACGCGCACTTTGCGCGCAAGGTCGAGACGGCCGTAGGGCTTGTTCAAGACGTCGAATTCGTATCCGCCGGCATCGGATCTCTCGACGGACGCTTCGGCAAAGCCGGTGGTAAGCAGAACCTTCAGTCTGGCGTTCCGGCGCCGCGCTTCGCGCGCCATCACGACGCCGTTCATTCCGCCGGGCAGAAGGATATCCGTGAAGAGCAGGTCGACGTCCTCGCGCTCCGCCAGCACGGCGAGGCCGCCCCGGCCGTCGGACGCGACGATCACGGTGTAGCCGAGATCGGAGAGGATCGCCCGCGCCATTTCGGCGACATCGAGTCGATCCTCCACAACGAGGACGGTCTCGTCCCCGGGACGGTCGAGCGCGATGCCTTTGCCGGCCGGACGGTCGGGCAGCGCTTCGGCAGAAGCCGGGAACACCATCGAAATGGTGGTGCCCACGCCCTCGGTCGAGTCGATCCACGCGGCACCACCCGACTGCTTGGCGAAGCCGTAGACCATCGAGAGACCGAGCCCGGTGCCATGGCCTTCCTCCTTGGTGGTGAAGAAAGGATCCATCACCCGCTCGACCATCGCTATCGAGATGCCGGCGCCGGTGTCGGCGACATCGATGCCGACGTAGTGCCCGGGCGGGAGATTTCTGGCGTGCGGCAAATCGCCACGATCGGTAACGATGTTGCGTGTTTCGATTAGCAGACGCTTGCCGGGGCGGTCCTTCATCGCGTCGCGGGCGTTGATCATGATGTTGAGCAGCGCCGTCTCGATCTGCGTCATGTCGAGGCAGCAATTGGCGAGATTGTCGGCGAGCCGCAGATCCATTTCGACGTCCCCGCCCAATGTTCGTTCCCCGATCTCGATTAGAGAGCGCACGACGTCGTTCAGGTTCAGCGTGCGGCCTTCGAGCCGCTCCTTGCGGCAGAACGAGAGCAGCTGCTGCGTCAGGGCGGCGGCGCGATCGGCCGCGGTGCGGGCGTTGCCGATGTTGCGCCTGAGCTTGGGGATGTTGACCTCGGGCTTCGACAAGCCGGCATCGATCAGCTCGAGATAGCCGACCATGACCTGGAGAAGGTTGTTGAAATCGTGCGCGATGCCGCCGGTGAGCTGCCCCAGCGTCTCCATCTTCTGCGCCTGGCGCAGGTCGCTCTCGGCCTCCCGGCGACGGGTGACGTCGAGTTGCGAGGCGAAGTAATAGACGAGCTCGCCGGCGTGGTCGTAGACGGGCGAGACGAAGAGCGCGTTCCAGAAGGCGTAGCCGTCCTTGCGATAGTTCAGGATCTCGGTCGCGAAATCGCGTCGATCGGCGATCGCGGCACGGAGCTCGTCGATGACCGCCCTGTCCGTGCCTTCGCCCTGCAGGAAGCGGCAGTTGTGGCCGATGATCTCATCGGCCGAGTAGCCGGTCATCGCGAGGAAGGCCTGGTTGGCGAACACAAGCGGATTATCCGGCTCGCGCGGATCGCTCAGCACGATCGGCATGCGCGTGAGCGCGATGGCGGCGAAGAAGATGTCGTCGCCGGGGTGCAGCAGACCGGCCTGCGCCCCGCTCGCCATCGGCCGCCGACGCGGGTTACGGGGTAAGGCTTCTGGTGGTGGGGTTGTCTCGGGCGGCACGGCGTCGCTCATGGCAGGGGCCGTACCACGCTTTGCCGACCGGTGTCGCCGTCATGACCGAGCTTGGCGGAGCGTGCCTGCCGGGCCGCGAGCCGCGCAAAGGCGCGGGGCGGAGCTACCATCCGGCCGTGCCCGGAGCGCCCTTGAACGGTCCGGCGAGGTTTTGAGTGATCCAGCCGCCGTAGAAGCCGCCCGGCTGCGGTCGCACCGGCTCGCCACCGACGAAGCAGGCGTCCATGGCCGCAGGATAGACGGCGAGATGGTCGCGGATGGGCTCGAAACCTTCGGTCGGCGCCGGGTAGCTCCAGGCGCAATCCTCGGCCGTGCGGCCGCCGCTGCGCAGCGACCAGTACGAGGCCAGGCCCTTCCATTCGCAGAAGGAGCGGCCGGGCCGAGCCAGCACGTCGCAGGTGAACGCCGTGCGCGGCAGATAGTAGACGGGCGGGTGGCTGGTCTCCAGCACGCGCCAAGCCTCACCGGTCTCGGCGATCGTGGCGCCCGCGAACACGATGCGGAGCGTCTGCGGCACGCGCTCGTGGCGCGGCGGACGGGGATAGTCCCAAACGCTCTCGCGTGGGAGCGCATTCATCGCCGAAGCAGCCGGCAATCGGCGCCGCGGCGCCGCTCCCAACCCTCGCGCTGCAGCTCGGGCTCAACCTCGCCGCGCGTCGCATAGCCGAGGCACAGGTAGCCGATCAGGCGCCATTCCCTCGGCACCTCGCAGATGCGGGCGACCACGTCGGGGTGGAGGATCGACACCCAGCCGAGACCGACGCCCTCGACGCGGGCGGCCAGCCACAGAGTGTGGATCGCGATGGCGACGGAGAAGCCGGTGCAATCGGGCATGGTGTGGCGGCCGAGACCGTGGCCCTGCTCGTCGCCGGGGTCGGCGAAGACGGCGAGATGCACCGGCGCCTCTTCGAGACCGGCGAGTTTCAGCCGGGCGTAATGCGCGCGGCGCGACTGGTCCTGCCCGGCGAGCGCGGCGGCGTTGGCCGTGGCGAAGTCGTCGCGCACCAGAGCGCGGCGCGCGGGATCGTCCACCGCGACGAAGCGCCAGGGCTCGCTCAACCCGACGGATGGCGACAGGCAGGCGGTGGCGATCAGTCGCTCGAGCAGGCCGTCCGGCAGCGGATCGCGCCGGAACGAGCGCACGTCGCGCCGCCAGGCGAGGAGATCGTGAAGCCCGTTGCGCAGCGACGGCGGGAACGCGGGTGGTTGCAAGGTGGCGGGGTCTCGCGAAGGCGGGAAGCGTTGTCGCGCCTTTCGCGAGTTCGCGCAAACGCAGCCGCCGCCCTTGTGGGCGGAAAGGGTGCGGGCTAGCCACGTCGTTCGATGACATCTCCCCTCGCCGCCCTCTTCCTGCGCGACCTAAGCGTCGGCCGCCGCATCGGGGGCGGCGCGGCGCTGGGTGTGGTGTTCTTCCTGATCCTGATCACGATGATACCCTTCGCCGTCGGACCCGACATGGCGCTGCTGTCGCGGATCGGTCCGGCCATCCTGTGGATCGCCGCGCTGCTCGCCACCCTGCTCGGGCTTGATCGCCTGTTCGGCTCCGACCGCGACGACGGCTCGCTCGACCTGCTGCTGATGAGCCGCACGTCGGCCGAGGCGGTCGTGCTGGTCAAATGCGCCGCGCATTGGTTGCTGACGGCACTGCCGCTGATCGCCTTCGCGCCGCTGTTCGGGTTGATGCTGGGCATGGGCCCGCAGGCGCTGCTGCAGACGACCGCCTCGCTCGCCGCCGGCACGCCGGCGCTGACGATGCTCGGTGCCGTGGGCGCGGCGCTGACGGTGGGTCTGCGCAAGGGTGGCCTGCTGATGGCCGTGCTGATCCTGCCGCTCTGCGTGCCGATCCTGATCTTCGGGGTGTCCGCCTCCACGGCCGGGCTCGTCGACAAGGTGCCGTTCACGATGCCGTTCCTGGTGCTCGTCGCGCTCAGCCTGGCGTCGATGGCTGGGGCGCCTTTCGCCGCCGCGGCGGCCCTTCGCGCGATGAACGATTGAGCGCCTGGATCCCGTGCGGCGTCTCGGTTCCATGAGGCGTCTTGCGCCAATGGTAGGGGCGCCGCAAGAGATCCCACAGGCCTCCCCAAGCCGCGCCGGCGATCAGCAGCTGGTAGGGCAACAGCAGCGGCAGGTAGAGGGCGAGAGAGCCGAGCCGTCGCGCCCGCAGCCCGGCCCAGCCGCACCACAGGGTCGCGACGATCGCGATGAGCGGCACCACCAGCGTCAGCATGGTGGTGCAAAGATCGAGGTTGCCGCTTCGCAGCTGCCATGCTGCGAGCACCAGGACCGGGGGCGTCGCCAGCGGCCCGATCACGAGGTTGACGAGCATCAAGGCGACGGCAGCGGCATGGCCGACACCAAGGTCGCGTCGCGCTGCGCGATCGCGGGCGAGCACCAGGGCGACCTGCATCCAGCCCTTGGTCCAGCGCCGCCGCTGCCTGATCCAGACAAGCGGGTGGCTCGGCGCCTCCTCGCAGGTGGTCGAGTCGAGCACGTCGATCTCGTAGCCGAAGCGGGCGAGCCTCACCCCGAGGTCGGCGTCCTCGGTGACGTTCCAGGCGTCCCATCCGCCCAGCTCACGCAGCGCCGCCGTCCGAAAATGATTGGAGGTGCCGCCGAGCGGCATCGGCAGGCGCAGGCGGGCAAGGCCGACGTTGTGCAGGTCGAAGAGCGCGGCGTATTCCAGCGCAAAGAGCCGCGGCAGCAGGCGGGTGTCGCGCGTGATGGCGAGGCGGCCCTGGAGGCACGCCAGCCGCGGCGGCGCGGCGGCGTAGCGGGCAGCTGCCGCGCGCAGTTGGCCCGGATGGGGCATGTCCTCGGCATCGTACACGGTGATCAGCGCGCCTCGGGCCAGCGCGAGCCCGACGTTGAGCGCGCGGGGTTTGGTTCGCGGCAGGCCGGATGGCACGGCGACCGAGCGCATCCAATGCGGCTTCGGCGCGGCGGCCAACGCCACGCGGGTCGCCACGTCGTCGGCTTCGACGAGCAGCAGGACCTCGAGCTTGGCCGCGGGATAGTCGAGCGCGCCGAGGTGGCGGATGAGGGTCGGCACCATTCCCGCTTCCCGGTATAGGGGTACCAGCACGCTGTAGCGGGGCAGGTCGCCGTCGGCCTGGCGCGGCGGCGTCGCCGGCTCGGTACCATGATCCTGCGATCCGGCCACGCAGACCATCCAGCGGAAACCGACGGCGGCGAGGAACAAGGCTCCGACGAGCACCGCGAGGGCCGTGGGTGCCAGGACGAACAGCGTGGCCGTCGCGACGAGGATGGCCAGCGCGACCCCGGTCGCTCGCACATCCAGCGCGCCGCGGGCGGAGAGGTCCGGCCGCAAGATCGGGAGGGCGAGGCTGGCGCGCCGGGACAGCGAGGCGCCGGCGCGGCGCAGCACCAGCGCCTCAAGATGCGCGGGCGTCGTGATCGCGACCGGGTGCGGCAGGAGGTCGGGGTAGCGTGCCGCGGCGACCAGCAGCCGGAGCGCGGCGCCGGTTGGCGCGAGCAGCCACGTTCCGTCGGCGAGCCGGACCTTGCCGTCGTGCAAGCCGAGCAGCGCATCGACGTGTGGAGCGAGCAGGGGAAGATCGTTGCGGAACGGCGCGCCGACGAGCCGTGCAAGGCTGGCGTAAAACAAGGTGTCGGTGATGCCGCCGCCCGCGAGGAGAGCTTCGCGGGCGTCGACGCCCTGCCAGCGGGCGTCCCGCACCGCTGCCTTCAGCAGTTGAGGGCGAACGCCGTACTTGCGGAGGAAGGCGATCTCGGGCGGGAGATCGTCGCGCGGCCGCTCTCGGCCCGGCAGAGGGGCGACGAGAGGCTGAAAACCCGTCGAACGGGGGTGGAACGCGACACCCATGAACGCCGCACACGTCGAACGCAAAAGGTGATCGTAGTCTGTGCGGAGCGAAATGCCACGGAGCTTCGGTTGCAAAATGATAAAGCCGTCGGGTGTGCCTTGCCGACAGCAGCCTTGCCACGGGTTTTCGCACTATGATGTGGGACCTGTCGGCTGATCCGGGATCCACCACGATGTTTCAGCGCCTTTCGCTTGTTCTCGTCGGCGGATTCTGCGTCGCCGGGCTCGTCGCGCCGGCACGCGCGCAGACGGCCGCGCCGTTAGTGGCACCCTCGCCGGCCGCCAAGTCGGCGAGCGCGCCCGTGGGCGTGGAGGAGCCGCGCGACATCGTCGCCGCGCTTTACCGTCTTGCCGCAGCCGAGGCGAAAAAGGCCAAGCCGCTGAGCCCTTTCTTCGATGCCGGGGCGCGCGAAAAGTACTTCTCCAAGAGCTTCGACCTGCTCGTGACCACGAGCCAGACCAAGGCGGCGCACGACGGCGACGCCTCGCTCGACTTCGACCCGATCTCCGCCTCGCAAGACGCCGAGCTGCAGAAGGTGACGCTGAAGACGGATTTAATCGAACTGAGCAAGGCCGTGGTCTCGGCGACCTTCCTCAACCACAAGCTCCCGACCGTCGTAACCTACGATTTCGTCAGGGAAAACGATGGCTGGAAGATCAACGACATCAAAGGTACGACCGAGAAGGAGGCGTGGTCGGTCCGCAAGATCTTGCGCACCGACGGCAAGCAACCGACCAAGCTGCCGGGCATGCCCGAAGCCAAGGCCGCGCCCGACGCCTCGACGCCACTGCCGCCGAAGAAGGACCCGGCGGCGAAATAGCTGCCGGGGTCTTCTGCCGCCGCTTGCTCGTCTTCGTCCAGCTTCGTTCCTCGATCGAGCCGCCACTGCGTTTGCCTGGCTCGGCGCCGCGGGTAGCGAGCGCATCAGGGTGGCGATTAACCTACCGTTAAGGAAGGCCGACGTAGGTTTTTGTTAACCTTCCCGGAGGCTCACGGATGTTCGTCGTACGAACCCGATCATCTTCCCTCGGCACGTGCCATGCGCAAGATGCGCTGGCGCACTTCAAGGCAATGGCGCGCGCCGGCCAAGATCCGAAAGTGATGACCGTCGGCGGCAAGGCAATGGCGCTTGCCGGGCTGGAGCGCTGGATCGCGACCGTACCACGTCGGCATCGCCCTCCGGCCTGACGTCAGCCCTACTAAAAAAAGCCCCGATCTCGCGACCGGGGCTTCTTAGTCGCGAGCGCTTGCAGCCTACTCGGCCGCCTGGGCCACCGCGTGCTTGGCCGAATGGTGAGCCGCGATGACGTCCATCGCCGCCTGCACGCCGCCTTTACGGTAAGGGATGCCCGCGATCTCGAAACCCATCTCGACACCCGACAACGCGCCCATAATCGTGAGGTCGTTGGTGTCGCCGAGATGGCCGATGCGGAAGATCTTGTCGGCGATTTTGTTTAGTCCGGCGCCCAGCGACATGTCGAACTGGTCGAGTACGATCTTGCGGTAGGCGTCGCCACCCTTGCCGCTCGGCATCATCACGGCCGTCATCACCGGCGAGAGGTACGGCTCCCGCGCGAGATTCTCCAAGCCCCAATGAGCCACCGCGGCGCGCGTCGCCTCGCCGTGGCGTCGGTGACGCGCGAAGATGGTCTCAAGACCTTCCTCGTGCATGAGGTCGACGGCGACGTCGAGGCCATAGAGGATCTGCGTCGCCGGGGTGTAGGGGAAGAAGCCATTCTTGTTGGCAGCGAGCATGTCCTCCCAGTTCCAATAACCCTTGGTCGGTGCCTTGTTGTTCTTGGACGCCTCAATCGCCTTAGCGCTAACGGCATTGAAGGCCAGACCCGGCGGCAGCATCAGACCTTTCTGCGAGCCGGCGACGGTGACGTCGATCTTCCACTCATCGTGACGCAGATCTGCCGAGCCAAGCCCGGACACCGTGTCGACGAAGAACAGCGCAGGGTGATTGTTGTCGTCGATCGCCTTGCGGATCGCCTTGAGGTCCGAGAGCAGGCCGCCCGAGGTTTCATGGTGGACGACACCGACCGCCTTGATCTCGTGGTTCTTGTCGGCCGCGAGCTTCTCGGAAATCTTCTGCGGATCGACGCCGGTGCGCCAGTCGCTCGGGATGAAGTCGGTGACGAAGCCGAGGCGCTGGGCCATCTGGTTCCACAGCGTGGCGAACTGGCCGGTCTCGTACATCAGGATCTTGTCGCCCGGTGCCAACGTGTTCACCATCGCCGCCTCCCAGGCGCCCGAACCCGAGGCCGGGAAGATGATGACGTGGCTCTTGGTCTTGAACACTGTCTTGATCTTCTCGAGCACGCGATGGGCGAGTTCCTGGAACTTCGGACCGCGATGGTCGAGCACCTGGTAGTCCATCGCGCGGAGGACGCGATCCGGGATCGGCGTGGGGCCGGGGATCTGCAGAAAATGGCGTCCGGGCTTGCGCGTGCTAGTGCTCATGAGAAGGTCCTTCCTCCGGGGGTGTGATCGGGCCTGACGTGCGCGTGCGAGGACGCGGAGGCGTTTGCGCCATCTAAGGGCAGGCTATTGCCTGAGCAATCGCATTTTTGTTTCGCAACGGCCATGATTTTTATGAGGTCCGCCGAAGACCTTCGGCGGAGGGCGCCGGCGCCGTAACGCGGGAATGCCAGCTGCAGGCGCTCGACGCCAGCTCGACGTCAGCCGCTGCCAAGCATCAGGACTCGATGACCAAGACAATCGCTCACCATGAGGAATGTTGTCCCTCCCATGATCGGCAAATCACGTGAATGCCGTCAGCGTCACGACGTCAGGAGGGTCTTTGCATGGCGCTATGCGTCATGTGTCAAGCGACGATGCACGACCACGGCAGCGTTCCGGGACGTTGAAAGCGCAACGCGAACCGCATAAAGCCGTGGCCCGACATCGAGGGCGGCATGGCGTACGGCGGAACCAACCCGGGATGGAAGCGCGTCGTCGTCAAGCTGTCGGGCGAGGCGCTCCAGGGGAGCCAAAGCCACGGCCTGGATCCGATCGTTCTGGGCAAGATCGCGCAGGATCTCGCCAACGCTGCGAGGCTGGGCATCGAGGTCGCGGTCGTAGTCGGCGGCGGCAACTTCTTTCGCGGCATCAAGGGGGCCGACACCGGCATCGAACGCGCACGGGCCGATTCGATCGGCATGCTCGCCACCGTGATGAATGCCCTCGCCATCGAGTTCGCGGTGGAGAAGGCGGGCAAGTCGGCACGCGTGCTCTCCGCCGTGCCGATGCCCTCGCTGTGCGAGCCCTACTCGCGCCAGGCCGCTTTGCACCACCTCGGCAAGCACCGCATCGTGATCCTTGCCGGCGGCACCGGCAACCCGTTCTTCACCACCGACACCGGCGCGGTGCTGCGCGGCGCGGAGCTGTCGGCCGACGCCATCCTCAAGGCGACGCAGGTCGACGGCGTCTATTCCGCCGATCCCAAGCGCGACCCGAACGCGACGCGTTACGACACGCTGACGCACGACGAGGCGATCGCCCGCAACCTGGCCGTCATGGATACGGCGGCTTTCGCGCTTGCCCGGGAGAACCGCATTCCGATAATCGTCTTCTCTATTCAGCCGGAGGGCGCCATTTGCGCGGCGCTCGAGGGTAACGCGACGGCGACGATGGTAAGTCCCTGACGGCCGGCCGCCCGAACCGATCGTCTCCGCCGAGGTTTTCGCACCGATGTCCGACTTGTTCGATTTGGCCGACCTGAGGCGCCGCATGGCCGGTGCCGTGACGAGCCACAAGCAGGAACTCGGCGGCCTGCGCACCGGTCGCGCCACGACCAGCCTGCTCGAGCCCATCGAGGTGGAGGCCTATGGTCAGCGCTCGCCGATCAACACGGTGGCGACGCTGAGCGTGCCGGAGCCGCGCATGCTCTCCGTGCAGGTCTGGGACAAGAGCATGGTCGGCGCCGTGGAGAAGGCCATTCGCAACTCGAACCTCGGCCTATCGCCGACGACCGAGGGAACGGTCCTGCGCATCCGCATCCCCGAGCTGAACGAGCAGCGCCGCAAGGAGATGGTCAAGGTCGCCCACAAGTACACCGAGGATGCACGCATCGCCGTGCGCCACGTGCGCCGCGACGGTATCGACACGCTGAAGAGGCTGCTCAAGGACAAGGACATCAGCGAGGACGACGAGAAGCGTCTGCAGGGCGACGTTCAGAAGGTCACGGACCAGTTCGTGTCCGAGATCGATACGACGCTGGCGCAGAAGGAGCAGGAGATCATGCAGGTCTGACCTTGGGCGGGACGACGGATGCGCGCGTTTGTGTCATAGAGCCGTATAGGTCGTTACGGATATGCCGATGCCACTTTCTGCCGAGGAGACACAGGCGGTGCGTGCCCTGCGGGCGCCCGGCGTGCCGTCCCACGTCGGCCTGATCATGGACGGTAACGGCCGCTGGGCGGCGGCCCGCGGCCTGCCTCGGATAGAGGGGCATCGCCGCGGGCTCGAGGCGCTGCGTGTCGCCGTACGCACGGCCATCGATCTCGGGCTCGACGTCCTCACCGTCTATTCCTTCTCCGCCGAGAACTGGAGCCGCCCGCTCGACGAGGTGCGCGACCTTATGGGGCTGCTGAAGCGCTTCATCCGCAAGGACCTGGTGGAGCTGCACGATGCTGGCGTGCGCGTCCGCGTGATCGGCTGCCGGCACGACTTGCAGCCCGACATCCGCGGGCTGCTCGAGGAGGCCGAGACGCTGACCAGCCTCAACAAGGGCCTGACGCTGGTGGTGGCGTTCAACTACGGCGGTCGCCAAGAGATCGCGCAGGCCGCGCGCGCCATCGCACGCGGTCTCGCCGCCGGGGAGCTGCGCGAGAGCGATATCGACGCCGAGCTGATCGCCCGGCATCTCGACACCAAGGGGATCCCCGATCCCGACCTGATCGTTCGCACCTCGGGCGAGCAGCGATTGTCGAACTTCCTGTTGTGGCAGGCGGCCTATGCCGAATTCGTGTTCCTGCCGGTCTTGTGGCCCGATTTCGACCGCGCCGCCTTCGCCGCTGCCTTGGCCGAATATGCGGCGCGCGACCGCCGCTTCGGCGGCATCGGCGCATCTCGCGCGGCGCGGACCGGATCTTGACGCGCGACGTCTCGTGAGCGTCGTACCGGGCCAGCTGCGGGCCGAGGACGACGCGGTGGGGCCGCGGCGGCGGCTTCCCGACCTGGGGGTGCGTGCGGCTTCCGGCTTCACGTTGATCTTCGTGGCGATGGCCTCGACGCTCGTCGGCGGCACCCTGTTCCTCTGCGTTTGGCTCCTCGCTGCATCGGCGGTGCTGTTCGAGTGGCAGCGGCTCGTCGGTGGTGCGGCATTGCCGGCGCGCTTCGCGGTGGGCATCGTCGGCCTCGTCGCGATCGGCTTGTTCGCGCGCATCGGCGACCTCACGAGCGTGCCGCTGCTCCTGGTTCTCGTCGCCGTGCTCGCCGCCTGCGCCGGGCGCGCCAGGCGGGTCTGGGCCTCCTCCGGCATGGCCTACGCCGGGCTGTTCGTGCTCGCGATCGTGTCGCTGCGCTTCTCGCATCCGGACGGGGCCCGCGCGCTGATCTGGCTCTTCGCCCTGGTGTGGGCGACCGACGTCTTCGCCTATCTGGGCGGCCGGCTGCTTGGCGGCCCGAAATTGTGGCCCCGCATCTCGCCTTCCAAGACGTGGTCCGGCACGATGACCGGCCTGGTGGCCGCCGCCTTCATCGGCAGTTTCGCCGCGCTGCGCGACCGCTTCGCCATGGATCTCGTGGCGCCGATGCTCGTGCTGACGCTCGTCACCGCGATCGTGTCCCAGGTCGGCGACGCCTTCGAATCCGCGATCAAGCGGCATTTCGGGGTCAAGGACACGAGCCGGCTGATCCCCGGCCACGGCGGCGTGATGGACCGGCTCGACGGTTTCATCGCCGCGGCGATCTTCGCCTACCTTTTCGGCCTGACGCGCGGCCTCGATTCCGTCGCGCATGGCCTTTTCGCGTGGCGTTGAAGGCGCGTAAGGACTGCTCCATGGATCAGATCGCCTCCGCGGCTCCGGCCGCAACCCGCCCCCGCGTTGTAACCGTGCTTGGTGCCACGGGGTCAATCGGTCGCTCCACCGCTGAGATCCTCTGTGGCGCGCCCGAGCATTTCACCGTCGCGGCGGTCGCCGGGGGCCGCGACCCCGAGACGCTGGCGCTGATGGCGATCCGCCTGCGGGCTTCTTTCGCCGCGCTCGCCGACCCGGCCGGCTACGCCACGCTCAAGGCCATGCTGGCGGGGACCGGCATCGAGGCCGCCGCCGGGCCGGACGCGGTCGTCGAGGCCGCGCTGCACCCCAGCGACCTCGTGATGGCTGCCATCTCCGGCACGGCCGGCGTGCGCCCAACCTTCGCCGCGCTCGACGCCGGGCGCACCATCGCGCTCGCCAATAAGGAGTGCCTGGTCTGCGCGGGTTCGGCCTTCATGCGCCAAGCCGAGCGCCGCGGTACCCGCCTGCTGCCGGTCGACAGCGAGCACAACGCGATCTTTCAGGCGCTCGGCGATGCCGATCCCGCTTCCATCGAGATGATGACCCTGACGGCATCGGGCGGGCCGTTCCGCACCTGGACGCGCGAGGCCATCGCGGTCGCGACGCCCGATCAGGCGCTGGCGCACCCCAATTGGGCGATGGGCCCCAAGGTCACGATCGATTCCGCCGGGCTCATGAACAAGGGCCTCGAAGTCATCGAGGCGCACCATCTCTTCGGTATCGAGGCCGCGAGGCTCGACGTTCTCGTGCACGCCCAGTCGGTCGTGCACGGGC
Organism: Beijerinckiaceae bacterium; assembly: GCA_965198485.1. Taxonomy (GTDB): domain Bacteria; phylum Pseudomonadota; class Alphaproteobacteria; order Rhizobiales; family Beijerinckiaceae; genus RH-AL1. The sequence goes on from CBDAPQ010000007.1 coordinate 81,475, forward strand.
TCGTCGCCTTCGCCGACGGCTCGGTCACCGCAGGCCTCGCCGCGCCCGACATGAAGGTGCCGATCGCGCACTGCCTATCCTACCCCGAGCGGCTCACCACGGCGGCGCGACGGCTCGACCTGGCGGCCGTCGGCACGCTGACCTTCGAGCGTCCGGACTACGACCGCTTCCCGGCGCTGCGGGTGGCGCTCGACGCGCTGCGCATGGGGCGGGGCCTGCCGACCGTCATGAACGCCGCCAACGAGATCGCGGTGGCGGCGTTCTTGGCAAAGGCCATCTCGTTCCACGACATCGCCCGGCATGTCGAGGACGCCTGCGAGGCGGCGCTGGCCGACGGCACCGCCCGCGAGCCCGACACGATCGAGGACGCGCTGGCCGTTGACCATATCGTCAGAGAAAGGTCGCGTGCGACCCTCGCCCGTCTCGACCATGCCGCCTTTTTAACAGATCAATAACCATGCGATCGGCGCGCGGACGGGTTGATCCAGGCGCGGCCGGTGAATGGCGCGGGAGGCCCGAGTGGCGTTGTTGCATACGATCTTCATCTGGACGGTGCCATTTCTCTGCATGCTCACCGTGATCGTGTTCTTTCACGAGATGGGGCATTTCCTGATGGGGCGCCTGTTCAAGGTGCCCATCGACGCCTTCTCGATCGGCTTCGGTCCCGAGTTGCTGCACTGGACCGATCGCCACGGCACGCGCTGGCGCGTCGCCCTCCTGCCGCTCGGCGGCTACGTGAAGTTCCACGGCGACGGTGACCCGGCGTCGATGACCAGGGCGGACGCCGACACCCACGTTCGCGGCCGCACGATGCAAAGCCAGGAGGTCTGGAAACGCGCGTTGATCGTGGCGGCCGGCCCCGCCGTGAACTTCCTGCTGGCGATCGTGATCTTCGCCGGCCTGTTCAGCTTGTACGGGCGCGCCGTGACGGCTCCCGTCATCCAGACCGTCAGCGCCGGCAGCCCAGCGCAGGCTGCCGGGTTCCAACCCGACGACCGGCTGGTCCAGATCGACGGCGCGCCGCTCGATTCCTTTGAGGAGTTGAAGCGCCTGGTGCAGAACAACGACGGCGAGCCGATGCGCTTCCTCGTCAACCGTGGCGGACAGACCATTACGCTTCAGGTCACGCCGCGTCGGGAGGTCATTGCTTCTCCATTCGGGCCTGCGCGCACCAAGCTCCTCGGCATCGGTGCGGACGCCGCCAACACGCATGTGGTGCGCTACGGGCCGCTGCAGGCGCTTCAGGAAGGCGCCGTGCAGACCTGGCAGGTCGTGGAAGGCATCGGCGGGTTCATGAAGCGCCTCGTCATCGGCCACGAGTCGGCCGACCAGCTGTCCGGTCCCGCCGGCATCGCCAAAGTGGCGCACACCGCGGCTCTGCTCGGCATCGACTATCTGGTGCAGATCACCGCGATCGTGTCGGTCTCGATCGGGCTTCTGAACCTGCTTCCGGTCCCGATCCTCGACGGCGGCTTCCTGATGTTCTTCGCCTACGAGGCCGTTCGCGGCAAAGCGTTGAGCGAGCGCTCGATGGAAATAGGTTTTCGCATCGGCCTGTCGCTGATCGCGACGCTCTCGATCTTCGCGCTCTACAACGATCTGGTGCGGCAACCGCCCCAGCTGACGATCCAGGCGCCGGCGAAAAAATAGCGTTCCTGTAGGGGGTTAACCATGCTGTTTAAGGACGTGATCACCCGCTTCGTGGCTTGATCGCCACGGACGGGTGAAAACGGGGAACGGGGCGGGATCGCCATTTTCCCGCCCCGTCAAAGACTGTAGAAGCGATTGTACGAGCTTGGGAATGCGGGTCTTCGACTCGCCTTCCGTTCTGTCGGACGGGTGAAAGTCCGACATGCCGGCGGGGGCCGGGTAATGATGCGGGGGCCGGACCGATAATGTTGTTTTCCAAGGGTCGTATCCACCGGATCGTCTTTCTCGCGACCGTGCTCCTGTCCCTCCTGGCGTTTCTTCCCTCGGCGTTCGCCGGCATCTCCGTCCGCGGCAATCGTCGCGTCGATTCCGAGACCATCCGGTCTTACTTCGCCGGCACCACCCCCGATGACATCAACAAGGGCGTCAAGGACCTCTACGCCACCGGTCTGTTCTCCGACGTCAAGGTCAGCGGCAGCGGCGGCAATGTCGTTATCACCGTCAACGAGAACCGGGCGGTGAACCGCGTAGTTTTCGAGGGCGCCAGCAAGGTGAAGCCCGAGCAGCTCGAGCCCGAGCTCTCGACCAAGACGCGCGGGTCGTATTCGCCGACGCTGGTCAACGCCGACATCGAGCGCATCAAGGACGTCTATCGCCGCTCCGGTCGCGCTGCCGCCTCGGTGACGGCGCGCACCGTGCAACTCCCTAACGGCACCGTCGATGTCGTGTTCACCATCAACGAGGGCGAGAAGACCGGCATCAAGCAGATCAACTTCATCGGCAATCATGCCTATTCGGGTGGCAAGCTGCGCGACCTGATGGACACGACGGAGATGAACTACCTGTCGTTCTTCAAGTCGTCGGACGTCTACGATCCAGAGCGCATCGGCAACGATCTCGAGCTCATCCGCCGCTTCTACCTGAAGAACGGCTACGCCGACTTCCGCGTCGTCGGCTCCGACGCCCGTTTCGATCCGGCCAAGAAGGGCTATGTCGTCACGATCACGGTCGAGGAAGGTCCGCAATACAGGGTCGGCAGCGTCAGCGTCGATAGCCACGTGCCGGCGCTCAGCAACGTCTCGCTTCTGCCTCTCGTGCGCCTCCACGTCGGCCAGACCTACAACGGCGACCTCGTCGAGAAGACCGTCGAGGCCTTGACCCGCGAGGTGAACCGCCGTGGTTTCGCCTTCTCCCAGGTGAAGCCGCGCGGCGACCGCGACCCGACCACCCGCACCGTGTCGATCGTGTTCACCGTCGAGGACGGTCCGCGCGTCTACATCGAGTCGATCATCATCCGCGGCAACACCCGCACCCGTGATTACGTGATCCGCCGCGAGTTCGAGTTGGGCGAAGGCGACCCCTACAACAAGGTCCTGATCGACAAGGCGGAGCGCCGTCTCAATGGTCTCGGTTTCTTCAAGAAGGTGAAGATCACCAACGAGTCCGGCTCCGCCGCCGACCGCGTGGTCATCGTCGTCAACGTCGAGGACCAGCCCACTGGCTCGGTCTCGGTCTCCGGCGGTTACTCGACGGTGGACGGGTTCATAGGCGAGGTTGCGGTGACCGAGACCAACTTCCTCGGTCGCGGCCAGTACGTGCGCGCCTCCATCACCGCAGGCCAGCGCACCCGCGGCGCCGAGTTCAACTTCACCGAGCCCTACTTTCTCGGCCGTCGTCTCGCTGCCGGCTTCGACCTTTTCGCCAAGAAGACGGACGTGTCGCAGTATTCGTTCTACGACAACTTCGTGCTGGGCGGCACGCTGCGCCTCGGCATCCCGCTCACCGACGAGCTGACGTTCTCGCCGCGCTACTCGGTCTATCGCTCGGTGATCTCGGTCCCCAATAGCTCGGAATATCCGTACAACGACTGTAATGCGCCGATCTATGGCGTGACGCCATCGACGCCGACGCAAAACTATGGGACGGGGCTGGCCAGCTTAAGCTATAATTGCTTGACCAACGGCGAAGCCTCGCTCGCCCTCAAGCAGGCCGTCGGTACCACCGTGACGTCACTGTTCGGTTACACGATGTCGTATAATTCGATCGACAACGTGAAGAGCCCGACCGCCGGCGTTCTTGCCGAACTGCGCCAGGATGTCGCCGGCGCCGGCGGTACCGAGCACTTCCTGCGCAGCACGGGCGACGTCCGCTACTACCATGCAATCTATGACCAGATCATCGGCATCGTGCACGTGCAGGGCGGCGACATTCGCCAGATCGGTTCGGGACAGCTCCGGATCGTCGACAACTTCAACTTGGGACCGACGCTGGTCCGCGGCTTCGCGCCCAACGGTCTGGGTCCGCGCGACGTGTCGGCCGGCATCAACGCGGAAGGTAACCCGTTGGGTGGTACCGACTACGCCGGAGCATCGGTCGAAACGCAATTTCCGCTTTACGGCGTCCCGCGCGACCTGGGTCTGAAGGGTGCCGCCTTCTTCGATGCCGGAACACTCTTCGGCTATCACGGTCAGACCGACTTCAGCAATGGCGGACAGTTGGTGACCTTCGGGGCGACGAACGCGGCGGGGGTTACCTATTACGGCCAGAGCAATTACCTCACGATCGGTGCCGACTCCACCCGCATCCGCACCTCGGCCGGCGTGTCGTTGATCTGGAACTCGCCGCTCGGACCCCTGCGCTTCGACTTCGCCAAGGCGATCACCAAGGCTCAGGGCGACCAGACGCAGTTCTTCCGCTTCTCCGGTGGCGCAACGTTCTGATCTGCGTCGACCGGCTCGACGAACAGGAGCGGGCTTCGGACCCTTTCTCGTCGCGGCTCTATCGACTGTTCCTCACGCCTGCCGAGCACGAGCTCGACAGCGGTCGGGTTGACAGCATGCGCGCCCGGCGCGAATGCCGGCCCGCATGAGCCAACTCTCCTTCTTCCGCGCGCCGGCATCGCTCAGTCTTGCCGCCGCAGCCGCCGAGATCGGCGCTCATCTCGGCGAAGGAGCCGATCCCTCGCGGATCATCCGCGCCTTGGCCCCTCTCGACCGCGCCGAGATCGACGATGCCAGCGCCTTCTTCGAAGGCCTCTTGATCGACGAACTGCTGGAGACGCGGGCCGGCGCCTGCCTGGTCGCGCCGCGCCACCTCCATCACGTGCCACGCGGCACCTGCACTCTCGTCACCGAGCAGCCGCGAGAGATGCTGCGTCGCCTCGCGGCTTTGCTGCATCCCGCGAGCCTGCGGCCGGGCTCGCTCGTGGGCGGGGACGCGATCGACTCGTCGGCCCGGATCGCCGCTTCCGCGCGGCTCGAGGTGGGGGTGGTGATCGATCCCGGCGCGATCATCGGGCCCGACGTGGAGATCGGCGCCGGCACGTTCATCGGAGCGGGCAGCATCATCGGCGCGGGCGTGCGTATCGGACGGGCCTGCGCCATCGACGCGGCTGTCACGCTCAATCACGCGTTGCTCGGCGACCGCGTGATCGTGCACGCGGGAGCGCGCCTGGGACATGCCGATCACGATCCGACGGCTTCGCGCCGAGATCCGAGCCTCGGCCGCGTCATCATCCAGAACGACGTCGAGATCGGCGCCAACGCGATTTTGGCGCGCGGCGGCTTCGGCGACACCGTTGTCGGAGAGGGCGCGCGTGTCGGTGCCATGGCATCGATCGGTGCCGATGTCGTGATCGAGCGCGGCGCGCTCGTCACCGCGAGGTTGGTGCCACTCACCGCGGAGTCAGTGCCGTGAGTGGCATCGTTTCGCCGCCGACGAAAACGGGCTAAGCGGTGCGATGGCGCCGGTCGATCCGGCCGTTTTGCAGCCGAGGTACGACATGGACGACGTGGTGGTCGGCGCGACGGCGCGCACCTTCGACATTCAGGACATCCTGAAATGCCTCCCGCACCGCTACCCTTTCCTCATGGTCGACCGCATCATCGAGGCACGCGGTGACGAATCGTGCATCGGCATCAAGAACGTCAGCGTCAACGAGCCGCAGTTCCAGGGCCACTTTCCCGGACGGCCGGTGATGCCAGGTGTCCTCCTGATCGAGGGCATGGCGCAGACGGCCGGTGCCTTCTGCATTCAGGCGCGCATGACGGCCGACGAGCCGGCGCCGCTGGTCTACTTCATGACGATCGACAAGGCCAAATTCCGCAAGCCGGTGGTGCCCGGGGATCGCGTCGAGTTCCACGTCGCGCGCACCAATCGTCGCCGCAACATGTGGTGGTTCAAGGCGCGAGCGCTGGTCGAGGGGCACTGCGTGTGCGAGGCGGAGTTCTCGGCGCTGCTCGCCGAGCAGCCGGTCGTCTGAAGGCTGAAGGAATTCGAAGAATGTCGATGATCAAGGCGGTCAGAGTCCACGCATTCGGCGGACCGGACGCGATGAAGCTGGAGCAGATCGAGCTCGCCTCGCCCGCCAAAGGCGAGGTGCAGGTCAAGATTCACGCCGCCGGCGTCAATTACATCGACACCTACTTTCGCACCGGTGCCTACAAGCCGCCGCAGATGCCCTTTGTGCTCGGCAACGAAGCCGCCGGCGAGGTGGCGGCGATCGGCAAGGGCGTCAAGGATGTGAAGGAGGGCGATCGTGTCACCTTCGTGGCACCTCTGGGGTGCTATGCCGAAGCGCGGAACGTGCCCGCCGAGCGGCTTGTCAAGCTGCCTAAGGCGATCTCCTACGAGACCGCGGCGGCGATGATGCTCAAGGGGCTGACCGCCCAGTATCTGCTGCGGCAGACCCACAAGGTGAAGCCAGATGACACGATCCTGGTCCACGCCGCGGCCGGCGGCGTGGGGCTGATTCTGTGCCAATGGGCGACCGCGATCGGAGCCAATGTGATCGGCACCGCCGGCTCCAAGGACAAGGCCGACCTCGCCAGGAAGGCCGGCGCCAAGCACGTCATCCTCTACGGCGAAGAGGACGTCGCCGAGCGTGTCAAGGCGATCACCAAGGGCAAGCTCTGCGACGTCGTCTACGACGGCGTCGGCCAGGCGACGCTGGCCGGATCGCTCGATTCGTTGCGCCCGCGCGGCCTGCTCGTGAGCTTTGGCTCGGCGTCGGGACCCATCGAAAACTTCGATCTCGGCATCCTGGCGGCCAAAGGTTCGCTATTCGTGACGCGACCGACGTTGAACACCTACACGAACGATCCCGAGAACCTGCGGAAGATGTGTCGCGAGCTCTTCAAGATGGTCTCGAGCGGCGCCGTGCGCATCGCCCTCAATTCCACCTCTCCGCTCGACGACGTGGTGGCGGTCCACACGTCTCTCGAGGCGCGTGAAACCACCGGGTCGACGGTTCTCACGATTTGATGCTGAGGCTTGAATGAGAAGAGCCCGGCAAGGCCGGGCTCTTCGTAGATTGTTCGGTGCCGCTCAGTAGCGAGCGACGACCGGGGCCGGCGCGAAGGTGTTGAACTTGTACGAGAAGCCGGCCTGCACGCGGTTGTCGGTGTCGTGGTGGCGGACGTTGACCCCGCCGAGCGAGGAGTTGGCGAGGTTGTCGCTGTACGAGCCGTAGTCGGTGTAGCGGTACTCGACGCGGACCGAGAGGTTGTTGGTGAAGGCGTACTCGACGCCGCCGCCGACGGTGTAGCCGACGCGGGTGTGGCTGAACTGGTCGGTCGCGCCGGTCAGGCCGTTCACGTAGGTGTTGCGCAGGTCGCCGAAGGCGGCACCGCCTGTGGCGTAGAATAGGGCGCGGTCGACGGCGAAGCCGAGGCGGCCGCGGATCGAGCCCTGGATCGGCTCGTTGTTGTAGTTGCCGAAGCCGCCGAGCCCGTAGGCGGTGCGGACGCTCGAGCCGTCGACGTCGCCTTCGATACCGAACACGCCGCCGGCGCCGCCGAGGCCGCCGATCAGCGGCAGCGAGGAGAACGCGCCGGTGATGTTGGAGAGGACGGGGATCGACTGGGTCGAGAAGAGGTAGCCGATGTGGCCACCGCCGACGACGCCGTTCTCCTGGCCACCGTTGGCGGCGAGGCCGTTGCCGAAATTGTCATAGGCGAACGCGTTGGAGCGGCCGAACTGATAGCCGACCTGGCCACCGATATAGAGCCCGGTCCACGAGAACACCGGGATTGGCGGCGGCGGGGCGTACACCGGCGGAGCGCGGCGCGACGGGAGGTCGGCGGCGAAGGCGGTGGTGGAGAGCAGGGCGAGAGCTAGGGCGCTCGCGACGGATTTGATGTGCATTGTCTTCCCCTCAGAAGCGATGTGACCCTTAAACGCGCGGACTGAGGCGAAAGCTTCACGCCGGATCCGCCGAACGGCTGCTTACAAACCGCCGTGGCAGGAGGGTCACACTCTGCTTAAGTTCTAGGCATTCGTGTGGATCCAAGCAAAAGCCCGGCGGAAGCCGGGCTTTCATGTTTGTCAGGCTGGTGCCGCTCAGTAGCGAGCGACGACCGGGGCCGGCGCGAAGGTGTTGAACTTGTACGAGAAGCCGGCCTGCACGCGGTTGTCGGTGTCGTGGTGGCGGACGTTGACCCCGCCGAGCGAGGAGTTGGCGAGGTTGTCGCTGTACGAGCCGTAGTCGGTGTAGCGGTACTCGACGCGGACCGAGAGGTTGTTGGTGAAGGCGTACTCGACGCCGCCGCCGACGGTGTAGCCGACGCGGGTGTGGCTGAACTGGTCGGTCGCGCCGGTCAGGCCGTTCACGTAGGTGTTGCGCAGGTCGCCGAAGGCGGCACCGCCTGTGGCGTAGAACAGGGCGCGGTCGACGGCGAAGCCGAGGCGGCCGCGGATCGAGCCCTGGATCGGCTCGTTGTTGTAGTTGCCGAAGCCGCCGAGCCCGTAGGCGGTGCGGACGCTCGAGCCGTCGACGTCGCCTTCGATACCGAACACGCCGCCGGCGCCGCCGAGGCCGCCGATCAGCGGCAGCGAGGAGAACGCGCCGGTGATGTTGGAGAGGACGGGGATCGACTGGGTCGAGAAGAGGTAGCCGATGTGGCCACCGCCGACGACGCCGTTCTCCTGGCCACCGTTGGCGGCGAGGCCGTTGCCGAAATTGTCATAGGCGAACGCGTTGGAGCGGCCGAACTGATAGCCGACCTGGCCACCGATATAGAGCCCGGTCCACGAGAACACCGGGATTGGCGGCGGCGGGGCGTACACCGGCGGAGCGCGGCGCGACGGGAGGTCGGCGGCGAAGGCCGACCCCGCCAGGGTGGCGAGGGCCACCGTCGACAGGAGTACCGTTCTGATCACTGGCTTATTCCTTCTAAGAAGCAGCGAGGCTTCGGTTAACCGATAGTCTCGGCGGCGCAAAGCTTAAAGCTCTTCGCTGCGCCCCGTGAAGCCATTTACGCAATCAGGTGTATCTTATTCGTTACCACAGGAGATTGGTCACCAAACAAGCGGCCTAGTCACAATAATAAGCGATGTATATTAAAAGGTTAACCATGATCCGCGGTGAGATCATAGGCGGTTGCGGTTTTTACATTGACTGTGATAATTTCGCCGGGGCGGATCGGACGGCGGCTGGTGATACGCACCTTTCCGTCGATCTCGGGCGCATCGCCCATGGTGCGACCGAGCCCGCCGTTGGCGCCGCCTTCGTCGACGATCACCTTCAGCCGTCGCCCGATCTTCGCGCGCAGCTTCCTCGCGCCGATCAGCTGTTGATGCTCCATGAAGCGGCGGTGACGTGCCGCCTTGAGTTCCGCCGGCACTTCCGGACGCCCGAACCCGTTGGCGGGCGCGCCGCCGACGGGTTCGTATTGGAAAGCCCCGACCCGATCGAGCTTGGCCTCGTCGAGCCAGCTCAGTAGGGTCTCGAAATCCTCGTCGGTCTCGCCGGGAAAGCCGACGATAAAGGTCGAGCGCAGGGTCAGTTCCGGGCAGACCTCGCGCCAGCGGCGTATTCGTTCCAGCATCTTCTCTTGATCGCCGGGTCGCCGCATCGCCCGCAGCACCGACGGGCTCGCGTGCTGCAACGGCATGTCGAGGTAGGGCAGCACCAGCCCGTCCGCCATGAGCGGGATCACCGCGTCGACGTGGGGATAGGGATAGACATAGTGCAGGCGCACCCAGGCACCGAGCGAGCCGAGGTCGCGGGCGAGGTCGACGAAGCGCGCCCGCGCCTCGCCGTCGCGCCACGGGCTCGTTGCGTAACGCAGGTCCATTCCGTAGGCACTGGTGTCCTGCGAGATCACCAGGAGCTCCTTGACGCCGGCTTTCACCAGGCGTTCGGCCTCGCGCAGCACGTCGCCGGCCGGCCGCGAGACCAGCCGTCCGCGCAGTTGCGGGATGATGCAGAACGAGCAGCTGTTGTTGCAACCCTCGGAGATCTTCAGATAGGCGTAGTGGCGCGGCGTGAGCTTTATGCCCTGTTCCGGCACCAGCTCGAAACGCGGATCGTGCGGGCGCGGCGCCGCCTGGTGGACCGCGTCGACGACGCTCTCGTACGCCTGCGGGCCGGTGATCGCGAGAACGTCGGCGAAGCGCGCGCGGATGGCGTCGGGGGCGGCGCCCATGCATCCGGTCACGATTACCTTGCCGTTCTCCTCCAGCGCCGCCCCGATCGCGGCCAGAGACTCGGCCTTGGCGCTGTCGAGGAAACCGCAGGTGTTGACGACGACGATGTCGGCGCCGGCGTGCGTCCTGGAGAGCTCGTAGCCTTCGGCACGCAGCTGCGTGATGATCCGCTCGCTGTCCACCAGCGCCTTGGGGCAGCCGAGAGACACGAAAGAGATGCGAGGGGCGACCGCGGGTTGTGCTGCGGTGCGGGCGGGCGCGGCAACGGTCGCGGCGGAAGGTTCGATCATGGCGTCAGGTCGCACGATCCTCGCCGCGGCGCAAACGCCTCCGGAAGCCGAGGTCAAAGAAGAACCCGGCGCAGGCCGGGTCCTTCGAGAGTGGGAGGCTGATCGGCCCGGGACTCAGTAGCGAGCGACGACCGGGGCGGCCGGCGGCGTGTCGAACTTGTAGGAGAAGCCGACGGTCACGCGCTGGGTGGTGTCGTGGTGCGTGAAAGTCGAGCCGGTCGGCAGCGGGGTGGCCGGGACATCGGTGTACCTGCCGTAATTGATGTACATGTACTGGGCTCGCAGCGAGAACTGCGTGGTGATGGCGTATTCGACACCGCCACCGACGACGTAGCCGATACGCGTGGTGGTCAGCTGCTGGTAGCCGTTCGTGAAGTTGGGGGAGTTGTAGCTGTTCTGGAACTGCGCAAAGGCCGCACCACCGGTCGCAAAGAACAGAGCGCGATCCACAGCGATACCGACACGACCGCGGACCGTGCCGTTGATCTCGTTGCGGCTCGTCTCGGTGAAGCTGCCGAAGGTCTGCGTCGAGCGGTAATCGGTACCCTGGACGTCGCCTTCGATGCCGACCACGCCGCCGGCGCCACCGAAGCCGCCGACGAAGGGCAAGCCGGAGAGGCCACCGGCGAATTGGCCGAGAACCGGAAGCGACTGCGTCGAGAAGTTGTAGCCGACATGGGCGCCGCCGGTGGTGCCGTTCGGGTTGCCATCCTGATAGTAGACGTTGGGACCGACGCCGAGCGGCGCGCCGACCTGAGCGACGCTGTCTTTGCCGAACGCGTAGCCTAAGTCACCGCCGACGTAGAAGCCGGTCCAGGAGAACAGCGGCACCGGAGGCGGCACGTAGACCGGAGGAGCCCGGCGCGAGGGAAGATCGGCGGCGAAGGCCGATGCGCTGACGGCGGCAATCGCCACCGAAGACAAGAGGAGCTTACGAATCACGCTGGTGGTTCCTTTCGGGTGCGAAATGCGATGACCGATGAATACCCCAATGCGCTTGCCCGACAATGGTGAAAGGCGATTCGAAGGCGCCAGTGAGGCTCTATCCCGGCGGGTGTTACCGGGCTGCAACTAAGAGATAAGGTCTCCTGCATTTGATCGATACCGAACGGTAACCCGCTTTTTCTCGTGAAGGCATGACAGCTCGTTGCGGCGTCGGCCGAGAAGCGCGAGGGGAGGGCAGCTTTGGCTTGCATGGAACGGGACGGAGCCTAAAAGCACGAGAACAAGGAGAACGTCCCATGACGCTCAAAGCTTTTCCGCTCGTGCTCCTCTGGCTCCTCGCCGCTGCATTCACGACCGCCCGCGCCGAGAAGCCGAAATACGATATCGACGACGTGACCGCGTGCTCGCCTGATGCGATGAGACTTTGCAAGGACAGGCTGCCCGATCTGGACGCGATTCAAGTTTGTATGAAGGAAAACTATGACCGGCTGCGGCCGGCCTGCAAGGCACGTTTCGATCGGAGCTTCGGAGGGCAGCTTTGGCTTGCATGGAACGGGACGGAGCCTAAAAGCACGAGAACAAGGAGAACGTCCCATGACGCTCAAAGCTTTTCCGCTCGTGCTCCTCTGGCTCCTCGCCGCTGCATTCACGACCGCCCGCGCCGAGAAGCCGAAATACGATATCGACGACGTGACCGCGTGCTCGCCTGATGCGATGAGACTTTGCAAGGACAGGCTGCCCGATCTGGACGCGATTCAAGTTTGTATGAAGGAAAACTATGACCGGCTGCGGCCGGCCTGCAAGGCACGTTTCGATCGGATGCATTGAAGGCGAGACAGAGGCCGCGCGGCGTTTAGCGCGGTTCGGAGGAGCCTGAAGAGATTGCGCCGCACGGGCGCCTACACTACACGAGTGGAAAGGTTCTCAGGTGCAAGCGCGTGATCGACTCGTCCGCCCACGTCGACCTTTACAGAAACAAGTTCATGACACCGCGGCGCTAGTCTGATGCGGCAGCTCTTCGCTCCAGGCGCCGACGCGGTCTTCCGCCTCGCCATCCTGCTCGTGGTCGCCGGTGTCATCGGCCTGTTCCTGGTGACGGCTGGGTTCTCCACCTCGTCCTACATCACGCGCGTGGGCGTCGCGCCCGACCAGCCGCTGCCTTTCAGCCACAAGCATCATTCCGGCGAGCTCGGCATCGATTGCCGCTATTGCCACACGACGGTGACGAAACTCGCGACCGCCGGCATCCCGCCAACCTGGACCTGCATGACCTGCCATTCGCAGATCTGGAAGGACTCGCCGATGCTCGAGCCGGTGCGCGTGAGCCTCAGCGACAACAAGCCGATCGTCTGGAACCGCGTGAACCGGCTGCCGGACTACGTCTACTTCAACCACTCGATCCACGTGACCAAGGGCGTCGGCTGCTCCAGTTGCCACGGCAACATGAAGGAAATGCAGCTGACCTCCCGCGCACAGGGCTTCGAAATGCAGTTCTGCCTCAATTGCCACCGCAATCCGCAGAACTACGTGCGACCCCAGGGCGAGGTGTTCAACATGGCCTGGAGCCCGCCCGCAGACCAGAACAAGCTCGGCCGCGACCTCGTCAAGCAGTACCACATCGGCGGTCCCGAGAAGCTGACCGACTGCTCGATCTGCCACCGATGACGGGCGAGCCTATCAGCGCGGGAAAGGCGATGGCCCGGACCAAGGGCGAGGAGGTCGATCTCGCCGCCGTCCGCGCCGCGATCGAGAGCGGCCAGGCGCCGGTGTTCTGGAAGAGCCTCGAGGCGATAGCCGACACGCCGGCCTTCCGCCGCTTCGTCGGGCGCGAGTACCCGGCGGCGGCGCACCTCGCCGAGGGACCCGACCGGCGCGTCTTCTTCAAGGTCATGGCCGCCTCCTTCGCGATGATGGGTCTGGCCGCCTGCGACGAGACCGAGGATGGCCGCCAATACGAGATACCCTACGTGCGCCAGCCCGAGCGCATCGAGGCCAGCGCCACATTGACCTACGCCACGACGACGCTGATCGACGGGTTCGCCAACGGCATCACGGTGACGACGACGAACGGCCGGCCGATCAAGATCGAGGGCAACGATCGCCATCCGTGGAGCCTCGGCGGCACCGACATCTTCGGCCAGGCCTCGGTGCTTGGCCTCTACGATCCGGCGCGATCGCAGACGGTGCGCTACCTCAACCGCATCTCGGACTGGGACACGTTCCGCAACCAGATGCTCGGCCAGGTCGCCGCGGTCAAGGACGACGCGGGCAAGGGCTTCCGGCTGCTCACCGGCACGATCACGTCGCCCTCGACCATCGCGTTGATCCAGGCGATTGTGAAGGCGATGCCGCAGGCCAAGTGGCACATGGCCTCGTCCCTGGGCAGTCCGGCGTTGGAAGCGGCGAGCCAGGCGGTGTTCGGCCAGCGTGTCGACACGCGGCTGCATTTTGACAAAGCCAAGGTTGTCGTCGCCTTCGAGGGCGATGTCCTGGACAACGGTCCAGCGCAGGTCGGCCTGTCGCGCCGCTACATGGAGGCGCGCCGGACCTCGGCGGCCAAAGGCGCTCTCCTGACGCTCCACGCCGCGGCCTCGACGCCGAGCCTCACCAGCGCCAAGGCCGACTATCACGTCGCCGTCGAGCCCGACGAGATGGCGCATCTCGTCGACCTCGTCGCGACGGCCGCCACGGGCGGATTGGCCGCGGACGGGGCCGAAGCTCATCCCGACGCTAGGATCAATGCGTGGGTGACGCGCGCGGCGCGGGCGCTCGCCGCGGCCAAGGGAGCGAGCATCGTCACCGCGAGCGCGACCCAACCGGCAGCGGTGATCGAGGCAGTGCACCGCCTCAATGCCGCTCTCGGCAACATCGGCACGACCGTCACCTACGCCGAGCCCGTGCTGCCGCAGGCCGAGACGGCGGACTCGCTGGTCGAGGCGATGGGCAGGGGCGAGGTGTCGACCCTGCTGATGCTCGACGCCAACCCGGTCTACGAGATGCCGGGATCCTCCGATTTCGCGCAGGCGCTCAACAAGGTCGCCCTCAAGATCCACGCCGGCCACTACATCGACGAGACCGCGATCCGGGTCGACTGGCACCTGCCGCTGGCCCATCCGCTCGAATCCTGGGGCGACGCCCGCGCCGTCGACGGCACCGCGAGCCTGATCCAGCCGATGATCCGGCCCTTGTTCGAGGGCCGCACCGCGGCGGAAATCCTTTCGCTCCTGTTCGAGCCGCAGGCGCGCGGCGGCCTCGTCATCGTCAAGGCCTTCTGGCAAGGCGCGCAGCAGGCGGACGCGTTCGAGCCGAACTGGCGCAAGGCTTTGACCGAGGGTTTCTGGTCGGACAGTTCGGCCAAGGAAGCGACCGTGACCGCCGCCGGCCACGGCGCCGTACCGGTCGGGCCGCCGCTCGATGTGCGGCCGGATCGCATCAACGTCATCTTCCGTCCTGATTCGACGATCCGCGACGGCTCCTACGCGGCCAGCGCCTGGCTGCAGGAGCTGCCCAAGGCGCTGACCAAGGTGACCTGGGACAACGTCGTCGCGATCAGCCCGAAGCTCGCCGAGAAGCTCCAGATGGTGAACGGCGACATCGTCACCGTGGTCTCCGGCGAGACGAAGATCGAGGGCGCCGCCTGGATCCTACCGGGGCAGGCCGAGCGCACGGTGACGCTGACGCTCGGCTATGGTCGCAACGCGCCCGACATGATCTTCGACGGGCTCGGCTACGACGCCAATCCGCTGCGTACCAGAGACCAGCCCTGGCTGCTCGCGGGAGCCCGGCTCGCCAAGACCGGCCGCAAGGTCGTGCTCGCGACGACGCAGGACCACAACACGATGGAGGGCCACGACTTCGTGCGCGTCGCCCGCGTCGGCGAGCCGGTGCCTCCGGGCGAGCGCAGGGAGGATCGCAGCCTCTACGGCCCGGTGACCGAGCCGGAGGATCAGAAGCCGGCCGACTACAACGAGGCGCGTGCCTGGGGTATGGTGATCGACACCGATGCCTGCACTGGCTGCAACGCCTGCGCCGTTGCCTGCCAGAGCGAGAACAACATCGCCGTCGTCGGCAAAGACCAAGTGGCGCTGGGGCGCGCCATGCATTGGCTGCGCATTGACCGCTACTATTCTTCGGCCAAGAGCGAGGGCCAGGGGCTCGACAACCCTGACACGCACTTCCAGCCGGTACCCTGCATGCATTGCGAGCTGGCGCCGTGCGAGGTCGGCTGCCCCGTGGAGGCGACGCTGCACGACCACGAGGGTCTGAACCTCATGGTCTACAACCGATGCGTCGGCACCCGCGCCTGCTCGGGCTATTGCCCCTACAAAGTGCGGCGTTTCAACTATCTCGAATACACCGCCGGGCAGTCGCCCTCGGTGCAGCTGCGCAACAATCCCGAGGTGACGGTGCGGGCGCGCGGCGTGATGGAGAAGTGCACCTATTGCGTCCAGCGCATCGCCGAGGCGCGCATCGATTCCGACAAGTCGGGCCAGCCGATCGCCGACGGTGTCGTGCAGACCGCCTGCCAGACCGCCTGCCCGACGCGGGCGATCACCTTCGGCAATCTCGCCGACCCCAAGAGCGCTGTCGTCGCCGCCCGCAAGGACCCGCGCAACTACGACCTGCTCGGCGAGCTTAACGTTCGCCCACGCACCACCTATCTCGCCGAGCTGGCACCGGCGGCCGGTGTCGGCAAGGAGGGCTGAGCTTGACCAGCGTCACCCCCAGCAGCGACCTCGAGCCCGGCCGCCCGGCCCACCTCATCGCCCGCGACTTCATCGGCAAGGGCCAGACCTTCGACACGATCGGCGGCGAGGTCGTCAACATCGCCTTCACCCATCCGATGCGGCGGTGGTGGCTGGCTTTCGCCGCCGCGATGGGCCTGGTCGGCCTGCTCGGCATCGCCCTCATCTGGCTGTTCGCACAGGGCGTCGGCGTGTGGGGCAACAACGTGCCCGTCACCTGGGCGCTCGACATCGTCAGCTACGATTGGTGGATCGGCGTCGCCTCGGGCGGGCTGTTCGTCTCGGCGGCCTTCATGTTGGTCGACGCGCAATGGCGCTCCGCGGTCAACCGCATCACCGAGACGCTGTCGCTGGTGGCCGCGGCGGCCGCCGCCATCTACCCGATCATCCATCTCGGGCGCCCCTGGTTCTTCTACTGGAACCTGCCCTATCCCAACACCTTCGGCCTTTGGCCGCAATTCCGTTCGCCGCTGTTCTGGGACGCCGTCGACATCGTCTCATTCCTCGGCGTCGCGGTCACATTCTGGTACATCGGCATGATACCGGACCTCGCGACGATGCGCGACCGCGCGGTGGAGCGCATCGGTCCTGCGGAGAAGGTGGGCGGCGCCACCGGTCGGCTGCGCGCCCAGCTCTACGGCATCGTCGCCCTGGGCTGGCGCGGCTCGGCGCTGCATTGGCTGCGCTGGTCGCAGGCCTATCGCATCATTGCCCTTCTCGGCGTGATCCTCGTTATGTCGCTGCAGACCGGGGCTGCGGTAATGTTCGCCGGCTCGGTCGAACCCGGCTGGCACGATACGCTCCTCCCCGTCGCCTTCCTGCTCGGCGCGATCTTCGAGGGCGTCGCCTTCATCGCCGCGATGACCGTGATGCTGCGGGGCGTCTTCGGCCTCGGCGACCTGATCACGCCGCGCCACCTCGATACGCTCGCCAAGCTGCTGCTCGTGCTGAGCCTGCTCAATCTCTACTGTAACGCGGCCGAAATCTTCGCCACGCTGCTCGGCGGCGACAAGTTCGACCTCGCCGTGCTGCACCGCCGCCTCTTCGGCAATCAGGCCTGGGCATTCTGGCTGATCCTGTTCGCCTCGCTGGTGCCGCCGCAGCTGTTCTGGCTGCCGGCGGCGCGCCGCTCCGGCACCGCCCTGTTCCTTGTCGGGATGTTCGTCGCGATGGGCATGTTCGGCGACCATTTCATGGTCATCGTGGTGACGCTGCAGCATGATTTCCTGCCCCCGTCGGCGCATGCCTACGAGGCCGACTTCTGGGGCATCGCTACCTTCATGGGGTCGATCGGGCTTTTCGTGGCGCTGATGCTGCTGGCCTTCCGCTACTTGCCCCTGCTCTCAATTGTGGGCACGCGGCGCCTGGCGCAGCGGGCGCGCTGGAGGCGGGCATGAGCGCGCCGCATTCGCACGACGGCAACCCGCCGCTCTTCGGCATCGCCGCCGAATTCGGGTCGCCCGACGCGGTGCTCGCCGCGGCTCGCGCCTTGCGGCCGAAGGCGTTCGGTCGGCTCGAGATCTATTCGCCCGTTCCGGTGCCGGGAGCCATGGAAGCGATCGGCCGCACGCACCGCTCGATCCCGTCCTTCATGGCACTCGGCGGTGTCGTCCTCGGCTTTGCGCTGATGATGGGCATGTGCATCTACGCCACCGCCGTCAGCTACGTGTTCGACATCGGCGGCCGGCCGCTGGTCAGCTGGCCGGCCTTCATCGTGCCGAGCGTCTCTTTCGCCGTGCTCACGGCGGCGCTGGTGGTCTTCTTCAACTGGACCTTCCTGTGCCGTCTGCCGACGCTGAATCATCCCTCGTTCAACATTCCCGGCTTCTTGCGTGCCTCGCAGGACCGCTTCTTCCTCACCGTCGCGCCGCCGACGGCGAGCGGGTCCTCGCCGTTCGACGCCGTGGCGATCGAGCGCGCGCTGGCGGCGCTCGCCGCGCGCCCCCTCGCCATTTCGCGAGTACAACGGTGAGGCGCCTCGTGATCCTCCTCGCGGCACCGGCCGCCGCCCTGGCGCTGGCCGGCTGCGGCGATGCCAACATGTATTCGCAGAAGAAGGTCCTGACCTGGGATCGCAACGATGTGCTGCCCGGCAAGACGGCGATGCAGCTTCCGGTCGTCGGCACCGTGCCGCGAGACGAGCCCAACCAGCCGGTGCCGCAACCGCGCATGATCACCGCGGCCCTGGTCGAGCGCGGGCACCAGCAGTTCGACATCTTCTGCACGCCCTGCCACGGCCTGACCGGCGCCGGCGACGGCATGATCGTGCAGCGCGGCTTCCCGCATCCGCCGAAGTTCACCGAAGACAGGCTGATGAAGGCCAAGGCGCAGCACTTCTACGATGTCATTACCGACGGAAAGGGGGCGATGTACTCCTACGCCGACCGCGTGACCTCGGCCGACCGCTGGGCCGTCGCCGCCTACATCCGCGCGCTGCAGCTATCGCAGCAGCCGGTCGTCGCCGACCTCTCGCCTGACGAGAAGACCAAGATCGACAGAGGGATCCCGTGACGAGGGCGCTTCCCCTGGCGGTCGCCGGCTCGGTCTGGATCGCGGCTCTCGTCGCCGTCGTCGCGCTCGCGGCGGTCGCCGGCTGGAGCGTCGCCGCCCATGGCTATTTCGCCGGCTGGCTTGTCGCCATGTCGTTGCCGCTCGGCGCCTTGCCGGTGCTGATGGTGCGCGATCTCGTCGGCGCTACCGAGACGCCGGCCGCGACGGCGCTGCGGCTGCTGCTGGCCTCGCTCCCGGTGCTGGCGCTGCTGATCGTCCCGGTGCTGTTCAACCTTTCCGCCATCTTTCCATGGCCGATGGGCTCGCACTTGGCGGCAGCTTCGGCCGAGCCGCTCAAGGGCTTCGCCAAGCAATGGTACACGCCCGCCTCATTCGGGATCCGCAGCGTCGTCTATCTCGTACTCTGGGTGCTGATGGCGCTGTTCTTCGTGCGTCCGGCGCCGCCGTCATTGCGGCATCGCACCATAGCCGCTGCCGGCCTGGCCGTACATGCCGTCATCGGCACGCTGGCGGCCTTCGACTGGTGGATGTCGCTCGACATGGCCTTCGTGTCCTCGGCCTACGGGCTGCTGGTCATCGCCGCTCAGGCCAGCTTCGCGCTGGCGGCCGCGTCCCTGTTGGTGCTCGTAACCGAGAGAGCGGTGCCGGAGCGGCCGGTGCTGGCGGCCCTGCTCGCCGTGCTGTTTTACGCCGCCTTCATCCAGTTCTCGCAATATCTGGTGATCTGGTCCGCCAACCTGCCCAAGGAGATTGTCTGGTACCAGACGCGCTGGGTGGGCGCGCTGGGTCCGATCTTCGTGACAGGCGTGCCGCTCTTGCTGGCGGCGGCCTACGTCGTCCTGATCCCCGCGCCGCTCGCGGCGATGCGGGGGCCGGCCCTCCTAGCGTTGGGAGCCGTGATGCTCGTCGCCTTCTTCGATCTCGCATGCCTGGCCTGCCCGCGCGGCAGCTTCACCTTCGCTGGCGTCGGACTCGTATTGGCGTTCCTGATCATCGTCGGCGGTCTCGGCGCCATCTGCGCCGTCGTGCTGGGCGGCCGCCCGGCAAGGGAGCTCCTTCATCAGCGGGCGCGACGACGATGAGCGAGCGCGACAGGAAGATCGCGATTGGTCTGGCCGCCGGGGCGGCAGCCGCCGCAGTCGGTGCGGCGGCGGTGTTCGGGCACAAGACCTACGCCAAGGGCCAGACGACCTTCGTGCCCGAGACTGTCCACCCCGACGAGGAAACCTCGGGCCGCGGCGAGCCCGCCGGCGGTCCCGACGCGGAGTCGCGGGAGAGCGGCTACGACGTCAAGGACGCCCGGGTCAGCTCGCTCGTCAAGATCATCGCCGTCTCGCTGACGCTCATGATCGGCTCGGTGGCGGCCGTCTTCTACGCCTACTCGCGCTTCGACGCCTTCTACCAGGAGCCCAACAGCGACCTCACTGCCCAGCAGAGCGCGCCGATCGTACCGCCGCTGCCGCACCTGCAGGCCGAGCCCTATCGCGACATCGACGCGGTGCTCATGCAGCAGACGCAGCGCTTGACGACCTATGGCTGGAACGGCTCCGACCACAAAAGCGCGCACATCCCCATCGAGAGGGCGATCCAGCAGGTGATCGGCAAGCCGCTCGACGATCCGGCGCAGGCCGATGCCGCCGGCCCGAAGGGCTCCGACGCGCCGCAGCCGGCGACGCCGGCCTACAACGCCGACATCGCGCAGGAAAAGCCGGCCAACCGCGTGCAGGGCGAGGGCAACCCCAACGCGGTGGCGCCGACCATGACGCAACCGTCGACGCCGGAGACGGAGCCATGAGGCCGAGCCTCGACCGCCTCCACGGGAGGCTGATCCAATGAACGGCACCGACAATCCGCTCGCGATCTGGCCGGAAGCGGCCTCGAACGTCGCCACTCAGGCCGACTACCTGATCCTCGCGTTCACGGCGATCACGCTGCTGCTGACCGTGCCGATCTTCGTCGGCATCACCTATTTCGCCTTCAAGTACCGCAGCGGCCGCAACGTCAACCGCGAGACGGACGAGAGCCGCAGCGTCGCGATCGAGCTGTCCTGGATGCTGATCCCGTTCTTCCTCACCCTGATCTTCTTTGTCTGGGGTGCGGTGTTGTTCTCGCACCAGAACAATCCGCCGGCCAACGCGCTGCAGATCACCGCGATCGGGCGCCAGTGGATGTGGAAGTTCCAGCATCCCGGCGGCCAGTCCGAGATCAACGACCTCCACGTGCCGGAAGGCCAGCCCGTGGTGATCCGGATGATTTCGCAGGACGTCATCCACGCGCTCTACATTCCCGCGCTGCGCATTCAGATGGACACGATCCCCGGGCGCTACACGCAGCTGTGGTTCAAGGCCAACAAGGTCGGCTCCTTCCACCTGTTCTGCTCGGAATATTGCGGCACCGACCATAGCGAAATGGACGGCACGCTGACGATCATGAAGCCGGCCGATTACGAAAAATGGCTCGGACAGACCTCGTCGGGCACTACCACGGTGGCGGCGGGCGAGGCGCTGTTTCAGTCCTACGGCTGCTCGGGCTGCCACCAGCAGGGCTCGACCGTGAAGGCGCCCTCGCTCGTCGGCCTGTTCGGCAAGCCGGTGCCGCTGGAGCAGGGCGGCACATTGGTGGCCGACGAGAGCTACCTCCGCGACAAGGTCCTCAACCCGGACGACAACAAGATCGCCGGCTACAAGCAGAACATGCCGGCCTACAAGGGCAAGATCGCGGAGGACGACCTGATCCGCATCGTCTCGTACATCAAGTCGCTCGGCACCACCAAGGAGGCCAGCCAATGACGGACGTCGCCTTTCGCGAGCATCTGCCGCCGCCCTCCACGATCGGGCGACCCAAGGACTACCTGCACTCTGGCCACACGCTGCGCTCGTGGCTGTTCACCGTCGACCACAAGCGCATCGGCATCCTCTACCTGATCTCGATCACGGGCTTCTTCGTCATCGGATCGGTGGCGGCCGGCCTGGTGCGCCTCGCCCTGGTGGTGCCCGACGGGCAAATTTTCACCAACGACACCTACAACAAGCTCTTCACCATCCACGGCGTGGTGATGGTGTGGTTCTTCCTCATTCCGTCGATCCCGGCGACAATGGGCAACTTCCTGCTGCCGCTGATGATCGGCACCAAGGACGTGGCGTTCCCGCGGCTCAATCTGACGAGCTGGTACGTCTTCATGACAGGCGCCTTCTTTACCCTGCTGGCGGTGGTCATCGGCGGCGTCGACACCGGCTGGACCTTCTACGCGCCGTTCTCGACCACCTTCTCCAACACCTGGGTGGTGCCGGCGCTCATCGGCGTCATCATCGTCGGCTTCTCGTCGATCCTGACCGGACTCAACTTCGTCGTCACGGTGCACACGATGCGCGCACCGGGCATGGGCTGGTTCCGCATGCCGATCTTCGTGTGGACGCTCTACGCCACCAGCCTGATCTTCTTGCTGGCGACACCGGTCATCACCATGGCGCTGATCCTGCTCGTGATGGAGCGAGCCTTCGGCATCGGCGTGTTCGATCCCGCGCTCGGCGGTGACCCCGTGCTGTTCGAGCACCTGTTCTGGTTCTACTCGCATCCGGCCGTCTACATCATGGTGCTGCCGGGCATGGGCGTCATCTCGGAAATCGTGCCAGCCTTCAGCCACAAGAAGATCTTCGGCTACCGTTTCATCTGCTACGCCACGATCGCGCTGGCCTCGATCACCTTCTTCGTGTGGGGCCACCACATGTTCGTCAACGGGCAGTCGGCCTATGCCTCGTTGACCTTCTCCTTCCTGTCGTTCGCCGTCGCCGTGCCTTCGGCCGTCAAGGTCTACAATTGGACCGCGACGATCCACAAAGGCGATCTGCGCCTCGACACGCCGATGCTGTTCGCGATGGGCTATATCGGCCTCTTCGTGCTGGGTGGCCTCACCGGGCTCTTCTTGGCGACGCTGGCGATCGACGAGCACGTCCACGACACCTACTTCGTGGTGGCACATTTCCACTACATCATGGTCGGCGGCACCATGCTCGCCTTCCTCGGCGGGCTGCACTATTGGTGGCCGAAGTTCACCGGGCGCATGTACAACGAGGCCTGGGGCCGCGTGTCGGCGCTGCTGATCTTCCTCGGCTTCAACGTAACCTTCTTCCCACAGTTCATCCTCGGCTATCTCGGGATGCCGCGGCGCTACCACGTGTATCCGCACGAGTTCCAGCTGCTGAACATCCTGTCCTCGGCGGGCTCGACCATCCTCGCCGCCGGCTACATCTTCCCAATGGTCTATCTCCTTTGGTCGCTGTGGTTCGGCAAGAAGGCGCCGGCGAACCCGTGGGATGCGCGCGGGCTCGAGTGGACGACGTCGTCGCCGCCGCCGACGCATAATTTCGTCCGTCCGCCGATCGTCGACTTCGAGCCCTACGATTACCCGATCCAGGTCAACGAAGGTGGCTGAGGCCCTCGCCGAGGGCGTCGGCATCGAGCTGCAGCATCACTTCACCGACGTGCGCCAGCAGCGCCACGCTGCAGTGCTCGGCATGTGGTCATGGCTGCTGACCGAGCTGCTGCTGTTCTCGGCACTGTTCCTCATCGCGCTGATCCTGCGCATCCTGCACCCGCTGTCGGTGCAGAACGCCACGCGGCATCTCGAATTCTGGATCGGCTGCGCCAACACGGTGATCCTGATCGTCTCGAGCCTGACCATGTCGGGCGCGATCGTGACGTCGCGCCTCGGCCTGCAGCGCCTCATGGTGTGGTGCATGTACGCCACGGCGGCGCTCGGCACCGCCTTCCTCGTGCTCAAGGGCTACGAGTGGTACAAGGATTACATCGATCACCTCGTGCCGTTTATGGCGCGCCCGTATGATCTCGCCGGCGACCCCGCCTCGATCCTCTATATCGACCTGTACTACGTCGCGACCGCGCTGCACGGATTCCACCTGCTGACGGGCGTCACCATCCTGATGGTGCTGGCCCTGCAGGCGCGCGCGCCCGGCTACCTCTCGCGCCACCAGAACCGCATCGAGATCTACGGCCTGTACTGGCATTTCATCGACCTGATGTGGATCATGGTGTGGACCATCATCTACGTGATGAACCGGTGAGCGGCGGCAAGACATGAGCGGCGGCGGAATGGACGCGAACATCACGGCGGAGCAGAAGCGCGAGCTCATGCATCGCCTGCGCACGCCGTTCATGACCTTCATCGGCTTAATGGGCCTGCTCGCGCTCAATGCGATCACCGGCTGGTTTCAGTTTTTCTCCAACACGTGGGGGCTAAACCTCGGCGTGCTGGTGCTAATGGTCGCCGTGGTGCTGCTGTTCTCCATGGAGGTCATCAAGGACCCGCCGCTGGTGCGCTTCTTCTCCGTGCTCGGCTTCTGCTGGGTCGGCATCCTCTTCGCCATGGTTCTGATCGACTATACCACGCGCTGATCCCCGCGGAGCGGAGGAGGATCAATCCCCTTTAGAACTCCGCGCCCTCCGTGCCCCAGGCGAGCCGGACCTGCCTGTCCCAGGCCTGCTTCAGCGATTCTCCGAGCATCGCGAACTCCGCGGCGCGCGGCGAGCGCGTGCGCCAGGCCAGCGCGATCTCGCGGGACGCGGCGCCGCCGTCGAGTGGGCGCGCCTGCACTGCCGTCCCGGTGAGGATGCCGGCCATCACAGCCATTTCCGGCAGCAAAGTAAGGCCGAGCCGATTGGCCACCATCTGCACCAGCGTGTGCAGCGAGGTGCCGACGTGGTCGGCGTCAGCACGCAGCTCGGGCCGGCCGCAGGCCATCAGGGCCTGGCCGCGCAGGCAATGGCCGTCCTCCAGCACCAGCAGCCTGCTGTCGTCGATGCTTTCGGGCAGCACCACTGGTTGGCGGCCGTCGAACTCGGCGGGGTGGAAGGCGAGGTAGAATGGATCCTTGAAGAGCGGCATGACGTGGGCGTTGCCGCAGGGGTAGGGCATAGCGAGCAGCACGCAATCGAGCTGGCCGCGCGCCAGATTTTCGCAGGCGGTGGCGGTGAGATCCTCGCGTAGGTAGAGCTTGAGATCGGGGAAGCCGCTGCGCAACTCCGGCAGCAGGCGCGGCAGCAGGAACGGCGCCACCGTGGGAATGACGCCGAGGCGAAGCTCGCCGGCGAGCGGCTTGCCCGCGGCCCCGGCCATCTTGGCGAGCTCGTCGGCCTCGCGCAGTACGGCATAGGCCTTGGCTACGATGCGCTCGCCCAGCGGTGTGAAGCGCACCACGCGCGCCGTGCGCTCGACCAGCACGGTGCCGAGCAGCGTCTCCAGTTCGCGCAGGCCGGCCGAGAGCGTCGACTGCGTGACGTTGGCCGCCTCGGCGGCGCGGCCGAAATGGCCGTGCTGGTGCAGTGCGGTGAGATACTGCAGCTGTTTCAACGTCGGCAGGTACATGGGCGCATGATGCGGCTTCGCGCGAGTGACGCAATCGCACGTTCGGCCGAGATCGATCGACTGGCTCGATGGCCCCGATTGAATAGTTTCGTTAGCACTTTGCGGCGCGCCGAGGCATTACGCTTCCGCCTGTCGCGAACGACAGCAAACAAGAACATGCACTGCTGGAGAGAAACATGAACTGGATGGCCCCCCGCTTCGCCGAGATCTGCGTCGGCATGGAAGTCACGAGCTACGAATCGGCGGACGCCGGCGTCGAGTGGCACGCTCCGAACGTGGCCGAGATCTGCGTTGGTATGGAAGTCACGAGCTACGAGTCGGCCGACGCCGGCGTCGAATTCTAGGACTTCTCTCGACCGTCAGGTCGGACCAGCGGCGGTGCCTTCGGGCGCTGCCGTTTTGCGTTTCGCCCCCCGATTAGCGCCTCACAGCCTCCGCCAGCCACGCCATGTACCGCGCGCTGCCCTCCGCAATCGCCGTCATCACGATCTCCGGCACGTCGTAGCCATGTCGCTCGCGGATCGCCGCTTCCACCGCAGCGTAGTCGACCGTCGCGATCTTGCAAAGTAGCAGGTGCTCGGCCGCCTCCTCGATCCTGCCGTCCCAACGGTAGACGCTCGCCACCGGCATGATCTGCACGCAGGCCGCCAGCCGCGCCTCGACCAGCGCCCGTGCCATAGCCCGAGCCTCGGCCTCCGAGCCCACCGTTGTCGACACCATCGCGAAGCCGGTCACGGCAGCACCGCGTAGACCCTCGCCGGAAAACCGAGGCCGCGCTCGGGCTTGGGCCAGCCGGCCACCAGCATCGCGCCGGTGGCCGGCAGCTTGTCGAGGTCGGCCATGACCTCGATCTGCCAGTGCCCGTGGCCGAGCACGTAGCGCTCGCCGTCGAGCTTGGGCGTCGCGTCCGTGTCCATGCTCTCGTGGCCGATGGCGGTGATGCCGCGTTCCTCGAACAGGACCTTGAGCGTGTCGGCCCGCCACGCCGGAAACGGCGCGCGGCCGAACTTGGCGGGGTCGCCCCAGTCCTTGGAAAGGTCGGTGCGCAGCGCGGCGAAGGCGCCCTTCGGCACGCGGCCGTGCTGCTTCTCCCAGGCGGCGAGGTCGTCGGGGGAAAAGGCGTGGGCGGGGTCGGCGGCGAGGTAGGGTGTGTCGTCGAGCACCACGAGGGGCAGGATCATCTCGTCGAGCGCGATCTCGTCGAGGTACTTGCCGTCGGGCGCGAAATGCGCGGGAGCGTCGACGTGCGTGCCGTACTGCCCGACCATCGCGTAATAGGTGGCGCGGAAGCCGTCGTGGGCGATGGTATAGGCCTCCAGCGTCTTGGGATCGACGGCGGGCGTGAACCGCGCCTGGCCGAAGCCCGACCACACCGGCGTCCGGGGACCGAAGATGTGAGTGAGGTCGACCTTGGGATGGGCCTGGATCGTCGCCAGCGCCTCGGCCAGCGTGGGCGCATTCGGGCGGGCCTCCCGCGCGCGGGCGCCGCCGGCGGAGAGCGCGACGGCGGCGAGGGTGACGACGATGCGCTTCATGGCGGGCTCTCCAGCGTCCGAACGGCGCCGAGCTTAGCCGCGGCTCCGGCGCGCCGGAAGCCCTCGACGCTCGCCGCCGCAGCGGCTAGCTTGGCCGCATGCCGCCCCGCCTCGCCGAGTTCGTGCTACCGCCTGACGGCCGCCAGTCCGAGACCGCGCTGCTCGTGGCGCGCGGCACGCGGCGTTACCTTCGCGCGCTCGGCTACGCGACGATTACCGAGATGGCGCTGCGCTCCGGTCGCCGCGCCGACATCGTGGCGCTGGGCGGCGACGGCACGGTGCACATCATCGAGATCAAGAGCTCGGTGGCCGATTTCCGCGCCGACACGAAATGGCAGGACTACCGGCTGCATTGCGACCGGCTGTACTTCGCCGTCACCGCGGCGATGCCGCTCGCCATCCTGCCGGAGGATGCCGGGCTCATCGTCGCCGACGCCTACGGCGCCACCCTGATCCGCGAGGCGCCCGAGCATCGCCTCGCGCCCGCCACGCGGCGCAACGTGACGTTGCGTTTCGCCCAGCTCTCGGCCCACCGCCTGCATGGCCTAGCGGATCCGGGCGTCGCGCGAGGCGAGTCGGTCTGACGCGCAAGGGTTGGACGTAATGCCAAGGCGGCGGCCTGGGGCGGCGTTCAGGCCTCGACGGTCTGCCGCGCCCGCTCGACGATCTCCTGGACAACCCGGTTCGAGGCGTCGAGCACCGCCACGATGGCCGTGACGGGCGCCTCGACCAGTTCGAACCCCATGATGATCACCTGTTCGCCCTCGCCGATGAGGTGGGCGGCGGCGCCGTTCATGCAGATGCAGCGCGAGCCGCGCGCGCCGGCGATCGTGTAGGTCTCGAGCCGCACCCCGCTGGTGTTGGAGACGACCAGCACCTTCTCGCCCGGCCACAGGCCGACGGCGTCAAGCAGGTCGGCGTCGATTGTGATCGAACCGACGTAGGCGAGGTTCGCCTCAGTCACGACCGCGTTGTGGAGCTTGGATCGCATGACCCAGCGCATGGGGGTGTCCTCGCGCGACGTGCGGTGCCGCAGGGCCGCGATATACGCGTTCGCCAGCGAGGCCGGAAGGGGCAGCCTGCTGGGCAAAAGGCCATCGCCAAACTGGCGAAAGGCTTCCTGACCCTTTAGGGTCATCCGAAGCTTTTCTCGACCGGATCGAAATTCTTGGCTGATACGCCCAACGACGCCACGCCCCCACCGACACCGCCCGGCGCGGACGTGCGTCCGGTGTCCATCTCCGACGAAATGCGTCGCTCCTATCTCGACTACGCGATGAGCGTCATCGTCAGCCGCGCGCTGCCGGACGTGCGCGACGGGCTGAAGCCGGTGCATCGCCGCATCCTGTACTCGTCGAACGAGAACAATTTCACGCCCGACCGGTCCTATGTGAAGTCGGCGCGCATCGTCGGCGAGGTGATGGGCAAGTACCATCCGCACGGCGATTCCGCGATCTACGACGCGCTGGTGCGCATGGCGCAGCCGTTCTCGATGCGGCTGATGCTGATCGATGGGCAGGGTAATTTCGGCTCCGTCGACGGCGATAGCCCAGCGGCGATGCGCTACACGGAGTCGCGCCTTGCCAAGCCGGCGATGGCGCTGCTCGAGGACATCGATTCGAACACCGTCGACTTCCAGCCGAACTACGACGGCAAGGAGGAGGAGCCCTCCGTCCTGCCGGCGCGCTTCCCCAACCTGCTCGTCAACGGCGCCGGCGGCATCGCCGTCGGCATGGCCACCAACATCCCGCCGCACAACCTCTCCGAGGTGATCGACGCCTGTTTGGCCTTGATCGACAAGCCCGACATGAGCCTCGAGGAGCTGATCGAGCTGGTGCCCGGCCCCGACTTCCCGACCGGCGGTGCGATCCTCGGGCGGGCCGGTATCCGCTCGGCCTACATGACCGGGCGCGGCTCGGTGATCGTGCGCTCCAAGGTGCACAGCGAGACGCTCCGCAAGGAGCGCGAGGCGATCATCGTCACCGAGATCCCCTATCAGGTGAACAAGTCGACGCTGGTCGAGCGGATCGCCGAGCTGGTCCGCGAGAAGCGTGTCGAGGGCATTTCAGACCTGCGCGACGAGTCCAATCGCGAAGGCATGCGCATCGTCATCGAGCTGAAGCGCGACGCCGTGGCCGACGTGGTGCTGAATCAGCTCTGGCGCTTCACCGCCATGCAATCCTCCTTCGGCTGCAACATGATTGCGCTGAACGGCGGCCGCCCGCAGCTGATGAATCTGCGCGACATCCTGGTGGCCTTCGTCGACTTCCGCGAGGAGGTCGTCACCCGCCGCACCAAGTTCCGCCTGACCAAGGCGCGCGACGCCGCGCACCTCCAGGTCGGCCTTGCCATCGCGGTCGCTAACATCGACGAGGTGATCCGCCTGATCCGGACGTCGCCCGACGCGGCGACGGCGCGCGAGGCGCTGATGGGCCGGAGCTGGCCGGCCAAGGACATGGCGCCGCTGATCCTGCTGATCGCCGATCCGCGTCACGCGCTCGACGAGAACGGCGAGTACGTGCTCTCCGAGACGCAGGCCCGCGGCATCCTCGAGTTGCGCCTCGCCCGCCTCACCGCGCTCGGGCGCGACGAGATCGCGGAAGCCCTCAACAAGCTCGCCGCCGAGATCGCCGACTATCTCGACATCCTGAAGTCGCGCGTGCGCCTGTTCGGCATCGTCAAGGACGAGATGATCGCGGTGAAGACCGCCTTCGGCACGCCGCGTCGCAGCGAGATCCTCGATGCCGTCGACGGCGTCGACGACGAGGACCTCATCGCCCGGGAGGACATGGTGGTGACGGTGTCGCACGGCGGCTACGTCAAGCGCGTGCCGCTCTCGACCTACCGGAGCCAGGCGCGCGGCGGCAAGGGCCGCTCCGGCATGCAGACGCGCGAGGAGGATTTCGTCAGCCGTCTCTTCGTGGCCAACACCCACACGCCGATCCTGTTCTTCTCGTCGCGCGGCCAGGTCTACAAGGAGAAGGTGTGGCGGCTGCCGCTGGCCGCCCCGCAGGCGCGCGGCAAGGCGCTCGTCAACATGCTGCCGATCGAGCAGGGCGAGCGCATCACCACCGTGATGCCGCTGCCCGAGGACGAGACGACCTGGGGCGAGCTCGACGTCATGTTCGCCACCACGCGCGGCACCGTGCGCCGCAACAAGCTCTCCGACTTCACCCAGATCAACCGTGCCGGCAAGATCGCGATGAAGCTCGATCCGGGCGACGCCATCGTCGACGTGCAGATCTGCCGCGAGAGCGACGACACGCTGCTGACCACGCAGAACGGCCAATGCATCCGCTTCGCCGTCACCGACGTGCGGGTGTTCAAGGGCCGCGACTCGATGGGCGTGCGCGGCATCACGCTGGGGCAGGGCGACACGGTCATCGCGCTGTCGATCCTGCGCCACAGCGACGTCGATGCCGGCGAGCGCCTGGCCTACCTGAAGAACCGCCGCGCCGTGGCCGGCGAGAGCAACGCGGAATCCGCAGCCGAGGTCGTGGCCGACGAGGTCGAGGCAGAGGGCGGCGAGCCTGACGCCGTGCAGCCCTCGAGTCTTTCGCTGGAGCGCGTCGGCGAGCTGTCGGCGGCCGAGCAGGTGATCCTCACGATCTCGTCCAACGGCTTCGGCAAGCGCACCTCGTCCTACGAGTACCGCATCACCAACCGCGGCGGCAAAGGCATCGTGGCGATGGCGGTCAATACCCGCAACGGCAAGCTCGTGGCGTCCTTCCCGGTGGAGGACGGCGACGGCCTGATGTTGGTGACCAATGCCGGCCAGCTGATCCGCGTCCCCGTCGACGGCATCCGCGTCGCCGGCCGGGGCACGCAGGGCGTCACGGTGTTCCGCACCGGCTCGGGCGAGGAGGTCGTCTCCGTCGAGCGCATCCCGGCCGAGGAGGACGTGCCCGAGACCGGGCCGGAGGCCGACGAGGTGCCGGAGGCGGAGTAGGGCGGCTCGAACGCCGGCCGACTACTTGCCGTCGTGGATCGGCGCAGCTAGGCCACCCATTGTCTCTGGTCGGTTCGGTTAGGACGAGGCTTGGCGGGCTAAGATCGCGTTTCGCGGCACGAGCCCGATCGCCTGAAAGTCGGTCCGACGCGTGCGTCACGACGCGGCGAGTTGAGCCAATCTCCTCGGATGTGTATAGATCTGATGGGCTCATACACACAGGCGTATGATGCGAACTAACATCGAGATCGATGACCAGCTGCTCCACGAGGCGATATTGCGGCCGGATTGACAGCCAAGAAGGCTACATTTGAGGAAGCGCTACGGCGTCCCGTTATCGAGAACCGCCGCCGCAATGCGATCGTGAGTCTTGCCGGTCTGGGCTGGATGGCGACCTGATCCGTCAGGGTCGCCGGTGCCTTGATCGTCGTCGACAGCTCGGTCTGGATCGCGCATCTGCGCGATGTGAGCAGCGCACCTGTGTAGAAGCTTCGCCTGCTTGAGAATGTCGGCGGAATTTTAGTGGGAAATCTGATCCCCCTCGAACTCCTTCAGGGTGCGCGCGACGAACGCCACGCTGACCGCATCGGCGCTGCACTTCTGGAATTTGCTCGCGACGATGCTCGATCATGAGCTCGCCGTCACCGCGGCACAACACTATCGCACCCTACGAGCCGAAGGCGTAACTGTCCGCAAGACGGTCGATCTTATCATTGCCACCTTCTGCATCGCGCACGAGCATGCCCTGCTGCACGATGACCGCGACTTCGAGCCCTTCGTCAAGCACTTGGATCCTCGAGCAATGTGAGGCGTGGCCTCGTTCTAACGCTACGAAGCGGGACGACGCCGGCCTTGCCCACGCGCCGCGCCGCGGCTAAGCGCGCTGAAGTAGCGCGACGTTGCGCGGAAGGATCATTGCCATGCGCGCCGTCGCCCTCATCACAGGTGCCTCCACCGGCATCGGTGCCGATCTCGCGCGAGTGTTCGCCAAGCACGGCCACGACCTCGCGCTGACCGCGCGCTCCGCCGACAAGCTCCAGGCGCTGGCGAGCGAGCTCGTCGCCGCCGGCCGCCCGCGCCCCATCGTGATCCCCTGCGACCTCGCTGCGCCGCACGCCGCCGACGACATCGCCGACGCGCTGGCAGCGGCGGACGCCCGCGTGGCCTTCCTGGTCAACAACGCCGGCTATGGCGTGCTCGGGCCGGTTGCGGGGACGGACGTGCGCGAGCAGCTCGGCATCGTCGACGTCAACGTGCGCGCCCTGCTCGACCTGACACTGCGCTTCCTGCCCGACCTAAAGGCGGCGCGCGGCAGGATCCTCAACGTCGCCTCGGTGGCGAGCTACATGCCGGGGCCGGGCATGGCGGTCTATTATGCCAGCAAACATTTCGTCAGCGCTTTCTCGCGCGCCCTTTCGCAGGAGCTGAAGGGCTCCGGCGTGAGCGTGACCCTGCTCAACCCAGGCATGACACGCACCGAGTTTCAGGCGCGCGCCGGCATGGCCAAGGCGGCCGGCCTGTCGAAGGTGTCGGGCGCCAGCGCCATGTCCGTCGCGGTAGCCGGCTATGACGCTTTGTTGGCCGGGCGCCGGGTCGTCGTTCCCGGCCTCGGGAACAAGCTTGGCGCGATGGTCCTGCCCTTCGTGCCGGACGCCGTGCTGTTGCCCTTCATCCACCGGTTCCAGAGCGGTCGGCGGTAGCCGGCGTTACTCGCGTTTCTCCGAAACCCGGCGGCCGAAGTCGGCGGCGGCGGTCTCCTGCCCCTGGGCGATGATGCCGCGGCGGATCGCGCGGGTGCGGGTGAAAAGATCGAACAGGCCGTCGCCGTTGCCGTCGCGCACCATGCGGGCCAGCGACGCCAGGTCCTCGTTGAAGCGGCCCAGCACCTCAAGCACCGCGTCGCGGTTGTTGAGGAACACGTCGCGCCACATCGTCGGATCGGACGAGGCGATGCGGGTGAAATCGCGGAAGCCGCCGGCGGAGAACTTCATCACCTCGGCCTCGGTGACGCGCTCGAGGTCGGAGGCGGTGCGCACGATGTTGTAGGCGATAAGGTGCGGCACGTGGCTGGTGATCGCCAGCACGATGTCGTGGTGGGCCGCGCTCATCACCTCGACGTTGGCGCCCACCGCCTCCCAAAAAGCGGTAGCCTGGGCGACAGCCTTGGGCGCGGTGTCCTCCGGCGGCGTCAGGATCGCCCAGCGATTGAGGAACAGCGTCGCAAAGCCGGCGTCGGGGCCGGAGTACTCGGTGCCGGCGACGGGATGAGCCGGCACGAGATGCGCATGCGCCGGCAGGTGCGGGCGCACCGCCTCGATGACCGAGACCTTGGTGGAGCCGACGTCGGAGATGATGGCGCCCGGTATCAGGTGTGGGGCGATAGCGGTAGCGACCGCCCCCATGGCGCCGACGGGAGTGCAGAGCACGACGAGACCGGCGCCTTCGACCGCCTGCTCCACCGTATCGGCGACGGCGTCGCCGAGATCGAGCTGCCTGGCGCGCGATCGGACCGAGAGATCGGCGTCGAAGCCCACGACGGCGGCGGCGATGCGCCGTTGCGCCGTTGCGCGGCACAGCGAAGCCCCGATGAGGCCGAGCCCGATGATCGCGATCCTTGGGAAGAGCGGCGCTGGCAGCACGGCGCCAAGAGTGTCAGGCATGGGCGGCAATCCTCCCCCGCCGCGTCGCGCTACGCAGGGGAGGAGCCCCGCGTCTTCGCGAACTCCCCGAACGCCTCGATCACCAGCCGGCACGCCACCTCATCGCCCACCGAGAGCCGCAGGCAGGACGGCAGCTTATAGGCGCCCACCATGCGCAGGATCAGGCCGCGCGCGGTGAGAAACGCGTCCGCCGCCTTGGCCTCGGCCGCCGACGCCAAGTGGATCAGCACGAAGTTGGCCGCGCTTCCCGTTACCGGAAAGCCGAGCGCGCGGATCTCGCGGGTCAGCACCTCGCGCCAATGCGCGTTATGCGCAATCGCGGCGTCGATGTGCGGCTGGTCCTCCACCGCGGCGATGCCGGCGCGCATCGCCGGATCGTTGACGTTAAAAGGACTGCGCACCCGGTTGATGGCCTCGATGACGGCGGCCGGCGCGTAGCACCATCCCAGGCGAAGGCTCGCCAGGCCGTAGATCTTGGAGAAGGTGCGGGTGGCGACGACGTTCTCTCGCTCGTGCACGAAGGAGAAGCCGTCGTCGTAGTCGGCATCGTCGGCGTATTCGGCGTAGGCGGCGTCGAGCACTAGCAGCACGTGCGGCGGCAGCCCGTCGGCAAGCCGGCGCACCGCCTCCTGGCCGACATACGTGCCGGTCGGGTTGTTGGGGTTGGCGATGTAGACAATCTTGGTGCGCGCGGTCACGGCGGCGAGAACAGCATCGACGTCGACGCGGAAGTCGCGCTCGGGCACGATCACAGGCACCGCCTCGGCAGCGAGCAACGCGGTGCGGTAGAGCAGGAAACCGTGCTCGGTGTAGATACCCTCGTCGCCGGGGCCGCAATAGATGTTGGCGAGCATATAGAGGAGCTCGTCCGAACCGGCGCCGCAGACAATGCGCGCTGGGTCGAGGCCGTGGCGGCGGCCGAGCACCTCGCGCAGCGGCGTCACCGTGCCGTCCGGGTAGGCCGGCAGCGCCTCGGCAGCCGAGCGGAACGCCATGATGGCGCGTGGCGAGGCGCCCAGCGGCGTCTCGTTGGAGGAAAGCTTGTAGACCGGCCCGGCGACGCCCGGCGCCTTGCTTTTGCCGGGCACGTAGGGGTCGGAGGCAAGGATGCCGGCATGCGGCCGTGGACGGGTAGGCGTGTCGGGGGTGGCGGTCATGGCCTCAAACCTGGTGCCGGGCCGACATACGCCGTGGTACGGCCGAGGTCGAGGGCTCACCGCCGGAACTCACGCGCGACCTTGGTGCCGCAAGAGGGATTCGAACCCCCGACCCCCTCATTACGAATGAGGTGCTCTACCGACTGAGCTATTGCGGCGTGCGACGCGACGGTCTTAGCCGACGCGCCGGTGCGTTGGCAACCGGCGGCAGTCAGCCTGAACTGTAGATGGAGCGCGCGCGCTTCGCTATATCCGGCACAGGGGATAGCTCCGGCTCCGGCTGCGGGGCGGGCGACAGCTCCTCCTCAGTTGGCACCGACGGCAGCGCCAGGATCGCGGCCACGTTGGCTTCCTTGTCGTGGACAGTCGGCACGGCAGGCGCCGGTTCGGCGGACGGTGGCGGCTCGGCCAGCCGCGACGCTGGCGCGACGAGCGCCGGGGAAGGCGCAGCTGGCCGAGCCGCATCGGCCTCGCGAACCACTTGCGCCCCAGGAAGCGGCTCGGGCGCCACCGGCGGTTCGGCTTTCGGCGCGGGCAGGCTGGCCTCGCGCAAAGGAGGCAACGCCGCCTGCGGTGCCGCCGCCGGAAGGGGAGGTTCGCGGCGCGGCGGCAGCGCGTCCATCTCCATGCCGGGCCGTTCGGCCGGCACCTGCCAGTGGAAGGCATCGAGCCGGCCCGTCGTCGGTGAGGCGGGTGCCCATTCGTCGTAGACGATGCCGTCGGCCATCCAAGCAGGGTCGAGCGCCGCGCGGGAGGCTCGCGCCAGCCACTCGCGCCACAGCCCGTTGTCGCCGTGCTCGGCCTCCTCTAGCTCGGCCATGAGCAGGCACATCTTGACCGTCGGACGCTTGCCCTCGCCGACCAGCGGCTCCATGGCCGCACGAGCTGCGGCATAGTCGGTATTGGCCAGCGCGGCGCGGGCGACGGTGATCCGACCGACGGGCTCGTAGGCCGACAGGCCCATGAGGGTCCGCGCCCGGCCGAGCCGATCGCTCGTGCTGTCGCCTGGGCGCGCGTTCATATAGGCCTCGGCAATATCGGGATGCGGGCAGCGCGGCCACGCCGCTTCTACCACCTTGGCGGCCTTGCGGATGTCGCCGCGGCGGCTCAGCAGCCGCGCCGCCAGCACGACCGGCGGCGCCAAGTCAGGGGCGCGCTTCATCGCCGCGCGGGCGAGCGCCAGGGCCGCATCCGGCTCGCTCAACTCCTTGTCGTAGGCGATCGCGGTCTCGAGAACCGCGCGCTGGCGGTCGCCGGTTTCGCGGTCAACCTGCCGGGCGACCACCGCCGCCTCAACGGTGCGCAGCGCTTCCTCCCAGTCGCCAGCCGTGGCGTGATGGTCGAGCTGCGCCTGCGCCGTCCACGGCAGCGGCTGCGCCTTGTGCGCGGCGGCGGCGAAATGATGGGCGGCCTCGTCGTCGCCGCGCCGGTTCGCCTCGGCGTGCAGGCCGCGCAGGCCGAGCACGCGCGTCTCCTCACGCTGTGCCAACTCCTGGTAGGCCTGTATGGCCCCGCGCGCATCGCCGGTGAGCTGCGCCGATTGCGCTCGCAGCATGAGCGCCAACGGATCGTTCTTGAGCTGCCGGGTCGCTTGGGCGCTGGCGCGTCCCGCCGTTCGTGCATCGCCCGCGTTCACCGCGACCAGTCCGCGCGAGAGGGCGTCGTAGCCTTTCTCGCGGCGGCGGCGGCGCGCAGCGTAGGCGATGAAGCTCGGCAGGCCGACGATCGTGCGCAAGATGATCCAGGCGATGACGGCTGCCACCGCGACGGCGATCACCAGGAGAGCCGCCGACGTCTCGATCTGGTAGCCGAACCAGTCCAGCGTGATGTGGCCGGGATGTTCGACGAGATAGACGCCGCCCCACGCGACAAGCGCGAGCAACACGAAGAAGAGGAGAAGACGGATCATCAATGAACCTTGCAGGCGCCGTGGCGCGATGGCGACGTCACGACTTCTTGGCGCCGAGCGCGTCGATCGCCGAATGCTGGAGATCGCGCGCCGCCGCCGAGGCTTCGACGCTGGTCTTGGCAAGCGCGCCCCAGTTGTCGGACCTCGCCCTGGCGTCGGCCGGCAGCGCCTGCCAGGCGGCGTAGGCGGCGACGACGTCGCCGTGGCCGAGGTCGGCCTCGATCAGGTTAACCCGCGAGGCCAGGTCGTTGCCGGTAGTGCCATCGGCGCGATGCACGCTCACGAGTCCGAACAGGCCGTGCTCGAGCCTTTGTCCGAGGTTGGCATTTGCCGGTGCCTTGTTGCCCGTGGCGATCACGGGGTCGGACAACGGCTTCCATTGCGCCAGAAGCGACTGGGCCGACGGTACGCCGCGGATGGCGTTCTCGCGCAGCACCGCGATCTTCGCCGGGTCGGCATTCAGCGCCGCCAGCGCATCGACCTGGCGGGCGAAGGGCTGGCCGGCGCCGATCTGCTGCACGAGGCTGTCGGCCACGACCGCCAGTGCCGGGCTGCCGAGTTTGCCCTCGAGGGCCTTTTGCCGTGTCTGAAGGGTTTCGGCATCCGTTTGCGCCCCTTCGGCCTTCTTCAAGGCGCCGGCGACCGCGACGGTCAAACCCGCGATCTTGTCGCCGAGGTCTTTCTGCTCGCTCTTCACGGATTCAAGCGCGGATTGAGCGCCCGCCGCCTGCTTCTGGGCATCCGCGACTCCGGTCTGTAGCGAGGCAACCTTGGCGGCCGCGCCGTCCTGCCCGGCGTCCTGCGCCTGGAGCGAGCTGGTCCGAGTCCTCAACTCGTCGAGGGCCGCCTGGAGCGCGGCGACCTTGCCGGTGAGATTCGCATCGGACGGCGGAGCGGTTGCTGCTGGTGAGGTCAGTGCCGCGGGCTCCGGTGCCTTGGCAGCCGTCTGTTCCGGAGAGGGGGCGACGGGTGTGGATCCCTCGCCCACCGCGGAGCCAGGCGGACGCTTCTCAAGCGCCGCGATCCTGCCTTGCAGGTCGGTGACGCCGGACTGCAGCTTGGTCAACTCGGGCTGCGGATCGGGTCGTTTGTCGAGCGTATCGACACGGGACGAGAGAGCTGCGATCTGCTGCGGGCTGCCGTTGGCGCCGCCCGTTTGCGAATATACGAGCCAAGCGCTTCCAGCGCCGATCAACGCGCCGACCACGAGCCCCGCGGCGACTGGGACCAGCGAACGTTTCCGCTCGGGAGCGACGGCTGACGACTCGGAGGGCGCCGCGTGCCCCATCGAAGCGAGGGTCGGAGAAGAGGCTTCACCGGCCTCGCCGAAATGCGGGGTCGCGGGATGGGCGGCATCGTCCGGTTCGACCCGATCGATGCCGCCTTCGGCATCCGCCTCACGGGCGGGTACGATGCGCTCGACATCCTCGGCACCCGCCGATCCCAGCGGCCCCCGGCGATCGCTCGCCGTCCACTCCGTCTGCGGCGCGTCTTCGGCCCCCGGCTTCACGGCCCCTGTCGCGGCCGGGCGATCAACGGGCAAAGGTGTTGCCGACTTCGCGCCCTCGTCGTCGTCCGCCATCTCGTTCTCCACTCCGTCGCCGGTATCTAGTGCGTTTCTTGAGATGGCGATACGCGCCCGTATGACGATACGCTAACGTCGAGCATTCGGCTGGGTTCGCGATTGCGCAAGCACCTGTCGTGGCGCAAAAAGGCCTGTGTTGTCACCAGGCGACCCGACGCATGACCAGCACCCCTAGTGTTCCTGTCCACGAGAACCTGCCGGCCGATCTCGCCGAGGGGTACTTGGCCTTCTGGAACGGCCGGCTGCGGCAGGAGCAGGACCGCTTCCGCACCTTGTCCGAACAAGGCCAGAAGCCGCCGGCGCTGCTCATCGGCTGCTGCGACTCGCGCGTGTCGCCCGAGGTCATCTTCGATGCTGGACCGGGAGAGATCTTCGTCGTCCGCAACATCGCCGCCCTCGTGCCGCCCTACGATCCTGCCTCCATGCAGGAAACGGCGGCGGCGATCGAATATGCCGTGCTGGCACTGCAGGTCGCCCATATCGTGATCATGGGACACGCCCAGTGCGGCGGCATCCGCGCCTATGCTCAGGGCCAATACGACGAGTTCACGCCGCTGTCGGAAGCCAATTTCATCGCCAAGTGGAAGGCGTTGATCGCGCCGGCGGCCGAGCAGGCCGGGCCGCTGGTCGGCGACTTCGACCATTATTGTGAGCGCCTGAGCTATGCCTCGATCATCCAGGGGCTGGAGAACCTGCGCACCTACCCCTGGATACGCGACCGCGAGGCCGCGGGTAAGCTCAGCCTGCACGGCGCCTATTTCGGGGTCGCCAACGGCCGCATGACGGTGTTCGACCAGGCCCGCCGCATGTTCGTGCCGGTGGTGCCGAAGTAAGGCTGCAGCCTACCCCGCCGCCGGCAGCCACGGCAGCTTGATGCGGAACAGCGCGCCGGCGTCGTCGCGGTCGGGCGCGAGCTCCACCGTACCGCCGTGGGCTCGCACGAGGTCGGCGACGATGGCGAGGCCGAGGCCCGTCCCGCCGGGGCGCGACGAGTTCTGGAAGGCGGAGAACACCTTGCCGCGGATTGCCGGAGGGATGCCGGGCCCCGTGTCGGAGACCTCGATGGTCGTGATCGTGCCGTCCCGCCACGCCCGCACGTCGACCACCGGCAGCCGCCCCGGCGCCGCGCCGGCTCGCTCCAGCGCCTCGACTCCGTTGCGAAGCAGGTTCATCAATATGCGGAAGAGCTGCTCGGCATCGGCGGTCAGCTCGAGATCGGCGGGGACGGCGATCTCGATGCGCACATGCCCGTGCGCCACCGTCTCAGCCGCCTCGGCAACGACGGCACGCAGGTTGAGCGGGCGCGGCCGCGGCGGTTCGTCGACGGCGCGGCCGTATGTCAGCGTGGCCTGGCAGAAGCGGATGGCACGGTCGAGAGTGGCCACCAACTTGGGCGCCAGGCGCTGCGCCAGTGGATCGGGCACGCCGGCGAGACGGTCGGACAGGATCTGCGCCGAGGACAGCATGTTGCGCATATCGTGGTTGATCTTGGCAACGGCCAAGCCGAGATCGGCGAGATGCTTTTTCTGATCAAGTTCGAGCACCAGCGCTTCCTGCATGACCGCGAGGGCGCGCTCGGCTTGGCCGATCTCGTGGTCGCGGCCGGAGGGAGTGATGATGCGGGTGCGATCGCCCGGATCGCCGCCGAAATCAACGATCGAGTCGGTCAGCTGCCGCACCGGACGCAGGATCATGCGGTGGAGCGCCAGCGCGGCGAGCGAGGCGACGATCACCGAAACGATGAGCGAGTAGATCAGGATGCGGCGAGCGAAAGCGTGCATCGCCTCAATCAGCGGTGCCTCGTCCATCGTGACCTCGAGGACGCTGCCGACGGCCGGGGCCGCGCTGAGCAATGTCAGGGTCCGTCCCGGCGGAGCCGCCAGCGTCACGAAGGCATTGCTTAACAGGTCCGGCCAAGAGGACTGGCGAAGATCGTAGGTGGCGTCGACCTTGAGGAGCGTTCCGCGCGACGCCAGCACTTGGCGCGTGTGGCCGCGATCGATGACGATCTGGCGCGCCCCCGAACTGCGCAGCAAGGTCGCCGCGAGGGCAGGCGACACGCTACCCGGCGG
This sequence comes from Beijerinckiaceae bacterium, assembly GCA_965198485.1. GTDB lineage: Bacteria > Pseudomonadota > Alphaproteobacteria > Rhizobiales > Beijerinckiaceae > RH-AL1. Next base: position 121,292 of record CBDAPQ010000007.1, read on the forward strand.
CGACGCATCGAGCGTCAACGCGGCCACGTAGGCGGCGCTGAGATGGTTGCGAAGCCAGTTGAAGCGCATGTTCGAGATCGCAGGCACGAAGATCATGACCTGCGCGACCAAGACGAAAGCGGCAATGAGGGCGATCAGGCGACCGGCGAGGCCAATCTTCAGGCGCCGGCCCGCCGGTAGGACGAGGCGGGGCAGGGCGTCACTGCGCTGGCGCACGAGCACGCCGGCGACGAAAGCGCCGTCACTCTTGGTCATGCCGCCCGCCAGCTTCGCCCATCAGCTTCAGCCTAAGCCATTTTTTTTGCGTCGAGGCTTTGGCGGACGTTCGCCTGCCTCGTGTGCCACGTCAACGGCTCCATGCGTCGCGCCCTACGCGGCCTTCCCGCCTCGTCAGAGTCCATCGCCGAACCGTTGTCGCGCCAGGGCTTCGAGGCGAAGTCATACGCCGATGCGGCGAAGCCGGCGACCGAGGTCATGTCGATCACATGACCGCTATTCTGCGCGCGCATGACCGGCAGTGCGGCGCGGGTGATGGCGAACAGACCGAAGACGCCGGCGTCATCGCGAGTGGATCTCGGCATCGTCGCCCCTCCTCTACGAAAGCCTGCCATGGCCGGCGTTGTTCACGAGCACGTCGATGCGACCGGACCTCACGGTGGCGGCTTCGACCGCCGCGGCGATGTGCCCGGCATCGTAACGTCGAGCGATAAGGCGAGGGCATCGGCCTCGTGCGTGTGACGAGATCGGCGACGCGCGTTTCAGTCGCGCGCCACGACAACCGCCTGCCAGCCGCGCCCGAAAACGAGTTCTGCGAGTTCGCGGCCGAAGCCTGTGGAACAGCCGGCGATGAACCAGACGGGGGTAGGTTCTGCCCTTTATGCGCGAGCGGAGCGCCTTGACGCGGCGGGCGGCGCCACACTAGCTAGGATGAGCCTCCGGCCGAGGCGATAAAGCTTGCTCGGTGGAACGGACTAGCCGCCCGGATCCGCTTTGGTTCGCCGGCAAACGAAGCCCGCGCTCACGGCATGGCGGGGTCGGTACTTCGGCGGCGCGGCAAGGAGCCATCATGGCAGCAGCACGACCCCGCATCGGCGTATTAGGCGCGGGCATCGCCGGCCTCACCGCCGCCCACGCCTTCGCCTCTGCCGGCTTCCCGGTGACGCTGCACGAGCGCGCGCCCGACGCCGGACGCGGCTGCTCGTTCTACGCCGGCGGCATGATCGCGCCGTGGTGCGAGGCGGAATCCTCCGAGCCCGAACTCATCGCCTTGGGGCTCTTCTCTCTCAAGTACTGGCAGCAGACCGTCCCGGTCGCGCAGACCAACGGTAGCCTCCTCGTCGCGCCGGCGCGCGACCTGCCCGAGCTCGCCCGCTTCGCCCGGGTCACAGAGGAACACGAGACGCTCGGCGCCGACGGCGTCGCCGCGCTCGAGCCCGACCTCGCCGGCCGCTTCTCGCGCGCGCTCTTCTTTCCCAGGGAGGCGCACGTCGATCCCCGCGCCGCCACCGCGGAGCTGGCACGCCGCCTCGTCGCGATGCCGCACGTCACGATCCGCCACGGCATCGACGCCGAGCCGGAGGGTTGCGACTGGATCGTCGACTGCCGCGGCCACGCCGCCCGCGACCGGCTGCCCGACTTGCGCGGCGTCAAGGGCGAAATGCTGGTGCTGTTCACCCGCGACATCGCTTTCTCGCGGCCGGTGCAGCTCCTGCACCCGCGCAACCCCGTCTACATCGTGCCACGCGGCGACGGGCGCTTCATGGTCGGCGCCACCACGTTGGAGTGCGAGGAGCGCGGACGGGTGCGCGCCCGCGCGTTGCTCGACCTCATCGGGGCCGCCTTCACGATCCACCCGGCTTTCGGCGAGGCCGAGGTGGTCGAGATGGGCTGCGACCTGCGCCCGGCCTTCCCCGACAATATGCCGGAGGTGCGCCGCGACGGGCGCCGACTTTTCATCAATGGGCTCTACCGTCACGGTTTCCTGGTGGCGCCGGCGCTGGCCGCCCGCGCGCTCGCCCTCGTCGAGGCGGAAGCAGGGGTCTCGGAGGACGAACGTGCGCATCAGCGTCAACGGCAGAGCGCATGAGGTCGAGGCCGCCACCCTGGCGGCGCTGCTTGACGAGCTCGCCTACGGCGAGGCCATCGTCGCCACGGCGCTGAACCAGATTTTCGTGCGCGCGGTCGACCGCGCGGCGACGCCGCTGCGCGACGGCGACGCCGTGGAGATCGTCAGCCCGCGCCAGGGAGGGTGAGAGGCGATCGTCGGCAATACCAAGTCTGTCCGAGGTCTCGCGCCGGCGAGAACCCGGAAGCGGTATGCCTCGCCTCATCCGGATGAAGCGGCGCTCGCCGGTTCCGGGTTCGCCTTTCGCGCGCCGGGACGACGCGGACCCTACAGCTTGGGCACGCCGAGGTGCCAGCGGCGGATCTCGCTGCGCGTCAGGATCTTGAGCTGGCTGGAGGGCACGGTCTCGGCGGCGGCGATCAGGCCGGGGCTGACGCCCATCTCGCTCGAATAATCCTCGAGGAACGAGCGCATGTTGCCGTTGTCGAAGCGGCGGTGGCGCAGGATCGTCGTGCCCGAGGCATCCATGCTGTCCTCGTAGACGAACATGCGGTGGATGCCGATTTGGCTTCTCGCGGGGATCACGCGCTTTCTGGCGCCCATCAAGGCGTAGACGCAGGCCGAGAAGCACTGCGCGTTGGTCATGATCGTGCCGCCCTGGCCGTCGGGATAGACCCGCGCCACCACCGCCGCCGCGCCGATCTTGCGCAGCAGCGTGCCAAACTCCATCGAGGCGACCACTCGGCCGCCCGGGGAATCAAGGAAGACGACGGCGTGAAGGTCGCCGCGGCTGTGGCTCTCGATGAAGTCGAGGAAACGTCCCGGTGTCGCCTGCGTGATCTGCCCTGTCGCGGCGATCACGATCGGGCAATCGGAACCGCAGGTCTGCGCCTCGCCCAGTCGCACGGCATGAAACGTCATCTCGCCTTCGGCACGGGCAGGGTTTGAGGCGAACAGCGCGGCGGCGCAGGACGCGGCGAGCAGGGCGAAGACGGGCAGGCGACAATGGCGACGCATGGGGGCTGTCCCGACGGAGAGGCTGCTGACGAGGATAGACCCCGTCGCCGTCGACGCAAGCGTCGCCGCGCCCGGCGCCTCGGTAACCCTTCGTTCACCATGCTTGCTCAGTCTCGCGTGACCGCTTCACGAAAAGGTGCGCCCTTGCGTCAGCTCTCGATCATTCTGGTTCTCTGCGCCTTGGCCGTGCCGGCTGCGGCGGCGGATCTCGCCGTGCGCGATCCGCTCGAGCCGGCGCCGCTCGTCGCGCGGCCGGTCGTGGTGCCGCCGCAGACGGTGCTGGGCCTCAACCTCGTGCCGGTTCCGGGGCTGCGCGTCGGCGGCGCCTTCGTCTACGCACCCGGCCTCAACGGCCCCGACGGACCGCCGGCCTATCCGCTGCTCCCTTTCGCGTTCGGCTACGGCTACTGAACAGGCGCTTCAGCCCTCGTTCAGCCGCACGGCTCCACTCTTTTTCGATCGGAGAGGGAGCCAATCCATGCGTCGTTTTCTGCCTACGCTCGTCCTGCCTGCGATCGCCCTGCCCACGCTCGTCACGGCCGGCTTCGGCCTGGCGCTCGTCGCCGGCCCCGCCTCGGCCGCCGATTTCGATTACGGCTACGCGCCGCCACCGCCCGAGCCCGTCGAGCGCGTCTACGAACGTCCGGTCGTGGTGGAACGCCCCATTGTGGTCGAGCGTCCCGTCGTCGTGGCGCGGCCGTTCTACCGTCCATTCTATCGGCCCTACGGCTACTATCGGCCCTACCGCGGCTTCTATCGGCCGCGTTTCGCCTACGGTCCGCGCCCTTATGGATGGTACCGCTGAGCCGATCCCGAGCAAGGTGACCATCATGACGAATCCCGCGGCTGCTGCTCGGGCGCCGGCCCTGCTCCTCCTGCTCGCGGCCGGCGCGCCCGCCTCGGCGGCTCCGGTGTCCGGCTTTGCCGGTGCAGCCCTCGTGGTGCCGGTCCGCCAGGCCTGCGACGCCTACGGCCGCTGCTACGAGACCGGCGATCCGGGCTACCGCGACGACGACGCACCGCCGCCGCGGCGACGCTTCGACCGCGACGACGACGCGAGACCGCCGCCGCCTCGGCGTCGCTACGACCCGGGCGACGACGACCGCTCGCCGCCGCCGCGCCGTTACGATCCGGGCGACGACGACCGCCCACCACCGCCGCCGCGCCGCCGCTACAGCCCGGACGACGACGACAGGTGACCGCTGCGGCTTGCCGCTCCAACGCAAAACGGCCATGGTGCCGGGCAACAAGCGAGGGCTTCGAACCCTCGCGCCAGCCCAAGGACCGCGTGCGCCCATGCCGTTGAAGCTTTTATCAGCGTCGAGCGCGAGCCTCGCCGCGTTCGTCCTCCTGGTCGCGGCACCGGCCGCTCAGGCCAAGGAATCCTTCAACTTCTCGACCCCGTTCGAGGTGTCGGACAACCCGGCCGGCAACTACCTGTCTGCGCTGATCGCCGGGGCCGACCACGACACCATTGCCGCCGCCACCTTCTTTCGCGAGGCGCTGCGCTTCGATCCCAAGAACCCGCAACTGATCGAGCGTGCCTTCGTCGCGGCGCTCTCCAACGGCAACATGCTCGACGCCTTCACCTTGGCCGATCGGCTCGTGGCGCGCGATCCCAACAACGGGCTCGCCCACCTTGCCCTTGGCGTAAAGCAGATGCACGTCCACAACTGGTCCGCGGCGCGCGCGCAATTCGCCAAGGGCGGCCCGGCGCAGAGCCGCGACATCACCGCCACGCTGCTCACGGCCTGGAGCTGGGCCGGGGCCGGCGACCTGCACAAGGCGTTAGAGACCTGCGACCGGCTACGCGACGAAAATTTCGTCGTGTTCCGCGATTTCCACGCCGGGCTGATCGCCGACATGATGGGTGACAAGGCCGAGGCCGGGCGCCGCTTTGCTTCCGCCTACGCCGGCGACAAGAACACGCTGCGCCTGATCGATGCCTACGGCCGCTTCCTTTCGCGCAACGGCGACAAGGACGCCGCGCTCAAGGTCTACGCCGACTTCGACAACATCCTGCCCAACCACCCCATCATCAACGCCGCTGTGGCCGAGCTGAAGGCCGGCAGGACGCTGGAGCCGCTGGTCAAGACGGCCGAGCAGGGCGGCGCCGAGGTCCTTTACGGGCTGGGCTCGGCGGGCGGCCGCCAGGGCGACGAGATCGCCGCCATGGTCTACCTGCGGCTCTCGCTCTATCTCGCGCCCAAGAACGCGCTGACGCAGATCACGCTGGCTGACATCTACGACCGCCTTCACCAGAACGAGCAGGGGATCGCCGTCTACGAGGGCGTGCCGGAAGGCAGCGTGCTGCGCACCACGGCCGACATCCAGATCGCCCAACTCCTCGACAACCTCGGCAAGAAGCAGGAGAGCGCCGACTATCTCTTACACATTGTCGCCGACCATCCCGACGACGAGGATGCGCTGCTCGCGCTCGGCAATGCCCAGCGCGGCGACAAGAAATACGCCGAGGCGGTCGACACCTACTCCAAGGCTCTCGCCGCCTCGAAGAAGCCCGAGAAGGTCGAGTGGCCGCTGTACTACTTCCGCGGCATCTCCTACGAGCGCGAGCAGAAGTGGGACAAAGCCGTCGCCGATTTCCGCAAGGCGCTCGAGCTCTTCCCCGACCAGCCGCTCGTGCTGAACTATCTCGGCTACAGCTGGGTCGATCGCGGGCAGAACTTGGACGAAGCCTTTAAGATGCTGCACAAGGCGGTCGAGCTTCGCCCGTCCGACGGCTACATCGTCGATAGCCTGGGCTGGGGCTATTACAAGCTCGGCAAGTACGACGAGGCGGTCAAGGAGCTGGAGCGGGCGATCGACCTCAAGCCGGGCGACCCGACCATCAACGACCATCTCGGTGATGCCTACTGGCGGGTCGGCCGCAAGCTCGACGCGCATTTTCAGTGGAACCACGCCCGCGACCTCGAGCCCGAGCCGGAAGACAAGGCCAAGATCCTCGAGAAGATCGCGCACGGCCTCCCCGACGTGAAGGCCCCCGAGGCGGCCGACGCCAAGGACAAGACCGCGCCGGCTTCGAGCGGCGACGACGCCGGACTCAAGAAGGACGGCGGTTGAGGCGTTTCTCCAGGAGAGGTGGGATAGCGCCTGGCGCTTGTCTTGGCCAGGATGTCACTCCGGGGCGGCGTCGCCGAGCCCGGACCGGTGATCGTCACCCTCGCCGGCGAAGCTCGCCGGTTCCGGACCTCCGCTCCCCTCCTTGGGACTTACACGTCGACAGATGCACGCTGCGCCGTCGTGCCGGGACATCGGAGGCGGGCGGGGTCCATGACAACGCGGCGGGCCGCTTCGTCCGCGCCTTCTTCGTTCGGCTTGGTTGTCCTGGGTTCCGGGCTCTCGCCTGCGGCCAGCCTCGGAAAGACGGGCGCGCCTCCTGTCCAAATGTGTGAATACAGTAGCCGCTCCGCTGGCGTCCGAACTTTTCACAAGCCAAACCCGATGCTCCTCGTCGAACGGGCTCCCGCCAAGATCAACCTGACCCTGCACATCGTCGGGCGTCGTGCCGACGGCTGGCACGAACTTGAGAGCCTGGTGGTGTTCACCCGCAGCGGCGACACGCTCGCTCTCGAGCCCGGCCCGGCGCTGGATCTCGTCGTCAGCGGCCCGACGGCGGGCGCGGCTGGCGCCACCGACGACAACCTCGTGCTACGCGCGGCCCGCGCGCTCGCGGCCCGCGTGCCGGGGCTCCGGCTCGGCGCCTTCACGCTCACCAAGCGCCTGCCCGTGGCGGCGGGGATCGGCGGCGGCTCCTCGGATGCCGCCGCGGCGCTGCGGCTGCTCGCGCGCGCCAACACGATCGCGATCGACGATCCCCGCGTGGTCGAGGCCGCGTCCGTGACTGGCGCCGACATCCCGGTGTGCCTCGCCGCTACCGCGCGGATGATGCACGGCGTCGGCGACGAACTGGGGCCTCGGCTGGCTTTACCGCCGCTGCCCGCGCTGGTGGTCAACCCCGGCGTGCCGCTGGAGACGAAGTCGGTGTTCGCCCGCATGGGGCTCGAACCCGGCTGGACCAACATGGCCTCGAAGCATACCACGCTCTCGGGCGGCGAGCCGGCCGATGACGTCTTCGCCGCGCTCAAGCGCGGGCGCAACGACATGGAGGATGCCGCCTGCGTGCTGGCTCCGATCGTCTCGGACGTCCTCGCCGTGCTCGGCGCCGCGCGCGGTTGCCGGCTCGCCCGCATGTCCGGCTCCGGCGCCACCTGCTTCGGCCTGTTCACGGATTGCCGCGCGGTCTCCCGCGCCCGACAGGCCATCGCCAAGGTCCATCCCGGCTGGTGGGCCAAGGCCGCGATGCTGGGCTGAGCGGGGTCGAGGCCGGCAATTTACGACGACTTGACCCTAATGCGAACAGAATGTGACAATGGCGCGCGGCAATTGTGTCTTTGTGGCCACGGTCTCGTATGATGATCGCAGCGGATGAAAGTGGGCACGCGATGGCCCCTCGCGACGTCAGGGCTTAAGATCCTGTAAAGGCTATCTCTTTTCGCTTGGCTTCGTCCGAACCTTATATCCGGGAGCAAAGGGTTCCCCCGCTGTGAGGCGATTATGTCATCCCCCTGGCGCGGTCGTGGCGCTATAGCGGTGGGGATGGCAGCGACTGGGGGCAGTCGCCTGACGTTTCTGGGGGATACAGTGACAGGAAATCGCTTCCGCAAGTACACGGCGGGCTTCGCGGCCACGCTTCTGCTAACCGTTTCGGCTTCGGCGCTACACGCCGAGACCTCGAACAACGAGCTCGCGAAAGAGATCGCTGAACTGAAGGCTCAGATCCGCGCCATGAAGGGCGCGATCTCGCAGAACCGCGCCGAGAGCCGCAAGGCCGTCCGTGTCGCCCGCACTCCCGAGAAGGGCTACGTGCTGCCGCCGCCGAGCCCGCTCACCGTCATCCCGCCGGGCGCAACCCCGGTGTTCGTCACCGCCGACAAGAAGATGCAGTTCGGCGCGCTCACCATCACCCCCGGCGGCTTCATCTCGATGGAAACGGCCAACCGCACCCGCTCCGAGCAGGCCGGCCTGACCAGCGCTTTCGGCGGCGTTCCGACCAACAACAACGTGGCCGCTCACGTCGCCGAGAGCCGCTTCGAAGCGCGCCAGACTCGTCCGGCGCTGTTGATCGAGGCGCCGATCACGCCTAACTACCTAGTCTCAGGCTACGCCGAGCTCGACTTCCTCGGCGCCGGCACGACCTCGAACTACAACCAGACCGACAGCTACGTGCCGCGTATCCGTCACCTCTACGCGACCCTCGACAACAGTGATTACGGCATGCACGTGCTGGCCGGCCAGGAATGGTCGCTGGTTACGCTGAATTCGAAAGGCATCACGCCACGTAACGAAGTGACGCCGCCACAGATCGATCCGGCGTATATTCCTGGCTTCGAATACGCCCGCCTTCCGCAGATCCGTCTGACCAAGGACTTCAACAAGAAGCTTTGGCTGGCGGTCAGCTTGGAGCAGGGCGGCTCCGCCAACCTCAACGGTTGTGGCACGACCGTGAGCAACACCGGCGCAGCGATCGCTGCCAATAGCGTCAACGTGCTGGGTGGCGTCAATCAGACCGCGACCTGCCAGACAGCGACTGGCGCACCGAACCTCGGACAGGGCGGTCTCAATGAGAACCTGACCTTCAACAAGATCCCTGACGTTCTCGCCAAGGCCGCCTATGAGGCGCGCTTCGCAGATCGCGACATCCATCTCGAAGTCACGGGTATCTATCGCGACATCTACAACAACACGAACGTCGGCGTCGCGACCGCAACGACCGGTTACCCGTTCTCCACGAACCACGACACGACCGGCTACGGTATCGGTGCCGGTTTCATTGCGCCCATCCTGCCCAAGCGCCTCGATTTCCAGGCCCAGGGCCTGGTCGGTCGCGGTCTCGGCCGCTATGCCTCGACGAACGGTCTGCCTGACGCCACCATCGAGGCCGACGGCCGGCTGCACGCCGTCGGCGCGGCCAGCGCTCTGGCCGGCGTCATAGCCCACATCACCCCCTCGATTGACCTCTACGGCTTCGCCGGCTTCGAGCAGGTCAACCGGACCTTCTCGACTGCAAGCGCCGGCGGTGTGACGGTTGGCTATGGGGCGACGGGTGGTGTGAACAACTACGGTTGCAACGTCGAAGGCGGCACCTGTCAAGGTGCTACCCACCGTGTGGTGCAGTTCACTGGCGGATTGTGGGACAAGCTCTACAAGGGTTCTTTTGGCGAGGTCCGCGTCGGCGTCCAGTACTCCTACACCGAGCGCTTCTTGTTCGCCGGCACTTCGAACGCCAACGGCATCGCCACGGCCGCCGCGCCGCTGGTCGCCGCCCGCGCCAACGAAAACACCATCCTGACCTCGTTCCGCTACTACCCCTTCCAGTAAGGCGATTCGCTGGTCCGGTGACGGGCTGGAGGTTCAAGAAAAGGCCGCGAAGCTTCTGCTTTGCGGCCTTTTCTTTGGTCCGCCTCCGGCTCTTACGAACCGTCGAAGCCGGGCGGGCCGCCGACCGGACCGCCGGTCGCGGTCTCCTTGGCGTCGGGCGCCAGCTCGAGGGTCATGCCCGGCTCGCCGGCCGCACGCACTGTCGCGTTCAGCACGGCGCTGCCCGGGCCGTTGTAGTTGGCGTAAGGGTTGACCTGCCCGCTGCCGAGCGGCTCCTGGCTGGCGTGGACCACGCGCTCGTCGTAGGCGCGGCCACGCCCATGACGAGCGGCGGTAGCCGTGCCGTAACCGTGATGCATGGCGTAGCCGTGATGGTGGTGAAACGAGGCCGCCGCGACGGGCGTGCACAGGCCCAGAGCCGCCGCTCCGGCCAAGAAATACAAGCGCGTCATGGCATGTCGTTCCTTCTTCGTCGTCTGCAAGACATGGGTGCGAACCGAACAGAGAAGGCGAGACATCTCGCCTCGCGCCCCACGACCATCTCTCTCTTCGGCACGACGGCATCGCGAGAACAGGTGCGGCGGCCTGCTCGTTCCGCCGGGTGGCGTCCGTTCGGGATAAGGATCGGCGCTGTTGACACGATCGTGAGCGCGCGCGAGCCCAGGAGAGCGAGAGGCGGGCGGAGCGGTGCTGGGTGGGCGACAGGGATGCGACCGATGGCGGGATCTTCCTCTACGAGGATGACGACGCGCTCGCCGGCGAGATCGTCGCCGCCTTCGCGCAGGAGCGCCAGGCCGTGGCGCGCCTCGTCGACGAGGACGCGTTGCTGGCGATGCTGCTCGCAGGGGGCGCCGCCGTCCTGATCCTCGACCGACTGGTGTGGGGCCGCGACAGCCTCGACCTTCTCGCCGGCATGCGCGCGAACGGCGACAAGACCCCGGTGCTGGTCGTGTCCTCGCTGGTGAGCGTCGACGACCGTATCCGCGGCCTGAAGGCCGGTGGCGACGACTACCTCGTGAAGCCCTTCGCCATGGGCGAGCTGATCGCCCGCGTCGAGGCGCTGCGGCGGCGCGCGGGATCCGAGCCGCGCTCGAAGCTCGCCGCGGGCCCGCTCGTCATGGACCTGATCGCGCGGACCGTGACGCGCGAGGGTCGGATCATCGCCCTCCTGCCGCGCGAGTTCGCTCTGCTCGAGTACCTCATGCGCCACGCCGGGACGGTGGTGACGCGCGCGATGCTGCTCGAGGACGTGTGGCACTACCGGCTGACGACGCACACCAACGTCGTCGACGTCCACGTCGGCAACCTGCGCCGCAAGATCGAGGCCGAGGGCGGCCCGCGCCTCATCGCCAGCGTGCGCGGCCTCGGCTTCCGGCTGGAGGTCGGGGAGCCATGATCGGCCTGCTGCGCTCGACGGCCTTCCGGGTGGCGCTCGTCTTCGCGTTGGCGCTGACGCTGACGACGAGCCTCGTCTTCGCCCTCGTCGCCTGGCGCTTCTACGAGTCGGACCTGGCCCACGTGAAGTCCGTGCTGCGCGACGAGGTGGCCAAGGCCGTGCCCGAGCCGCTGGACCGGCTGCGACGCCGGCTCGACCTGCGCCTCACCGAGGACCTGCGTCACCTCGACTACGTCGGGCTGTTCGCCGCCGACGGCAGCCGGCTGTTCGGCAACGTGGCGCCAGGGTTCGACGTGCCCGAAGACGGCCAGCCGCACCTGCAGGAGGCCCCACCACTACGGCTGAACGAGAGGGGCGGCGCTAACGCGGTCTTCGTCGCCCGGCGCCGGCCCGACGGCGTGCTGCTCGTGCTCGGCCGCAGCCTCGCCATGGTCGACGAGCTGGAGTCGGCGATGGTGGGCGCCTTCGCCGCCGCGCTGGTGCCGGTGGTGCTGCTCGCGCTCGCCCTCGGCACGGTCGTCAGCCGCCGCGCCTTCCGCCGCCTCGCCAGCATCCAGGACGCGGTCGACCGCGTCATGGCCGGCGAGCTCGACGTCAGGTTGCCGGCGTCGGGCACCCATGACGACGTCGACGAGTTGGTGCGCGCGGTGAACCTCATGCTCGACGAGTTCGGCCGCCTCATCGGGCAGATCAGGTCGGTCGGCGACGACATCGCTCACGACCTGCGCGCCCCGCTCGCGGTCATGCGGGCGCGGCTCGAGCGTGGCCTCGCCGGATCGTCGGAAGCCGAGCTGCGGACCCTCACCGCCGCCGCGCTCGAGGACCTCGAACGGGCGATGACCGCGGTGACGGCGCTGCTGCGCATCTCCGAGCTGGAGAGCGGGGTGCGGCGCGGCGCCTTCTCGCCCGTCGACCTCGCCGAGGTCGGGCGCGATGCCTTCGAGCTGTTCGAGCCGCTCGCCGCGGCCAAAGGCGTGGCGATGGTGATCGACGCGCCGCGCGCGACCGTCGTGCCGGGCGATGGCGACCTGCTGCGCGAGGCGGTGGCCAACCTCGTCGACAATGCGATCAAGTTCACCCCGCCGGGCGGTCGCGTCACGATCCAATGCGGAAGCGACGCCGACACGCTGATCCAGGTCGGAGACACCGGGCCGGGCGTCGCCGCGCAGGAGCGCGACAAGATCGTCAAGCGCTTCTACCGCGCGCGCGCGACCGCAGGCTTGGCGCCCGGCAACGGTCTTGGTCTCAGCATGGCCGCGACCATCGTCGAGCTCCACGGCTTCGAGCTGCGCATCGGCGAGAATACTCCTGGTACGGCGCCCGGCGCTCTCTTCGCGATCACGCGCCGGGGCGACGCCGAAAGGCATCTTAAAGCCGAGTTTAATGGTGGGTCTCCGCCTTCCGGGATAGGCATGGCGTGGCCTCGATGACACGCGCCGCTCGTACCGCTTGCTCGCGCTTGCGGCGGCGCCATCCTGTCGCTTTAGTGAGGCAACAGACGAGGCATCGATCCCGCCGATCGATGTGATCCGTAACGGCTGAAGGGAACCGGTCCGGCCCATGCTCGCCATCGTTCGCGTCGCCCTGTCGCGGCCCTACACCTTCGTGGTGATGGCGATGCTGATCCTGATCTTCGGGGTCATGTCCTGGTTCAGGACGCCGACGGACATCTTCCCCAACATCGGCATTCCGGTCGTCGCCGCGGTATGGACCTACAACGGCCTGCCGCCGGAGGAGATGTCGGGACGCATCGTCTATTACTACGAGCGCACGTTGTCCTCGCAGGTCAACGATATCCAGCACATCGAGTCGCAGTCGCTCTCGGGCTACGGCGTCGTCAAGGTGTTCTTCCAGCCCAGCGTCAACATCAACACGGCGATCGCGCAGATCACGGCGGCGTCGCAGACGGTGTTGAAGCTGCTGCCCCAGGGCGTGACGCCGCCCTACGTGCTGCTCTTCAACGCGTCGTCCGTGCCGATCCTGCAGCTGGCGCTGTCGAGCTCCAGCCTGAGCCAGGCGCAGCTCGCCGACTACGCGCAGAACTTCATCCGCCCGCAGCTCGCCACCGTCGCCGGCGCCGCGGTGCCCTCGCCCTACGGCGGTAAGGTCAAGCAGGTCAGCGTCGACCTCAACCCGGTTAAGCTGCAATCCTACCACGTCTCGGCCTCGGACGTCGTCAACGCGCTGGCGCAGGAGAACCTGATCACCCCCGTCGGCACGGAGAAGATCGGTCGCGACGAATTTGTGGTCGACCTTAACGACGCGCCGGAGGCGATCGACAAGCTCAACGACCTGCCCATCAAGAGCGTCGACGGTACGGTGGTCTACATTCGCGACGTCGCCTTCGTGCACGATGGCTCGCCGCCGCAGATCAACATCGTGCGCGTCGACGGCTCCAAGGCCGTGCTGATGACGATCCAGAAGGCGGGCTCTGCCTCCACACTCGACGTCATCAACGGAGTCAAGGCGCTGCTGCCGCAGATCCGCGCCGGCCTGCCCAAGAGCCTCGAGCTCACCGCCGTCGGCGACCAGTCGGCCTTCGTCAACGACGCCGTCACCGGCGTCATCCGCGAGGGCGTGATCGCCGCCACGCTCACCGGCCTGATGATCTTGATCTTTCTCGGCAGCTGGCGCTCGACGCTGATCATCATGATCTCGATCCCGCTGGCGATCCTGTTCAGCGTCACGGTGCTGTCGGTGCTCGGCGAGACCATCAACGTCATGACCCTTGGTGGGCTGGCGCTCGCCGTCGGTATCCTCGTCGACGACGGCACCGTGACCATCGAGAACATCAACTGGCACCTGGAGCACGGCAAGGACATCGAGACGGCGATCATGGACGGCGCCCGCCAGATCGTGGTGCCGGCGACCGTCTCGCTGCTGGCGATCTGCATCGTTTTCGTGCCGATGTTCGGGCTCGGCGGCGTCTCGGGCTACCTGTTCAAGCCGCTGGCCGAGGCGGTGATCTTCGCGCTCGTCGGCTCCTACATCCTGTCGCGCACCCTGGTGCCGACGCTCGCCAACTACCTTCTGGCCAACGTGCAGGCGCACCCGCACGGTACGCCGCTGCCCCCCACGCGCAACCCGCTGGTCAAGTTCCAGCGCGGCTTCGAGCGTCAATTCGAGAAGCTGCGCGGCGGCTACCGCACTCTGCTCGACATGGCGATCGGCTCGAGCCGGATCTTCGTGCTCGGCTTCCTCGCCGTCGTCGTGATGTCGTTCGGCCTAGTGCCGTTCCTCGGCCAGAACTTCTTTCCCAAGACGGAATCGGCGCAGATCAAGCTGCACGTGCGGGCACCCACCGGCACGCGCATCGAGGAGGTCGCCAAGGAGATCGACAACGTCGAGCTGGCGGTGCACCGGGTGATCCCCAAGCAGGACATCCAGACGATCGTCGACAACATCGGCATGCCGATCTCCGGCATCAACGTCGCCTACGGCAATTCCGGCACCATCGGCGTGATCGACACCGACATCCTGATCACGCTGGACGACGATGCGGTGAGCCGCACCGACGACTACGTCCGCACCCTGCGCGAGCGGTTGCCGCGCGAGTTTCCCGGAAGCACCTTCGCCTTCCTGCCGGCCGACATCGTCAGCCAGATCCTGAACTTCGGTCTGCCGGCGCCCATCGACGTGCAGGTCATCGGCAACAAGACGGCGCAGAACCGCGCCTACGCCGAGATGATCTACCGCAGGATCGCCCGCGTGTCCGGCGTCGCCGACGCCCGCATCCAGCAGGTGTTCAACAACCCGACGCTGAACGTCGATGTCGATCGTTCGCTCGCCAACCAGATCGGCCTGACCGAGCAGAACGTCACCCGCAACATGCAGGTCAATCTCGCCGGCAGCCTGCAGACCAACCCGACCTTCTGGCTCAACCCGAAGAATGGCGTCAGCTATCCGATCGTGGTGCAGACCCCGCAATACTGGATCGACTCGATGAGCGACCTCGCCAACATGCAGGTCGACGGCAAGAACGGCACCATGCCGCTGGGGGGCGTCGCGACCACGACTCGCACCACCACGCCGGCGGTGGTCTCGCACTACAACGTGCAGCCGGTCATCGACATCTATTCGACCACGCACGAGCGCGACCTCGGTGCCGTAGCCGGCGACATCCAGAAGATCCTCGACGACACGGCAAGGGACGTGCCGGCCGGTTCAAGCGTCAAGCTGCGCGGTCAGGTTACGACGATGACCGCGGCCTACGACCAGCTCTATGTCGGCCTCGCGCTGGCGGTGGTGCTGATCTACATGCTCATCGTCGTCAACTTCCAGTCTTGGGTCGATCCCTTCGTGATCGTTTCGGCGCTGCCCGCCGCGCTCGCCGGCATCGTCTGGTTCCTGTTCCTCACCCACACCACGCTCTCGGTGCCGGCGCTGACCGGTGCGATCATGTGCATGGGCGTGGCCACCGCCAATTCGATCCTCGTCGTGTCTTTCGCCCGCGAGAAGATGGCGGAAGGCTTGAACGGGCTTGAGGCGGCGGTGGAGGCCGGCTTCACTCGTTTCCGCCCGGTGCTGATGACGGCGCTCGCCATGATCATCGGAATGGCGCCGATGGCGATGAGCGCCGAGCAGAACGCGCCGCTCGGCCGCGCCGTGATCGGTGGCCTGATCTGCGCAACCATCGCCACCCTGTTGTTCGTTCCCGTCGTCTTCAAAATGGTGCATATGCGGGGGCATGAGCGGGCGACGCCCGTAGCCGAGCCCGCTGCCGCTGTGGCGACTCACGCGTAAAGTCCCGGACCCATCCCATGACATCGTCACGAGAAGAGATCCGGCCCCAGAACGATCGACCCGAGGCGGCCCGGCGCCGGCCGAAGGTCGGGCTCTGGCTGCTCGGCGCGGCGGCGCTGTTCGGCGCTCTGGCCTTCATCGGCATCACCGACCGCAGCAAGAGCGACGCGCGGCTCGCCACCTGGACCAGCGAGCAGGCTGTGCCCACCGTAAACCTGGTGACGCCGCAGAAGGCCACCGAGAACCAGAGCCTGACGCTGCCGGCCGACGTCGAGGCCTTCTACACCGCGCCGATCCACTCCCGCGTCGATGGCTACGTGCGCATGTGGTATTTCGACATCGGCGCGCACGTGAAGACCGGCGACATCCTCGCCCGCATCGACACGCCCGACCTCGACCAGCGCTACGAGCAGGCCAAGGGCGAGCTCGGCAAGGCCCAGGCCGACTACAACCTCGCGATGCTCACCGCCGACCGCTGGAAGGCGCTGCGCACCTCTCAGGCGGTGTCGCAGCAGACCTCCGACGAGAAGGCGGGCGATGCCAGCGCCCGCAAGGCCGAGGTCTCGGCGGCGCAGGCCAACCTCGACCGTGTCAAGGCGATGGAGAACTTCAAGGACATCGTCGCCCCGTTCGACGGCACCGTCACACAACGCAACATCGATGTCGGCGCGCTGGTCTCCGCCAACAACCAGAGCGCCAAGCCGCTGTTCGAGATCGCGGCGACCAAGCAGATGCGCGTCTACGTCCGCGTGCCCCAGGTCTATACCGCGCACATGAAGAAGGGCATGCCGGTCGCGTTGAAGCTGCCGCAGTTCACGGACAAGTCCTTCACCGGCACGCTCGAGACCACGTCCGACGCGATCTCGCAGACCGCTCGCGCGCTGACAGTCGAGGCGATCTTCCCCAATCCCGACGGGCAGCTGACGCCGGGCGCCTACGCCCAGGCCAAGTTCGAGCTGCCGCTCGATCCCGACAAGCTGGTGATCCCCTCGAGCGCGATGATCTTCCGCGACAAGGCGCCGGAGGTGGCGATCGTCGCCGACGACAAGGTGGTTCTCAAGAAGGTGACCATCCTGCTCGACACCGGCAGCCAGATCGAGGTCGGCTCGGGGCTGAAGCTCACCGACAGGGTGATCGTGAGCCCTTCCGATTCGGTCGAGACCGGCGACGAGGTCAAGGTCGGCAAGGTCGACGGCAAGGCCGTCGACGCTGCGAGCAAGGCCGTCGATCCGCCCGGCAAGCCTGCAGAAGCGCCGGACAAGGGCCGCGTGCCCGACGACAAGAGTGCGAGCGCCAAGTGAGCGCTCGAGGGGCGGAGGCCCTGGCTCGGTGTCTCAAGATCCGGCTGCTGGCACTGCCGGCGGCGCTGTGGCTCGGCGGCTGCGACTTGGCGCCTCGCTACCAGGTGCCGACGGCACCGCTGCCGGCTCGCTTCAAGGAAGGTGGCTCCGGTTTCGGCAAGTGGCAGCAGGCCGAGCCAGGCGATCACCTGCAGCGCGGCATCTGGTGGACCGCCTTCAAGGACAGCACGCTCGACGGGTTGGAGCCCCAGGTCGACGACGCCAATCAGACGCTGGCCGCGGCCTTCGCCAATTACCAGCAGGCGCGCACCCAGGTCCAGCAGGCCGAGGCCGGGCTGTTCCCGACGCTGGAACAGGACTCGCAGCTCACCACCAATCGTCAGTCTGACCACCGCACCTACCGTTCCCTGCCCAGCACCGAGCCGAGTCACTACGGCGACAATCGCCTGACGATCCAGTCGAGCTACGAGGTCGACCTCTGGGGCCGTGTTCACGACCAGATCCAGTCGGCGGCGGCGCAGACGCAGTCTCAGGCGGCGCTGCTCGAGAGCGTGCGCCTCAGCCTGCACGCCCAGCTCGCCCGCAACTACCTCGCGCTGCGCGGCTACGACCAGCAACTGAAGCTGCTTGCCGACACGGCCAAGGCCTACCAGGACGCGCTGACGCTCACCCAGAACCGGCTCGCCGGCAAGATCGCCTCGCCGATGGACGTCGACCGCGCGCAATCGCAGCTCGAAACGGCCAAGGCGCTCAGCGACGACGTGCTGGCCCGCCGCGCCTTGGTGGAGCACGCCATCGCGACGCTCATCGGCCGGCCGGCCTCGGACTTCTCGATCCCGCGCGCGATCGTCACCATCGCCAGCCCGCACGGACCCGTCGCCGCCCCTTCGTCGCTGCTGGAGCGACGCCCGGATATCGCCGCCTCGGAGCGGCAGGTGGCCTCGGCCAACGAGCAGATCGGTGTGGCCCGTGCCGACTTCTACCCGCGCTTCTTCCTCAATCTCAGCGGCGGCACGCAGGATCGCGGCGTGCACCTCCTCGACCTCAAGAACGAGCTGTTCACGATCGGTCCGTCCGTGACCTTCCCGATCCTCGATGGCGGCCGCCGCGCAGCGACGCTGGCGGCGGCGCTGGCCCATCGCGACCAGGCGGTGGCGCTCTACCGCGCCAACGTGCTGCAGGCGGTGCAGGAGGTCGAGGATGCTTTGGCAACCAACCGCTATCTCGGCCAGGAAGGGCAGCGGCTGCGCAACGCGGTGGCGGCCGAGCAGAAGGTGCTGGGCCTGTCGCTGACGCTCTATCGCGACGGGGCCACCACCTACCTCGACGTCGTCACCGCGCAGACCACCCTGCTGCAGCAGCAGGTCGCCGAGATCGTGCTGCTGACGCGCCGCCTGAATGCCAACGTCGACCTCTTCGTCGCGCTCGGCGGCGGCTGGGACGCGCCGGTCCGCGTCGCCGAACGGACGCCCTGACTGCGATGGCGATGCGGCGACCTTAAAGATCCTTTTATTTGAAGGATGCTTCGGTCGTGCCCAGCTGAGAACCATCGACGGCGGCCGTGATGATCACGCACAGCTGCCCCGCCTACGCGCAAAGATCCCCGTTCAGCATAAGCGTGCCAAGCGGAGCACTGATCCTTCCGCGCAGGAATGAACCAAGAGGGCGCAATGCGTCCGAAAAGGAGACTCCCTCATGTCCAACATCGTTCGCATTTCGTCACTCGCCCTTCTCGCGGCGAGCTTCGTGCCGGTCGGCGGCGTGGCTTACGCCCAGGGCACGGCGCCCAGCACCGAGCTGCCCCGCGTCCAGGGTCAGATCCCCACGCGCGACCAGCCAGGCGGGGACGGCATCGCCGCCAACGGTCGTTGCGGTGGCGTGTCCACCGGCACTGGCCAGCGTCGTTGCGGCGATCTTTCGGGCGGCCCCTCGGGCGGCAACAGCAGCAAGAACTGAGCTACGCCTCGCCGAGCAAGAGCAAGTCCGCTATTGCGGACTTGCTCTATGAGGTAAAAGCTTGCGAGCAGGCGTATAAGCGTAGCGAAGCGACTCCGACCATCGTCCGGTGCTCTAGGCGAGAACAGCCGCGAATTGCTCGGAGATGAAATCCGCGTCGCTCGAGCCGATGATCAGCGGCGGAGCGATGCGGATCGTGTGTTCGTGGGTCTCTTTGGCGAGCAGCCCACGAGCGCGCAACGCCTCGCAGACGCGCCTGGCGCCACCGGCATCGTGATGCAATTCGACGGCGATCATCAGACCGCGACCGCGCACGTCGCGCACGCGTGAGCCGACAAGCGCGCGCAGGGAAGCGAGCAGCCGGGTGCCGATCCGCGCCGAGTTCTCGATCAAACCTTCTTCCGTCAGCACGCGAAGCGATTCTCGCGCGACGGCGCAGGCCAGCGGGTTGCCGCCGAAGGTGGAGCCGTGCTCGCCCGGCTTCAGCACGCCGAGCACGTCGGGGCCCGCCAGCACGGCGGATACGGGGTAGAAGCCGCCGCCCAGTGCCTTGCCGATCAGCGTGACATCGGCCTCGACCCCTTCGTGCTCCTCGGCGAGCAACCTGCCGGTCCGCCCCAGCCCCGTCTGGATCTCGTCCAGGATCATCAGCACGTTGTTGGCGGTGCAGAGTTCGCGCATCCCGGCGAAATAGCCAGCGGGCGGGATCACCACGCCGGCCTCGCCCTGGATCGGCTCGGCCAGCACCGCCACGGTGTTGGGGCCGATCGCCCGCTCCAGGGCTTCCGCGTCGCCGAACGGCACGATGACGAAGCCCGGCGCGAACGGCCCGAAGTTCTCGCGCGACACCGGATCGCTGGAGAAGCCCACCACCGCGATGGTGCGGCCGTGGAAATTCTCCGAGCAGACGATAATCTCGGCCTTGTCGGCCGGCACGCCCTTGACCTCGTAGCCCCATTTGCGGGCGACCTTGAGAGCGCTCTCCACCGCCTCGGCACCGGAATTCATCAGCAGCGCCTTGTGCGAGCGGGTCAGCGCGCAGAGCTCGGCCAGGAAGGGCGCGAGCTGGTCGTTGCGAAACGCGCGCGAGGTCAGCGTGAGGCGCGAGGCCTGGGCGGTCAGCGCCGCCAGGATGCGTGGGTGGCAATGACCCTGGTTCACGGCGGAATAGGCGCTGAGGCAATCGAGGTAGCGGCGCCCCTCGACGTCCCAGAGATAGGCGCCCTCGCCGCGCGTCAGCACGACGTCGAGCGGCTTGTAGTTGTTGGCGCCGTACTCGCGCTCGAGCGCGATGTAGTCGGCGCTCGTGCTGGGCGACTTGGGGGCGCGACGATCGCTCAAGCCGCCGCCTCCGCCATCGCCGGCTTCGTCTCGGCGGCCGCGCCGGCGCTGGCGCGATCGAGCCGCAGCGTCATGCAATAGGCGCCGCCGCCGGACAGGATGAAGGGCGCGAGGTCGACCTCGTGCAGGCAGTAGCCGCGCTCTTCCAGCACCGCCCGCAGGCGGTCGGCGGCGCGCGCCATCACCACTTCGCGGCCGAAGGCGACGGCGTTGACGCAGAAGCGCGCGGCGTCCTCGTCGCTGGCGACGATTCGCTGCGCTGGCGCCACCCGCGCCTCGATCTCGCGCAGCGACTCCGGCGTGAAAGCCGCGGGATAGTACAGCACCTCGCCGCCGGGCAGCGGGCAGAAGCATGTGTCGAGATGGTAGAATTTCAGGGTGGCGAGTTCGAGCCGCGTGGTGTCGCGGCCGAAGAAGGCGGCGACGGCGTCGGTGCCGGCGGCATTCGAGCGCTGGCCGTGACCGGCCCAGAACAGGTCTCGATAGGCGTCGTAGATGAAGTCGCCCGCGCCCTCGTGCACGCAGCCCTTGGGCAGCGTCGCGACGGCGTCGAGCACGCCACGCTCGCGCAGGGCCTCGAAGGCCCTGAGGAACAGCGGCTCCTCGACCTGCCGCTCCTTGTGGAGGAAGCGCGCGAGGATCGCGCGGCGGTCGAGCACCACGGCGGCGTTGGCAGGAAACACCAGGTCGGGTGCGCCGGGTGCACCCTCCATCGTCTCGACCCGCGCGCCGGCGTGCCGCAACGCGCACGCGAGCTTGGCCGAGGCCATCCAGGAGGCCCCGCGCAGCGCCGCGCCGTCGGCATGCCAGGCGGCCGGCGACATCCAAGGATTGATCGCGTAGCTGACCTCGAAATGCCGCGGATCGACCATCAGGAAGGTGGGCGCGTGCATCGTATCTCCTCAATAGCGAAGCCAAGAAATGGCAGGCACTGTGGCGAACGAAAAGCGAGCGGATCGCGCAAAAACGCGCTAGAAATTGCCAATCCGCCAAGAAGCGCTGACGTTATGCCAATGGACGATCTCGATCGCCGCCTCGTCGCCCTGCTGCGCGAAAATGCACGCGCGCCAACGGCGTCGCTCGCCAAGCAGCTCAAGGTTTCCCGCGGCACGGTGCAGAACCGGCTCGACCGGCTGCAGGCCGCCGGCACGCTGCTCGGCTATACGATCCGCCTCGGCGACGAGCGTGACGCGGGTCGGGTGCGAGCGGTCAGCACGATCCAGATCGAGGGCGGCCGCATGGCGGGTGTCGTGACGGCGCTGCGCGCCATCCCCGCGCTGAAGGCGGTGCACACCACCAACGGCCGCTGGGACCTCGTCGCCGAACTCGACGCCCCCGACCTCGCCGCCTTCAGCTCGGCACTCGACGCCATCCGTGCCGTGGCGGGCGTGGTCGCGACGGAGTCGAGCCTGCTGCTGACGACGACGCGGTTCTGAGACGCGAGGTCGGTCTTGCTTCGTGCGGGCCATGATCGCGAGTGACCAGCAGGACGGTTCGCCGTTCTTGGCCGAAGGTGACGTCGAGCGACGCGGCGGTGTCCTAACGCATGCGTCGCATGTCTCGGGCGCGTGGATATTCCGATGTCTACTCTTCAGATGTGCGACTGCGCGCATCTGCCGGCGCTGCCGCTTAGCCTGTCGTGCAGATCGAGAAGGGGAACGCGGTTTGGCCGACTTAACCAAAACAACCGATAGTTCTGCGCGCATGATGATTCGACGTCCAAGATCGGCAAGGTCTGACGATTGGTGTGCGGTTCGGGTCGCTATTCATGAACCTCGTCGTCAGAGAACGGTCTTCAGCACGGCACAGCTATGCCGCCGCCGCGGCAGCTGCTGAAGGCCGGTCGCGCAACCGTGTTCGACGCCTGCTCGACCTGCTTGTTCATCCGGCTCGCCATGCGAGGATGGTCAGTGCGGTGGCGGCGCCGGTGTTTCGAGGCATCCGCCAGCGGCAACCGCAACTGACGCGCAAGTATATGAACCCCGAGCATCTCGTCCTCGGGTGGACGCCGGCGCAACGCGTCGACGCGATGGTCCACCATTATCGCTTCATGGAGGCGCGTCTCGCACCCGCCTGCCTGGCGCTTCTGCTCGATCGAGGCATCGCGGTCTGGCACGCTGGACTCGCAGCCGGCTTCTACGATCTGTCTCTAGGCTTTTCTCATCCGACGGACAACGAAGGCGAACTCAGCCTCACCTACACGTCGCGCGACGTGCCCATCTACATCATGTCCTTCTGCTTCGTACCCGGCCGGCTCGTCGGTTCGTCGGCCGAGACCGTCATCCTGATCACGCGGATCCAGGGATCGAAAACGCAATTCGCGCTGATCCGCGAAGGCATGAGGGCCATGAACGGGCTTGCGGCTCCGGCGATGTTCATGGCTGCGATCAGCGGACTGGCGGAGTCCCTGGGACTGGGCGCGGCGGTCGGTACCCGCGCCGAGGTGCAGGTTTGCCATGACAAGACCGGGGCTACGCACCTCGGCAACGTCTACGATGATTTCTTCTTGTCGATCGGCGGCGTCCGC
Source organism: Beijerinckiaceae bacterium (assembly GCA_965198485.1). Lineage (GTDB taxonomy): Bacteria > Pseudomonadota > Alphaproteobacteria > Rhizobiales > Beijerinckiaceae > RH-AL1. The sequence continues at coordinate 144,037 of CBDAPQ010000007.1, forward strand.
CTGGGAGATTTCTTCCACATCGCCTTGCCCCTCGCGATCAAGCCCATCTCTCTGGTCAAGAGCAGCAACCGGTCTCGCGTGCTGGCGCAGCGCGAGATCAAGCAGCAGGTGAGCTATGCGGCGCTGGATGCGCTGGAGCTTCGTGCGGACCTCGCAACCAGTCCCACCCGCCGGCCCTCGCGGGCGCGCGATTGGAAAACCCTTGCAGCCAAGTCCACGAAGACCGCCGTCACGATCGTCTTTCTCGGCGCTCTGCTCCGGAAGATCCGACGGCGTTCAAGCCGGCGTGGCCTCGCTCCTTGCCCGGCTCGCGTCCGAATTCGATCACGTCTCGGTTCATAGTGTCACGCCGACGGATACCTACCCGTGTTCGCCCGCCGCCCGCCGAGCGTCCGAGCTGGTCACGGACGATTTCCGAAGCTGCTCGCCGCGTCGCGGCGCTCAAGAGCTCCATCGCCCCGCGCCTCGCCGGGCGGGGGGATGGTGGCGTTGATCGGCACGCGCGCCGTCGTCGTGATCTTTCCCGCGGAGGCCGCGTCCTTTCACATGATGCTTCCGGCTGCAGCCACCTTCTACGTCTTGTCCTATGCCGAGCGGACCATCGATCCCGTGTTGGTAACGTCCGCCGACCTGGGCCGAGCCCAAGGATGTGGACCCCAGTTCGTCGCCGGCATGCGACAGCGCGTGTGGCTGCGAGAGCCCCGCTCCAGGTGGAAACCGCCTCGAAAATGAAAAGGGATACCGCCGACCTGTCGGCGGTATCCCTTACGATCCATCGACGACGAGCGTTCAGGCGATGTCGAAGCGGTCGAGGTTCATCACCTTGACCCAGGCGGCGACGAAGTCGTCGACGAAGGTCTTTTCCGAATCGTCCTGGGCGTAGACCTCGGAGATGGCGCGCAACTGCGAGTTCGAGCCGAACACGAGGTCGACGCGCGTGCCGGTCCACTTGACCTCGCCGCTCTTGCGGTCGCGGCCCTCAAACAAGTTCTCCGTCCCGTCGGCCGATGCCCACTTCGTACCCATGTCGAGCAGGTTCACGAAATAGTCGTTGGTCAGCGCGCCGGGACGCTGGGTGAAGACGCCGTTCTTCGAGTGCTGGTAGTTGACGTCGAGCACGCGCAGGCCACCCAGCAGAACCGTCATCTGCGGCGCGGTCAGTGTCAGCAGCTGCGCCTTGTCGACCAGCAGCTCCTCCGGCGACACGGTGTATTGCTGCTTGAGGTAGTTGCGGAAGCCGTCGGCCGCCGGCTCCATCACCGAGAACGAGTGGACATCCGTCAGCTCCTGCGAGGCGTCGGTGCGGCCGAGCGTGACCGGCACCTCGACCTCGTGGCCGGCCGCCTTGGCCGCCTGCTCGACACCGGCCGAGCCGCCGATGACGATGAGATCGGCCAGCGAGACCTTCTTGCCGCCGGCCTGGGCGGCGTTGAAGGCCGACCGGACCGTCTCGAGCTTGGCGATCACGTCCGCCGTGCCGGCCGGGTCGTTGACCGCCCAGTCTTTCTGCGGCGCGAGGCGCAGGCGCGCGCCGTTGGCGCCGCCGCGCTTGTCGGAGCCGCGGAAGCTCGAAGCCGAGGCCCAGGCCGTCGACACCAGCTGCGAGACCGTGAGACCCGCCTCCAGGATCTTGCCCTTGAGCGCGGCGACGTCGGCCTCGTCGATCAGCGGATGATCGAGTGCCGGCACCGGATCCTGCCATAGCAGCACCTCCCGGGGCACCTCCGGCCCGAGGTAGCGCGACACCGGACCCATGTCGCGATGGGTCAGCTTGAACCAGGCGCGGGCGAAGCTGTCGGCGAAGAGCGCCGGATCCTCGTGGTAGCGGCGCGAGATCGGCTCGTAGATCGGGTCGGCGCGCAGGGCGAGGTCCGAGGTGAGCATCATCGGCGCGTGGCGCTTGGCCGGGTCATGGGCGTCCGGGACCGTACCGGCACCGCCCTGGTCCTTCGGCGTCCACTGCCAGGCACCGGCCGGGCTCTTCGTCAGCTCCCATTCGAAGCCGAACAGCACGTCGAAATAGCCCTGGTCCCACTGGGTCGGCGTGGCGTTCCAGGCGCCCTCGAGGCCGGACGTGATGGTGTCGTCGCCGTTACCCTTGCCGTAGCTGTTCATCCAGCCGAAGCCCTGCTCGGCCATGCCGGCGCCTTCCGGCTCGGGGCCGACGTGGCCGTCCGGGCTGGCGGCACCATGCACCTTGCCGAAGGTGTGGCCGCCGGCGGCGAGCGCCACGGTCTCCTCGTCGTTCATCGCCATGCGCCCGAAGGTCTCGCGGATGTCCCGCGCCGATCCCAGCGGGTCCGGCTTGCCGTTGGGACCTTCCGGATTGACGTAGATCAGGCCCATCTGCACGGCGGCCAGCGGATCGGCCAGCTCGCGGTCGCCGCTGTAGCGGCCATCGCCCAGCCAGGTGTCCTCCGGACCCCACCAGATGTCCTCTTCCGGCTCGAACGTGTCGACGCGACCGCCGGCGAAGCCGAAGGTCTTGAATCCCATCGATTCCAGCGCGCAATTGCCGGTGAGGATGATGAGATCGCCCCACGAGATCTTGTTGCCGTACTTCTGCTTGATCGGCCACAGCAGGCGCCGCGCCTTATCGAGGTTGGCGTTGTCCGGCCAGCTGTTCAGCGGCGCGAAGCGCTGGGTGCCGGCCGAGGAGCCGCCGCGACCGTCGGCGGTGCGGTAGGTGCCGGCGCTGTGCCAGGCCATGCGGATGAAGAAGGGGCCGTAATGGCCGTAGTCGGCCGGCCACCATTCCTGCGACTCGGTCATGAGCGCGAAAAGGTCCCGCTTCAGGGCCTCGAGATCGAGCTTCTTGAACTCTTCGGCATAGTTGAAGTCGCGCCCCATCGGGTCGGAGGCGGGCTGGTTCTGGTGCAGGACCCGGAGGTTCAGCTGGTTGGGCCACCAAAGGTGGTTCGACATCTTGAAGACGACGGCGTTCTTATCCGATCCGCCCGACCCGTGCATGACGGGGCACGTGCCGCCTTCGCCCTGTTCGCGATTACTCGTCATCGGTCTCTCCCTTCGAAGCCACGTCGGGGCCGGGTCAACTGGTCCCAGGAACAACCGCCCGAGCATTCAGAGCGCGCCTAGGGGACTCGCTCGTTGGCAAGGCCGCAAAGACCTTTGTAACGGCGATCCGGCCCGAAAGGAATACGTCACCAATCAATCAGTGCTATAGGCCCAGCCTATGAAGTCAAGCCGCGCATGAACCTTCAGGATCTCAGCTACCTTCTCGCCCTCGCCGAGGCCCGCAACTTCGGCCGGGCCGCCAAGACCTGCGGGGTTAGCCAGCCGACCCTGTCGGTGCAGATCCGCAGGCTCGAGGCCCTGCTCGGCGTCTCGCTGTTCGAGCGCACCAGCAAGAGCGTCACGCCGACCGCCGCTTGCGAGCTTGTCCTCGACCATGCCCGCATCGCCGTGTCGGAGGTCGAGGCCATCCTCGCCATCGGCCGCAGCTTGGGCAACCCGATGGCCGGGCGCTTCCGGCTCGGGATCATCCCGACGCTGGCACCCTACCTCCTGCCGCTGATCTTCGACCCGCTCCGCGAGGCCTTGCCCGATCTCGAGGTGGAGCCTTGGGAGGACCAGACCCCGGCGCTCCTGGAGCGCCTGCGCGCCCACGATCTCGACGCCGCGCTGCTGGCGACCGAGGTCGACGGCACCGACGTCGCCAGCCGCACGCTGTTCGTCGAGCCTTTCGTGGCGGCGCTGCCGCCCGATCATCCATTGGCCGGCCGCCAGAGCGTCGACGAGGCGGAACTCGCGCGCGACATGCTCGTGTTGGCCGACGGCCATTGCTTGCGCGATCAGGCTCTGGCGGCCTGCGGGCAAAGCGGCCCCTGGGGCGGCACGCTGCGCGCGGCCAGCCTGACGACGCTGCTCAACATGGTGGCCGCGGGCTACGGGACGACCCTGATCCCCGCCCTCGCCGCCGGCGCGGCGCAGGACACCGGGCTGGTGCTGCTACCCCTGGTGAAGGCCGCCGGCCGCACCGTCCGCATCGCCTCGCGCGCGAATTACGCGCGCAAGATGGCCGTCGAGGCCGTCGGCACCCTCATCGCCGCGCGCCTGCGCAGCTTCGCGGAGAGAGCGGCAGCCGGCGTGGTCTGACCAAGCGAAGTCGCCGTAAGGTTTTGTTGCGGGTCATGTTCGAAAGTGGAAGCAAAAGGCCTCCATTTCCCGCGGAGTGCTGCACCCCGGTGCTGAAGCTGCTGTAAGGCTTGAGGCGTGGTTGGCTGGCGAGGATGATCGCATATGGAAAAGGCAACGGCCTACACCGACCTTTCGGACGCGACGGCGGCAGGCGAGATGCTCGCTCGCCAGGTCATGGCGGAGCTTTCGGGCACACCCGATGCGATCATCGTCTTCGCGGCTCCCTCCTATGACCACGCACGGCTTCTGACGGCGCTCGGAACGCAATGCCCCGGAGCCATTCTGACCGGCTCCTCCTCGGCCGGGGAGTTCACCCACGTGTCCCATGGCGAGGGTGCCGCCTGCGCGCTCGCCCTCAAGAGCGACGAGACGCGCTTTGCCCTCGGAGTCGGACGCGACCTTCACGCATCGGCGACGGCGGCGGCGCACCAGATCGTGTCGACCTTTCGCGGCGTCGAGGAGCCGACGCTGCATCGCGCCGCCCTGGTGATGACGGACGCGCTCGCCGGACACGCGCCCGAGTTGATCCAGCAGCTCATGGTCGCGACCAAGACGCAGTACCAGCTGTTCGGCGGCGGCGCGGGCGACAATGCCCGCTTCACCCGCACCGTCGTGTTCAACGGGACGGAGGTGCTCTCCGACGCGGCGGTGGCGCTCGAGATCGTCTCGCCCCACCCGATCGGCGTCGGCGTCGGCCATGGCTGGGAGCCGGCGGCGGACATCATGAGGGTCACCGAAGCCGACGGGCTGACCCTGATCGGCATCAACGGCCTTCCCGCAGTCGAGGCGTTCGAGGATCACGCCGAGGAGACGGGTCAGTCTTTCGACTTGCAGGCCCCCCTGCCGTTCTTCCTCCACAACATCCTCGGGATCGAGACGTCGGGCGGCTATCAGCTGCGCATGCCCTTGGCGGTCGAGGCGAACGGCGCCCTGCACCTCGCCGGCGAGATCCCGGTCGGAAGCCGCGTGCGCATCATGAGGACCACGCTGGAGGCGAGCCTCGTCGCGACCGAGAACGCGACGATCGCCGCGCTTTCCAAGCTCGAAGGCAGGAAACCGGGCGTCGCCCTGTTCTTCGACTGCGCGGCCACGAAGATCCGCATCGGCGACCAGTACACCAGAGAGCTCGAGGCGGTGCGCTCGCAGTTGCGTGATCTTCCGATGGTCGGCTGTATCACGCACGGGCAGATCGCGCGCGCCTCCGGGCAGTACGATGCCTTCCACAATTGCACGGCGGTCGTATGCGTGCTGCCGGGCTGACGGGCCGCCGCGTGTCGGCACACGGCGAACCGACCATGCTGCTCAACGCCCTCGCCGACGTCGGCTCGCGCTCCTATGCGGCAGACGCGCTCGCACGCCAGTGGCGCGTCGAGGCCGTCGTCGTGCTGATCCGCGATCGCGAACTCGGCGTGCTGCGGCCGGCACCAGGCTTCCGGCAGACGCTTCCGGGCGGCCCGACGTGGCGCGCCTTCTTGAACCGCGAGATCGGGATCTATCGGACCGCGACGGTCGCCTACCCTGTGAAAGAGCGGTTGGTGACATGCGCCGCGCATGGTCTCGCGCCGCAGGGTGCCGTGCTGCTCCTCCTCGGCGGCGAAGCCGCAAAGGTCGTCCTTGATCTTGAAGCGATAGGATTTCCCCTGCTTGCCGCTCTGCTGCACGCCGAAGGCGAGGCAATCGCCGCCGCCGGGCTGGTCAAGACGGCCTCGGCTTCGCTCGAGCGGGCCGAAACCTTGACCGCCTCGCTGGATGCGGCGCGCGACAAGCTCGCTCAGACCCTCGCGGAGACCGACCGGGCCAACCGGGCTCTCGCCGATCTGAACGCGACGCTGGAGGAGCGGGTCGCCGAACGGACGCGACAGCTCGAGGCGGAGATGCGCGAGCGCCTGAAGGCGGAGGACCACTTCCGCCAATCGCAGAAGCTCGAAGCCATCGGGCAACTCACCGGAGGCGTCGCGCACGATTTCAACAACCTCCTCACCGTGATCAAATCTTCGACCGAGATGTTGAAACGTCTCTCGCTGAACGACGATCGGCGAGCGCGCTACGTGGGAGCGATCTCCGATACCGTCGATCGTGCCGCCAAGCTGACCGGACAGCTCCTCGCCTTCGCGCGCCGGCAGGCGCTCATGCCCGTCGTCATCGACGCCGGCGAGAGCGTGAGGGCGATCGTCGACATGCTGGGCACCTTGACGGGCCCTCTTGTCGAGATCGTGACGCGCCTTCCCGCGGAGCCTTGCGTCATCGATGTCGATCCGAGCCAGTTCGACACCGCCTTGGTCAACATGGTGGTCAACGCCCGGGACGCGATGAACGGCGAAGGCAGACTGACCGTCAGCGTCGCGGTCGCATCCGCGATGCCGGCGATCCGGTCGCACACCGCCGTGGACGGCGCCTTCGTCGCCGTCGCGATCTCCGACACCGGATCGGGGATCCCGCCCGATCGGCTCGACCGGATTTTCGAGCCGTTCTTCACCACCAAGGATGTCGGTCAGGGCACCGGGCTCGGATTGAGTCAGGTCTTCGGGTTCGCCAAGCAATCGGGCGGCGAAATCATCGCCAGCAGCGTCGTCGGCCAGGGCACGACGTTCACGCTCTTCCTGCCGCGCGCCGTCGCGCCGCTCGCCGTAGCGGCCGTCGAGGAGCCTTCAAAGACTGCCGATGGGCGCGGAACCTGCGTGCTTGTCGTCGAAGACAACGTGGAGGTCGGGACGTTCGCGGCGGACGCGCTGGCGACGCTCGGGTTTGCGACGAGGTGGGCGAAGAACGCGGAGGAAGCTCTCGCCATCCTTTCGCGTGGCGCCGACAGGATCGACATCGTTTTCACCGACGTGATGATGCCCGGCATGAACGGTGTCGATCTCGCCAAGGAGATACGTCGGCTCTACGGCGACATCCGGGTGGTGCTGACGAGTGGCTACAGTCACGTGCTCGTCAAGGAAGGCACCCACGGCTTCGATCTTCTGCAGAAACCCTATTCGATCGAGCAACTTTCACGGACGCTGATGAAGCGGTAATAGGCGGGCGCTCCCTTTAAGCAAGCGGACGGCGATTTGCTGTAGCGCGGGGGATGGCTCAAGCCTCAGTGCGGCAAGACAGGCGAGGAAGAAACCGCCGGCATGATGGCGTCTCCGGCGATGGCGTCTCGACGAGAAGAGGCGGAACCCCGTTTCGAGATCGGAAGCAGCAAGCACTCGCGATGATCGTCGAGGATCGCGACGCAACCTCGCCGAACGAAAGACCAAGGGGTCGAGCTGGCCTACTCGTTGGTTGTCGGTCCCAACAGCATTGCGAATGCAATTCGTTCTCGTAACCGCGTCTCTTTCGTCACAACTGATAATCTATCTGCCGATGAAACCATATGTACCTCATCGCTCGATCCTTTCAGCCGTCTGTCCGTCTGCGGGACACAACCCGGACAAGGATCGTTGCGTCGCAGCGGCCCGGAGCGCTTCCAGGCGTTCCACCGCATCCATGATGGCGAGCGGTGTCGGGGTGACGGGCTCGTAGATAGAGCGCAGCGTTCGCTGAAGGGTCGTTCGTGTCAGGCGATTGTCAAACATGGTGACGCTTCTAATAAGGAATGGCCCTTGATCGTTTAAAATGGTCAATCAAAAGTTAATCTCTTCTCTGCATCAAGTCGCGACAGCAAGCCATAGGATCTAATACGAAGGTTGCACCGGTCTCGTCGATTTCGCGAAGTTTGCGCGCGGGTCCGATCGCCGGCTGTCCGGCCTATCTGGATCGTGGGTCCTTGGATGAAGGGCGAGCGGGCGCCGCCGCCGCACATCCGTTGCACGCTCCGCGACTCCAGGTTGGGTCTCGGCGCTCCGGACG
>CBDAPQ010000008.1:0-9511 GCA_965198485.1 Beijerinckiaceae bacterium
ACCGGAAGCCCGTAGCCCTCGCCGAAGGACGGCATCAGCAAGGCCTGCGCATTGTCGATGAGGCGCTTGAGCCCCGGCGTCGAGAGCCCGTTGACCTCGAGCACGTGGTCGCGCAAGGGCGGGCTGCGCTCGATGAGGTCGATGATGGGATCATAGTGCCAGCCGCGCGTGCCGACGAGCAGCAGCTTGGGCGTGTCAGGCCCAAGCTGCCGCGCCAGCGCCCGCCAAACGGCGAGGATCATCAGGTGATTCTTGCGCGGCTCGATCGTCGAGCAAAGCACGAAGAAGGGATGGCTCCCGAGACCGGTATCGATCACGCGCGGCGTCGAGAAGGTCGGCGAGATCGGTGTCGGGCGCACGAAAATCGGCAGATCGCGGCGTCCCAGTTCCGCCATATGCGACTCGAGGTCCGCGGCGACCGTGCTCGTCGTGACCACAGCCGCCGAAGCGAACCGTGCCACGTTGCGCATCCGGGCGCGATGGCGCTCGAACTCCGACACGCGAAAATATTCGGGCAACGTCACCGGCAGGAGGTCGTGCACGAAAAACACCGCCTTCACGTCGCGCCGCTCCTCGAGCCAAGTGAAGCTCGAGGCGACCCAAAGCGGGAATTGGCTCACGTTGACGTAGATGCCGTCCTTGGGGAGGTGGGCGCGGGGCGTCCGGGTGATCGGCAGGCCATGGCGGGCGGCCCAGTAGCCGATGGCGCTGACCGGAAACGGCAGGCCGAGCCTGGTGCGCTTGCGCTTGGGAGCACGAAGCGGGACCTGCTCGCCGGCGATCCAGGCCTTGACGTGGTTGTAGATGGGATCGGCATCGACGTCTCGCCCGGTCTCGCCCCAGTGCCGGGCGATACCGTTCACAGCCTCGGCCGCGGCCGATCCCTTGACCAACCGAGCCCCGATGCCCGTGGCTGTCGAGCCGAACGTCTGATCCGGCTGGCCGGCGAGGAAGTGCTGCGCCAGGACGTGGTCGACGCGATCGATACCGTTGGGGGTCGCGTTGAGAATGCGCGTCAGGAGACGCGTGATGTCGTAACAAACGGGGCGCCTCATAGGCGCCCCTTAGCAGTCGCAATCAGCCGGAAACAGGCCTATGGGACGGAAGGCGCCGGATTCAGGTAGAAGTTCTGCGGCAGCAGAACGTTGTCGATGATCGGGCGGCCGCTGGCAGGCAGAGAGCCTTCGATGACAGGCTGCGACCGACCGGGAACGTAGGGCGGCCCCTTGATCACGTCGTTGCCGAAGCCGTCCGGTGCGAAAATCTGGTCCTGCGTCTTGTTGAGGACGGTGTTGGCCGCGACGTAGCTCGGGCCTGCGCCGTGCGACGACACCGCGTTGCCCGAGTCGAGCCAGGAGCGGCGATTGACGGTCAACGGGATTGATGACCCGAGATCCGGAGACGCGGCCAGAACCGGCGCCGCGGCGCGGACACGCCGGCGGGTCTGGGCTGACGCGTCGGCCGAAAAAGCGGCCATGGCGATGACGGCGAGCGTAGCCGATACGATAGTCTTGCGCATGGTAGAAGTCCCCTCTTCCGAACCGACAACGCTCGTCGATGCATCTTAGTTCAGCGTCGCGGAAGTCCCGTACAATTTCCTTAATGATGCCGCGAAGTTCTAGGCGTGTGACAGGTTTGTCGTCCAGCCATGCGGCGTGCATCCCGTCCGGCGCGAGCCTGGCGCCGGCGCAACCCGGGTCTCTCCGTCCGCTCGCTGGCGGCGCCAGGATAGCCGCGCCGAAGGCAGCCAGGTCAGAGGCAGCCAGGTCAGGGGCCCGCCGAGCGACCGGATGCGTGGCGGGGTGGGGAGGACGGCGTCGCCCATGGTGGGCGATGCTGCACCTCGGGCTTGAGTCCGAGCTTAAGCCCGCGCTAGGACTGGCTGACAGCGTCAACGACGCGTTACCGTCGGACCGTGCTCCTCAAGGTTCAGGCCGCGCACCGACCGTTCGGAGATCATTCACGATGGGTTTCAAGGTCGCCGTCGTCGGCGCCACGGGCAACGTGGGCCGCGAGATTCTCGACATCCTCGCCGAGCGTCGCTTCCCGGCCGACGAGGTCGTGGCGCTGGCCTCGTCGCGCTCGCTGCACCAGGAGGTCTCGTTCGGCGACAAGACCCTCAAGTGCAAGTCGCTCGAGAACTACGACTTCAAGGGCACCGACATCTGCCTGATGTCGGCCGGCGGCACCGTCTCCAAGGAATGGTCGCCGCGCATCGCCGCCCAGGGCTGCGTCGTGATCGACAATTCCTCGCAATGGCGAATGGACCCGGACGTCCCTCTCGTGGTGCCCGAGGTCAACGCCGACGCCCTGGTTGGCTTCGCCAAGAAGAACATCATCGCCAACCCGAACTGCTCGACGGCGCAGCTCGTGGTGGCGCTGAAGCCGCTGCACGATCATGCCAAGATCACCCGCGTCGTGGTCTCGACCTACCAGTCGGTCTCCGGCGCCGGCAAGGAGGCGATGGACGAGCTCTTCGCCCAGACCCGCGCGGTGTTCGTCTCCGACCCCGTGCAGAGCCACAGGTTTCCCAAGCGCATCGCCTTCAACGTCATCCCCGAGATCGACGTCTTCATGGAGGACGGCTACACCAAGGAAGAGTGGAAGATGGTGGTCGAGACCAAGAAGATCCTCGACCCCAAGATCAAGCTCACCGCCACCTGCGTGCGCGTCCCGGTGTTCATCGGCCATTCGGAGGCGGTGAACATCGAGTTCGAGAACCCGATCTCGGCCGAGGAGGCGCGCAACATCCTGCGCGAGGCGCCGGGCTGCCTCGTCATCGACAAGCGCGAGACCGGCGGCTACATCACGCCCCACGAGGCGGCCGGCGAGGACGCGACCTACATCTCGCGCATCCGCGACGACCCGACCGTCGACAACGGCCTGGTTCTCTGGTGCGTCTCCGACAATCTGCGCAAGGGCGCGGCGCTCAACGCGGTGCAGATCGCCGAGGCGTTGGTCAATCGCAAGCTGATCAATCCGCACAAGCAGGCGGCGTAAGGCGCGCGAGATAAGGATCGTCGGGCGCCCGGCGCACACTCAAGCCACGTGCAGCCCATAGATCAGCCCAAGGCTGATCGCGCCGAGCACGACGAGCGACAGGGTCACGGCGCTGGTCACGCGCAGCCCGGCGCGGGCGACGGCGCGCACGTCGACGCCGAGGCCAAGCGCCGCCATCGAAATCACGGTGAGCTGCGTCGCGACGAAGGCCGTCGGCTTCAGCACCGCGGTCGGGATCAGCCCGGCGGTGCGCAGCCCGGCCACCACGAGGAAGCCGACGATGAACCAAGGCACGAGCTGGTGCAGCGCGGGACGTCCGCGCTTGGGCCGGTCTCCGGCGGTGACCTCCGGCGCCGCCTCGTCGGTCTCGTCGCGCAGGAAGCCGGTGAGCAGGCTCATGACCAGCACGACGGGGCCGAGCATCAGCACCCGCACGAGCTTCACCACAGTGCCGACCTGGTTCGACAGCGCGCCGATCGGCAGCGTCGCCGCCAGCACCTGCGGCACGGCGTAGACGGTGAGGCCGGCGAGCACGCCGTATTGCGGCAGGCTCATGCGCAGCAGCGGCACGAGGAGCGGGAGCAGCAGCACCACGGTGACGCCGAGCACCGCGGTGAAGGCGATGGAGGAGGCGATGTCGTCGCCGTCGGCCCCGATGATCGGTGCCACGGCGGCGATGGCGCTGTTGCCGCAGATGGAGTTGCCGCAGGCGATGAGGATCGCCATGCGCTGCCCGATGCCGAGCGCGCGGCAGATCGCATAGCTCGCGGCGATGGCAACGAGCACGATGACGACGATGCCCGCGATCAGCGCCGGGCCGAGGGCCTGCACCGCCTGCACGCTGACCGAGGCCCCGAGCAGCATGACGGCGATCTCGAGCAGCGTCTTGGCGCCGAGCTCGATGCCGGGGCGCCAGCGCCAGCCCGGCGTCCACGCCGTGCGGACGGCGACGCCGAGCAGGATTGCCAGCACGAGCGCCTCGAGGTAGGGTTGGCCGGTAAGCGTCGTCTCCACCGCCTGCAAGGCGGTCGCCACCAGCGTGATGGCGCAGCACAGGACCAGCCCCGGCAGCACGCGCGTCCCGATCATTCCGTGTTCTCCCGGCCTCGTCGAGGACAGGAGTGCGCCGCGCAGAGGCCTCGCGTCCAACGCGCGAGGTCGATCGTTTCGATCGCCGCGGACGATCGGTGGCGCGGTCAGCCGGCGTAGGGCTCGCTCAGCACCGCCTGCACCGTGGCCGCGGGCGCCGGCTCGAGCGCCTCGATCCAGACCTGCGGGGCGTCGTACTGGCACGACCCATAGGGCGAGGCGAAGGCGACGTCGGCGGCGTCGCGGCCGACCCCGATGCGCACCAGGCCGGCCGGATCGGCCATGCGGGTGGCGTCGAAGATGTACCAGCCCGGCCCGTTGGGCCCGAGCAGGAACGCCTCGAACACGGCGTGGAAGTCGGGCGGCTGCAGGCGAAAGGCGTAGGCGCTGACGTAGCGCGCCGGGATCGCCATGGTCCGGCACAGCGCCACCGCGAGGTGAGCGAAGTCGCGGCACACGCCGGCGCGCTGGGTCACGGTGTCGAAGGCCGAGGTCATCGCGTCCGACACGCCGCCCTCGTAGGCGACGTAGCCGTGGATCCAGTTGCAGATCTCGGCGACGCGGAAATAGCCGGGCGAGCAATGGCCGAAGGTGGTGTTGGCGAAGCGCTCTAGCTTGTCGGACTGGCAGTAGCGGCTCGGGTAGAGGTGCGGGAACACCGAGAGCGGCAGCGTGCTCGGCATCAGCTCGGTGACCAGCACCGGGTCCTCCAGCGTGTACTCGAGGTCGACGGTCGCTTCGTAGTTCAGCGTGAACTTGCCGGCCGGCGCCAGGGCGCGGACATAGCGATTGCCGCTCTCGGGCATGACCCAGGTGTCGAGCGGCGCCTGCGGCGTGGTCGTCAGGCTCTCGTGCTCGATCGTCTGCGCGGCGAAGCGCGAGGCCTCCACGTTGAACAGGAACGGCATGTCGTGTTCGGCCGTGTAGGACAGCGTGCAACCGAGCTTGAAGCGCATGGGACCTCCGGGGTTCTGACCGCGAGCAAGCAGCCATCGGGCCAGCGGGCGGCGCATCGCCTTGCCTCTGCCGCAGAAGGCTGCTTTTGCTCGCGGCGCGGCGGAGGGGACGATGCGCAAGCGTCTGGCGGTTGTGTTCACTATGATGGGGTTGGGCGTGGGCTTGAGCTTGGCCGGCCCGGCCCTGGCGGCCGGCGGCTGCCACGGCGATTTCCCCTCCTGGCTTGCCAAGATCAAGCAGGAGGCGATCGCCCAGGGCATCTCGGCCAACGCGGTCGACGAGGGCCTCTCCGGCGTCACGCTCGACCCGAGCGTGATCCGCCGCGATCACGGGCAGGGCGTGTTCCGCCAGAGCTTCGAGCAGTTCTCGCAGCGCATGGTGCCGCCGCGGCTCGGCCGCGCCCGCGCGCTGGAGAAGCGCTACGCCCCCATTTTCAAGAGCATCGAGGCGCGCTACGGCGTGTCGCCGCCGGTGCTGCTCGCCATCTGGGGCCTCGAGACCGACTTCGGCTCGACCAGCGGCAACTTCTCGATGATCCGCTCGATCGCGACGCTGGCCTACGACTGCCGCCGCTCGGACATGTTCCGCGCCGAGCTCTTCGACGCCCTGCGCATGGTGCAGCGCGGCGCCGCCTCGGGTTCGTCGCGCTCGGCCTGGGCCGGGGAGATCGGGCAGACGCAGTTCATGCCCTCCACCTATCTCAAGTCCGCCGTGAGTTACGGCGGCGGCGGCTCGCCCGATCTCAACCACAACGCCGCCGACGTGCTCGCCTCCACCGCGCATTTCCTGCAGCAGCACGGCTGGCAGCGCGGCGCCGGCTGGGCCCCCGGCGAGCCGAACTTCGCCGCGATCCAGGAGTGGAACAAGAGCAAGGTGTATTCGCGCACCATCGCCTATTTCGCCACCCGCCTCGCCGGCACCTCCGAGGCCGGCTACAAGGACAGCGGCGACGACGCCCCCGCCCCGCGCCGCGCCTCGCGCCGGCAGCGCGACGACAACATGGACCTCGACCAGGGCGGCGGCGACGACGGCGGCTACACGCGGCGCCCGCCGCGCGCGGTGGACCCTCTCGACGAGCAGTAGCCGACTACAATTTTGCGTCATTGCGAGCTGACGGCAAGCAACCCCGGGGCTGAAGACGGGCATCGTACCAGGTAGCCCCTTGGTCCCGGCATCAGAGCAAAGTCCTGCGGCGTGTCGACCGGCCGCCGACGCCTGCGCCTTCGCCTGCTTTCCATGTTCGCTCGTCAGGCGAGCAAGCCCTTCGTCGGCGGGTTTGACTCGGCCGGCTTCGGCATCGGCCAGGCTCCCGCCAAGGAGGCATCAAGGGCGGCGAGGCTCTCGATCAGTCGGCTTACCGCAGCGCGTCGCTTCGCGAATGGTAGCGGCCGTGGCGGACGAGGTCGGTGACATATTGCTCGAGGTGCGAACCAAGGTCGGCGCTTCCGGTCAGCGACCGGCTCCTCCCGCACCCCGTCAACATGCACCGAAAGCGGACGTAATCCGCCCTTGTCGGGACCAGGCCGCCGTTGCTCATTCAGGGAGGATTCGTGGTACGGGGTGCGCCTCCCCGGAATGAGAAGCGATCACAGCCGGAAGCCGCGAGATGGCGAGAATAACGAAGGAGGACGGCTTGGACATCGCCGCGCGTCGGGCGCTCGCGCTCCGCTACGTGCGCGGTGAAATGTCGATCCACGAACTCCGCCGCGCCGGCCATTCAAGCATGATCGAGCTCCTCTCCGATCTCGCCGAGCTCGGCGAGCGTCCACCGCTTGCCAATATGGTTGGCCCGAACGTGGAGACGCGCCGGGCGGGGTTGGAGAGGCTGGCCGCGGTGCTGAAAGCGTGACCGTCTCGAGGACGACGGACGACCTGATCGTCACCGACATCTCGCCCTTGATCACCCTGGCGCTGGGCGACCAGCTTCACGCGCTCACGGCACCCGGCTTGCGGGTCGTCATCCCGGATGCGGTCTGGGTTGAAGCGACGCGTTTCGAAAGCGCGCCGGGCGCTTCGGAGCTGATCGAGTGGATCGCCCGCAACGACGAACAGGTCTCGATCCGTCCGACGGAGATCGGGCAGGACCAATTGCAGCGCCTCAGCGATGGCAGACCGATCAGGGGAATGGGCGAGGCGGCGGCCTTGGAAGTCCTCGCGACGACGGCCGAGTATCACCCGTCGCGTCACCTGTTCCTGATCTTCGAAGACAGGGATCTCGAGAAGCGAACCATCATCCTTCCGGAGCGGGCCTACGCGATCACGACCGGCGATTGGCTCAGACTGGCGGAACGCAAGGGCCTGATCCAGTCCGCAAACGAAACCCTCGACCGCGCGGCGGCCCGAGGGCGCACGGTGGACCGACAACGTCAGGTAGGATCGAGACGGGAGGCGATAAAAGCGGCAGAGGCGAGCCTAGCGTAAGCGACTGAGAACACTGGGGTGCAATGACAATCTAGAGTGCAACCGAAATTAAGCTGGCACGAACCCCTTCGCGCTTACCTCGTCTTCAAACTTTTGGAAAAGTAGGGCTTGAGACCGCGGGCGAGAAGGCTGTCAAGCCTTCGGTCCGATAGGTATCGAGCAAGCCGGACGATGATGGCTGCCTCACGACTGACAGTGTAGCGAGTATGAGGCCGCTTGCTGGTGATTGCGTCGGCGATGACCCGACCTGCCGCCTCGGCCGGCAACCCCTTGGCAATAGCCGCCTCGGCCTGCGCAACTACGGCCTGAATAAGCGTGCTGTAGCGACCGCGCTGTTCGGAGGTCATTCCGCTCGTCATACGCTCGGCCGTAACGCCAACACGCCCGGACATTTCGGAAACAATCGCGCCGGGTTCGACCACGACCACCTTAACGCCAAGCGGCTCGACTTCCCGGCGCAAGGAGTCGCTGACGGCTTCGAGCGCGAACTTCGTGCTCGCGTAGGGGCCGTAGGTTGCCATGGCCATCTTGCCGCCGACGGAGGAGATGTTGACGACCGTCCCACGGTTCTCGATGAGCGCGGGCAACAACGCTTGCGTCATCGCGACATGGCCGAAGAAGTTGACTTCGAACAGCCGGCGCCACTCAGGCAACGGCAGCACTTCCACGGGCGCGTTGGCCCCGATGCCGGCATTATTGACCAGGGCGCGTAAGGGACACTGCTCAGGGTCGTCCGTGATGCGCTTTACGAGCGCAGCAATCTCGGCCTCGTTGGTGATGTCGAGCGCGACCGGCTCCAGGTTCGTCGCCTGAAGCGCCTCGGCGTCCGCGCCTCGGCGAATGCCGGCCAGGACGTGAAAACCGCGCCCGGCGAGTTCGCGGGCGGTTGCGGCACCGATCCCAGTAGAAGCTCCGGTCACGACGACGATGTCACGACGAAGACGCACAGATTGAGCTGTCATTTGCCAAGCACCTACCGCCAAATTATAGTGGGAAGCAATGTCTGCTTCTCAAACGCGGTTTGCGACCTATTGCGCAGACCATGGGCGATAGTGGCGGTCCTCCTGCCTGAGCCTAGCTAGCTGGACATTACGAACGTTACAACAGGCTGTAGTTTTCGAGCTGACAAGACGACTTGGCAGAATGCTGTTCTGGTCAACCCTCCAGCGCCGCGTAGACCATCCCCCTCGCCAAAGTCCTGTAGTGCTGGCGCTGTTCCGCCGAGCTCGTCTGCATCATCAGGATGGCGAAGTACCCCGCCGCGGGGTCGACCCAGGCATAGGTGCCGCCGACGCCGCTCCACCACCAGTCCCCGACCGAGCCAGGGAACGGCGCCTCGCCCGGTACCAGCCGCACGGCGACGCCAAGCCCGAAGCCGTAGCCTGGCCCCGGCGGGTAGTAGGCGCCGCGCCCCAGGGGGCCGAGATGGTCGGCCGTCATCAGCCGCACCGTGGCCGGAGCCAGCAGCCGCGCGCCGTCGTTCCGGCCCTCGTCGAGCATCATGCGCAGAAAGCGGGCGTAATCCGCCATCGTCGAGACCAGGCCGCCGTTGCCGCGCTGGCCGCGGTGCGGCGCGCAGGGGTCACCGAAGATCGGCCGCTGCCCCGGCGCCTGCGGCAGCGGCTCGGCCACCCGGCTAGCCTCGGATCGCGGCAGGCGGAACAGCGTCTCGCCCATGCCGAGCGGGCCCAGCAGCGCGTCGTCGAGCACGGCCTGCAAGCTGGGCGCGCCGGCGGCGACCTCCAGCACGCGGCCGAGCACGTCGGTGGCGTGGGAATAGTGCCAGACCGTGCCGGGCTGGTGCTCCAGCGGCAGCGCGGCGAGGCGTTCGGCGAAAGCCCCGTTGTCGAGGTCCTCGCGGACAAAGCCGTCGGCGGCCAGCGCGCGCTGCGCCGGACTGTCGCCGAGGTAGGCGTAGGCGAGCCCGGCAGTGTGGCGCAGCAGATCCTGGATGGTGGGAGGCATGAGCGCCGGGGCGCGCACGCCGTCGGCGCCCAGCACGTGGAGATCGGCGAAGGCGGGGATGAAGTCGGCGACCGGCTGG
>CBDAPQ010000009.1:0-10511 GCA_965198485.1 Beijerinckiaceae bacterium
CAGCCGCGTATCGCCGCAAGATTGGCCGCGCGGACATCCGCCACGAAACGCTGCACCTCGACCGCTTCCGGCGAGCAGCTCATTGTCGATGAGCAGACGAGGCAACCCAGCGGGTGGTCACTGCAGGTCTGCATGTCGACCGAGGCCCGGAGCGACTGCTCCAGCGCCGCGCGGGGCGACATGGCGGGATCGAATAGCGGCGCCAGACACGTCCCGTAGGTTTTAACGTAAAGCGCCAGGGTTTCGCGAAACAGCGCTTCCTTGGACTCGAACGCAGCATAGAAGCTCGCCGTGGATATGCCGCCCATCGCCTCTCGAAGCTGGGCGAGCGAGGTGGCTTCGTAGCCGTGTCGCCAGAACAGGTGCATTGCCTGCTCGACGGCTTGATCCCGACTGAAACCGCGGGGACGACCCGTCCTCGCCATCAGAACACCACTCTGAATCGCCGCACGCACCAGACGCGCGTCAGCGCATTGCTTGACATACGAGAGGAGGTAGGGAGGCGCGTGCCGACGGTCAACCTGCACGCCTATAGCCAGTCAGAACCTGTCTGGTGCCCCCGAATCGCTCCCTCCAAGCGGCCCAGAGGAATTACGGAACAATCGGGCCAGAAGTGTGTTATGTGGTGGGATCTGCAGGCAGGCCGACCGAGCCTTGGTTGACCCCTCGTCAGCGGATCGCTGCGTCGTTGTAGCGGCTTAGTAAGTGGAGGACCTACCGGTGAGCTCCAATCGCATCGATGTCCATACGCATCTCGTGCCGCCGTTCTGGGCTC
Source organism: Beijerinckiaceae bacterium (assembly GCA_965198485.1). Classification (GTDB taxonomy): domain Bacteria; phylum Pseudomonadota; class Alphaproteobacteria; order Rhizobiales; family Beijerinckiaceae; genus RH-AL1. Next base: position 776 of record CBDAPQ010000009.1, read on the forward strand.
GCGACCTGCCCAAACATGGCGGCGATCCGTCCGGATGGGGCGCGCCGGAGTGGTCGCCGGAGCAACTGCTAGGCTTCATGGACGAGGAGGGGATTGCGGTCAGCATGCTCTCGCTCACCGCGCCTGGGATCGAGGGCTGGAAAGGCGCCGACCGGATCGACATCGCTCGCCGCGTGAACGACTACGGCGCCGAACTCGTGAGCGGCCATCCCGACCGATTCGGCTATCTCGCTACCCTGGCGCTGCCCGACGTCCAAGCCGGCTTGGCCGAAATCCGCCGCGGCTATGAAGAGCTCGGCGTCGACGGCGTCTGCCTGCACAGCAACTTCGACCACGTCTACCTCGGCGATGACCGTTTTCTGCCGATCTGGGAGGAACTGGACCGCCGGTCTGCGGTCGTGTTCATTCACCCGACCACGCCTGAAGCCACTGTGCTACCCGGCCTACCCGGACCGATTGAGGACTATCCGGCCGATACGACGCGGGCCGCGCTGCAGCTCGTCATTTCGGGTCATATGACCCGCTTTAACAACATCAAAATCATCCTCTCCCACGGCGGCGGCTTCCTCCCGTACGCCGCGAGCCGCTTTGCGGAGCTTACCGCTTCGCTGCACCCCAACCGTTCGGCCGAGTCGCTGATGGCGGAGATGCAGCGGTTCTATTTTGACACCGCGTTAGTCGCGCCGAGCGGCCTGCCGAGCCTGCTCGCCTTCGCGAAGCCAGGCCATATCCTCTACGGCACCGACTATCCGTACGCGTCCACCGCTGTGTCCAAGACCTTCACTCGAAGGCTCGACGACGCTGAAGGGTTGTCTGCAGAAAGGCTGTCGGAAATCAACACTGGTGCGAGTGCGGTCTTCGGTCGGCTGACCTCGCCACTATCGGAACCCTGGTCGCGCAGGGAGGAAACCCCGGCGCGCTTCGGAGCACTGCGGTGAACCCGGATACTACCCGCCAGTTCTGGAAAGACGTCCAACCCAGGCTGGCGCGTCGCGGGTCTTTTTGGATACCGGGCGAGCGAGTCGCAATTGACGGGCAGACCTACCAGCGCGGGCCGCTCTTTGCAGAGTGGGAGGCGCCCGAAGAGGTGACACATCCATGGCCGATCGTACTCGTCCACGGCGGCGGATACCAAGGCACCGAATGGCGGGATACGCCCGACGGTCGCCCGGGCTGGGCCGAGCGGCTTGTCGAGGCGGGCTACGCCGTCCTGGTAGTTGATCGACCTGGTCAAGGCCGGTCGCCCTTCCACACGAAGACGATGGGGGAGATGGGGCCGCCGTTCTCCTACGAGGGTGGCCGCAAGATTTACTTTCCGGAAGATCCCGAGGGCCGCCACACGCAGTGGCCGTTCGACGCTTCCGACGACGCGGCCATGGATGCCTTCATTGCCGGGTACGGTCCATTGCCCGCCGACCTGGCCTTCTCCGAGGACATGGAGGCCGATCGACTCGCCAAGCTGCTGGATCGGATCGGGCCCGCAGTGCTCTTGACGCACTCGGCGTCCGGCCCCGTCGGTTGGCTTGTCGCAGACCGGCGACCGGGCCTGGTCAAGGCCATTGTCGCGGTGGAACCCATGGGGCCGCCGTTTGCGGACATCCCCAATATCGGAAAGCTCACATGGGGTTTGACGGCGTCGCCGCTCGCCTATGAACCCGCGCCCAAGTCGCCGGAGGACGTCGAGGCGGCCGCCCCCGGCGCACTGACACTGCCCGCGCTCGCGGGTCTACCCATCGCCGCTGTGATCGGGGAGACCTCGTCCTTCGCGCCCGCCAGTCCGCCGATCGTCGATACGCTGAAAGCCGGCGGCGCGGCGGCGGAGCTGATCCGGCTCACCGACCACGGCGTTACCGGCAACGGCCACGGCCTCATCTACGAGAAGAATTCGGACGCGGCGCTGCAGCCGGTCCTCGCCTGGTTGGAGCAATTGGAAGATGGCGCATGAGGCGGACCGCGCGAAGAGGGTCGACAGCGTAATCGGGCCGGACCTGACTAGGCGTGAGGTCGTGGCTTCGTCTTTGATGGTGGGGGGCGTGGCGATGGCCGGCGATATATTGTTAGGCGCACAGGCTTCTGCGGCGCCGTCCGACTGCCGCACCGGGGAGGTGACGCTGAGCGTCAACGGCCGCGAACACCGGCTGGCGGACCTGGACGCGCACACCACGCTGCTAGAGGCGCTTCGCGACCACCTGCAGTTGACTGGCACGAAGAAGGGCTGCGGCCTGGGCCACTGCGGCGCTTGCACGGTGCACATGGATGGGCGGCGGGTGACGTCCTGCCTGGTGCTGGCCGTCATGGCGCAGGGACGGGCGATCACCACCATCGAGGGTCTCGCACAAGGTGGCGAGCTGCACCCGCTGCAGGCTGCCTTCATCGAGCACGACGGCTTCCAGTGCGGCTACTGCACCCCGGGCCAGATCATGAGCGGGGCGGCGTGCATCGCGGAGGGCCATGCCGGCTCCGACGATGAGGTCCGCGAATGGATGAGCGGCAATCTCTGCCGCTGCGGCGCCTACTCCAACATCGTCGCCGCCGTGCGCCAGGCGGCGGAGCAGAGCTCGTGACGCCCTTCGTCTACGAACGCTCTCCGAGCGTCGCGGCCGCCGTCGCCACCCGCGCGCGCCATCGCTCCGACGGTGCGCGCGAGCCCGGTGCGGACTTCTTCGCCGGCGGCACCGACATGGTCCAGCTCATGCGAGAGGGGCTGCGCAACCCCGACCGCGTCGTCGACATCACCGGCGTGCCGGGGCTCGACCGGATTGAAGACCGCGGCGGCTCCGTGCGGCTGGGCGCGCTGGTGCGGATGAGCGACGCAGCTGCGCACCCCTTGGTGCGGGACCGTTATCCCGTTGTCTCCGAAGCCCTCCTCGCCAGCGCCTCGGCACAAGTGCGAAACCTCGCGACACTGGGAGGCAACCTGCTGCAGCGCACGCGCTGCGGCTACTTCCGCGATCCCGGTTCGTCCTGCAACAAGCGCGAACCGGGCAGCGGCTGTCCGGCGATCGAGGGGCAAAACCGCTTCCACGCCATTCTCGGCGGCGGCGAGCACTGCATCGCGACTTACGCCGGCGACTTCGCCAATGCGCTCGCCGCGCTTGATGCGACCGTGACGATCGCCGGGGCGCAGGGAGAGCGCGTAATCGCCATGACCGACCTGCACCGGCCGCCGGGCGCAACGCCGGAGATCGAGACGCAGCTTGCGGCGGGCGAGCTGATCACCGCCATCGACCTGCCTGCGGACCGACGCGGCTGGCGCTCGCACTATTTGAAGGTCCGAGACCGGGCGAGCTTCGAGTGGTCTATCGCCTCGGCGGCCGTCGCGCTCGACCTAGACGGCCAGACCGTGCGCGACGCCCGGATCGCGGTCGGCGGCGTGGCCACCACGCCCCGGCGGCTGCCGCAGGTGGAGACTGCGCTGCGCGGACGCGAGCTGACGCCAGAGCTGGCGCGGCGGGCGGCCGCGCTGGCGGCGGAGGGGGCGGTCCCACGCGGACGCAACCTCTACAAGGTCGAGCTGATCAGGCGCACCGTGACGCGGGCGCTCGAAGAGACCGGAGGGCTTGCATGAGTGCGATCGGGGCGCCGCTGAGCCGGGTTGACGGGCCCGACAAGGTCACGGGTCGGGCGCGCTATGCGGCCGAGTTCCATCCCGACGGCCTCGTCTATGCCGCCACCGCCGACAGCACGATTGCGGCCGGCGAGATCACGGCGATCGACGTCGGCCGCGCCGAGCGGGCTCCCGGCGTCCTCCTGGTGCTGACCCACCTCAACGCGGACAGGCTGCCCTATCAGACGCCGGAGGAGCGGCCGGCGGTGGACCCCGTCTCAGGCGACCAGCTGCGAGTGCTCAATGGGCCGCAGGTGCGCTTCAGCGGTCAACCCATCGCGGTGGTCGTGGCGACGACACAGGCGCAGGCCGAACACGGCGCCTCGCTGATCCGTGCGACCTACATCACCGACCCGGCGGCGCGCACCCGCTTCGATCCCGCGCTCGCCGAGCCGACCTCCGAGGCGGCGGCCAAGAAGAATCGGGGACCCGAGACCCGAAAGGGCGACGCCGAAGCCGCGCTCGCCCGCGCGGCGGTGCGCATCGACGGCACCTACCGCAACGGCCGCGAGCAGCATCACCCGATGGAGCTGAACGCCACGGTCGCGCAGTGGCAGGGCGACCGGCTCACCCTGTGGAGCAAGTCGCAATGGGTGCAGAACGAGCGCGACGAGATCGCCCGCCGCTTCGGCATCGCGCCCGACCGCGTCCGCGTCATCAACCCGTATGTCGGCGGCGCGTTCGGCTCGGTGCTGCGTACCTGGCCGCATGTCACCCTGGCGGCGATGGCGGCGCGGCGCCTCGGCCGTCCGGTGCGCCTGGAGCTGACCCGGCGGCAGATGTTTACCTATGTCGGCGCGCGCGGGATGGCCGAACAGCGCGTCCAGCTCGGCGCGGAACGCGACGGGCGGCTCACCGCCATGATGCACGAGGTTGTGGGCCAGACCTCGACCTACGAGGAGTTCGCCGAACCGGCGCTCGGGCCGGCCGCCGCGACCTACGCCTGCCCCGACCGGCTGACCCGGTACAAACTGGTTCGCATGAACGTCAATTCGCCCTGCCCGATGCGGGGGCCAGGCTGGGCGACGGGGCTGATCGCGCAGGAGATCGCCATGGACGAGCTTGCCGAGCGGGTCGGGCTCGACCCGATCGAACTGCGCTTGCGCAATTACGCGGAGCGCGACCCGATGAAGGACCTGCCCTGGACCTCGAAGCGGTTGCGCGAGTGCTACGCTGAAGGCGCTAAACGCTTCGGGTGGAGCCGCCGCGAGCCCAAGCCCCGGACGATGCGCAACGGGCGCGACCTGGTCGGCTACGGCATGGCCACTGCCATCTACCCGGCCGAGCGCTACCCGACCTCCGCCTCGGCGACGCTGTTCGCGGACGGCCATGCGGAAGTGCGCTGCGCTACCACCGACATGGGCCCGGGCACCTATACCTCGGTTACCCAGGTCGCCGCGGACGCGCTCGGCCTGCCCGTGGCGCGCGTCCGCTTCGAGCTGGGCGACTCAAGCTTTCCCAAGGCCAAGGAGCATGGCGGCTCCACGACCATTTCCAGCGTCGGTCCAGCGATGCAGGCGGCCTGTGCGGCGCTGAAGGCGAAGCTCGCCGCGCTTGCCGCAGACCACGGCATGGATCCGCAAGACGGCGCGTCGGTGCTGCGCCGGGCCGGGAGGAACAGCCTGACCGCGGATGGAAGCGCGGAGCCTGACGAGGCCAACAAGAAGAAATATGCGATGAACGGCTTCGGCGCGGTGTTCGCCGAGGCCCGCGTCGACCCCGACCTCTGCACCGTCCGGGTCCCCCGCCTGATCGGCGCCTACGATATCGGCCGCGTGGTCAATCCCAAGCTCGCGCACAGCCAGGCGATCGGCGGCATGGTCGGCGGCATCGGCATGGCGCTCTTGGAGGAGGTCGAGTGGGACGATCGCCTCGGCCGTGTCGCCAACGGGACCATCGCCGAATACCTCGTGCCGGTGAACGCCGACGTCCACGAGCTCGACGCCCTGTTCGTCGAGGCCCGCGACGACATCCTCAATCCGCTGGGGACCAAGGGCGGGGCCGAGCTCGGCCTGTGCGGCGTAGCGCCCGCCATCGCCAATGCCGTGTGGCACGCGACCGGCAAGCGGATGCGCGAGCTGCCGATCACCCCCGACCGCCTGCTCATGGCCTGAGGAGAAGACCGATGCGCCTCCCGCTGCTTCCACCGGACCGATTGAACGACGAGCAGCGCGCCTTCTACGACCGCGCGCTGAAGCAAATCGAGCATGGTGGGTTCACCGCCTTCAAGACCCGCAACGACCACGGCGCCCTGCTCGGCCCTTGGGGCGTGTTCCTTTACGAGCCGCCGGTCGGCCAAGCTCATTACGACCAAGTCGAGGCGATCTCCGCCCTGAAGCGTCTTCCCGGCTCAGCCAAGCAGGTCGCGATCCTGGTGACGGGCGCCTTCTACAAGGCGGCCTATGAGCTCTACGCTCACGCCGCCACCGCGGAACGGGAAGGCATGGCGCCCGGCAAGGTCGCCGCCCTCGCCGCAGGGCAACGCCCCGTTGACCTCACACCCGACGAGGCAGTCGCCTACGACGTGGCCTCCGCTCTGTTGACGGGCGGTGTGCTGCCCGGCGCCGTCTACAAGGCGGCGCGGGATCGGTTCGGCCAAGGCGGCCTGAACGAATTGGTCCTCTGGGTCGGCCTCTATGCTCAGGTGTCGATCACGCTGAACGCATTCGACGTGCAAAGCGAGGAGGAATACCCGGCCTGAGGGTCGGTCACCCAACTCGCCAGGAGAAATGACCTTTCATGAAGTGGCAGAGATCATCATGAGCAAGACATGGCTCATCACGGGCTGCTCAAGTGGCTTCGGCAAACGTCTAGCTGCCGCTGTCGCCGCACGCGGAGACAATCTGATCGCAACGGCCAGGAAGGTCGACGAACTTCAGCAGTTATCCGCCGCGCATCCCGAGACCGTCAAGACAGCCGCGCTCGACGTGACGGAGAAAGGCTCGGCCGCCGCAGCCGTTCAGCTCGCGGAGAGCGCATTCGGCGGCTTGGACGTCCTCGTGAACAACGCAGGCTTCGGCTTCATCGGCGCCGTTGAGGAGGCTACGCCGGAGGAGTACAGGCCAATTTTCGACACCAACGTCTTCGGCTTGATCGAGACGACGCGAGCCGCCCTACCAGCCTTGAGGAAACGGCAAGGCAGCCGGGTGGTCAACTTTTCATCCGGCGCCGGCATCGCAGGGGCGGCCGGCTACGGATATTACAACGCCACCAAGTTTGCGGTCGAAGGCCTGTCCGAAGCCCTCGCGCGGGAGCTGAAGCCGGTGGGCGTATCCGTCATCATCGTAGAACCGGGACCTTTCCGTACGGAGTTCCTGGGTCGATCTATCACGACCGCCAGGCAGGAGATCGAGGCCTATGCCGAGACTTCAGGCAAGCTGCGGCACTACCGCGACAGCAACAACGGCCAACAAGCCGGCGATCCGGACAAGGCTGCCGCCGTGGTCCTCAAGGCCGTCGATGCGCAGGATCCTCCGCTGCATCTGCCGCTTGGCCCGATCGCCTACGACATAGCCGACAAAAAGCTGCGTTCGTTCCGAGAAAGCATCGACGCGTGGCGCGACGTCGCCATTGCCACCGACTTCGACTGACTGACTGGAGAGACCTCATGATTACGATGTATGTCACCTATGCCGGCGACGCTCACACGCCGTTCAATCGCGACCACTGGATCAACGTTCATCTCCCGCTCGTCCGCGAATGTTGGGGCCCCCACGGCCTGATATCCGCCGCGGCCTTTTTCCCGTCTGGCGACGGAGGCGGCCTGATCGCCATCTGCCCGTGCGTGTTCCGCGATGAGGCTGCAATGAAGGCCGCCTTGTCCTCGCCGGAGACCAAGCGGGTGATGGACGACGTCAAGCTCGTCACCGACGTCAAGCCCAAGCAAAGCGTGGCTCACTCACTCTGACGGGAAGCGGTCATGCTCAAGGACAAGGTCATCATCGTCACCGGCGCAGGATCGGGGATCGGGCTCGCCACTGCGCGACTTCTTGCTCAGGCCGACGCCAAGGTCGTCGTCAGCGGGCGTGAGAACGACCGCCTCTCTGATGCCGTCGATGATATTCGGCAGGCCGGCGGCGCGGCGATCGCTGTAGCCGCCGACGTCTCCAAGGAGGCGGAGGTGGCGGCTCTGGTCGACCGTACCGTTTCGGAGTTTGGCAGGTTGGACGGCGCGTTCAACAACGCCGGCATCGAGATGCACAACAAGCTGGTGCCCGACCTGACGTCGAAGGACTGGAATGCTGTGTTCGATGTCGACGTGACGGGCGTCTTCCTGTGCATGCGGTATGAGATCGAGGCGATGCGGAAGACGGGTGGGGGCGCCATCGTCAATAATTCCTCGATGAACGGGCTGGTCGCCATCCCGCACGCCACGGAGTATGTGGCCGCCAAGCACGCGGTCATCGGCGCCACGCGCGGCGCCTCCAGCGAGGCACGCGAGACCGGCGTGCGGGTGAACGCCGTCCTGCCGGGACTGATCGAGACCGCGATGATCGATCGACTCAAGGATGAACCAGGCTTCAAGGATCACTATGCCGCCGCCCTGGAACGGCATTCGATCGGCCGCTTCGGCAAGCCCGACGACGTCGGATACGCCGTCAGATGGCTACTGTCAGAAGAAGCAGCCTTTATCAACGGGGCTATACTGGCGGTCGACGGCGGTTACACGGCAAGGTAGCAAGTCGGCGCTTAGTATTCATTGATAGACAATGCGCTTTCTAAGTCCGGTCATGTCGCCGCCTCTGTGACCATCCGCTCCTGGAAGAGACTTTGCAGGTGAGTCAGAAAGGCACGCACAGCCGGGTTTGCGTTCCGACTTTCCGGCCAAAGCGCGGTGATGTTCTGCCGCTCGACTGCAAACTCGGCCAGTACCGGGACCAGTTCACCGCGCGCCACGTAGGGCGCCGTTATGAAGGTCGCGCTGACGCCGATGCCGCCACCGGCCGCAAGTGTCGCAACGAGCGCGTCGCTCACGTCAACCACAACGCCGGAGGGCGGCACAATTTCGGTGGCGCGACCGCCGATCGAAAAAGGCCAGCGAAAGACCTGGCCCGTATTCTGGTAGCGGAAGTTGACGGTTTGATGCGCCTCCAAGTCGTCGGGGTGCATCGGAATGCCATGGTTGGCCAGATAGGCAGGTGATGCGAAGGCACAGAGCCGATATGGCGCGAGTCGACGCGACAGCAGCTGGGAGTCCGCGAGCTCGCCGATCCGTACGGCGACATCGATTCTCTCCGCGATGATGTCGATGACCTCGTCGTTCAGCCGCAGATCGATCGTGACGTTGGGATAGCGCATGCGGAACGCTGGCAAGCTCGGCGCGATGACGTGGACGCCGATCGGCAGCGGCGCCGCGATCCGCAGCAAGCCGGATGGCTCTGAGCGCGCAGATAGAGCTACTTGCTCGATCTCTTCCGCATCACGCAGCAGTCTGACCGCGCGTTCGTGCAGCTCGCGCCCTTCGGGCGTGAGCGCTAGGCTGTGGACTCATTTGATCCACCAGATGAGCGCGGCGGCGAGGCAGATCCCGGCGAGGAAATTGCGGGCGGTCTTGTCGTAGCGGGTGGCGATTGCCCGCCAGTCCTTGAGCCTGCAGAACGCGCGCTCGATCAGGTTGCGCTGCCGGTAGGCGATGACGTCGAAGGGCGGGATGGCGCAGCGGTTCGGCATCGGCGAGATCACCGGCCGCGTGCCTTGCCGGATGAGAAACGCCCGGAGATCGTCGGCGTCGTAGGCCTTGTCGGCGATCAGGTCTTCGGGCGCCGGGATCGCGGCGAGCAGGGTGCGTGCGCCGTTGACGTCGGCAGCCTGCCCTGGCGTCAGCAGGATCGCTGCGATCCGACCCTCCTGGTCGGCGATCGCGTGGATCTTGGTTGTCCGTCCGCCGCGCGACCGCCCGATCGCCTGGTTCTGGTCCCCCCTTTGCCGCCCGCGGCGGCGCGATGGGCGCGCACGGAGGTGCTGTCGACCATGGCGACCCGGGGCGGGTCCTCGCAGGCGACGAGGGCTGCGAACAGCTCCTGCCACAAGCCGCGCTGGCTCCACCGGTTGAAGCGGTTGAACACGGTCGTGCGGGGCCCGTATGCGTCAGGCAGCGCACGCCAGCGCAGGCCTTCGCGAAAACGATGC